>NZ_JAUSSN010000006.1 GCF_030812335.1 Pseudarthrobacter oxydans
GCGGTGGTGGCTCCTCAGCGACCTCCACCTGGGTATATCAGACGAGGACCCCCGGCGCCCCGGCAGCATGCTGCCCGAGTTCCTACACCGCGAGGAGGCATACAACGCCTGCTCTCGATTACCGATCGGGACCGGACGCTGTGCGGGATGACCTGTTCACCTCTGTCAACCGCCATCCGGGCGGGCCCGGCGCGATCCTGATCATCGACGAGTTTGATCCCTGCCTAGGTCCGCACTCTTGCCGGCTGGGTCTCCGAAGTGTTCGTCATCGACAACCGGCCTGTGGTCGCCGCCGGGCATGGTGACGGTATCAATATTCGTGCCCGAACCGGCGGTGATCGGAACCGAGGAACTAGCCAGGGCCTCGAGACCCACTGTCAGTCTGCATTGCGCCAGAAACGGGACGGAATTCCCACGTATAAGAGCCGTCAGCCTTGAGGCTCATCCGTAGGTGACCCCATGTGTCGCTAAACTTCCGCTGCACATAGGAGGGGTCGCTGGTGAACGCCCGGAGGCCCATTCCACCAGTGGACACCTGAAAATGTTGCATCCCGTCCTCAACACACAGGTCCGCGCTGTTAACCGGGCAGGTCCGCTCATAATTGTGCTGTGAGCCGGACAGCAACACACGAACGCGGTTCGCCCAGAAAACGTCAATCCACGGCTTCGCCTTAGACAAGCGGGTATGCCTCGACGTGTCGCTGGTGAAATACGGATCATGGGACATAACCGCCAGATGCTTTCCATCGGCCTTAGCCGCCTTCAGGTCAGCATCCATCTCCGAGGTCATCGCCTCCGCCCGCTTAGCGTCATGACGCCATGCGGCCGAAGGCGCTACAAGAATGTGCCAGTTTCCCTTGTCGAACGAATACCAGTCCAGAGCGTCTTGGAACCGTCCCAGATCGGAGCTCGTCGCACTCTTCACCGTGGACACGCACTGCCCATCCATGTACCGGTCAACGTCGTCATTCACGCCTGGTGCAACATCATGAGTCGGGCCAGCGGTCCAGTACGTCTTGGCTTTAGCCGGACCCCACAACTGGTCGTAAGCCCCGAGCGCGGAACAGGTGCCCTTCTCATACTGGAAATCGCCCAGCGCAAGGAAATTGTCCAGCGAACCGTCGTTGAGACTGGCGATGATGCTAGCCGCGTTCTTACCACTGTGCGACGTGGCCGACGTGTTACCCGAAGGGTTCATATCCCCGGTGGCGGCGAACTCAAACGACTCACCGGACTGCGGCGGCGGGGGAGCGGGAGTAGGACCGGCTGCCGCATAGACGCGGACCCAATCCACACGCATTTCCGCAGCGCCGTCAGCCGTGTCGTCCGGGACCCAGTCCAGTTGTAGCGTCTGGTGCATCGAACCCGGGGGCTGGTGCGCCGCGTCGGTGCTCTCAAACCACTTCACCCCATCGACGTAACCGACCATCCCCTCCGGGGACCAGTCCACCGCGTAGTTATGAAACTGGGAGACGTCGAGAGCCTTGGACGCTGACACCTGCCGGTCATCGCACGAATAGTGGAGGAAAAACTTGATGAGGTTCCAGTCACCCATCGTCTCCGCGTAGTTGACCTCACCGTCACACGGCCAATTCCTACTGTCCGGCCACAGGATCGAAACCATATGATACTCATTGTCACCCGAACCCGCAGCGCGGACCTCCCACCGGCCGTACTTCTGTCTTGCAAACTTCGCGCTCATTCCAGCGGTCGTCCCGTCCGGTGTCCCAGTCATGACCATTTTGGAGCCGTCTACCGTAACCTGCTGGGGACTCCGAATACCATTCCCCGCGTGCCCGGCACTGTTGTACACGGACCACTTGGCGGCGTCCGGTGCGCCGGTGTAGTTGAACTCGTCGCCAGCGATCGGCGTGCCCCAGTTAAGATCTGTCGCGGCCGAGCCTGTCGTTGACGTGGCAGGCGTCGGCATGGCTGATGCTGAGGTGGGGGCCGGCGCCGCCGTCGTTTCTGGCGGTTGAGGTGAGGGGGCCCAGCAGCCGGCCAGCAACAATGCCACCACCCCAAGGGCGAACAATTGTTTACGCATACGACAGATGATAGGGGCTCCTGCGGCGGATGCCTATGTGACCGCGCCCAGGCGCCTCAGCCAAAGTCGCACGCCAGTATTCGGGCACCGCGGGCCGGGATCCCCAACCCGAAGATATCCCTTCGCGGGATTTGCGGGCAAAACAAAACCCCGCCCTCATGGCCAGCAGCCAATGAAGACGGGGTTTTCTTTGGTGGTGCACCCCCCGGGACTCGAACCCGGAACCCATTGATTAAGAGTCAATTGCTCTGCCAGTTGAGCTAGAGGTGCATCTGTTGTTTTCGTTCACCGCGGTCTTTTTGTTCCCGCGTTGTTCTCCGCAACGACATGAAACTCTACACGAGTTTGGGCGGAGTGTGAAATCGGGCCGGAAGGAGGTCCGGCAGCTACTCCGGCAGCTGCAAAACCAGCACAAAATCAGGGTTTCTATCGTTGCTGAGCACCCACAGACGGCCGTCCGGAGCCAGCGAGACGCTTCTGATCCGCCCGTACATTCGTGTGAAATAGCTCACGGGATCACCGGCGGATTCGCCATCCAGGGGAACGGCCCAGAGCCGCTGGCCGCGGAGCGCGCCGAGGTAGGCCGTGTCGCCGACGGTCTCAAGCCCGCTGGGAGAGGATTCCGACGTCGATGGCCACACCACCTTCGCGTCGAGGAACCCGGCGCGGTGTGGGGCGCCGGTGACCTCCGGCCAGCCGTAGTTGCCGCCGGGCACGATCAGGTTCAACTCGTCGTCGACGTCGGGCCCGAATTCGCTGGCCCACAGCCGGCCGGCGCTGTCCCAGGCGAGCCCCTGGACGTTACGGTGGCCCAGGCTGTACACCGGGTTGTCGCCGAACGGATTGCCCGGTGCAGGGCGTCCCTCTGGTGTGAGGCGCAGGATCTTGCCGCCGAGGGCGTTCACGTCCTGGGGCTGCCCGCGGCGCTGCGAATCGCCGGTGCCGACGTACAGGAGGCCGTCCGGTCCAAACCGGATCCGCCCGCCGTTGTGCGTGGAGGCCTTGGGGATTCCGGAGAAGATGACCTCCGACGGCCCCAACTCCAGCTTTCCGGCACGCTCCTCGAGGCGGAACCGTGCGATCCGGTTGTCACCCGCGGAGGTGAAGTAAGCGTAGAGGTACCGGTCCCTCGCGAAGTCCGGGGACAGAGCAAGCCCCAACAGCCCGCCCTCGCGGTCGGCGTCGACGTCGGGCACCTTGCCAATCGTGCCGGCACTCCCGTTGCCAGAGCCGGGCGCGATGCTCCGGAGCCGGGCGGTCTCGCGTTCGGAAATGACGGCTGTGCCGTCCGGAAGGAAGACCGTGGACCACGGCACCTGTAGTTCGGCGTCGATCTTCCCAACAACCGTCGGCTGGTCGACGCCCGGCGGGGTCCCGGCGGGGGAGGACCCCTCCGGGCCCGGGGACACGGTGCCTCCGCCGGCCGGGGGAGCCGTGGCGGGTGTGGTGCTGCCGCCGCCGTCACCCGGGGTGCAGCCGCTCAGCAGAATGGCGGCGGCCAACGGAAGGCCCGCCCACCGCCCTGCTCTCGTCCCCGTCATCAGTACACCGGGACCCGTTCCCCGGTTCCCTGCAGCCCGTCCACAGGGCTACTGCCGCGTCCGCCGAGGTGGCCGGAAACCCGCCGCCTCGGCATGCGCGGCGGAGAGGAACCAGACCTCGGCCCGGGTCTCCTCGAAGGCGGGGCTGGTCTCGTCGTGGTAGACCATCGAGGAGGCGTCGCCCTTGACCGTAAAACCCTCGGGTCCGCTGCCGTCAGGCGCCGGTGCTGCCGATCCCTCGCCATACGGCTGGTCGACGGCGAGATGGCCGGCGGGTTCCGCGGTGTGGCCCACAGCCGTCTCGGACGCCGCCGAGGACACGGCTGCCTGCCGGGTCTCGGCCTGGGCGGGGCCGGGTTCAGCCGGAGCCTGCACCGGCTCCTGTGCGGGCTCCTCTGCCGGCGGCGGCGCGGGCACGGAAGCCCCGCCTACGGCCCTAGCGTCCAGGCCAGCCTCCGCGTCAGTTTCCGCCGCGGCGGATTCGGCGCCGGGCAGGGTGGGGGCGTGGGGCTCGGTGTATTCAGGGTGGTGCACCGGAACGCCTGCTGCTGTCGCGCCGCCTGCCGCTGCCGCCGCGGCGGCCGCCGTGTGGTCGCCATGGCTGCCGGCGCCCGGCTTCTGATGGAGCTCGGCATGCGGCTCAGCCGGCGGGGTCTCGGACCACTGGGTTTCCCATTCGGGGCTAGCCCCGGCCGGGGCCGCCTCCGCTGCAGCTTCGTCGGGTTCCGCCGCGGGCTCAGCGGCGGGTTCAGCGGCGGCGGTCGGGGCAGGGCGCGCCGCAGCTGCGCGCGCCGCGGCGCGCGCCTCAGCGGCCGCTGCATCCTCGGCGGTCGCGCCGGCGTCGGGTTTGGGTTCCGGTTCGGCTTCGGGTTCGGCCTGGTTGAAACCGGCAGCCGTGGGCATCCAGGCAAGGCCGGCTGCAGACGCGGAAGCGGCTGACCCGCCGCCGGAGAGGGCGCCGCGGTGGGAGGCGCCGTGGTCGACGTCGTGCGGATGGGGAGCGCCGGAATCGTGGGTGGCAGTCCCGCTTCCCGCGGAGCCGGAGCTGCTGCGGGAGCTGTTGCGGTTGAGTAGCCACCAGACGATGGCGACAATCGCCACGATGACGACGAGCCAGATAATCCAATCCATAGCAGAGCCTTTCTGTCCATGAGGCAAGGTTGCCGTCGCTTGACGGTACGTCTGCCCGAAGGGGGCTGTCCAGCCTCCATGTCGCCGCCCTGTAGCCTCATTTCATGGATTTCAAGAGACTGCGTATTCTCCGCGAGCTCGCCGACCGGGGCACGGTCGGCGCCACGGCGGAGGCCATGAACGTCACGCCCTCCGCCGTCTCGCAGCAGCTCAAGACCCTGCAGGAAGAGCTGGGGGTTGTCCTGGTGGAGAAGTCGGGCCGGGGGGTGCGCCTCACCGAGGCCGGACTCGCGATGGCAGTGGCGGCCGCCGAGGTTTCCACTGCCATGGCCCGCGCGGAGGCCACCATCGACACCTACCGGCGCGGCTGGCAGACCCATGTCAAGGCCGCGTTCTTCCCCAGTGCCGCCGAGATGTTCCTCCCCGGACTCCTGCACCGCGTCAAATCCATCGATGGCCTCCGCTTCCAGGCCCATTTCGAGGACCCCAACGTGGCCGGATTCGCGGGCCTGACATCCGACTATGACATCGTGCTGGCACACAGCGTCGACGGGCCGGACGTCTTCGCCCGGCTGGGACTGACGGTCGTGCCGCTCCTCGACGAGCCGCTCGACGTCGCCATCCCCGAGGGCCATGCGCTCGCCGGAAAGGCGACGCTGCGGGCCGAAGACGTCATAGGCTTCCCATGGATGGGAGTTCCCGAGGGGTTCCCCTTCGACACCGTGCTCCGCCAGATCGAGGTGCAGGCCGATTCCCCGGCGGTCCGCGCGCAGACCTTCCCCGACCTCCGGGTCCTCGAGGCCCTGGTCAGCGCCGGGCACGGGCTCAGCCTGCTGCCGCGCTACACGGCCCTCAAAAACCAGGGCCGCGGCTTCGTGCTGCGCCCGCTGGCCGGGGTCAAGGCCAGCCGCAGCATCGTCGCGCTCGCCCGCCCCGATGTGGCGGCCCGGACCACCATCCAGCAGGTGCTCACCCTGCTCAAAGCCGAAGCGCAGTCCGTCGCCGAAGCACCGGAACTGCGTGACGCCGCCCACCTCAATTGAGCCGCTTCGCAGCGATGGGTCCATCAAGTGAGACGGAAGTCCACCATTTGGTCGAAACATTCCCGGTTTTGCGCTTAATGCTCCATTCCGGGTCGTTGGGCCCCGCAACGGAGCCCTAGACTTTGACCCATGAGTGAGGACACCCAAACAGCGACAGACACCAAACCGGACATCAAGCCCCGCAGCCGGGTTGTTACCGACGGAATCCACGCCGCGCCCGCGCGCGGGATGTTCCGGGCGGTCGGCATGGGCGACGACGACTTCGCCAAGCCGCAGATTGGTGTGGCCAGCTCCTGGAATGAAATCACTCCTTGCAACCTCTCCCTGAACCGGCTTGCCCAGGGCGCCAAGGAAGGCGTGCACGCCGGCGGCGGTTTCCCGATGCAGTTCGGCACCATCTCCGTCTCGGACGGCATCTCCATGGGCCACGAGGGGATGCACTTCTCGCTGGTGTCCCGCGAGGTCATCGCCGACTCCGTGGAAACCGTCATGCAGGCCGAGCGCATCGACGGCTCCGTGCTGCTGGCCGGCTGCGACAAGTCCCTGCCCGGCATGCTCATGGCCGCCGCCCGCCTGGACCTCGCCGCCGTCTTCCTCTACGCCGGCTCCATCATGCCCGGCTGGGTCAAGCTGGAGGACGGCTCCGAAAAGGAAGTCACCCTCATCGACGCCTTCGAAGCCGTGGGCGCCTGTGCCGCCGGCAAGATGAGCCTCGAAGACCTGACGCGCATCGAAAAGGCGATCTGCCCGGGTGAAGGCGCCTGTGGCGGCATGTATACCGCCAACACCATGGCGTGCATCGGCGAAGCGCTGGGCATGTCCCTGCCCGGCTCGGCCGCACCGCCCTCGGCCGACCGCCGCCGCGACGAGTTTGCCCGGAAGTCCGGTGAGGCGGTGGTCAACCTCCTGCGCAAGGGCATCACCGCCCGGGACATCATGACCAAGAAGGCGTTCGAAAACGCGATCGCCGTGACCATGGCCTTCGGCGGCTCCACCAACGCCGTACTGCACCTGCTCGCCATCGCCCGCGAGGCCGAGGTCGAGCTGACCCTGGACGACTTCAACCGCATCGGCGACAGGATCCCGCACCTGGGTGACCTGAAGCCGTTCGGCCGCTACGTCATGACCGACGTCGACAAGATCGGCGGCGTCCCGGTCATCATGCGGGCGCTGCTCGACGCCGGCCTGCTGCACGGGGACTGCCTGACCGTCACGGGCAAGACCGTCGCGGAGAACCTCGCGGCGATTAACCCGCCGGACCTGGACGGCAAGATCCTCCGCGCCATGGACAACCCGATCCACAAGACCGGCGGCATCACCATCCTGCACGGCACGATGGCCCCCGAAGGTGCCGTCGTGAAGAGCGCCGGCTTCGACGCCGACGTCTTCGAGGGCACCGCCCGCGTCTTCGAACGCGAGCAGGGTGCCCTGGACGCGCTCGACAAGGGCCAGATCAAGGCCGGGGACGTCGTCGTCATCCGCTACGAGGGCCCCAAGGGCGGACCGGGCATGCGCGAAATGCTCGCCATTACCGGCGCCATCAAGGGTGCCGGCCTGGGCAAGGACGTGCTGCTGCTGACCGACGGCCGCTTCTCCGGCGGCACCACTGGCCTGTGCATCGGCCACGTTGCCCCGGAAGCCGTCGACGGCGGCCCCATCGCCTTCGTCCAGGACGGCGACCGGATCCGCGTGGACATCGCCGCCCGCAGCTTCGACCTCCTGGTCGACGAGGCGGAGCTCGACTCCCGCAAGGTCGGCTGGGAGCCGCTCCCGGCCAAGTTCACCAAGGGTGTGCTCGCCAAGTACGCCAAGCTCGTCCACAGCGCCTCCACCGGCGCATATTGCGGGTAGCCGAGACTGAACTGCTGAACCAACTGGCTCGCTCGTGCTGCCGGTATGAGCGGTCATAATGGTCATTAACTGCGAGCCATTTGGGCTGGCGTTCAGACTGTGGACAATGAAGTCCAAATAGTGAGACAGGGCGCAGGCTCGTTGACACACGTCTCACTAAGAGGGAAAACTGAACGCATGATCGCATTCGTTACCGTCGGCGCCACTGCAGGTGTCTCCGTCGTCCTTACCAAGCGCGTGGCTCCATAGCCCGACTGGTAACGAACCGTCACGCGCAAACCCCTCGAAGAGCCGCCAGGCTGAGGGGTTTTTTTATTTCCGCACCACCGGTTCACCAGCACCACGCAGCACCAGCAGTACCCCGATCACCGAAGATCCAACCGAAGATCCACTAAGGAAGAGTCCGATGAGCAAAGGATCGCCGATCAGCCCCTCGCTGATGGCCACTAAGTCCGCTGGAGCCCACAAGGCTTCGGAACGCGTCGAGCGTACGGCTGACGCCGGCGTCGACACTGCTGCCGTCTCTCCTGTCCTTGGACCGAACAACGTCGTACCCCCGACGGTGATGACCGGTTCACAAGCAATCGTCCGCTCGCTCGAAGAACTCGGCGTGGACGATATTTTTGGTTTGCCCGGTGGCGCGATCCTGCCCACCTACGACCCCTTGATGGCTTCCCGAATGAACCACATTCTGGTCCGTCACGAACAGGGAGCCGGCCACGCCGCGCAAGGCTACGCCATGGTCACCGGACGGGTGGGCGTCTGCATCGCCACCTCGGGTCCGGGTGCCACCAACCTCGTCACCGCCATCATGGATGCCCACATGGACTCCGTGCCGATGGTGGCCATCACCGGCCAGGTCGCCAGTGGAGTCATCGGCACCGATGCCTTCCAGGAAGCGGACATCGTCGGCATCACCATGCCGATCACGAAGCACTCCTTCCTGGTGACCGACGCCAACGACATCCCGCACGTCATGGCCGAGGCCTTCCACCTGGCCTCGACCGGCCGCCCGGGCCCCGTCCTGGTCGACGTCGCCAAGGACGCCCAGCAGGGTCAGATGACCTTCTCCTGGCCGCCGAAGATCGACCTGCCCGGCTACCACCCGGTGCTCCGCGGCCACAACAAGCAGGTCCGCGAGGCCGCCCGGCTCATCGCGGCAGCCAGCAAGCCCGTGCTCTATGTGGGCGGCGGCGTCGTCAAGGCGCACGCCTCGGCGGAACTGCTGGAGCTCGCTGAACTCTCCGGCGCCCCCGTGGTCACCACCCTGATGGCCCGCGGCGTCTTCCCGGACTCGCACCCGCAGCATGTCGGGATGCCGGGCATGCACGGCACGGTCTCGGCCGTGACCGCGCTGCAGCAGTCGGACCTGCTGATCACGCTCGGTGCCCGCTTCGATGACCGCGTGACGGGCGTCCTGAAGACCTTCGCCCCGAACGCCAAGGTCATCCATGCGGACATCGACCCGGCCGAGATCTCCAAGAACCGCACGGCCGACGTCCCGATCGTGGGCTCGGTCAAGGAGATCATTCCGGAACTCAGCGAGGCCCTGCGCGCCGTGTTCGCCGTCTCCGGCACCCCGGACTACACCAACTGGTGGGCCTTCCTGAACAACCTCAAGGAGACATACCCGCTGGGCTGGACCGAACCCGACGACGGCCTCAGCGCCCCGCAGCGCGTGATCGAACGCATCGGTGCCCTCACCGGGCCCGAAGGCGTCTACGTCGCCGGCGTGGGACAGCACCAGATGTGGGCCGCACAGTTCATCAAGTACGAACGCCCGCATGCCTGGCTGAACTCCGGCGGGGCCGGCACCATGGGCTACGCCGTACCGGCCGCCATGGGCGCCAAGGTGGGCAACCCGGACCGCGTGGTCTGGGCCATCGACGGCGACGGCTGCTTCCAGATGACCAACCAGGAACTGGCGACGTGCGCGATCAACAAGATCCCGATCAAGGTTGCCATCATCAACAACTCCTCGCTGGGGATGGTGCGGCAGTGGCAGACCCTGTTCTACGAGGGCCGCTACTCCAACACCGACCTCAACACCGGCCACGACACCGTCCGGATCCCGGACTTCGTCAAGCTGGCGGACGCCTACGGCTGCGCCTCGTTCCGCTGCGACCGCGACGAGGACATCGACGCCACCATCCAGAAGGCCCTGGAGATCAATGACCGCCCCGTGGTCATCGATTTCGTCGTGAGCCCCAACTCCATGGTGTGGCCGATGGTCCCCTCCGGAGTCAGCAACGACCAGATCCAGGTTGCCCGCAACATGACCCCGGAATGGGAAGAGGAGGACTGAACATGACCCGCCACACACTGTCCGTTCTGGTCGAAGACAAGCCCGGTGTGCTGACCCGCGTCGCCAGCCTCTTCGCCCGCCGGGCCTTCAACATCAACTCCCTGGCCGTCGGGCCGACGGAAGTTCCGGGCATGTCCCGGATGACCGTCGTCGTCGACGCCGACGGTGAGCTGATCGAACAGATCACCAAACAGCTGAACAAGCTGGTCAACGTGATCAAGATCGTTGAGCTCACCGCCGAATCTTCCGTACAGCGTGACCACATCCTGGTCAAGGTACGTGCGGATGCCGGAACACGGCTGCAGGTCACCCAGGCTGCAGACCTGTTCCGCGCATCAGTGGTCGACGTCTCCACAGAGTCGGTTGTCATTGAGGCAACGGGCCACCCCGAAAAGCTCACGGCGCTGCTCTCAGTGCTTGAGCCTTTCGGCGTCCGCGAAATCGTGCAGTCCGGCACCCTGGCCGTTGGGCGGGGATCCCGCTCCATGAGCGACAGGGCCCTACGCTCCGCGTAAGACACAGCGTAAGACACCAGCTATAGACAAGTTTCACCGACAAGCACCACCCAAGAATCCACAAAAGGAGACACCCCAGTGACTGAAATGTTCTACGACGACGACGCCGACCTGTCGATCATCCAGGGCCGCACCGTCGCCGTCATCGGTTACGGCTCCCAGGGCCACGCCCACGCCCTCAGCCTGCGCGATTCCGGCGTTGACGTCCGCGTCGGCCTCAAGGAAGGCTCCAAGTCCCGTGCCAAGGCCGAGGCCGAAGGGCTGCGTGTCCTGAACGTCGCGGACGCCGTCGCCGAAGCCGACCTGATCATGGTCCTCACCCCGGACCAGGTCCAGCGCCACGTGTACGCCGAGGACATCGCCCCGAACCTCCAGCCGGGCGATGCCCTTTTCTTTGGCCACGGCTTCAACATCCGCTACGGCTACATCAAGCCCCCGGCAGACGTCGACGTCGCCCTCGTTGCCCCCAAGGGCCCGGGCCACATCGTCCGCCGCGAGTTCGAAGCCGGCCGCGGCGTGCCGGACCTGATCGCCGTCGAGCAGAACCCGTCCGGCAAGGCCAGGGAACTGGCCCTGTCCTATGCCAAGGCCATCGGTGGCACCCGTGCAGGCGTCATCGAGACCACCTTCACCGAAGAGACCGAAACGGACCTGTTCGGCGAGCAGGCTGTCCTCTGCGGCGGCGCCTCCCAGCTGGTCCAGTACGGCTTCGAGGTCCTCACCGAGGCCGGCTACAAGCCCGAGGTTGCCTACTTCGAGGTGCTGCACGAGCTCAAGCTCATCGTTGACCTCATGGTCGAAGGCGGCATCGCCAAGCAGCGCTGGAGCGTCTCCGACACTGCCGAGTACGGCGACTACGTCTCCGGCCCGCGCGTGATCACCCCGGACGTGAAGGAAAACATGAAGGCTGTCCTCAAGGACATCCAGGACGGCACCTTCGCCAAGCGCTTCATCGACGACCAGGACGCCGGAGCCCCCGAGTTCAAGGCGCTGCGCAAGAAGGGTGAGGACCACCCGATCGAGGCCACCGGCCGCGAATTGCGCAAGCTGTTCTCCTGGATCAAGAACGAAGACGACTACACCGAAGGCTCAGTCGCCCGCTAGGCACTGACCGGCAGGGAAGCCGGACACCATTATTGGGGTCCGGCTTCCCTGCTGCAGGGCACCACCCGCACCACCCGTTGCACCAAAATCCCCACCTGATATACAAGAGAGCTAAAGAGGTCACCGGTGACAAGCACCAAACCTGTAGTACTCCTCGCTGAGGAACTTTCGCCCGCCACGATCGAGGCCCTTGGCCCGGACTTTGAAATCCGGCAGACCGACGGCGCCGACCGTTCCCAGCTGCTCTCTGCGATCGCCGACGTCGACGCCATCCTGGTCCGCTCCGCCACCCAGCTTGACGCCGAAGCCATCGCCGCCGCGAAGAACCTCAAGGTGATCGCCCGCGCAGGCGTCGGCCTCGACAACGTCGACATCAAAGCCGCCACCCGGGCCGGTGTCATGGTGGTGAACGCCCCCACCTCGAACATCGTCTCCGCCGCTGAACTCACTGTCGGCCACATCCTGAGCCTCGCCCGGCACATCCCGCAGGCCAGCGCCGCGCTCAAGGACGGCGAGTGGAAGCGCTCCAAGTACACCGGCATCGAACTCTTCGAGAAGAAGATCGGCATCATCGGCCTGGGCCGGATCGGCGCGCTGGTCGCCGCCCGCCTGAAGGGCTTCGACACGAAGATCCTCGCCTACGACCCTTACGTCACCTCGGCCCGCGCCGCCCAGCTCGGTGTCCAGCTGGTGACCCTGGACGAGCTGCTCGCGCAGTCGGACTTCATCAGCATCCACATGCCCAAGACGCCGGAGACCGTCGGCATGCTCGGCGCCGAGTCCTTCAAGAAGATGAAGAGCACCGCGTACGTCGTCAACGTCGCCCGCGGCGGCCTCGTCGACGAGGAGGCGCTCTACACCGCGCTGGAGTCCGGCGAAATCGCCGGAGCCGGCGTCGACGTCTTCGTCAAGGAACCCAGCACCGACCTGCCGTTCTTCAAGCTCGACAACGTCGTGGTCACCCCGCACCTGGGCGCGTCCACGGACGAAGCGCAGGAAAAGGCCGGTGTCTCGGTCGCCAAGTCCGTCCGCCTGGCCCTGGCCGGGGAACTCGTTCCCGACGCGGTCAACGTCGCCGGCGGCGTGATCGCCCCGGACGTCCGCCCGGGCATCCCGCTGATGGAGAAGCTGGGCCGCATCTTCACCGCCATGACGCACGCCTCGCTGACCCAGTTCGACGTCGAGGTCGCCGGGGAAATCTCCTCCCTCGACGTCAAGGTGCTCGAACTCGCCGCGCTGAAGGGCATCTTTGCCGACATCGTGACCGAGCAGGTCTCCTACGTCAACGCCCCGGTGATCGCCGAGCAGCGCGGCATCAACGTCCGCCTGATCACGACGCCGGACACCGAGTCCTACCGCAACGTCCTGACCCTCCGGGGCGCCCTCAGCGACGGCACGCAGATCTCCGTCGCGGGCACCCTGACGGGGCCCAAGCAGGTCCAGAAGCTCGTCGGGATCAACGGCTTCGAGGTGGAGATCCCGATCAGCGAACACCTCGTGGTGGTCGCCTACTCGGACCGCCCCGGCGTGATCGGCACCATTGGCCACATTCTGGGCATGAACAACATCAACATCGCCGGCATGCAGGTCGCCCGGCAGGACGAGGGCGGCCAGGTGCTCGCCCTGCTGACCATCGACAGCTCCGTCCCGCAGCAGGTCCTGGACGCCATCAAGGCCGGAATCGGCGCCGACATGGTGCGCGAGGTCGACCTCGAGGACTGATGTCTTCACCGCGGACACCGGCGGCGGCCAGGCCGCCGCCGGTGTCCGCGGGAACATGGCCGGTCTGCGTACAATGGCTACGTCCGAATTTCGGATCCGGCCGGCAGCCCGGCCTTTTCTTTGCACACCCGGCAGGGGACGCCTTCACTTCCGCATGGAATGAACTTCGGTGTGCGCACGCAATCCAGCTTTCAGGAGCCCAATGAACGCCGTCCAGAGGTTCATCAGAAGCCGAGTGCTTCTGCTGACCGCGTCCATTTTGATCGCGGCCATGTGCCTTTCGGTCCTCGTGCAGGGTCAGTCGCAGGCCGCTCTGAACCGGACCGTCGACCAGAACTCGCGCGGGCTCTACGACATCCTTGTCCAGGCCAGGGCCGACGACAACGGCGGGCTCATGCAGCCGGACATCGCCACCGGTCAGGGCGGAATCAGCTTCGACCAGCTGGACTCCCTCCGCAAGCTCTCCGGCACCTCCGTGGCGGCCCCCATCAGCCTCGTCTCCCGGGTCACACAGAACCTTGAGTCCCCGCGCCTGGATGCCACCGACTACCTCGGCTACAACGCCGGACTCGTCGGCACCGCCGGGGACCCCAGCGCCACTGATCCGGTCAAATGGCCGGCCGCGGAATCGGTCCTGTCCGACACCCCGAAGAACTACCGGCTCACCGCCAGCGCCGTCAGCTCCGACGGCCAGTCCGACCACACCCTGTTCAAGACCATGGCCGAAGGGTCCCTCGGCAAGGCCCAGCTCATTGAAGAGCAGGTCGAGGGCGGCAAGAACGTCCGCATCGCGGGCCCGGAGGGGGAGACCGGGGTCAAGTTCCCGGCCCCGGCCGGAGGCTCCGAGCACAGCCTCTTCAACCTTTCCGTGTCCCTGCCGCTCGCCCCGCAGGTGACGGAATCCGTCGTCGCCGTCGACCCCGTCGCCGAGCGTGCCCTGCTCGGGCCCGCCGGAGACTTCCTCGCCCCGCTGGAGAAGGCCCCGCCCGCCGACGCCCGCAGCGCCAGCGCGATCGGCCGCCACTTCGAAAGCCTCTTCACCACCGGCATCAGCATGGACGAACTCAAGGAAGGCCCCGACTTCCTCGGCGTCAAGCTCAAGTACTGGGCCCCGCTGATGAGCCAGTACCAGCAGGCCAAGCGCGACGGCCAGCTGACCGAAGACTCGCAGGCCATTCCGCTGATTGTCCGCTCGGGCACCTCCCTGGACCTCGAGTACTCGGTCAAGATCGAGGAAATCGACGGTTCCGGCAACGTCGTCAAGGACGTCGGGACCGTGACCCGCTCGCTGGACAAGGACTACCTGCCGTTCGTCTCCAAGTCCCCGTTCGCCCTGGCCTGGCCCGGGTCCAAGGACCTGGCACAGCTGCTCGGCGACACCGGAGGCTTCAGCCAGGGCCTCTACAACCCTGCGACCTGGAGCACCGACTTCGCCTCCGCCCCCAAGTACCAGGACGGCGCGACCGCCGGCAACGGCGCCGTGGACAAGAGCGCCATCCCCGGCGAGTGGGTCACCGTGAACCGCCTCCCGGAGAAAGCCGCCAACGGCGTCCCCGTGGACCAGACACAGCGCAAGCCCGTGGATGAGCGCGCCTACCGCGAAGACCTCGAGACCGGCCAGAAGCTCGCCACGCCGCTCGCCATGGTCTACGGCACGTTCGACGCCGAACAGGTCAAGGACGTGGCCGGCGACGTCAACCGCCTGCCCCTGGGCGGCTATGACCCCACGCCGTTCACGCTGACCAAGGACGCGTCCGGCAACGACGTCGAGAACACCGAGCTCAAGCCCTCCCTGAGCGCCACGGGCCTGGCCAGCCAGTCCGCCGGCGCCATCACCGACTACTACGGCCTCGCCGCCGCCCGCGGCTACGAGGACAACGCCTCCGTGATCGACGCCGTCCGGGTCCGGGCCAAAGTGCCCGGCAGCTGGAAAGAGGCGCAGCCCGAGGTGGAGCAGCTCGCCAACGAGATCCGGGACATGGGCCTGCAGGCAACCATTGTGGCCGGCTCAGCCCGCGAGGACGCCAGCATCTTCGTCCCCGGCTACTCCAAGGATGACGCCGGCAAGGAATCCCCGCTCGGCACCGTGCAGCAGTCGTGGGTCCGCCAGGACGCCGCGGACGCCGTCTCCGGGTCGCTCACCGGCACCAATCTGACCCTGCTGTTCCTGACCCTTATCGGTGCGGCCCTGCTGACCGGTGCCTCCACCGTCAGCTACGTCCGCAAGCGCCGCAGCGAGGCCGGGACCCTGCGCGCCATGGGGTGGACCCAGGCACGGATCCGGTCCTGGGTGCTGGCCGAATTTGGTGTCGGGGCGGCCCTGCTGGCCGTTGCCGGAATCGTCCTGAGCCTGCTCAGCTGGAACCCGGCCACGGCGATCGTCTCGGCCTCCGTGCTGGTGCTCTACGCGGGGGCGGCCTTCTTCGCCGCCCAGCAGCTGCGCCACCGCGACGTGGTGGATCAGGAACCGCAGCACGACGAACGGCTCATCGCCGTGGACTCCCCGCTGACCTTCGCCAACCGGCAGCTGAGCACCAACAAGTTCAATACCATTTCCCTGGCCGTCGCCGTCGGCGTCTTCGCTGCGGCGGTCGGCGGCATGGTCGCCCTGCTGATCGACATTCCCCGGGCTGCCGGAGCGAGCGCGCTCAGCGGGCTGGCTGCTGCCAGCATCACCCTGCCGAGCATCATTCTGGGTCTGTCCGGGGTGGCGGTCGGCCTGTTGCTGACAATGGTCACCGGCCGTTTCGAGCTGCAGGCCAAGCGCCAGTACCTCGGCACGCTGCAGGCGATGGGCTGGAACCCGGACATGCTGGGCCAGGTCCGCTTCTTCGAAAATGCCATGGTGGGGACCGTCGCGCTGCCGCTGGGCGTCCTCGGCGCCCTGGGCGTGGGTCTCCTCCTCGCCCCCTATGCTGCGCTCTGGGCCGCCGTCGCCGGGCTCGTGGCTGTACTTTGCTGGATTCCAATTGCAACGAAAGTGGTCCGATGAACAACGACCTGAACCTTGACCGTGAGGATCACGAGCGGATGACGGCGAGCACCCGCCGCGGTGGCCACCAGACGCGCGCCAACACGATCGTGAAGGCTGCGGACCACGCCACACCGCTGGAGCTCAGCAGCATCACGATCCACTACGGCGGCGGCAAGGGCGGGGCAGAAGCCGTCAACGTGGTGGATGACTTCAACCTGACGCTGCACGCCGGCGAGATGCACTGCGTCGCCGGCCGCAGCGGCTCGGGCAAGACCAGCATCCTGACGGTCGGCGCGGGGCTGACCCTGCCGACGTCGGGCCGGGTGTTCTGGGAGGGCGATTCGCTCGAGACGATGGGCGACGACGAAATCGCCGACCGCCGCCGTGCCCTGATCGGCTACGTCGACCAGGGCGGTGCCCTGATCGACGGAATGAGCGCGCTCGAGAACGTGCTGCTGCCCGCTGTGCCCGACGGCGAGGTGGACCAGCGCCGCGACATGGCCAAGGACCTCCTGGACCTCGTCGGCCTGGGCCGGCGCATGCGCCACCGCCCGGCCCAGCTGTCCGGCGGTGAACGCCAGCGCGTGGCGATCGCCCGGGCCCTGATCCTCGGCACCCGGGTGCTGATCGTCGACGAGCCGACCGCCAGCCTGGACCGGGCCTCGGCCAACCGCATCATCAGCATCCTCAAGGACACCACCTCGGACGGAATCGCCGTCCTGGTGGCTTCACATGACCACGAACTTGTCCGCCAGAGCGATACCCTCACCGAACTGATCTAGGTTAAAGCTGTGACAACTTCTGAAAAGACCCCGTTCTACATCACCACGGCCATCAGCTACCCCAACGGCGTGCCGCACATCGGCCACGCCTACGAGGTCATCGCCACCGATGCGATGGCGCGCTTCAAGCGCCTGGACGGCTACGACGTCTTCTTCATGACGGGCACGGACGAGCACGGCCTCAAGATGCAGCAGACGGCGGAAAAGGAAGGCATCCCGGTCAAGGAGCTGGCCGACCGCAACTCCGCCGCCTTCCGCCAGATGAGCGATGACCTTGGCATCTCCCTGAGCCGCTTCATCCGCACCACGGACCCGGACCACTACGAGGCGGCCAAAGCGCTCTGGCAGCGGATGGAAGCCAACGGGGACATCTACCTCTCCAAGTACGCCGGCTGGTATTCGGTCCGCGACGAGCGGTACTTCGTGGAGGACGAGACCGAGGTGCAGGCCGACGGGCTGCGCTACGCATCCGAAACCGGCACCGAGGTGACCTGGACCGAAGAGGAGAGCTACTTCTTCAAGCTCTCCTCCTACCAGGACAGGCTGCTGGCCCTCTACGCGGACCACCCGTCCTTCGGAGCCCCGCACAACCGCTTCAACGAGGTCGTCAGCTTCGTCAAGGGAGGGCTCGAGGACCTGTCCATCAGCCGCACCTCCTTCGACTGGGGCGTCCCCGTCCCGGGGAACCCGGACCACGTGATGTACGTCTGGGTCGACGCACTGACCAACTACCTGACCGGCGTCGGCTTTCCCGACACCGAATCCGAACTGTTCCGGAAGTACTGGCCGGCCGACGTCCACGTGATCGGCAAGGACATCTCCCGGTTCCATGCCGTCTACTGGCCGGCGTTCCTGATGTCGGCCGGGCTGGAACTGCCCAAACGCGTCATGATCCACGGGTTCCTGCACAACCAGGGCGTGAAGATGTCCAAGTCGCTCGGCAATGTGGTGGCGCCGGCGGACTGGGTCGCCCAGTACGGACTGGACCAAGTGCGTTTCTTCCTGCTCCGCGAGGTTCCCTTCGGCGCGGACGGCTCCTACAGCCACGACGCGATCGTGGGCCGGATGAACGCGGACCTGGCCAACAACTTCGGCAACCTGGCCCAGCGTTCGCTGTCCATGGTCGCGAAGAACTGCGACGGCGCCGTCCCCGCCCCCGGGGGCTTCACCGCCGAGGACGCCGCGCTGCTGGGCCAGGCCAACGGGCTGCTGGGTATTTCCCGCGCCGCCTTCGAAAAGCAGGAGTTCAGCCGCGCCCTGGAAGCGATCTGGACTGTCCTGGGCGACACGAACGCGTACTTCGCCGAGCAGGCGCCCTGGGTGCTGCGGAAGACCGACATCGAACGCATGAACACCGTCCTGTACGTCACGCTTGAGGTGCTGCGGATCGTCGCCATCCTCGCGCAGCCGGTCATGCCGGCGGCGACGGCGGCCATCCTGGACACCCTGGGCCAGCCGGAGGGGCAGGCGCGGGAGTTCACCGCCCTGGGCACGCCGATCGCAGCCGGAACGGCGCTGCCCGCCCCCGCCCCGGTCTTCCCGAAGTACGAGGAGCCGGCCGAGGCATAACCGGCCGGCCTGTCCGCCGAGGTGAGACTTGGCGCCCATGCCGCTGCGCAACATGGGCGCCAAGTCTCACCTCGAACCGCTCCTTCACCCTCACCGGGGTGGGGGAGCGTTTGCGTTGTACTCGCGGGCGCCTGGGGCTAATCCGAGTAGTCAAGCCGGGCCGGAAGCCCCCTGGGGAGGGCGGGCTGCCGCAAAAGGCTACCAGCAGGTAGTTAATGTCCCCAGTACTGAGTACCGCGGGCTGGAACAGGGTATTAGTCCATCGATTAGACAAGTACCTCCTACTCACGACCCGGCGGGCATGTCCCGCCTAGCCTGAGATAGCAAGCGAACTGACGACACTGCTGGGGAGTAACTGTCACCATTCAATTCGCTGTTGGAGGTCTCGAATAGTTGATTTTTCTTGGGTCTCGAAAGACGGTTACTCCGCGCGGTCAAGCCAGTTTCAAATCTGACTGGACGGAGCGACGGACAAATGAGAAAAACAATTGCCACACTGGGGGTTGTGGGGCTGGGGCTCATGTCGGCCGCTGTCACTGCCAACGCGGCTCCCGCGGACGAGAAGAAGATCACGATCTGCCACGCAACCAGCGCGGAAGGGAACGCCTTCGTTGCGGAGACGATCAACCTCAGCGCGCTGGTGGCCCACGCGGACGACACGCTCGACATCGTGCCGGCCAACGACGGGGACATTTACCCCGACGGCCAGAACCTGGACGCCGCCAATATCGCACTGCTGGCCAACAACTGCGTCGCCGTTGTTGTCCCGCCGGCTGATCCGGACCCGGAGGTGGAAACCCCGGACCCGGAGGTGGAAACTCCGGACCCGGAGGTGGAGACCCCGGACCCGGAGGCGGAAGCCCCGGGAGCGGACACGACTCCCGCCTCGGCTAACACGCCGGCGCCCGCGGTCCTGGCTCCGAAGGCGGCTGTTCCGGCTGCGAAACCCGCAGCTGCCGCCACAAAGACGAACGCCGGCTACAACGTCCAGACCGCGGCAGGCCGCACCTCGGACACCGGCATTCCCGTGTGGCTGATGGCGCTGACCGGAGTGTTCACCGCGGGAGCGGCAACGGTGGTTTGGCAGGGCGGACGGCGCGCCAGGAGCACCGAAAACTAGCAAAGCGGTAAAGCAGTAACGAGGACGGGTGCTGCGGAGCAGCACCCGTCCTGCAATTTCAGTCTTCACAGCGCGGGCACGTCAACAGGAGCACTCATGGGCAGTCACCGTCAGATCCGCCGGGGCCGGGTGCCCGGTATCCGCGGGCTGGTGCTCAGCGCGAGGGACATGCTTATCCTGGCCGGCTGCGTGCTGGGAATCATCACCGCCTGGCTCATCTACGCAGCATCCGGGCCGGGGAACACGGTCCCGGCCTACGGCCTGGAGCCGGCGGCAACCGGGTCCGTGGTTGCGCCGGACACACGCCCGACGTCATCCGGCACCACCGGCACGAGCGGCAGCAGCGCCGGGCTGGTTCCGGCCGGGGAGCCCGCCCCGACCGCGGTTCCGGAGCCCGCGGCGCAGGAGTCCGCGGCGTCCAGCCCGCAACGCATCATTTACCCGGCAGCCGGCATGGATGTCGTCGTTCACCCCCTGGAACCGGAGAACTCCGCCACTGAAAGCCGGAGCATTGTGCCGCCGGAGACGATGGACGGTTACTGGCTCACACCCTTTGGCGCCCCGGGCGTGGGTTCCGAGAACACCACCTACGTCATCGGCCACAGCTGGGAAGGCCTGGACGCACCGTTCAACCACTTGAGCTCGGCCGCCGCGCCGGGACAGGAATTCACCGTGGCCACGGAAACGGGCGTCCTCCGCTACGCCGTGGACTCGGTCACGACCTACTCAAAGTCCACCCTGAAGGACAGCCCCGTCTGGGATGCCGTCCCCAACCGTCTGGTCCTGATCAGCTGCTACACGGAGGACCCGTGGGGAAAGAACGTCGTGGTGGTCGCCACGCCGGCCCGGGGCCCGTGACCATGGTGCCGTAACCGGGAGACTTTGCTGTTCGAATAATGAGACAACTTGACCAGCATGTGGATCTCTTGGCTACGCTGAAAACATGAGTGCATCCACGATTGATCTGGCCGTTATTCCCGGCGACGGCATCGGCCCCGAGGTCACCGCCGAGGCCGTGAAGGTCCTTGAGAAGGCCGCCGCCGCCGAGGGCATTGTCCTGCGCCAGACCCACTACAGGCTCGGCGCGCAGCACTGGCTCGAGACAGGGGAGACCCTGCCGGAGGAGACCCTCGCCGATCTCCGCACCCGCGACGCCATTCTCTTCGGTGCGGTCGGGGCAGCCCCGGGCGACACCCGGATCCCCTCCGGCATCATCGAGCGTGAGCTGCTGCTCAAGCTGCGCTTCAGCCTGGACCACTTCGTCAACCTGCGCCCATCCCGCCTCTACCCGGGCGTCGCCAGCCCGCTCGCGAACCCCGGCGACATTGACTTCATCGTGGTCCGCGAAGGCACCGAGGGCCCCTACGTCGGCAACGGCGGCACGCTGCGCGCCGGTACCCCGCACGAGGTGGCCACCGAGGTCTCGCTCAACACGGCCCACGGCGTCGAACGCGTGGTCCGGGATGCCTTCCGCCGCGCCAACGACCGCCCGCGCAAGAAGCTCACCCTGGTGCACAAGCACAACGTCCTGGTCTTCGCCGGCCACCTCTGGAAGCGCACCGTGGAGGCTGTGGCCCAGGAGTTCCCCGAGGTCACCCACGACTACCTGCACATCGATGCCGCCACGATCTTTATGGTCACCGACCCTGCGCGGTTCGACGTGATCGTCACGGACAACCTCTTCGGCGACATCATCACCGACCTCGCCGCAGCGGTCACCGGAGGCATCGGCCTCGCCGCGTCCGGAAACATCAACATGGAACGCACCGCGCCGTCCATGTTCGAACCGGTCCACGGCTCGGCACCGGACATCGCCGGCCAGCAGAAGGCGGATCCGACGGCGGCCATCCTCTCCGCCGCGCTCCTCCTGGACCACCTCGGCTACGGCGCCGCCGCCCGCAAGATCGAAGCGGCCGTAATCGCCGACGTCGCGGGCCGAGGCACCGCGGCCCGCAGCACCAGTGCAATCGGCGACGCCATCGCCGCCGCCCTCTAAGCCCGTCAGCGGGGCGGGCAGCCGGCCCCGCCAACGGGCGTAAGCTTGTTTCGAATCACCAACATGCTGCCGTGGTCCGACGCTGAACCACGTCATTCGCCAGGCAGCCGACCGTGGAGGAACCATGACTCAGACTGCCCATGGCGTCGAATTCACCCAGCATCTTTCGGCCACCCCGAAATCCGCTGAAGAACGTGCTGCCATCCTGGCGAACCCGGGTTTCGGCAACTACTTCACCGACCACACGGCCATCGTCGACTACAGCGTCGACGCCGAGGGCAAGGGCGGCTGGCGCGATGCCCGGGTGGAGGCCTACGGCCCCATCTCCCTGGACCCCTCGGCCGCGGTGCTCCACTACGGCCAGGAAATCTTCGAAGGACTCAAGGCCTACCGCCACGCCGACGGCTCGATCTGGACGTTCCGCCCCGAGGCCAACGCCGCCCGCCTGAACAAGTCGGCCCGCCGTCTGGCCCTCCCCGAGCTCCCGGAGGAGTATTTCCTCGGCGCCATCCGCGAACTCGTCTCGGCGGACAAGGACTGGGTCCCCTCCGGCGACGGCGAAGCCCTGTACCTGCGGCCGTTCATGATCGCCACCGAAGCCTTCCTCGGTGTCCGCGCCGCCCGCGAAGTGTCCTTCCGCGTCATCGCGTCCCCGGCCGGGAACTACTTCGGCGGCGAGCTCAAGCCGGTCTCCATCTGGATCTCGCGCGAGTACGCCCGCGCCGGCCGCGGCGGCACCGGCGCGGCGAAGTGCGGCGGTAACTACGCCGCCTCCCTGATCGCGCAGCAGGAAGCCGAGGCCCACGGCTGCAAGCAGGTGCTCTTCCTCGACCAGTTCAACGACAACGCCGTGGAAGAGCTCGGCGGCATGAACGTCTTCTTCGTGATGAAGGACGGCTCGCTCGTGACCCCCGCACTGAGCGGAACCATCCTGGAGGGCATCACCAGGATGTCCGTCATCCAGGTTGCCAAGGACATGGGCCGCGAGGTCACCGAACGCAAGATCACCCTGGCTGAATGGCGCGACGGCGTGGCCTCCGGCGAGATCGCCGAGGTCTTCGCCTGCGGCACCGCCGCCGTGATCACCCCGATCGGCGTGCTCAAGGACGACACCGAGTTCATCGGCTCCGAGGACGCGAAGGCGGGGGAGACCACCATGGCCATCCGCGAGCAGCTGCTGGGCATCCAGACCGGAACCATCGAGGACACCCACGGCTGGCTGACCCGCCTCGCCTAAGAGGCAGCGCCTCCGTCAGCGGCGGCGTCCGACGGCGGCTCCCACCTTCCGGTGCGGGGCCGCCGTCGTCGTTACGGCCGAACAAACGGCCGGGCAAAAGCCCGGGAGGAGACCCGGTGGGACCGGCCGCAAGCCCCTAGCCCCGCCCCGGACGCAGGGGCACAATACGGCGCATGACTGGACTTATTCAGGTTCTGGGTGTCATTTTCGGGGTCGTGCTGATCCTCGTGGGAATCCTCGAGTCCTTTTTCTTCCGGGACCAGCGCCTCCACAGGCTGTTCCTGATCAAACCCGAGGACACGGACGCGGTCCGGATGTGGACGTTCAACCTGGGGTTCTACAACATGATCTGGGGAGTGGGCGCGATCATCGGCGCCCTCATGCTGACGGGGGCGGAGCCGGCCGCCGGGCGGGTCCTGCTGCTCTTCACGAGCCTGGGCCACGTGCTGCTGGGCATCATCCTGGTGCTTTCGGAGCGGCGGCTGTGGGCCAGCGCCATCGCCGAGGCCCTCCTGCCGGCGGTCATCGCCGCGCTGCTGATCCTGTGACGGCCGCTCGTGCCGGTGACGGTTCGGTGGGAAGATGGAACTGTGATCCCTGACGACCCCCGCGCCATGGTGCGCAGCACAGAGCTGACCCGCTTCAGGCTGGCCCCCAACCCGGGGCCGATGAGCCTGCACGGGACCAATTCCTATGTGATTGCGGCCCCCGGGGCGGCCGGCACCGTCGTCGTGGATCCCGGCCCGCTGGATGAGCCGCACCTGCGCGAACTGGCCCAGGCCGGCGCTGTCGAGCTCATCCTGATCACGCACCGGCACGCGGACCACACCGCCGCAGCCGCCAGGTTCGCCGAACTGACCGGAGCGCCCGTGCGCGCCAAGGATCCCGCGCACTGCCACGGGGGCAGCCCCCTGGTGGACGGCGAGGTCATCCACGCCGCCGGAGCCGAGATCCGCGTCCTGGCGACACCGGGCCACACCTCCGACTCGGTCTGCTTCCACCTGCCGCAGGACGGCGCCCGGGGCTCCGTCCTCACCGGCGACACGATCCTGGGCCTGGGAACCACGGTCCTGGACTATCCCGACGGCACCCTGGGCGACTACCTGGCCTCGCTGGACCGGCTGGAATCCCTGGGCCCCGCAACGGTCCTCCCGGCCCACGGACCGATGCTGCCCGCCCTGGACACGATCGTCCGGGCCTACCGGGACCACCGCCAGGACCGCCTCGGGCAAATCCGCTCCGCCCTCGAGAACCTGGGGTCCGGCGCCGAGGTGGCCGACGTGGCCGACGCCGTGTATGCCGCCGTCGATCCCGCCGTGCGGCCCGCGGCGGAACTCTCCGTGGCCGCCCAGCTGCACTACCTGCGCCTGGACAGCAGCACGTCCTAGCCCGCCGGAGACGGTACGCTAGGAGCCATGCGTATCGCCCGGTTTGTAGTCGATTCTGATCCCCTCTACGGCATTGTTGAAGGTGAGCCAGGCAGTGAGGAAGTCACTGTCATCAACGGCGACCCCTTCTTCCACGGCGTGGAACGCACCGCCGCGCGGCACAAGCTGGAGGATGTGCGGCTGCTCGCCCCGATCATCCCGCGCAGCAAGGTCATCGGCGTCGGCCGCAACTTCGTGGAACACGCCCGGGAACTCGGCAACGACGTGCCCAAGCAGCCGCTGCTCTTCCTCAAGCCCAACACCTCCGTGATCGGGCCCAACGATCCGATCGTCCTGCCGGAGTTCTCCGAGGAGGTGTCCTTTGAAGCCGAGCTGTGCGTCGTGATCGGCCGGATCTGCAAGGACGTCCCCGAGGAGCGCGTCGACGACGTCATCTTCGGCTACACCTGCGGCAACGACCTCACCGCCCGCGACGTCCAGAAGACGGACCTGCAGTGGGCCCGGGCCAAGGGCTTCGACACCTCCGCACCGCTGGGGCCGTGGATCGAGACCGAGCTGAACACCGAGGACCTGCAGATCCAGGGCCGCCTCAACGGCGAGCTGCGCCAGGACGGAAGCACCAGCCAGATGATCCGGGGCGTCCGTGAGCTCGTCTCCATCGTCTCGCAGGCCTTCACCCTGCTGCCGGGCGACGTCATCATGACCGGCACCCCGGCCGGCGTCGGACTGGTCCAGGCCGGTGACCGCTTCGAGGTCGAGATCGAGGGCATCGGCCGGCTCTCCAACCCGGTCGTCCGCCGCTAGGCGGAGCGAAAAATGCAGATGTTGATTCGCGGGTTGATTCGTGCCCTGCAGCGTCCCCGGAGCCGCCGTTCTTTCGTGCTCTTCGCCCTGGGCTCGATCGGCACGTTCTCGATGGCGGCACGCGCCGTCAACTGGCTGGACGGGCCGCTCTGGCTGGCGCTGGCCTTCCTCGCGGCAGGCCTGGTGCTGGCCGGGTATTACCTGGTGAAGGCGCTGTCCCGCCCGCAACCGGCGCGCGGCCGCAGGCGGTAGAGCGTCTGGCGGCAGGCGGTAAAGTTGGAGTCACTATGACTACTCCCTCTGCGCCCGACGCCGTCTCCAGCTCCGCCCCCAGTGTGACCAGCGAAGTCACCGCCGACACCCCGGTCCGTGTCCGGTTCTGCCCGTCGCCCACCGGCACCCCGCACGTCGGCCTGATCCGCACCGCCCTGTTCAACTGGGCCCACGCCCGCCACACGAAGGGCACCTTCGTGTTCCGCATCGAGGACACGGACGCGGCGCGGGACTCGGAGGAGAGCTACCAGCAGCTGCTCGAGGCCCTCAAGTGGCTCGGCATCACCTGGGAGGAAGGTGTGGAGGTCGGCGGACCGCACGAGCCGTACCGCCAGTCACAGCGCCTGGACCTGTACAAGGACGTCGTCGCCAAGCTGATCGAGGCCGGCTACGCCTACGAGTGCTACTCCTCCCCGGACGAAGTCGAGGCGCGGCACCGCGCCGCCGGCCGCGACCCCAAGCTCGGCTATGACAACTTCGACCGCGAGCTTTCCGCGGAGCAGCTGGCCGCGTTCAAGGCCGAGGGCCGCCAGCCGGTGCTCCGGGTGCGGATGCCGGATGAGGACGTCACCTTCACCGACATGGTCCGCGGCGACATCACCTTCAAGGCCGGCAGCATCCCGGACTACGTCATCGTCCGCGCCGACGGATCCCCGCTGTACACCCTGGTCAACCCCGTCGACGACGCGCTGATGGGCATCACCCACGTGCTCCGCGGCGAGGACCTGCTCTCGTCCACGCCCCGCCAGGTGGTGCTGATCCGCGCGCTGATGGACATCGGCGTCGCCAGCTACCTGCCGGTCTTCGGCCACCTGCCGTACGTCATGGGCGAGGGCAACAAGAAGCTCTCCAAGCGCGACCCGCAGTCCAACCTGTTCCTGCTCCGGGACCGCGGCTTCATCCCGGAGGGCCTGCTCAACTACCTCTCGCTGCTCGGCTGGAGCCTCTCCGCCGATGAGGACATCTTCACGGTGGACCAGCTGATCGAGCACTTCGACGTCAATGACGTGCTCGCCAACCCGGCCCGCTTCGACATCAAGAAGGCCGAGGCCATCAACGGCACGCACATCCGGATGCTCGGCGCCGAGGACTTCCGCGGCCGTCTGGTCCCGTACCTGCGCACCGCCGGGTTTGTCGGCGACACCCTGACCGCGCGCCAGGAGGAGATCCTCACCGAGGCGGCCCCGCTGATCCAGGAACGCATCTCGCTGCTGGGCGAGGCCCCCGAGCTGCTCGCCTTCCTGTTCAAGGCCGACGACGCGATCGACGTCGCCGACGACGCCCGCAAGGGGCTTCCGGAGAACCTCACGGAGGTGCTCGACGCCGCCCTGGCGGCCCTGGAGCCGCTGGCCGACTGGAATGCCGAGAGCATCCAGGCCGCGCTCAAGGAGGCTCTGGTGGAGGGCCTCGGCGTCAAGCCGCGGCTGGCCTTCGGCCCGGTCCGCACGGCCATCTCCGGCCGCCGGATCTCGCCGCCGCTGTTCGAATCCATGGTGATTCTGGGCAAGGACTCGTCCCTGGCGCGGCTGCGCGCCTTCCGCGGCTGATGATGAGCTCGCCCTCAGCGCAGAACAACGTCAGGACCAGTGTTCTGGCCGCCGGACTGGACGGCATCCGCGGCGTGCTGTTCGACATCGATGACACGCTCGTGGACCTTGAGTTCGCCATGACGGCGGCGCTCCGCGACGTCAGCGAACATCTCCTGCCCGGCCTTGACCAGGCCGGGTGGGAGAAGTTCGGGCGGATTTTCACGCGCGAGACCACCCATTTCTACGACCGGTACCTGGCCGGTGAACTGAGCTTCAACGAACAGCGCCTGCTCCGCGGCCGGGCCGCCCTGGGGCACTTCGGCGTGGAGCTGGCGGAGGGCGAGCAGGCCCACCACTGGGTCAGTTCCTACGCCAGCCGGCAGCACGGCTACATCCGCGCCTTCGACGACGTCACCCCGATGCTGGACGCGCTGGATACCGCCGGCATCCCCTACGGCGCCGTGAGCAACAATGTCCACGACTACCAGCGAGTCAAGCTGGACGCCGCCGGGCTGGCGCGCATCAGTGTGCTGGTCGGCACGGACACCGTCGGTGCGGCGAAGCCGGATCCGGCCATCTACCTGGAGGGCGTCCGCCGGCTCGGCACCGGCGCCGGCGAAACGCTCTACGTGGGGGACAACCGCCTCCTCGATGCTGACGGCTCGACGGCGGCAGGCCTCCTGGGCGTCTGGCTGAACCGCGGCGGGGAACCGGCCCCGGGGTTTGCCGGCCGCGAGATCGGTTCCCTGCTGGAGCTGCTGGCGTAACGGCGGAACGGACCCCCGCGGCTGTGATGCAGGACACTCATCCGCGGGGGCAGGACGGCCCGATTTGTGCAGACGAAAACTCTCGGGTAAAGTAATTACTCGTGCTGAGGCGCCGGGAGCGCGGGTTTAGACCCACGGATCCGGCCCGAAAGTTCCATTGGGATATGGTGTAATTGGCAACACTACGGTTTCTGGTACCGTCATTCTAGGTTCGAGTCCTGGTATCCCAGCTCTGAATAATCCGCGGATTTCCGCGGCTGATCAGGGGTTTTAGATCGGTTTGCCGATTTGAAACACTTGCTGAGTGTATGAAATAATCGCTTAGCGCGAATGGCAGGAATGCCGTTCTGGAGAGTACGCGGCCCCATCGTATAGCGGCCTAGTACGCTGCCCTCTCACGGCGGTAACGCGGGTTCGAATCCCGCTGGGGTCACAAATAAGACGGTCCCGGGCACCAGCCCGGGGCCGTTTTTCGTTGTCCGCACCGCGGCGCCCAACCGGCAGGACCCGGAACTGGCATGATGTTGCGGTGAGCCCCGATGAAATTACCGGCCAGGCCGTTGAACTGCTGGAAGCCGTCCACCGCGACCTGGCTGCCGCCGCCCTGCCCCTGGCCCTGCCCGGCTCGGCCGAGGCCCGGCGGGACATCCGCAACGCCCTTGCCCAGCTCGAGGACTACATCCTGCCGCGCTACCGGAGCCTGGACGCACCCCTGCTGGCCGTCGTGGGCGGTTCCACCGGCGCCGGAAAGTCGACCCTCGTCAACGGGCTCGTCGGGCACGCCGTCACCCGCGCCGGTGCCATCCGGCCCACCACGCGCCAGCCCATCCTGCTGCACCACCCCGCCGACGGACGCTGGTTCGAGGACCAGCGGGTCCTGCCGAGCCTGAGCCGGATCCGCGGCACGGTGAACCGCGAGGCGCTGCCCGCCAGCCAGGCCGGTCCCACTCCTGACCCTGCCGCCATCACCTCCCTGGTGCTGGTCGCCGATGCAGCGGTGCCGCAGGGAATCGCGCTGCTGGACGCTCCCGACGTCGACTCGGTTTCCGCCGACAACCGCAAGCTGGCCGGCCAGTTGCTGGCTGCCGCCGACCTGTGGGTGTTCGTCACCACCGCCAACCGCTACGCCGACGCCGTTCCGTGGCGCCTGCTGCTGGATGCGGCTTCCCGGGACATCACGGTCGCCGTGGTCCTGGACCGCGTGCCGGCGGCCGCCGAAGCCGAGGTCAGCGCCGACCTCCGGTCGATGCTCAGCAGGGAGGGCCTGGGCGGGGCCCGCCTGTTCGTCGTCCCCGAGGCGGCCCTGGACCACCTGGGGATGCTCCCGCCCGCCGCCGTGGATCCGCTGCGGCTCTGGCTGCAGGAACTCGCCGCGGACGCCGCCGGACGCGCCGACATCGCCCGCCGGACGCTGAACGGGACCGTCAAGGCCCTGGGGAGCCGTGTCGAGGCGGTGGCGCAGGCCGCCGAAGACCAGGAACACGCCGCCGACGTCCTCGCCGGGGACGCCCGGGACGCCTACCGGGACGCCGTGGCCAGAATCCTGGAGGCCACCCGTGACGGCGCCCTGCTGCGGGGCGAGGTCCTGGCCCGATGGCAGGATTTTGTGGGCACCGGCGAGTTCTTCCGGGCCTTGGAGCAGAACGTTGGCCGCTTCCGCGACCGGGTCGGCGCCTTCTTCCGGGGCGAACCGGCACCGGCGGTACGGGTGGAGACGGCGATCGAAACCGGCCTGCAGGCCGTCATTATCGATGAGGCCGCCAACGCCGCCGAGGATACGGACGGCCGCTG
The DNA here is from genome assembly GCF_030812335.1 of Pseudarthrobacter oxydans. Lineage (GTDB taxonomy): Bacteria > Actinomycetota > Actinomycetes > Actinomycetales > Micrococcaceae > Arthrobacter > Arthrobacter oxydans_B. Next base: position 29,490 of record NZ_JAUSSN010000006.1, read on the forward strand.
GCGCTCCGATCCGGCCGGCCGCCAACTGCTGGGCAGCGACGACCTCTCCGGAACCTCCGACGGTTTCGCCGAGAAGGCTGCCGCCGAGATCCGGGCCTGGCAGGGGAGCCTCATGGAGCTGATCCGGACCGAGGGCCAGGGAAAGCGGACCCAGGCACGCTGGTTGTCCTTTGGCATCAACGGCCTCGGTGCGGCCCTGATGATCGTGGTCTTCTCCATGACCGCCGGACTCACCGGGCTGGAGGTCGGCGTCGCCGGTGGAACCGCTGTCGCCGGGCAGCGGCTGCTGGAAGCGGTGTTCGGTGAGGACGCCGTGCGCCGGCTGGCCAGGACGGCCCGCGAGGATCTCCACACCCGCTGCCAGAGCCTGCTCCGGGACGAACAACAGCGCTTCCTGGCCCGGCTCGAGGTCTCCGGCGGGGTCGCGCCGGCGGTGCTCGCCGCCCATGCCGCGGCGCTGCGCCGTCTGGCGGCCTCCGCGTGAGCCGCCATGGCGCCGCCGCCGAGGCCTCCCGTCTGGACCGCCGGCTTGAGGCCCTGAACGAGGCCCGCGAACTGGCCGGCGGGGCGCTCCCGGACGACGTCCTGGACGGTGTGCTCCAGGTGCTGGACCGGGCCAGTTCGCGGCGCTCCCTGTCCGCGGACCACACCGTCGTCGGATTCTTCGGGGCCACCGGCAGCGGCAAGTCGTCCCTGTTCAACGCCGTCAGCGGCGAGGACATCGCGACGGCGGCCGCCCGGCGGCCAACGACCTCCGAGCCGCTCGCCGGCATCTGGGGCGCCGAGGGCAGCGACGAGCTGCTGGACTGGCTGGAAGTGCGCAACCGGCACCACGCCAGCCCGGTACCCGGTTTCGCCGACGACGGCACGGGCCTGATCCTCCTGGATCTCCCCGACTTCGACTCCACCCGGGCGGCCAACCGCGAGATCGTGGAGCGGATGGTGGGACTCGTCGACGTCCTGGTCTGGGTGCTCGATCCGCAAAAGTACGCCGACGCCGCGGTGCACAACGATTTCCTCGCTCCGCTGGCCTCCCACGGCGCCGTAACCCTGGTGGTGCTGAACCAGATAGACCGGCTTCCGGACCGGGATATTCCCCCGGTGCTGGAGTCCCTGAAAGCCATCCTGGCGCGGGACGGGCTGGGCAAAGTGCAGGTCATTGGCGCCTCCGCCGTGGTGGGAACCGGCGTGGACAAGGTCCGGGACGCCATCCGGCAGGTGGCAACGCAGCGGCAGGCCCAGTCCCAGCGCCTCGGCGCCGATGTCACGCGGGCCTGCGCCCGGCTCGCCGAGGCATCCGGAGCGGGGGAGCCGGCCGGGGTCAAAGCGGGGTCAAAGACCCGGCTGGCCGAAGAACTGGCGGTCGCGGCCAACGTCCCGCTCGTCGCGGAAGCCGTCGTCCGGTCGTACCAGCTGGAGTCGACCCGCCGCACCGGCTGGCCCGTGACCCGCTGGCTGGTCCGCTTCCGGCCCGACCCGCTGCGCCGGCTCAATCTGCGCCGGGAGGGATCCCGGCCCGACCTGAACCGCACCTCGCTGCCCCCCGCAGGCGCCCCGGAGCGGGCCCGCACGGATGCCGCCGTCCGGGAATTTGCCGATGCCGCTTCCGACGGCGCCCCCGGCCCCTGGCGGGCCGTCATCCGCGGCGCCGCCCGGGAGGGCCGCGAGCAGCTGCCCGATGCGCTGGACCAGGCCATCGCGGCCACGGATCTGAAGGCCGCGGGCAAGGCCTGGTGGTGGACGCCGTTCAACACCGTGCAGTGGCTGGCGCTGCTGACGGCCCTGGGCGGTTTCGCCTGGCTCGGCGTGCTCGCCGCGCTGGGCTATTTCCAGCTCCCCGTCCCGGAGGTCCCGCTGGTCCAGGGCTGGCCTGTGCCGACCGTGATGATCGCCGGCGGCGCACTGTTCGGGATCGTCCTGGCCATCCTCGCGAAGGTCATCGCAGGAGCCGCTGCCCGCGCCCGGGGCGCGGCGGCGCGGAAGCGGCTCAAGGCGTCCGTCGCGGCCGTGGCGGAGGATTATGTGGTAGAGCCGGTGGAGCTTGAGGTCAGCCGGCTGGCATCCTTCCACAGGGCCCTGCAGGCGGCGGCGCGCTGACCGTTCCCCGCCCGTGCCGCGCAGCCAGGCCAGGCCACCGTGCGCCTACGCCCGCGCCGGTCTGCCGTGGTGCTGCGCCAACAGCAGCGCTTCGGCTGCCGTGGGGGGCGCTTACAGTTGCGCCGCGGCGTCACGGACCTTGATCATGGTGCGCAGGTTGCGGGTGGTGGTGGACGCCTTGTACTTCGGCTTCGAGGACAGCTTGCTGAACGGACTGTCCAGCGTGCCGCCGGCGGGCGCCAGCCAGGCCAGGGCCTCCGGACCCAGCATGGTCACCTGCGCGCCGTCCAGGGCGCTGCCGGCGTCATACAGCCCGGCCAGCACGTCGGCGTCCGAGCCGAGCGTGAGGTAGGTGTGGGTGGACGCGTCGTCCGCGGGGTAGGGGCACGCCGCCACCAGTTCGCCCACCCGGTCCGCGGCCAGGACCACCACCCACGCGTCATAGCCGAAGGACTCCCGGAGACAGGCTTCGAATTCCTTCTTCACGCCGGCGGGGGACAGCTCGCTGGTCAGCACAACATTTCCACTGGCGAGCAGCGTCTTCACGTCCGAAAACGGACGGGACGTCAGGGCTGCCTTCAGATCGGCCATTCTGATGGTGATGCCGGCAACGTTGACCCCGCGCAGGAACACCGCATAACTGCTCATGCGGACAGCCTATGCCGCTAATCGTTGGTTTTGCGCAGCGCCTCGGTCAGCACGCGGGCCGCGTTGCAGACCACTTCGGCGTGCAGCCGGCCGGGCTGGCGGGTCAGGCGCTCGATCGGACCGGAGATCGACACCGCGGCGATGACCCGGCCGGAGGGACCGCGCACGGGGGCCGACACGGAGGCGACCCCCGGCTCGCGTTCGCCGAGGCTCTGGCCCCAGCCCCGCCGTCTTACTCCGGCGAGGACGGTGGGCGTGAAGCGGGCGGACTGGAGGCCTTCCAGGAGCCGGTCGTGGTCCTCCCAGGCCAGCAGCACCTGGGCGGCGGAGCCGGCCTTCATGGACAACTGGGTGCCGACCGGAATGGTGTCGCGCAGGCCGATGGGCCGCTCGGCGGACGCCACACAGACCCGCCAGTCACCCTGCCGGCGGAAGATCTGGGCGCTTTCGCCGGTGGCATCGCGCAACTGCATCAGGACCGGTCCGGCGGAGGCGATCAGGCGGTCCTCGCCGGCCGCGGAGGCGAGCTCCACGAGGCGGCTGCCCAGGACAAATCGGCCCTGGATGTCGCGGCTGACCAGCCGGTGGTGGACCAGCGCCAGCGCCAGCCGGTGCACGGTCGGCCTCGCCAATCCCGTGGCCGCAACAAGCTGCGCCAGGGTGGTAGGGCCAGCCTCAAGTGCGTCAAGCACATGGGCCGCTTTATCGATGACACCGACTCCACTAGAATTGTCCATGTAATGATATTGCCGTCTCATTATCTGAGATGCAAGTCAACTCGCTGGCGCATTACGCGGGAGTGCTGATTCAGTGGAGAGAACAAGCCGGCAAGTACGGACACCGCAGTGAAGGGAGCAGGCCGTGGCAAAGACACTGGCCGAGAAAGTCTGGGACGCGCACGTGGTGCGCAAAGGCGACGGCGAAGGAGCCAATGCCCAGCCCGACCTTCTTTTCATCGACCTCCACCTGGTGCACGAGGTGACCTCGCCGCAGGCCTTTGAGGGACTGCGGCTGGCCGGGCGCCCGCTGCGCCGGCCGGACCTCACCATTGCCACCGAGGACCACAACACTCCGACGCTGGACATCGACAAGCCCATTGCCGACCTCACCAGCCGCACGCAGATCCAGACGCTGCGCAACAACTGCCAGGAATTCGGTGTCCGCCTCCATTCGCTCGGCGACGCCGAACAGGGGATCGTCCACGTCGTGGGCCCGCAGCTGGGCCTCACCCAGCCCGGCATGACCGTGGTCTGCGGCGACTCGCACACCTCCACCCACGGCGCGTTCGGCGCCCTGGCGATGGGCATCGGCACCTCCGAGGTGGAGCACGTCATGGCCACCCAGACGCTGTCGCTGAAGCCTTTCAAAACCATGGCCATCAACGTCGAGGGCACCCTGCGTCCCGGTGTTTCCGCCAAGGACATCATCTTGGCCGTGATCGCCAAGATCGGCACCGGCGGAGGCCAGGGCTACGTGCTGGAGTACCGCGGCTCCGCGATCCGGGCGCTGTCCATGGAAGCCCGGATGACCATCTGCAACATGTCCATCGAAGCCGGCGCCCGCGCCGGACTCGTCGCCCCGGACCAGACCACCTACGACTACATGTTCGGCCGCCCGCATGCGCCACAGGGCGCCGAGTGGGATGCCGCCGTCGAGTACTGGAACACCCTGCGCTCCGAGGACGACGCGACGTTCGATGTCCAGGTGGACCTCGACGCCGACATGCTGGAACCCTTCGTGACCTGGGGAACCAACCCCGGCCAGGGCGTGTCCCTGTCCGCCAGGGTGCCCTCGCCCGAGGACTTCGGCGACGAGAACGCCAAGGCCGCGGCGGAACGCGCGCTGCAGTACATGGGCCTCGAAGCCGGCACCCCGATGAAGGACATCCGGGTGGACACGGTCTTCCTGGGCTCCTGCACCAACTCCCGGATGGAGGACCTCCGTGCCGCCGCGGACATCATCCGCGGCCGCACCAAGGACCCCAACATCCGGATGCTGGTGGTTCCCGGCTCCGCCCGCGTCCGCCTCGAGGCCGAGGCCGAGGGCCTGGACAAGGTCTTCAAGGACTTCGGCGCCGAATGGCGCTTCGCCGGCTGCTCCATGTGCCTGGGCATGAACCCGGACCAGCTGGAACCGGGGGAGCGCTGCGCGTCCACCTCCAACCGCAACTTTGAGGGCCGCCAGGGCAAAGGCGGGCGCACCCACTTGGTCTCCCCGGTGGTGGCAGCGGCGACGGCGGTGCGCGGCACGCTGAGCTCGCCGTCGGACCTGGACCCCGCGCCCGAGTCCGCCGCCATCCGCACCGACGCCGCCTAGGAGATCGCCATGGAAAAGTTCACCACCCACACCGGCATCGGCGTCCCGCTGCGCCAAAGCAATGTCGACACGGACCAGATCATCCCGGCCGTGTACCTCAAGCGCATCACGCGCACCGGTTTCGAGGACGCGCTCTTTGCGGCCTGGCGCAAGGACCCGGCGTTCATCCTGAACCAGGAGCCGTTCAACGCGGGCTCCGTCCTGGTGGCCGGACCCGACTTCGGCACCGGATCGTCCCGCGAGCACGCCGTCTGGGCGCTCAAGGACTACGGATTCAAGACCGTGCTGTCCTCACGCTTCGCCGACATCTTCCGGGGAAACTCCGGCAAGCAGGGCCTGCTCGCCGCGGAACTGGCCCAGGATGACATCGAGCTCATCTGGAAGGAACTGGAGAACGCCCCGGGCACGGCGGTCACCGTGGACCTCCTCTCCAAGACGGTCCAGTGCGGCAACATCGTGGCACCGTTTGAGATTGACGACTACACCCGCTGGCGCCTGCTCGAGGGCCTGGACGACATTGGCCTGACCCTCAAGCACGAGGAAGACATCACCGCGTTCGAGGCCACCCGGCCGGCGTTCATGCCCAAGACCCTGCCGGCCAGACTGTCCTGACCGGCCCGCCCCACCTTCACTGCAGCGCGGGGATCCTTCCATGGTTGTCACACACCATGGAAGGATCCCCGCGTTGCTTTGTTTTCGACGGCGGTCGGCGTCAATTCGCGTAGGCCTGGAATTCGGCGAGCCCGACGTTTCTGGTGGTGCCGCTGACGGTGGTGACGGTCAGCCGCACGCTGGTGGTGGCGCGGCCGGTGAAGCTGATGGTGGTTGCCTGCCCTGCATTGTCCAGAGCGGGGACCGCGACGGTGCTTCCGTCGGAGAAGGTCAGGGTGCCGCCGGTGACCTGGTCGTTGCTGTTGGGCCGGTCGTAGAGCACGACCCGGTTCAGGGTGACGGCGGCGGGGAAGGCGAGGTCGAGGTAGCTGCCGGCTTTGCCGCCGACGGTCGCCCATTCCCGGGTGGCGTCGACCGGGTAGCCGGCGATGACGCCGTCGACCGCCTTCACGGCGGTCTGGCCCGAGGTCGTGTTCTGGGAACTGGCCGTGACCGATGCCGAGGCCGCGACGTTGCTGGCGGTGGGAGCGGGGGCGGGTGCGGGAGCCGGGGCCGGCGCGGGCGCCGCTGTGCCTGGGTAGGCCTGGAGTTCGGCGAGTCCGACGTTCTTGGTGGTGCTGCTGACGGTCGTGACGGTCAGCCGCAGGCTTGTCGTGGCGGTGTCGGGGAAGCTGATGCCGGTCGCCTGTCCGGCGTTGTCCAGGGCCGGCACCGGGACGGTGGTTCCGTCGGAGAAGGTCAGGGTGCCGCCGGTGATTTGGTCGCTGGCGTTGGGCCGGTCATAGAGCACGACCCGGTTGAGGGTGACGGCGGACGGGAAGGCGAGGTTGAGGTAGCTGCCGGCTTTGCCGCCGACGGTGGCCCATTCCCGGGTGGCGTCGACCGGGTGACCTGCGATGACTCCGTCGACCGCCTTCACTGCGGTCTGGCCCGAGGCCGTGTTCTGGGAACTGGCCGTGACCGATGCCAAGGCCGCAACGTTGCTGGCGGTGGGAGCGGGGGCCGCGGTGCCGGGGAAGGCCTGCAGTTCGGCGAGTCCGACGTTCTTGGTGGTGCCGCTGACGGTCGTGACGGTCAGCCGCAGGCTCGTGGTGGCGCGGTCGGGGAAGCTGATGCTGGTCGCCTGGCCGGCGTTGTCCAGTGCCGGTACCGGGACGGTGGTTCCGTCGGAGAAGGTCAGGGTGCCGCCGGTGATCTGGTCGCTGGCGTTGGGCCGGTCGAAGAGCACGACCCGGTTGAGGGTGACGGCGGACGGGAAGGCGAGGTTGAGATAGCTTCCGGCTTTGCCGCCGACGGTGGCCCATTCCCTGGTGGCGTCGATGGGGTGGCCGGCGATGACGCCGTCCACGGCCTTCACCGCAGTCTGGCCCGACGTCGTGTTCTGGGAGCTGGCGGTGACCGACGCCGAGGCCGCAACGTTGGCGGGGTCCGGGCCGGCAGCCGGCGCCGCTGCAGTCGGAGCGACGGTGTAGGACCGGGACAGCCATTTGCCGATCGAATTGTCGGCGCATTCATCGACCGTGGTGCAGGTCTTGGAGTCATGCTGGGCGTAGACCAGGAAGGCATCGGTCTTGGCCGTCAGATCGGGATCGGCCACATTGGACGGGCGCTGGGAGGTGCCGTAGCCCTGGTAACCGGTAATCGAGTGGGGTGTGGTGTACTTCTGGTGCGCGCCGAGCACGAGGTAGGCGACGGCGTGGTGGTCGCTGTGGTCTCCGTCGCCGAAGCTGCCGGCGAAGTCCAGCGTGGAAATCCGGTCCGGCTGGTAGCTGTTCATCAACGCGAGCAGGGTGTCCTGAAGCGCCGGGAGCGTGTACGAGGAGGAGCCGTTGACGGCAGTGATCGTGCTGATCGCGCCGCTGTAGAGCTTCTGCAGACTCTGGTAACCGTAGTTGGACCCGCCTCTTCCGTCGCGGTAACCGTCCGGCAGCCGCATGAAGGCCAGCGAGAGCCGCGACGCCCCGTCCAGGGTTGCCACCGGGATCGGGTGCCCGGCGATCCCGGCATCCGCAGTCGTCCAGGAGTCGCCGGTCCCCGCCAGATGGGCGTAGGCGGCCTTCACCCCGTCCTCGCGCGCGCTCCAGTAGTCCGCGTCGTCATTGGCGTCACCGGCCGTGAGATAAACAGTGCGCACGCACAACCCGTCGCGGATGGCCGAGAGGAGCCAGGGGCTCTGAAATATCAGGTCATCATCCTGATGGGCGACGATGTTCATCGCAGTTCCCGCAGGGCAGCCGGGAGCAGCAGCAGCATTGGGTGCGGTCGCCACTGTCCCGGTGAGCGCGGCGACCAGCGCTGACGCAAGCAGGACTAGGGACCATTGACGAAGCCGGGAAAACGGCATTTGACTCACCCTCACTGGTCATCAAGCAATTGCTCCTGGTGACAACCGAGCTGCCCGTTGCCGCCAGCTCCCACACGAGCCCTTACTGTCGAGGATGGTGGCCGTGTGGCACCTCACACCACGAGGGCGGCTACTCGATTAGTCCGCGGCAGCACCCGTCTTTTGCCGCCGGCTACTCGGCCCCGGGACAGGGGGAAGCAGGTAGCGCGGAACAGCAGACGCTTTGATTTCGACGGCGGCCGCGGCGGCGGCGACGACGACCCGGCGCGCCCTGTATTTCAGATCGGTAACGCAAGCTCCTATGCTTAGCTGGAGCCTTTCTAAGGATTTGGGGGCGAGTAGTCGTGAGGAAACCGGTATATGAGTAGTGTTCTGACAATCCGCGGAGGCGTCCCGCTGACTGGCCGCGTCACCGTGCGGGGGGCCAAAAACCTGGTCCCGAAGGCCATGGTGGCCGCCCTGCTGGGCAACGAGCCATCCGTGCTGCGCAACGTCCCTGAAATCAAGGACGTCGAGGTTGTCACCAGCCTGCTTCAGCTTCACGGCGTCACGGTCGAGAAGGACCCCGTCACCGGGGATCTGACGCTCGACCCGACCAACGCGAAAACGGCGTCCCATACGGCGATCGATGCGCACGCCGGTGATTCCCGGATCCCGATCCTGCTGTGCGGTCCCTTGATCCACGCGATCGGCGAGGCATTTATCCCCGACCTGGGAGGCTGCAAGATCGGTGACCGCCCGATCGACTACCACCTGAACGTGCTGCGGCAGTTCGGTGCCGTCGTGGAGAAGCGTCCCGGCGGCATCCACATCTCCGCGCCCGGCGGCCTCAAGGGCGCCAAAATCTCGTTGCCGTACCCCTCCGTCGGCGCCACCGAGCAGGTGCTGCTGAGCGCCACGAGGGCCGAAGGCATTACCGAGCTCTCCGGCGCGGCCACGGAGCCGGAGATCGTCGACCTCATCGCTGTGCTGCAGAAGATGGGCGCGATCATCAGCGTCCAGACCGACCGCACCATCCGGATCGAGGGTGTCCCGGACCTCGGCGGCTACAACCACCGCGCCCTCTCGGACCGCAACGAGTCGGCGTCGTGGGCGTCCGCGGCGCTGGTGACGCGCGGCGACATCTTCGTCGAGGGCGCCACGCAGCGCGACATGATGACCTTCCTCAACACCTACCGCAAGGTCGGCGGCGGGATGGACATCGGCGACGACGGCATCCGCTTCTATCACAAGGGCGGCAAGCTCAACCCGCTGGTCCTGGAAACGGACGTGCACCCCGGCTTCATGACGGACTGGCAGCAGCCGCTCATCGTTGCCCTGACGCAGGCCGAAGGCGTGTCGATCGTCCACGAAACCGTGTACGAGAACCGCTTCGGCTTCACCGAGGCGCTGATCCGGATGGGCGCCAACATCCAGGTCCACCGCGAATGCCTCGGCAGTGTGCCGTGCCGGTTCGGCCAGCGCAACTTCCTGCATTCCGCCGTGATTTCCGGGCCCTCCCAGTTGACCGGCACCGACATCGACGTACCCGATCTGCGAGGCGGGTTCAGCCACCTGATCGCAGCGCTGGCTGCCAACGGCACCTCCCGGGTCACCGGCATCGACATCATCAACCGCGGCTACGAGCGCTTCACGGAGAAGCTCGCGGGCCTTGGCGCCGATTTCGACATCACTTCGTCCGAGTAGCGGGTACCACGTGAAGGAATCGGCCAAGAGCCACATCACATTTGTTGTTGTGGCCGCGATTGTCCGTCCGGTCATGAACCTTCTGATGCGGAAGGAATGGATCGGCCTGGAGAAGCTGCCTGCCGGCGGCTTCATCGCCGCACCCAATCACTGCACCGAAATTGATCCCCTGGTGGTGGCGCACATGCTCTACAACCAGCAGCGGATGCCGCGCTTCCTGGCCAAGGCCGGACTCTTCAAGGTGCCCGTGCTGGGATTCGTGCTGCGCGCCACCAAACAGATCCCGGTGGAACGCTCGACGGCAGGCGCCAACCGCTCGCTGCAGATCGCCAAGGAAGTGGTGGACGAGGGCGGAGCCATCATCATCTACCCTGAGGGCACGCTCACCAGGGACCCCGAGCTGTGGCCGATGAAGGGCCACACCGGTGCCGCGCGGATGGCGCTGCAAAGCGGAATCCCCGTCGTGCCGATCGCTCACTGGGGTGCGCACGAGGTCCTGCCGCGCTATGCCAAACGGCTCCACCTCTTTCCGCGGAAGACATCGCGCCTGATGGTGGGCGATCCGGTGGACCTGAGCGCCTTCGCCGGGCGTCCACTGGACAAGGCCACCCTCGCCGAGGCGACCAACGTGATCATGGCGGCCATTACGGAACTCCTGGCCACGCTCCGCGGGGGACAGCCTCCGCTGGTCCGCTGGGACCCTGCGGCCCATAACCAGTCGACCCACGGCCGCTTCATTGAGCAAGGCGGAAAAACAGGCGGTTCAGCAAAACCAGAAGAGAAACTTGGGGATAGCGACGAATGACATTCGATCAAACGCGGGGGCTGTCGGCCACGAGGGTTGCTGTACTCGGCGCCGGATCCTGGGGGACCACTTTTGCGAAGGTGCTCGCTGACGCGGCCACCGCCTCCGGGGTCGAACGCGACATCCGGCTCTGGGGCCGTCGCGGTGAAGTAGTCGACCAGATCAACCTGAAGCACCGGAACGAGCAATACCTCAAAGAGATTGCCCTTCCGCCCAGTATCACCGCTTCAACCGATGTCGCCGAGGTCCTTGACGGCGCTGAGCTCGTGGTCCTGGCCGTTCCGGCCCAGACCCTGCGGCCGCAACTGCGCGAGTGGAAGAACCTGCTGGCGCCCGGCGCCCTGGTGGTTTCCCTGATGAAGGGACTCGAGCTGCACACCGATGCCCGGATGAGCGAAGTGATCTCCGAGGAGCTCGGCATTCCGGTCAACCGGATCGCTGTGGTGTCCGGGCCCAACCTGGCCATGGAGATCGCCCGGGAGGAACCCACCGCCTCGGTTGTGGCCTGCTCCGACCCGATCGCGGCCGGCTGGATCGCCCGCAGCTGCACCGCCCCGTACTTCCGCCCGTACACCACAGGCGATGTTGTCGGCGTCGAAATCGGCGGCATCGTCAAGAACATCATTGCCCTGGCCGTCGGCATTTGCGAAGGCAAGCAGATGGGTGACAACACCAAGGCATCGGTCATCACCCGCGGCCTCGCGGAGACTTCCCGGTTGTCGCTGGCCCTGGGCGGCGAGGCGCAGACGATGGCCGGCCTCGCCGGCCTCGGCGACCTCGTGGCCACCTGTTCCTCGCCGCTGTCCCGGAACCACACGGCCGGACGGCTGCTGGGCAAAGGGCTGACGCTGGACGAGGTCGCGGCCGAAATGACGCAGACGGCCGAAGGGATCAAATCCGCCCAGGCCGTTCAGGAGCTGGCCGGCAAGCTCGGCGTCGAGATGCCCATCACCGCGGCGGTCGTAGCCGTGCTGGCAGGAAAACTGTCCGTCGACCAACTGGGGCCGCTCCTGCTGTCCCGGGACCTGAAACCTGAAGGCGATTACTGAGCGTGACTGAAGAAAACGTGAGCACAACGGGACGATCCGCCCAGACGCGGCCCCGGGTGGCAGTGCTGTTCGGCGGCCGCTCCAGCGAACACGCGGTGAGCTGCGTGACGGCCGCCGGGGTCCTCGGCGCCATCGACCAGACGAAGTACGAGGTGATCCCGATCGGGATCGCCAAAACCGGCCAGTGGGTGCTGGCCTCCGGGGACACCCATGACTGGTCTCTCTCGGCCTCCTCCCTGCCCGAGGTCGCCTCCTCGGCCCGGACCGTAGCGCTGACCGAAATCGGCGGCGAACACCAGCTGATCGTGGCCTCCCCGAACGAGATTCCCCAGGAACTCGGCGCCGTGGACGTCGTGTTCCCGCTGCTGCACGGTCCGTTTGGCGAGGACGGCACTGTCCAGGGCTTCCTGGAACTTTCCGACACCCGTTACGTGGGCGCCGGCGTGCTGGCGTCAGCCGTGGGCATGGACAAGCACTTCATGAAGGTGGTGTTCGAATCCGCCGGGCTCCGCGTGGGCCCCTACATCGCCGTGACGGACCGGCAGTGGCGCAACGACCCCGAGACCGTCCGCAAGCGCGTGGACCAGCTCGGCTATCCGGTCTTCGTCAAGCCCGCGCGGGCGGGTTCGTCCATGGGCATTTCCAAGGTGGACTCGCTTGAAGGCCTGGACGCCGCGATTGAGGCCGCCCGCGAACATGATCCGAAACTTGTGATCGAGGCGGGCATCGTCGGCCGCGAGATCGAATGCGCCGTCCTGGAAGGACGGGGGACCGACGCGCCCCGAACGTCCATGCCCGGAGAGATTTCCGTGGCAGGCGGCGGGCACGAGTTCTACGACTTCAACGCCAAGTACGTGGACGACGCCGCAGCACTCAGCTGCCCCGCCGACCTCCCGGACGAAGCCACCGCCCGGGTCCGCGAGCTGGCCGCCGTCGCCTTCGACGCCGTCGGAGCCGAGGGCCTGAGCCGGGTCGATTTCTTCTACACCCCCGAGGGTGAACTCATCATCAACGAGATCAACACCATGCCCGGGTTCACGCCCAAGAGCATGTACCCGCAGATGTGGAAGGCATCCGGCCTGGGCTACGCGGCGCTGATCGATGAACTGATCTACCTGGCGCTGCACCGCAAGACCGGCCTGCGCTAGCGCCCTACTGGCTCGGCGGCAGGTTCTGCAGGTCCGCCTGACCCACGCAGTTCCGCCCCGCGGGCACCTTCGCGGCGGCGGCGGCGAGGTCCGCAAGCACGGTGGCGGAACTGATCTTGTCCGGGTCCATCAGGATTTCCGTGGCGGGTTCGCGCCCGAACGTGGTCAGGGTCCACACCGGGTCGCCCTCCTTGATGACCCAGTCAACGCCGTTCACGCTGACGCAGCGGTCCGTCGTCGGCCCCGGAACATTCACCCCGCAGCGCAGGATGACGAGGGACGGGTCGCCCCACGCCGCGGTGGCCTGGCTGTTGGTCTTCCGCAGTTTTGCCTCGCCGATCGCGTCCGGCAGCGCCACCATCATGGGGGCACACGCGGCGTTCGCCGCGTCCTTGGCGGGCGCGACGTCGACAACCGGAGCGCAGGCGCTCAGTAGAATCCCTGCGGACGCCGCCACGGCCAGAAGGCGGAGCGGACGTGCGGAAGCCGGGAATCGGAGCTGATGCATTGATTAAGCCTATCCCGGCCCGCCGCGCGCTGCAGCACGGTGGGGCGCTCGCCAGCACGCCGGATGAACCTTGGGTGAACGGCCCGAGTCGGCAGTCGAGTAGACTGGGGAAATCGTGCAACTCTGGGGCGCTGCCGGCAATGACGTCCTTTCTGGCCAGAACCACGCACACTCGTTTAGCTCATGTAACTGGGGGAGGGACGGCCATCACGTCGCGCAGCCTGAAACTTAAAATTGCACGCCCCGGTCTGACAGCACTGCTGGTGGCCCTCGCCCTGTCGGCGGCGGTCCCCGCCGCGCAGGCTGAGGATGTGCCTTCACCCGGTCCGGTGCCGGAAATTGTGTTGCCCACGCCGGCGCTTCCGGTGCCGACGGCGGAGCCGGAGCCTTCGCCGGCTCCCTCCGAGACGGCCCCTCCCGTGGCGCCGCCCTCCGACCCCGTGGTTGAGCAGCCGCCAGCCGTCCCCGAATCGCCGGCCGCAGAAACGGTCGCTCCGGCTCCGGCCGCCCCCGGCGCGGTCACTCCGCCGGACGCGCCCCGACCAGCCCCAGCCCCGGCCCGCGCGACCGGGACCGCAGCAGCCGAGGCAGTCCCGGCCGAGGCGACGGAGACGCCGTCGCCCGCTCCCGAACCCCTGCAGTCGACGGCACCCGCCGCCGCTGCCCCGCCGGCCGAGCCGCCGGCAGTCATGCAGGCTCAGATCCAGGCCGCGGTGGCCGTCGCCACCGGCAGCCCGCTGGCGGTCCAGCTGATCACGGTGCTGATCCTGCTCGCCGCCGGGTTCGCGTACTTCAGGTTCCTCGGCGGGAAGAGCGCCAGCTTCGCGCCCAAGGCCGGGGAGTAATCACCCGGATGCGAAAACACGCCGGGCTGGACCCTGCCCGCCCTGAACCCAAGACCTCCCCGGTGCGCGTCACGTTGCTGACGCACTCGTACTGGCCCGAGCACAGTCCGCCCCAGCGCCGGTGGACCGCCATGATCAAGGAATTTTCCCGTGCTGGCTGGGACGTCGACGTCGTGACGCCCGTAGCGCACTACCCCTTCGGCCGCCGTGCCCTGCCCCGGCGGCTGGCAGGCAGGCCCTTCGTGCTGCAGGACGGACAATTCACCGAGAAGATCCTCCGGGTGCCGTATCTGCGTCACGGCAACTCCCGCGTCGCCCGCCTGGTGGACCAGTGCTTTTCGGCGGCGCTCTCCGTGCCCGCCGGGCTGCTTCTCCGGAAGCCCGACGTCGTCATTGTCACCGCGCCGGCCCTTCCGTCCCTGCTTGCCGGGTACGCTCTCGCCAAGTTGCGGAGAGTACCGCTGATTGTCGAAATGCGGGATGCGTGGCCTGACCTTGCCCGCGACGCCCGGATCGTCCAGGGAAGCGTCAAGAGCGTCGTGGAGCGCGTCGTTGATTTCGTCCAGCACCGGGCAGACCTCGTGGTCACCGTGACCGAGGGTTTCGCTGAAACCCTTCGTTCACGCGGAGTCCGCAGGGTGGCCACCATCAGCAACGGCCTGCACCTGGACGCCATCCCGGTCCTCGATGCACCGGACCTGGAGCGGCCCGTTTTTGAGGCCCTGTACCTCGGGAACCACGGCGAGAGCCAGCGGCTGGAGGTGGCGATCCGGGCGAGTGCCTTGGTGGGCGACTCGATGCACCTGCACATGGTGGGACACGGGACCCGGCGCCGGGCGCTTGAGAAGCTCGCCCGGGAGTTGAAGGCGCCGGTGACTTTTCACGCGCCGCTGCACGGCGAGGCCATGATGGAGCGCTACGCGTCAGCGGACACGTGCCTTGTGTCGCTCCGCGACGACTGGAAATCCTTCGAAACCACCGTTCCGTCCAAGACCTATGAGGTCCTGGCCGTAGGCCGCCACGTGACGGCCATGGTGCGCGGCGAGGCGGCGCGCGTCATTGCCGACGCCGATGCCGGCGATATCGTGGCCAGCGACCCGGAGGCCCTGGCAGCGCTGTGGCGCGAACTGGCCGCCGACCGGGGCCGGCTCGTCCGCAACGGGGACAGCCGGCAGTGGGTCAAGACCCATGCCGAGTATGGGCTGTTGGCCAGCCGGTATGTGGACATCATCGCTGAGCTCCTGGGCAAGGCATCCGTAGACCCCCGATGATCCAGGCCCTAAGAAACCTGCGACTCGCCGCGCACACGGCTGGACAGCACCTCTCGGACGATCCGGTGCTGCTTTTCCTGCAAGCATCGCGGCGCGTCCCGTCCTCGGTGGTCCGTCCCCTGGCCCGGCTGACCTGCGCGGCGGCCCCCAAAGGCTCCGCAGCCGTGCCCGTGCTGCTCGCATCCCTCACGCGCGGCGACACCGACGACGTTTCACGACGCCTGCGGATCGCCGCAGTCCGCAACGTCTCCGGTGAAAAGGCCCGGAAGCTGGCGGACATCGCGCTCGTGGCCAATCTGCCGGAGCTCTCGGACCTCCTGCTGGCCGGTGCAGGCCATGCGCCCGGCCTCAAGTCTGCGCAGGCCCGCAGGCTCTGGTATGCCGGGGACCTCAGCGGCGCCGCCGCCGTCCTTGAGGGGTCCAACCGCGCGGGACGGCAGCAGCAGGCACGGCTGGCCGGCGAGGCAGCCGTGTACGCCGGCGCCGGGCTCTCGTTGCCCCGGCAGGTGTTCACCCCCGTACCCGGCCGGGTGCTGCATTTGCTGACCAATTCCCTGCCCCACACCGCCAGCGGCTACGCCCAGCGGTCCCACTCGGTCATGGCGGCCCAGCAGGAGGCAGGCTGGGACGTGCTGGCCGTCACGCGGCTGGCCTACCCCGTGCAGGTGGGAAAACTCCTGGCCCGGGCCAGCGACGTCGTGGACGGCGTCGAATACCGCCGGCTGCTCCCGGCGCGGCTGGCGCCGACCATGGACGCGCGCCTGCAGCAACAGGCCGAGGATCTGCTGAAAGTGGCGCTGGAGTTCAGGCCCGGCATCCTCCACACGACCACCCACTTCGTCAACGGCCTGGTGGTCCGGGCCGTGGCGGAGGCGCTGGGGATCCCCTGGGTCTACGAGGTCCGCGGGCAGCTGGCGGACACGTGGGCGGCCACGCACGGACCCCAGGCCCGGGACAGCGAAAAGTACCGGCTGTTCCGGGAACGGGAAAGTGCCGTCATGCACGACGCCGACCTCGTAGTGACGCTGGGCCAAGCCATGAAGGCCAATATCGTGGCGGCGGGCATCCCCGGGGAGAAAGTGCTCATCGCCCCCAACGCGGTGGGCGGGGCCTTCCTCCGGACGCCGCTGGATCCGGCCGGTGCACGCCGCGAGCTGGGACTGCCGGAGGACGGACTCTACATCGGCACCGTCAGCAGTCTTGTCGCCTATGAAGGCCTGGATGACCTCGTGAGGGCCTTCGCGCTCCTCGCGCCGGACTACCCGCAGCTGCGCCTCCTGATCGTCGGCGACGGTGTCTCCCGGCCCGCCCTGGAGGATCAGATCAGTGCCCTGGGGCTGTCCGACCGGGCAGTATTTACGGGCAGGGTGCCGCGGGATCTGGCCCCGCTCTACCACCAGGCCCTCGACGTCTTTGTGGTCCCGCGCAAGGACCTGGACGTGACCCGGGCGGTGACTCCGCTCAAGCCCGTCGAGGCCCTGGCGAGTGCCCGACCGGTGGTCGGGAGCGACCTGCCCGCACTTCGGGAGATAATAGACGACGGCGGTAACGGGCTTCTTGCCCCCGCCGAGGACCCCCGTGAGCTCGCCCAGGCGATCTCCACGCTGCTCTCCGACGCCGGCTACAGGGCGGCGTTGGGGCAGGCGGGCCGTGCAGCGGTGCTGGCCGGGAGGACCTGGGCGGCCAACGCCAAGGCCCTGACCACCCGTTACGCCGGGCTGCACCATGACCATGAGGAGAACGAGTAGTGTCCGCAGATAGTGCAATAGACCCGGAGACGGTGGCCGTTCAGCCGCTCTCCGTGGACATGCGGCGGCTGACCCGAGTCGGTTCGCGGCCATCGTTCCTGGATTATCTCGTCCGGCTCTGGGACTTTAGGCAGTTCATGTTCTACGACGCCCGTGCCCGCATTCAAAGCGGGACGCGCCGGGACCGGCTGGGCAGCGCCTGGCTGCTGCTGAACCCTGTCTTCAACGGCCTGACCTACTTTCTGATCTTCGGGCTGCTGCTGAACACCAGCCGCGGGATCGAGAACTTCGTGGGCTACCTGGTCGTGGGCATCTTTGTGTTCCAGTACAGCTCCGGCGCCATCACGTCCGGCGCACGCTCGATCCGGAACAACAAATCCGTGGTCCAGGCCTTCAACTTCCCGCGGGCGGCGCTACCCATCGGTGCCAACGTGCGGGAACTGCTCAGGGCTGTTCCTCTGATCCTCGCCATGCTGCTGATTGTGGTGGTGCTGCCTCCCGCGGAGGAAATCACCTGGCTCTGGATTCTGGTGATACCGGCCATCATGCTGCAGGCGCTCTTTAACCTGGGGGTGGGACTCATCCTGGCCCGCATCATCTCCCGGGTCCACGACGTCACGCACCTGCTGCCCTTCGCGCTCCGGGCCTGGATGTACGGTTCCGCCATCTTCTTTTCCTACGACCGGTTCGTCACGCATCCCGAAGTCCTGGCGGTCATCAAGCTCAATCCCTTGTTCAATGTGATCGACATCGTCCGGGACTGTGTCCTCTACGCCAGGGTTCCCCAGTGGCAGTCATGGGCCATTCTTGCTGTCTGGGCCCTCGGGGCGCTGGGCGTGGGCCTGGTCTACTTCTGGAAGGGGGAGGAATCCTATGGACGCGGATGACCAGGAGCTCTACATCGAGGGTCACCCCTGCGTGGTGGTGGACAGCGTGGAGATGCGGTACCGCGTGGCCTCCAGCGCGGCTTCTGACGCTGACGCGGAAGAGGCAACCCCGCGCCTCTTCCGCCGCGCGGTCCGCAAACCCAACATGGTGACCGTGCATGCCCTGAACAGGCTGTCGCTCGTCGTCGAGCGCGGCGAGTCGGTGGGCATCATCGGCCGGAACGGCTCGGGCAAGAGCACGCTGATGAAGATCATCAGCGGCCAGTCCAAGCCGTCCAAGGGCGCCGTATTCGCCTCCAGCACCCCCATCATGCTCGGCGTCAATGCGGCTCTCGTGCAGGACCTGTCCGGCGACCAGAACGTGATCCTCGGGTGTCTCGCCATGGGCATGAGCCGGGCCGAGGTGGACGAGAAGTTCAACAGCATCGTGGAACTGTCCGGACTCGAGAAGTCCATCCACCTGCCGATGAAGTCCTACTCCTCAGGCATGGCATCCCGCCTGCGCTTTGCTATCGCGGCGAGCGTCGACCCGGAGATCCTCCTGGTGGATGAGGCACTCAACACCGGTGATGCCCAGTTCGCGGACCGCAGCAAGCTGCGGATGGATGAGCTCCGTGAACAGGCGGGCTGCGTGTTCCTGGTCAGCCACAGCCTGGACACGATCAAGGACATGTGCACCCGGGTGATCTGGCTCGACAAGGGCGACCTGATCATGGACGGTGATCCTGAGGCAGCCATCAAGGCCTACCAGGAGTTCACCCGTCACCTCTCCAAGGGCAACAACATTTCGGCCACCAGGATCCTCGACGAGGCCAAGGCGAATCTCGTGGCCACCGAGGTCCGCGGGCGGTCCTCACGCCGGAGCCGGGGCTGATGGCGGGTCTCCGGGAGATCCGGACAGGACTGTGGCATCTGCGGAGGGGCGGGCCGGCGCAGTTCAAGTCCTGGCGGTCCCGCCGGCGGATTGAACAGGGCTTCGCCGCGCCGCGCAACGTCCAGGGCGTCGAGGCGGCCTGGACCGGCCGCGGACACAAGCGGCGGCTCTCGCTCCTGCCGGCGATCCTGCCCCTGCAGCAGCCATCCCGGCCGGATGTGCGTGCAGCAGTCATCCTGGACGATTTTTCGGCGCTGGCCTTCGGCTACGAATGGTCCACCGTCCCGGTCCATCCGCACACCTGGCGCACCGACCTGGCAGCCGCCGCTGTCGACCTGCTGTTCGTGGAATCGGCGTGGGCGGGGAACAGCGGACTGTGGCGCGGCAAACTGGCAGGCCCGAACGGTCCGAGTGCCGAGTTCCGCGAACTCGTCGGCTGGTGCCGGGAGCAGGGCATCGCGACCGTCTTCTGGAACAAGGAAGACCCGCCCCACTATGACGACTTCCTCCCCGCCGCCCGGCTCTTTGACCGGGTGTTCACCTCCGATTCGGGCCGCATTCCGCAGTACCGGGTGGATCTGGGCCACGACCGAGTCAGTTCCCTTCCGTTCGCCGCCCAGCCCGCCATCCATAACCCGGTCAGGCCCGGACACGGCCGGCACAGCAGGGATGTTGCCTTCGCGGGGATGTACTTTGCCCACAAGTATCCCGAGCGCAGGGCCCAGATGGACTTCCTCCTCGGCGGCGCGCTGGACGCGTCCGCCAGGATGCGGACGGGCCTGGAAATCTTCTCGCGCCAGCTCGGCGGCAACGCCGAGTACCAGTTCCCGGCGCCGCTGGATACGCGCGTTGTCGGTTCGCTGAGCTACCCGCAGACGCTGTCCGCGTACAAGGCGTACAAGGTCTTCCTCAACGTCAATTCGGTGGTTGACTCGCCCAGCATGTGTGCCCGCCGGATCTTTGAGATCACGGCATCCGGCACGCCTGTCGTGACCGCGCCCAGCCTGGCCATGGAGCAGTTCTTCACCCCCGCGGCGGTGCCCGTCGCCGCCACCCGCAAGGATGCCGAACACCTGACCCGCGCGCTGGTCTCCAACCCGGAGCTGAACGACCGCACCGCGCACCTGGCCCAGCGCACCATCTGGGCGGGCCACACCTACGCCCACCGGGCGGAGACCGTCCTGCAGCACGCACTCCCTCGCCTACAAGCCGGCGTGCGGCGGCCGTCGCTTTCGGTGTTGTTGCCCACCATCAGGCCGCAGAACCTTGAGCGTGTCTTCCGAACCCTCGCAGGACAGCACGGCGTGGAACCGGAACTGGTGCTGCTCACCCACGGCTTCCGACTCTCCACCGAACGGCTGGCGGAGCTCTCCGGCCAGTCCGGGCTCCGGAACGTGGTGCTCCTGGAGGCGTCGCGGGAGGTTTCGCTGGGGGAGTGCCTGAACAGGTGCGTCGCCGCGTCCGGTGGCGAGGTCCTCACCAAGATGGACGACGACGACCATTACGGCCCGCACTACCTGAGTGACCAGCTGCACGCGTTGTCGTACTCGGGTGCGGACGTTGTGGGTAAGCAGGCACACTACATGCACCTCGAGACGTCCAACGCCGCCATCCTGAGGTTCGCAGCCAGGGAGCACCGGTTCACGGACTTCGTGATGGGACCGACCATTATGGCCCGCCGGGACGTCTTCACCGACCATCCGTTCCAGCCCGTCACGGTCGGCGAGGACACCGGATTTCTCCGCGCCGTCCATGCCGCAGGTAAGGTCATCTATTCGTCGGACCGCTTCAACTACTTCCAGGTACGCACGGGAGACGGACACACTTGGCAGGTGGAGGATGCCGAGCTGCTTGCTTCGGGCGACATTAAATTCTACGGAAAGCTACATGGACATGTTGACATCTAGAACCGCCGAGACCGGGACGGGCATCAGGACGGTCGCCGTCGTCGGCCTGGGCTACATCGGGCTGCCCACGGCAGCCATCCTGGCCACCAACGGTCTGGAGGTCATCGGGGTCGATCTGAACCAGGACACCGTGGACGCCGTCAACAACGGTGACGTGCCGTTTGTGGAACCTGACCTGGGCATCCACGTCGCGGGCGCGGTCAGCCAGGGAAGGCTTCGGGCCCAACGCGAAACTCCCAGCGCGGATGCCTACATCGTTGCCGTGCCGACGCCGTTCAATGCCGACAAGTCCGCGGACATGTCCTACATCGCCGCCGCCGCCCGGGCCATCGCGCCCCAGCTGAGCGGCGGCGAGCTGGTGATTCTGGAGTCGACC
The DNA here is from genome assembly GCF_030812335.1 of Pseudarthrobacter oxydans. GTDB lineage: Bacteria > Actinomycetota > Actinomycetes > Actinomycetales > Micrococcaceae > Arthrobacter > Arthrobacter oxydans_B. Next base: position 50,611 of record NZ_JAUSSN010000006.1, read on the forward strand.
TCACCGCCCGGGAGCACCCGCCGGCTCGCGGAACTGATTCTCGGGATCCGCCCGGACCTGAGCCTTGACGGCCGGGACGGCCAGCCTGCCCTTCTGGTGGCGCACTGTCCCGAACGGGTGCTGCCGGGCCGGATCATGGTCGAGCTGGTAACGAACGACCGTGTGGTGGGCGGCCTCACTGCGGAGGCTGCCGAGGCCGCGGCTGCGCTGTACGGGGTGTTCTGCCAGGGCGAAATCCACCTTACGGACGCTGCGACGGCCGAGATGTCAAAACTGGTGGAGAACGCCTACCGCGACGTGAATATCGCGTTCGCGAACGAACTGTCCGTCATCAGCGAAAGTCTGGACATCGACGTCTGGGAGCTCATCCGGCTGGCCAACCACCATCCCCGGGTCAACATTCTTCAGCCCGGACCCGGCGTCGGCGGCCACTGCATTGCCGTGGACCCCTGGTTCATTGTGGCCGCGGACCCAGATAACTCCGTCCTGATCCGTACAGCCCGCGAAGTCAACGACCGCAAGCCCGGCCACGTAGTGGAACAGGTCCGGAAGGCTGCCAGCGGTATCAGCCGTCCGGTGATTGCGTGCCTGGGCCTGGCCTTCAAAGCCAACATTGATGACGTCCGGGAGTCACCGGCGGTGGAGATCGTCCGGCGGGTGGCAACGTTGCAGCCCGATGCGGATATTCTTGTCGCGGCGCCGCACAAGAATCAGCTGCCGAAGGAGTTGGCTGAGTGTGCCAACGTCCGGCTGACGGAAACCGACAAGGCGATCGAGGCGGCCGACGTCGTGGTGCTATTGGTCGATCACGACAAGTTCCGTGAGATTGAACCGTCGAGCCTTGAGGGCAAGAAGATCATCGACACCCGCGGTTTCTGGCGCTGAAGCAGTCGGCGCAGGCGTCAACGGCGCTTTGTAAGTAAACGAATGATGAGGGTCGGGCCGCTCACGGCGGCCGGCCCAGGGGAGATTAATGCATAACCGAAGTGACACATCATCGCGGCTGCCCGCCGGCAAGCATTTTGCCGTCACCTGGAGCGTGCCTGTGGTGCACGGCGGTAGGACAAACTCCATGCTGCACCGCTCCCGGGCCTTCGCCGCCGAGGGCGGGGCGCCGGTGGAAATTCTCACCTTCGACAATTTCCGCGACTACCCGGACATCCGGAAGACACTCACCGAACAGGGGAAACTGACCGGCGGGGTCACTCTTCGCAACATTTGGGAAGACCTTGCCTCCCTTGCCGGAGACGCTCCCGTTCTCCCGGCGGAGGAACTTACCGGCTTCACTCCGCTCGGCGAGACGGGAACGCCCGTCACCTCGGTGGAAGGCGGCCCGAGCGGGCGGACCCAGAGATTTGCTGCTGACGGCACGACGCTGCTGCAGACGGACTACCTGCGTGAGGACGGATCTCTCTTCCTTTCGGACCGCAACGATGTCGATACCCCGGGCCAGCACGGGGGCAGGTCGCTCACTCTCTGCAATGCCCAGGGTCTGCCGGTGGAGCAGTGGCGTTCATCGTGGGAAATGTACCGGTCCTGGCTGGATCACTTGACTGACGGCCACGACTCGTTCTTCATCGTGGATAACAAGCACGCCGCGACGTTCATGAAGACCTACCGGCGGCCGTCGGCGACCGTCTTTCTGATGGTCCATGATTCCCACCTCGCCACCGCGGTAGACGGGCCGGCCTCGCCGCTCTCGGGTTCCGGCGACGTGGTCGTGCCCCGCTTCGACAACTTCGACGGCGTGGCAATCCTGACCCGGATGCAGGCAGAGGACATCAGGGCACGCGTCGGGGACATCGGCAACATCCATGTCATACCCAACAGCCGAGCGCTGCCCGTCCAGCCCGTGGAAGGCGACCGCGACCCGACGGCCGGTGTGTTGCTGGCCCAGTTGCGGCCCCTCAAGCAGATAGATCACGCCATCCGGGCGGTCACCGACGTGAACCACCGCCTTCAGACAACCGCTACCCTGGGCATCTACGGCGAGGGGGACGAGGGCGCCAGGTTGGAAAGCCTCATCCAGCGGCTGGGCGTTTCCTCCTTGGTCCAGCTCAAGGGCCACACCCATTCGCCGGCCAGGGTGTTCGGCGAATCCTCTTTTTCGCTGCTGACGAGTTCGTCCGAATCCTTTGGCCTGGTGATTCTGGAGAGCATGTCCGCCGGCTGTGTGCCCATCGCCTACGACATCCACTACGGCCCGTCGTCGATCATCACGCACGGCGTCAACGGCTACATCGTTGAATACGGGAATGAGCAGGCACTGGCCGAGTGCGTGGCAGCATTTCTGGGGTTGCCGGCCGAACAAAAGGCCACCATGCGGGAAGCCGCGATTTCCAGGGCCGTCGACTTCTCCGACGCCCCCGTGGTCTCCATGTGGTCCGAAGCATTGACGGCCGCGGCGGCCAGCAAGGCCATCCCCGCCCCGGAACTCCAAGTGGCAGTCACGGACACCGTCTGGGGAACTTGGTCGGACGGGGCCCTCGAGTTGCGGGTAACCGCCCGGCTGACCGCCGAGAGCGATAGCCTCGACGCGGATACGCCGCGTTTCCTGTGCCGACTGAGAATCCGGGGCACCGAGTCCTTCTTCAGGGCGTCCGGCGAGGTGACCGGACACACAGCCGAGGGCGAATTTTCCAGCGTCTTCCGCTTCGGCCCGGACGTCATGCAGGCCCTGAGCGAATATGTCGTCGACGCCACCCTCGAGACCCAACTGCTGGGCCGCCGCGTGTCGTCCCGGCTGCCCTTCCGGGCCCCGGTCCCGAGTCCCATGGATGTCTATGGAACCGTGCACGGCAACCTAAGCCTTCGCCCGTTGAGGCCCGCACCCGCACCCTCAACATCCACAGCCAATGCAGTCTGAGTTTTCGGAGATCGTTATGAATCAGCAGGACGTGCGCGACGACCAGGCCCGCGGCCTTCCGACCCTGCCCGCGGGGTACCACTGTGCCATCACCTGGGGGATACCCACGGAGTACGGCGGCATGACGAATGCCCTCCTGCACCGTTCGCGGGCGTTTATGCAGGAAGCCGGTGTGCCCGTGGATGTCCTGACTTTTGCCTGGTCACTGGACTACGGCGATATCCGTTGCGAGCTCGAAGCCGCCGGTGAGCTGATACCGGGGCTGCGGCTGCGGAACCTCTGGGATGAACTGGGCCAGCTCACGGAGAGCCAGTTGGCGTCGTCGAAACCCGGCAAGAACGTCGTCGGCGAGTTTTCGGCGATCGGCGCGGAGGAGGAGGCCACGGACGAAGCCAGCGGCGGGGTCCTCCGCCGCCGGGTCCGCTATGGCTCCGACGGGAAGACGGTCCTCCAAGTGGACTATTTCCGGTCGGATGGAACCGTCGTGGCCTCCGACCGCCGGGACGTCTCCGTCAGGGGAGTTGAAGGCGGGCGGCTGGTAACCCTGTGCGGTTTCGACGGCCGTCCCGTGGCCTCGTGGAACCAGATCTGGCCGCTCTACCTTTTCTGGCTCGACTGCGTGGTCGAAGGCCGCGAATCCTTCATGATTGTTGACAGCAAGTCGACCGCCAATTTCATGACCCGGTACCGTCGAGACAACGTCGTCACCATGCACTTGGTGCACAACTCCCACATGGCCAGCGGCGCCCTTCCCCCGTACGGGGAGCTCAGCCCGACCCGGCGGTATGTGTTCGAGCGTCTGAGTTCCTTCGACGCCGTGGTCTTCCTGACCGAAAGCCAGAAGAAGGACGTGGACCTGGTCTTCGATAATCCCCGGAACACCTGCGTTATCCCGAACAGCAGATCACTTCCCGCGGTGTCGGACCCGGAAGAGGGCCACACTCCTGAGTTGGGCATCATCCTGGGGAGCCTGACCGGCCGCAAGAGACTTGACCACGCCATCCGCGCCGTGGCAGAGGCGCGAAAGTCCTCTGACGTCGGGTACCTGCTGGAGATCTACGGCCAAGGCTCGGAACAGGCCGCGCTTGCGAAGCTGATCGACTCGATCGGCATGGGGGACCACGTCGCCTTGCGGGGTTACTCCATCGATGCCCGGCAGGAATTCGAACGTGCTTCATTCACTCTCCTGACCAGCAAACTCGAAGGGCAGGGGCTCGTCCTGATCGAGGCCATGAGTGCCGGATGCATCCCCATCTCCTATGACGTTCCGTATGGTCCTGCTGACATCATCCAGGACGGCGTCAACGGGTTCCTCGTGAAGGCGGGCGATATCTCGGCGATGTCGGAGCGGATCCGTCAACTCAGCACCATGGGCGAGGAAGATCTCAAAGACATGCGCCGCGCGGCCGTCGCCCGGGCTCATGCCTTCAATGACGCGATGGTCGTCTCGAAGTGGGGCGCCGCCATGCGGGATGCGATAGAACGAAAGCTGTGGGCCATGCCGGTCACTCCTGCTGCAAAGGTCTCCAGCTAGGCACTAACGGCCCGCGGCTGGCCGGCGCCGCCGTCCGTGATGGCCGGACGGCGGCCGGCCTGCCCTCACACTAGCCTGCGCCAAATTTGCGCCTACCCTGCGTCTCCTCTGGGCCTTGGGTCGATACCATCATCTCGCTGCCTGCCGACGGTTGGTTAGAAAGTACCTGCCAGGTTCTTTCTGAATCGTCGCCGGAAGTTGGACGATGGATCGCTTCGGAACAGAATTCCGGTGACGGTGATCCCCTATTTAAGGGTGTCGGATGCAGACCAAAGGCTTGACCCACGGGCTTCGGAAGTCCGCTACCGCGGTACTCACAGCGCTCCTGCTCCTCGCCAGCCTCGCGGTCGCCCCCGCATCCGTTGCCTACGATCCTGCGTACGCTGTGCCGACCGGATTGAAGAGCACGGGGCAGACGGACGCGACGGTGAGTTTGTCCTGGGACAAGTCGGCAAATGTGCCACGGTACCGGGTGCAGGTGTACACGAAAGCGGACATGAGTGATTCCGTGTACTACCGGTTCACCGAGTCGGCGGTGGTGATACCCGATCTGGTGAAGAGCACGCAGTACAAGTTCCGGGTGCGCGGGATCACTGCCGACGGGCTGATATCACTGACGGCATACTCCGCGGCGGTCACCGCAACGACTGCGGCCGCACCGGTCTACACTGCGCCGACCTATGCGGTGCCGACGGGATTGAAGTCCACGGGGCAGACGGACACGACGGTGAGTTTGTCCTGGGACAAGTCGGCGAACGTGCCGCGGTACCGGGTGCAGGTGTACACGAAAGCGGACATGAGTGATTCCGTGTATTACCGGTTCACCGAGTCGGCTGTGGTGATACCCGGTCTTGTGAAGAGCACGCAGTACAAGTTCCGGGTGCGCGGGATCAGTGCCGACGGACTGGTATCCCTCACGGCGTACTCCGCGGCAATCACCGCGTCCACCACAGCTGCGCCTGCCTACACCGTGCCGACGGGATTGAAGAGCACGGCGCAGACGGATACGACGGTGAGTCTGTCCTGGGACAAGTCGGCGAATCTGCCGCGGTACCGGGTGCAGGTGTACACGAAAGCGGACATGAGTGATTCCGTGTATTACCGGTTCACCGAGTCGGCTGTGGTGATACCCGATCTGGTGAACAGCACGCAGTACAAGTTCCGGGTGCGCGGGATCACTGCCGACGGACTGGTATCCCTCACGGCGTACTCCGCAGCGATCACCGCAACTACTGCCGCCGCGCCCGCGGCCGCCTACACGGTGCCGACAGGGCTGCAGGCAACGGCTACGGGTCCGGACGCCCTCGCAGTGTCCTGGAACCCCGTGGCCAGTGCTCCGGGATACCGGGTGCAGGTTTACAGCAAGTCCGACATGAGCGACTCGGTCTATAAGCGCTTCACGGAGGTCTCCGGTGTCATGACCGGGCTGACTCCCACGACGGTCTATTTCGCCAGGGTCAGGGTCATTGGTACTGCGGGGGAGAACCTCACTTCCTATTCCCCGGCTGTCACGTTCACCACGCCGCCTGTTTCCCCAACGGTCCCAGCAGCCCCTACGACCCCCACGGGTTTCACCGGGACTTCAACCCACCGGACAGTGGACCTGAGCTGGAACCCTGTCCCCAACGCGCCGGGATACCGGCTCGCAGTCGCAACCAAGGCTGATATGTCCGATGCCGCATGGCACCGCTATTACGGGACCAACACTGCGGAACTCCGTGGGCTGAACGCGCTCACCGCCTACTACTTCCAGGTCAGGGTGATTGACGAGGCCGGAACCAGCCTCAGCGCTTACACCCCGGTGCTTAACCTGACCACGAAGGCAGAACCGCCAGCCCCGCCCGCCCTCAGCAACCCGTTGACGGTGGCAAGCTACAACGTAATGTGTGCAAACTGCAGTGCCGAAAGCGACACCACCACCAATGCCCTTCCGTGGTCCGAGCGGCGCACCGCCGTCGTCAACAACATCAAGTCACGGATGCCGGACATTATTGGCGCGCAGGAGGCCTCCCAGGGCTGGCTGAATGAGCCGGGCCAGGCAGGCGGGCTGTCGCAGTTCGAGGATCTTCAGCAGCGACTCAACAACACCGGAGCCAACTACGCGCTCAGCAACACCAAGCGGAATAACTGCATCGACCCCACAACCCCCACCAATTGCGTCTATGCAGACCAGGGAGCTTCCCAGGGGACCCGGATCTTCTACAACGCGGCGACCGTCGAGCTCGTCAGGACGGGCAGCAAAGCACTTCCGCTCGCCAGCGTCCCGGAAAATCCCCGGTTTTTCGCCTGGGCCATTGCCAAGCAGAAATCCACGGGAAAACTCTTCTTCTTCGGCGACACGCACCTTTCCACCAGCAAAGCCGACGGATTCTATGACCTCCGGAAGCAACAGGCGGACGCTATTGTCAGCGTCATCAAGCAGGAAAACACCGCTGGCCTACCGGTCGTGATGACCGGCGACCTCAATTCGAGCAAGTGGCAGAAGCCGTCCAACGCCCCGTACGACGTCTTCACGGCCTTCGGACTCGTCGATCCCCTGGGAAATGACTACTGGGAGGACTTCCCGAGCATGGCGGCCACTGCGGAGAAACGGATCAACGCGCACCTCGACAGCTGGAACGGTTTTGCGACCCTCGCACCGGGTGTGGACAACAAGTCGGCAAACGGCTCCTACATCGATTACATCCTGACGTCCAAGATGCGCGTATCGCAGTGGGAAACCGTGGCCAACATCGACAGCGCCGGCAACTTCACCGGCATCATCCCCTCGGACCACAACATGCTTGTGGCGAAGGTGGGACTGCCCTGACCAGGGGCCACCGTACGGGCGTGCGATAGGGTTGCTGGTGGCCGGACGGCGGCTGCGGCGACTAGCGGAGGAACATGACGGCAATACTCAGGGGCCACGACATACGTGACTACTCGGACGCGAATGGCAACAGCATCGTAGGCGCGCCCGCTTGTTCCCCGGGCGCGTCGATTGAGTTCAAGGGCGCCAATTGCCGGGTCGTCTTCGGGACCGGATCCAAATTCGGCGGCGCGATCGTATTCCACCGGAACAATTCTTCGGTGAGCATGGGAAAGTGGGCTTGGTACCGGGGCCGCATCACCTTGGGACTGGAATGCGCCGTGTCGATGGGGGAGAAATTCTACAGCGGTTTTGATTTGCAGATATCGACGGCGGAGGGCGCGGGCGTTACCTTCGGCGATGACGTACTGATAGCAAATCAGTGCCGCATTCGCGCCGACGATTCCCACCCGATCTACGACGGGGTATCGGGTGAGCGTATCAACCCTTCCCGGTCCATAGCGGTCGGGGACCACGTGTGGATAGGCCAGGAAGTTTTCGTGATGCCCGGCTCAACGATCGGTAGCGGGTGCGTCATTGGGGCGCGGAGTGTTGTCACCAGATCACGCCCCGTCCCGCCGCACACCTTGGCCCTAGGATCCCCGGCGACGGTCCACCGCGAGAAGATCAACTGGGTGCGTACGCATCTCCAAATGAACGAGATTCCGGACAGTGTTCCCTCGATCTTTTCCGCTGATGAATTGGTGGGAAACTAGGCCTGCCGGCCGCCAGCGGAGGATGATCTTGTCGCCGTGAGGTGCCCGGCACTACGGAGCGTCGGTGGGCTCCTGGCTCCGCGCATAGAGATTATTCAGGACACCGAGAAGTGCGTGGCCGGTGGCGCTCGCGTCAGCACCGAGCGGAACACGGGCGATCAAATATTTTCCCGATCTTAGAACACAGCCGGTGCGCGCAACTACCCTCTGCAAAATCTCATGCCCGTCTGCAGCCCTTGTATGCATCTTGACAATGATGTCGTCATCGTCAGTCAGAACAATATCGATCGCAACTTTCCGGCCGCTCCACTCCATGTCCACCACCAGGCAACGGGACGTATAGAACCACAGCTTTGTTGCCTGCGGGGCTACCTTCAGACCTTGTTCGAGCGTCAGGCTGATGGCAGCCAGGCTTGGGGGAGGGGTGAAGCTAAGGGGCCGGTCACGTCCAACGTGATGGTCGTTCTGAACCTGCTGGCGCGGCATTGAAGGGCTGCAATTCTCTCTGTGAACCGGAATGAAAAATGAACCATCGTTCAAGCCTTCTGGCGGCGGATTCCGCGGGCAAATAGGAAGCAGATAATCCTGCCAAAGGCAGCTAGGCGGAGCCGGGCAGAAGTCCACCGAATTTTTGCCCGAGTTTGAAGTGCCGGTCCCTGTGGCCACTGCCATCAAAGCCGAAGCCGTTGGAGTCCTCGCCGAAGCGTGGAGAAAGGCCTTCGGCCAGTATTCCCAAGAGCGAAACAACGAACGGAATGTTGTAGTGAAGTGTCTGCAGATGGTTGCGGGCTAAATCCGAAGCAGTCGATAGGAGGCTGAAATTCGAATATCTACGAAAATGGGGCAGCACATCATCCAGATAGTCGATGCAATGGGGATCATAGGGGGACGTGATCAGGTAAACATTGCGCGCTCTGTTGGGATCGGACCGAATCCGGTCTGGAACTAAATTGTTCAACCAGTCGACGTCGTGTTTCTCAGTGCTGCCACTCATATACCTGATGATTTCTGTTCGCTTTCGATTCAACAGGTACGAACCAATGGCCAATTGGGGGGTGAGAGCCAGGATGTTTTTCGCATCACATCTTATTCCCAGTCTGAGCGCCGCCGAACCGCCCTTCGACATGCCCACCATGGTGCAATCGTTGCTGCTGAGGTGCAAACTCCCGATAACTTCCTCTATGAGTTGCGCGACCGACTCTTCAATTTCAAAATTGCGCCCTTCGGCCAGGTAATAGGAATACTCCGCGCCGAACGTGTCGTAAATCCACAATAGATTGGCCCTGTTGTGGGCGAGCAGGGGGCCATCGTGGTCAAAGTCCAGCCAGTTCATCTCGGCCCGGATGGACGTGAAGATCACGATGATATGCCTGGCGCCCTTCCGTGCTGGCCGAAACTTGAAGTGCACCGGCCGCGGCGAAGCAATGTAAGGACTGACCAACTTCATGCGGACGTCTCATTCTTTTGGGGACCCGGGATTCCTGAGTGATCGCCGCAGCCGTCAGGGGCTTGGGGACTGGGACTAGCTGATGGCAAGGTCTCTGCTGCCCAGATTACGCGTCAGGAACTGATTGAGCGCACTCTCAACGTAGTCCGAAGGCTCGAAGCGTTCACGGGGGATTGTGCCTCGCCCGGCGGCTGCCAATCCTCCAAGAAGTCCGTCCTCGGAATTTTCCACGATCAGGCCGAAACGGTCCTGCAGGACATCCCGGGGCCCGGGCATTTCAGTGCAGATGATCGAAAGACCCAAAATCATGGCCTCAAATAAAACCATGGGCTGGCCTTCATGGAGAGAGGACAGGACGAAACACTGTGCGCGTTGCAGCGCCGGGTACGGATTCTGGCGCTGTCCGGCGAGCCAGATGTATCCGGAAGCCTTTTGCCGGAGGATCAGTTTCTCAAGCTCATAGCGCAGAGGACCGTCGCCGATGATCATGAGCTTGGCCCCGGGATTGGAGTCGTGGAACCGGACAAAGGCCCGGATCAGCTTTCGATGGTCCTTTTCCGGGGACAGCCGACCAATCGTGACGAAGTTGTAGGGTCCGGTTTCGTACCATTCGGCAATGTCGTGGTCCAACGGTTCGGCGGCTCCCGAGTGGACCCTGTCCGGATCAATCTGGTTGTCGCAGTGCGTGAAAGCTTCGCGGTCCAAGGCGTATGGGACCGCCAGCTCGCGTCGGTTCTTGTCAGAGACGCTCGAGGCCACGGAGATGAGCGCATCGAAGTCCCGGTAGAGACGGAAGATGATTTCCAGCACGGGGAACTTCATGAGTTTTTCGTTGGCCATGTCGTTATGCATGTAAATCGACCTGTGGGCCCCGTCCGGACTGTAAGCGATCAGACTTGACCAGAACGGCGCATAGCCGTCGAATTCGATGACTGAGTCGAAAACGCTGTCGCTGAAAATGCGCCGGAATTCACGCTTGAACGATGAGCGGTAGATCTTCCACTGAGCCTCGGAGGGCAGGTCCAGGGTCGCCGTCAATTTTCGGGAAATCCAGCGTTCTTCCGGGGTGTGGGATTGGACACCCGTCCTGCCGATTATCTGGACATGGCTCGGCAGTTCATTGAGCTTCTTCATTCGTGCCGGGTCGGCTGCCAGAACGGCCGGTTCGACCACCAGTACGGCGCGGAAGCGTGATGTGTCCAGGCTGGCGACCAGGTTTCTGAAGGAGGTCGCAATACCGTTGGGAAGGAGACCATGGTGGAACAGGAGAGTGGTTTTCTCGTCCGCAGGACCTTCGGCGAGTCCATCCGGGTCGTCTTCGAAGAAGAACCGGGCCACCCTCTTCGCGGCTTTTCCATCCTCTTGCGGGCAGAACTGGTTCCGGGCGGTGAGATACTCCGGATCGGATTCCGGATCGGCCCTCAGCGAAGACCGGATGCCTGCGGCGAGTCCCGACCTTTCCCGAACCACGGTGCCGGGCATCTGCTGCATATCGAAGTACAGGCCACGGTTTTCTGCGTAGTCTTCCAGATCGAAGGCGTAGAAGACGATGGGCCGGCCCGTTGGAAGGAAATCGAAGAAGATGCTCGAGTAGTCCGTGACGAGTAGATCAACCGCGGCAAGGAGGTCATTGGTATCGATGTCACCGGGAACGACCGAAGTGCCGGCGTCGAATCCGGTCAGCAGGCCCTCCGTGAGGCGGTGGGCTCGGAAGAACACGTGGTGGTCCGCTCCGCGCATGGCGTCCAGGTCGTCCCTAAGCCTGACGGCGTCGACGTGCCGGTCGTCCGAGGCGCCGCGCCACGTGGGTGCGTAAAGAACCACCGGTTTCTGGTCATCCGGAGAGATCCCCAGCCTCTTGCGCAGTTCACGGCGTTTGGACTCACCAGCGTTGACCAGGCCATCAATCCGCGGAGAACCCGTGACCGCGATCTTGCCCCTGAATAGACCCTCGATGTCGTGTCGTTGGATCAGGGCCTGCGAGGTGTGCTGGTTCGGACTCATGATGTGGGTTGACTGCAGAAAGTTCCTGGCAATGTTGGCATGGGCGACCGGGCCGCCTGCCATGTCCCGGCCCAGCGTTTTCAACGGCGTTCCGTGCCAGGTGTTGAGGTATCTTTGTCCATCTTTGCGCACAAAATACGGCGGAAATGACACGTTATTCACGAGGTGTCCGGCCGCGGACAGGACTCTCTTGTACAAGTCCGAATTTGTCTGCACGAACCGCACATTCTTGCGGCCGCGGAGACGGTCGGGGATGTTGTCCTCGTTGTTGATAGCCCAGTAGTGACTGAAGTCCTGGTATCGGGGATCTGAGCAGACCTCGTCGAAGACTGCCAGCGGGTGGCATCCTATGGACGCGCCGTGGTTGCTTTCCCAGAGGATGGTCTTCGGCTCAAGAGGGAGGGTCTCGTAGTACTCAACGTACTCCAGGCTCGTCTTCTGCGCCTTGTTCTTCACGTAGCTGTCGACGTCTATGCCGTCGGAGGTCTTAAACAGGCGCATCTGGCGGAATGCGTCGCAGGCGGCGCTGAACGCCCCGCTCTGGTGGCGTGCTGCGCCCAGCTGGTAAAACTTGCGTGGATCGAGTTTGTTGCTCCGCGCGGCGACGTCTGCAAAGGCGGACCCAGCGGTATCCCATTCGCCCAACTGCGCAGCGAGCTGGCCGACACGCTGCATCACCTCGATGGACTGCGTGGCGGCCAGGCCGGGCAGCCTTTGGTCAAGCACGTTCTTGAGGTAGCGGCCGTCACTGCCCGATACATCGATCGGGCTGTCGGCGGGTGATCCCGGGTGCGGGTAGGTCGCTGAGGCCAAGTAGAAGTCGCAAGCCTCCTTAGCCCGTCCGGCCGTCTCCAGCGCGTAGCCGGCCCGGTAGGCCCAGTATTTCTTGGAGTCATCCAACCGCCATGCATGTCCATACGCCTCGGCAGCCTGCGGCCACTGGAGGGTGCGTTCACGGGCCAGCCCCAGTTTGTAGTGCCAGTACGCGACGTCCGGTTGGAGGATGATCGCGTACTCGTATGCGTCCGCCGCTTCAGCCCAGCGGTAGCAACGGTCGAAAGCAAGTCCGACCCGGTAGGCAACTTGGGCATTGGCCGGGTGTCGGCGAAGATGGGCTTGATAATGGCCCAGCGCCTCAGTCCACTGGCCCTTCTTCTGGAAGAACGCACCGATTCCGACGGTGTCCGACTTCAGGTTCTTATCGTGAAGTACGGCCTGCGCATATGACTCCTCGGCTTTCTGCGCCTCGCCACTGAGTTCATATGCGTGCCCGGCGTAGAAGTAGCATTCCGCGTTGCCGGGACGCATCACGCTGGCTGCCGCATAACTTGCCGCCGCGTCGACGTAGCGATTCATGCCGTACTGGGCGGCGCCAAGCTGGACTACCCACTCCACACTGGCTTCGTGGGCGTCTCTTCCGGCTGCCAGAACCTGCAGTTGCTGCCACAACGGGCCCTTGTTCTCCCGAAGCCGCTCGAGCTTTTCCGAGTGGTAGTCGGGATTCCAGTGCTGTGAGCGGGCGAGCGCACCCTCTGGATCGGCCAGGTCAGAGGCCGCCTGAGCAGCACGCAGCCGGAGCTGCCAGCGCTCCCGATGCGGCTCGAGATCCAGCGCAGCCCTGTAGCTTCCGGCAGCCTCGGCAAAGAGTCCCAGCTGCTCTTGGACGAAACCGAGGCGGTAATGCCAAGTAGCCGGATGGGGATTCCAGCTGATTGCCATGCGCAGAAAATCCTCCGCTTCGGTCCACTGCCTGAGGTGGAAGTGCGCATGCCCGAGACGGAAGGCCAGCTCTGCGTCGGGACCCTCCGCGGCGTCGAGCATGGCCGTGTACACCTCGACGGCGGCGGTCCAGTCTTTCCGCTCCTCAAGAAGTAGTCCGTGTTCGATTGCCTTGTGTGCGGAGCTCATGCTGTTTACTGCGTCCTAATGTTGTTGCTGGAAATGTGGCAGGGCTGGCTGGCGCCTGGCAATGTTTGCTTCGTTGGTGCGCCCTCGGCCGCTTAGCCCTCCGAGGGCGACGATGGCTGGCCCGAACCAAGCGCCAGCGGACGCTCCGCGCCGTCCGGCCACAGCGCATCAAAGACACGGCTGGTGGCGTCGCCGTCGCAGTACGGCGCGAACATCTCGACGAACGCAGCATACTTGGGCTCGTAACGGCGGGAAACCGACGAGATGTTCTTGATGGACCGCACTACTTCCTCGGTGGTGTTATGCAGCGGGCCGGGGGCCGTTTCCTCCAGATCGAAGTAGAAGCCCCGGGTCTCGTCCCGGTACTGGGCGATGTCCGGCGTCAGGAAGATGATCGGTTTGCCGGTCACGCAGAAGTCGAACATGACGGACGAATAATCGTTGACCAGGATGTCCGCGGCCGTGTACAGGTCGTTGACTTCCGGGTACTCGGTCACGTCGATGACAAATTCGTTCGCCGCGGTCTGCCGCTGGCCGGCGATGTTGTGATGCCCGCGGAGGAGCAGCACGTAGTCGTCGCCCAGCTGCTGCTGCGCCTTCTCGAAATCGAGGTAAGTGACCATTTCGTATTGCCGCGAGGCGTTCTTGGCGTCGTCGCGCCAGGTGGGGGCATAGAGAATCGCGGTCTTTCCCTCGGGAATGCCGAGCCGGCGGCGGATTGCGGGCCGGTCCTGCTCCATCCGCTCGCGGGTCAGGCTGTCATTGCGGGGATAGCCGTCGGCGACAACACGCCCGTCAAAGCCAAAGCACTTGGCCAGAACGCCGGCCGCGTAGTCGTTCTGGGCCAGGAGGGCATCCCAGTACTCGGCCTCCCGCCCCATGAGGTTCCAGTAGGACAGCGAGAAGTTCGTGCGGGCGACGTCGTTGCCGAGCTTCTTCAAAGGCGTCCCGTGCCAGGTCTGGATGTAGACCTGTCCCTCACGCTTGCGGAAGTAGAACGGGAAGTTGTTGTTGTTGATCAGGATCCTGGACTCGGTCAGGAGCTGGTACCAACGCCGGGATCCTATGAGCACCGGTTCGGCTCCTGCGGGCACCGGCACCGAGAAGTCAGCAACGGCCCAGTACATCGGCCACTGGCTGCCCCGGCGCTGGAATTCCTCCAGCAGGCGCCGCGGGCTGTCCGTGGCGCGCCGTCCGCCGAAGCACATGAACAGGATGGCGTCCTTCAGTTCCGCCTCCCCGCCCACCGTGACCGGGGTGCGGAGCAGCTGCTGGCCGAACCGTCCCACCTCATCCGCCGCCAGGGGCGGCCGAAGGTGGATCGCCAGGGCGGCGTTCTTGGGGGTGCGGCTTACTCCGACTTCCACCCGGTCGGCCGCTATCCGCCGGGGCATCTGGGACTGCAGCCCGGACGACGCCGGGATCCAGTACCCCTGGTGGTCGGCGACCCCCGGGGCGACGAAGCGCACGCTGTACGCGCCGGCCTCGGGCATCACTTCCTCGCCGTCCCACGGGTTGTGGGGGAGCAGGAAATCGGCGGTGAACGCGTTGCTTCCGTTATTGGTCCGCACCGTCAGCGCAGCGTCCGTTGCGGGGATGACTGCCTTCCCGCTGGAGAGGACGAAACGGGGAGCATGCATGACCGGCAGATCCGCAGTGCCCTCGATCCGCAGGGTGCGCTGATCCGCTGACACCTCCACGGAGGAGGCGATAACGCGGGTCCTGCGCTCCTTCAGGGTCACAAACCCGTAACCGGTCAGACCCAGCCTGAGGCTCCGGGTCTGGTCGGACTGGGCCTCCAGCTCCGAAGAGCCTTCCGGCCAGGCAACCGGCTGGGGTGTCTTGAAACCGCTGTCCAGGCGCAGTTGCCACTCGTACTCGGCTGTCGCGGCGGCACCTGGTGCCAGGTCGGGCACGTCGATGGCGTACAGCGCCCGGGCGCCCTCCACGCTCAGGCAGGTGGCCGTGGCGCGGATACCGAACTTGAGCGACTCGAGGGAGACCTTTGCGGCCACCGGGGCGGAATGCGCTTCCACTGCCAGCTTCAGGGTCCGCCCCGCCAGTTCCAGTGAGGTGGCAACGTACAAGGGCTTTACCGGCACAAAGGTCAGGCCGGTCGTGGCGGGACGCATTTCCACGGCCATCCGGGATGTGTCCAGCAGGGGGCCCACAGGCAGTGTCCCGGTGGAACCGTTGGCGTCCCGGCGCGTCAGGGGCGCCTCGAAGCTCCTGCCGGCGGCAGTGACCGTCAGAACCACATGCCACTCGGCGGGGCCGCCGGCCCCGGGTCCTTCCAGCATCGCAGCCGGGTCAATGACGGTACGGAAACCGGCATCGGCGTAGGAGGTCCAGTTGTCGTTGGATTCCCAGTCGATGGACTGGTCCGTGTGGCGCTGCACCGCCAGCGGGACTACTCCGCCGTCGGCGTTGACCAGGGACACCCCGATCGAAAGGTTCCCCTCCACGGGATCCACGGAGGAGATGTACGCGTGACCGCCGATTTCCAGCCGGCCGTCAGCCTGCCAGGCGAAGTGCGTCATCTTGCTGACAAACCGGAGGTCGAGCTCGCGGCAGGGCAGGAGTTCCGGGTCGTAGTGGGAGAGCTCGACCAGATACTTGGGTTGCGCCAACAGCCCGTCCCCGGTGACCTGGGTGGGGAAGCTGGAGTTGTAGTCGCTCCGGTGGTTGCAGATCCGGACGACGTCCTCCCGCCGGTCCGCGAGGACAGCCGAGAGGATCAGTCGGTTGTGGATTCTGATGCCGTCCCAGTCCAGTTCCAGGCCTTCACTGAGGCGGCGGACCGCGGTGTGGAGCGTGTCCCAGAAAGCCTGATCGGTGCGGGGGACCACTTCATAGAAGCGGAAGAGGCCGTTGCCCAGTTCCTGCGAAAGCACCCGCCGATAGGCTTCCGGGTCCAGTGTGGGGCGCAACCTGGCGGTGAGGGATTCAAGCCTGGCGAGACGGTCCTCCAGGTACTGCATCTGGCAGAGGAGCTCGCGTGCCAGGGGGCGGACAGAGGCGTCCGCGGAAGTATTGACGACCTTGAGGTCAAGGATGTCGAAGGATTCTGCCCGGGAGTAAAGGGTGGGAACCGCCTCGTACTGCCAGTGCTCACCTCCGGTCGATATATCGGCGGTTGCTGACGTCCAGAACTCCCGCCCAAACACCTTGTTGGCGAGGGCACCGTCACGCAGAATCGCCGGAAGCTCCGAAACAGCCGCGGCCGGCCGCGGCTCTGCATGGATGTCCCGCTGCCATACCGGCGTCGAGCTGATCTTGCCCTTGACGATTCCGGTCATACCGACGGCGAAGGACGAACCGCTCGTCCGCAGCGACCGGAGCATAGGATCCAGGCTGGCCTTTTCGATCATGTCCCCGGCAGCAAGGAACATCAAAAAGGGGGCGTGGCTCTGCGCGACGGCGTGGCCACGGGCTGCCTCTTCACCGGAGCCTGCAAGCGCGAGGTACTTGACCCGACCGTCGCGCTTCGCAAACTCCCGGACCTGCGCTCGGCCGAGACCGGCCAGGGAGGTGTCCACGACAAACATTTCCAGGGCGGCCGGCTCCTGGCCCACCAGGCTCCGCAACGTCGCGGCGGGATCGCCGGCGTCCTCTGTCAGGAGGACGACAACGGCGAGCTGGGGCCGCTGCAGGGCTGCCACGGGCTTCGCCGCGGCGGTTCTCTGGAGCTTGGCCACGCTGGCCGGGTGCGCCACCTTGCGGATCTGCTTCCGCTGCTCCGGGGGCAATGCCCGCCACACACGCCGGAGATTTCTCTCGGCGGCAGCTTTCAACGCAGCTATAGCTTGGCTCTGCTTGGGACCTGGCATTCTTGGATTCGCTTCCCTCGTCCGGATCCAACCGGTGGTTGTCACTTCAATTTCAATTGCTGCAAGTCATTGGTCGTTCCGGGCGCAGTGGCTCGGCGCATTCCGTCAATACTGGCACGTCACCTCATGGTGCCGTTCGTGGTGCCAGCGTCAAAAGGGTTTCCGCAATACCAGGTCGACGTTCTGGTCCCCGGCGGATCCCATCACCTCGGCGGGGTCGAGGCCGGGCCGGTTCAACACCAGCTCAAGGCTCAAGGCGGCCATGGATGCCGGACTGTGAGGTCCGTCATGGAGCACACTCTCCGGAGCCGAATGGTCCACCAGTGTTGCGGCAAGGGACAGTGTTCCGTCGCCGTTGTCCATGAGCTCAAGCACTCTCGACTGCTGCGGATAGTCAATGAGCGACGCTGTCGTGATTTCCCAGAATCCACCGAGGTCAAATTCGGATTCGTGCGGTGTCACCTGGTGTTTGTGCGTGTGGCCGTTCAGCCAGGCCACCACGTTCGGAAACCTGGAGATGAGCCGCAGCACCGCTGAACGGTCCAGGGGAGGTTCACCGTCGTCCGGCGAACGCGTGGCCTCGTCAAAGTAAGGCAGCGGGTGATGGCTGAACAAGACCACAAGTCGATCTTCAACAGTCCTCACGGTGAGTTTGCCCTTCGGATCGTAGGACTTCGCCGATACGCCCTCAAGTTGCTCCTCCAGCCACGCCGCCTGGGCGGCGTCAAGCACTGCGCCGCCGCCGCCGTCCGGGCTAGCCGTGTTCAGCATGACGCCGACAACCTGCGGTGAGATGTCAAAGGTGTAGTACGGCTGGCCTTCGGGACGGCGGCCGGCGGCCGCGCCGGCGTGCCCGCCGTTGCCTGCAATGGAATCCATGAAGTCTTCCTTGCTGAACTCGCGGCGGAGTTTCGAAGCCTGCACCTTTCGCGAAGGCATGGACGCCATGAGGGCCCGGCGTTCGTTCGCGCTGGACTCATTGACTTCTTCCCAGAAGTCCAATTCGTCGATGCCGGGGGGCAGCCGCATCGGAAGCCGGTCGCCGACGCGGAGAGTGTCGACGAAGTCGGTTTTCGCTGAAACTGGATCCCCGTCTGAACGCCCGGCCTCATCGTGGTTTCCGACGCCGATATACCAGGGGAAGTCCGAGCCCTCGGCGTCTACCGGCCTGATGGCCGCCTCGAGGAGTCCAGGCACAGTGGGATATCCGTGTACGGCTTTCCAGTCATCCCGGGGCGCCAGCTCAGGTTCCGGTTCCGGATGCCAGATGTTCTGGGACAGTTCGAGGGGGGCCGGTCCATGATCCTGGACACCCTCGTACGTGTCGGCCGGGTGGGATGTTGCCGGAGCGCCCTTAAACACACTGACCGCGGCGGACAATTCGCTGAGGGCGAAGGCGTTGGTGAGATCCCCCGTGGTGACGAGGCAATCCAGAGGTCGTCGGCTGATGGGGCCCAGTCCGACGGCGTTGAGCTTTCGGACCGTCGCGTCCAGCACATGAACGGTGAGCAGGTCCTGCGGCCGGAACAGCCCGGAGACGGGGAACCCGTCAGCGAAATCGAAGTACTGCCAAAAGAAGGACAGCCGCCCCGGGTTGGCCGCGTCGAGAACGTGACTGTCCGTCAGGTGCCCAAAAGCGGCCAGCCCCGTCCGCTGGCCGTTGGAACTGCTGTTGCGCGCGCACAGCTCCTCGCGGACCTGGGTTGCGAGGGCCGGACCTGGGGCAAGGAACCGGTAGGGCAGCCGGGACGCACGCTGGGGTCCGAGGACAACCGTGGCGTCCAGGGTTGTCAGCGATGAGACAGGAGAAGATCTCAGGTGTGAGCCGCCGCCGGCGCCTGCCGGGCCGGTGGAGTCGGACAAGCCCAGCAGGGTGACTCCGGTCGCGCCGGCGAGAGACCACTTGATGGCCTCCCGTCGCGATACTTGCATCCTGCCGTTTTGTCGCACGTGCTGGTGTGGCCCTTTGCTGTTGGAGTCGGCGGGGCAATCGTCAGGCCTGGTGTCCAAACGGTCGCCGTAGTCGCTAGGGCTGCCCTAGATGCTGGCGTTGGCCCTGACCAGGTCGTCCGGGAAGTCAACCTCGACGGCGTAGAAATCGCTGATGTCGACCGGAGTCCACTTGACCTCGTCCTGCTTGATGGTCAGCTCGATGGCCTTCTCGAAGTAATCCTGGTCGTCGACTTCAATCAGTCGCTTGAGGAGCTTCTTCTTGTCTTTCGAGCTGACAAAGTTGATGCCGACAGCCTCTCCGTGGGCCACGTCGGCGGGGACAACCTTGGACAGTTCCAAGATTTTGCCATCCGCGTCGGTGGTGTACTTGACTTCCTCGTCCGAAACCGAGGAAATGTCCACGGTGATGAACGACTCGTCACGCTGGATATAGGGCAGCAGCATCCCGAGAATATCCGGGTCGAAGACCACGTCGCCGTTCATCCACAGCACGCCGCCCTTGGCGGAGTTCCGGACCGCCTTCAGGAGGCTCTTGGAGGTGTTCGTCTGGTCAAAGTTCTCGTTGTACACAAAAGATGCGTTCGGTACGTGTTCGAGGATCATCTCCAGCTTGAAGCCGACCGCAATGGTCAGCCGCAGCTTCTTGCCGAACTTGGTGTGCAGGTTCTGGACCTGCTGGTGCATGATGGTCCGGCCATCACTGAGCTCCGTCATGGGCTTCGGGTGCGGGCGCGCCAAACGCGTGCCCATTCCGGCAGCCAGAATTACGGCTTGAATTTTCATTGGTTTCCTCTTCAACGAGTGTGCTTTGGGACGGGGAGCGGCGAGCCGTAGCATCACTCGATCAGGCGTCTCGGCACCGTAAACGGGCCAAGGTGAGCGTCCCCCGCAGCCAAGCATACCGGCTTGCCCCCTGCCAGCCCAAGAAAGCCAGCAACCTTACGTTATCTCTGCGTTAACGCCCCCGGCCCCGACTGTTAACTTCCCCGGCCCCGGCCGCCGTGCAGTCGGTGCGGTGCCGCACTACCCGCCGGCGAACTCGCCGATGCGGGATCCGACGCCGAGCAGTTCCGCAATGGCTGCGACGGTTCGGCCGGCAGCCTCGCCGTCCCCGTAGGGGTTGACGGCGTTCGCCATGGCTGCGAAGTGCTGGGGGTCCCTGAGCAGACGTGTCACCTCGGCAACAATCCGCTCCTCATCCGTGCCGATGAGCGCCACGGTCCCGGCTTTGACGGCTTCCGGCCGTTCGGTGTTGTCCCGCATTACCAGCACAGGCTTGCCGAGGCTGGGAGCTTCCTCCTGCACGCCTCCCGAGTCCGTGATCACGAAGTGCGCCAGGGACAGCAGCCGCGTGAACTCTCCATAGGGGAGAGGCTCGGTGACAACGACGTTGGCTTTTCCTTCGAGGAGCGGCAGTAACGCTTCGCGCACAACGGGATTCTTGTGGGCCGGCAGGACTATCACCAGTTCGCGCTCGGCGTCGGCGATCCGGGCCAAGGCCCGTGCCACGCCGCGCATGGCATCTCCCTGGTTCTCCCGGCGGTGGGTTGTGACCAGGAGGATTTTCCTGCCGCTGGCGGCCAGGTCCTCAAGTTGCGGGTCAGTAAAGGCAACGGACTTGCCTACGGTGGTGAGGAGGGCGTCGATGACGGAATTGCCCGTGATGACGACGTCTTCCGGCCTAATGCCCTCCGCAATCAGGTTGCCTTTGCTGACGCTCGTCGGCGCCAGGTGGAGGCTCGCGATCTGGCTTGTGATCTTGCGGTTCGCCTCTTCCGGGAAGGGGGAGCGGAGGTCCCCGCTGCGGAGCCCTGCCTCGACGTGCACCAGGGGGATCCCGTGGTAAAACGCTGCGATCGCGGCGGCGGTGGAGGTCGTGGTGTCCCCTTGGACCACCACGGCATCCGGCCGGGTGTGCGTGAACAGCTTCTCCAGCCCATCGATGGTCCGTGTCAGGATGGCGGACAGCGACTGGCCGTGCTGGAGGATGTTCAGGTCGTGGTCGGGCACGATCCCAAAGAGTTCGTTGACCTGGTCCAGCATTTCGCGGTGCTGGCCAGTCACTGTAACGATGCAGCGAAAATGCGGCGAGCGCTCAAGGGCGTTGATCACGGGCGCCATTTTGATTGCCTCGGGCCTGGTGCCGAAGATCGGCATGATGCTGTGCATGGATGTTCCCCCAAAAAGACTCGGGCAGTGCGGTCTGGCAAGACTAATCGGACGGGGGGCTTAGCCCAGAAGCAGAAGGGCGATGACCAGGGCAGGCACGGTGACGGCGACGAGAATGACTGCTACCAGCGCAGCCAGGCGCTTGCGGCGGTAGGCCACTTCCCCGTCGTCGGGGTCCAGTTCGGCAGCGCGCTTGGCTGGGGCGGCGCTCCGGGGGGCGTAAGGGACGGGCTCCACACCTGGAACCAGGAGCGTGTCCGGAATCTCCTCGCGGAGGGCGCGGCGCCGCAGGTGGCGCGGGGCCGCTACAAGCCGGGGAGCATCGTCGGCAGGATCACCCAACAGCCGGTCCTCCTCGCCTCAATACATCGTCACTAGGCTGAGGGACTCAACCTGATCGCCTCCAATTCTTACATTCCCGCCCGCTGATCCGTACATTCCGGCCGCAGGGACACATCGATCAGGCCCCCGGTTTCAATGACAAACCGCCGCAGCCACTGCCCCGGACTCAGCACGGGACGGGAGGCAACCATCTGAACGTCCGCCGTCGTGCACTGCTGAATGAGCCGTCCAGCACGGGTGACGTGGTAGCTGGACGTCACCACAGTGAGGGACTTCCAGCCGTTGGCGTCAGCAAGGTCCGCAATGATCTCTGCCTCACTCCGGGTGTCCATGCCACTGGGGCGGAAACATACCAGTCCCGGGCGGGGGAACGCGGCCGAGTTGCAGATGTCGTCGGCCGCCGCATTGCCCAGGGTGTCTGTGTGGGACAGCACCAGCACCGGTGCTTCGAGCTCGCCCTGGAGCTTCTGTGCCACCGGCAGGCGTTCGGACGCGGCCCCGCCCAGCATGATCACAGCGTCCGTGCGGTGCAGGCTCAAGGGATCCACATTGACGAATAACTGAATTGCCACCACCAGCCACAGCATCGCGGCGCCGGAAACGGCGGCCAGAACCCAGCGGACACGCCGGGGTGCGGCGTTCAGCGCTGGCAGTGGCGGGGGCATGCCTACGAGTCTCGCATGGCCTCGAGGGAGCGGGGAAAACGTTGCCAGCGCGGCGTCCCAGGCAGCTTTCCCAGGGAACCCCCGCAACAACGAACCTCCGCCGTTGGCGCCCCCCTCGCGGTAGCGTTAGGGCTGTGCCTGAACACAAGACTGTCCCCCCGTTTAAAGCGACTGTGCCTGAAGCGACCGTGCCTGAAGCGGCTCCGTCTGATGCGATCCTGCCCAAAGCGCCCCTGACCGTAGCGGAGCTCTCCGAATCCCAGCTCCTGGAGCGCATCTTCCCGCGCCTGCACTACGGCCAGGAACACAACCCGTCCCTGATCCTGGGCCCGGGCGACGACGCCGCCATCGTGGCAGTCCCGGACGGACGGACAGTCCTCAGCATCGACACCCAGGTGGCCGACCAGGACTTCCGGCTCGAATGGAGCAACGGTTACCGGACCACGGGCTATGACGTCGGCTGGAAGGCGGCCGCGCAGAACCTCAGCGACATCAACGCCATGGGTGCCCGCGCAACCTCACTCGTCGTCAGCCTCACCATGCCCCCGGACACCCGGGTCGCCTGGGTCGAGGACTTCGCCGACGGACTCAGTGCCGGCATCCGGGAACTGGGCGCCCCGGACTGCGCCGTGGCCGGGGGCGACCTCGGCCGCGGCCGCGAGCTGGCGGTCAGTGTGGCAATTCTCGGAACCCTCGACGGCGGCTCACCCGTGCTGCGCTCCGGCGCCCGCGCGGGGGACATTCTCGCGCTGGCGGGCACCGTGGGGCGCGCCGCGGCGGGTCTCGCACTGCTGGAATCGGCAGTCCCGGTCGAGGCGCTGACCAGGGCGCAGCGCGCCCTGATGGACACCCAGTGCCGGCCCCTGCCGCCGCTGGCGGGAGGTCCACTGGCCCGGGATTCCGGCGCGACGGCCATGATGGACATTTCCGACGGGCTGGTCCGGGACGGCCACCGGATGGCTTCCGCCAGCCACGCCGTCCTGAACCTGGACGCGTCGGTACTGGAGCAACTGGCGGTTCCGCTCCTGCCCGCCGCCGAACTGCTCGGCACCGATCCGATGGCCTGGATCCTGGGCGGCGGGGAGGACCACGGACTGCTGGCCACATTCCCCCCAGGTCTTCAGCTGCCTCGCGGTTTCACTGCGATAGGCTCGGTAGAAGCCCCTGCACCAACGGACAGCACGGGCGTCAAGATAGCGGGCAGGCCCGCTGACACTGTGGGATGGGATCACTTTGCAGACTAAAATTGCCGCCAACGCGCAAGCGATGAAGCGGTGGTTGAGCAAGGCAGAAACGACGCTTGGAAACCACAGCGACCGCCTGAACGCCATCAACATCTTCCCCGTCGCCGACGGCGACACCGGCACCAACCTCTACCTCACGGTGCGTGCCGCCGCCCAGGCACTCCACGGCCTTGACACCGCCGCGATACCCCAGATCGCCGCGGATCCGCCGGTCCGTTCCTTTCCTCCGCCGGATCCGGCCCAGCACGACGTCGGCGTTATCCTCGCCCGGGCCGGCCTGGCGGCCATGGAAAAGGCCCGCGGCAACTCCGGCACGCTGTTCGCCGTTTTCCTGTGCGCCGCCGCTGAACCCCTTGCCGGCCACCCCCGGCTCAGCGCTCCGCTGCTGGCTGCCGCGCTGAACCGGGCCCAGCTCCGGGCCTGGTCAGCGTTGAGCGACCCGGTTCCCGGCACCATGCTCTCCGTGATGGAAGCCGCCGCGCGCGCCGCGGCTGCCGTGGATTCGGCCCACGACGGCGATGACAGCAACCACACCCTGGGCCTGGCCCTCGACGCCGCCGTAGCAGCCGCCCTCGCGGCCGTGGTGCGCACGGAGGACCAGCTGGAGGCACTGCACGCCGCCCATGTGGTGGATGCCGGCGGCGTCGGGATGCTGCTGATCCTCGACTGCCTCCGCTCCGCCGTCCTCGGCGAGGAACTCCAGGACCAGCTGCTGGACGGCCTGCACGGCTACGACGTCCAGGACCCGCACATCCACGCCGGCATGCCCCGGGATGACGGCGTGGAAGTCATGTGCACCATCACCCTTTCACCGCTGGACGCCGCCATGATGCGCCAGCGTCTCGACGAAATGGGTGACTCCGTCATCATGAGCCAGGTCAGCGGGGCAGCCGACGCCTCCGGGGCCTACCGCTGGCGTGTCCACGTCCACGTGCCGCACTCCGGGCCCGCCGTGGCCCTGATCCGTTCGCTCGGCGAACCCTCGGACATCAGCGTCAGCGAGCTTGCCGTGCCGGATGCCGAGCCCCTCAGCGCCGGCGACCGTGAACCCGCAGGGCAGGTCCCCGACGGACATGAACACTGACCTGGCCAACGCCGAACTGGGGCTGGACCTTGAACGCCGGATCGGCAAGCGCTCCGCAGCGGTCATCGAAAAACACCTCGGTATCACCACCGTCGGCGGGCTGCTGAACTACTTCCCCCGCCGCTACATGAACCGCGGTGAACTCACCCCCATCAGCGAGGTTCCGCTCGACGAGGAGGTCACCCTGATTGCCCGGGTGGTCTCCAGCAGCACCCGGTTCATGAAGACCCGCCGCGGCTCGCTGACCGACGTCGTGATCACCGACGACGCCGGCGCCGGGACCGGCCGGCCGGGCACGCTGAAGGTGAGCTTCTTCAACGGCCACCGGGCGAAGGCGGAGCTGCAGCCGGGCCGCCGCGCCCTGTTCTCCGGGAAGATCACCCGCTACGGCGGCGCCCTGGGGCTGACCAACCCCGACTTCCAGCTGCTGGACAAGGACCCGGACACCCCCGGGGTCGACCCGGAGAAGCTCGCCGCCATGCCCATCCCGGTGTACCCGGCCACCAGCAAGCTGACCAGCTGGTCCATTCAGAAGGTCGTCGAAACGCTGCTGGACACCGCGGACCTGGACGCCGTTCCCGACCCGCTGCCGGCGGAGATCACGGCCCGGGAGAGGTTCGTGCCGGTCGCCGACGCCTACCGACTCATCCACGCCCCGCACGGCCCCGCGGACTGGCAGCACGCCCGGGACCGGTTCCGCTACCAGGAAGCCCTGGTGCTCCAGTCAGCCCTCGCCCGGCGCCGCGCCCAGCTCGCCGCCGAGGAGGCGACCGCCCGCCGCGCCGTGCCGGAGGGGCTGCTGGCCGCCTTTGACCGGCAGCTGCCGTTCACCCTGACCGCCGGCCAGGCCGCCGTCGGCAAAACCCTGGCCGCGGAACTCGCCCAGGACTCGCCGATGAACCGCCTGCTCCAGGGCGAGGTCGGCTCCGGCAAGACCATCGTGGCCCTGCGCGCGATGCTTCAGGTGGTGGACGCCGGGGGTCAGGCCGCCCTGCTGGCCCCCACCGAGGTCCTCGCCGCGCAGCACTTCGAATCGATCCGCCGCACCCTCGGGCCGCTCTCCCGCGACGGCATGCTGGGCGGGTTCGGCCCCGACGCGGTCCAGGTCACGCTGCTCACGGGATCCATGCCCACCGCGGCCCGGAAACAGGCGATGCTGGACGCCGCCTCCGGAACCGCCGGGATCGTCATCGGCACCCACGCCCTGCTCAGCGACAACGTCTCCTTCTACGACCTGGGCCTGATCGTGGTCGACGAGCAGCACCGGTTCGGCGTCGAACAGCGCGATGTGCTCCGGTCCAAGGCCAGCAAGCCCCCGCACCTGCTCGTGATGACCGCCACCCCCATCCCCAGGACCGTGGCCATGACCGTGTTCGGCGACCTCGAAACGTCCGTCCTCGACGAACTCCCGGCCGGCCGCGCACCGATCACCACCCATGTCGTCGGGCTCGCGGAGCACCCGGCGTGGGCCACGCGCATCTGGAGCCGCGCCCGGGAAGAGATCGACTCCGGCCACCAGGTGTACATCGTCTGTCCCAAGATCGGCTCGGACGACGACGGCGACTTCAGTCCCGGCGAGGCCGAACCGTCGGCCGCCGACCTGGCCGGCGACAACGGGGCCCGCGAGCTGGCCTCCGTGGCCGGCGTCGTCGAACTCCTGCGGGACGAACCGGCCCTGGCCGGTGTGCCCGTGGCCCCCCTGCACGGCCGGCTGGACCCGGTGCTGAAATCCGAAACCATGGCCTCCTTCACCGCCAACCAGACCAAGCTCCTGGTCTCCACCACCGTCATCGAAGTGGGCGTGGACGTCCACAACGCCACCCTCATGGTGATCCTGGATGCGGACCGCTTCGGCATCTCGCAGCTCCACCAGCTCCGCGGCCGGGTGGGACGCGGCGGGCTGCCGGGCACCTGCCTGCTCGTCACCAGCCTGGAACCCGGCCACCCGAGCCGCCGCCGGCTCGACGCCGTCGCGGCCACTACCGACGGGTTCGTTCTCTCCCAGGAGGACCTCAAGCTGCGCCGTGAAGGCGACATCCTGGGCGCCTCCCAGTCCGGCGGCCGGTCCACGCTGAAGCTGCTGCGGGTCCTTGAACACGAGGACGTGATCGCCCGGGCCCGGCAGGACGCCTGGCAGATCGTCGGCGGCGACCCGTCACTGGGCGCCCACCCCGTCCTCGCCGCGGCGATCGACGAATACCTCAATCCGGAAAAGGAGGCGTTCCTTGAACGCGGCTAACACCATCCATGCATCCAGGGCGGCCCGGCCATGAGCCGCATCATTGCCGGGGCCGCGGGCGGAACCACCCTGGTCAGCGTCCCGGGGTCCCTGACCCGGCCCACCACGGACCGGGTCAAGGAGGCGCTCTTCTCCCGGCTGGACGCCTTCGAGGTGATCGCGGACGCCCGGGTGCTGGACCTCTACGCCGGGTCCGGTTCACTCGGCGTGGAAAGCGCCAGCCGCGGTGCGCAGAGTGTGGACCTGGTGGAATCCGACGGGAAGGCCAGCGAGGTCTGCCAGCGCAACGCGGACCTCGTGAACACCGTCGCGCGGCACAAGGTGGTCACGGTGCACCGCTCCAAGGTCGACTCGTTCCTGGACCGGACCCAGGACGCCGTCCGCTGGGACCTCGTCTTCCTCGATCCGCCCTACCCTCTCGACGAACCGGCGCTCGCCGGGGTGCTCGCCAAGCTGCTCCCGCACCTGGCCGAGGGCGCCGTCGTCGTCGTGGAGCGCTCGTCCCGGACCCCCGAGCCGTCCTGGCCCGACGGAATGGAACGGTTTGCGGAACGGAAGTACGGGGAAACGAAGCTCTGGTTTGCCGAACCCAGCGCGGAAGAAGGCCCGGAGGCCGAACCGGAGGACATCACCTAGTCCGCGAAAGCGTCCAGCGCGACGCCGGAGAGCACCTTCGCGGGGTGTGGTCCGCGGGCGGTGAGCGCCGCCGTCCATGCTTCCGGCCAGGGCCCCTGCGTTCCGGTCAGGATGATGTTGCCCGGGTAGCGGCCGCTGAACATGCCGGCCTCGGCAAAGGCGGACACATCGGCCACCGCCCGGCGCAGCGCGGCCACCTGGCTCCGGACCAGCGTGAGCCCGGGTTCGTCGCCCACGTTGACGATCAGCACGCCGCGGGGACTGAGTTTCGCTGCAGCTTCGCGGTAGAACTCCGTGCAGGCGATGTGCCCGGGCGCCTCCGGCCCGGAGAAGATGTCCAGGATCACGACGTCGAAGCGCAGGTCCGGGGACAGCTCGGCCAAGGCGTCCCGGGCATCACCGATCAGCGGGTGCAGCTCAGTGCCTTCGGGCAGGGGGAGCTGCTGCAGCACAAAGTCCAGCAGTTCCCGTTCCAGCTCCACCGCGTACTGCACCGAGCCCGGGCGGGTGGCCTGAATGTAGCGCGCCAGGGTCAGCGCCCCGGCCCCGAGATGGAGGGCGGTGATGGGTTCGCCCCACGGTGCCGCGAGATCCACCACGTGGCCGATCCGGCGCAGGTACTCGTAGAAGATGTCCGAGGGGTCCGCCAGGTTGACGTGCGACTGTTCCGCCCCGCCGATGCTGAGCACAAAGCCGCCCTCGGTGAAGGCATCGGGCTCGATCGTGGCGTGCTGGCCGGTGGTGCGCAGGAAGCGCGCGGCGGCGGGCGTGTCCGCCATCAGAGCCGGTCGCGGAGCGTCGCGAGCCGTTCGGCGGCTTCCTGCAGCACATCAATCCGTTTGCAGAACGCGAAGCGTAGCAGGCTCCGGGTGCGTTCGGCGCCTTCCGGGTGGCAGAACACCGGCACCGGAATCGCGGCGACGCCCACCAGGGCGGGCAGCCGGCGGGCCAGGTCGACGGCGTCGGAGATGCCCAGCGGCGCGGTGTCCACGTTGACGAAGTACGTGCCCTGCGGCGTGAAGACGTCCAGTCCCGCGGCCCGCAGGCCCTCGCTGAGGATGTCGCGTTTGAGCTGGAGGGTATCGGCGATGCCGGCATAGAACTCATCCGGCAGGCCCAGCCCGGCCGCAATGGCGCTCTGGAACGGGGTGCCGGAGCTGTAGCTCAGGAACTGCTTGATCGTGCGGGCGGCGGAGACCAGGTGCTCCGGCCCGCTGAGCCAGCCGATCTTCCAGCCGGTAAAGGAAAAGGTCTTCCCCGCGGAGGAAATTGTCAGGGTGCGGTCCGCGGCGCCCGGCAGGGTGGCCACCGGGATGTGCCGGGCACCGAAAGTGAGGTGTTCGTAGACCTCGTCGGTGATGATGATGGCGTCGTGCCGGACGGCGAGTTCGACGACGAGTTCCAGCACCTCCCGGGGGAACACCGCACCGGTCGGGTTGTGCGGGTTGTTGACCAGCACGACCTTGGTGCGGCTGTTGAATGCCGCTTCCAGGGCCTCCAGGTCCGGCATGAAGTCAGGGGCCAGGAGCGGGGCGGTGACGTGGCGGGCGCCGGAGAGGCCGATGATGGCGCCATAGGAGTCGTAGAACGGCTCGAAGGTGAGGACCTCATCGCCCGGGCCGACCAGGGCGAGCAGCGAGGCAGCGATGGCCTCGGTGGCGCCGGTGGTGACGATGATCTCGGTCTGCGGGTCCGGTTCCAGGCCGTAGAAGCGCTCCTGGTGGAGGGAAATCGCCTCGCGCAGCTCAAGGATGCCCTTGCCGGGGGCGTACTGGTTGGCGCCGGCGGCGATGGCCGCCTGCGCGGCGGCCTTGATCTCCACCGGGCCGTCCTCGTCCGGGAAGCCCTGGCCAAGGTTGATGGCGCCGGTCTGGAGTGCGAGGGTGGTCATTTCCTCGAAGATCGTGACGCCGAGCGTGCCGTCGGGGGAGAGCAGGTTGGCGCCGGTCGCGGTCCGCTGCCACGGGGACTGCATCGGGGAGCTCATCGGGTGCCCGCCTTCTCGCCGCGGCCGGTGAACTTGTCCATGGTGGAGTAGATCCCGAAGACCTTCCCGCCCACGAAGTCCCACGCCCGCACCGGTAGCAGGCCGCGCAGGACCTTACCCAGCTGCGCCGTGGCCGGGGCGACCAGCTGGGGCCGTCCGGCGGCGGTGGCACGCCAGGCCCGGTCCACGGCGTCCTCCGGCGTCATCAGCGGCGTCAGGAGCGGGCCGCGGGCGCCGTCGAACATCCCGGTGGAGATGTAGCTGGGGCAGAACGTCGTCACGGCGAGGTGGCCGAAGCCCTGCTGTTCGAGTTCGAGCCGCAGCGAATCGCTCCAGCCGATCACGGCCCATTTGGACGCCGCATAAACGCTCATCCTGGGGTTGGACACGGTGCCCGCGGCGGAGGCGATATTGAGGATCCGGCGCGGCCGGCCGGCGTCGCCCATCATGCCCGGCAGGAACGCATGGGTGACGTACATCGGCGCCAGCGCGTTGATCTCCATGGTCAGGGCAATGTCCCGTTCCGGGCGGTGCTCCCAGAACAGTGCGCCGCGGACGATGCCGGCGTTGTTGACCAGCAGCGTCAGCGGGCCCTCCTCCCGGCACGCCTCAGCGGCGTCGGCAATGGCGGCGCGGTCGGCGAGGTCCACCCGGCGGACGACGGCGCGCGCACCGAGGGCGGTCACTTCGGCGGCGGTCTTCGCCAGGCCGTCGGTGTCGACGTCCCAGAGAATCACGACGCCGGCGCCCTCGCGGGCCGCCCGCAGGGCGTACAGACGGCCCATGCCCATGGCGGCTCCCGTCACGAGAACCACGCCTCCGGATACGGTGAAAGGAATGCTTGATGCTGACATTCAGCCATGTTATCCCGGCCCGCGGCAGCAATACGGTAGGTTCGGAGCATGAGACGCGCCGTATGCCCTGGCTCCTTTGACCCCATCCACAACGGCCACCTGGAAGTCATTGCCAGGGCCGCCGGCCTCTTCGACGAGGTCATAGTGGGCGTCTCCACGAACTACGCCAAGAAATACCGCTTCACGCTCGAGGAACGCATCGACATGGCCCGGGAAACCCTGGCCTCCCTGCGCGGCATCGTGGTGGAGCCGGTGGGGGAGGGGCTCCTCGCCGAGTACTGCCGGCAGCGGGGCGTGGACGCCATCGTCAAGGGCCTCCGGTCCTCCTCCGACTTTGACTACGAACTGCCGATGGCGACGATGAACCGCCAGCTCACCGGCGTCGAAACTGTCTTCCTGCCCGCCGAGGGCCACTACCTCCACCTGTCCTCCACCCTGATCAAGGAAGTGTTCACCCTGGGCGGCAATGTGTCCGAGTTCGTGCCCCGCTCGGTGCTGAAACGGCTGACCTCCGGCGAGCCGGTCCGGGATCAGCCGCGCAGAGGGTAGGCTTGATCGGTACTCGGCGGCCTGCTGCCGGTTGCGAGGCCGAATCCAAAGCGGCCTGCGGTGTGAACCGCAGGCGTGCCCCCGGTTTGAGTCCGCCCGGAAGATCAGGCTAAGATAGTACGTCGGTCATATGTTCAACAGGAGTTCTCATTAAACGAGATGCTAGTTCGCCCCTGGCGTTCGACGTCAAGGACCTCGGACGCAGTCCGGGAAGCATGCGGACGCTGACGGAACATGTACCCGCACCGGGTGATCTCGGTGTGGCACTCATTGGCGTGCAGGAAGGCTCGGATGTCGAGCTGGATCTGCGGCTCGAGGCCGTACACGAAGGAATTTTGGTATCAGGAATCGCAAACGTCGAAGTTACTGGCGAATGCGGCCGATGCCTGGATCCCCTTGCGTATGACCTGGAGGTCAATGTGCAAGAACTTTTCTTCTACGAGGACGCTGAGTTCTCGGATGAAGAAGACGAAGAAGAGCAACGTCGAGTCGAGCACGATCTGATCGATCTTGAGCCGGTGTTGCGGGACGCAGTTGTAACCATGCTGCCGTTCCAGCCGGTGTGCCGGGAAGACTGCCAGGGCCTTTGCTCCGAATGTGGAGTACGCCTGGAAGACGAGCCGGGGCATCACCACGAGATCGTAGATCCTCGCTGGGCTGCCCTAGCTGACTTGGCTAAGCCTGACCGGCAAAACTGATTTGTAAGTGTTTTTCTAGAGAGAAATGAGTTAGCCGTGGCTGTCCCGAAGCGGAAAATGTCTCGCTCGAATACCCGCGCCCGCCGCTCCCAGTGGAAGGCAACTGCCCCCCACCTGGTGAAGACTGTCGAGAACGGCCAGGTCACGTACAGCCTGCCGCACCAGGCAAAGGTCGTAACCGACTCGGCTGGCACCGCGCTGTTCCTTGAATACAAGGGCCGCAAGGTCGCAGACGTCTAATCCGCCAACTGGCTGAAAAAGATGTCTTCAACTGAAGAGCTTCTGAAGCGTCTCGGTGTCACTATTGACGCCGGGACGCTTCGTCTTGCGCTCACACACCGCTCCTACGCCTACGAAAACGGCGGCATCCCCACCAACGAACGGCTCGAGTTCCTGGGCGACTCCATCCTGGGGTTCTCGGTAACCGACGCGCTGTACCGTGACAACCCCACGCTGCCCGAAGGGGACCTGGCCAAGCGCCGCTCCGCCGTCGTCAGCACCCGGGCCCTGGCGGGCATCGGCCGCAGCATCGGCCTTGGCGATTACATCTACCTCGGGCAGGGCGAAAAGCTCACCGAGGGCAAAAACAAGGCCTCCATCCTTGCGGACACGGTGGAGGCGCTGATCGGCGCCACCTATGTCTCCAATGACATCGAGACGGCGCGCCAGCTGGTCATGCGCCTCATCGGGCCGCTGCTCAAGGACGCCGCCGCGCTCGGCGCCGGCACCGACTGGAAGACCAGCATCCAGGAGCTGGCGGCCAGCCGGCAGCTCGGGACGATCAACTACGCCGTGGAGGGCTCCGGGCCGGACCACGCCCGGACGTTCGAGGCCATTCTGCGGATCGGCGGCAACGACTACGGCACCGGCTCGGGCAACTCCAAAAAGGAAGCCGAGCAGGAAGCTGCCGCGGATGCGTGGCGCAGGCTGTCGGCGCCGTCGGCTGCCGCGCCGGAACCAGCGGCGCCTGTTGAAGCCGTGGAGCCCGAAGCGCAGCAGCTGCAGTCCCAGACCGGCACCTAGGCACGCACCGTGCCTGAACTGCCCGAGGTCGAAGTGGTCCGCCGCGGCCTGGTGAGCTGGGTTCGGGGCCGGACCATCACCGCTGTTGAAGTGGTGGATCCGCGCTCCGTCCGCCGGCATGCGCTCGGCCCGGAGGACTTCGCCGGAAACCTGGAGGGCGCACGCGTCCTGGACGTGGTCCGCCGGGGAAAGTTCCTCTGGCTTCCGCTGGCGGACACTCCCGCCGCTGAACCCGGTGCCCGCGCCGCCGGCGGAACCATTCAGCCCTCCGTGGCCCTGATGGCGCACCTGGGCATGTCCGGGCAATTGCTGATGCAGGACTCCTCCGTTGCGGACGAGAAGCATTTGAAGGTGCGATTACTGCTCAGCCCCGCTGACGGCATGCCGGAACAGCTCCGGTTCGTGGACCAGCGCATTTTCGGCGGGCTCTTCCTCACTTCCCTGATCCCCACGGCCGACGGCGCGCCCGGCGGACTCGCCGAAACGCCGCTGCCGCTGATCGCCGAGGAAGCCGCCCACATCGCGCGCGACCCGCTGGACCCGTACTTTTCCTTTGACGAGTTCTACCGGCGTCTGCGGAGCCGCAAGACAGGGCTCAAACGCGCGCTGCTGGACCAGGGCCTCGTCTCGGGAATCGGCAACATCTACGCCGACGAGGCACTCTGGAAGGCCCGGCTGCACTTCGCCCGGCCCACCGACACGCTCCGGCGGGCGGAGGCCGCGCGTGTCCTCGACGCCGCGCGCGAGGTCATGACCGAGGCCCTGGCGGCCGGCGGCACCAGCTTCGACTCGCTCTATGTCAACGTCAACGGGGCCTCCGGCTACTTCGACCGCTCGCTCAACGCCTACGGCCGCGAGGGCAGGGAATGCAAACGCTGCGCCGCCGCCGGCCTGGCCGGCGTGATGAGGCGGGACCAGTTCATGAACCGTTCCTCCTACTCGTGCCCGGTCTGCCAGCCCCGGCCGCGCAACGGTCGTTGGTAGCGGCACCCGAAAAACAGGTAGTCCTACTCCTTTCGAACCGCGCACCACGCTGAAAGACTGTGGCGATGGGTGCTAGGGGATTGGGAACCGTGGTGGCGGTGGATGCGTTTGCGCGTGCTGCGGGCAGCCGGTGAGGGCCAAGCGGCTGGTCATCGCCGGGGTCGGCGTGGCTGCGATCCTCGGGGGCACCGCCGTCGTGCTGGACCAGATATCGGCGGGCCCGCCCGCTGAGTCGCGGTCCGCGCCGGTGGCCGGCAGCAGTCCGACGGCCGCCGGATCCAGCACCGGTCCCGTCGCGGCCGACGGGGCGGCGCAGGCGGGTGCAGGCGGTGGCGCGGCCGCGCCGGACGGCGGAGCCGCCGACGGTTCCGCCCCGGCGCCCGGCGGGCGTGAAGTCCTGCCGCCCGTGAGCGCGTCGCCCTCCGGGCTGCCGGTGCCCTCGCCTCCGGTTCCCCTCGTCAGCCTGCCCCTGCCCGCAATGGCATCAGCCCAGGGAAAAATCGTGGACGGATTCCCCGGGGACGCGATCTCGTTCCCGGACGGAGCGGTGGTTGTCTCAACGGGTGTCTCCCCGGCGGATGGATCCCTGCAGATTTCCGCGGACGCCATCGTCACTTCCAGCCAGGACTCGGTCGTGGGGCACTTCCAGCAGATCCTGGGGCCCCTGAAGTTCTGGTCCGAACGCGTACCGGCCGGGGAGGGGCAGCAGTCCATGCGGTTCAGCAGGGGCAATGACTCGGTGACTCTCACCACCGTTGCCACCGGGACGGGGAGCACGCGGTTCTTGCTCTTGGGGAATCTGCACGCGGCGACAGGCGGGTAACGACATGTACCTCTCCATGTCGGACCGCAACGGCGGCAAGAAGGACCTGGCTCCGCCGGCCACAGGGCCGGCCGGACCGCTGCAGACGCCCTTCCGTCTCTCCCCGGTCATTCTCTGGCTGGGCGTGGTCAGCATGCTCACCGACGTATCGTCCGAGTCCGTGTCCGCGATCCTGCCCCTGTACATCACCGGGTTCCTTGGCCTGTCAGCCATTGCGTTTGGAATCCTTGATGGCATCAACCAGGGCGCCAGCGCCGTCGTCCGGATCGCCGCCGGTTATGCGTCCGACCGGATCGGGAGCCCCAAACGGGTGGCCCTGGCAGGCTACGGCCTTTCCATGGTGGCCCGGATCGGCCTGCTGTTCGCCAGCGGATTCTGGGCCCTGAGCGCCGTCGTGGCGGGCGACCGTATCGGCAAGGGCATCCGGACGGCCCCGCGCGATGCTCTCATCACAGTGTCAGCCCAGCCGGAACATCTGGCGCGGCATTTCGGCGTGCACCGGATGCTGGACAACATCGGGGCGGCGGGCGGTCCCCTGCTGGCGTTCTTCATCCTCATGCTGATGCCCAACGGATACGGCACCGTCTTCGTCGTCTCACTGGCCTTCGCCATCATCGGTGTCGCAGTGCTCGCGCTTCTGGTCCCGAACCTGAAAACCCGGCAGCCGGGCAGCGCGGCGCCGGACAGCAAGACCGGGCCCGGGCGGGGATTCCGCTGGCGCCTCCTGCGTGAGCCCGGCCTTGGCCGTCTCCTGGTCGCCGCCGGCCTCCTGGGCCTGCTCACGGTGGGGGACGGCTTCATTTACCTCGTGCTGCAGGACCGGGACTCCTTTGCTGTGCAGTGGTTCCCGCTGCTGTACGTGGGCACGAACGTGGTGTTCCTGATCCTCGCCGTTCCGCTGGGCCGTCTCGCGGACCGCTGGGGCAAGGCGCGGGTCTTTATTGCCGGGCACGTCGCCCTTCTTGCCTGTTACCTGCTGGCTGCGGCCCCGGTCGGGGGACTTGGACCCACCGTGGCGTGCCTGGTTCTGCTCGGAGCGTTCTATGCCGCGACCGACGGGGTGCTGGCGGCGCTGGCGAGCCAGCTGACGCCGCCGGACAAACTCGCCACGGGCCTCGGCGCCGCCCAGACGGTGGTGGCGCTGAGCCGGATGACCGCCTCCGTCGGGTTTGGTGTCCTGTGGTTCGCGCTGGGTCCCTCCGTGGCGATGGTGGTGGTTGGTAGCTTCCTGGCCGTGGGCGTTGTGGCGTCCTGGTTCATTCTTCGCGGCGGCCTGCGGCAGAGGCCGGCAGCTTGACCGCCGTCGGGAGCAAACTGCGGTGGGGGATTCTGCTGGTGGTCACTGCGCTGGTGGTTGTCGCCGCCGGAGCCTACGCCGCCGTTGCCTTCCAGCGCTTCCAGGACAGCCGGACGGCGGTATCGACCGCGCGGGTGGCGTCCGGCGCCGCCGTGCTGGCGAGGGGCTCTGTCCTGTTCCGCAATACGGCGCCCGGACAGGGGTACGGGATGATTGGCACCGTTCCGCTCTCGGACCCTGCCGGGGAGCGGTCTTTGGCAGGAGTGGCCTGCGACCGGGTGTACGGCACCCTGCAGAACATCGTCTGCCTGAAGACCAGCCGGGGGCTGGTGACCAGCTTCGAAGCTGTCCTGCTGAACCCGGACTGGCAGCCGGCCAGGAACTGGGCCGTACCTGGCATTCCCAGCCGCACCCGGCTGAATGCCGACGGGACCCTGGTGGCCACCACGGTGTTTGTCACGGGACATTCGTACGGCAGCGGGGGCTTCTCCACGGAGACGTCCATCACGACCGCGCAGGGAAGCGGCGGGACCGGGAACCTGGAGGACTTCGCCCTCCTCGTCAACGGCACGCGCGTCACCGCCGCAGACCGCAATATCTGGGGTGTGACCTTCGCCCCGGGCCAAAGCGACACGTTCTACGCGACGGCGGCATCATCGGGCCGCATCTGGCTGGTGCAGGGGAGTATTTCGGCCCGAACCCTCACGGCAATCCACGACGGCGTGGAGTGCCCGTCGCTTTCGCCCGACGGCACCCGGATCGCGTACAAAAAGAACACCGGCAGCCCGCTGGCCGCGCACTGGCGTGTCGCGTTCCTGGACCTGGCCACCGGGAAGGAAACCGTGTTGTCCGAGCCGCGGAGCGTCGACGACCAGATTGAGTGGCGTGACGACCAGACACTGCTCTACGGACTCGCCCGCGACGGCGCCGCCGGAGACAGCGATATCTGGCAGATCAGCGCCGATCCCGCGTCCCGTTCCTCCCTCTATATCGAACACGCCTGGTCCCCGTCGGTGCTGCGCTGACCGGAGTCTCCGCCGTGGATCCTGAGCCCTGAATACCCGTCGATTGCTCCATAACTGCCGTTTTCAAGCCTCAAAAGGGCCGTTGTGGAGCAACGGATGACGCTTAGGGCGAAGCGGGGGCAAAGACGACATCGACGAAGTAGTTGGTGGAGTTCCAGGAGTTCGTCGGTACGGACCCGCCGGAGCCGTACTGGTACAGGCCGTTGCGCGGTCCCGGCGCGGTTATGACACCGTTGATCCAGGACTCGGCAAAGAACGCCGCGGTGTAGGGATAATTGCCGTTCGGAGCCAGGTACGACACGACGTAGCTCTGCCCCGGCTCAAGCGCGACGGGAGCAGACAGCGAGGCCGTCTGCCAGCCGGTGGCCGTCTCGTTCGTGAAGGTCACCTGGGCAAGTCTCTCGCCGGCGGCAGTCCACAGCGAGCCGACATGCGTTCCCGTGTTGCCGGCGCCCTTGTAGAACCTGATGCCCGTGGCACTGCCGGCCACCGACACCGAGAAGGCGGTGCCGAGCTCAATGGAGGAGTTGTCTCCGGTCGCGGCCGGGACGGCCGGGAGCAGGGAACCGAACAGTGTCTGGTCGGCGCCGGTCTGGCCCGCCGTTGTGAACTCCCAGCTGAACGGCGCCAGCACTGCGCCTTGGGCAGAGACCAGATTGCTGACGCTGGCGGTGATCACGGTCGCCGCCGGCAGCGGCGCTGCCGGCGAGAAAGTGATCGTCCTGGCATCCGCTGACAAGGCGGAGGAACC
Source organism: Pseudarthrobacter oxydans (assembly GCF_030812335.1). Classification (GTDB taxonomy): domain Bacteria; phylum Actinomycetota; class Actinomycetes; order Actinomycetales; family Micrococcaceae; genus Arthrobacter; species Arthrobacter oxydans_B. Next base: position 88,087 of record NZ_JAUSSN010000006.1, read on the forward strand.
GGCGACGGCGGCACCGCCGGCTGACAGGGCGAAGCTGAAGCCGGTCTGGAGAGGCGTTGACAACGTCACCGTCGGTTTCGAGTTCAGCGGGAAGCCCTCCGAATCTGCTGCCGGCACCTGCGCCGTCACGCTGAGCGGTGGCACGGTCACGACAAAGTCCACGTCCACGAGATAGCTTGCGCTGGACGACGATCCCGGGAAGTCGCCGCTGTACGTATAGGCCCCGGCGCCAGATGCCGTCCGGAGCGGTCCGTTGGTGAGCCCGGTACTAAGACCGCCCGCTGTCGCCGAGTACACCCCGGTGGGCGTGCGGTAGGCAGCCACGTATTCGGTGTTGGGGGCGATGTCCACGGGCTGGCTGAAGGTGGCTGTCTGCCACCCGGAGGAGGATTCGCCCGTAAAGGTGGCTGCCGCGAGCTGCTGGCCGGCGGCGGTGTAAAGGCCACCGGTGTGGGTCCCGGTATTTCCCGCGGACTTGTAGAAGCGGATGCCCGTGACCTGGCCGGAAGTATCGCTGGCGAAGCGGACGCCCAGGGTCAATGGCACTCCGTCATTGAATTCCGCGCCCGGAGTCACGGTGTCCTGGTACAGCGAGCACGGGCAGACGCCTTCGGTCCGCGGAGGCGGAACGGTCGTGAAGGTCCAGGTGCCGCCGCTGAGCGCCTGCCCCGTGGCCGACGTGGCGGTCACGGTGGCCGTGTAGCTGGTAGCGGGACTCAGGGGGGCAGCCGGCGTGAACGTGACCCGGCCCGTCGTCCCGTCGAAGCCGGACGTGCCGGGGACATCACTGGAGTCGGGACCGGTCAGGGTCATCACTGCACCGGACTCCGCCGGAGGCTTGGATAGAGCTGCCGAAACCGTGGCATCCAGGGCGACGCTGGACGAGCCGGGCAGCGGCGTCTGTGCCCCGGCCATGAATGGCGGATCGGGATACTGGACCACAACGTCCACCAGGTAGCTGGCGTTGGAACGGTTGCCCGGGAAATCATTCGTGTAGGAGTAGGCCCCGGCGTCGGCCGGGGTTCGCAGGTTCCCGACGCTGAGTCCGGGCCCGAAGCCGTTCACGGTCGCGGAGTAGGATCCGGTGGTGCTCTTGTAGGCCATGATGTATTCGGTGCCCGCCGTCATGGCAACCGGCTGGTTGAAGTGGGCCGTCTGCCAGCCGGACGTGCTCTCGTTTGCGAAGGTGACAGTGGCGAGTTGCTGCCCGGAGGCAGTGAAGAGGGTGCCGGTGTGTGTGCCGGTGTTCCCCGCCGACTTGTAGAAGCGGACGCCGGTGACAGTCCCGGCAGCAGTGCTGGAGAAGCGGACTCCAATCGTCAGCGGCACACCGTCCCGGATCTCCTGGATACCCGGGACAACAGCATCATCAAAGAAGCTGCAGGGGCAGCTCCCCGGTACCGGCGGAGACACCACCGTGGTGAAGGACCAGGTCGCGCCGCTGGTCAAGGAACCGCCGCTCGCATCCGCGGCGCTGAGCGTCGCAGTGTAGGTGGTGCCAAGGTCCAGGCCGGCGGACGGCGTGAAGGTGGCCTTCCGCGTCGCGGGGTCGTATCCGGTGGTGCCCGCGACCGCCGATCCGTCTGCCGTGAGCGTCAATTGCACGCTGGAAGCCGTGACGGCCTTGGAGAACACCGCCCCCACCGTTGTGGCCTGCGGGACGCTCGATGAGCCGTCCAGCGGCCAGTGCCCGGCCGCCGTCAGCTCGGAGGTGTCAACGGTGTCGAACAGGGCGTCGACAAAGTAGTTGCCGTTGCTGAAACTGGTCGACGGAAACGACCCCGGAGCGGCGTAGACTCCGGCCGGGGGGCTCCCGAATCCGCCGGCTACGGTCAAAGGCGGGTCAGTCAGCCCAAAGCTGACCCACTGGTATTCCTTGCTGGCATAGTGGCCGTTCGGTGCCGTGTACGAGATGACGTATTTCTGTCCGGCGGCCACCGGAACCGGCTGGCCGAAGCGGACTTGCTGCCAGCCGGATGCCGTTTCCGCTGTGAACGTGGCCGTTGCGAGCCGCTCGCCGGCGGAACTCCACAGCGAACCGCTATGGGTCCCGGTATTGGCGGTGCTCTTGTAGAAGCGTGCCCCGGTGATGAAACCGTCCACGCTGGGCGTGATGTTCATTCCCAGCTCGTAAGCCCCGCCGTCCTGGGAATCCGGCACAGCGGGTTTCTGCTGCCCGAAGACGGAGTAGGGCCCGGTGAGCTGGAGCTGACGGGTGAAGGGTGCCCCGATGTTGGCGCTGTCGTCGACGGCGCGCACCTGGATGCTGGCCGTGGCGAGGCCCTTCTGGATGTAGGTGTAGGACCAGTTTTGCCGGCCCTGGGCAGGATGCCAGCTGCTTCCGCCGTCGGTGGAGACTTCGACTCCGGCCACGATGCCGCCGGTGTCGCTGGCCGTTCCGGTCACCGTGACGCTGGTGCCGTGCGGAATAGTCGCGCCCTCCGCAGGCGAGGAGACCGCCACGGTCGGGCCCGCCGTATCACTGCTGGCCGACGCGGCTGACAGCGCCGTGTCGCGGGTGGCGGGCTGGGCGCCCATGTCGGCCAGGAGATTGATCTGCGCCTGCTGCATCCGCGGATCCGCGGCGCCGCCGTCGCCGTCGTGCTCCTCGTCCAGGCCCCACGTCCACTGAACCGTGCCCGCAGAGAAGACGAGGGCCCCGCTGGCGGCACGGTACATGGTCGTATTGTGGGTGGTGGTTCCCGGCTCGACGCTATTGCCGAAATCCTGCAGATACTGCGGCGTGGTCCCCGTGGTGGTGGACAGCCGGATCAGCCCGGCCGGCCGAAATCCGTTGTCCAGGTCCTCATTGGATTCGTAGCCTACCGTGTGCGGCGCCAGCTGCGCGGAACCGCCGGCCGCGAGCGTCGCCAGGGAGGTGTTGCGCCAGAGACGTGCTTTTCCCTCGGCGGCGCTGACCGTGATGGGCAGGTCCGTGTAGTTGGAGACGTACATCGTCCCGGTCAATGCGTTTTCTGGAAGGCCCCCGCCGTTGGCCTGGGCGGCATACCGCGGATCGCGCCAGGTCCCTGTCCATTCCGTGCTGGGGTCGATCTTGCCGTTGGCCCAGGTCTCCTTGTAGGAGGTGATCGTGCGGCCGGCCGCACCGTCGACCGGCGACGGCTCCATCCGCGTCCGCCAGTACACCTCATTGCCGGAGAGGAACTGCAGGTTCACACCGGCGTCGCGTGCTGCCTCCACATTGGCCCGCTGTGCGCCGGACCAGTATTCGTCGTGGCCCACCGAGAGGAAGACTTTGTGGTTCAGGAGCTGGGCACCGTTCCGGTCAGTGTCCACCCCGCTGATGTAGCTGACGTCGTAGCCGTTTTTCTCCAGGAAGCGGACCAGGGGGTACTCGTTGCTGAAGTAGAAGTCACGGCCGTCCATGGCACCCCGCGTATTCACCGGACGGTTGTAGCTGATTTTGTAGGCCCGGCCGTTCTGGGCGCCCTGGTAGAAATCCGAGCCGCCGTAATCGTTGTAGGCCTGCCATGTTGTGTCGGAGGTCTGGAAGACAACGTCGGAATGGCTGCCATCGGAGCGGACCACGAAGGTGATGTGGCTCCGGCTGCCGTTGTCCGGCCGCGTCAGCAGCGCAACATACACACCGGAGACGGCCGTCGCGGGAACCTGCCAGGTCGCGGACACGGCCCACGTTCCGCAGTCGTAGAGTTCGGTGGTGACGTCGGTGAGGCACTGGGGCTGCGTTTGCCGAAACGCGGCCGGAGTGACGTTGGCGATCTTCCGGGCGCCGAGTCCCTGGTACCAGCCGGTCCGGTAGATGCCGATCGTGTAGCTGGCCGCGTTGGTGTCCACCTTGAAGCGGATGGGCTGGCCGGCATTGACACTGACCTCGGTCGAGAATCCCTGGATGTCTGAATCGCCCGCGCCGGTGATGTCCCATTCCTCGGGCGGTGCCCCGGGCTTCGAATTTTCACAGGCCACGGCATTCAGGAGCGGAGCGCACGGATCCGCGGCACTGGCCGTAGGCAGGAGAGCCGCCGGCCCAGCAGCCGGCAACAACGCCGCAACCAAGGCGATGGCCAGCGGAATGACGGCTCGCTTGAGCATTTTCAGCGGGCGGGCGGCTGAGGAAACGGACATGTGTACTCCTGAGTGAGTGCGCTCTCGCGGTATCGGGACGGCGCATCGTGCCCCGTCCCGTGCCGCCACCCCCCGGCGCAGCCAACCACTGTATTCAGTTCTCCCCAATGCCGGTGTTGCACGGCTTGCGCCCCCCCTGCGCCAGTGGTGGAGCGCAGCATCAGCTGCGCCCTGCCAACGTCGGGCCGGTGTGAGACCACCGGTCCGAGTAGCGTCAAGCAACTCCTAGCGCGATCGTAAGGTGGTCCGCGGAAAGGCAACAAAGGAATTCCTTCGGAAAAGCCTAAATCCGCTGATTTTCGCGCGGCGGCGGTAGATTTAGGACAGGAACAGCCGTTTCCGCCAGCCAGGAGATACGAACCACCGTGCACCTCAAGAGCCTGACCGTCCGGGGATTCAAGTCCTTCGCTTCGGCGACGACTTTCGAATTCGAACCAGGCGTCACCGCCGTGGTCGGCCCTAACGGTTCGGGCAAGTCCAATGTCGTGGACGCCCTGGCCTGGGTGATGGGCGAGCAGGGCGCCAAGACCCTGCGTGGCGGCAAGATGGAGGACGTGATTTTCGCGGGCACGTCCGGCCGCCCGCCGCTGGGGCGCGCCCACGTCTCCCTCACCATTGACAACAGCGACGGCGCCCTGCCGATCGAGTACAGCGAAGTCACGATTTCCCGCACGCTGTTCCGCACCGGCGGTTCGGAATACGCCATCAACGGCGCCGGCTGCCGCCTCCTGGACATCCAGGAACTCCTCTCCGATTCCGGACTGGGCCGCGAAATGCACGTGATCGTCGGGCAGGGGCAACTGGACAAGGTCCTCCACGCCACCCCGGAGGACCGGCGAGGCTTCATTGAGGAAGCGGCCGGCATCCTCAAGCACCGCCGCCGCAAGGAAAAGACGGTCCGCAAACTCGAAGCCATGCAGGCCAACCTCGCCCGGCTCAGCGACCTCACCGGCGAAATCCGGCGGCAGCTGACGCCGCTAGGCAAACAGGCCGAAGTGGCACGCCGGGCCCAGACCGTCCAGTTTGAGGTCCGTGACGCGCGTTCCCGCCTCCTAGCGGACGATCTGGTCCGGCTGCAGCAGGCCCTGGCCCAGGATGTGGCGGATGAGAGCGCGCTCAAGGCCCGCCGCGGCGTCGCCGGGCAGGAACTCGAACTCGGCAGGCAGCGGCAGGCCCGCCTCGAGCAACTCGCCGCCGAAGCCACGCCCAGGCTCAACACCGCCCGCGACACCTGGTACCAGCTCTCCGCCGGTCGGGAACGGCTGCGCTCGCTGGGATCGCTGGCCGAGGAACGCCGCCGGCTGCTCGGCGCCTCCGACAACGTCCCCGATTCCGGCCGCGACCCCGAGCAACTCGACCGGCAGGCGGCCCGCGTCCGGGAGGAACAAGCCGGGCTGGAGCGCCAGATCGTGGACCGCAGCGGCGGTCTGGAGGCCGCCGCCGCCGCCAAGCAGGACGCCGAAAATGCCGCCGCCGCCGAGGATAAGCGGCTCGCCACACTGCTCCGCGCCGCCGCAGACCGCCGCGAAGGCCTGGCCAAACTGGCCGGTCAGGTGGGTGCCGCACGCTCCCGCGTCGAATCCGCCCAGGCGGAACTCGGCCGGCTCCGGGAATCCCTCAAGGCAGGGGAGGAACGCCGCAGGCAGGCCCACAGCGAGTTCACCGCCCTGGAATCCCAGGTTGCCGGGGTCGAGGACGGCGAGGAAACCCTCGACGCCGACTTCGAGGACGCCAGCGCCGCCCTCGACGGTATCGTCGCCGAGATCGACGCGCTCACGGCCGCCGAACGCGACGGCGAACGAGAGCGCGGCGCCCTCCTGGCCCGCCGCGATGCCCTTCAGCTTGGACTCAACCGCAAGGACGGCTCGGACCACGTCCTCGGCGCAGGAATCCCCGGGGTGCTCGGAGCCCTCGCATCCATGATCAAGGTGGAACCCGGTTTCGAAGCCGCCATTTCGGCGGCCCTGGGAGCCTCCTCCGACGCCATTGTCGTGCAGGACAGCGAGGCCGCGGCGACCGCCGTGCAGCGGCTGAAGGACGACGACGCCGGCCGGGCCGCGCTGCTGCTGGCCGCCGCAGCTGCCACCCCAACCGAGACCCGGCCCGCTGCTGCCGGCGGGGAGCTCCCCGCGGACGCCCGGTGGGCCTCGCAGCTCGTCACGGCATCCGGCGCCGAGGAGGCCGCGTCCCGGCTGCCCATGTCCGGGCTGCTGGCGGGCGTCGCCGTCGTCGAGGGCCTGGACGCTGCGGCCGAGCTGGTGGCGGCGCGCCCTGAACTGACCGCCGTGACCCGGGCCGGCGACGTCCTGACCGCCCTGACAGTCAGTGGAGGCTCCGCGAAGGCGCCCTCGCTGATCGAAGTGCAGGCCGCCGTCGACGACGCAGCCTCCCGGCTGGCCGCGGTGACCGCCGCGCTGGAACGCCAGCGTTTCGCCCTCGCCGCCGCCCGGGCCCGCCGCGCCGCGGCGCAGGACCGTGCCGATGCTGCCCTGGAGAAACTCCACGATTCGGATGCCCGGCTGGCGGCCGTCGCCGAACGCCTGGGACACCTGAACTCCGTGCTGCGCAGCGCCGTCGGGGAAAGCGAGCGGCTCGCCGGTTCCCTGGCCAAAGCCGAAGCCAACATCGTCCTCGAACAGGAGGCGCTGGAGGCTGTGGCGGCACGGCTCGCCGCCGCCCAGGAAGCACCGGCGGAGGAGGAACCCTCCCCGGAGCACCGGGATGCCCTCGCCCTGGCCGCGTCGCTGGCCCGCAGCGCCGAAATGGAGGCCCGGCTCGGCCTGCGCAGCGCCGAGGAACAACTCTCGGCCACCCGCAACCGGGCATTGTCGCTGGAACGAGCCGCCGCCACCGAGCGGCGCGCCCGCGGGGAGGCAGCCGAACGGGCCCGCCGCCGCAGGCTCCAGGCCAAACGCGCCGCGGCCGTCTCCGCCGCCGTCGCCCAGGTGGTCGGCTTCCTCGACGTGTCCGTGGAACTCGCCCGGCAGGAGCGGGACAGCGCCGAGGAACGCAAGGAACAAATGGACGGCGAGCTGGCGGCCCTGCGCAGCAGCAATGATGCCCTCGCCCGCGAACTGGCCGAACTGACCGACTCGGTGCACCGCGACGAACTGGCCCGCGCGCAGCAGCGCCTCCGCATCGAAGCCCTTGAACTCAGGAGTGTCGAGGAGCTGGGACTGACCGCCGACCAACTCGTCGCAGATTTCGGACCGGACCAGCCCGTACCCGTGCCCGCCGCGGAATCGGCGGATAAATGGGCTGCCCTGCGCGCCCCGGTGGACGAGGACGGCCGCGGGATCGTGCCCGGCAAACCCTTCGTCCGCGAGGAGCAGGAGAAACGGCTCAAGCGGGCCGAACGGGACCTGTCCGCCCTGGGCCGGGTCAACCCGCTGGCGCTGGAGGAATTCGCAGCCCTCGAGGAACGCCACCAGTTCCTCAGCACCCAGCTCGAAGACCTCAAGTCCAGCCGCAGGGACCTGCTGGACATCATCAAGGAAGTCGATGAGCGCGTCCAAAAGGTCTTTGCCGAGGCGTTCGAGGACACCTCGGCGCAGTTCGTCCGGATCTTCGCACGGCTGTTTCCCGGCGGCGAGGGGCGGCTGGTCCTCACCGACCCCTCGGACCTGCTCACCACCGGCATCGAGGTCGAGGCGCGCCCGGCCGGCAAGAAGATCAAGCGGCTCTCGCTGCTCTCGGGCGGCGAACGGTCGCTGACCGCGGTGGCCCTGCTCGTGGCGATCTTCAAGGCTCGGCCCTCACCGTTCTATGTGATGGACGAGGTGGAAGCAGCCCTGGACGACACCAACCTGGGCCGGCTCATCACCATCTTCGAGGAGCTGCGCGAATCCAGCCAGCTCATCATCATCACGCACCAGAAACGCACCATGGAAGTCGCCGACGCCCTGTACGGCGTCACCATGCGCGGCGACGGCGTCTCCACTGTCATCAGCCAGCGTCTCGGCGCGCAGGTCTGAGGCGGGGCGGCCCGCGTTCGCGTACTAGGGGCCGGGGCCGGGCCATCCGTGTTTGCCCGCCCCGGAAGCGCTTATTCCCTGGCCCCGAGCCTGGCTTCGAGTTCCCCGGCGGTGATGAACAGCTGACGGTTGTACACATAGCCGCCGAGCCCCAGCTCCGCCTGGGTCGTGGTCAGGTCGACCATCGTGTCGGCGTCGCGCGGGGGCGCCGGCACGGGAGCCGGCCAGACCTGGACGGAGTAACCCACCGGGATGTAGGCGTCGAATTCCCAGGTCTGTGCCAGCGCCTGCTCGACCGCGGGGGTCACCGACTGCGGCGACAGGTGGTCCAGATAGAGGGTGATGTTGATCCGCCGCCGGTCCGGAGCGCCATCGGCGCTTCCACTGATCTCGGCCTCTTCGACTCCGTCGATGGTGAGCAGCGACGCGTGCAGCGCCGAGACCGCGTCCTTGACGTCACCGGCGCCATCGTCCTGGGAGCATCCGGACAAGCCCAGCGACGCCGGCATGATCAGTGCCGCGCCCACGAGCGCGCGAAATGCCTTTGCGACCGGAACGGGCTTGCCGATGCGGAACCAATGAGTGGCACGGTCATCAGCGGTGGCACGTGGGTTCCGCTGCATCGTCACGTGAAGGACTCGCCGCTGCCGAGGGGTTCGCCCGCGCGCCAGAAGTTGAGGGCGGCGGCAATGCCGAGGCTCACGAGCAGCACTCCGGGACCTGCCAGCCGGAAGAAGCCCGGCAGCTCGGCTGACAGCGCGTCCGCCGAGCCATACGGCCCCACGGCCATGGAGAGGTTCATCGGAGAAAGCCCCAGCAGCACTCCGCCGGCGCCGGTCAGCCAGAGGTCGAAACGCCAGCGATAGTCCACCCAGCGCCAGAAGGACTTGCCCGGGCCGCCGTCGCTGATCGCTGCGCCCCGAACACGGTACTGCCGCACGTAGCCGAGCTTCTTGATGAGCGACGTGAACGAAGCGAGCGTGATTCCCAGGGCAAAGGACCCATAAATCATCCAGAGCCCGCTGAAGCTGTGGTCGTCGGAGACCGTCTCCGGCCACGCACCGGTGAACCACGAGACCACCGGGATGCCACTGAGCAGGGCAGCCACCACGAGGCCGGTCGTCGACCAAAGCAGGTGCCAGCCCACGCCGAGCACCCGGAATTCCGACACCACCGACGCCGTGGGCAGCGGGCCCGTCCGAGGTTTCGACGACGGCGCCATCGAACCGCGGCGAAGCTGTTCCCCCGTGACCAGGCAGCACACCGCAAAAAGCAGGATGAGCGCCGGCAAGGCCGCCAGGCTTCCCTTGGCGATGCCGGCCAGGCCGTCGAGCTGGTCATTTGCGGTTCCGGCTGCCACGGCCTGGCCGACCAGGGTCAGAACCAGTCCCCCTCCGAACAGCACGACCAGGCACAGCGCCACCAGGACGACGCCCGCGATGGAGAGCCGCCTGCCGAAGCGCCTGTTGGCCTTGGCCACGTAGGTTTTGCGGGCCAGGAGTGCTTCTGCTTCGGCTTCGGTCAGTTCGGTGGTCATCCGCCGGCTCCGGAGCGGACCGTCGAATGGGCGAGTGTCACGGGAAGAGCTGTGTGCGGCATGAAGTGACGGCCTTCGGTCGAGTGGCGGGTCCGGGATCGGGTCCCAGGCAATCGAGTCGACCATGGAGCTGAACAGCGCCCCGATCCTAGCACCCTGGACCGTCGCGGCCGGGAACGTCGGAGCCGGACCCTCGGGCTGATCGCGCCCCGCGTCGCATTTGGGGTTTGTGAGAAGCTAGGGGAGTGAACGACATCCTCCCCATTCTTCTGCCCATTCTCGCCGCCCTGGTGGTCCTCGGTGCACTCATTCCGGTCCTAATGAAGACCCGGAAGAACATCACCAACTACCCCGGAAAGCGTGACGAGAACGATCCAGTGGCGCCCGGTGCCGGCGGCGGAACACTCCTCGAGGACCGCCCGGCGCCAACGCGCGAACGCAAGGCGCCGGACTCTGTCGGCCTCGAGGCGCCGGAAACAGTCGAAGTCCCGGACGACGTCGCCGGCCTGGAATTGGTCCCGGTCGAAACGCCGCTGCCGGTCGCCGGCCGCCTGATCCGCCTGCGCGAGCGCCTCGTCAAGTCCAACAACATCCTCGGCAAGGGCCTGCTGGCACTGCTGTCCGCGGACAAGATCGATGAAAATGTCTGGGACGAGGTGGAGGAAACCCTCCTGCTCGCCGACCTCGGCACCGAGCCGACCCTGCAGCTCGTGGACGCGCTCCGCGAACGCGTCAAGGTGCTCGGCACCCGTTCCCCGGAGCAGGTCAAAGCCCTGCTCCGGGAGGAACTCATCAAGATGGTCGACCCGACGATGGACCGCAGCCTGCGGGTCGATCGGCACGCCGACAAACCCGCCGTCGTACTGGTGGTGGGCGTCAACGGCGTCGGCAAGACCACCACGGTGGGCAAGCTCGCCCGTGTGCTCGTCGCCGAGGACAAGGACGTGCTGCTGGGCGCGGCGGACACCTTCCGCGCCGCTGCCGCCGAACAGCTGGCCACCTGGGGACAGCGCGTCGGCGTCGCCACGGTGAAGTCCGACATCGACGGTGCGGACCCGGCGTCGGTCGCCTATGAGGCGGTCAAGGCCGGCATCGACCAGGAAGTCGACGTCGTGATGATCGACACCGCCGGGCGCCTGCAGAACAAGGTGGGCCTGATGGACGAGCTCAGCAAGGTCAAGCGTGTCATCGAGAAGCTCGCCGAGGTTGACGAGGTGCTTCTGGTCCTCGACGCCACGACGGGACAGAACGGACTGAACCAGGCCCGGGTCTTCGCCGAGGTCGTGAACATCACCGGCATCGTCCTGACCAAGCTGGACGGCACGGCCAAGGGCGGCATCGTGGTGGCCATCCAGAAGTCGCTTGGCGTCCCGGTCAAGCTGATCGGCCTCGGCGAAGGGGCGGACGACCTCGCCCCGTTCGACGCCGAGAGCTTCGTCGACGCCATCCTGAACTAGCCCCACCGCAGCAACGCTTAAACCCAACTGGCTCCCAGCCGGTGCCGCCCGGATCCACCGGAACGCCACCAGCTGGGAGCCAGCTGTTTGTGTCCTGCCTAGTGCTTGAAGTTCAGCACGGTCACGGTGCCGGCCGTCAGCTTGAACGTCTGCGTCTGTGAACCGTAGGCGAAACCCTCAACCGTGGCACGGTCCGGGAGCGGAATCGGTTCGGACTTGGCGCCGTCGATCACCGTGCTGTCCTCGGCCCCGTAGCTGGGCCCGGTCATTTGGGTCATGGTTCCGGTCAGTGCCCGCGCGGGCAGCTGGACCGTGACATCGGTCTGGGCCGCCTTCTCGGGGTCGTTCTCGTTGACCAGGACAACGGTTGTGCTGCCGTCGGCGTTCTGCAGGGCGTAGCTGAACATCAAGCCACCGCCCTTCGAGTCGAGCTTCAGGAACTTGCCGGCCTCCAGCTCGGCGACCATGGAGATGCCGAAGAAGTTGGCACGGCCGGAGACCTCGCCGTTCGGTTTGAGGTAGGGGCCGCCGGTGCAGACGGCGGACATGGGGGGACCACCCTTGCAGGTCAGCATCGAGCTGTGGAAGCCGATCCGGGTAATACCCAGCTGCGCGGCGTTCAGCGCGTAGTCCGTGGTCCAGAGAGCCGAGGCATGAGTGCGGGATGTCTCATTCGACCCCGGGCAGGCCGCGATCCCCGTCTCCGGAAGCCAGGTTTCCAGGCCCGCGTCCTTGCCGACCTTCAGCGCCGCCTGCTGGTAATCCGCGGCCCGGTCATGCATCAGCCGGCTCATCAGGTTCGCCAGGGTCGGAGAGGCCTTGGGGTCCACCGTTCCGTCGCAGCTGTAGAGCGGGTAGTTGTGGAAGGTCAGGATCTTCTTTTGCGGGATGTCGGCGTCGATGAACGGCTGCCACCATTTCTGGTCGTAGGCGCCCGGGCCCGAGATGGGCACGTTCGGGGCCACGGCGTTGATCGCGGCCGCGTACGCCTTGAGCTCCGTGACGTACTTCTCAATGTTGTAGCCACCCGGGCGGACACCATTGGATCCGAATCCGTTCGGTTCGTTGCCGACGGTGATGCTCAGCAGCCTGGGCCCGAAAATCTCGGTTGCGTGCTTGGCCATATCCGCGGCGCGGTTCGGGTCGTAGTGGCCCAGGTCCACGGTGAGGCTGACGGTCGCGTCCGCAGCCTCCAGCAGGGTGTTCAGCCGGGCGAGATCCGCCGGGCCCACAGCCCTGACCGGGTGTGCTGCGTCTCCGCGGTAGCTGGACGGGACCGCCTCGTTGCTTGAGGTCCAGAAGAAGCGGCGGTCCACCGCGTTGCCGCCGAACCGGAGCACCGGCTGGTCGGCCTCCTGCAGCAGTTTCACTGTCGACGCGTTGCTGCTGCTCAGGGCAGGATCGGCGAGGTCGGTGGCTTCGAGCGAGATTCCGACCAGGCCCTTGGTCAGCGAGGTGCCCACCGGATCCTGCGAAACCTTCACGTCGAGCGGTTCCACCGCTTCCAGGGGTGAACCGGCCGGCGGGCCCGGCTGCTTGTAGTACGTGACGGCCGGGGCTGGAGGCAATGCCGCCTCCGGCACGGCCGAGGTGGTCGCCGGGCCCGCGGCGGGGGCCGCCGAGTCTTCTGCAGCGCCCGGCCCGAGGAAAAACACCAGCGACGCGAGTACGGCAATGACCGCGAGCACCGAAATCACGACGGCGGGACGGAGGTTCCTGCGCCTTGCACCGGCCGCGTCCTCCGGTCTGTTGTCGGCGGTGTGTTCGGGTGAACGTTCAGTGGGTGGCATGTTAAAGACTTCTCCAGCTTCTGGGTGGGATCTCCCAACAGCCTAACGAAGTCCGCCGGTGCCGTTCGACGCGGGGCCGGCGGACGGGCATCCCCGGGCGGGTCAGGCGCCGCGGCGGGCCGCCGGCCGGGGGAAGGTCTCCCGGGCCAGCAGCCAGCCCGCGGCAGCCGCCACCAGGACGCCGCCGGTGACGCCGAAGGCCCAGCCGTAGCCCAGCCGGTCCGCGAGGAGCCCGGCAAGGACCGGTCCGATGATCGCCCCGCTGTCCGCGGTCATCTGGAAGATGGCCAGGACCCGGCCGCCGGAGCGCTCGTTGCCGATCACATCGGCCATGGCTGCCTGCTGCGCGGGACCGAGCAGGCCTGAACCGATGCCGGCGACAGCGGTCGCCACAAGGAACCAGAGCAACTCGTGCGTGAAGCCGATGGCTGCCGTTGCCGTTCCGGTGACCAGCAGTCCGGAGACCATCATGGGTTTCCGGCCCAGGCTGTCCGCGAGTTTGCCGGAGAATGTCAGCGCCACAGCGTTGGCCGCGGCGAACATGGCCAGCGCCCAGCCCGCCGATTCCGGTCCCGCGTTCAGGGCGGCGACGGCGAAGAGCGGTACCGTGGCCATCCGCACTCCGAAGGTCGCCCAGCCGTTGGCGAAGCTGGAGAACAGCCCTGCCCGGTACGCGCTGTCCCGCAGTGCCTCGCGCAGCTCCATCGCCGGCGCCGTGCTCCCGTCCGGGCGGGAGGCCGCCGGCACGTGGCTCAGCTGGGTCTGCACCACAAGTGCCGCCAGGACGAGGGCGGCCGCGTAGACGAGGAACGGCACCCGCAGGCCGAAGCCGGCCAGCAGCCCGCCCACGACCGGCCCGCACACATTGCCGATGAGGAACGCCGAGGCGTAGGCGCCGGAGACCCGTCCGCGGCTCTCCGGGGGGGCCAGCCGGACCACCAGGGCCATCGACGCCACCGTGAACATCACCGAGCCGGCCCCGCCGAGACCGCGGAAGATCAGCAGTTGCCAGTAGTCCTGGGCGAAGGCACACGCCGCCGTCGACGCCGCAACAATCAACAGCCCGGCCACGTAGACCGGCCGTTCCCCGAGCCGCACAATCAGCGCGCCTCCCGCGGGGGCGAACACGAGCCGCATGAACGCGAAGATGCTCACGATCACGGCGGCCGCCGTCGCGCCGACGTCGAAAGTGGTGGCGAATTGGGGGAGGACCGGTGCCACGAGACCGAAGCCGAGGGCGATGAGGAAGGCAGCCACCAACATCACCTTGATGTCCCGGGGCAGCACCGGCTTGCCGTGGGTCCGGGTACCGCCCTGCGGCGGGGATCCCGCGGGGCGGGGGGTCTTACTCATGGCGGCGGCTTCCTGGTGATGCGGGCGATGCGGGAGGGGATATTGGAACGCGTGAAACATAACCGTAACAAGAAGGATTTGCACCATTTACTTCCGGGAGGTTCTTGTAACAACCCGGCAATCTAAATCCTCCGCCGGCGAAACACGGCGACGACAAACTCTTCTTAGAACGCAAACCGCGTTGAGGCACGCGGAGAACTCCGCAACATCTTTTAGATCGCATCTAAGCAAGGGAGGACGTGCACCATGGAACTTACCGCAGGTCACGTATGGCTGATGGTGGCAGCAGCACTCGTGCTGTTCATGACACCAGGACTCGCATTTTTCTACGGCGGCATGACGCGCGCCAAGGCCGCACTGAACATGATGATGATGAGTTTCATCTCCATCGGCATGGTCGGTGTGGTCTGGGTGCTCTGGGGCGCTTCGATGAGCTCCGGCGAAGGCTTCATGCAGATGGTTGGAAACCCGTTCGCCACCTTCGGGCTGGAGGGCATCGACACTCCTGACGGACTCATCAAGGTCGGCTACGCCGCCACGTTCGCCATCATTACCGTTGCCCTGATCAGCGGGGCGATCGCTGACCGCGCCAAGTTCGGCGCCTGGACGGTCTTCGTCCCGGTCTGGGTCACCCTGGTGTACTGCCCGCTGGCCTACATGGTCTGGGGCGGCGGGCTGTTCGGCCCGGAAGGCGCCATCGGCCAGGCCCTCGGCCCGGCGATCGACTTCGCCGGCGGCACGGTTGTCCACATCAACGCCGGTGTTGCCGCGCTGATCCTCGTCCTGATCATCGGCAACCGCAAGGGCTTCGGCAAGGACCCCAACCACCGCCCGCACAACATCCCGTTCGTTATGCTCGGTGCCGCGATCCTGTGGTTCGGCTGGTTCGGTTTCAACGGCGGCGCAGCAACAACGGCAGAACAGGGCGGCCTGATCTGGGTCAACACCCTGGCAGCCCCGGCCGCGGCAATGCTCGGCTGGCTCATCACGGAGCGTGTCCGCGACGGTCACCCGACCTCGCTCGGTGCCGCCTCCGGTGTCGTTGCCGGCCTCGTCGCCATCACCCCGGCCTGCGCCAACGTCAGCCCGATCGGCGCCCTGGGCCTCGGCCTGATCGCCGGTGCGGCTTCCGCCCTGGCCGTCGGCCTCAAGTTCCGCTGGGGCTTTGACGACTCGCTCGACGTCGTCGGTGTCCACCTCGTCTCGGGCATCATCGGCACCGTGGCACTGGGCTTCATCGCCCTCCCGGCCGACGGTGTTGGCGGCGGCCTGTTCTACGGCGGCGGCCTCACCCAGCTGTGGGCCCAGCTCGCGGCGGCCGGTATTGCCATCGCCTACTCCGCAGTGATGACGGCACTCATCGCCTTCGCCATCCACAAGACCATGGGCTTCCGGGTTTCCCAGGAGCAGGAAGTCGTGGGCGTGGACCTCAGCCTGCACGCCGAAACCGCCTACGAATTCGGCGTCGGCGGCCACGGTGGAAGCTTCACCCCGCTGCACGAACTCATCACCGGCAAGGCCCAGGGCGACGCCGGGGCGGCCCCGGCCGCCGAGCCGGTGGACGCCACGTCCAACGGCAAGAAGACCGCAGCAGCAGGTAAGGAAAGTGTGGAGGCATGAAACTGATCACAGCAATCGTCCGGCCCGAAAAGCTCGACACCATCCGCGAGGGCCTTGAGGCCTATGGGGTGCAGGGCCTCACCGTCAGCGCGGCCAGCGGCTACGGCCGGCAGCGGGGCTACACCGAGGTGTACCGCGGTGCCGAGTACAACGTGGACCTGCTGCCCAAAATCCGGGTAGAGGTCCTGGCCACCGACGAACAGGCGGACGACATCCTCGATGTCATCATCGCCAGCTCGAACACCGGCCGGGCCGGTGACGGCAAGGTCTGGACGATGGATGTGTTCGAAGCGGTGCGGGTCCGCACCGGAGAACGCGGCTCGGCGGCTATTTAGCCAGCCTCAGTCAACAAGGCGGGCCGGGAACCTGAAAAGGTACCCGGCCCGCTTTTGTGCGTCTGACCGCACTAACGACGGCGACGCCGGTCAGGCCCGCCAGCCCTCCGGCCCGGCGCTCCCGGCGGCGTACTCCTCCAGCGGTGCGCTGTCCCGGGCCCAGGCCTTGAGGACGGGCTCCAGGATCCGCCAGCAGTCTTCCGCGGTGTCGGCGCGGACGGAGAGCAGGGGATCGCCGGTCAGGACACCCTCCAGGACCTCCCCGTACGGCAGCAGTTCGGACGCGCTGAGCTCGGCCTCGAGGGTGGCGCGGTCCAGGCTGAGGACATCGCCGGGGCCGTTCACATCGACGTCGAACTGCAGCGTGTCCGGGCCGAAGCCGATCCGCAGCTGGTTGGGGGAGTCCACCCCGGTGAAACCCCGGGGCAGGTGCGGTACCGGGCGGAAGGTCACCACGGCCTCCTTGCGCTTGACGCCCAGGGCCTTTCCGGAGCGCAGGATGAAGGGGACGCCCTGCCAGCGCCAGTTGTCGATCCGCACTTCCACCTCGGCGAGCGTTTCGGTGCCCCGGGCCGGGTCGACGCCGTCTTCGCTGGCGTAGTCCGGAACCTTCCGGCCGTCGACCGATCCCGCCGTGTACCTGGCGCGCCGTGTGCTCCTGGCGTAGGGCGCCTTGATGCTGCTGGCCCGCAGCACCGTGGCCACGGCGTCGCGGAGGTCCCGCTCGTCCACCGAGGCCGGCGGTTCGAGCGCCATCAGGGCCATGATCTGCAGCAGGTGGCTCTGGATCATGTCGCGCAGCGCCCCGGCGCCGTCGTAGTAACGGGCGCGCCCCTCCAGCGCGAGGTCCTCGTCAAAGACAATCTCGACCTTTTCGATGTGCTCGCGGTTCCACACCGGTTCCAGGAAGGTGTTGGCGAAGCGCAGCCCCAGGATGTTCAGCACCGTCGCCTTGCCCAGGAAATGGTCCACCCGGTGGATGTGGTCCTCCGGGACCAGGGCCGACAGGGTTTCATTCAGGTGCCGGGCGGACTCCTCGCTGGAACCGAACGGTTTCTCCATGACCAGCCGGGTCCCGGCCGGCACCTGTCCGGGGGCCAGCGCCTCGCAGGCCAGCTGGCTGACGCGCGGCGGCAGCGCGAAGTAGATGGCCACGGGCCCCTCCAGCCCGGCCAGCAGTCCGGCCAGCTGCCCGTCGGCCGTGACGTCGAGCTGGTGGTACGCGGTGGTGTCGCGGATCCGTTTCAGCTCCCGCCGGCCGTAGGCCTCGGCCTGGGAGTTGGCGTCGGCGAACGACTCCTCGATGCGCTCCAGCCACTGCCCGGGGGTCCAGGCGTCGGAGCCGGCGCCCACCAGGGTCAGGCCGTCGGCGCGCCCCCGGGACACGAGCCGGGCCAGGCCCGGCAGCAGCAGCCTGCCGGTGAGGTCGCCCGAGGCGCCGAGGATGAGCAGGGTTTTTACGGTTGTTTGGCTGGTCACCTACGTCAGCATGCCATCTTGAAGGCGTGTCTTGGTACCCTAGATAGTCGAGTCCCGTTGTCGAGGCAGTTCGTTCCGGCGAACATCAGTCGCGACGCTGGCGTGCCGGCCCGGCCGCCATCTGAAGATCCACTGAAAGAAGTGCACGGCGCGTGTTCAATTCACTCTCTGACCGGTTGACAGCAACCTTCAAGAATCTCCGTGGCAAGGGTCGCCTGACCGAGGCGGACGTTGACGCCACGGTCCGCGAAATCCGGCGTGCCCTCCTGGATGCCGACGTTGCCGTGCCCGTGGTCCGCGAATTCACCGGCCGCGTGCGCGAACGTGCCCTCGGCGCCGAGGTCTCGGCCGCCCTGAACCCCGGCCAGCAGATCGTGAAGATCGTCAACGAGGAGCTCGTCGAGATCCTCGGCGGCGAGACGCGCCGGATCCGCCTCGCGAAGACCGGGCCCACCATCATCATGCTCGCCGGGCTCCAGGGCGCCGGCAAGACCACCCTGGCCGGCAAGCTGGCCAAGCACCTCAAGGCGCAGGGCCACAGCCCCCTGCTCGTGGCCTGCGACCTGCAGCGCCCCAATGCCGTGACCCAGCTCCAGGTCGTCGGCAAGCGCGCCGGCGTTCCCGTCTTCGCCCCGCACCCGGGTGCCACCTCCACCGAACTGGACCACCCGGCCGGCGACCCGGTCTCGGTCGCCCGCGCCGGCGTCGAGGAAGCCCGCCGCACGCTGCACGACGTCGTGATCGTTGACACCGCCGGCCGGACCGGCGTGGACGCCGACATGATGGAACAGGCGCGCCAGATCCGCCGCGCCATCGTTCCGAACGAAGTGCTGTTCGTGGTCGACGCCATGATCGGCCAGGACGCCGTCACCACGGCCATGGCCTTCGACGAGGGCGTCAACTTCACCGGCATCGCGCTCTCCAAGCTCGACGGCGACATGCGCGGCGGTGCCGCGCTGTCCGTCGCCTCGGTCACCGGCAAGCCCGTGATGTTCGCGTCCACCGGCGAAGGCCTGGACGACTTCGAGCTCTTCCACCCCGACCGGATGGCCTCACGCATCCTCGACCTCGGTGACGTGCTCACCCTGATCGAGCAGGCGGAGAAGTCCTGGGACAAAGACGAAGCCGCCCGGATGGCGCAGAAGTTCGCCGACCAGGAAGACTTCACGCTCGACGACTTCCTCGCCCAGATGCAGCAGATCCGCAACATGGGATCCATGAAGAAGATGCTCATGATGATGCCCGGAGCACAGAACATCCGGCAGCAGCTCGAGCAGTTCGACGAGCGTGAGATCGACCGCGTCGAGGCGATCGTCCGGTCCATGACCCCGCATGAGCGCGTGGCCCCGAAGATCATCAACGGTTCCCGCCGGGCCCGGATTGCCCGCGGCTCCGGTGTTCACGTCTCCGAGGTCAACGGCCTGCTGGAACGCTTCGCCCAGGCCCAGAAGATGATGAAGAAGATGGCTGCCGGCGGCGGCATGCCCGGAATGCCGGGGATGCCCGGCATGGGCGGCGGCGGGGCCCGCAAGGGTGCCAAGAGCGCACCCAAGAAGAAGGCCCGCTCCGGCAACCCGGCCAAGGCCGCGCAGGAGCTCAAGGAGGCCCAGGCCCGTCGGGCCGAGGGCGCCAAGGCCCTCCCGACCGGTGCCGCGTTCGGCCAGCAGGGCGGGGACTTCGATCCCTCCCAGCTGAACCTGCCCAAGGGCTTCGACAAGTTCCTCGGCGGCGGCAAATAGGCCCTGACGGCCGAGATGCCGCCGGCCCATTGCCGGGCCGGTGTCATAGGGTTAGACCATGTACAAGCCACGCGTAGTCTTCGTCCACGGGGCGGGCAGCTTCGGTGCTGCCGCGTGGCCGAAACAGCACGGAATGGCGCTGGACTACGACGCGCTGTTCCTGCGCCGCCACGGGTATGACCCCGTCGCCGAGCCGCTGGAAACGGACTTCGCCGCCGACGCCGCCATCGTCCTTCGTGCGCTGGCCGACGACGGCCGCGGCAAGGCCGGCGGCCACGTCGTTGCCCACTCGCAGGGTGCCATCGCCGCGATGATGGCCGGCGTCGAACGCCCGGACCTGGTGCAGTCGCTGACCCTGGTGGAGCCGGCCTGCCTCTCGCTCACCGCGGAGCTGCCGGCGACGGCGGCGCACCGCGCCCTGATGCAGCCGCTCTTCGAGGTCCGCCACCACCTGAGCGATGAGGATTTCCACCGCGAATTCGTCCGCCGCGTGTTCGCGGCCCACACCCCGGCCCAGGCGACCCTGGGCGCCCCCAGCCCGGAAGACCAGCGGGAGGCTCGCCGTCTGCGCCTGCAGGTCCCGCCCTGGGAAGCCCCGCTGCAGATTGTCCCCGGCGTCCCCACCCTGGTCCTGACCGGCGGCTGGGAACCGCTCTATGAAGAGATCGCGGGGTACCTGCGTGAGACCGGCGCCGTGCACCGCACCGCGCCGGGAGGGCACCGGCCCCAGGACTCGGCCGAGGGAAACCGGATCATCCGGGCGTTCATCGCCGACGTCGGCCGGCAGCAGCACGCCGAGGCATCCTAGCCGGCTGCGGGCACGCCGACGGCAGGCGCCGGCAGGTAGACCTTGCCGCCCGAGGCGATGAACTCCCTGCTCTTTTCCCGCATTCCGGCCGCCGACGCAGCCTGCGGATCTGCTGAGCCGTATTCGTCCCGGATGTCCTGGCTGATCCGCATGGAGCAGAACTTGGGTCCGCACATCGAGCAGAAATGTGCCGTCTTGGCCGGCTCCGCGGGGAGCGTCTCATCGTGGAACGCCTCGGCCGTCACCGGGTCCAGGGACAGCGCGAACTGGTCCCGCCAGCGGAACTCGAACCGTGCCTTGGACAGGGCGTCGTCGCGTTCATGCGCACCGGCGCGGCCCTTGGCGAGATCCGCGGCGTGGGCGGCGATCTTGTAGGTGATCACGCCGGTCTTTACATCGTCCTTGTTGGGCAGTCCCAGGTGTTCCTTGGGCGTGACGTAGCAGAGCATGGCTGTTCCATAGCGGGCAATCTCGGTGGCGCCGATCGCCGAGGTGATGTGGTCATAGCCGGGTGCGATATCGGTGACCAGCGGCCCCAGGGTATAGAACGGGGCCCCCTTGCAGAGTTCCTGCTGACGTTCGACGTTCTCCCGGACCAGGTGGAACGGCACATGCCCGGGCCCTTCCACCATGACCTGTACATCGAAAGCCCAGGCCCGCTGCGTGAGCTCGGCCAGGGTGTCCAGTTCGGCGAACTGCGCCGCATCGTTGGCATCTGCCGTCGCGCCGGGCCGCAGACCGTCACCCAGCGAGAACGCGACGTCGTAGCGGGCGAAGATCCCGCAGAGCTCATCGAAATGGGTATAAAGGAAGTTCTCCTGGTGGTGGGCCAGGCACCAGCCGGCCATGATCGCTCCGCCGCGGGACACGATGCCGGTGACCCGGTTGGCCGTCAGCGGCACGTAGCGCAGCAGCACCCCGGCGTGGATGGTCATGTAGTCCACGCCCTGCTCGCACTGCTCGATCACGGTGTCCCGGAAAATCTCCCACGTCAGGGCGTTGGCCTCGCCGTTGACCTTTTCCAGCGCCTGGTAGATCGGGACGGTGCCGATAGGTACGGGGGAGTTGCGGATGATCCATTCGCGGGTGGTGTGGATGTCGTCCCCGGTGGAGAGGTCCATGACGGTATCCGCGCCCCACCGGGTGGCCCATTGAAGCTTGTCGACTTCCTCCGCGATGGAGCTGGTCACGGCCGAGTTGCCGATGTTTGCGTTGATTTTCACCAGGAACGCCTTGCCGATGATCATCGGCTCGGATTCGGGGTGGTTGACGTTGCTGGGGATGATGGCGCGACCTGCGGCCACTTCGGACCGGACCAGTTCGACGTCGCAGTTCTCCCGCAACGCGACGAACCGCATCTCCTGGGTGATCAGCCCGTCCCGCGCGTACCGCATCTGCGTGACCGTCCTGCCGTCGACGGCACGGCGCGGCGCCGGTCGGGCGCCCCTCCATTCGGCCGTCGCCGCGCCGCGGCGCACTGCCGACCTGCCGTCATCGAGCAGCTCCCGGGCCCGGCCCTCGTAAGGTCCGGTGTCCTCCCTGGCGGCAATCCAGGGGGCACGCAACGGCGCCAGGCCCCGGACCGGTTCACTCCCGGGGCCGGCGGTGCGGTACACGCGGAACGGGGCGTTGGCGGCGCCGCCCGGGGAGTCGGCCAGCACGATTTCGGTCACCGGGACGCGGATGCCGTGCTCGGCGTCGGTGGCGAACGCCAGGGAGTGGGACTTCAACGACTGCGTGGAGGCCGGAGAATGATCCTGGACGGGCAGGTCCGGGGCTGCGTCATTTTGGACAGGGCTGTGCTGTGTCAATTGCGTCTTCACGGAATACTCACTTCCTTCGCCGGCATTACCCGGACAGGTTCAACGGTCGCAGGCTGCGTCAGCCCGATCTCAGCCCCTGCAAGGGCTCCCGTGTGGTCGTAGACGAAGCTACCACAGGCCGTCCGGACGGCCGCCGCGTATGACGGCGCCCGGCCAGGCCGAGGTTTAGGCTTGAAGCCATGACCAGCATCATCGAGTTCAGCGGCCCCATCCTCACCACGGCGGACCAGGAACGCCGCGGGCTCTGGTCGGTGGACGGCCTGCTGACCTTCGACCGTCCGGCCGCCGCGCCCGACCTCGTGCTGGACGGCTGGGTCATCCCCGGGCTGGTCGACGCGCACTGCCACATCGGCCTCGGCCCCGGCGGGGACGTCCCGGACGGGCTGGCGGAAGAACAGGCCCGGACCGACCGCGACGCCGGAACCCTGCTCGTCCGCGACGCCGGCGCCGTCCACGACACCCGCTGGCTCCAGCAGCGCGCCGACATGCCCCGCATCATCCGCGCGGGCCGGCACATCGCGAGGACCCGGCGGTACCTCCGGGGCTTCGCTGTCGAGGTGGAACCCGAGGGCCTGGTCGAGGCCGTGCGCAAACAGGCCCGCGCCGGCGACGGCTGGGTCAAGCTCGTCGGGGACTGGATCGACCGCGACGCCGGCGACCTCGCCGCCAGCTTCCCGGCCGGGACGCTGAAAGACGCCGTCACCGCCGCCCACGACGAAGGCGCCCGCGTCACGGCACACTGCTTCGCGGAGGACACCCTCGATGACATGCTCGACGCCGGGATCGACTGCATTGAGCACGCCACGGGCCTGCTCCCCAGGCACCTGCCGCGTTTCGTCGAACAGGGCGTGCCGATCGTCCCCACACTCATCAACATCGCCACGTTCCCGGACATCGCCGCGCAGGCTGCGGCTAAGTTCCCCCGGTATGCAGCCCACATGCGCGCCCTGTGGGAGCGCCGGGCGGAACGTGTGCTGGCGGCCTTCGAAGCCGGCGTCACGATCTACGCCGGGACGGACGCCGGCAGCGTGGTCAAACACGGGCGCATCGTCGACGAGGTCCGGGCGCTGCACGCCGCCGGACTGCCCGCCTCAGCGGCCCTCGACGCCGGCGCCTGGGCCGCCCGGAACTGGCTCGGGGCGGACGGGATCACCGACGGCGCCAGCGCCGACGTCCTGGTCTGCGCCGGGGACCCGCGCAACGACCTGGCCACCCTGCAGGACCTCCGGCACATCGTCCTGCGCGGAGAACTGGTCCGCAGGAACCAGGCCGCCCCATTAGGAATAAATTGAAGCTTCAAGTAATTTAACCCTATGAGGGTCATCGACGGTCGGTGGCCAGCAAAGCACCGGAGCGATCACATGACTGCAGACACCAGCACCCAGGATCTTCTTCCCGCCGAACTCACCATGGGCACCGTGATGCTCAAGGTCGGCGACATGAAGCTCATGACGGACTACTACCAGCGCGCCCTGGGCATGGACATCGTGGCCGAGCAGGACGGCGGTCTCTATCTCGGCCGCCGGCAGAAGCCGCTGGTCCACCTCGCCCCGGCGCCCGGGCTGAGCGTCCCGTCCCGCGGCGAGGCCGGACTCTTCCACACGGCCCTGCTGTTCGAGGACCAGCCCTCCCTGGCTGCCACCGTCGCCAGTGCGGCACAGTTCGAGCCGCAGTCCTTTACCGGCAGCGCGGACCACCTCGTCAGCGAGGCCTTCTACTTCACCGATCCGGAGGGCAACGGCATCGAGCTTTACTGGGACCGTCCCCGCGACGCCTGGTCCTGGGACGGCAAGACCGTGGTGATGGACAGCCTGGCCCTGCCGCCGCAGCGCTACCTCGAGCGGTACCTCACCGAGGAATCCGTGACCGGGCAGCGCGGGGCCGAGGCCGGCGTCGGGCATGTCCACCTGCAGGTCGGCGACGTCCAGTCCGCGCAGGACTTCTACGTCGGAACGCTCGGGTTCGAAAAGACGGCGGGGTGGCACGGGCAGGCGCTGTTCGTCTCGGCCGGCGGCTACCACCACCACATGGCCATGAACGTCTGGAACAGCCGCGGCGCCGGCCCCCGCCGCGACACCCTGGGCCTCGGCGAGGTGCTGATCGAAGTCCCGGCAGGAGACGACGTCGGAGCCCTCGCCGACCGCCTCAGGACCGCCGGGGTCCAGTCCCACCACACCGGCGCCGAACTGCGTTTCGAGGACCCGTGGCGCAACCGCATCCGCGTCGCCGTCCGCTGAATGCTGCCGGGCCGGTCACCCTACCGCGGCTACCCGGCCCCCCGGACATGCCCCGCGCAGGCGGCAGCGACTGGACATAGTGTCCATATGTCCACTGGTGCAGGTCAGCGGAGCGCGTGTCCACATGCCGCTGACAGCACCGTGGGGCATGTCCATATTTCGCTGGCAGCACCGTGGGGCATGTCCATTTTTCGCTGACAGCACCGGGGGGCATGTCCACCGGTCGCGCCCAGGAATGGCCATGGTGGTTTCATGTCCAGTGGTCACGATGAGGGGAGGGTATGTCCCGCCTGAGTCCCCGCCGGGCCGGAGCGGCTAGGCTGAAGTGACGCCAAAAATCAGCGGCCCAGCGCCGCCGGACAGCTAAGGACGAGCTCCATGGGATTCACCGAAGTCTTTGTTTCCACCCACGATGAAGCCCTCAAGCGTGCTGCCGCCCTCGACGGCGGGGCCGCGGCAGCCTCCGGGGCCGTCCGGATGGCGGACATCACCGACTTCGAGGTCGAGCGCCTGGGCGATTTGGCCGGCACTGCCGTCCACGCCTCCGGCGCCGACTACGAGCTCGCCATGGTCGATGTCGCCAGCGACTCCCTGCTCGGCGTGCCGCCGGCGATGGTCCGTGCCCTGGCCGAGCTGCTCAGCTACGAGACCGAGGGCGAGGGCAACGTCCTGGACGATGTCGCCGAAAGCTGGGCGGCGGAGGAAGACATGCCCTTCGGCGCGGAGCAGGCCGCCCGCTACGTCCGGCAGCTCGCCGAACTGGCCGCCGAGGTCGACCCCGCCAGCAAATCCGGCCTCTACGTCTGGACTTCCTGACCCGCTTCAGCCCCCAAATCGGCCGGTTGCGGGTGTCAAGTCGAATTCCGGCCGCTGATCTGGCACAATAAACAGGTACTCGATCTGCGTGGCCCCTCTCTCCGCGTCCGGATCTTGTCCTTTTAGAACCCCCTAGTACGGCCCGCCCCACGGGTGCAGAACGCCGGGCTCGACCCCGTTTCAGAAACAGGAGTGACCACAAAAGTGGCCGTAAAGATTCGCCTTAAGCGCTTTGGCAAGATGCGCGCACCGTACTACCGCATCGTCGTCATGGACGCACGCTCCAAGCGTGACGGCCGTGCCATCGAAGAGATCGGCAAGTACCACCCGACCGAAGAGCCCTCGTACATCGAGGTCGACACGGACCGTGCCCAGTACTGGCTCGGCGTCGGCGCACAGCCGTCCGAGCAGGTTGCCGCGATCCTCAAGATCACCGGTGACTGGCAGAAGTTCAAGGGTCTCCCGGGCCAGGAGGGCACCTTGAAGACCAAGGCTCCCAAGGCTGCCTTCGTTACCCCGGAAAAGGGTTCCGTGATCATCCCGGAAGCCATCACCAAGAAGGCCAAGAAGGACGATGCAGCCGAGGCTCCCGCCGACGCAGCAGCAGAGACCACCGAGGCTGAGTAAATTGCTGGCAGAAGCGCTCGAACACCTCGTCCGCGGGATCGTTGACAGTCCTGACGATGTCAAGGTCAGTGCGAAGAACAACCGCCGCGGGGACACCCTCGAGGTGCGCGTTCATCAGGACGACCTCGGACGGGTGATCGGCCGCCAGGGCCGCACCGCACGCGCTCTGCGCACTGTGGTGGCAGCACTGGCGGACGGCGAGCCGGTCAGGGTCGACGTCGTCGACACCGACCGCCGCCGGTAACGCTTCCAGCAAAACTTGTCTTGAGTCCGGCCCCTTCACCAGATAATGGTGGAGGGGCCGGACTGTTTTCCCCCGCAGCCCTACCCACACACCGACCCCGAACAGAGGAACAGATGCAGCTTCAGGTGGCACGAATCGGCAAGCCCCACGGCATCCGCGGCGAAGTGACGGTCCAGGTGCTCACCGATGCGCCTGGCGACCGCTTCGTCCCGGGAACCCAGTTCGTGGTGGAGCCTGCCTCGGCGGGCCCGCTCACCATCCTCAGCGCCCGCTGGAACAAGGACATCCTGCTGCTGGCCTTCGAGGAGATCGAGACCCGCAACGAGGCGGAGACCGTCCGCGGAGCCAAGCTGTTCATCGAAACGGAGGAACTCGACGCCGATGACGACGACGAGGGCTGGTACGAGCACGAGCTGGAGGGCCTGGAAGTCCGCGTCGGTGACCAGGTTGTCGGCAAGGTTTCCGGTCTCCGCACCCTCCCGGTCCAGGACCTTCTCGTCGTCACTGCCACGGACGGCAAGGAAGTCCTGATCCCCTTCGTCGAGCAGATCGTCCCCGAGGTCAACGTCGGGGAGGGCTACATCCTGGTCACGCCGCCGCCGGGACTGTTCGAGGTCAACGTCGAGGACGAGGCCAATGCCGTTGATGAGCAGGCCGTGGACAAGCCGTCCGTGGACAAGCCGGCGCCCGCAGCTGCCGCCGGCGCCGAGGACCGTGCCCGCGCCGAAGGCCGTGCCGACACCGGGGACAAGGCCTAAATGAGGGTCGACGTCGTCAGCATCTTCCCCGAGTACCTGGCGCCGCTGGAACTGTCGCTGATTGGCAAGGCGCGCCAGGACGGTCTGCTGGAGCTTAGCGTCCACGATCTCAGGGACTTCACCACGGACCGCCACCGGACCGTCGATGACACGCCGTACGGCGGCGGCGCCGGAATGGTCATGAAACCCGAGCCCTGGGCACAGGCCCTGGCCGCCGTCGCGGCGGACCGTCCGGGCGACGCGGCCAAGCCGGTCCTGATTGTGCCGTCACCGGCGGGGGAGCGGTTCACCCAGGCCACCGCCCATGAACTCGCCGGGGAAGAGCGGCTGGTGTTCGCCTGCGGACGCTACGAGGGCATTGATGAGCGCGTGATGGAATGGGCGGCCGGGCACTTCACGGTGCGGCCCATGAGCCTGGGCGACTACGTCCTCAACGGCGGCGAAGTGGCGGTGCTGGCGATGGTGGAGGCCATCGGGCGCCTGCTGCCCGGCGTCGTGGGCAACCCCGAGTCCCTCGTGGAGGAGTCGCATTCGGACGGCCTGCTGGAGTACCCCGTCTACACCAAGCCCTCCAGCTGGCGGGACCGCGAGGTCCCCGCGGTGCTGCTCAGCGGCAACCACGGCAAGATCGCCCAGTGGCGCCGGCACGAGCAGTACCGGCGCACCGCTGAACGCCGCCCGGACCTGCTGGAGCAGTTCGACGCCGCCAAGCTGCCCCGCGCGGACCGCACCGCCTTCGCGGACCTCGGCTACGACATCGTCGATGGCCATCTCATGCGCCGCGCGGACGCCGGCGGGGATTCCGCCTGACCGGATTGGCTGGACGGCCCCGGATGTGGCAAAATTAGTGCTTGTGCCTGCTGGGTGCGAACCTGCCACAGGGGGAGCGTCACCAACAGCGCGGCACCCCGGGCCCGTCAATTCCTGACGGATCCGGATTCACAAATTTTCGGCGGGAATTTCCGGGCCGCATTTGCGCCCGGGCTTGGCCGCCGTGACCCCACGTGAAGGACCTGTGGCGTTCACCAGGAGTGAATCAATGCATATCCTCGATTCAGTAGACGCAGCCTCGCTGCGCACCGATGTTCCTGTCTTCCGTGCGGGTGACACCCTCAAGGTTCACGTGAACATCATCGAAGGCAAGAACTCCCGCGTCCAGGTCTTCCAGGGCTTCGTCCTGGGCCGCCACGGCGATGGCCTGCGCGAAACCTTCACCATCCGCAAGGTCTCCTTCGGTGTTGGCGTGGAGCGTACCTTCCCGGTGCACTCCCCGATCATCGACAAGATCGAGCTCGTCTCCAAGGGTGACGTGCGCCGCGCGAAGCTGTACTACATGCGCGATCTGCGCGGCAAGGCTGCGAAGATCAAGGAAAAGCGCGACTTCCAGCCCAAGAAGTAAGACTCTTCCGACTTCCACCGCAGGCTTCCACCGCGGGTCCCACGGACCGGGTCCGGCCAGCGACGGAGCATCCGCAACAGCGCTGTTCAGTTCAGAAAAGCGTTAGAGGATACGGATCATGGAACACACAAAACGCCAGCCCAGGAAACTCGGCTGGCGTTTTGTGTTCCTGGCCGTGGTGCTGGCTGTGCTCATCAGCGGCCTGGTCCGCTCGTTGTGGCTTGATGTCTACTACATCCCCTCCGCCTCGATGGAGCCGATGTTCCGCGAGGGGGACAGGATCCTCGTCTCGCGCACGGACTTCCGTACCGAGCCGGTGGGCCGCGGCGACATTGTTGTCTTCGACGGCCGCGGCTCCTTCGCCCCGCTGGACAGCGGCAACGGTCCCCTCCTGGACTTTTTCGGCGGCGTCGGGCACTGGGTCGGACTCTCCGGCGGCGACACCACCTACATCAAACGCGTCATCGGGCTCCCCGGCGACCACGTAGTCTGCTGCGACGCCGGCGGCAGGCTCACAGTCAACGGCCAGCAAATTGCGGAACCCTATCTCTACGAGGGTGACGCCCCGAGCGAGCTGAAATTCAGCGTGATCGTGCCCGCCGGGCGGCTCTGGCTGATGGGGGACCACCGCGCACTATCGGCCGACTCCCGCAGTCTTCTCGGCGCCCCCGGCGGAGGCATGGTGCCGCTGGACCGGGTGATCGGCAGACCGGTCCAGATCATCTGGCCGATTGATAGATTTACAGCAGTAGGACGGCCCGCGGAGGCCGCCATAACAACAGCGAAGAACGGACAGTAAATGCCCGAGACCGGACCCCGGACTCCAGACCCGCAGGGGCAGGACCAGCCCCGGGTTGCCTCCTCAGCGGTCCCCGCCGCGGAGCACCCGGCTGTGCCTGGCGTCCGCGCGGATCGCGGGTTCACAGGCGGTCCGGCCCATGCGGGAACCGCGTCGAAGCGTGCGCGCCGGGCGAGGTCCCGGGAGCGGCACAGCCCGCTGTTCCTCTGGGCAAAGGAAGTGGCCACCGTGGTGCTGGTCGCCATCGTGCTGTCCTTCCTGATCAAAACCTTCCTGTTCCGGGCGTTCTATATCCCCTCGGAGTCCATGGTCAACACCCTGGACGTGAACGACCGCATCTTCGTGAACCTCCTGGTCCCGGAGCCGTTCGCCCTGGAGCACGGCGACGTCGTGGTGTTCAGGGACACCCAGGGCTGGCTGGTTCCCATGGCGGAGAAGGAAGCGGGTCCCTTCACCTGGGTACAGGACGGGCTGACGTTCATTGGCCTGCTGCCGGATAACTCGGAACAGCACCTCGTCAAGCGCGTCGTGGGCCTGCCGGGGGACCGCGTGGCCTGCTGCGACGCCGGCGGCAGGCTCCTGGTCAACGGCATACCCGTGGACGAGCCCTACATCAACCCCGCCGAAGTGCCCCAGGTCCGCGAATTCGACGTCGTGGTCCCCGAGGGGAAGGTCTGGGTGATGGGTGACAACCGGAACCATTCCGCCGATTCGCGCGCCCACACGGACAGCAACGGCGGTTTCGTCGACATCGCCGACATCGAAGGCAAGGCCGCCGTCATTGCCTGGCCGCTGAACCGCATCACCGCCCTCGACAACTACCCGGACGTCTTCCGCGACGTGCCCGACCCGGCCGGAAAGTAGCGGCTGACAGCATGTCCGAGGCCCCCACGCTCGACTACGAACGGCGCTTCCGCAGCTCCGGCGCCCGGCTGCTTGCCGGCGTCGACGAGGTGGGCCGCGGCGCCCTCGCGGGGCCCGTCAGCGTGGGAATCGCCGTTGTGGACCTCCAGCAGCAGAAGCTGCTCGCCGATGTGCGGGACAGCAAGCTGCTCAAAGTGGCGGACCGCGAACGCCTGGTGCCGCTGGTCCGGAGCTGGAGTGTGGCCTCCGCCGTCGGGCACGCCTCCGCTAAGGAGATCGACGCCCTCGGCATCATCGCCGCGCTCCGGCTCGCCGGAACGCGCGCCTGGCTTGCGGTCCTGGCCGCCGGAGTGATCCCGGACGTCGTGCTGCTGGACGGCAGCCACAACTGGCTGTCGCCCGAAACCCAGCCGTCCCTGTTCGACGACGGCCCGGCGGAGCCCGGCTGCGACGCGCCGGTGCACACGCTGGTCAAGGCCGACATGCAATGCCTGAGCGTCGCCGCGGCGTCCATCCTGGCCAAGGTCGAGCGCGACGGCATGATGCGCGAACTGCACCACGAATACCCGGCCTTCGGCTGGGACGAGAACAAGGGCTACGGCACCGCCACGCACAAGGAGGCGCTCCGCGCCGCCGGGCCCACGCCGTATCACCGCGTGAGCTGGCAGCTGCTCGCTGACTGACGTCAGCACCGCTCCCGCGCGGACGGCGACGGCGCCGGCGGTGGCGAGGGACGTACTGTGGCGCGCGGGGCTCGCCGGATGGTGCAAGATGGAACCATGAGTGCCGAGGACCTGGAAAACTATGAGACCGACATGGAGCTACAGCTCTACCGCGAATACCGCGACGTGGTCGGGCTGTTCAGCTATGTGGTCGAGACCGAACGGCGTTTCTATCTGGCCAACCACGTTGACCTGCAGGCCCGCAGCGCCGACGGCGAGGTCTACTTCGATCTGACGCTGCAGGACGCCTGGGTCTGGGACGTCTACCGCTCCGCCCGCTTCGTCAAGAGCGTCCGCGTGATCACCTTCAAGGACGTGAACGTCGAAGAGCTGCCCCGCAGCGAGGAACTCGCCCTGCCCAAGGCCGGGGACCTCGGAAACTGACCCGGCGAACCCTGGTACCGGCTATTCGAGCTCCTGCAGAAACTCTCCAATGCTGGTGTGGAGTTGCCTGAGGCCGAGTGTTGTCAGGCTGAGAGTTGCCGAATCCGCGTCCTTGCTGATGTCCCGGAAGCGAAGAACCATCTCCGGGCGGTCCTCTTCTGCCGGGACGTAGCTCACTTCGATGAAAATTGAGTCGACCTGATCAGGGAAGCCGGCCAGGGCCCTGAACTGCGCGGCCGAGGCCGCGAATTCAGGGTTGTCGGATGGCCATGAGTGAGGCTCACAGTGCGAGTACAGACACCGCAGGGTCAGGCACTCGCCTCCGGCGCCATTGTGCTCGTCGCACCACGGTTCACATGCTGACTTCGTGGTCATGTTCGTCCTCCTTGTTCTGGAACAACTGATGATGTTCGCCGGCGGCCCGGCGGGCGCCGGCATTTGCAGGCTACGACGGTGCCACGACAATTTGTGCCGGTCTGGAGGTCTTTCATCTCTCCAGCGGCCGACGCAGGCAGCACACTCGATTCAATTCAAGTCGCGACGAGCGCCTCACGCG
Organism: Pseudarthrobacter oxydans; assembly: GCF_030812335.1. GTDB lineage: Bacteria > Actinomycetota > Actinomycetes > Actinomycetales > Micrococcaceae > Arthrobacter > Arthrobacter oxydans_B. The sequence goes on from NZ_JAUSSN010000006.1 coordinate 119,512, forward strand.
ATACCGACCGCGTCGCGCATCTTGCCGAGTGCGGAAGCGCGGACGCGTTGGACCTTCGGACGCGAGAGTCCGAGGCGGTGTCCGACTTCGGAGTCGGGGATCGGGCCGTCATCGGAGAATCCGTAGGCGAGGCGGCAGACTTCCTCTTCCAGGTCGTCTACTGCGGCGAAGGCGGCTTCGACGAGGAGCCTGTCCTCGGCGTCGTCGTAGTAGTCCGGGCCGCAGACCTGAACCTCAAGTCGGCTGGGGCCGCCAATGCGGCCGTCGGCGTCGTCGCTCGGGCAGTCGAGGGAGTGGGTTCCCCGAAGGGCCTTAAGGACGGAGTTGAAGGTCTCCGGGGTCATGCTGTACTGCGGAGCAAGGCCGGCGCCCTTGACCGGGTCGCCGTCGGCCTTGCGGAGTATTGAGTAGAAGCGCTTCAGGGTCCGCTCGGGTACGTTCATGGCGACCGGAGCGATGACGGCTGTACTGATGGAGTTGGCGACGTAGCCCTCAACAGTGGCGGCGAGCCTTGAGTGTATGCCGTCGAGCTCGAAGGCATAGACAGCTTCCAGGAATCCCTCGACGGCGGCCATTCGGCGGTCGGCCGCGAGACCGGAGTCCCCGGGCCTGCCGGCCCAGGCGCCGCCGGCGTCACGGTACATGCCGGAGACCTTGCGAAGGGCGCAGGCGTACGCGTAAAGGAGCTTCAGGGTCGCAGCCTCGTCGCCGCGCTTAGCCGCGCGAATTGCCTCACGTTCCTTCTGCAGGGGAAGCTCGCCGGTCGTCACGCGGCGGTCGAAGATGTCACAGAGGGCCTTGTCGATGTTGTGCATGTTCTCGTTTCCTGTTCTGGCGTGAAGAGCCTGGCACGACGGGCGTTGGGGCTCGGGTGAGTGCTATAGTGAGAGGGTACTTGCGCAAGGCGCCTCGCGTGAAGCATAGTCGGGAAAGGGTTATTGAGCCGCAACACCGCCCGCGTTCGATGACGGTTTCACTCCGACGTAGCGCGGGGCGGACAACCCCGAAGCCGGGTTCGGAGGCGCCCAGGACCCGGAGCCGGATCTTTTCGCGGTCCGGACTCACGGCGAGGCAACCGGGCCGTCGGCGATGGCCCGGCGGACCTTCCGGTCCCGGCCGGCGGACTGCGGTTGCCGGCCCCTTGCCGGAGTGCCCGCGATTCATTCGGCGCGACGGAAGTTCGTGACGATTTTGCAATGGAAGGGCCTGCCCCGGCCCTAGTGCTCTCCTTGCTTGTGGCCTAGACTTGCGCCGAGGGCTCAAGCAGTGGGGCGCCTCACGCAAGAAATATCGGTACACCTGGGGGGTATCGCCGATGAGTGAAATGACAGGGCCGGAGCCGTCCCGCGAGTGCGCGGAGGACGACGAATCTCTTCTGGGGAAGGTTCCAGAGGGGTATGTCGTCCTCCCCGTCCCCGAAGCTCCCGGCCACTGGATCGCCGTCTTTACGGACGGCTCCTATGTGAGGGACTGGGTGCCGTCCTAGGGCCCGGGAAGCGGCTCCCCGGCGTCGGCAGGGTCTCGTCGACGTGATGGTCGTTGATTCTCCGGGGAGCGTTGTTTCCAGGCAGCGCTCGGCCCGTCGAAGCCTCACAGGAAGCTGAGCAAAGGGCTCGACGGTACAACCGCTTTGTCATTCCGGGGGTGTCTCAGGTCAAGGGACTAGCTGCGGTCCCTGGCAGATGGCGGGGAGCTTCCGGCGGCCAAATCACCGGATCTCCGAACACTATCCTTTCGGAAGGCGCCTTACGCGGATCACTCCGGCTTCAGGATGCCGGCGGGTCTGGTCACTCGGGGGCCGGGAGTTGAGGCTCCCGGTTTGGAGACCGGGGCCTGAGCAGGGAAGGCAACGACGCCGAGGACTTCGGCAATCTTCGCCGAACGGCGGGCGCCCATATGGGGCAGGACTTCCCGCATGATCTCGGCGGCCCGGGGACCGGAGATTTCGGAGTGCCAGGTCGCCTTGACCGGTGCGGGGTGAAGGGACAAGCGAAGCGTCGTGTCCATGAGGGACGCTGCGCGCCCGACCACGTCCCGGTCGGTCATGGCAAGTCGGATGCGAGGATACTTCCCGCAGTGGGCATCGAAGGTGCCTTCACCTTCCAGGAGTCCGGCCAGCCAGAGCAGGTCGTCTCGGTCGCCGTGGATCATTTCGCAGTGCTCCTTCGGAATGGTGGCCAATGGTCTTTGCCGTGATGCCGACAGCTTGGCGACGGTCGCCCCAGCGCCGGCGCCGAGCGAATTCTCCCCGCCAGGCAGGGATGCAACACCGGCAGTGTCCGGATGGCGGCCGCGGCCGGCGAGACGGGGGGCTAACGATCTTCCCTTGCGCGAGGCGCCCTACGCCTCAACCCGTATCAGGCTGGGTGGTCGCTCCGGGACGTCTCCTGCTTGGTCCTTCAGCTGGACAAAGCAGAAGGGGGCCAGGGAGCGTCTGTCTGCTCAGCCGGGAAGGCCCGGAGAATCGATGGTGACGAGGGGGCGCAAGTTACCTACTGTGCGTCGCTTCGTGCCTCGAAGGGCTGCCTCCGTGGCGCTCCGCCTCGTCGGCGACGAGGCTGGCGCGTTCACACATATCGCGGAGGGCCGTGGCGATCCGCCTGCGGTCCTTCGCGGCGAGGTCGTCCAGGGCAATTCGGCGTAGGAACGTCCCGACCAGGGCGGCGGCGGACTCGACGACCTCGGGGTCGGAGATAGGGGCTCCCGCGCCGAAGAGGGCTAGGGTTTCGCTGTTCCGCTCGCGCTTTTCGACCGACCGTTCACGGGGGCTCGCCGAGCGGAGACCGAGCTCTTCCAAGGCCCCGTCATCCAGGCGATCGCGAAGGACGTTTCCGGTGTGATAGCGGATAGCCGCCTGGATCGTAGAGAGGTCGCTGCCGGGGACGCTCGCCTGACTCATGACCTCGCGGACCCAACTGCGGTAAGCATAGGTCCGGCCAAGCCAGTCTGGAGCCCCCTCGCGGGTGAAGAAGTGCTCGCGTGCCGATATGAAGGCGCGAGCGGTCTCTCGGAGTGTCTCGGTCCGCTCGTTGTCGGCGACGGTGTAATAGCGCCTCAGCGAGCTCACAGCTTGGCTCTGCAAGTCGTTGAGGGCGGTAGTCGAATTCATGTACCCACGGTAAACCGAGCGAGGCGTCTTACGCTAGTCGTCAAGAGACGAAAGATAAGGCGCGCCCGATCCGCCCGATCCGCCGGAACCGCCTTCGCCGTGTCCTGGTAGATGATCCCGTTCCGTGCGCGCAAGACCCTGTCTTGGTTCCGCGTCCCGCGGCAACTTTCGGAAGTTACCCACATAGGGCAGTGAGCTCCTGTGCCGTTGCCCCGTTCGGGAACACGCTGGTTCCATGAGAGCAAAGGACGTGCTGGGCCGGCGCGGGGAGGAACTCGCGGCCGCCTACCTCAAGGCCCAGGGGATGCGGATCGTGGACCGCAACTGGCGGTGTCCCGAAGGTGAAATCGACATCGTCGCGCTCGACGGCGACACCCTGGTCATCGCCGAAGTGAAAACGCGCAAGTCCCTCGCGTACGGGCATCCGTTCGAGGCCGTCGGCGTGGACAAGCTGGCCCGGCTTCACCGGCTGGGCTCTGCGTGGTGCCGCGACCATGAACTCCGGATGCCGCTGCGCCGGGTCGATGTGATCGCCGTGCTCGACGACGGCGTTGGCGACCCCGCCGTGGAGCACCTCAAAGGGGTGGGTTAGTTGGCACTCGGCCGGACCTACGCGGTGGCCCTCGTCGGCCTGAACGGCTACATCGTCGAAGTGGAGGCCGACATCGGGCAGACGCTGCCGGCGTTCATCATTCTGGGGCTTCCGGATGCTTCGCTCAACGAGGCCAAGGAACGGATCCGCTCGGCCGCCCAGAACTCCGGGATACCACTAAGCCGCCGGAAGATCACGGCCAACCTCATCCCGGCGTCGTTGCCCAAACGCGGCTCCGGCTTCGATCTGTCGAACCTCTAAGCTGGACACACTATGAACAGCCCAAGGAAAGCCGGAATCTACACCAGGATCAGCAACGACAAAGAAGGCGCAGGCCTCGGCGTCGCGCGACAGGCTGAGGACTGCCAGGAATTGGCCGCCGAGCTCGGCTGGGACGTAGTCACCGTCTACGAGGACAACGACATCAGCGCGTACCAGCGCAAAAGGGCCCGAACCGGCTACCAGCAGATGTTAGTCGATCTTGAATCCGGCAGGACCAACGCCGTCCTTGCCTGGCACACCGACCGGCTGCACCGCCGTAACGCAGAGCTGGAAAAGTTCATCGACCTCATAGAGCGGACCGGGGCGAAGGTTTCCACTGTGCGGGGCGGACAGGTCGATCTGGCAACCCCTGACGGGCGCATGATGGCCCGGATGCTGGGCTCGATCGCTCAGCGGGAGGTGGAGCACGGCCAGGATCGCGTTAGACGGGCTAAAGAGCAGGCAGCCAAGGCAGGCAAGTGGAGGGGAGGCCCTCGCCCCTTTGGATACGAAACGGACGGCCTGACCATCCGCGAGATAGAGGCCGCAGCAGTGAAGCGGGCAGCAGACAACCTCATTGCCGGACAATCTCTCCGTTCCATCGCCTCCGAGCTGACCGCCCAGGGCCACCGCACGACGTCTACTAAGTCCCTCCGTCTGGACGAAATCAACCTCAGAAACATCCTGCTCAGGCCACGCAACGCCGGATTTTCCGAATTGCGCGGCGAAATCATCGGTAAGGCCCAGTGGCCGGGCATCCTCACAGAGGAAACGTGGCGCGCCGCCGTGTCTATCCTCAAAGACCCTGCCCGCCGCACCACGACCGGCAGCACACCAAAATGGCTCGGATCCAATCTCTTCCTCTGCGGTGTTTGCAAAACCCCCGTCCGCGCCAGCATGTCCGGCGACAGACGGCGCGTCTACCGATGCACCAACGGCTCACACGTCACACGGACGCTAGCAGCCGTCGACGAAGTCGTGAACCGCGTCATCGTCAACGTCCTCAGGCAACCGGAAACAGCGGGACTGCTCTCCAGCGAGACCACCACAGACAACGTGGGCCCGCTCCGGGAGGAAGCGGCCGCGCTCCGGGCACGCCGGGACCAGCTCGCGCTCGACTATGCAGAGGGCAACCTGAACGGACAGCAAGTAAAGATCGCAACGGGGCGCATGGACAGCAGAATCCTGGAGCTGGAATCCCAGCTAGCAGAGGCAGGGCGGGCGGCAGGCCTCGCGGACCTACTCGCAGCACCGGACACAGCGCAATTCTTCCTTGAAGCCCCGCTGGGACGCCGCCGCGCCGTCATCAACGCGCTGGCAACCGTGAGTCTCCTCCCGCAGAAGCGCGGCAGGCCCAAAGGATGGTCGCCGGAGAGGACTATTTCGATCCCGAATCAGTCAGCGTCACACCCAAAGGAGTCCAGAGGTGAGTGCACGCACAATCCGCGTCACCTGTCCCGGCGACAACGGCCGCGGGCACGAGACCCGACCCTCCAACATAGTGCGGTTCTTCTTCGTCGATGAGAGCAGCGCCAACGTGGGTGCCGGGGTCACGCCAGGATGGCATGACACAACTGGCCTTTCACGCAGCCAACGCCCGGAGAAGCTTGCCCGGCGTTCCACCTTGGATGCATGGAACTACGACTACAACACTGATGTGGGAAGGGAACATGTGGATTCCCTCGAACCCGGCGTGACGTGGCAGACCGACATGAACCGGGTCTACAAGTGCACGATCTGCCGCGACAACGTACAGGTAGCCGACTTTGCAAAGCTGTGCCGGATCCTGGATACGCTCCTAGCCAACAGCGTGGAAGCGCTGACTCTCGCCCGCCTCAGGGCCATCTACGAAACCTATAGCGTTTAGAAGCTACCCAACCGGGTTTGCTGCTATAGGCTGGTAGCGAGACGGCGGGAGCTCCTTACCCCCGCCACCAGGCCTGTGCACAGTGGGCGCGATTTTTCGTGCCCACGGAGGCTCAAATTGTCCTGGACTCATGAACGTGCCCGCGTCGCCGCGTTATCCCGCGACCGCAAGCCGGACGACCCCGAACTGCAGGGCGCCCGGCAGCGACTCAAAGCCGCGCGGCTGGAAGACCACGTCCGCAAGACCGTCGCGGCCTGGCCACCGCTGGACCAGTCCCAGCTAGACGCTATAGCCGTTCTGCTACGCCCGGTCCCTGCGGTTGAGGCCGAGGCCGAGGCCGCCGGTGGCGGTGATGTCGCATGAAGGCAGAGATACGGCGCCCTGCTCACCCGAACGAAAAGTTCATCGCCCAGGTCGATGTGTGGATTCTCGCTCACAGCCACGGGCGCTGCTCCACAGCGTCTGTCCGAGCAACACAGGATCTCAGTAAAAGGGACCTCTACAACCGCAGCGGCGAAGCCCATTCAGACCATGGCAGAGATGGCACCGTCATAGCGGCCGATGGCGTGGTCCAATGAGAACGGCGCTTGAGGTCGTCACTGACGCCATCCTAAGGAAAGGCCTCCGGCTCTCCAGCAACGGCCGCAAGGCCCAATGTCCGTCACACGATGACTCTAACCCGTCGCTGGCGATCGACCCCGCCGAGAAGTACCACGGCGTGGTGCTGAAATGCCACGCTGGATGCGCAACGGAGGACGTCGTGTCAGCCATAGGCCTGTCCATGGCGGACCTCTTCGACGAACCTCCAGCCAAAGCTGCGGGCAGGGTCGAAGTGGCCCGCTACCCCTACACCGACGCGGCCGGAACCGTGCTATTTGAAAAAATCCGGTATGTCCCCAAAACTTTCATCATCACCCCGCCCGGGGCCGTGAAGAAACTGGCGGAGAAACCCCTATACCGGCTGCCGGAGCTACCGGCCGCAATCGAAGCCGGCAAGGTCGTCCACCTAGTCGAAGGCGAGAAGGACGCCGACCGGCTGAGATCAAAGGGGTACACGGCGACATGCAACTTCGACGGCGCCGGAAAATTCAACAAACCCGAATACGCCGAATATCTGCGCGGCGCTACCGTGGTCATCATCGCCGACAACGACGACGCCGGACACCGACACGCCGACCAAGCCAAGGCTCTCCTGGCACGCGCCGGAATTGCGGTGACCGTAAAGATCCCAGCAGAGGGTAAGGACGTTTCCGACCACCTAGACGCAGGTCTAGGCATGGACGACCTCCAGCCTTACCCGGGCCCTCGCGCGTACGAACCCAAGCCGGGCACCGAACTGGTCGATCACAGAGGCGAACCCGGCAACGGACTGAAACTGCGGACGGCTACGGATCTGGAACTCCCACCACCGACGCAATGGCTCGGACTGGGATGGCTTCCTCGAAGCGCAATCACCGTCATGGTCGGGGAAGAAGGCATCGGCAAGTCCCTACTCTGGGTCCACATGGCCGCATACATCACCACCGGGAAGCCCTTCGCCCCCTTCGGCATTCCCGCCCGCGAACCCGCCGACGTCGTCGTCATCGTCACCGAGGACTCAGCGTCCGAAGTCATGTCCCGCCTGAAACTGGCCGGCGCTGATCTGAACAGAATCATTTTCTTCGCTGCCGAGAACGACGGAACTGGAACCCCGGTCTTCGGCAGCGGATTCCAGGGCGACATGCTCCTTCTTGACGCTCTGCTCAACGAACGAGAAACGAAACCAGCCATGCTGGTTGTGGACGCCTGGCTGGACACTGTCGCCGGTAACCTGATCATCCGGGACACCCAACAGGCGCGAGCTGCCCTGGATCCGTGGAAGCAGCTGGCGACCAGACACAATCTTGCAGCGCTTCTCGTGACCCACACCAACCGTACCGAGTCAACGAACATCCGGGACCTCATGGGCGGTACGGCGGTGCTCCGGCAGAAGGCCCGAATGGTTCTTTTCGCGGCCCGTCCCAAGAGCGACCACGACAGTCCCGTGCAGCACCTGTGGGTCGGCCCGGACAAATCAAACGTGACCGGCCTTGTCGACGCGGTGAAGTTCAATGTCACGGTGGAACAGGTCCGGGCCAGAACCAACGACGACCCGGGCACAACAGCCCACCTGACAGCGCCAGCATCAGCCCTCATGACGATCAGGAACCTCTTGGTGCAGTGGAAGCAGGAGGAGCTGGAGGCCAACAGGAAACCAACCAAAGCCGAAGAATGCCAGGAGGCCATACGCGACTACCTATTGGAGGGGGACGGACAATGCCGCACCCGTGACCTCAAGGAACATCTGCAGCAGATCGGCTACGGGAAGACCGTAGCCGAAATGGCCATGTCCACCGTCGGGGAATCTGTCCGGAACGCCGAGTTCGGCGGGGAATTCACGTACAGGCTCAAGGGCTCCCAACCTTCCTACGAGGAACCTGTACCCCAGGAGCTTGGTGACGTTAGGAAGGTTGCGACGTATGGTAGCGCCACTCCCACACTTCCTAACGTTCCTATACTTCCTGCCTCCTACTTGGACGGACCCGAAATCAGGAAGCAAGGGTCAGAAAACGCTGTACAGGCCGGCGATCCATGCAGTAGCTGCCACTCGGGCCGGCTTACAGACGCCAACGCATCAAAAGGCATCAGCCTCTGTAACCAATGCCTCTTCGAAGAAGCTAGCCACACGGGTTTACCTAGGCGGACGCCACAACTGAACTGATCCTTTGGACTTCCCTACCCTGTGGGCACTTCCCCAGGGCCCACAGGGTAGGGGCGTTTGGATCGCTAAGAACCGCGGACGGAAGCGCGCCCGGGTAGCCCCGCATATGAAGTTTCAGAATGAACAATGACCCTTGATCAATTTGAGCAAAGCAGGAAGGACATGCAGATGGAGAAGCAGTATCTGAAGGAATGTTCCCAGTGCGGGCGGCACTTGCTGACTACCAAACGGGAAGTGATTTACTGTGGACGGCGTTGCGCTAAACGTGCCCGCTTCACTTTTGACCCCTCGCGCAGCCGCCGCCCCATAGTGACCTGCACAGTGTGTGGTCGTCCTTTCACTCAGGAAGCAGCGATGGGGAGGCTTCGTGTTTGCTGCCCGCTTCACTACGGGGGTTACCGAGAATGCGCAGCATGTGGCGTCCGGTGTCGTCCGCGTCCTGGCCGAAATTTATGCCGGAAGTGTAAGTCTTAGGACTCACCTGCCGAGCAGGGGGCTGGGAGCGGACATCGTATCCGACTGCTCAAGGAGGACTACCGACGAGTAGGGTCAGATACTAGATGGGATAGCTCGTCCCCGGACGTAAGCCCGCATGTTCGTCCAAGAGACGTCCCACTCGTCCACATTTGGTTCTCTGGGGGCCTCGTAGAACGGATCTTCTCCTGGCGCGAACTTTGCAAACCTTTGTACGTCGAAGTCACCCAGCCTTGGTATGGGTGTGGGGCCTATCAAGTAGTTGACGCTGACGAATCGGGAGGCCAGGTCCTCTAGGCTGAAGTCTAGGTTCAAGCGCTCCGAAATAGAGTCCTTGAGGGCCTTCGCGTCGCCAAACTGATCGACAAACATGAATCCAATAAGCGCTTCGTTTCCAGTAACTGCTCCATCCCTCAAACGCAGGTGCTCGAGGATGTGACCGCTCGCTTCCCGGGCGAACACAGCGGCAACTTGAACTAAGAGCGGCAAGGGTCTGTCGTCTTCCTCTGGCCTGATGGCTTGCTGCATCACCTGCAGGCGCAGCTTCCAGTTTCGGCACGCAGCCAGAGCCGAGACAACGTCATCCTTGTGTGTCGATTCCGGAAGGCGACGCAGTAATTCGGACAACCAATAGATGCATTGCTCTTGCCGTCCAAAGATCGTACGCTGTGCGTCCTCGAGGTCTTCCAAACATCCGGCTACTGCTTCGATGAGATGGAGGTTAACCTGCTCCCCAGCAAAGGAGCCACCGACTGGGGCAGTCGCTTTACGGAACTTCTGAATGGCAAGGTCAGCACGACCCGGGTATGGATCAGTCAGTAGGGATTTCAGTGCTTCTGCGTCCAAGCCCGCGAAGCTGGCTTCGACTAGCGCAGAATGGACAGCCGCATCCGCAATGTCCCCCTCCGGGATGGTGTGAGCGAAATACCGGTCGAAGTATTCTGCGACGCAGACACTCGGTCCGGTACGCCTCGCCGACGATTGTCGCAGGCGTGGGAAGACGGCCCGTAAGACCTCTTCGGCGTCCGGTCTGAGTGATGGAGTTGGAACGTTAGCCAAGAGTTTTTCCCAGTCTAGGCTCTCTTCTGCCTCGTTCCCTGGGACCCGCATGGCTTGCCGGCTCCCAGTCAATAAGGCTCTCCAGCGAGGGAGGGCCTCATACAGTTCAGGGAATTGCAGGTGGAGGAAAGTCAACAGGATCAAGTCCACGTCATTTATGTCCTCCGGCCTGTGCATAGGTAGGTAGTGGCGTACCTGCGCTAAGAAACGTTCAATCGATCGCGGCGTCGATAGCTGAGATTGCAGGACGTCGGTCAAATGTGACAACCGGTGGTCCTTTGGGTCCGATGGACGCTCAAGATCTAAAAGAAGGGAAGTGAGGCCCGTATCTAAGCGAAGCAGCATTTGTGTGGGCAGGAGCGGGGGGACTCTCAGCGAGTACTGGACGATTTTCTCCATGAAGAGACGGGCGCGTTGTGAGTCATCCACTCCGATTCCAGCTTGCTGGAGGTTGACCAACAGTGTTTGCTCATCGTAGGCGAGGAGGTAATGCACTCCAGGGAAGCGCCCAAGAAGGCGAACAACCTTGAGTAGCGCAACCAGCTCGTCAGCCTGAAGTCTGTCGATGTCATCGGCAATGACAAGAACGGGCGTCTGCAATTTCTTCAATTCCACGGACGCCTCAGCAAAAGCTTCATCCCAAGGCTTTGACTTGCTGAGAGCCTGGCCGAACAGTTTGGCGCCTTCTCCGATAGTGCCCCCAATGAAGGGAATCAGGGTCAGAAGGGGAATAGAGACAGTCGCGCATGCTTGCAGAGTTTGCCGAACTCGCTTTCCCGCACGGCCGGGAGGCAAGGTCGCCGACAATGACGAGAAGAACTCACTCATCATTGAGGCTGTGTCGCTAGTCGCCCATGGGGTGAAGCGAGCGACCTTCCAATTCGCTGACGTAGTCTTCTGAAGTTCCTCGACTATTAGTGTGGCCATCGAAGTCTTTCCGCTGCCCCACGGTCCCGTTAGGCCGAAGACCACGCTCGTGTCCCAAGAATGGGCGTTATTTATCAACCGTGCCGCATGAGCAGCGATGTGTGAGCGATTCAGCGTGTCTTCAGCTGCTGAACGGATGGGGTCGTCAACCCAGTGGGAAGCTTCAGGCATTTCTCAGTTATACCTTCAAGGGCTTCTCCCGAACGACTTTCTGACCCCGTCACCACGTTGGAGTGCATACGTCGGTTACCGGGACTTCGCAACGTTTGGCGCGTCGCTGCCTCATGACGTCCTTGCGACTCGCGTACGACCGATGACTGTGCCCACCAACTGGCTCCTAGACTCAGTAGAAGTCGGCGGCTGTGGAGCGTCTGTACGCCCTGGTGAGCGGTTTGTCGCCGGGATAGGGCAGGCCGAGGACGTGGCAGAAGTAGGCAGCTCCCAGGTCAGCATTGCGGAAGTGGCTCAGGACGGCCTTGTGGGTATCTGCTCCGATACGGGGGTGTCGTTTTATGGCGTCAACCGCACCCTTTAGGTAGTTCTCGGCTCTTTGGAGCTGGTGTCTTTCATCCTCGAATGCTTCATAGACGGCCAGCCAAGCGTCAGTGTTCATGCTGCCGTAGTTGGCCTGTGCCTTGCGCACGCGTTCGGTTACGGACTTGATGTAGCCAGCTACGAGGGCGTCGTCGCCTCCGTGACGCATATGTCCGTCGAGGATGAGGCGTGCGGCGTGAGCGCCGTTTGGGCGCACTGTCGCGTCGCCGTCAAGGGTAAACAGCGCGACGCCAGATTCCGATGCTTCGGCGCTCGCCGCCCTTGTATAGCCTGAAGTCGAGTAGAAGAGGTGGTTTGTGAGATGGGGCTGCGCCCCTCTAAGCTGGCGGATCAGCGGCGAGCCGACCGGATTTGCCTGCATCTTCACTTGGGCCACTGCCTCGGGGTGCTCGACGTCCACTCCGCGGTCCGAGACTCCTCCGGTGAGTTGGGAACCGAAGAAGCCGAGAGGCCCTGACATGTGCCAGAGGGCTAAGTCCTCCGCGGTACGCCAGTCACCAACAAGCCGGATGGGTGAAGCAGATTCTGAGGTCGGGCCCCTCCGTATTGTCCCGACCTCTGGCGGGGCGGGCGCCAAAGGGTTGTCAGGGAGTCTGAGAATGGACCGCCCTACGCCATCGTGGAACCATTTATACGATTTCTGGTCCGCGTAGGCGTAAAAGTGCCGGTGGTCGGGCAGAGTGAAGTGGCTCTCTGCTACGCGGTCGACCATACTGGTGCTCTCCGAGCTGTACCAGTGGGTGCTTGACGCGGGTATGGTCTCTGGCTGCGGCCCCGAGGACGGCAGTATCCAGCATTGGAATGTTCTCGCTGCGAATCTGGCTTCCCGGGGAAGGACGTTATTGCTCCGTTCGGGGTAGTCCTCGGTTACGGTAACGGCGCCGAATATTTCGACGTGGTCTCCAGACGGGATTGCTGACAGGACTTGTCGGGCGTCCTCGCCGCTAACTGGCAAGGCAGGGCGCCTTTCCCTATATTCGGCCCATGCCCACATGGTTCGTGGGTCATTGGCGAGAAGCTGCTCTGGGTCCGTCGGCGCCGAGTTGTTTCTGCCTGCAGGGAGGTGCTGGGCGACAGTTCTATGCCCGGTACCGGTGTCCAGAGCGGGCTGGACTTCCATCTGCTTCTCGGGGCGGGCTTTTTCCTGCATCTGGGCGATCCGTGCCGCGTGCAGTTTTACGACGTCGTCGTGGAAGCGTAGCTGGAGGGCGCGGCGGGCATGTTCCGCGCGGTAGTCGTCTCCGCTCGAGGTCTGCTCGTTGGGCGGCTCCTTCTTTGCTGGCCGCTGCTCCGGGCCCAGCACGGTGCCCTCAACAGATTGTTTAGGCCCGGCATCAGAAAGTTGGGCCCACTCGTGATCCCATTCCTTCATCGCCGAACTACGTCGACGGCGTTTTTCGGCAAAGAACTGTTCGGTGTCGTCAGCTATGGGTGGACTAGACGCAACCGCCTGGGTGTCCTTCGTTTGGCGGCGGAGGCCGGCATTTGTGACAGTCAGCGTGATGAGGTGCCACGTGGCAGCAGCGATGAACTTGACGGTGTACCAGAACACCAACCGGGGTAGGACAAAGAACAGAAAGTAGATGACCTTGCTCGTGGCGCCATGCGTAATGCGTTCCGTGTTTCGCCGGCGCCCAGCATCGCCGCGGTTGTAGCTCACGAAGTTGTCCTTTCCCCGGTGAATGCATTGGGCAGGAGATCCGCTTCTCCGGTCGTCGGGGTGCCGGCCTGGCGGCCGTGGAGTTCCCAGTCCTCGCCAGGATGGAACGGCTGCCTCTCCGCCAACGAGAGCCTCCGTCCCCGAAGCGACGCCCATTGACGGATCAATTCCTGCTGTGGGTAAGGGTCTGCGTAAGGTAGAGCCTCGCGCGAGATAGCCTGCTGCGTTCGTATCAAATGTCCCCCCGTGTCCGTGGCCGACCAAATCTCAGTGTGCCTCACGTTTTCAACCAGCTCTTGAGTACTCAGCACTCGAAAACAGCGCGGCGCACTACGTAGACTGACACTCGGTGCGTAATTACCCGCTTGCGCCAAGCGGAAACTGATGATACATCGCAAAGTGCTCGGAAAACTTCTGGTCGCTGCCGAGGACTCGGCAACCGACACAAGGTGGCCTTCTGAACGTGCCGGTGCAGAGTACTTTGATCGAATGCTCTTAGATGCCGCGGTAGGCATCTTTGGCCGCCATGAGGCGCTCTGTCATTCGTTCAACGTGCTCTGTAGGATCGCCAGCTGCGGCTACCTCTTTAGCCAGGTTGGGGTCGTCCCATGTATGCCGCTCCAGCCATCTTCTTTCTATCCCGGTCCCCGGGGGCATAGCGTCGTAGTACAGGACGGATTCTGAAGGACTGCCGCCTCTGCGCTTTACTGCATCGGCAATGAGCTTTGCGTGCATCTTTGCTCTGGGGTCGTGTTCCGGATGGAAGAAGACGTGCCTGTGAGCATTCTCGATCATGAGGTCGTTGAGCGCCATGGCGAGTCCCCCGGGCAGGTTGATGGTGTGGTCTCGCATCAGGCGGGGTTGGTCCCGGTGCATTGATCCAGGCAAGTACAGGAAACGGTGCGGGTCGAGGGGAAGGTAGATGTCCCAGTAGCTTGCGGCCTTGAGCTGGTCATTGTCGTCTTGGCCGTTGATTATCTGCACTGGAACGTCCGAGGTGTAGAGGCACAGGTTAGTGAAGCCGATACCCCACGGCCGGGTCGTGAGGAGGAATGCCAGGGGAGCGATCTGTTTTGCAATGTATTCAAGGTGGTGGTTGTTGCGTGCTAGGCCGCGAGGCAAGGACAACGATTCTGTTTTCAGGTTGTTGAGGCGCTCCCGCTGCCTGGCAGTTCGTAGGATCTGTGCTGCCATCCACCATGCGATGGCGTGTCTAACATCGGCCCTGGATGGCCAATTGTGGGGCAAAACATTGTCAGCCGGGTGGGAGCCCTTATCGAGGATGTAGCGAAAAGCAGGAGCTGCTTCTCCTTCGATGATTCCAAGGAATTGCTCCATGTGGTGATGCGGCACCCCGTCAGGATCGGTGCCCCAGTAAAAGCCTTTTGAGGACCCCACATTACGGATGCTTTGAGTGAAGTCCGCCGCGGGCGTCTCAGCTATTGCGGCCTGTATCACCTGATGGTTCGCTGATTGCCGGGCGAAACGCTTGAGGTACATAACTGGAACTATGTGATCATTGGTGGTTCCTGGCTTCGGCATCGATCTCCCTGACTGCTTAAAATTCTGGTTGTTGTGAGCAGGACTTAGCCGCGAGAGCGCTTAAGTGAGCGCCTTCTCCTCGGCCTTGCTTTATCCGCTGCCTTGGCCCTTGCCGCCCGCAACATAGCCACGGGACTTCTTCCGACAGGCCAGGCGCTCCCGCAGTCGTCACACATCCACCATCCCGGCTCGGGTTGACCTGCTCTGCCATGGCAAAGGGGGCATACATTTTTTCATCTTCGTCATGGGTGCAAGCTACGGGCAGGGCCCGACATTTTCTAAGGTGCACGTAGATTGGCCGGCCCGCACCAGCCCGGCGCCGCCTATTTGGTCTGTAACTCCTTGGCGGAGTCAGCCGCCCGAGGCAGCAGCTGCTTGAAGTACTGAGAATAGGCCGAACACCTATAACCTGCACGCGGGCGAGCATGCATGCGTACACTTCCGATATGGCTGCCGCAGCTATGAAAAGCGCATTGAAGATGGTTCTGATCATTTTGGCATGTCTTGTGGCAGGCGGTGTCGCGGTCGGAGCGGTCATCGCGGGAGTGATCGAATCCGACCGAAGCTCAGCTGGGGGCAAGACCGGGCCTACGGTCCAGCCGACCGCAGTCTCGTCTCTTTCCGTTGTCCGCCCCACCGCTACGTCCTCCCAGCTCATGAAGACGCCTGCCCCGGCGCCGACTGCAGCGCCGAGCGAACCCCTGCCAGAGTTCCCGGCGACTGCCCCGGAAGTAATACAGACCGTTCAGGCTGCCCCGGCCGACGTTACCCCTTCAGGTTCGGCCATCCCTTGCCCTGGTGGAGTGGTGGCGGGTGGCCTCACAGAAATTTCCATGGCACCGGCACCGGAGTACGGTGTGGACTATGTTGCCATCACCGGCCGGGGCGTCATCCATAACGCCACAGACGCCTCGGTAACGTTCTTCGATGGGAACATTCCCGACGTGCAAGGCCTCAACGCGCGGGGAGAAACCCACATCCTCCTGACTCAAGGGACCTTCGATTACGTTCCCCCAGCCGGGCAGCCGCGGCCCTCGACTGTGACACTAAAGTCCGGGGAAAGCATGGGCTACTCAGTTAGCTCGCCACGGGAGTACGAAAGCACTGTGCTGCGGGTGCATACCTTCTACTCCGCCATGGACAGATTCGACATCTATTTCTCCAGCTGGCGCAACCACAGGGACTGCGGCAACCCGTTAAGGCAAGAGCTGCCAGGCGGCCAAAGCCTGCCCAACAGCTATACACCGCAAACTACGTGGCCCCGCTGAGAGTATCCGCATCTAATGCAAGCATTCCTTTCAGATTGCCCCGATGGCACCGACTTTTGCGCGCACACGCGGGACGGCAGCATGGCCCAGTGGCTGCCTCAGAAGTTCGACGCCTGCCCCCTGGGTCGCGAGCTTCGCGCCAAACAAGCAGCGCCTCGCTCAGCACATGAGCCAGAGCACTGCCAGCCGACGCTTAGTCCTTGGTAAGTTCGGACAGAGCAGCCCAACGAGGGCATGAAAAGGGGGGAACGATGACGGCAGCATGGATGGTGCGCCAGGGCGAAGGCGGCGCCTACGCCGAAGACATGATTGAGGCCGGGTACATGGGAGTCGACTTCATCGGGGACCGCGAACTCACCCCACACCTTGTCGATGGATATGACGCCTTCCGGCCACCAGTGACGGCGCTGTTCCACGAGACAAACCCCGGGAAGACGAAGCTCGCCGCGGGGCAGGCGGTCAACAGCCTGTGGCGTGCCGCCGTGGGTATTTCGGAAGGCGACCTCATCGTGGCGCCCAAGCCGAACCGGATGTACCAGCACGGCGTTGTGACCGGCGGCTACGAGTATCACCCCGGCACGGCATTGCCTCACCGGCGCCGTGTTGACTGGCGAGGCTCTTTCAGCCGGGATGAGCTGAGCGAGGCACTGGCCACGTCGACGAAGTATGTGGGGACGTTGCTGGAGCTTTCACCTCACGCGGCCGAGCTGGCGACGCTGACCCAGCTGGGCGAACAGGCGCAGCCAATCGCCGAAGTCATCACCTCCGAGGTGCAGGAGCAGCTGGCGTTCCAGATGGAGAAGCAGCTAGAGGAGTTCCTGGTGCACAACTGGGCCAGCACCTCCCTCGGCCGGGAGTTCGACATCTATGAAGAAGACGGGCAGCCCGTCGGTCAGCAGTACCTAACGGACACGGGCCCCATGGATATCCTTGCCATCAGCAAGGACCGCACCCGACTCCTGGTCGTCGAGCTGAAGCGGGGGAGGGCAAGCGATGCCGTCGTTGGTCAGATTCAGCGGTACATGGGGTACGTCCAGGACGCTCTGCTCGAGCCGGGGCAGAGTGTCGAAGGCGTCATCATTGCCCAAGAGGACGACCTGCGCATCCGCCGGGCACTGTCCATGGCCCGGAATATCCGGTTCATGAAGTACCGGGTCGAATTTCACCTGGAGGGCATAACGGCATAGGGGGAGTGCGGGGCCTCGTGGTTGTCCTCCGGTCCCCCCGTTACGGCAGAGTTCTAGACGGTACCCGATTTAATTACACGAGTCTCGGATGCCCAGCATGTTCGAAATCGATCATTAGAGGGAGCTGCTGCCCTTCCACTCTTCCTGCGTCACTCGCCTGATGCTGGACGAGTGTGCCCAGCCCATATGGTATTTGCCGGAAGAATCAAGCCATTCTATTAGGCCGTATGTGTGTGTCCACGCGACAGCTTTGCCGTAGACCCCGTTGACGTACACCAAGGGCCGACCGTACTTTGGGAAGTCTCGAATGGGAGCCGGGTCATCAATCGGCCGGCTTGCCTCGGCATCCATCCGAGCCAACATCCGCTCCGTGTCTTCCGGAGTACCACTCTTGATCACTGGACAATTATGGAACATACGTTCGAATACTGCTCCGCGCTCTGTCTCACGAGCCGGACGCAATCGGGCGATGCCCGCTGGCAGAAATCTTGTGCGTCGAAGCCGGCCCTGAGAAGAGCCCATGGAGCTGAGGAACCGGCTGCGGGTCCCGGGCCTCAGCAGGGTCGGGGGTAACGGGACTGCAATTCCAAATGGACGTGAACACGCCAGGCGGGCAGGCTTGGAAGCTGCTGATGAAGGGGGCTAGGCCCGGCCGTCAGACAACCCTGACGACGTTTGGTTGCACGGGAGAGGGAACGCTTCCGATGTTGGACCTGGCGCTCTACGGTTGTCCTCATGGCTCGAATGACAGAGCAAGAAGCGAGGGCTGTAAACGTATTGCTTGGCCACTGGACCGGTAGGGCTGAACTGCCGCCATAGGAAAATGTGCTGGCTCACCAACCACGGGCAAGCCCGGCACACAATCGCTTGAAAACCGTACGGGACGAGTGGCGTGCGTCGCCCTTGGCCGCATGAGGATGGCGTGCGTGGAAAAGACGGCTGAGGCCCTCATGGTCCCCCGATTCTCACTGAATACCGAAAGGCGCAGCCGAGTTGACTGAGGAAACAGCCGCTCCATTGAGCGATGAACACCCTACTAATGGCAGGCGGCCGACGATTGTCCCGCTCCCGTGGGCTTCGAGGATCCTGGCGATGCCCTACATGCCAGGCGGTGGCAAGAACCAGATCCAGACCTTGGAGACGTTGTTGTCGGCTGTCGATGCCAATGAAGGGCTGGTTACCGCCACCGTCGACTTGGGCGATGGAGTACAACGAGTGCTTCGAGACGCGCTGAAGCAGATCGCTCCAGCAGGACTCATCACCTCTCTAGACCGAGACCACCAGGCACTATCGGAGGAGGCGCGGCGTTGGCTGTCCTCACGCGACCCTCGTGATCTGCTCGCGATCTTCCACCGTCACGTGCGGTTCGTCGGCGAACTCCTGCACGCGCTCGAGGATGGGGCCAAGACTGTGCGTGAGCTGACGAACGTGGCGGCGACCGAGTATCAGCTGCAATGGACAACTCTGGATCAGGTCCGAAGGCGGGTCACCTGGTTGTCAGTCATAGGGCTGACGGAGTACAAAACGAACACGCTCGTGGGGTTGACCGACGCCGGCCGGGAAATGGTGCCTGGTCTGCAACTGGGGGGTCCCGAGCGAATGGCTCGGACAGCGCCAGCAGTGGCCGTTCCCGAGCCGCCTCAACCGATAGCAGAACTCATAAAGGACCTGATGCCGGAAGTCCTCGCGGGCAGAAACCCTGCCCTCGGATATATCCCCCGCGGGAACGGTGAAACCGACCTCGTCCAGTCGCTTTACCTCCTGGTCAACGCGGCATCTCCTCGCATCTCAAGAGCTGACCTGCTTACCTTCGCGCAAGTAACCTTCGGAGTCTCAGAAAGTTCCTTCAGCGCCGTAATGACAACACTTAACAAGTCCGGTCTGCTCGAGCAGACGGGGTTCAACATCTACTCCCCGTCGGGACCAGCCACCGCTTGGCTCGAGTCCCAGAGCACCCTTGACCTTGTGCTAATCCTGCACCGAAGATGCTTATTCGTTCTGGAAATCATCCCGCTGTTGGCAGAGTTCGACAAGGCACCGGATCTCGCCCGCGCGGCGTACGAGCACTACGGAATGACCAGGGTAGATGTTGGAGGCATCCGAACTCGCATGCAGCTCCTTAAAGCGGCAGGTCTTATCTCGGAGCGTGCTAACTGGAGGTACCAGCCAACACCGTTGGGAGAGCGCATCGCGCTCGAAGTCCCCCTGCAGAGTGCCTTGGACGAGGACGATGATTCCATCGGCGTGGACGAGCAAGCGACCGATTCCCGCCCGTCGTTGGCGGCGAAGCTCACGCGCGAGCTCGAGGAAGCGGCCGTCGCAGGTGATGCCCCCGTCCGTTTGGAAAAGGCTGTTGCGGATGCCTTCTCGTACTTGGGATTCGCGGCGCGGCACATCGGGGGCGGAGGCAAGACGGATGTGCTCGCCACGGTCGAAGATTCGGAGGGGAGGCCGGTGCGGGTCATTCTGGATGCGAAGGCCGCTCGCAGCGGGATCGTAAATGAAGGCGCGGTCTCCTTCGATGCTCTCTCGGAGCACAAGGAGAAGCACCACGCCGACTTCGTAGCATTGGTCGGGCCCAGTTTCGATGGCGGCCGTGTCCGCGCACGAGCCGAACAGAACGGCGTTGCGCTCATCACCGTTGAAGAACTCAGCCGGGTACTCCGCCGGTACGAAACCACGCCGAGGTCAGCCTCAACGTTCCTGAGTCTGGTGGATTCTCGACCCGGGGCGCGGAAGGACCTTGAAGGTGGGTGGTCCCTTGCCGAGCGACGGATTATGCTGCTCTCTCAAGTGGTCGCGGTGCTCGCGCAAGAAGCCCGTGAAGCGGATGAGGTGACCCACGGTGCCCTGTCAGCTGAACAGATCTACCTCATCGTCAGGGATGAGATCGACCCGCGGCCCTCGACCAAGGACATTGAGGAAGTACTGCAGCTGCTCGAACACCCACTGATCGCCTCCGTCAACCGCACGACGGGGGGCGTAGGGCGATCCATAACTTATCGCCTGATCGACGCACCGGGGCTGGTCGCGGCCAAGGTCGAAGCGCTCGGACGGAGCATCGCCCGCGTTGACACGGAGGCCTAGATGTACTCGGCAGGGACGTTGGTGACAGTCGGCTAATCCGGGGTTGGGTTCCGAGTGCTGAGTGGCGTCGTCGATTGTTGCAGTCGTCGAAGCCAGGGTGCAAGTGCGTCGTGGCAGTCTTGGTTGGGGTAGAAGATCTGCCGGTATGCCCATTCAGTTTGCAGGGTGCGGTTGAGGCCTTCGACTCTCCCATTCCGGCATGCTCCCAGAGGGGCCGAATGGTTGCCTTCAATTATCCACAACCCGTCGCTATCCGGCCCGCCAGCGGGGCACCATCGAGACATGACCAAATACCTCATCTCCTTCCCGAGCGAAGCCATGGTGCTCACCGACGAGGAGTTCCCGATCGTCTCCGCCGAATCCCACGCTGCGAGGATGGCCACTTTGACCTATAAGCACTCCGCCTGGATTGTTCGGGACTGATTCCATTTCCATTGGACGGCGTGGCTCAATGCCATCGATCCGGGTACCTGCGGGATAGTGGCACGCCCAGACGGCAAGTTATACAGCGGGCTCCGGCCTTCATGGGTGCGGGCCACCGGCGGCGTGTTCCACTGGGAGAGGGCTCGACGTCGGCTGTAGCCTTACGAAGTCACTCGTGCTAGTCAGGGGGAATTATGCAGTTCAAACGTTCAGCCGGGATTTTCGTGGCCGGTATTTCTCTCATTTTTTGCGGCCCGCTGCTCACCTTTATCGGGACAACTTTCGGGACGTGGTCTGCCGCTTCAAAAAGCGACAGCGGCCTGAATGCGGTGTTCATTGGCCTAGCAGTCTTCGGTTTAATAGCTGGCTTTGTAGGTGTCATTATGCTCGTCGTGGCGGCGCACCGGGCGTTAGTCAAGATCGACGCGATTCCCGTGCGCGTTCAGTCTGCCCCAGCAGGGCCGCGGTCCGTTCTCGACCGGCGCTGATCTCTGGCAGCCAGGTTCGAATACTTTGGACGGCGTGACTGCGGTTTTCGCAATCCGGCTCGATAATGAAGGCATGAATGATCGGAACGTGCAATTAGTAGCGGAAACGGCATGGGCCGTTCGCCAGTGTGTAATCGCGCTGAAGAATAAGGACGATTACGCGGGGTTTCGTTACTTCCCAGGCGGGGCCTGCAAATGGACTTCGGCAATACTGCAGCGGGTACTTGCGGAAGCCGGACTCGGTGGATGGGTTCATCGCCACGGAAATAACTTTCCCGATGGCGATTCCCATACCTGGCTTGAGTTGGACGGCTGGTTCCTGGACGTTACTCTGGACCAATTTTCAGGCTTTGAACGACGGGCTGTCTATTTGGAGCGGAACCTTCATCCGCAAACAAGTATCTATCCAAACCAAGGTGTCGTCGAAACTACTTGGATTGACGATTCTGAGACTCTCACTCGGGCGCTGAACGACGTAAATCGAATGCTCGGAGATCAACGCAGTCCCGCGCAGCCGTCTCATCACCGAGCAGCTGCCCCAGCGGTTCCATTTGTCGGCGGGTCCTCTGCATAGACGTGGGGACACCGACTTTGATTCAGAGCGCGCCACAGCCCGCGGATGATGCATAGGTCGCTGGCGGCCCGTCAATCGGAAGGCGCGGCAGGGCGCGGACGGGGGAGGGCTAAAGCGTGCGAATCAGTGCATCTTGCTTGTCATGGGGCAGGCCAGTGTCCTCAGACTGCGCCGAGATGACGTCCTGCCTCGGACAATGTCGCTTGGCGGGAGGCCACATGCAGCAGGAGCTCGGTTGTTGATAGGCCCGGTCGTTGGAGTCGGCGAATCTCCCAAAGACAGGGGAACCGTGGGGGCCCTCGCGCAGGTTCCACACCTTGTAGTGCCCCCGCCCGGCATCGCACACCTAGTGCCATGGACGGTAGCCCGGCAATTTCATGTGTCGCTGATCCTCCATGGTAGGCCCGCGAGTTCGCACGCTCGAGTTCACCGCTGGTCCTGTTAACGAGACTGGGCATCGTGTCGATCGGTGCTTCACCACGCAATATCAGCGAGGGCATCATCGATGCTGGGTCTGGGATCGTTGTGATTACTGTGTAGGGGCCCAATAGCAGTTGTTCAGAAATAGTACTCCGGCCTCTGCAAATGCCGCGGCGACTGGCACCGCCCCCAGCGCATCGTCTGCTTCGCCAGGAATTCCCCCGCTAAAGTGAGTACGCCAGTGCACATACCAAGGAGAACATCCCATTGCAGCCGCGGACGCCCTTTGATCAGCTCATCAGCTTGGCCTTTTCGTTGTATTCGACGCCGGGATCCTACGCCTGTGTGCTAGGCGCTGGCGTTTCGATTCCCAGCGGTGTTCCTTCCGCCTGGGGGGTCCAGGAGGAGTTACTGCAAAAGCTCGCGAGCATTGAGGGGGAGACCGCCAGCGATCCCTTCGCATGGTACGAAACGAAGTATGGGGAACTCCCTTCTTACGAAGGCGTGCTGGAGCGGTTGGCGCCAAGTCAAAACGAGCGTCAGCAGCTCCTGCGGGGGTTTTTCGAACCATCCGAGGTCGAACGTGAACTGCAACACAAGAAACCGACGCAAGCACATCGAGCGATCGCGCGCCTCGTCGCGGGTGGCGCCCTGCGCGTCATCCTGACACTCAACTTTGATCGGCTAATGGAAACGGCCCTCAGAGATGAAGGCGTGGAGCCTGTCGTAGTGAGCTATCCATCGGACATTGACGGGTTGCCACCGGTTCACACCATGCAGGCCTTGGTCGTACACCTGCACGGCGATTACCTAAACCCTACTGCCATGCTTAATACCAAAACAGAGCTGTCTACGTACCCCAAGAACGTTGACGCATTCCTGGACAGAATCACGTTTGACCATGGCCTGCTCTTGGTCGGATGGTCGGCGGCTTATGATCCCGCCCTAGTTCGCGCTCTCTCTAGAAGCTCCCGCCGGATTTACACACCGTACTGGGTAGAACCCGGAGAGCTCAGCGCAATAGCAAATGAGCTGAGGTCTTCCATCGACGCCGTCAAGATCACCTCCGACGCCGATACGGCACTGGGCCGGTTGGCGGACGCGGTTGATGCCTTGAGGGACAGGGAATCAAGAGATCCCTTGGTCGCGGCCACAGCTGTGGGGACCGCCAAACGGTTTCTCTCAGGACGAACAACTGCCATAGGTCTTCATGACCATCTCCAGCAGGAATTCGATCGACTCCACCAACACAAAGATCTGCTTCTGAGCCAGACGGGCACCGAGTCTACGGATGGCGGGTACGACGGCATGCTGGCCCGAGTTGAGGAAGCAACAGTCGTTTCCAGCGCTTTGATTGCAACGGCAGCCTACTGGGGGAGCGCAAAAACTGATCAATGGTGGAAACGTGAAATCGCGCGCTTCGCAATTGAGACACGAGGAAGCGGTGACCCACAGGTCCGAAGGCTTCAACGGGTGTGCGCCCTTAAATTTTTTTACGCCGCCGGAGTTGCAGCGTCAGCTGCTGGCAGATTCGATTTAGTGCGGGATCTCCTGAATTTACGTGTCAACGATCAAAATGGGAGGGAGCTCGGTCTGTGTTCCCTGCTGGCACCCGAAGCAGTGTATGGGAACCGCGAATCCGCTCCTGGCCGCAGAATCTACAGCACGTTGTCGTCCCTTTTTGTTCAGCATCTCGCTGTCGGTCAGCGAAATTTCGAGGACTCATGGGAGACGTTCGAGTTCCTCCGACTTGTGGAATCCACTTACGGTGACCCGCAGTCTGCCCAACTGATCGGCCTTGCGACAGCCGCTGAGGAACAACTTAATTCAGCCCAAGAACGTATGGATGCCGCCGATGGCGGCAACGATCTAGACGAACACGATGGCGCGCAGAGTGCCCTCCACCGGGCTAACCAGAACCATGGCCGGCGAATAGGCAGCCTGGCCGACAAGGTCATGGTGCTGCGGCCCTACCTCACCGTTCAAAATTTGCAGATCGAAGTATTCAGATCCGCAACTGGGCAAAAGCTGCTGAACGAGCTCGCCCGGGAACTTGACCTGCACCCTCTCGTTCGAGCCGGATTCGGTGGAGGCCGTTCAGCAGATCTCAGAGCCCTATTCAGTGCCGTCGACGTGAGTATCGGCAGGATTGGATACGACGTCGCGATGGCCAGCATGCCTGGCCGAAGCGGCACAGTGCCGGACAACTTCCGGATCGGCGACCTGAGTCCGGCTGCGAGCTAAGCGCACAGCCGACGCGCCCGCTGGCTCCAGACTAAGGGAGATAGGCCGCCGAACTGGTTGGCGTCTATCCGCATCCCTGTCACATGACAAAAGTCCGTGGAAGCAGACGGGACATAATGAAGCAGGTCAAGCATGAATCACGATGTGTCTGGTGACGGCTTGGACATCTGGGTGGGCAAATGTGTCAGGCGGGCCGAAATGTTCAATTCGGCCTCGTTTGATGGGGATAGGGCTGGCCAAGACCCCGAGGGAGAAACATAACGACCTGGGGTAGTTGTCGCCCTATGCTTTCCGCATGGGCACACCGCAAAGCAGACCGCTGGAGCTTATCCACGAGAAATTCGCTCGAACCTTAAGCTCCGGTGACACTGAGTGCGCCTTGGACCTGCTGGCAGTGGCGGCTCTAGCTGCGGCGCACACCCCGGCGCAGACCGAACGCCTCCAGCTGCTGCATTTGGCCAGGACGGGAATTATCCGTGCTGAGGGTGCTGATATACGCCGCGACCCAGACTTCGAAGTGGCTGCATTACGCCTCATAGTTGATGCAGCCGTGCCTTTGGCTTATGCCCTCGCACCGGAGGTGGGAGCTTCAATGGCGCGACGCCGAGGGTGGATCGACGCCTGGCATCAACTGGCATGGTTCCACCCACTTGCATCAAACGCAGGCGCTGTCGCTAAGTTCTACAGAGCCCTCGATGGCTACTTGGACGATCCATCAGATGAACAGGCCGTGTTTGGCTTTGCTGCCCTCGCGAATCAGGTTGAGCAAGGGTTTGCTGACGAGGGACTCGTCGCCAGAGCCCCCGGGACAGAAGGCATCCCGACCCGGCCAGGCAGCCCGGGCTTTGCAGAGAGCGAAGGTAGCTTTGAAGATCCGCGACTCATTGACGAATTTGAGTCATTCCTTGAGGGCCGCGAAACGTCACAAGCCCTCAATCTTCTGGCGGTCGCTGTGCTCTATGCAGAATACGTTGGGCTGTCCCGAGACGATCAAACACTGCTCGAACTTCTCGCTCGGAGCGCTGGCCTAGTTGGCGACGCCTGGGATGACTCGACAGAGTTGAGCGGACTGCTGTCACGCCTCTGGGTGACGGCATACATACAACTTGCAGAGCAATTCGAGGATGAGCGGCTGGAGGATCTTGGGCTTCCTGAGTTCGAGTCGGAATTTCCGCCGCTGGATGATACCCAGCAGCGAGTTTGGCAATCGTCCACTGAGGACTATGAAGCCCGGAAAGCCCTAGAGGCCACTCACGCCGAAGACCACGATCCTGAGGATGACGCCTCGGAGCACGACGGCGAACTCGTGGGCGACTCAAACGAGGTAACCGGCCTTACCGAGGGGAATAGTTCCATGGACCTGCAGGAGCGACTCATGGCCGTCGCCCTAGATATCGTCACCGAGGAGTATTCCGACGTTGTTCACCGCGGCATTTCCCGCATCTATATCGGAGGAGTCCCTGAGTACGTTCTGGTCGTAAACGTTTCGGACGTTGTGGGCTGGCTCAGGAGCAAGGACGGCGGGTGCGTCTGGCGTGACGGGAACTTCGCCACGGGCGACGCTTGGGACGCGGTTCCCGTAGAAAACCCGGAAGTCGACCAATCGGACCTTCGCGAAGCGCTCGGGGAGTTCATCATTCATGCCGACGAATCGCAGTGGCCGCCGCCGCAACCCGCGGTTGGTGAAGCCGAAGAATTTGTTCGCAGCATCGAAAACGGTCAAAAGCCACCCGTGTGGTCCCACGCGCATGACAAGTCGGTGCAGTCGACACCCCTCCGCCGCCCTGACCCGGCATCAGCTCCGGCGGAACGAACAGTCCCCCCGGCCGCGGCAGCGCCCTCGGCACACGTAGAGCCCGTTGAATTCAATGCCTATATCCACGATTCTGAGAGGAATCCTCCCGCACCCGGTTTCACGGAGAAGGATCTGGAAGGCGTTCCCCTGATCACGGTGTACCCGGCCGTCATACCTGCCGTTGTTGGCGGCCTTTTCCTCTTCCTAGGCTTCATGGGTGCCCAGTACGAGTTCTACGTCGTGCTGCGCTGGGCTGTCACTTCTATGGCGATCTGGACGTGCGTCGTGGCCAGTGGCCAGCGCCGGGGCGGGTGGACCGTTGTGTTTACGGGCGTGGCGCTGCTCTTCAACCCTCTCATTCCGGTCATTGCGACGAGGGAATTTTGGATTCTCCCCGACCTGGTGGGCGCGGCTATCTTCGCAACAGCGGGGAGGAAACTGCGCGCCTCACGGCCGGCAACCCACAAGGACAAGGCGTCGTTCTAAGAAAGTCGCCTGGTCGTGGTTTCGGGTGGTCCACATTTTTACCTGGGCGTCACAACGCGCGCGAGTTGGGCGGACTTCGGACGCTAGGCTGATCCGATGGAAGACGAAAACGATCCCGACGGGACCTCCCCCCACATGCTTGGGGCTGAAGGAACATCGAAGGTGCTCATGGATTCGGCCATCGATGGGACAGTTGCACTTCTCAGTCTTGCTATTCCAGCTGGGTCCCCCGTGTTTGCTGCCGGCGCCGCAGCCCTGAAGGGTGTAGGAACTAAGCTTCAAGAACATCAGGAGAGAAACGTCAACCTGATGTTGAAAGAGGCAACGGCCGAAGCTGGAATGAGCCTCGATGACTTCGTCGAAGTGGTTACATCGGCGCCGGAACGACTTCTGCCCTTCGTGGCTGCGTGTGACGCGGCTCGCCGGACTGTTCTCGATGACAAGGTGAGGGCCTTGGGGCGGGCGCTAGGCGATCTAACAAGGGACGACTCGCTTATTGACGATTCTGGGGTATGGATCAGTATCTTTTCGCAAGTAGAAGCGGCGCACGTCCGAATTGTTCTCGCCATGTGCGAAGAGGATCCTGAGTACCGAGGCGAGGGGCGAGCGCGACTGTGGAAGCGGGGGGAGCTCAAAGACCGATTCAACTTGTCGGGGACGATTACCACCCTGCTGAACACGCTAGTGTCGCTCGGGCTAGTTAGCGAGGTGCGCGCTGAAGATCTTTCTTCCGAAGAGCGAGCTAGGTGGGGCGTCCGTGGACCAGCCAAGGACAGAATCCCGCTTTACGGCAAGGGATCCTTGACAAATGAGTTCCTTGCCAAGCTAGGGACTGGTCGGGAAAAGACAGAGAAAGATGTATCGGGGAGCCCTACTAGGACCGGGTAATTCGGAGTATTCACTTCCGAGGACCCGGACGCCGCACGTCTATAAAGAGCCCTCCCGCTTTGGGGGAGCGCAAGACTCCCCGTTGTGGCGGCCCGTCGTGCCTGACTTGGTTGCACGTGTTATGTAGCGATCTCCAGTGCGGTGACGGTTTCGAGTCGATCCTGTCGGGGGGTCACCAGCCTGTCCACAATTCCTAGATCAGCGGCCCTGTCTGTCCCGGCGAATCCGGAAGGTGTCCGCCAGCACACAGCAATTCCTAGCATTTCCAGCAGATCAGTGAAAGCTTCGTTGGGGTACCAGTCATAGACAGCCACCAGTGGCGTATCCGGAGCCTGTGATCTTAGGAATTTTCGGTATTCGAAGAGTTGGCCAATTGATTCGCGGACGCCGCCGGCTGGGTGTCTATCGTTGAGTATCTTTACTTCCACGATGAACTCCGCAGTACCATTCAGAAGCAACAAATCGATGGGGTGATGATTCGTTGCCGGGACCAGTCCCCGAGCCTGCGCAAACTCTCCGAAATCCTTGACTAGCTGTTCGTGCTTTCTTTGCCGGCGTTGAGGTTCTACGTAGGACTTCGCCGCTACCACATAATCTTCGCTGGACTTCGGAGCGAAAACGGGCCGACGGGCAGGTTCCCGTTCGCCACGGGCGGGGGTGGCGAATCTTCCCGGAGTGTGTGTGAGCGCATTCTCCTTGGCGGCGACAGCGGCATCGTATAGATCTATGAACAGATCTAGCGTGGCACTGAATTCGGCTTCTTCTGGCAGGCCAGTGAGCGTCCACGTCTTGGCAAATACGTTTCCGGCCTCGTAGGCACGGAGCATATTGCCTGCTCCTAGGCTGACAGTTGCAGATAGGCCTGCAGTGGACTGTGCCGGCAACAGTGTCCGAAGTTCGGACGCCTCATTGCGGAGCATTTGATTCGCCGAAATCGGCAGGAGCTTTGCTCGATCTCCCGCCTTAGTTACGCCCTGGTTCAGGCTGAGGGAAACGTGCTGCCGGCCTTCATCGAAAAGGTAGACAATGTATAGCCCTTCGGTCGGAGTGACCGTGACCTCTTCATTTAGAATTGCTACCCAGAGACCAATTGGAAGGGCGCCAACGCCGCGGCTAACCTTTACTCGGTAGCCCTCCGGGACTGCATCTTCCAAGGCTATTTTGAAATCGTTCAGAGAAGCGAATATAGGTTGTTTGACGCCCAACGGAGATAGGCGGTCATAAGAGTGTGTGGCGCTGATTTTCAACGCTTGCGTCAGATTCACGAACCGGTCCTCATAGTTGGTTGTACTTCGCCGAGGTGCCGCGTGACTTGTCCACAGGGTAGTTCCGCCCATTTTTCTCCAATTTTGCGAAGGCAGCGGCGAGCAAGTCACGATTTACGGATCGAGAGAAGCTAATCAGGTATAGCAGGACATCGGCGGCCTCTTCCATAGCCCTGTCCACAGTGTTATCGGACAGTTCCTCGGGGCCAACCCATTGAAGTTCCGAAGCAAGCTCACCTGCCTCACCGCATATAGCCAATGCAAGATTTTTCGGGGTATGAAACTGCCCCCAATCTCGTTCCTCTTTAAACTGCTCAAGTGCGAGGACAAGGTCGTCAAAATCGCTAGTCACTGATTCATCACTCCTTCGATGGGACGTCGTTCGGCTAAATCCGTGGCGGGGACGTCCGAACTATCGCGGATGCTGGCGTTATCGCACAGCGTGCCAGGTAGGGCCGCATCTTCTTGGGCGCCGGTCACGTAGGCGATGGTTTCATCTAAATGTAGGCGTTCTGTCCCACAAAAGTGTTAGAGCGGCGCCCTATCTTCCAGCGCTCCCCACCTTCCCATGACATCCTGCCGCTACCTTAGCGGTCTTCAAAGGGCTCCTAAGGCAATCTGCCCCTGCCCCTCGTACTCCAGCTTTCTCCCAGAAGCTTTGGCGTTATGCGGTGAATCTGACCGGCGATATGCACATTAAAGAAACCCGCACGTTGAAAGCAAGAAGCTCACTGTGATGCGTCGTATGCGTCGAAAGGCACTCTCTGACGTGTTATTACCGGCCATGGTTGGGTCCATGGAGGCCCTCATTGGCGGCGGCTTTCCCGCGCGCAAGTAACCAGGGCATCCACTCCCAAATCGAACTTCAGGAATCTCAGTATCAGAAGTAGCAAGACAGATTACTCGGCGAGAAGCGCGAACCGTATTACAGTGCGTATGAAGATGCACTGCAGCATTTCGCAACCGTGGTCACCATGCGGCGGGTAGTGCGTGTCTGCGAAGAACCCAGATTGCAATATTCGGAAGAAAACCATCAGTCCGCAAGGTATGACCTTTAGGCGTCACCAATGATATCCAAGTTGGTCATGTCTACGCCAAGATGATTGTTAGCAGCTCGTCTTAAGTTTGACCCCGTGGAGGACTTTTATGGAATCGACAATGCAGCGCTCGGCCGAGGTGGAGTCCAGCCCCGCCGGCAGTGGCGTCAAGATTGGGTTTGCCCTGCCGCTGAACTCCGAAAATCGATGGTCGGACATGCTAGCAGTTCTCGTGTCCACCGACGCAGGTCCGATCTGCCGCGTTCTGGGGCTAGACGTCGATCCTGAACAAGTAGTCGTCCACCGCGAGCTGTCCCTGAACGCGGCCAATCGCCCCGACGTGATCCTGAAACTGGCGGGGGCAACCTTAGCTGTGCTCGAAGCCAAGGTCATGGCCGGGATCGGTCCCCGGCAACTGGATCGCTACTACGAAGCCGAGCCAAACGCCACTGCATATGCGTTGGTCTTCCCGGCGTCATTGGCCGTCGATGTTGAGGCTACCCCTCCCTGGCGAGGGATATCTTGGGAAAAGATCCTTGAGGCATATCTCGAAAGTGAAAGCGAGTGGGTCACGCTTGCGGCGAAATCCTGGCTAGACCATATGGCTGCAAGGTTGCCTCGGGTCGGAACGGATACAGTCTGGAACGCCCTAACTGAGGGGGAGGACTTTGTTGTTGCTATGCGCGCCCGTATGTCTTGGCTGTTCGGTCAGTTGGGTCGCGATGCTAGAAACACGGCCGGGCTGACCGGTTCTAGCGCTGGCATAAGTTGGGTCCTTTCGCTTTGGGCCGAAACAGCCGTTCCCGGATACTGGATTAAAGTTGAAATCGAGGAAAGCCTGCCCGTCCGGAACTACCCCGCGATCCACCGAGCGTCCAATCGTCACAAAGCTCTAGGCCCCTCGGCGAAAGTCATGCTGTGGCAGGGAAGCGTCAGCTCGTCCGATGGATTCGACTGGAACTACCTCCAAGCGCTGTGGCCGACGATGGCGGCAGCCAGGGATGACTGGGTTCGAAACTCTCCGAACCGAAAAGCCGAGCATGAGAAAGCCGGGATCGCTCAAATGCGGGCTGCCGGCGTTCCGAGATGGGTCGGAATCGGCTTTGGCGAAGCACAGGCACGGATTTCCGGTTCCTGCATGTTCGGTGCCCGTATTCAGTTTGACGCAGACACAAGTCTCGGCCACATGTCCCAGGAAATCAGTCGGCTCTCAGTCTTAGCAAGACAGCTGGCTGAGGTGCATTACAAACCGGCCGATTAGAACCTAACAGAGCACATCCCCCTCCTATAGGAGCTGCTTTCCGGAGCTTTCGTTTCGCAGCAGTCAGGCGGAGAACTAATCCTAAGGACCAATCTAAAGACTGATAACTACTGCTGTTCGGCATGGATGGGTATTTCCGATGAGCTCCCAACGTCGGGGTCCCTGTCGGGTGCGGCCAGTCCGAAGCCAAGGCCGACTGCGTGTCCGGGCTGTGCGTGGCAGGTCAGATAGTGGGTGCGCGGAAACTACAGTGATTATATGAGTGTGAACCGATACCAACTATCCGCCCCGCAAGCTGTGGACTGGAATGGCACCGCCACCAACGGTGCCATACCGCGCAAGGTCTATATCGGGCCGGACCCCTACGGTATGGGCGGATTTCAAGTAGCAATCGCCGAGGTAAGCGCTCCGCCGTCGCGCGAGACCATGCTTTCACTCCATGCCGCACGCAAGGGAAAGCGCAACATCAGCCTTGTAGTCGCCGCTGTGAACGGTGACAACATCTGGTTGCTTGGCCCCGACGAGCAAACAGCGGTGGTAGACAACCTGACCCTCGACCAGGGACTGCGCCAGCTGCAGTCCGCGCTGGACGAACCCGATAGTCTGGCAGCTTATACGAGGCTGGGCTCACTCAGGCGGGCCTTGGACAGCACGAGTATCCCAGGATTTACGAATAATGGGCTGTTCGCCAGCTACCACCTTCGAGAGAATGTGCCCAAGCGCGCCGACTGGGGTGAAAAAAACGCTGCTGCGAAGAATCTGTTGGGGCTACGGCATCTCAAGCTCATTCACGGTCTAGGGTTTACTGCCAAGAGTACCGTCGGAAATGCGCTGGTACTCTCTGCGAGCACCGAATCGCCCCGTGCCGTGGCTGTGCTCCTGGACGAGACCGAACACTTTGAGAGTAAGAGTGCACGGTTTCAGCTGTCTCCGGTTGCATGGGGGCTTAATGTGGCAGCGAGGCAGGGAGTTCCCTGGCTTATCGTGCTGCGCAAAGATCAGATCCGTCTCTATCCCGGCAAGGATGGCGTCGGTGTAGGTCAAAAGGGCCAGGTCGAGACCTTCTTCGAAATTGACCTAGCCGCGATCGACGAAGCACATGCCGCGCTGTTACCCCTCGTGTTCTCCGCAGAAGCACTCGAACCCAACGGCACCGCGAAGCAGTTGTTGGATGACAGCAGCCGGTACGCCGCGCGCCTCGGAGTGCGCCTACGCGAACGGGTCTACGAACATGTCGTGCCGGGCATTGCTAAAGCGGTGGCAAAGCAACTTCCTCAACTCGGGCTCGAGGCTGACGCCGATGGCCTGGGGACGGCTTACCGGCTGACCCTTCGTCTGCTGTTCAGGCTGCTCTTCCAGGCCTATGCCGAGGACCGTGGCCTTCTACCTGCCGGCCGTAATGCACGTTATGACGCTAACAGCCTCAAGACCATCGCCCAGCGCGAGATCGACACCCAGCCTGAGGAATTCAGTACAGGCGCCAAATCGCTGTGGTTTGACCTTGTGCAGGTATGGAACGCGATCGATGAAGGCAACCCCTTGTGGGAGGTGCCGGCGTATAACGGGGGACTCTTTGGGTCCGATCCCGATCTGCATCCCGAAGGCGCACTTCTCGAAAAGCTGAGCCTCACGGATGATGTCCTGGGGCCTGCCCTGCAGCACATGCTCATCGACCTCGGTGAGGACGGGGTGCGCGGACCTGTCGACTTCAGATCCCTGAGCGTGCGTGAATTCGGGACGATTTATGAGGGTCTGCTGGAGAGCAGCCTTTCCGTGACAGACATCGATCTCACCCTTGACACGAAGGGTACCTGGATTCCGGCGAAAGTCGGCGATGCAGTGGAGGCGGCGTCAGGCACTGTCTACTTCCATTCCGCGTCCGGCGAACGTAAAGCGACTGGGTCTTACTTTACTCCCGCAATCGTGGTCGATCACCTGATTGAAAGGTCCCTAGATCCGGCCCTGGACACCCACCTCGAGCGCATCCGCGAACACATCGAGGCAGGCGATGACGGAGCTGCGGCGCGCGACTTCTTCGACTTCCGTGTCGCGGACCTCGCCATGGGGTCAGGACATTTCCTCGTCGCAGCGGTCGACCGGATCGAGTCAAGGATGCGGTCGTTCCTCGCCGACCCCGACACGCAGGTTCCCGGCGTCAAAGACGAACTCATGCGCCTCGCCGGCGCAGCCAAGGCGGCCCTGGGCCGAGATGAGGCCGCGATCGGGGAGGTCGAACCAGCGGCACTCCTGCGCAGGCAGGTTGCTCGGAGATGCATCTACGGTCTGGACATCAACCCACTCGCCGTTGAGCTCTCCCGACTCGCCTTATGGATCCATACCTTCGTCCCAGGCCTGCCAATGTCGAGCCTCGACCACGGTCTAGTCTGCGCAAACAGCCTCACTGGCATCGGCACGATTAACGAAGCCTTAGACGCGCTGCAACCGAAAAGGACCCCGGGCCAGGCCACCTTTTTCGACGAAATAATCGATGGCAACCTCATCACCGCAAAGGCGTTGCTGCTCGATGCGGCCAACGCCGGAGAAGCCAGCAAGAAAGAAGTGCGAGACGGAGTTGCTCTCGCCCGAAAAGCCAAGGAAGCTGCAGAACCGACCAAACTGATCTTCGACGCGGCGGTGGCCGCGCGGCTCGGAGCGGTGAACGCTGACGCGATCTTCACCGAGGAGGAGCTCAACGAATTATCACACAGCCATACCGTGGCCGAGGCGGTCGATAAGCTTGCGCCAGCACACATGCCCTACCTTTTCCCGGAGGTCTTCATTCGGGAAAATCCCGGTTTCGACATTCTGCTTGGCAACCCGCCATGGGAAAAGGTCAAGGTGGAAGAACACCAGTGGTGGGGGCTCCGCATACCTGGCTTGCGAGGCATGCCGCAAAAGCAGAAAAACGCAGCACTGAAGGCCTTCCAGCAAGCGCGGCCTGATCTGATGGCCGAGTATCAGGCAGAAGTTGAAAAAGTCGACGCACTGCGGGCGGTGCTGATCAAGGGGCCCTACCCTGGACTTGGGTCCAGTGGCGACCCTGATCTGTATCAGGCATTCGCCTGGCGCAATTGGCACCTGCTTCGCGAGGGAGGACGCTCAGCCGTCGTGCTCCCGCGCGGTGCACTGTCCGGTTCAGGTGTGGCTCCCTGGCGCAGGGAGGTTCTCAACGGAGGATCGTTCGCGGATGTCTGTTTTCTGACCAACGCGGGTGGTTGGATCTTCGAAAGCGTCCACAATTCTTACACGGTGGGCCTAACAGTAATCGAGCGCGGCGGCGAATCGGTGGTCCGTTCCTGTGGACCGTTCAGCAACGCGGAAGAGCTGAGCCGGGCCAAGGAGAGACTGTCCGCTGTGAACGCCGATGAGTTCTTGTCCTGGTCGGACACTGCCGCCTTTCCACTCATCCCTGATGCTTCGTCCGCGGAGGTCTTCCGCCTGATGAGGAAGCAGCCGAGGTTTGATCGAGCGGACGACACGTGGGAGTTTCGGCCATTCCGAGAATTGGATGCCAGCAATGACAAGGCGCTGCTGCAGTTTGATGTTGATGAGCCCGGAGGCCGGATTCCCGTGTTCGCCGGCGCCTCTTTCAATCTCTGGGATCCCGATCTAGGGAAACCATATGCATACGCAGACCCGGAGAAACTGAAGGCGCACCTGCTTAAGAAACTCAAAGCAGCGGGGAAGAGCCGCCGCTCTGCATATTTCGGTCTTGACTTCCCTAACGAAGGTCTCCCTCTCGACAAGCCGCGAATCGCATTCCGTGACATCGCTAGATCGAATGACACGCGCACTACTATCGTTGGCCTTATCCCTCCAGGAACTTCGGCGACACACAAGGCACCTGTGCTTGTTCAGCGTGCCGGCGATGCAAAGACGACAGCGTTCTTGTTAGGTGTGATGTGCTCCATCCCCTTCGACTGGTACATGCGTCGATGGGTGGAGCTGACATTCTCCTACGAGCTGCTTAACCCGAGTCCTGTGCCTAGGCCCGATAGCAGCGATCCTTTGCGTCAGCGCGTCACAGCCATCGCCGGGCATCTGGCCGCGGTCGATGACCGCTATGCTGACTGGGCGGCTGAGGTTGGCGTTTCGTGTGGTTCGGTCACAGATGCGGCAATTAGGTTTGATCTGACGGCCGAGCTCGACGCGCTGGTGGCCTTGCTGTACGGACTCAGCGAGGCGCAGACAACTCACGTTTTCGAGACCTTTCATCGTGGGTGGGATTACCTTCCCCGGCTCGATGCGGTTCTGGAGCACTATGCTGCGTGGAAGGATAAGGCGTGACGGGCAAGGAGACGCTCCCTGCCTTCGCAAGCAACAGGGCCGACCTAAATCAAACTGTTGCGGGCGAAGTGAGTAAGATGTTCCGCATCCTGCGTGAGAAGTACGCAGAACATCCCGCCGTTGCTATCGCGACCGCCTACATCAACCCTGGCGGTTTCAGCCTTCTGGCTGACGAGCTTGAAAAAGCGCCATGTATCCGTCTGCTGCTCGGTGCGGAACCCGAACAGGCTTCCGTACGCGCCATCGCCGAGAACAACGGCGACCGGGACGAACGAGTGTCCGCCGCCTTGCGCAACCATGACGATTGGCTTCACGCTGAACGCGACACCATGGGCTTTAGCCGCGAATCCACCATGCAGGCAAAAAGGCTTGTGGAATGGCTGCAATCCGTCGATCCCTTGGGCGAGGCCAAAGTTGAGGTACGCCGCTACGCCAAGGGATTCCTCCACGGGAAGGCGTTCATTTCAGATGACCCGACGATGCCCGCAGTACTGGCCGGATCCAGCAACATGACTTTTGCCGGGCTCAGCATGAACGCAGAACTCAACCTGGGCTACCCCGCCGGAGACACGCACCATGCAGCCAAGGTCGTGGACTGGTTCGAACATTACTGGGAGCAGAGCGAACAGTTCGACCTCAAGGGCTTGTACGAACACCAGTGGCACGCCCACACGCCGTGGACGATCTTCATGCGCATGCTTTGGGAGCTCTACGGGGCAAACATTGAGGAGGAGCGGACTCCGTCCACCGCGTTCAACCTCGCCCGATTCCAAAGCGATGGCGTGGCCCGAATGGAGCGGCTGCTCAACACTCTCGGCGGCGTTCTCGTTGCCGACGAAGTTGGTCTGGGCAAGACCTTCCTGGCCGGCGAAGTGATCCACCGCGCCACAGAAGAACGCCGTCAGCGCGTGCTTATCATCTGTCCCGCATCCCTCAAGAAAGGAATGTGGGAGCCCTTCCTGCATAAGAGGGGTTTTCGCCTGACAGACGTTTTCTCCTACGAGGAGATTCGTAACCGGATGGACGAGAGCCATCCACTCCACGAATCGTTCCGGCGTCAAATCGAGGAGTACGCGATGGTTGTGATCGACGAGGCTCACAACCTCCGCAATGCATCCACGGCTCGCGCCGAGGCCGTTGACCGGGCAATACTCGGGGGAAAAGTCCCTAAGAAAGTCGTCCTGCTGACCGCAACACCAGTAAACAACAGCCTCTCTGATCTCGAAACACTCATCAAGTACTTCGTCAGGGACGACGCGCAATTTGCCAGCCTCAATATTCCGAGCATCCGCGGGTATATCAAGGCGGCGCAGGCGTTGGAACCGGAAAATCTGACGCCCGAACATCTTTTCGACCTCATGGACCAGGTTGCGGTTCGTCGCACCCGCAAGTTCGTCAAAGAGCAGTACCCCAATGAGACCATCGACGGCCCGGACGGCAAACCAGTCGTTATCAAATTCCCG
Source organism: Pseudarthrobacter oxydans (assembly GCF_030812335.1). Lineage (GTDB taxonomy): Bacteria > Actinomycetota > Actinomycetes > Actinomycetales > Micrococcaceae > Arthrobacter > Arthrobacter oxydans_B. Next base: position 156,471 of record NZ_JAUSSN010000006.1, read on the forward strand.
AAACCTAAGGTTCGCCGTATCGATTACGACCTCGACGATTCGGGTACCGAGCTGATCAAGCGCGTTGTCTACGCGCTTGACCTGCCCGACGACACGCCTCTGGTCGCGAAGTACTCAGAACGCCGAATGGATCCAAACCGGCTCGTGCTGGCAAGATATACCTCCAGTGCATACTCACTAAGCCAAGAGCTTGAAGCATTCCAGATCAGCAACGCCGGTCTCCTGCGCTCGGCGCTGTTGAAGCGGCTGGAAAGCAGCCCAAAGGCCCTTGCCAACACTCTCGGTGTGCTGACGGCCGCGCACCACACGTTCCTCGATGCTCTCGACAAGGGATATGTACTGCGCGGCGAGGCTCTGCGGGATTGGGCCTCCTCCGAATCTGACGACTTGGAGACTTTTGTCGCCGACCTCGATGAAAGCGATGTCGGCCAGGCCGAGAGCCGTTCGGGTTTCCACTACGAAGCCCTCCGAGAGGACGTAACTTCCGACCTTGCGCTGCTCGAACAGCTCAGACAGCTGGCTGTCGCAACAGCCAAAGACGGAGATTCAAAGGCAGACAGGCTGATCCACGAACTCACCGAAATCGCCCGCCAGGCACGGGTGATTGATCCCAACGGGCTGTCGTCGAGTGACCGGCGCAAAGTTATCGTGTTTTCCACATACTCCGACACGATCGTTGATCTCCACGAACGCGTCACGGCGGCACTTGCGGCGAACCCTGATTCAGCCCTGGCCGACTACGTCGGGCGGCTGCCTCCACCTGTGATGGGGGCATATGCCTCAACGCAGAGAGCCGGGAAATCGGGCGGCGTGGACCAGGGCGGCAGGGCTGCGATCGTCGAAGGATTCGCGCCGGAGACCGCAGGCCGCATGGGAGACGACGGAACACCGCATGCCCAGGACAAGTACGACATTCTGCTGACCACGGACGTGCTTGCCGAGGGGGTGAACCTGCAACAGGCCGGGCAGATCATTAACTATGATCTGCCGTGGAATCCCATGCGGATCGTGCAGCGGCACGGCCGAGTCGACCGCATCGGAAGCAAACACGACACCGTCGAACTAGGACTGTTCTTTCCTTCGGATGAACTCGACTTACTGCTCAAGCTGGAAGAAACACTCGAACGCAAACTGGCCCAGGCGGAAGCGGCGGTCGGAACAGGCCAAGTCTTACCTGGACGCAAGGCAGCCAAAGAAGTCGTCCTCACCGACAAGGTCCGGGCCGTCGAACAGATCGAGGACCTGCTCGAATCCCGAGGCAGCAGCGCAGCGTTATCAGGGGAAGAGTACCGCCGCCGCCTCTTCACCGATATCACCAGCGACCTCATGGCCGAACACGAAATCACATCTCTGCCCTACGGGTCGGGAAGCGGGTTCGAGAACCCCCATATTGAAGGGAACGGTTACGTATTCTGTATTAAAATCGCTGGCCACTCCCAGCCCTGGTTCAGATACGTGCCGGCAGATCAGCACTGGAAGATGACGGGAGAGCCCGGTAGCCGGAGGATCGTGGCTGACACACTCCGCAGCCTGGTAGCAGCCGACCCTCAGTCTCCACATGTTCCTCGCTGGATGACTGAAGAAGTCTATGATCGCGCGTTCGATGCTTGGGAAGCTGCACGCGACGATGCCTTCGGGAGCTGGCGAAGCCTGACCGACGTGAACAATCTTCTTCCCGAACCGCCAAAGTCATTCAGGGATGCAAGTGCTTTGGTCTACAAGAGCGGGTCCTTTCTGGGGCCAGAAGACCAGCGCGAGCTCCTCCGTAAACTCGGCAGCGTCCCTTCCGCCAAGGTCGCCCGTGCGGTTCGCTCAGCCTTGAACACCGGAGGCACCCCGACGGAACGGATCGGGATGGTCGCCCATGAACTGGAGGCGGCGGGCATTCAGCCGCCGGCTAAGGTCCACCCATTGCCAGTGGTAAACGAGAGTGAAGTTCGGCTCGTCGTGTGGATGGCGGTAAGGGGGACACACAGCACGACCGCCGGTGGATAGCTACTATTTCTGTCCTCGGGGCCTGCCAGATCGGGAGACAACGCTGCCCAAACTTTCTGCATGACGCTTGACCGAGAGATTTGTTGTCCGGGCGCGGAGGTCGCGGCTGCGGCTAAAAGTGAGCGTCTCTACGACCACTGCTATTCGCGTCACCGCTGGTCAGCGGATGGTCGTTTCGGAAGGCAGGGCCGCTCCGAAGCCATTCCCCTTGGATGCTGAGGGGACGACAGATGGCGGATACGCTTGGGACTTGAATACAAGGTTTGCCGTTCGGGGGGATTGTTTATGGGTGCACTATCAGACCTTACTGAGGCAACGGCTGTTGACCGGGCGGTCGGTGAATTTAGGGCTTTGGGGCGGGAATCGTTCCTACTGAAATACGGGCATCGGCCATCGGCTAGATACTTCGCTCATATCGACGGACTTCACATCGACTCCAAGCCTCTGTTATCGGTCGCCTACGGCTTTCAGTATCCGGATCGTGGCCCCCTTGAAGTTCGGTTCTTTTCCGGAGGTGAGGAGAGCAGGCGGGCCTTGCGTCGCTTCGGCCATGACCTTGTCGAGTTGCCGTTATCTGCAGGCGGCCCCTCCGTTGTTTATGGGAAGATTCCGGACTGCCCGGCTGGAACGGTGTTCAAGAATCGTCGGGAAGCCTATGACGCGGGCGTGCACCGGACCACTCAGGCCGGTATCGCCGGCCAGGCTGAGGGAACACAGTCCGTGTGTCTCTCGGATGGGTACTCGGACGATGAGATCCAGGGCGACCTCATCACATATACGGGTTTTGGCGGCAGAGATGCAAACACGGGGCGTCACATCGCTGATCAGAAACTTGAACAGGGAAACCTCGGGCTTGTCGAAAACTACAAGCTTGGCAGGCCGGTCCGTGTCCTGGTCAAGGAATCCGTGCTTACCGGCAGGCGGGCCGACACCGAATACATCTACCTTGGCCTATTCGTAGTCGCTGGTTGGAGTTGGGGCATGCGCGACGGCTTCAAGGTCCTCGTTTACCAGCTGCGGGCAGTAGCTGGTGACAGTATCACCGCTGACGAAACTGCGGAGACCCTGACGCGCGGCGAAGAAACACCCACTCAGCGCCGCAGTTCAACCGTGAACCGTATCGTGCGGAACTATGAAGTGGCTGCCTCCGTCAAGAGGCTCTATGACAACACCTGCCAGATTTGCAGTACTCGGCTCGAGACGGCTGCCGGGCCCTACTCCGAAGGCGCCCACATCCGTCCGCTGGGCATTCCCCATAACGGACCGGACACCCTGGATAACATCTTGTGTCTCTGCCCGAACTGCCACGTCCTGCTCGATGGTCACGCACTTACGGTGCAACCCGATGGCACAGTCCTGAAGCGTGGCGAGCCGGCCGGGACGCTCACAGTCTCAACCGCACATAACCTGAACTTTTCAAACCTTGCATACCAGCTGGAGATTTCGACTGGTGTGTCGAACCTCGGCCGCGGGGGAGTGGACAGTACGTGAGCTGGAGCTGGAGCTGGAGCTGGAGTGGGGGCGTCTTGTCGCCACCGCATGTCGAAAATACCCGGGCTCGGACCGAGCCCGGGTACTACCAAACCGCTAAGGCACAGCTCAAAGCCTAGAGGTCTCCGAGCATTGACAGCTGCAACATTTGTTCTATACGAATTCCTCAGGCGCGTTTCCCAGTCAACGGGGGTGGCGGAGTGCAATTGGTGGCCTATTTGAATAGTGAGCGTGTCGACGCCACCCAGATGGATTATCAACAATGGAGGGCGATGGATCGCAAGGATTTTTACCCTGAGCTGGTCTTGCCCCAATGCGGAATACGCGCCATCCGCTACACCTCACGCAAGGGCACACCGTACTTTGCCCACTACGGCAGGGGCAGTATCAAATGCACCGTAAAGCACAAGGCGGAGTCAGAGGCTCACCTGGTGATGAAGCGGGCCGTCGCCGAACGCATCAACGCCGCTCAAGGCTGGACGGCGACCGTTGAGTATGCCCCGGGCAGTCGGGCCTGGATTGCTGATGTCCTGGCGGAGCGTAAGGACGGGAAACGCTTCGCGTTCGAAGTGCAGTTATCCAAACAGTCCCGGGAACAGTACGGCCTCCGTAGCCAGCGCTACTTTGAGGAAGGCATCCATCCTGTGTGGCTGGTCCCGAAGCTGGAAGAGTTCCGTGAGCTCAAAGTGCCGATGCTCGGAACTGGATTCGCGAAGGACAGCAAAATCCCGGACGTGCCCGCCCAGCTGATGGAGAGCGCTACCCGACACTGCCTCACAGGCGCGGGCGGGAACTTGGGGCAATCCATAGATGGGCTGCTCGGGGGCAGCATCACTTGGGAGCATGGTAGCCCGTCTGACCAGTGGCGTGCTCAGCAGGAAAACAAGCGGCGCGTAAGGGAAGTCTTTGGCGGATATTCTGACGGGTCGTTCGGTTCGAACTTCGCCAGGGCGGCTGAGCGTCCCGATGTGCTGTGGCCCGCGGCCCGTCAGATAAGAACGAGATACGAAATGCACATTTGGGCTTCGGTCATCAGGTGTCCTGAGAGCGCCTGCGAAGTCTTGGTGTGGCATGCGCAGGAATCTGCGGTGATGGAAAGGCTGGATGCTGAGAACCGGTGGCAGCGTGAGGTTAACTGGCATGCCCTCGAGAAGGTCGATGAATGGTTGCTGGGGTCCGACGCAGCCGTTCGCAGGGCGGTTCTTCGGGGCGTGGCACCCTACAGCCGTGGCGCCGGGGCGTTCTTGTGCCCATGTTGCAGTGTGGAGATTCCAGAGTGGCTGATTGTCCTGCTTCCGTCTGACAAGTGGTCCCTTGTGGCCGTACCTGGAGATGGTGACGTTCCCGCTGTCGAGGGGCGTCCGCTGAAACGTTAAGGGAAGAGGGATTTATTCGAAGGCGGACCCGTTGGGAGCCACCCGCAGTTATTTCATTGGCAGAGCGAACCGGCGGCGGGAAGCAATAGAACGGAGGAACGCGGAAAAGCGGCAATCCACGAGAACCCGCGATAAGGGACCATGGCAATGATTTCAGAGTCACCTGCTTGGACTGCGGGGTGAATTCGAGGACTATGACGAGGGCATCCACGCCGGGGCGCGGTGCTTGATTCAATAGATTCCTCAGCACGAGCACCGTGAAATAATTCCATCTGTACGGGCGCAACAGAATTCGTAATGGGTGATGGCCATTGAAAAAGGCCGAGCTATGACGTTTGATTCACAACATGGCGAACGAATGGGTCTATGACCTCACCGGCAAGGAAGTGGTCTTCACTGGTGACATCGACGGCTACCCGGAAGAACACCTCGCAGAGATTGCGCTGGGGCTTGGAGCCAGTCGGGTAAAGGAGTGGATTAACAAGTCCACAACAGATGTGCTGGTTCGGGGGTGGAGCGGCCGTTGGAAATACGGAAATTTTGGGAAGAAAGAAAAGCAGGTCGCAGAGATGCAATCGGCCGGGCACCGGATACGGATCATAGATGAAACCGGCTTCTTTGGACTGAGGTCAGGTATTCCGGCCCCGGCAATGACTCCAAACGTACCGGAATCAGCAGCTCGACAGGTCGCCGCTAAGGGAGGGGCCGTCGGTGCACCATATCGTCCAGGTCAATTCAAAGGGCAGCTCCAGGGTGATGGTGAACATTACCGTGATCCGGATGTCATGGAGCGTGGGCTCCAAGCACATTCAAATACGCAAGACTCTCTGGCGAAACTGCTGACCTTGCGTGGGTTGGTTCCGCTGTCTCCTTTCGACCGGCTGTGTAACTTCGATCTGGCATGGCAGTGGACCGACGGGACATTTGGGATCGCGGAGGTAAAAAGTAATACGGTTGGCAATGAAGCCTTCCAAATTCGACATGGGCTCGGACAAGTCCTGGACTACGGCCATCGGATCAATCATCGCGGGTTTGCCTCGCGACTGTTTCTCGTTCTTGAACGAGAGCCAGAGAAACCAAGCCACTGGACATCGCTTTGCTCCGCGCACGACGTGAAGCTGACGTGGGCGCCTGCATTCTACGGCGTGGAGTGACGTCAAGGCATGCGCGTCCTAATAGCGGCCATCTGGGAGGCCCACTGCGAAGACCTCGTACTCCGCCGGACCTGTTCCGCCGCAGCGACGTCGTGTTCGGCGCAGAAATCCGCACTGGCCAGAAATCCTCGCCCTGAAAAGGACACTGTTTGTCGCGGACCTGACCGCTGGCGCTCACTTGGATGGAATTTGGTAGACCAGCCCTTGATTCTGAGGTTGCGGCATAATCCCAGCTGATCGGATCCATCTCACGACACCCGCTGGTTTGCCCACAACGGCGCGGGAAGGAAAGAAGACGAGCCCTAGCTTGGGGGCGGTGAACTGCCCAGCGCTCTTCCTGATGACGTCCGGCAGCGATATAGATGCCTCGCGGTCCGGTCGTCAGCGGGAACTTCGAGGGCTGACACTATGGACTCATGACTGATGCTCAGCTTGCCGTCCTCGGGTCCTTGATAGGTGTTCTCGTGGGCGTGATCGGGACACTTGCCGCGACCGGGATTCAACAGCGCTCCGAGAACAAACGCGCCCAGCTGCGGTTCAAGGATGATAGACGCAAAGAGCACACAGAGCTGGTGGCAGCACTTTCCGCCGCGGACATCAAGACATGGGAATGGCTAGTTTCGCTCAAGCGCATCAATGAAACCCTTGCTCGACAGGAGCCTGGTCCTCAGGTCGACGCGCTCACATCGCAGCGCACCGAGAGGATGGTAGCGATAAATGCGGCTACTTCAGACTTGGCTGACCGCTCGGCAATGGTTCGAATACTAGTTCCGGAGCTGGCGGACGTCGTCGCGGAACTGTGGGAGGTTTACGGCAAATTCCCGTTTGACGACGACTTCGATGAGCACGAGGCCGCGTACCGTACGGCCCGCCGCGCCTTCGAGAAGCAAGCCCAGAAGCTGCTGAGCGCGTAAATTACTTCCCCGGGTGATAGGGTTCGAACCGCTTGGGCCAGGGCTGGAAAACGGGAGTTGGCCGCCCTCATCCTTCCCTGTCCGGAGATGGAAGGGAGCGCGCCTGCGTGCCGGCCTTTGCCACCGCCCAGTCATGCTGACGGGGTCGGGTGCGCGGCCGTTCTTCAGGTCGCCGGATTCCCGAATGGCCTCGGGGCAATGTACACGGACGTGAAGTGGTACACGGGGCTAGTCATCAGGGGAGTCTACAGCCCCTATGCTTCCAGGCCAGGGCAGACTTTTAAAGGAGGCGTCAGCCCCTTAACAAGCCGGCCGGGACGCTCGTATTTGTGGATAGCCCGTTCCAGCCGGGAGAATGCCTTCGACGGTGCGAGTGCGCCCACAGATTCTGTTCCCCGCTCCATATTGCATTGGAGGTGGACTAACTGGACGTTTCCCCAGATATCCGGTCCGCCGAACGAAGTCAGTACTTTGTGGTCAATGGATGCTGAGGCGGGGTGGGGGAGGCGGAACTCCAGAGCAACACTTGTGTGGCAGATCGCGCAAATACCCTTGTCGCGCTCGTGGAGCAGGATGACTGCCCTACGCCGAACCTTTGGCAGACGTTCGCTGTCGTCCATCGTCCATGTCTTCAGGTTTCGGTTACCAACGTTTCCAGCCGTTGACGGACTTCGGCGCATCGCAGCGAATTCGGTATCGGTCATCAGCGTGGGGCCAGAACTCAGACGTTCGTAGAAATCTGTCAGTGCCGCGTTCACCTCAGCCCCTGCCTTTGCCCGGGCCGACTGCTGCTTCAAAGCCTGGGCATCACCGTAACTTGGATCGCGGTCGTTCATGGACGCCATCGTACCCTCGACCCCTGACCCCGGGACGAAAACCACCACTGAGGCAACAACCAACGTTTGAAAGGGAAGGACCATGGGGCGACATTCCGAGGCCGTAGGGGCCACCCCTGGCCGCCGCCGGAGACGCCATCACCTGCAAGCACAGGCACTTTGTGAACTGGTCCGCACCCTGGCGGAACAGGCGGACGCCGCCGGCCGGAGGGGCGGGGGGACCAGGCTGGCCGGGATATACCTCACCGCGCCGCGCACTCAACACCCCCGTGGGCCGCCGCCCCACCATGGCCACGGCCGCCAGACCGCGGAACGGACCGGCCGCGTTCCGCGGGATCCGGGGCGGCGCAGCCAAATCGCGGGGCAGGAAGACAGGCGCGGGCACCCGTTAGGTCATGAGGCTCATCAACCTTGCTTGTTTCTCGGCATGGAAGTTCTCAAGGCTGGGGCCGCCAAGTACCTGCCCGGTGGAACTAACGGTGGAGGTCCATGTCTGGCGCCGAATGCGCTTGTCTTTCCAGGTCAACTCCGCCAGGGGGAATGCGGCCTCTTCCGGCCGGTTCCCGTAGACGTTGATGGGTATATAGAGCGACGCTCCTGGAGCAAGCACCTGGACGGGGAATGGGTCATGGCCCGTTTCGTGCGGCCATGGCCGCCAGGGTTGCTTACCATCCTTGATTTCCGGGGTGCTGACTATGCTGTTGTCGGCGGCCGGTCTGGCCTCTAGGTCAACAGTGAGTGCGAGACGTATGTTTTTGGCGCTGGCGGCTCCGTGATTGGTGACGACCAGGCGGTCCGCGCAGTACTTGTAATCCGGTGTCTTTGCGAAACGGACGCTCAAGTCCGCCTTGCGACCACGGGAGAACTGACTAACCAGAGCGATGACGCTCAACATCAGGGCCAGGAGGGCTATCACTGTTTGAGCGGAGTTGTTTGTGAAAGCGTCGCCAATCCAACTACCGATGGCCGCCCATTGCTCCGGCGTAATGCCCTCTGCGGGTCCAGGGCCGGAAGTGGGCGATGGCGTCGGGGTGGGCGTTGGCGCGGTCATTGGATCAATATAACGAGCGTGACAGACAGTGAATGACCACGGGCCGTGACGGGGGGCGCTAACGGCTCCTAGTAGGTTTGGGGCATGGAAGATTTAGTTAGACAGGGTCAATGGTGGTGGTTGGTTGCGATCCCCGTGGTTACTGGTGTTTTCGCGTTAGCGGGCGCCTGGTTCGGTGGCAGTCTCGGGAAATACAACGAACATACGCAGTGGCGGCGCAACCAGCGCGCGGAGGCCTACACCGACTTCTTGACGGCCCTCAACGAAGAGATTCGGAAGATTTCCCATCTGCGTGACTCTAGGAAAGCTGACGTGGTATTCCCCGAAACCGAATTGGCCCGCATAGAAATCGTGGGATCCCAGAACGTGCGTGTGTTGGCGCGTAAGTTTCAGGACCACCTCCACGGCTATCGGAGCACCGCCTCATTCGTTTACCAGAATGGGCAATACCCGGACATGCCGCCTGGGGACCAGGAAAGCCACCTAGATCTGTACAGCAACGCCGCCGGACGATTGGTGGAACTCCGGGACGCCTATGTCATGGCGGTCCGCAAGGACCTGGGTACGTACGCAAAGCGCGACAACCAAACCAGCGGCATTCATGAGGGTATTGGGATCAAGAGCCACGCCGCTTAGAAGAGTCTTTTCTAGACTTTCGACCTGGCCATCGCCATGGCCGCCCTGCTGGCCTCCAACGACGTCCGGTCCACCGGCCGGACAGTCTTCATCGCCGAACTGGGCCTGGACGGCAGGCTGCGACCGGTCCGCGGCGTCCTCCCCGCCGTGATGGCCGCCGTGCGGGCAGGCTACGCCGACGTCGTCGTGGCGGAGGCCAACGCCGCCGAAGCCGAACTCGTGCCCGGCGCCCGCGTGCAGGGATACACCACGCTGGCCCGTCTGGCCTTCGATTTCGGTGCCGATCCGCGGGATCTGGCCCTCGACTTCGACCCCGCCCCTGACCCGGGCGAACCGGAGGACGGAGCTGAGACGTTGTCCTATTCGCCCCCGGACATGCGGGACGTCTCCGGGCAGGGGGACGCCCGGCGGGCGCTGGAAGTCGCCGCCGCGGGCGCCCACCACCTGCTCCTGACAGGCCCGCCGGGCGCGGGAAAAACGATGCTGGCCGAACGGCTGCCGGGCCTTCTGCCGGACCTCGGTGACGCCGAGGCCATGGAAGTGACGGCCATCCATTCGCTCTGCTCGCTGACCTCAGCCTCACTCCAGCTCGTGCGCAGGCCCCCGTACGAGAACCCGCATCACACCGCGACCGCAGCGGCCATCATCGGAGGCGGCTCCGGGCTGCCGAGGCCCGGGGCCGCATCCCGGGCCCACCGCGGAGTGCTGTTCCTTGACGAGGCCCCGGAATACGAGCGCCGTGTCCTGGATGCCCTCCGGCAGCCTCTGGAGAGCGGTGAGCTCGTGCTGCACCGTGCGGCAGGAACAGCGGCGTACCCTGCCCGCTTCCAACTCGTGCTCGCGGCTAACCCGTGCCCGTGCGGCAAGGCCACGGGCAAAGGCGTCGAATGCATCTGCACCCCGACAATGCGCCGGCGGTATCTTGCCCGACTGTCCGGGCCGCTGCTGGATAGAGTCGACATCCAGCTGCAGGTTGAGCGGGTGTCGCTGGCCGACTTTGGGGTGCCCGGGGCCGAGGAGGACACCGCCACCATCGCGGCGCGCGTCCACGCTGCACGGCAGCGGCAGCTCAAACGGTTGCTTCCCTTCGGCATGGAAACCAACGCCCAGGTCCCGGGGCGCGTCCTGCGGGGCGCCCTGCGGCTCGGCGCCCCGACCACCCGGATCCTTGACCACGCCATGGAACGCGGCGTGCTGACAGCCCGCGGCTACGACCGCGTGCTGCGCCTCGCGTGGACCCTGGCGGACCTGGCGCTGCGGGCCGTCCCGGAGCCGGACGACATCGGACTGGCCCTCAATCTCCGGCAGGCAGCCGTCGCCGCCTAGCAGAACGTTCCGCCGACGCCGCCGCAGGAGCGCGGCGCCATCACTGACCGCCAGCCTGCGAAAGGACAACACCATGACAGAGAGCGAACGGACGGCCCGGGCAGCGCTGTCCCGGCTGTTTGAACCGCAGGACGCTGCGGGCCTCGCGCTCGTACGCATCGCCGGGGCGGAGGACGCGCTGAAGATTGCCACCGGTCAGCTGGCCCACGGAGCGGAGCTGGAGCGGGAGATCTTCCAGCTGCTGGACGAGAACAGCTCGGGCAGCGGCTGGACGGGCCTGGCGATCGCCCGGCAGCGCTGGGCACCGAGGGTCCCTGATCTGGCGCCGGCACGGGACCTTTCGACAATGCAGCGGCTCGGCGGTCGCCTGATCATTCCTTCGGACGAACTATGGCCCCGCCAGCTGGCGGACCTCGGACTCCAGGAACCGATCTGTCTGTGGTGGCGCGGCGTCGAACAGGAGCTGCCCGCGCCGGCCAGGTCCGTTGCGCTGGTCGGTTCCAGGGACAGTACCTCCTATGGCGCCTCCGTCACTGGCGACCTCGCATATTCGCTGGCACAGCGGGGTTTCACGATTATCTCGGGCGGCGCCTACGGCATCGATGCGCACGCGCACCGGGCAGCCCTCGCCGGCGGCTCGTCCGGCAGCATGCCCACCATCGCCGTGATGGCCGGGGGAGTGGACCGTTTCTACCCCTCCGGCAACGAGGAGCTGCTGAGGACCGTCGCGAACCAGGGAGCGGTCCTGGCCGAGGTCCCACCGGGTTCCGCCCCGACGCGCTACAGGTTCCTGCAGCGCAACCGGCTCATCGCTGCGCTGGCGTCCGTCACGGTCGTCGTGGAGGCCCGGTGGAGATCGGGCGCGCTGAACACGGCGCATCACGCCGAAATGCTGGGCAGAGCCGTCGGTGCGGTGCCTGGGTCAGTGCACAGTCCCAACTCCGCGGGCTGCCACCGGCTGCTCCGGGAAGGAGGGGCGGTTTGCGTCACCGACGCCGGGGAGGTTGCGGAGCTCGCCTCGCCCAGCGGGGAATCACTGCCCGAGGTCAAGGCCGGCCGGGCGGCAGTCCAGGATGGGCTGACCTTGGAGGATCTCATCCTGCTGGACGCCCTGCCACTGAGGGCCACCACCTCGGTCGAAAAGCTCACCGCCGTCGCGGGCCTGTCCGCGGATTCAGTCCGCGCGGGCCTGGGCCGGCTCGGGCTGCTGGGTCTGGCCGAATCACACCGCGGCGGCTGGAAACGGTCCGGCACGGCGGGCTGACCGGCCGCCGGCGTCCGCGGCGGCCGGCGGCGGCAGGTCCCGGCCCGGCACCGGACCGCGGCTCGCCGTCAGGCTCCTTGATCAGCCGGCGATTCCTGCGAGAGTAAGGGGGTGTCCACACAACAGATCCCCGCCGCGCTGGCCGCGGCGGCCCAGGGTTTCGGCCGCTACCTGGAAGCGGAACGCGGCCGCTCGGCCCACACGGTGCGCGCCTACCTCTCCGACGTCGGGAGCCTGCTTGAGCACGCGGCGTCCGAAGGGGTGGAAGACCTCGCCGGGCTGGAACTTGGCACCCTGCGCCGCTGGCTCGGCTCGCAGAGCGAAGCCGGGATGTCCCGCGCCACGCTGGCCCGCCGCTCGGCCACCGCCAGGGCATTCACCGCCTGGGCCGTCCGCGAGGAACTGATCGAAACTGACCCCGCCCTGCGGCTGAAGGCACCGAAGCGGGAGAAGTCCCTGCCCGGGGTACTGCATCAGCAGCAGGTCCTCCGGCTGGTCGAGGGCGCGGAATCCGCGGCGGCCGAAGGCGGTCCCGTGCCGCTGCGGGACCGCGCCATGCTGGAGCTGCTGTACGCCACAGGGATCCGGGTCGGCGAGCTGGCCGGCCTCGACGTGGACGACCTCGATGCCGACCGCAGGACCCTGCGGGTGCTCGGCAAGGGCAACAAGGAACGTACGGTGCCCTACGGCGTGCCCGCCGCGCTCGCCGTCGACGACTGGCTGCGCCGGGGCCGGCCCGCCCTCGCCACGGACACCTCCGGCCCGGCACTCTTCCTCGGTGCCCGCGGCAAACGCGTGGACCAGCGGCAGGTCCGCAGTGTTGTCCACGATCTGTTGGAAGCCCTGGGGGATACCGCGGCCACCGGTCCGCACGCCCTGCGGCACTCCGCCGCCACCCACCTGCTCGACGGCGGGGCCGATCTCCGGGCGGTGCAGGAAATCCTGGGCCACAGCAGCCTGGCCACCACCCAGATCTACACTCACGTCTCCGTCGAGAGGCTCCGGCAAAGCTACCAGCAGGCCCATCCCCGGGCTTGAGCCCGGCGCTTCGGGCCGGGCCTGTTCACGGAAATGGCCCCATACGGCATGCCGCGCGGCGCGCCGGGGAAGACGCGCCGAATTACACTGGCGTAATGCGGAGGCGTACGGCAGAATAGGAGTCACGCCCGGCAACTTTCAAGTGTCGCTTGAAGCTCTTGAGCATCAAGTTCCACCCAGGAACCGGGCAATAGCTTAATAGTCTGGCAAGGACCACCCGTCTCACGGCGGACCCGCGCAACAGACAGACATCCAGGCAGAGGTCGTTGGGGAAGACGTACCTACAGCTATGGAGGATGGAATGTCTGTTGCACTGACCCGCGGTGTGTTGTTCGTTCACTCGGCCCCAACTGCCCTGTGCCCCCACGTTGAGTGGGCCATAGGTTCTGTTGTGGACAAGCGGACGGACCTTGAGTGGACTGCTCAGCCAGCTGCGCCCGGAATGTTCCGGGCCGAGCTGTCGTGGACCGGGAACCCGGGCACGGGGGCTCAATTGGCGTCTGCCCTCCGGGGCTGGGCGCATCTGCGCTACGAGGTCACGGAAGAGCCCAGCCAGGGCGTGGACGGCGGCCGCTGGTCGCACACACCGGAGCTGGGTATTTTCCATGCCGTCACGGACGTGCACGGCAATATCATGGTCTCCGAGGACCGCATCCGTTACGCCTACGAATCCGGCGCCGGCGACCCCTCAGCGGTCTACCATGAGCTCTCCCTGGCCCTCGGCGAGGCCTGGGACGAGGAGCTGGAACCCTTCCGGCACGCCGCCGAAGGCGCACCCGTGCGCTGGCTCCACCAGGTCGGCTAGAACACACAGGTCGGCCGGAACCGCCAAGTCGGCCGGAACCGCCAAGTCGGCCGGACCGCCAGGTCCCCCCGCAAACACACTCCATAGCAGCGCCAAACGACAGATGGCGGCAATGTTCACAAGGAACATTGCCGCCATCTGTCGTTGGCGTGACGAGGGTGGCGGGAGCTAGATGCTCCGCACCGCGATCACGGCGTTGTGGCCGCCGAAGCCGAAGGAGTTGCTCAGCGCCGCGATGCTGCCGGACGGCAGGTCACGGGCAGTCGTGACGACGTCGAGCGGGATCTCCGGATCCTGGTTCTCGAGGTTGATGGTCACCGGAGCCTTGCGGTCGTAGATGGCCATGACGGTCAGCACGGCTTCGACCGCACCGGAGGCGCCCAGCAGGTGCCCCATCTGCGACTTGGTGGCGGAGACTGCGACGCTGTCCAGCTGCTTGCCCAGGGCGGCCTTGAGGGCCGCGTACTCGGGCTTGTCGCCGACCGGGGTGGAGGTGGCGTGCGCGTTGACGTGCACCACGTCCTCCGGCTGGATCCGGCCGTCGAACATGGCAGCCTTCAGCGCGCGGGTGGCGCCCAGGCCCTGGGGGTCCGGGGCGGTGATGTGATACGCGTCGGCGGTGACCGAGGTGCCGGCCAGTTCGGCGTAGATCCGGGCGCCGCGGGCCAGGGCGTGCTCCTCGGCCTCCAGCACCAGGGCGCCGGCGCCTTCGCCCATGACGAAGCCGTCGCGGCCAAGGTCGTACGGCCGCGAGGCGTGCTCGGGGTCGTCGTTGCGGCGCGAGAGTGCCTGCATGGAGGCGAACGCGGCGATCGGCATCGGGTGGATGGCGGCTTCGGCTCCGCCACAGACGACGACGTCGGCCTTGCCGGAGCGGATCAGGTCCAGACCCATGTGAACGGCCTCGGTGCCGGACGCGCAGGCTGAGACGGGGGTGTGGGCGCCGGCGCGGGCACCCAGGTCAAGGCTTACTGCCGCTGCCGGGCCGTTGGGCATCAGCATGGGCACGGTCATGGGCAGGACGCGGCGGGGGCCCTTTTCGCGCAGGGTGTCCCAGGCGTCCAGGAGGGTCCAGACGCCGCCGATGCCGGTGGCGAAGGCCACGGCCAGGCGGTCGTGGTCGACCTCGGTGATGCCGGCGTCGGCCCATGCCTCGCGGGAGGCGACAACCGCGAACTGCGTGGACGGGTCCATGCGCTTGGCTTCGACCCGGCTCAGGACCTCGGTCGCGGCGTTGGAAGCGCGGGCGGCAAAGTGGACGGGCAGTTCGTACTTGGCCACCCAGTCGTCCTCGAGCGTATGCGCTCCGGAGACGCCCTTCAGCGCGTTTTTCCACATTGTTGGGACATCGCCGCCGATGGGTGTGGTGGCACCCAGACCGGTAATGACTACTTTGCGTGCCATGGGATCACTCTCTGTCGGTGCGCCTGCCGTATCCGGGACTTGGGGAAAGGTTGCCGGGGCCTGCGTTTGAAAAATTCTGGGGTGTTGCACTGGATGGTGCGGCAAAAGGCGCGGTCCGGGGGTGCAGTTGCGCCCCCGGACCGGCCGGGGCCGAAATTAGGCCTGCGCGTTGGAGATGAAGCTGACGGCGTCGCCGACGGTCTTGAGGTTCTTGACCTCTTCGTCCGGGATGCGCACGCCGAACTTCTCTTCGGCGTTGACGACGATCGTCATCATCGAGATGGAGTCGATGTCCAGGTCCTCGGTGAAGGACTTGTCCATTTCGACGGCCTCGGTGGCCAGGCCGGTCTCTTCGTTGACGATTTCAGCCAGGCCGGCCAGGATCTCTTCGTTGCTAGCCATGATGGCTCCTTTTCTTGTTGTTGCCGTGGGCTGCCGGTGTGCCGGGAGCTTCGGGCGGAAATGGTTCAAACCGAGGGTTCGGTTTGCTGTGGGGTTTAAAGCTGGGGAAAGACGGGGGGACAAGGACGCCTACGGAAGCACGATCACTTGGGCACCGAAAACCAGTCCGGCACCAAAGCCGATCTGCAGTGCAAGCCCGCCGCTGAGCTGCGGGTTTTCCTGCAGCAGGCGGTGGGTGGCAAGGGGGATGGACGCTGCGGAGGTGTTGCCGGCGTCGGCGATGTCCCGCGCGATGATGACGGTCTCCGGCAGTTTCAGCTTCTTGGCCATCTCGTCGATGATCCGCATGTTCGCCTGGTGCGGGATGAAGGCGGCGAGGTCACCGGCGCTGATGCCGGCGGCGTCCAGCGCCTGCTGGGCCACCTTGGCCATCTCCCAGACTGCCCAGCGGAACACCGTCTGCCCGTCCTGGCGCAGGGTCGGCCAGACCGCAGCGTCGGTGACGGCGGCTTCCTCGGCGCTCAGGGCACCGCCCTGCTTGCCGGCCGTGGCGAGCTCGCGGAGGTCCAGCATGGAGCCGGTCATGCCGATCGCGTCCCACTTGCTGCCGTCCGAGCCCCACACCGACGGGCCGATGCCCGGGGTGTCGGAGGGGCCGATTACCACGGCACCCGCGCCGTCGCCGAGGAGGAAGGAGATGGTGCGCTCGGTGTTGTCGATGACGTCCGAGAGCTTTTCCGCGCCGACCACGAGGACGTAGTTGGCCGCGCCGGAGCGGACCAGCGCGTCGGCCTGGGCGATGCCGTAGCAGTATCCGGCGCACGCGGCGGAGATGTCAAAGGCCGGCGCCGGCGTCGCGCCGAGGCGGTCGGCGAGGCTCGCGGCGGCGGACGGCGTCGCGTAGGGGTGGGTCACGGTGGAGACAATGACGGCGCCAAGCTGGGAGGCCTCGATGCCGGCCTTTTGCAGCGCCTCGCGGGCAGCGCCCTCGGCCATGTCGATCACACTGATGTCGGCGGGGGCGCGGTGCCGGGTGATGATGCCGGTACGCTGGCGGATCCACTCGTCGGAGGAGTCGATCCACTGGCAGACGTCATCGTTGGTGACGATCACGTCGGGCCGGTACGCGCCGACCCCCATGATGCGGGTGTTTTCGTGCAGGGGGGCCTGCTTCAACGTGGGTACGCTCATGCCTGTCCTTCCAGTTCTGCGAATAGGGCCAGGGCGGCGGACAGGTCATCCGGGGTCTTGACGGTTACGGTCTTTACACCCGGCATGCCGCGTTTGGCGAGTCCGGCAAGCGTCCCGGCCGGAGCCAGTTCAATCACGCCGGTCACGCCGCGCTTCACGAGGGTTTCCATGCAGCGGTCCCAGCGGACCGGGCGGGACACCTGGGCGATTAGGCTCTCGACGGCGGCATCACCACTGGTGACTTCCGCGCCGTCGAAGTTGGAGAGCAGGGGGACCTGCGGGTTCCGCGGGTGCAGCGTGGGCCGGAGGGCCTGCAGCGCCGCGACGGCGGGGGACATGTGCTGGGTGTGGAACGCGCCGGCGACCTTCAGCGGAATGACCCGCGCCTTGGCCGGAGGGTTCTCCGCGAGGGCCTTGAGCTGGTCCAGGGTCCCGGCCGCGACGGTCTGTCCGGCGCCGTTGACGTTGGCTGCCGTGGCACCGCAGGCCTCGATCGCGGCCAGGACCTCGGCCGGGTCGCCGCCGACCACGGCGCTCATGCCGGTCGGAGTGGCCGCAGCGGCAGCCGCCATGCTGTTGGCGCGTTCGCGGACGAACGTCATCGCTTCGGTTTCAGTGAGTACACCGGCCAAGGCGGAGGCCGTGATTTCGCCGACGGAGTGGCCGGCGAGGATGACCGGCAGGGTGCCGAGTTCGACGTCGAACAGGGACCTCGCGGCCACCAGTCCGGCCGCCACGATCAGCGGCTGCGCAACCGCGGTGTCCTTGATGGTTTCCTCATCGGAGGTTGTTCCGTGGGCGATGAGGTCGATGCCTGCGATCTCGCTGAGGGAGGCCAGGTGGCCTGCGACGGGAGGCAGTTCCAGCCAGGGGGCGAGAAAACCAGGGGTCTGAGAGCCCTGTCCAGGGCAGACGATTGCAAGCACGTATCCAGCTTTCCAAACTACGGCGAGATTATCGGTGCATTCATGCACCAAGCTCACAGGGTCACTTTGTAGGAAGTCTACAACTTCTCAGGGGCTATTCCGCGAAGGCTGTCGTTCCGTGGCGGGCTTCGGCGGGGCCGCGAGCCGGCCGACGACGAGGGCCGTCTGGAGCACAAAGGCCTCCCGCGGCAACAGCGGATCCCAGCCTGTGACGTCACAGACGCGCTTGAGCCGGTAGCGCACGGTGTTGGCGTGGACAAAGAGTTCGCGGGCCGTGGCCTCGAGTGAATGGCCCAGTTCGAGGTAAGTGCCGAGCGTCTCCACCAGGCCGTTCGAGGCCGCGAGCAGGGGCCGGTAGATGTTCTTGACGAGGGAGCGCCGGGCAGCATCGTCGCCTGAAATGACACGCTCCGGCAGGAGGTCATCGGCCGCGACCGGGCGCGGCGCGGCCGGCCAGGCGCGGGCGGCGGTCAGCCCGGCGAACGCGGACTGGGCCGAGCCGCTGGCCTCCAGCAGGGAACCGGCTTCGGCGCCGTAGACCACCGGGCCCGGGGCGAAGAGCTCGGCAAGCTTCAGGTAGGCGGTTTCGCGGTCGTGGACCCCGCCGAGGATAAGGATGAGCCGGTCGCCCTGGATCCCGACGAGGGCGTCTTCGGCGAACCGCCCGGCCGTGCGGCGTAGCTCGCTGACGTAGCTGGCGTTCGGTTCCGACGGCGAATTACCGACCATAACGGTGAAGCGCTCCTGCGCCTTCCAGCCCAGGGCGGCAATCCGGGACCGCAGGGCATCGGTGTTTTCGCCACGCAGGATGGCGTCCACAATGAGCGCCTCCAGCCGGGTGTCCCACGAACCGCGGGTTTCGGCAGCCCGGGCGTAGACGTCGGCGGCGGCGAACGCCACCTCCCGGGAGTACCGCAGCACCGCCTCGCGGAGTGCGCCCTGGTCTGCCTCCGGAGCGATCACGGGCACCTGGTCCTCCACCACCTCCACAACGATCCGGATCAGCTGGAGGGCCTTTTGCAGGCTGATGGAGCGGGTGAGCTCGGTCGGGGCCGTGCCGAATACGTCGGACAGGATCCACGACGGCGAGCTGGGGCGCTCGTACCAGGTAACGAAGGCGGCGATGCCGTTCTGGGCCACCATGCCCAGGGCCGAGCGCTCGTCGGAGTTCAGCCGGCTGTACCACGGCAAGGATTTCTCGAGCTGGCGCAGCGTCGTCGTGGAGAGCTGGCCGACGCTCGCCCGGAGCTTCTTGAGCGTCTCCACCTTCTCCGGAGGCATCCCCCTCGAAGTGGGCTTGCGTTTTGCGGGAGTGGTGATCGGCTCGGCCATGCATCGAGCATACGGGGCCCGCGGTCCAAGCTCCATTTGTGCAAAGGCTACAAGTCACCTTGTGCTGGATCACAATGCGCCCCTACCGGCGTCCGGCACCGGAACGGTCCCGAGGATTTAAACGCCGACGGCGGCCCCCGCCTTTCGGTGGGGACCGCCGTCGCATTTGCCGCGATGACTCTAGGAGTCGCCGCCCGCGTTGCCGGTGGTGCCGGCATTGACGTTGTGCAGGCGGTACTTCTCGATCGCCTGGGCCGGAGCCTGGGCATCCACCTCGCCGCGGCGGGCCAGCATCTGCAACGAACGGACAACCACGGAGTGGATGTCGTTCTTGAAGAAGCGGCGGGCAGCGGCGCGGGTGTCGGAGAAGCCGAAGCCGTCCGCACCGAGCGAGGCGAACTCGTTCGGCAGGAACTGGCGGATCTGGTCCGGGACGGCCTTCATGTAGTCGGTGACGGCCACGATCGGACCGGTCGCGCCGGCGAGCTGTTCGGTGACGAACGGGACGCGGGCCGGCTGGCCGGGGTTGAGGAATGCCTCTTCCTCGGCGGCCATGGCGTCGCGGCGCAGCTCGGTCCAGGACGTCACGGACCAGACGTCGGCGGAGACACCCCAGTCCTCGGCGAGGACCCGCTGGGCTTCGAGGGCCCAGGGGACGGACACACCGGAGGCAAGGATCTGCGTGCGCGGGCCGTCAATCTTGGCCGGCGCCAGCAGGTAAATGCCCTTGATGATGCCGTCGACGTCGAGTTCCGCCGGTGCCGGCGGCTGGGAGATCGGCTCGTTGTAGACGGTGATGTAGTACATCACGTTCCGCGACGGGTCGTTGTCCGCCAGGCCGGGACCATACATACGGTTGAGGCCGTCGCGCATGATGACGCCGATCTCATAGCCGTAGGCAGGGTCGTACGTGACGACGGCCGGGTTGGTTGCGGCCAGGATGGGCGAGTGCCCGTCCGCGTGCTGCAGGCCCTCGCCGGTCAGGGTGGTGCGGCCGGCGGTGGCGCCGATGATGAACCCGCGGGTCATCTGGTCCGCGGCGGCCCAGAAGGAATCTCCGGTGCGCTGGAAGCCGAACATCGAGTAGAAGACGTAGATCGGGATCAGCGGTTCGCCGTGCGTGGAGTAGGACGTGCCCGCGGCGGTGAACGCCGCCACCGAACCGGCCTCGTTAATTCCGGCGTGCACGATCTGGCCGGAGATGGACTCCTTGTAGGCCAGGACGAGCTCGCGGTCCACGGACAGGTAGTTCTGGCCGTTCGGGTTGTAGATCTTCGCCGTCGGGAAGAAGGCGTCCATGCCGAAGGTGCGGGCCTCGTCCGGGATGATCGGAACGATCCGCTGGCCGAATTCCTTGTCCCGCATGAGGTCTTTCAGCAGGCGGACGAAGGCCATGGTGGTGGCCGCCAGCTGCTTGCCGGAGCCGCGGTTCGCCACTTCATAGACCTTGTCGCCCGGCAGGGTGACGTCGGTGTGCTTGGAGCGGCGTTCGGGGACGAAGCCGCCGAGGGCGCGGCGGCGTTCCATGAGGTACTGGATCTCGGGGGAGTCCATGCCGGGGTGGTAGTACGGGGGCCGGTAGAGGTCCGTTTCGAGCTGGTCGTCGGTGATGGGGATGCGCAGGTGGTCGCGGAAGGCCTTCAGGTCCGCGAGGGTGAGCTTCTTCATCTGGTGCGTGGCGTTGCGGCCCTCGAAGTGGGTGCCCAGGCCGTAGCCCTTGACCGTGTGGGCCAGGATGACGGTGGGTTTGCCCTTGAACTCGGTCGCGGCCTTGTACGCGGCGTAGACCTTGTTGTAGTCGTGGCCGCCGCGCTTGAGGTTCCAGATCTGGTCGTCCGTGAGGTCCTGGACCATTTCCTTGGTCTGCGGGGTCTGTCCGAAGAAGTGCTCGCGGACGAACGCGCCGGACTCGGCCTTGTAGGTCTGGTAGTCCCCGTCGACGGTTTCGTTCATGATCTTCACGAGCGAGCCGTCCTCGTCCTTGGCCAGCAGGTCATCCCATTCCCGGCCCCAGACGACCTTGATGACGTTCCAGCCCGCGCCGCGGAAGAACGCCTCGAGTTCCTGCATGATCTTGCCGTTGCCGCGCACCGGGCCGTCGAGGCGCTGGAGGTTGCAGTTGATCACGAAGTTCAGGTTGTCCAGCTTGTCGTTCGCGGCGAGCTGGAGCAGGCCGCGGGACTCGGGCTCGTCCATTTCCCCGTCACCCAGGAACGCCCAGACCTGCTGGTCCGAGGTGTCCTTGATGCCGCGGTTCTGCAGGTACCGGTTGGACTGGGCCTGGTAGATCGCGTTCATCGGCCCGATGCCCATCGAGACCGTGGGGAACTCCCAGAACTCCGGCATCAGCCGCGGGTGCGGGTAGGAGGAGAGCGCATGGCCTTCCTTGGACTTCTCCTGCCGGAACCCGTCCAGGTCCTCCTCGGAGAGCCGGCCCTCCATGAAGGCCCGGGCGTACATGCCGGGGGAGGCGTGGCCCTGGAAGAAGACCTGGTCCCCGCCGCCGGGGTGGTCCTTGCCGCGGAAGAAGTGGTTGAACCCGACCTCGTAGAGCGTCGCGGCCCCGGCATAGGTCGAGATGTGCCCGCCGACGCCGATATCGGGCCGCTGCGCCCGGTGCACCATGACCGCGGCGTTCCACCGCAGCCAGGCCCGGTACTTCCGCTCGATCTCCTCGTCCCCGGGGAACTCCGCTTCCTGGTCCACCGGGATCGTGTTGACGTAGTCCGTGGTCGTGACCATCGGAACACCCACGGACTGCGCGCCGGCCCGCTGGAGCAGGCTGCGCATTATGTACTGGGCACGTTCGGTGCCCTGTTCCTGAATCAGTGTGTCCAGGGACTCCAGCCACTCGGCGGTCTCTTCCGGATCACGATCAGGCAGCTGGTTAGTCAACCCGCTGAGGATATGGGAGGTCTCTTCTCCTGCAGCCACGTCCAACCTCTCTTTGAGCGCATTCATCGGCGCCCTCAGCTCCGGCAGGGTAACTGCCTGGCGTGAACGCGACGTGTGCGACGTATCGGTTACAACTGCCCGGTCATGTGCGCCGGGCAAGGTCCAATCACAACTATGCCCGCCTGCGTCAGCGGGCGTTCGCCCTCTCGGGCGTAGTCGTCACCAGCCACTCTAGCTGTGACCGCTCGGGGATGCGTAGCTGTCGCATGGGGGTCCTGTCGTATTTGACCGGCATACTGGTTGTGTGACGATGTGCCGCCCGGCGGCGCTCGGATCGCCGTGTGTGACGCAGAATATGGCGGATCGCGGGGCCAACAGCTTGAAGCGCAGGCGCAAAGGGTGTTGGCTTGGAGTAATGGAAATCACTAGAGCTATTGAAAACACCAAGCATAGGAGCAACACGTGAGCGAGGCCGACGCCGCCACTTCGGTAAATGTGGCGGAAAAACTGGGTTTCAAAACCGGGGACCTGATTCAGGAATTCGGTTATGACGATGACGTCGACTTCGATCTACGCGACGACATCGAAGATCTCACCGGCTCGGAACTCTTCGATGAGGACGACCACGAGGTAGTCGACGCCGTGATTCTGTGGTGGCGTTCCGGCGACGGTGACCTCGTGGACACCCTGGTTGACTCGTTGACCACACTGGCCGAGGGCGGCGTTATCTGGGTGCTGACCCCGAAGTCCGGCCGGGTCGGCTACGTCTCACCGGCCGATATCCAGGATGCCGCGCCCACCGCTGGCCTGCACTACACCACTTCAGCGGGCGTCTCCAAGGACTGGAGCGCCACCCGGGTCACGCGGAAGAACAAGTGACCCAAACCGCAGCGGCGCGCGTAATAGCGGACCAGGCAGTTGACGCGCTTGCAGTGCCCGCCGTCGGCGAGGCGGCCCCGGACTTCGAGCTGCTGAACCAGTACGGCGAACCTGTCAGGCTCGCCGAACTCGTCGGTCGCAACGTCGTCCTCGTGTTCTTCCCGTTCGCCTTCTCCGGCATCTGCACGGGGGAGCTGTGTGAAATCCGGGACAACCTGGCGCTGTTCGAGGATGCCGACGCCGTCGTGCTGGGTATCTCAGTGGACAGCAAGTTCGCCCAGCGGGCCTACGCCGAGAAGGAAGGCTATGCCTTCGACCTGCTGGCCGACTTCTGGCCGCACGGGGCCGTCGCCGAACAATACGGGGTGTTCGATCCCGGAAGCGGGATGGCAAAGCGCGGAACTTTCATCATCGACGCGAGCGGAATCGTGCGTTACGTGGTGGTGAACCCCCGCGGCCAGGCCCGGGACTTCGCCGGCTACCGCGCCGCCCTGGCGGGACTCGCAGGGAACTGACGCGGTGAGGACGCGGCGGCCCGGGATCGGCATGACTGGCTTTGCCAGCCTGCCCCCGGTCCCCGCCGCGGAACCGGCCCGGGACGAGCTCGAGGTCCTGCAGGAAATCCACGGCATACTGGCCGGGGAACGGTTCGCGCTGCTTACCGGGGCCGGCCTGAGCACCGACTCCGGCATCCCGGACTACCGCGGACCGGGCGCTGCGCCGCGGGCGCCCATGACGTACCAGGAATTCATCGGCGCGCCGGACAACCGCCGCCGCTACTGGGCCCGCAACCACATCGGCTGGTCCCACCTGCGCCGGGCCGACCCCAACGACGGCCACGCCGCCGTCGCCCGGCTGGAGCACCGCGGGCTGCTGACCGGACTCATCACCCAGAACGTGGACCGGCTGCATGAGGACGCCGGCAGCGTCAATGTGGTGGACCTGCACGGCCGTTTTGACCAGGTGGTCTGCCTCGCCTGCCACCGGCGGTACAGCCGGACGCTGCTGGCGGGGGTTCTGACGGAGCTCAACCCCGGCTTCCTGGAACGGGCCCTGGCCGCCGGTGTGATCGAAATGGCCCCGGACGCCGACGCCACGGTCGAGGACGAGGACCTGATCGAGA
This sequence comes from Pseudarthrobacter oxydans, assembly GCF_030812335.1. Taxonomy (GTDB): domain Bacteria; phylum Actinomycetota; class Actinomycetes; order Actinomycetales; family Micrococcaceae; genus Arthrobacter; species Arthrobacter oxydans_B. The sequence continues at coordinate 180,509 of NZ_JAUSSN010000006.1, forward strand.
GTTTTGTCGTCGCCCACTGCCCGGCCTGCGGCGGCACCCTCAAGCCGGATTTCGTCTACTTCGGTGAGAACGTCCCCAAAGACCGGGTGGAACGCTCCTACGCCATGGTGGATGAGGCCGGCGCCCTCCTGGTGGCCGGCTCCTCGCTGACGGTGATGAGCGGCCTGCGGTTTGCCAGGCACGCGGCCAAGCACGGAAAACCCGTGGTCATCATCAACCGGGGCCAGACCCGCGGGGACGAGCTCGCCACGGTCAAGCTCGATGCCGGCGTCAGCGAGTCGCTGCGGTGGCTCGCCGACGAGCTTCCGCCGCTCTGAGCCCGATTGGCGTTCTGCCCGCCGCATCCGGTACAGTAGCTGTTCGTTGGTTCAAGCGCTGAGGCGTGGAAACCGCGGTTTTGGGTCTTTAGCTCAGCTGGTAGAGCGCCACGTTTACACCGTGGATGTCATCGGTTCGATCCCGGTAGGACCCACCAAGGAAAAACCCCGTCAGCGCAGGCCTGGAGGCCGCACGGCGGGGTTTTTTGTGCGCCGCGAAAATTGTCGGGGCCTCACCCTACCGTTGCGGGTATGGAACACGTGATGGTGAAATCAGGCCCGGATGGACGGCCCCAAGCGGTGGTGCGCGCCGGCCGGGAATGGATTGTCGGTGCGGAGCCCGTCCGCTGGTTCGAGCGGGTGAGCTGGTGGGAGGCGGAGCGGCGGATGCCCAAAGGACTGAGCCGGGTCGACGTCGAGGTCTGGCAGGTCCAGGCGAGACTGGGCCGCAACTCGGGTTCTGCCCTCACCACGATGGAAATCATCCGTGACGGCCTGGGCGGCGGCTGGCGGCTCCGGGAGGCGATCGCCGACGCGGCATGACCGCTTCACATGAGCGGCATGTCCACTGGCGTCACGCACTGCAGGTGCCGGGGCATTGGAAAAGCCTTCCACCGCGACTATTGGGGGATGCCGCGGTGGAAGGCTTGTGTATGAATATACCGTGAATAATAGGAAATGTGAAACAGGCCGCGGCGACTCCGTGCTGCGAAAATGCCTATTCGATGGCGAAATTATCGGCTAACGCGCGGCCTGGGGTTGGCTGGCCTGACACAATCCGCCCCACCCCAACGGCGGCCTAGGATGTCTTCATGATGCCAAAGATCGCCCGCCGCATAGCCCGGGTCCGCCCGCTGTCCGAGGATTCCGGGGACGAGCACTTTTTCGTCGCCAACGATGCCCCTGACTTCGACAGCGAAGCAGGACGGGCGTGGACGGTGATCGACTCGCCGTTCCCGGGTTCCCCGGCGAACGCCGGCAGCGCGCCCCGCAGGGGCTGGGCAGCCGGCGGCACCGTTGACGAGGGCTCGTTCATTTTCCTGGCGCCCAGTGTCCCGGCCAACGTTCTGGGAATGGCGCACAACACCGGCCAGGCGGGCCGCGATCTCCCGCCGCAGGCTTTCCACAAGGCAGCGACCAGTGTGGTCGGTCCGGGAGAGGCAATAGAACTGGGGCCAGGGGTGGGCCGCGTTGATCCGGAAGCGGAACTGACGATTGTCATCGGACGCAAGGTCCGGAGGCTGACCCTCGGCAATGCACGGACGGCAGTCCTGGGTTTCACCATTGGAAATGATGTCTCCGCCCGGGACCTGCAGCAGTCGGATGCGTTGTGGATCAGCGCCAAGAGCCAGGACACCTTCACTCCGGCCGGGCCGTGGATCGTCACGGGGCTCAATGGTGCCGACCTGGCGATCGGGATCAGGCACAACGGCGCCGAGCTCAAGTCGGCCAGCACAGCCGATCTTGGCTGGGGGGTGGACGAAATCCTCGTCTACCTGACGTCCTTCATGACGCTGCACCCTGGCGATCTCGTGCTGACGGGCTTCCCTGCCGAGTGCGCGCGCCTGAGCGCCGGTGACACCGTAACGTGCCGTATTGAAGGCATCGGTGAGCTGACGAATCCGGTAGTGGCCGTCGATTGACGGCGTTCGCGCCGGCCGCTGCCGGACCACACCCCTGCGGCCCCTGATTCTCACGGCGAATCGCAGCCCCGGGGGCGCGGTTCGGCGCGCCCGACACTATGATGGTTAGTGTTCAACTGACTGAACAGCTCCGGATGCAGGGCGCCGGCGCCCTGCACGCGATCCCTGAAGGAGAATCATGGCCGATTCCCGAGTTTCCCGCACCCCTGACGGATCGGGGAGCGCCTCACCCGCGCCGGCGGTCACCCGTGCCGCCGCTGTGCTGGAGGCGCTGGCCTCCTCTGCGACCGGGCGGCTGACGCTGAGCGATCTCGCCAGGGAACTGGGCATCCCCAAATCCTCGACGTCGAACCTCCTGCTTGCGCTCGAGGAGGCACGGCTCATCAACCGCCAGGGTGCCGAATTCACGCTCGGGCGCAAGCTGGTAGAGCTGGGCGCGGCGTACCTGAGCCGTCTGGACGAGGTCCAGGAGTTTTACCGGTTCTGTGAACAGGCGCCCACCCTCTCGGGCGAGACGGTCCGCATCGCCATGCTCGATGGGACCAACGTCATCTACCTGGCCCGGTACGAAGGCCATCCCGCGGTCCGCCTCACCTCCAACATCGGCGACAAGATGCCAGTCTCCCTTTGCGCCGTCGGCAAGGCGCTGATTGCGCGGCTGCATGACCACGATGTGGCCGAGATGTTTCCTGATGACGCCCAGTTGCCCGTCCTGACTCCGAAATCCCTGCGCACGGGGGCGGAGCTCAAGGCCCAGCTCGCCGTCATTCGCGAACAGGGCTACGCCTTCGAGGATGAGGAATCCACCACCGGCGTCGTCTGCCTGGCCGTCTCGGTGCCGACCCGCGGCGCGCACGGACCCAGCCTGGGCCTGTCCGTCACCGCCCTGAAGGCAACCTACTCGGAAGAGCAGGGCGCGCTGATGGTCAAAGAACTGAAAGAACTGGCCCGGTCCCTCGGCAATCCCATGGGGTAGCGCCGGCCGCCGCCCGGTAGGGATGCGAACCGAAAATAAATCCGATATTACGTAGGCGAATCGATCAGCCTGTTGTACGCTGTTCAACATGGTGATCGGCCCCTCGGGGGTTGCTCACATCCCACCAGACCAACGGGGGTCTGGAGTGTTCTTGAGGGAGTGCTTGTGACAACTAGTACTAATACACCGCTGGCTAAAGCGGACGGCGCCGTCGTCGATCCGGAACAGCTGCGAAGGGCAACACTTGCCAGCTCCGTAGGCTCCGCTCTGGAGTACTACGACTTCTACATTTACGGCCTGGCTTCGGCCCTGATCTTCGGCCCGCTGTTCTTCTCGCCGCTCGGCGAGGACGGGGCCCTGATCGCCTCGTTTGCCACCTACGGGGTGGGTTTCGCGGCCCGGCCGTTCGGCGGGATGATCTTCGGCCACATCGGCGACAGGTTCGGCCGCAAACTGGTCCTCATCCTCACGATCGGCCTGATGGGCACCGCAAGCTTTGCCATCGGGCTGCTTCCGACCTTCGAACAGGCCGGCATGCTCGGAGCGGTCCTGCTGGTGACGCTGCGCATCCTTCAGGGACTGGGCGCCGGCGCTGAGCAGGCGGGCGCCACGACACTGATTTCCGAAGTCGCGCCGCGCCACCGCCGGGGCTTCTTTGCTGCTCTCCCGTTTGTCGGGATCCAGCTGGGTACCCTGCTCGGTGCCGGAACATTTGCCCTGATTGCAATGGCTGACAAGGACGTCCTGGAGGGCTGGCTGTGGCGGGTTCCGTTCCTTGCCAGCGTGGTCCTGATTGCGGTAGCCGTCTTCATTCGGCTGCGGCTGAAGGAAACGCCCGTCTTCCAGGAGCTGGAGAAGCACAAGAGCGTGGCCAAGAACCCCCTCGGCCAGCTCTGGAAGCACTCCAAGAAGAACGTTCTGATCGGCATCGGCCTGCGGATGGGTGAGAACGGCAACTCCTCGATCTACTCCGCCCTGCTCATCGCGTTCATGGCGTCGAAGGACGGCGTATTCCCGGGGGACAAGTTCATCGGCCCGGTGGGCCTGCTCATTGCCGCCGGCTTCGCCGCCATTATGGTGGTGACTTTCGGTGCGCTCTCGGACAGGTTCGGGCGTGTGCCCGTCTACCGCTACGGAGCGCTCTTCCAGGCCCTCATCGCGCTGCCCGCGTTCTATCTGGTGACTCTGGGCAACGTCACGCTCGTCTGGATCGTCATGGTGGTGGGTATCGCCCTGGGCGTTCAGTCCATGCTCGGCCCGCAGTGCCCGCTCCTTCCCGAACTCTTCGGCTCCCGGTACCGGTTCACCGGCGTGGCCATGAGCCGCGAACTCTCGGCTGTCTTCGCCGGCGGGCTGGTGCCGCTGGTGGGCGCCGCCCTCCTGGCCGCCACTGATCACTCCTGGCTGGTGCTCGCCATCTACTCGCTGGTTCTTGCTGCCATCTCCTTTGTCACCACGTTCTTTACCCCGGAAACGGTGGGGCGCGACCTCTTGCTGACGGAGGATGCCAGCTAGTCGCTCCCGGGCACTCCGCCGCCCGCCGGCGCCGGACCCAAGGCCGTGTCCCTTCCGCACAGGAAGGGACATGGCCTTCCCGCGTTTTTCGAGGCGCGCCTGGTGTGCCGATTGGCGGCGACGCGGGGGTGCATGGCTGTGCGGGATGGCAGAGATGCCTGGGGATGCGGGAAATCGCACAGCCGCACCGTTGCTTGGCGATGCCGCAAATGCCCGGTGAGGCGGGAAGTCGCACAGCCGCAGCATTGCCTGGCGATGCCGCAAATGCCCGGTGAGGCGGGAAATGTCGCGTGACACGGGACTACCGGGGCGGCGCCGAGTAGGCCTCAGATCGCTGAGAACGAGTCGCGTCGCGGGAAAGAAGTCGCGTCGCGGCCCGGAAGTCGTGGGCTCCGGAGTGGCATGGCGACGCGGAGAATGCCTCATGACGCAGCGAATTCCAGGTGACGCGGGAATACCGGGGCGCCGGGCAAGCCGCGTGTCGCGGAGCGGAAAGTGCGTCGCAGGGGGGACGAACCGGGGCGCAATTCCTCCCGCACACCTACACAGAAAAAAGCGGCCCCGCCGTTTGAACTGCCCTCCGAAAGCCAGATTTCTAGTCCGAATCCAGTTTCTTGGGTTGCATTACGTTTCGGAGGGGCCGCCCATTTGGGTGCGGAACCGGCCGCCCGGCCCGGTCTTCAGGTCCAGGCCGCCGGAGCCCCGGGACCCCCCGGAGCCGCCGGTGCCCCGGAGCCCCCGGAGCCCGCGGAGCCGCAAGCGTCCCCGGAGCCCTGGAGCCCCCGGAGCCCCCGGAGCCCCGGAGCCCTGGAGCCCCCGGAGCCGTCGGAGTCCCTGGAGCCGCAGGGCCCGGACCGCTGAGAAGCCGTGACCTAGTAGAAGTGGACCGTGTCGACGACGTGGGGGAGCTCGCCGCCGTCGAGGAAGGTCCGCAGGTTCCTGCAGAAGCGTTCCGTGATCAGCCGGTTCTCGGCCGCGCTGAGGGCCGAGGTGTGCGGGGACACCATCACCCGGGGGTGGTGCCACAGCGGGCTGTCCTGCGGGAGCGGCTCGACGGCAAACACGTCGAGGCACGCATACGAAACCTGGCCGTTGTCGAGTGCTTCCAGCAAGGCGTCCTCGTCCACGACGGTACCGCGGCCCACGTTCACCATGACCGTCCCGGGCTTCATCGCCGCAAAGACCTCGCGGCTGAACAGCTTCTCGGTATAGGGCGTGCCGGGAAGGGTGTTGACGACGGCGTCCGCCGTGGCCAGCAGGCCGGCTAGGCCGTCGTTGCCGGCGACCTCCCGAATGCCCTCGATGGGCTCAACGGACCTCTTGGTGCCGCTGACCGTCATTCCCAGCGCGCGGGCGATCCTGGCAGTCTCCAGCCCGATCTCGCCGAGTCCGGTGACCACCAGGTGGGAGCCGTTGACCAGCCGGGTGGGGGTGCGCAGCTCGGGCCAGACCCGGACCGCCTGGTCCTGGGCCATTTCCGCGCTGCGCTTGAAACCGTTGAGGATTCCGAGCGCGGCGAACTCGGCAAGCGGCAGGGCGTGGACACCGGCAGACGTGGTCACCTTGAACTTCTGCAGTGCAGAGGCATCCAGCCCCGAGGCCTTCACGGCACCGCCGGCGCCGGCCGCCATGGCATGGATCCACTCGAGGTGGGGGTTGCTGCCGGCAACCCGCGCGAGGCCCGCCGGGCTCTCGTTGGGGATCCCGTACAGGACCTGTGCCCTGCCGAGCATGTCCCAGTAGCGTTCCTCCTGCTCCGGCGTCCGGCGGAAGTCCGGATCTCCGGAGTGGTCTGCCGGAAAGCGCTCCGGAGGCAACAGTTCGGGTTCGTAGAGGACGGTAACGGAGGGATCTACTGCGCGGATGCGCTCCACAAGCTCTGCTTCGAGCGGGACTGCGATCGCGACGGTGGTTTTAGGCGTCATGCTGTTCATCATACTGAATGGAGGCTAGGATGCTGAACAGATTTCGGAGAGTATTCCACAACGAAGTGAGGCAGCATGGAACGGGACGGTAGGGACGTCGGCTTTGTGGGCCTGGGGCTCATGGGGGCGCCAATGGCGGCAAACCTCCTCAACGCAGGGTGGGCCGTCACCGCCTGGAACCGGTCCCCGGGCGCCCTTGACCGGTTCGCAGGCCTCGGCGGCGGCCGCGTGGCAGGGGTCGAAGAACTCCGCGACATTCCGGTCATCATCTTTATGCTTCCGGACCTGTCCTACATCGAGGACGCTGCGGCCGGACTCCTCACGGCCTGGACCGCGAAACCGCCGGCGGCCGGAACCGCCGTGGTGGTCATGAGCAGCGTCTCGCCCGCCGCGGTGCAGGAGTTCGGTGCCGCGGTGGACCGGGCGAGCGGCGGCAACGCCGTCGTCGTCGATGCCCCTGTAAGCGGCGGCACCCAAGGCGCCGCGGACGGGACCCTGGCCATTATGGCGGGCGCCAGCGAAGGGGATTTCAAGCGGCTCCAGCCGCTTTTCGCCGCCATGGGGAGCACCGTGCGCAGGCTCGGGCCGCTCGGTGCCGGATCGCTTGCCAAGGCGTGCAACCAGCTCATCGTCGGAACCACGACGGCGGCGCTCGCCGAAGCCGCGGAGCTCGCCGAACGCTCCGGCCTGGACGTCGCCGCACTGTATGAGGTGCTCGCGGGCGGCCTGGCCGGCAGCCGCGTCCTGGACAATGTCGGGCCGCGGCTCGCCGCCAGGAACTACGAACCCACCGGCCCCGCCAAGTTCATGCACAAGGACCTGTCCTTTGTGCTGGAGAGCGCCGCCGCCGTGCGCTCCGCAGTGCCGATGGCGGCGGCCGGCGTCGAGCTATATGCGGAACTGCTGCGCCAGGGGCTGGGCGACCGGGACCTGGCCGTCGTCCGCCAGACCATCTCGAATCTCAGCGACAACACAGCAGCCAAGACCAATTGAGGATCAGCGAACCATGAGTGGACTCTTTGACCTGACCGGCCGGACCGCACTCGTCACCGGCTCCAGCCGGGGGATCGGCAATGCCCTGGCCCGGGCGCTCGCCGACGCCGGTGCCACGGTGGTGCTCAACGGCATCAACCCCGAACGGCTCAAGGCCGCGGAAGCCGCCATGGCCGCGGACTATCCGCCCGGCCGGATCCACAGCTGCGCCTTCGACGTCACGAGCGACGCCGGCGCGGCCGGAGGCGTGGCCTGGGTGGAAGAGAACGTGGGACCGCTGGGCATCCTGGTGAACAACGCCGGCATCCAGCACCGTGTCCCGATGCTGGACCTGGACGTCGCCGACTGGGAACGGGTGATCTCCACGGATCTGACCAGCGCGTTCCTGGTGGGGCGGGCGGCGGCACGGCACATGATCCCCCGCGGCCGGGGCAAGATCATCAACATCTGCTCGGTGCAGACGGACCTGGCCCGGCCCACCATCGCCCCCTATATTGCGGCCAAGGGCGGGCTCCGGAACCTGACCCGTGCCATGACGGCCGAATGGGCAGGGTCCGGCCTGCAGATCAACGGCCTTGCGCCCGGCTACATCCACACCGAAATGACGCAGAGCCTCGTGGACGACGGGGAGTTCAACGCCTGGATCCTGGGCCGGACCCCGGCGCACCGGTGGGGGACCGTGCAGGACCTGGCCGGCCCGGCGGTGTGGCTCGCGTCCGACGGCTCGGATTTCGTCAACGGCCAGACCATCTTCATCGACGGCGGAATGACGGTGGTGGTCTGATGCGCGGGGTCCCGGAACTGCCGGCAACAGCGGCCGCCGTGGTGGCCCATGCGGCCGGCGACCTCCGGATTGAGGACGTGCCCGTGTCCGCGCCGGCCCCCGACCAAGCGGTGGTCGAAGTGGCGTTCGGCGGCATCTGCGGCTCGGACCTGCACTACTGGCTGCACGGTGCGGCCGGTGAGTCGGTCCTCCGGCAGCCGATGGTCCTCGGCCACGAGATCGTGGGAACGGTGCTCGTGGCGGCCGGTGACGGCACCGGGCCGGGGCCGGGCACGGCCGTCGCGGTGCATCCGGCCACGCCCGGCCCGGGCGCCGGCCGGTATCCCGCGGACCGCCCGAATCTCTCCCCGGGCTGCACGTACCTGGGCAGCGCCGCACGCTTCCCCCACACCGACGGGGCATTCAGCCGGTACGCCATTCTTCCGGCCCGGATGCTCCGTCCGCTGCCCGAGGGCCTGAAGCTGAGGACCGCGGCGCTGGTGGAACCGGCCAGTGTCGCGTGGCACGCCGTCTCGCGTGCCGGCGACGTGGCGGGCAAGACGGCACTCGTGATCGGCTGCGGTCCCATCGGCGCGTTGGCGGTGGCCGTCCTCAAACGGGCCGGCGCACGGCGGATCGTGGCCGTGGACATGCACGCACGGCCGCTGGAGATAGCCCGGGCCGTGGGCGCGCACGAGGTCCTCAAGGGCGATGAGGCAGAGGCCATCGCGGCGGTGCAGGCAGACGTTGTCATCGAATCCTCCGGCAGTCATCACGGTCTGGCGTCCGCGGTGCAGGGTGCCGCCCGGGGCGGAAAGGTGGTGATGGTGGGGCTCCTGCCCTCCGGCCCGCAGCCGGTCCTGATCTCGCTGGCGATCACCCGCGAACTGGAGCTGCTGGGGTCTTTCCGCTTCAACGACGAAATCGACGACGTCGTGGCCGCCCTCGCGGACGGATCCCTGTTCGTGGACCCGGTAGTCACCCACACGTTCACGCTGGACCAGGGGCTGGAGGCCTTCGAGGTGGCCCGGAACGCGGCCGTGTCCGGCAAGGTGCTGCTGGACTTCCGGCGGTGCTAGGGCCGCTGGACCGGGACGAACACCCTGGGCTGGTCCTTCCATTCGGGTTCCATCTCCGAGATGGTCTGCCGCATGATCCGGTCCGAGGCCTCGCGGGCTGCTGCCGGGTCTCCGGCGGCGATCGCCTCAGCCACGTCCACATGCCACCGCAGTGCCGTGTCGCGGGGGTGGTCCGGCATCAGGCCGTGCACCGTGCGTCCGGTCAGCGTCTCCGCCACCTGGCCCACCATGTTGGCGAACATCTCGTTCCCGGAACCGGTCAGCAGCAGGGAATGGAAGTGGATGTCCAGCTCCAGGAACCGCGGCACGTCACCGGCCTGGCCGGCGTCGCGCATGGCGTGCGAGACCTCCACGAGTTCCTGGCGGATCTCCTCGGGGGCGTTGGTGGCGGCCAGTTCGGCGGCGACGGGTTCGACGGCGGTGCGCAGCTCTGCGAGGGAGCGCAGCTGCGCGCCGCGGCCTTCGCCGGCGAGGCGCCAGCGGATGACCTGGGGGTCGAAGGGGTTCCAGCGGTTGGCCGGCAGCACCCGGATGCCCACCCGCTTGGTGGTTTCGACCAGTCCGAGCGACTGAAGTACACGCACCGCCTCGCGGACCACCGAACGGGAGACTTTGAGTTCGTCCTCGAGGTGCTCGGCCAGCATGATGTGGCCGGGCGGGAGCTCGCCCGCGACAATGCGGGTGCCGAGGTGCTCAATCGCGCGGTGGTGGAGGCTGGTTGACATAGTCGTAAGCATAGTGGGGCGGACGCGGATCCAGCCCCGTTACGGCCCGGATGGGCGCAGGCAGGCCGGAAATCATAGACTGTTTGTGACGCGCCATATTCCGCCACGTGGGCACTGCTTCCCAGCAACCGTCGGAAATACATATGGTTTATTGACAGCCACTGATCCCAAGAAGACAGTTCCGCCTTCCGCGCGGGACGAACTGCACATGTTGCACAGAAATGAATTGGAGTTTTGATGTCAGCACACATCGGTGTCACCGGCCTTGCGGTGATGGGGGCCAACCTCGCCCGCAACCTGGCCCGGAACGGCTTCACCGTTGCCCTGCACAACCGGTCCGTCGAAAAGACCGACGCCCTGCTGGAAAAGCACGGCACGGACGGCGACTTTGTCCGCACGGAGACCCTGCAGGAACTCGTTGATTCCCTGGAGAAGCCGCGCCGGGTGCTGATCATGGTCAAGGCCGGCAAGCCGGTTGACTCCGTGATCGAGCAGCTCGAGCCGCTCCTGGAAGCGGGCGACATCATCATCGACGCCGGCAACTCCCACTATGAGGACACCCGCCGCCGCGAGGCAGCGCTGGCCAAGAAGGACCTGCACTTCGTCGGCATCGGCGTCTCCGGCGGCGAGGAAGGCGCCCTCAACGGCCCCTCGATCATGCCCGGCGGCTCGAAGGAGTCCTACGACGCCCTGGGTCCGCTGCTGGAAAAGATCGCCGCCCACGTCGACGGCAAGCCCTGCTGCGCCTGGATCGGCACCGACGGCGCCGGCCACTTCGTCAAGATGGTCCACAACGGCATCGAATACGCCGACATGCAGGTCATCGGTGAAGCGTTCGACCTGCTGCGCTCCGGCGCGGGGATCGAACCGGCCGAGCAGGCGAAAATCTTCGCCGAGTGGAACAAGGGCGACCTGGCCTCCTTCCTGATCGAGATCTCCGCCGAGGTCCTCGGCCACGTGGACGCGAAGACCGGCAAGCCGTTCGTCGACGTCGTCGTGGACGCCGCCGGGCAGAAGGGCACCGGCCGCTGGACCGTCATCTCCGCCCTGGAACTGGGCTCCCCGACCTCGGGCATCGCCGAATCGGTTTTCGCCCGGGCGCTGTCCTCCCAGACGGAGCAGCGCAAGCTGGCCCAGGAACTGCTCGCCGGTGCCGAAGCCGACATCGAGGTCCCCGAGAGCTTCGTCGAGGATGTCCGGCAGGCGCTCTACGCCTCCAAGCTGGTCTCTTACGCGCAGGGGCTGGACATGCTCACGTCCGCCGCCAAGGAATACGGCTGGGACCTGAAGCTGGACGAGATCGCCTCGCTGTGGCGCGGCGGCTGCATCATCCGCGCCGAACTGCTCAAGGAGATCACCAAGGCCTACGCCGCGGCGGAGAAGCCGGCGAACCTGCTCTTCGCCCCGGCGTTCACCCAGGCGATCGCCGACGTCCTCCCGGCCTGGCGCCGGGTGGTCTCGACCGCGGTCCAGCTCGGCATCCCGGTGCCGGTGTTCTCCTCCTCGCTGGCCTACTACGACGGTCTGCGCCGCAAGCGCCTGCCTGCCGCCGTGATCCAGGGCCAGCGCGACCTCTTCGGCGCGCACACCTACGGCCGCGTCGACGCTGAAGGCACGTTCCACACCCTCTGGGGCGAGGACAAGTCTGAAATCGAGGCAGTGGACACCCACTAGTCCGCCACTGACGCCGAACGGCCGGTGCTCCCCGTTACTCTGGGAGCACCGGCCGTTCGTGTTTCCCCGGGAACCCGTCCCGGCCGTCACGCAGTGTCAGACACAGCAACCGTTCCCGCCAGCGTCCCAGGAGTGCAGCAGATGACCCAGCCCGTAGCATTTGTCACCGGTGCCTCCACCGGAATCGGTTACGAGACCGCGTGGAAGCTCGCAGCCCGCGGTTTCACCGTGTACGCCGGTGCCCGGCGGGTCGGGAAAATGGAGCCCCTCAAGGCCCACGGAGTGACGGTCGTGGAGCTGGACGTCACCAGCGAGGAATCCATGACCGCCGCCGTCGAGCAGGTGATTGCCGACCACGGCCGGGTCGACGTCCTGGTGAACAATGCCGGCTACGGCTCCTACGGCTCGCTGGAGGAAGTGGAGCTGGCTGAGGGACGCCGGCAGTTCGACGTCAACCTCTTCGGCCTGGCGCGGATGACCCAGCTGGTGCTTCCCGGGATGCGGGCCGCCGGGCGGGGAAGGATCATCAACGTGTCCTCGATCGGCGGACAGATGTACGAGCCGCTTGGTGCCTGGTACCACGCGACGAAATTCGCCGTCGAGGGCCTGAGCGATTCCCTAAGGGTCGAACTCAAGCCGCACGGCATCGACGTGTCCATCATCGAGCCGTCGGGAACCGCCTCGGAGTGGGGCGCCATTTCCGGAGACAGCCTGCTGGCCACGTCCGGCCGCGGGCCCTACATGGACCAGGCGAAGGTGGTAGCCGCGGCGCTGGCGTCCACCGTCGGCTCCAGCATGTCCACGCCTCCGGACGTCATTGCCGACGCCATCGTCCACGCCGCGACGTCCCCGAAGCCCAAGACGCGCTATCCGGTGGGCAAGGGCGCCCGGGCCATCCTGCTGCTGCGCCGGCTGCTGCCGGACCGGGCGTTCGACGTCGTCATCTGGAACATCTACAAGCGGTTCCCCGCGTAGCGTCCGCCGGGACGCCGGCCCCGGCCGGAGCCGGTCAGATGTGGTAGTCGATCAGGTATTCGGCCGGGTCGACGGCGGGCTTGGTCTCGCGCTGTGCGTCCCGGTGCCGCCAGGTGGCGGGCACGCCCGTCAGGATCGACTCTGCCGGCGCGTCCTTGACCACCACGGCGTTGGCGCCCACGGCGCTGTCCCGGCCGATGGTGATGGGGCCCAGGATCTTGGCTCCGGCGCCGATCACGACGCGGTCCTCGATGGTGGGGTGGCGCTTGACCTTGGCCAGGGAGCGGCCGCCGAGGGTCACACCGTGGTAGATCATGACGTCCTCGCCGATTTCGGCGGTTTCGCCGATCACGACGCCCATGCCGTGGTCGATGAAAAAGCGGCGGCCGACCGTGGCTCCGGGGTGGATCTCGATCCCCGTGAGGAACCTCGCCAGCTGGGAGATCAGCCGGGCCGGGAAGCGCAGCGCCGGATTCTGCCACAGCCGGTGCGTCACGCGGTGGAACCAGATCGCGTGCAGGCCGGAGTAGGCAAAGAAGTTCTCGAAAGAACCTCGAGCCGCCGGGTCGTGTGACCGGGCGGCGTCGAGGTCCTCCTTCAGTCTTGCGAAAAAGCTCACAAAGACCTTTCTACGAATTCGTGGACAGCGTTCTGGACTTAGCCGCGGATGTCGTCGTACAGCACGGTGGAGATGTAACGCTCACCGAAGTCGCAGACAATGGCAACAATCAGCTTACCGGCGTTCTCCGGGCGCTTGGCGAGCTCCAGGGCTGCCCAGACGATCGCGCCGGAGGAGATGCCGCCGAGGATGCCTTCCTGGAAGCCGAGTTCGCGGGCCACGCGGACCGAGTCCTCGAGGGTGGCGTCGATGACCTCGTCGTAGACGTTGGTGTCCAGGATCTCCGGGACGAAGTTGGCGCCCAGGCCCTGGATTTTGTGCGGGCCCGGGGCGCCGCCGTTGAGGATGGCGGAGTCCTTCGGCTCGACGGCGATGATCTGGACCTCGGGCTTGCGCTCCTTGAGCACCTGCCCGACGCCGGTGACGGTTCCGCCGGTGCCGACGCCGGCGACGAAGATGTCCACCTTGCCGTCGGTGTCGGACCAGATTTCCTCGGCCGTGGTCTGGCGGTGGACCTCGGGGTTGGCCTCGTTGGCGAACTGCTGGGCCCAGATCGAGTTCTCCGTGTTGGCGACGATCTCCTGGGCCTTTTCCACGGCGCCCCGCATGCCCTCGGAACCGGGAGTGAGCACGATCTCGGCACCGTAGGCACGCAGCATGACACGGCGTTCGGTGGACATGGTCTCCGGCATCGTCAGAATGACCTTGTAGCCGCGGGCCGCGCCCACCATGGCCAGGGCGATGCCCGTGTTGCCGGAGGTGCCTTCGACGATGGTGCCGCCGGGCTTGAGGGCACCGGACTTCTCCGCGGCGTCGACGATCGCGACACCGATACGGTCCTTGACGCTGTTGGCCGGGTTGTAGAACTCCAGCTTGACGGCCACGGTGGCGTCAAGGCCTTCGGCCAGGCGGTTGAGCCGGACCAGCGGGGTGCCGCCGACCAGCTGGGTAACATCGTCATAGATCCGTGCCATGGGTGTCTGCGCCTGTCTGTTGAAGAGGGGATACTGAGGTCAGCCTAACGAGGGCCCGCGGGCCCTAGCTAAGCATTAAGCCATGCAGAGTAATATTTCCTGGCCTTGGCCAGCTTCGGATTGATGATCACCTGGCAGTAGCCCTGCTCCGGGAACTTGCCGTAGTAGTCCTGGTGGATTTCCTCCGCCCGGTGGAACACCGGCAGCCGGCTGACCTCCGTGACGATCGGGTGCGCCCAGAGCGGCTGGTTCCGTTCGATCGCTTCCTCGAAAAGGATCTTCTCCTCGGTCGTCTCATAGAACATCGAGGAGCGGTACTGCGTTCCGACGTCGTAGCCCTGGCGGTTGAGCGTGGTGGGGTCGTGGAGGACAAAGAACATGTCCAAGATGACCTCCGCGGGGACGATCTCCTCATCGAACGTCACCGCCACCACTTCGGCATGGCCGGTGGTTCCGGAGCAGACGGCATAATAGTCGGGGTTGCGGTCATGGCCTCCGGTGTAGCCCGAAACGACGGCGCTGACACCCTTGGTTTTCTGGTAAACGGCGTCGAGGCACCAGAAGCAGCCTCCGCCGAGGACAAAAGTTCTCATGCTCTGTTCAATGGTTGAAGGGCCCCGATGATTCCCGGGGTCTGCGGGGGAGGCCGCCCGATAGGGTAAAAATGGGGGTATGGAACCTGTAAACACCGACGTTTCAGCCGGCCCTTCCGAAGGAAACGGCGCCGCCGGCAACGGATCCGGGGAAACGCCCGGGATTCCCACCCTGGGCATGATCCTGCTGGCCGTCGAGGAGCTCTGGCCCGAATCGCTCGCGGAGGACTGGGACGAAGTGGGCCTCGTGGCCGGCCGCCCGTCCGCCGGGGTGAGCAGGATCCTCTTCGCCGTCGATCCCACCCTTGAGGTGATCGAGGAGGCCATCGAGTTCGGCGCGGAACTGCTGATCACCCACCATCCGCTGCTGCTCAAGGGTGTCACCTCGGTCGCGGCGACCACCGCCAAGGGCCGGGCCGTGCACCGCCTGATTGAGTCCGGGACCGGCCTGCTGACGGTGCACACCAACGGCGATTCCGCCGTCGGCGGCGTCTCGGATGTCCTGGCCGACGCCCTTGGCCTGCAGAACGTGGCCCCGCTGACGCCGGCCGCGAACGGGCTGCCGGAGGAAGGCATCGGACGGGTCGGTGACCTTGAGGAGGTCCTGACCCTGGGCGATTTTGCCGCCCGCGTCTTCGGCATCCTGCCGGCCGTCGCCGGCGGGGTGCGGGTGTCCGGGGACCGGGACGGGCTGGTCCGCCGGGTGGCGCTCTGCGGCGGCGCCGGGGATTCGCTCTTCGGAGAGGTCCGTGCGAGCAACGCCGACGTCTACCTGACCGCGGATCTGCGGCACCATCCGGCGTCGGAAGCGCGGGAGGAAGCCGTCAATGACCGGCCCTACCTGATCGACGTTTCCCACTTCGCCAGCGAGTGGCTGTGGCTGCCGGCCGCGGCGGAGGCGCTGGGCAATGTGCTGGGCGACCAGGGGCACGATGTCGAGATCCGGGTCAGCACCACCAACAGCGATCCGTGGGACTTCATTCTGACTCCGGGCTAAGCCTGGCGTGCGAGGGGCCCCGGGTGAGCGTAGCGAAGCTGGGGAGCACGCTAGGCGCTAGAGTCTAGGGAGCGCCGAATAGGCGCCCGGCTCCGGCCGGCAGGGAACAAGCGGAGGTAAATAGTGGCCAAGGCAGCACCGGCGGAACAGTTGAAGTTGCTCGAATTGCAGGGACTTGATGCGAAGCTCAAATCCCTGTCCAACCGCCGCCGAAGCCTTGAAAGCGACTCCCGGATCACCGATCTTGAAGCAGCCCTCGGCGTGGCCAACGGCGAACTCGGTGCCGCGAAGGTGGCAGTCCACGACGCCGAACTCGAGCTCAAGCGCGCCGAAGCGGACGTGGAGCAGGTCGCCTCCCGGATTGAACGCGACGAGGCGAGGCTCAACAGCGGCACCGGCCTCTCCAAGGACCTCGTGGCCCTGCAGCGCGACCTGGTGTCCCTGAACAAGCGCCGTTCCGACCTCGAGGACGTTGAGCTCGAAGTCCTGGAGCGGCTGGAAACCCTCCGCCTGCGCCAGGCCAGCCAGCAGCAGATTGTTGACGACATCCAGGGCTCCTTCGGTTCCATCCGCGCCGAACTGGACGAGCAGCTCGCGGAGATCGCCGCCGAGGCCACGGTGGTGCGCGGCAAGCGCGCCGAGTTCGCCGAGGGGATGGACGCCGGCCTGCTGGCGATCTACGAGAAGACCCTGGCCAGGCGTGGTGTGGGTGCGGCCCGCCTCTTCCACGGAACCTCCGAGGGCTCGGGCATGCAGCTGAGCCCCGGGGACCTCGCCGAAATCAAAGCCGCGGCCGAGGACGACGTGGTGTTCTGCCCGGACTCCGGCTGCATCCTGGTCCGCTCCGCCGAGTGGGCCTGACCTCCCATCTGACCGGCAGCAGGGGCCGTTATGGGCCCCCAAAACGGCCTCTGCTGCACGCTAGTTAGGCAGGATCAGGTTGAGGGTGTGCGGCTTCCGGGCCGTGCCCTCGACGAGTTCCGCCGTCCACCTCTCGGCAGCCGACTTCTGCAGCTGTGCGGGCGTCCGCGGCGCCTTGCCCCGGCGGGTCAGCAGATGCCGGGCGAGCTCGCCCCGGGTGTGCTTCGCGAAGTGGCTGACGACCTTCCGGACGCCGTTGACCTCGGTGAACACGTTGACGGCGACGGTCTGCGCCGGCGGGGGAGCCCACGCCGCGGCGTAGGTGCTGGAGCGGCAGTCCACCAGCAGTTCGCCCTCCGCGGCGGCCGCGAGGGCGGCATTGAGTTGCGGCTTCCAGAAGGACGCCAGGCGTCCGACGTCGGGCAGGGCGGTCCCCATCGACAGCCGGTAGGCGGGCACACGGTCGCCGAAGCGGATGGCCCCCCAGAGCGCGGAAATGACCAGCACGCACCCGTCCGCCTTCCTCCGCTGCGCGGGCGTCAGGGAGTTGTAGTCCAGCGCGTCGTACAGCACCCCGGAGTAGACCTGGTGGGCCGGGGCAGCCGGCTCGGCGTGCAGCCTCGTGTTGCGTTCGACGTCGGCCCGCAGCGAGGCGCCGACGCCCAGGAGCGCCAGGGCGTCCTCGTGGGCGCTGACCGTTCCGAGTCCCTCCAGCACCTTGGCCCGGTAGGTGTTCAGTCCGGGGAAGCTCAAGGTAGTCCAGTCGACGGCGTCGCCGGCCGTGGCGGGCGTCTTGCCTTCGGAGGGCGGCAGCAGAATCAGCACCGTCCAATCCTAGCGGCGGCCCGTTGCCGGGATGGTACCGCCCCGGGCCGCTGCCGGAATCCCGCAAAGCCGGTTCCGGGGCCGCCGGCTCAGCCGAGGTTGCGGCCGAGGAAGGACAACACCCCGGGCAGGATCGAACGCCAGTAGCTGTCGTCGTGACCGCCGGGCTGGAAGCCGCCTTCGACGGTGCCCGGGAGTTCCGCGCGGTAGTCCCGGACCGTGGCAAAGAGGTCGTCCCCGGTGCCGCAGTCGATCCGCTTGGGGACCGCCGCAAGGCTGGGCCGGAGCGTGAACACATCGTGGGCGGCGAAGTCGGCCGGGCCGTCGAAGGCGCCTTCCATGCTTGCTTCATACGCCTCCCAGACCGCCGGGCTCATGGCCGCCACGGCCCGGACCCCGGGCAGCCGGCCCTGGGACGCCAGCAGGAGCGAACCGAAGCCGCCCATGGACAGGCCGAAGAGGCCGATCCGGCCGAGGTCATAGCCGCGGCCGCCGAGGAAGGGCACAAATTCGTGCACCAGCATCGACTGGGTATCGCTGCCGTCGGCACGGCGGTGCCACCAGGAGTCCCCGCCGTCCACGGCGGCCAGGGCAAACGGCGGGCCGCCGGCGTCGAGGTGCCGCTGGAGGGCCTCGTGGGCCGCCAGGCCCTCGAGCAGGACGGAGTGGCTGCCCCCGAGGCCGTGCAGGAACACCGCCAGGGGCAGGTCGGGATGTGCGCCGCCGGACATGACGTCGGGCCCGGCCAGGGTCCAGTGGGTGGCGATGCCCGGACGGAACGCGGAGACGAATGAGCCCGTGCTGGTCCGGACTGTCAATGCGGCGGTGCGTGGCGGCGCTGTCACGGCGGGAGGGGCCGTCTCCACGGGCGTGAGGCCCTCGGTGCAGGCCGCGAGAGCTGAGGCGCCCAGCCCGAGTCCTGCCAGCCCAAGCAGCCGGCGCCGGCCCAGGACAGGATCCTCCATTCCCCGATCATAGGCTCAGAAGCCGGAGGTGTCCCCGGACGGGACCGGCCTGACCGTAGAATGGACTGCGGATGGGTTGACCAGGCGGCCGCGCGTCACGAAAGTGGCTCGAGGAACGTCCGGGCTCCGCAGGGCAGGGTGGTGGGTAACGCCCACTCGGGGTAACCCGCAGGCCAGTGCCACAGAGAACAGACCGCCTGCGTGCGGCGCGTGCGTGCACGGGCCGCACGCAGGTAAGGGTGAAACGGTGGTGTAAGAGACCACCAGCTTCCCGGGTGACCGGGAAGGCTAGGTAAACCCCACCCGGAGCAAGGCCAGACAGGGCACGTTTGAGGGCTGCTCGCCCGAGTGCCCGGGTAGGCTGCTGGAGGGCGTCGGCAACGGCGTTCGTAGATGGATGGCCGCTACTCCCGCGCCGGCAACGGCGCGGGAACACAGAACCCGGCGTATCGGTCAACCCATCCATTCACACCGCGGGGAACCCCCGCCACCGTTTCCGCTGCCGAGGGCCTTCTGGCCTGCGCGGATACCGGCCGACCCGAATGCTTGACATCATCCCTGCGGGACCCGAGACTGCAGGGAGCATTCAAGCAGCGATGGGGACAGCGGACAGCTTAGGAGCAAGAGTGTCGGACGAGGCAGCATATGACTATGTGATTGCCGGCGGTGGCAGCGGCGGCAGCGTCCTTGCCGGCAGGCTCAGCGAAGACCCCTCAGTCCGCGTCCTGCTCCTCGAGGCGGGCAGATCCGACCGCCACCCGTTCATTCACGTCCCGGCCGGCTTCCCGAAGCTGAAGGGCGGGCCTTACCAATGGCACTATGCGAGCGTTCCGCAGAAGCACAGCAACGGCCGGCGCATCCCGCTCGCCCAGGGCCGCGTGCTGGGCGGCGGGGGGTCCATCAACTCCCAGGTCTTCACCCGCGGCGTGGCAGCGGACTATGACGGCTGGGTCACGGACTATGGCTGCGAGGGCTGGTCCGCTGACGAGGTGAGCAAGTACTTTGTCCGTTCGGAGTCGAACAGTAGGCTCTCGGCACCGCACCACGGGACGGAGGGTCCGCTGGGCGTCTCGGATCTCCTGCGTCCGCACAAGCTCTCGGCGGCCTTCGTCAAGGCCGGCCAGGAGTTCGGGCTGCCCTACAACAGCGACTTCAACGGCGCCGAGCAGTACGGCGTCGGCTTTTACCAGACCACGACGAAGAACGGGCGCCGGTGCAGCGCCGCCGTCGCCTACCTCCGGCCCGCCCGCAGGCGGGCCAACCTCACCGTCCGCGCCAATGTCACAGTCTCCAAGGTGATCATCAGCAACGGCCGGGCCGTCGGAATCCAGGCGATCGAGGGCGGCAGCGTGCGGACGTATACCGCCCGCCGCGAGGTGATTGTCTCGGCCGGCGCGTTCGGTTCGCCCAAGCTGCTGCAGCTCTCGGGCATCGGCGACCCGGCGGACCTCGCCGCAGCCGGCATCGAGACCGTGCACGCCCTACCGGGCGTCGGCAAGAACCTGCAGGACCACTGCGACGTCGACATCGTCTACGAACTCACGGACTACCACAGCCTGGACCGGCTGAACCAGGTGCGCCCGGCCACGGTCCTGGCCGGGGTCGAGTACCTCGCGTTCCGGTCGGGCCCGTTCGCGTCCACCCTCGTGGAAGCCGGGGGTTTCAGTTATGCGAACAAGGACGAGAAGAGCCCGGACCTGCAGTTCCACTTCCTGCCGGCCGCGCGGGTGGGGACCGGCGCCACGGCCTTGAAGCCCGGATTCGGGGCCACGCTGAACTCGTACTTCCTGCGGCCGCGGAGCCGGGGAACCGTCCGCCCGGCGTCCTCGGACCCCGCCAAGGCACCGCTGATCGATCCGAACTATCTTGCCGACGACTACGACCTCGAGATGGCCATCGCCGGGGTGCAGCAGAGCCGCGGGATCATGGAGCAGTCGTCGATGGCGGCGCTGACCAAGGCGGAGCACATCGGCGACGGCAGCCGGGTGGAAACCCGCGACGAGTACGTGAAGTTCGTGCGCTCCTTCGGAAGGACGTCCTACCACCCGGTCGGTACCTGCTCCATGGGGACCACCGATGAGTCGGTGGTCTCGCCGCGGCTGAAGGTCCATGGGCTCGAGGGGCTGCGCGTCGTTGACTCCTCGATCATGCCCCGGCTCGTGAGCGCCAACACGCAGGCGCCCACCATCATGATCGCCGAAAAGGCCGTCGACATGATCCTCCAGGACGCCCGGTAGGCGGACTAGAGGCCCAGCTGCTTCGCCAGCTCCCACGGCGTGTCGGTGAAGACTCCGTCCGCGCCTTCCTCCCGCAGCCTCGCCGCGGTTGCTGCGTCGTTGACGGTATAGGGCCACACGGTCAGCCCGGAGTCCTTTAGCCTGCCCAGGTAGCCCGGGCTGATGCTTTTGTGCGGGCCGACGTGACCGATGCCGCTGGAGCTGATCGACGCCGGATCCGGTTCCTCCCCGTCCCGCAGGAGATACAGCACCTGCAGCCCGGACCGGGCCAGGGCCTGGGCGGCAGGGAAGCTGAACGTCTGCACCACCACCTTGTCCTGGATGCCGCGCTGCAGGATGGTCTCCGCGAAGGCGGCCGGATCGATCGCGGGGTCCTTCAGTTCGGGGACCAGGATGTTCCGCCCGCCGTACAGATCCAGCATGGCTTCCCACGTCGTCGGAGTGCCCTCGGCGCCGCCCAGCGGATGCCTGATGCGGGCCGCTGCCCACTGCTCTTCGCTGATGCCCGCGGGAGGGCCGCTCAGGCCGGACATGGTCCGCTCGGCGGCGTCGTCGTGCAGCGGAACGAGAGTCCCGTCCCGGAGCTGCCGCAGATCCGTTTCGATCGGGTACGCCGTCTTGCCCACGGCCTCGAAGGCTTCCGCGGAGGACTCGGGATGGACCAGCGCTCCGCCGCGGTGCGCCACCAGGGTAAACGCTGCCGCCGATGCTGGATGCGACGACGCTGGACTTGACGGTGCCGGGCCGGCCGGCACCGCCGTCGCTGGACTTGACGACGCCGGACTTGACGACGCCGGGCCAGCCGGCGGTGCCGCCGCTGCGCAGCCGGTGCACAGCACGACCCCCAGCAGCAGAGCCCCGATCTTGAACATCGCCCCAGCGTAGCTGGCCGCCGGCTCTGTGTGAGTCATTTCACGCGTCACCGGGGACCGGACCGTGCCGGGCCGCCGGTAGACTGGATGGTGAACGTAGAAGTTCTGCCGCCGGGTCTGCGTTCGCAGCCGGCGTTTTTCTTTGCTCGACACAGGCGCCCGGGGTGGACCGAATCCCTGCCGGCGCCGAGGTTCCGGACACCCTCCGGCAGCCGACAACCGCATACGACGCCGTATGTGGTGGATTCTAGGAAGGTATTTCTGTGAGCCAGACGTCTGATTCTTGTCTTGATACGTGGATGGGCCGGGAGGCGCTCGCCGAGGCCATGATCCCGGTGATCGGCCGGCTGTACCGCGAGAACAACGTGGTCACGTCCATCCACGGCCGCAGCCTGATCAACAAGTCCACCATGAACATCCTCAAGGCACACCGTTTCGCCCGCCGGATGAGCAAGGAAGAACTGCGTCTCGAAGAGACCGCCCCGCTGCTGGATGCGCTGACCAAACTGGAGCTTGGCGCCGCAGCCATCGACATTGCGCGCCTCACCGAGAAGTACCGCGTCGAAGGCGACGGCGCCACGCTGGACGAGTTCCTCCGCAAGGAACTCGCCGAGATTGTCGGCAAGCGCGGCGGCGACGACCGCACGAGCACCGACGTCGTGCTCTACGGCTTCGGCCGCATCGGCCGGCTCCTGGCCCGCCTCCTGATCGAAAAGGCAGGCGGCGGGCACGGCCTGCGCCTGCGCGCCATCGTGGTCCGCCGCGGTTCGGACAACGACCTCACCAAGCGGGCCAGCCTGCTGCGCCGCGACTCGGTCCACGGCTCGTTCGAAGGCACCATCAAGCTGGACCTCGAGAACGACACCATCACCGCCAACGGCGTCCAGATCCAGGTCATCTACTCGGACAACCCCGCCACGGTCGACTACACCGCCTACGGCATCCACGACGCCCTCGTTGTCGACAACACGGGACGCTGGCGCGACGCCGAGGGTCTGTCCCAGCACCTGAAGAGCAAGGGCGTTGCCCGGGTGCTGCTCACCGCCCCGGGCAAGGGCGACCTGAAGAACATCGTGCACGGCATCAACCACGGCACCATCACCGACTCGGACACGATCGTCTCTGCGGCCTCCTGCACAACCAACGCCATCACCCCGGTGCTCAAGGCGATCAACGACCGCTACGGCGTCGTGCACGGCCACGTCGAGACGGTCCACTCCTTCACCAACGACCAGAACCTGATCGACAACTTCCACAAGGGTGACCGCCGCGGCCGCTCCGCCGCGCTGAACATGGTCATCACCGAGACCGGTGCCGCCAAGGCCGTGGCCAAGGCCCTGCCGGAACTGCTCGGCAAGCTCACCGGCAGCTCCATCCGCGTCCCCACCCCGGACGTGTCCCTGGCCATCCTGAACCTGAGCCTGGAAAACGGCACCACCAAGGACGAGGTCAACGACTACCTGCGGGAAATGTCGCTGCACTCGGAACTGCGCAAGCAGGTCGACTACATCGATTCGCCCGAGGTTGTCTCCACGGACTTCGTCGGCTCGCGCCGTGCAGGGATTGTCGACGGGCTGGCCACGATCTCCAACGACAAGAACCTCGTCCTCTACGTCTGGTACGACAACGAGTTCGGCTACAGCTGCCAGGTGGTCCGCGTGATGGAGGAAATGGCCGGCGTGAACCCGCCGTCGTTCCCCGCCAAGGACGCAGCCGCAACCCTGGAGGCAGCCGGCCTGCCCGTCGAGGTCACGGCCTGACGCCACCGCCCTGAATCTGTTCCGCCTTTCCCGGCCGGTTCCTCTGGAAACGGCCGGGAAAGGGCACCACAATGGTGCCATGGAACAGAACTCGGCTGTGGAGCACGAAACCACTCTGGAACACGCCCTGGATGTTGCCCGGCGGAACGCCAAGGAAGCCAAACGGCTTCTCGACGATGCCCGCGCCAAACATGCGGCCGGCGATGTCGACGAGGCACGGGTCCGGCAACTCGAATCCCTTTTGGCCCTCGCCAACGAAGACCTGGTGAGGGTGACGAAAGAGAACTAGAGCGGCACCCGTCCTCCACACTGTGGACAACGCCTGCAGCGGCGGAGGCCGGGCCTAGGCTTCAAGGGTGGAAAGAAATCGGCCCGCACCGGCCCGCACCGGACCCGGGCTCCCTGCCCGGGGGCCGTCTTGACGCTCACCTGGCCGGAATTCCGGCGGGAGCGACGGCGGTCCCGCCAGGCATGGGTCCTGCTGGCCGCCGCGGCACTCGCCGTCGTCGCGGGTCTCGGCTGGTTCTTCACCGCCGGGCAGTTTGCCGTTGCCGAGCCGCCCACAGACGGACCCCGCGAGGCGCCGGTGCTGGCAGCCGGCTGGATGAACCCCGTCCCTGCGGTGCGGCCCGTTCCCCGGGGTCCCGCCGCGGCCCTGCTGGACACGCTCCCGGTCAAGGGCCGGGCAGGCCGGGAGGACTACGACCGCCGTGCCTTCGGCCAGGCCTGGCTGGACGTGGACCGTAACGGCTGCGACACCCGCAACGACATCCTGCGCCGCGACCTGTCGGGCGCCGAGTTCACCGGGGACCCCCGCTGCCAGGTGGCCGGCGGCACCTTCCGGGAACCGTACACCGGCCGCCAGCTCACATTCCGCAGGGGAGCCGGGAGCAGCGTGGACGTGCAGATCGACCATGTGGTGGCGCTGGGGGATGCCTGGCAGAAGGGCGCCCAGCAGTTGACCGCCGAGCAGCGCGAGTCCCTGGCGAACGACCCGCTGAACCTGATCGCCGTCGACGGCCCGGCCAACCAGGACAAGAGCGCCTCCGACGCCGCCACCTGGCTTCCCCCGAACAAGGCCTTCCGCTGCCACTACGTCGCCCGGCAGATCTCTGTCAAGGCCGCCTACCGGCTGTGGGTCACTCCGGCGGAAAAGGACGCCATGCAACGGATCCTCGCCTCCTGTCCGGGGCAGCAGACGGTTGTCGCGGCTGCCCGGTAGCCACGCCGGCGGACCGGGTTGGGGGGAGTTCCTAGATGACGAGTCTGACGGGGCCGGCGGTTTCCGGGCCGCCGCAGGCCTCGCTTCCGCCCACCCGGGTCCAGCCCGGTTCCACGTCGCGCTGCGCCAGGACGCTACCGTCTGCGGAGTACGCCCTGATGGTTACCGTTTTCGGGGACCGCATCATGAGGCTGACCTGCCAGGTCCGGCCGTCGACCCGCGCCGCCGTGAAGGGGCTGTAGCCCGGCACGGATGGTGTCGGCACAGACCGGGACGGCGCAGGGGTGACCGCCAGGGTTGTGGCCGGGGCGGTCACAGCGCCCGTGGTGACGGAGGCCTCGGGAGCACGCACCGGGCCATCCGCGCGGACCGAGCAGACGCCTTCCGCGCAGAACTCCACCAGGCTGACTTTCTCCACGCTGCCGTCGAGGGACACGGTGAGGGTGTTGAACCACGCAATGGCAGGGCAGACGTTGGGTGCGGAGCCGGAACAGCCCGCGGTGGCCACAGCCAGGAGCAGCGCCGCAATCAGCCCGGCCGGACCCGTCTTCACTGTCCGGTACCCCTGTCCAAGGCCTCGGCGGTGAGCTGCGCCTCCAGCCGTTCGACGTCCCCGCGGTGGCAGAGCTCGGTGGCCAGCGTCGTCACCGTGGCGCTTCCGGCGGCGACCGCAGCCCGGAGCGCTTCCCCCAGCGTGCGGCCCTGGGCCAGCCGGAGGACGAACGCGGCGAGGAAGCTGTCGCCGGCTCCGACGGTGCTGGTCACCTTCACCCGGGGCACGGCCAGCCGCAGAATCCCGGATTTCGAGGCGAGCACGGCACCTTCGCCGCCCAGGGTCAGCGCGACATGTTCCGCGGAGCCGTCCGCGACCAGCGCCGCGGCCGCCTCGACCTGGCTTTCGGCGCTCTCCAGGATCGTTCCAAAATGCAGCCCGAGCTCCCGCCGGCTCGGCTTCACCAGAAAGACCCCTTCGGCGAGGGCCTCGGCCAGGGCCGGTCCCGAGGCGTCCACGATGCAGCGCGCATCCTGCTGCCGCGCCAGCCTGGCCACCCGGGCGTAGAAATCCTCCGGGACGCCAGGCGGCAGGCTTCCGCTGGCCACGACATACCCGCCCGCGGGAACCGAATCCGCCACGAGCGCCAGGCACAAACGCCACTCGGGCTCACTCAGTTCGGGGCCCTGCAGCACGAAGCGGAACTGCTTGCCCGTCGTCGTCTCATCGACGGTGAAATCCTGACGGGTGCTTCCCTGGATCGGCACGGCCAGGGTGGGGACGCGTTCGGCTTCGATGAGCCGGCGGTACGCCTCTCCGGTGGGTCCCCCGGCGGTGTAGACCGCCAGGGTCCGGCCGCCGAGGCGCTGGACCACCCGGGACACGTTCACACCGCCGCCGCCCGGGTCGAGGCGGCTGGTGCCGCAGCGCAGCTTGTGGCCGCTGATGACCTGCTCAGTCGTGGTGCTGACGTCCAGGGCGGGGTTGACGGTAAGCGTGAGGATGGGCTGCATCGGCGTCGGTCGGGGGGCTTCCATGGCCCAAGCATAGGAGCCTGAGGTTGCTGGTGTCCCCGGCAGGACGTCCCCTTGTGCCGCAGTCTCCCGCTCGGCGAGAATGGGCCCGGCAGGACTGGCGACACGAAAGTCCGCCGCAACGAGTGGAACGGGAACCATGGCACATGGCAAGGACGGCGCCGGCAAGTCCGGCTCCGGCAAGGACGAAGCCGGCAAGTCCGGCTCCGGCAAGGATAAGTCCGGCCGGAAGGGCGCCAAGGGACGCAAGGGGCGGTTGCCCCGGAGGGTTTATGAGGCCGAACTCTTCCGGCTCCAGGCCGAACTCGTCGCGCTGCAGGAATGGGTCCGCAGCACGGGGGCGCGTGTGCTGGTGATCTTTGAGGGGCGCGACGCCGCCGGCAAGGGCAGCGCGATCAAGCGGCTGACGGAGTACCTGAATCCGCGCGTCGCCCGTATCGTGGCGTTGCCGGCCCCGACGGACCGGCAGCGCGGTGAATGGTATTTCCAGCGCTACGTGCAGCATCTGCCCGCCGCGGGCGAGATCGTCCTGATGGACCGCTCCTGGTACAACCGGGCCGGCGTCGAACATGTGATGGGATTCTGCACGCCCGCGGAACACAAGCGCTTTATGGCCCAGTGCCCGGTCTTTGAACGCCTCCTGGTCCAGGACGGCATCCTGATGTTCAAGTACTGGTTTTCGATCAGCCACGCGGAACAGGAACGGCGCTTCAAGTCCCGGCTGGATGACCCGATGCGGCAATGGAAACTCTCGCCGATGGACCGGGAGTCGATCCTGCGCTGGGAGGACTATTCCCGCGCCAAGGACGACATGTTCATGCAGACCGATACTGCCGAATCGCCCTGGTACGTGGTCGAGGCGGAGGACAAGCGCCGGGCCCGGATCAACATGATCGCCCATATGCTCTCCAGCATCGACTACACGGAGGTCCGGACGGAGCTGGTGACTTTGCCGGAAAGGCCCAAGGCCGTCAACTACACGCGCCCGCCGCGGGAGTTGTTCCGGTACGTTCCGGATCATGCCTCGATCCTGCAGAAATCCGGCGAGGGGTAGTTGTACGAAACCGGATAGGAATTTTTCGCCCCGGACCGTGCCGCCCGCAGTCCGGGGCGGGTAGGGTACCGGCATGGACATCATCCTCGTTCCCGGATTCTGGTTGGACGCCTCGTCGTGGGAGGAGGTCACTCCGCCGCTCGCCGACGCCGGGCATCAGGTCCACCCGCTGACCCTGCCCGGGCTGGAGTCGCCGGACGCGCCGCGCGCCGGCATCGGCCTGCGCACCCACATCGACGCCGTCGTGGCCACGATCGACGCGGTCGATGCCCCGGTGGTCCTGGTGGGCCACTCGGGCGGGGGTGCCATCATTCACGGCGCCGTCGACGCCCGCCCGGACCGGGTGGTCCGGGCCATCTACGTGGACAGCGGTCCGCTCGGCGAGGGCGGCGTCATCAACGACGAGCTCCCGGAGGACGGCGACGACGTGCCGCTCCCGCCCTGGGAGCTGTTCGAGGACGAGGACCTCACCGATCTCAACGATGAGCTGCGGGCCATGTTCCGGGCGCGCGCCGTCCCGCAGCCGAAGGGCGTGGCCCAGGACCCGCAGCGCCTGCACAACGAGGCCCGCTTCGACGTCCCGGCCACCGTCATCGCCTGCGAGTTCCCGTCCGCCATGCTGATCGAAATGATCGCGGCCGGGCACCCGTACGTCGCCGAACTCGGGCGGGTCCGCGACGTCGACTACGTGGACCTGCCCACCGGGCACTGGCCCCAGTTCACCAGGCCGGTCGAACTGGGGGCGGCGATCCTGGCCGCCGTCGACCGGGAGCCGTAGGCCGGCAGAAGTAGCCCGGGAGAAGTAACCGGCAGAATTGAGCCCGGACCCTAGTGCCCGAAGGGGTCCGGGTCCACGCCCGGCATCCACGTCAGCCCGGGAACGCCCCAGCCGCTCTTCTTGGCCTGTTTCATGGCCTTGCGGGCATAGCGGTCGATCAGCCGGTTGACGTAGAGCTTGCCGTCGAGGTGGTCGTATTCGTGCTGGATCACCCGGGCAAACCATCCTGTCGCCTCGAAATCGACCGGCTTGCCGTCCCCGTCGAAGCCCTGCACCCGGGCCCATTCCGCGCGCTTGAGCGGGTACTGCCCGCCGGGGAAGGACAGGCAGCCTTCCTCCTCCTCGTCCGGATCCGGCAGCGCGCCGGAAATCTTGGAGAGGGTCAGCACCGGGTTGACGACGGCGCCGGAGGGCGGGGCGCCGTCGTCGTTGTCGTATTTGTAGATGAACAGCCGTTTGCCCACCCCGACCTGGGGCGCGGCGAGACCGACGCCGTTGGCGGCGTCGTTGGTCTCGAACATGTCGGCGATCAGGGTCCGGAGCTCGTCGTCGAAGACTTCAACCTCGGCGGCCCGGCGGTGCAGCACGGGCTCGCCCCAGATCGTGATGGGCAGAACGGTCATGTCAGTGAAGTTCCTCTGGTGCTGTGGTGAACGGCGGGTCAGCCGGCGATGGTGCGGCCGACGACGTCGCGCATGATTTCGTTGGTGCCGCCGAAGATGGTCAGCAGCCGGGCCGCCAGAAAGGCCTGCGCCACGGGGTATTCCAGGATGTAGCCGTAGCCGCCATGCAGCTGGAGGCAGCGGTCCGTGACGGACTTGGCGCGCTCGGACGCCCACAGCTTGGCGCGGGCGGCGGAGGCGGCGTCGAGCTCTCCGGCGTTGAAGGCCCGGATGGCCTGGTCCACATAGGTCTCGGTGACCTCGACCTCGGTGAGGATGTCGGCGAGTTCGAAACGGCTGTTCTGGAAGTCGATGACCCGCTCCCCGAAGGCGTTGCGGTCCTTCGTGTAGCTGACGGTCTCCTCGTAGATGGCGCGGACGACGGCGGAGCTTGCCACCGCGATCGCGAGCCGGCCCTGCGGGAGCTGCTCGGCGGCGTATTGCAGGCCCTTGCCCTCCTCGCCGACGAGGTCCGCGTGCGGAACCCGGACATCGTCGAAGAACAGTTCCGCGGTGTCCGAGGCCTTGAGGCCCATCTTGTCCAGCTGCTTGCCGGTGTTGTAGCCCTCGCCCTTGCCGACCATGAACAGGGAGAAGGAGTTGTGGTTCCCGCGGCCGGTGCCGCCGTCGGTGCGGGCCAGGACCAGGGAGGCGTCGCCGGAGATGCCGTTGCCGATGAAGGTCTTCTGGCCGCTGATCAGCCAGTCGTCGCCGTCGCGCACCGCCTTGGTGCGGATGCCGCGGAGGTCCGAACCCGCGCCGGGCTCGGTCCAGGCGACCGAGGTGACTGTCTCGCCCGAGACCATGCCGGGAAGCCAGCGGCCTTTGAGGTCGTCGGAGCCGTAGGCCAGCAGGTGGGGGAGGACCATGTCATCGTGCAGGTGGAAGGCCAGGCCCACCGCGAGGTGGTTGCTCTTGGCGAACTCCTCGTCCAGCACGGCGCGGAAGCGGTAGTCGTTCATGCCCATGCCGCCGAATTGCTCCGGAACGGCCAGGCCCAGCAGGCCCTGCTCGCCGGCCGAGGTCCACAGGTCCCGCGACATCATGTGATCCTGGTCCCACTGGGCGTAGTGGGGTGCCACGGCGCGCGTGTTGAACTCGGCAGCCATCTCACGGAACATCTCGTGGTCTTCTTCAAAAAGCGTGCGCTTCACTGCGGTTCCTTCCGTTCACGGTTCCATGGACAGACAACAAAGGCCGCACCGGATATCCGGTACGGCCTTCGTCTAAGGTCGGACAATTACTGCCGTCCTTCATGAGGGTGAGCGACGGGGGTTGAACCCGCGACCTCCTGGACCACAACCAGGCGCTCTGCCAACTGAGCTACGCCCACCATGTGCCCCGCCATGCCTTCCGGCGAACCGGCTGGCTGAAAAGGCAACGACAAATAGCTTACCTGCTCTTCGGGGCTGCTTTTGCCACTTTTCGGGTTTTCACCAAAATTTTCCGCAAACGTGGCGCAGATTACTCCCGCGGTCCGGCCGCCGGGCCGGCTGCGGGGTCAGCCGCGAGGTCAGCACAGGCGCTACTGCGCCGGGGTCCCGGAGGACGCCTCGGCGGGTGCCGGTTCCTCCGCGACGCCCATGACTTTCCTGGCGATCCGCTGCGCCGTGGCACTGTCCGGCCCGGGGGCGGGGACGAACACGGCCTCGCGGTAGTACCGCAGCTCGTCGATGGAGTCCTGGATGTCGCCGAGGGCCCGGTGGCCGCCGAGCTTGGCGGGGGACTGGAAGTAAGCCCGCGCGTACCAGCGCCGGGACAGTTCCTTGATGGTGCTCACGTCGATGACCCGGTAGTGCAGGTGCTCCACGATGTCCGGCATGTCACGGACCAGGAAGACACGGTCCGTTCCCACCGAGTTGCCGCCCAGCGGGGCCTTCTTGGGCTCCGGCACCCACTTCTTGATGTAGTCCAGGACGATGGCCTGGGCCTCCGCCATGGTCTTGCCGTGCGGGAGTTCCGCCAGCAGCCCGGAGCGGGTGTGCATGTCGCGGACGAAGTCGTTCATCTGCGCCAGCGCCGCGTCATCTGGCTTAATGACGACGTCGACCCCGTCGCCGAGGATATTGAGTTCCGAGTCCGTCACCAGCGCGGCCACCTCGATGAGGGCGTCGTTGATGGTGTCCAGGCCGGTCATTTCGCAGTCGATCCAGACGATGCGTTCATTAGATATAGGCACGCGCCCAGCCTACCGTTCCGGCACCGCAGGGCAGCCCGATGTTAGGATTTCGGGTACGCGGGCGTCGAAATTTTTTCGTTGTCGCGGCGTGCCCCGGGCCGGTTCCCACGGCTGGCAGAGCGCGCGGAAGAGCCCCACAACAGATTGGACGATCCTGAGATGACGGTGCCTGTGCCTGCGGCGGGGAAAACGGCTGCCGGCACGTCCCCGGCGGCAACCGCTGCTGAAGTGGACAATGCCCGTTCACCGCTGCTGGCGGGATTCGTCGGCTCCCTGCTGATGGCGATCGGTTCGCTCGGCGTGGGCTGGCTGGCGCCGGCTTCCGAGCTCCGCCGCATTCCGCTGTTCATCTGGATGCGTACCGAAGCCGTCGGCGTCGCCCTGTGCATTGTGCTGCTGGCCGTCGGCGGGATGCTGCTCGTCCGCGCCTGGCTCAGGCTCGGCCAGCGGGTGCGGGTCTGGGGAGCGGAGGCCCGCAAGGCCACGCTGCAGGCGGTCGTCCTGTGGGGGCTGCCCCTGATGTTCTCCGTACCGCTGTTCAGCCGCGACGTGTACGCCTATATCGGGCAGGGCCGCCTGATGGTGGAGGGCTTCAACCCGTACGAAAACGGCATCTCCGCGCTGTCGAACTATTTCCAGCTCGGGGCCGACAAGATGTGGACCGAGGCGCCGGTGCCGTACGGGCAGCTCTTCCTTTGGATCGAGCAGCTGGTCGTCTGGTCCACCAACGTGCACCCGGAAGCCAGCATCATGCTGTTCCGCCTCGCCGCGCTGGTGGGCATCGTGCTGTGCATCATCTACGTGCCCAAGCTCGCCGAACTGCACGGGGTCAACCCGCACCGCGCCCTGTGGCTGACCGCCGCCAACCCGCTCTTCCTCACCAACTTCATCGCCAGCGTCCACAACGACGCCCTCATGATCGGACTGGCCCTGGCCGGGCTGTACTACTGCGCCACCCGGCGCGTCATCCTCGGCCTGGTCCTGGTCACCCTGTCCATCTCGGTCAAGCCCATCACCATCGTCTTCCTGCCCTTCATCGGCCTCCTCTGGGCTGGAAAGAACGCCAGCTGGCCGCGGAAGTTCGTGTTCTGGGGGCTCACCGCCGGGATCAGCCTGGCCCTGCTGTACGCCATGAGCCTGGTCAACGGCTTCGGTTTCGGCTGGATCAACGGCCTCTCCGCCCCGGGCAGCATCTGGATCTGGTACGCCCCGGTCGGGCTGCTGGGCCTGGTGGTCGCTTCCATCTTCAACGCCTTCGGACTCGACGGCTGGGGGCTGGCAAAGTGGGTGTATGACGCCGGCAAGCTGCTGGCGCTCGGCATCATCGCATGGCAGATCTTCCGCGGCGACTACGACCGGCTGATCCGCCGCCTCACCCTGGCTTTCGCCTCCGTCGTCGTGCTGGCCCCGATGATCCAGTCCTGGTACGTTGTCTGGCTTATTCCGCTCTTCGCCGTCACCGGCATCCGCGACGACTGGCAAGTCAAGGCCCTGTACTTCATCGTGTCGTTCTTTATGGTGTACGCGATTTCGGACCAGCTGGAAGTGTTCCCCTACCTGCAGACAGCGGATCTCGGCCTGGCCCTCGCCCTGGCGCGTAACGCCGCCGCGATCATTGCCCTGCTCTTCGCCCTCTACCTGATCTTCCTCGACCCCAAGACAAAGCTGCTCTTCAGCAAGTCCGAGGAACCGGTCACCACCCGCCCGGTCATCTGAGTTTCCGCAGGGCTTCCCGGCGGGAGAGCGGGCTCAGTGCCTCCCCGTGCCGCGCCGCGAAGGCCCGGACCCAATCCGGATCCGTGGCGGCGTAGTCACGCAGGGCCCAGCCGATCGCCTTCCGGATAAAGAACTCGCGGTCGGCCAGGTTGGGTTCGATGACGGCCGCAAGCAGGGCAGGATCCGTCGCGGATTTGGCGCCCAACTGAGCCGTGATGGCCGCCCTCCGGATCCAGAAGTCCGCGTCCGTGCTCCAGCGGCGGAGCACGCCGGACATGTCCTCCCGGTGGCTCTGCAGCAGCTCGCAGAGCCGGTGCGAGACCCCGTCCACCAGGTCCCACCAGGCGCCGCTGCGGATGATTTCCTCGTACAGCGGCAGCATGCCCATCTCACCGGCGGCCAGCCTCAGGCCGGTGAGGTCGATGGCGGCGTAGCGCTCCTCCCGCCAGCTGGCGCCACGCCACAGCTCCAGCACGGTGGACTGCAATTCGGGGAGGGAACCGGGCGGCAGCTGTTTGGCGGCGCCCTTCACGATCCCCCGCACCTCAGGAACCCGGACGCCCAGCGAGGGCATCGCGGACTTCAGGTAGGCCTGCGCCCCCGCGGCCCGGGCCGGATCGGCGGCGGCCCGTAGCGCCGACCGGATCGCGGAGATGAGTTCACGGTTGGCCATGGGGCAACTTTAGCCACGCTCCGGCTTGGCCCTAGAGTTGAAGGCATGTCGATGATCAAGAGCCCCGCCGAGATTGCCCTGATGCGCGAAGCCGGCAGGGTGGTGGCCAATACGCTGGAACGCGTCCGGGAGGCTGCCGCCGTCGACGTGTCCCTGAAGGAACTGGACGAGCTGGCCGCGGCGACCATTGCCGGCGCCGGGGCGACGCCTGCCTTCCTGAACTACCAGCCGCGGTGGGCCTCGGTGCCCTTTCCCGGGGTGATCTGCACGTCCGTCAATGATGCCGTCGTGCACGGCATCCCCAATGACTACCGGCTCCGGGACGGCGACCTGCTGAGCGTGGACTGCGGGGCGTTCCTCGAAGGGTGGTGCGGGGACGCTGCGATCAGCTTCATCGTGGGCGCCGCCGATCCCGTGGACCAGGCCCTGATCGACGCCACCGAGGCCGCCCTGGCCCGCGGCATCGAGGCCGCCCGGATCGGGAACAAGATGGGGGACCTGGGCTACGCGATCGGCGGGGCATCCCGGCGCGCCGGCTACGGGCTGCTGGCGGACCACGGCGGCCACGGGATCGGCAGGACCATGCACGCCGAGCCGCACGTTCCCAACGACGGCCGGCCGGGCCGCGGCATCAAACTGACCGAGGGGCTGGTCATCGCGATTGAGCCGATGCTGATCCTGGGCGGCAAGGACGACTACTTCCACGACGACGACGAGTGGACCCTCCGGTCGGCCAACGGCCGCCGCGCGGCCCACAGCGAGCACACCGTGGCCATCACGAAGGACGGGCCTGTCATCCTGACCCTGCCTTAGGGCCGGTGGCGGCGCCCTGTGGCGGCGAGGGCAGGCGGACGACGGCGCGGCCGGGCACGGCGTCGCTGACGACGTCGAATCCGGCAGCCAGGAACAGGCCCAGGGTGCCGTGATAGAGGTCGGCAGGGCCGGCTTTGGGCCGTTGCGCGGGGTCGACCGGATAACCCTCCACCACCGTCGCGCCGTGGGCGAAGGCGTGCCCGACGGCGGCGGCGAGCAGCGCCCCGGCCACTCCGGTCCGCCGCTGGCCGGGGGAGACCACAAAACAGCTCACGGACCACAGCTGTTGCCCGCCGGGGTCCCGGACCGCCTCAGGGGCCGCCGCTGCCAGAACCTTCGAGCGCAGGATCCTGGGGTAGCAGCCGCGGGGCTCGACGGCGCACCAGCCGACCGGGTTCCCGCCGCGGAAGGCCAGCACCCCCGGAGCCGGGCCGCCGCCGTCGAACCTGGCCCGCAGCTGGCCTTTCCGCTGTTCCGGGGTGGACGCCGACCATTCCGTGCCGGTGAGGGCGAAGAAGCGGCACCAGCAGCGCGACGGCTCGCCGCGGACGCCAAAGAGGCGCTCGACGTCGGGCCAGTCCGCCGCCGCGGTGGTCAGGGCTCCCTGCCCGCGGGGGCCTGGATCATTCATGGAAGAGGTCAGCTCCTGCCGGTGTCAGCGCTTTCGCGTCCCCGTCCCGGCCTGGCGGCTGACGCGCTCACGATGCGCGGCGACCCGCAGCTGAATGATGCGGGCGGCTCCGGCGATGGCGACGAGCACTCCGCCGCCGACGGCAGCGATGAACAGGGCAATGCCCAGCGGAACGGAGCCTTGGAGGCCAAAGAACTTCACCTGCACGTATTCCTGGTTCTGCAGGATGAAGGCGATGAGCAGGATCAGCACCACCAGCGCGCAGGCAACCGCGGCCCAGACCATGCCGGCGCGGGTCACCTGGCGCGGTTCCGGGGCGGGCGCCGGTGTTTCGGGCCTCCCGGTCCGGGCAGGTTCCTCAATCGGCGCCGGTGCTGCGGCGGCCGGCGCCCCGGACACAAGATCTGTGCCGCCCGCCGGGACGCCCGTGGTGTAGCCCGCCTCGGCGGACCCGGCCGGGACGTCAGCCGCCTCCGGGTACTGGTCAGCCGCCCCGGGGGAGCGGGTGGGCGACGCACCGTTGGGACTGTTGGGATCGTGGGGGTCAAATCCGCGGGGTGTCTGGGTCATGGCGGCCGTACCTTTCAGTTGCGGGCAGGATGCACAGGCTGCCCCTGGTGTCCCTGCCGGTCCTCTCCATCCTAAGAGTGCCGAAGGCCGCCGGGCGGTTTTGCGCGCAGAGGGCGCGCTGCGGCAAATGGTGGGCAGCGGGTACGGGCTGTTGGCACGGTGCGGACGACGGTATAGCGTCGCAGCCAAGGGATGCCTGGTGGAGGAGGCGCTGCCGTGAGCATTATCGACAACGCGGTGTACGTGAACGGTTACCGGACCGCGGACCCGGAGAGCCTGGACGAGACGTACTTCATTCTGCGGCAGCGCCAGGGCATGGCGTGGATCGGGCTCTACCGGCCCGACGCGGAAGAGCTGCTGTCCGTGGCCCAGGAGTTCGACCTCAACCACCTGGCCGTGGACGACGCGCTCGCCGGCCATCAGCGGGCAAAGCTGGAACACTACGGCGAAACGCTCTTCCTGGTGCTGCGCCCGGCCCGCTACCTTGACGACCTGGAGAAGGTGGAGTTCGGCGAAATCCATGTCTTCCGCGGGGCCGATTTTGTGGTCACCGTCCGCCGGGCCGAATCACCGGACCTCGCCCGGGTCCGCCGCCGGATGGAATCCCAGCCTGAGTTCCTGGCGCTCGGTCCGGACGCAGTGCTCTACGCGATCCTGGACCAGGTCGTGGATGAGTACGAGCCGGTCGCGGCCGGCCTGGAAAACGACGTCGACGAAATCGAGGACGAGTTGTTCGCCGCCGACCCGGGCGTGTCCCGCCGGATCTACGAACTCTCCCGCCAGGTCATTATGTTCCAGCGGGCGACGGCGCCTCTGACCATGATCCTGCAGTCACTGATGGCCGAAGCCCCGGACCACCAGCCCCGCCCCGAGTTGCAGGACCACTACCGGGACGTCCTGGACCATGTGTTGCGGCTCAGTGAGCGGGTCGCGGCCTTCCGCGCCCTGCTGCAAAACGCCCTCGCGGTCAACGCGGCACTCGTGGCCCAGCGGCAGAACGACGAGATGCGCCTGCTGACGGAGTCGAGCTACGCCCAGAACGAGCAGGTAAAACGGATCTCCGCATGGGCGGCCATCCTGTTCGCACCGACGCTGATCGGCACCATCTATGGAATGAATTTCCGCAGCATGCCCGAACTGGACTGGGTCTTCGGCTACCCGATGGCGCTGGGACTGATGATCGGGATGGGCGGCTTGCTCTATTGGACGTTCAAGCGCAACAAGTGGATCTAGTCCGTCGCTGCGTGGGTGCGCACGGGCCGGTAGGGATCGCGGTTCTGGCCTGCGGAAAGTCCGGCAGGCCAGAACCGCGCTCTGGTGCCCCAGGAGGGAATCGAACCCCCGACCGGCGGATTAGAAGGCCGCTGCTCTATCCCCTGAGCTACTGGGGCACGTCGGCGAACCAGCCCGGCTGCTGCCGGGGGACGCCTCAAAAAGTTTACCGTGCCCTGCGGGGGTCCGCTGTCAGCAACACCCGGCCGCGCTGAAACACCCGGCCGCGCCGAAACACCCGGCCGTTCCGACACGTGGAAGCCCGTTCAGAAACTGGCCCTGCCCGTCGGCACGGGCCGGGTTATCCACATGGCGCATCTGCCCCCTCGCGGACGGTCGTCCCTGGCGCGAAGCTGAAAGAGCCTGCTAGGGCACGACATTTCGAGACAGGACATGAGCATGAGCGACAGCATCACGGTTCGTGGCTTCGTTGCCACGGAGCCCAAGAGTTCGACGACGCCCGGCGGTGTGGCGACGGCGAACTTCCGGCTGGGTTCCACCGAACGGCGCTACGACCGCGCCACGAACGCCTGGATTGACGGGAACACCAACTGGTTCAGGGTCCAGGGGTACCGGCAATTGGCCGGAAACATCGGTTGCAGCGTCAAGAAGGGCCAGAAGGTCATCGTCGTCGGACGGCTCAAGTTGAGGAGCTGGGAACATGACGGCCGGATCTATCACTCGGCTGAAATCGACGCCGACTCCGTCGGTCACGACCTCACATGGGGTTCCGCCAACTTCATCCGCACGGCCGCCAGCGGTCCGCAGGCCGCTGCCGGACCGTCGGGCCTGGCGGCGCTCCCGCCGGACGGCAACCGCGAGGAGGGCGACCAGGACTACGACCGGGACTACAACGAGAACAACGACGACGACGTGCCCGCCGCCCGCGGTGTCTTCGTCGACGACATCAGCGGCGAAGAAGAGGAGCTCGATGAGGAAACCGGTGAACTGAAAGGGGCGGCCGCCTGACCGGGCAGCGCCGGCGCCACACCTCGTGGGGCCGGCACCGGGCCGCGGCAGGTGGTGGATGCCGACGGCATGAATGTGAGTTATCCCGGCGGAACCACTAGATTTGTAGGCATGGCGGAATTTATCTACACAATGACCAAGGCCCGCAAGGCCGTTGGCGAAAAACTCATCCTCGATGACGTAAGCATGTCCTTCTTCCCGGGGGCCAAGATTGGCGTCGTCGGCCCGAATGGTGCAGGTAAGTCCACCATTCTCAAGATCATGGCCGGACTGGACACTCCCTCCAACGGTGAGGCCCGGCTCAGCCCCGGCTACACGGTCGGCATCCTGCTGCAGGAACCGCCGCTGAACGAAGACAAGACCGTCCTGGGCAACGTCCAGGAAGGTGTCGGCGAGATCATCGGCAAGATCCAGCGCTTCAACGCGATCTCCGAAGAGATGGCCAGCCCCGACGCTGACTACGATGTCCTCCTTGAGGAAATGGGTCAACTGCAGGAAGCGATCGACGCCGCCGATGCCTGGGACCTCGACTCCCAGCTCGAGCAGGCCATGGACGCCCTCCGCTGCCCGCCGCCGGAAGCGGACGTCACCCTGCTCTCCGGTGGTGAGCGCCGCCGCGTCGCCCTCTGCAAGCTCCTGCTCCAGAAGCCGGACCTGCTGCTCCTCGACGAACCCACCAACCACCTCGACGCCGAGAGCGTGCTCTGGCTCGAGCAGCACCTCTCCAACTACCCCGGCGCTGTCCTCGCCGTCACCCACGACCGGTACTTCCTCGACCACGTGGCCGAGTGGATCGCCGAAGTGGACCGCGGACACCTGTACCCCTACGAGGGCAACTACTCCACGTACCTCGAGAAGAAGCGCGCCCGCCTGGAAGTCCAGGGTAAGAAGGACGCCAAGCAGGCCAAGCGCCTCACCGAGGAACTCGAGTGGGTCCGTTCCAACGCCAAGGGCCGCCAGACCAAGTCCAAGGCCCGCCTGGCCCGGTACGAGGAAATGGCCGCCGAAGCCGACCGCACCCGCAAGCTGGACTTCGAAGAGATCCAGATCCCGCCGGGACCGCGCCTGGGCGGCCTCGTCCTGGAGGCGAAGAACCTGCAGAAGGGCTTCGAGGACCGCACCCTGATCGACGGGCTGTCCTTCACCCTGCCGCGCAACGGCATCGTCGGCGTCATCGGCCCCAACGGCGTCGGCAAGACCACCCTGTTCAAGACCATCGTCGGGCTTGAGCCCCTCGACGGCGGCGAGTTGAAGATCGGTGACTCCGTCAAGATCTCCTACGCCGACCAGAGCCGCGGCGGCATCGACCCGAACAAGACCCTCTGGGAAGTTGTCTCGGACGGTCTGGACTACATCCAGGTCGGCCACGTCGAAATGCCCTCCCGCGCCTACGTCGCCGCTTTCGGCTTCAAGGGCCCGGACCAGCAGAAGAAGGCCGGGGTGCTCTCCGGTGGTGAGCGCAACCGCCTGAACCTCGCACTGACCCTCAAACAGGGCGGAAACCTGCTGCTCCTCGATGAGCCCACTAACGACCTCGACGTCGAAACGCTCAGCAGCCTCGAAAACGCCCTGCTCGAATTCCCGGGCTGCGCCGTCGTGGTCTCGCACGACCGCTGGTTCCTGGACCGGGTGGCCACCCACATCCTCGCCTACGAAGGCGACGAGGAGAACCCCTCGAAGTGGTACTGGTTCGAGGGCAACTTCGAATCCTACGAGGAGAACAAGGTCGAGCGCCTGGGCCCGGATGCAGCCAAGCCGCACCGCGTGACCCACCGCCGCCTCACCCGCGACTAAGCCCGCAAGGCACCACGCGGAACAGAAAAGGCCGGCTCCCCACTGGGGGAGCCGGCCTTTGGCCTGTCACCTGCAGGCAGGATCCGCGGCGGACGGGATCAGGCGCGGTGGATCAGGCTGCAGTGGATCAGGCGCGTTCGGCCTTGCGCATCTGGTGCTGCAGGACCTTGGACTGGACGGCGCCCCTGACCTTGTTCTTGAGGTCCGTCGGAACCCGGATCATGCCCTCCTGCGCCACGGTGGCCACATGCAGTCCGTCACGGCTGAAGATCCTGCCGGTCGCCAGCCCCCGGGCGCCCTGGGCGCTGGGAGATTCCTGCACGTACAGCAGCCACTCGTCCACCCGGACCGGCCGGTGCCACCACATGGCGTGGTCCAGGCTCGCCACCGACATGCCCGGGGTAATCCAGCTCATCCCGTGCTTGCGGAGGATCGACTCCAGGATGGTGTAGTCGCTGGCATAGGCCAGGGCGGCGCGGTGCAGTTCCGGATCGTCCGGCATGGGCCCGAACGTCTTCATCCAGACGGCATTGCGCGGTTCCTTGTCGCCCTTGGCCGAGACGTACAGGGCCGGGTCGACGTGCCGGATGTCGAAGGGCCGCTCGTAGGCCCAGTGACGGGCCACGGGGTGGTCGTACTTACCCAGCAGGTCCGCCGTGCTGGGCAGCGACTCCGGCCCGGGGATGCCGGCCGGCATCTCGGACTGGTGCTCAATTCCCTCGTCCTCGTCCTGGAACGAGGCGATCATCGACAGGATGGGCATGCCCTCCTGGTACGCGTGGACACGCCGCGCCGAAAACGAGCGGCCGTCCCGGAGCCGCTGGACACCGAAGGTGATCGGCTTGTTGGCGTCCCCCGGGCGCAGGAAGTATCCGTGCATCGAATGCACGCCCCGCCCCTCGGGAACCGTCCGGCTCCCGGCGATCAACGACTGGGCAAGCACCTGGCCTCCGAACACGCGGTGCCGGGGCTGCTGCTGCGAGGGACCCATAAAGATGTCCTCATCCGTCCGGGCACCCTCCAGCTCACCGAGGTTCAACAGTTGGAGGAGCGAGGAGGTGGGGTCCTGTGTCGGCGGTCCCTGCAATCCGGCTTCGGCTTCAGTCATGGTTCGACTCTAGACGTCACTCCGGCACCGCCCCAAAGAGGCACAGCCGGTAGAGTCGATATTGTGTCTGACGTCCTAACCCAGCCCCTGCAGTTCACCGATCCCCGCGACCTCGCCGATCTGCGCACCTTCGCCACCCGTGCCAGGTCCATCGACGACGGCGCCATCCGTCTTCAGGCGTCCGGCCCGGTGCTCGCCGCCTACGTGTGTGTGCTGCGGCCGCGGCTGCTGGGGGAATCGACACCGACGATCCTCGGGCTGCGGACCATGGCCCTGGCGCAGCCGGCGGACACGGATGTCACCGTTCCGATCTCGGCGGTGCTGGACCGGCTGGCCCGCGCGGGGGAGAACGACGTCGAGCTGCCGCTGCCGCCGGTGACCGTCACCGAATCCTGGGCCGGGGTAGGTGCGCCCCGCACCGGGTGGGAAGCCGTGGCGACGCTGCAGGACGCCGCGCTGCGCCGGTCCGCCGAAGCCGGCATTACCGAGATCGCCGCCATCATCCCGGACAAACCCGGAGCCCTGATCGTCAACAACGCCCGCGCCGCGGTCTGGGGACGGGAGCTGCCGGGCGCCGCCGGGCTTCCGCTGGGCGCCGCCTTCGCGGCCCTCACCCTCGGCTTCCTCGCCGACGGCGAGCAGCAGCTCTACCGGGCCGGTCGCTGGTTCCGGCTCAGCGGGGCCCGCGGGCACGTCCTGGCCCGCACCGGTTCGGGTCTTTAGGTCCTTCGGCAGCGGCGGCCGGCCTGATTGACTGGGCGCATGGGCGGCGTATCGGTGCTGGATCCCCCGGTCGGGCGACACCTCGGCCTCAATGATGCGCTGCATCCTGACCGCAGCTGGGTCCGCATGCTCCGCTTCGCGGTCGGCGCCTTTGTGCTCGTCGCCCTCGCCCAAAGACATACGACGCGACGCTCCCGGGCAGCGACGTGGACATTTTCCAGCTCTATTCGGAATTCACGGTCCAGTCCAACCTCGTCCTCGGGGTCGTGCTCATCGCATCCGCCGCCCGGCCCCGGACCCGGCTGCCGGCGTGGTGGGACCACCTGTTCGGCGCGCTGGTCTTCTATCTGGTGATGACCGGCATCATCTACGCGGTGCTGGTGGCCCCGCCGGACGAGCCCTGGTGGAGCTGGGACATGTACTGGCCCCAGCTGGCGCACCACCGGCTCGCTCCGCTGTTCGTCACGCTCGACAGGTGCTCGTCGCGTTCCTCGTGATCGCCGTCCTCGTGCATGCCGCCGGCAACGGGCGCGCCGCGCTGGCCGCGGGGCACGGGCGGCGCTGATCGCGGGCCCGCAAGGAACGCGGCGCCCTCCGGACCGGTCTCAGGCTCCGGAGGGGCTGTTCACCATGGAGAGGGCCGCCCGCTCCATGTAGTCCCAGAGCGTCCCCTCGTGCAGCGGGGGCAGCTCCAGGGCATCCACGGCGGTGCGCATGTGGAACAGCCACCGTTCCTTGGCCTCCGGGGTGACCCGGAAGGGCATGTGGCGCATCCTCAGCCTCGGGTGGCCGCGCTCCGCGCCGTACGTCGTCGGGCCGCCCCAGTACTGCTCCAGGAACATCAGGAAGCGCCGCTTGGCGGGGCCGAGGTCCTCCTCCGGATACATCGGCCGCAGCAGCGGATCAGTCGCCACGCCGTCGTAGAACACGTCGACGAGCTTCACGAAAGTCTCGTGGCCGCCGACGGCGTCGTAGAAGTTGTCCGTGTAGCCGGGCTGGGTGAACGGGTCGTTCTGCAGCAGCTGCTTGGGCTGGCGGGGTTCGCCGGCGCTGGGAATCGTCATGGTTCTATTCTCCGGCCTTCTGCTGGGGTGCGCTGTCGGCCTCGTCCGCCGGCGGCGTGACGGGCGGAATGTACGTGCCCTGGGAACGGTTGCCCACCCGCAGAATTTCGCCGTTGCGGAGGTACCAGATGGCGCCGTCCTCCGCCCGGACCCGGGTGATCCGCAGGTTCATGGCCTCGACCGTGCCCACGACCTCGGAGGTCTCGATGATGTCGCCG
Source organism: Pseudarthrobacter oxydans (assembly GCF_030812335.1). Taxonomy (GTDB): domain Bacteria; phylum Actinomycetota; class Actinomycetes; order Actinomycetales; family Micrococcaceae; genus Arthrobacter; species Arthrobacter oxydans_B. The sequence continues at coordinate 222,770 of NZ_JAUSSN010000006.1, forward strand.
ATCCCGTACTGGTCCTCGATGGTGATGAAGATACCGGCCAGGAAGTCGCGGATCAGCTGCTGGGCGCCGAAGCCGATGGCGATACCGAGGATTCCGACGCTGGTCAGGATCGGCGCCACATCCACGTTCAGGTTCTTGAGCACGTACACGCTGGTGAGGACGGCCACCAGCACGCCCACCACGCTGCTGAGCAGGGCACCGATGGTGTTGGCCCGCTGGACCCGGCGCTCGTGGTCCAGGGCACGGAAGGCAGGAGCCACCCAGCGGAAGTGCGGCTTCTTGAACAGGGTGCTGCCCGCGGCGACGCGCTTGGTGATTCCGGCGATCACGAAGGACGCGATCAGCCACACGGCGACGCCGACCCCCAGGCTGATGAGGACACCCGGGACGTTGATGGCCGAGATATCCGGAGCGGCGATGGGGTCGGTCGTGGTCATGCTGTACATCGGCGGGGGTACTCCTTGTTTCTGCGTGTCTGCTGCCGGCCGGTATCGCCGGGCAATGCGTCATGGGAGGCGGCCGGCGTTCGCCGGGCGCATCACGCTCTGGTCTCATTCAACACTAGCGCCGTAGCGTGGCCACATGCGCATCGGACCCCGGCCGGCCGATGCCATTGCATCCCGCGCGGATGCCTAGGAATGATGAAGGTCCTGGTGCAACTGTATCCACATGGATGCTCCGGAAGGGCTTTGCCGGCACCAGGGGCCGGGCTTGTAGTTTTCAGGCGGCGGAGCGCAGTGAGGGATGGTGAAACCGTGCCTGGCAGTGCGGTCAAAAGGTTCCGAGGGCTGCTGGTCGGCCTCGACGTATCGGTCCTGGCGTTCGGGGGCGTGGTGCCCGCGCACGCACCGGATCCTGTCACGGAGCTGCATGTTTTTCTCGCGGCGGGACAGTCGAACATGGCCGGGTGGGGGCTCCCAGTCGGGGGCGACCGCGATCCGGCGGATCCACGAATGTTTCAGTACGGGTCCAAGGCCCGCACACTGAGGCCCGCTACCGCCCCCCTGGACATGCACGACACGCCACCCGGACTGTCCCCGGCCACAACGCTGGCCCGTGAGTACCTGAAAACCCAGGCCGGCAACGTTGGCGTTCTCATTATTCCGGCAGCTCATAGCGGCACCGCTTTCACCAGCGCCGCGAATACTCTCACCTGGTCTGTCGGTAGCGCCTCGGCTCCGGAATTCGATCTCTCCACGCTGGCGGTCACGCAGACGCGCGACGGAATCGCAGCGGCGAGCGCTGCAGGCCTGCACGTTGAGCTCAAGGGGATCCTTTGGCTGCAGGGCGAAAGCAACTCGTCCATGTCCACCTCCGAATACAGCACGAGGCTGGACGAGCTCATTGCGTTTTTCCGGTCCCGTCTGGCCGCGCCGACGCTTCCTTTCGTCGTGGGGGGCATGACGCCGGAGGGCATCGCGGACACGCCGTCCCGAGCCAACGTGGACCGGTCGCACCGCGAAACCCCCGCACGGGTCCCGTCCTCGGGATTTGCGCCGCCCATGACCGGCGGCGTGAATGTGGATGACAGGATCCACTTCTCCCGGGCAGGCGTTGAATTCCTGGGCAAGACCTACCTTGCCGGGTACTGGGCAGCTGTTGCGGCCGGTGGGAGCACCAGCCCTCCGGGAGCAGATGGCGGCGGCAATCCCGCTGCGGCCGGCACGGCCATCCGGGCGGCCCCGGTTGCAAACCCCGGTCTGGGCCAGGCCGCTGCGCCCAGCGCGTGTGGCCTGCCTCAGGACGGCGCGATGGTCGGGTCCCCGCCCCGGGCGCCATAATCCGCTAGCCGCGCGGCAACCCGTCGACCTCCACCACCACGGTGGGGTGGTGGAGGACCGGAAAGTTGACGCTGCGGGCGATGAAACAGACCCTGTTCGCCTCGGCGTGCAGCTCCTCCAGGAGCCCGGCGTCCGGCAGCTCCCCGGCGGCCGGGGCCGCTACCGTCACCTGAGGCCGCAGCGTGACCGATTCGAACTGTCCGCTGCCGTCCCGGTTGGTCCGCATCAGCCCCTCGGCCCGGTCCTCATACCCCGTGACCACCACCCCGCGCTTCACCGCCACGTGCAGGAACGACAGCATGTGGCACTGGCACAGGGCGGCCAGCAGCAGCTGCTCCGGGTTGTAGCGGGTGCGGTCGCCGTGGAACGTCGGATCCGCGGAACCGTGCAGCACGGGCAGCCCGGGGATCTCGATGTCGTGGTCGCGTGAATAGCCGCGGTAGGACGCCGTCCCCTCGCCCAGGTTCCCGGTCCAGCGGACTGTCAGCGCATAGCGGTGCTCGTCGAGGCTCATGGCTTCAGCCTAGGACACACCCCCGCCCAAGTAGCTGGCAGCAAAGGCCGTTCCGGGCGTTCAGAACGGCCTTTGCCGCGACCTACATGGGCTGTGGGCCCGATGGGCGGGGTTCCGGGAACGGACGCCTTAGTCGACGTCGGCCTGGCGGGCGCGCAGCGCGCGGGCCACGCCGTCGCGGTTCTCCAGCATCATCCGCCGCAGAGCCGCGCCGTCCTCCGGCAGCGCGGCCAGGAACTCGTCCGTGCGGTCCACGGTCGCCTGCGTGGTCAGCTGCGCCGGGTAGAGCCCGACGACGATCTGCTGGGCCAGCGCGTGCGTGCGTTCCTTGACGATGCCCGGGACCGCGTCGAAGTACTTCTCCGCGTACGGCTCCAGCAGGGAGGTGTCCAGCACCCGGGTGAAGCCGCTGACGGCTGAGCCCTGAAGCGCATTGGACAGCTCGCCCTTGACCACAATCGAGTCCCAGGCCGCCGCCTTGGCCTCGGCCGTCGGGATGGCGGCCTGGGCGAGGGCCGCCGCGTTCTGCCCGGTGGCGGTGTTGTCGTGCGCCAGTTCGGCGTCGATCTGCTCCTGTCCGGCGCGGCCGCCGGCGACGAGGGAGGTGATCAGTTCCCAGCGCAGGTCCTGGTCCACGGTGAGGCCCTCCAACGTCAGGCCGCCCTCCAGCAGGCCGGAGACGGTGTCCAGCTGTCCGGCGCTGCGGGCCAGCAGGGCATAGGACTTGACGAACTGCAGCTGCGCGTCGGAGCCTGCCGGGACGCCGGACGCGAGCTCCCAGAGCCGGTCGACGGTGGCCACCGCGGTGGCCTCTTTGTGGTCCGGAGCCACATAGAAATTCAGTGTCGTCGCGAGCTGGCGCAGCTGGACCTGGATAACCGAGGAGTCGGATTCCTCGGCGATGTTGGCCAGGATGAGTTCCACGTAGCGGCGGGCCGGGGTTTCGCCGTCCCGGGCCGCGTCCCAGGCCGAACCCCACACCAGGGTCCGGGGAAGGCTCTGGCTGAAGTCCTTGAGGTGGGCCGTGGCCGTGGCGAGGGACTTCGGGTCGAGGCGGACCTTGGCGTAGGCGAGGTCGTCGTCGTTGAGCAGGATCAGGTCCGGCTGGGCCCGCCCGGCCAGCGCCGGCACCTCGGTGCGTCCGCCGGCGACGTCGAGCTCCTCGCGGTGGACCCGTTCCAGCTTCCCGGCGGCGGTGAGGTTGTAGAAGCCGACCGCGAGCCGGTGGGGGCGGATGGTGGGCTGGGACTCGGTGGCGGACTGCAGGATCACGAAGGAGGAGATCGTCCCGTCGTCACCCACGGCGAGTTCGGACTTGAGCGTGTTGACGCCGGCGGTCTCCAGCCAGAGCTGGCCCCACTGGTCCAGGTCCCGGCCGCTGGCCTTTTCCAGCTCGGCCATCAGGTCGCTGAGCTCGGTGTTCTGCCAGGCGTGCTTGCGGAAGTACTCCCGGACACCGGCCATGAACTCCTCCGGCCCCACCCACGCCACCAGCTGGCGGAGCACCGAGGCGCCCTTGGCATAGGTGATGCCGTCGAAGTTGACCTCGACGTCCTCCAGGTCGTTGATCTCGGCGAAGATCGGGTGGGTGGTGGGCAGCTGGTCCTGGCGGTAGGCCCAGGACTTCTCCACCGAGGCGAAGGTGGTCCAGGCGCGGTCGAACCTGGTGTTTTCCACGGCGGCCAGGTGGGACATGTACTCGGCGAAGGACTCGTTGAGCCAGAGGTCGTTCCACCAGCGCATCGTCACGAGGTCCCCGAACCACATGTGGGCGAGCTCGTGGAGCACGGTGATGGCGCGCCGCTCCACCTGGGCGTCCGTGACCTTGCTGCGGAAGATGTAGCCTTCCAGGATGGTCACGGCCCCGGCGTTTTCCATGGCGCCGGCGTTGAACTCCGGCACGAAGAGCTGGTCGTATTTCTCGAACGGGTACGGGCAGCCGAACTGCGCCTCGAAGAACTCAAAGCCCTGGCGGGTGAGCTCAAAGATGTTGTCGGCGTCGAGATACTGCATCAGGGACTTGCGGGCGAAGATGCCCAGCGGGGTGACCTTCCCGTCGGCGGAGACCACTTCGCTGCGCACGGACTGGTACGGGCCCGCGATCAGGGCCGTGACGTAGGAGGAGAGCCGCGGCGTGGGCGTGAATTCCCAGACGGAGCGGGCGCCGCCGTCGGTGCCGGGGATGGTCTCGACCGGCGCCGGGGTGGGGGAGTTGGAGACGATGTCCCAGTGCGAGGGGGCAATGACCGTGAACGTGAAGCTGGCCTTGAGGTCGGGCTGCTCAAAAACGGCGAACATCCGCCGGGAATCCGGCACCTCGAACTGCGTGTAGAGGTAGACCTCGTGGTCCACCGGGTCCACGAAGCGGTGCAGGCCCTCACCCGTGTTCATGTACGGGGCCTCGGCGACGACGAGCAGCTCGTTGTCCGCCGCCAGATCCGGCAGCTGGATGCGGATCCCGTCGGACACCTCGGCAGGGTCCAGCTCACGACCGTTCAGGGTCACACTCTGCACGGCGTCGGTGACGGCGTCGATGAACGTCGAGGACCCCGGCCGGGCCGTGAACTTCACGGCGGTGGTGGCGCCGAAGACTTTTTCCCCGCGGGTCAGGTCAAGCTCGACCTCGTAGGCGTCGACGGTGATCAGTTCGGCGCGCTCGCGTGCTTCGGCGCGCGTCAGGTTCATTCCGGGCAAAGTGGGGCCTCCAGGGATGCGTGGGGATGGGAGAACTCGTTACTGTGAAATCATTCTTTCACTTGTTAGGCGCTTGGCAAGTTGCCTGGGTCACACCACAGTACTAAGGCCGAATCACCGGGGGTAGCGTTGGGGATATGGGAAAGCTTGGGGATTCCGTAGACGTCCGGGCGCTGCGCTTCGCCGTGGGGTTCCCGCTGGTGCTCGCCACGGCGTTTGTGGTGTGCGCCGTCCTGCTCCGCCCGGATCTGCCCGAACCGCTGGCCGTTCGTTGGGTCGAGGGCACCGCCGCGGACTTCGCGCCGTTTGGGGCGGTCGTCGGCGTCAGTGCGGCCATGATCGTGCTGTTCGGCGGGGCCGTGCTGGTGCAGGCAGTGCCGCTGTCCCGTCCGGCCATCATGCGCCGGATCATGATGGGTGCCGGGCTCTTCGTGAGCCTCTTCGTCACCACCGTCCTCGCCGCCGTGCTGGTCGGACAGCTCGGTCTGCCGGACGCGAGGGACGCCCAGGTGGATGTTGCCGTCCTCGCCATGGGCAGCGGCGCCGCCCTGGGCCTGGGCGTCGTCATGGGTTTTGTCTTCAAAGCCGACGAACGCTGGTCCACGGACGATGACCGGGCCATGGCCGAAGCCCTGGCCCGCGAGCTCGACCCCGACCTGGCCCGCGACTCGGTGAGCCTGTGGGTCCACGCCCGCAGCTCGGTCTTCGTGATGCTCGGGATCGCCACCCTGCTTCCCGCCGCGCTCCTGACCATCGCCGTGCCCTGGCTCGCCGCGCTCCTCGTGGCCCTGGCCCTGCTGGCCGCGGCGTGCCTGTTCGCCCGCATCCGGGTGGACCGGAGCGGGCTGCGGGTTTTCGCCGCCGGCTTCGTCAGGGTGATGGACGTTCCGGCCGCTGCCATCGAGGGGGCGACGCCGAAAGAGGTCAGGGCAGCCGACTACGGCGGCTGGGGATACCGCAGCCACGGCACCACGACGGCGCTGCTCGTCAGCAGCGGACCGGCAGTCGTCGTCGACCGTTCGGACGGCCGCACCCTGACCGTCAGCGGCGGGAGTGCCACGACGGCGGACAATGTCGCGCAGGTGATCTCACGGGTGGCTGCGCGGGCGCACCGGCCCGGCGGAGCCGCCGGTGTGTGAAGCCCGCCCGGCGGCCGGGCCCGCCCGCCGGCCCGTGCCCTAGTAGGCTGGGAACAGCCCCCGGAACCGCCCCGCAGCCCAAGTGACTCCACTGATCTGCCCAACTGAACGGATACGCCGTGACCCCCTCTGACCTCCCGCGCGTGCACATCGCCACCGACCACGCCGGCATGGAACTCAGCGCCCACCTCGTCAGCCACCTCGGCGCTAAAGGCTACGAGGTCGTCGACCACGGACCCAAGGTCTACGACGCCCTGGATGACTACCCTTCCTTCTGCATCAACGCCGCACTCGCGGTCGTGGCGGACCAGGAAGCCGGCACCAGCGCCCTCGGTATCGTCCTCGGCGGCTCCGGCAACGGCGAGCAGATCGCCGCCAACAAGGTCAAGGGCGTCCGCGCCGCGCTCGCCTGGAACCTCTCCACCGCGAAGCTGGCCCGCGATCACAACGACGCCAACGTCGTCGCCGTCGGGGGCCGCCAGCACAGCGTCGAGGAGGCCACGGAAATCATCGAGGCGTTCTTGGCCGAACCCTTCAGCAATGACGAGCGCCACGTCCGCCGGATCGGCAAGATTGCCGCGTATGAGCGCACCGGCGAGGTCATCGCCTAGTGCCGGAAGGGCACTCCGTCCACCGGCTGGCCCGCCAGTTCGGGGACGTCTTCACGGGGGAGCGGCTCGCCGTGTCCAGCCCGCAGGGCCGCTTCGTCCACGGCGCGGCGCTGCTGGACGGCCACACCCTCACCGGCTCCGCGGCGCACGGGAAACACCTCTTCCTGGAGTTCGAACACGGGCTGCTGCTGCACGTCCACCTGGGCCTGTACGGTGCCTGGGACTTCGGCGGCGACGCCGGCTTCCGGGGCGCGTCCAGCATCGGCGCGCCCCGGAGAGTGGGGGAGCGGGAGGTCTACGACGACGGCGGGGCGGCGGCCGGAGCCGACGGGCCGGCCGCGTACGAGGGCCCGCCCGCCCCGGTCGGTGCCGTCCGCGTCCGGCTCGCCGGGGCCCACGGCTGGGCCGACCTCCGCGGCGCGACGACCTGCGAGACCGTCACGGAAGCGGAGGCGGCAGCCGTGCTGGCACGGCTTGGCCCCGACCCGCTGCGGAACGGTCCCGGCGACCGGGACGCCTTCGCCGCCGCGGTCCTGGCCAAACGCACACCGCTCGCGGCCCTGCTGATGGACCAGAAGGTCATCGCCGGCGTCGGCAACGTGTACCGCGCCGAGCTCCTCTTCCGGCAGGGGCTGGACCCCTGGCTGCCTGGACGGGGACTGTCCGCAGGGGCGGCCGGACAGCTGTGGGACGACACCGCCGCGATGATGTCCGACGGCGTCCGCGACGGCCGGATCATCACCACACCCCCGCGCTACTGGAGCGGACCCGCCGGCGCCGCGCCGGGCGGCACATCCCTCGGCCTACCCGCCCCGGAGGAATCCCACTTCGTCTACCGCCGGCAGGGACTGGACTGCCGGGACTGCGGCACACCCGTGGCCCTGACCGACGTCGGTGCCCGCAAGCTCTACTGGTGCCCGTCCTGCCAGCGCGGCTGACTCATAGGCGTGGAACAGCTGCGGACCGGACGTGAGCCGGCGTCCCTCCGGGGCGCCTTTGGCTGCGATTCCGGTCCCTGGCTCCGCCAGTTGCTGCGTGTCCGTGTCAAAGTAGCCCCGATCCGCGGCCGAGCCGAACATGCCTGGGCGGACGCCGGGGAGTCCGAGTCCGCAAACCCCGGAGTGCGGGACCCGGATACGAAAAAAGCCCCTCCGGAGAGGGGCGTTTCCGTCGTACTTCGGAGGGGACGACGGGAATCGAACCCGCATCATCAGTTTGGAAGACTGAGGCTTTACCACTAAGCTACGTCCCCGGGAACATGCTGGAACTTCAGCAAAACTTCCGGGCGGCTGTTGAAGCCGGATACAACTAAACCTAATTCGGGGCCCCGGTGTCAAATGTGCAAACCGGCGCAATTTGGCCGTAGACTGTTCTGTGCACTTACGGGGTGTAGCTCAGCTTGGCTAGAGCGCCTGCTTTGGGAGCAGGAAGTCGCAGGTTCAAATCCTGTCACCCCGACTCTGCAGGTACTGCCAGACCCTTGGCGGTGCAGAACCCCACCCCCTAAAAACCAGGAGTACTTAGACTGTGAAGAGCGCTGTCGAGAACCTCACGCCCACGCGGGTCAAGCTCAATGTTGAGGTCCCCTTTGAGGAATTGAAGCCCAGCATCGCAGAGGCATACAAGACTGTTGCTTCGCAGATCCAGGTCCCCGGTTTCCGCAAGGGCAAGGTCCCCTCCAAGCTCATTGACCAGCGCGTCGGCCGCGGCTACGTGCTGGAGACTGCCATCAACGAAGGCCTCAACGGCTGGTACCAGGCAGCCGTTCAGGAAACCGGCATCCGCCCGCTGAGCCGTCCCGAGGTCGAAATCACCGAGGTCCCGGACCCGTCCGCCACCGACGGTGAACTGAAGTTCCACGCCGAGGTTGACGTCCGCCCCGAGATCGAACTGCCCGACTACGCGGGCATCAAGGTTGAGGTTGCCGCCGCGGAGTCCACCGACGCCGACGTCGACAAGGCCCTGGACGAACTCCGCGGCCGCTTCGGCACGCTGAAGTCCGTGGACCGTCCGGCCGCCGACAAGGACTTCCTGACGATCGACATCACCGCCACCATCGACGGCGCCGAGGTTGACTCCGCCACCGGCCTGTCCTACCAGGTCGGCGCCGGCACCATGCTCGAAGGCCTCGACGAAGCCGTCACCGGTCTCAGCGCCGACGAGGACGCCATCTTCGACACCACCCTCGTGGGCGGCGAGCACGCCGGCGAGTCGGCCCAGGTCAAGGTTGTCGTCAAGTCCGTCAAGGAGCGCGAGCTTCCCGAGGCCGACGACGACTTCGCCCAGCTGGCTTCCGAGTTCGACACCCTGGCCGAGCTCCGCGAGGACCTCGCCAAGCAGGCTGCCGAATCCAAGGTTGTCGAGCAGGGCGTCGAAGCCCGCGACAAGGTTCTCGACAAGCTCGTTGAGCTCGTAGCGGTCCCCGTCCCGGATTCCGTCGTCGAAGAGCAGCTCGAGCAGCACTTCAACGCCGAGAACGCCCACGGCGAAGGCGAGCACGACACCGAGGAGCACCGCGCCGAGGTCAAGGCCAACACGGAGCGGGCCTTCCAGAACGAGATCATCCTTGACGCCATCGCCGAAAAGGAAGAAGTCAACGTCAGCCAGAACGAGCTGATCGACTACATCGTCACGACGGCCGGCCAGTACGGCATGGACCCGAACCAGTTCGCCCAGATCATCGATCAGAGCGGCCAGGTCCCGATGATGGTGTCCGAGGTCCGCCGCCGCAAGGCACTGGCCGTCGTCCTGGGCCAGGCCGAGGTTACGGACTCTGAGGGCAACAAGGTTGACCTCAGCGACTTCGTCCGCCCCGGCGGCGAAGAGGCAGCAGCCGAGGCCGAAGCCGGTGTCGAGGACGCCGCTTCCGAGGACGCAGCAGCCGAGACCGCGAAGAACGATGACCCGGCAGCAGTGAAGTTCTAGCACTTTCTGTTCCCGCAGTTCCTGCCGCACCCCCGGATCACTGATCCGGGGGTGCGGCTTTTTAAGCCGGTGATGAACCCTCCCGGGCAATCGTGCGCCGTCAGCGAACAGCCCCGCGCCTGAGCACAATGGAGCCGGGAAAACCGTTAGTGTCCATGTAGGAAAGTTCAGTGATGTCGTCCAGTGGCGTCACCGTCGCCAGCGAGAGGTAAGTACATATGTCACAGCAAGCAGGGGCACCCCGGATGGCTACTGTCGATCCGGCAGCCCAGGATAACTACATTTACAACCGCCTGCTGAAAGAGCGCATCATCTGGCTCGGCTCCGAGGTCCGCGACGAGAACGCCAACGCGATCTGCTCGCAGCTGCTGCTGCTCTCGGCCGAGAACCCCGAGAAGGATATCTACCTCTACATCAACTCCCCGGGCGGCTCCGTCACCGCCGGCATGGCCATCTACGACACGATGCAGTTCATCCCGAACGACGTCGTCACCGTCGCCACCGGCCTCGCCGCCTCGATGGGACAGTTCCTGCTCTCCTCCGGCACCAAGGGCAAGCGCTACGCCACCCCCAACGCCCGCATCCTGATGCACCAGCCCTCCGGCGGCATCGGCGGCACCGCCTCGGACATCAAGATCCAGGCCGAGCTTATCCTGCACATGAAGAAGGTCATGGCCGAACTGACGGCCGACCAGACCGGGCAGACGGTCGAGACCATCCTCAAGGACAACGACCGCGACAAGTGGTTCACGGCCAAGGAAGCCCTCGAATACGGCTTCTTCGACAAGATCGCGGCGCACGCGGGATCCGTGGCGGGCGGCGGCGGAACCAACGCCGACAACACCGCCTCAGTCACGGACTCAACCGACGCTGACACCGAGAACTGACCGGCACGTAGACAGCAATGAATTCAGGAGCAATGAACATGAACTACAACTTCGGTTCGACTGCCGGTAACCTGCCGAGCAGCCGCTACGTGCTGCCGCAGTTCGAAGAGCGCACCCCCTACGGCTTCAAGCGGCAGGACCCGTACACCAAGCTGTTCGAGGACAGGATCATCTTCCTGGGTGTCCAGGTCGACGACGCCTCGGCCGACGACGTGATGGCGCAGCTGCTCGTACTCGAGTCCACCGACCCGGACCGCGACATCACCCTCTACATCAACTCCCCGGGCGGCTCCTTCACCGCCATGACGGCGATCTACGACACCATGACGTACATCCGCCCGGAGATCCAGACCGTCTGCCTCGGGCAGGCCGCCAGCGCCGCCGCCGTGCTCCTCGCAGCCGGCACGCCGGGCAAGCGCCTCGCGCTGCCTAACGCCCGCGTCCTGATCCACCAGCCCTCGCTCTCCGGCGGCCAGGGAGGGCAGGCCTCCGACCTGGAGATCCAGGCCGCTGAGGTCATGCGCATGCGGGCCTGGCTCGAGGACACGCTGGCCAAGCACTCCGGCCGGACGCCGGAACAGGTCAACAATGACATCGAGCGCGACAAGATCCTCACCGCGGCCGAGGCCATGCAGTACGGACTGATCGACCAGGTGCTGGATTCCCGCAAGATGAAGCCCCAGGCGATTTCCAAGTAGCAAGCCACTACGTCACAAGCAGTACCCGACGCCGGTGCGGCCCACTTTTGTGGCCGCACCGGCGTCGGCTTTCCACCCAACAGGCCCAAAGTGACCTAGAGTGGAACATGTCACGGCTGGCGCCTTCCAAGGCGCGTCCGTGATTCCAGTAACGGGTGCAGCGCTGCGCAGGAGTGGAACACGGCCGGCAGCAAGATTCTAAAGGGGTTCACATATGGCTCGGATTGGCGAGAGCACGGATCTGCTGAAGTGTTCTTTCTGCGGAAAGAGCCAGAAGCAGGTTCGGAAGCTCATTGCCGGGCCCGGCGTCTACATCTGCGACGAGTGCATTGAACTCTGCAACGAGATCATTGAAGAAGAACTCGCCGAAGTAGCTGACCTGGGCAGTTTTGAACTGCCCAAGCCCCGCGAGATTTTCGACTTCCTGCAGGAATACGTGATCGGCCAGGAGCCCGCCAAACGCTCCCTCGCCGTCGCGGTCTACAACCACTACAAGCGCATCCAGGCCGGGCACGCCCCCAAGAGCGGCAGCCTCGCCGAAGGCGTCCATCACGACGACGTCGAGATCGCCAAGTCCAACATCCTGCTGATCGGCCCCACCGGCTGCGGCAAGACCTACCTCGCGCAGACCCTGGCCCGCCGCCTCAACGTCCCCTTCGCGGTCGCCGACGCCACCGCGCTGACGGAGGCCGGCTACGTCGGCGAGGACGTCGAGAACATCCTGCTCAAGCTCATCCAGGCCGCCGACTACGACGTCAAGAAGGCCGAGCAGGGCATCATCTACATCGATGAGATCGACAAGATCTCCCGCAAGAGCGAGAACCCCTCCATCACCCGGGACGTCTCGGGCGAGGGCGTGCAGCAGGCCCTGCTCAAGATCCTTGAGGGCACTGTCGCCTCGGTTCCGCCGCAGGGCGGCCGCAAGCACCCGCACCAGGAATTCATCCAGATCGACACAACCAACGTGCTCTTCATCGTCGCCGGCGCCTTCGCCGGCCTCGAGGAGATCATCGGTTCACGGTCCGGGCGCAAGGGCATCGGTTTCGGGGCCCCGCTCAATGAGGTCAAGAACAACGCCGACTCTTACGGCGAGGTCATGCCCGAGGACCTGCTGAAGTTCGGGCTCATCCCGGAATTCATCGGCCGCCTCCCGGTGATCACCACGGTCTCCAACCTGGACCGGTCCGCGCTCATCCAGATCCTGTCCACGCCGAAGAACGCCCTCGTGAAGCAGTACCAGAAGATGTTCCAGCTCGACGGCGTGGAACTGGTCTTCGACGAGGAGGCGCTGAACACGATCGCGGACCAGGCGCTGGAACGCGGCACCGGCGCCCGCGGGCTCCGCGCCATCATGGAGGAGGTCCTGCTCCCGGTGATGTTCGACCTGCCCAGCCGCGACGACATCGCCACGGTCGTCATCACCGAAGACGTGGTCTCCAAGAAGGCCGCGCCCACGATGATCGCCCACGACGTCAAGCGCCGCAAGTCCGCCTGATCCGGAATAAACAGGCCCCGCCGCACGCTGTCACCTGTGGTGCGCCCGGTCGCCGGGCCGGCGCTGTGCACCCTTTCCCCCAGACTTCCAAGGAGAACACCTGTGCCTGAAACCAATAAAGCTGACTTCTGGTTTGATCCGATGTGCCCCTTTGCCTGGGTGACGTCCCGCTGGATCAGCGAGGTGGAAGACGTCCGCGACATCAGCACCGAATGGCACGTCATGAGCCTCGCCATGCTCAACGAGGGCCGCGAGGAGCTCCCGGAGGAGTACAAGGCGTTCCTCACCAAGGCCTGGGCGCCGGTACGGGTCATCACCGCCGCCGCCGAGCAGCACGGCACCGGGCACGTCAAGGCGCTGTACGACGCCATGGGCACCAAAATCCACAATGAGGGCAACAAGGACATCGCCGAGGTCATCTCCAAGTCCCTCGCCGAGGTCGGTCTGCCGGCGGAACTCGCGGCGGCAGGCGAGAGCGATAAATTCGACGCCACGCTGCGCACCAGCCACGAGGCCGGAATTTCGCTGGTGGGCCAGGACGTCGGCACACCCATCGTTGCCTTCAACGGCACCGCCTTCTTCGGCCCCGTACTCACGCGCATCCCGCGCGGAGAGGAAGCCGGCCGCCTGTGGGATGCCTCGGTGACCCTCGCATCGTTCCCGTACTTCTTCGAAATCAAGCGCAGCCGGACCGAAAGCCCCGTCTTCAACTAGCCGCCCGGGCGGGCAATAAACGGCCCCCGGAGGGCAGCGGAAAGCCCCGGAAGAACTACTCTGATGTAGTTCTTCCGGGGCTCTTGTGCATCCGCAACGCCGGGATCACAATAGAACTTACCCACTTCGAAAGAAGCGGGACGCAGGAACCAAAGATTCAGTGACACTCATCCGACGCAGCCTTCGGCAAAGTCAGATGATGGCTACCAGTGACGAGGTAGGAAGACCTGAAAATCCAAGGATCCTGCCAGATTGTCTAAGACGTCACGTGACAATCGAAAAGTCGAAGCCCCACCAACGGCAACACGCTGATGGGGCTTCCCCTTTGCCCAAAAACAGCTCTCGCCCAGCACAGCGTCACCGGACCGGCTCAGCCCACGAACAGGGTGCCCATGAGCAGTGAACCCATCGCCGACTACGCCCTGCTCTCCGACTGCTCGTCAGCAGCCCTGGTCAGCGCCTCCGGCTCCGTCGACTGGCTGTGCTTCCCGCGTTTTGACAGCCCCTCGGTCTTCGGGCGGCTGCTTGGCCCCGACGCCGGGTACTGGTCGATCCGCCCCGTCGGCCCCCACACCACCAGCCGCCGCTACGTCGGCCCCACGATGGTCCTGGAGACCACCCATACCGCCGCGGAAGGGAGCGTCACGGTTACCGACGCCCTCGTGCTGGGCGACGGGAAGCGGGGCCACGACCTGGGCGCAGACTCACCCGCAACCCTGCTCCGCCAAGTGAGCTGCACCGCGGGAACGGCCGAGCTGGACATCGTCTTTAGCCCCCGCCCGGGCTACGGCCTCAGCCGTCCCGGGCTGCGCGCGGTCGACGGCGGAGTCGTGGCCAGCGCGGGAACCGGGCTGCTGGTCTTATCCAGTCCGGTCGCCTTCACGCTCCACGACGGCACCGCGAAGGCCCGGCTGACCCTTGCCGCCGGAGACGTTACCGGCTTCGCCCTCCAGCACCTGGCCGCGTCCGCCGGCGGCGAGCCTGGCTGGAGCCAGACCGGCATCAGCCGCCGGCTTGCCGACACCCTTCAGGGCTGGACCAGCTGGGCGGAAATGCACCAGCACTACCAGGGGCCCTGGCAGGAGCTCGTCGCCGGCAGCGGACGGGTTCTGCAGGCCCTCACCTACTACCCGACCGGAGCCATCGTGGCCGCCCCGACCACGTCGCTGCCGGAGGTGGCCGGGGGCACCCGCAACTGGGACTACCGGTACACCTGGATCCGCGACGCCAGCATGACCCTGCAGGCACTCTGGGTGTCCGCCTGCCCGGACGAGGCAGGGAAATTCTTCCAGTTCCTCGCCACGGTGGCGGCACGCCAGCTGGCCGGCGGCGAGGAGCTGCAGATCATGTTCGGCATCGGCGGGGAACGCGAGCTGCCCGAACGCGAGCTGGCGCACCTGCCCGGCTGGCGCGCCAGTACCCCGGTCCGGGTTGGCAACGGCGCCTGGAACCAGCGCCAGCTCGACGTCTACGGTGAGCTGCTCGACGCCGCAGCCACCTTGCCGGAGTATCTCGCCGGGCTCGCACCGGACACCCGGCGCTTCCTGGCCGATGCGGCCGATGCCGCCGCCGCACGCTGGCGCTCGGCGGACCACGGCATCTGGGAGGTACGCGGGGAGCCACGCCACTATCTGCACTCCAAGCTCATGTGCTGGGTGGCCGTCGACAGGGCCATCAGCCTGGCCGGGATCCTGGGGACGCCCGACCGGATCCCGGGTTGGGCGGAGGCTCGTGAGCAGATCGAGGCCTCCATCCGCGCCAACGGCTGGAGCCCTGCAGCGAATGCCTACACCCAGGCCTACGGCTCCGAGGATCTGGATGCGTCGGCCCTGATGCTCGCCATCGTGGGCTTCCTGCCCGCGGACGATCCGGGCATGCGCGCCACGATCGAGGCGATTGAACAACGGCTCACCGATCCCCGGGGCCTGGTCTACCGCTACCGCGCCGAAGACGGGTTCGCCGGCGAGGAGGGGACCTTCCTGTTATGCACCTTCTGGCTGGCGCAGGCGCTGGCTCTCGCCGGCGAGACCGGCCGGGCGCGCGACGTCTTCGCGCGGGCCGCCGGGTTCGCCACTGACCTGGGACTGCTGGCCGAGGAAATTGCTCCGGACAGCCGCGAGCTGCTGGGAAACTTCCCGCAGGCGTTCAGCCACATCGGCCTTGTCAACGCGGCCTGGGCCATCAGCGAAGCGGAACGGCACAGCCGGGGTTCCGGAGGGCAGCAGCGGTAGAGTGCCCGCCGGGCAGATCCGAAGGAACAAGCCCGGCGGCGCCGCTGTTGCCTCCAATGGCAGGGCACCGGTCCGGGGCCGGGAGCTCCATGCATCCCGCCCGGCAGTGTCCTATGTCCTGTACCCACCTGCGAACATCGGAGCGCCATGCCCATTACAGCCCACCTTGACCTGACCCTCAAAGCGGAAGCCCTGCCCACGGCGCCGGCCGTGTTCCGCGAGATTCTCTCCGGTACGCGGGCCTTCGCCGGATGCCTCGGTGTCGAGGTGCTGGTCGACAGCAAGGATCCGGCGCACTTTCTTGTGGTGGAACAGTGGGCGTCGCTGGAGCACGACGCCGCCTACCGTGCGTGGCGGGCCGGCGACGGCGCGAGCGGGCTGGGGGAGCTCCTGTCCGCCCCACCGGTGCTGACGCACTTCGAGACCTCCTTCGAAGTCTGAGGCCCGGCCCGCACGACCCTTGGAACAGCGCGGGGGCTCCCCGCGCGGCCTGAGCCGGGCGGGGAGCCCCCGTCGTGGGTGCCGTGACGGCGGCCCTTAGGCCTGCGCGGGCTCCTCGGCCGGCGCCAGGACGACGTCGCTGACGGTCAGGTCGCCGTCGCCCACCGCCAGGGTCAGCTCGCGGGCATTGGCCGCGGCCTTGAGGTCGGCCAGGCCGGCCTTCAGCTGGATGGTGAGGGACTCCGAGGCCGTGATGGTCGCGGACAGCACCTCGGTGCGCTGCTTGACCTTGGCTTCCGACTTGGCCTTGCGGATGCCGCTGAGCGCGGTACCGACGGTGGCCAGCAGGTTCGTGTCGCCGTCGATCGTGGTGGCGGACGGCCACGGGGCGCGGTGCACCGAACCGGTGCGCCACCAGCTCCAGACCTCCTCCGTGGCGAACGGCAGGAACGGGGCGAACAGGCGCAGCAGCGTGTCCAGGCTCGTCGCCAGCGCCGCGAGGACGGACGCCTGCTCGGCCTCGCCGGCGGCGCCGTAGGCACGGTCCTTGATGAGCTCCACGTAGTCATCGGTGAAGTGCCAGAAGAAGCTCTCCGTGATCTGCAGGGCCCGGGCGTAGTCGTAATTCTCAAACGCCTTCGTGGCCTGCTGGACCACATCGGAGAGCTGGGCCAGCACGGCCCGGTCCAAGGGGTTGCTGAGCACGGACAGGTCACCGGACACCACCGAGTTCTCCGTGGCGCCCAGGTTCAGCACAAACTTGGAGGCGTTGAGCAGCTTGATCGCCAGCCGGCGGCCGATCTTCATCTGCGCGATCTCGTAGGCCGTGTCCGCGCCGAGCTTGGCGGAGGCCGCCCAGTAGCGGACCGCGTCCGAGCCGAACTCCTCCAGCACATCGGTGGGGACGATCACGTTGCCCTTGGACTTGGACATCTTCTTGCGGTCCGGGTCCAGGATCCAGCCGGAAATCGCCGCGTGCTTCCACGGCACGGTGTCCTGCAGGGCGTCCGCGCGCACCGCGGAGGAGAACAGCCAGGTCCGGATGATGTCGTGGCCCTGCGGGCGCACGTCGAAGGGGTAGACCTTGGCGAAGAGCGCCTCGTCGGTGCTCCAGCCGCCCACGATCTGCGGGGTCAGCGAGGATGTCGCCCAGGTGTCCAGCACATCGGCGTCACCGGTGAAGCCGCCCGGCAGGTCGCGCTGGGCCTCCTGATAACCCGGTGCCGCGTCCGCGGCGGGGTCCACCGGCAGCTGCGCGTCGGACGGGACGAGGGGAGTTGCGAAGTCCGGGTTGCCGTCGGCGTCGAGCGGGTACCAGACGGGCACCGGCACGCCGAAGAACCGCTGGCGGGACACGAGCCAGTCGCCGTTCAGGCCGGAGATCCAGTTCTCGTAGCGTGAGCGCATAAAGGCAGGGTGGAAATCGATCTCGTGGCCGCGGGCAATGAGCCGCTCGCGGCGCTCCGCGTCCCGGCCGCCGTTGCGGATGTACCACTGGCGCGAGGTCACGACCTCGAGGGGCTTGTCGCCCTTTTCGAAGAAGTTCACCGGGTGCATGATCTTCTTCGGCTCGCCGTCCAGGAGTTCCGCGGCGGCCAGGAGCTCCACCACGCCTTCCTTGGCGCTGAAGACCGTCTTGCCGGCGATCGACTCGAAGGTCGCGCGGCCCTCGGCGGTTGTGATCCACTCCGGGGTTTCGCCGATGATGCGCCCGTCGCGGCCCACGATCGCCCGGGTGGGCAGCTGGAGTTCGCGCCACCAGGTGACGTCGGTCAGGTCGCCGAAGGTGCAGACCATGGCGATGCCGGAGCCCTTGTCCGCCTTGGCGAGCGGGTGGGCCTTGACCTCCACCTCGACGCCGAACAGGGGGGAGGTGACCTTCTTGCCGAACAGCGGCTGGTACCGCTCGTCGTCGGGGTTCGCCACCAGGGCGGCGCAGGCGGCCAGCAGTTCCGGGCGCGTGGTCTCGATGTAGATCTTCTCGCCGTCTTCGGTGAAGAAGGGGTAGCGGTAGTACGCGCCGGCGACCTCGCGGTCCTCAAGCTCGGCCTGGGCCACGGCGGTGCGGAAGGTGACATCCCACAGGGTGGGTGCCTCGGCCATGTACGCGTCGCCGGCGGCGAGGTTCGCCAGGAAGGCGCGCTGGGAGATGGCCCGGGACTTGTCGTCAATCGTGCGGTAGGTCAGGTCCCAGTCCACGGACAGGCCGAGCGTCTGGAACAGGTTCTCGAAGACCTTCTCGTCCTCGACGGCGAGCTCCTCACACAGCTCGATGAAGTTCCGGCGCGAGACGACGTCGAAGTCGCGCTGGTTCTTGGCGGGCTCGGCCGGGGGCCGGTAGCCGGCGTCGTACGCGGTGGTCGGGTCGCAGCGCACGCCGTAGTAGTTCTGCACACGGCGCTCGGTGGGCAGGCCGTTGTCGTCCCAGCCCATCGGGTAGAACACGTTCTTGCCGGTCATGCGCTGGTAGCGGGCCAGGACGTCGGTCTGGGTGTAGGAGAACATGTGGCCGACGTGCAGCGATCCCGACGCCGTGGGCGGGGGAGTGTCGATCGAGTACACCTGCTCCCGCGTGGTGTCCGGGTTGAACTTGTAGGTCCCTTCGTCAAGCCAGCGCCGGGTGAGGGCGTCTTCCAGCCCCTCCAGGGCGGGCTTGTCCGGAACGTTGATGGGGGCGGTGGTGGGCGTGTCTGTACCCTGCGTGTCTTCAGCCATGGGCCCAATTCTTCCATTACTTCGGCCACTGAAGACACCGCCGAGGGGTTGTCCGGGTCGGGCCGCGGCGGAAGTGACGTGAAGTAGCATGCGCAGATGGGCGAATCTCACGGAAGTCCTGCCGGAATCTTCGCGATCAAGCGCATCTATGACGAACCCGCCGACGACGACGGCTGACGCTGCTGTTCGGGGCCAGGGACCCGCAGACCAACCACGCCCGGGTGCTGCAGGAGTTCCTCGCGCGGGATTGAACCGGGGCTGAGCCGTTAGCGGCCCAGCGGCGCTGTCGCGCCGTGGTGGGAGAAAGCACGGGGTCTGCCCGCCGTCGGCCTCTGGCAATGCTCCTGGCTGAGGGTCGATCATGGATACGTCTGCCGCGGTCGACGCCGGTTCAACCTTGGTGCTGCTGTTGAGCCTGCCCGTTAGCGGCCCAGCGGCGCTGCCGCGCCGTGGAGCCTGCCCGTTAGCGTGGCGCGGAGGACTTCCACGGGAACCGTGGATTGTTGCTTTGGAGCACGAGTGTTAGATTCCTGATTTGTTCCCTGTCCTCCCCGCGGCAGACGCTCACATAACCGGGTCAGGGTGGCAGGAGGAACAGTCATGGATATCGTTCACGACCGGGCTGTCGGCATGGATATTTCGAAACGCGACGCGAAGGTCTGTCTGCGTGTTCCCGGTAAGCGTGCCGGGACCTTTACCTCCACGGTCACCACCTGGGGCGCGACCACCGGGCAGATTCTTCAGCTGCGGGATTTCCTCGAACACGAGCACGTCACCACCGTGGTGATGGAAGCGACCAGTGATTACTGGAAACCGTTCTTCTATCTGCTCGAAGAGACGCTGCCGGTGATGCTCGTCAATGCCAAGGCCGCACGGAACATCCCGGGCCGCAAAACCGATGTCTCCGACGCGGCCTGGCTGGCCCAACTCGGCGCGCACGGCCTGCTCCGGGCCTCGTTCGTCCCGCCGGAGCCGATCCGTGAACTGCGGGACCTGACCCGGGCCCGGGCGATCGCCACCCGTGACCGGACCCGGGAAATCCAGCGCCTGGAGAAGTTCCTGGAAGGCTCCGGGATCAAGCTCTCCTCGGTGGTCTCGGACCTCAACGGCGTCTCGTCCCGGGCCATGCTCGAGGCCCTCATCAACGGCGAACGCAACCCGGAAGTCCTCGCCGGCCTCGCCAAGGGAACCCTGCGCTCCAAAATCCCCGAGCTCGTCGACGCGCTGACCGGCCGGTTCAAGGCCCACCACGCGTTCATGGCCCGGCTGCACCTGGACCAGATCGATGCCCAGTCCCGCATCATCGACGCGCTCACCGGCCGAATCGAGGAAGCGATGACACCCTTTCGTGCCGCCAGGGAATTCCTGGCCACCATCCCCGGAGTCTCACTCAAAGTCGCCGACGTGATCATCTCCGAAACCGGGGCGGACATGTCCCGCTTCGAAACCCCCGGCCAGCTCGCGTCCTGGACCGGAGTCTGTCCCGGCTCCAACGAATCCGCCGGCCGGATCAAATCCGCGCACATCCTGCCCGGCAACAAATACCTCAAAGCCGCCCTGGGCACCGCCGCACTCTCCGCGTCCCGGAACAAGGACACCTACCTGGCCGCCAAATACCGGCGCATCGCAGCCCGCCGCGGACCGATGAAAGCCATCGTCGCCATCGAACACTCGATCCTCACTGCAGCCTGGCACCTGCTCGCCGACGGCGAATGCTATGCCGACCCCGGCGCCGATCACTTCACCCGACTCGACCCGATCAAAGCCAAAAACAACGCCATCAGAAAGCTCAACAGCCTGGGTTTTGACGTCACTGTCACCCCGGCCACCGCAGCCTGAGGCACCTTACTTTCGTATTAGGGTGGTGCCATGACTGAAGGAATCGACATCAAGACATCAGCAGCCAAAGCAGCGGTTGTCACCGGCGCCAGCACCGGAATCGGCGAGGCCACCGTGCGTGCGCTTCGGACCGAGGGGTGGACCGTGTACGCCGTCGCCCGCCGCGCGGACCGGCTGGAGGCGCTCGCCGCGGAAACCGGTGCCGTCGCGCTTCCGGCGGACGTGACCGACGACGCCGACGTCGCCCGGCTCCTGGACGAGGTGACCGGCGCCGGCGGCATCGACACGCTCATCAACATCGCCGGCGGCGCCCGCGGCGCGGACAAGGTCGCGGAGGCCAAGACCGAGGACTGGGAATGGATGTTCGAGGTCAACGTCCTGGGCACCATGAAACTCATCCGGGCGTTCCTTCCGATGCTGCGCGCCTGCGGTGAAGGCACCGTCCTGAACCTGACGTCGACGGCGGGACTGTCCGCTTACGAGGGCGGCGGCGGCTACAACGCGGCCAAGTTCGCCCAGCACGCGCTCACCGGCGCCCTGCGCCTCGAGGAGGCCGAGCACAATCTCCGCGTGATCGAGGTCGCCCCCGGTCTGGTCCAGACGGAGGAGTTCGCGCTGAACCGCCTCGGCGACCAGTCGGCCGCCGCCAAGGTGTACCAGGGCGTCGAGAAGCCGCTCACCGCGGCGGACGTCGCCGACGTCGTCCGTTACGCTGTCGTCGCGCCGCACCACGTCAACCTGGACCAGATCGTGATCCGCCCGGTGGCGCAGGCCGCCAACTACAAGCTGATCCGCAAGGGCTAAGCATCCCCGCCGGGGCGCGGCGTTCACCCGGTTACCGAAGGGCAACGCGGGGTCACTTTCGGCCCAAATACCGGGCGTTTATGGGCCGAAAGTGACCCCGCGTTGCTTGGCTCAGCCGGCGGCCGGGACGGCCAGCGTGGCCATGATGGCGGCGTGGTCCGTCCCGGACACGCGGTGCACGGTGTAGTCGGCGCTGCGCACCGACGGGCTGGTCAGCAGGTGGTCGATCGTGATGCCGGGCAGGAACAGGCCCTCCATCGGCCAGGTGGGGACCAGCCGTGAGCCCTGGGCCATTCCCACGTCCACCAGCTTCCGGTCCCCGCCCTGCAGGATGTCACGGAACTCGGCATGGTCGTAGCTGGCGTTAAAGTCACCGGCCAGCACGACGTTTCCGGGCCGTGACGCCAGCTTCCCGAGGGCCGCGAGGTCGCTGCGCCACTTCGGCAGGCCCACGCCCACGGGTGCACGTGCGTGGACGTTGGTCAGGTTGACGACGGCCCGCCGTCCGTGGGACTCGGCGGTGAGCCGGAGGAGGGGCATCGGGAAATGGGAGTCGGGAACCTCCCCGGTGGCCAGCAGTCCGTGGACGGAGTAGACGGCATTGCCGGAGGCGCGGCTCGCGGGATCGCTGATCCTGTTCGGCAGCAGAGCGGGCAGGCCGGCAGCATCCAGCCGGTCCTCGAGGGCCTGGGTGTACTCCTGGAGCGCCAGCAGCGTGATGCCGTTCTCGCGGACCAGCCTGACGATCTCCGCCGCGTCCGCTTTGCCCATTTTGGCGTTCAGGCTCATTGTCCGCAGCTCCACGGTTCGGTCCACAGAGTCAGCCACGGCATCCGGCGCGGCGCCGGCCGCGGCCTCCGGGGCGGCCCGGGCGTAGTCCAGCGGGACCAGCCAGAAGAGCTGCACGGCCACGAGGCCGGCCGCGGCGCCCGCCATCCAGCGGTGCCGGCCCAGTACCGCGAACAGCAGCGAGGCGCCGGCAGGCAGGACCAGCCACGGGGTGAAGGACACCAACTGGACCGCTGTGGTGGGCCATTCCCGCGGCACGGCACGGAAGACGGAGACCACCATAACGGGTGCCGCCGCCAGGCCCGCCAGCCACCGCCAGCCGGCCGCTGCCCCGCCCGCAGGCATTCGCGGGGCGCCGCGGCCCCGGGTCCGGAACATCATGGGATTCAGTGTAGGCATTGCGGGCCCGTTCGAGTTGTTAGACTTCTTACAGCAGCTTTGACCCGGCCATCACCGGTGAGCTTCCGGAAGAACGCCCCGGCGCCACGACTTTTCGCAACATCGTGCGCCAGGGCCGGTAGAACCGGACGGGTAAGCCCGTCACAGCAGTAATGAGCGGCCGACGCCGGTGCTCTGTCCCGTTACAGGGGCCCGGCGACGGTAAGTGAGGTGGTACCGCGGTGCCGGTGCTGTCGAAAGACAGCGCAGGGGCCGTCCTCGCATCCTGAATGAATCCATTTGTTCACTAGCTCAACCCAGGATGTCGAGATGACTTATTACCCGAAGGCCTCCGCCGCCACGTCCGGCGCAGGCTCCTCCACCTCTGCTTCCAACGCAGCTTCCAACACCACTGGTGTGTCCGCCTCCGTGAAGTTCCCGGAGGTCGAAGAGCGCATCCTCAGGTACTGGGACGAGGACGGCACCTTCCAGGCCAGCATCGACCAGCGCCCCTCGGATCTTCCCGGCGGAGAGCGTGGCAGCAACGAATTCGTCTTCTACGACGGTCCGCCCTTCGCCAACGGCCTGCCGCACTACGGCCACCTGCTGACCGGCTACGCCAAGGACCTCGTGGGCCGCTACCAGACCCAGCGCGGACGCCGCGTCGAGCGCCGCTTCGGCTGGGACACCCACGGGCTGCCCGCCGAGCTGGAAGCCATGAAGCAGCTGGGCATGACCGACAAGACCCAGATCGAGGCCATGGGCATCGACAAGTTCAACGACGCCTGCCGTGCCTCCGTGATGAAGTACGCCGACGAGTGGAAGAGCTATGTCACCCGCCAGGCGCGCTGGGTCGACTTCGAAAACGATTACAAAACGCTCAACGTCGAGTACATGGAGTCCGTGCTCTGGGCCTTCAAGCAGCTGCACGAAAAGGGCCTGACCTACAACGGCTACCGCGTGCTGCCGTACTGCTGGAAGGACGAGACGCCGCTGTCCAACCATGAACTGCGCATGGATGACGACGTCTACAAGAACCGCCAGGACCAGACCGTCACCGTCACCTTCCCGATCACGGCAGGGGAGTCGGAGCTGTCCAAGCAGCTCGCCGGCGTGCAGGCCCTCGCCTGGACCACAACGCCCTGGACGCTGCCCACCAACGCGGCGCTCGCAGTCGGGCCTGCCATCAAGTACGTGGTCCTGCCGGCCGGACCCAACGGCGTCAAGGCCGCCTCCACGGACGCGCCCGTCACGGGCAGCTTCCTGCTGGCCGCCGAACTGCTCGGCACCTACGCCAAGGATCTTGGCTACGGCGACGGCGCCGCGGGTGCCGCCGCGGCGGAGGCCGCGGTCACCTCCAGCCACACCGGCACTGAACTCGAGGGCCTGACGTATGAGCCGCTCTGGGACTACTTCGAGGACGACGAGAAGTACGGCAACCAGAACGCCTGGCGCTTCCTCGTGGCCGATTACGTCACCACCACCGACGGTACCGGCCTCGTCCATCAGTCACCCGCCTACGGTGAAGACGACCAGAAGGTCTGTGAAGAGGCCGGCATCCCCGTCGTCCTCTCCGTGGACGAAGGCGCCAAGTTCCTGCCGCTGTTCAGCCACGGCCCGCTGGCCGAGATCGCCGGGCTGCAGGTCTTCGAGGCCAACAAGCCGATCACCCAGGTGCTCCGCGCCCAGGGCCGCCTGGTCCGCCAGGCCAGCTACGAGCACAGCTACCCGCACTGCTGGCGCTGCCGGAACCCGCTGATCTACCGCGCCGTGTCCTCCTGGTACGTCGAGGTCACCAAGTTCAAGGACCGCATGTCCGAGCTGAACCAGGACATCAACTGGATCCCGGGCAACGTCAAGGACGGCCAGTTCGGCAAGTGGCTCGCCAACGCCCGCGACTGGTCAATCAGCCGGAACCGCTACTGGGGCAGCCCCATCCCGGTCTGGCAGTCCAGCGACCCGGACTACCCGCGCACCGACGTCTACGGCTCGCTCGCCGAGATCGAGGCCGACTTCGGCCGCCTGCCGCTGAACAAGGCCGGCGAGGTGGACCTGCACCGGCCGTTCATCGACGAACTGACCCGCCCCAACCCGGATGACCCCCGCACCCCGGCGGAGGGCCAGTCCGTCATGCGCCGCGTCGAGGACGTGCTGGACGTGTGGTTCGACTCCGGCTCCATGCCCTACGGCCAGGTCCACTACCCGTTCCAGAACGAGGAATGGTTCGACACCCACAACCCGGCGGACTTCATCGTCGAGTACATCGGCCAGACCCGCGGCTGGTTCTACATGCTGCACATCCTGTCCACCGCGCTGTTCGACCGGCCGGCCTTCCGCAACGTCATCAGCCACGGCATCGTCTTGGGCTCGGACGGGCAGAAGATGTCCAAGAGCCTGCGCAACTACCCGGACGTCTCCGAGGTCCTGGACCGCGACGGCTCCGACGCGATGCGCTGGTTCCTGATGTCCAGCCCGATCCTGCGCGGCGGCAACCTCGTGGTCACCGAGCAGGGCATCCGCGACGGCGTCCGCCAGGTCATCCTGCCGCTGTGGAACGTGTACAGCTTTTTCACGCTGTACACCAACGCTGCTAACGCTGCGGCAGGACAAGCGAAGGGGTATGACGCGAAGCTGCGCCATGACGGCTACGCCGACACCCTGGACCAGTACCTGATGGCCAACACCGGCGACCTGGTCCGGAACATGACCGCCCAGCTGGACAGCTACGACATCTCCGGTGCCTGCGACGAACTGCGCAGCTACCTGGACATGCTCACCAACTGGTACGTCCGCCGCAGCCGCCAGCGGTTCTTCGACGAGAACGTGGACGCCTTCGACGCCCTCTACACCGCGCTGGAGACGGTCTGCCGGGTCTCGGCCTCGCTGCTGCCGCTGATCTCCGAGGAGATCTGGCGCGGCCTCACCGGCGGGCGCTCCGTGCACCTGGCCGACTGGCCGGACGCGGAACAGTTCCCGGCCAATCCGGGCCTCGTCGAGGCCATGGACCGGGTCCAGCAGATCTGCTCCACCGGCTCCTCGCTGCGCAAGGCCGCCAACCTCCGCGTCCGGCTGCCGCTGCAGGAACTCACCGTCGTGGCACCCGGCGCGGACGCGCTGGAAGGCTTCGCCGCCGTCGTCGCCGATGAACTGAACCTGCGCTCCGTCCGCCTGCTCGACGCCGACAGCGCCTCCCCGGCGGAGTTCGGCATCGAGCAGAAGCTCGTGGTGAACGCCCGGGCCGCGGGCCCGCGGCTGGGCAAAAACGTCCAGCAGGCCATCAAGGGCGCCAAGTCCGGCGACTGGTCGCTCAGCGACGCCGGTGTGGTCACCGCCGGCGGCCTAGAACTCGAGCCGCAGGAATACACCCTGGAAACCGTCGTGGCCGAAGCCGCGGAGGGCGAGGGATCGCGCGCGGCGGCCGTCCTGCCCGGCGGCGGCTTTGTGGTCCTCAACACCGAGGTCACCCCGGAGCTCGAGGCCGAAGGTGCGGCCCGGGACATGGTCCGCGCCATCCAGCAGGCCCGCAAGGACGCCGGACTCAACGTCAGCGACCGGATCCACACCACCGTCACCGCACGGCGGGACGTCGTCGAGGCCCTGTTGGCCAACGCGGAACTCGTCAAGACCGAAACCCTGACCATCGAGCTGGCAACTGTTGCGGCCGACGTCAAGGAACCCCAGGTCAGCGTTGCCAAGAAAGTTGAGGCGTAGTCCATGACCGACGAATTCTCCGTAGAAAGCGTCTACGCCGAGCTGCTGGGCCGGGCGCCGGAAAACAAGATGGAACCGCGGCTGGCCCCGCTGCACCGGGCCATGGACATCCTGGGGGAGCCGAACAAGGCGTTCCCGATCATCCATGTCACCGGCACCAACGGCAAGACCTCCACGGCCCGCATGATCGAGGCCGGGCTGCGCGCGCACGGGCTGAGCACCGGGCGGTACACGAGCCCGCACCTGTCCAAGGTCACCGAACGGATCAGCATCGACGGCGCCCCGGTGCCGGATGAGACCTTCGTCCGGATCTGGGACGAGATCCGCCCGTACCTGGCCATCGTGGACAGCGAACTCGAGGCCGAAGGCCAGCCCCGGCTGACGTACTTCGAATGCCTCACCATCCTGGGCTTCGCCATCTTCGCGGACCAGCCGGTCAACGTCGCCGTCATAGAGGTCGGCCTGGGCGGCATCACCGACGCGACCAACGTCGGCGACGGCCAGGTCTTTGTGGTCACCCCGATCTCGCTGGACCACACGGAACTGCTGGGCGACACCACCGAGGACATCGCGTACGAAAAGGCCGGCATCATCAAGCCCGGCGGGTTCCTCGTCAGCGCCGCGCAGCCCCGCGACGCGGCCCAGGTGCTGCTGGAAAAGGCCAAGGAAACCAACGTCCCGTTCCGCTTCGAAGGCGTCGAATTCGGCGTCGAATCCCGCACCGTGGCCGTTGGCGGCCAGATGGTCACCATCCAGGGCATCGCGGGCCGTTACGAGGACCTGCTGGTGCCGCTGCACGGCGCGCACCAGGCCGAGAACGCCGCCGTCGCGATCGCCGCGCTGGAAGCCTTCTTCGGCGCCGAAAAGGCGCTCGACGCCGGGCTGGTGCAGGAGGCGTTCGCCTCCGTCACCTCGCCCGGCCGGCTGGAGGTGGTGCGCACCGCGCCGACCATCATCGTGGACGCCGCGCACAACCCCGAAGGCATCCGGGTCTCCGCGGAGGCGATCCATGAGGCCTTCAGCTTCACCAAGCTGGTCGTGGTGGTCGGTGTCCTGCGGGAAAAGGACGCCGAGGAAATCCTCCGGCAGCTCAAGGAATCCCTCGGGGACCTGGCCGCCGAATACTGCTTCACGCAGTCCAACTCGCCCCGCGCGGTGCCGGCCGAGGACCTAGCGGAACTCGCGCTGGAGCTCGGCTTCGGCGAGGACAACATCCACGTGGCCGAAAAGCTCGACGACGCCCTCGAATGGGCGGTGGAACGTGCCGAAGCCAACGACGACCTCGCCGGCGGCGTCCTCGTCACCGGGTCCATCACGCTCGTCGCGGAAGCCCGGATCCTGCTCGGAAAGGCGGAGGCGTAGCCAATGGCGAAACTCACCAAAGCCCAGCGGGAATGGCAGCCCGGCATGCCCAAGAAGCGCCGCTCCACCAAGGTCCTGTTCGCCTCGACGGTGCTGCTGCTGGAGGCCTTCGTGGTGCTCTTCGCCACCCTCACCGTCTTTGGGCTGCGCCGGGACGAATTCCCGCCGGTCCTGATCTTCTCGGTCGGGATCACGCTGTGCCTGGTCTATGCCCTGACCTGCGCGGTGCTGACCAAACCGTGGGGAGTGGCCCTGGGCTGGATCCTGCAGATTGTGCTGATCCTGACCGGCATCCTGGAGCCGGCCATGTTCCTGGTCGGCGGCCTCTTCGCGGTGGCCTGGTGGTACGGCATCCGCACCGGCATCCGGATTGACCGGGAGGCCGCCCAGCGGGAACGCGAACAGGCCGCCTGGGACGCAGCCCACCCCGAAGATCAAAGCAACTAGACTTATTTCCGAATCCCGCCCCCAACACATTGGAGCAGCTGTGAGCATTGAGCGCACCCTCGTCCTGATCAAGCCCGACGGCG
Source organism: Pseudarthrobacter oxydans (assembly GCF_030812335.1). Lineage (GTDB taxonomy): Bacteria > Actinomycetota > Actinomycetes > Actinomycetales > Micrococcaceae > Arthrobacter > Arthrobacter oxydans_B. The sequence continues at coordinate 251,028 of NZ_JAUSSN010000006.1, forward strand.
TCACCCGCAACCTGACCGGCAGCATCATCGCCCGCATCGAGGCCAAGGGATACACCCTGGCCGAGCTCAAGAAGGTCGACGCGAGCCGGGAACTGCTCGAGCAGCACTACGAGGAGCACGTGGGCAAGCCCTTCTACGAGCCGCTGGTCGAGTTCATGCTCAGCGGACCGGTCGTCGCGGCGATCTTCGAGGGCCACCGCGTGATCGAGGGCTTCCGCTCGCTCGCCGGCACCACGGACCCGACGACGGCGGCCCCGGGGACCATCCGCGGCGACTTCGGTCGCGACTGGGGCCTGAAGGTGCAGCAGAACCTGGTCCACGGCTCGGACTCCGTGGACTCCGCGGAGCGCGAGATCAAAATCTGGTTCCAGGACTAACTTCCGGACCCACCCTCCCGCCGAGGTGACAGTTAAGGCCCATGTTCGTCACGAACATGGGCCTTAACTGTCACCTCGCGGACTGTCACCTCGCATGGTTCGACGCGGGTGGTGCGCCTAGTAGCCGGAGGTCCCGATGAAGACCTGGATGAAGGCGAAGAAGATGGTGGCGATCACGGCGACGTAGAGCAGTGCCGTGATGATCCAGCCCGAGTCGCCCAGGATCCTGGTGGCGCCGGCGGGCAGGCGGATGACGCCGTGGGTCACGTTGCGGACGGTGACCCAGACGAACAGGGGAATCATCGCAGCCCAGACGACCATGCAGAACGGGCACAGGATGTGGATGGAGTACAGCGCCTGGGACCAGAGCCACACCACGAACGCGAAGCCCAGCGTCACGCCGGCCTGCAGGCCGAGCCAGTACCAGCGGGCGAACGTGGCTCCCGCGAGCATGCCCATGGCCGTGGTGATGATGACCGCGAACGCCACGATTCCGATGAACATGTTGGGAAAGCCGAACACCGATCCCTGCCAGGTCTGCATGACCTGCCCGCAGGAGATCCAGGGGTTCACATCGCACACCGTCACATGGCTGGGATCCTTGAGGACCTCCAGCTTTTCCAGCACCAGCGCCCCGGAGGCAAGCCAGCCGACGACGCCGGTGATCAGCAGGAGCCACGCGAACGGACGGTCCCGGGTCATCGGAGGCAACGGCCGTTCCGCGGCTGACGTGCTGGAGCCTTGCTGCTCGGCCGCCTCACTGGTGGCACTGGAGATGGTGGGCATGGAATGAAAGTCCTTTGGTCGGTGCAACTGGTCCGATTCTATCGCCGGAGACTGGATGAAGTCCGGGAAGCGTTGTGCGGTCCCCAGTGATTCGGTCCACGGTGCGGGCCGGATGCCTGCTTACGCCTGATTTCGCGGGTCCTGTGAGACAATGATCGTGGCTGGAACCCGATCCACATCCGGATTCCGGTCCGGCGACTTTGTTCCCAAGACCGCCAATGATGAGCAGGGAGCCACGGATCCTCTGATCCCGGCTGTCCCGCAATGCCATTGGACGGCACCTGGTTGTGACGTGTAGATCAACGGGTTTCAGAACAATTCCGCCGGCCCTCCAGGGCTGCCGCACCCCACTGCCGGTGCGAACCTGAGGGTATCCAATTGACTTCTGTCAATGCCTGCGGGTGTTGACAAATATTTGCCCCAACGGGTGCCGGATGTGGCGGCCACTCAGGGGCAGGAGTGTCGCCACATATGGATAATGACCAGGTTGTAACGACTAACGACAACGCCCTCGGTGCCGAGGAATCCGTAGACGCCGCAGCCGCGGCAACGCCGCCGAAGCGGCCTGTCCGGACCCGCCGCAAGGCCCTTCCGAAGAAGGAAACCCCCGCGGACGCAGCGGACACGGCCGCCGCTTCCGGGGACGCAGCCGACGCCGCAGTCCCCGCGGAGGCAACCGGCGCAACCGAGGCTCCGGCCGCGGAAGCCAAGGCCAAAGCACCCGTCCGCCGCTCCCGCACCCGCAAGGTCGCCGCACCGGCCGAACCCCTGCCGGCCTTCGCCGACGACGCCGCGGCAGTTGAGACCGCCGCCCCGGCAGAGACCGCCGCCGCTCCGGCCGCTGACATTCCGGTGGAGAAGCCGGTCCGGCGCCGCGCCAGCCGCGCCAAGGCCGCTGCCCCCGTCGCGGAAACCCCCGTCGCTGAGACCCCGGCCGTGACGCCGGACGCCGGGACCCCGGCAGCAGCAGGCTCCGCACTGACGCCGGAAGCAACAGCAGCTGCCGCCCCCGTGGAAGCAGCAACAGCAGCCGCCGCCCCCGTGGAAGCAGCAGCCGACGCCGCCGTCCCCGCAGCAACAGCAGCGACAGAAGCAGCAGAAACGCCCGCCGCAGCACCGTCCGCCGCCGCCTCGCTCTTCCTCGAGCCGGGAGCGGTCACCTCGATGATCTTCCGGGCCCCCGACCTGGCCACCGTCGTGCGCCCGGCCCCGGCCGCGGCGGCCCCTGCCGTGGCGGAAGCCGATGAAGAAGAGGGCGAGGAAGGTGAAGGCGAGGACGCCGGAAGCCGCCGTCGCCGCCGCAGCCGCGGACGCCGTGGACGCAGCAGCCGCGGATCTGACGCTGAGCCCGGCGCCGAGAACGAATCCGAAGACGCCGGAGAAGAAGCGGAAGAGGACTCCGAGGAGCAGCTCGAAGAGGGCGTGACCTCGCGCCGCCGTCGCCGCCGCCGCCGTGGCGACCAGGACCTGGAACTGACCGGCGGGGAAGACAATGACCCGCCCAACACGGTGACGCGCGTCCGGGCGCCCCGTGCAGCCACCGAGGCGCCCGTCAACAACCGCGTCACGTCCCTGAAGGGCTCCACCCGGCTTGAGGCGAAGAAGCAGCGCCGCCGCGAATCCCGCGACACCGGCCGCCGCCGCACCGTCATCACCGAGGCCGAGTTCCTGGCCCGGCGCGAATCGGTCGACCGCCAGATGATCGTCCGCCAGCGCGACGACAGAATCCAGATCGGCGTCCTCGAGGACGGCGTCCTGGCCGAGCACTTCGTGTCGAAGACCCAGCAGGATTCCCTGATCGGCAACGTCTACCTGGGCAAGGTCCAGAACGTGCTGCCGTCCATGGAAGCCGCCTTTGTTGACATCGGACGCGGCCGCAACGCCGTGCTCTACGCCGGTGAAGTCAACTGGGAATCCGTCAACCTCGAGGGCAAGCAGCGCCGGATCGAGAACGCGCTGAAGTCCGGCGACTCCGTGCTGGTCCAGGTCACCAAGGACCCGGTCGGGCACAAGGGCGCCCGCCTCACGAGCCAGATCTCGCTGCCCGGCCGCTACCTCGTGTACGTTCCCGGCGGTTCCATGACCGGAATCTCCCGCAAGCTGCCCGACGTCGAACGCAACCGCCTGAAGCGGATACTCAAGGACCGCCTGCCGGAAGATGCCGGCGTCATCGTCCGCACCGCCGCCGAGGGGGCGTCCGAGGAAGAGCTCACGCACGATATCAACCGCCTCCGCGCCCAGTGGGAAGGCATCGAGGGACAGTCTTCGTCGACCAAGATCCTCGCCCCCGAGCTGCTCTACGGCGAACCCGATCTGACCATCAAGGTGGTCCGTGACGTCTTCAACGAGGACTTCTCCAAGCTGATCGTCTCCGGCGAGGAAGCCTGGGACACCATCGAGGCCTACGTCACCTACGTGGCGCCGGACCTCGTGGGCCGGCTGGAGAAGTGGACCAAGGACACGGACATCTTCGCCGCGTGGCGCATCGACGAGCAGATCCACAAGGCCCTGGACCGTAAGGTCTTCCTGCCCTCCGGCGGCTCCCTCGTGATCGACCGCACCGAAGCCATGACCGTGGTGGACGTCAACACCGGCAAGTTCACCGGCAGCGGCGGCAACCTCGAGGAAACCGTCACGAAGAACAACCTTGAGGCGGCCGAGGAAGTCGTCCGGCAGCTGCGGCTCCGCGACATCGGCGGCATCATCGTGATCGACTTCATCGACATGGTGCTCGAATCCAACCGCGACCTCGTGCTGCGCCGCATGGTGGAGTGCCTGGGCCGGGACCGGACCAAGCACCAGGTCGCCGAGGTGACCTCGCTGGGCCTCGTGCAGATGACGCGCAAGCGGATGGGCACCGGGCTGCTCGAAGTCTTCGGCGAGCAGTGCGAAACCTGCGCCGGCCGCGGCATCGTCACGCACGACGAGCCGGTGGAGCACCGCCGCGCCAACGTCGTGGCCGCCGAACACCACGTCCCGCGGACCGAGCACCAGCCCGCCGCCCGGACGGAACGCAAGAGCCGCCGCCGCGGCCGGGGCGGCCAGGGCGCGGACGAGCAGTCCGCCCCGGCAGCAGTCCACGCCGAGCCCACCGAGGCCGAGCGCCACGCCAAGGCCGAGGCCACCCGCGCCGCGCTGGCGAACATCGCGGCAGCGGCGCACGCCGCCCACCTGCATGACGGTGAGGCAGCCACGGCGCGCGACGCCGGGACCCGCCAGGCCGCCCTCGAGGCAGCCGTCGAGCTGGCCGCCACGGAGGAAGCCGCGGGACGTCCCGCCGCCGTGCTGACGTTCGGCGGCGAGCAGGTCGCCCTGCCGTTCGTGGAACACGCCGACGAGACGAGCGCGCCCTCGCTGACCCTGGATCTCCTGACCGAGGCCTTCGCCCACCTGGGTGAAGCCGAGGCAGCCGCGGCTCCGGCCGCGCAGGAACCGGCTCTGCAGGAAACGGCTCTGCAGGAAACGGCTGCGCCGTCGGTGAGTGCGCCGGCAACGAAGGCTCCGGCAGCCCGGACCGCAACGGCCGCTCCGGCGCGCACCGGCGGAACCGGACCGGGACGCGCCCAGGCTCCGGGTTCCCAGACCGAGGCGGAAGCCGAGGCCGGCACCTCCCGGGCCCGCCGCGGACGCCGCAACCGCAGCGCCAGCCGCGCCCAGGGCGCAGCCAACGAGACCTCGGTGGAACAGCGCCAGGAAACCCGGCAGGCCGCCGCCGTCTCGGTGCATGAGGCAAAGGTCCCGGCAGCCACCACACCGGCGGCCAAGCCTGCCGCCGGTGAGCCGATCATCCTCGGTGTCGGGGTTCCGGCTTCGGAGCTCTAACACCGGAACTGTTCAGCAAGGCCGCGGGTGCGGTCCGGACGGCGTAGCAATACGACCAGGTTCGGGCCGTGCCCGCGACTTCGTTAAAGGTTCCGGCTAGGCTGGGTCCCTGACACGGGGTGCCGCGCATCGAGCCGGCTGAGATCCAGACCCGTTGAACCTGTCCGGTTAGCACCGGCGAAGGGATGTCTCTCTTGACCACCACCTCATCGTTTCTTCCGTGTGTCCCCGCCCCGTCGGCACCCCGGATCCCTCGGGTGCTCGCGATTGCCGGCTCCGATCCCTCCGGCGGCGCAGGAATCCAGGCCGACCTCAAAAGCATTGCCGCGCACGGCGGCTACGGCATGGCGGCCATCACCGCCCTGACCGCGCAGAACACCCGCGGCGTCAGCGCCGTGCATGTGCCGCCGGCGGCGTTCCTCACAGCGCAGTTGGACGCCATCAGCGCGGACATCAGCATTGACGCCGTCAAGATCGGCATGCTGGGGGACGCCGAGGTGATCGACGCCGTCCGCACCTGGCTGGAGAAGGCCCGGCCCGCCGTCGTGGTCCTGGACCCCGTGATGGTGGCGACCAGCGGCGACCGGCTGCTGCAGGAGTCCGCCGAGGCGGCCCTGCAGGCGCTGCTGCCCTACGCCGACCTGATCACCCCCAACCTCGCCGAACTCGCCATCCTGCTCAAGGAGCCCGCCGCCGGGACCTGGGCCGCGGCCCTGCAGCAGGGCAAACGGCTCGCCGCCCAAACCGGGGCCACGGTCCTGGTGAAGGGCGGCCACCTCGACGGCGGCAGCGGCCCCGGCGGCACCGGGGGCACCGGGGGCCACCCGGGGAACGAAGGGAACGAGGGCAACGAGGACACCTGGGGCACCAGCGGCAACGACGGCGGAGCCGGCGGCTGCCCGGACGCGCTGGTCAACACCGTCGGGCTGCTGGCCCGGGACGTCGTCGTGGTGCCGGGGGAGCGGGTGCCCACCCGCAACAGCCACGGCACCGGATGCTCGCTGTCCTCGGCGATGGCGACCGTGCAGGCCAGAATCCTGGGAGACGACGGGCCGGGGGACTGGGAGGCCGCGCTCCGCCAGGTCAAGCCGTGGCTGCAGGAGGCGCTGCGCGCCTCGGCGGACCTCGACGTCGGCACCGGCAACGGCCCGGTGCATCATTTCCACCACGTCCAGCAGCACACCCGGGACCATGGCAGGACCGGCCGTGTCCCGGCCGAGGGGGCCTTCGCCGCCGCGCTGCGCGACGCGGCCACCGGGGACCTCGACGCGATCTACGGCCTGGACTTCATCCGGGGCCTGGCCGACGGGTCTCTGCCGGAGAGGGACTTTGCCTACTACCTCGCCCAGGACGCCCTGTACCTGAACGGCTATTCCCGGGTCCTGGCCCGCGCCGCAGCGATCGCGCCCACGGAGGCCGAGCAGCTGTTCTGGGCCCGTTCCGCCCAGAACTGCCTCGAAGTCGAATCGGAGCTGCACCGGACCTGGCTGAGCACCCGGAACGCCGACGTGACGCTGGGGCCGGTCACCAAGTCCTACGTGGACCACCTGCTGGCCGCCTCGGTCTCCGGCAGCTACGGGGTGCTGGTGGCCGCCGTGCTGCCCTGCTTCTGGCTCTACGCCGAGGTCGGGCAGACCCTGCACGGGCAGTTCCTCGCCGCCGGAGCCCCGGACGCGCACCCCTATGCCGTGTGGCTGCGCACCTACGCGGATGAGGAGTTCGCCGCCGCCACCCGGCAGGCGGTCGCCTACGCCGACGCGGCGGGACGTGCGGCGTCGGAGAGCGAACGGCAGGCCATGACCGTGGCCTTCCGGCAGTCCGCCCGGTACGAGGTCGACTTCTTCGACGCGCCGCGGCTGCACGCCTGACCCGGGGAGCCGGGCGGAGCCTGTACGATAGGTGGGCACGGTTCCGGAAGTCGTTGCGGCAACACCCTGTCCATACAGAGTGGCGCCTACCACGTACCTCCCTTCGGAACCAGCCTCATTTGCGGCCGAAGGCAAAATTAGCGTAGTCTAGATCTTCGGTGCTTACGCCAACACTTGGGTTATGACCTTGAGGACGCTCCACTTGATTTCGAGTGCGATTGTCCACGGGATAGCTCATGGGTCCCCCCGGGGAACCCACCGGCGTAGAGGCACAGCGTGAGCCGGACCAGAAACTTTGGCCCCAGGTTCCGCACGCAAATCTAGTAATAAACGTCGAGAGAAGTGAGTTCCCCAGTGGTGTACGCGATTGTCCGCGCAGGCGGCCGGCAAGAGAAGGTTTCCGTTGGAGACTTCGTTACCCTGAACCGCGTCCCCGGTGGAGCCGGCAGCACCTTTGAGTTGCCCGCACTGCTCCTGGTGGACGGTGACAAGGTCACGTCTGCAGCTACGGACCTGGCCAAGGTAAAGGTTACGGCTGAGATCCTTGAGGACCTTCGCGGTCCCAAGATCGTCATCCAGAAGTTCAAGAACAAGACCGGTTACAAGAAGCGCCAGGGTCACCGTCAGGAATTGACCAAGGTCAAGATCACCGGTATCAAGTAACTACTCGTTACGGTTCAGGTTTTCAGCAGATTCCCCAGAATTTTAAGGCAGGCATTTCCAAATGGCACATAAAAAAGGCGCGAGTTCCACTCGCAACGGTCGTGACTCAAACGCCCAGTACCTCGGCGTCAAGCGCTTCGGCGGCCAGGTAGTTTCCGCAGGCGAAATCATCGTCCGCCAGCGTGGTACCCACTTCCACCCGGGCGCCGGCGTTGGCCGCGGCGGCGACGACACCCTGTTCGCCCTGACCCCCGGCGCTGTCGAGTTCGGCACCCGCCGCGGTCGTCGCGTCGTGAACATTGTGACTGCTGCAGCTGCAGAGTAACAACAAGTCTTAAAACGGTGGGGCGGGCCATTAGGTCCGCTCCACCGGTGTTTTAACCGCATTACAATCATCTTGGGAGTCTTTGGACCCCGGGGAACAGCACTGAGGAGATCCACGTGGCCAGCTTTGTAGACCGGGTAGTACTGCACGTATCCGGCGGTACCGGCGGTCACGGTTGTGTCTCCGTTCACCGCGAGAAGTTCAAGCCGCTCGGCGGTCCCGACGGCGGCAACGGCGGCAACGGCGGCGACGTCATCCTGCGCGTCGACCCGCAGACCACCACCCTGCTGGACTACCACCACGCCCCGCACCGCCACGCCACCAACGGCGGCCCCGGCATGGGCGACTGGCGCGCCGGCAAACACGGCGAAACCCTGATCCTTCCGGTCCCCGTCGGCACCGTGGTCAAGTCCAAGGACGGCGAGGTCCTCGCTGACCTGGTGAGCGAAGGCGCCGAATACATCGCGGCCGCTGGCGGCATCGGCGGTCTCGGCAACGCCTCGCTCTCCTCGCAGAAGCGGCGCGCCCCCGGCTTCGCGCTGCTCGGCATCGAAGGCGAATCCAGTGACGTCGTCCTGGAACTGAAGTCCATCGCCGACATCGCCCTGGTCGGCTTCCCCTCCGCCGGCAAGTCCAGCCTGATCGCCGCCATGTCGGCCGCGCGGCCCAAGATCGCCGACTACCCGTTCACCACCCTGATCCCGAACCTCGGCGTGGTCCAGGCCGGCGACGTGCGCTTCACCATTGCCGACGTCCCGGGCCTGATCGAAGGCGCCAGCGAGGGCAAGGGCCTCGGACACTACTTCCTGCGCCACGTCGAGCGCTGCGCCGCCCTGGTGCACGTCCTTGACTGCGGCACGCTCGAATCGGACCGTGACCCGCTCTCCGACCTCGCCATCATCGAGGCCGAGCTGGAGAAGTACGCGGTCGACATGAGCTACAGCGGAGCCGACGGCGAGGTTGTGCCGCTGAACCACCGTCCCCGCCTGGTCGCCCTCAACAAGGTGGACCTGCCCGACGGTAAGGACATGGCCGAGTTCGTCCGTCCGGAACTGGAATCCCGCGGCTACAAGGTCTTCGAAATCTCGGCAACCAGCCACGAGGGCCTCCGCCAGCTCGGCTTCGCCATGGGAGAAATCGTCCAGGCAGCCCGCGACGAGCTTGCCGCCGCCCCGCCGAAGGTGCACGCACCCATCCTCAAGCCGCGTGCGGTCAACGAATCCGGCTTCAAGATCCGCCGCGAAGAGAAGAACCTCGAACCGCTGTTCCGCGTCCTGGGCGACAAGCCCGTGCGCTGGGTCAAGCAGACCGACTTCACCAACGAGGAAGCCATCGGCTACCTCGCCGACCGCCTGGCCAAGCTCGGCGTCGAAAACGAACTGTTCAAGCAGGGCGCCAAGCCGGGTGACACGGTCGTCATCGGCGAGGACGACGGCGTCGTCTTCGACTGGGAGCCGACCATGATGGCCGGCGCCGAACTGCTGGCCGCCCCGCGCGGCACCGACGTGCGCTTCGCCGACATCGGCGACCGCCCCACCCGCGGACAGAAGCGCGACGAGCAGGTCGAGCGCCGCGAGGCCAAGGCCGCCGCCCGCGCCGAACTCGAAGCCGAGCGCAAGGCCGGGATCTGGACCGAATCCGTCAGCGGACGCCGTGACAAGCCGCTCAAGGAGAGTGGACTGGGCGAAGAAGATGGGGAGTGAACCCGCAACCGTGAGTGTTAGTTCCGCAGTACTCATCGAAGAACCCACCGACGACAGGAGCGTGCTCGCCAGAGCGCGCCGCATCGTGGTCAAGGTCGGATCTTCGTCGCTGACCAGCATCAAGGGCGGCATCTCGGAAGAAGCGCTCATCTCGCTCTCGGATGCCCTCGCAGTCAAGAGCAACGCGGGCATGGAAATCATCCTGGTCTCCTCCGGTGCCATCGCCGCCGGCCTGGCTCCGCTGGGGCTGGCCAAGCGTCCCCGGGACCTGGCTACCCAGCAGGCAGCCGCCAGCGTGGGGCAGGGCCTCCTGATGGCGCGCTACACCCAGGCGTTCGGCGCCCACGGCGTGACTGTCAGCCAGGTGCTGCTCACCGCCGATGACCTCATGCGGCGCAGCCACCACACCAACGCCTTCCGCGCCCTGAACAGGCTGCTGAACCTTGGTGTCGTGCCGGTGGTCAACGAAAACGACACCGTCGCCACGCACAAGATCCGCTTCGGCGACAACGACCGCTTGTCGGCGCTCGTGGCCCATCTGGTCCGTGCCGATGCCCTTGTGCTGCTGTCCGATGTTGATTCGCTTTATGACGGGCCTCCGGCGAAGGGCGCTAAGCGCATTCCCCGGGTGGACGGTCCTGAGGACCTCGAGGGTGTGACCATCGGGGCGCCCGGCAAGGCCGGAGTCGGAACCGGCGGGATGCAGACCAAGGTCGAGGCGGCCATCATGGCGGCCGACTCAGGCATCCCCGCGATGGTCACGTCGACCGCCAACATCTCGGCAGCCCTGGCCGGCGAGGACGTCGGAACATGGTTCACCGTGAACGGGGCACGCAAGCCGGTGCGGATGATGTGGCTCGCCCACCTCGCGCACGTGCAAGGCCGGCTGATCCTCGACGACGGCGCAGTCAAGGCCGTGCGCGACCGCCACACCTCGCTGCTCCCGGCCGGGATCTCGGCGGTTGAAGGACACTTCGAAGCAGGGGACGCCGTGGAAATGGTCGCAGCCGACGGCACCGTTATTGCGCGCGGCCTGGTCAACTATTCCGCTGCCGAGCTGCCGCAGATGCTGGGCCGTTCCACAGTGGAACTCGGTGAGTCGCTGGGACGTGGATTTGACCGCGAGGTTGTTCACGTTGACGATCTGGTTCTGGTTTAGCAAGCGGTCCCGCCTAGACTTGAAGGATGACTGAGGCACTGATTCCCCAAGCCGCTGAGCGATCCACCGATCCCGGCCAGGCAACCCCGATGCCCGAAGTAGAGACGGCGCGTCCCTCCGGGGCCGACGTCGAGGCAGCCGTCCACGCCATCGCCGACCGTTCGCGGCAGGCCGCACGCAGGATGGCCAGCGCCAACCGGGCCTGGAAGGACCGCGGACTCCGCGCCATTGCGGCCGCGCTGCTGGAACGCCAGTCCCAGATCCTCGCCGCCAATACCCAGGATGTCGCAGCCGGCAAGGCCAACGGCACGTCCGCGGCCCTGCTGGACCGGCTCACCCTCACGGGCGCCCGGATCCAGGGCCTCGCCGACGCCCTGGAGAACCTCGCCAACCTGCCCGACCCGGTCGGCAACGTGGTCCGCGGCCAGACCCTCCCGAACGGGCTCCGGCTGCGCCAGATCAACGTGCCCCTGGGCGTCGTCGCCGCCATCTACGAGGCGCGCCCCAACGTCACCGTGGACATCGCCGGGCTGGGCCTGAAGAGCGGCAACGCCGTCATTCTGCGCGGCGGGACCGCCGCCGCCGCCACCAACACCGCCCTCGTCACAGTGCTCCGCGACGCCCTCGAATCGGTGGGCCTGCCCGCCGACGCCGTGCAGAGCGTCGACCAGTACGGCCGCGAAGGCGCCAACGCCCTGATGCGCGCCCGTGGCCGCGTCGACGTCCTGATTCCCCGCGGCGGCCGGGAACTGATCCAATCCGTCGTGGCCAACGCCCAGGTCCCCGTGATCGAGACCGGCGAAGGCAACGTGCACATTTTCCTCGACGCCTCCGCGAACGAGGAGATGGCCGTGGGGATCCTGCTGAACGCCAAGACCCAGCGGCCCAGTGTCTGCAACACCGTGGAAACCCTGCTGGTCCACTCCGCCTCGACCGTGCTGCCCGCCGTCGCCGCGGCCCTGCGCGCCGCCGGCGTCACCCTGCACGCCGACGAACGGATCCGCGCCGCGCTGCCGGCCACGGTCGACTCGGTCCCCGCCACCGAGGAGGACTGGGCCACCGAGTACATGGACCTGGACCTCGCCGTGGCCATGGTGGACAGCCTCGACGACGCCGTCAAGCACATCCGCACCTGGTCCACGGGCCACACCGAAGCCATCCTGACGAACGACCTCGGCAACGCCGAACGCTTCATCGCGGAGGTGGATTCGGCCGCCGTGATCGTCAACGCCTCCACACGTTTCACCGACGGCGGCGAACTGGGGCTGGGTGCCGAGGTCGGCATTTCCACCCAGAAGCTGCACGCCCGCGGACCGATGGGTCTGACGGAACTGACCACCACCAAGTGGATCGTCCAGGGCGAGGGCCAGATCAGGTCCTAGCGACGCTGTAACATGGAACAGAAGTCCGTAACGGCGGGGATTCCCGCCGTCGTCAAATCTTGAACTCACTAGGGGAGAACATGCTGTTGCAGCACATCGCCACAATCGTCAGCGCCGCTGGCGAATCAGGCCACGAGGAACTCGCGCCGATTATCGCTCCGCCGTTCGTCGTTGGCGCTGTGATGTTCGCTGTGCTGCTGGTCATGCTGTTCATCACGCTGTCCTACTCCAACCTGGGCAAACGCCACGAGGCCGTGGAGGAGCATGCGGATCCGCACCGCCAGCACCCGAACAAGCACGACCACGGCCAAGGGCACTAATATTTCCGCCATCGTGAAGCAGCGCGGCGCCAAGCGCCGCCTGCGTCTGGGTGTGATGGGCGGCACGTTCGATCCCATCCACCACGGGCACCTTGTCGCGGCCAGTGAGGTCGCGGCCAAGTTCGACTTGGATGAAGTCGTCTTCGTGCCCACGGGCCAGCCCTGGCAGAAGATGAGCAAGAAGGTCAGCGAGGCCGAGCACCGCTACCTCATGACAGTCATCGCGACGGCCTCGAACCCGCGCTTTACCGTCAGCCGGGTGGACGTGGACCGGCCCGGACCCACCTACACGATCGACACCCTCCGGGACCTGCACACCCTGCGTCCGGACGCGGACCTCTTCTTCATTACCGGCGCCGACGCCCTGGCCCAGATTCTGTCCTGGAAGGACATCGACGAACTCTGGTCCCTCGCGCACTTCGTCGGAGTCACCCGGCCCGGCCACGTCCTGGACGGCATGGGCCGCAAGGACGTCAGCCTGCTCGAGGTCCCCGCCATGGCGATCTCCTCGACGGACTGCCGCACCAGGGTCGCGGCCGGGAACCCCGTGTGGTACCTCGTCCCCGACGGCGTGGTGCAGTACATCGCCAAATACGGGCTGTACGGCGGCGACCCGGACACCGGGAACACCTCCGCCGGCAATGGCGCCGCGCGCTATGACCGAAGCACTGAGATAGCCCAACCCGCCAGCACCGAATGAGTTTTCAATGAGTCAGGAACAGCCACCGATCCGCAGCCGCCGCCAACTGCGGCTGGCCAGAGATGAACGCCTGGAAGCGAACCAGGAGCCCGGCACCCCAGGTCCGGGCGCGGTTCCCCCTGCCTCAAACCACCCCGCCTCGGACAACCCTGCCGGCGTTCCTGCCCCCGGCGGTGTGGCCCCCGGTGTTGTCGACCCGGGCGAGCCCACGGAGGCCGAGGTCACCGGCCGGCGCCGGAATCCGGGCCCCGTTGACTCGGTCCGCACCACGTCCGGCCCCGAGCGGTCCTCGCAGGTCCGCGCCCGGGATCGCGCCACCCTGCGCACCATCAAGGAACTCGCCGAGAAGGAAGGCAATCTCTCCGGCGGCGGACCGCCCACCCGGCGCCAGCTCCGGCTGCTGCAGCTGGCTGCAGAAACGTCCCCGGCAACGTCCGCAAACCTGATTGTGCCGGCCTCCCCGCGGACCCGGTCCACCCCGGCCGTCCGCCAGGCCAACGCAGCCGCAGGTGCACAGCCGGCGCCGGGTGCACCGGTAACCCCTGCTGCGCCGGACGCGGCGGGCCCGCAGACCGGTGTGGACGGCGCTCCCGCTGACGGCGCTACAGCCTCCGGGCAGAAGTCCGACGGCGGCACTGCCGGCCATGGCGCCAAGGGATCCGAGGGCATGACCGTGGAGCAGGCTCTCGCGGCGCGGGAACTGCTGGCCCAGCAGGCCCAAAACCAGCTGGCCAAAATGGAACACATCAACGCCACCGACCCGGAAGCCGTGGACCCTGAGGTGCTGGCGGAGCAGATCGCCCTGGCCGAGCGGGCCGCCGTGCTGAACCGCCGCGCCGCCGCCAAGCAGAAACTCGCCGAGCAGAACAGCAAGCCCGAACCGGTGCGGAATGACCCCACCACGGCCAACAACCTGGCCATGGTCACCCCCCTGGAATTTGTCCAGGTCCCCGGCGTGGAGCGGCCCGTCTTGAAGCGCCCTGCCACGTCCCACGTGCCCGTCGTCACCAACCCGGGTCCCCGGGTTGAGCAGCCCCGGAAGTCCGGCAACCGCCGTCCGGGTCCTTCCCGCCAGCGGGGTGCGGACACCACCGGCCGGTCCGGCGTGCTGGCCCGCGCCGAGGCCGCCGCCAAGGCTGCCGCCGCAGCTCCGGCACCCACCAGCCCCACGGCCGGGATCCCCGCCGCACTCCCGTCCGAGGAGGGGTTCGCCGGCAGGTCACCTGTCGCCGCGAACACCGCCTACGGTCTTGATCCCCTCGACGCGGACACCGCCGGCCTCGGCAGGGCGCGGCGGCTGCGCCTCGTGCAGCTCGCGGTGCTGGCCCTTGGTGTGATCGCGCTGATCGCCGGCATCATGCTGATCATCACCGGTCTCTCCGGGTAGGCACCTCCGTTCCTGGCCGCGCCGTTGCGGCTGTCGGCCATTGCACGCATTTCCGCTACACCAGCTTTTTCACCCAGCAAGCTTTTTCACACCAAGCTTTTCCCAACAAGGAGTCCCGTGACTGCAACAGAATCAGCCATCGCTACAGCCCGCCACGCAGCCCGAGCCGCCGCGGAGAAACTCGCCGAGGACATCATCGCGATGGACGTCAGCGAACGGCTGGCCCTGGCCGACATCTTCCTGATTGCCTCCGCCCCGTCCGAGCGCCAGGTCAACGCCATCGTGGACGGCATCGAAGACGAACTCTCCAAGTTCGAGCTCAAGCCGATCCGCCGCGAAGGACGCTCCGGCGGCCGCTGGGTGCTGCTGGACTACGGCGACATCGTCATCCACGTCCAGCACGAGGAAGACCGCGTGTTCTACGCACTGGAGCGTCTCTGGAAGGACTGCCCCGTCGTGGACCTGCAGCTCGGGGACGACGCTTCCGCCAAGGCCGCGGCAGCCTCCGAATCGGAGTAGCAGCGGGAGCACAACGGAATATGCCCGATTTGGAATTTTCCGAAAGGCTGTTCTAAGATATTTGAGTTGCTTCGGAGAGATCCGGACCAAAATAGCTGGGGCCGACAGCATTTGCTGACGGGGTCGGAGCAACGAAAATTCGGGGCTGTGGCGCAGCTGGTAGCGCACCTGCATGGCATGCAGGGGGTCAGGGGTTCGAGTCCCCTCAGCTCCACCGAATAATGATCCGCCGGAATCGAAAGATTCCGGCGGATTTTTTTATCCGCTGATCCTGCCCGCCGTCCCTGCCGGATCGCGGCCCGTCACAAGTTTCTCCGGGCTGTTGGCAGGGGCGGCGTGTCGATTCGCGTCAGCACGAATTGTGGTTTAAGATAAACAGGTTGCTTCAGGGAAGACGGTCCTTTTCGGGAAAGTCTTGCCAGGTAATTCGGGGCTGTGGCGCAGCTGGTAGCGCACCTGCATGGCATGCAGGGGGTCAGGGGTTCGAGTCCCCTCAGCTCCACCGAAGAGGTCCTGCTCACTGAGCAGGGCCTCCTTTGTTTTGCAGGTGTCCTACCCGTGGCTGGCGGGTCAGGCCGCGCGCTCAGCGGGGTCGCCGGCCGGATTTCCTGCTTTCCCGCCAGGCGCGCCACGCGCCCGTGGACCACAGGGCCCACAGCACGAGGAGCGGCTGGAACAGCAGGCGGATCCCACGGCTCTGGTCCGTATTGAGTCCGAACGAATCGGTGCCGGTGGCGAACTGGGAGATGTTCCCCGGGAAGACCAGGACGAAGAAGGCCGCCACGATCCAGCCGAGGGCCACCCGCCCCCGCCTGAGCAGCAGCAGGCCCAGCCCCAGACCGATTTCCACCAGCCCGGACGCGACCACAACGAAGTCCACGTCCAGCGGCAGCCAGGGCGGCACCTGGGCATAGAACGCCTCACGGCTCCAACCCAGATGGCTGACACCGGCCAGGACAAGGAAGGCGCCCAGCAACAGCCGGCCGGCGCTCCGCAACTCTGAGTGCTGCCGGGAGTCAGCGGCGCGGGGCGGCGCAGGTCGGTGGGATGGAACCGGACCGGGGGACTGGACTGGGCTGTCGGCCATGGGGCGCCGCCTTCACTCGGGGGAAATCAGCTTAGCAATCGGGCCTGACAGGCCCGTCAACCCCCCGCTCGACTAAAGTTGGGCACGTGAACGAGACCCTGCCCCCGTGCCCCGAATGCTCCAGCGAATACACGTATGAGATGGGGGCGCTCCTGGTCTGCCCGGAATGCGCGCATGAGTGGTCACCGGCCGCCGAGCCGGAGTCCGAGGACCAGACAGCCAAACCGATCAAGGACGCGGTCGGCAATATCCTCGCTGACGGGGACACCGTCACGGTCATCAAGGACCTCAAAATCAAGGGCAGTTCCACCGTGATCAAGGTCGGCACCAAGGTCCGCGGAATCCGGCTCGTGAACGGCGTCGGCGACCACGACATCGACTGCAAGGTGGACGGCGTTGGTCCCATGCAGCTCAAATCCAGCGTGGTTAAGAAGATCTGACCGGGATCTGATCAGCATGTCCTCTGCGGATGGAGGGTCCGGTGACCGCGGGCCGTGGTTGGCCAAGGCCGCGCATCGTGTTAGACATGGCTCAGACCTAGCCCTCCCACGCGAGTAGGAAGTTATGGCTGATACGCCCTGGATGCCTCCCGGTTGCGGCCGATGAACGGCCGTACCGCACGATGGAGCGACGCGCTGCGCACGCAGTTGTGGCCCCTCCCGACGGCAGCAGTAGCCCTTGCCGTTGTCCTGGGAACGATGCTGCCCGCGTTGGACGCTGCTGTTGACGGCCGGTTGCCCGACGGTATTTCTGTTCTTCTCTTCAGCGGCGGACCCGAGGCGGCAAGAGCCGTCCTGCAGGCCATCGCCGGGTCCCTCATCACTGTAACGTCCCTGACGTTTTCCCTGACGGTGGTCACGCTGCAGCTGGCTAGCAGCCAGTTCTCGCCTCGGTTGCTGCGGACGTTCACCTCGGACCGGTTCGTCCACTTCACGCTGGCCCTGTTCTTGGCGGCGTTCGCTTTCTCCTTGACCGTCCTTCGAAGCGTCCGCGATGAAGGCAACGGGAATGAGGCGTTTGTTCCCGAAATCTCCGTCACGATGGCTTTCGTCCTGGCCATTGCCAGCGTTATCGGCCTGGTGCTCTTCCTGGCTCACCTCACCCGCGAAATCCGAGTGGAGACGATGATGCGGCGGGTCAACGTCGAAACGCAGAGCACCATGGACCGTGTCTTTCCCCAGGACCGCCCGGGCCGGGGACCGGCGCCGGAACCGGAACCAGTTCACGCGGCATTCCGTATCAGGGCCGCCCACTCCGGATTCCTGACATCGTCTGATAAGTCAGCACTCATGCAGGCGGCCGCCGACGCGGGAGGAATAATACGGCTGGACCGTGAACCGGGAAGTTCTCTGGTCGAAGGCGTCCCCTTTGCAACCGCATGGCCGGTCTCGGCCGGCGCACCCTTCACCCCTGCAATCCGGCAAGAGCTGAGCACAAACGTCAACTCCGCCGTCGCGACGGGGTTTGAACGCACCAGCGTCCAGGACGCCGGATTCGGATTCCGCCAGCTGGTCGACGTCGCCGCACGGGCACTGTCCCCCGGCATCAACGACCCCACCACGGCGGTGCACGTCATCGGGCACCTCTCCGCGCTACTGTGCCGGCTGGCGGAGAGAAACCCGGGCCCCGAGCACCTCACCGATGACGAGGGGCGGGTAAGGGTGGTCCTCGCACTGCCCACTTTCAAGGACCTCTTGGATATGGCCATGAACCAGCTCAGGCTTTATGGTGCAGCGGACCCCGACGTCGCCGCGCGCCTCTTGGGACTACTTCGGGAGATCACGTGGTGCGACCGGAATGGCCAGTACCGGTCGGAGATCCTTGACCACCGGGAACGGATGAGCGCGGCTATCAGCGCTGGAGACTACTCACCAGCCGAGCGGCAGCATCTGTTGGACCTGGCAGCTGCGGTGGGCTCCACCTAACCCTCCGGCTGAGCTTCTTCGACCCCGTCCCGGGTCCTAGAGCGCGGCTCCCGATTTGCCGATGACAGCTGAGCTGATCACCCGCGTCATGCCGGGCATTTTCGCCAGCCGGATGGCGCTGCGGCGGACGAAGGACGCGCCCCGGGTCGCCGGCACGAACCATTGGGCGGCCGAGACGCCGGCCTTCTGGTGTTCCGTCACCAGGGGGCGTAGCCGTGCTTCGAAGGTCGCGAGCCCGCTGCTGATCCCGGGGTGTTGATTCAGTTCCTCAGTCAGGACATAAGCGGCGGCCATCCCGAGGGAAGCTCCCTGGCCTGCCAACAGGGACACCGCGGCGGCGGCGTCGCCGAGCAGGACCACGCGGCCCGTACGCCAGCGCGGCATCCTGATCTGGGCGACGTGGTCGTAGTAGATGTCTTCGGGGCAGCGGTCGAGGGCGGCGGGACAGATCCAGCCAAGGTCACGGCATCTGGATCTCAGCAGGGCCTGAGGGTCATCCGGGAGTGCGGGGTTGTCCGTGCGGTGAACGGCCATGGCAGTGATGCTGCCGTCACGCAGCCGGTAGAAGAACATCGCCGCATTGCGGGTGTCGGTGACGGCGAACCGGTCTCCGATGCGCTCGGCGAGTTCCGGGTCGCTGAAGGAGTAGGCGCCAACCTGGAAGCCAAGGTAGTGGAAGAACTCTTCCTCCGGGCCGAAAACGATCTCCCGGATTACGGAGTGGATACCGTCCGCGCCGATGAGCAGGTCGGCCTCGTGGACCATCCCGTCATCGAGGGTCACGGTGACGGCATCACGGCTCTGCCCGACAGCGGCCACGGTACGGCCGTAGTGAAGTTCGACGGCGGTGGGCAGCATTTCGCGGATGGCAAGTTCCAGGTCCGGGCGGAGGATGCTGGTCAGCTTGCCCCTGGCTACCTCGGCGAATCCGGAGAACGGCAGGCTCGCCCGGGCCTTGCCGTTCCGCGCAACGTAGTCCAACCTCTGGATCTGGTAGCCAAGTTCACGGAGCCGGGGAAGGATGCCCAGGCTGGCGGCTGCCTGCCACCCGGGACCGAAGAAGTCGATCATGTAACCCTGCGGGCGCGGTCCCTCCGCGTGGTCCACCACGGACACCTGCCATCCGTTGCGGGACAGAAACGCCGCGGCGGAGAGCCCGCTGATCCCGGCCCCGCAAACGACCGCCCTCATAGCCTCAGTGTTCCCGGGCCCGCGCGATCCTGCAAGCACCCCGGAGGACTGGCGCTGCTGCTTTGTCACGCGGCGGGCAGCGGCAGCCGGCCGTCCCCCTTGGCCCCCAGACGGCCGCCCGACGGCCCTATGGATAGTGGCGGGGAACAGGCAGATAATGAACGCAAGCACCGTCCAGTGCCCGGCCGGTGCCGATGGCCGGGTCACCGGCGCCCCTTCCCGGCGCCGGGTCCCTCGCCGTAGTTCTGGGGGAGGAAGGTTCCCATGCCGCTGTCGGATGAAGAGCGCCGGCGTCTGGAGAAGCTCGAGCAGGACCTGGCTGCGACCGATCCGGAGCTGAACCTCGAACTTCAGTCGGGACGGCCCCGCGGTATGGCTGCCAGGTCGGTCTGGGGCATTCTGGCCACGGTGGCCGGCTTCGTGCTGGTCATTGCAGGGATCATCACGCAGATCATGATCATCGGCGTCATCGGCTTTCTGCTGATGTGCGCAGGTGCAAACTGGTTCCTCGGGGGCCTGCGGCCACGCGATGGATCCGGCTACCCGTTTTGAGCCCCTTCGCCGCCGCCGGCTGACACGTTCAGCGCCGCCCCGCGGCGGGATTCCATCGTCGGCCGTGAAGCTTTCAGGATAAGTTTGCAGGGGCCCTCATTTTCGTGGTCCGAACAACCTGACTCACAAAAGGCGGCAGCTCGCGCGTGGCGGACAACAATCTTGATTCCCTCTTCTCCCGGCTGGGCAGGTTCCCGGACGTGGAGGCGGCCAACCTCCAGGCCTGGGACGCCACGGACAGGCTCCTCCTGGACACCGCCGCGGACCTGCTGGCTGCCCGTGAGCTGCAGCCCGGCAGCAGGCTCGCCGTCGTGGGGGACCGCTACGGGGCGCTGACCCTCGGGGCCCTGGCACTCGACGCCGCCGGCTGGGCCGGGCCGGTCCGGGTGCACCAGGACCTCATCACCGGTGAGCATGCCCTCCGCCACAACGCCGGGACCCTCGGCGTCGCCGGCGGCTTCGAACAGCTGCCGCTTGGCGCCGGGCTCCTGTCCGGGGCCGGCGTGGTGCTCCTCCAGCTGCCCAAGTCCCTGGCGGAACTGGAGGAGATTGCCGACGCCATCGCCCGCCACGCCTCGCCCGACGTCGTGCTGCTGGCCGGCGGCCGGGTCAAGCACATGAGCCTGGGCATGAACGCGGTGCTGGAGCGCCACTTCAGCGAAGTCCAGCCCCAGCGGGCCCGGCAAAAATCCCGGATCCTGCTGGCCCGCGGCCCCAGGCCCGCCACCGGCGCCCCGCCGTTCCCGGTCACCGAGGCCAACACCGAACTCGGCTTGACCGTGTGCGCCCGAGGCGCCGTGTTTGCCGGCACCGGGCTGGACATCGGCACAAGGTTCCTGCTGGAATTCCTGCCCCAGATGCCGCCGGCACGGCACGCGATCGACCTGGGATGCGGCACCGGGATCCTCGCCGCGGTGTACGCCCGCGCCAACCCCGGATCCCGGGTCACGGCCACGGACCAGTCCGCCGCCGCCGTCGACTCCGCCAGGGCGACGGCGGAAGCCAACGGCCTCGCCGCCCAGGTCACCGTCCTCCAGGACGACGCCATGTCCTCGCTGCCGGAGGCCAGCGCCGATCTGATCCTGCTCAACCCGCCCTTCCACGTCGGAGCCGCGGTGCATGCCGGGGCCGGCCTCAAACTGATCGAGGCGGCCGGGCGGGTCCTCGCGCCGGGCGGGGAGCTCTGGACGGTGTTTAACAGCCACCTGCCCTACCGGCCCGCGCTGCAACGGCTGATCGGCCCCACCCGCGAGGTCGGCAGGAACCCGAAATTCACGGTGACCGCCAGCATCCGGAAAACCTCCGCTGTGTGAAGCGGGGCGTGTGGGCGGTCACAGGGGCGTAACGTACGATTCTGAGATAAGCAGTGCATAGCCAAAGACGTTTAGGGGTATCAGTGACTGAGATCCGCCAGCCCTCGCCGAGGCGCGGAACCAATTTGCCCCGGATGGGGGACTTCAACCTCACCGTCATCCTCGATGCCATTCGGCGTTCCCCGGCCGGCCTCAGCCGCGTGGAGCTGGCCCGGATCGTCGGGCTCTCCCCGCAGACGATCTCCAACATCTCCCGCCGGCTGCTGGACCAGGACCTGATCTATGAGGCCGGCAAGGAAGGCACCGGACCGGGCAAGCCGCGCACCATGCTCCGGCTCAAGTCCTCCGGCATGTACGCCGTCGGCGTCCACCTGGATCCCGCCGTGACAACGTTCGTCGTGCTGGACCTGGTCGGAGCCGTGGTGAAGCATTCCCGGATCAAGACCCCGGGCGGCAGCGATCCCGGGGCCGTCATCGACACCATCGCCGCCGAAATCAAACAGCTCGTCACTGAGTCCGGAGTGGACCCGGCCCGGATCGCCGGCCTGGGGATCGCCTCGCCCGGACCGATCGACCTCGAGGAGGGCACCGTCGTCGACCCGCCGCTCCTGCTCGGCTGGGACCGCGTGCCGCTCCGTGACGCCCTCGCCGAGGCCACCGGACTGTCCACCATCGTGGACAAGGACGTGACCAGCGCCGCCGTGGCCGAGACCTGGGCGGGCGGGCCCAGCGGAGCCGGCAGCTTCGTCTTTATGTACATGGGCACCGGAATCGGCTGCGGGATCGTGCTCAATGACGAGGTCGTGCGCGGAACCTCCGGCAACGCCGGGGAGATCGGGCACATCATCGTTGATCCCGACGGCGCACCATGCGACTGCGGCATGCGCGGCTGCGTCAAGTCCACCTGCATTCCCCAGGTGCTGGTGGCCCGGGCCGTCGAAGCCGGGGTCCTGGACGGCTCCGTTGAGGCCGTGACAGGTCCTGCCATCCAGGAGAGCTTCACCGCGCTGTGTGCCGCCGCCGCCGCCGGCGACGCGAGGGCGGAGGAGATCATCGACCACTCCGCCGTTCTGGTTGCCCGCGCCGTCTCGACCATCACCAATGCCCTGGACGTGGACCGTGTGGTGTTCGGCGGACCGTTCTGGACCTGCCTGTCGCAGTGGTATCTCGAACGGATTCCGGAGCTGGTCCGGGAAGGCAGCGCCACCCGGAAGATCCATGAGATCGAGGTGGTCGGCACGGGTGTCGGCGAGGATGTTGGCGCGATTGGCGCCGCCTGCCTCGTGCTGGAGCACACGCTCGCGCCCCGCTCGCAGCGGCTCCTGCTGGAGGGCTAGAGCCGGCCGGCGGACCCGTCCCGGGACCCAGGCGTCAGTCGATGTCCTCGACGACGGAGCCGAACGGGATTGATTCGTCAACGTGCGCCTGGTGGCCGGTCGGACCGGGGTTGTAGGTGACCCGGACACCGTGCGACTTATCCGCTGCGGACTGCATCAGGATCGGCCGGACGGTGTTGATGAAACTCTCGCTCTTGCCGGCGAGATACTCCTGGTAGCTGGCTGGAAGCTGGATCATGGCAAAAGAATAGTCCTGCGGGGGCACGATGGGGAGTGCTCCCCGTTGCGGTAATTCCCGGCGCGGGCTTGGATAGGATGGCCGTTGGCCGCCGCTAAGGCGGCCAGCCGCCACAGACCAGCTACCAGGGGGATATCGAGTGCTTCAGACTATGGCCGATGCACGGATCGAACCGGCGGAACTGGCCCGGGCACAGCAGACCCTGGCGGCCATCTCCCGCAGCTTCGACGCCAAGGTCGTGGGCCAGGCCAGGCTCCGCGAATCCCTCCTCATCGGGCTCATGACCGGCGGCCACATCCTGCTCGAAAGCGTCCCCGGACTGGCCAAAACCACCGCCGCGCAGACCGTGGCGGAGGCCGTCAGCGCGGACTTCCGCCGGATCCAGTGCACTCCGGATCTGCTCCCGAGCGACATCGTCGGGACCCAGCTGTACGACGCCGCCAAAGGCACTTTCGTGACCCAGCTGGGCCCGGTCCACGCCAACATCGTCCTCCTGGACGAGATCAACCGCTCCAGCGCGAAAACCCAAAGCGCCATGCTCGAGGCCATGCAGGAACGCCAGACGTCCATCGGGGGAGTGGTGCACCCGCTGCCCGCCCCGTTCCTGGTGCTGGCCACGCAGAACCCGATCGAGCAGGAGGGCACCTATCTGCTGCCCGAGGCCCAGATGGACCGCTTTATGCTCAAGGACGTGCTGGACTACCCCACCCCGGCTGAAGAGGCGGAGATCATCCGCCGGATCGACGCCGGAGTGTTCACCCCGGAGCAGAAACCCGCCGCGGCTGCCTCGCTCGAGGCCGTCAGTGACCTTCAGGGCATCGTCCGGCGGATCTATATCGACCCCGCGATCGTCCGCTACATCGTGGACCTGGCCTTCGTGACCCGCAACGCCGCCGGGTACATCGACGAGCGGCTGGCCGGCTTCATCGAGTTCGGCGCCAGCCCCCGCGCCAGCATCGCCTTCAGCCAGGCGGCCCGGGCGGTGGCACTGCTGGACGGCCGGGACCACGTGATCCCCGAGGACGTCAAGTCGCTCGCCCACCGCGTGCTGCGCCACCGGCTCATCCTCGGCTTCGAGGCCGTCGCCGAACAGGTGCCGGTGGAGACCGTAATCGACGCCATCGTCGCCGCCGTCCAGACCCCCTGAGAATGGCGAGCCACCTCCAACGGGTGAAGTCGAAGCTCTCGATCTTCGCGCACCGCAAGGCCCGCGGCATGCTTGAGGGCCAGTACGGATCCGTTTCCAGCGGCCGCAGCCTGGACTTTGATGACCTTCGCGCCTATGTGCCCGGCGACGAGGTCCGAGACATCGACTGGAAGGCAACCGCCCGGCACGGTTCCCCGCTGGTCCGGCGCTACCTTGCGGTCCGGCGGCAGACCCTGGTGCTGGTCACCGACACCGGCCGCAACATGGCCGCCGTATCCCGGGATGGCGAGCCGAAGAAGGACATCGCCGTGCTCGCCCTGGGGGTCATGGGCTACCTCGCGCACCGCCACGGCGACGCCGTCGGGCTGGTGTGCGGCGACGCCGCCGGTTCCCGGGCGCTGCCGGGCAAGTCCGGCGAGGCGCACCTGGAACGGCTGCTCCGCGAAGTCCATGACACGACCTCGCTGGACTCCGCGCCGAGCCGGCTCGAAACCCAGTTGGACTATGTCGTCCGGAACTTCTCCCAGCGGACGCTGCTCCTGGTCGTGGCCGACGAACTCCTGCCCGATGCGGAGACGGAGCGGGTGCTCCGCCGGCTGCGCGCCCAGCACGAGATCCTGTGGCTAACGGTCCGGGACGCAGAACTGCTCGGCGCCCGCGCGGACTGCTACGCCGACTCCTACGACGTCGCCGGAACGACGGCGGGAACGCGGCCCGGCGGTCCTGCGGGACCGCGGTCCGGGCTGCTGCCCGGGGGGCTGGCGGAATCCGCCGCCCTCGCCGCGGCGTACGCGCGCGCCCGGGATGACCGGGACGCGGCGCGGCAGACGATGCTGCGCCGGCTGGGCATCGCCGAAGCCGACGCCGGCAGCAGCCACGACGTGATCCCCGCCGTCTTCACCCTCCTGGCCCGGCACCGGCGGCGCCGGTGACCTCCATGGACGGTGTCCCTTATGGACGGTGACTTCTTCGGGCCGCTGGAGTATAGCGGCTGGTTCCCGTGGGCGGCCTTCGGGCTGCTGGTCCTGGTCGCGGTCTGGTACGCCTACGTCTTCCGGAGCACCCGGCGCCGGCCCGGCGGACAGCAGGCCGTGCAGGCCCCGGCGCCTCCCGCCGTTGCCGTACCGGATCTGGCCCGGCTCCGGCGCGACTACTTGGAGCGCATCGACGCCGTGGACCGTGAGGCCGCGGCCGGCACCCGCTCCGGCCGTTCCGCGCACCAGGAGCTGAGCCTGCTGATCCGCAGCTTCGTCCGCGACGCCTCAGGGGTGGACGCGACGCGGATGACCCTGGCCGAGCTCCGGGCGGCGGGCAGGGTAACCGCGGTGGTCCCGGCAAGCGGGGTAGGCGCGGCGGGCCCGGCGGCGCCCGGCATCCCGGCCGCGGCCGATGCCATCGCGGCGCTGTACCCGGCGGCGTTCGCCGCCGGACCGGCGTCGGGCGCTGCCGATGCAGCGCGGACCGCGCGGGAAGTGGTCCGCTCATGGAACTGATCTTCTGGTGGATCCTGCCGGCCGCAGCCGTGGCGGTCCCCGCGGCCTGGCTCCTCGGCCGGCGGCGCCGCCGGGCGCGCGGTGCCCGGCGGCGTCCGGTCGCCCACAGCGACCGCCTCACCGCGCTGCCGGAGTACCAGGCGGCCCTGCGGCAGCACCGGAACCGGCTGCGGCTCCTCGCCGCCGCCGGGACCGTGCTGATGGTGGCCGCCGTCGTGGCCGCCGCCCGACCGGCCGAACGCAGCACCGTCCGGCCCGAGCAGCACAAGCGTGACATCATCCTCTGCCTGGACGCCTCCGGCTCCATGAGCAGCGCCGACGCCGCCGTGGTGGACGTCTTCGGCTCGCTCGCCCGGCAGTTCGACGGTGAACGCATCGGCCTCACCATATTCGACAGCAGTGCCGTGCAGGTGTTCCCCCTGACCGATGACTACGACTATGTCCAGGACCAGCTCCAGCAGGCGGAGAGCGCCTTCGACGGGGCGGGCAGCGGCAGCTTCCTCGACGGGACCTGGAACGGAGTGGGTTCCTCGCTGATCGGCGACGGCCTGGCGTCCTGCCTCCAAAGCTTCCCTGCGGCGGCCGACGCCGAGGAACCCGGACGCCGGGCCCGCTCGGTCATCCTGGCCACGGACAACTTCCTGTCCGGCACGCCGCTCGTCACCCTCGCGGAAGCAGGAGCCCTGGCGAAGGAACGGGACGTGCGGGTCTTCGCGCTGAACCCCGGCGACTATGACTTCGGCCCGGACGCCGGCGCGGAACAGCCCGGCGCCCGGCTGCGCAGCGTGGCCGAGGGCAGCGGCGGCGGGTACTACGCCCTCGACAGCCCGGACGCGGTGCCCGGCATTGTCAGCGGGATCGAGGCCACCCAGGCCGCGGCGTTCCGGGGCGCACCCCGGGCCGTGGTGTCCGACCGGGCCGAGGTTCCGCTCGCCGTGGCCCTGCTGGCCGGGCTGGTTCTCGCCGGAGCGTCGTGGAGGCCACGGCGATGACACTGAACCCGATACTGTCCTGGTGGATCATGGGGCCGCTGTCGGCCGCCATCGGCCTGGGCCTCGGCTGGGTCCTGGTCCGTTCCCGGCAGCAGCACGCGCCGTCCGCGGATGCAGGGTTCCGCGGCTGGCTCTTCCGCGGCGGCCTTGTGCTGCTCCTGCTCCTCGCCGCCTGTCGGCCCGGCATTCCCGGCGGCACCGTCGAGGCCGCCGCCACGGACCTGAACGTGTTTTTCGTGGTGGACACCAGCAGCAGCATCGCCGCCGAGGACCACACCCCGGCCGGGGGACAGGCAGCCCGGGGACCGGCGGCCTCGGGAGAGGCAGCCGGGGGCCAGGCGGCCGGTGTGCCGCGGCTCGACGGCGTCCGGGAGGACATCCGGGCCATCGCCCGGGAACTCGGCGGCGCCCGCTATTCGCTCATCAGCTTCGACTCCAGCGCCGCCGTGCGGATGCCCCTGACCACCGACACTTCTGCCCTCGAGGCCGCGGTTGCCGTGCTGGGACCCGAGGTGACCGACTACTCGCAGGGCAGCAGCGTCACCGCGGCCCGGGCGGTCCTCGCCGAACGGCTCGCCACCGCCCGGGACAGCCACCCGGATCGACCCCGGCTGGTGTTCTACTTCGGGGACGGCGAACAGACCAGTGCCGCAGCACCCCAGGCCCTGGGGATTGACGGCTCCCTCGTGAGCGGCGGCGCCGTCCTCGGCTACGGCACACGGGACGGCGGCCGGATGAAGGAAAACAGCGGCGACCCCACCCGGCCGGCGGCGACGTACATCCAGGACCCTGCCACCGGCGCCGCTGCCGTCTCCCGGCTGGACGAGGACCGGCTGCGGGACCTCGCACGCCAGCTCGCGGTGCCCTATCTGCACCGCGCGGCAGGGGATGCGGCGGCCCCGATGCTGCAGCAGGCCACACCCGGCACCCTGGTGCGCACGGGTGTTGCCCTCGACGGCAGGACCGAACTCTACTGGGCGCCGGCGTTCGCCGCGTTCCTGCTGGCGCTGCGCGAAACGCTGCTGGTCTCGGGCCAGCTCCGGGAGCTCCGGCCCGCCCGGCCCGTCCGCCGGACGCCCGAGCCGGCATCACCGTCGGCCGGCCGGGGGCCGGGCGCATGAGCGTCCGGCGCCGGCGCCGGCTGCTGCTCTGGTCCGCGCTGCCCGTCCTGCTGGCGCTGCTGCTCGCGGTGAAGCTGCTCAGCGCCGCCTGGTTCGCCGGGCAGGCCAGCGGCGCCTTCGCCAGGGGCGACGCGCCGGCGGTGGCGTCGGCCGCCGCGGTCCTGGGCGTCGCGAACTTCCTCGAACCGCACAAGGCACCCTTCGCGGCCGGGGACGCCCGCGCGCTCAGCGGCGACTACGCCGGCGCGCGCACCGCGTTCGAGGCGGCCCTCGCCGCGGCCCCGGCGGCCGACGAATGCCGGGTGCGGGCCAACCTGGCGCTCAGCATCGAACGGCTGGGCGACGCCGGGGCCGACGCCGGCAACGGCGGCGCAGACGGCACTGACGGCACCGACGGCACCGACGGCACCCCGGGCCCTGCCAGCACAGACGGCCCTGACAGCACTGACGATGGCCTCCGTTTGCTGGAGGAGGCGCTGGCGGTGGTCCGGGCCGCGCCCGCCGGCTGCTTCGACTCAGACAGCGCCGACAGCGCCAACGCTGCCGACGACGCAGACACCGCCGACACCGGGGCGGAGGAGAGGCTGCAGACCGCCGGGCAGCGGCTGGAGGAGAAAATCGAGCGGCTGCGCGGCCGGCGCGGACCCGGCGAAACCCCCGCACCCGAGGACCCCGGCACCGAATCCGGGCCGGAAGAGGAAGGCGGTGACGGGCCGGGGGAGCCTCTCGACGCGCAGCTGGAGCAGCTCCGGGAGTCCGGGCAGTCCGCGCAGCAGGAGCGCAACCGCGGCCTGCAGCGGGAAGAGTATCTGAACGGCACCGGCACCGGACCGCTCACGGACAGGCCCTGGTGAGCATCCGGACGAAGAATATTCTGTGCCGGGATGAAATATGCCGTAAACCTGCGTCTTAATTCGGGGGCCGACTTGAACAGCCTCCCGGCCCGCCCGTAGAGTTCTATCCAAGTTACCTCAGTAACGTGTCAGCGATCCTCCGTTCACGGCCAGCTTCACGGCGGCCCAGGAGGGTGTGGGTGCCCCCATGTGGGCCTGACATTTGCTCACGGACAACTTCGTATCAGGCGTAACAGTCGCGGCTGCGCCCTGCTGGAGTTTCCTCCGTGTTCCCCAAACTCAATTCACCGACGGCACCCGTTTTCCGGGCGCAGCTGTCAGTGTTCACAGCCAAGGACGCAAATGTCTCCTCCAAGCCTTATTGACACCCATCCAAATCTTGTCGGCACGGCCCCTGTCGCGCTGTCCTATGAGCTGTTCCCGCCGCGGTCGCCCGCGGCCGCCGAATCGCTCTGGACCACCATCGGCGAGCTGGAGGCCACGGACCCGGACTACGTGTCCGTGACCTACGGCGCCAGCGGCTCCAACCGGAACACCGCCGTCGAGCTCATCAACCGCCTTGTCCAGGAAACCACCCTGCGGCCGCTGGCGCACCTGACCTGTGTGGGCAACTCCCCGCAGGAGCTCGCCGAGATCATCGGCGAACTGCTCGACGTCGGCGTGCGCGGCATCCTGGCCCTGCGCGGCGACCAGCCCAAGGACGGCGTGGCCCCTCCCGAGGGATCGCTGCGCTACGCCCAGGACCTGATCGAGCTCATCCGCCGCGTCGAACAGCGCCGCTCCGCGCTGCTCTGCGCCGGCAAGGTCGCCGTCGGCGTCGCCGCGTACCCCACCCGTCACCCGGAATCCCCGAGTGAGGCGCACGACGTCGAGGTGCTGCTGGCCAAGCAGCGCTCCGGCGCCGACTTCGCCATCACCCAGGTCTTCTTCCACACCGAGCAGTACGCGGACCTGCTGACCCGGGCGCGCCGGGCCGGCGTCACCATCCCGATCATCCCGGGCGTTATGCCGCTGACCAGCCTCCGCCGGCTCGCCCGGCTCAGCGAGCTGACCGGCGTCGAAGCGGACCCGGCCCTGATCGGACGGCTCGCCGCCGCCGAGACCGACGCCGAGCGCACCCGGATCGGGGTCAGCGCCACCGTGGACCTGGCCAACGCGGCCCTGGACGCCGGCGCCCCCGGACTGCACCTCTACACCTTCAACGAACACACCGCCGCCCTTGACGTGCTGGACAAACTCGCCCTGCCCCGCCCGCGAAGAGGCAACCGGCACAGCAGCCACCAGCGCTCGGCCGGCCGCCGCCAGCTCGCCAGCTAATCACCCCCCAACGCTTAGGACTTTCCCATGACTGCACAGAACACGCTCAACCCCGCTCCGTTCCCCTCCGCCTCGATCCTCGGCTACCCGCGCATCGGCCGCCGCCGCGAACTCAAGAAGGCCGTGGAGGCCTACTGGGCCGGCAAGATCGACGCCGACGCCCTCGACGCCGCCGCCAAGGAGATCCAGCTCGGCACCGCCCGGCGCCTCCAGGGCCTGGGCCTGACCGAAGCCGCCGCCGTTCCCGGCACATTCTCGTACTACGACCAGGTGCTCGACGCCGCCGCCCACCTCGGCGCCGTGCCCGCCCGCTTCGGCAACCTCCTGAACGCCGAGGGCCAGCTCGACATCGACGGCTACTTCACCCTCGCCCGCGGCACCAAGGACCAGCAGCCGCTGGAAATGACCAAGTGGTTCGACACCAACTACCACTACCTCGTCCCGGAGATCGGCCCGGAGACCAGCTTCTCGCTGACCTCCAACCGCATCGTCGAGGAGTTCGAGTACGCCCTCGCCAACGGGGTCCAGACCCGCCCGTACATCGTCGGACCGGTCACCTTCCTGCTGCTGAGCAAGGCCTCCGACGACGCCCCGGCCGGCTTCAGCCCGCTGTCCCGCCTCGAGGACGTGCTGCCGGTCTACACCGCCCTGCTGGAGAAGCTGGCCGCCGCCGGCGCCGGCTGGGTCCAGCTGGACGAGCCCGCCCTCGTGGTGGACCAGGACACCCCCGCCGCCGAGATCCAGGCCGCCGTCGCCCGCTCCTACGAGGTGCTCTCCGCCGCCGCCAACCGCCCGCAGCTGTTCGTCTCCACCCCGTACGGTGCGCTCAACGGCCAGCTCGGCACGCTCGCCGCGACCGGCATCGACGCTCTGCACCTGGACGTCTTCAAGGGCGCCGTTCCCTCCGCCGCCGCCCTGGCCGCCCTGGGCAACAAGACCCTCGTCGCCGGCGTCGTGGACGGCCACAACATCTGGCGCAACGATCTTGCCGCCTCCGCGGAGAAGATCGCGGAGCTGAAGAAGTCCGTCGCCAAGCTGGCGGTCAGCACCTCCACCTCCACCCAGCACGTCCCGCACGACGTCGACGAGGAGACCCAGCTCTCCGCGCAGCTGCGCAGCTGGCTGGCCTTCGCCGACCAGAAGGCCACCGAGGTCGTCACCCTCGCCGGCCTCCTGACGGACCCGGCCGCCGTCCAGCCGGCCATCGATGAGGCCACGCGCATCATCGCCGACCGTGCCGCCGCCGACGGCGTCCGCCGCGCCGAGGTCCGGAACCGCACCGCCGCCCTCACCGACGCCGACTTCAGCCGCTCCGACTACGGCGTCCGCGAAGCTGCGCAGACCAAAGCCCTGCACCTGCCGCCGCTGCCCACCACCACCATCGGCTCGTTCCCGCAGACCGGCGACATCCGCACCGCCCGGGCCCGCGCCAACAAGGGCGAGCTGAGCACGGAGCAGTACGAGCAGCTGATGAAGGAAGAGATCAAGCGCGTTGTGGAACTGCAGGAAGAGCTCGGCTTCGACGTCCTGGTCCACGGCGAGCCCGAGCGCAACGACATGGTCCAGTACTTCGCCGAGAACCTCGAGGGCTTCGACGTCACGGTGCACGGCTGGGTCCAGTCCTACGGCTCCCGCTGCACCCGCCCCTCGATCCTGTGGGGCGATGTCACCCGCAGCGCCCCCATCACGGTGGAATGGGCCCGGTACGCGCAGTCCCTGACCAACAAGCCGATGAAGGGCATGCTCACCGGCCCGGTCACGATCCTCGCCTGGTCCTTCGTCCGCGATGACCAGCCGCTCGGCGAGACCGCCAACCAGGTGGCACTGGCCCTCCGCGACGAGATCGCCGACCTCGAAGCCGCCGGCATCAAGGTCATCCAGGTGGACGAGCCCGCCCTCCGCGAACTCCTGCCGCTGCGCAAGGCCGACCAGGCCGCGTACCTGGACTGGTCCGTGAAGTCCTTCCGCCTCGCCACCGCCGGCGCCGGGGACGCCACGCAGGTCCACACGCACCTGTGCTATTCCGAGTTCGGCGCCATCATCGACGCGATCGACGGCCTGGACGCCGACGTCACCTCGATCGAGGCCGCCCGCTCCCGCATGGAGGTCGTCCACGACCTCGAGTCCCACGGCTTCGGCCGCGGCGTGGGCCCGGGTGTCTACGACATCCACTCGCCGCGCGTCCCGGGCGAGCAGGAAGTCACCGAACTGCTCAGCACCGCCGTGAAGCACGTCCCGTCCCGCCAGCTCTGGGTGAACCCGGACTGCGGCCTGAAGACCCGAGGCTACGCCGAGACCGAAGAGTCCCTGCGCAACCTGGTCCACGCCACGAAGACGGTCCGCGCCGAACTGCTGGAAGCCGCCAAGTAGCAGCAACCGGCGGCGGGGGAGCGGAACTCCTCTCAGTGGATGAGCCTGTCGAAACCCCGGTTTCGACAGGCTCATCCCGTGGGGTGGGGAAGACATGTCCTCAGCTATCCACGCCTGTCCGCTCTCAACCGCCAGGCGCTGATCAGCAGCCAAACGGTCCAGACGACGGTGAGGATTATCCCGAACAGCGTCGGCACCGTGTTCGCTGCCGCGAATCCTTCGGCTCCGATGATCCACCCCTGCACCAGATAAGCCACCCCGGACAGCCCCATGAGGATGCCGATTGTTCGCGAGATCCGCCTCGTGGCCAGGATGACGACGCCGGAAATAATCAGGGCGCTGCCGAACAGGAAGCCGTGGTAGCTACGCATTCCCCACTCCAGCCAGCGGATTCCTTCCGCGCTGGCAAAGCGCATTGCCTTCTCCGGTTCTGCCGCGGAGGCCCAGGCATCCACGGCGTGCTTCAGTGCGACGCCGTCCACGGCCTGGAGTGCGCCATAGAGCGCAATGGAAACAGCCGCCGCCAGGGCGCCGAAACGGGCTGTCAGGGCCAGTGCACCCTGCTGCACATTCAGTGCGGCCAGCAGGGCAATCATTCCGCCGGCAAACAGGGCCATGCCGATGAATTGGCCCAGGTGCACGCCGGTCCAGATGTCACTCCTGGCATACTCGGTGAAGGAGGCAACATGGTCGTTTGCGCTGGCTGCATCGGCATGAAACAAGCCGGCCACCAGTGAAATCATCACGCCGCCGAAAATCATCGTCGCGGCAATCCGCAGAGTCACGCTGTCCACAGTCCGGGATCCGGATCCCTCGAGAGACACCGAACGCGTGGTCCCGCTATCTCCTGCCTGGACATCGTCCATGGTGGCCACCTTTGTTCGGTGCCAAGGGATTAAGCCGGGGTCAGGATTCCCAGAGGATCTCGTCGTCCACGACGCCGTCCTCGTCCGCCGACGCGACCAGGACCTCGTCGGTGAAGTGCTGGCCGAGCGTGAAGTCCAGAACGAAGTAGCGCTCCGGCTGGCCGGGGAAGATGCCCACGTGGCCGAGCTTGAGCGCCTTGAGGAAGACCGCGTCGGTGAGCTGGCTCTTGTCCTCGACGCCGAAGACCTTCCTCAGGTGTTCGTCCTTGATCGCGTTGCAGTGGAAGTGCCGGTACTCCTGCGGGCTGGTGCCGTCCTGCTCCAGTTCCTCGGCGATCATTTCCCGGACCTGGTCCACGAGCTCGGGCAGGAACCGCAGCCGGTAGTCAACTTTATGCATCGCCGCTTCATCGAAGTGGTCATGCGCGTTGACATTCAGGTCAAGCTCCACGGTCTGGCCCGCCAGTTCATGCTTGGCGGTGAAACTGTGGTCCCTTCCGTGGTTGAGTTCAACCTCTCCGAAGTGCTTGCTCGCTACCTTGTTCATACCTTCAACATAGTCCTCAAAACCGGCCCATTCCAGCATTCCCAAGGTTTTATCCGCCACCGGACCCGGCCGGCCGCCGGGGGCCGGTACATTAAGCGGATGCAAACTGTTGCCCCTGCCGTCGCCCGCGCCCGTGAACTCTTCGACAGCGGCGCCACCCGTCCGCTGGCCTGGCGGCTGGAGCAACTCGGCAGCCTGCGCCGGATGGTGGCCGAGCGCCGCACGGAATTTGCCGACGCGCTGGCCAGCGATCTGGGCAAGCACGCCACGGAATCCCTGCTGACCGAAATTGGCTTTGTCACCGCCGAAGCCGCGCACCTGGAGAAGAACCTCGAGGCCTGGCTGCGGCCCCGCCCCGTCGCCGTCCCACTCGCCGTCCAGCCCGCCAAGGCCTGGACCGAACTGACCCCGCTGGGGGTGGTGCTGGTGATCGGCCCGTGGAACTACCCGCTGCAGCTGCTGCTCGCCCCGCTGGCCGGCGCCCTCGCCGCCGGCAACACCGTAGTGCTCAAACCGAGCGAACACGCCCCCGCCACCTCGGCGGCCCTGGCCCGCTGGATCCCGGAATACCTTCCCGGCGCAGCGGAGGTGGTCCAGGGCGGCATCCCGGAAACCACCGCCCTGCTGGCGATGCGCTTTGACCACATCTTCTTTACCGGAGGGGAGGCCGCGGCCAAGGTGGTGCTGCGCGCCGCGGCGGAGCACCTGACCCCGGTGACCCTGGAACTGGGCGGCAAGTCGCCGGCCTACGTGGACTCCACCACCGACCTGGCGAAGGCGGCCAAGCGGCTCGCCTGGGGCCGGTTCATGAACGCCGGGCAGACCTGCGTGGCGCCGGACTACATCCTGGCCACCGAGGACGTGCTGGTTCCGCTGGAACGCGAACTGGTCACCGCGATCGGCGCGCTGTTCGGCACGGATTCCTCCCGCAGCGAGTCCTACGGCCGGATCGTCAACGACCGGCACTTCGCCCGGATCGCCGCCCTCGCCGACGGCAGCACCGTGGTCCACGGCGGCGAACGGGACGCCGCCAGCCGCCACTTCGCCCCGACCCTGCTGCGGCCCGCCCCCGGCGACACCGTCATGGGGGAGGAGATCTTCGGCCCGCTGCTGCCGCTGGTCCCGGTCGCCGGGCGGGACGAGGCCATCCGGATGATCAACGACGGCGCCAAGCCGCTGGCGCTGTACGTGTTCAGCAACGACGCCGACACCCGCCGGGCGTTCGCCGAACGGACCTCCTCGGGGGCACTGTGCTTCGACGTCCCGGCGGCGCACCTGATGGTTCCGGGGCTGCCCTTCGGCGGGGTCGGCGGCAGCGGCATGGGCGCCTACCACGGGGAGCATTCGCTCCGGACGTTCTCGCACGAGCGTTCCACTCTCGCCAAAACGTTCCGCCCGGACACCCTGGAGCTGATCTACCCGCCCTATACCAAGACCAAACACCGGATCATCAGCGCCCTCGCCGGGATGGGCACCGGGCTGCGCAGGCGGCTCCGCCGGCGCTGACCCGGCGTTGACCCGATGACTCAGGCCTGGCGCGGGACCGCCTGCTTCAGGGCCGGGGAGTTGAAGGTGTCGGCCAGCAGTTCAACGAAGAGCTGGACCTGGGCGGTCTGCTTCTCATTGATCAGCAGGGCAAAGACGTTGCGGGCCAGCCGGATCTCGGGAACGTCCAGCACCACCACCCCGGCCGGGCGGTGCAGCAGGGCCAGCTCGGGAACCAGCGCCGCGCCCAGCCCGGCCGCGGCCATCTCGAGGCTGGCATGGAAGTCGTCGCTGTAGGCCACGACCCGGGGGTGCAGGTTGCAGCTGGCGAAGAGCCGCTCGATCACTGTGGCGTCGGACGTGCCGGGGTGGTGCACAATCCACGGCATGTCGGAGAGGTGGTCGGCCGCGACCTTCGACTCCGTGCCGATGCCCCAGGCCGCCGGCAGCACCACCCGGAAGTCGTCGTCGCCGATCCACTGCCGCTTCACGGTGTGCGGCCACGCGAGGCCCGACTGCCCCACCTGGTAGACCAGGGCAACGTCGAGTTCGCCGCCGGTGCGCAGGCCTTGGATGGTCTGGGCGGGCTCGGCCACGGAGACGCGCAGGTCGATGCCGAGTTTCTTCCAGGCCGGGTTCGCCAGGATCCGCGGCAGCACAAAGGTCGCCAGACTGGGGAAGATGCCCAGCCGGAGCTCCTGCCGGGTGGTGTCCCCGGTGCGCGAGGCCGCCGCCATGAGCGCGTCGATGTCCGTGAGGACCTTGGCCGCGTGCCGGGTCATGACCAGGGCCGCCTCGGTGGGCTGGATGCTGCGGGCCGAGCGCTGGAACAGCTCGACGCCGGTGTCGCGTTCCAGGGCGGACATCTGCTGGGAAACGGCCGACGCGGTGTAGCCGAGCCGGGTGGCGGCCGCCGCGAACGATCCCAGCCGGGTCACTTCGACGAGGGTCCGCAGATGGACGGGGTTAATCAAAGGTCTGCCCTTCGCAGGTTCCGGTGAGGCGGGACCGCAATCCCGCTTCATTCTGGCACATTGGTTCGAAGTAAAAATGTGGAAAGTCGCACACATCCGTCGGCCCTCCGGCGACGAATTGTCCATAAGACGATTCACCCGGACGATCCAGGCAATCGATGTACCAGCCAACAGGAGCAGATCAGTGTCAGATGCAGCAGGGATTCCCGAGGGCCGGCGCGTAGCCGTGATTGGCAGCGGTGTGGCGGGACTGACCGCCGCCTACGTGCTGAACCGGCAGGACTCCGTGACCCTGTTCGAAGCCGACTCCAGGCTCGGCGGCCACGCCCACACCCACGACGTGCCGCAGGCCGGCGGCCCCGTGCTCGGGATCGACACCGGCTTCATCGTCCACAACGAACGGACCTATCCCACGCTGCTGCGGCTCTTCGCCGAACTGGGCATCGAAACCCAGGACTCGGAAATGAGCATGTCCGTCCGCTGCGACGGTTGCGGCCTGGAATACGCTGGCGCCCGGGCCAAGGGCCGCGGCATCCTTCCCCGGCCCGCCACGCTGCTGCGCGGACGCTACCTGCTGATGCTGCTTGAGGTGATGCGCTTTTACCGCAAGGCCCGCGCTCTGCTCTCCGAGGAGAACAGTCCAAGCGGGCCGGAGCTGACCCTGGGCGAGTTCCTGGCCCGGGAGAAGTTAAGCAGCTACTTCATCTCGCACTTCATGACCCCGATCGTCAGCGCCGTCTGGTCCTGCGACCCCACCACGGCCCTGGCCTATCCGGCCCGCTACCTCTTCACCTTCCTGGCCCACCACGGCCTGCTCGGCGTCTCGGGCTCCCCGCAGTGGCGCACCGTCACCGGCGGCTCGCGCAGCTACGTGGAGAAGGTTGCCGCCACGCTGCCGGAAATCCGCCTCTCCAGCCCGGTCACCGGAGTGCGCCGCCACGCGGACGGGGTGGTGCTGACCACCAGCACCGGTGCGGGAACACTGACCACGGAAACCTTCGACGCCGTCGTGATCGCCACCCACCCGGCCCAGGCACTGGGCATGCTCACCGACGCCTCGCCGGCCGAGCGGGCCGCGCTCGGCGGGATGCCGTACTCGGTCAACCACACCGTCTTCCACCGCGACGCCGCCGTGCTGCCGTCCAGCGACAACGCCAAGGCGTCCTGGAACTACCGGCTGCCCTCCTGCGACGCCCGCCCGGACAAGGTCCTGGTCAGCTACGACATGACCCGGCTCCAGCGGCTGGCGCCCGTGGACGGCGGGCGCTACATCGTCAGCCTGGGCGAATCCGAACTGATCGCGGACAACACCGTGATCGAGCGGATGGTCTACGAGCACCCGCAGTACACCCCCGACTCGCTCCGGGCCCAGCAGCGCATCCTCGCCCTGGGCGATGACCGGCTGGCCTTCGCCGGCGCGTACCACGGCTGGGGTTTCCACGAGGACGGCGCCCTCTCCGGGGTCCGGGCGGCGGCGCGGCTCGGACGCGAGTGGGACGACGCCGGCGTCGCGCTTGGTACGGTTTCCCTGGACCCGGACCTGCAGACCGTCCCCGCGGAGGGCTCATGAGCGCCTCAGCAGCCGTCTACCGCACCTCCATCGCGCATGTGCGGCGCACCCCGCTGAAGAACGCGTTCACCTACCGCAGTTACAGCTGGTATGTCGACGTTGACCGGCTGCCGGTGCTGCCCCGGCTGCTCCGGCCGCTCGCCGGGTTCCGCGTCGCGGACCACCTGGGCGACCCGGACGGCACGCTCCGCGGCAACGTCGAGGCGTTCCTGGCCACCCGGGGGATTGACCTCGACGGCGGCCGGATCACGATGCTCGCCAGCGCCCGGGTGTTCGGGCACGTGTTCAACCCGCTGAGCCTGTTCTGGTGCCACAACGCCGCCGGGGAGCTGCGCTGCGTCCTCGCCGAGGTCCACAACACCTACGGCGAACGGCACTGCTACCTCCTGGAGACGGACGACGCCGGCCGGGCCAGCGTCCCGAAAGCGTTCTACGTCTCACCGTTCAACGACGTCGCAGGCCAGTACCGGATGAAGCTTCCGGAACCCGGCGACCGGCTCGCCGTCTCGATCGTCCTGGAGCGCGAGGGGCAGCAGCCCTTCATCGCCAGCGTGGACGGCGAACGCCACGACGCCACCGCGCGGAACATCCTCGCCACGGCGCTCGCGGTCCCGCTGGCACCCCTGCGCGTCTCGGCACAGATCCGCTGGCAGGGAATCAAGCTTTGGGCACGCCGGCTGCCCCTCATCAAACGACCGCACCACCCTTCACAGGAGGCAGTTCAGTGACTATGACCGAAGCGACCGGATCCGGCGCTGCGCGCCGGGCCGACGAGGTCGCAGCCCCCTACACCGTCCCGCAGCCGCCCGCCGTGGTCGACGCCGGCATCTGGCCCAGCATCGCCGCCGTCCCCTCCGGCCTGAAGGTCGCCGTCGCCGGCCGGGTTGCCGAGGCCATCTTCAAAGCCGCGGTCCGCCGGCTGCCGCTGGAGGTCCGCTACCCGGACGGCACCGTCCTGGGCAAGCCGGCCACCCCCGGGCAGACGTACCCCGTTATGACCCTGAACCGTCCCGAGGCGTTCGCGGCCCGGCTCGGCGACGGCGGACTGATCGGCCTGGGGGAGTCGTTTATGGCTGGCGAGTGGGACGCCGACGACCTCACCGCCGTCATGGAGGTGTTCGCCGCCCGGGTGGGATCGCTGGTGCCCGAGCCGCTGCAGAAACTCCGCGCGCTCTACCTGCCGCGCCAGCCGCGGAAGGAACGCAACACCGAGCAGAACACCCGCTCCAACATCTCCCGGCACTATGACCTCTCGAACGAGCTGTTCGCCACGTTCCTGGACGACACCATGACTTACTCCAGCGCCATCTTCCCGGAATCCGGCGAGGCGCTGAAGGGCGTCGCCTGGAACGGCCTGGCCGCCGCGCAGCAGGCCAAGATCGACCGCCTGCTGGACAAGGCCGGCGTCGGGCGGGGCACCCGGGTGCTGGAAATCGGCACCGGCTGGGGCGAGCTCGCCCTCCGGGCCGCCCAGCGCGGCGCCACCGTCTACTCCGTCACCCTCTCCAGCGAGCAGCAGGAACTGGCCCGCAAGCGCGTCGCCAACGCCGGCTACACGGACGCCGTCACGATCGAGCTCAAGGACTACCGCGCGGTTGAGGGCGAGTACGACGCCGTTGTGTCCGTGGAGATGATCGAGGCCGTGGGCTTCGAGTACTGGGCCACGTACTTCCAGACGATCGAGCGGGTCCTGGCCCCCGGCGGGAAGGTCGCCATCCAGGCCATCACCATCGCGCACGACCGGCTGCTGGCCACCCGCTCCAGCTACACCTGGGTGCACAAGTACATCTTCCCGGGCGGCGTCATTCCCTCCGTGCGGGCCATCGAGGACATCACGGAGAAGCAGACCGGACTGCGCGTCCGCGAACGCCTCGCCATGGGGGAGCACTACGCCCAGACGCTGCGGCTCTGGGAGGAGCGCTTCATGGCCCGCTCCGCCGACGTCCAGGCACTGGGCTTCGACGAGATCTTCCAGCGCATGTGGCTGTTCTACCTCTGCTACTCCCGCGCGGGCTTCGAGACCGGCTACCTCGACGTGCAGCAGATCGTGCTCGACCGCCGGACAGCAGGCGAGGCGACCGGCGGATCCGCCGCATGACGGCGCCGCTCGCGGCCCTGATCGAGGAGGTCCTGCGGCCGCTGGCCGGCGGGGACCTCCCGGTCCGGCTCGTGGTGTGGGACGGCAGCGAGGCCGGCCCGGCCGGCGCCCCCGTGGTTAGGCTGAACTCGCCCGACGCCGTCCGGCGGCTGCTCTGGGCGCCCGGGGAACTCGGCGCCGCCCAGGCGTACGTCACCGGGGAGCTGGACGTCGACGGCGACCTCAACTCCGTCCTCGAGCACCTCTGGAAGGTGGTCCGGAACCGGGGCCTTTCCGGCGTCCGGCCCACGCCCGCGGTGCTGGCCGGGGCCGCACGGATTGCCCGCGCGGCCGGGGCGCTCGGGGGGCCGCCCCCGCCGCCGGCCAGCCAGGCCCGTGTCAAGGGCAGGCTGCACAGCCTGATCCGCGACCGCGCGGCGATTAGTCACCACTACGACCTCAGCAATGACTTCTATGCGCTGATCCTGGATCCGCAGATGGCCTACTCGAGCGGGTACTGGACGAACTCCTCAGCGAACTACGGGCTGGAGGACGCGCAGCGGGACAAACTGGACCTGGTCTGCCGCAAGATCGGCCTCAAACCGGGGATGCGGCTGCTGGATGTCGGCTGCGGCTGGGGATCGCTGAGCCTGCACGCCGCGCAGCACTATGGCGCCGAGGTGGTCGGCGTGACCTTGTCCGGGGAGCAGAAGGCGTTCATTGACGCCCGCATCCGCGAACGCGGCCTCGAAGGGCACGTGGACATCAGGATCCAGGACTACCGGGAAATACCCGACGGGCCGTTCGACGCCGTCGCCTCCCTGGAGATGGGCGAGCACGTCGGCCAGCGGAACTACCCCGTCTATGCCGCCGCGCTGTTCAGCAACGTCACGCCCGGCGGCCGGGTGCTGGTCCAGCAGATGTCCCGCCGCGGCAGGCACCCCGGGGGCGGGCCGTTCATTGAGTCCTTCATCGCCCCGGACATGCACATGCGTCCGGTGGGGGAGACGCTGGGCTTCCTGGAGGACGCCGGCCTGGAGATCGAGGCGGTGCAGGGCATGCGCCGGGACTACGTCCGGACCCTCGAGGCCTGGTACGCGAAATTCGAGGAGAACCACGCGGCCGCCGTCGCGATGATGGGCGAGGAGATCGCCCGGGTCTGGCGGCTCTACCTCGTGGGCGCGCTGCGCAGCTTCGCCGAGCACCGGATGGGCGTGGAGCAGATCCTCTGCAGCAGGCCGGAGGCCGGCGGGTAGGCAGCGTCAGGTGTCTCACAGCAGCAACTGTTAGGCGTCTCAGGCTCGAAGAAGGCGGGCACCCCCTGGGTGCCCGCCTTTCGCGTGTTTCCGGACACCACATCTAGTGCTTAACCGCACTCCGGACCCCCGGCGGGCGCCGCCGCGACACGCCGTCTTCCGCGCGACACGCAAGGGAGTTAATTGTGCAAAGGTACTCCACAGCCTGTGGATTTCGTCCGGTAAAACGGCGGAAACCCGGACATTTTGAGGCACCCCGCCTGTGGACTGGCGGTGCATTAAATGACATACTTGTAATACATCATCTTGGGGTCCACATCGGGCTCTTGCACTACATGTAGTATCGACATACAGTTCCAGCGGAGCAGCAGTGCTCGCCAGGCAAGGCCAGTATCGGATCAGGATTCCTGTCCCGGAGCGGCCCGCCCGGACCACTGGCACCAGAGACTCAGCTCAACAGCCGCAGCTCCAGAGCAGTAAACATTTCGCAGTACCAAAGACTTCAACAAAGGGGACAGGGACCATGACCGTAACGGTTTACACGAAGCCGGCCTGTGTTCAGTGCAACGCGACATACCGCGCGCTGGATAAGAAGGGCATCACCTACCAGAGCGTCGACATCTCGCAGGATGCGGATGCCCTCGAGCGCCTGAAGGCCCTCGGCTACATGCAGGCCCCGGTTGTCGTCACCGACCAGGACCACTGGTCCGGGTTCCGCCCCGACAAGATCGAAGAACTGGCGCAGGCCTACGCCGTCGCCGTGGCCTGAACCGCTTCGAACGAAAACACGTCAGATGAGGTGAGCAGCTCCATGGCACTGGCAACAGCCGCCACGACGCCGGCTACCGGCGCCGGGCCGGTGACGGCAGACGCCCGGACCACCGCCAGCCACCTCATCTACTTCTCCTCCTCCTCGGAGAACACCGCACGCTTCATCAGGAAGCTCGGCGTCGACGCGGCCCGGATCCCGCTCCATTCGCGGGAACCCGCGCTCGTGGCAACCGAACCCTACGTGCTGGTGCTTCCCACCTACGGCGGCACCGGGGGAGAGGGGTCAGTTCCGAAGCAGGTCATCCGCTTCCTGAACGATCCGCGCAACCGGCAGCAGCTCCGGGGCGTGATCGGGGCGGGCAACACGAATTTTGGGGACAACTACTGCATGGCCGGCGACATCATCGCCGCCAAATGCCAGGTCCCGCACCTATATCGATTCGAACTCATGGGGACGCCGGAAGACGTCAGCCGTGTACAACAAGGATTGGAAGAATTTTGGACACGACTGTCGCAAGAACAGAAGTAGCCGTCGAGAAGCACACCGTCCCCGGCGAGAAGCAGGCCATGCCGGCTGCCTTCCAGGGCCTGGGCTACCACGAGCTCAACGCCATGCTGAACCTGTACGGCCCGAACGGTGAGATCCAGTTCGAGGCGGACCGCGAGGCGGCGCACCAGTACTTCCTGCAGCACGTCAACAACAACACCGTGTTCTTCCACGACCTTGAGGAAAAGCTCGACTACCTCGTGAAGAACGAGTACTACGAGCGCGAGACCCTCGACCAGTACACGATGAACTTCATCCGCGAGCTCTACAACCGCGCGTACAAGAAGAAGTTCCGCTTCGAGACCTTCCTCGGCGCGTTCAAGTTCTACACCTCCTACACGCTGAAGACGTTCGACGGAAAGCGCTTCCTGGAGCGCTACGAGGACCGCGTCTGCATGGTGGCCCTGCACCTGGCCCGCGGCGACGAGCAGCTCGCGCTGCAGATGGTCGACGAAATCATCGAGGGCCGCTTCCAGCCGGCCACCCCGACCTTCCTCAACGCCGGCAAGCGCCAGCGCGGCGAGCTGGTCTCCTGCTTCCTGCTCCGCATCGAAGACAACATGGAGTCGATCGGCCGTTCCATCAACTCCGCCCTGCAGCTGTCCAAGCGCGGCGGCGGCGTGGCCTTCGCGCTGACCAACATCCGCGAGGTCGGCGCGCCGATCAAGCAGATCGAGAACCAGTCCTCCGGCGTCATCCCCGTGATGAAGCTCCTCGAGGACAGCTTCTCCTACGCCAACCAGCTCGGTGCCCGCCAGGGTGCCGGCGCGGTGTACCTGCACGCGCACCACCCGGACATCTACCGCTTCCTGGACACCAAGCGCGAGAACGCGGACGAGAAGATCCGCATCAAGACCCTCTCGCTCGGCGTCGTCATCCCGGACATCACCTTCGAGCTGGCCAAGAAGGACGAGGACATGTACCTGTTCTCGCCCTACGACGTCGAACGCGTCTACGGCATGCCGTTCTCCGACGTCTCGGTCACCGAGAAGTACTACGAGATGGTGGACGATTCCCGGATCAAGAAGACCAAGATCAAGGCACGCGAGTTCTTCCAGACCCTCGCCGAGATCCAGTTCGAATCCGGCTACCCGTACATCATGTTCGAGGACACCGTGAACC
Organism: Pseudarthrobacter oxydans; assembly: GCF_030812335.1. Lineage (GTDB taxonomy): Bacteria > Actinomycetota > Actinomycetes > Actinomycetales > Micrococcaceae > Arthrobacter > Arthrobacter oxydans_B. Next base: position 294,191 of record NZ_JAUSSN010000006.1, read on the forward strand.
GGGAAAACCCGATTGACGGCAAGATCATCATGTCCAACCTGTGCTCCGAGATCCTCCAGGTCTCCCAGCCCACGACGTACCACGATGACCTGTCCTACGACCAGACCGGCAAGGACATCTCCTGCAACCTGGGCTCGCTGAACATCGCCAAGACCATGGACTCGCCGGACTTCGGCCTGACGATCGAGACGGCCATCCGCTCGCTCTCGGCCGTCTCGGACATGTCCAACATCACCTCGGTGCCCTCGATCGCCCGCGGCAACGACCAGAGCCACGCCATCGGCCTCGGCCAGATGAACCTGCACGGCTACCTGGCCCGCGAGCGGGTGCACTACGGCTCCGAAGAGGGCCTGGACTTCACCAACATCTACTTCTACTCGGTGGTGTACCACGCGGTCCGCGCCTCCAACCGGCTGGCCATCCAGACCGGCCAGACCTTCGGCGGTTTCGAGAAGTCCAAGTACGCCTCGGGCGAGTTCTTCGACAAGTACACGGACCGCGAATGGGTCCCGCAGACCGCCAAGGTCGCCGAGCTGTTCCAGAACATCCACATCCCCACCCAGGACGACTGGCGCGAGCTGAAGGCCTCGGTCATGGAGCACGGCATCTACAACCAGAACCTGCAGGCCGTCCCGCCGACGGGCTCGATCTCCTACATCAACAACTCCACCTCCTCGATCCACCCGGTGGCGTCCAAGATCGAGATCCGCAAGGAAGGCAAGCTGGGCCGCGTGTACTACCCGGCGCCGTACCTGACGAACGACAACCTGGAGTACTACCAGGACGCGTACGAGATCGGCTACGAGAAGGTCATCGACACGTACGCCGCCGCCACGCAGCACGTGGACCAGGGCCTGTCCCTGACGCTGTTCTTCAAGGACACCGCCACCACGCGCGACATCAACAAGGCCCAGATCTACGCCTGGAAGAAGGGCATCAAGACCATCTACTACATCCGTCTCCGCCAGCTCGCGCTGGAAGGGACTGAGGTGGACGGCTGCGTCAGCTGTATGTTGTAACCGATATCGGTTGATTTTGCTTGAGTACGACGGCGGGCGCCCGCCCGCCGTCGTACGCTTTAACTAAAGAACCAACCCAACTTTTAGGGGATGACATGACCGAGAAGGTCAAGCTGCTTAGCCACGTTGAAGCCATTAACTGGAACCGCATCCAGGACGACAAGGACGTGGATGTCTGGAACCGCCTGGTCAACAACTTCTGGCTGCCGGAGAAGATCCCGCTGTCCAACGACGTGCAGTCGTGGGCGACGCTGACCCCGGACGAGCAGCAGCTCACCATGCGCGTATTCACCGGACTGACGCTTCTGGACACCATCCAGGGCACCGTCGGCGCCGTCTCGCTGATTCCGGATGCGATCACCCCGCATGAAGAGGCTGTCTACACGAACATCGCCTTCATGGAGTCCGTGCACGCCAAGAGCTACTCCTCCATCTTCTCCACGCTGGCCTCCACCAAGGAGATCGACGAGGCATTCCGCTGGTCCACCGAGAACGTGAACCTGCAGAAGAAGGCCCAGATTGTCATGGACTACTACCAGGGCGACGATCCCCTGAAGCGCAAGGTGGCCTCCACGCTGCTGGAGAGCTTCCTCTTCTACTCGGGCTTCTACCTGCCGATGTACTGGTCCTCCCGGGCCAAGCTGACGAACACGGCCGACCTGATCCGCCTGATCATCCGCGACGAGGCCGTGCACGGTTACTACATCGGCTACAAGTTCCAGAAGGGCCTGGAGGGCCTGTCCGAGGAGCGCAAGCAGGAGATCAAGGACTACACGTTCGAGCTGCTCTTCGAGCTGTACGAGAACGAAGTCCAGTACACGCACGACCTCTACGACTCCGTCGGCCTGGCCGAGGACGTCAAGAAGTTCCTGCACTACAACGCCAACAAGGCGCTGATGAACCTCGGCTACGAGGCCATGTTCCCGGCCTCAGTCACCGACGTGAACCCGGCGATTCTGTCGGCCCTGTCGCCGAACGCGGACGAGAACCACGACTTCTTCTCGGGATCGGGTTCGAGCTATGTGATTGGCAAGGCTGTCAATACCGAGGACGACGACTGGGACTTCTAGTCCTTCCCTTGCACCCTTCCTGTCTTCCCTGGCGTCGTCGTCGTTGTGAGTGACATGTCGCCCGATAAGACGACTTGAAAGTCCTGCAGGTAGCTACCACTAAAGCGGGCCCTGCACGGTACATTGCGCAGGGCCCGCTTTGTAAGCCTCCCGGGATGCAACGGCCTCCGGCGCTCGATGCGGCACGCTTGCGGGCCGAGTGCCGGGGGGAAGCCATTGACCGGACGGCCAAGTTGAACGGTCTGGTGCTCAGTCCCGACTTCGCCAATGACGTGAGCACCACAGAGACCAGTTACCAGGGCATGGCTACACCGGAGTTGACCGTCCGCAGCCCCCTGCCGGTGCTCGGCCTGATCGGGCGGCTCAACAGTCTGGAGTGAAGGGCCATCCCGCCATCCGACCTTGACAACGGCTCCGATCAGGGGAGTGCGGTAGTCGCATTCACCTTTCTATCCTTGCTGCTGACGGTGCCGCTTGTCTCCTAAAGAGTGCGGGTGCCCCTTCGATCTCGTTTCTCGGGCGATCGGCGGCGGGCCGCCTTGCCGCGCTCCGCTCACTACTCCGGTTTGCAGGTCCGGTCCTCCGTCCTGGCAAAGCGTCCTGCAGGGTCCGGGAGCCTGGCGGAGCCGGACCGGGCCAGGGCGTCACTTGAGCTTCAGAATCGCTCGCGCGACGACCTGCGCCTCCAGATTGGATTGCATCTCCGTGACCGCTTCCCGGATCGCCTGTTCGGCGCTGGGTCCGTCACCGGCGCCGGCCAGCCCGCGGACGTATCCTGCCAGGTCCTCAACCTCGGTGTCGGTTATCTCTATCTTCACTTCATCGTTCCTCTCCGCGTCGGGATTGGGGCACCGAACCGATGCTAGCGCTTTGCCTTGGCTGCTCCAAGAGCTTTCTACGGACCCGATCGGGACGACTTCCGTCCCTTTGCCGGAAGGCCACCTCCGCCGAGAGCGGCCTGAATCAGGCGGGCAGCAGTCGCCGGACGGGCGCTGAAGGGGCGATCCCCGGCTCTGGAATTCGAGGGCCGGGCATGCGAGCCTAGTCCCATGGATAAAGCAGCCTTGGAAGAGGCCGTGCGCCTGGCCGCGGACACGGAACGCATGGCCGCGGCAGACTACCGCCGGGAAATCGCCGAGCTCGATGCCACCGGGGTGGACCAGCTCACACCCAAGGGCAGGGTCTGGGTCGTCGCGTATGACGACCTCAAGGCCGCCCAGGACGCATATGAGTATGACGTCGGTCCAAACGAATGACCCGGAGGTGTGGCCCTGCGGTTCTCGGACTGAATGGCTTTTGGAGACGGGAACAGCCGAGATCATCGAATCCAATCACTGACACAACACCATCTGGGGCGCCTGCACCTGCCCCCGCCACCAGGGCAAAGGCGAGAACCATCTCGGCCTCTCCCTCATGAAGCTGCGCGCTGAGATCGCAGCGTCTCGGCGCTAACACTCCACCTGCCACCGAAACAGCAAGAAAGCCCCGACCGGGTCACTTGGTCGGGGCTATTTGTCTCAACACACAGGACAGCACAGCTGTCCCGAGATTCTCTGTGAAGGAGCATCTTCGCAGAGCACGACCGCACAGCCTTGGCATCCGCGCCCGAGCAACGCTCGTAGGCCCCAGGAGCTCGAACCTGCGCAACGACCTACTGCATGGCCTCTGTGATCCCGGTACCGCCAACGGTGCCGCTGGAGTCTACATTTGGTGGTTGACCCTTTACCTCGTGTTGGTCCCGTTTTGGACGCGTTCAAGAAGACCGTCAGATGATGCCGGCGCAACGGGTAGCGAGGCTGCAACGGAGGCGTCCTGAACGGCTCACGCTGCAGGCAAACCGTGTGGGCCCGCAATGGGAAAGCTTGCGGGCTTTGGCCGTACCCTTAACCCTTTCTTGAGCCGACTGTTCAATCAACAGTTGATGCAGCCCCATGCTCGTCGTTGGGCACATCAGAATGCGCGGGAGGGAGCATCACATTTTTCGTGCGGGTCAATAGGGTCCCGCGCATGGGGCTAACCAGCCGATCCCCCCAACGACGAGCACGACGAGCGGCACTAGGGCGGCGACGATCTGCCACCACTCGGGGTCCCCGGCCTGGACGATGACGTCGATCGTGCTCCGTGAGGGTGCGTGATTCACGGGACCAGCACAAGCGCCAGCCTAGCCCCTGTCCGGCAACGCCGATCGTGAGGGCTGTTGGAGCCCGGCAGCACTCCCGCGGGGCGACTCAATGGTTCCCCCGGATGCGGTCTCCAGTAGCCGAGAGGTGTCCTTTCCCCTGCTTTGACATCCGGATCGCGTGCTGAGCGGTTCCCTCAACGAACAAGCCCGCCTCCCGCAAAAAGTGGGCTTGTTCTGTTTCTTCGGCCGGCACGGGAACCGACGCGGAATGGAGCCTGATGATCTCCCGGGCGCGACCGATGGAGCCTTCAGTTGCCACAGGTTCGGTTGGGCAACGCTCTCTACAGGTTGGCTAGTAACACGACTCCCTTATCCAGTCCTTGTCGCCCTTGCCCTTCGAATATGTGCAGTACCTGTGGGAATCCTTGTTCGGGTAGTTGCGGTTTTCGTGCAACCTGTTCGTTTCCGGGACATACCACCGGCTAATGACGTAGTAGTACATCTCGTCATTCGGGTTCCTCCGAGGTTGCTGCTCCTCGTGCTTCGCGACGAAAAACACCAGGTCAGACAATTCCTCGGGAGCAAGCTTTACATCGTCCGATTCGGATAGCTTCCAGGAGGCGATGAAATCCTTCAGCTGACTGCTGAGATCACGTTGATGCCCGGTTTGCTGTTGCTTGCTCATCGTAGGTCCCACACTTTCTCCGTTAGGTGGATTGGGGTGTACCCGCCGGGCCCGTGGCTGAGGGCCCGGGGAAGGGATATTACGCCCCCGTCCCTCCACTTTCCATACGCCAACGCTTGTCTGCGAGGGGGACGGGGCCTCGGCCGCCCGACATCTTCTGAAGGACTATTTCCCCCATCGATGACAGCCCTGGAAACGGTGACGGGATGTCCACGGCGCCTTCAGGGCAAGGTCTACGCATGTTCCGCGGCGAAGGCTTCCGCACGGAGTGACACAGGCGACATCCACACACTCTGCCCCTCCTGCGGCCGTGTGTACCGCAACTTCGACATCGAACACGAGAACGAGGCCCCGGTCGTCCTGACCGTGTATGTTGCCAAGGGCCCCATTGCGGACGCCATCAAGATCCACTGGCAGAACGCCTGAGCCCCGGGAAGCGGCCCTCGGCCGTCCGCGCACAGTGTCGGACCCGGACTCCGTACCCGCATTCCGGAGCGGAATTCTTCCGCGCCCGGAGTGGTTCCAGCAGTATGGCCCTTCCCCTGCCCCGGATTTCCATTCTCGACCGTGCCAACGCCCGGGACGGGTTTCCTGCTGCGGACGCCCTGAACCGGGTGCTGGAACGGGCCCAGCGGGCCGAGGAATGGGGTTACCACCGCTTCTGGGTCGCAGAGCACCACGCGGTGCCAGGCATAGCCGGTTCCGTTCCGGCCGTGCTGATGGCCGCCGTTGCTGCCCGGACGCACTCCATCCGGGTCGGTTCAGGAGGCATCATGCTTCCCAACCACCAACCACTCGTGGTGGCCGAACAGGCGACCACGCTGGAGGCTCTGCATCCCGCACGGATTGACTTGGGCGTTGGCCGGTCTGTGGGTTTCACCCCGGCAGTCCGGAATGCGCTGCGCGCCGGGAAACAGGACGCGGAGCGGTTTGAAGACCAGCTGGCCCAACTGCTTGCTTACCTGTCCGGAGCCGCGCCCATCACTGCCCGGCCGCGGAACGATTCAGCTACACCGGTATTCGTGCTGGCCACCGGTTCGGGAATCGATATTGCAGCCCGTGCCGGCCTGGCAGTGGTGCTGGGCGGGCCAGCCGTGTTCCGGACAGATCAGAACGGCACCCTCCCGGCGCTGGAAAGGTATCGCTCACAGTTCCGTCCATCACGCTGGTTCGAGCGGCCGTTCATCCTTGTTTCCGCCAACGTAGCAGTGGCCGCCACGCGCCAGGCGGCGAGGGAACTGCTTCTGCCCGAAGCCGTCGCGCTGGCCCGCTCCAGGACCACCGGCGAATTCGCTGCCTTGGCGCCCGTGGGTCCGACCGAGTGGGCCGGGCTGACTCTCCGGGAAAAGGAAGCGGTCGAAAGGAGCCTGTCCACATCGCTCTACGGCACGGCCTCCGAGGTGCGGACCCAAGTCCAACGCCTGATCGCGACCTCCGGAGCTAGCGAATTGCTGATCACAGGCGGAGCCTTCGACGCCGCGGCACAGGCGGAATCCGATCGGATCCTGGCCGGGCTCTTCCCCCAAGACGAGCGCGTGGATTCGCGGCATCCCATTGACGCCCACGTGACTTGACGCCACCTAGCGCCCTCCCAGCGCGAGCAGCCATTCCGGTCTGGCCCGGTCCTATCAATGGGCTGCGGTGGAGGCGCTACTGCTCGGCACCGCCGTGCAGGGGGTCGTCGCTGGCGTCGCTGTCTGGTGTTGCGCCGAGGTCCTCCGGGGGCAGGTCGATGTTCCCGATCGCCTCGGACATATTGGGCATTCCGGGGACGCTGTAAGTATCCGGAAAGATGCCGTGGGCTTGTTCCTCGATCAGGGCTTCCTCTTCGCTGAAGCGGATCTCGTTCGCTTCGTCGCCTATGTCGCCCGGGAGGTCCTCGCTGAACTTTGACGGGTTCGGAACTATAAAGCCGTTGAAGCTGTCTTCGCTGCTGCCGGTCATTGGTTCATCCTTTCGTAAAGCCCCAATCACCTCAGCGTATGCCCGGCAGCTCAGGTATGACCCGGACGCAACCGGGGGACTTTCAGGAGCGCCGGAGAGGGATAGGGCTGATGCGCACCCCGGCAGTGTTGCATTGGGATGTCCGGATGAGGGTGCGCATGGAGCTGTTTGCCAAGATCCGCTGAGCCGCCCGCGTTGAGGGTTTGTCCATCCGTGGGCTGGCAAAGCGGTATCAGAGCGGCAGGGAAACCGTCCGGCAGGCATTGTCGGATCCTCTCCCGCCGGTGCGGAAGACCGCCGTGAGGTCGTCGCCCCGGCTGGAAGCGTTCAAATATGCGATCGATGTTCAACGCAGGGCAAAAAAGGGTCAAGTACTTCCGGACTGTCTGTTCCTTCCTGGGCGGGCCCTAACAGTCCTCGGGCTCGCCTTCTCGTACATCGGGTGGCTGTTCGTGCTGATGGCCGTTCTCCTCGTCGCAGTGACCATCGGCCGCGTCATCCACCTCACCGTGACCGGACAGCCGTGGAGCCGCTCAGGCGGGACCGCCGCAGCTCCAACCCCACCGAGAGGAAGCCTGCACCGACACCGCTAACCACGCCGGCTTGCCGTCCAGCCCGTTGAGACCGAAGAGCGCTGAAGGCTGAACGGCCATTAAGAGCAGACAACCACCCAAGTCAGCGCAAGACCCAAACGGCGGGAACTTGAACCTTTGTGACTCCCGAAATGAAACGGGAATGATGTTGGTTGTGTCGCGTAGACATTTATTCTTGTTGCCATGCCCCGCATGAGAAAAACACTCCCTGCAGCCCGAGTCTCCGACGAGTCCCATCGTGTGACCACGTTCGAGCTCTTCTTTGACTTGGTCTTCGTCTTCGCCTTCACGCAGGTTTCGAGTTTCATGGCGCACGAGCACTCCTTTTTTGGCGTGCTGCAGGGCATGATCATCCTCACGCTGCTCTGGTGGTCCTGGGTGTGCTTCGCTTGGCTCTCTAACCAGACGCACGTTGACGAGGGCCTCATGCGATTCGGGCTGGCCGCTGTCATGGTAGCCATGTTCATCGCCTCACTCGCCATACCCGAGGCTTTCCAGGACCTGGAGGGTGGGCTCAGCGGCCCTCTTGTGCTGGCACTGTCCTACGTCGTCGTCCGCGTGCTGCATGTGACGCTCTACGCCTATGCGGCGGGGGATGATCAGCCCCTGCGCCGCCAGGTCGCAAAAACTGCGGGCGGAATGGTACTCGGCTCGGCACTTATCGTGGCCGGCGCCCTGGTGGGAGGGGCAGCGCAGACCTGGTTCTGGCTGGCTGGAATTACCGTGGACGCAGGCATCACTTACCTCACGTCCACCCGCGGCAACTGGCGGATCCATTCCGCGGCCCATTGGACTGAGCGGTACGGCCTCGTCGTCATCCTGGCGCTTGGCGAATCAATCGTCGCGATCGGTGTCGGCGCCTCGCGGGAACCGGTCAGCATCCCGATCCTCGTCGGCGCAGTCTTTGGCGTCGCCCTGTCCATCTGCCTATGGTGGCTGCACTTCGACGTCACCGCCATCGCGGCTGAGCACCGCTTTGCCGTCTTGCGGGGGAGGGAACGCGCCTCGGCAGCCGTCGACGCCTACACCTACTTGCACCTCCCCCTCGTCGCCGGGATCGTCCTGTCTGCATTTGGGGTGGAGGATGTCCTGGCACACGTCTACGAGACGGATGACTTTGGCGCCCTGGGAGCCTTCTCGCTCTTTGGTGGAGCGGCCCTCTACCTGCTGGGGAGCGCCACGTTCTGGCGGCGCGTGGGTGGTGACTGGAAGAAGTGGCGGCTCGGCGGTGCCGCCTTCCTTTTTGCCCTCGTTCCTATAGCAGCGCGGATACCCCCGCTGGCAGCTCTGGCACTGGTTTGTGTCGCAGCAGCGGCCCTAGTCATCATTGAAAGCCTCCTGGACCGAGACAAGCGAAGTGCCGTTCGAGCGAGGCTCTGAAGCCCTGCACCAAGCTCGAATGTGGCGCCGGCCCAGGACCTTGCCCGAGGGTGATCAACGTCCGCGGATGAGCCCGACTGCCTGCACGAGGATGCCTAAGTTGAGAAATAGCACGAACAATCCTGGCGTCGTTCCCGTCGTATTCAGGGCTTCCAGGACGTTCATGACGGCAAATGCAAGGCCGACGCCGGACAAAGCCAGCGCCGCAATAGGCGGAGCCAAAGATCTGCTACGTCGTGCTGCGATGTTCCAAATCCCACTTCCGAGCAGGGCGAGAATGAAAAGAACATTGAGGGCGTCGCCTACGACTACTTCGCCCCTCTCGCTCTCGCTGAGGGCGTCGATGAGAGAGCCGTACTGCGAGTACAACCAGACCATGCCAACCACGTCAAGTGCACCCGCTACAAGCAGCCCGATTCCGATGCCTGTCCGTCCGTTACGGGTGCGCTTCGCGTCGCCAGCCTCCGCGGCAACGGCTGGGTAGCCTGGGTGTGGATATTCAGTGCTCATGTGAGTCCCCTTCGAGAGTGCAGGGAGTACCCAATGCCCCCCAGCTGGGAACAACGTAGCAGCCCAGAGGACTTCTCGGTGCCTATTCATGGCCATCAGGAGCCCTTGGTTTCTGTCCGGCGTTCTGCTAACCGGTGGCGGCTGACGCCAGCTACACCATTCGCATCGGCCCGAAGCGTGCCTGCAATTCGGGCAGCCACGTACGGTCCAGGGCCAGACCGTACTGATTACAGAGCTTGATCACATCTTGTTCGGTGGACGGACCAGGCTCCTGATCCTCAAGCAATGCAGCGACCTGTTCGAAGAGCCGCTCGAAACCGCCGGGCGAGATGGTCTCCACGATGAGCGCGGGCTCCGGGCCTGGGTTCCAGAACGTGTGCATGACCTGACGGGGTTTCCATACGTAAGTGCCTGCTGGCGCCCGAATCTCCTTGTCACCAACCCGGGCCCAAATAGTGCCGCTGACCACATAGGAGAGTTCGTCCTCGTGCTGGTGCGTGTGGGGTTCAACGATGACACCCGGCTCAATGGGGTGCTCCACGACCGCGAAATTACCGCCGGTCTGCTCGCTGTAAATTTTGAATCGAACGCCCAAGCCACCGAGGTCGACGAGCCGGCCATGATCGGCGCCTAGAAAGTATTCCCCGTCCATCTGGAAATGATACATCTCAGCTTCTCCCGTACGCCTGATCATTCCAATCATCAGATTCGACGAGATTGTCGGTGGCCCTCCGTATGGTCTTTCATGATCGTCCGCACGTGCGGGCGGCGGTGGGAAGGGTCCGACATGAGCCAGTAGCCGGCACCATGTTCGGGACCTGCGCGTCCCGCCACAGTCGATGGCGTTCGCTGCCATCAACGTCCTCGCCGATGTGGCCGTGTACCGGGGTTCCTTGTCCCGTATGGTGCCGTGCTGGCCATGATGCTCGAATTCAACACCGAGTCTGCACGCCAACGCCGGGCTCAGACGAACCGAAGGCACCTTGCCGCGATCCAGGTCAGTGTCAGCGCGGCGAGGGCCGGACCGCCGCAGATGAGTCCCACGGCCGCACGCTACGCAGGCCGGAGTCAGTTGTCAGTGCTCGACTCCAGCAGCCACTGTTCGGCCAGGGGATCGGTCGACAAACTTCCAACAACTGGGGCCACTATGAGCTGGTTCGTCGGACAATCACTTGCGGGTTCCAGCTGATTCTTTGGTGGAAGTTCTTCCAAGTAGATCGACATCTCACATCCTCCTCTCCTCCTCCCCCCGTCCCGTCCGCCTCGTCCTGTTCTTCGTCGTTGATGATCCATCCCTGCTGATTGCCACAACATGATCCTCGGCTGTCAACGAAAAGGCCCCGCGCGTTGAATCCAACGTGCTGGGCCTTCGTCGTTCCCTGAAAAACATTCGCATGCGTCTGGGCCCAGCCTTTTCGGCCTGGACCCGACGGCGAAATTGTCTTCAATGCGCCGGGTGAGCGAATAGATGCGAATTGGTAGTCCGGTGGCCTAGTTCTTGGGCACTCCCGCGACGGCCTCGGCTACCGTCATCGTCTCGCCGAAGCGGCCACGGCGGACTGGTAGTTCGCCGTATTGCCTTCTCCCAGGAAGCCACCGAGCAAACCAACCAAGACAGCCCAATCCGGTAAGCCTGCTGAGCCTGTCGACCCGAGCACAAAGAAGGCGCTCAAGTTGGTATGGCCTGGCCTGTGGTGAATGTCAGTCGGGTCTTTCCGAGGCGCCCCACCCTGCGGTGCGAGGTGAGCTGCTGGCAGTGAAATGAACGGGCATTTGCAATCCAATCGCGTGCTCGGTTCGCCAGTTCCGGGCACTGTCGTTGACAGCATTGCGGTGGGAATCTAGAAGAATGACTGGTGACGTCGAGGGCGTGGTTCGAATCCGGTTGCTGGGCGGCTTCCGGGTGTCGGTGGGTGGGCGGTTCATCACGGACGGTGAGTGGCGTCTGCGTAAGTCGAAGGCTGTGGTCAAGCTTCTGGCGTTGGCGCCCGGTCACCGGTTGCAGCGGGATCAGGTGCTGGACTATTTGTGGCCCGGGTTGGACCCGGCTGCGGCAGGGGGTCAGCTTCGCAAGGTGGTCCACGAGGCGCGGCGGGTCCTGGATCCGAGCCTGTCGGTCTTGGACCGGTACCTCATCTCGGGTGAGCAGCTGCGGCTGGACCGCGAGTCAACGTGGGTTGATGTTGACGCGTTCGAGGCTGCAGTTTTGACGGCGCGCCGGACCGGCGACCCGGCCGCGTATTCGGCGGCGATAGAACTGTATGACGGGGATCTGCTGCCGGAAGACCGCTATGAGGATTGGGCTATCACGAAGGAAGCGTCGCTCCGGTCGGATCTTCTCGCGTTGCTGGTCGAGCAGGCACGGTTGTTGGAGGCCCGTGCGAACTTCGACGGCGCCGTATCGGCGCTCCGCCGGGTCATCGCAGCTGATCCCGTCCATGAGGAGGCCGGCGTCGCTTTGATGCGCGTGTACTCCCTGGCGGGCCGGCGACACGATGCGCTGCAGGAGCACGAGCGCCTGCGTGCAGCTCTGAACCTAGAACTAGGCATCGAGCCCGACCCTGCCACGGAACGGTTGTTCGAGCAGATCAGATCAGGCCGGCCGGCGGAGCCTGAGCTGGCCGGCGAGCTTTTGGAGCAGATCGGTGGCCTGCGGTTGGTGTCGGGTGATTTTCAGGGCGCGGCCGAAGCGTTCGCTGCGGCGATTGCGCGCCTGCGCGGTTCCGGCGCCGATCTCCGCTCGGCGCGGCTGCACCGCAAGGCCGCGAAAGCCTACCTTATGACGCAGGACGCTGCTGCTGCGGAGCGGCACATACAGACCGCCGAAGGACTGATCACGGGCACGAAGGACGATGCCGAGAAGGCCCGAGTTCTGGAGGCGCGCGCGAACTGGCTGTGGGCCGTGGGTCGCTTCGACGAGGCGCAAAGCGCAGCGGAAGCCAGCCTGGCGGCGGCCGAGGCCTATGGAACCGGCGAGGACGTCGCCGCGGTGCAGGAAACACTCGCCATCATCTGCCATATCCGCGGAGCCTGGCGGCTCGGTCTTCAGGCCGAGATCGGGCGGCTCGGAGATGCGGGCGACGACGATCCGCGGCTGGGAAGGATCTTCGAATTCCATTGCTGCATCGGTGAATACCACCTGTACGGCGACGGGTTGTGCGAGACGGTCGAAGACTATGCCCGCGGCACACTTACGCTGGCGATCGACCGAGGTGCGCGCCACGCCCAGGCATTCGCCTGGTGCCTGCTCGGGGAATCGCTGCTGCTGCGGGGACGCTGGGATGAAGCCGCCGGATGCCTGGAGCGCAGCACGGAACTGTACGCTGAGCTCGACGCCCGCGCCGGCGCGCTGCCCTGGCAGCGGCTTGCCGAGCTCGCGGTAATGCGAGGCGACAGCACGGCGGCGGCGGCGTGCCTCCGTCACGGGATGGCGATCGCAGTGGTGTCGCCCCTGGCCCGGCATGCCTGGGGTCGGCTGTATGCAACCGCGGCGCTGGACGCGCTGGAGCAGGGCGAGCCGGCCGAGGCCGTCCGCATAGTCCGGTCCGCGGCGGCGACCGCGGCGCGCTACGGCGAATGTCCGAGCTGCACCGCACTGCTGTATCCGACGGCGGCCGAAGCGTTCGCTGCGCTGGGCAACAGGGCGGGAGCAGCCGTGTTCGCTCAGGCGGCCGAGCGGGTTGCACAATCCTTCCAAAGCTCGGCCTGGACCGCCATGGCTGAGTCCGCCCGCGGTTCGCTGGCGCTGACCGACGCGGACGCGGGCGGGGCACGCGAACGATTCCTATCCGCAGCGCGCCTCTACGAAAGCGCCCATCAGCCGTTCTGGTCCGCCCGCTGCAGGCTGCAGGCCGCATCCACCGGCGCGGGCGGCCCGGCGGACAGATACCTGCTGGACGACGCGGCCACTGTATTCGAGCAACTCGGCGCGGTACGGACGCTCGCTGCCGCGCGGCGGGTGACCTGATCGCCGACCCAACCGGCCGCCACATGGGTACCGCGGAGTAACTCAGCGAGAACTCGGAACCGTTATACGGTCGCCACCCGGTCGAAGTCGGCACCGCTCATGTGCTCGCACAGCGCAACGCAGGCATCGAAGTGGGTCGCGAACTCCGGGTTCTGCTTCCACGCGTCCCGGGACGCCTCATCGGTCCATTCCGCGAACGAAACGTAATGACCAGGGACACGTCGGTCACGAATGAGGTTCGCCACGACGATCGACGGGTAGTTCGCCCGGGACCACTGCAGGAACTCCGTCCACCGGTTTATGAACTCCTGATCGCGGCCTTCGGTCACCTGCCAAGTTCCCGAGGCATAGTGGTCTGCCATTGGTCTCACCTCCTTCCAGAAATTCTCCTTTAACCGTAGGCGGGGACCGTTCCCCACGCGTTCCCTGGTTCGCGTCAGAAGCAGGAAGGTGCTTCTCACAGAGCCTGCCCAACCGGGACGGTCCAAGGAAGCCCCCACGGCATACCCAAATGGCATGCGAAATCGTTCAGTTCCTGAAATTGCCTCAACCGCAATCGGCAGCATTTCCGGCTTTCGGTGGCGGGTCTATCGGCTTAATCTGCTTCCGATTGGATTTAGAAAGATTGGTTGACGCATAGCGACCACATGCCGCTGATCTTGGACATCGCCCAGTAACACACGGTTCTAAGGCGCCGAAGCCTGCTCAGCAAACTTCGTGCGCGCTGCAGCGAATTGCCGGCGGCAAGTGGACAATTCCCACGAGCCCTGCCTGGACTGACCTTAGGGTCATCCCTTCGGGTGTAGGAAAGGACCATCTTGCTCGTCCACGGGGAGACGGGACCAGGCCAATGCCACCGTGAAATTAGTGGACAGGGGGAACGGTCCTCAGGACCTAGTAGCCTGTCCATCTACACCCCCAGTCCCGTCGTCTGTCTAGTGGTGATCGCCAGCCCATTTGCGGGACCCGCAAATGGGCTGGCCATTGAAGCTGACAGGTCTTAGGCTTTCGGCGAAAACAGGCCGGGTCGTTTCCGTAAACTGTGGGCTGCTTATTTCCTGGAGACTCCGCAGTGCGGCAGGCGAATACCGGGCCGAACACTCGCCGGCCCTGGCCCGTGCGATCCTCGAAGCGGTCGGCCTGGACGCCCGGGCCGTCTTCCTCGGTGAACTTCGGGCCTGAAAGCCGGGTAGCCACAGGCAACCGTGCGTCCACAGTCTGGAAGCCGTCAAGCATTCGAAGAAATAGGCCTCCATCAGTGCCGGCCCCGGAGCGCGGGGACTCAGGATCCTAGGACCACGACGAACAACGGGACGACAACCAGACCGAAGGCCAGAGGTACCCCGGCCACCCAGAGGGCAGCGACCGCCCAGCGCCGGTCCACCCGCCGGCGGACCGCTTTGAGGGCAACGACGGACGCCCCGATCACCAGTAGGAACGAGACGGCTAGCAGGAGCAGCGCGTCGTCCCCGGCGTTCTGCTCCACGAGCGTGCAACCGAGAAGGCAGAAGGCGTCCCACCAGAGCCGGACCCCGAGATAGACCCCGACTGTTCCGATGACGGCGGCGGCGAATGCGGTCCGCCCCGAAATTAATTTCCCCATACCGCCAATCATGCATCGATCCGCCGCGCAACCGCGTGAGGAACCGGCACTGGGCCAGCGCCGCCGGGGAAATGATAGGCAGAGCAACGGTTCTCAGGACGGAGTAGCCTGTCCATCTACAGTCCTTGCTGACTGGCACCAACCTTGTCCTCGGCAGTCAACGAAAGAAACCCCACATGTTGAATCCAACATGCGGGGGGCTTCGTTTTCTGAGAATCACTCCCGTGCACCCGGGCGAGTCCTTTCGCCCGGGACCCGACGTCGACATTCGTCCAATCGCGCTGGTGATCGACTAAATAGGATCATGTAGTCGAGTGTGTCTGTCGTCGTCGCAGCCTTACCCGAGGACAGCCCACCCCCGCGGCGGGACCACAACAGCGTTCGCGCCGACGTCGAGTGCCGCCTGACCGGCGAGCACCGACGTGGCGCCCGCCGAGCTGATCCGCTGGGTCTCATGCGAGAGGTTCAGAGTGACCACGAGTGCATCACCGTCCAGCGCGACGCGGTATGCCAGCACCTCGTTTGCGAGCTGGAGGATTTCCGTGGTTGCTCGGTGCAGCCACGGGTTCCGTCTCCGCACCCCGATGAGCTCCCGGTGCACGGCGAAGATGGGTTCTCCCAGCGCCGAGAGCTGGTCCGGGGCGGACGGGAAGAGCGGCCTGACGTCGTCGTCGCCCCCTGCCCTGTCCTCCTTGATGCCCCGGTAGCCCTGCTCGTCGCCGTAGTAGATGGACGGCGTTCCGCCGACTGTGAGCAGGACGACGACGGCGTGCGGCAGGAGCGCGGCGTCGGTGAGCTTGCTCGCGATGCGCGTGACGTCGTGGTTACCGATGAAGGTGAGCGGTGCGTAGGAGGCCAGGAGTGCGTTGTGTCGTTCGAAGGCGGCTGCGAGTTCGTAGAAGTTCGCGTCGTTGAGGGAACTCCAGACAGCCTTCCAGAGCTCGTATTGCGTGGCGGAATCGAGTCCGCCGGACCGGACCTCCGCTGCGTAGTCGCCGTGGATGTATTCGCCCACAAAGTACGCGTCCGGATGGGATGACCGGACGCGCGCTGTGACTTCGGCCCAGAACGACGACGGCACGGCATAGGCGGCGTCGAGCCGCCAACCGTCCGCACCACGGCGCAGCCAGTGCTCCATGACGTCCACCACGAAGTCGGCAACCGCCGGCTCCTCATGGTTGAGCGCCACGAGGTGGTGGTGGCCCTCGAAGTCGCGATACGTCGGTTCGACGCCGGCCGCGGCGCCGTTGGGCCACTCCAGCGAGAACCAAGAGGCGGTGTCCGCCGCCCGCCCGCGGGCAAGGACCTCCTGGAACGGCGCGAAGGAACGCCCTGTGTGGTTGAAGACGCCGTCGAGGAGTACTCGCAACCCGCGGCGGTGTGCCTCGGCCACCAGGGTGTCGAAGTCCTGCTCGGATCCGAGCCGGGGATCGATCCGAAAGTAATCCGTGGTGTCGTAGCCGTGCGTCTCCGATTCGAAGATGGGGCCAAGGGCGAGCCCCGACGCCCCGAGCTCTACCGCGTAGTCGAGCCACGGGACAAGGTCCAGCAGGCGGTGCTCGGCGGCCGGTTCCGTAGTCCCGGTCTTCTCCGCGCCGACGAAGCCGAGGGGATAGACGTGCCACCAGACGGCGTGTTGGACCCAGTCGGGTTCGTTCATGGCGATGATGCACTTCCGTCCGTTTCCGGCCGGCCAGAGAGGCCGGCGGGCTGGCCCGGGCGGGGCCGGCGTCCCGTCCAGCCTATATCGATCGGGAGGTGGCCGCCCGGTGTTGAGTTGCTGAGGCGCGCGATAACGGCTGGGGGCAGCATGTCCGAGGCCAAACCTCTCTGGCGGCAGCTGTCGCGGCCTACTTCCGGGGGACGCCGGCGGCAGCCTCGGCTGCGTCAGGGTCGGTAGCGCCTTTCGAGCAGTGCCCAGCAAGACGGGCTTCCTATCGGGCCGGCGTCGGTATCTTCGCCATCACGGTGCGGTCTGCTCGGCCGGTCCCGAATCCGAGGGCAGCTCCGGTTCCGGGGTCTGTTCGGTCTCGGGCGCGAGGTCCGCCGGCGTGGTGTCGCTTGATTCGTCGGTTGCCGGGTCTTCAGTTCCGGTCGATCCGCTGTCCCCGCGACTGGGGCTACCGTCCGTGGTCAGGCCATCTTGTTTGACAGCGCCTTCCTCGACCTGCCCAGGCACTTCCTCCAGGTTCTCCGCCGATTCGTCGGTCTCTTCCGGGACCATCGGATTGCCGGTCAATGCTTTGCCCAGCGTCGTCGTGTGCCCGGTCGAACCGCCGTCGATGCTCGACGTCGACGAGACAAGGCTGGAGATGGGCTGATTGGTTCCGAATTCGACAGCGGTCACACCGACCATCGCGACCACGAATGCGGCAGCACTGACCGCCCCGACCCTGATCCAAGTCTTGGGAGTGAAGTTGCTCCTCACTCGTTTGGCTCGAGGTTCGTCGCTCTCGGCCGACGCGCTGGCGGCGAGCGTGCCGCCGTCGTCAGCGGGAATTCCGCCCGTGCGTCGTTGGGGGATCTTCTTCAACGCTACGGTGGCGGCCGAACTGAGTGTTCGGGCATAGAGAGCGGCGCCGACCGTGGCAACGATCGAGCCAAGCGCGGCGCCGATAAGCGTCCCGGCAACGCCAAGAAAGGACCCCACCAAGGCAGAGGTCACCGCGGCCAGAGCCGAGCCAATAGTCTGGGTGCCACTGAGTCCTAGGAGCTGTTTGGGCTTGTCTTCGATAGTGGGGTCTGCAGGCATATTCACAACGCATTTCAGTCAGGGAATGTTACGAATAGATAACGTTACCTGCCTGCGGCTGGTTCTTCACTGGGGCCGTAATCATTTGAGATGCTTCTCACCGGCACAACGAGCGTCAGGGTTCAAGCTCCCGCGGCCGCCGGGGGAGGTGGAGAAGGATCGATGATCCAGGGACTTCGGGATGTCGTCGCTGGTCAAGGCCGACGGGGCCGAGCCTCGCTTCCAAGCCTATGTCTCGTCGTGCCGTGAGTAGGAGGAGCCGGAGGGCGTCCGTTCCAACAGTTTGAAGTCGATCAAGTAACGGCGCAGCATTGCGACGTCATCGGTGTAACTGAGGAGCCGTTCATTTACCTGCTTTTCCGTTAGGTGTTCGCCAGGCTCGATGGCTTCGCTGACAATCCAGGCGAGCAGTTCCCGCCGCTCCGCCATGTTGGCCGGATACCGCTCGATCCTGCCCAAGCGCATGAAGCGGCCCACCCCGGTCTGCGCCTGTCGCCGGGGTTGCTGCGTGAGCAGGTCGCTGAAGATCGCCTCAGACGCCTCCAGTTCGTCGGCAGCATTCCGTTCGACGAGCCCGGACTCAAGCAGGGCGGCGATGGCCCTGTCTCGCCGTCGGGCATTCAGCCCCGCAGCCACTTCGGGGACCCTGGCGCCCAGGACGATTTGTGCGTAGGCGGTCCGCGCGTCCTTGTTGGCAAGGGCTGCCACCACTCGCCGCCAGTTCGGTCCGCTCAGCCTTGTCCCTCCGGTCACAGCGTTTTTTCCTTGCTCGGGATCCGGACGGCCGTGCCGCTGACGACTGCTCCGCCGTCAGGGGGAATGTCCACTGTGAGCAGGCCCGGCCGGCCGACGTGCCGTCCCTGGTGGATCAGCACTCTCGACGGAGGCTCGACCAAGCCCAGGATGCGCAGGTAGGCGCCGACTGCAGCCGCGGCGGCCCCAGTTGCAGGGTCCTCGGTGATGGCGCCCACCGGGAACAGATTCCGGGCTTCGAAGTCGCCGTCGGCCATGCGGTGCAGGATCGTCACGGTTGCGGCCCAGCCCTGCACGTCCATGATGCGGCGCATTGCCACCGGATCGAAGCCAAAGGAATCGAAGAGGGTAGGGTCGACGAAGACCAGCACCGGATGCCAGTTGCCCGAATACGAGATCCGCGGCGGATAGGCCGGATCGAGATCGTCCACCCCGACGCCGAGCAAACCGAGGAGTTCAGCCAGGACGGCGTCGTCGAATTCGGCCACCTGTGGCTCAACGGCGGTGAACGATGCGGTGATGTCGGTGCCTTCGCCCGCTGTCTCGATCACGACCGGGCCGACAGGGGTGTCGAACGTGAAGGACCCAGCCCCGTCGCGGGTGCTCAGCGCAACGGCCAGCGCAATCGTCGCATGGCCACAGAATGGCACCTCGGCGATCGGCGAGAAGTACCGTACCTGGCTCCGACGCGGGTCGCCGTTGCCGCCCTGCTCCGTCACGAAGGCCGTTTCGGCATACCCGACGGCGGCCGCCACCGCCAGCATCCCGGCTTCATCCAGATGGCGGGCATCCAGGACCAGCCCGGCGGGATTGCCGCCGTCCGGCGTCGAGGCAAAGGCCGCATAACGCAGGACCTCGGGGGTGTTTTCCATACCCCCGATCCTCGCATGCCGGGTCACTGGACGGCATCGTGGATCCTGTCCGCAAACCACGCGCCGACACCGGGACAGAGCACTAATATCCACGAGCCGTTCGGCCACGCGATCCGTTTCATGGTCCAGGCTTGCCCGGCCAGCAGTTTCACCGGCTGCCGCGCCCGGGAGGTCCATGGACTCCCGCGTCCGGTAGTCCGGTGGCCTACGTCCGGGGCACTCCGGCGGCGGTCTCGGCTGCCGTCAGCGCCGCACCGAATGCCCCTACGGCGGACCGGTAGTTCGCCGGGTTGCCTTGTGACTTTGCCTGCTCGGCGTTCCGCCTCGCCCTGATCATGGCCGCGGTAGCAGGGAAAGCCGTATCGGACATCGCCGGAAAGTCGAACTGCAGGTGCGGGTCAACCTCATAGGCCAGCCACCGGCTCTCCAGATGCTCATGCTGTGCTGCAACGGCGCCAAAGGCTTGCGCGTCAACCAGCGACAGCCCGGTTAACCTTCCAGCGGCTATGCCAGCGGCCTCTTCGGCTGTCCGGATCGCGTCGCGCTGGCGTTGCAGCGCCTGTGCGGCGCCCAGCCCCGGTGGGCCCTTGATCCGGTGCTTTAGAACCATGTTGTTTTCGTACGCCCGGATTTCGTCCGGTGTCATCCTGTCGAGCTCAGCAGCGCTTTTATTGACGACGTCGGCAGGACCTCTGCGACTGGCGATGCTGCTGTCCGGGACGGGAAACACGTACTTGCCTCCCAGGAAGCCCCCGAGCAAAACACCCCAGAGGGTCCAGTCTGGAAGGCCTGCCGAGTTCGTCGACCCGGCAACAAAGAAGGCGGTCGCGTTGGTTACGGCCTGCCCCGTGGTGAATCTCATGCGTCCGAGGCGTCGCACCCTGCGGTGCCGGGTGAGCTGTCGGTAGTGAAATGAACGTGCTCTTGCGATCCAATCGCGTGCTCGGTTCACCAGTTGCGGGCTTTCAGTCATGATCATGAGGCTACCGGTCTCCACAGACACTCGACGGACCTCGACCCTCGGCCTGTTCCCAGTCCTACCTGTGAGCCGTTTGAAAACCGAAACGACCCCTCACACATACGCGCGCGGGTTCGTTTCGTTCGGGGCATTTGCGCACAGCAGGATTTTTCGGCTCCTGTTGCCTCGAAGAAGAAGCTTGAACCTTCAAGTAAAGCCGAGTAGAATGATGTCATGACTTCGACACTCGACCGCCCTCCGGTTCTCTTCCTCAGCCATGGTGCGCCGCCGCTGGCTGACGATGCCACCTGGACCCGCGAACTTAGGGACTGGTCCGGCACTTTTGACAAGCCCAAGGACATCCTTATGGTGTCCGCCCACTGGGAAAACGCCCCCGTCACGCTCAGCGCCACCCGGCGTAACCCGGGACTGGTCTACGACTTCGGAGGCTTCGCCCAAAAGTACTACGACGTCACCTATGACGCACCGCAGGCCCCCGGGCTGGCCATTGAGGTGGAGAAGCTCGTGGCCGGCCATGGCCACCACGTCGAACGCGACGAGAACCGCGGCTTGGACCACGGCGCGTACGTTCCGCTCAAGGAGATGTTCCCGGACGCGGATGTGCCGGTGGTGCAAATGTCCATGCCGACCCTTGATCCGCAGGGCCTGTTCGATCTGGGCAAGTCGCTGGCGCCGCTGCGCGACCGCGGAACGCTGATCGTCGGTTCCGGGTTCACCACGCACAATCTGCGCTGGTTCAACCCCGCCGGCGGACCCGACAGCACTCCGCCGTCGGTCTCCCGGGAATTCGATCACTGGGCCGAGGAAGCAATGGGGCGCGGCGACGTCGACGCCATCCTGGACTTCCTCCACAAGGCCCCGGCAGCCCGCGAGGCGCACCCCCGCAGCGAACACTGGGCCCCGCTGTATGTCGCGCTCGGGGCAGCCTACGAGTCCGGCGACCTGCACGCCAAAACCGCCATCGACGGGTTCTGGTTCGGCCTGTCAAAGCGTTCCTGGACCCTGACCTAAGCCAATACATCGGCTTCGGGGCTGGTGTTGCTCTAAGTTCAACCATCGGGGTCGGCACACGGCGGCGGCGCCCCTACCTGCGTTGGTAGCCTGTCGGGTATCCCAGCGGGGCGTCTTGCTCTTCCAGTCCCGGCCGGCGGGGCGAGGGGGCGCCCTCGCTGTCCTCGCATTGATTACTTGGTTGCAGACGCTCCATGGCTCGACCAGCGGCTATCCGCGGCGCTACCGTTGAAGTGGTGTCTGGGATGGACGACTTAGACGGGTTGCTGGCCACGGCGCGGACGGCGTACGCCCGCGGCGACTGGCATGCCGCTTACCAGCAACTCAGCCAGGCCCGGGAATTATCGGAACTGGCGACGGGGGACCTGAGTCTCCTGGGCCGAGCCGCGTGGTGGCTCGGGCAGGTCAAGGAATCCTTTGAGCTTTCCGAGGACGTTTACCACCGCTTCCAGGACGACGGCGACGCATCCGACGCGGCCATGAAGGCCCTGCATCTGGGGCTGCTGTGGTTCATCCGCGGAGATGTGGTCATCGCTTCCGGTTGGGTGAACCGTGCCCGGGGACTATTGCAGGATCTTCCGGAAGGTCCGGAGCACGGCTATCTGCTCTACCTCGATGCCTGCCTCTCGCTTAGTCTCGCGGACCTGGGCCCGGCACGGGAGACCGCGGCCAAGTTGCAGGATTTGGGCCGGAGCCTGCGCGTACCCGCACTCACATCCTTCGGTCTGGTACTCGCCGGCCTGGCAGACCTGCGCAGCGGCAACACCGCCTCCGGCTTTGCCCAGCTGGACGAGGCAATGCTCCCGGTCGTCGCCGGACGGCTGCCGCCGGAATGGGCGGGAGAAATCTACTGCACCGTGATCCACGCGTGCCACGAGCTGGGCGACCTGCACCGGATGCGCGCCTGGACTGACGCCACGGAGCAGTGGGGCGAGCAGTTCGTGGGAGACGTGGTGTATGCCGGCATCTGCCGCATCCACCGGCTGCAGCTGCTGAGTATCGAAGGCGGCTGGGACGCAGCGGAACCTGCGATCGAGCAGAGTGGGGCGCAGCTCGTGGGCCGGAACAACTGGGTGGCGGGTGAGGCCTACTACCAGCTGGGCGAAATACGCCGGCTTCGCGGGGACAGCAGCGGCGCCGAGAGAGCTTACGCCCGGGCATCGGAGTTGGGAACCGAACCGCAGCCGGGGGCATCGCTGCTCCAGCATGCCGCCGGGAAGAACGAGGCTGCGTGGGCCGGCCTGTGCGCCGCCTTGGCCGGGAGGGACCGGCTGGCATGCGCACGGCTGCTGCTCTCCGGCGTCGAAATCGCCCTGGCTCTCGGACACTTTGATGAGGCCGAGCGGCTCTGCGCCCGGCTGGAGGAAACCTCAACAATGTTCGACACCGCCGGCTTCCGCGCCTGGGCCGGGCACGCACGCGCCGCCCTGCTGATCGCACAGTCCCAGCATGCCGCGGCGTTGCCCGTGCTGCAGGCCGTCGTCCACGAGTACCGGATCCTGCACGCCCGCTACGACACAGCCAGAGCCTACGAACTGCTCGCCCAGGCGCACCGCGGGCTGGGACAGAACAGCGTCGCCGCCGCGGACTCCGCGACCGCGCTGGCGATCTACAGCGAACTCGGTGCCCTGCCGGATGTCCGCAGGCTCGACGGCGGCCGGCTTCCGGGCGGGCTGACCGAGCGCGAGGCGGACGTGCTGGCGTTCACCGCCGCCGGAGCCAGCAACAAGCAAACCGCCGAGGCATTGTTCATCAGCCAGAAGACAGTCGGCAGGCACCTGGCGAACATTTATGCCAAGATCGGCGTCTCCTCGCGCACGGCCGCCGCAGCCTGGGCTCACGAACACGGCCTGCAGCCGCGCCGCTAATTGTCGCTGCCCCAGCCGACGCCGGGCAGCACCTGCCGGATGGGCGTCTGCATGATTCGCCCCATGGGCTCCGCACAGAACACATCGTTCGCCCGATGCCGGCGGCACGTGGCAATTCCTACGCTGGAATCAATCAGGCACAGACGCCTGCAGCAAAGAAAGGAACAACAATGACCATCGAGCTGGAAACATCACTGGCGGAGTTCGACGCCGAGGCCTCCAGGGCTTTTGCCGGACGCTTCGTGGGGATCCTGAACGATGCCGCCGTCGCCCTGCTGACCAGTGTCGGGCACCAGACCGGCCTGTTCGAGACGCTGGCCTGCTTGCCTGCCGCCACCAGCGAGCAGATCGCCGACGCCAGCGACCTCAACGAGCGCTATGTGCGCGAATGGCTGGGCGGAATGACCGCCGCCCGCGTGGTCCACTACGACCCGGCGGCCGGGACGTACTGGCTGCCCCGCGAGCATGCTGCCGTCCTGACCAGCGCCGCGGGCCCGGACAACATGGCCATTCTGATGCAGCACATTTCCATGATGGGCGAAGTCGAACAGAAGATCATCGAGCGTTTCCGGCACGGCAGCGGGCTGTCCTACGAGGACTACCCCCACTTCCACCGGAACATGGCCCAGACCAGCGCGGCGGTGCACGACGCAGCCCTGCTGGACGTGATCCTGCCGCTGGTACCCGGTCTGCCTGACCGGCTGAAGGCCGGCATCGACGTCGCCGACGTCGGCTGCGGCAGCGGCCACGCGATCAACCTCATGGCGCAGGCCTTTCCTGCCAGCAGGTTCACCGGCTACGACTTCTCCGAAGGAGCCATCCGTGCCGCCCGCGCCGAGGCGGATCGGTTGGGACTGGCGAACGCCAGCTTCGACGTCGTTGACGTGACCGGCCTGGACGTCGAGGCCCGCTTCGACGCGGTGACCGCTTTCGACGCCATCCACGATCAGGCGCATCCGGCGGCGGTGCTGCGCAACATCCACCGGGCGCTCCGGCCGGACGGGATATTCCTGATGGTGGACATTAAGGCATCCAGCAAAGTGGAGGAGAACATTGAGCTCCCTTGGGGCAGCTACCTGTATGCGATCTCGACGTTCCACTGCATGAGCGTTTCGCTCGGGCTCGACGGCGACGGGCTGGGTACCGTATGGGGCGAACAGCTCGCGAC
This sequence comes from Pseudarthrobacter oxydans, assembly GCF_030812335.1. Lineage (GTDB taxonomy): Bacteria > Actinomycetota > Actinomycetes > Actinomycetales > Micrococcaceae > Arthrobacter > Arthrobacter oxydans_B. Next base: position 318,487 of record NZ_JAUSSN010000006.1, read on the forward strand.
GTCGATGCTCGCCGACGCCGGCTTCGCGAACGTCGAGTCCAAGGACATCGAATCGGATCCGTTCAACGCCTACTTCATCGCCAGGAAGTAACACGCTGTCGCCGCACGCATAACCGACGATCCTCGGCTTTGCAGTGAACTGCTCCCCTGAAGTTGGACTGAGAATTCAGTTCTGACTATCGGGGAGCAGTTCTATGCACAGGGGCCACGATTCTCTTGGCAGCTCGTAACACTTGCCCCACCAACGGCCTTTGGCCAGCAACATTGACCTGCCGAATTGCCTGCAGGACGGGCCGGCTGTAACGCCACAATAACGGCCGTTGGCCAACGCTGGGTTTCCGGGCGAACGCTCAACGAAGGTGCTGGTGGAGGGAGAGGCTCATGACCGCACAGGAAACCGGGCGAAGCGGTGTCAGGGGCCCGGTGTCGGTCCGCCCGCTGCGCGAGACGGACCTCGAGCGCGCTGACGAGATCTGCAGGGAGGCGTTCGGGACGTTCCTCGGGATCCCCGACCCGTTCGGGACCGCCGACTACGTCCGCACCCGCTTTGCTGCCGACCCGCACGCCGCCTTCGCCGCAACGGTCGACGGCGACCTCGCCGGTTCAAATTTTGCCGCCAACTGGGGCAGCGTCGGGTTCTTCGGACCGCTGACCGTGCGCCCGGACCTGTGGGACCACGGCGTCGGCCAAAGCCTGATGGAGCCGGTCATGGGCTGCTTCGAGACCTGGGGGAACAGTCACCTCGGCCTGTTCACCTTCTCGCACAGTCCGAAACACCTCGAGCTGTACCGCCGGTACGGCTTCTGGCCCCGGTTCCTGACCGCCGTCATGCGCAAGCAGGTCGCTGCGCTTGGCGCCGCGCCCGGCCGGGTGACGTACGCCGAAGTGTCCGCCGCCGAGCGACCCGACTACCTCAGTGCTTGTCGCGCCCTGACCGACGCCGTGTATGAGGGTCTCGACCTAGAACGCGAGATCGTGGCCACATACGCGCAGGGACTCGGCGACACCGTGCTGCTGCCGGGCGAGTCGGGACTCGACGGGCTGGCCGTGTGTCACTGCGGACCCGGCTCGGAGGCCGGTGCGGATGTGTGCCTCGTCAAGTTCGGCGCCGTACGCCCCGGCCGGCAGGCCGGTGACAGATTCGAACGACTGCTGGACGCCTGCGAGCAACTGGCCGCCGAGCGCGGACTGGGTCAGCTCGACGCCGGGATGAACCTGGGCCGCCCGGATGCCTATCAGCGCATGGTCGCCCGCGGTTTCCGTACCGGGTTGCAGGGCGTGACCATGCACCGGCCCAACGAACCCGGCTACAGCCACCCCGACTCATACGTGATCGACGATTGGCGCTGACCTCCCCGTCCGCGCCCGTTTGCGCGGAGTCGGCGGCTCGGACAGGTTTCGACGCTCTGAGAACAAGAAGTTCAAAGCCTATGTTTCGTCGTGCCGCGAGTACGAGGAGCCGGAGGGCGTCCGCTCCAGTAGTCCAAAGTCGATCATGTAGCGGCGCAGGATGACGACATCATCGGTATAACTGAGAAGCCGTTCATTTACCTGCTTTTCGGTTAGGTGTTCGCCCGGCTCGATGGCTTCCCTGACAATCCAGGCCAGGAGCTCCCGTCGTTCCGCCGTGTTGGCTGGATACCGGTCGATCCTGCCCAGGCGCATGAAGCGAGCCAACCCGGTCTGGGCCTGTCGCCGGGGTTGCTGCGTGAGCAGGTCGCTGAAGATCGTCTCAGACGCCTCCAGCTCGTTGGCAGCATTCCGTTCGACGAGTCCGGACTCAAGCAGGGCGGCGATTGCCTTGTCCCGCCGTCGGGCATTCAGTTCGGCAACCACGTCGGGGAGCTTGGCGCCCAGCACGATTTGCGCGTAGGCGGTCCGGGCGTCTTTGTTGCGAGGGCTGCCACCACTCGCCGCCAGTGCGGTCCGCTCAGCCTCGTCCCTTCGGTCACAGCGTTTTCCTCACTCTGCGCCTGCCCTGGCCTGTGCTGGTCAAGTGGCTTGGCCAACAGGCAAAATCGTAGTCCTGCGGGGGGTGTTACGGACAGGGCTTGCGGGCAGCAGGCTGGTGAGGTGTCCGAGGGACCAACTCGCCCCTCCATCTATATCCTCGAACGCTAGGACTCCTGAGGCAGCTGGGCCTGCAGCGGGTCGTTTACAAACGCAAGGCCGAAGGCCAGAATGAGTCAGACTCGCGGCCCCATTGCCGGGAGGGTCAGCGCCGACGATTTGCCGCAGCAGGCCAATTTGAGGAGCCTCCGATGACGATCCTGAGAATGACGCCCGAGGCCAAGGCCACCGGCCTGACGGCGGAGATCTACGACGCCGACCGCCGATCGCTCGGCTACGTCCCGAGCCACACGTAGGCCATGAGCCTGAACCCGGAGGCCTACCTCGCCTGGGAGTCCCTCACCCAAGCCATCAGCTCATCCTTGGGCATCCGCCGCTACGAGTTGGTGACGCTGGCAGCGGCCCAGGCCATCGGATCCGGTCATTGCAGGCTGGCTCACGGGAAGAAGACGCTCAGGATAATAGGCGAAGAGCAGTTGCGTGCCATCGCGAAGGACTTCCACGATGCGGGCCTTCCGGAGGCGGAGGTGGCCATGATGGACTACGCAGTAAAGCTAAGCACAGATGCGGCTTCCATGACCGAGACCGACGCGCAGCGACTGCGCGACTTCGGTTTCAGCGACCGACATCACCTTGGCAGCGGCCGCCCGAAACTTCTTCAGCAGGGCCTTGCTGGCCATGGGCGTCGACTTGGACGTCCCCGAAGGCATCAGCGACGAGCTGCAAGACGCGCTGCTGGCACCGCTCTTCCGGGTTCAAGGGCCCGGGACCAGCGTCGACTCCGGCGATTCCGGTCGTGATTGAGTCCGGGAATATAGCCTTCCGGTTCTTCTCCTTTTCAAGGGATGCGTGCCGTAATACGCTCCCGTTATGGATGCAAAACTCTTTGCTTACCTCAGTTATCCGGATGCACCGGCTGCACTGGATTGGCTGCGGCGGGTTGGCTTCGACGTGGTCCGCCGCCAGGCCGGGGCCGGGGGCGAGGTCCTCCACGCAGAAGTTCGCCTCGGTGACGTTGTCCTCATGGTGGCAAGTGATGATGCGGAGTACCAGCGACCCGGTTTGATCGGTCGATCTACCGGCCGGGGGCTCTACCTGCTCGTGGACGACGTCGATGATTTCTACCGCAAGGCCATGGCCGCTGGGGGAACGAGCGTGATCGAGCCCGAAAGCACTGAGTGGGGAGCTCGTCGCGCACGAGTGCTGGACCCACAAGGACAGGAGTGGAGTGCGGGAACTTATGAACCCGGAGTCGCCCCTTAGCAGGCGCCTCGGTGTCATCAGCCGTCCGCACCGGGGATTCTGGCAGGATATGGTGCAGGATGTGGTGATGCCGTTCACGCTGCGCGAGCCCGCGCTCTCCGACGCACCACAGATCGCTGAATTGCACGTGACCTCGTGGCGGGAGACGTATTCTCATCTGCTCTCTGAGGTCTTCTTCACCGAAGAGCACGTCCAAAGCCGCTACGAGATGTGGAGTCACATCCTCGGGAATCCACGCGCCGAATGGGGCATCAGGATTGCGGAGTGCAGAGGGCAGGTCATTGGCTTCGCGTTCTTCGGCCCCAGCTTTGGACCAGCAGGCCAGGAACTTCCGCGCGATCGTCAGTTGTTCAGCCTCTACGTAACGGCAGAGCGCTATGGCACCGGAGTAGGACAGACGCTGCTGGATGCCACCGCGGCGGATGGTCCCGCCATGTTGTGGGTCGCGAGGGACAACCTGCGGGCGGTGGCGTTCTACCGTCGCAACGGGTTCGAGTTCGATGGTGCGGAGCAGACCGACCCAGGTGCTCCGGCGATTGTCGACGCCCGCATGGTCAGATAGGAACAGTCGCTTGCTCGCGGCGTCCGGTTTGCAACCCCGATGCGGGGACCCTGCCGCCGTGCCTGCACAACAGGGGACCGGCTTCCGTCGTAGGCTGAATTTCGGACCTAATCGACAGGAGGCCGAAGTGACGGAGACGACGGTGGCCGAAGTGATGGCCGAGCTGGCGCAGCTCGAGGACCCCAGGGCACGCGAGGTGAACGAGAAACACGGCGACGATCACGGTGTGAATCTGAGCAAATTGCGCGCGCTGGCTAAGAGGCTGAAGACACAACAGGAACTCGCGCGCCGGCTGTGGGCGACAAATGACACCCCGGCGAGACTGCTGGCGATCCTGATCTGCCGCCCGAAGGCGTTCGAGCCTGACGAGTTGGACCGCATGCTGCGTGAGTCGCGAGTACCCAAGGTGCACGACTGGCTCGTGAACTACGTGGTGAAGAAGAACACGCACTGTGAAGAACTGCGCCTGGCCTGGTCCGCCGATCCGGATCCCGTGGTGGCGAGTGCGGGCTGGGCACTGACCACCGAACGCGTGGCGAAGAAGCCCGAGGGCCTCGACCTCGCCGGACTGCTCGATGTCATCGAGGCGGAGATGAAAGACTCTCCGGATCGCCTGCAGTGGGCAATGAACCATTGCTTGGCTCAGATCGGGATCGAGCACGCAGAGCACCGCACTCGTGCCATCGACATCGGTGAGCGTCTGCAGGTGCTCAAGGACTACCCGACTTCCCCGGGCTGCACGTCCCCGTTCGCGCCCAGCTGGATCACCGAAATGGTGCGCCGACTGCCCGATAAGTAGAAGAGTTCAGGCTCAGGCCCGGACATCTTCGTGAGCTGCCAAGAACGCGGCGACAAATGTTTCGGCCACCGACACGGCTTGGATGCCGTTATGGCCGGACACTTTGGAACGGGCAGGCCAGCCCCGATCGTGCTTACCTGTCGTGGGGACTTCGAGCGCGGCCGTGACTTCGTGCCAGTCGGGGAAGGGATCCGGCGGCAGATCCAAGGCAGGATCCCGGCCGGGGTCCGGGGGCAGGTCCAGTTCGGGATCCCAGCCCGGATCCGCTTGCGGGCCTTCGTCTATGCCTTCGCCGGTGGGTAGGAGGTGGGGTGGCCAGTCGGGTGGTTCCCAGTCCTGCTGTTCGCTGGGATAGTACCGGCCGGAGGGTGAGGTCCAGCCGGGTGGTTTGTCTTTAGTGGCTCCGGAGGGGGTCCATCCGGAGCCGTGTTTGAGGCCGTGGTGTTTGCGGCATGGCTGTCCGAGGTTGGTGATGCCGGTGGTGCCTCCGTCGGCCCAGGCCAGGAGGTGGTCGGCTTCGTTGTCCAGGGACGGGTTGTTGCAGCCCGGGAAGGGACACCGGCCGTCGCGGAGCCGGAGCCACTGGCGCATGGCCTTCGTGAGGCGGTAGTT
>NZ_JAUSSN010000007.1 GCF_030812335.1 Pseudarthrobacter oxydans
CCGCGCCACTGGTGGTTGTGGGCTCCGGCGGTGTGCTGGCAGACCAGGGGCTGGCCCTGGCCGTTTTCGAGATAGAAAACCTTGTATTCAAGGCCATCCACGTCGACGGTGACGTAGTGGCCAGTGACGGGGGAAATTTTGCTCATGTCAGGAACTCCTATGGTCTAGACGTTTACCGATGCTCCTATAGAAGATACACAGGGCCAGGGCGGGCCGGAGCCCTGCGACGGCGCACCCTGGACCCAACAGCCGGCCGCGCCAGCGGACGCCCGAAGGCATTGTCCGTGGACCCGCCGGTGACCGCCCGACTCACGGAGACGTCATGGCAGGATGTCCATCATGGACAGACGGTTGCGGCGCGCTCCTGACGCCGAATGGGTGCTGATGTACCGGCTCGGGCTGAGCCGGCAGCGCATTGCTGCCCTCGTGCGCTCCGAGCCCGCCACGGTCGGATACCACCTGGTCATCGCCCGCCGCCAGGACCCGGGCCTCGAGGCCGAACACCAGGTGGCCGCCGGCGCCGCGCCCGTTCCTCACCCCTCCCCCAAGGATCTCGCCCGCATGGACGAGCTCATCGCCTGGGTCAAGGCCGAAGGCCGGCTCCCCCCGTGACCGCTCCGGGCAACAGAGCGAACGGGCGATGGCACGATGGCTGTCCGGGCGCCGGCGCGAAGCGGCCGAAGGGACCCTGGACCCGGCCTACCGGGACGGTCTGGCCCGGGTGCCCGGGTGGCGGGGAAACCGCAGGGACGCCGAGGACGAGGCACGCTGGCACCACCGCCTGGCCCAGCTCGAGGACTTCCGACACGTGGGCAGCAACTGGCCCCGCCACATGGACTGCGATTCAGAGCGGGAACACACCCTCGGGGTGTGGATCCACACCCAGCGGTACAAGAACCGCCGCGGCGAGCTCGACCCAGGGAAGGTCAAGCTCCTGGACGACGCTGTTCCCGGCTGGCAGACCGGGAGGACCAGGGGCCGCCACCGCCGGCGGTGACCGGAAAGCCCCTCCTCCCTGAGGCCAGCGGCCAGGACCTCACGCCGATTCGTACCCTTGGAGTGGTTCTCCAGTCCCCCCAGCTTGGAGAACCCGGAGCCTCCGCGCTCGAGTCCTTGGATTCGCGCGGAGGCTTTCCTCATGGCTCGCAGCAAGGACCCTCTGCCCGGTTGTGCCCACTGGGGGCTACGGTGGTAGGACAGCCAGCATCCGCAGGAGGTTTGTCCGTGAGCATCAGCACCAGCCGGGGATTCCCGCATCCCGCACGTCTCGGCACCTTAGCCGGGGGCATCTTGCTCGCCGCTTCTCTCACGTTGACGGCATGCACCGGATCGCAGCCACCGCCGTCGCCCAGCGAAACGTCAAGTGACAATACGACTGGAAGCAGCACCCCGCCGTCGGCCACTACCACCCAGGGATCCAGCGCCTCGCCCGGCGGCATCGCCGAACTGGTGGAGAACCTGGCCCCCTCAGTGGTGACCATCTTCACCGAGGGCGGGCTGGGCAGCGGCGTTGTCTATTCTGCCGACGGGCTCATCCTTACCAACGAGCACGTGGTCAGGGGCAACACCGCGGTGGAGGTTGGCTTCGCTGACGGCCAGCGGGTCAAGGGGACGGTCAAGGCGACCGACGTCGTCACCGACCTGGCGCTGGTCCAGGCGGACCGGAAGGGCCTGCCCAAGCCCACTTACCAGAACACACTCCCCCGGGTGGGCGAGGGCGCCGTGGTTCTGGGGTCTCCGCTGGGCTTTGAGAACACGGCGACGGCCGGGATCATCTCCGGGCTGCACCGGTCCATCCCGGGTTCGGCCTCCAACAGCCTGTCCTTGGTGGACCTGATCCAGACAGACGCCCCCATCAGCCCCGGCAACTCCGGCGGCGCGGTGATCAACATGCGCGGCGAAATCATCGGCATCAGCGAGGCGTACATCCCGCCGTCAGCCGGTGCGGTCTCCCTCGGCTTTGCCATCCCGGCCGCCACTGCCGTGCAGGTGGCGGAGGAACTGCTGGCCGACGGCACGGCCGAACACGCCTATCTCGGCCTGACCCCGGGCGAACTGACGCAGCAGATCGCCGACCAGCTGGGCATTGCGGCGAACACCGGCGTCGTGGTTCTTGCTGTGGATGAGGAAGGGCCCGCCGGACGGGCAGGCATTCGCCCCGGTGACGTGCTGGAGTCCATGGAAGGTGTGGCGCTGAACGCCCCCGAGAAGCTCCTGGCAGAACTCCGCAACCGCAACCCCGGCGATACAGTCAGCTTCAAAGTGAAACGTGGCGACCAAAGCCTTGACCTCAAAGCGGACCTGGTCGACCGACCCACCCAGTAGTAAACACAAGGACAGCAACCAAAAGACGCCGGAGACAATACAGGGCCAGGGCGGGCCGGAGCTCTGCGACGGACAGCACTGGACCCCACAGCCGGCCGCGCCAGCGGACGCCCTAAAGCAGTGTCTGTGGACCCGCGCTGCCCGCCAGGCGGGCCGGGGGTTTCCCCTTCCGCTTTCGGGCCCAATCGGTGGCGGCTCGATCCCCGGCTGCGCGAAGACCAGCAGACCGGCGAGCGGGTATGCGCCCGCAACGACGTCGACCGCGGCCACCTGGTACGCCGGTCCTTAGCCGTCTGGGGCGAGACCCGGGAAGAGGCCGCCCAGGCCAACGAGGACACCTTCCACTACACGAACGCCGCACCCCGGGCGGCAACGTTCAACCAGGGCCCGGACCTCTGGCTCGGCCTGGAGTCCTACCTGCTGGAAAACGCAGCCGACAACGGCCGGCGGCTTGTTGTTTTCACAGGCCCGATCTTCAGTGACACCGACCCCGCCTACCGCTGTGTCAACATCCCGTTGCGGTACTTCAAGGTCGCCGTCTTCCTCCACCACGGCGACCTCGCCGCAACCGGCTACATCGTGGACCAAACCCCGGAGCTCGTGAACCTGCCCGACGTCCCGCGGCCCGGCGCCATCGACGAGACTCCCCCGCTCGGCCCGTTCCGCACCTTCCAGGTCCCCGTCCGAGACATAGCCGCCCTGACAGACCTGAACCTGGACCAGCTCGTGGCCGCAGACCGGATGCCAATCGCCCGTGCGCTCACCACCGCACCAGTCACCTCCACCTGGCGACGGCTGAACTCGCCACTGGACCTCGACCTGGACTTCGACCTCAACGACACGGACTGACATCCCCCCGACCTGACCTAACACGGCACCGGAGCCACCCCGGCAAGGCAGGCTCCGACGGCGGCAAAAGCAACAGTTCGGGCACGGCAAAGCCCTGCAACGGCCGCCGACACCGGGAATAAGCAGTGCGTACGGGCGCGGTGCACGCCCGGCTTGTGGGGAGGGCCGTGGCAGGATGGGGCCCTGGACAGGCGGTTGCGGCGCGCTGCCGACGCGGAGTCGGTGCTGATGTACCGGCTCGGGCTGAGCCGGACACGCATCGCTGAGCTCGTGCGCGTTCATCCCGCCGTCGTCGGATACCACCTGGTCATTGCCCGCCGCCGTGATCCTGGACTTGAGGGCGAACACCGTGCCGCCGCCGGTGCCAGAACCAGCCCCTCCCCCATGAGCCTTACCCGCATGGAGGAGGTCATCGCCTGGATCGTGGTCGAGGGCCGGCGCCCCCGCGAACATTCCGAGCACAAGGATGAACGCTCGATGGCCCGGTGGCTCTCTGATCGTCGGCGCGAAGCAGCCGAAGGCACCCTTGACCCGGCATACCATGACGGACGCGCCCGGGTTCCGGAATGGACCGGAACCCCCAGGGAAGTTGCGGACGAAGCCAGATGGCACGACCGTCTTGCCGAGCTCGTGGCCTTCCGGCGGGAAGGCAACGACTGGCCACGCCACCACGACTATGACTCAGAGCGAGAACACACCCTCGGAGTGTGGATCCACGCCCAGCGTTACAAACGGCGCCGCGGCGACCTCGACCCTGTGAAGGTTAAGCTCCTGGACGATGCCGTTCCGGGATGGCAGACCGGAAGGAAACGGGGCCGCCCTCCCCGGCGGTGACCGGGAGGAATTCCCATCCGGCCCTCTGGCGGCTTCAGCGCTGTTCAGCCTCCGACGTGCCACGCATCGAGCACAACACGGCCACGCGGCGATTCCAGTGTCGCGGTGAGCGGTGCGTTCTGCGCAGCGTCGATCGGGCTCGTGTGAACGGCCGGAAGCTTCAGCACGTCGACCGCCTGGGTCGGAACGCCGCGCAGCACCAGGCCCTGCAGCGCCGCGTTAGTGGGGGGCATGTGGGCACACGGATGTTGCCCCTCCCATTCGATCAAGCTGGGCAGCGCGCCCGCGCATTCAGCGCGGCCGTCGTCGCGGACTGTGATTCGCCACTTCAACAGTCCGTAAGGCGTCTCGCGCTGCGCTGCCAGCAACTCGCCAGGGTTGAGGGCGAAGTTGGCAAGGTCCCTGCGCAGCATCTCGATCTTGCGCGTGCGCGCCACTGCGTGCACCAGCCGAGGGGATTCGCGCACAGCCTCGCGCACCTCGGGGTGGTCGAGCCCGAACCAGCGCGGCCTCCCCGGCGCCGGGGCGTCGGGATCGATCGCGATGACCTCGAGGTAGCAGTCGGGGAAGCTCTCGCTGCTGACGGCAATCACGCGGTTGTGAGTACCCATCCGCGGGTGCTTGCCACCACCGGAGGGCTGAACGCCGAACGTCGCCGCGCACCAGGCCGCGCCCTGTTCCAGCGAATCGGCGGCGATGACCAGGTGATCGATAACGGCGTTCACAACTCAACCGTACTGCTCGGGGCGTTCGACAGATCGGCCCGGTGTCCCAGCCTTCGACTCGCCAATAGGGCCCTGTACTCCTAAAGCTGTCCCCAAGGGACAAGTAACTGGTGAGTAACGAGCCCTGATTGGCCTGGAGGGAGCACTTGGTTGTCTCGCAACCCAACCATTGGTAGACACGCCCTAGTAGACTCGTCCCGGCTCTCCAGTCCCCCCAGCTTGGAGAGCCGGGAGCCTCCGCGTTTGAGTCCTGGACTCGCGCGGAGGCTTTCCTCATAGACCAGCAGAAGAAGCCCGGGCTGCTGCCACAGGGCGATCTAACCGAACGCGACCCCGCAGAGATGGCGTTTACGACCGTGCCGGAGCCCGTCAGGCAGCCGGCACGACGCCCCGGACTGCCCCGGACGGGCAGACGGGAAGCGGCGCGACGCGTTCAGGGACACCGTGTGGGGTCGGTTGAGGACGTCCGGAAGTGGGTTCCAGCTCGGCGAGCGGGAGTTCGCGGTGGATAAGGTAATCGGACGCTGCCGGGCCGGTCATCCTCAGACCCGGGCACCGTCGTCCACGATGTTCAATGCGGACATTGGCTGCGCGTAAACCGGCTCTGAACGCCCTGCCACCCACGGGTGCAACCCCTTCGAGCCCGCACCAGCTCAGGTACAAGCCATACATTTCCTCCACGCTGAGACCGTCCCCGTCCGGATCTGCGGCGACGCAGTCCTTGAGGAAATCTTCCAGTGGTGTCTTCGTCATCGTGGCCTCCTGCATCCTGGCGGCAGAGCCGCTCAACTGAAACAGCAACAGCATGAATGTGAAGCATGACCGGCCCAGAAATGTGGCCAAAACACTAAGAATCTAGGAGCACTTTCTCCCCTTGTCAACCAGATCTTCCGGAGTGAACCGGGTGGGCCATAGCTGCATTGGGCCATCCCGAGGCAGGGAGCCGCGAAGGCCGACTACAAAGCCGAAGCGGAGCCGCAGCGAAGGGCCCGCCATGTTGTGCCCACTGTGGACAGGTGGAGCCCTCCGCACAGCTCAAAGCTGTCCCCATTGGCGTGCAACCCGTCCGGCCGGAGGCGGGAACCAAGACAGTGGATAGGTCTTTTGTCGGCCCTGACGGCTATAGTTAATCGAACATATATTCGAATAAAAGGTGTGTTGTGGGCGTTGTTGTGGGTCCCCGTGTGATAGATGCGGGCGCATCGTTGTTGTCGGTGCTGATCTCTCCGGTCGCTGTTGCGGCCGGGTATCCCTCGCCCGCGCAGGACTACTTTGATGGCCGGATCGACCTGAACGAGCACCTGATCAAGGACGTCACGAGCACCTATGTCGTGCGGGTGTCCGGGGACTCGATGGAGGGCGCGGGGATCAGCGACGGGGACGAACTGATCGTCAACCGGGCCCTGGAACCGGTGGACGGGTCCGTGGTCGTTGCGGTCCTGGACGGTGAACTGACCATCAAACGGCTCCGGATCACCGGAGTCGGCGTCGTGCTGCAGGCGGAGAACCCGGCCTACCCCGATATCCGGGTCCCGTCCTTATCCGACCTGGTCGTGTGGGGCGTCGCAACCCGATGCCTCCATGTCGTCTAGGGCCGGTCGTGTCTAAGCCGGCGGTGATGCGGCATATGCCGCAGACCGCGCATGTGGATGTGAACTGCTTCTATGCCTCGGCCGAGCGGGCATTCGACCCGTCCCTGGAGGGCCGGCCCGTCATCGTGCTCTCGAACAACGACGGCTGCGCCGTCACCCGCTCCCCGGAAGCGAAGGCCCTGGGTATTGCCATGGGTGAGCCGTGGTTCAAACTCGCCCCGCGCGCCAAACAATGGGGACTCGTCGCCCTCTCCAGCAACTACGAGCTCTACGGGGACATCAGCGCCCGGGTCATGGAGCTGCTCGGCCGGTACTCGGCCTGGCTGGAGGTCTACAGCATCGACGAGGCGTTCCTCGGCGTCAAAGGCACCCCGGACGAACTCCTGGCCCTGGGCCGGGACATGAAGGCCACCGTGCGGGGGAACGTCGGCGTGCCGGTCTGCGTCATCATCGCGCCCACGAAGACCCTGGCGAAGCTGGCCAACAAATGGGCCAAGAACAACCCGGGCTTCGACGGGGTCTGCCACTGGGACTCCGTGCCCGCCGCCGACAGGGAATCTCTGATGCGCCGCCTGTCCGTGATCGAGATCTGGGGTGTCGCCACGCGGCTGACCAAACGCCTCAACGCTCTGGGGATTCATTCCATCCTGGATCTGTCCCGGGCCGATCCGGTGATGATCCGGGACCGCTTCTCCGTGGTCATGATGCGCACCGTCCTGGAACTGCAGGGAACCCCCTGCATCCCGATGGAGGAAGAACGGATCGGCCGGGACCAGCTCATCTTCTCCCGCTCCTTCGCCACCCCGATCACCACAGCGGCCGGCATCCGGCAGGTCATGAGCGTCTACGGCCAGCAGGCCTCGGCGCGGCTGGCCAAACACGGGCTCCAGGCCAAAGTCCTTACCGCGTTCGCCGGGACCTCACACTTCAACCCGAAAGACACCTCCTACCCCTCGGTGCGCGTGCCGCTGCCGATGCCGACCGCGGACCCGGTGATCCTGACCAAGGCCGCGCACGCCCTGTTGCCCCGCATCTGCGAGGGCATCCGGTACGCCAGGGCCGGGATCATGGTCACCGACCTGCGCCCCAGCGGCAACCAGGCACCCCTGGCCCTGTTCGAGAACCCGCACGAGGAACGCCACGTCGGAGCACTCTTGGAAGACATCACCCGCCGCTACGGGCGCGGCTCCATCGGCCTGGGCCACGGCGGCATCCGCGGCGGGCCGGACTGGACCATGAAACGGGACATGCTCTCCCCCCGCTACACCACCCACTGGGACGAACTCCCCCTCGTCAAAGCCGCCTAAACCCAACTTCGCCCGCACGACAGCACCACGAAAGAACGCACCCCCATGACCACCACCATCGAAGCCCCCACCCAGACCCACGACCTCCAGGTCCGGACCGACGCGGCAGGCAAACCCCTCGCCATCCGGCACGAAGGACGGATCTGGCTGGTCGATCCCGACACCGAATCCCAGCACTGGTACGGCAGGGATGCCTGGTGGGACACCCGGCGTACCGCGGCCGTCGGGAGCGGGGATCTGGTCAGCATCGAATTCTGGCGGGTCCAAGTCCGCTTCGGCAACACCTCGGCCCTTCGGACCGTCACGCTGCGCCGGAAGCCGCTCTCCACACGCTGGCTCCTGGACAGCACCAGCGACGCCGACGAAACAACCGAAGAAGTGTGAACGGCCGAACCATCACCGATCAGACATGGGCAGCAATCCGGACGGAATTCACGCTGCCGACCCTGCAGCAGGTGCACCGACGGCTCTCCGAGCTCATGGAAGACCCGGAACCGGTGACGCGGCAGCTCGTCCGCGTCTTCATCGACGAGGGCACCTTCTGCCCCGGATTCCAGTTCCTCCCCGGCGGACAGCTCCGCCCCACCGTCGTTGCGCTCTTTCAACGTGCGATGGAGCTGCAGATCCCGCACAACTACTTCACGCTCTGGATGGTCACCCCCTCCAGGGACCTTTCCGGGGCACGCCCCGTGGACCGCGTGAAAGGCGGACCCGCTCCCCTGCTGCGCGCGCTGGAATCCTTCAGCTGGCGCTAGCACCGGCTCTTGACCGCGACGGCGGGGTGGGTAGCGTTGGCCCATGGGACTCATCTACGACAACCCGGACCTCGTGGCCCTGACGCTGACGCGGCTCGCCGCGGAAGAATCCGAAGGACCCGGCGCCCTGGAACGGCGCATGCTCGACTATCTGGGCGACCTCGAGCAGCGCAACGGCACCGCCTTCCTGGAGCTGGTGGCTATCACCCTCGCCCGGATCCACTTCAAGTCGCTGGACGATCTGGCCCGGGCCACCGGGGCAGACTCCGCAGGCCTGCTCGACGCCGCGGAAGTAGAGGCTCTGGAGGGCTATGCGACGGGTAGTTAGGATCGAAACCATGAACAGGAGGCGGCAACATCGGCCAGTGAAGAAGTCTGTTCGGCGGCTTTGGCACCTAACTTGTCTACAGCCATCTGCACCAGATCTACTGGCCAGCTCTGGGGCTTCGCGAGAACCAATTTAGCTAAGCCGAGTGTCATTGACGTGAATTGTTGTGGATCCAGCCATCCAGAGTCGCGTAGGGCCTGCCGTGTGTCTTTGAACTTTTCTGGGCGAAGCTTCCTGGTTGAGTACGCTGCAGAAAGCACGACTATGCCTTCATTGGTACCGGCACTAAGGACATCGTGAACCTTAGGCTCTAAGTGGTTGCGAATGCGGTCACGCGTGGAATCGTTTGTGATAATCCACACCAGCCAAAGTACCCTCCCCGACAGGTTGACTGTTTGAAGACGCAGTGCCTCCTGTAGGTCAAGGACGCGAATTCGGTAGGAGGTAGAGTCCCTTTTCAGAGCTCGTTCCAGGGTCCGATACATCTTGCCGGTAAATTTTTCTACGACAGCGTTCAGTACCCCAGCGATATCGATAATTACCTGGGGTTTGGCTATCTCCAGCGCAGCGATTGTTGCGAGCATCAGTTCAGTTGGGTCAGTCGTGGATGCAAAGTGGCTCTTCCACCATTGAGCGTTTGATCTGTTTTCACGGTAATCGCTCTCTGCGTGCACCGCGCTAAGGAGGGTTTCGTTTCGAAGACGGAGCCTGAGTGCGGACAGGTCAAGGTGTGCCGGCGTCATCGAAACCACGCGGCGAAGTATCCAACCTTGCCCCCAAGCCTCGGCAACATCGGCCAGGTACGGCGCCCATTCGTCGGGGCGGATAGAACCTTCGGGCGGGAGTTGAAAGTGGCCACTTAGCTGTTGGATGCGCTGCGCAGTTTGAGACTGCATCGCGTAGATACTTCTCGGTGGCAGTGGCGCGCCTTTTGTGTAGGGCCCTTCGAGCACATCCGCGGCCAGAACACCCAGCGCTTCAAGATCCGTTGTAGCGCTCCGGGTTTTAATGGTTTCGGCAGCCCCAGTGTTCAGGCTACGGACGGCAAGCTCAACGATGGACTTCTCGTTGCTGTCGTGTCTTCCTTCGACGAGAGTATCCAGCGCCCAAATTTGTGGGTCGCTGTCTGCTGTCAAAAGTGATTCAAGCTGGGAGGTTTGTTCCGTCGAAAGATCGTGCAGAGCGTGAAGGTGCGCTGCGGACCGAAGCCACAGTGAGTCATCTTCATGGTTCTCCCACCACCATCGGCCCAGCCTGTCCTCCGGAATCGCATGCGCACGCAACATCGATGCAATGACGGCGCGCGTCGTTGGGTCGGATTCCGTGCTCAGACGGGATTTGAGGTGGGCCACAGCCTGGGAACGTCCCGCTTGGTGCCCAAATACTAACGAGCTTCCAGAAGCGTCCAAAAAGCCGTCGTGGGCAAAGATAACGCCTGGACCTTCGAGGATGAAATCGATAATTTCACGAAGCTCGCTGTCATCGAGGTCATCGCAGATCCGGTCGTTTAGTGTCGCGGCCGCCATGATCCGGATCAGCGGATGCGGTGCGCTTACCCTACTGGCAGATTTGAAATTCCCCATGAGCCCGCGGATTTCTCCATGGGCAAGCAACCCCATAAGGAACCTACAGACGTTCATCCAGTACGGGCGGATCAGAAGTGCGTTCAGCCCATCATCACGAGAGTTGCCATTCCCCTTTGGCGTGAGATTCTGGAAGAGGTGCACTGCTGCAAAATATTCTCGCAGAGACTGCACCTCGAACTCGAAGGCGTCGTTGCGTTCTACGAGGCACAACACCCGGTCTGTGATGGCCGAATATATTTCCTCTGCCAGGGCTTGTTCTTCCTGATTGCCGCTGAGGAAGCTTCGCAGCAGATCACGTAGCTCCGCCCTTGTGATGGAACCGGAGCTTTTGCCCTCTTCGGCTTTCGCCTGGAGGTACCATCCGAGGTAGGCATGCGTCTTTTCCAGGACGCGGCGCTGCTGGCGAAGCAGCGGTTCTTTCTCTTGTGTCTGCTCCCGATCGAGGAAGGTCTTGAGATACTCCGCGTATAGATCTGTGCGCTGCTGCGGGAGAAATTGGCGTCGATGGAGGAGATGCAGAAGAATTGCTAGCTGCATCGGATAGGCCGCGAGCTCGTTGATATGTGGAAGGTGCTGGCTGTCCACAAAGATCGCCTGCAGTCTAGCTGCGGCATCTTGGCTCAGACTCGATACGGCGCACCACCGACTGAAATACTGCATCCGTAGGCCGGGTGTCAGACGTTGCAGGTGTAGTAGCGGGAACTTACCTGATGAGGTCAACGACTGCAGTGAGGAACCCGGGCGGGTAGCTACGAGGCACCGCAGTCGCTTCGCCGAACCGCGTTCCCGTCATGACCAAGAATTGAGTCAACGCCTTGTACCGCTCTCCCATGTCCTCCAGAATCAGGCCGAATTCAGCGTGCGTCAGGAACCTGGCCTCATCCTCGGCCTTTTCGCCTGACGGGAGTTGCACGCCTCGGCACGGATTATCTTTCCGGTACCCGAGGCGGACCGCCGTCTCCATCGCCGAGAAGATCAGGCCATGGTTGTTCTTGATGGTCTTGGCCGACCGGCCCTTGGTCTGCATCCCCTTGATCCAATACGTCAGGTGCCGGTAATCGAGCTTGTCCACGGGAATGTGCCCGATGACGTCGGCGATGTGCAGCTTCAGCATGGTCTGATACGTGTGGACGGTGCCAACTGAAGGTCGGACCAGAAAGTCGATGTGCTCTTGGATCACGGCGGAGACGGTGGGCGCTTTAGTCTGGTTCGCGACCATCGCATGCTGGGCAATCTCAAAGGATTGGTTGTTGGCATCAAGGAGGCGCTTCAGCGTCTGGGCCTCGGCCGACGTCGCTAGGGTAATCCCCTCTTGCTTTCGCGTCTCGGGGTTCCGCCAGCGGACCGTAAACGACGTGGATCCGTCCGATTTTTTCCGTTCCCAAATGCTGGCCATACCCAAAATTCTAGGCTTCGTGTGCACAGAAAACGAGTTTTTGTGCACACCCAAGGCCCTGGAACCCTGCTGACCTGCGGAAACACTGTGCCCGAGGTGGGACTCGAACCCACACACCTTTCGATACCGCATTTTGAGTGCGGCGCGTCTGCCATTCCGCCACTCGGGCGCGGAACACCGGTGTCATAATCGCCCCGCCACAGTGCTGTGAGCAACGCGATCGCTTCCAGTGCGCGAAATTACTCTACATGCAGATAGGCTG
This sequence comes from Pseudarthrobacter oxydans, assembly GCF_030812335.1. Taxonomy (GTDB): domain Bacteria; phylum Actinomycetota; class Actinomycetes; order Actinomycetales; family Micrococcaceae; genus Arthrobacter; species Arthrobacter oxydans_B. The sequence continues at coordinate 11,960 of NZ_JAUSSN010000007.1, forward strand.
AATTTCAGAATCGCGCCAGTGACGCCGCATCGAACCCAGCCCGGTCCCAGTACAGCAGCGGTGACAACCTAAGATGGTTTAGTTCCCGCCGTACCTTTCCAAGGAGTTCCCGTGTCAGAACAGACGGAGTCAAACCCCACGTCCAAGCCGGCGCGCCGCGTGGTCGTGGCCGAGGATGAGACCCTCATCCGGCTCGACATCATCGAAATCCTGCGGGGCGAAGGCTACGACGTCGTCGGCGAAGCGGACAACGGTGAGAAGGCCGTACAGCTCGCCGAAGAACTGAAGCCGGACCTCGTCCTGATGGATGTCAAGATGCCCGTCATGGACGGCATCACCGCCGCCGAGAAGATCGTCAAGGCCCGGATCGCCCCCGTGGTCCTGCTGACCGCGTTCAGCCAGAAGGAACTCGTCGAGCGCGCCCGCGACGCCGGAGCCATGGCCTACGTGGTCAAGCCGTTCACCCCGGCGGACCTCATCCCCGCCCTGGAGATCGCACTCTCCCGCCATGAGGAGATCAAGGCCCTCGAAAGCGAAGTGACCGACCTGCAGGAGCAGTTCGCCACCCGCAAGCTTGTCGAGCGCGCCAAGAGCCTCCTGACCACCAAGATGGGCCTGACGGAGCCGGAGGCGTTCCGCTGGATCCAGAAGACCTCCATGGACCGCCGCCTCAGCATGCGCGAGGTCGCCGAGACCATCATCAACCAGGTCAACTAGCCGCCAGGCAACACAGGAGCCGGCAACGAGAGCCAGCAACGATAAACCAAAAGGGAGGGTCCCCGCCAGCGGCGGGGACCCTCCCTTTTTGTGTGAAGCGCGGAACTAGATCTTGGAGTTCCGCTTCTTCTTTTCCGGCCAGGGGCCGAGCTTGTCCTTGGCTACCTCGGCGTCGCCGGTGCTGCCGGCGTCGGCGAGGTCGCCGACCCTGTGGACCTTGAGCATGTTCGTGGAACCGGCCTTTCCGGGAGGCGACCCGGCGGCGATAACGACCATGTCGCCGTCCTCGACGACGTCCATGTTCAGCAGGCTGCGGTCGACCTGGGCAGTCATCGCATCGGTGTGGCCCACCATCGGGACCAGCACCGGCTGGATGCCCCAGGTCAGCGCGAGCTGGTTCCAGACATGCTCCACCGGGGTGAAGGCGAAGACCGGGCGGATCGGACGCAGCCGCGACAGACGCCGGGCGGAGTCACCGGACTGGGTGAACGCACAGATGTACTTCGCGTCCAGCTGGTCGGCGATTTCGACGGCGGCACGGGTGATGGCGCCGCCGCGGGTCTTGGGCTTGGTGCCCAGCGGGGGGACGCGCTCCAGGCCGTGGACCTCGGTGGATTCGATGATCCGGGCCATGGTCTTGACGGTCTCGATCGGGAACTTGCCCACGCTGGTCTCGCCCGAGAGCATGACTGCGTCGGCGCCGTCGAGCACGGCGTTGGCGCAGTCGGAGGCCTCGGCGCGGGTCGGACGCGGGTTGTCGATCATGGATTCCAGCACCTGGGTTGCCACGATGACCGGCTTGGCCCAGCGGCGGGCCAGTTCAACGGCGCGCTTCTGGACGATCGGCACTTCCTCCAGCGGAAGTTCCACGCCGAGGTCGCCACGGGCCACCATGATGGCGTCGAAGGCGTCGATGATCTCGGGGAGCTGCTCCACAGCCTGCGGCTTCTCGATCTTGGCGATGACCGGCACGCGGCGGCCTTCTTCGTCCATGATCTCGTGGACGCGCTTGATGTCCGAGGCGTCGCGGACGAAGGAGAGGGCGACCATGTCCACGCCGCGGCGCATGGCCCAGCGCAGATCGTCCTCGTCCTTGACGCTCAGCGCCGGCACGTTGACGGCAACACCGGGCAGGTTGATGCCCTTGTTGTTCGACACATAACCGCCGACGATCACCTGGGCGACGACCTTGACGTCGTCGACGTCGATCGCGCGGAGGGCGACCTTGCCGTCATCGATCAGGAGCGCGTCGCCGGGCTTGACGTCCTCGGTGAGGCTCTTGAGCGTGGTGGAGCAGATGTCCTTGGTGCCCGGGACGTCCTCGGTGGTGATGGTGAACGTGTCACCGACGGCCAGCAGGTGCGGCCCGTCCACGAACCGGCCCAGGCGGATCTTCGGCCCCTGGAGGTCGGCCATGATGGCGACCGGCTTGCCGAGCTGCCCGGCAGCCTTGCGGACGTTCTCGTACGTGGTGTCGTGGACGGCGTAGTCGCCGTGGCTCATGTTCATACGGGCCACGTCGACGCCGGCTTCCAGCACGGCGAGAGTGTTCTCGAAGCTCGCGATTGCCGGTCCGAAGGTGGCCACTATTTTAGCGCGTCTCATATACCTACCCTATGTAGTCGATTGTCTGGATGAAGTTGTTGGCAGAATGTGACCGTCGCCGGCCACCGGAAGCGGCTTCGGCCTACAGGACGGCCATGGCCCGGTCGGTCGGCGCCACGGGAGCCGGCAGGATGGTGCTGCCCATCAGGAACTTGTCCACCGCGGCGGCGCAGGCGCGTCCCTCGGCAATGGCCCAGACGATGAGCGACTGTCCGCGGCCGGCGTCTCCGGCGACGAAGATGCCTTCCGTGTTGGTCATGTAGTAGCCGTCCCGGGCCACGTTGCCGCGGCCGTCGAACTCGGCGCTGACCTGCTCGGTGATCCCGGCCGGTTCCGGGCCGGTGAAGCCCAGGGACAGGAAGACCAGGTCCGCCGGGATGATCCGTTCGGTGCCGGCCTTCGGGAGGCGCTTGCCGTCGACGAATTCGGTCTCGGCCACCTTCACGCCGGTCAGTTTGCCGTTCTCGCCGACGAACTCCACGGTGGAGGCGAGGTAGGTGCGTTCGCCGCCTTCCTCGTGGGCGCTGGCAACTTCGAACAGGGTGGGGAACGTCGGCCACGGCTGGTGGCTGGCGCGCTCGGCCGGGGGCTGCTTGCCGATCGCCAGGGTGGTGACGGACGCGGCCTGGTGCCGGTGCGCGGTGCCGAGGCAGTCCGCGCCGGTGTCGCCGCCGCCGAGGATGATCACGTGCTTGCCGGCGGCGTTGATCTCGTTCTCGACCGTCTCCCCCGCCACCACACGGTTGGCCGGGACGAGGTAGTCCATCGCGAAGTGCACGCCCTCGAGTTCGCGGCCCGGGATCGGCAGGTCACGCGGGACCGTGGCGCCGGTGGCGATGACGACGGCGTCGTAACGGCGGCGCAGCTGCTCCCAGGTCACGTCCGTGCCGACGGCGACGCCGGTCCGGAAGCGGGTGCCTTCGGCCTTCATCTGCTCCAGGCGGCGGTCCACGTGCTCTTTTTCCATCTTGAAATCGGGGATCCCGTAGCGCAGGAGGCCGCCGATCTTGTCGTCGCGCTCGTAGACGGCGACGGTGTGGCCCACCCGGGTCAGCTGCTGCGCGACGGCGAGCCCGGCGGGGCCGGAGCCGACGACGGCGACCGTCTTGCCGCTGAGGCGGGCCGGCGGCAGCGGGTTGACCCAGCCGTTCTCGAAGGCCTGGTCCACGATCGAGACCTCGACCTGCTTGATGGTCACGGCGGGCTGGTTGATGCCCAGCACGCAGGACGCCTCGCAGGGGGCCGGGCAGAGCCGGCCGGTGAACTCGGGGAAATTGTTGGTGGCGTGCAGCCGCTCCATCGCTTCCTCGCCCTTGTCCCGCCAGATGAGGTCGTTCCACTCCGGGATGAGGTTGCCCAGCGGGCAGCCCTGGTGGCAGAACGGCACGCCGCAGTCCATGCACCGGCCGGCCTGCGCCTTCAGGACACCCTTTTCCTGGGCCTCATAGACTTCCTTCCAGTCCATGATGCGGACCGGAACGGGACGGCGGGGCTGGGTTTCGCGCTGACGTACTTTCAGAAATCCGCGTGGATCAGCCACCGGTCACCTCCAGGATTCGAGACCAAACTTCTTCGCCGTCGGGGTCAAGGCCCTCTTCGATAGCGTCGAGACGGGTTTGCAGGACGGCCGCGTAGTCGCGCGGCAGCACCTTGGTTATACGGGCTGCGGTGTCGTCGAAGTTCTCCAGCAGCCGCGCCGCGAGCAACGATTCGGTCTCCTCGGAGTGCTTCAGCAGCAGCCCATGGACAATTTCACGGTCCTCGGCGTCCAGTTCGCACAGCTGCAGCTCGCCGGCTTCGAGGGCCTGCTTGTTGACGCGTTCGGTCTGCAGGTCCAGCACATAGGCGGTGCCGCCGGACATGCCGGCACCGAAGTTGCGGCCGGTGCGCCCGATGATGAGCACCTGGCCGCCGGTCATGTACTCGCAGCCGTGGTCGCCGATTCCCTCGACCACCGCGGTGGCGCCGGAGTTGCGGACCATAAAGCGTTCGCCGACCTGGCCGCGCAGGAACATCTCGCCGCTGGTGGCGCCGTAGCCGATCACGTTGCCAGCGATCACATTGCGCTCGGCCGGGAACACGTTGGTGCGGTCCGGCCGGACGATGATGCGCCCGCCGGAAAGGCCCTTGCCGACGTAGTCGTTGGAGTCACCGAACATCCGCAGCGTGATGCCGGCCGGCAGGAACGCACCGAGCGACTGGCCGGCGGTGCCGGTCAGCGTGATGTCGATGGTGTCCGTCGCCAGCACGTCCGTGCTGAAGGTCTTGGTGACCACGTGGCCCAGCATCGTGCCGACGGAGCGGTCCGTGTTGATGACGTTGACGGCGATCTTGACCGGGGTGCGGTCGCTCAGGGCCTCCGCGGCCATCACCATCAGGCGCTGGTCAAAGTGCTTGTCCAGCTCGTGGTTCTGGCCGGTGAGGTTGCGCAGCGGGGCGTCGTCGTCGAACTCGAGCCCGTGCAGGATCGGGTCCAGGTCCAGCCCTTCGGCCTTCCAGTGGTTGATCGCCTCGCGGGTGTCGAGCATTTCGGCGTGGCCGATCGCTTCCTCGATGCTGCGGAAGCCCAGCTCGGCCAGGATCTCGCGGACTTCCTCGGCAAGGAACTCGAAGAAGTTGACCACGAATTCCGGCTTGCCGTTGAAGCGGGAGCGCAGCTCCGGGTTCTGCGTCGCGACGCCCACCGGGCAGGTGTCGAGGTGGCAGACGCGCATCATGATGCAGCCGGAGACCACCAGCGGGGCGGTGGCGAAACCGAACTCCTCGCCGCCGAGCAGCGCGGCAATCACCACGTCGCGGCCGGTCTTGAGCTGGCCGTCCACCTGCACCACCACGCGGTCACGCAGGCCGTTGAGCATCAGGGTCTGCTGGGTCTCGGCGAGGCCCAGCTCCCACGGGACACCGGCATGCTTGAGCGAGTTCAGCGGCGAGGCGCCGGTGCCGCCGTCGTGCCCGGAGACCAGGACGACGTCGGCCTTGGCCTTCGTGACGCCGGCGGCCACCGTGCCGATCCCGACCTCGGAGACCAGCTTGACGTGCACCCGCGCCGAGGGGTTGGCCCGCTTCGCGTCGTAGATCAGCTGGGCGAGGTCCTCGATCGAGTAGATGTCGTGGTGCGGGGGCGGGGAGATGAGCCCGACGCCGGGCGTCGAGTGCCGCGTCCGGGCCACCCAGGGGTAGACCTTTTGCGCCATCAGCTGGCCGCCTTCGCCGGGCTTGGCACCCTGCGCCATCTTGATCTGGATGTCATCGGCGTTGGTCAGGTACAGGCTCGTCACGCCGAAACGGCCGGACGCGATCTGCTTGACCGCCGAGCGGCGGGTCGGGTCCAGCAGCCGGTCCACGTCCTCGCCGCCTTCACCGGTGTTGGACTTGCCGCCCAGCCGGTTCATGGCGATCGCGAGGGTTTCGTGGGCCTCCTGCGAGATGGAGCCGTAGCTCATCGCGCCGGTGGAGAACCGCTTGACGATGCTGGAGACGGACTCCACTTCCTCGAGCGGGACCGCGGGGCGCAGCCCGGCCTTGAACTTCAGCAGCCCGCGCAGGGTCATGAGGTTCTCGGACTGGTCGTCCACGCCGCGGGTGTAGGACTTGAAGATGTCGTAGCGGCGCTCACGCGTGGCGTGCTGCAGCCGGAACACGGTCTCCGGGTTGAACAGGTGCGGCTCGCCGTCGCGGCGCCACTGGTACTCGCCGCCGCCCATCAGGGCCTGATGAGGCTGCTCGATGCCGTTTTCGGGGTACGCCATCCGGTGGCGCGCCGCGACCTCGGCCGCGATGACGTCCAGGCCGACGCCGCCGAGCTGGGAGTGCGTGCCTGAGAAGTACTCGTCGACCAGGTCCTGGCCGAGGCCCAGGGCCTCGAAGGTCTGGGCGCCGGTGTAGGAGGCCACGGTGGAGATGCCCATCTTGGACATGATCTTCAGGACGCCCTTGCCGAGGCCCTTGATCAGGTTGTAGACGCCGTCCTGCGCGGTGACCCCGAGGACGTCGCCGGTGGTGATGAGCTGTTCCACGGATTCCATGGCCAGGTACGGGTTCACGGCGGAGGCGCCGTAGCCGATCAGCACGGCCACGTGGTGCGTCTCGCGGACGTCGCCGGCCTCGACCACCAGGGCGGTCTTGGTGCGGTTGGCGCTGCGCAGCAGGTGGTGGTGCACGGCGCTGACCAGCAGCAGGGACGGGATCGGCGCCCACTGGGCGTTCGAGTCACGGTCCGAGAGCACGACGTACTGGACGCCGCGGTTGATGGCGCCGGAGACCTGCTCGCAGATTTCGGTCAGCCGGGCGCGGAGCGCGTTCTCGCCGCCTTCGGGGCGGTAGAGGCCGCGGACCTTCATGGCGACCTTGTCGCCGTCGGCGTTCTCGATGTTCGCGATCTTGGCGAGCTGGTCGTTGTTGATCACCGGGAACGGCAGCGAAACCTGCGGCTGGCGGACCTGCTTGGTGTCCAGCAGGTTGCCGTTGGGCCCGATCGCGCAGGTCAGCGAGGTGACGAGTTCCTCGCGGATGGCGTCCAGCGGCGGGTTGGTGACCTGCGCGAAGGACTGCACAAAGTAGTCGAACAGCAGCCGGGGCCGCTTCGAGAGGACGGCCACGGGGGTGTCCGAGCCCATCGCGCCGAGCGGCTCGGCGCCCGTGCGGGACATCGGGCCGAGCAGGATCTTCAGTTCCTCGGTGGTGTAGCCGAAGGTGCGCTGGCGGATGTTGACCGACGCAGCGGTGTGCACCACGTGCTCGCGCTCGGGCAGGTCCTTGAGGTCGATCAGGTTTTCTTTGACCCAGTCGGCCCAGGGGTTGGCTGCCGCGACCTCGGCCTTGACCTCGGCGTCGCTGATGATCCGGCCGGCGTCGGTGTCCACGAGGAACATCTTGCCGGGTGAGACGCGGCCCTTTTTGACCACCTTGGAGGGTTCGACGTCGATCACGCCGACCTCGGAGGCGAAGATGATCAGGCCGTCCTCGGTGATCCAGAACCGGCCCGGGCGCAGGCCGTTGCGGTCCAGGGTGGCGCCGACGAGGTTGCCGTCGGTGAAGGACACGGCGGCGGGGCCGTCCCACGGTTCCATCAGCAGCGAGTGGTACTCGTAGAAGGCGCGGCGGGCCGGGTCCATCGTGGCGTGGTTTTCCCAGGCCTCGGGGATCATCATCATGATCGAGTGGGTGATCGGCCGGCCGGAGAGCCAGAGCAGTTCCGCGACCTCGTCGAAGGACGCCGAGTCGGAGGCCCCCGGGGTGCAGATCGGGTAGAGCTCCTCGGGTGAGTCCCCCAGCAGCGGGTTGGCCAGCTGCGACTGGCGGGCGCGCATCCAGTTCCGGTTGCCCTTGACCGTGTTGATTTCGCCGTTGTGGGCGATGGTCCGGAACGGTTGGGCCAGCGGCCAGGACGGGAAGGTGTTGGTGGAGAAGCGTGAGTGGACGATCGCGAGCTTGGTCTTAAAGCGCTTGTCCGACAGGTCCGGATAGAACGGCTCGAGCTGGGCCGTGGTCAGCATGCCCTTGTAGACGATGGTCCGGGAGGACAGTGACGGGAAGTACACGCCGAACTTGTTCTGCGCCCGCTTCCGGATGCGCCAGGCACGCGAGTCGAGTTCGTTGCGCTCCAGCTCTTCCCCGGTGCTGGAGGCAAAGAACGGCTGGGAGAAGTAGGGCATGCAGGCCCGGGCCATCGCCCCGACCAGGTCGGCGACGATCGGCACTTCGCGCCAGCCGAGGACCTTCAGGCCCTCGTCGGCGGCGAGGCCCTCGATGCCGGCCTTGGCGGCGTCGGATTCGCGCTGCTCCGCGGGGAGGAACGCGGTGCCGGCGACAAACTGGCCGGGGGCGGGAAGTTCGAAGTCGGTCACGGCGCGGAAGAATTCGTCCGGGATCTGCATGAGCAGTCCGGCGCCGTCGCCGGTGCCTTCGTCGGCGCCCACGGCACCGCGGTGCTCAAGGTTTCGCAGGGCCGTCAGGGCGGCATCAACGATGTCATAACCCGGTTCCCCCCGCAGCGTGGCGATGATGGCGAGGCCGCAGGCGTCCTTCTCCTGCTCGGGGTTGTAGAGCCCGGCCGCTTCGGGCAGCGCCGCGAAGCGCTTGAAGGGTGACATGGCGGGCTGCTGGGGCTCGCTAGGGTCGGACCAACTGGGGCTGTGCAGGGTTTGGGTCATGGGAGACGTCCTTCCTCCTGATCGTGCGTATGGGAGGGACAACATTGGCCCGCATCGGTGCGCCGGTGTGATGGGCACAACAAAGTATTTTCTTACTCGAATTGTAGGTCAGGGCCGCCTTCTGCACTAACAGTTACGCGACCACAGACCCGGGTTTGCGCGAACCGCAACACTCTGCAGTCCGCTGCGTTCCCTGCTGCCACGACGCTGTGGATACGGGCCCTGCGAGGGGTGACTCCGCGGCCCGGTTTGCCGGCGCTGAGCTACTTGGTGCCCTCAGCTTCCGGCGCGGTTCCGGTGGCCTGGTGGCCGGGTGCTCCGGCCACCGGTACTCCGGTGGCGGGCTTGGTGCCGCCGGTGGATTCCTTTGACGCTTCAGCTGGGGCGGAAACGTGGCCTGGACCGCTTTGGTTATCAGGGAGATTATCACGCGATTCACTATCTGAGACAGCAGAATCCGAATGGCGGACATTGTCACCGTCGGCCGGCACGGTGGCCGGCACCTTGTCCGCCGTGTCATCCCCGGTGCCAGAGCGCGCCGTGTGCGCGTCAGTGCCGCCGTCGGAGCCGCGGACGGCGTCAGTGCCGCCGTCCGTGCCGGCGTCCGTGTCCGTACGGGCGTCGGATTCGGACGGTTCGTGTCCGGGCAGGTAGACCGTGTCGGGTTCCGTGGGCTTGCGCAGTCCCAGGAGGATGAACGCGGCCAGTGCGCCCAGCAGGACGAAGATGCTGGTCCACACGTTCAGCCGGGTGGTGATGCCGAAGAGGCTGATCAGCTCGGCGTCGTCGATCCGCATCGCCTCGATCCAGACCCGGCCCAGCGTGTAGTAGACCGCGTACAGGCAGAACAGGCGGCCGCGGCGGAACCGGAACTTGCGGTCCAGCAGCAGCAGGATGCCGACGCCGGCGAAGTTCCAGAGGGATTCGTACAGGAAGGTCGGGTGGAAGAGCGTGTCCGCGGCCATGCCCGGAGGGAAGTTCGGGTTCTCGGCGTCGATCTGCAGGCCCCATGGCAGGGTGGTGGGCCCGCCGAAGAGTTCCTGGTTGAAGTAGTTGCCCCAGCGCCCGATGGCCTGGGCCAGCAGCAGTCCGGGAGCCGCGGCGTCCATAAAAGCACTCAGTTTGACGCCCGCCTTGCGGCAGCCGATCCACGCACCCACGGCGCCCAGCAGCACGGCGCCCCAGATGCCCAGCCCGCCGCGCTGGAGCTGCGGGATCAGGGACAGGTCACCGGTGCCGTCGAAGCCGGGGCCGAAGTACGCGTCCGGGGAGGAGACCACGTGGTAGAGCCGTCCGCCGATGATGCCGAACGGGATGGCCCAGATGGCGATGTCCCAGACGCTGCCCTCGGGGGCGCCGCGCTTGGTCCAGCGCACGGAGGTGAGCCAGAGGCCGGCGATGATGCCGAGCAGGATGCACAGGGCATAGGCGTGGATGCGCAGTGACCCCCACGGCAGCGGGATGTCGAAACCGGACCAGTCCGGGCTCGGAATGCTCGCGGGGATCATCGCCGCCGCGTGGAGGACTGACTGCATTGCTTAGGCTTCTTCCCTGGTAAGGCCGGTGCTGAGGTCTTTCGTCAAGGACGCTACCGCGTCCACGCCGCCGTCGCCGATGGCGACGACCAGCGCGGTGCCCACAATCACGCCGTCCGCGTAGGCGGCGATCTCCCGGACCTGGTCCGCGTTGGACACGCCCAGCCCGACGCAGACGCGTTCGGCGCCGGCGGCGTGCGCGGCGGCCACCACGTCCTTGGCCGCGGAGCTGACCGAGGTGCGGGCGCCGGTGACGCCCATGATCGACACGGCGTAGACGAAGCCGCGGCTTGCCTCCACGGTGCGCTTCATCCGCTCCGGCGAGGACGACGGGGCCACCAGGAACACCCGGTCCAGGCCGTACTTGTCCGAGGCTGCCATCCATTCCGATGCCTCGTCCGGGATCAGGTCCGGGGTGATGAGCCCGGCCCCGCCGGCGTCGGCCAGCTGGCGGGAGAATTCCTCCACGCCCATCCGGACCACGGGGTTCCAGTAGGTCATGACCAGCACGGCGGCGTCGGTCTTGCTGGTGATGCCGCGGACGACGTCGAAGACCTGCTTGACGTGGAAGCCCTTGGCGAGGGCCTCGGTCGTCGCGGCCTGGATGACCAGGCCGTCCATGACCGGGTCGGAGTACGGGATGCCGATTTCGATCAGGTCCGCGCCGTTTTCCGCGAGGGCGATGCCGGCGGCGATGGTCTCCTCGACGCTCGGGTAGCCGGCGGGCAGGTAGCCGATCAGGGCCGCGCGGCCCTGGGCCTTGGCGCGGTCGATGGCCGCGGCCGACTTGCTGGCGTTCCGGGCGGTGCCCGGGTCCTGGACGGTGCTCACAGCTGCTCCCCCTCTTTGGCGATCTCGTGTTCGGGTGAATCCTTGTCCAGCAGGTCGAACCATTCCGCGGCGGTGGCCACGTCCTTGTCGCCGCGGCCGGAAAGGTTCACGAGCACGATCTTCTCTGACGCATCGCCGGATGCTCCGGCTTCGGCGGCCAGCCGCTGGCCGACCTTCATGGCGCCGGCCAGGGCGTGTGCGGACTCGATGGCCGGGATGATGCCCTCGGTGCGGCACAGCAGCCGGAACGCGTCCATGGCCTCGCTGTCCGTGATGGGCTCGTAGCTGACCCGTCCGATGTCCGCGAGGTAGGAGTGCTCCGGACCGACGCCGGGGTAGTCCAGGCCCGCCGAGATGGAGTGCGATTCGATGGTCTGGCCGTCGTCGTCCTGCATGAGGTACGAGCGGGCGCCGTGCAGCACGCCGGGCTTGCCGAGCGTGATGGTGGCGGCGTGGCGGCCGGTTTCGACGCCCTCGCCGCCGGCCTCGAAGCCGTAGATCCTGACCGAGGGATCGTCCAGGAAGCCGTGGAAGATGCCGATGGCGTTGGAGCCGCCGCCGATGCAGGCGCAGACGGCGTCGGGCAGCCGGCCGGTCTGCTCCAGGATCTGGGCGCGGGCCTCCTCGCCGATGACCTCGTGGAAGTAGCGGACCATGGCCGGGAACGGGTGCGCGCCGGCGGCGGTGCCCAGCAGGTAGTGGGTGTTGTCAACGTTGGCGACCCAGTCGCGGAGCGCCTCGTTGATGGCGTCCTTGAGGGTCTGGGAGCCGTTGGTCACCGGGATGACGGTGGCTCCGAGGAGCTCCATCCGGGCCACGTTGAGAGCCTGCCGGCGGCAGTCCTCGGCGCCCATGTAGACGACGCATTCCAGGCCCATCAGGGCCGCGGCGGTGGCGCTGGCGACGCCGTGCTGGCCGGCGCCGGTTTCGGCGATGACGCGGGTCTTGCCCATGCGCTTGGCCAGCAGTGCCTGGCCCAGAACGTTGTTGATCTTGTGCGAGCCGGTGTGGTTGAGGTCCTCGCGCTTGAGGAAGATCCGGACTCCCCCGGCGTGCTCGGCGAAGCGCTTGGCCTCGGTCAGCAGCGAAGGCCGGCCGGAGTAGTTCTTGTTCAGCTCCGCGATCTGCGCGGTGAACTCGGGGTCCGCCTTGGCTTTCTCGAAGGTGTCCTCGAGCTCATCCAGGGCCGCGATGAGTGACTCCGGCATCCATCGGCCGCCGTAGGAGCCGAAGTAGGGTCCGGGGGCGTGCCGCAGGGATTCTCCGCCCTGCAGGAACGCGTCCACGGCGCTTTCGTCTGAGCCGGCTGCTGGCGCATCGACCATCGGTCTCACCATCCTGTTCCACTGTTGATTAGATCTGGGTGCCGCACGGAGGCGCTGCCGGCGTCCCGACGGGAGGTGCCCCGCAGGAAGCGCTGGTCAGGAACGTGCGGCGATTGCTTCGGCTCCGGCGGCCATGAATTCGGCGATCCGCTCCCGCGGGGTCGCGTCGCTGACCAGGGCCTCGCCGACGAGGACCGCGTTGGCGCCGTTCGCGGCGTAGTGCCGGACGTCGTCGACGCCCCGCACGCCCGATTCCGCGATGACGAGCGCACCGGCGGGGATGCCTCCGGCGAGTTCGGCGAAAACGGAACGGTCGACGTCGAGCGTCTTGAGGTTGCGCACGTTGACGCCGATGATCCGGGCTTCGGCGGCAACCGCCCGCTCGATTTCCTCGGCGGTGTGCGTCTCGACCAGCACGTTCATGCCGAGTTCGCGGCTGAGGGCGCTGAACTCGCCCAGCTGCGCGTCGGACAGAGACGCCACTATCAGCAGGATCAGGTCGGCCCCGTGTGCCCGGGCCTCCCAGATCTGGTACTCGTCGATCATGAAGTCCTTGCGCAGCAGCGGAGTGTCCACGGCGGCCCGGACGGCGTCGAAATCGGCGAGGGAGCCGTTGAAGCGGCGCTGTTCGGTCAGGACGCTGATCGCGGACGCGCCGCCCTCGGCGTACTGCACGGCGAGCGAGGCGGGATCCGCGATGCTCGCGAGATCGCCCTTGGAGGGGCTGCGGCGCTTGATTTCGGCGATGACTTTCAGCTCCCCGCGCGACGCCGAGGCCCCGCCCAGGGCGGTCCAGGCGTCGCGGGCCGGAGCCGCCGCGGCGGCGCGCTCCTTCAGTTCCGCGAGCGTGACGAGGCGCTGACGGGCCTCCATATCCTCCCTGACACCGGCATTGATGTCATCGAGAACAGTCACCCTTAGTGGCCGGAGTTCTTCAGCTTGCTGCCGCCCACGCCGTATCCGGCCTTGCGCATGATGAAGCCGATGACCAGGCCAATCAGCATCACAACGCCGCCCGCGATGAAGATCGGGGTGTTGGCGATGACAAAGGCGATGGACATGATGAGGGCGCCGACGAGCATGACGAAAACCGTGGTCCAGGCGGCCGGGCTGTTGCCGTGGCCGGTCGGTTCGCGGTGATCGATGTCGTCGTAGGAGTAGCCGGTCCCGGCAGCGGGCTTGGGGGCGGAAACAGATGCTTTGCTCATTGAAATCTCCTCAGGGTAAATACTGCTTACATTCTGCCATTTATTGGCGGCGCTATTGTCCGGGTTACTGGCCGCGTCACCGGCCTCGACGCCGGCTGCGCTACTGGGCCAGCACGCGGTACCGGCTCAGGTGGGGTCGTCACCGCGTGACAACCGGTCCCAGCTGTCGATCTCGTCCGCCGGCCCGGCGGGCGCCGCGGAGCCGCCGGCGACGGCACCCGTGGCGGCGGTGTCATATTTCGTGCGCGATTTCCAGTAGCGGCCCGCCGGGATGACCAGCAGGGCACTGAGCCCCAGCAGCGTGCCGGCGACGACGGCGAAGGCCGGGAACACCGTGACGTCCACCTGCACGTCGCTGCCGGTGATCCCGGTGGCGGCGGCGATGGAGCCCTGGGCGGCGGCCAGCGGGTCCGCGATGACGACCGCGGCCGCGCTGACGATGCCGGCGGCGGCCAGCAGGATGAGCACCGTGATGATCCAGCGGCCGATCCGGCCGGCAATCGACACGGCGAGTCCGCCGGCGAGGGCCACCAGCGCCAGCGCCGTCACCGTGGTCGCGGCCTTGCTGCCCTGCACCTGCAGGCCGTCCTGGCTGTCGACGGCCGCCCCGAGCTGGGCCGGGTCGAGGTGGACGGTGAGCCAGGTCTGCGTGGTGGTGCCGAAGACGGCCAGCGCCAGGGCGGCGATGGCCAGCACCAGGGTGGATTTCCGGGCCCAGCGGGGAACGGCGGGGCTGGTGCTCCTGACCGTGGTGCCGCTCATGCCTGCGTCCCGGCGTCGGAGATGGAATCCGGCGTGATGTTGCGCAGCGACCGGGCCGTGTGGACGGCCCGCATCGGGGCGGCGGCCTTGTTGACGGTTTCCAGGGCCTCGGTGGCGTTCACCGAGTCGGCCACGATGCCGCCGCCGGCCTGCACGTAGGCGCGGCCTTCCCGCAGCAGGGCCGAGCGGATGGCGATGGCCATGTCCATGTCACCGGCGAAGTCCAGGTAGCCCACCACTCCCCCGTAGATCCCGCGGCGGTGCGGCTCCAGCTCGTCGAGCAGGCGCAGCGCGCGGGGTTTGGGGGCCCCGGACAGCGTTCCGGCCGGGAAGGTCGCCTTCAGCACGTCGTAGGCCTTGGCGGTGGGCGCGAGTTTGCCGACCACGGTGGAGACCAGGTGCATGATGTGGCTGAAGCGTTCGACCTCCATGAACTGGGTGACGTCGACGGTGCCGGCCACGCAGACCTTGGACAGGTCGTTGCGGGACAGATCCACCAGCATCAGGTGCTCGGCGCGTTCCTTCTCGTCCGCCAGGAGCTCCTCGGCCAGGGCCTTGTCCGCCTCCACGGTTTTGCCGCGCGGCCGGGAACCGGCGATGGGGTGGGTGATGACTTCCTCGCCGGTCACGGTCACCAGCGCCTCCGGGGAGGACCCGACAATGGAGTACTGCCGGCCGTTGGCGTCCTCGAGGCTGAAGATGTACATGTACGGGCTGGGGTTGGTGTTCCGCAGCACCCGGTAGACATCCAGCGGGTCGGCGCCGCATTCCATTTCGAAGCGGCGCGAGATGACCACCTGGAAGACCTCGCCGTCGACGATCGCTTCCTTGCTGCGGTCCAGGGCAGCAAGGTAGTCCGTCTCGTCCCAGCGTTCCTGCACGCTGGAGGCGAAGTCCAGGGCGGCGGGGTCCAGCACGGAGACCGGCTGCTTGACGGGCGTGCTGACCTGCGCCAGCAGGGCCTTGACCCGGGCGACGGCGTCATGCCAGGCCTCGTCGACCCGTTCGGTGCTGTTGTCGAAGTTGATCGCGTTGGCAATCAGCAGCACGGTGCCGTCCATGTTGTCGTGCACCGCCATGTCCGTGACGAGGTTGAGCGCCATTTCCGGCAGCTCCAGATCGTCCTCGGGCGGGCTGGTGAGCTTCTCCCAGTGCCGGACGGTTTCCCAGCCGAGGAAGCCGACCAGGCCGGAGGTGAACGGCGGAAGGCCGTCGAAACGGTCGGTGCGGAGGGCCTCGACGGTGTCGCGGATGGCGTCCACCGGGCTGCCGCCCAGCGGAACGCCGACGGGCGGTTCGCCAAGCCAGTGCGCCTGGCCGTCCTTGGTGGTCAGGGTGGCCCGTGAGCGGGCGCCGATGAAGGAGTAGCGGGACCAGGAGCCGCCGACGGCCGCGGATTCCATCAGGAACGTGCCGGGCTGGCCCTGGGCGAGTTTGCGGTACAGCCCGATCGGGGTTTCGGCGTCAGCCAGCACCTTCAGCCGGACGGGGATGACACGGCTGTGGCCTGCGAGTTCACGGAACTCCTCCAGGCCCGGGCTGATGATTCCAAGGTCCTGCATGGCTGTGGTTTCCGCCTGTTCTTTCAGTGGTCCTGAAGGTTGAGTGTCTGGGGTGGTGGCCCGGTGCTGCTGTGTCGGGCGGCTGTGCGCCGCCGTCAGCTGCCGGGCCGGCCAGCGCTTGCCGGGCTAGCCGGCGCGTACCGGGTCAGCCGGCGTGGCCGGTGACGACGTCGAGGCCGCGGCCCTCGAAGCAGGTCCGGGTCCCGGTGTGGCAGGCCGCGCCGACCTGATCCACACGGACCAGCAGCGCGTCGCCGTCGCAGTCCATCGCGAGGGATTTGACCCACTGCACGTGGCCGGAGGTGTCCCCCTTGCGCCAGTACTCCTGGCGGGAGCGGGAGTAGAACGTCACCCGGCCGCTGGTCATGGTGCGGTGCAGGGCCTCGTCGTCCATCCAGCCCAGCATGAGCACCTCGTTGGTGTCGTACTGCTGCACGATCGCTGCGACCAGGCCGGCGCTGTCGCGCTTCAGTGCCTCGGCGAGGCCCGCCGGGAGCGGGCTTGCGGGCGCGGGCTGGCCGGGAACGGCGGTGCCAACGGGCTCGCCCGTGACGGTGGTTCCATCAGCGGGGCTTCCAGTAATAAGGGCGGGGGCGGGCTGCTCAGACATCAGCTCAAGTCTAGTGCCTCGGCGCGGGGCGCCGCCCAGTTCCCCGGCGCCCCGCTTAACATCAGCGTCACCGGGGCGCGGATCACTTCCCCGGGGCCGAAACGACGGCGGTTCAGGTGCGCACGCGCCGTCGTCTCGTGCTAGTTTCACAAGTGATGTATTTCGTCGATCCCTCCCGAGAAGTTCTGGCCGAAACCTTGCTGGCGGCCGGTCCTGACTCCCCCACGCTCTGTAAGGGCTGGCGTACCAGGGACCTTGCTGCCCATCTGTACCTGCGCGAGCGGAAAGCCGCCGTCGGACTCGGCCTGCTGATCAAGCGGCTGGCCAAGGCGTCGGACCAGGCCACGGCCGCGCTGGCGGCCAAGCTCACGACGCCGGAGGAGTACAACAAGCTGGTCAACTCCTTCCGCGCCGGTCCCTCCGCGTTCTCGCCGATGAAGATCAAGGCCGTGGACGAAAGCGCCAACCTGATCGAATATTTCGTCCACACCGAGGACGTCCGCCGCGCCGTGGACCGCTGGGCGCCGCGCGCCCTCGATGAGGAGTATTCGGACGCCCTCTGGGATGAATTGGTGAAGCGTGCGGCCATCCTCTACCGCGGCGTGGACCTCGGTATCGTGCTGGTGCGCCCCTCCGGCCCCCGGCACGTCGCCAAGCGCGCCCCGGTCTCCGTGGCGATCGTCGGTGAACCGGGCGAACTCCTGATGCACGCGCACGGGCGCACCCGCCACGCGCTCGTGACCTTCGAAGGCCAGCCGGACGCCGTCGCGCTCCTGCAGTCCGCCGAAGTCGGGCTCTAGGCCCCCACGCACAACGCAGCAACGCGGGGTCACCTACCGCCCAAAATCCCCTCCGGGATGGGCGGTACGTGACCCCGCGTTGCGTTAAGCCGCTGGGCGGTGGTGCGGGTCAGCGGACTTCGAAGCCGGCGTCGCGGATCGCGGCCTTGACCTGGGCGATCATGTCCAGCGGGCCGAAGTGGAAGACGGACGCGGCAAGCACCGCGTCGGCGCCGGCCGCTACGGCCGGCGGGAAGTGCTCCGGTTTGCCGGCCCCGCCGGACGCGATGAGCGGAACCTTGACCGCGGCCCGCGCGAGGCGGATCAGTTCCAGGTCGAAGCCGTCCTTGGTGCCGTCGGCGTCGATCGAGTTCAGCAGGATCTCCCCGACCCCGCGGTCGGCCGCTTCGCGGGCCCAGGCGATCGCGTCGATCCCGGTGCCCTGGCGGCCGCCGTGGGTGGTGACCTCGAAGCCGGAGGCGGTGGGCTGCGACCCGGGGCGGGTGCGCCGCGCGTCGAGGGACAGCACCAGCACCTGGGACCCGAAGTGCCGGGTGATCTCGTCGATCACGTCGGGCCGGGCGACGGCGGCGGTGTTGATCGCGGCTTTGTCGGCACCGTAGCGCAGGAGCTTGTCCACTTCGGCCACGCCGCGGACGCCGCCGCCGACGGTCAGCGGGATGAAGACTTCCTCGGCGGTCCGCCGGACGACGTCGAAGGTGGTCTCCCGGTTGCCCGAGGACGCCGTGACGTCAAGGAAGGTCAGCTCGTCGGCGCCGCCGTTGTCGTAGCGGTGCGCCAGCTCCACCGGGTCCCCGGCGTCGCGCAGGCCTTCGAAGTTGATGCCCTTGACGACGCGGCCGGCGTCGACGTCCAGGCACGGGATAACGCGGACGGCTACAGCCATGACTTCTCCTGGTATTCGCTTACGAAAGGTTGACGCGCGCTGATCAGATGCGGCAGGCGTGGATCGTGCTGACCAGGATGGCGCGGGCGCCGAGGTCGTAGAGCTCGTCCATGATCCGGTTGGTCTGCTTCTTCGGCACCATCGAGCGGACGGCCACCCAGTCCGAATCGCGCAGCGGCGAGACCGTGGGCGATTCCAGGCCGGGCGTGAGGGCCGCGGCTTCTTCCACGAGTTCCTTGCGGATGTCGTAGTCCATCATGACGTACTGGTGCGCCACGAGGACGCCCTGGAGCCGGCGGATCAGCACGTCCGCGGCCGGGTTCTGCTCGCCCTTGCGGCCGATGAGGACGGCTTCGGAGTGCAGGATGGGCAGCCCGAAGATCTCCATGCCGGCAGCCTTGAGCGTGTTGCCGGTTTCGACGACGTCGGCGATCGCGTCCGCGACGCCGAGGCGCACGGAGGATTCGACGGCGCCGTCGAGGCGGACGACCTTGGCCTTGATGCCGCGCTCGGCGAGGTAGCCGCGGAGCAGCCCGTCGTAGCTGGTGGCGAGGCGCTTGCCTTCGAGCTGTTCGACCGTGGCGAAGTCGCCGACCGGGCCGGCGAAGCGGAAGGTGGAGGCGGCGAAGCCCAGCGGGAGCAGTTCCTCGGCCTCCACCTCGGCGTCCAGGAGCAGGTCGCGGCCGGTGATGCCGACGTCGAGCGTGCCCTGGCCGACGTAGACGGCGATGTCGCGGGGACGGAGGAAGAAGAATTCAATGTCGTTGTCCGGGTCCAGCATGACCAGCTCGCGGGTGTCGCGACGCTGGCGGTAGCCGGCCTCGGCGAGCATGGCGGAGGCGGCTTCGGACAGGGATCCCTTGTTCGGGACGGCAACTCTCAGCATGGGGAAGTCTTTCTTGGTCGTGACGTAGTCCATTCAGAAACAGTTCGTTCATCAACATTTGTTGAGGAACATCCGTTCAGGAACAGCCAGTCCGGGGTCAGTCAGTTCAGGCACAGCGGGCCACGCTATACACCGGAATCGCAGGTCAGGGCCTGGCGGGGTCCGGCGCGGACGTGGCTAGAGATGCTTGTAGACGTCTTCCAGGGTGAGTCCTTTGGCGAGCATCAGAACCTGCAGGTGATAGAGCAGCTGCGAGATTTCCTCGGCGGCGGCTTCATCGGATTCGTACTCGGCAGCCATCCAGACCTCGGCTGCTTCCTCCACGACTTTCTTGCCGATGCCGTGGACTCCGGAATCCAGTTCGGCGACGGTGCGGGAGCCCTCCGGACGGACGGCTGCCTTCTCACTCAGTTCTGCGAACAGCGATTCGAAATTCTTCACGCCCTCCAGCCTACTTGCTCGCGGCCGGAGGGCGCCTGCCGGGCCCTTGCATGACGGCGGGGATGTGAGCGATTGCACATTGGTCGGGCCGAGTCGGGTCGGGTCGGGGTCCGGCCGTGCCCCGCGGGGCACGGCCGGACCTGGTGCGTGCGGGCTTAGCTGAACTGCTTGAGCGTCACCGCGGTGGCCAGGGCGGCGGTGACGGCCTCGTGGCCCTTGTCCTCGGTGGAGCCGGGCAGCCCGGCGCGGTCGATGCCCTGCTGTTCCGTGTCGCAGGTCAGCACGCCGAAGCCGACCGGGATGCCGGTGCGCACCGAGACCTCGGTGAGGCCCAGGGTGGCCGCCTCGCAGACGTACTCGAAGTGGGGGGTTCCGCCGCGGATCACGACGCCGAGCGCCACGACGGCGTCGAAGTGAGGTGCCAGCCGGGCGGCGGCGACGGGGAGCTCGAAGGTGCCGGGGACGCGGAGCACGGTCGGTTCGCTGATGCCGGCGTCCTTCGCCGCGCGCAGGGCGCCGTCCAGCAGCCCGTCCATGATCTGGGTGTGCCAGCTCGCGGCCACGATGGCCAGTTTCAGTCGCGAGGTCTCCTCCGGCTTGAAGGTGCTGAGGTCAATCTGTGGTGCGCCGTGTCCGCTCATCTGGGAATCCTTGTTCTGTTCAGTCGTGGTGTACATGTCGACACGTGTGCGTGTCGAAAGTGTGCGTGTCGAAAGTGTGCGTATCGAAAACGTCGGGACGGCCCCGCGCGGGGCCGCCCGGAAGTCTTCAGTCCTGGTCGAACCCGCGGGGGCCGGACACCGGCGCAGCCGGCTCCATGTCCAGGACCAGCCGGTGGTCCATCCGGTCCTTTTTGGTCTGCAGGTACCGGATGTTCTGCTCCCGGGAGGGAACCTCCGTGGGCACCATCTCCACAACGTGGACCCCGGCCTGGGCCAGCCGGTCCTGCTTGTCCGGGTTGTTGCTCAGCAGCCGGACCTCGTGCAGGCCCATGTCCGCGAGGATCTGGGCCGCGGCCTTGTAGCAGCGGGCGTCCACCGGCAGGCCCAGCTGTTCGTTGGCCTCCACGGTGTCGAAACCGGCTTCCTGCAGGGCGTAGGCCTTCATCTTGTTGGCCAGGCCGATCCCCCGGCCCTCCTGGCCGCGGAGGTACAGCAGGGTCCCGCCGAATTCGTTGATCATCTCGAGGGCGTAGGCCAGCTGCTCCCCGCAGTCGCAGCGGTAGGAGCCGAACACGTCTCCGGTGAGGCACTCCGAATGCAGCCGGACCAGCGGGGCCATCCCGTCAACCGGCGGCAGCGGGGAGCTGACCGCCAGGTGCTCGGCGCCGGTGGCCAGGTCGGTCCAGGCCTGCGCCACGAATTCACCAAAGGCGGTGGGCAGCTGGACGACCGGACCGGCGCTGACCGGATGCGGCTGGCGTCCGGCAGACCGCTGTTCTTGTGCTTCCGACGTCGTCATCGTTTCTCCTCCATCAAACCGGGTCCGTCGTGTGGCCGGCAGGCTGACCGGCCTCAAGGTAAGCCACCAGATCCGCAATCGAGACCAGCGGGCAGCCGTGCTCGCGGGCGAAGCCCCGCAGTCCGTCCAGCCTCATCATTTCCCCGTTATCGTGCACCACTTCAGCGATCACTCCCACGGTCTCGAGTCCGGCCAGCCGGCACAGTTCCACGGCCGCTTCGGTGTGGCCGGGGCGTTCCCGCACTCCCCCCTTAACGGCGCGGAGCGGGAAAACATGCCCGGGGCGGGTCAGCGCCGCCGGCTGGCTGCCGGGATCGGCCAGGATCCGGGCGGTCAGGGCCCGGTCCGTGGCGGAGATTCCGGTGCTGACGCCCACCGCGGCGTCGCAGGACACCGTGTAGGCAGTGCCCTTGGCATCCTCATTGTTTTCGACCATCGGCGGCAGCGCGAGGGCGTCAGCCCGGCCGGCGTCGAGCGGCACGCAGATCACCCCGGAGCTATACCGGATGGTCCAGCCCATCAGTGCCGGAGTGGCGTGCTGGGCGGCGAAGATGATGTCGCCTTCGTTTTCGCGGTCCTCGTTGTCGACCACCAGGACGGGGCGGCCGGCGGCCATCGCCCGGATGGCGTCCTCGATCAGGTCCAGGCCGGCCGGCGGGATGACCGGGGCGGCAAGCTCCGCGGGCAGGGCAGACTCGGCGGGCTCGGTGAGAAGGGGCTGCGGGGCAGGGATGTCCTTGACGTTGTTCACGCTGTTGCCCCCTTCGCGCGTACTGCTGCTCCCCCGGCTGCCGCACCTGAAAAAGCGAGCAGGCGCTCAGTGTACTTCGCCAGGACGTCAACTTCGAGGTTTACGTGGCTGCCGGGGGTTTTCGCGCCCAGTCCCGTGTCCGCCAGCGTGGTGGGGATGAGTCCGACCTCGAACCACGGTGCCGGTTCGGCGGCCGGGCTCACGGCGGTCACCGTCAGGGAGACGCCGTCGACGGCGATGGAGCCCTTCTCGGCGATGTAGCGTGCCAGTCCGGCGGGGACGCCGAAGCGGAGCCGGTCCCAGTTGCCCAGCGCCTCGCGCTCCAGCAGTTGCCCGACGCCGTCGACGTGGCCCTGGACGACGTGCCCGTCGAGTCGGCCGCCGGCCGGGACGCAGCGTTCCAGGTTGACGGGGTCGCCGGCGGCGAGTTCGCCGATGGTGCTGCGTGTCAGGGTTTCGCCCATCACGTCAACGCTGAAGTCCTTGCCGTCGATTTCCGTGGCCGTGAGGCAGACGCCGTTGACGGCGATGGAGCCGCCGAGCGCTAGTCCCTCGGTGCTGCCGGGTGCGTGGAGCCGGACGGTGGCGCTGATGTTGCCGTTGCGGTCAACGGACAACACCTTCCCCTGCTCGGCAATAATTCCGGTGAACATCAGTTGCCTCCTGCGGCGGTGTCCGCGCCTGTGCGGAGCGGGGTTGAATCGGCTGAAGTGTTGGTGGCGGCCGGCACGGGTGCCGGGGCGCTGGTTGTAGCGCTGGCCCCCTGGACGCTGGCTGTAGCACTGGCTGCCAGGGCGGGGCGCAGGTGCAGCCGCAGGTCGCGGCCGAGCTGCTGGACCGCCCCGCCGGATGCGGGGTCCCATTCCCACTGCTGGGCATCGGCCAGGGTGGTGATGCCAAGGTCCTCCAGTGCCGGCGTTCCGGAGCCGAGGAGCGTCGGGGCGAGGTAGACGATGAGTTCGTCCACGAGCCCGGCGGCGAGGAAGGCACTGAGGATCCGGGAGCCGCCTTCCACCATGAGGTGGCGGACTCCGGCGGCGAACAGCTCGTCCAGCGCTTCGCGCGGATCCCGAGTGGGCAGGTGGAGGACCTTGCCGTCGTCGCCGTTGATGGCGGCGCCGTCGGGAATCCCCCGGTAGCCCATCACAACGCGCAGCGGCTGCCGGCTGGCCGGTTCGCCGTCGGCACCGCGGGCGGTGAGGCGCGGATTGTCGACCAGCACCGTCTGAGTGCCGACCAGGATCGCGTCGATCCGGCCGCGCAGGGCGTGGTTGTCGGCGAGCGATTCCGGGCTGGAAATCCACTGGCTGGTACCGTCACTGGCGGCGATCCGGCTGTCGAGGGTCTGCGCGATGTGCAGGGTGACGAAGGGGCGGGTCGCCGCAACGGCGTCGAACCAGCGCCGGTTCAGCTCCAGGGCGGCCTCGGCGCCGAGGCCGGATCGGACGCGGACTCCCGCGGCGCGCAGGGTGGCCGCGCCGCCGGCGGCGGGGTCGTGCGGATCGTCGATCGCGTAGACGACGTCCGTGATACCGGCCCCGATGATCGCCTGGGCGCAGGGACCCGTGCGTCCGCTGTGGTTGCACGGCTCCAGCGTGACCACCATCGTGGTGCCGCTGAGGTCCAGGCCGGCGGCCTTTGCCTGGTCGATCGCGTCGGCTTCCGCGTGCGCGGTGCCGGCCCCGCGGTGGCGGCCGGTGACTAGCGGGGTGCCGTCAGCGTTGATGACGACGGCGCCGACCAGCGGGTTCGCGCCCCGCGGCCCCTGCCGGGCTGCCGCGAGGGCGGCCTCCATGGCGGCGACCTCGGCTGCGCTGAAAACGGCAACGGCTACGGCGTCCGCAACCGGGTCGGCCACAGTTTCGTCTGTGGAGCCGGCCGTCTCGTGTGTGGGGTGTTTGAGGCTCATCAACCTGCCACCGGGCTTTCGAAGACCGGAGTGGTGGTGAAGAGCCATCGCAGAGAGTGCATGTTGTGTGTCGTTCCTTCCCTCAAAAGCCGCGATGGCTCCGGGGGTATACGACAGCGAACTTCCGCGACGCCACGAGGGCACCGCAGTAACAGCTGTACGTGCTTCTCTCATCCAGACTTTAACTGTCGGTACCGGAGTTCCACCGGTTCAACCGTCTGCCGGCAGCCCTCCCGAAGGAAGCGCCGGCGCGCGGGTCGCGGACTATAACCGCCGGTTCGGACTTACACCGACCCCGGAGCACGTATGTGTCTTGCTATTCTGGCACAACCGCCGGGTAGCTTTGGCTATTCCCGCCGGCCGGATGTTACGGCTTGCGTCATTTTCGCCACGCCGCGCGGGCCGCCCGCCGCGCGGGCCGCCCGCCGCGCGGTGGGCGCTGCCCAGCGGCGCGGCCCGCGGTGCGGCGGGCGCCGGCCAGGCGCGGCAATTGGCGCCGTGGGCGCGGACCTGCCGTGCAGCAGTCGGTGGGGCCAGCGCCGGCCAGCGGTGCGGCCATTGGTGCGGTCAGCGCTGGCCTGCGGCGCGGAGCCGTTCGATGGCCCTGGCCGGATCATCGGTACCGTAGACGGCGGATCCGGCCACGAAGACGTTGGCGCCGGCGTCCGCGGCACGCCAGATGGTGTCCTCGGTGATGCCGCCGTCGACCTGCAGCGCCACGTCCAGCCCGGACGCGTCAATCGCCGCGCGGGCCCGGCGGATCTTCGGCAGCGTGAGGTCCAGGAATTCCTGGCCGCCGAATCCCGGTTCCACAGTCATGATCAGCAGCATGTCGATCTCACCGAGCATGTCCAGGAAGGGTTCCACACCGCTGCCCGGCCGGAGCGCCAGCCCCGCCTTGGCGCCGCGTGCCCGCAGCTCCCGCGCGAGCTTGATCGGCGCAATCGAGGCCTCGGCGTGAAACGTCACGGAGGCGACGCCGGCGTCGGCGTAGGCCGGAGCCCAGCGGTCCGCGTGCTCGATCATCAGGTGGGCATCCAGCGGCACCGGGCTGATCTCCTGCAGGCGCGCCACCACCGGCAGTCCCAGCGAGAGGTTGGGGACAAAGTGGTTGTCCATGACATCCACGTGCACCGCATCGGCGGTGCTGATTTTGCGCAGTTCGGCTTCGAGGTTGGCGAAGTCGGCGGAGAGGATGCTCGGGTGGATACAGCACTTGGCCATGTGGAATTCCTTGTCGTTCTGCTGAGATGTCCGGTGGAAGGCGCGGGCTCCAGTGCCCCAGTATTCCCTGTTGGTCAGGCCTTTTTGTGGATGAGCGCCAGGAACATGGCGTCCGTCCGGTGCACATGCGGCCAGAGCTGGGCGGTGAGCTCGTGTCCGGCGTCGAGGTGGCCCGTGAGGCTGACGCTGTCCAGCACCGCACCGGCGTCGAGCAGTTCGAGGTCCTCACGTTTTCGCATGACATCGCTCACGACGGCGGTTGTCTCTGCCGGGTGCGGTGAGCATGTCACGTAGGCGACCACGCCGCCGGGCTTCACGGCGGCCAGCGCGGATTTGAGCAGCTCGCGCTGCAGCGGGCCGAGGTCCGTCAGGTCCTTCGGCGTCCGGCGCCAGCGGGATTCCGGGCGGCGGCGCAGGGCGCCGAGTCCGGTGCAGGGCGCGTCGACAAGCACGCGGTCAAAGCTCTCCGGCATCTCCGTGCCCACCTCGCGGCCGTCGCCGGTCCGCACATGCCAGACCTCGTGCGGCACGGCGGCGAGGGCCTGCCGGACCAGTTTGGCGCGGTGCGGAGCGGGTTCGTTGGCCAGCAGGGTGGCGCCCCGCTCCCGGGCGAGGGCGCCGAGCAGGGCCGCCTTGCCGCCGGGGCCGGCGCACATGTCCAGCCAGCGCTCGGCTGCCGGTTCCGTGCCGGGGCCTGGATTCCCTGCCGTCCCGGCGCCACTCCCGGTGCTGCTCAGGTCGACGGCGGCCATGGCGCGGGCCACGAGCTGGGAGCCGACGTCCTGGACGCGGGTGGTGCCTTCGCGGACGGAGGCGAGCCGGCCGAGGTCTCCGCCGCTGGAGAGCGCGGAGCCTTCGACGAGTTCACCGGGCGTGGCGCCGCCGTCGAGGGCCTCGTCGAGGCTGCCGAGGCCCGGGAGTGCCACGAGGTTGACCACCGGGGCGGCGTTGTCCGCCTCGAGGAGGTCGCTGATTTCGCTGACCGGGCGTCCGTGGGCCACCAAGGACTGCCGGAGGGCCCGGACAATCCATTCCGGGTGGGCGTAGCGGATGGCGGCTTTTTTGGTTTCGTCGGTCTCGTCGCTGAGCAGCAGGTCCAGCCACTCCTCGAGCGTGCGGGCGGATACCTTGCGCAGCACGGCGTTGATGAGCGCCGACGGCCCGGCGCCAATCACAGCGCGGGCCAAGCCTACGGTCTGGTCCAGAGCGGCGTGGGCGGGAACCCGCATGGCCAGCAGCTGGTGGGCGCCGATCCGGAGCGCATCGAGGATGGCCGGATCCAGCTGGTCCAGCGGCCGGTCCACGCAGCGGGCCAGGACCGCGTCGTAGGTGCCCTGGCCGCGCAGTGCCCCGTAGCTCAGCTCCGTGGCGAAGCCGGCGTCGCGCTTGTCCAGGTTATGGTGCCGGATCCGGGCAGGCAGCACGAGGTTGGCGTAGGCGTCCTCGGCGGCGACGGCGCGCAGGACCTCGAAGGCCACGAGCCGGGCAGGGTCCGCCCGGCGGGTGCGCTGGGACGGCGCGTTCTCGGTGAAGCCCCGCTGCGGTCCACGGTTGCGTTCCCGGCCCTGCGCGTTCCGCTGGCTCCCGTCCCGGCCCCGGCCGCCCTGGCCGCCCTGGCTCCCCTGGCCGCTTTGGCCGGCGCCGCGCTGGCCGCCCGATCCGCCGCGCTGGGGGCCGTTGCCGCGGCCGCTGCCGCTCGTCCCGGACTCGCTCATTCGAATACCACGCTTTCAAGTGTTGCCTGTCCGCGCGCCCAGTCGGCGGCGGTCATCATTTTCTTCCCCGAAGGCTGGACCCGGGTGAGCTCCACCGGGTGTGAGCCGGTCCCCACCAGCACACTCTTCCCCTCCAGGGCCAAGTGTCCGGGTTTCAACGCCGGGTCGCCGGGCCGCAGAATCACGGGTTCCAGCTTGATCCGCTGGCCGTCGAGGGTGGTCCACGCGCCGGGTTCAGGGGTGACCCCGCGGGCCCGCCGTCCGATCGCGAGGGCGGGCTGCTGCCAGTCGAGCCGACCGTCCTCCAGGGTGAGTTTGGGGGCGAGGCTGAGCTCGCCCTGCTGCGGCACCGCGGCGGCCCGGCCGGCGTCGACGGCTGACAGCGTCTGGGTCAGCAGCACGGCGCCGCTGTGGGACAGCCGCTCAAGCAGCGCCCCGGCGGTGTCGTCGGGCCGCACGGCTTCGGTCAGGGTGCCGAACACCGGTCCCGTGTCCAGTCCTTCCTCCAGCAGGAAGGTGACCGCCCCGGTCACGTCGTCGCCGGCGATCAGGGACCGCTGCACGGGCGCCGCACCGCGCCAGGCCGGCAGCAGGGAGAAGTGCAGGTTGATCCAGCCGTGCCGGGGAAGGTCCAGGGCCGGCCGGGGAATGAGCCCGCCGTACGCCACGATGGCGGCGACGTCGGGCGCGGCGGCGGCGATCTGTTCCGTGACCGCGGCGTCGACCTTGGCGGCGTGGATGATCCTGATGCCCAGTTCCGACGCACGGGCGGCAACGGGCGACGGCGTCAGCACGCGTTTGCGTCCGAGCGGCGCGTCCGGGCGGGTGAGGACGGCAACGACGTCGAAGCCCCCCGCGACGAGGGCATCCAGGGACGGCACGGCCACGGCCGGCGTCCCGGCGAAGAGAACCCTCACTGGGAGTTACCGAAGGAGCCGAAGCTGCCCGCACCCGCGTTGCCGGAACCGAAGCTGGTGCCGACCGTCCTGGCGCGCTTCGCCGTCGTCTGTTCGGCGATGGAGTCGTAGTTGGCGTTCCGGATGGCGCGCAGCGCGGTCTTCCGGTCTTCACCTTCCAGCCGGTCCGTGAAGAGGATGCCGTCGAGATGGTCGGTTTCGTGCTGGAAGGCCCGCGCCAGCATGCCTTCGCCTTCCACCGTGATGGGGTTGCCGTGCAGGTCGACGCCGGTGACGCGGGTGTGCCGGTGCCGGCGGACGGGGAAGCCGAGTCCGGGGATGGAAAGGCAGCCCTCGACCTCGTCTGGCTGGAAGTCGTCACTGTTTTCCAGCACGGGGTTGATGATGTGTCCCTCGACGCCGCCGATGCGGTAGGTGAAGACGCGCTGGCTGACGCCGACCTGGGGAGCCGCCAGGCCTGCACCGTCCACGTCCTCCATGGTTTCGGTCATGTCGGCAACAAGCTTCGCCAGCTCAGGCCCGAATTCCGTCACGGGATCGGCAACTGTGCGCAGCACAGGATCCCCGATGATGCGGATATTCAAAATGGCCATGTGCAATCTGTCCTAACAGTGGGCGGCGACGGGATCCAGTCCAGTTTAGTTGCACGCCGGGACTCGGCCCGGACGGGTTCACGGAATCAGCCTGGGCGGGGCGGACCGGGGCCCCCGGACAAGAGCGAAGTGTCGCCCGGGCAGAACGGATCGGGGCCCCCGGCAGGTGCGGGGGCGCGTGGGATGGCGGGAAGACGCTGTGGGCTGGACGCGGCAGGGGTGTCAGGAAGAAGTCTGCCCGCGAAACTGCCACCCCTTTCCGGTCTTCCCAGGAATGTCAGAGCTCCCCGGTAGATTTTGTTTCATGGAAACCGTCAGGGATTTCATTCCTTTCGAGGACACGGACCGGGACGCTGAACGCAGCACCGGCCTCGGTACCTCCCGGGCCGGACAGCCCGGTATGGACGGTGTGAACGAGGCCCTCGCCATTCTCCGGGAGGTGGGGTTGACGGCGGTCGAGGACGCGGCGCTCCTTGGGTTCCAGGGCGCCTCCGACTTCGCCGGCACCGTGGAGGAGCTCTCGCGGGTCATGGAATACCTGCAGCTCGTGGCGGCCGGGGCCGTGGACCGGACCCGCAAACAGGCCGCTGCCGCCGCCATGAGGGCGGGCACCTCATGGACCACCGGCTGGCGGGAAACCACCGGCCCCGACGCTTTCACGGAGGCCGGGACTGGGACTGCCGGACCCGACAGCGCGGCCGCGGCGGGAGCTGTGGACGCCCCGGCCGCCGCTGACGGCCCGGCTGATGCTGTTGCCGTAGCTTTGGACGCCCCAGCTGCCGCTGTTGCTGTGGACGCCCCGGCCGCCGTGAGCGCCGCGCCCGCCGCTGACGGCCCGGCGGCTGTTGCTGTGGATGACGGGTACCGGAACACCACGGAGTTCCTGCGGGCGCGGCTGCGGATCAGCGCCGGCGAGGCCCGCCGCCGGCTGTCCCTCGCCGAGAGTCTGTTGCCGCGGCAGGGATTCACCGGCGAACCCCTCCCGCCCGTGCACGGGGAACTCGGCTCCGCCGTCGCCGCCGGCGAGGTCGCGTCCCGGGCCGCGACCATCATCGCCCTGGCCCTGGACCGTGTCCGGCACGTCTGCGACGCCGACGCCGCCGACCGGATGGAACACGCCCTGACCCGCACCGCGGTGGAGAACGACCCGGACTTCCTGACCCGGGTCGCCCGGAGCTGGACCGATGCGCTGGATCAGGACGGCGCCGAGCCCTCCGAGGAACTCCTGCGCCAGCTCCAGGGCGCCTTCATCCGCAAACCCCGCCACGGACTCCAGCACCTGGAAATCTTCGCGACCGCCGAACAGTTCGAACACCTCCTCACCGTCATGAACACTGCCACCACCCCCCGCACCACCGCCCCGGAAACACCGGCAACCGCGGCTTCCGGTGCGGGGTCCGCGGGCGGGCCCGCCGCGGCGGCCGCGGCCACCCACTGCGCCGGAGCCGTCACCGACGCCAGCCCCTGGCCCGAGGCCGGCAACAACAGCCGCAACAACAGCGGGAACCTTGGGGAGAATGACGGCGTGGATGTCCCGCTCGACCTGCGCTCGCGCCCGCAGAAACTCCTCGACGGCCTCGTCGGCGCTGCCAAGGTCGCCCTCGCCGCCGGCACCCTGCCCGCCGCCGGAGGACTCCGCCCCCAGGTCATGGTCACCATCGACTACCGCGACCTACTCACCCGGCTCGTACACGGCGACGGGACCAGCGACGGGCCCACCGACGGCGACGTCCAAGGCACCGCCGGCGGTCCCTTCCGCCCGGGAGCCACGCCGGAGCACACCGGAAACCTGCTCTTCACCGGACCTGTCACCGCCTCCACGGTGCGGAAGATCGCCTGCGACGCGGACATCATCCCCGTCCTCCTCGGCACCGAAGGCCGGATCCTGGACATCGGCCGCACCTCACGGGTCTTCCCGCCGCACATCCGCAAAGCCCTCACCGCGCGCGACCAGGGCTGCGCGTTCCCCGGCTGCACCATCCCCGCGCCCTGGTGCGAAGCGCACCACATCGACTACTGGTCCCGCGGCGGAACCACCGGCACCGAGAAAGGCGTACTTCTCTGTTCCCACCACCACCACGTGATCCACAAAGAACACTGGACCATCCAGGTCCGCACCGGCATCCCCTGGTTCATCCCGCCACCCCACCTCGACCCACGCCAAAAACCCCGACGCAACTACTACTTCCGCCCCGCAGACCTCGGCACCGCAGCCTGATGGGTCCAGCCCGGCCGCAAGGCTGCGGTGCCCGGTGACGCCGCAATTCGGGAGCCTGAAGGACAGCGCAGCTACGCAATTCGGGAGCATGAAGGACTGCTCAGCTAATGGCCGATGCTGGCACCGGCACGAATGTTGGCCGACGCCGCCACCAGCCGTAGTGCGCGGTGGGCAGCGTCGGCCGAGTTGGGACTACCGGGTGATAGGCGGCGGTGCCAGCGGGAGCAGAGCCGTTCCGGCCGCCGTGGTGTCGGCGGACATTTCCCAGACGCGGCGCAGGGCGCAGAACTTCCACCAGTGGTGCTTCAGGACGTCCGGGTTGGCGCGCAGCGGACGGACTTCGGTCTCGCCGATCGCCACCGCCAGCAGGATCGGGGATTCGCCGTGCTGCCAGGCTTCCCACTCCCCTGCAACCGGGTCCACGAGGCTTTCCTCGGCCTTCATGCCAGCCACGAGCTGCATGACTACTTTGTCATCCAGCGGTTTGACGGTGCCGTCGCGGCTCGTGCCCTTGGTCTTGTAGTCGATGAGGCAGGTCCGGCCATTGATCTTGGCCACAAGGTCCAGGGTGCCGGCGTACCCGACGGTCTTGTTCCAGACGGTAATTTCCGGGGCGATCGGCTCCACCTGGAAGAGTTCCCACCACTCGTCGAAGCGGGCTGCAAACCCTTCCTCGCCGTTGGCGGCCAGGGCTTCGCGTGTTTCCTTCATCTGGTGCGGGCGGCCCAGGGCACGCAAGGCCACCTGCTCGCAGTAGTTGTGCACCCGGTCACCGCGCTTCGCCGCGTCGTCGCGGTAGGTCTCCGCTGCCTTGGCCGCGCGGCTCACTGCCTGGCGCACTTTGGCCGGGCTGCCGAGAATGCCGGGCAGGGTCGGATCCTGGGCAAGGCTGTTGGCGCCCATGTACCCAAACCATCCGTCCAGGCCGTGGGGCTGCTGGCCGATCACCGTGGTGATGGACGGGACGGAGAACTGCTCGGTGGTGGAGCGGGCATACATCCGGCCATAGTCCGTGGCGTGGGCAAGAAGTGGGGCGGTCATGGCAAGACTCTTTCACGGGGCTCTGACAGTAGGGCAAACAGCGGCCACACTGCACTAACAACAATGGTCCGCCCCGCTCGGTGAGCGGAACGGACCATTTCTTGGGTGGGCGATACTGGGTTCGAACCAGTGACCTCTTCGGTGTGAACGAAGCGCGCTACCACTGCGCCAATCGCCCCAATGCCATTGAATGCTAGCCCACCCCGGCGGAATTTAGAAATCGGAGCGCTTCGTTCCGCCGAAGTCACCGAATGAGTCGTCGACTGGGGAACCTGCGATCTCCAGCAGGCACCCGCGGCCGCCCGGGAGCCACCCGGAAACGACGGGCGAATTACAAGCCTGTAATTCGCAGGAACCGCTAGAACTCAACGATGCAGCGCTCCCCCGCGTCCGCCGCCGTCGTACCGATTTGTAAGTTCCCTGAACCTCCTATAGAGTTCTTACTCGTTGGAACGCGAGGAAATGCCGATTGCGGCGGGGAATTGCAGACAATATTGCGGACGTAGCTCAGCTGGTAGAGCACCACCTTGCCAAGGTGGATGTCGCGAGTTCGAATCTCGTCGTCCGCTCGCAGGACACTGTCACGGTAAGGTTCTTCGGAATCCTATCTACACGGTGGGTTGGCCGAGAGGCGAGGCAGCGGCCTGCAAAGCCGTTAACACGGGTTCGAATCCCGTACCCACCTCGGTGAAAACCCTGGTTTCCGGTTTCGACTGGATGCAAGGGGCGATTGGCGCAGCGGTAGCGCGCTTCCCTGACACGGAAGAGGTCACTGGTTCGATCCCAGTATCGCCCACCAAAGCAAGGCAACTTGCTTGATGCAGTACCACCGGCCCAGCCGGCATGGACTAAAATGCGGACGTAGCTCAGCTGGTAGAGCACCACCTTGCCAAGGTGGATGTCGCGAGTTCGAATCTCGTCGTCCGCTCTCTTCATTACAACTCCACTCCGGATCCTTCCGGTTGCGGGCGATTGGCGCAGCGGTAGCGCGCTTCCCTGACACGGAAGAGGTCACTGGTTCGATCCCAGTATCGCCCACCACAAGAGCAGCTCCCCCGGAACTGCTCTTTTTTGTACCCTGCCGCCCCGGGTCGCGATAGGGGTTCCCAAGGCCCGGTTCCTGGTCCCCATTGGGGCGTTATACCCTGTGCATCCGGTCCGGCAGCTTTTACCCTGTGGGCGGACACCCTTGGCACCCCCGCTGCCTCCAGCTAGGGTAGAAACCGCTAGGAGCGATCTGGCTCCGCGACCGAAGGGAGGTGCCCGTGGGTTTACTTGACGATCTAAAGGGCAAGGCTCAGAAAGTGATTGGTGGCAACGAACAAGCCATCAAGAACGGCATCGAAAAGGCCGGCGATTTCGTCGACACCAAGACCGGCGGAAAGCATGCCGACAAGATCGATGCTGCGCAGCGAGGCGCTTCCGACTTCGTGGACAAGGCGAACAACCGGCCGAATACGCCGCCGGTCGCCGAGCAGAATCCCGTTGCCGGAGAGCCCCCCGTTACCGGGGAACCCCGCAAGCCAGGCCTCTGACCCAGATACGTCAGCGAGGTGCCGGTCCCGCCGAGAGGTGGCGCCGGCACCTCCGGCGTTTAACGGCGCCTAACGGCACCTCCGGCGTTTTATTTGCGGCGCTTACAGGCGTCAAGGGCGTCAAGGGCGCTTAGGTCCATGGGCGCTTAACGCAGCAACGCGGGGTCACCCCTGCCCCATCCAGTACGTCAGGATGGTGCGGAGGTGACCCCGCGTTGCTTTCAGCGTCAGGAGGGTTCGTGGTTCTGGCCCTCGCGGGCC
This sequence comes from Pseudarthrobacter oxydans, assembly GCF_030812335.1. Taxonomy (GTDB): domain Bacteria; phylum Actinomycetota; class Actinomycetes; order Actinomycetales; family Micrococcaceae; genus Arthrobacter; species Arthrobacter oxydans_B. The sequence goes on from NZ_JAUSSN010000007.1 coordinate 44,905, forward strand.
AGGGCGGTGAGTCGCGAGACGGCGCGGAAGTACTTCTTCGTGTACCCGCCGGTCATCATTTCCTCGGTGAAGAGCTGGTCGAACGGCACGCCGCTGGCCAGGATGGGCACGTCTTTGTCGTAGAGCCGGTCCGCGAGCACCACAAAGCGCAGCGCGACGGCCTGCTCGGTGATGGTGTGGACGTTCTTCCAGACCACTCCCTCGATCCCGTCGAGCATCTGGCGGTACCGGCTCGGGTGGACGCCGGCCAGGTGGTTAATCAGGGTGCTGAACTCGTCACGGGCCACCGTCTTGCCGTGGAACTCCTGCTGCATGTGATGTGTCAGCTTGTCGTTCGGCAGCGGCTGCGGCGCGGCGGGCAGGCCACGGTGGCGGAAGTCCTCGCCGTCGATCCGGACCACGTCGAACTGGTCCGCCAGCACCTGGATCTCCCGGGCGAAGTCGACGGCGGCAAAGCGGCCGTCGCCGAGGGACCCCGGCAGGGTGTTGGAGGTGGCCGCGAGCTTGACGCCGGCGTCGGCCAGTTCGCGCATAAGGCGGGACATCAGCACTGTGTCGCCCGGATCATCGAGCTCGAATTCATCGATGCAGACCAGTTTGTAGTGGCTCAGGGCCTCGACCGTCTTGCGGAAGGACAGCGCCCCGACCAGGTTGGTGTATTCGACGAAGGTGCCAAACGCCTTCGGTCCCGGGGCGGCGTGCCACAGCGAGGCGAGCAGGTGGGTCTTGCCGACTCCGAAACCGCCGTCGAGGTAGATCCCGGCGCGGGACATGTCCTTCTTGCCGAAGAGGCGCTTGAAGAGCCCGTCACCGTCGCGCGCACCGACGTTGGCCGCAAATCCCGACAGCGCCCTGACCGCGGAGGACTGGCTGGGCTGCTCCGGATCCGGCCGGTAGCTGGAAAACGAAACCTCACCGAAGCGCGGCGACGGATAAAACCCGTTGAGGAGTTCATCCACTGAAACTGCCGGGGTGCGGGCGGCGAGCTGTTCGATCTGTACCAAGGTGGTCCGTTCTGCTGGTCTCTTGTCCCCAGAAAGAATACCGGCAATGCGCGGGCCGCCCGTCGGCACCCGTGGGACGGGCGGGCAGCACGTGACGAAGGCCATATTTCCGAGTGTGAACCCTGAGGGGCAATCCCGGCGGGGCGTGGCTAGTGTTGGAGAAGGCCCGGCGCCGCGCACGATCCTTCCATGGCCCGGCCTCCTGACCGTTTCAGTGAAAGGCCATTCCAATGCCCTACCCCGTTGAACAGAACGAGAAGTTCGCCGCCTACGCCCACCCCGAGCGGCTCGTGTCCACCGAGTGGCTGGCCGCCGCCATCGATTCCGGCGCCCTCGCTGACGGAAAGCTCGTGGTGGTGGAGTCCGACGAGGATGTGCTGCTTTACGAGATGGGCCACATTCCGGGCGCGGTCAAGATCGACTGGCACACGGACCTGAATGACGAGGTCACCCGCGACTACGTCGACGGCGCAGCGTTCGCCGCCATCGCCGCGGCCAAGGGCATCTCCCGCGACAGCACCGTCGTCATCTACGGCGACAAATCCAACTGGTGGGCGGCCTACGCCCTCTGGGTCTTCGAGCTCTTCGGCCATGAGGACATCCGCCTGCTCGACGGCGGCCGGGACAAGTGGATCGCCGAAGGCCGCGCCCTCACCACGGACAAGCCCGCGGTCACCCCGGGCGAGTACCCCGTCGTCGAGCGCAACGACGCCCCGATCCGTGCCTTCAAGGACGATGTGCTGGCCCACTTCGGCAAGCCGCTCATCGACGTCCGCTCCACCGAGGAGTACACCGGCCAGCGCACGCACATGCCCGCCTACCCCGAGGAAGGCGCACTGCGCGGCGGACACATCCCCTCCGCGGCCTCCATCCCGTGGGCCCGGGCGGCCGCCGAGGACGGCACCTACCGGACCCGCCCCGAACTCGAGGCGCTGTACCTGGGCGAGGCCGGGCTGAAGGAAGGCGACGACGTCGTGGCGTACTGCCGCATCGGCGAGCGTTCCAGCCACACCTGGTTCGCGCTCAAGTACCTGCTGGGCTTCGAGACGGTCCGCAACTACGACGGTTCCTGGACCGAATGGGGCAACGCCGTCCGCGTCCCGATCGTCAAGGGCAGCGAACGCGGCACGGTCCCGGCCGCCAAGTAGCCGACGGCAATGGACGCTGCTACTGCGACCGGGACACAATCGCTGCGCGTGCGTAAGCTGGAAGGGATGAATACTGTTGCCCTCCCCACCGCACTGGCGGAAATTGTTGATGACTTTCAGGCCGTTACCGAACCTGAACGGCTCCAGCTGCTGCTTGAGTTCTCCCGTGAACTGCCGGAGCTCCCGGACCGGCTCAAGGACCATCCGGAACTGATGGAGCAGGTCGTCGAGTGCCAGTCGCCGCTGTTCCTGACCATCGAAACGGAAAAGTCCGACGGCGGCGCTGCCGACAGCGTCCGGCTCTACTTCAAGGCACCGCCCGAAGCCCCCACCACCCGCGGCTTCGCCAGCGTGCTGCATGAGGGCCTCGACGGGCTGAGCCCGGCCGAGATCCTGGCCGTTCCGGACGACATGCCGGAGCTGCTGGGCCTCACCCGGGCCATCACGCCGCTGCGGATGCGCGGGATGACGGCGATGCTGGGCCGGATCAAGCGCAAGGTTGCTGCCCTCCCGCAGCAGCCCTGAGCCACACCCGGCCACGCAGGCACTAAGGGACACGCACACATCAGGACCCGCAGGCACTAAGGGACATACGGACCGAATGGCACGCAAACAGGCGTCACAGGGAACCCCGGCCACCGCAGCACTGGCGGCCGCCGGGGTTCCCTTCGTCGCCCACCCCTACAGCCATGACCCGGCGGCGGCCAGCTACGGGCTGGAGGCCGCGGAGGTGCTCGGCGTCGATCCGGCCCGGGTGTTCAAAACCCTGATGGTCGACGTCGACGGCCGGCTCGCCGTCGGCGTCGTGCCCGTGAGCGGGAACCTGGACCTCAAGGCGATGGCGGCCGCGCTGGGCGGCAAGAAGGCAACCATGGCCGACCCGGCGGCCGCCGAGCGCCGCACCGGCTATGTGCTCGGGGGCATCTCACCGCTCGGACAGCGGCAGCCATCCCCCACGGTGGTCGATGACAGCGCCCTGGGCCTGGACACCATCCTGGTCTCGGGCGGGCGGCGCGGGCTGGACATCGAACTGAGCCCCGCCGAGCTGATCCGGCTCACCGGTGCCCACACGGCGCGGATCGGCTCCGGCAGGAACTAGCCGGGCGCAGGGGCCTCGGGATCGTGCTGGCCAGGATTCGGGCGGGGCGCAATCTGCTGCCCCAGCCAGGCGGCGACCAGCCGTTCCCAGCGCTCCGGATCCACGTTCCATTCCTTGGTGTGCCTGGCGCGGTCGAACATCTCGAAGGTGACCATCTCCGGGTTCTTCTCGGCCAGGGCCGCGGACGGACCGTAGGGGACGTATTCGTCGTCGACGCTGTGGATGATCAGCGTCGGTGTGCGCAGTTCGACCGCACGGGACACCCAGTCCATGGCTTTTAGGTCCACGGGCGCGGCGAGGCCGGTCAGCCGCCGGCCCAGCTTGTGGCTCATCATCAGTTGCCCGTACCGGCCCACCGCCGACGGGATGCGGTTGAGCTCGGCGTGGTGTGCCAGCACGTTCACCCAGTTGATGACCGGGGCATCGAGCACCATGGCCCGGATCAGGTGGTGATACCGCGACAAATCCGCGGTCTGGAGGCAGATGGCGCCGCCCATGGACCAGCCAAAGAGCACAACTTCGCGGGCCCCCTGTTCCAGGGCAAAGCCGATGGCTGCCTCGACGTCGCGCCACTCGGTGGAGCCCAGCCCGTAGCGTCCGTCCTGCGCCGAGGGCGCCAGGCCGTCATTGCGGTAGGTGATCAGCAGACTGGACATGCCCAGTTCCCGGGCCGTCCGGACCGCCCGCAGGCACTCCTGCCGGCTCGCGCCGCGGCCGTGCACCATGATCGCCCAGATGCCGGATTCCTGCGGTGCCCGGACCAGCCATGCCGGGGCGGTCCCGCCCTCGACCTCGATGTCCACGTCTTCCGACGGCAGGCCGATGCTGGCAGGGTCCGGGTGGGCGGCGCCGCTCCAGTATCCGCGGCGCGTCTTGCTCAGATCGCCGCTGTAGACGGCCTCGACTTCGCGCTGCACCGTGCGCTCCGCCGGCGAATAGGACACGATCCGGCCGATGCGGGCGTGCCCGCGGCCGCCGTCGAAGAACAACCCGTAGACCCCCTCGACCGTCGCCTCGGGCGTGGCGGCGAGGATGACCTGCAGCCGGTGGCCGCCGCGGATCACCGCGAGAATCTCCTGGTCCTCCTCGCGGACCCGGGCGGGGGTGATCACGCGGCGGGCGAAATAGAGGGCAAGGGCGGAGGACCCGGCGGCGAGCAGTCCGGCCGCGGCGCTGCCGCCGATGATGCCGCCCAGCGCCCATTTGGCGCTGCCTGTGACCGAAACGTCGCCGGCGGAGTCCGCGACGGCGCGGGCAGCCTTTCCACGGACGGCGGAGACCAGCTGCGGGTCCGGCAGGAGGCGTGAGGAGGAAGCCATGGCACCATTCTTACCGAACTCACCGCCGAGAGTGGCATCCGGGGGCGGCGGGGACCACCGGCTGCGGGCATACGGGCACCAATCCGTGCGGGCCCACCGGGGCGCGACTAGGCTGGGGGCATGAGTGATCCAATCGTCATCCTGACAGAAGAGCCCCTGGGCGCGGACGACCGCGTCAACATCGAAACCCTGCTCGCCGGGGGTGATGCACCGCTGGTGGTCCTGGTTCCGGCCAGCACGGAGCGGCACCTCCTGGTGGATTTCCTGGAGAATCTCTCCCTGCTGGAGATCTCCAAGGCCTTCCGTGAGCTGACGGGACACTCCGACCCTGCCGGGGAACGCGCCGAAGCCGCCGAGACCCTGGCCGTCTCCCTCGCCGCCCTGGCCGGCCTGGGCAGCGGCGTGACCGGCGAAATCCTCGAGGGCAAAGCCGTCGACAGCATGGTCGCCAAGGTCAAGGAACTCGGCGCCGGGCAGGCCGTGGTGATCACCCGCCCGCACGCCGTCGCGGATACCTTCCACACTGACTGGGCCACCAAGGCCCAGGACAAGCTGGGCCTGCCGGTCCTGCATCTCTACGCCGGATCGGGATTTATCGGGGACTCCTAAGCGTTATTGAGGCTATGAACATCTTTAGTAACAAGCCAAAAGTCTCGCCCGTCGCCGCCCCCGCCGGGTCCGATACCGACAGCGCCACAGCACACGGCACCGCACCGGCCGGCAGCTCGCCGGCTGAAAAGACCGACGAGCAGTGGCGCCAGGAGCTGACGCCCGAGGAGTACCGGGTGCTCCGCCAGGCGGGCACCGAGCGGCCCTACACCGGCGAGTACTGGGATACCCACACCGCCGGTGTCTACCAGTGCCGCGCCTGTGGCTCGGAGCTCTTCACCAGCCAGGAGAAGTTCGACTCGCACTGCGGCTGGCCCTCCTTCTGGGCCCCGCTCGCGGACGGCACGGTCAGGTACATCCACGACCGCACCCTGGGGATGGAACGCGTCGAGGTCCGCTGTGCCAACTGCGATTCGCACCTGGGCCATGTCTTCGAGGGCGAGGGCTACGGAACCCCGACCGACCAGCGCTTCTGCATCAATTCCGTCTCGCTGAAGCTGGTCTCAACGGAGGACGCCAAGCAGTAACCCGGTGCCGAGGCCGCATTTGACAGGGGACCCCCGTCCGGAGCCGCACCAGTGGCGCCGGACGGGGGTCCTGTGCGTTCTGGGGCAAGCCCCTCGGCCGCTGGAGCTGGCCCGGGCTGCGCGGTCCACTTGCCACAGACTTTCTTATGCTCAAGCCTATTTTGCATTAGGGCTCCTGTTTATTTGCTACGCTCGTTTTAATCACTGACGAGCGACGCTCCCAGTTCACAGAAAGGCGCCCGCTGACGATGACCACCACCGCTATCACCACCACTGCCCCGATCTCCGCCAGCTCCCCGGAGTGGCTGCAGCTCAAGGCTGCCGCCACCGCCTTGCAGGCACTGCAGGTTCAGGACGGCTCCGTTCCGGAGACCGCGGACCACGAGGCGGCCGCGGGGCATGTCCGCACCATCACGGCGTCCATCGAGACCCTGGCCCCGGCCCTCCCGCACGACGCCGACTACCTCGCCCTCCTCGTGACCGACTTCGGCCGCTGGGCCGACGGCGGCTTCGGCGTGCCCGATTTCCTGGACTCCCTGCAGGCCTTCCAGCCGCAGCAGCACCGGGTCAACGGCCTGCGGCACCTCGTGGTCTTCCCGATGTACACCCAGAACGGCAGCAGCAACCGCCTGGTCGAGGCGGTGCTGATCGAAGTGATCTGGCCCGAGTTCATCGCCGGCCTGGAGGAGGGCGAATACTCCAACAAGCTCTTCGTCCCGATCCGGTTCCTGGACTTCACCCCCGGCTACAACACCAACTCGGCGGTGCTGTTCCCGGAAACCGTCGCCGTCCGCCAGACCCCCACCTTCACCTGGGGCGCCATCTTCGCCGACCGCGAGGCCGCACGCTTCCGCCGCGTGGTCCGCGCCGCCGCGGACATCACCTCGCTGCAGCTGCCGGCGGACGCCGCCGGCCTGCTCGAGGACCAGGAGCTCACCCAGGAAACCTTCGTGATGTGGGACCTCATCCACGACCGCACCCACATGCGCGGCGACCTGCCCTTCGACCCGTTCATGATCAAGCAGCGCATGCCCTACTTCCTGTACTCGCTCGAGGAACTGCGCTGCGACCTGACCGCCTTCCGCGAATCCGTGAGGATCGAAAAGGACGAGGACGCCGATCCCGAGGCGCGCCGGCACGCCAAGCTGGTCCAGTACGCCGTCATCTTCGACCGGATCTTCCGCTTCGCCATCACCGGCACCCGGGTCCGCAACTACGACGGCCTCGGCGGCCAGCTGCTGTTCGCGTGGATGCACCAGCACCATGTCCTGCACTGGACCGACAGCAAGCTCAGCATCGACTGGGACGCGGCGGCCGACGTCGTGGTGGAACTCGGCGCAAGGATCGAGGAGCTCTACTGGCGCTCGATCGACCGCCCGAAGATGGCGCACTGGCTGGCCGCCTACGAGCTGATCTCCGGCACCGTCACGCCCAACCCGGCCTCCGTCTGGGCCAAGGGTCCGGACGCGCTGCCGCTGGCCGGCCCGCCGCGCGGCCTCACCGACCAGGTGCTCGACGACGAGTTCCCGCTCTCGATGTTCTACGAGGCCCTCGAGAAGAAGATGCGCCCCGTCATCGAGTCCACGGCCGGGATCACCGGCACCTCCGACACGGGCACCTCTGCCGGCGTGGCGCACACCGCCCTGAACGCCGGATGAGCACCGGACGCCCCCTGAACGTCGTGGTGACGGGCGGCAGCGGCCCTTCGGGGATCGCTACCGCCCGCGCCCTGCGCCGCGCCGGGCACACCGTCTTCACGGTGGGCTCGGACGGCCCCCGGATTGAGGCAGCCGCGGCGGAAGCCGGCAGCGGCGTCACGCCGCTGGTGTGCGACCTCGCGGACCTCGCGCAGGTCCGGTCGCTGCACACCACGGTGCGGGCCCGGCTGGCCGACACGGGCGGGTCCGTCGACGGCGTCATCCACCTGGTCGGCGGCTGGCGCGGCGCGAAGGGCATCACGGACCAGACCGACGAGGACTGGGAATTCCTGGAACGCGGCGCCATCACCACGCTGCGGAACGTCACGCGGGTCTTCTACGACGACCTCGCCGCCTCGGACGCCGGGCGCTTCGCCATGATGTCCTCCACCGCCGCGGGCAGGCCGACGGCGGGCGGTGCCAGCTACGCGGCCGCCAAGGCCGCCGCCGAAGCCTGGACCCTGGCCGTCGCCGACGGCTTCCACGGCGGCCAGTCGGGCCGCAAGGAAGACCCCGTGGAACAGCACAGCGCCGCGGTGGTCTTCGTGGTGAAGGCCCTCGTGGACGCGGGCATGCGGGCGAAGTCCCCGGACCGCAGCTTCCCCGGATTCACCGACGTGGAGGCCCTGGCGGCTGCCGCCGTCGGGCTCTTCACCTCCCCCGCGGCGGAGCTGAACGGCCGGCGGATGCTGCTGGGCCCGGAGCCCCGGCACTGAGCCCGGACGCTGAACTTCGCCCCGGACCTCCTTAGACTGAAAGCGTGAGCAAACCGATGACAAGCACAGTTGAAACTGCCCCTGCCAGCACCGCAGTGCGGCTCCACGATCCCTCGGTCCGCGGCTTTGCCTCGGACAACTACTCCGGCGTCCACCCCGAGGTGCTGGCCGCCCTGGCTGCCGCCAACGAGGGCCACCAGGTCTCCTACGGCGAGGATGATTACACTGCCCGGCTGCAGCAGCTGCTGGAGGAGCACTTCGGCAAAGGAATCGAATGCTTCCCGGTCTTCAACGGCACCGGCGCCAACGTGCTGTCGCTGCAGTCCCTGCTGCCGCGCTGGGGCGCCGTCGTCTGCGCGTCGACCGCCCACATCAACATGGACGAGAACGGCGCACCGGAGCGGATCGGCGGCATCAAACTGCTCCAGGTCCCCACGGCCGACGGCAAGCTCACCCCCGAACTGATCGACCGGGAAGCCTGGGGCTGGGGTGACGAGCACCGCGCCCAGCCGCTGGCCGTCTCCATCACCCAGACGACCGAGCTCGGGACCTGCTACACCCCCGAGGAAGTCCGGGCCATCGCGGAGCATGTCCATTCCAAGGGCATGAAGCTGCACATGGACGGCGCCCGGCTGGCCAACGCCGCCGCCCACCTGAACGTGCCGCTGCGGGCCTTCACCCGCGACGCCGGCGTGGACATCCTCTCCTTCGGCGGCACCAAGAACGGCCTGCTCTTCGGCGAGGTCGTGGTGGCACTGAACCCGGCCGCAGCCCAGGGGCTGATCTACCTGCGCAAGATGAACATGCAGCTGGCCTCCAAGATGCGGTTCATGTCCGCCCAGTTCATCGCCCTGCTTGAGGGCGACCTGTGGCTGCGCTCCGCCTCACACGCCAACGCGATGGCAGCCCGGCTGCGCGCCGGCGTCGAGTCCGTCCCCGGCGTCGAGCTGAGCCAGAAGACCGAGTCCAACGGCGTCTTCGCGATCCTGCCGGCCGGTGTGGCGGACCGGCTGCGCGAGTCCTTCCGTTTCTACGACTGGAACGAGGCGGCCCGCGAGGTCCGCTGGATGTGCTCCTTCGACACCACCGAGGACGACGTTGATACCTTCATCGCTGCCATCAAGCGCGAACTCGCTGCCGGCTGACCCCGGCGGCAGGACGGCCGCCGCCGCCCGGCCCGGTGAAAGCCCGGCCGGGCAGCAGCGGCGAGCCTGCCGGGCTTGGGGACGCCCCTTGCATAATCTTCCATTGTGAACGCACTCGACCAGGTTCCGCCGGATTTTCTCTTCGCCCTGGGAACCCTTCGGCAGGCACGAACCCGCAGTGAGCTGCGCCTGGAGGAGATCCCGGCGCCCGCGCGGCTGGCACCGTTCTCCGTCGCCCTCGGGGCGGAAGTGGTCGCCCCCGGCGCGGTGACGCCCTCCGGTGCCGTGCACGGCCCTGCGGCCGCGGCCCTGGCCCGTGCGTCCGGAAGCGACGACATCGAGCTGGCCACCGGCCGCTTCATCCTGCTGCACGATCCCGACGGCTCCGCGGTCTGGGAGGGCGAGTTCCGCGTCGTCACCTACATCCGGGCCCAGCTGGAGCCGGAAATGGGCAACGACGAGATGCTCGGCTCCGTCGCGTGGGCCTGGCTTGTCGAGGCCCTCGAAAACCATGCCGCACCGTACCGCTCGGCCGGCGGCACCGCGACGCGGGTGCTGTCCGAAAGCTTCGGGACCCTCGCGGACCGGCCCAATTCCATCGACATCGAACTTCGCGCATCCTGGACTCCGGCCACCCCCGACATCAGCTCCCACCTTGAGGCCTGGTCCGACATGGTCTGCACCTTCGCCGGCCTTCCTCCGCTGCCCGAAGGCGTCACGCCGCTGCCGCGCTGGCGCCGCGGACCGGCCTGAGATTCGGCCCGCGCACCGGCGGAACCCGCTTCGTTTTGGCGGATGCGCGGCCCCCGGCACTGTGTTGTCGCTAAACTGAAGTCATCATGACCCCTCATATTCCGGAAATCACCACCGCGGGCGCGGCCGCCAACACAGTGCCGAACAAGACCGAGGCGGCTGACACCACAGCCCACATCGCGGTGGACGGCTTCGACAGCCTGGTCCCCGAGATCATCGACCTCGATGCACCCCGCGACGGCGTGCCGCTCGTCATTGAAACGCAGTCCGGCCTGGAACGCTGCGCCGCGGCCCTCGCCGCAGGCCACGGCCCCGCCGGGGTGGACGCCGAGCGGGCCTCCGGTTTCCGGTACGGCCAGCGCGCCTTCCTGGTCCAGATCCGCCGGGAGGGTTCCGGCACCTGGCTGATCGATCCCGAACCCTTCGGGGACCTCTCCATCGTCAACGACGCCCTGCGCGGCGTCGAATGGATCCTGCACGCGGCCAGCCAGGACCTGCCCTGCCTGTCCGAACTCGGCATGTGGCCGGACAAGCTCTTTGACACCGAGCTCGCCGCCCGCCTCGCCGGGCTTCCCCGCGTCGGGCTCGCCGCCGTGATCGAACAGCTCCTCGGCTTCGGCCTCGCGAAGGAACACTCCGCGGCAGACTGGTCCACCCGGCCGCTGCCCGAGCCCTGGCTGCGCTACGCGGCGCTCGACGTCGAGGTCCTCACCGAACTGCGCGAGGAACTCATTGAGCTCCTGGTCGCCGACGGCAAGCTGGAGTTCGCCGAACAGGAATTCGCCGCCATCCTCGAGGCCGGGCAGGCGCCGCCCCGCATCGACCCGTGGCGCAAGACATCAGGTCTGCACCAGATCCGCGACCGGCGCCAGCTGGCCGCTGTCCGCGAGCTGTGGCTCGAGCGCGACTCGCTGGCGCAGAAGCGCGACGTCGCTCCCGGCCGGCTCATACCCGATTCCGCCCTCGTCGCCGCCGCCAAGGCCATGCCCGCCACCGTGCCCCAGCTGCTGGGCACCAAGGGCTTCCACGGCCGCGCCGCCCAGCGCGAGGCGCCGCGGTGGCTGCGCTGCATCAGCACCGCCCGCACCCTCGAGGAGCTCCCTCCCCTCCACCTGCCCACCAACGCTCCCCCGCCCCCGCGGGTCTGGGCCGACCGGGACCCGGAGGCCGCAGCCCGGCTCGCCACCGCCCGGCCGCTGCTGCAGGCCAAGGCCGAGGAGCTGAACATGCCGGTGGAGAACCTGCTGACGCCGGATTACCTCCGCCGCGTCTCCTGGCGCCCGCCGGTCGAGCCCAGCGAGGAAGGCATCGCCGAGGAACTCGCGAACCTGGGGGCCCGCCAGTGGCAGATCGAACTCGTGGCTCCCCTCATCACCGAGGCCTTCCAGAACCCGCAGCCGCTGCCGGTCAAGGAAGCCAGATCCGTGCCGGCCGCAACTGCAGCGGCTGCCGCAGCCCCCGCAGCGACCGCTTCCGCCATGACGGCCGCCGCAGCACCGGACACGGCGCACTAGACACGGCGCACTAGACCCGCCCGCCCGGTTGCCGAACTTTTCCTCCGGCGGCGCGCCACCGGACTCCTTGCCAGCTAAGTTACTGACGAGTAACATGTTGTCTGATGTCGCCCGGCCCCCTGCCGTCCCCTGGCTCCTTACGCCCGGGGCGCGGATCCGGCACCCATGTCTCGATGAGGAGTAACACGTGAGCCAGCCCCCCAGCAGCGGAAAACCCAGCAGCGGAGAACAGAGCAGCGCGAATCCCCGCACCGCGGGGCCCGGAACCGCAGGTCGCCGCGCCGTCCGCGATATCGTTTTTGTCGACGGCGTCCGCACCCCGTTCGGCCGCGCCGGCGAGAAGGGCATCTACGCCGGAACGCGCGCCGACGACCTGGTCGTCAAATGCATCCGCGAACTGATGCGCCGCAACCCGTCCCTGCCGGCGGACCGGATCGACGAAGTGGCCATCGCGGCGACGACACAGACCGGCGACCAGGGCCTGACCATTGGCCGCACCGCCGCACTGCTGGCCGGACTGCCGCGGACCGTGCCGGGCTTTGCGATCGACCGGATGTGCGCCGGCGCCATGACGGCCGTGACCGCCACGGCGAGCGGCATCGGCTTCGGCGCCTACGACGTCGTGATCGCCGGCGGCGTCGAACACATGGGCAACCACCCGATGGGCGCCGGCGCGGACCCCAACCCGCGCTTTATGTCCGAACGGATCGTGGACCCGGCGGCCCTGAACATGGGCAACACCGCCGAGAACCTGCACGACCGCTTCCCGGCCATCACCAAGGACCGCACCGACGCCTACGCCGTCGCCTCCCAGGACAAGCTCGCTGCCGCTTACGCCAGGGACCAGATCCAGCCGGACCTGGTGCCCGTCGCCACGATGAAACCGGGACAGGGCTGGACGGTAAACACGGTGGACGAGCCGCCGCGGCCGGGCACCTCGGTGCACGACCTCGCCGCACTCAAGACCCCGTTCCGCGCCCACGGCCGGGTCACCGCGGGCAACGCCGCCGGACTCAACGACGGCGCCACCGCCGCCCTGCTGGCCTCCGCCGACGCCGCCGAGGAACTGGGGCTGACGGTCAAGATGCGCCTGGTCAGCTACGCCTTCGCCGGCGTCGAACCGGAAGTCATGGGCATCGGCCCGGTCCCGGCCACGGAAAAGGCCCTCAAGAACGCCGGGCTGGGCATCGGGGACATCGGCCTGTTCGAAATCAACGAGGCCTTCGCCGTCCAGGTGCTCAGCTTCCTGGACCACTTCGGCATCGCCGACGACGACCCCCGGGTCAACCGCTACGGCGGGGCGATCGCCGTCGGGCACCCGCTTGCGTCCTCGGGCGTGCGGCTGATGAACCAGCTGGCCCGCCAGTTCGAGGAGGACCCCTCGGTCCGCTTCGGCATGACCACGATGTGCATCGGTCTGGGCATGGGCGCCACCGTGATCTGGGAAAACCCGCACCACGCCGCCTACGGCCTCGCCCTTGACCCCGCCACCACCCAGACGACCGCCACCACCACCGAGACTGGAGCCGCAGCATGAGCGCCGCCGATTTCCGCAAGCTTGCCGACCTCTTCCCGAACGAGACGGTCACCCACTCCTACGTCCAGGACATCGAACTGCCCGCCGCAGGTGGGAAGACGGCTGACGGCAAGAGCCCCGGCACTTTCGCCCTGGTCACGCTGGACAACGGCCTGGACCACTCCAAGCCCACCACGCTGGGCCCCAACACCCTGATCGAGCTCGGCACCGTCCTGGAAGGACTCAAGGAGCGTGCCGCCCGCGGCGAGATCGTCGGTGTCGGCGTCACCGGCAAACCCTACTTCCTGGTCGCCGGCGCTGACCTGTCCACGGTCAAGTCGATCAGCGGCCGCGAGCACGGCCTCTGGATGGCCCAGCTCGGCCACGACGTCTACGGCACGCTGGCGAACCTGGGCGTGCCCAGCTTCGCCTTCATCAACGGCCTCGCCCTCGGCGGCGGGCTGGAGATCGCCCTGCAGTCCACCTACCGCACCGTGTCCACCGGCGCCGGGGCCCTGGCCCTGCCCGAGGCGTTCATCGGGCTCATCCCCGGCTGGGGCGGGGTGTACATCCTGCCGCGGCTGATCGGGCCGGAAAACGCCGTCAAGGTGATGATCGAGAACCCGCTGAGCAACAACCGGACGCTGACCGGTCCGCAGGCGTTCAAACTGGGCATGGCGGATGCCCTGTTCGAGCCCGCCGACTTCGTCGAACAGTCCGTCGCCTGGGCCGCGCAGGTCATCGCGGGCGCGGCGAGCCCGGCACGCGCCAACGCCGTCGATCCCTCCACCCCGGAGGTCGCCGCCCGCTGGGCCGGCGCCATCGCCGCCGGCCGGGCCTTCGTGGAGGCCAAAACCTCCAACGCCTCCCCGGCACCGGCCAAGGTCCTCGAGGTGATGGAAGCCAACCGCACGCTGACGCAGGCACAGTCCGCGGAGCTGGAATGCGAGACGCTCGCGGACCTGATGCAGACCGACGAGTTCCGATCCACCGTCTACGCCTTCCTGGACCTCGTGCAGCGCCGGTCCAAGCGCCCCGCCGGCGCCCCGGACCGCAAGCTGGCCCGCCCGGTGACCAAGATCGGCGTCGTGGGCGCCGGCCTGATGGCCAGCCAGCTCGCCCTGCTCTTCGCCCGCCAGCTCAAGGTGCCCGTGGTGATGACCGATATCGACCAGGCCCGGGTGGACAAGGGCGTGGGCTACGTGCACGCCGAGGTGGACAAACTGCTGCAGAAGGGCCGGATCAGCCCCGACGCCGCCAACCGGACCCGGGCGCTCGTCACCGGATCGGTCTCCAAGGAGGCCTTCGCCGACGCCGACTTCGTGATCGAGGCGGTGTTCGAGGAGCTCAACGTCAAGAAGCAGGTCTTCAAGGAAGTCGAGGCGATTGTTTCCGCCGAGTGCATCCTCGCCACCAACACCTCCTCGCTGTCCGTCACCGCCATGGCCGAAGACCTGGAGCATCCGGAGCGCCTGGTGGGCTTCCACTTCTTCAACCCCGTGGCCGTGATGCCGCTGCTGGAAATTGTCCGCGCCCCCAGGACCGACGACGCCGTGCTGGCCACCGCGTTCGAGCTCGCCAAGGGCCTCAAAAAGTCCGCCGTTCTCGTCAAGGACGCGCCCGCGTTCGTGGTCAACCGCCTCCTGCTGCGGCTCATGGGCGAAGTCACCGCCGCGTTCGACGAGGGCACCCCGGCCGAGGTGGCGGACAACGCGCTGCGCCCGATGGGACTGCCGATGACGCCCTTCGTCCTCGGCGCCATGGTGGGGCTGCCGGTCGCACAGCACGTCCAGGAGTCCCTGCACGCCGCGTTCGGGGACCGTTTCCCGGTCTCGCGGAACCTGCAGAAACTCATCGACAGCGGGGTGAAGTCCATCTGGGCCGTGCAGAACGGAACCCCGGAAAAGGGACCGGACGGGAAGCCCTTCATCCCCGCCGAAACCCTCGCCCTGATGTCCTTCGGCGACACACCCTCCACCGGCGAGGAGGTGCTGCGCCGCACGCAGGACGCCCTGGCCGAGGAAATCGGCCTGATGCTGGACGAACGCGTGGTCGCCGGCCCGGAGGACATCGACCTCTGCATGATCCTCGGGGCGGGCTGGCCGATGTTCCTGGGCGGCATCACCCCGTACCTGGACCGGGTCGGAGCCTCCGAGCGCGTCAACGGCCGGAAGTTCCTGGCGCCCGGCGTGGCGTCCGAACCGGCCGCCTGACCGAGCCGCACCTGTCCCGGGCCTGATCCGGGCCTGCTTTTAGGGCTGCACCGCCAACCGCCGCCGCCGTCCGCACTCCTGACGAGTGCGGGCGGCGGCGCCGCTATGTCAGCCTTCCCGCAGCCTCCCGCCGTCGAGCGCCAGGACACGGTGCGCCGTGGCCCGGGCATAGGCGGCATCGTGGGTGACCAGTACGACGGCGGCGCCCCGCGCCGCCGCGGCGGCCACGGCGTGGTCCAGCCGTTCGAGGCCATGACGGTCCAGCCCCACCGTTGGCTCGTCCAGGGCGAGCACGGCCGGGCAGCGGGCCAGGACCGTGGCCAGGGCGAGCAGCCGCTGCTGGGAGGCCGGCAGCTCCGCCGGGTGCGACTGCGCGGCCCCCGACAGCCCGACGGCCTCCAGCGCCTCGTGCGCCCTGGCGCCGGCGCCCCTGCCATGCAGCCGCCGGAGCCCGAAGCTGGCCTCCCGCAGCACCGTCCGCTCGAACAGCTGGTCGCGGGGATGCTGGAAGAGCAGGCCGACCGAGGCGGCGATACGGCCGGTCGGGGTCCCGGCGATGCTGCGTCCCTGGACGCGCACTTCCCCGGTGTGCGGTCGCAGCAGTCCGTTGAGGTGGCGCAGCAGTGTGGATTTGCCGGCCCCGTTCGGGCCGGTGACCGCCACGATCTCCCCCGGCCGAACCGTGAGCCCCAGGTCCCGCAGCAGCGGCTCCCGCGCGGCGTCGCCGGTCCCGGGGTAGCCGAACCCGAGGCCCTCCAGTTCCAGCACGGGTGCGGCCCCGGGCTCGGGCGCGCTTGCCCGGACGGCGGGCACGGTGTGGATGACCCTGGGCAGCACGGTCCCGGTCCGGGCCAGTTCCGCGGACCGGATCAGTTCCCGGGGCAGGCCGCTCGCGGAAGCGGTGCCGCCGTCGAGGATGATCCAGTGCCCGGCGGAGCGGGCGAGCCCGTCGGCGGACTGGCTCAGCAGCACAACGGCAGTTCCGGCGCCGGTGAGCCGGTTGATCAGGTCCCGGACCTGGATGATGCCCGCGGCGTCCAGGGAGGCGAGCGGTTCGTCAAGGACCAGCACCCCGGGGTTCTGGATGACGGCGCAGGCCATGGCCAGCCGCCGCAGTTCACCGCCGGACAGGGTGGCGGGATCCCGGGCCAGGAGCGCGGTGAGGCCGGTCAGCTCTGCCGTTCCCGCCACGGCGCGGAGCATGTCGGGCCGCGGGGTGCCGCGGTTTTCCAGTCCGAAGGCGAGCTCCTCGGCCACAGTGGAGCGGACCGTGGAGAGCATGGCGGCCGCGTCCTGGGGGACGTAGCCCACCCGGGTGGACCAGGCGGAGGGATTGATCCGGGGGTCGTCCTCGAGGCCCCGGAACGTCAGCGGTTCCCCGGCCAGCGTCAGCGATCCGGTGAGGGTTCCGGAGTGTCCGGGCCGGTGCCAGCCGGCCAGCAGCTTGCCCAGGGTGGTCTTGCCGCTCCCGGAACCGCCGAGGACCGCCGTCAGGATGCCCGGACGGATACTGAGATCGAGGCCGTGCAGCGCGGGGGTGGCCTCGCCGTGGAAGCTGAAGCTGCCGATCCGGGCGGCCAGCGCGGCGCCAGTGGCGGCAACCGCGCCGGCGGGGGCGGGCGCGGTTGCGGCGGCGGCGGCGGCGGCAAGCACTGAGGAGGTTGCGGCGGCGGCGGCGGCAAGCACTGAGGCGGCGGTGGCGGCAGCGGGCTCCGTGGCTGTCATACGGGCCCCGCGCCGGGCCAGGAGGCCACGAGCCGGAGTGCCACGGCTGCGGCGGTGAGCAGCAGCATCGCGGTGCGAAGCCTGCGCTGGGCGGGCGGGTCGGTGACCTGGCGGTAGCTGGTCCGGGGACCCGCTGCGCCGAAGCCGCGCGCGTCGAGCGCCTGGGCGCGGTTGCCGGACTCCTCGATCAGGCCCAGCACCAGCGGGACCATCTGCAGCCGGACGGCGGCGAGCCTCGGCAACACCCCGCCGCGGAGCACCAGGCCGCGCGACTCCTGCGCTGCCCTGATGCGCTCCAGTCGGCCGGCCATGGCCGGCAGCAGGGTGAGGGCGGAGGCCAGGACGAAGCCGAACTGCGGCGGCAGCCCCCGCGCGGCCAGCGCCGCGACGAGGTCGGGGGCGCTGACGGTGAAGGAGAAGAGCAGCAGCACCAGCACGCAGGCGCCCGTGCGGGTGCCTGCCTCCCAGGCGAAGGCCAGGCCTTCCGCCGTGACCCGGGCGGGCCCCCATGCCGCCAGGACGGTGCGGCCCTCCGGGAAGAACAGCCCGTGCAGCAGCAGCAGGGACAGGCCCAGCGGAAGCAGCACCGCCGCGGCCGTGCCCAGCACCCGCCGCCCGGCGCCGGCGCGTCGGGCCAGCACGACGGCCGCGAGGGCTACCGCGAGCGACAGCGGCCAGGTGCCGGCCGCCGTCGTGATCACCGCGGTGCAGCCGGCTGCCGTCAGCGACGTCAGCGGATGGAGGGTGGAGGGCGCTCTCATCGGGTGCCGTCCTCAGGCTTCGGGCGTTGCCGGCCCCTTGCCGGCGAGCACCCGGAAGCGCCGCACGAAGGGGAACTGGAAGCTGGTGCGGCGCGGCAGGGCGTAGACCAGCAGCGCGACAATCGCGAAGACGATGGCCTTGTCCATCGGGTCCGAGATCAGCGCCTGCTTGGTGATGGCTGCGAGCAGGGTGTCTCCCATGGCGCGGAACGCGCTGACGACGGCTCCGGTGCCGAGGCCCGCGGTGCCGCCAAAGACGAAGGCTGCGATCGGGGCGGAGACGACGCCGGCGAGGATGCCGGTGACGAAACCGGCCACCGGTGCCAGGTAGAAGCGGCGGAACAGACCGCCGCGGGCTGCCAGTCCGGCGAGGAAGCCGATCAGCGCCGCCCCGGCCGCGAAGGGCAGCACGGTCGGGTTGAAGAAGGACCAGACGATGCTGCTGAGGGCGCCCGTGGCGGCTCCCGCCGCCGGGCCGGCGAGGACGGCGATCAGGACGGTGCCGATGGCGTCGAAGTAGAACGGCAGCCCCGTGCTGCCCATCAGCTGGCCCAGGACCACGTTCAGGACGAGCGCTACCGGCATCAGCACCAGGGTGGACGTGGGCAGGACCGGAAGTGCCGCGGCGATCAGCAGGACCGCGCCGAGCAGGAACCCGCCGAGGGCCACGAGCGCGGAGAAGCTGGCCGGTCCGTTGGCGATGTCCGCAGGCTGGGTGAGGACAAGGAAGATGTAGGTGGCCGCGATCGAGACGGCGCCGGCGAGCTCCAGCAAGCGACGGTTGCGCCGTGCCTTGGCTGTGCCGGCGGCGCTCCCGGCGCCGGGGCCGGTTCCGGTGGCAGGGAGGATCAGGGACTGCTGTGACATGGGGATGGTCCTTCGGTGGGGGCTGCAACATCCGCCTATGTCACCTCGGCGCAGCTACCATCCTAGCCAGTGGCGGGCGGCCCGGAGGACATGCGTCGCCGCGCCAGCGCGCCCACCGAGGAAATCAGCTCCTCGAAGCAGTGCTCCGGGTCGTTGGAGGCGACGATCCGGGCGTTGGGCGGCAGGCCCCACAGCCCGCGGAAGTCCGCCACCGTGGTCCCGATCAGCAGCGGCGAGCGGGTTTCGACGTCGACGGTGGCCAGGCGGGTGGTGAACGGGGTCCGTCCGACGGCGGCGCAGGCCGCGAACGCGTCATGCATGTGCGCCACGTAGCCCTGGTCATAAAGCCGGTGGAACTCCATGTAGAACCGGATCGCATCCGACAGGCAGGCCACAAGCGGGCTGGACGAGGCGCTGCGGAGCCCCTCGGGCTGCTCCGGGAGGACCAGTTCGGGCCCGGTCCCGGCGGCCTCGCCGAGGCGCCGCAGGTGGTCCGGGAGCATCTCGATCCGCTCCGTGGTCTCCAGCGCGCACACCACCGGCAGCTTGTCCTCCGGCAGGCCGCGGTAGGCGGCGAACACTTCCCGGGCCGCGTGCGGGTCCACCGAGACATTCCATTCCGCCGTCGGCGTGGTGTTGCCCTGGTAGTAGAAGCTCCCGCCCATGATCACGAGCCCCTTGAGCAGCATCGGCAGCTCCGGTTCGCGGCGCAGGGCCAGGGCGAAGTTGGTCAGCGGCCCGGTGATCAGCCCGGTGATCTCCCCCGGGTGCGCCCGGACTTCCTCCACCCAGACGTCGACGGCGTGGCGCGGCGAGATCTGCTGCGCGGGCGCCGGCAGTTCAGCGTGGCCGATCCCCTGCGGCCCGTGGGTTTCCTCGGTGGTGACCAGCGGGATTTCCAGCGGCACCTCGGCGCCGGTGGCGACCTCGACGCCCGGTCGCCCGCACAGTTCCAGCAGCGCCAGGGTGTTGAGCGCGACCTGGCGGGCACCAACGTTCCCGGCGGTGCAGGTGATGGCCTGCAGGTGGACCTCCGGCCGGGACAGCAGGTAGACGAGGGCCAGGGCGTCGTCGATTCCGGTGTCGACGTCCATCAGGATGGTGTGCGCCGGTGCAGGCACGCCGGAATGTGACCCGGCGGCGGCCCCCGGTGATAGCGGGTCCATCTAGAACAGCGCGACCTTCGGCGTCCGCGGGAAGATGTCGCCCAGTTCGGCACGTTCTACGGCGCTGGGAATCCAGGCCACGGCGGCGGCGTTCTGCCGGACCTGTTCGGGCCGGGTGGCACCGGCGATGACGCTGCTGACCGAGGGCTGGGCCGCGAGCCAGGAGAACGCCACCTGGATCTCCGTCAGGCCGCGCTCGGCGGCGAAGGCGCTGAAGTCAGCCAGCTGGTCCCAGTCGGCGTCGTGGACCAGGTTGGTGCGGGTGTGGCTGAGGCGTGAGCCCTCGGGCGCGGTGTCCTTGGCGTACTTGCCGGTCAGCAGGCCGTTGGCCAGCGGGAAGTACGGCAGGACGCCCAGGCCGTAGGCCTCGGCGGCAGGCGTGACCTCGAGCTCGGCGCGGCGGTCCAGCAGGTTGTAGTGGTTCTGGCTGGAGATGAAGCGTGCTCCCCCGCGGGCGCGGGCCACGAACTCGGCTTCGGCGATCTGCCAGCCGGCGCGGTTGGAGTGGCCGATATAGCGGACCTTGCCGCTGGTGACGAGGTCGTCGAGGGCGGCGAGGGTCTCGTCGATCGGGGTCAGCGGGTCGGGGGTGTGGAACTGGTACAGGTCGATCCAGTCCGTCCCGAGCCGGCGCAGCGAGGCCTCTGCGGCGGTGATGATGTAGCGGCGGGAGCCGCGGGCCCCGAAGTCGTTGCCGTTGGTCCCGCGCATGTCCAGGCCGAACTTCGTGGCGACGACGGCGTCGCCGCGGCGGCCCTTCAAGGCCTTGCCCAGCATCGTCTCGCTGAGGCCCGGCTCCCGGCCGTAGCTGTCGGCGACGTCGAAGAAGGTGATCCCGGCGTCCAGGGCCGCGTGCACGACGGCGTCGGTCCCCTCCTGCGACTCGGTCGCGGTGTTGGAGCGGCCCAGGTTGTTGCAGCCAAGCCCTACGACGGAGACGGTCAGTCCAGAATTTCCTACGCGGCGGTATTCAGTCATGGGGTTCAGCCTATAACGGCCGGCAGCGCCCGCCTGGAAGGACAGGCGCTGCAGGACCGGCGCTACCCTGCGGGCAGTTCCAGCCCGTGTTCGTCCAGGGCATCCTCGAGCTGGGCGAGGGTCCGCGGGCCCATGCCATGCATCCCGGCAAGGGCGCGGCCGCCCAGCGCCACCACCTGTTCGAGGGTCTCGACGCCCGCGTGGGCGAGGGACCGGCGGGCGGGAGCCGCGATCCCCCGCGGCAGCGGCGTACGGCCGGGTTCAACGGATTTCGGTGCCATGATGCATGCCTTCCAGTCGATGTCCCCCAAAACTGATGTGGATCGTGCCGGTGGAACTGCCCCGGTGCTACAGGGCGCTACAGGGTGAAGCTGTTGGCCGGCTTCGGCGAGTGCTTGAGCTTGAAGGCGGTCTCCCCGAAGGCTGCGGCGCCGATGCTCAGTTTGGTGAAGTCCAGGTCCTCGCCGCGGATGCAGACCTTGATCGCGTTGACGGCTTTGTTGACGTCCGGGGTGAGGATGAAGATGTTGAGCTTGGCGTCGGAGAATTCCGAGCGGTCCACCACGCCGAGCCCGCGCCAGGCCAGGTGGCTGATCAGGGCGTCCTTGGCCTTTTCCTCGAGGTAGCGGTCGCGGTCCGTGCCGTCCTTGGTCTTCAGGGCGTACTGGGCCACGACCCAGAACTGCTCCTCCTCGGGGATCTCGGCGAACCCGTCCTCGGCGCACTGCACGGCGAAGGCATCCATCAGGCCCTCCGCTGCGGCGGCGTCGGCGACGTCCGTCTCATCGGTTTTGCTCTGGTGCCCGACGACGCCGTGGTTCATCACGAACTGGCTGTAATCCTCGTCGAACCATCCCTCCCGGAATTCGAGGACCCCGTCGTCGTTGCGTTTGTAGACCCGGATAATTCCGCTCATGCCCGTCCTTTCCTGAACCATTCGCGGTCTGCGCCGTCGAACGGTGGCTGTTGTGCCTTGACGGCCTGGTAAAGCTGGTCCGACGCGGCGCTGATCCGGTCCACCACGTCTGCGGGGTAGTCCATCTCGATCCGGTGCTCGGCAAACTCGTCCTCATCGTCCACGTACACTCCGCGGTCCGCGGTGCGGATCACGTCCAGGTCCATGTCGATAAGGTGGAACTCGGTGACTCCGGGCCGGATCGTGGTCCAGCCGTGGCCGGTCGCCAGGTCCACGTAGACCTGGACGCCGGCCGGATGGGCCTCGTCGTAGAACGTGGCCACGTACTCCCCGGTGCGCGGGATGAGCAGCACGGCGTCGGATTCGGCATAGAACGCCGCGCCCGGGCGGGAACAGAACTCGTTGGTTCCCTGGAAGATCCACCAGCCGTGGTCGTCCTCGCCGAGATAGGTGCCGGGCACCACCCA
Organism: Pseudarthrobacter oxydans; assembly: GCF_030812335.1. GTDB lineage: Bacteria > Actinomycetota > Actinomycetes > Actinomycetales > Micrococcaceae > Arthrobacter > Arthrobacter oxydans_B. The sequence goes on from NZ_JAUSSN010000007.1 coordinate 67,045, forward strand.
GTGGGCCTTGCCGTTCCATTTCCGGTTCCGGGACACCACCAGGTCCCCCGGCGCCAGTCCATCGGGAATCCTCACAGAGTCCCTCACAGGATCGGCAGGCTGCCCGTGCTGGGGTGTTCCTGGCCCGGGAGGGGCCGCGCGAAGGGCACCTTGGTCCCCAGGACCTGCGCCACGACGTCGTGGGTGATCTGCTGGGCGGTCAGACCGACCCGTTCGAGCACCTGGCTGCGGGTTCCGTGGACGAGGAACTCCACCGGGAGGCCGACCTCGTTCAGCGCGGTGTCCACCCCGGCGGCCCGCATTTCCTGGCGGATCCGGGACCCGACGCCGCCGGCACGGACCCCGTCCTCGATGCAGATGACGAGGCGGTGGTGGGAGGCGAGGGCGATGATCGATTTCCGGACCGGGAGCAGCCAGCGGGGATCCACGACCGTGGAGCTGATGCCCTGCGCGCCGAGCCGGTTGGAGACGTCGAGGGCGAGTTCGGACATCGCCCCGACGCTGACGATCAGCACGTCGTTGTCGCTGGAGCCGGCCGGGCGGCGGGCCAGCACGTCCACGCCGTCGTTGAGCCGCTCGATGGCCTCCACCTCGGCGCCCACGGTGCCCTTGGAGTAGCGGATCACGCTGGGGGCGTCCTCGATGGCGACGGCTTCGCGGAGTTCCTCGCGCAGCCGGCTGGCGTCGCGGGGGGCTGCGAGGTGCAGGCCGGGAACGATCTGGACCATGGCCATGTCCCACATGCCGTGGTGGCTGGCGCCGTCGGGCCCGGTGACGCCGGCGCGGTCGAGGACGATCGTGACGCCGGCCTTGTGCAGGGCGACGTCCATCAGGAGCTGGTCGAAGGCGCGGTTCAGGAACGTCGCGTAGACCGCGACGACGGGGTGCAGCCCGCCGAAGGCCATGCCCGCGGCGGAGGTGAGGGCGTGCTGTTCGGCGATGCCGACGTCGAACACCCGCTCCGGATGCCGGGCGGCGAACTTGTGCAGCCCGACGGGGATCAGCATGGCGCCGGTGATGCCGACAATGTCCTGGCGCTCGTCGGCAATGTCGGCGATCTCGTCGGCGAAGACGGCGGTCCAGGACTTGGCGCCGCCGGCCTCGGTCGGCTCGCCGGTCTCCGGGTCGATGATCCCGACGGCGTGGAACTGGTCCGCCTCATGGGCGCGGGCCGGCGCGTAGCCGTGGCCCTTCTCGGTCATGGCATGCACGATCACAGGTCCGGCGTAGTTCCGGGCGGTGGCAAGGGCGTGCTCCATGGCCTGGAGGTTGTGGCCGTCCACGGGTCCGATGTACTTCATCCCGAGGTCCTCGAACATGCCCTGCGGGGCCCACCAGTCCTTGACGCCCTTCTTCATGGCGTGCAGGCTGCGGTAGGTGAACTGGCCCGCGGGTCCGCCGTTCTGCAGCCTCTTCCGCCACCAGTCCAGGGTGCCCTCGTAGGCCGGCGCGGCGCGGAAGGAGTCGATGGTGGGGCGCAGCGAGGCGAGGTAGTCCGCGAAGCCGCCCACGGTCGGGGCGTAGGAGCGGCCGTTATCGTTCACGACGATCACGACGCGGCGCTTCTTGTCCGCGGCGATGTTGTTCAGGGCCTCCCAGGCCATGCCGCCGGTCAGGGCGCCGTCACCCACGATGGCGATGACGTAGCGGTCGCCGTCGCCGGTCAGCTGCCGGGCGCGGGAGATCCCGTCCGCCCAGGAGAGCGAGGAAGAGGCGTGCGAGCTTTCGACGATGTCGTGCTCGGATTCGGCGCGGTCCGGGTAGCCGGACATGCCGCCCTGCTGGCGCAGGGTGCTGAAGTCCTGGCGGCCGGTGAGGAGCTTGTGCACGTAGGACTGGTGGCCGGTGTCAAAGACAATGCTGTCGCGGGGGGAATCGAAGATCCGGTGGACCGCGATGGTGAGTTCGACGACGCCGAGGTTCGGGCCCAGATGCCCGCCCGTCTGGGAAACGTTGCCGATCAGGAATTCCCTGACCTCGGCTGCCAGCTGATCCAGCTGCGCCTCGGACAACTTGCTCAGGTCCTGCGGATTCCGGATGGTCTCCAAGATTCCCAACGGCCCCTCCTTCGGGTGGTAGACATGCCTTTTAACTCTAACGCCTCCGGGGTTGCCCTCGTGCCGGACGCGCTGGGCACGAAAAAGCCCCGGCCGGTCTGGGACCGGCCGGGGCTTTCGCACGTGGCACGTGTTCCTCCCCTGCGGGAGGTGCGCCTGTTCCTCCCCTGCGGGAGGAGCGCTGTGCTAGCTGGCGGAGATCTGCCGCAGTACGTACTGCAGGATGCCGCCGTTGCGGTAGTAGTCAGCCTCGCCCGGGGTATCGATGCGCAGGACCGCATCGAAGGACGTGACGGTGCCGTCTTCGGCCGTGGCGGTGACCTTGAGCGTCTTCGGCGTGGTGCCTTCGTTCAGGGCGGTGACGCCCTCAACGGCAAAGGTTTCCGTGCCGGTCAACCCGAGGCTGGCAGCGTTCTGGCCGGCCGGGTACTGCAGGGGCAGGACGCCCATGCCGATCAGGTTGGAGCGGTGGATGCGCTCGTAGCTTTCGGCCACGACAGCCTTGACGCCCAGGAGTGCGGTGCCCTTGGCTGCCCAGTCACGGGATGAGCCGGAGCCGTACTCCTTGCCGGCCAGGACGACCAGCGGGGTGCCGGCGGCCTGGTAGTTCTGGGCGGCGTCGTAGACGAAGGCCTGCGGGCCGTCGGCCTGGGTGAAGTCGCGGGTGAAGCCACCCTCGACGCCGTCCAGGATCTGGTTCTTGATCCGGATGTTCGCGAACGTTCCGCGGATCATGACCTCGTGGTTGCCACGGCGCGAGCCGTAGGAGTTGAAGTCCTTGCGCTCCACACCGTTGGCCAGCAGGTACTGCCCGGCCGGGGTGTCCGACTTGAACGAACCTGCCGGGGAGATGTGGTCCGTGGTGACGGAATCGCCGAGCTTCAGCAGCACCCGGGCGCCGGTGATGTCCGTGACGGGTTCCGGCGTGGCCTTCATGCCGTCGAAGTACGGGGGCTTCCGGACGTAGGTGGACTTCGGATCCCAGGCGAAGGTGTCGCCGGCCGGGGTGGAGAGTGCCTTCCAGCGGTCGTCGCCTTCGAAGACGCCCTCGTAGCCGCGGGCGAACATTTCCTTGTCGATCGAGGAGTCGATGACCTGCTGGACCTCGACCGGGTTCGGCCAGATGTCCTTCAGGAAGACGTCGTTGCCGGCCTCATCCTGGCCCAGGGCGTCGTTCTCGAAGTCGAAGTCCATGGTACCGGCCAGGGCGTAAGCGATGACCAGCGGCGGGGAGGCCAGGTAGTTCATCTTCACGTCCGGGTTGATCCGGCCTTCGAAGTTGCGGTTACCGGACAGCACGGCGGCGACGGAAAGGTCGTTGGCCTGGATGGCCTCGGAGATTTCGGCGTCGAGCGGGCCGGAGTTGCCGATGCAGGTCGCGCAGCCGTAACCGACGATGTAGAAGCCGAGCTTCTCCAGGTACGGGGTCAGGCCCGACTTGTTGTAGTAGTCGGTGACGACCTTGGACCCGGGAGCCACGGAGGTCTTGACCCACGGCTTGGAGCTCAGGCCCTTGTCGACGGCGTTGCGGGCCAGCAGTGCGGCGGCCAGCATCACGGACGGGTTGGACGTGTTGGTGCAGGAGGTGATCGAGGCGATCGACACCGCGCCGTGGTCCAGTTCGAACTCGCGGCCGTCCGCGGTCTTGACGCTGACCGGGTTGGACTGGCGGCCGTCGGCCGCCGGGCCGTGCGCGTGCGGGGCCTCGTCCGTGAGGTGGCTTGCGGAACCCGTGAAGGACGGCGCGTCGGAAGCGGGGAAGCTCTCGTCGATTGCCTCGTCGACGCTGCCGCCGACCAGTTCTTCCTTCACGTAGTTGCGCAGGTCCTGGCGGAACTGGTCCTTGGACTCCGTGAGGATGATGCGGTCCTGCGGGCGCTTCGGGCCGGAGATCGACGGGACAACCGTCGACAGGTCCAGCTCGAGGTACTCGGAGAACTTGATCTCCTTGGAAGGATCGTGCCAGAGGCCCTGTTCCTTCGCGTAGGACTCCACGAGGGCAACGTTCTCGTCCGAGCGGCCGGTGAGCCGCAGGTAATCGAGGGTGACGTCGTCGATCGGGAACATGGCGGCCGTGGAGCCGAACTCCGGGCTCATGTTGCCGATGGTGGCGCGGTTGGCCAGCGGCACAGCCGCGACGCCTTCGCCGTAGAACTCCACGAACTTGCCGACCACACCGTGCTTGCGCAGCTGCTCGGTGATGGTCAGGACGACGTCGGTGGCGGTCGCGCCGGCCGGGATGGACCCGGTCAGCTTGAAGCCCACGACGCGCGGGATCAGCATGGAGACGGGCTGGCCAAGCATGGCCGCCTCGGCTTCGATGCCGCCGACGCCCCAGCCCAGCACACCCAGGCCGTTGACCATGGTGGTGTGGGAGTCGGTGCCGACGCAGGTGTCCGGGTAGGCCCGGACAACGCCGTCGATTTCGCGGGTCATGACGGTGCGGGCCAGGTACTCGATGTTGACCTGGTGCACGATGCCGGTTCCGGGCGGGACGACCTTGAAGTCGTCGAACGCCGTCTGTCCCCACCGCAGGAACTGGTACCGCTCGCCGTTGCGCTGGTACTCGATCTCCATATTGCGCTCCAGTGCGCCGGAGTTGCCGAAGGCGTCGATCTGCACGGAGTGGTCAATCACCATTTCGGCAGGTGCCAGCGGGTTGACCCGCTTGGGGTCACCACCGAGCTCCTTGACTGCTTCACGCATGGTGGCAAGGTCCACAACGCAGGGCACGCCAGTGAAGTCCTGCATGATCACGCGCGCCGGCGTGAACTGGATTTCAGTGTCGGGCTCGGCGCTGGGGTCCCAGCCGGCCAGTGCTCGGACGTGATCGGCCGTAATGTTGGCGCCGTCCTCGGTCCTCAACAGGTTTTCAAGCAATACCTTGAGGCTGAACGGAAGGTTTTCTGCACCTTCAACGGAGTTCAACCGGAAAATTTCGTATTCGGTACCGGCTACATTAAGTTTGCCTTTTGAACCGAAGCTGTCCACAATGCTCATCGCAGGACTCCTCTCGCAACAGTTTCATCTTTGTCGCGCCGCAGACCCCTTGCTAGTTAGGTTGCCCTAACTAGTGCCGGCCTTGTTCGTACAAGGTCCGGTACCGGGTGCAGGAGGTCAGCCGTGATTACGGAGCGCGACGTCGGACTACTCCGCCCATCCTAGTGGCCTCAGCCCCGGGGAGTCAGCAGCGCCACAGTCTCCATATGGTGCGTATGCGGATACAGGTCAAAGGCCCGCAGCCCCGCCAGTTCCCAGCCGGACTGCTGGAAGTAGCCCACATCGCGGGCAAAGGACGCCGGATCGCAGGACACATAGGCCACGGCCCGCGGACCGGCCCCGACCAGCTGGTTCACGACGGCCTTGCCGGCACCGGCCCGGGGCGGGTCCAGCAGGATGGCGTCGAAGCTGCGGGCTTTCTCGCGCAGGACCCGTTCCACCCGCCCTTGGACGATCTCCACCTGGGTCGCGTCATGGAGGTTTTTGCGGGCGTCCCGGCTGCTGCCGGGCGATCCCTCCACGGACAGCACGGACCCGGTGACACCCACGGCGTCCGCGAGCGGAGCGGTGAACAGGCCCGCCCCGGCGTACAGGTCAGCCACCACGGCGCCCGGTTCCAGGAAGCCGCCGTCGTGCAGGAATCCGGTCACAGCCCCCGCGAGGGTGTCCGGGCCGTCCCGGTGGATCTGCCAGAAACCGTCGCCGGTGACGCGGAAGTCGTGGCCGGACGCGGTCTCCTGGACGTAGGTGCGTCCGCGCAGCCGCAGCACTTCGCCCTTGACCGGATCGAAGCTCGCCACGGAGACGTCCTCGGGCAGCTGGGCGAGGACCGCGCTGAGGCGCTTGGCGCGCGTTCCCGGGGCCGGGACCAGGAGCACCAGCGGGCGGGAGCCGTTGGCCGGGGCGGCGACTTCGATGCGTTCGATGCCCTGCAGGTCGATGTCCCAGAGCCGGAGGGCGTTGATGGCCTCCGACGCCAGGGGCATCTCCCGGACCGGGAGGATCTGGTCGGAGCGGTGCGCGTGCATGCCGAGCTTTCCGGCAGGAGTCACGGCGAAGCCGGCGCGGGTGCGCCAGGCGAGGCCCGCCGCCGCGTCGGTTCCGGGCTCCCCCACGGCTTCCACCGTTACTCCCTCCCCCACCTGCGTAAGGTCGACGCCGGCGAGGCGGCGCAGCTGTTCGGCCAGCACCTCGGTCTTGAGGCTGCGCTGGCGCACGAGGGAGATGTGGCCCAGTTCGGCGCCTCCCACGGGCGGGTGGCGGTGCGACCAGGAGCGCACGGAATCGGCCAGGTCCCAGAAATGCCCCACCCGGTCGGGGGAAGAGTCCAGGACCTCCACGACGTCGCCGCGCCAGAACTTGGCGTCCGGACCGGACTCGGTGAGCCGGACGCGGACCTTTTCGCCGGGGATGCCATGGCGGACGAACACCACGCGCCCCTCGTGCCGGGCCACGCAGTGCCCGCCGTGGGCGACCGGCCCGACGTCGACGGTCAGTTCGGTGTGGGGTTGGGTCTGGGTATCGGAGCTCATTGGATGTCCTGCAGTCTCTTGGCTTCTTCGGATGATTTCAGCTGCCACGGCACACTGGCCACCATGACGCCCGGCTCGAAGTGCAGCCGGGTCTTGATGCGCAGTGCGGTCTGGTTATGCACCAGTTGCTCCCACCACTTACCCACGACGTACTCGGGGATGTAGACGACGATCAGGTCGCGCGGCGAATCGCGCCGCATGTTCTTGATGTACTCCATGATGGGCGTCACCGTTTCGCGGAACGGACTGGCCAGCACCGTCAACGGTACCGGGATTTCCAGCTTCTCCCAGTCCGCGATCGTTTGTTCGGTCTCCTCGCTGCTGATGTCCACGGTGATGGCATCCAGCCGGGAGGGCCGCGAGGCTCGGGCGTAGGCCAGCGCCCGCAGGACCGGCTTGCGGACATGCGAGACGAGCAGCACCGCGTGCACCCGGGTGGGCAGGGCCCGCGGCGAGGAGTCCTCATCCACGGCGAGTTCCTTGGCCACGTTGTCATAGTGCGCCCGGATGCTCCACATGATCAGGAAGAGCACGAACATGGCCAGCAGCGCGATCCACGCACCCTGTTCGAACTTGGTGATCAGGACGATCAGCAGGACCGTGGCGGTCATGCCGAAGCCGATGCCGTTGATGGTGCGCGATTTGAGCATCCGCCGCTTCACCGCGGGGTCCTTGGCGAGCTTGAGCTCCCGGCCCCAGTGCCGGACCATGCCGAGCTGGCTGATCGTGAAGGAGATGAAGACGCCCACGATGTAGAGCTGGATGAGCTTGGTGACATCCGCGTTGAACGCGATGATCAGCACCAGCGCGCCGGCGGCCAGCGCCAGCACGCCGTTGCTGAAGGCCAGCCGGTCCCCGCGGGTGCGCAGCTGGCGGGGCAGGTAGCCGTCCTGCGCCAGGATCGAGCCGAGCACCGGGAAACCGTTGAACGCCGTGTTGGAAGCGAAGACGAGGATCACGCCGGTCGCGGCGACGACGATGAAGAAGGGGATGGATGCTGCGCCGAAGATCGTCTGGGCGATCTGGCTGATCGCCGGACTCTGGATATAGCCTTCCGGCAGCAGCTCGCCGTTCAGCAGGAACTCCGTGGCCGGGTCCAGCACGATGTGCACCTTCGTGGCGTTCGCCAGGAAGATGATCCCGGCCAGCATGGCTGAGGCGATCACACCGAGCAGCAGCAGCGTCGTGGCCGCGTTTTTGCTCTTGGGCTTTTGGAAGTTCGGCACACCGTTGCTGATGGCCTCGATGCCGGTCAGCGCCGCGGCTCCTGAGGAGAAGGCCCGGAGCAGCAGGAACGCGCCGGCGAGTCCGACCAGTCCTTCGTCGAAGCCCGGCGCGGGAACAATTGTGAAGGCCGCCGAGGGCGCCTCGCCCAGCTGGCCGGTGGCGGCCTGGAAGACGCCGATGGCGGTCATGCCGAGGATCGAGGCCATAAAGATATAGGTCGGCAGGGCGAACAGCGTTCCGGCTTCCTTGATGCCCCGCAGGTTCACGAGGGCCAGGATTACGACGCCGATCGTCGCGATGAGCGCCTGCTGGCCGTGCAGCGAGGGCACCGCGGTGGTCAGGTACGTTGCGGCGGAGGACATCGACACGGCGACGGTCAGCACGTAGTCGACCAGCAGCGCGGAGGCGACGGTGAGCCCGGCATATTTGCCCAGGTTCTCGTTGGCGATCTGGTAGTCGCCGCCGCCGGAGGGGTAGGCGTGGACGTTCTGGCGGTAGGAGGCGACGACGGTCAGCAGCACTACCATGACGGCCAGTCCGACCAAGGGCGAGAACGCCACGGCGCTGACGCCGGCCAGCGCCAGCGTCAGGAGGATTTCGTCCGGCGCGTACGCCACGGAGGACAGCGCGTCGGAGGCGAAAACGGGCAGGGCGATCCGCTTGGGAAGGAGGGTGTGAGCCAGGTTGTCGTTCCGGAACGGCCTGCCTACCAGCACCCGCTTCACGGCATTGAAAATTGTCGGCACCAGACAAAGCTAGCCCGATTCGGACGCGATGTCATGACGGCGACGATCCCCGCCGTCCGGGCAGCTCCGGGAGGGCAGTACGGCCTGCATCGAAGGCAGCTGTCTTGCGGGCATCCGGGCCTGCTGCCGGGAGGGTCGACGCGGCGCCCGCGGGGCTGGCTGCCCGGGCCGCGGTGGCCGGTAGAGTTTTACCCAGCAGCAGTACAGGAACAACAGGAGGCACGGTTGGCGCACTTCGTGATTATGGGTTGTGGCCGCGTGGGGGCAACCCTCGCGCACACACTCGAGGACGCGGGCCATTCCGTGGCCATCATCGACCAGGACGACCGCGCCTTCCGGCGGCTCCGGACGGGCTTCACCGGCCGCAAGGTCACCGGCGTCGGCTTTGACCGGGAAACCCTCAAGCAGGCCGGCGTCGCGGATGCCTATGCCTTCGCTGCCGTCTCCAGCGGCGACAATTCCAACATCCTGGCCACCCGCGTGGCCCGCGAAACCTTCCATGTCCCGCACGTGGTCGCCAGGATCTACGACCCCGGCCGCGCCGAGATCTACCAGCGCCTGGGGATCCCCACGGTCGCCGCCGTGCGCTGGAGCGCGGACCAGGTGCTCCGCAGGATCCTGCCCGAACAACACCTCGCCGGCGACTTCCGGGACCCCTCCGGCCGGCTCGTGCTTGCCGAGGTGGATCTGAACCCTGACTGGATCGGCCACCCCGTCACGTCGATCGAGAGGGCCGCCGGGGTCCGCGTCGCCTACCTGACGCGGTTCGGCGAGGGCATGCTGCCCGTGGCCGGCACCCTCTACCAGGACGGCGACACCGTGCACGCCATGCTGGGTGTGGACCGCAGCACCGAAGTCGCCCACATTCTTGCCAAGTCCCCCGCCAAGGAGTCCTAAGTGAAAGTCGTCATTGTCGGGGCGGGAAGCGTCGGTTCCTCGATCGCGCGCGAACTGCTGGCCCACAAACACGAGATCCTGCTGATCGACCTGAAACCTGAGGTGATCGGCCGCAGCGGCCTGCGCGGTGCGCACTGGCTGGTCGGCGATGCCTGCGAACTGAGCACGCTGCAGGAAGCGAAACTGGAGGACGCCGACGTCGTGGTCTCAGCGACCGGTGACGACAAGGTCAACCTGGTGGTCTCGCTGCTGGCGAAGACCGAATTCGGCGTCGGACGGACGGTGGGCCGGGTCAACAACCCCAAGAATGACTGGATGTTCGACGACTCCTGGGGCGTCGACGTCGCAGTCAACACCCCGCAGCTGATGACCGCCCTGGTCGAGGAGGCCGTGGAGATCGGCGACCTCGTCCGCCTGCTGACCCTGCAGACCGGCGTGTCATCGCTGGTGGAGTTCACGGTCCCCCACGATTCGCATGTGATCGGCCTGACCGTGGGCGACATCGACTGGCCCGAGGATTCGACCCTGGTGGCGATCCTGCGGGACCAGGCACCGATCACGCCGAGCCGTGATGATGTGATCGACGGCGGCGACGAGCTGTTCTTCGTGACCACGATCGTGGCCGAGGATCAGCTGCGGGCCCTGCTCTCGCCGGAGTCGCAGGACGAGGACGAGGACGCCGCCGGCCAGCACCCCGTCACCTCGGGCCGGCTCGGCCACGAGAACCCGCTGCCGGAGGACGACGGCTTCGACGGCTAGCCCGGTTGCGCTATCACTCCTGGCGGTTCTGCTCGCTGGGAACGACGTTTAGTGATAGCGCAACGTGTGGCTAGGCCGCTGGGGTCGTTGGTGTGGCAGTCGGGGCGGGCCGGGTGAGCAGCCAGGCGACCCAGATGCCCAGGATGTACAGCGGCGCACCCATCAGCAGCCGCGTCGTGGCGAGGGCCGCGAAGCCGGACTCGCCCATGAAGTACAGCGGAACCTGGACCAGCAGCCGCAGCGCCAGCACCGCGATGATCACCCAGGTGCCGATCTGGTAGGCCTTGACCCGGGCAGGGTCCTTGCGCCAGTCCAGGCCCTCGTTGCGGATGAACCCGAAGATCAGCCCGGCAAAGGGCCAGCGCACGGCAATCGAGATGGTCATCGCCACGATGTAGGCGAAGTTGGTGAAGAACCCCGGGACGTAGAAGTCCTCGGCCTTGCCGGTGGTGTTGGCCAGCCACGCGGAGATCCCGACGCCGACGATCCCCGCCAGTGCCTGCGTCAGCGGTTTGCGCTGGACCAGCCGGATGACGGTGAAGGCCGCAGCCACGGACAGCGCCGCGATCAGCGCCAGGGGCAGCTCACGCGTGACCGTGAAGGCAACCAGGAAGATCAGGCCCGGGAGGATGCTTTCGGCAATGCCCTGGACCCCGCCGGCGCTCTTGAGCACGTCGATGTTGCCGTTGCCGGTACGGTGCAGTCCGGCCTTGGCCGCGTATCCCTCGGCGAGCTGCGCCACGGTCGGCTGAGCCGCGGAGGTCTCCCCGCCCGGCCCCGGCTGGGCTGGTTTCTGCTGGGCTGCAGGCTCCTGGGCGGGTCCCGGCTGGGCTGAGCCGGGCTGACCTGCGCCGGGCCGGGCTGAGCCGGACTGAACGGCGGGCTCGGGCTTCTCGGGCAGGGTCATTGTTCCTCCTGGCGGGAGACTATTTCGTAGCGGGGATTGAACATGGTCGGCAGGCCGTCGCGCACGGTGACCATGCCCTGCAGCCGGAGTTCGGTGCCGGCGTCGATCCCGGGGATCCTGCGCCGCCCGAGCCAGACCACGCGGAGCCGGTCCTTCGGGACGGCGGGCCGCTGGCGCCGCGGTCCGGCGGCGGGCTGCGCTGCGGTTTCGGCGGCGGGCTGGGCGCCTGCCGTAACGGTTCCTCCGGGGCCCGCTTTGGCGCCGCGGGTTTTGGGCGCATCGTGGTCGACGACGACGGCGGTGAAGGCGGCCACTTGGCTGGCCGGTGCGTAGGTGACCGACTCGATGTAGCCGTGGCACAGCACGCGGCCACGGTCCGGCAACCCCCTCACGGAGATGGAGGAGGCCGGATCCTGGCGGGGGGCATCAGCCAATCTGGGTAGTCTCCGGTCCACGTTCCGGCTGCCCGAGGTCCGGGGCGGACTGCGGTGCGGGCACGGCGTTTTCCTTCGGCAGGCGGAGCTGCAGCAGGTCGCGCGGCGGCATGGGGTTCTCGCCGCGCACCACTACGATCTGCCGGAACAGCCCCTCGAGGCCGGCGGCGGCGTCGCGGTCCACAGCGGCCTCGCCGCCGAAGACGCCGCGGAGGAACCAGCGCGGACCGTCGACGCCGATGAAGCGGGCCACGCGGTAGCCGTGGCTTCCGTCGGCGCCGCTGGCGGGGAGCTTGGCGAGCAGTTCGGTCCCGAACCCGCCCTGGATCTCCTCGATCTGGCCGCCCTGGCTGCCCACCGACTGGCCGATCTGTTCACGGATTTCCTCCCACAGGCCCTCGGAGCGAGGAGCCGCGAAAGCCTGGAGCTGGAGGCTGGAGCCGTTCAGGTCCATGGTGACGGCGACGACCCGCTGCGTGGCTTCCTCGACCTCGAGCCGGAGCTGCAGGCCTTCGGCGGGAGCGATCAGGAGCGCCCCGAGGTCCACGTAGCCCTCCTGGTCCTCGATTTCAGACACGTCGAAAGGACCCGTGGCGCCGCGCACGGGGGCGGCGGACGTCCCGGCGGAGTCGTCGGCGGAAGCGTCAGTGACGGCCTCCTGGGTTTCCCCGGGATCTGTCAGCTGTTCCTGCTTGGCTTTCCTGCCACGCCCAAAAACCATGGGGTTGTCTCCTTAGTTGTGATTCCGTGCCGCCGCGTCGCCCCGCGACCGCGCGGCGCCTGCTGCTGTCTCATTCTGCACTCAGCAGAAACACTGGTCGGCTGGTACGTCCTGCCAATGGGTCCTGCTCATAAGTCACTGCAATACTGCGGTCTGGCCGGCTTCGGGTCAGACCGGCGCGCCGAAGCCGCCGGTGGATCCGAAGCCTCCGCCGCCGCGAACCGAGCCGCTAAGGTCCTGGACCGGCAGGAACCTGGCGTACTCCACGCGCTGAATAACCATTTGTGCAATTCTATCGCCGCGCTTGAGTTCAATCGCGTGGTCGCGGTCGGTATTCAGCAGCGTCACCGCGATTTCTCCGCGGTAGCCGGCGTCTACTGTGCCCGGGGCGTTCACGACGGTCAGTCCGTGCTTGGTCGCGAGCCCGGACCGCGGGTGGATCAGCGCCACGAAGCCGTCGGGGAGGGCAATGGCCACACCGGTGGGCACCAGCCGGCGCTCCCCCGGTTCCAGTACCACGTCCTCGCGGGCGCGGAGGTCCGCTCCGGCGTCGCCCGGGTGCGCATACGAAGGCGGTTCCAGGCCGTCGTCGAGCATCTTCAGCTGCACCGCCAGGGTGGGAGCCCCGAACACTGCCGCTGGCTGGTCTTTTGTCTGTGTATCTGGATGTTCTACCGGCTCTGCCGCTTCGGCGGCGTCCAGTGCAGTCTTTTCTTCAGTCACAGTCCCTCACTCTAACGCCCGCCGGGAAGATAGGCCTAGCCGCGGCCGGCGGGCGCGGACCCCTGGTCCCGCTTCAGCCGCCAAGGTGAAATAGCCCGGGAAAAGTGGAAAGCTGGGCTTATGCCCGAATCCAGTGCAGCCGTGCCTGCCCCCAACAGCACCCCCAGCGACGCCACCGTTATGTACAGCGAGAAGCTCTGGCCGAACTTCTGGATCTGGGTGATGGCTGCGGGACTCTCGGGCGCCGGGATCCTGGTCTTCGCCCCGATCAGCATGACTGCCGGGCTCACCGCCGCCGTCGTCCTGTTCACGATCCTCACCGTGCTGCTGGTCCTCTCAACCCCCGCCATCACGGTCACCGGCTCCACGCTGCGCGTTGGCCGCGCCACGATCGAACGCCGCTTCGTCGGCGCCGCGACCGCGTTCCGGGGCCCGGAGGCGACGGCGGAACGCGGAACCCGGCTCAACGGCCTCGCGTTCATGTGCATCCGCGGCTGGATCGATCCGGTGGTCCGCATTGAAATCACCGATCCCTCGGACCGCACGCCGTACTGGCTTACGTCCACGCGGCACCCCGACAAGCTGATCGCCGTGCTGAACTCCTAGCCCTCGCAGTCCTTGCAGTACTTGAGGCCGTCCTTTTCGCGGGCAATCTGCGAACGGTGGCGGACGAGGAAACAGGAGGCGCAGGTGAATTCGTCGGCCTGGGCCGGCAGGACCCGGACCAGCAGTTCCTCCCCGGACAAGTCCGCGCCGGGGAGTTCGTAGCCTTCCGCAAGGTCCGATTCGTCTTCATCGACCACTGCGGAAGGCTTTTCCGTACGCCGCGTTTTCAACGCCTCGAGGGAGTCCTCGCTGAGGTCCTCTTCGGTCTTGCGCGGCGCATCGTAGTCTGTCGCCATTGTTTGTTGCTCACACTCCGCAGTCGTTCGGTTGGTTCGCCGGGCCCGGAGGTGCTCAAGGGCGGTAGCCCTGGGTCCCCGGAGCGGTTCTCCGATGTCAACGCCGGACACGCGGTTTTTGTGCCCGATGTCGCGTCATTTTTGCTTAAGCGACCGGTGAAAGCCAGAGTCCTCTGGTCCGGGCTTTGGGCCTCGGGCTGCCGCATCCGGGACCCGGAGGGCTCCCGACCCGCCGAGGGGCCAGAAAGTGGCGGAAATTCGCGGAAATTGACGGCGCGCCCTCCGTCCTCACGGGAATTCGCCCGCATCGGTGGCAGAGTTTCGATTGTTAGTAATGCCAGGGTGGAGGATTTGTATGCAGGATCTACGGCTTGTAGGCGTCCACGACGACGGGGAGCATCTCCTGTTGAGCGGCGCCGGCGGCGAGATGTTCCAGCTGCCAATCGATGAAGCACTTCGGGTGGCAGCCAGCCGGACGACGGCCAAGGCCGCCTCCGGTGCGGTCGCCGCGCCCATTGCCATGTCTCCGCGAGATATCCAGGCGCGGATCCGCAGCGGCTCGACGGCGGCCGAGGTTGCGGAGCTCTCCGGAATCCCGCTCGCTAAGGTCCAGCGCTACGAGGGTCCGGTACTCGCCGAGCGCGAGCACGTCGCCCGGCAGGCCCGCAAGGTGGAGGTTGCCGCCCCCGCCCCCGGCCACGACGTGTACCGCTCCGTGTTCGGTGACCAGCCGGCCTCGCTCGGCGAGATGGTGGACCACCGGCTCAGCGCGCACGGCATTGATGCCGCCACCGTGGAGTGGGACTCCTGGCGACGCCCGGACGGGAGCTGGAACGTGGTGGCCCGCTTCGAGGCGAAACCCGGCGGCCCCGCCGGCATCGGCGAGGAACCGCCGGCCATGTGGACCTTCAGCCCCGCCCGCAAATCCCTGCAGAACGCCAACCGCTGGGCCCAGCAGCTCAGCGAGCTCGAGCCCCTGGACGGTCCCGTCCCGGCGCGCCGGCTGACCGCCGTCTCGGACCGGCCCTTTGATTTTGAAACAGACGCCGACGCTGCCGCCCGCACGGCGACCGCGCAGCTCCAGGTGGTCCAGCAGCTCCAGCTGCAGCAGGAACAGGAATCCGACGGGCTGCTCGACATGCTGCGCTCCCGCCGCGGGCAGCGCCTCGGTGTGGACGAGGACGCCGACGACGCCCTCGCCACGCTGCTGACCAACGGTGTTCCCGCGGCCCACCCGAGGCCTTCGGAGCTCCTTGCCGAGTCGCCGGACGAGCAGGAACCCGCGGGGTCCGGCACGGGGAAGTCAACGGGCGGGCCGGAGAAACCGGACGCAGCGGACACGGAATCCCGGCCCGCTGCCGGTCCCTGGGAACGCCGTCGCGACGGCCGGCCCTCGATCATGTCAAGGCTCAGCCTGGCTCCCCGCCAGGAGGAGGCACCGGACGACGCCCTGAAACTCCATGACGGCGTCAGCACCGATACCCGGGAAATCACCATCGCGGCCTCGCAGCTGCGGCCCGCCGGCCAGCAGCGCCCCACTTCCAGCCCGGGGCTGGACGAACTGCTGGGCGGCGGAACCCCGCGGCGCCAGCAGCGGGAAACCCCCGCCGCCCGCGATGACCGCGACGCGGAACAGCCCGAGCGCCAGCCGGCGAAGCCGAAGCGCTCCAGCATTCCCAGCTGGGATGACATCGTCTTCGGAGCCCGCGGGGACTAGCATTCACCACGGATTGACGGCGCGGCGACGCGCATCAGGGCCCTTCACGCGCAGTCAGGCGCGGGGGGCCCTTTTTCCGTCGGCCTGGAAACACACCAGCGGGACTTCACGTTCGGCTTTCGTCAGCGAACCGTGCTGGCCCACGACGTCAAGGGCTGTGGGCCGGACCCGGCGGGTGTCATAGAAGGCCAGTGCGTCCCGGGCCGCGATCATCACGTCGCCGATCCGCGGGCCGACCTCGGCCCGGACGGCGCCGAAGAGCCCCGCGGCGATGGCCTCGTCCCGCGTGAAGGCCCAGATCCGGTCGCCGAAACGCGCCCGCCAGGCCTCCAACAGCCGGATCCTGCCGGACTCGCCTTCCGACTCCTCCAAGTACAGGTGGACCATTCGCGGCTCGCCCGCCGTGTGGCGGACTCCGGCCACGAGGGCCGGGTCGGCCGCGTAGTCGATCCGCTGGGACTCCGGCACGTCCAGCATGCCGTGGTCCGCCGTGAGCAGGATGGTGGTGCCTGCCGGCAGGGTCTCGCTGAGCCGTTTCACCGTCGCGTCGAGTTCCTCGAGCTGGTGTTCCCACTGGGGCGACTGGCAGCCGTGGCGGTGCCCGGCCTTGTCCAGTTCGTTGACGTAGAAGTACATCAGCGACCGGCCGGACCCGGCCATCGTCTCCGCGGCGGCCGCGGTCCTGGCATGCGAGGTAGTGGCCGTGACGTAGCGGCCGCCCCGGAGCGCGGCCCGGGTCATGGCGGAGTCGCTGAACTGCGGGAGGCTGACGGTGGTGACATCGACGTGCTCCGCGGCCCGCTGAAAGACGGTGGGAAACGGCTGCCACAGCTCCGGATCGACGCCGGCATCCCAGCCGCCCAGCATGTTGACCACCTGGTCCTGGTCCGGATCCAGCACGTCGTAGCCAACCATGCCGTGCTGCCCGGCCGCGAGTCCGGTGCCGAAGCTGGCCAGGGACGCTGCCGTGGTGGACGGAAACGCCGAGTCCAGGGAGACCGGCACCTGTCCCTGGCCGGACTGCATCACGGCGCGCAGGAATGGCGTGTGCGCGGACTTCTGCTTGAGCAGGTTACGGCCGAGCCCGTCGGCCAGCACGACGCAGATGCGCTTGGCCGCAGGCAGGTTCAGGCGGTTCTCGAAGCCGGGAACACCCACGCTCGCCGCGGCGCTCGTGAGCACCTCGGCGATGGAGCGTTCGCCGAAGGCCGGAGCCGCGGGCAGGCTCTGCAGTACGGTCCGGGCGGTGGACAGCGGTTCGGGCATGCGGACCGGCGTCATATCAGCGCTGGTGGCCGCGGCTGGCGCGGTTTCCGAAAACGCCCATCCGCGGGCGCGGGGGCAGTCCGGGGCCGGTGTGCGGCACCGGGGCGGTGGATCCGGTGTTGACGGCACGGAGGGCGCGGGCGAACAGTTTGGCGTCCTGGACAGCCTGCAGGCCGTCAGCTTCGGCGCTAATCCGGATCACGATGTCCTCCTGCGCGATGGTGCCGCTGTAGCCGTGGTCGGCCTCGCACTGCGGGTCGCCGCAGCTGGCCGGGCCCATGTCGAGGCGCTGGCCGCCGGACCAGGCGATGGACAGGGTCAGTTCGCGGACCGGATCCGAGGACTTGTATTCCTGGGGCTGCGCGTACACATAGCTGAGCACCACGGAGCGGATCTGTGTCACGGGCACGGATTCCGTGGAGACCTGCGCGACGGTCTGCTCCCCCGCCTCGTCCAGCTGCTGGTCGTCCACGTGGGTGATGACCAGCATGTCCTCGGTCAGGACCAGCACGGTGATGTGGCGGCGGACCTCGGCGCGGTCGAAGTGTGTCTCCAGGTGCACCAGGTGGGCCACGCAGTCGCGCCCGTCGAGGGCGTCGGCGACGACGTCGGCCACGAGCCGCGGGTAGAAGCCGGCCTGCTGGAGGGCGCCTTCCAGGCTTTGACCCTGCGCGCTGTGGTCATGCAGGCCGTGGTGGTTCGCGCCGCCCGGGCGTCCGGAGATGATCGCCTGGGGCTTGGGTGTCGGAGACTGAAAGCTCATGGTCTCCATTTTCACAGATCGGCTGGGGACATGCTAACCATCGCCGCGGCGAGGCGCTACCGCCGACGCACCGTAGCCGGGCCGCAGCCGCGGCGAGCCGCTATCCGAACGTCAGCTGCGCATGGCGCGGCGGGCGCTGTCGGTGCGCTGGGCGGCGTTGGCGATCCGCACGTCGGCGGCGAGGATCGACGCCCCGTCCGGCCCGGCGAGCACCGGGTTGAAGTCGACGAGGGCGATCTCCGGATGGTTGTCCTTGAGCCTGGTCAGCCGGGCGGCGAGGTCCTCCAGCGCGCGGGCGTCCACGGCCGGCAATCCCTGGTAGCCGAAGAGCTTCCGTGAGGCGCGGGGGGCCCGGATGAAGTCGTGCAGGTCCGAGCCGGACAGCGGCGGCACCCGGTGGGCCCAGTCGTCCAGCAGGTTGACGGCGTCACCGGCCAGGCCGAAGGACACCACCGGGCCCAGCAGCGGGTCCTCGATGGCGCGGAAGGTGCAGGCCTGGCCCACCGGGGCCATGGTCTGCACTTCCAGCGACGGCGAGCCGTAGCGTTCCAGAGATTTGCGCATTTCCAGCACGTTGCGCCGCAGCGACTCCGCATCCTGGATGTCCAGGCGCACCCCGCCGAGGTCCAGCCGGTGCCGCAGGGCAGGGTCGGTGGTCTTCAGCGCCACCGGCCAGCCCAGCCGGTCCGCGGCGGCGACGGCCTCGTCGGGGGTGTCAAAGCCGACCGACGGGACCACGCGGATGCCGTAGCGGGCCAGCAGGCCCGCAGCCGTCTCCGCGTCCAGCCGGAGCAGCTGCTCGCCGCCCACCTTGTCCAGCAGGCGCTCCAGCTCGTCGTGGGTGCCGTCCGGGTCGCAGCCTTCGGGTTCCACAAACAGGCCCTGGTCCCGGTCCAGCCACTGGGCGTAGCGGACCACGCATCCCAGCGCGGCCACGGCCGCGCCGGGGTTGGAGTAGCAGGGAACAACCGGCGACCCCGCCTCGTCGCCCACCATTCCTTCGACGTAGATGGACGGGTCCAGCAGGCCGCTGAACGCCGCCACCACGGGTTTTCCGGCCGCCACCGAGCATTCGGCGAGCACCCCGGCGATCTTTTCGACGGTGAGGCCGTGCGCCGGCAACAGCGCGACCACGACGGCGTGGACGGTGCCAGCGGTGAGGACTTCCTGCAGGCTGTGCCGCAGCGCGGGCAGCGCCACGGACATCCCGGCGTCCAGGTCGACGTCGGTGACGATCCGCACCACGCCGAGCCCCTGCACGGCCGCGCTGTCCGCGACGACCTTGCCGAGCGCCCGGGAGTTGCTGAACACGGCGATCCCCGCGCCCTTCGGCAGGGGCTGGCTGGAGACGATCTGGGCGACGTCCATGAGCTGTTCGATGGTCTCGACGCGGATCACGCCGGCCTGGCGCATCATCGCGTCGAGGGCCTCCGGCGGGGCCTGGGTGGTGCGCACGGCGTGGCCGGGGGGCAGCCCCATCGCGTCGGATTTCGCCACGATGACCGGCTTGGTCCGGGCCAGGCGGCGGGCCAGGCGGGAGAATTTGCGCGGGTTGCCGATCGATTCGAGGTAGAGCCCGACGGCGGTGGTGTCGGCGTCGTCCTCCCAGTACTGCATCATGTCGTTGCCGGAGACGTCGGCGCGGTTCCCGGCGGAGAGGAAGGTGGAGATCCCGACGCGGCGCCGGCTGGAGGCCGCGTAGAGGGAGACGCCGATCGCTGCGGACTGGCTGAACAGGCCCAGGCCGCCGCGGCGGCCCAGCGAGGGCGCCATCGAGGCGTTGAGGGACACGGCAGGGTTGGTGTTCATGATGCCCAGCGAGGCCGGGCCGATCACGCGCATGCCGTTCGCGCGGGCCTGCCGGACGAGCTCACGCTGCCGGGCCAGGCCGCGTTCGCCGTCGTCCGCGTAGCCGGCGGTGGCCACCACGATGCCCTTGACCCCGGCGGCGCCGCATTCCTCCACGACCTTGGGGACCTCGGCGTACGGGACGGCGATGATCGCGAGTTTGACCGGCCCGGGTACTTCGGAGAGCCGGGCGAAGGAGAGCATGCCGGCGAGCTCGAAGGCCTCCGGGTTGATTGCGTAGACCGGGCCGGTGAACCCGCCTTCGATGATGTGCTCCAGCAGCTGGTAGCCCACGGTGCCCCATTTGCGGCTGGCCCCGATGACGGCGACGGAGGACGGAGCGAGCAGTTCCTGGATGCTGCGGGCCTCGGCGCGGTGCTCCCGGGATTCCATCACGGCGCGGGACTTGTCCGTGGGGTCGATGTTGAATTCGAGGCTGACCACACCGTCGTCGAAGTGGCGTTTGACGTCGTAGCCGGCGTCGGAGAACACCATGAGCATCTTGCGGTTTTCCGGGAGCACCTCGGCACTGAATTTCCGGATCCCGTTTTCGCGGGCGGCGGCGGCGAGGTGTTCGAGCAGGATGGATCCGATGCCGCGGCCCTGGTGCGCGTCGGAGATGTTGAACGCAACTTCGGCTTCCTCGGGGTCATCGAGCCGGTCGTAGCGGCCGATGCCCATGATTTCCCCGCCGATGGTGATCACGAGGGCAACGCGGTCCTTGTAGTCCACCTCGGTGAACCGTTTGAGCTCCTTGGCGGAGAGTTTGGACTTGAATGCGAAGAACCGCATGTAGATGGACTTCTGCGACTGCCCCACATGGAAGGTCTGCACCGCGTCCGCGTCGGACGGGTGGATCGGGCGCAGATGGGCCGTCCCGCCGTCGCGCAGCACAACATCGGCTTCCCAATATTCCGGATATACGCCGTCCACGGGCTGATCCACCATAGGCTTAGCCTAGTCATAAACTTACGCCGCACCCGTTCAGCACCGCTCAGAAGGACCCACCAGCCTCATGGCCCGCCGCCAAACCCCGTCCCCGGCAGGGGAAGCCAGCCAGGATTTCGTAGAGAACATCGTCGATATCGACGTCACCTCCGAGATGGAAGGTTCGTTCCTTGAGTACGCCTATTCGGTGATCTACTCGCGGGCGCTTCCGGATGCGCGGGACGGCCTGAAGCCGGTGCAGCGGCGCATCCTGTACATGATGAGCGAGATGGGCCTCCGCCCGGACCGCGGCCACGTCAAGAGCGCCCGGGTGGTGGGCGAGGTCATGGGCAAGCTGCACCCGCACGGCGACACCGCCATCTACGACGCCATGGTCCGCATGGCGCAGGACTTCTCGCTCCGGCTGCCGCTCATCGACGGGCACGGCAACTTCGGCTCGCTCGACGACGGCCCGGCAGCCCCGCGGTACACCGAGGCCCGGCTCGCGGCGGCGGCCCTGACCCTGACGGACCACCTCGACGAGGACGTCGTCGACTTCGTCCCCAACTACGACAACCAGCTGACCCAGCCGGACGTGCTGCCGGCCGCGTTCCCGAACCTGCTGGTCAACGGCGCCACCGGCATCGCCGTCGGCATGGCCACGAACATGGCCCCGCACAACCTGGTGGAAGTGATCGCCGCGGCCCGGCACCTGATCGAGCACCCGGACGCCACGCTCGAGGACATCATGCGGTTCGTCCCCGGCCCGGACCTGCCCACCGGCGGCCGGATCGTGGGCCTGGACGGCATCCGCGACGCCTACGCCACCGGCCGCGGCTCCTTCAAGACCCGCGCCAAGGTGGAGGTCGAACAGCTCTCGGCCCGCCGCACCGGGCTGGTGGTCACGGAACTGCCGTACATGGTGGGGCCGGAAAAGGTGATCGAGAAGATCAAGGACGCCGTCAACGGCAAGAAGCTCGCCGGCATCAGCGACATCGTGGACCTCACCGACCGCAAGCACGGCCTGCGCCTGGTGATCGAGCTGAAGAACGGCTTCAACCCGAACGCCGTGCTGCAGCAGCTGTACCGCTACTCGCCGATGGAGGATTCCTTCGGCATCAACAACGTCACCCTCGTCGACGGGCAGCCTCAGACCCTGGGGCTGCTGCAGCTGCTGAGCGTCTATGTGGAGCACCGCATCACCGTGGTGCGCCGGCGCACCGCCTTCCGCCTCGGCAAGAAGAAGGACCGCCTGCACCTGGTCGAGGGCCTCCTCATCGCGATCGTGGACATCGACGAGGTCATCCAGATCATCCGTTCCTCGGACGAGCCGGCCGCGGCCCGGACCAGGCTGATGTCCATCTACGACCTCTCCGAGATCCAGGCCAACTACATCCTGGAGCTCCGGCTCCGGCAGCTGACCAAGTACTCGCGGATCGAACTGGAGAAGGAGCAGGAGGAACTGCGCCGGGAGATCGCCGAACTCGAAGCCATCCTCGGCTCCAGCGAGCGGCTCCGCGCCCTGGTGTCTTCCGAGCTGGCCGAGATCGCCGAGAAATACGGCACGCCGCGCCGGACCGTGCTGCTCGAATCCGAGGCCGTCTCCCCCACCGTCGCCGCCCTGGCCGCCGCGCCCGGGGCCAAGGGCAGGGCCAATCCACTGGCCCTGGAGATCGCGGACGATCCCTGCTGGGCGATCCTGACCGCCTCCGGCCAGATCGCGCGCACCGCCAACCAGGACAGCCTCGCCGAGTCCGGCCCGCGGACCCGGCACGACGTGTTCACCTCCGTGGTGAAGACGTCAGCCCGGGGCGAGATTGCCGCCGTCACCTCCCAGGGCCGCATGCTCCGGCTCCAGGTGATGGACATGCCCGTGCTGCCGCCGACCCAGGGCACCCCGAACATGGCCGGCGGGGTGCCGGCCAAGGACTTCATCACCCTGCTCAAGGGCGAGTCGCTGGTGGCGTTCGCGCCGCTGGATGAGGTCCTGGCGATCGGCACCGCCCAGGGTGTGGTCAAGCGCGTGCAGCCCGACTACCCGCTGAACCGCGAGGACTGGGAAGTTATCGCGCTCAAGGACAAGGACACCGTGGTGGGTGTCGCCCCCGCAGGTTCCGACGACGTCGACCTCGTCTTCGTGACGCGGCAGTCGCAGCTGCTGCGGTTCCCTTCCTCCGCGGTCCGTCCGCAGGGCCGGACCGCGGGCGGCATGGCCGGCATCAAACTGGCTGCCGGGGACCAGGTGATGTTCTTCGGCGCCGCCGGCCCGGCCGACACCGACGCCGTCGTGGTGACCATCGCCGGCACGGACGGGGCGCTGCCGGGCACCGCTCCCGGGGCCGCCAAGGTGACCGCCCTCAGTGAATACCCGGCCAAGGGCCGCGCGACCGCCGGGGTCCGGGCTCACCGTTTCCTCAAGGGCGAGGACAGCCTGTTGCTCGCGTGGGCCGGCCACGGCCCCGCGAAGGCGTCCTCCCAGGCCGGGGTGGCCCGTTCCCTGCCCGGGGAACACGGCCGCCGCGACGGATCCGGAATCCCGCTCTCCCAGGCCATCGACGCGATTGGTCCGAGCATGTCCTGGCAGCCAGCCCCCGGGGCGGAAGCTTAGCCCGCCGGGTTTACGGCGCCCGGCGCGGGGTCTTCCGGCGGCGAGTTTCCCGGCGGCGCCCCGAATCCTTAACGCCCGCCGCTCACCCATTTGCCACAAGTGGCCGCTATCGATCACCCATTCACCACAAATGGCCGCTATTCGGCCCGCCGTGGCGACCATTCGTGGTGAATGGCCGGGGTGGACTCACCAAGGGGCCCGGCACTAGGCGAAGCAATGGTGCCGGGCCCACTGGGGAATCTTCGACTTCGACCTCGAGGTGAGGTGCCACCGGCGGCATGGGCTGCAGAAGTAGACTCCCGTGGGCGACTTTCGTCCCCGCGTCGACGCTTTGTCTTGTATCGCCCGCAGGGCGCGCTCTGCTGACCAAAGTCTTTGATAAGGGATTTTCGAGCAAACGGACATGGTTTCGGTCCTGAATTGCAGCGAACTCGGCGTGCTCAATGTCACGCCCCGCTCGAGGGTGCACACCCGATAGATGATTGGCCCACGGCTGGAGCTGAAGGCTAAAAACCTTCAGGCTCCACTTGTGGGAAGCCTAACCCCGCATTCAGCGGATCGCAAGGAATCGCACGTTAGCGTCCATCGAGACGTTGCTGTGGCACCATGATCGGCCCAGGAGAGAAGCAGGGCCCTATCTTCCCCGCCCGAGTGGGTTGGCCGTGGCGTCGGTCCGTTTCCGCTCCCTCGCCTCCGCCGGAAGCGTTTAGACTGCTCGCATGCCTATCATCGCGGACAACAAGGACTGGACCTGGGTGCTGCAGCGGCCCTGTCCGGAATGCGGTTTCGACGTCTCAGCCTGCTCCCCGGCCACGGTGCCCGGTCAGCTGGCCAGCATGCTCCCCCGCTGGCGCGCCGCCCTGCGGCGTCCGGACGCCGCCGAACGCCCGAACGGGGACACGTGGTCCGTGCTGGAGTACGCCTGCCACGTCCGGGACGTCTTCAGCCTGTTCGACTACCGGCTGGACCTGATGCTCCGCGAGGAGGACGCCCGGTTCGATGACTGGGACCAGGACGCGACCGCGGTCGAGAAGGACTACGCGAACGCCGACCCGGCCGAGGTCAGCGCGGAACTCACCGCGGAGGGCGAGCAGATCGCCGCTTCCTTCGGACGGGTCCCGGAGGACCAGTGGGGCCGCACGGGCACCCGCAGCAACGGTTCGGAGTTCACCGTGCTGACGTTCTCGCAGTACTTCCTGCACGACGTCGTGCATCACCTCCACGACGTGGACGGATAGCGCGTGGACGGATAGCGCGTGGACGGATAACGTGTGGACGGATAGCGCGTGGACGGGTAGCTACAGTTCCTTGTCCCAGGCCATGCTGGTGTTGACGGCGACGTAGCCCATCTTGGCGTAGAGGGCCAGGGCCCCGGTGGGGTTCTCCGAATCGACGTCGAGCGAGGCCTTGTCCATCCCGGCCGCGGCGAAGCGGCGCATCGCGTCGGCCAGGAGCGCCTGCGCCACGCCGCGGCCGCGGAACTCGCGCCGCACGCCCAGCAGGTCCGTGTAGCCCTCCTTGTAGCCCCGCGACCCGGCGCTGACCGCGTCATAGCTGGCGAGCTGGTAGCCGGCCACCTTCCCGGTGGACTGCTCCACGACGACG
Source organism: Pseudarthrobacter oxydans (assembly GCF_030812335.1). Lineage (GTDB taxonomy): Bacteria > Actinomycetota > Actinomycetes > Actinomycetales > Micrococcaceae > Arthrobacter > Arthrobacter oxydans_B. The sequence continues at coordinate 91,684 of NZ_JAUSSN010000007.1, forward strand.
GCGCTCAGGTCCGGCCGGGCCAGCGGATCGTTCACCACGAAGCCCCAGGCCTCCTCGTCCCGGGGCTCGCTGCCCCAGTGGTCCCGGAACGCCTCGTTGTGCGCGAGCCGCACCGGCTCGTGCAGCTCCGGACCGAAGCCCACGAGCTCCAGCCCCTCGCCCAGCACCGCCTCGGGAAAACCGTCCGCCAGGGGCCGGTGCATCTCGTTGTAGTAGCGGACGATCCGGTAGCCGGCGTCCCCGAACAGGGCGGCCTGGTGCGTGTGCTGCTGCTCCATATGGAGCCGCAGCCTGGGTGTGGAACCCGGCACCGCGTCCTCGGCAAAACGCTGCCGCGTCCTCGCCTCCATCCAGCCCAGCAGCCCGGTGCCGATCCCGTGTCCCTGCCACGCGGGATCGACGCAGCCGTACCCGATCGCCTTCTCGCCGTCCGGATTTTTTGTGATCCGGCCATAGGCCCGGACCGCGTCCCGCGCGTCAAAGCCGAGAACCGTGTTCGCGGCGGCCGGGTTCGTCCGTGATTCGAGGACCTGCTCCAGGTCGGCGCGGCGCTCATACCAGACGGGCCGTTCGACGGCGGCGGTCCGGGCGATCAGTGCCGCCCAGTCGTCCAGGTCCGCGGTCCCGGCGGCCCGCCACTCAAGGCGGGGGTCCAGGCTGGCCAGCGGGTCGGCGTGTCCGTTCATGGCAACAGGCTAACGTCCGGCCTACCCCCGCGCCAGCAACGGCGTTGACTCCGGGGCCAGCGCAGCCTGCGCGGCTGCGGCCCGGTCAAGGTCCAGCCGGCTGTCGTCCGCGGCGATGTCGTCCGGATTGTGGGTCACCAGGACAACGGTGCGGTCCCGCAGGCCGTGCCGGAGCTCGGCCAGCATCGCCCGGCCGGACTCCGCATCCAGGTGGGCCGTGGGTTCATCGAGCAGTATCACGTCCGCACCGGTCAGGAGCGTGCGGGCGACGGCGAGGCGCTGGCGTTCGCCTCCGCTGAGGAAGGCTCCGCCGGGTCCGATCCGGGTGTCCAGGCCGTGCTCCAGCCGCCCGATCAGCGGTCCGAGGCCCACCGCGGCCAGGGCTTCCTGCAGCCGCGGTTCCGGCGCTCCGCCGCGCTGGCCCTCGGGCAGCCCCAGCAGCAGGTTGCCGCGGATGGTCGAGTCGAAGAGGTGCGCCTCCTGCGGGCACCAGGCGGCACGCCCGCCCAGCAGGATCTGGCCGCCGGCTGCCGGGAGGAAGCCCAGGACGACGGCGAGCAGCGTGGACTTGCCGGAGCCGGAGGTCCCGGTGACGGCCAGCCAGCGCCCGGGTTCCGCCGTGGCGGTGAGGCCGGTGAAGACCGGCGGCCCGCCCGGCCAGGCGGCCGCGAGGTCCCGAAGCTCGATCCCGGGCTTGCCGCCGGGCCGGCCGGCGACCGGGACCAGGCCGCCGGACGTGTCGGAGTCGCCGTCGTCCAGGACGCCCGCTTCGCCGATGCGCTCCAGCACGGCCCGCAGCGCGGGATATTGCCGCACCGCCGTGGTGATGGCCGCGTAAGGTTCCACGAGCGCGAGCTGGAGCAGCACCACCACGGCGACCGTGGAGGCCTCAACGGCTCCGCTGAGGGCCAGCGGGGCGGCCAGCACGGCGCTGGCCAGGGCGGCCGTGCCGCAGGCCAGCACCGTCAGGCCCTGGCCGAGCCCTTCGGCCCACGCCGAGCGCTGGGACGCGGCGGTCGCGGAGCGGTCTGCGCGGGTGATGGCGGCGAGCACCGTCGCGGAGACGCCGTTGGCGTGAAGTTCGGCACGGGCGTCCAGGGCGGCCGCCACCTGGCGGAGGACGCCGGAACGCAGCCGCTGCTCGGTCCCGGCGGACATCCGGTCCGCTGCCAGCGCCAGGGCGGGGGCCGCCACGAGGCTGAGCACCGCGGCGGCAATCACGGCAGGGAGCGCGGCCGGCAGGAGCAGCGCGATGCCGGTGACGGAGGCAGCGGCGACGGCCACGGCGGTAAGCGGAGGCAGGACCACTCGGGGCAGCAGCTCCCGGACCGTGTCGACGTCGTCCACCACGGTGCCCAGGACGTTGCCGCCCTGCAGCAGCCGGCGCAGCGAGAGGGCGCGCCGGCTCAGCGATTCCCAGAGCCGGCCGCGGAGCCGGGTCAGGGCCGCAAACACGGCGTCGTGCAGCAGCAGGCGTTCCAGATAGCGCAGCGCGGCCCGGCCGATGCCGAAGAAGCGCACGCCCACGATCGCGGTGAGCAGGTAGAGGATGGGCGGCTGCTCGCTGGCGCGGATGATCAGCCAGCCGGAGAGCCCGGCGAGGGCGACGGCGAAGAGCGCCGCCAGGGTGCCGACGGCGCCGGCCGCAACGAATTTGGCTCCTACGGGTGCGAGCAGCCGGCGGAGCCGGGTTGCCGTTGACCCGGGCGGGGTGCGTCCGGCCGTCCCCGCGTTCCGCCCGCGGGGATCCTCGTTGTCGGAGGGCTCGAGACCGGGCTGCCCGGATCCGGTCTGGCCGGGTCCGGGCAGGCCGGGTCCGGGCAGGCCGGGTCCGGGCTGCCCGACGGCGGCCGGCCGGGAATCGAGCACTGCGGCTTCACCGGCGGGGATCCCGGCGGTGCTCGAACTGGCAGCCGACGTTTCGAGGGCGGACGCTGTGGCGGATGCTGTGACGCCGGGCACCGTCGCGGCCGCGGGAGCCTGGGCCCGGGGGGCCACGGCCACGATTTCGTCGGCGAGTTCCCGGGTCAGCCGGTCGTGGGCCACCAGCAGGACGGTGACCTTTCCGCGGAGCGCGGCGATGGCACGGCTCACGGCGGTGGCGGATTCCCGGTCCAGGTGCGCGGTGGGTTCATCCAGCAGCAGCACCCTGGCTCCGGCTTCGATCCTCGCCAGACCGCGGGCGAGTGCGACGCGGCGCAGCTCCCCCGGGCTGAGTTCTGCGGGGTGCTTTGCGGCGAGGTGCTCCGCGGCGCAGGCGGCCAGGCAGCGCAACACCGTGGCGCGCACCGGATCGCCGGCACCGTCCGCGGCAGGTCCCGCGGCGGATCCCAGATATAGCCGGATCTCGTCCAGTACGGTGGGGGCCACCATCACGGGATGCTGCGGCACCCAGGCGACATCCGCCGTCGTGAATCCTTCAAGCCGTCCGGTGACGGTGGTTTCCTGGTCCGTGCCGCCGCCCGTCCCGATGGTACCGGCCAGCACGCCCAGGACGGTGCTCTTGCCGGCGCCGCTGGGCCCGTCGAGCGCGGTGATGCGCCCCGGGGATGCGGTGAAGGTCAGGGGCCCGACGGCGGCATCCGGCCGGCCGCCGTAACGGACGCTCAGCCCGGCCACGCTCAGGGCAGGCGGACGGCCGGTTCCGGCGTCAGCCCCCGCAGAGGCGGCGGCCGCCCCGGTGACGGCGGCAGCGGATGCGCAGGAGACTGCGGAGGCGGAGGAGGCAGCGTCCGCACCGGGCCCGGCGGGCCGCAGCGGCGTGGGCTCGGGCCCGTCGAGGACGGCGGTGGTTTCGGCGAGCGCTGCACGGCCGTCGTCGCTCGCGTGGTGGGCGGTGCCCAGTTCCCGGAGCGGGAGGTAGCAGTCCGGGGCAAGGATCAGGGCCAGCAGCCCCGCTTCCAGCGCCATGTCGCCATGGACCAGCCGGACGCCGATGAACACCGCCACGACGGCCACGGAGATGGTGGCGATGAGTTCCAGCGCGAGGGCGGAGAGGAAGGCGGTCCGCAGGGTGCCCATGGTCCGGTGGCGGTATTCCTCGGAGAGATCCTCGAGGGCCTTGCGCTGCGCAGTGGCCCGGCCCAGTCCCACGAGGACAGGCAGGCCTTTGGCGAGCTCCAGCATGTGGCCGGAGAGCCGTGACAGGGCCGACTGGGCTTCCCGGACGCGGTCATCCGTATAGCGGCCGATCAGGACCATAAAGAGCGGGACCAGCGGCACGGTCAGCACGATCACGACGGCGCTGATCCAGTCTGCGAACAGGATGCGCGCGCCCAGCAGCAGCGGGATCGCGGCGCAGTTCACCAGGGCGGGCAGGAACTGGGTGTAGTAGCTGTCCAGGGCGTCCAGGCCCCGGGTCGCCAGGATCGCGAGGCCGCCGTCGGAGGGGCCGGCGGACCGGGTGCCGTTGCGGAGCGCACGCTCGAGCAGCTGCGAGCGCAGCTCCTCCTTCACACCCAGCGCCGCCCGGCGCGACGCGACAGCCTGCGCCCAGACCGTCAGGGACCGCAGCACCACTCCCGCAACCCCCCAGTACAGCTGCCCGCCCCAGGCCGGGTCGCCGGCCATCAGCCCAGCCAGCATGGACGCGACCGCCTGCGCGATGAGCACGAGTGAGAGGGCCTTCAGGGCCGCGAGCAGGCCCAGCAGGTAGAGGGCGGCGCGGTTGGCGGGGCCCGGGGGGAACTGCGGTCTCATCAGGTGCTAGTCCTTGGGTGCCAGGGCTTTGGCGGCGATGGCGGGGAGGAAGCTGTGGGCCTCGGGGATGTGGGCGTCACTGACCCGGCGCCGGAACACCCAGTAGGTCCACGCCTGGTAGGCGAGCACCAGCGGCAGCCCGATGCAGGCAACGATGCTCATCAGCCCCAGGGTGTAGTCCGAGGAGGAGGCGTTGGAGATCGTGAGGTTGAAGTCCGGGTTCAGCGTGGATGGCAGGACCACCGGGAACGCGGCGCCGAAGATCGAGACGCTGCCAAGGAGCAGGAAGGCGCCCAGGGACAGGAACGCCCGGCCTTCGGCACCGGTGCGGGCGAAATTCCACGCCAGTACCGCGGCGACGACGGCGGCGACGACCGCCAGCACGGTCCACACCTCGCCGCTGAGCAGCTGCAGGCTGATCGCCCAGCCCGCGATCGGCAGCAGCAGGACGGGCAGGAGCCGGACGAACCACCGGCGCGCGCGGTGCCGGACGTCGCCGTCGGTCTTCAGGGCCAGGAACGCCAGGCCGTGCAGCAGCGAGAAGCCGACGACGGCGAGGCCGCCCAGCACCGCGTAGGCGCTGAACCAGGCGAACGGACCGCCTTCGCGGTCGCCGTTGGCGTTGAGCGGGAGTCCCGTCGTGGTCAGCCCCAGGGCTGCGCCGATGCCGAAGGCCGCCACGAGGGAGCCGAGGGAGATGGCCCAGTCCCAGCGGGCACGCCACCGGGGGTTGTCCACCTTGCCGCGGTATTCGAAGGACACGGCCCGGAAGATGAGCGCGACGAGGACCAGCAGCAGCGGCAGGTAGAGCGCGGAGAACAGCGAGGCGTACCAAAGCGGGAAGGCCGCGAAGGTGGCGCCTCCCGCGGTCAGGAGCCAGACCTCGTTGCCGTCCCAGACCGGGCCGATGGTGTTGAGCAGCACCCGGCGTTCGGTGTTGTTCCGGGCGAAGCCCTTCATCAGCATCCCGACGCCGAGGTCAAAGCCCTCGAGGAAGAGATAGCCCGTCCATAGCACCGCGATGGCGATGAACCAGATGGTGGGAAGGAGATCCATGCTGAGTATCCTCTGCGTTTCTTGGGGAGCGAAGGCTAGTAGGCGAAGGCCAGGACGTCGTCGGCGTCCCCGGGCTTGCCGGGGCCACCGCCCTTGGGGGTGGCATCCTCGTTCTCGTCCGCGGGCACGTGCGCCAGTTCCGGCATGGCCGCGACCACACCGCCGCGAATGTACTTGACCAGCAGCTTCACCTCGACCACCAGCAGCACCGCATACACGGCCGTGAGCACTACGAGGGAGGTCATAAGCTCGCCGGCGGAGACGCCGGGTGAGACGGCGGCGGCCGTGAACATAAAGACCTGGTCGATCCCGCTGGGGTCCGGGTTGGGGGCGACGACGAACGGCTGGCGGCCCATCTCGGTGAAGATCCAGCCGGCGGCGTTGGCTCCGAACGGCGCCAGGATCCCGAACACGGCCAGCCGCATGAGGCCGCGGGAGGCGGGCACTGTCCCGCTGCGGGTAACCCAGAGCGCAACCAGCGCGGCCAGGGCCGCCAGTCCGCCGAAGCCGATCATCATCCGGAAGCCCCAGTAGGTGACCTCCATGACCGGGACGTACTGGATCTCCTGCCCGGCACGTTCCCCGTAGATGGGGTTGTCCGGCAGGTTGGTTCCGTAGTCGGCCTTGTACTGGTCGATCAGGCTGTTGACGCCCTTGACCTCGGTGGTGAAGTCGCCCTTGGCGAGGAAGGACAGGATCCCGGGGACCTCGATGAGCGCGACGATGTCATCACAGTTCTTGGAGCCGACGTTGCCGATGCTCAGGATGGAGAAGCCCGTACCGTCGTGGCAGGCCGCTTCGGCGGCGGCCATCTTCATGGGCTGCTGTTCGAACATGAGTTTGCCCTGCAGGTCCCCGGTGATGGCGGTGCCGGCGAAGGAGATCATGGCGACGACGGCGCCGATCCGCAGGGAGCGGATCCAGACGGCGTGGTCGGTGCGGTCCCGGCCGGGGATGGCGGCCTCGCCCGGTACGACCTTGCCGTCCGCGCCGATGGTGTCGATCCCGTCGTGCCGGCGGCGCCACAGGTGGTACCAGGCGATGCCGAGCAGGAAGGCGCCGGCGACGGCGAGGGCGCCGAAGATGGTGTGCGGGACGGCGACGAGGGCGGTGTTGTTGGTGAAGACCGCCCAGGCATCGGTCATCACGGGACGGCCGTTGATCATCTCCACGCCCACGGGGTGCTGCATCCAGCTGTTCGCGACGATGATGAAGTAGGCGGAGAAGACCGAACCGATCACGGCGATCCAGAGGCAGGCCAGGTGGACGCCGGGCTTGAGCTGCTTCCAGCCGAAGATCCAGAGCCCCAGGAACGTCGATTCCACGAAAAACGCCAGCAGGGCCTCCATGGCCAGCGGCGCCCCGAACACGTCGCCGACGAAGCGGCTGTATTCGCTCCAGGCCATGCCGAACTGGAATTCCTGCACAATGCCGGTGGCGACACCCATAATGAAGTTGATCAGGAAGAGCTTGCCCCAGAACTTGGTCATCCGGAGGTACTCGGGCTTGCCGGTCCGGTGCCACATCGTCTGCATCACGGCGACGACGAGCCCCAGGCCGATCGTGAGCGGCACCATCATGAAGTGGTAGACGGTGGTGATTCCGAATTGCCACCGTGCGATTTCCAAGGCGTCCAAGGCAGTCCCTCACTTGCTAGGAGCAACTTCTACATCACGTAGAAAGATTCTTCTACAGAGTGTAGAACACTTTGATGGTTCACTGCACCCAGAGTCCCACGGCAGGTAACGGCCCGCAATGGAGGCGGAGCCAGTGGCTCCCGTTGAACCCGGGGCGTCCCTGGGGCAAACCCGGGAGTCTCCTCTTCCCCACCGTTGGCAGCCTTTAGCCGACCGTCGCCTTTCCACGAGACATCACAAAAGGTGCGAACAATGACCGCGACGACACCCCCTTCGGGCACCGTCCTTCTCGCCGGCGACACGGGAGATCTCGGCGGACTCATCCTGCGGAATCTGGTGACCCGGAACCTGCAACTCCGCAGAGACTTCGCACAGACACTGGACGCCACCGAAATCCAGGCCACGTCGATCCTCAATGGCGCGTTCACCGACATGCTCTCCGGGCAGGCACCAATGATCCTGTTCTCCCGCCGCCGCGTGCTCTTCTGGTCCGACCCCCACCAAGTCCTCGACTTCACTACCAAGGACGACGCGGCCACCTACACCGCCGCCGCCGCCCTCGACGAGCGGGCGCCCAGCGTCCTCCAGACTCACGCCGGCCTCTGACGAACCGTTCCCGCCGTGGCAGGGCATGCAGTACTTCGCCAGCATGTTCAGCGGCGACGCGAACCTCGCTACGTCAACAACGACAGGTATGGCAGCCGGAAGTGGACGACGGCCCGGGACGTCCTGGAACAGCACCGGCAGCAGACGCTAGGGCTTCTGGTCCTTCGCAGCCTCGGTGAAGAGAGCGCCCTGCGCAGCGCCGGAGCCCGACTGGCCGCCCCCCGGGCCGCGCAAAATGAAAGCGATACCGACGGCGACCACTGCGCCGGCCAGTGGCCCAGCGACATACACCCAGTAGTCACTAAAATTTCCCCCAGCGAGATCCGGCCCGAACGTGCGTGCCGGATTCATCGATGTGCCGGAGATGGGGCTGCCCCACAGACCGGCAACGGCAATGTACGCGCCCACCGCAAACGCCCCGAGCAACCCGACATTCGGGGCGCCGGAGGCGGTTCCCAGGATGACGCTCACCAGCACCAGCGTCAGCAGTGCCTCCATCCCGAACGCGGCGCCCGCCGAATAGTCCGCCGCCGGATAGTTTGATCCGTAGGTGGCGGAGACCCCGATCAGGGCCTGGAGCAGCACACAGGCAAGCGTCGCACCGATGAGTTGTACAACGATGTAGCCGGGCACCCGGCGCCACGGGAAGTCACCGCGGAGCGCGAACGCAATGCTGACCGCGGGGTTCAGGTGGGCGCCGGAAATCTTGCCCATGAAAAGGATGATGCCCATCACCATGAGGCCTGGGGCCACCACGGCCGCCGATCGGCTGATCACACCGGGAAACGCCTGGTTCATCATGCCACCCCCGGCCGCGACAATGACGAGCAGAAACGTGCCGTACAGCTCCGAGAAGAGGCGCCGCCATTCCTGGCGCGGATCATCAAAATCCTGGATCCGCAGCAGGATGTTCTGCTCGACAGCTCCCAGTTCGCTGGCGAGATTGTGGTCATGCGCCCGGTCCTCATGCGCGCGCACGCGTCCGGTTCTGACTTTTCGCTGATTTTCCGCCATGGCTGATCGCCTCCGCCGACGCTGGCATGCGTGCCCTGCCCAGAAGGAGCCGGCACCTGAAAAGGCCAATGTACCGCTGCCTGCGACCCTTGTCAGCGCTGCGCGGGTAGCTCTCACTAGTTGGCGGATCGCACAGTTCCGTCCGCCAGCCGGTGGGGGTTCCGCACTTTCCGCAGCGCGTTGACCACAGGCCGCTTCAGGGCCACAATCGCAAATACCTGCGCAGCCATTCTGATGGAGCGCGAAGCCGAGGCGCGTTTGCGCAACTCAGCAGGTATTGCCCCAGGCAACGAGTGCCCGGTGGGCGGTACCTGACGTCAAGGGAGGTCGTCGATCATGGCCGAGACTAAAGTCAAGCACCGGACCGTCGAGGAGCGGGCTGCGAAGGGCAAGGGATACCGGGAGAAGACGCCAGTGTCCAGCTCCAAGGGTTGGGTTCCCGCGCCGGACCGGCCGGATCCGGTCGCGCTCCTCGAGGAACAGAACCTGACCCGCGAACAGGATCTCGTACCGGTGCGCCACGGACGGATGCTGGTCTCACCGTTCACTTTCTACCGGGGCGCGGCCAAAATCATGGCCGCCGACCTGAAAGACACGCCACGGGCAGGCCTGATCACGCAGCTGTGCGGAGATGCCCACCTGTCGAACTTCGGCGTCTTCGCCTCGCCGGAGCGGACACTGCTGTTCGACCTGAACGACTTCGACGAGACACTGCCAGGGCCGTTTGAATACGACGTCAAGCGTATGTCTGCGAGTTTCACCATCGCGGCCCGGAACAACTCGTTCACCAAGGAAGAAACCCGCGACATCACACTGACCGCGGTTCGGGCCTACCGGGAAGCGATGGCCCAGTTTGCGGAAATGCGCACCCTGGACATCTGGTACGCCCGCTTGTCCGAGGAGCAACTGATTGAAGCTATCGACGTAGCCGCGGCCACGCAGAAGGGAAAAGCCCTCAAGAAAGCAGCCCAGGGCATGGCAAAGAACGCACGCGCGAACGTCGCCAAGGCCCACACGCGGGACAGCCTGCAGGCACTGTCCAAACTCGCCGAGCGTGTGGACGGGAAATACCGAATCGTCAGCCAGCCACCGATCGTCATCCCGGCCCGGGAACTGGGCGGATCGTTCAGCATGTCCGCCGATGAACTTGAGCACGTGATTCGCGAGCAGCTCCGTTCCTACCGGGCGACACTCCAGGAGGACCGGCGCCATCTCCTCGAGCGCTTCGAAATTATCGACGTCGCCCGCAAGGTCGTCGGCGTCGGCAGTGTCGGAACCCGGGCATTTATCGCCTTGCTCCAGGGGCGCGATCAACAGGACCCGCTATTCCTCCAGGTCAAGGAGGCCACACGATCCGTGCTGGAGGACCACTTGCCCAAGAGCAAATTCAAACAGCCGGGCGAGCGCGTGGTGCAGGGGCAGCGGATGATGCAGGCTGCGAGCGACATCTTCCTGGGGTGGACCAAGGGCGCACAGGAAAACCGGTACCTGTACTGGCGCCAACTGCGTGACATGAAAGGTTCAGCCGTTGTGGAAGCGATGAAACCGCTCGGCATGAACTTCTATGCCAATGCATGCGGATGGACACTGGCGCGGGCGCACGCCCGCTCGGGTGACGCCGTCGCGATCGCCGCCTATCTGGGCAAGAGCGACAAATTCGATGTGGCGATCAACGACTTCTCCGAGCGCTACGCCGACCAGAACGAACGGGACTACCAGGCCTTCGCCGCAGCGGTCCGCTCCGGCCGGCTGGAAGCAATCGAGGGCCTCTAGGCCAATATCGTCCACGACACGCCACGGCTGGTACTTCTACCTCATGTAGAAACTATCCGCAAAACACGCTAAATTTAAGACTGAAGTATCCACTGACCGCCCGGCAGAGTCGATTCGCCGGGCGGCCCTCACGAAGGATGTACGGAATGGCAAGTCTCGGTGAACTGGAACGGGCAGTGATGGATCTGCTCTGGGCAGGCCATGAGGCTGCGACCGCGAACACCCTGCGGGATCTGCTCGCGCAGAGCACGCGCCCCGAAAACGGTACCGCAGGCCACGAGGGCAAGGACCTGGCCGTCACCACGGTGCTGACCGTGCTCTCCCGCCTGGAGCGTAAGGGTCTGGTCGAGCGCGAACGCGGCACCCGCCCGCACCGCTACCAGGCAGTCTCCAGCCGTGAGGACCACACCGCTGAGCTGATGCACGAGGTGCTGGGCTCCGCACCCGACCGCGAGGCCGTGCTGGCCCGCTTTATCGGTTCCGTCACCGACACCGAGGCAGAAACGCTGCGCAAGCTGCTGGGACTCAGCTAGCGCCCAATGTTCTGGACCTCATGGTTTCTGGCGGTCCTGGCGATAGTGCTGGCCTGGCCGGTGCCTATCCTGCTGTCCCGCGCCCAGTGGCCGGCACGTTCGCCGTTCACGGCAATGCTGCTCTGGCAGGCGATCGCCCTCGCCGGCGGGCTGTCCATGATCGGCGCCATGCTGGTCTACGGGCTGGAACCGATTGGGGACAACCTGCTGGCCGGCCTCAAGGCCCTTGCCGGGATGGTCTTCAACAATGCGCCCACCACAGCACTGGGATTCTGGCACATCTTTGCGCTCTCGGCCGCGGCCCTGCTGACAGCCCATCTGGTCTTCACGCTGCTGCTGACGTACTACAAGATCCAGCGCCAGCGGCGCCGGCACCGCGAGCTGCTCGCCCTGCTCGCGTCCCCGTCCGCTGACGGCCCGCGGACCATGGTGATCAACGTCGACTCCCCCGTCGCGTACTGCCTGCCCGGAGGTGCCCGTTCGGTCACCGTGCTCTCCGACGGGCTCATGGCGGCCCTGGAACCCGCCGAACTGCGAGCGGTCCTGAACCACGAGAACGCCCATCTCGACCAGCGTCACCACCTGCTGCTCTGGGCTTTTGCGGCCTGGCGGCAGGCGCTGCCGTGGCTGCCCACCACGCAGCTGGCGCAGGAAGCCGTCAGCTCGCTGATCGAGATGCTCGCCGACGACGTCGCACTGAAGACCGAGAGCAAGGCCACCCTGATCAAGGCGATCGCGATTGTGGCGAGCGGCAACTCCGGCTCCCCCGCTGCCCGGATGGCCTTCGGCGAACCGGAACTGTCCGACGGCGAGCCAGGCCAGCCGGGTGCCACCGGCGGGGCCGGTTCGGCCCGGACGACGGCGTCCCGTGTCAGCCGCCTGCTGTCGCCGCAGCCTCCGCTCGCGGAGCCCCTGCGCGTGGCGGTCCTGGCGGCCTGCCTGCTGCTGCTGGCGGTTCCGACGGCCCTGCTGATTGTCCCCGGCCTGCTGGGCTGAGCCCCCCTTCGCGGCGGCCGGCACCGAACAGTGCCCTCCGGCGGCGACCGCCACCGGGCCACACACACAGAGGCCGGGCCGCCCCGCCCGAAGGCAGAGCGGCCCGGCCCCCGTTGCGCGGCTTTGGTCCGTGGCTACTTGAGCAGCTTGTTGGCCTTGTATTCGAGGTCCACGTTGCCGGACCCGTTCCCCTTCGCCGAGCCATTGACCGCCGAAGTGGTCATGCCAAAGGTGAGAGTGGCGTGGGCGATCGCGTCCGCCATCTCCTCCAGCACGACTTCATCGATGTTGCCTATCGTGTCGCAGGCCGCGTGATAGCACGGGTCATAGGCAACTCCGTCCTTGCCGCCGAAGACGGTCGCTTCTTCTACTGTTTTGGTGCCCTCCGCGCCGGTGAACAAGCCTCCGGCCGGGATGCCGTTGTTGATGAAGCCGAAGTAGTCGGACCGTCCGTCAAAGGCCGTCGGTGCGACGGGCAGGTTCTGGGACTTGAAGTAGTCGAGGAAGACCTTCTCCACCAGCGCGGAGCCGTTGGGGCCCTTTTCGCCGAACTCCGAGCCGTCGCCGTCGTAAACGAAGCGGACGGAGTTGGGCGAGCCCACCATGTCGAAGTTGAGGTTGACGGCGTGGTCCTTGATCTGGCGCGCCGTCAGCTGGGAGACGTAGTAATCCGAGCCGATCAGCCCGTCTTCCTCCCCGCCCCAGAACGCGAAGCGGATCCGGTTGGTCGGCTCACTGTCCAACTCCGCGAGCTGGAGTGCCGTCTCGAGGATGGCGGCCGATCCTGAACCGTTGTCGTTGATGCCGGGGCCCTCGGCCACGGAGTCAAGGTGCGCCCCGACCACCACGGTCCGGTCGGCTCGGCCGTCTGCGGTGTCCGCCAGGATGTTGAAGGAGCTGACCGGAGTCACATCGGCATCTACGGCGAGGCGCATCCTCACACTGCTGAGCGCGGCGAGTTCGGCGCCGGTGGCGTAGCTGGTGCTGACCACGGGGATTTCTGCCTGTGGCAGGTCCAAGGTGCCGCCGAACAGGCCGAGGCGGTCATCCCCCGGGACCACGTTGCCCTGGTTGAAGATGATGACCCCCGAGGCCCCTGCCGCGGCGGCGTTGTCCGCCTTGATCCGGAAGGTACAGGTGCCTCGCTGGATCAGGGCGATGTTTCCCTGCATCGAAGCGTCAAAATCGCCCCCTTCGCAGCCGCTGGTCGAGGCGTGGTCGCCGGCCAGATTCAGGTCGACGGGGATCAAGTCGGCAGTGACGTCGCCGGCGCCCGAGTAGGACATGTCGAGGAAGCGGGTGCCATAAGAGTAGGTCTCCGGATTGGGTGAGATGCGCTGCAGAGCAGCCGACGTGAAGTCGTAGCGGTCGTAGGTGAAGTGCTGGCGCTCCACACCGTAGCCGGCAGCCTTGAGCTTCTCCTCGACGTACAGGCCGGAAGCCTCGTAGCCTGACGTTCCTGCCGCGCGGTTATCGCCGTTGGCATCCGCAATGGCCTGCAGTGCACTGAGGTGGGTCATGATGTTGTCCGCCGATACCGCGGTGCGCAGGGCGTTCGAGCTGGTTCCGGTTGCTGCAAGGGCCGGCGGCGCGAAGCTGACCGCCAGCCCGATCGTGGCGGCGATGGCCGCGCGCTGGATATTCCGAGTTTGCCTCATAGGGGTCTCCTGGATTTTGCTGCGGAATCCGGCCCCGGGCGTCGTTGCCCGGGGCCGTGAGACGACACTATCGGAAGGAGGCATACCCGGTTAGAGGGCATTTGGGCACTGGCGCGATCCGGCAACGGGAAGGACAATGCACGCCTCCACCGCGCCTTTAGGGCCGGGTCAGGCGTCGATGCGTTCCCGGTCCAGGCCCGCCGCCCCGGCGATGATGAAGTCCTTGCGCGGCGCGACGTCCGATCCCATCAGCAGGTCGAAGGTCTCTTCGGCGTGCTTGGCGTTTTCGATGCCGACCTTGCGCAGGGTGCGGTGCCGCGGGTCCATCGTGGTCTCGGCCAGTTGCTCCGCGTCCATCTCGCCCAGGCCCTTGTAGCGCTGGATCGGCTCCTTGTACCGCTTGCCTTCCTTGGCGAGCCTGGCCAGCAGGACGTGAAGTTCGGCCTCCGAGTAGGTGTAGATCATCTCGTTGGCCTTCTGCCCGGCGTTGATGACCTCCACCCGGTGCAGCGGCGGGACGGCCGCGAAGACCCGGCCCTCCTCGATCATCGGCCGCATGTAGCGGAAGAACAGCGTGAGCAGGAGCGTGCGGATGTGGGCGCCGTCGACGTCGGCGTCGGTCATCAGGATGACCTTGCCGTACCGGGCGGCGCTGATGTCGAAGCTCCGGCCGGAGCCCGCGCCCACCACCTGGATGAGCGCGGCGCATTCGGCGTTTGAGAGCATGTCGCCCACCGAGGCCTTCTGGACGTTGAGGATCTTGCCGCGGATGGGCAGCAGCGCCTGGAAGTCGGAGGAGCGCGCCAGCTTGGCGGTGCCGAGCGCCGAGTCGCCTTCGACGATGAACAGCTCGGAGCGCGCGACGTCGTCCGTGCGGCAGTCGGCGAGCTTGGTGGGCATGGAGGACGTCTCGAGGGCGTTCTTGCGGCGCTGGGTTTCCTTATGGACGCGGGCGGAGATGCGTGACTTCATCTCGCTGACGACCTTTTCCAGCAGCAGCGCCGACTGGGCCTTGTCGTTGCGCTGGGAAGAGGTCAGCTTCGCGTTGATTTCCTGTTCCACCACCTTCGCGACGATGGCGCGCACGGCCGAGGTGCCCAGGATTTCCTTGGTCTGGCCCTCGAACTGCGGCTCTGCGAGCCGGACGGTGAGCACGGCGGTGAGTCCCGCGAAGATGTCGTCCTTCTCGATCTTGTCGTTGCCGGCCTTCAGCTTCCGGGCATTGCTCTCTACCGCCTTGCGGAAGGTCTTAAGGAGCGCCTGCTCGAACCCGGTCTGGTGGGTTCCGCCCTTGGGGGTGGAGATGATGTTGACGAAGGTGCGCACCGTGCTGTCGTAGCCGATGCCCCAGCGGAGGGCGACGTCGACCTCGCAGTCCCGTTCGACCTCGGTGAGGTGGCTGTGGCCCTTGTCGTCCAGGACCGGGACGGTCTCCTTGAACTTGCCGGCGCCGTGCAGACGCCAGACGTCCGTAACGGCGGGGTCGGCGGCGAGATATTCGACGAACTCGGAGATGCCGCCGTCGTGGTGGAAGACCTCCTCGTGCCCGCCGAGCTCGCCCGGGGTGCCGGGGAGCTTGCGCTCATCCCGGACGGTGAGTTTCAGGCCGGGGACCAGGAAGGAGGTCTGGCGGGCGCGGGCGGCGAGTTCGTCGTAGGAGAACTTGGCGTCCGGGGTGAAGATCTGCCGGTCCGCCCAGTAGCGGATCCGCGTGCCGGTGACGCCGCGCTTCGCCTTGCCCACGATGTCCAGGACGGAACCGTCGACGAAGGGCGAGAACACCGAAGCCGGGTCCGGCCGGGTGCCGGTGTCCTTGAAACGGCCGGGCTCGCCGCGGCGGAAGGACATCTTGTAGGTCTTGCCGCCCCGGTCCACTTCGACGTCCAGCCGGGCTGACAGGGCGTTCACGACCGAGGCGCCCACGCCGTGCAGCCCGCCGGAGGCCGTATAGGAACCGCCGCCGAACTTGCCGCCGGCGTGCAGCTTGGTGAAGACGACTTCGACGCCGCTGAGCCCGGTCTTCGGTTCGATGTCCACCGGGACGCCGCGGCCGTCGTCGTGAATCTCCACCGAGTTGTCCGCGTGCAGGATGATTTTGATGTCATGGCCGAACCCGGCGAGGGCCTCGTCGACGGAGTTGTCGATAATTTCCCAGAGGCAGTGCATGAGTCCGCGGGAGTCTGTGGAACCGATGTACATGCCCGGTCGCTTGCGGACGGCCTCGAGGCCTTCCAGCACGGAGAGATGCCGGGCGGTGTAATCAGAACTTGGTGCCACGGGGCGGAAACTCCTTCAGGAACGGGACCGTCGCCATCGGACGGACAAAGCATTTTGGCGCTCTTCCTAGGGTAGTCGGAGAGCCGGCGTCCGGCGTGCTGCCACTCCTCCGGCGCCGCACGCGCCGGAACCCGTTACCGAGACGTGATACGCGTACAGCGAAAGTGGGCCATCCGTGCCACGGTTTCGCTGCGAATGCTGGTTATATAGGTATACCGATCTACCAAGGAGGCCGAACATGACAACAGCAGTTGCGGACCGCACACTCACCACCGTCGACCGGTGCGATCGTTGCGGAGCACAGGCGTATGTCCGGGTTGTTCTCGGCGCCTCCGGAGGTGAGCTTCTTTTCTGCGGCCACCACGCCCGCGCCGTAGAACCGACGCTCAGGCCGCTCAGCTCAGACTGGCACGACGAGACCGGACGCCTTCACGAGAAGCCGGCAGTCCCGGTCGACTAGAGTCCGGTCGCTTAGACCACGTGAGAAAGAGCCCCTCCGGTTCCGGAGGGGCTCTTTCCGCGTTAACGACAACTTCTGCGAACAACGCACGTCGGTTAACGAACAACGCGGGGTCATTTCCCGCCCAATCCTCCGGGGAGGATAGGCGGGAAATGACCCCGCGTTGTTTGGTGCGTGCCTAGTCCAGGTAGTCCCGGAGGACCTGGGACCGCGACGGGTGCCGCAGCTTGGACATGGTCTTGGATTCGATCTGGCGGATCCGCTCGCGCGTGACTCCGTAGACCTTGCCGATTTCGTCTAAAGTCTTCGGCTGTCCGTCGGTCAGGCCGAAGCGCATCGCGACCACGCCGGCTTCGCGTTCGGAGAGGGTGTCCAGCACCGAGTGCAGCTGTTCCTGCAGCAGGGTGAAGCTCACCGCGTCGGCGGGGACCACTGCCTCGGAGTCCTCAATCAGGTCACCGAATTCAGAGTCGCCGTCCTCGCCCAGGGGGGTGTGCAGGGAGATCGGCTCGCGGCCGTACTTCTGGACTTCGACGACCTTCTCGGGTGTCATGTCCAGTTCGAGGGCCAGCTCTTCCGGAGTGGGTTCGCGGCCGAGGTCCTGCAGCATCTGGCGCTGCACGCGGGCGAGCTTGTTGATGACTTCCACCATGTGCACCGGGATGCGGATGGTGCGGGCCTGGTCGGCCATGGCACGCGTGATGGCCTGGCGGATCCACCAGGTGGCGTAGGTGGAGAACTTGAAGCCCTTGGTGTAGTCGAACTTCTCGACGGCACGGATCAGGCCCAGGTTGCCTTCCTGGATCAGGTCCAGGAACAGCATGCCGCGGCCGGTGTAGCGCTTGGCCAGCGAGACCACGAGGCGGAGGTTGGCCTCCAGCAGGTGGTTCTTGGCACGCTTGCCGTCGTGGATGACGAATTCGAGCTCACGCTTGAGCTTCGGATCCATGGTTCCGTCGTCGGCGTTGATCTTTTCCTCGGCAAAGAGGCCGGCCTCGATGCGCAGGGCGAGGTCGACTTCCTGCTCGGCGTTCAGCAGGGCGACCTTGCCGATCTGCTTCAGGTAGTCCTTGACCGGGTCGGCGGTGGCGCCGGCGGACATGACCTGCTGCACGGGGGCGTCGTCGTCGTCGGCGTCGGAGTAGACAAAGCCGGAGCCGGTGGCAGCTGCTGCGGCCTTGGCGGGGATTTCCTCCCCGTCCTCACCGATCTCGACGGCCTCCACGACGACGTCGTCGAGGTCTACTTCGACTTCCTCATCGGTGTCATCGTCACCGTTGGCTTTGCCGGCGGCTTGCGCCGCGGCTTTAGCGCCGGGCTTGGGCCCGCGCTTCTTGGGTTCAGGCTTGGCGACTGCCGATGCGGTGGTGTCACCTTCGGCCGAGGCTGCGTCTTTGACAGCCTTGTTGGCTGCACGCGTGGCGGCGCGCTTGGCGCTCGTCGCCGCCTTCTTCTCCTCGGGGGACAATACGGCCTGGTCGGCGGGTTCCTTCTTCGCGGAAGACGGGGTCACAGAAAACCTTTCTAGCGGCGGTCTGTGGAATCACCATACGGGCAACACCACTATGACCCTGTCAAGTCCGTGTTTGACATCAGGTGCAATCACGACCAGCAGAGCCACTAAGTAGAACTCCTGGGGTGACCGTAATGTTCCCTGTTTCCACGGTTCACTACAAGCACTTAATACACGGACCCAACCGGGTCTCGGCAACCATTGTCTCACGGTTTTCTCAATCGGGACCGACGCAGGGCGCGGGGCCGGGATATCGGGCGGCGCCCGCCCGGCTGGCGGCGGCGGCGCCGCCGCCGCCGCGGCCCGGCGTTGGCTTGGTGTCAGGCAACGTCCGGCTCGAACCGCTGCCAGGCCGCCTCCCTCCTGGCCGCCCAACCGCAGAGCGTCCCGCGGCGGACCAGTTCCGCGAGCAGTTCGGCCAGCCGGTAGCCCGGGAGCTCCTGGTCGGCGCGGCGGAAAAGTGCATCGGCAAAGGATCCTTTGCCGCGGCACCACTCAATCCAGCCCCGCCCGGTCAATGCGGCGGCTCCCGCCTCACCGCCGGCGGCGCACAACTGCTCCAGCACCCGGTCCAGGCGTGCCATCAAGGCCCAGTCCGGCAGCGGGGGCGCCAGACCCAGCAGGACCTCACCGTAGCCGGGAACCTCCGGCCGCTGGTGGCCGGCACCGCCGCCGCCTCCCGCTCGGCCGGCGACGCCTTTCCTGGGGCCCCCTCCCCTGGGGCCCCGTCCCATGGTCGTCTCTCCCCTGGGCGTCTCTCCCCGGGGCGTCTCTCCCCTGGGCGCCTCTCCCCTGAGGCTCGCTCCACCGGAGCCCTGTCGACTGGGGGCCGGGCCGCGCGGCGGGAAGCCTTCCAGCGGAGGCAATGGAGCCAGCGGCCGCGAAGACTGTTCGGAGGCAGGCAGGGAACCTTCCCCTCCGGGATCCGGTGGCCCGCCGTGGAACACACCGAACTCGTCGGCTCCGCGCTCAGCGGCCTCCGCCCCGGCAGCCGCCATGACCAGCACGGCGTCGCGCCAGGACGGAACGCACAGGGATGCGCGCAGGTAGCCTGTGAGCGCCGTGGACAGTGTCGGCGCGTGGGCCTGCAGCACCCGCGCCCAGACGTCCAAGACCTGGCTGAACTGGCGCCTGTCCCGCACGAGGGCGGAGAACAGCTGCGTCCACTCCCGCTGGGCCTCCAGCACGGCGGGATCCGGCGGACCCGGCGGCGGCTTGAGCACTGCGGCGCCGGGAGCCGCTCCCACGGTGCTGCCGCGGTAGACCATCTCGGCGTTGAGCCTGCTGTTCCTGATCTCCTCCACGGGACGCCCGGGCGGTGCGCAGCACGACGGGTCCAGGCAGTAGGCGTTGCGCCAGTAGTCGGCACCGACGAGCCAGGCGTCCCGCACGGGCATGCCCGCGTCGGCCAGTGTGTTTTCCAGCGCCGCCAGGAGTTCCCCCCACGGCGCGCCGTCCCCGTCGGTTTCGGTAAAGAGGGCCAGCAGCGAGCCGTCCGCCTCGGCGTCGGCCGCCAGGTAGGACGCCACGGAACGGGCAAAGCCTGCCGGCCCGGGAGTGCCGGACCAGTCCGGGCTGCCGCCGTCGCCCGGGAGGTCAACCCGCAGCGTGGCGCCGAGCCGTTTGCCCTGCATGGTTATGGCGACGAGGCTGCGGGCCGGCCAGTAGCCCAGGGAATGCGGGATGAACCCGAGGATGTCCTCCGGGCCGGTGATTCTCAGGTGATCGGGAGCTGTCATGAAGCCAGCTTCGCGGCCCGGACACGCCCGCGTTAGGGCCGGCCTGTCCTATGTGGATAACGCGGGTGGACAACGCGAGTGGATAACACGAGTGGACAACGCGGGTGGACAACGGCGGGAGGCGGCCAGGTCCCCGTGTCAGGGCGTGCGGCGCCGCTCTGCACTGCGCCGGCGCTGTTCGGCGAGGGCCGCCAGCAGCGGCGGCACCCGGACCCCCTGGGCCGCCATCTGCTTCCGCACCTTTCGGCGGCTGACAACGATGGCTCCGGCTCCTCCGGCCAGCAGCAGGAACTGCACGCTCAGGGCGATCCGGAACGGATCGAGCCCGTACAGCTCGCCCTGCGAGAAGCCGGTGGCGTGCAGCACGTCAAGGACCAGGCCGATCAGGTAGATGGCGATGAGGGAGGCGATAAAGCCGCCCACGTTCACAATCCCGGTCGCAGTGCCGATCCGGTGGGCCGGGTTAAAGGTGCGGGCAAAGTCGAAGCCGATCATGGAACCGGGGCCGCCGATGGCGAGCACCACCACGAGCCCGGCCAGCAGCCACAGCGGGGAGCGACCCGGAATAAGCAGCACCGCCGCCCACGCCGCGGCGGTGGCGGTGGAAATCAGCAGCACCATGGTGGAGCGCCGCAGCGGGTGCCGCGCGACGAAGCTGCCCATCAGCGGACCGGCGGCGATGGCCGCGGCCACGTACAGCGTCATCAGCGCAGAAACGGCCGGCGTCTCCAGGCCCTGCGCCGAGATCAGGAAGGGGTAGCCCCAGGTCATCGCGAAGACGGTGCCGCTGAACTGGACCGTGAAGTGGCTCCAGAGCCCCAGCCGGGTGCCGGGCTGCCGCCAGGCGTGGGAGATGGAGATCCCGGTGGCGCGCAGCCCCTGGGACGGTTCCGGTGCCGGGTGCCCGGGCGGCCGGTCCTGGAGCAGGACCAGCACGAGGACCACGGCGAGGACGGACATGGCCGTGAGCGTCAGGAACGCGGGGGTCCAGCCGGCGAGGTGCAGGATCATGGCGAAGGGCACCACACTGAAAAGCTGGCCGAGCTGGCCGGACATTCCGGTCAGCTGGGTGAGCAGAGGAACGCGGGCGGCGGCGAACCAGATCGGGATCAGCCGGATCACTGCGATGAACGTCATCGCATCGCCGGCGCCCACCAGGACCCGGCCCAGCACACCTCCGGGGATGTTCTCAGCAAAGGCCAGCTGGAGCTGCCCCAGGCCCATCAGGACGGCGCCGCCGGCGATCATGGCCCGGGAGCCGAAGCGGTCCACCAGGATGCCGACCGGAATCTGCAGGGCCGCGTAGACGAGGAGCTGCAGCACGGTGAAGAAGGAGATCTCGGCCGCGCTGGCGTGGAAGCGTTCCGTGGCCTCCAGCCCCACCACACCGAACGAGGTGCGCTGGCTGACCGCCACAAGGTACGCGAAGACCCCGACGATCCAGATCAGCCAGGCGCGGGGTAAAGTCACACTTCCATTATGCCCAGCAGAGATAGAAATAGTATTTATTCGCCGGGTTCTTTACGGGCCAGGTAGGCCTCGACGGCGGCCCCGAGGTCATCGGCGTTGGGCAGCTGGTCGTTCTCATCGGCGAGCAGGGACCGCCGCACGGTTCCCTCGGCGTTCTCGTCGTACCGGGTTTCGAGCCGGGAGACCACCTGCTGTACCTCCTCCGAAGCCTCAATCTGCTCGGCGATCTGGCGTCCGACATCCCGGCCCGCTTCGCGGAGCCGGTCGGCGGGCAGCATCAGCGAGGTGGCAGCCCCAAGGTATTCGAGTCCGGCGACGGCCGCCGTCGGGTACTCGGCTTCGGCAAGGTAGTGCGGCACGTGCATCACGTAGCCGGCGACGTTGCGGCCGGCCTCCGTGAGCCGGAGTTCCAGGATGTGGCCGACGGCGGCAGGCACCTCGACGGTGGGCTTCCACACCGAGATGCCCTCGATGAGGTCCGGGCGGTTGCCGTGCACCGTCACTCCGACGGGACGGGTGTGCGGGACCGGCATGGGGATGGAATGGATCCAGGTGACGAGGTTGACGTCCAGTTCCCCGACGATGCCCACGACGGCGCGCGCGAACCGCTCCCACTGCAGGTCCGGTTCGAATCCGGCGAGAAGCAGGAACGGGCTGCCCAGCCCGTCGACCAGGCGGTAGAGCGCCAGGCGCGGCGCCTGATAGTCCTGCAGGTGGTCCTCGACGAAGCTGATCTGCGGGCGGCGGGACCGGTAGTCGATCAGCTGGTCGGCGTCGAATTCGGCCACCATTTCGGAGTCCAGGGTGTCCAGCAGTTCGGCGGTGATCTGCCGGACGACGTGTCCTGCGTCGGCGAACCCGGTGAAGCCCATGACGAGGTTCAGCCCTTGCAATTCGGGGCTGTGGAACAGCGCGTCATCACGCAGGTAAAGCGATTCGGGGTCCAGCAGGGAGCCGGAAATCCGTTCAAGCACGGCATGTTCCTTTCGTCGTAGTTAGTGGGCAGCCGGACGTGCCCTGCAGGGGCGCCGGCGCTGATATGGGGTACAACACGGCGGAGTGCCGGGGCATTCCTGATCGGGGTGTGCTCCAGCTCTCATTCAATTGAACACCCGCGCCGCGGAGAGACTACGATCGGAGCTGGCCTTATGACGGCTTGAAGACACTTGGGTTACGTCTCAAACCGGCAGCGGCCCAGGTTCCAAGGCAGGGCGCCGAACATGCAGTTCCTGCCGTAAAAACTCAGAGAATTGAGGACTGTCCTCGTGGTCAAGAATACTGAAGTCAAACTTAGTGCAGTCGCAGGGGACCTGAAGAAGTCCCCCAGCGACGCCCTTGTCATCGGCGTCGGGCAGGGCACGGACGGCCCTGTCCTGCTCAGCAACCCCCTGACGGCCAAAGCCGCCGAAGCCCTGGCGGAATCACTGAGTGTTCTTGGCATCACCGGCGCAGCCGACCAGGCCCACCGCCTCCCGGGCCTGAGCGAATCCGGCGCGAAAGTCCTCGTGCTCGCCGGTGTCGGAAAGATTTCCGCCGCGCAGCCCCTCACCGAAGAGGCGCTCCGCCGCGCCGCCGGCTCGGCGGTCCGCCAGCTGGCCGGCGTCGGCACCGTCACCCTGGCCCTTCCGACGGCGTCGCTCGGCGACGTTGCCGCCGTCGCCGAGGGCGCGGCGATGGGCGCCTACTCTTTCACCGAATACCGCTCCTCCAAGGATGACCTGAAGGATCCGGTGAAGAACGTTGTGATTGTCACGGACTTTGCCGCCAACAGGGCCCTGAAGCCGGTACTGGACCGTGCCGCCCTGATCGGCAAAGCCGTCAATGCGACCCGCTCCCTGGTCAACCAGCCGCCAAGCCACCTCTACCCCGAATCCTTCGCGGACGCCGCCAAGGAACTGTCCAAGGGGCTGCCCGTCAAGGTCACCGTATGGGACGAAAAGCGCCTGGAAAAGGAAGGCTTCGGCGGCATCCTCGGCGTCGGCAAGGGTTCCACCCGGCAGCCGCGCCTGGTCAAGGTCGAATACTCCCCCGCCCGGGCCACCGCCAAGATCGCCCTCGTGGGCAAGGGCATCACCTTCGACACCGGCGGCATCTCGATCAAGCCGGCCCTCGGCATGGGCGACATGAAGTCCGACATGGCGGGCGCCGCCGTCGTCCTTAACAGCGTGCTGGCCATCGCCGGCCTCGGCCTGCCCGTCAAGGCGACCGCCTGGCTCTGCATCGCCGAGAACATGCCCTCCGGCGCCGCGCAGCGCCCGGCCGACGTGCTCACCATGTTCGGCGGCAAGACCGTCGAAGTCCTCAACACCGACGCCGAGGGCCGGCTCGTCATGGCGGACGGCATCGTCGCCGCCAGCCAGGAGTTCCCGGACGCCATCATCGACGTCGCCACCCTCACCGGCGCGCAGCTGGTCGCCCTCGGCAACCGTACCGCCGGCGTGATGGGCGCCGACTCCGTCACCGGCCCGCTCAAGGCGGCCGCGGACCGCGCCGGCGAGCTGGTCTGGCCGATGCCGCTGCCCGAAGAGCTGCGCCCCAGCCTGGACTCGCAGGTTGCGGACATCGCCAACATCGGCGAACGCCACGGCGGCATGATGACGGCGGCCGTGTTCCTGCGCGAGTTTGTGGGCAAGGGCAGGGACGGCGAGCCGATCCCCTGGGCCCACATCGACATCGCCGGCCCGTCGTTCAACAACGGCAGCCCCTACGGCTACAACCACAAGCAGGGGACGGGCTGCACCGTGCGCACGCTGGTGGCCTACGTCGAGGACATTTCGGCCAAAACCGCCTAGGCGCAATCCGCCCAGCCGTCGCGCGGGCTGGTGGCCGGGCAACCTGCCCCGGCCACAAGGGCCGCGTGACTCTGGACACAAGCGCTCCACAAACGCCACGGCAAGGTGGAGCATGTATTAGTGGTTCGCTAAGGTGAACACCGGTAGTCACAAATGAAAGGGAGCTTACCTGCTGGCATAATCACGGCAGGGAAGTTCCAAGACCAGATGATGCGTACTCTCGTGTCATCGTTCACGCGAGGGAGCGTTTTAGTGGCCGATCAGGCAACTGCGCAAGAATTCGACATCCTGGTACTCGGCGGCGGCAGCGGCGGCTACGCAACTGCCCTGCGTGCCGTTCAGCTCGGCCTCACCGTCGGCCTGATCGAAAAGGGCAAGCTGGGCGGGACCTGCCTGCACAACGGCTGTATCCCCACCAAGGCTTTGCTGCACTCGGCGGAACTGGCCGACCACGCCCGTGACTCGGCGAAGTACGGCGTCAACGTCACCCTTGACAGCATCGACATCACCGCTGTCAACGCCTACAAGGACGGCATCATTGCCGGCAAGTTCAAGGGTCTGCAGGGCCTCATCAAGGGCAAAAAGGGCATCACCGTCATCGAGGGCGAAGGCAAGCTCCAGGGCACCGACACCGTCGTCGTGAACGGCACCGCGTACAAGGGCAAGAACATTGTCCTCGCGACCGGCTCCTACTCCCGCTCGCTGCCGGGGCTGGAAATCGGCGGCAAGGTCATCACCTCCGACGAAGCCCTCACCATGGACTTCATCCCCAAGAGCGCGATCATCCTGGGCGGCGGCGTGATCGGCGTCGAGTTCGCTTCGGTCTGGAAGTCCTTCGGCGTCGACGTCACCATCATCGAGGGCCTGCCCTCGCTGGTCCCGAACGAGGACGCGACGATCGTCAAGGCTTTCGAGCGTGCCTTCAAGAAGCGCGGCATCAAGTTCTCCACCGGCACCTTCTTCCAGGGTGTTGAGCAGAACGCCGACGGCGTCAAGGTCACCCTCGTGGACGGCAAGACCTTCGAAGCGGACCTCATGCTCGTCGCCGTTGGACGCGGTCCGGTCACGGCCAACCTCGGTTACGAGGAAGCCGGCGTCACCATCGACCGCGGCTTCGTCATCACCAACGAGCGCCTCCACACCGGTGTCGGCAATGTCTACGCCTTGGGCGACATCGTCCCCGGCGTCCAGCTGGCACACCGCAGCTACCAGCAGGGCATCTTCGTCGCCGAAGAAATCGCCGGGCTGAAGCCCGTCGTCGTCGAAGACGTCAACATCCCCAAGGTCACCTACTCCGAGCCGGAAATCGCCACGGTGGGCTACACGGAAAAGGCCGCCAAGGCCAAGTTCGGTGACGACCAGGTCCAGACCCAGGAATACAACCTCGCCGGCAACGGCAAGAGCTCCATCCTGGGCACCAGCGGCCTGGTCAAGCTGGTCCGCCAGAAGGACGGCCCCGTCGTCGGCGTCCACATGATCGGCGCCCGCATGGGTGAGCAGATCGGCGAGGCCCAGCTGATCGTGAACTGGGAAGCCTACCCGGAGGACGTGGCCCAGCTGGTCCACGCACACCCGACCCAGAACGAGTCCCTGGGCGAGGCCCACCTGGCTCTGGCCGGCAAGCCCCTGCACGGCTAACAGTTCCGCCCGCACCACCGCAAGAACTTCGTGCTTAGTGCACCCGGCCCGAAACGCCGGGTGCACTAAGCTCGACCAAGGCAGCAATCATCCGCACAAAGATCAATAAGGAGAACGGGGACGACATGTCTGAATCCGTTAACTTGCCCGCCCTCGGTGAGAGTGTCACCGAAGGAACCGTCACCCGCTGGCTCAAGCAGGTAGGTGACCGGGTAGAGGTGGACGAGCCGCTGCTCGAGGTTTCCACCGACAAAGTAGACACCGAGATCCCCTCTCCGATCGCCGGCGTGATCGAGGAAATCCTCGTCGCCGAAGACGAGACCGCTGAAGTTGGCGCACCGCTGGTGCGCATCGGCTCCGGTTCCGCCGGATCGGGCGAAGCCCCCGCCGCCGAGGCACCGGCCGAGGAAGCGCCGGCAGCTGAGGCTGAAGCGCCCGCCGCCGAGGCCCCGTCCGCCGCCGAAGCTCCGGCCCCCGAAGCGGAAGCACCTTCCGCCGAAGCTGAAGCACCCGCCGCCGAGGCCGCTCCTCCTGCCGGCGAAGGCCACGAGGTCACGCTGCCCGCCTTGGGCGAGAGCGTCACCGAAGGCACCGTCACCCGCTGGCTCAAGAGCATCGGCGACACCGTCGAGGTCGACGAGCCGCTGCTGGAGGTGTCCACCGACAAGGTCGACACCGAGATCCCGTCACCGGTCGCCGGCACCCTGCAGGAAATCCGTGTCGCCGAGGATGAGACGGCCGAGGTCGGTTCGGTCCTCGCCGTGATCGGTTCCGGCGCGGCTCCCGCGGCGGCTCCCGCCAAGGAAGCCCCGAAGGAAGCGGCAGCAGCCCCGAAGCATGAAGCCGCCCCGGCTGAGGCTCCGAAGCAGGAGGCACCGAAGCAGGAGGCTCCGAAGCAGGAAGCACCGAAGCAGGAAGCCCCCGCGCCGGCAGCGGAAGCCGCCCCGGCTGCGCCCGCAGCTGCTGCTCCGGCCGCCGCGGCCGCGGAGTCCGGCTACGTCACCCCGCTGGTCCGCAAGCTGGCCAACCAGCAGGGCGTGGACATCTCCTCGCTCTCCGGCACCGGCGTCGGCGGGCGCATCCGCAAGCAGGATGTGCTGGCGGCGGCAGAAGCCAAGGCCGCCCCGGCGCCCGCTGCGGCTGCCCCGGCTCCGTCCGCTGCTCCGGCGGCGCGTCCCTCCGCTGACCAGTCGTCGCTGCGCGGCACCGTGCAGAAGGCCCCTCGGATCCGCCAGGTCATTGCCCGCCGTATGCGCGAGTCGCTGGACATCTCCACCCAGCTGACCCAGGTGCACGAGGTCGACATGACCAAGGTCGCCAAGCTGCGCGCCAAGGCCAAGAACTCCTTCCAGGCCCAGAACGGCTCCAAGCTGACCTTCCTGCCCTTCATCGCCAAGGCTGTGGCCGAGGCCCTGAAGCAGCACCCGAAGGTCAATGCCTCCTACGACGAGGACAAGCAGGAGATCACGTACCACAACGCCGAGCACCTGGCGATTGCGGTGGACACGGACAAGGGCCTGCTGGTACCGGTTATCGCCGACGCCGGCAACCTGAACCTCGCCGGCCTGGCCGGCAAGATCGCCGACGTTGCGGACCGCACCCGCAACGGCAAGATCGGCCCGGACGAGCTCTCCGGCGGAACCTTCAGCATCACCAACATCGGTTCCGTGGGCGCCCTTTTCGACACGCCGATCATCAACCAGCCGCAGGTTGCCATCCTCGGCACCGGGGCGATCGTCAAGCGGGCTGTCGTCGTCGCCGATGAGAACGGCGATGACTCGCTGGCCATCCGCTCGATGATGTACCTCTCCCTGACCTACGACCACCGTCTGGTCGACGGCGCCGACGCAGGACGCTTCCTGCAGACGCTGAAGGCACGCCTTGAGGAAGGCGCCTTCGAGGCCGACCTGGGGCTCTAGCCTCCAAGGGCACGGAACACCGACGGCGACGGCGGTGCGGGACACCGGTGGGAAACCACTGGAACCCGCGCCGCCGTCGCCGTTTTTGTTGGCCGGCAGGCGCGTTAATGGCCGGCAGGGCGCGTTCCCGGACCGGGCGGGTCTTACTACGGAGCGTAGAATGTTCTGGCTAGACTGGGGCCATGAATATCGTTTATAACCTCATGGTCTTCCTGCACATCGTCGGAGCCGCCATGATCGTGGGCATCTGGATCGGCCAGATGAAACAGCCCACCGTGCACCCGCGCCAGTTCGACGGCGCCATGCTGCAGCTGCTCACCGGCATCGCCATGATGGGGCTCATCCCGGCCCTGGACATGGATGCCAACTACGCCAAGCTCGGCATCAAGCTGGCCGTGGCCCTGGCCGTGGCCGTTCTGGCCTTCATCGGCCGCCGCAAGTACAAGAAGGGCGAGGAGGTCGGCAACGGCCTCGCGCACGCCGTCGGCGGCCTGGCCCTGCTCAACGTGGCCATCGCCACCCTCTGGCAGTAGCCCGCCCGCTGGCAACAGCTCTCCTGCCGGCAACGACGGCGACGTACCCCCGCGGGGGTGCGTCGCCGTCGTCGTCCGGGCACGTGGTCATAATCCTCCGAGAGCGGACACCGGTGCGCCGGAGGCGCCGAATCCCTAGGATGGGACACGGCATGATCCGGTTTCGCCGGGTCTGTGGGATTTCAACAAACTTGAGGAGTGGACATGGCAGCTACACGCACCGCACACACTGTATGGAACGGCGACCTGATGACGGGCGCAGGCAACACCACGCTGGACAGCTCCGGCCTGGGTAACTTCGATGTCACCTGGAAGGCGCGCACCGAGGCCTCCGAGGGCAAGACCAGCCCCGAAGAGCTCATCGCCGCAGCACACTCGGCCTGTTTCTCCATGGCGTTCAGCCATGCCCTCGCGCAGGCCGGCCACACCCCCGAGGAAGTTCACACCAAGGCCGATGTGACCTTCGTGCCCGGTACCGGCATCACCGACAGCCACCTGACCGTCAACGCGCGGATCCCCGGCATCACGGAAGACGATTTCCAGCGGATCGCCGAGGAAGCCAAGGTGGGCTGCCCCGTCTCGGGCGCCCTCACCGGCCTCAAGATCACCCTGGACGCCACCCTGGCCTCCTAGCTTCCGACGCATTAACGGCGAAGGCCCCCGTTCCCTGACCAAGGGAACGGGGGCCTTCTCCGTGGGCGGACGCGCCGTGGGTGGGCCGCGGCGGGCGCTGCCGCCTAGTTGCCGGGCTGGCAGCGGGCGCTGGGCCTAGTTGCCGGGCTGGCGGGCCGGCAGCGGGGCGGGCCGGACCTGTCGGTAGCCCTCGCGCAGGGGCGGCCGGTCGGTGGGCAGCTCCTGGATCATTTCCTTGAGGGCGCCGATGCCGTATTCCAGCTGCGGGTCGGTGCCGGCGGCGTACGCGTGCGGCGGGAAAGTCACTTCGATGTCCGGGGCTACGCCGAAGTTCTCGACCCCCCAGCCCACGCCGCCGGAGAACCAGGTGGCGTAGCGCGGCTGGGTCACTCCGGTCCCGTCGGCCAGGGCGAAGCGGTTGTCGATCCCGACGACGCCGCCCCACGTCCGGGTGCCGATGACCGGGCCGATCCCCCGCAGCTTGGAGACCTGGGTGATGATGTCGCCGTCGGACCCGGCGAATTCATCGGTCAGGATGATGACCGGTCCCCGCGGTGCGTGGTGCGGGTAGGTCCGCGGCCGCTCCCCGCGCGGCATGCTCCAGCCGGTGACCTTGCGGCCGATGAGCTCCGCGACGAGCTGGGAGGTGTGCCCTCCGCGGTTGCGGCGGACGTCGACGATCAGCCCGTCAAGGGCCGTCTCGGTGTCGAGGTCGCGGTGCAGCTGGGCCCAGCCGTTAGCCATCATGTCGGGGATGTGCAGGTAGCCGAAGGTCCCCTGTGAGGCCTGCCGGACGGTCCGGCGGTTCGCGGCCACCCATTCCTGGTACCGCAGCCGTTCCTCGTCCTTGACCGGGACCACGGCCACACGGCGCTGCTTCCCTGCCTGGCTGCCGTGCCCGGCGCCGTTGCGCAGCGTGAGCTCGACGGCGCGTCCCGCGGCGCCGACCAGCTGCATGGCGGGCGTGCGCACTTCGGTCAGTTCGACGCCGTCGATCGCCAGCAGCACGTCGCCGGTTTTCGCGTCCGCGCCGGGGCGGGTCAGCGGCGAGGTGGCGAGTGGGTCTGAGGACTCCCCCGCGAGGATCCGGGTGATCTCCCAGCCCTCTCCGGTGAAGGCAAGGTCCGCGCCGAGCCGGCCCTGGCCGTTGCTGCCGTTCTCGGTGACAGCAAACGGACGGACGTAGGCATGCGAGGTTCCCAGTTCACCGTGGAGCTCCCACAGCAGGTCCACGAGGTCGTCGTGCGAACCGAGCCGGTCCACGATCGGACGGTAGCGGGCGTGCACCGAGTCCCAGTCCTGCCCGGCCATGTCCTCGGTCCAGAAGAAGTCGCGCTGGAGCCGCCAGGCCTCGTCGAAGGCCTGTCCCCAGACGCTGAGCGGGTCGAGCTGCACGCGGATGCGGCTGAGGTCGACCTTGACCAGCTGCCCGGATTCCTCGTCCGCTTTGGCGTTGGCGGGCGAGACGCGGATCTGCTTGTCCTGCAGGATGACGACCTTCTCGCCGTCGCCGGAGAGCCGATAGCTGTCCAGGGCCTCCACGATGGTGGTGGTTTTGCGCCGGGCCAGGTCGAAGCGGACGAGGCAGGGCGCCGCGTTCTTGTCCTCGAGGCTGGCGCGGCCGTCGCCGGTGACGCCGAAAAGCTCGTGGTCGAGCCAGAGCAGGGCCCCGTCGGTAGCGGTGAGGGCGGAGTAGTTGCCCTGCGGTACCGGCACGCTGATGACGCGGTGGGCCAGGCCTTCGGCGTCGACCCGGACCGCGGGCACCTGGTCCTTGTCGGCACCCTCGGCTTTGGCATCCGCGCCGGCGCCGGCGTCGTCCTGCAGGTCCACGCTGGGGCCGAAGGGCGAGGGGGTGTCCGCGGCGAGGGCCACGAGGTAGGGCTTGATCGGGCTCGGGAAGGACAGGTCGAAGGAGTGACCGTCGTAGACCGGGTCGAAGCTGCGGTTGGAGAGGAATGCCAGGTACTTGCCGTCCGGGGTGAACGACGGCGATTCGTCGCGGAAGCGCCCGTCGGTGACCTCGATGATGGTGCGCTTCCCGTCCGCTGCGGCGCCGGCATTGTCCACGCCGGTGAGGCGCAGCCGGCTGCGGGAGCCGAAGGACGTCACCGGCTCGGACCAGCCCAGCCAGGCCGAGTCCGGGGACCAGCTGAAGCCTTCGATGCTGCCCTCGCCGATGCTGCTCACGAGGGACAGGGCCCCGGTCCGGGTGTCGGCGAGGTAGATGTCGCCGAAGGCGGTGCCGACGGCGATCCAGTTGCCGTCCGGGCTGGCCTCGATGGCGCTGGCCCTGGTCGGCTTGGGGAAATCGATCCTGGTCAGGCGGCCGGACGGTTCCTGCCGCGCCGGGACGTTGCCGTCCGCAGGCCCGGCGGTGTCGGCAGCACCGGCGTCGTCCGGGGTGGCCGGGGTGGCCGGGCTTGCAGCGTCGTCCGGGGTGACCAGATGCGCTGCCGGGACGGCGGCTACGGTGCCCGGACGGGCGCTGGCCGCGGCCGGGACCGGGCTGGGCAGGGGTGTGCCGGCATCGGAATCCCCGCCCGAATGGGCTGCCTTCTGCACGGCCGGCGCGGCCGGCTGCCCCCCGGACTCGTGCCCGGCGGGGTTTCCTGCGGGATTTGCGGAATCCGTGTTTCCGGCATCGTTGTTTTTGGAATCCACGGATCCGGTCTCCAGGGGCGCGGCGATCGCCTTCAGGTACAGGGCTTCGACGCCGTCATGGTCGGCGACGTAGGCGATCCGGCCCGCGCCGAACGGGCGGGGCAGGCGGGCCCGGACGCCGGGGGTGGCTTCCAGGACCCGCGAGGGGCCGTCCTTGTGCCGCAGCCAGTGCAGGGTGCCGTGGGACTCGACGGCGCTCGAGCCGCCGGTACGGTCCGGAACCACATCGCCGAGGTGCTTTGACGGCTTCAACGGCGCTCCGCGGCGGGCCTGGGACGCGGACCCCAGGGAGATCTCAAGTTTGATGGCCTCCGAGCCGAGGTCCGGGAGCAGCCACAGCTCACCGGCGGATTCGAAGATGACACGCCGGCCGTCGGTGGCGGCGTGCCGGACGTAGAAGTCCTCGTGGTCGGTGTGGCGGCGCAGTTCGGAGCCGTTGGGCAGCACGGAGTAGAGGTTGCCATAGCCCTCATGGTCGGAGAGGAAGGCGATCCGGCCGTCGACCCACATCGGGTCGGTCAGATTGCCGTCCAGTTCGGCGGCGAGGCGTTCGAATTCGCCGTTTCCGTCGGCGTCGATCCAGAGCTTGCCGGCAGCGCCGCCGCGGTAGCGCTTCCACCACGCGGGTTCACGGGAGAGCACACTGGCGAGGACGACGGGGCGTTCGTCGCCGACTACCGGGCCGAATGCAACGGACTCCACCGGGCCCAGCGGAAGCTCGGAGGCCCAGCCGCCGGTGACGGGCAGGCTGTAGGCGTGGGCGAGGCGGCTGTCGGCCTGGCGGAAGGCGCTCGTGACCAGGACGTCGCCGTCGGGGGTGAAGCCCTTGACCTTGGTGGTCGCGTGGCCGAAGTAGCTCAACTGCCGGTAGCCGCCGCCGTCGACGTCCGCCGTGACAACTTCCGGGGCCGTCCCCTGAACGACCGTCCACACCAGGCGCTTGCCGTCCGGCGTGAAGCGGGGGTTGCGGGCCGGCAGCTGCAGCGAGGAAACGCGCCAGGCGCGGCCCCCGCCGAGGGGCGCAATCCAGACGTCGTCCTCGGCCACGAAGGTGACCAGATCGCCGTGCAGATGCGGGAAACGGAAGTAACTCGAAGAGGTCATCGTTAGATCATAGTCAAGACGGGCCCTCCCGCCCGGGAGGTATCCCTGCCGAGCCGGGCATGGTGAGATGGATCATGCGAATCATTATTGCCGGAGCCTCAGGGCTGATCGGAACCGCCATTTCCAGCTCCCTGCGCAGCGCCGGGCACGACGTCGGCACGCTCGTCAGGCGGGCGCCCGCGGCGGCGTCCGAGTTCCAGTGGAACCCCGCGGAGGGCAGCATCGACGAGACCGCGCTGAAGGGGGCCGACGCCGTCATCAACCTCTCCGGCGCCGGCATCGGCGACCGGCCCTGGACCCGGTCACGGATCAACGAACTCCGCAACTCCCGGCTCGGGCCGACGCGGACGCTGGCCGCGGCCATGGGGCGCCTGGACACTCCGCCGGCGGTCTTCCTGAGCCAGTCGGGCTCCAACTACTACGGCAACGCCGGACAGGCGTTGCTCCGCGAGAACGCCCCCGCCGGCGACGGTGTGCTGGCCCGGATCTGCGCCGATTGGGAAGCCGCCGCGCACGAGGCTCCGGCCGGTGTCCGGGTGGTCACTCCGCGCACCGGCGTCGTGCTGAGCCGTTCGGGTGGCGCCCTGGGACGGCTCATGCCGCTGCTGCGCCTGGGCGTGGGCGGTCCCCTGGGCAACGGCCGGCAGTACTGGCCTTGGGTCACGCTCCCGGATGTGGCCGGTGCCTTTGGTTTTCTGCTCAACAGCCGGCTGTCCGGGCCCGTGAACCTCTGCGCACCGGAGGTCGCTGACGTGAACTCGCTGATCGCGGCGCTGGCCGCGGCCCTGCACCGGCCGGCGGTGTTCCGCGTTCCCGCCCCGGTGCTGCGGCTGGTGATGGGCAAGCTTGCCGAGGAGCTGCTGCTTTCCAGCCAGCGGATGGAACCGGCTGTCCTGAGCGAGGCAGGCTTCGAATGGCAGCACCCCTCGCTCGCCGAGGCCGCCGCCTGGGTGGCGGAACGCGGCCCGAAGTCCTGAACCCCGGCCCGCGGCCGGGGCCTCCCTGACCATCTCGGTGGGGGCTCAGGCTGCGGGAAGGATGTCCTGAATCCGCCAGCGTCCCTCGACCGTCGCCAGGACGAGCCGTAGCTGCTGTTCCGGTGCGGCCGCCGCGTCCGCCAGCGCCGCCCCGGTCGCGTCGCGTTCCTGGTAGGCGGAGGTGCCCGCCGTGACGACCACGACGGCAAGGGATGGGCCGCTGTCCCCCGGCGGGGCCGCATCATGTGCCACCTGGGTCACGATGGTCGTGAATCCCGCGAGCACCCGGCCGGAATCCTTGAGCCTGGCGCTGATCCGCCCGTCCTCCACTGCCGCCGCCGACGCCGGCACGTTGACCTGCTCCAGCAGGCCGAAATCCCCCGAGCTGAACGCCAGGGAGCGAAGCCGGGCCAGTCCGCGGACGGCTTCGCCGGGGTCCGGCGATGCGAGCTGTGCCTGCAGATCGGGCGCCAGGGCCGCCGCAGCCGCACCGGCACCAGCACCAGCGTCAGGGGCGGGCGCCGGGCGGACCGCGCCAGGGTCGGACGCCGCGGCGGACTCGGTAGCGGACCCGGCGTCGTTGACGGCAAAGCCGGGGAACGCCGCCGGCAGACTGGCCCCGGCAACCCCCACGCGGCGGCAAGGACACCCATGAGCGCCAGGCCGACGGCCACCGCCCGGATACCGCGTCCGCCCGGCCGTGCCGGACTCGCGGCGGGAGGCAGGGCCGAGCCGGGCCGGGCGGACCCGGGCCGGAAGGGGCGCCTGCCGGTGATGCCCCGGCGGGCCGAGCGGCGCGCGCCATAGCCGCCGGCCCCGCGCCCGGCGCCCGCACGGATTGACGAGGGAACCCCGGAAGCAGATGCCGCGGCGGCTGGCAGCGGGGCGTCCGCGCGTGGCCTGCGGAAACGGCCCGGCAGGGTCCGGAGTTGTTCGACCCGACGCGCCCGTGCCGTACCGGGCAGGGTGCGCCGGGTCAGCAGCTGCGGAATGACCGTGGGGTGGACGGACACCGAGAGGTCCACCGGCGCGGCCACGGCGCTGCGGTGAACGGCGGAGGCCAGTTCGGTGGCCGTGGGCCGGAGCCTGCGGTCCTCCTGGAGTCCGGATTCCAGCGCCGCGGCCAGCGCAGCCGGAACCCCGGGTACCAGCAGCGGCAGCGGCGGCCGCTGCGCGCCCGGTTCAGGGGCGCGGCCGGTCAGGCAGTACCACCCAAGGGCCGCTAACGAATACACATCGCGCTCCGGTTGCAGCCCGGCCCGGACGGCGTCCACGGGCGCCGGGTCGCGGAAGCCCTCGGTTCCGGCGTCGGGCACCGCGGCGGCGTCAGCCACCATGCGGGCCACGCCCAGATCGGCCAGCAGCGGTTTGCCGTGGGCGGTGAACAGCACATTGCCGGGAGCGACATCGCCGTGGGTAAAGCCGTGACCGTGCAGGTAGGCGAGGGCCTGGGCGATCGGAGTCAGGACGGTCACGGTCTCCCCCGGCCCCAGGCTTCCCCGGCCGGCCATGAGTTGCCCCAGCGAGCCGCCCGCGGCGTAATCCATGATCAGCCCGAGGCTCCCGGCACACGGCCCGTCCAGCCGGACGACGTCGTATGCCTTGACCAGGTGCTCGTGGTCGAGGACGGAGAGTATCCCGATCTCGCGCCGGACAGCGTTCTCGGCATCCTCGGCACCGACGTGCGGGTGCTGGGAGGAGGGCTGTTCCGGCAGTACAAAACTCTTGAGAGCGAAGTCGCGCCGACTGAGTTCCTCGGTCACGAGCCAGACTTCGGCGGAGCTGCCCCGTCCGAGTTCGCGGCCGACGATGTAGCCCCGAAGCTCGGGGGTGCCCGCTTCCGCGGAGCCGCTGCCATGACCGAAGTTTTCCATGTACAAGGAATAACCGATTCCGCTCGCCGGCGCAGAAGTTATCCACAGCCTCCCGGGCCTGCGCTCCGAAAGCTCGACCAGGGCCAGCCCCGCGTGGGCCCGGGACCGGGCCCGTCAGGCGTGTCGCGCGTAACGCTGGAGGAAGAGGGCCAGGGTTACGGCCATGGCCCGGATCTCGTTCGGATCGACGCTTTCGTTCGGTGCGTGGATGAGGGCGAGCGGTTCCTCGACCCCCATCAGGATGATCTCCGCGTCCGGATAGGTGTCCGCAAAGACATTGCAGAGCGGGATCGATCCCCCTTGCCCCAGCGTTGTCATCGGGCTTCCGTAGGCCTCGAACATCGCGGCACTCATGGCTTCAAAGGCCGGCCCGCCGACCGCCGCCTGAAACGGGGACCCTATGGCCTCCAAGTCCACCGAGACGTGGACGCCCCAGGGTGCCGCTGCCCGGAGTTGGTCGGCTAGGGCGGTGTGCGCGTCGTCGGCGTCCATGCCTGGCGGGACACGCAGGTTCAGCCGGGCGGAGGTCCGCGGCACAATGGCCGCCGTTGAACCCGTCACCGGCGGGCAATCAATGCCGAGCACGGTGACGGCCGGCCGTGCCCAGAGCATGTCGGACACGCTGCCGTCCCCCAGCAACGTGACGCCCTCGAGCACTCCGGCATCGGAGCGGAATTGCTCGGGCGGATATGGTGCGCCGCTCCAGGTCTGGGTGTTGTCCAGGCCCATGATCGTGGTGTTGCCCTGCTTGTCGCGCAGGGTAGCGAGCATCGAGATCAGGGCCGCGAGCGCGTCCGGGGCTGCGCCGCCGAACATGCCGGAGTGGAGCTCGGATGCCATGGCCTCCACCGTCACCACGACGTTGACCATCCCGCGGAGGGTCACCGTCGCCGCGGGACGTCCCACGGCGGCGTTGCCGGTGTCGCAGACGAGGATGGTGTCGGCCCGGAGCAGTTCGGGGTGGCTGGCCACAAAAGCCTCGAGCCCGCCGGTCCCCTGTTCCTCCGACCCTTCGACCACCAGCTTCAGGTTCACGGGCAGGTCGTTGCCGAGCGCCCGCAGCGCGAGCAGGTGAGCGATGATGTTGCCCTTGCAGTCGGCGGCGCCCCGTCCGTACCAGCGGCCACCCACCTCGGTGAGTGCGAAGGGCGGGGTGCGCCACGCGGAATCATCGAGTGGTGGCTGCACGTCGTAGTGCGCGTAGAGGAGCACCGTCGGCGCGTCCGGACCGGGTCCCGGTCTCGAGCCGACCACCGCGTCGGACCCGTCCGGCGTCCGCTCGAGGCGGGCATCCGAGAAACCGAGCCCGGCGAATTTGTCGAGCACCCACTGGGCGGCCCTGGCACACTCCTCCGGGGGAAACTGCCGGGGGTCGGCCACCGAGCGGATGGCCACGAACTCGGCAAGTTCGTCCCGCGCCGGCCGCATCAGCTCGCTGATGCGAGAGCGCAGGTCCATAGCTCACGCACCGCCCGAACGGTAGGTCTGGAGCTCGTCAACGAACTTCTGGAATTCGTCTAGCTCCTCCGGGCAATAAATCTGGATGATCCGGAGCTCGCCCTGGAATAACCGGCTGTCCGTGATCACCGGCCTGCTTCCTGGCCCGCTGGCACCGTTCGCCAGCTGACTGAAGAGAATGGCCCGGCTCAGTGCCTCATTCGGGTTCGCGCAGACCGCACCGCCGTCCTCGCCCAGAACCCGGGCGATCTGCTCGCGCGAGGGTGCCGTTCCCCCGGCCTCATTGATCGATGCGATCAGCTGATCGGCTTTCTCCAGGGCTTGCTGGGTGTCCCTTGCCGATTTAAACATCAGCACGCCGATGACGGTGAACACCACGAGCAGGACCATGGACACGATATACAGGACCGAGCGCCCCCGCTTGGTTGAGGACTCCAAATGCGTGCTCATGACTCTTTCACCTCCGTCTGCGCCTCCTGCTCGGGAAGCTTCCAGGAGGGCTTGCGCATCTTGTAGAAGAGGAACGGAACAAGCAGGCCAAGCCCCAGTGCGCCGGCACCGACGATCAGGACGTAGACGGCGGGGTTGCCACCACCGAACTGCGAGGGAGGGATGAAACCGACGAGCAGGGCGGCCAGGGAGGCCGAGAATCCGACGCCGGCCAGCCCGACCAGCATCGGCGCCCGGTAGCCGCGCGGGTGGTCCGGGTCGTTGCGGCGCAGCCGGATCGCGGCCACGAACATTAGCAGGTACATGATCAGGTAGACCTGCGTGGTGATGACCGAGAAGATCCAGTACGCACTGGAGACGTCCGGGATGAGCGCATAGCCGAGCGCGATGACGGTGGTGATGAGCCCCTGCACGACCAGGAGGTTCTGCTGTATGCCGTTCTTGTTCAGCTTCTGCAGGAACGGGGGCAGGTAGCCCTCCTCGCGGGAGATCAAGAGTAGGCCCTTTGACGGACCGGCCAGCCAAGTAAGCATCCCGCCGAGGGATGCGGCAACCAGCATGATTCCGAGGACCGGTGTCAGCACTTGCAGGTTGAATGATGCCAGGACCGCGTCGAAAGCCTGCATGACACCCGCGGTGAGGGACAGTTCCTCGGCCGGGACGATCCAGCTGATTGCCAGTGCCGGCAGGATGAAGATGAGCAAAACGAGGCCCATCGCCAAGAACATCGCCTTGGGGAACTCCTTGGCCGGGTCCTTCAACGAGGACACGTGCACCGCGTTCATCTCCATGCCGCTATAGGAGAGGAAGTTGTTCACGATCAGCACCAGGCTGGCCAGCCCGGCCCACTGCGGGAAGAAGTTCGCCGCGGTCATCGGGGCGGCCGATTCATTGCCCTGCCCGAGGAACATGATGCCCAGGACGACGAGCAATGTGCCCGGGATCAGGGTTCCGATGATCAGGCCACCGCTGGCCAGACCCGCGACGCCCTTCGTGCCCCGGGACGAGACGTACACGCCCGCCCAGTAGAACACTACGATCACCAACGCTGTCCACACGCCGTTGCTGGCCAGCGCCGGGTTGAAGACATAAGCGAGGGTGCTCGCGACGAACCCCAGCAGGGTCGGATAGTAGAAGATCGTCATGGCGAACTGGCACCACACCGCCAAAAAACCCATCGGCTTGGAAATACCTGTCGCGACCCATTTGTAGATACCGCCCTTCCACCCGGACGCCAATTCAGCAGCGACTAGCGAGGTGGGCAGCAGAAAGACGATCGCCGGAACCAGGTAGAGGAAAACGGAAGCCAGGCCGTAGACGGCCATGGTCGGTGCCGCTCGCAGGCTGGCCACCGAACTGGTGGTCATCAGCGCCAGTGCAATCCAGGAGATCCAAACAGTCGTGGGCACCTTCGGGCGGGCCAGTGCCTGATCAGCGCTGCTCACAGCAACCACCATCCTGGTATGCCCGGCAGGGTCTGCGAAATGGGCCGGACGGCGCGACACCGTCTGGGGCGAAGCGAAAATTTGTACATTCCACTGCCCTCTATCACATAGTGTGCTGGATGCCTACAGCA
The DNA here is from genome assembly GCF_030812335.1 of Pseudarthrobacter oxydans. Classification (GTDB taxonomy): domain Bacteria; phylum Actinomycetota; class Actinomycetes; order Actinomycetales; family Micrococcaceae; genus Arthrobacter; species Arthrobacter oxydans_B. The sequence continues at coordinate 130,419 of NZ_JAUSSN010000007.1, forward strand.
TGGACCTTGGAATTCGCTTGGAATAGTCTCTATTTCCTCTTTACTTCATGCCCCCGCGGTGCTATTCCCGGCCAAACGCGTGCGCTTCCACAGCAGATCGATGATCAGGGCAAGGGCAAGGATCACCACCAGCGCCGTGGCGGTGGCGGGCTCGTTGACGAGTGTGGTTGTGCAAAACACAAGGAACGTTCCCAAAGTCGCGATCAGGGCTGTGATGAGCATGAAGAGCTTGGCGCCTGTTTCCCGGTACACCTTAAAGTGCGCCAGGGTCACCGCGGAGAATACGAGCAGGGCTACCGCGCTTCCCAGCGACGCGATGCTGTTCAGGTTGAATACCAGCACCATGACAGCCGCGAGGCCGGCCATCACCAGCAGTCCGACGGGCACCCGCCGATGACCCACGGACCGGCCGAACACCGGCGGAAACTGCCCGACCGAGGCGAGGTGTTGGGTCATTCCCACGGAAGGGTAGAGGCTGGCATTCACGGCTCCGGCGGTGGAGAGCAGCGCCGTGATCACCATCAGCACGTAGCCGAACTGGCCAAGGGTGGGCTTGGCAGCCTCGGCCAGCGCTGTCGCGCCGTATTCGACGACCTGGTCGGAAGTCAGTGTCCCGAACACGCCCAGGGATACCGCGACGTAGACCGTGGTGGCGATCGCCAGGGCCAGATACATGGAGCGCGGCAGCTGCCGGGACGCATCCGGCAGGTCCTTGGCGGTGAAGGTGATGACGCCGAATCCGAGGAAGGCGAAGAAGGTCAAGGCCACGCTCGCGACGATCTCGCGGATGCCGGGGTAGCCGGATGGGTCGAGAAGCGAGGGGTCCCAGTTGACGATTGTGACGATCGCGAAGACGGACAGGATGGCCAGCACAATCTTCACGATGAGTGACTGGACTCTAGCGACCGCCTTGGAGCCGACCGCGTTCAGGAACGTCATGACCAGGATGAGTGCGACCGCGAACACCTTGGCCCAGCCAGGATCACGGTCCGTCAGGACCGCGCTGGCATAACCACCGAAGGACGACGCCACCATTGCCCCAACGATCGCGCCGGTCACATAGAACAGCCACGACACGATCCCGGTGATATGACCCTCACCGAACCCGCGGGCGAGGTAGGCGAGCATGCCCCCGGCCGAGGGGTAGGCGGCGCCGAGCTTTGCGAACGAGTAGCCCTGAAGGCCGGCGATGGCACCGGCGACCAGAAAAGAGACCCACACCGCCGAGCCTGCGACGGCGCCCGCCGCTCCCAGCAGCGCGAAGATGCCAGCGCCCACCATCGACCCCACTCCGATGAACGCCGCCTGAATGACGGTCATCTGCTTTTTCGGAATGGTGCTCGACATGGCGTCCCTTCCTGCGGCCGGGCGCTTGCAGGCAACGGCCTCGCCGGGACTGTACCACCGCCTCCCATTCGGTGGAACCCCTCCACAGGGTGGATTCTTGACGGGTCGGGATGAGAGGTTGAGCACACAATCGGGACGGATGCTGGACGGGGTCTAAGCTGGATGCCATGACTCTTGAGTTCTCCCAGCTGGGTCTCGACCCGGAATTCGTCGATTACACGCGCGGCTGGGACATCCAGCGCGAACTCCATGGGAAGGTCCTCGCCGGTACCGCCCCCAGCACGGTCCTGCTGCTGGAGCACGCCGCTGTCTACACGGCCGGCAAACGCACCGAAGACCACGAACGCCCCTTTGACGGCACCCCCGTGGTCCCGGTGGACCGCGGCGGCAAACTCACCTGGCACGGCCCGGGACAGCTCGTGGGCTATCCCGTCATCAAGCTCGCGAACCCCGCCGGGATTCGCGACTACGTGGAGCGGCTGGAAGCCGTCATCATCGCCGTCCTGGCCGACTACGGCATCGAGGCGGTCCGGATCAAGGGCCGTGCCGGCGTCTGGATCGAGCAGGACGAGAAGGGCCCCGCACGCAAGATTGCCGCGATCGGCATCCGCGTCCACGAGGGCGTCACCATGCACGGCTTCGCCATCAACTGCAACAACGACCTGGCACCGTACGCCCAGATCATCGCCTGCGGCATCACCGACGCCGGCGTCACCACCATCTCGCAGGAGACGGGCCGGGACGTCACCCCCGCCGACCTCGTGTCGCGGATCATCGAAGAACTGCGCAACAATGAAGAAGCGCTAGTTGCAACCCATGAAGGAGCTCTACTGTGACCCTGGCACCAGAAGGCCGGAAAATGCTGCGAATCGAGCAGCGCAATGCGGCCACCCCGGTGGAACGCAAGCCGGAATGGATCAAGGCCAAGGTCCAGATGGGTCCCGAGTACGTGCAGCTCAAGAACCTCGTCAAAAAAGAGGGCCTCCACACCGTGTGTGAAGAGGCCGGCTGCCCCAACATTTTCGAATGCTGGGAAGACAAGGAAGCGACCTTCCTGATCGGCGGCTCCGAATGCACCCGGCGCTGCGATTTCTGCCAGATCGACACCGGCAAGCCCTCCCCCGTGGACGTTTTCGAACCCACGAAGGTGGCCCGCTCGGTCCTGGCGATGCAGCTCCGCTACGCCACGGTCACGGGTGTGGCCCGCGACGACCTCGCTGACGAGGGCGTCTGGCTCTACGCCGAAACGGTCCGCAAGATCCACGAACTCAACCCGGGCACCGGCGTCGAGCTCCTGATTCCCGACTTCTCCGGCAAGCCAGAGCACATCGAAGCGATCTGCGACTCCAAGCCCGAGGTGTTCGCGCACAACGTCGAGACCGTCCCGCGGATTTTCAAGCGCATCCGTCCGGCCTTCCGCTACGAGCGGTCGCTGGATGTCATCACGCAGGGCCGCAACCTCGGCATGGTGACCAAGTCCAACCTGATCCTGGGCATGGGCGAGACCCGCGAGGAAATCTCCGAGGCGCTCCGGGACCTGCACGACGCCGGCTGCGACCTGATCACCATCACCCAGTACCTGCGCCCGAGCGAGCGGCACCTGCCGGTTGACCGCTGGGTCAAGCCGCAGGAGTTCGTGGACCTGCAGCAGGAAGCCGACGAGATCGGTTTCCTCGGCGTCATGAGCGGTCCGCTGGTGCGTTCCTCCTACCGCGCCGGCCGGCTCTGGGCCACCGCGATGCGCAAGAAGGGGCTGGAAATCCCGGCCCAGCTGGCCCACATCGAAAGCTCGGGCAGCACCCGCCAGGAAGCCAGCTCGCTGCTCGCGGCGCGCGCCTGAATCCAGTTGTAATGATTGCGGCGAAAGGCCGGCACCGGAGGAATCCGGCGTCCGGCCTTTCACCGTCCATCACGTAGAATTAAGGCACTATGGCGAATTCCCCTGATTCCAGCAACTCCACTCCGGCTTCTGATGCTCCGAAGCGTGGTCTCTTTTCCCGAAAGCCCAAGGTGGCCAAGGTCAAGAAGCCGAGCCGTCTGAAGCAGATCCGCGAGGTCTTCCAGATGACCCGCCAGCACGATCCGATGGTTCCGTGGCTTATGCTGCTCGCGTTCCTCGGCGTGGTCGCTGTCAGCTTCGTCGTCGGGTTCGTGCTGGAGAACTGGATCACGGGCCTGCTGATCGGCATCCCGCTGGGTCTTCTGGCGGCCACCCTGATCCTGTCCCGCCGCGCCGAGCGCGCCGCCTTCGCACGGATTGAAAACCAGCCCGGAGCATCGGGCGCCGCGCTGGGCACGCTCAAGCGCGGCTGGATCGTCGAAGAGCAGCCCGTCGCAGTGAACCCCCGCACCCAGGACGCCGTTTTCCGCGCCATCGGCCGACCCGGCGTTGTCCTGGTCAGCGAGGGCCCCAGCCACCGGGTCAAGCCGCTGCTCGACGCCGAACGCAAGCGGCTCGCGCGCATCCTGCCCAACGTCACCATCCACGTGATTGAAAGCGGCCGTGGCGAGGGTCAGGTTCCGATCAGCCAGGTCTCCAAGAAGATGACCAAGATGAAGAATGAGCTGACCAAGCTCGAGGTCAGCACGGTTTCCAAGCGCATCTCATCGCTCGGAAGCCGCCTGCCCATCCCCAAGGGCATTGATCCCTACAAGGCCCGCCCGGACCGCAAGGCGGCCCGCGGACGCTAGGCCACACGCCAGCCCGCAGGAACGCCCCGGTAACCGCCTCTCAGGCCGGCAGCCGGGGCGTTTTCTTTGCCCAGCTCATACCGTCCCCTCGGGACAGAACCCGGAGACTCCGCCATGAAACGTCCGTCCACTTCTGCCGTGATCCGCATCTTCCGGATCCTCGCCATCGCCGAGGCCTTCAGCTGGGCCGCACTGCTGGTGGGAATGTTTCTCAAGTGGGTCACCCGGACCACGGAACTCGGGGTGGAGATCGCGGGACCGATCCATGGCGCGTTTTTCATCGGCTACGGGATCGCGGCACTGAGCCTGTGGGGCATGCAGCGCTGGCCGTTCCGGGTGGCCCTGTTCGCGGGGCTGTCAGCGGTGTTCCCGTTCGCCACAGTCTGGTTTGAGCGGTGGGCGGGCCGCCACGGGTACCTGACGGTCAAGGCCGGACAGGATGCTACTCAGCCGGCGCAGGAGACGGCCGGGGTTTAGCCCGATCGGTGTCCGCTCGGTTGCTCCCCTGCGGGGCCACCCAAGACCCACCCCGGTGTCGCACCCATCTGACGCGAATGGCCGCTAAACCGGGAGGTTTAGCGGCCATTCGTGACGAACCGACGAGGCGTAACGGCCGTTCGTGGCGAACCGACGAGGCGTAACGGCCGTTCGTGGCGAACCGACGAGGCGTAACGGCCGTTCGTGGCGAACCGACGACATTGCGGTGCGACCTAGCGCGACCCGGCGGCCAAGGAGTCCCTGCTGGTCCGGCGGAGGCTACATCCGGACCAGGACGGTGTTCATGGCCTTGTCGTGGAGCCCGCGGTGATCGGGGTCGAAGATGACGGCGGGGATCACGAGGCATATGAGGAGGCTGCGGACCAGGGCCGGAACGGGGCCGGCGGGACCGCCGCCGAGCCGGACGACGTGGATCCCCACCAGGCGGTGGCCGATGCTGTAGCCCAGGGTGCCGACCAGCAGCGCCTGTTCGACGGCGAACACGGCTAGGGTCGCCCAGGGGTCGCCGGCGAAAACGTAGTTGCTGATGACCAGCGCGATGGCCCAGTCAACGCAGATGGCGACGATGCGCCGGCCGGCACGGGCAATGGATCCCGGCCCGGACTCCGGCAGGCCCAGCCGCTCCCCCGGGTACTTCGAAATACCGGACGTGTCCGGCCCGGTGAGCCATGAACCTATGTCTTTACGATCAACCACCCTCCAAGACTATCGGCAATGGATGCCTCCCCGCGCTGTTCACAGTGTGGACATTCAGGGGCCACACTCTGGTCACGGATAGGCCACGTTGTGGACAGCGACTACCGTTTACCTGTCAGGGCATTCTGTAACCTGCCGGAAACAAAGCGGACACCGCGGGGAAATCCCGTGTCCTTAGGGTGGTAACAGTTGCTAGCGGCATAGGAGCGGGGACACTTTTGTGTTTTCCCCGCTGTCGGATTGCGCTGGACCACACGGCCTGACGGCCAGATCTTTCACATGCATAAGGAGCATAGATGTTCAAGACTGCGGACGAAGTCCTCAAGTTCATCAAAGACGAAGACGTTAAGTTCGTCGATATTCGCTTCACCGATCTCCCTGGCGTGCAGCAGCACTTCAATGTGCCGGCCAAGAGCGTTGACGCGGACTTCTTCGTCAACGGCCAGCTCTTCGACGGATCTTCGATCCGGGGCTTCCAGGGCATCGCCGAGTCGGACATGCAGCTCATCCCGGACGTGACGACGGCGTTCCTCGACACGTTCCGCATGGAGAAGACCCTCGCGCTGAACTTCTCGATCGTGAACCCGCGCACCGGTGACCCGTACCACCGCGACCCGCGCGGCGTAGCCGAGAAGGCCGAGGCCTACCTGGCTTCCACCGGCATCGCCGACACCGCATTCTTTGCACCCGAGGCCGAGTTCTTCGTCTTCGACAACGTGCAGTACCAGTCCTCCCCGCAGGGCAGCTTCTACAAGATCGATTCCGAGGAAGCACACTGGAACACCGGTCGCGAAGAAGAGGGCGGAAACCTCGGCTACAAGACCCCGATCAAGGGCGGCTACTTCCCGGTCTCCCCAACCGACAAGCAGGCCGACCTCCGCGACGCCATGTGCGTCGCCCTGGACGAAGCCGGCCTTGAGGTTGAGCGCAGCCACCACGAGGTCGGTTCCGCCGGCCAGGCTGAGATCAACTACAAGTTCACCACGCTGACCCACGCGGCTGATGACCTGCAGAAGTTCAAGTACGTCGTCAAGAACACGGCCGACGCCTGGGGCAAGTCCGTCACCTTTATGCCGAAGCCGGTCTTCGGTGACAACGGTTCGGGCATGCACTGCCACCAGTCGCTGTGGACCAATGGCGAGCCGCTTTTCTATGACGAAAAGGGTTACGCCGGGCTGTCCGACATGGCCCGCTGGTACATCGGCGGGCTGCTGAAGCACTCCTCCGCCGTGCTGGCCTTCACCAACCCGACGGTGAACTCCTACCGCCGCCTGGTCAAGGGCTTCGAGGCTCCGGTCAACATGGTTTACTCGCAGGGCAACCGCTCCGCCGGTATCCGTATCCCGATCACGGGCTCCAACCCGAAGGCCAAGCGCATCGAGTTCCGCGCGCCGGACCCCTCCTCCAACCCGTACCTGGCCTTTGCTGCCCAGCTGATGGCCGGCATTGACGGCATCCGCAACCGCATCGAACCGCCGGCCCCGATCGACAAGGACCTCTACGAGCTCCCCGCCGAGGAAGCCAAGGACATCCCCAAGGCTCCGGGCACGCTCGAAGAGGCCCTGGATGCCCTGGCCGAGGACAACGAGTTCCTCCAGGCCGGCGGCGTCTTCACCCAGGACCTGATCGACACCTGGATCGAGTACAAGTACGAGAACGAGATCCGTCCGCTCTCGCTGCGCCCGAACCCGTTCGAGTTCGAGCTGTACTACGGCGTCTAACTAGAAGCTGTCCCCCAGGGATTGCACGACGGCGGCCCCCACCTTTCGGTGGGGGCCGTTCGACTTTAAAGCATGTGCCGACCGCAACCCGGTTCAGCGCTTCCCATACTTCCGGTGCACGGCCTGTTTGCTGACGCCGAGACACGTTGCTATGGCTTCCCATGACAACCCTGCCTGGCGGGCACGGAGGACGACTTCCGTCTCGGCGCGGGCCACTTCCTTGCGCAGTTCGGCCACCTCATACAGCGCCTCCGCCGGGCCCTTGCCGTCCATCGAACCGATCAGTGTTCTCATGGGCACCTCCTGGCGTCAACCTTAGTTGACACATTCTTCGGATGTCAACGTAAGTTGACGATGTTGTGGCGGTCCATCGGTTCGCCGGAACGGAGCAAGCTGATTTGTCTTGTAGCATCTATCCTTAGTCCCTTCCCGGTCACGGCAAGGGCATTCTTTGGGGGAAAAATTGAAGAGATCTCTGTCGCGCGCGGCATCAGCCGTCGGCGCCGCCATCATCCTGTCCACCGCCGGCTTCGCCGGCCCCGCCCAAGCCACTGAGGCCTGCTGGAGCGGTCCGGGGTCGACGTGCCGCGACTACCGCGAAAGCGCCGCGGGCCTTGCCAAGGTTCGGGCGGCGGAGCAGCCGACTTTCACCGGCATCCTCAAAGCGGGACAAACCCTCACATCCTCCCCAGGCGTATGGCTCTACGGCGAGGGGTCCGGAACAAACACGCTGAAATACCAGTGGCTGCGCGACGGTGTCGGCATCCCCGGAGCCGTCGGGGAAACCTACAGGATCACGAAGTCCGACACTGACCATTCCCTGGCGCTGCGTGTGAGCGCGTCCGCCCCAGGGGTGAACGACGGGGTCGAGACAACCCTGCCGTCCCCGAAGGTCAGTAATACCAACACCGCGGAGTACACCGCCCGGCCCGGCATCACCGGCGAAGTTCCGACCGTGGGGGGCTGGACCAGGGTCGGATCCACGCTGGAGGTCCACAGCCTGGGGACCTGGTCTCCCGGCTGGATGATCCTGAAGCTGCAGTGGCAGGCCGACGGCGTGGACATCGAGGGGGCCATCGCAGACACCTACACGATCAAGGCGGCCGACCTGGGCAAGGTGGTGACCCTGAAGGCGACCGGGAGTTCGGCCGGCGTGCCCAGCGTATCCATGTCAAACACTTCGACGGCGGTCACTCCCGGTTTCATCGAGCCCACCGATGAAATGTGGCTGTCCGGCGGGGACAAGGTCGGCAGCACCCTCAGTGTGGAACGCAGCCAAGGGTGGTATGCCGGTGGCGAATTGGTGACTCTTCTCTACCAGTGGGAGCGGGATGGCCAGGCGATCGCCGGGGCCACCGCAAGCACCTACACCGTCGTGGCCGCCGACAGCGGACACTGGGTCCGGGCGAGGGTCACCGCAACGGCGCCGGGCTACAATCCGAACGCCCAGACGACGTTGTACAACGATATCGTCGACGGCGACTCGGGCGGGAACGAAGGAGTGGAGCCCGGCGGCGAACCGGCCCCCGCGCCCGTCCCCGTGCCGGTCCCGGAACCTGCCCCGGAACCCGCGCCCGTCCCGGCACCCGCCGACCCGGCACCCCCGGAACCGGCACCCGCCGACGAGGCACCCGCCCTTCAGGCACCTGCCCCTCAGTCCCCTACAGTCCAGCCGCTGGCCCGGACGTCCCCCGCGCAGAAGTACGTTCCGGCGGAAACCGTCGGTGACGTCCAGCCCCAGGCCGCAGGACCGGTGCAGGCTGCCGTTACCGGCGCTGTCGAACCGGCCGACATTGCTGTTGCCCCGACGGAATCCGCCCCCGCGGCCCCGGCACCGGCTGACACCGCGGGACCGTCGCCGTCGCCGTCGTCACCATCAGGACAGGCGGCCGCCGCAACACAGGCGACAGCCAACCCCTTCAACCCGCTGCCCGTATTCTTCACAATCGCCGGGGTCCTGATCGCCGCCGGCCTGGTCTGGGTCATACGCCCGCTGCGTGCTTCGGTGCTAAGGATTGCGGGCCGGAAAGCCTCCTAGGACCTGCTGGGACCCACGGCGCCCGTCAGCCCTCTGCGGATCAGAACGGCCGGTACATTGTCCGCTGCGGGACGGCGTCGCCGCCCAGGTACTGGCCGCGGTCCTCGAACCCGGCCTTGCGGTAGGCGGCCTGCCCGGCGGGGTTATGTTCGTTGACCGAGAGCACGACGCCGGCCTGCCCGCCGCCGAGGGCTGCCGTGAGTTTAGCGGCGGCCCGCACGGCGGCCTCCGCTGCCCGCGTGCCCAGGCCCTTGCCCTGCAGCCGGCGGTCGATCAGGAATCCACTCAGCAGCCAGACCGAGTCGTCGTCCGCCCAGCCGGCCAGGGTCGCGGCTCCGGTCTGCAGGGTCAGGACCCCGACGGCGGATCCGTTGGCGTCGATCGCAAAGGGGTGCCGGGACTCCTCTTCCAGCCCGATCAGCACCATCCGCAGCGGCTCGCCAACGAACCTGCGCTGGCCTTCCAGGACCTCGAGTTCGGCAATCTCCCCGAGCTTGATGGCGCGCGCGTCGTCGTCGAGGTCCTTCAGCGGCAGCAGCCACACGTGTTCAGCCATAAAAGAAGCCTACCCACGCCGGCGGGTGCCCAGCCTCCGGACGCTTCGGTCAGCTTGCCCCGCCTCCGGGTGCTTCGGTCAGCTCAGAGTGCCGCGTCCTTAGGCGGCCCGGCCGGGTCCATCCAGAAGACTTCCCACAGATGGCCGTCAGGGTCCTGGAAGCTGTGGGTGTACATAAAGCCGTAGTCCTGGGCTTCCTCGGACGGGGTTCCACAGGCGGTGAGGGCCGTCCTGACCACCTCGTCCACGGCTTCGCGGCTGTCCAGGGAGAAGGACAAGATCGCCTCGGTGGTGCTGCGGGCGTCGGCAATGGGTTTGGACGTGAAGGTCTTGAAGTAGTTCTCCACCAGCAGCATCACAAACGCGTCATCGTTGATGATCATGCACGTGGCGTTCTCGTCGGTGAAATCGGGATTGAAGGAAAACCCCAGCGCGGTGAAGAACTGCACCGATTTGTCGAGGTCCTTAACGGGGAGGTTCAGGAACATTTGCTTGGCCATGGGCCCAAAGTAGCACCGGCGCCCGGCGCGTGTCAGCCCTCGGCGGCCACCGCGTGAGCCCCTCGCGGACCCGGCGGACCCCAGCAGGAGTCCGCCGGAAGCCCGCCCGCTAGCCCGGCGGTCAACGCTACTGGCCGTAGAAAACCCGCTCGAACACGCTCCGGGCGCGCCGGCTGAGCCGCAGGTAGTCCTCCTCGAGCGCGGCGGCGTTGCCCTGCCCGTAGCCGCACCAGCGGGCCACCGCCTCCAGGTCCCGACGGGAGGAAGGCAGTACATCCGAGGCCCGGCCGGTCCAGATCACGTTGGCGGACCGGATCCGGCTCGCCAGGCGCCAGGCGCGGAGCAGGATCACCACGTCCCCCGCATCGAGGAGCCCGACGGCGCCAGCCGCCTCGAGCGCCTCGACGGTGGAGGTGGTCCGCAGCTCCGGATGCCGTCCGGCGTGCTGAAGCTGGAGCAGCTGGGCCAGCCATTCGACGTCGCTCAGGCCGCCGCGGCCCAGCTTCAGGTGCCGGGCCGGATCCGCGCCGCGGGGCAGCCGCTCCGCCTCCACCCGGGCCTTGACGCGCCGGACCTCGCGCGCGTCCTGTTCGGAGAGCGACTCGGGGTAGCGGATCGGGTTGATCAGTGCCACGAACCCGGCGGCCAGCTGGTCGTCGCCGGCCATCGGGCGGGCACGCAGCAGCGCCTGCGCCTCCCATACGAGCGACCACCGGCGGTAGTACTCCGCGTAGGACTCCAGCGACCGCACCATCGGCCCGCTCTTGCCCTCCGGACGCAGGTCCGCGTCCACCATGAGGACGCGCTCGGCGAGGATGGCGGGCTTGAGCGGCTGGGTCAGCAGGTTGGAGAGCCTGCTGACGATCTGCAGGGCCTGCTGCTGGGCCTCGTCCTCCGGGACGCCGGGAAGCCCGCGGTGCACGTACATAACGTCCGCGTCCGAGCCGTAGCCGATCTCCCGGCCGCCCTGCCGTCCCATGGCGACCACCAGCACATGTGTCTTGAGCGGCTCGTCGGCGGTGACCATGGTTTCCGCTACGCGCAGTGCGCCCAGGACCGCGGCCCGGTCCGTGTCGGCCAGCGCCGCGCCGACCTGGTCCTGGTCCAGCAGCCCTGCGCTGTCCGCGATCGCAATCCGCAGGATCTCGCGGCGGCGGATCAGCCGGATCAGGCGCATCGCGCTTTCCGGCTCCGCATGCCGGGACATCTTCGACACGATCTCCAGCCACTGCGCCTCGAAGGTCAGGGGCACCAGTTCCTTGTCCGAGCCGAGCCAGGCCACGGATTCGGGTGAGACTTCCAGCAGGTCCGCGATCAGGCGGGAGTTGGACAGCACGTGGCAGAGCCGCTCGGCCGCCGCCGTCGAGTCCCGGAGCATCCCGAGGTACCAGTGCGTGGTGCCGAGCGCTTCGCTGACCCGCCGGAAGGCCAGCAGCCCGGCGTCGGGGTCCACACCCTCCGCGAGCCAGCCGAGCAGGATCGGCAGGAGCTGGCGCTGGAGCGCGGCGCGGCGGCTGACTCCGGCGGTGAGGGCCTCGATGTGGCGCATGGCGCCGCTCGGATCGAGGTAGCCCAGGGCGGCGAGGCGCCCCTGCGCGGCTTCCGGGCTGAGCCTGGCTTCCTCGCTGCTGAGCGCAGCCGCGGTGTTGAGCAGCGGCCGGTAGAAGATGCGTTCGTGCAGCTCGCGGACGGAGCGTTTGGTCTTGCGCCAGGCCGCGACCAGGGCGTCGGGTTTGGGCCGTTCGCTGGAGAAGGGCCCGAGCACGGCTTTGGCGAGTGCCCGCAGCGAGGCTTCCTTGACCGGCATGAGGTGGGTGCGGCGCATTTGGAAGAGCTGGATCCGGTGTTCGAGGAGCCGGAGGTAGCGGTAGTCGCGGTCGAACTCGGCTGCGTCCGAGCGGCCGATGTAGCCGCCCGCTGACAAGGCGGCAATGGCCGAGGTGGTGTCCCGGCAGCGCAGGCTCTCGTCGGATTTGCCGTGCACCAGCTGCAGCAGCTGGACGGTGAATTCGACGTCGCGCAGTCCTCCCCGGCCCAGCTTGATCTGCCGCTGCTCCTCCTCGGCGGGGATGTGTTCGGTGACCCGGCGGCGCATCGAACGGACGGACTCCACGAAGCCTTCCCGGCCGGCGGAGGACCAGATCAGCGGCGCGACCGCGGCCTCGTAGCGGGCGCCGAGCTCGGTGTCCCCGGCGATGGTCCGGGCCTTGAGCAGGGCCTGGAATTCCCAGCTCTCGGCCCAGCGGGCGTAGTAGCTCTCATGCGACGCAAGGGTCCTCACCAGCGGCCCCGACTTGCCCTCCGGGCGCAGGTTGGCGTCGACCTCCCACAGCCCGGGTTCGCGGCCGATGGACATGATCGCCCGGGAAATGCCGGAGGCCAGGGCCGATCCGATCGTGTTGGCCCGTGAATCGTCGAGCTCGCCGGACTCGATCACGTAGATGACGTCGACGTCGGAAATGTAGTTGAGCTCGCGGGCACCGCATTTGCCCATGCCGATGACGGCCAGTCCGACGTCGGCCACCTCGGTGGCGCTGAAGTGCTCGGCGGCCTCGGCCCGCGAGACGGCCAGGGCCGCCTCGATCGCGGCGCCGGCCAGATCCGCCAGTTCCGCACCCGCGGCGGGCATAAAGTCCAGCGGATCGGCGGCGCAAAGGTCCTTGACGGCGAGCTCGACGAGGCCGCGCCGGTACTCCGTGCGGAGCGCCACGTAGCCTTCCTGCCCGGTCAGCGCCGCGACCGGGCGGGCGGATTTCGGGTCGGCCTGCACGGAGCGCAGCAGGCGGGCGCGCAGTTCTGCGGCGTCCGCTGCCCGCGGTTCCGGGCTGGCGGTCACCTCGAAGACATCAAGGTGCTCGGGGTGCCGGATCAGGAACTCACCCAGCGCCTCCGAGGCGCCCAGCACCCGGTACATCGGTTCGCTGCGTTCCGGGTCCGCGACCGCCAGCTTCCGCAGGTCCGGGTGCTTTTCGATCAGCCGGACCAGCGACTGCAGCGCCGTGTCCGGATTCGCGGCCAGCTGCAGCCCGGAGAAGAGGAGGTCCTGGTCCAGGCCCTCCAGTTCCGGGGCCGCCAGCCACCGTTCGCCGTTTTCCAGATCGCTGAAACCGGCGGCGATGAGGCGTCGTGCCAGGCTCACCGGGGCCGCCTAAAGGATGCCGAGGTTGCGCTGCAGCTCGTAGGGCGTGACCTGGAGACGGTAGTCCTGCCATTCGGCACGCTTGTTGCGCAGGAAGTGTTCGAACACCTGCTCACCCAGGATCTGCGGCATGAGTTCGGAGTCCTCCATCGAGCGGATGGCGTCGTGCAGGCTGGCCGGGAGCGGGTCGTGGCCCATCGCGCGGCGTTCGGCCGAGCTCAGCGACCAGATGTCGTCCTCGGCGGCGGCGGGCAGCTGGTAGCCCTCCTCGATGCCCTTGAGCCCGGCGCCGAGCAGCACGGCGTAGGCGAGGTAGGGGTTGGCGGCCGAGTCGATGCCGCGGTATTCGATCCGCGCGGACTGGCCCTTGCCGGGCTTGTACAGCGGGACGCGGACCAGGGCGGAGCGGTTGTTGTGGCCCCAGCTGAGGTAGCTGGGGGCTTCCCCGCCGCCCCAGAGCCGCTTGTAGGAGTTCACGAACTGGTTCGTGACGGCGGTGAATTCCGGGGCGTGCTTGAGGATGCCGGCGATGAACTGCCGGGCCGTCTCGGAAAGCTGGAACTCCGCACCGGCCTCGTAGAAGGCATTCGTGTCGCCCTCGAAGAGCGAGAAGTGGGTGTGCATGCCGGAACCCGGGTGGGCCGTGAACGGTTTCGGCATGAAGGTGGCGTACGTGCCCTGCTGGAGTGCGACCTCCTTGATCACCGTGCGGAACGTCATGATGTTGTCCGCGGTCTGCAGGGCATCCGCGTAGCGCAGGTCGATCTCGTTCTGGCCGGGGCCGGCCTCGTGGTGGCTGAACTCGACAGAGATGCCGACCGATTCCAGCATGGTCACGGCCGTGCGGCGGAAGTCCTGCGCCACACCGCCGGGAACGTGGTCGAAGTAGCCGCCCTCGTCCACGGGCACGGGGGCACCGTCCGGGCCCGGCTGCTGGGACTTGAGCAGGTAGAACTCGATCTCGGGGTGGGTGTAGCAGGTGAAGCCCATGTCCGCGGCCTTGGCCAGGTTGCGCTTGAGGACGTTGCGCGGATCAGCGGCGGAGGGTTCGCCGTCGGGCGTCAGGATGTCGCAGAACATCCGGGACGTCGCTTCGGTCTCGCCGCGCCACGGCAGGATCTGGAAGGTGGCGGGGTCCGGCTGGGCCAGCATGTCGGACTCGAAAACACGGGCGAGGCCCTCGATGGAGGAACCGTCAAAGCCCAGGCCCTCCTCGAACGCGCCTTCCACTTCGGCCGGGGCCAACGCCACGGACTTCAGCGATCCCACGACGTCGGTGAACCACAGCCGCACAAACCGCACGTCGCGCTCTTCGATCGTCCGCAGGACAAACTCTTGCTGGCGGTCCATACTGGCCCTCTTTCCGGTTCTTTCGTCCGTGCCCCAGGCCCGTCGTGCATGGGTCCCGCAGCTGCTCACCGTTCACTTTACTAATCATTGCCACCGATTGCTGGCGCGGCTGCCCCGCGTAACACGGCGTTAACACCGGGAGCCCCGAATTCGACGCCCCAGACCGGTTCCCGGGTCGTTCCGCCGGGAGTCGTGTGATGTGACTCACGCGCCCACGGGCTGAAGCCCAGTAGCTAGGACGCGAGGTGTCGCACTACGCTCGTGCCATGGCCTCAAGCACAAGCCCCGATTCCAGCATGCCCGCAGAACTAGCCGCCCCCTACGGCAACGGCCCGGCTCCCGCGGGCACGTCCGCGGCTGCGGAGACGTCCCCGGCTGCGGCCCCGAGCTCGACCCCGGGCTCGACGGCGGGCCAGGAGCCCGGCGCCCGGAAGCCGGTGGCGAAGATCCGCACCCACCACCTGCGCCAGGCCAAGCTCAACGGTGAGCGCTTTGCCATGCTGACCGCGTACGACCAGTACACGGCGGAAATCTTCGACCAGGCCGGCATCGAGGTGCTCCTCGTTGGCGACTCAGCCTCCAACAATGTCTTCGGCAACGAAACCAGCCTGCCCGTCACCGTCGATGAGCTGCTCCCCCTGTGCCGCGCCGTCACCCGCTCCGCCAAGCGCGCCCTCGTGGTGGCGGACCTTCCCTTTGGCAGCTACGAGGTCTCCGCCCAGCAGGCGGTGTCCACCGGCGTCCGGTTCCTCAAGGAAGGACTCGCCCACGCGGTCAAGATCGAGGGCGGGAAGTTCTATGCCGAAACCGTCCGGGCCATGGTCCAGGCCGGCATTCCCGTCATGGCGCATATCGGATTCACCCCGCAAAGCGAGCACGCCCTCGGCGGCTACCGGGTGCAGGGCCGCGGCGATGACGCCCAGCGGCTGATCGACGACGCCGTCGCCCTCACCGACGCCGGCGCGTTCTGCGTCCTGATGGAAATGGTGCCAGCGGCCACGGCGGCTGCCGTGGACGCCGCCGTCGATGTCCCCACCATCGGCATCGGCGCCGGCAACGCGACCACCGGCCAGGTACTGGTGTGGCAGGACATGGCGGGGCTCCGCGGCGGCCGGATGGCCAAGTTCGTCAAGCAATACGCGGACCTGCGCACCTCGCTCAGCGACGCCGCGAAGGCCTACGGCGAGGACGTGCGCTCCGGCCAGTTCCCCGGCCCCGAGCACTCCTTCTAGGCGGCCGGCCGCGGGCCGGTCCCCCGGGTCACCGCGGGCTAGCCTCCACGCCACCGCGGGCCGACCTTCCGAGCCACGGCTGCCGGTTTGCAGGGCCACCTCATCCTTCACGAACGATGCGGTGTTCCGCCCGTCCGGGCAGTCTGGCCATTGAGGGCCTGCATCAGGCCCCGGCAGATGCTCCGCCATTCCGGCCGGACTCGTGCGCGACGCGACGGGCCAGACACCGGCGGACACTAGTGGAGGAGTAGCCATGGACTCAATTACGACTGACTTCTGGGACGTCCTGCTGTGGAGTTTCTGGTTCTTTATCTGGATAGCGGCCCTGATGGTGTGGTTCCGCTGCCTGTTCGACTTGTTTGGCGACCGATCGCTCAGCGGCTGGGGTAAAGCCGGCTGGGTGATACTGCTGGTCTTCGTGCCCTGGCTTGGCGCCCTCATCTACCTGATCGCCCGCGGCCGCAGCATGACCGAGCGGCAGATGGCCCTCGTGGCCGAACAACAGGCTGCCCAGCAGGAGTACATCCAGAAGGTGGCCGGCAAGTCGGCCAGCCCGGCCAGCCAGATCGCCGATGCCAAGGCCCTGCTTGATTCCGGAGCCATCAGCCAGACCGAGTTTGAGTCCCTCAAAGCAAAGGCCATGGCCTGACCCGAGTCGACGGGCTGCGCCCGGTGTCCGGGGCGCGTTCATAGCTCTGCACGATCGGCAGCACCATCCCGGGGCTGTCCTGGCTACCCATGTGAAGGAGATCGACCATGTCCGCTCAGAGTGAGAACCCGGTTCTGGAGACCATCGGCGCCATTACTGACGCCTCCCTGGGACGCTCCGACCTGCCGGCCGACGCGCTGCTCATGATTCGCATCGCAGCCCTGGCCGCCGTCGACGCCCGGCCCATCTCCTACCTTGCCCACGTTGGCCCCGCGATCGAGTCAGGGGTTACGGCGAAGGATGTTCAAAACGTGCTCGTCGCCGTGGCCCCCATCATCGGAACGGCCCGGACGATGTCGGCCGCGATCAACATCACCGAGGCACTAGGTTTCGCGATCGCCGTCATGGAGGAAGAAACGGAGTAACGCGGGTCCCGGTATGAGACTTACCTGGCTGGGCCATTCCTCGGTGGTCCTGGATCTCGACGGCGTACGGGTCCTTACCGATCCGTTGCTTCGTCCTCATGCCGGGCTGTTGCGGCGGCTGGCACCCCGGCCGGACCCGGCGTCGTGGAGCCGGCCCGACGTCGTACTCCTCTCCCACCTCCACCACGACCACGCGGAGCTGCGCTCCCTCCGCATGCTGCCCGGAGCGGCCCTGATGAGTGCCCCGGCGAACGTCGCCTGGTTGCACCGCCGCAAGTTCCTGAACACAGTCCCCCTGGGCGACGGCTGGACCCCGGCAGGCCGCGGCGTCGAGATACGCCAGGTCCCGGCGGAGCATCGTCACCGCCCGATGCCGCACCGGCCCAACGACGCCCACGGGCAGCTGGTTCGGGGTCCTTCAGGCACCGTCTGGATCGCGGGTGACACGGGGCTGTTCGCCGGGATGGCCGGGATCCCTGACATGGCGGGCGGTTCGATCGATGTCGCCGTGGTGCCGGTCTGGGGGTGGGGGCCGAGGCTCTCGGCGGGGCACCTGAACCCCGAGACTGCGGCCCGCGCCGTCGCATGGAGCGGCGCGCGGTACGCCCTGCCGGTGCACTGGGGAACGCTGCACCCTCCCTTCGTCACACACTTTGCCCGGAGCTGGCTCGAGCTGCCCGGGCGCCGGTTCGCCGACGCGGTGGCGGAGCAGGCCCCCGGCTGCACGGCCGTCGTCCTCTCCCCCGGCGACTCGTGGGCCGCGCCGGCGTGAGCCGGGGCCCGTGAACCGCCCCTCGGGCCAGCCCACCGCAAATGGTCCGGTCAGTCAACGCGGGAACGCCGTCGTGGCGCGCTGGCCACAGGCCTCGAGCATCCCCACCAGGACCCGGTGGAGCTCATCGGCCCCCTCGATCCGCTCGGGCAGCCCGGCCATGAGATCGGCAGGACCGATCAGCATGGCGCGGTCCTGCCAGCCGCCGAGGCCGCCATGGGATCCGACCAGGCCCTCGAAGGCCGCGACGTCGTTGGTCACCGGATCAACCATGCTGTTGACGTAGAGGTCCGGAGCCGCGGGATCCATCAGGGCCCGCCGGAGGACCCTCGCCGCGTGCGCACCGAAGCCGGCCAACGGGTCCAAGCCCTCCACCGCACCGCTCGCGATGTCGAGGCGTCCGCCGTTCCCGACCGCCCATTCCCGGCCGTCTTCATCGATGCCCGCAACGAACCCGACGCCTGGATGGCCCACCAGGCCGGGGACCAGCGCCGGCCACTCCCTCTCGAGCGCCTCGAGCGTCCAGCGCCGGTCGCCCCGCACGTAGACCAGGCCCAAGTTGCCCGAGCCGAGCACGACCACCGGCTCCTCGGCGGCGTTGCCGTGATCCTGTGTCCGCTGGGCCTTGGTCAGCCCCTCGTCGGCGCGGGCGGCGAGCTTCCCGGTCATCCCCCCGGCCGCGATGTCGCCGGCGATGGAGTCGGCGCGCCCCAGCCCTTCGACGGACGCGTCCACAGTCTGTACGTGTTCCTGCATGAGGTCGGCACACAGATCGCCGAGCGTCTGGCCGTACCGGTCAGCGAAGGGAGTGCCCTGGGACTGGCCGTGGTCCGAGAGCACGACCAGCCGGTAGCGGCGGGGAGCGGAACCGGCGAGCCGGGCCAGGGACCCCAGCGTGCGGTCCAGGCCATCCAGGGAGGCGAGCGACTCGGGCCGGAAGACGCCTGCGTGGTGGGCGATCTCGTCGTAGTCCACGTAGTCGACGTAGATGCACTTCGTGCCACGACGCAGCTCCTCGGCCACCAGGGCCGTGTTCAGGTCACGCAGGAGACTGTTGGTCACTGCCCGCAGCAGGGCGAAGGTCCAGTCCCGGTGCACCCGCGGGTCGAAGTCACGCCGGACCTGTCGTCGGGCCTGCCACCGCTCCTTGAGGACCTCCCCTACGGTCCGCGTGAGGCTGCGCATGAACCCGTTCGGTGAGGTAAAGAACCAAGCGAACGCACGACGCGTCTGTGTGGAGCCGCGCCGGACCTCTACCCGGCTCATCGTCAGGAGCGACCGGGGCGCGTCACCGGTGAACAGGTTCGAAATGGAGACCCCGTCGTCGTACAGCAGGCCCTGTCCGGTGCTGTGCCTTTCCTCGATCACCCGGGCGTCCGCCGGACGGTTGGCCACCAGAACCCGCTTGAGCTCCCGGTCGTACCACCGGAAAGCGGGGATCCCGTCAACGGTGCCGTGCAGAATGCCCATCTGGCTGGCTGGGGTGGTGCAGGGGAGCTGGGGAGTCCATTCCCGGCACGTGTAGTCCCCCGAGGACAGCCAGCGCCGGATATGCGGTACCGCCCCGGACTGGACCGCCCACTGCAGCACCGGGAAAGGCACACCGTCGAGCTGCACGATCAGGACGCCGTCAACCTCCGGGTCGGTGACCGTGTTCTGCCGGCGTGCCCTGCCGGCCAGGGAGGTGATCAGGCCGTCATCAGTACCGGCCGTGGTGGCCCACGAAATGAGGGTAGCCACGACGGCACTGATCCAGGTTGCGGCAAGGGCGGTCCACGCCGTCGACTCGATACCGGGCACCAGACGGATGGCGATATACATGATCAGGGCCTGACCGACAACAGCAGTAAGGAGCACCGCCAGCCAGCCCACCCTGGCCGAGATCTCCACCAGCGCGGGGCGGAGGACCAGACCGACGACGCCAGCCACTGCTGCCACGACGGCGTAGTCCCACCAACTGGAAGCAGAGAACCCCGGCAGCAGCGCACCGGTGACGATGAGGGCAACCGTCGAGGCGGCCCAGGCAGCGCCCAGCCGGGTCAGGTCGGTGACTCGGACGCCGCGGGTGCGGGTATCGCTCGTCGGCATTTCCCCAGTATGGCCCGCGGCGACCGGCGGGCACTCATCCGCACCGGGTGAGAAAAATCAGCCCCGAGGGAGCATATGCGTTGGGCTGCCCGGGACGCTCTCACCGGCAGGGCCCGACGGCCGGACCTCGGGGCACGGCCGTGCTGAAGGCGGGCTCCACCGCCTCCGACTTCATCATTCGGTCAGGACCCCGGCCGGGACCCCCGCCTCGAACTGCCCGGAGCCCTTCCCTGACTGGAAACCTTCCACGGCCGGGCACGAATTCCCTGCAACGGTCCCGGAGCATCCACCCTGGCCAGCGCCCTTGAGGCCCTTGCCAGGAGTGCCTCCAGCTCCGTATTGGGTGATCGACCCTAGTCGTCCTCGTCGCCCTTTTCCCAGGACTCGTTGCGGGCCCTGACCTTCTCGAGGGCGTGTTCAGCTTCTTCCCGGGTCTTGTACGGGCCAATCAGCTGGCTCCAGTCGGACATGGCGTCCTCTTCAACCTCGTGCGTGTTGACGTTGTACCAGTACTCCGGCATCGATGCTCCTTCACTGATATTTCGTGGCCGTTGTTTATTTGCCTCCGGCCGTGCCTTATATGATCAATGTATGCCTTCTCTAGCCTCGACTGCACCCATCGGTACCCTGGTCCCGGGAGCCGTCAGTCCGCAGCTTCCCGTTCCGGCGTCGATCCCGCGTCCCGAATACGTGGGTAAGCCCGCACCGGCCAAGTTCACCGGCTCCGAGGTCAAATCGGCGGAGACCATCGAGAAGATCCGAATCGCCTCACGGATCGCCGCGCAGGCGATCGTGGAGGTAGGGAAGCACATCCAGCCCGGCGTCACCACGGACCAGTTGGACCGGGTGGGCCACGAGTTCCTGCTCGACCACAAGGCGTACCCGTCCACCCTCGGCTACCGAGGCTTTCCCAAGTCCCTGTGTTCGTCGTTGAACGAAGTCATCTGCCACGGCATCCCGGACAGCACGGTGGTCCGGGACGGGGACATCCTCAACATCGACATCACGGCCTTCATTGGCGGCGTGCACGGCGACACCAACTACACCTTCCTGGCCGGGGACGTCGACGAGGAATCCCGGCTGCTCGTAGAGCGCACGCAGGAGTCCCTGAACCGCGCCATCCGTGCCGTGGCCCCGGGCCGTGAAATCAACGTGATCGGGCGGACCATCGAGTCCTACGCCAAGCGCTTCGGCTATGGTGTGGTCCGCGACTTCACCGGTCACGGCGTGGGCGAGGCTTTCCACACCGGCCTGATCATCCCGCACTACGACGCCGCCCCCGCCTACAACACCGTCATCGAAGCCGGAATGGTCTTCACGATCGAACCGATGCTGACGCTTGGCACCGTGGACTGGGACATGTGGGCCGACGACTGGACCGTCGTGACCCGCGACCGCAAACGCACCGCACAGTTCGAGCACACCCTGCTTGTCACGGAGTCCGGCGCCGAAGTTCTGACGCTCCCCTGATTCCCGCTCCACCAGAAGATCCCGGTCTTCGCCCGTCGGCCCTGGGCCGCACCCTCCTAGCCCCGCCCCCTGCCACGAACGGAACCACATTGGCCAAGAAGGACGAGAAGTCGAAGAAGAACGCCCCGCTGATCGGCATTGACATCGGTGGCACCGGCATCAAGGGCGGGATCGTGGACCTGAAGAAGGGGAAGCTGGTCGGTGACCGCCTGCGCATGCCCACCCCGAAGCCCTCCACACCCGAATCCGTGGCCGAGGTCGTGGCCCAGGTTGTCGCCGAGCTGTCCGCCCGGCCCGATGCTCCGGCCCCCGACTCGCCGGTGGGCGTCACTTTCCCCGGCATCATCCAGCACGGCGTGGTTCACTCCGCCGCCAACGTGGACAAGTCCTGGCTGGAAATGGACATCGACGCAATGCTGACCGCCCGCCTGGGCCGGCCCGTGGAGGTCATCAACGACGCCGACGCCGCAGGCCTCGCGGAGGCACGCTACGGCGCCGGTGAATTTATCGAGGGCACCGTGCTCGTCATCACGCTCGGCACCGGTATTGGTTCCGCCTTCATCTTCGACGGGAAGCTTGTCCCCAATGCCGAACTCGGACACCTGGAAATTGACGGGTTCGACGCCGAAAGCAAGGCCTCGGCGGTGGCGCGTGAGCGGGACGGCCTGAGCTGGGAAGAGTACAGCGTGCTGCTGCAGCGCTACCTGTCGCACGTGGAGTTCCTGTTCTCCCCCGAACTGTTCATCATCGGCGGCGGCATCTCGAAGCGCGCAGACGAATACCTTCCGCGGCTGCAGCTGCGCACGCCCATCGTTCCGGCCGAATTGAAGAACGACGCCGGCATCGTCGGCGCCGCGCTCGAGATCGCACTGAAACACAAGCTCGCCAAGTAGCCAAAAGAGCTATCACTCCGGGTCGTTCTGAACGCTGGGAACGACCCGGAGTGATAGCTCTTTGTTGTGTGGTGCCGGTGGTGGCCGCGGCTTCCCCTCCGTTGCCACCACCGGAGTCTGTGAGCCGGCGCTCCTGGAACCGGCTTAGAGCGCGCTCTTCTGCTGGCTCGTGCCCTCGCGGCCCTTGGTCTCGGCCTCGTGGCGGAGCAGCGAAATGGCCGCTTCGAAGTCCTCCAGGGATTCGAAGGCCTGGTAAACACTCGCGAAGCGCAGGTAGGCGACCTCGTCGAGCCGCTGGAGCGGGTTCAGGATGGCGAGACCGACTTCGTGCGCGTCGATTTCCGCGGCGCCGGAGGCACGGATCGCCTCTTCGACTTCCTGGGCCAGCATCGCGAGGTCGTCCTCGGTGACGGGACGGCCCTGGCAGGCCTTGCGGACGCCGTTGATGACCTTGCTGCGGCTGAACGGCTCACCGACACCCGACCGCTTGATCACGGTCAGGCTGGTGGTTTCGACCGTGGTGAACCGGCGGCCGCACTCGGGGCACTGCCGGCGACGCCGGATGGCGGAACCGTCGTCGGCGATCCGGCTGTCCACCACACGCGAATCAGGGTTACGGCAAAACGGACAGTACATGACGTTTCCTCCCCTGTCGCAAGCGAATGGCCGGACGGTGATCGCCGTTGCAGATCGCCGGAGCGGTTGGCTCCGCCATCAGTTTACGACTAGATGTAGCTGAATAACAAGCCTGTAATTACTACATGTTGTGGTCAGGCGCCCTGCGGGAACCGGGCGGTGACCGCCTCGCCGTGCGCCGGCAGGTCCTCCGCCCCGGCCAGGCTCACGATGTGGCCGCTGACCTCTGCCAGGGCGGCCCGGGTGTAGTTGACCACCTGGATGGCGCGCAGGAAGGTGGTCACGTTCAGCCCCGAGGAGAACGCTGCGGTGCCGCTGGTCGGCAGCACGTGGTTGGAGCCGGCGCAGTAGTCGCCCAGGCTGACGGGGCTGTAGTCCCCCACGAAGATCGCCCCGGCGCTGCGGATCCGGCCCGCTACGACTGCCGCGTCCGCCGTCATGATCTCCAGGTGCTCAGCGGCGTAGGCGTTGCACGCCGCGATGCCCTCGTCCAGGTTGTCCACCAGGACGACGCCGGACTGCGGGCCGGAGAGGGCCTCGCGGACCCGCGCGCTGTGCCTGGTCGCTGCCGCCTGGCGCTCCAGTTCCACCCGGACGGCGGCGGCGAGGTCCTCGGAGTCCGTGATCAGCACGGACGCCGCCTTGGGGTCGTGCTCGGCCTGGCTGATCAGGTCAGCCGCAACGAGCCCCGGCTGTGCCGTGGCGTCGGCGAGGATCGCGATCTCGGTGGTGCCGGCCTCGGAATCGATGCCGACGACCCCCTTGACGAGGCGCTTCGCCGTGGCGACGAAGACGTTGCCCGGGCCGGTGACGACGTCCACCGGGTCCAGCCCGGCCCGGTCCTCCCCGGCCGGGATGCCGTAGGCGAAGGCCGCGATCGCCTGGGCGCCGCCGATGGCGTAGACCTCGTCAATCCCGAGCAGGCACGCCGCGGCAAGGATCGTGGGGTGCGGGAGCCCGCCGAAGTCCTTCTGCGGCGGAGATGCCAGGGCGATGGATTCGACGCCGGCGGCGAGGGCCGGGACGACGTTCATGATCACGGAGGACGGGTAGACCGCCAGCCCGCCCGGGACGTAGAGGCCAACGCGTGCAACGGGGACCCAGTTCTGGCTGACCACTGCGCCTTCGCCGAGTTCGACGTCGGTGTTCGCCGGCCGCTGGGCGTCGGCGAAAAGCCGCGCGCGCCGGATGGACTCTTCCAGTGCCGCCCGCACGGCGGGGTCGAGCCCGGCCAGGGCCGCCGTCAGCGCATCGGCGGGGACCCGGGGGTGTGACTGCTCCACGCCGTCGAAGGTCAGGGCGAGCTCGCTGAGCGCCTCGAAGCCCCGGGTCCGGACGGCGTCGATGATGTCCAGGACTTTGTGCTCGGCATCGGCCATGGTGCCGGCCTGCGCCCGGGGCACCGCGGCGCGGAGGCCGGCGAGGGTCAGCCGCCGGCCGCGGAGGTCGACGGTGCGGAAGTTGAGATCGGCGGGAACCGGGGGCGCAGTAACGGCGGGCACGGAGCTGTCAGCTGTAGGGGTCACCCGTTCATTTTACGGGCAGCCCCGGCGGGTCCCGCGCCTGTTACATCGGGACTGCGGGTTCGGGTCTGCTCGGCGGCATCGTAGTCAGGCCCCGGGACCAGTGTCCGGCGTCGTGAAGACAGTGTTCAGGAAGATGGTCAGTGCGGTTGCGGCGGGCCAGATCGCGAGGACGGCGAAGGACCGCAGCGAGAAGGCAATGCTGGCGCTGGCCGAGGTGTCTTCGGGCGCTCCCCACCAGAGGCCGCACACGACGCCGGTTCCCCAGGCTGCGAGGGCGCCCAGCGCGCCGGCTCCGACGGCGAGGACAACGTCCCGGCCGAACGGCGGGTTGTGTTTGCTGCCGGAGGCGACTGCGCCCGAAATGCAGCCGGCGAGCAGGAACAGGCCCGCCAGCACGAGGTCCCGCGGCAGCCACCCTTCCGTGTTGCCGCCGCTCCGCAGCTCCGGATTGCCCGAGAGCAGGTTCAGCCCGGAGGGCGCCAGGAGCCACCAGAGCAGCCCCACGGGGATGCCTGCGGCGGCGATGACGGCGGCCTTCCGCCACGACGTGGCGCGGACGCCGGCCACGTGGACCGGCTGGCCGGATGCAGCGTCCGGACCGGACCCAGTGAGCGGGAACCGGGAAGTCGCTCCCGGGGGATCCTGCGGGACCTGGCCGTGCACTGCGGGCTGTGTCATGCAACAAACCTTAACAAGCTTTCCCCCGGCGGGGCACATAACACTGTGTGTCCGCGGGTGACGTTCCACATGACGCCTCCGGGTAAATAAGTACCGCCGCCGTTCGCAGGCGCAATACGCTGGCAGGTAGGAACATCACACACGTGCAGCAGGGAGTTGGATCGCAGTGGCCACAGAGGACCAAGCCTTCGAGGGAACCTTCAAGGAAATGTTCCGCCGGCACGCGGCCGGCGTGGCCATCATCACCGCCAACTTCAACGGCGTCCCCTTCGGCTTCACGGCAACCTCCGTGGCCTCGCTCTCGGCGAAGCCGCCCCGGTTCACGTTCAACATGGCCCGCACTTCCAGCTCCTGGCCGGCCGTGGCCAACACCACGTATATCGGCGTCCACATGCTGGGGCTGGAGAACCAGTCGCTGGCCGACCGCTTCGCCCGCACCAGCAACCGCTTCGAGGGCGATCACTGGGCGCTCGGGCCCCATGAAGTGCCGATTCTGAATGACGTGGCCGGCTGGCTGATCGGCAAGATCCAGATGCGGCTCTCCTTCGAGAACAACGCCGTGGTTGTGGTCGAGGTCGTGGAAGGTGAGGTGGGCGCCGACGGCGCTCCCCTGCTCTACCACTCCGGCGCCTACGGCCAGCCCGCCCCGCTCGATTACGAGATCTGACCGGCTACCTCGCCTTGCGAGGTGACACTTAACGCCCATGTCTTTGAGTGGCATGGGCGTTAAGTGTCACCTCAGGGGTGCGCAGCCCAACCCGGGCCTGCGAACCCCTGCATATCAGTTGTCCAGGCAGGTCGGGCCGAGCAGGACCTTCAGGTCCCCGAACAGGGAGGGGCTGGGGTTCACGCGCAGATGCACCGGCAGGCCCATGATCTCCACCCTGGAGTCGCCCTGCAGGTGCAACCGGACCTCGGACTTGCCGCGGTGGGTGCGCAGCACGTCTCCGAGTTCGGTCACGACCGCTTCGGTCGCCTTGTGGGTCTGCATGGTGATCACCACCGGGCCGTTGAGGCCCTCGCTGAGGTCCGGGACGGACAGTTCCATGCAGTTGAGCGCGACGGCGCCGTCGTCGCGGCGCTGTAGCCTTCCCTTGACCACCACGATCAGGTCTTCGGCGAGCACGGACGCGATGGGGCCGTAGACCTGGCCGAAGAACATGACCTCGACGGAACCACCCAGGTCCTCGATCTCCGCACGGGCGTAGGCGTTGCCGCTGGCTTTCGCGATCCGCCGGCTCAGTGAGGTGATCATGCCGGAGATGGTGACGATGGTGCCGTCGTGGGGGCCGTCCTCGGCGATGAGCGAGGTGATGGACTGGTCGGCGTGCTGGCTCAGGACCCCCTCAAGCCCCTGCAGCGGGTGGTCCGAGACGTACAGGCCGAGCATGTCCCGTTCGAAGGAGAGCTTGTCCTTTTTCTCCCATTCGGGAAGATCCGGGATCTCGATGCTCAACGAGGCCTCGGATTCCGCCTCGTCGAACCCGGCGAAGAGGTCGAACTGGCCGATCGCCTCGTTGCGCTTGAGCGTGATGACGGAGTCGATCGCTTCTTCGTGGATCATCGCCAGGGCGCGCCGGTGGTGGCCAAGGGAATCGAACGCGCCGGCCTTGATCAGCGACTCAATGGTGCGCTTGTTGCACACCACCGCCGGGACCTTCACCAGGTAGTCCTTGAAGGAGGTGTAGGCGCCTTCCTTGTCCCGGGCGGCCACCATGGCCTCGACGACGTTGACGCCGACGTTGCGGATGGCCCCCATGCCGAAGCGGATGTCGGTGCCGACCGGGGTGAAGTTCAGCGCGGACTCGTTGACGTCCGGCGGCAGCACGGTGATGCCCATCCGCCGGCATTCGTTGAGGTAGATCGCCGACTTGTCCTTGTCGTCCCCGACGCTGGTGAGCAGGGCGGCCATGTACTCGGGCGCATAGTGGGCCTTGAGGTAGGCGGTCCAGTAGGAGATCACGCCGTAGGCGGCCGAGTGGGCCTTGTTGAAGGCGTAGTCGGAGAACGGCAGCAGGATGTCCCAGAGGGTCTTGACCGCGGCCATGGAGTAGCCGTTGTCCTGCATGCCCTGGGAGAAGCCGGCGAACTGCTTGTCCAGTTCGGATTTCTTCTTCTTGCCCATGGCGCGGCGCAGGATGTCGGCCTGGCCCAGGGTGTAGCCGGCGAGCTTCTGCGCCACGGCCATGACCTGCTCCTGGTACACGATCAGGCCGTAGGTGCCACCGAGGATTTCGGAGAGGGGTTCCTCCAGCTCGGGGTGGATCGGGATGACTTCCTGGATTTTGTTCTTGCGCAGGGCGTAGTCGGTGTGTGCGTTGGCGCCCATGGGGCCGGGCCGGTAGAGGGCCAGCACGGCGGAGATGTCTTCGAAGTTGTCAGGCTTCATGAGCTTGAGCAGGGAGCGCATCGGTCCGCCGTCGAGCTGGAACACCCCGAGGGTGTCTCCCCGGGCCAGCAGCTCGTAGGACGCCGTGTCGTCGAGTTCCAGCGCCTCCAGGTCCAGGTCGACCCCGCGGTTCATCTTGATGTTCTCGAGGGCGTCGGAAATGATCGTGAGGTTCCGCAGGCCGAGGAAGTCCATTTTGATCAGTCCGAGGCCCTCGGACGTGGGGTAGTCGAACTGGGTGATGACCTGGCCGTCCTGGAAACGGCGCATGACCGGGATGACGTCGATGATCGGGTCCGACGACATGATGACGCCGGCCGCGTGGACGCCCCACTGGCGTTTCAGGCCCTCGATGCCGAGCGCCGTTTCGAACACCTTGGCGGCCTCGGGGTCCGTGGCGATCAGCTGCCGGAAGTCACCGGCCTCGCTGTAGCGCTTGGAGTCCTTGTTCTGGATGTCCGCCAGCGGGATGTCCTTGGCCATCACGGCCGGCGGAAGGGCCTTGGTCAGCTGTTCGCCCATGCTGAACGGGTAGCCCAGCACGCGGGAGGAGTCCTTGAGCGCCTGCTTGGTCTTGATGGTGCCGTAGGTGACGATCATGGCGACGCGTTCGTCGCCGTATTTGCGGGTGACGTAGTCGATGACTTCGGAGCGGCGCCGGTCATCGAAGTCGACGTCGAAGTCGGGCATGGAGACGCGGTCCGGGTTGAGGAAGCGCTCGAAGATCAGGCCGTGGTGCAGCGGATCGAGGTCGGTGATGCGCATGGCGTAGGCCACCATGGACCCGGCGCCCGAACCACGTCCGGGACCCACCCGGATGCCGTTGTTCTTGGCCCAGTTGATGAAGTCGGCCACGACGAGGAAGTAGCCCGGGAACCCCATGGACGTGATGACGCCGAGTTCGTAGTCGGCCTGGGTGCGCACCTTGTCCGGGATGCCCTTGGGATAGCGGTACTGGAGTCCCTTGTCGACTTCCTTGACCAGCCAGGACGTTTCATCCTCGCCTTCGGGGCAGGGGAACCGGGGCATGTAGTTGGCGCCGGTGTTGAAGGACACTTCGCAGCGCTCGGCGATCAGGAGTGTGTTGTCGCACGCCTCCGGGTGGTCGCGGAACAGCTCCCGCATTTCCTGCGGTGACTTCAGGTAGTATCCGCTGCCCGAGAAGGCGAAGCGCGAGCCGCCGTTGTCATACGTGGGCTCCAGCAGGGTGGAGCCCGACTGGATGGCCAGCAGGGCCTCGTGCGCCTTCGCGTCGTGCTCGTGGGTGTAGTGCAGGTCGTTGGTGGCCACCAGCGGCAGGTTCAGTTCCTTGGCCAGGCGCAGCAGGTCACCGGTGACGCGCCGCTCGATGTCCAGGCCGTGGTCCATAAGTTCGCAGAAGTAGTTTTCCGCGCCGAAGATGTCGCGGAACTCGGCTGCCGCCTCGACGGCTTCCCGGTACTGCCCGAGCCGGAGCCGGGTCTGGACCTCGCCGGACGGGCAGCCGGTGGTGGCGATCAAGCCTTCGGAGTAGGTGTTGAGCAGCTGGCGGTCCAGCCGGGGCCATTTGCCGAAGACCGAGTCCAGGGAGGCGATCGACGAGGCACGGAACAGGTTCCGCATGCCCACGTTGTTGTAGCTGAGCAGCGTCATGTGCGTGTAGGCGCCGCCGCCGGAGATGTCGTCCTTGCGCTGGTTTTCCTCGCCCCAGCGGACGCGGGTCTTGTCCGTGCGTGCCGTCCCGGGCGTGACATAGGCCTCGACGCCGATGATCGGTTTGATGCCCTGGTCGGTGGCCCGTTTCCAGAAGTCGAAGGCGCCGAACAGGTAGCCGTGGTCCGTCGTGGCGAGGGCCGGCATGCCGAGCCGCTCGGTTTCGTCGAACAGTTCACTGAGCCGGGCGGCGCCGTCCAGCATCGAGTACTCGGTGTGGTTGTGGAGATGGACAAACGAGTCGTTGCTGGAAGTCACCGAATCATTCTAGTGCCGCGCACCGACCTTTCGGCGCGGCACTCCGGCCGCCGCCGGATCGGACAGGTCACATCCCGCGGCGCGGCAGGGGCGTCAGGCCTGTCCGGACTCCAGGACCTCCAGCGCGTACCGCAGGTCCTGCGGGTACTCGCTGGTGACCGTGACCCTCTCCCCCGTGCGGGGGTGGTCGAAGCCCAGCTGCCGGGCGTGCAGCCACTGCCGGGTGAGTCCCAGGGTGGCGGCGAGCCGCGGGTCCGCGCCGTAGGTCAGGTCGCCGGCGCAGGGGTGGCGCAGTGCGGCGAAGTGGACCCGGATCTGGTGCGTGCGGCCGGTCTCGAGGTGGACCTCCACGAGCGAGGCCTTCCCGAAGGCCTCCAGGACCTCATAGTGCGTGATGGAGTCCCGGCCGTCCTCGATCACGGCGAAACGCCAGTCGTGGCCCGGGTGACGGCCGATCGGCGCGTCAATGGTGCCGGCCAGCGGATCCGGAAGGCCCTGGACCACGGCGTGGTAGACCTTGTCCACGGTGCGTTCCTTGAAGGCCCGCTTGAGCGCGGTGTACGCCTCTTCGGTCTTGGCGACCACCATCACCCCGGACGTCCCGACGTCGAGCCGGTGGACGATGCCCGCGCGCTCCGGGGAGCCGGAGGTGGAGATCCGGTAGCCGAGGCCGGCCAGGCCGCCGACGACAGTGGGTCCCACCCAGCCCGGCGAGGGATGCGCGGCCACACCGACCGGTTTGTCGATGACGACGAATTCGTCATCGTCCAGCAGGATGTTCAGGCCTTCCACGACTTCCTCCACGATTTCCAGGGGGTCCCGGCGTGCCGGGACGGTGACGTCGAGCACGGCGCCGGGGGCAAGCTTGAGCGACTTTCCGACCGCCCTGTCCTTGCTGATGACGTTGCCCTCCGCGATCAGCACGGCGGCCTGTGAGCGGGAAATGTCCATGAGTTTCGCCAGCCCGGCATCCACCCGGCTTCCCGCCAGTTCATCGGGCACCACAAACCGGTAGGAGGCGGCAGCCGTGGCGCCGCCGGCGTCGGTGTCGTCGTCGACGTCTTCGGGCAGGATGTCCTCCGACGGGGCACCGGCCGGGGCCAGGTCCTCGGGGGCCAGGTCCTCGGGGGCCAGGTCCTCGGGCGTATTGTGCTCCGGCGCCGTACGCTCAGGAGTCATGTTTCACTGTGTCCTTCGTCAGGTGCGTGCCGTCCAGGGAGATCCCGCGCAGCGTCAGCAGGCAGATGATCACCACGGAGGACACCACGGCGGAGTCGGCGATGTTGAAGATCGCGAAGTTGGGGAGCTGGATGAAGTCCACGACGTGGCCCATGGCGAACGAGGGCTCGCGGAAGAGCCGGTCCGTGAGGTTGCCCAGCGCGCCGCCGAGCAGCAAGCCGAGGGCCAGGGCCCACCAGAGCGACCCCAGTTTGCGAAGCTGCAGCAGGATGGCGATGGAGACCGCCGTCATGATGATGGTGAACACCCAGGTGACGTTCTCGCCGATCGAGAACGCAGCGCCGGAGTTGCGGATGTAGTACCAGTGCAGCAGCGGGGGCAGCACCGGGATCCTCTCCCCCTCGGTCATGTTCCCGGTAACCCACAGTTTGGTCAGCTGGTCGAAGACGTAGGCGAACACCGCCAGGCCAAAGAAGACGGCGAGCAGCAGGGCACGGCGCGGCCGCGGTCTGGCGGGACCAGCGAGGGCCGGCTCGGCGGGCTGCGTGGCGTCAGGTGTTGGTGCGTCAGTCATAGGGCTTTCGTTCAGGGGCCAGTGCGGGGACTGGGAGCTGGTGCTTGGTCACGGCCGCCGGGGACCGATGAATGTCACTGGTTAATGCCAAAAGCCGGCGGCCGAGGAATCCTCAGCCACCGGCTTTCAGAATACTTGCTTATCGCCCTAGCTGTTGGCTTCGACCTCAGGGGCCGCGACGGAGCCGCGGGCATCCAGGTCACGCAGCTGGCCTTCGATGTAGGCCTTGAGGCGTGAGCGGTAGTCGCGCTCGAAGCCGCGGAGCTGCTCGACCTTGCGTTCCAGCACGGAGCGCTGCTGCTCGAGGGCGCCGAGGATCTTGCGGGACTTCTCCTGGGCGTCGTTGACGAGGCTGCTGGCCTCGATCTGCGCTTCGGCGATGATTTTGTCGCGCTGCTGCTCGCCGTCGGCGACGTGCTTGTCGTGCATCTGCTGCGCCATGGCCAGCAGGCCTGCAGCGGACTCGGCTGCCGGGGAGGCGACGGTGCGTGCCGGGGCGGCTGCCTGCTCGGCTTCCTTCTTCTTGGCAGCTTCAGCAGCCTTGGCAGCTTCGGCGGCCTTGGCCTCGGCCTCGGCCTTGGCGCGGTCATCCTTCTCGACCTTGACGGGTGCCGGAACCTTTTCCACGACCGGAGCCGCGGCGGCGGAGCTGGCAGGCGTGCCGGCGCCCAGTTCGGCGAGCTTCTTGCGGAGCTCGTCGTTCTCCTGGTTCAGGCGTCGCAGTTCGACGACGATCTCGTCCAGGAAGTCATCAACTTCATCCTGATCGTAGCCTTCGCGGAACTTGGTCGGCTGAAAGCGCTTGTTGACAACGTCTTCTGGCGTCAAAGCCATCTGGTCACCTCGTTGGTCTAGTTAGTCAGTAGGCCTTTCGGCCATCAAACTACGGTACCTAAATATGGTCTGGTTACTCTAATTCAACACCGCAGTGTCAAACCGGAGTTTTCTATCTGTTGGTGGCTGCGGACAGGGTCCGCGGCCCGGCTACGCAACGACGGGCTGGGAGAACACCAGGAACTTGGCTACCGCCATGGCAATGGTGACCGCCACGAAGAGCAGCAGGAAGCCGAGGTCCAGGGAGATTCCCCCCAGCCGCAGCGGCGGGATGAGCCGACGGAGCAGTTTGAGGGGCCTGTCTGTGACCGAATACACAGCGTGCGCGGTGACGAGGGCCGCGCCGTGCGGTCGCCAGCTCCGCGCAAACATCTGCACCCAGTCGAAGATCAGTCGGATGATGAGGGCAACAAAGAACAACAGCAGGGCGATATAGACAAGTCCGAAAACAATTCCCATGAGTTAACTCATATCTCCATGTTCATTCCGGATACCGCAGTGTCCTCTTGATAGTTACGCCTCTATTTCAACACGGAAATTTCAGCACGGATGCCAGACAAGGTGTCCTTGCCTGGCATCCGTCGGAAGAATCCTCGGCTAGCTCTGGTTGAAGAAGCTCGCCTGTGTCTCGCTGACCTTCTTGTCATCGCCGATGACTTCAACGTACGACGGCGACAGCAGGAAGACCTTGTTGGTGACCCGCTCGATGCTGCCGCGGAGTCCAAAGACCAGCCCCGCGGAGAAGTCGACGAGTCGCTTGGCGTCCGCTTCGCCCATGTCGGTGACGTTCATGATGACGGGGATGCCGTCCCTGAAGCTTTCACCGATGAGTTTCGCGTCGTTGTAGGACCGCGGGTGGATCGTGGTGATCTGGCGGAGTCCGGTGTGCTCTTCACGGCTTGATGCCGCTCGCTTGATGGGTGTCACAGGTGCGCGATATTCCTCTTCAGCGGCGTAGGGCTCTTCCTTGGGGACCTCGCGGACAGGCGCCGGTGCGCGGCGTTCCTCGCGGTCATGATCCATGGAATTGTCCTCATCCTTGTGCGATGTTTGGTGCTCGGACTCATAGTGTTCGTCGCCATCGGCGAGCCCAAGATAGATCATTGTCTTGCGCAGAGCGCCGGCCATGGTCGACTCCTAATCGTGTCCGTCAGCGGGACGATCGTTTGACTTAGTAGCCTTGGAATCCCCGCCATTACCTTCCAATACGTTGAACCTACCGCAACGCCGGACGCGGACCGAGAATATCGGAGCCAACGCGCAGGTGTGTCGCCCCGAACCGGACGGCCTGTTCCAGGTCCTGGCTCATGCCCGCGGAAATGCCCGTGGCGCCGGGATGGACGGCGGCCAGTTCGGCGGACAGCTCCGCGAGCTTCTCGAATGCCGGAACCGGATCCGCGCCGAAGGGGGCGACCGCCATGACGCCGGCCAGGCGGAGGCCCTCCGCAGCGGCCAGCTGGTCAGCCAGCGCGGGGACGTCTGCCGGAAGGGCGCCGCCGCGGTGGGCGCCCGCGTCGTCGTCGAGGCTGACCTGGATGAAGCACTCCAGCGGCGCCCGCCCGGTGCGTTCCTGTTCGGCGGCCATGGCCTTGGCCAGGGCGCCGGCCAGTTGCGGCCGGTCCACGGAGTGCACGGCGTGGGCGTATTTGACGACCGACTTGGCCTTGTTGCTCTGGAGCTGGCCGATGAAGTGCCAGCGGAGCTGCAGTCCGCCCAGCGCGGCGGCCTTCTCCGCAGCCTCCTGGTCCCGGTTCTCGCCAACGTCGGTGATGCCGAGCGCGGCGAGCCGCCGGACGTCGTCGGCGGGGTGGAACTTGGTGACCACGATCAGTTGGGGCGGCTGTTGCTGCCGGCCGGCCGCCGCGACGGCGGTGTCGATGCGCTGCCGGACGGCGGCAAGCCGCTCGCGGAGCTGGTCCAGCCGGGGGTCGTGCTGCCCGGGTGCGGGCTCGTGTTCAGTCATCCGCTCATTCACTCATTTGCTCATTCGCCCGACGGGTCCCTGGCCGGTGTGCCCGGCGTCGGTCCATACAAGTCCTGCGAATCGTCCGGTGTTCGGATCACGACGGTAGGAGAACAGGGTGTCGTCCTCCAGCGTGCATCCCCCGGAGTATTCGACCCTGACGCCGGCGTCCTGCAGTTGGCTGCGGACGGCGGCCGGCAGGTCCAGGCCGGGGGTGCCGCGGGAGGTGGTGCACCGGGCCGCGGGAACGCGGGCGGCCACGTCGTCGCGCATGTCCGCGGGGACCTCGTAGCAGCGCCCGCAGACGGACGGGCCGATCCAGGCGCCCAGCCCCACCGCGCCCAGTGCGTGCATGCGCGCCACCGCCGCCGGGACGACGCCGGACGCGACGCCGGGGCGTCCTGCGTGCACTACCGCCAGGACGGGGGCTTTCCCACCGGCCCTGTCCCCCACCAGGACGATCGGCACACAGTCCGCCACCATCACGGCCAGGGGTTCGCCGAAGGACACCATGGCGTCGGCGGTGGGGGCGCCGGCAGCCGGGACACCGGCCGTCAGGGCGACAGTCGGGGCACCGGCCGCCGGGACTCCAGAACCGGCAGCCTCCGCCGAGGCGGCGCCAATGCCGGCGACGTTGTTGCCATGGACCTGGTTCATGTACTGGAAGGGCCGGCCGCTAAGCCCCAGCGCCGCTTCGATGGTCCGGCGCCGGCGCCGGACGTCGGCCGGGTCGTCGCCGACATGGAGCGCCAGGTTGCCGGCGGCGGCGTCGGTGAAAGCCACCCACACGCCGGGCCGGACTTCCGCCCGCCACGAGAACACTCAAAACCCCGAATCGTTGCCAAACTTGTTTGCAGAACTTCGATCCTACGAGAAAGCACCATGGCACTGCCATCCGGCAGTGCCATGGTGCTTCAGGATCTACTTGAGGAAGTCAGGGACATCCAGGTCGTCGGAGTGGCGGCCGGACAGGTCCGGCTCCACGACGGAGGGCAGGTCGACGTCGAAGCCGGAGTCTGCCGGGACTGCGGACGGGCGCTGCTGGCCCCATCCGCCGTAGCCCGAGGCGCCGACCGTGGCGTGCAGCGGCTGGACCTGGGCCGAGGCCGGAGCCTGGGCCGGGGCTGCTGCCGGTGCTGCCGGACGCTGCGGAGCAGACTGCGGAAGGGACTGGTCCATGGACGGCGAGGTGGCCTTCACGTCGTCGAAGCCGGCCGCGATGACCGTGACGCGGGCCTCGTCGCCGAGGGCATCGTCGATGACTGCGCCGAAGATGATGTTGGCCTCGGGGTGGGCGACTTCCTGGACCAGGCGGGCCGCCTCGTTGATTTCGAAGAGTCCGAGGTCCGAACCGCCCTGGATGGAGAGCAGCACGCCGTGGGCTCCGTCGATTGATGCTTCCAGCAGCGGGGAGGCGATGGCGAGTTCCGCAGCCTTGACCGCGCGGTCCTCGCCGCGGGCCGAGCCGATGCCCATCAGCGCCGAGCCTGCGCCCTGCATCACGGACTTGACGTCGGCGAAGTCGAGGTTGATCAGGCCCGGGGTGGTGATCAGGTCGGTGATGCCCTGGACACCGGACAGCAGGACCTGGTCGGCGGAACGGAACGCGTCAAGGACTGAGACGTTGCGGTCGCTGATGGAGAGCAGGCGGTCGTTCGGGATGACGATCAGGGTGTCGACTTCGTCGCGGAGGGCGTCGATGCCGGCTTCGGCGGAGCCGGCGCGGCGGCGGCCTTCGAAGGTGAAGGGGCGGGTGACAACGCCGATGGTCAGCGCGCCGAGCGACCGGGCGATGCGGGCCACGACGGGAGCGCCGCCGGTGCCGGTGCCGCCGCCTTCGCCGGCGGTAACGAAGACCATGTCCGCGCCGCGGATGACCTCTTCGATTTCCTCGGCGTGGTCCTCTGCAGCCTGCCGGCCGACCTCCGGGTTCGCACCGGCTCCCAGGCCGCGCGTCAGCTCACGCCCGATGTCGAGCTTGACGTCTGCATCGCTCATCAACAGTGCCTGAGCATCGGTGTTGACCGCGATGAATTCGACGCCGCGAAGACCCACCTCGATCATGCGGTTGACTGCGTTCACGCCACCGCCGCCGATGCCGACGACCTTGATGACGGCCAAGTAATTCTGCGGAGCTGCCACGTTACGTGTCCCTTGTTCGTGTTCTATTGCGCTATTGCGAAAACTGATGGAGTCGGGCTTGAAGCTTTAAACCCTAACCTTCGAGTTGAAGGTTATAGTTATGTCAAGTAACTCATGTTGTGACGCTATTTCCTATGCCGGAGACATTCAATTACCGGCGCCGCGTGTCGCGGTAATACCGGTGAAATAGCTTCCCGGAAGTGATCGGCGGCTATCGGGTGACCGGGTGCCGCGGCACGCTGACGTCGTAGGTCCGCACCGGGTTTTTGGGGTCCGCCGGCGCCTTCAGCAGGGCTTCGAGGACCTTTGCCTTGAGCTCCTTCTCCCCCGCGTTGCCCCAGACAATCGTCTGGCCGTCGACGAGCTTGAGCTCAACGGCGTCCACTGACTTCGCCGAGGCGTTTGAGAGCCTGGCCAGCACATCGGCCGGCAGGGCCCCCAGGACTCCGGTGATCGCATGGAACAGGTCCTTGGGCAGGGTGCCGCCTCCGCCGTCGATGACCGGAAGCGGAATCGACGCCGGGTCGGCGGTGTCGCTGAGCTTCACACCGTCGACGTCGACGAGCTGGTGCGCCTCGCCCTGTTTGACCAGCGCCACCGGCACGCGTTCGGTCACCGTGACCTGCAGCGTCGACGGCGGGCGGGCCTCGGCCGTGACCTTCTTGACCTGGACCAGCGGCTGCAGGAGGGCTGTCACGTCGTTGTCGCTGATCTGTGGCAGCGGCTTGCCCTGCAGCGGTGCCAGGGCCGTCCGGACCTGGTCCGGTGTCAGCAGTTTGGTCCCTTCCACGGTGACCGTCTGGAGGGCCAGGACCGGCGAGTAGACGGCCGCGGCAAGGATGCCCGCGACCAGCACCGCCAGGGCCGCGATGGTGCCCTGCAGGATGCGCCTGCGCCGTTTGGCTTTGGGTTCCGGGAAGGACAGCACGTTGTCGGGGGCCGGCTGCGCCGGCGGCGCCGCCGGGCCGGTGGCATGGCCGCCCGCCGGGCTGTCCTTGGAAGCGGAGATGACGTCGGAGGACCCCGACTCCCCGCGGGCCGTGGGCGGCCGGCGTGCGCCCGCCCGGTAGCTGGGGCGGCGGGTGCTAGGCACCGTGGGCACCGTTGTTCAGGGCACCGTGGTTCGGGGCACCGCTGTTCAGGGCAGTGACGATCAGGGGCCCGTAGGCGGTGACGTCGCCGGCTCCGACCGTGAGCACGATGTCCCCGGCCTCGGCGGCCGAGACAACGGACTGCACCGCCTCGTCGCCCGGTCCGACGAGCCGGCCGCCGGAGCCAAGGTGCGCCGCGATCAGCTGGCTGCTGACGCCCGGAATCGGATCTTCGCGGGCGGGGTAGATATCCAGGACCAGTGCGGTGTCGGCGGTGTTGAGCGCCGCGGCGAACTCCCCGGCGAATTCCCGGGTCCGGGAGAACAGGTGCGGCTGGAAGAGGACGTGCAGCTTGTGGCCGCCGGCCACCGACCGGGCTGCGGACAGGGCCGCCCGCACTTCGGTGGGGTGGTGGGCGTAGTCGTCGTAGACCCGGACCCCGCGGCCCTCGCCTTTGAATTCGAAGCGCCGGGACGCCCCCGTGAAGTGGGCCAGCGCCCCGGCTGCCGTGCCGGGGTCCACTCCGAGTTCCAGGGCGACGGCGAAGGCGGCCGCCGCGTTCAGGGCATTGTGCCGGCCGGGCACGTGCAGCTCAAGGGGGAAGCGTCCGGCGGGGGTGGTGATCGCGACGTCCCCGGGGCCGCCGTCGTGCAGGACAACCTGGGCGTCATCACCGGTGCCGTACAGCACGACGCGGGTGTTGCCGCGTTCCAGGGTCCGCTGCGCAAGGGCCCGGGCGCCGGCGTCGTCCGCGCAGGCAACCAGCACGCCGTCGGCCGGGAGCAGGGCGGTGAAGCGGTCGAAGGAGGCGTAGACGGCCTCGGCGGTGCCGTAGTAGTCGAGGTGGTCCGGCTCCACGTTGGTCACGACGGCGAT
Source organism: Pseudarthrobacter oxydans (assembly GCF_030812335.1). Lineage (GTDB taxonomy): Bacteria > Actinomycetota > Actinomycetes > Actinomycetales > Micrococcaceae > Arthrobacter > Arthrobacter oxydans_B. The sequence continues at coordinate 168,322 of NZ_JAUSSN010000007.1, forward strand.
CTGCGGGCGGTAGTTCAGGAAGGAGCCGTCGGATTCGTCGGCCTCCGCGACGAAGACCGGCGAGCTGCCGCTGGCGGCGTTGACGCCCAGCGCCGGGACGTTCGCGCCGATGGCGAAGGACGGGTCCAGGCCGGCGCCCTGCAGGAGGACGGTGATCATCGACGTCGTGGTGGACTTGCCGTGCGTGCCGGCCACGGTGACGGCGGTGTCCTGTGCCATCGCGGCCGCCAGGGCCTCGGAGCGGTGCAGCACGGGCAGGCCGGCGGCCCGGGCCGCGGCCAGTTCAGGATTGTCCGGGCGGATGGCTGAACCGGCGACCACGCTTTGCGCGTCGCCCAGGTTGGCGGCGTCGTAGCCGACGCAGATCCGGGCGCCGGCGGCGGCCAGGTCCGCCATGACCGGCAGGTCCTTGGCGTCGGAGCCGCTGACCGGCAGGCCGCGGGCCACCAGGATGCGGGCCACGGCGGACATCCCGACGCCGCCGATGCCGATGAAGTGCACCCGGCCGAGGTCGTCCCCGGTGCGGGCCGCCGCGGGGGCGTGCTGGTGTTCGGGCTGGGTCATTCCGTTACCGCTTCCTGCTGTGCTGCGTCGAGGGCTTTGCTTTCAGCGACTTTGCTTTTGCCGAGGCCGCCGCTTCAAGGACGAGGCCGGCCATGCGCTGGTCAGCGTCCCGGATGCCGAGCTTTTCGGCGCTGGCTGCCATCCGGGCGAGCCTGTCGGGGTCCTGGAGCAGCGGGATGATGTGCTCGCTGACCCAGCCGGGCGAGAAGGTGCTGTCCTCCACGAGCAGGGCACCTCCCGCTGCGACGAGTCCGGCGGCGTTGAGCGCCTGTTCGCCGTTGCCGATCGGCAGCGGAACGAAGACGGCGGGCAGGCCGACGGCGGCGACCTCGCAGACCGTCGCGGCCCCGGACCGGGCCAGCAGCAGGTCTGCCGCGGCGTACACGGTTTCCATGCCGTCGACGTATTCGCGCTGCTGGTAGCCGGGTGCGGCGAGGGGCTTGCCGCCGGCGTCGTGGACTGCCTTGCCGCGTCCGGTGAGGTGCAGGGTCTGGATGCCGGCCTCCGCCAGGAGGCCGACCGAGGCGGCGATGGTGCGGTTGATGCTCTGGGCGCCCGAGGAGCCGCCGGTGACAATCAGGGCCGGGCGGTCCGGGTCCAGGCCGAGGGCGGCCCGGGCGGCGGTCCTGGCTGCGGTCCGGTCAAGGCCGGAGATTTCCCTGCGCATCGGCATGCCGACGTGCCGGGAGGCGCCCAGCCTGGTGTCGGCGAAGGCCACGGCGACGTGTCCGCCCAGCCGGGCACCCACGCGGTTCGCCAGTCCCGGGCGGGTGTTCGCCTCGTGGATGACGATGGGGATTTTCCGGCGCCAGGCGGCGAGGTACATCGGGGTGCAGACGTACCCGCCGACGCCGACCAGGACGTCCGCTTCGGCCTCCTCGAGGATGACGCCGGCCTGCTTCACCGCACCGGCCAGCCGGCCGGGGAGCCGGAGCAGGTCCACGGAAGGCCTGCGCGGGAAGGGCACCCGGCTGACGGTGGCGAGGTCCAGTCCCGCGGCCGGAACCAGCCGGGCTTCCATCCCGCCGGGCGTTCCGACGGCCAGGAGCCGCACCCCGGGGCGGGCCTCGCGGAGTGCGTTGGCGATGGCCAGGAGCGGGCTGATGTGCCCGGCTGTTCCGCCGCCGGCGAGGACGACGGACAAGGAGGATTCGGTGTTCATGGAGGCCTAATTACGCTTTCGTGCGGGATTGCTGGGGGCGGGCGTTCTTGCGGTCCGTGCTCCGGGGGCCGGTGTTTCGGTGGCCGCAGTGACGTTGGCCTTTCGGGCCGCGGTGGCCCTGGCAGCCGGAGCGTTGCCGGCCTTCCCGGGCTTGCCGGCCTTTTCCGGCTTTCCGGGCTTGCCGGATTTTTCCGGCTTTCCGGGTTTCCCGGCCGCGGCACGCGCCGCGGTCCGCTTCCTCAGGGACGCGGCGAGTCCGGCCGGGCCGAACCTGAACAGCCGTTTGGGCTGGAGGCCGGGTGCCATCTGGGCCCTGGCCAGTGACAAGACTACGCCGATCGCGCACAGTGACATGAGCAACGCCGAGCCGCCGTAGGAAATGAACGGGAGCGGGATGCCCACCACGGGGGCCAGCCCGGTGACCACGGCCATGTTGACCGTCGCCTGGCCGAGCAGCCAGACCATGATGGTGCCGGCCAGGACCCGGTGGAACATGGCCTTCTGGGCCACCACTACGCGGTAGATGGCCGTGCCGAGGATAGCGAAGAGGACCAGCACCACCAGGGTACCGACGAGGCCGAGCTCCTCGCCGATGATGGCGAAGATGAAGTCATTGTGGGCTTCCGGGATCCAGCTGTACTTCTGCCGGCTTTGGCCCAGCCCCACGCCGAACCATCCGCCGGAGGCGAGCCCGTAGAGCCCGTTGGTGGACTGGTAGTTCAGGTCGGAGCCGTCCGCGCAGGTCTGCCCGGTCCAGGACAGGATGCGGCAGACACGGTTGGGGCTCGTGATGGCTAGGACGGCGGTGGCCGCGGCGAGGAAGATCCCGGCGATGCCGAACAGGTACAGCCGCACCCCGGCGAAGAACAGGGCGGCGGCGGTGATCATCATGACGATCATGGCGGTGCCGAGGTCGTTGCCCATGAGGATGAGCCCGATCACGCCGGCGGCGCCCGGCAGCACCACCGGAATCAGGGCATGCTTGGCCTGGGACAGCAGCTTGGCCTTGCGGTCCAGGACGGTGGCCATCCACAGGGCAAGCGCGAGTTTGGCCGCCTCGGAGGGCTGGAAGGTGAAGGGTCCGACGTCGATCCAGTTCTGGTTGCCGAGGGCGCTGCGGCCGATCAGCAGCACAAGCACCAGCAGCACGAACGCCACGAGGATGGCGATCCAGGCCCCGCGCTTGAGCCAGACCACATTCACCCGCGAGAGCAGGAACATGAAGAACAGGCCGATCCCGGCGAACATTCCCTGTTTCAGGGCCGCGGTGTAGGGCGACTCCCCGGCAGCGATGGCTTCGACGCTGGAAGCGGACAGCACCATCATGATGCCGATGGCTGTCAGCGCGAGGGTCGATCCCAGGATCAGGTAGTAGGTGGAGCCGTTGCGGGACTTCCCGGTTCCTTCCAGGGCGGACCAGAAGGCCCGGTGCCAGCCCTGGGCTTTCCGGACGGCCGCTTGCGGGCCTGTTGCTGCCCCGGGCGCCGGGGCTTTCGCTGACGGTGCCTTCGCGACGGGCGTCTTGGCTGCGGCCGATGCGGCCGCGGGGTGACGTGTGGGCGTGCTGACCATTGTTACTCCTCGCTGGTCTGAGCCTGCCCTTCCACGAGCTCGCGGACAGCTTCGATGAAGGCGTCGCCACGGTGAGCGTAGGAAGAGAACTGATCCATGGATGCTGCCGCCGGGGCCAGGAGCACAGTGTCCCCGGAGGCGGCCAGCTGCGCCGCCGACGCAACGGCCTGTGCCATCACAGTCGCACCGCTAGTCGGTGACGGTCCTGCCACGGCGCCGGCCGTCCCGGCAGTCTGCACGTCTTCATTTTCGCCCTTCCCCGCATCGATCACGGGGACATCGGGTGCGTGTCGCTGCAGCGCGGAGCGGAGATCGCCGGAGTCGGCCCCGATCAGGACCACGGCCTTGAGCCGCCGGGCGTGCTGCTGGACCAGCGGCTCGTAGTTCACGCCCTTGGACAGCCCGCCGGCTATCCACACGACGCTCTCGAAGGCGGAGAGCGAGGCGGCGGCGGCATGCGGGTTGGTGGCCTTGGAGTCGTTGACCCAGAGGATACCTTCGTGGCGGGCGACGGGCTGGATGCGGTGGTCCCCCGGCAGGAAGTCCAGCAGGCCCTTGCGGACGGCGGCCGGTTCGACGCCGTAGGCCCGGACGAGGGCAGCGGCGGCCAGGGCATTGGCCACCATGTGGCGGGGAGCCACCGGGCCGAGGTCCGACACCGCTGCCAGTTCGGCGGCGCTGTCCTTGCGCTCGGCGATGAAGGCGCGGTCCACCAGCAGACCTTCGACGACGCCGAGCATGCTGACGGCCGGCGTGAGCGTGGTGAAGGCCACCGCACGGCAGCCTTCGACGACGTCGGCGTCCTCCACCATGCGTTCGGTTTCGATCTGCTCGGCGTTGTAGATGGCCGCCTTCTGGGTGTGTTCGTAGACCTTGGCCTTGTCCGCCAGGTAGGACGCGTAGGAGCCGTGCCAGTCGACGTGGTCCTCGGCGACGTTGAGGCAGACGCTCGCCACCGGCGAGATCGAGTGGCTCCAGTGCAGCTGGAAGCTGGAGAGCTCGACGGCGAAGACGTCGTAGTCCACCGGATCGCGCAGGGCGTCCAGGATCGGCGTGCCGACGTTGCCGACGGCGATGGCCTTGAGCCCGGCCGCCTGCAGCATCGACTCGGTCAGCCCGACGGTGGTCGTCTTGCCGTTGGTGCCGGTGATGGTCAGCCAGTCGGCGGTCTTGCGCCCCTGGCGTTCGCGGAGCCGCCAGGCGAGTTCGACGTCGCCCCAGACCGGGATGTGGGCCCGGGCCGCGGCGGCGAGCAGCGCCTGGTCCGGCCGCCAGCCCGGGGAGGTGACGATCAGGTCCGGCTTGGCGCCATCGATTTTGGGAACGGTCTCCACGGCGTCCTCGCCCAGCAGGACGTCGGCGGCGCCGACGATCCGGAGGGTGTCCGCCTGGGCCTGCGCGGTGGGGCTGGTGGCGGCGTCCACCACGACCACGCGGGCGCCCAGTTCGATCAGCGTGTCGGCGGCGGCGAAGCCGGAGACCCCGATGCCGGTGACGACGACGCGGAGTCCGGCCCAGTCGGAGTCCCAGCTGACCAGGCCCTGGAGCCGGGGTGAGGTGGTGAGGGGTGCGGGAATCTGACCGGTCACAGCAGGACCACCCATTCGGCATAGAAGATGCCCAGGCCTGCGGCGACGAAGAGTCCGCACAGGATCCAGAACCGGACGACGACGGTGACCTCGGCCCAGCCTTTGAGTTCAAAGTGGTGCTGGAGCGGGGCCATCTTGAAGAAACGTTTGCCCTTGGTGATCTTGAAGTAGCCGACCTGGATGATCACCGAGAGGGTGATCAGGACGAAGAGGCCGCCGATGAAGGCGAGCAGCAGCTCGGTCCGGGACAGGATGGCGAAGCCGGCGACGGCGCCGCCGATGGCCAGCGACCCGGTGTCGCCCATGAAGATTTTGGCCGGTGAGGTGTTCCACCACAGGAAGCCGACCAGCGCCGCGCTGAGGATGGCGGCGAGCAGGGCCAGGTCCAGCGGGTCGCGGACGGTGTAGCAGCCGGCGCCGGCCTGCCGGGGCGAGCCGCAGGACTGGTTGCTCTGCCAGATCCCCATCAGCGTGTAGGCGCCGAAGACCATGATGGAGGCGCCGGCGGCGAGGCCGTCGAGGCCGTCCGTGAGGTTCACGCCGTTGGTGGCGGCGGTGATGATCAGGTTCGACCACAGCACGAAGAGGATGGCGCCGATCAGGGTGCCGGCGAAGGCCAGGTTCAGCCACGGGATGTCGCGGACCAGGGAGATCTGGTAGGACGCGGGGGTCACACCGTTCTCGTCCGGGAACTGCAGGGCCAGGACCGCGAAGATGATGCCGACGGCGGCCTGCAGGAACAGCTTGGCCTTCGCGTTCAGGCCCAGGCTTCGCTGCTTGGAGATCTTGATGAAGTCATCCAGGAAGCCGACCAGCCCCATGCCGACCATGAGGAACAACAGCAGCATGGCCGAGGCGGACGGGCCCGGGGATGCCGGGTTGATCATCCACATCACGCCGTGCGTGATGCCGTAACTGGCGAGCACCGCCAGGACCACGATTGTCCCACCCATGGTGGGGGTGCCGCGCTTGGTGTGGTGCGTGGTGGGTCCGTCATCCCGGATGAATTGTCCGTAGCTCTTGCGGACCAGGAAACGGATAAAGAGCGGGGTGCCCAGAAAGGCGAACAGCAAGGCCAGTCCAGAGCCCATCAGCAGTGCAATCACAGCAGCGCACTCCCTTCAGTGGCGGTTCCGGCAGCGTGTCCGGCTGCGTTTCCGGCAGCCCTTCCCTCAGCGGGACCGGCAGGGGCCCCGGGGGTCTGTGGGGGTAATGCTATCCGATCGCCCAGGTGGCGCAGTCCGATGCTGTTGGAGGACTTAAAGAGCACCAGGTCACCGGGTTCCAGCGCGGCCTGCAGCAGCTCGTAGGCCTCCTCCGGGGTCTCGGCGAAGACGCATTCGTCGCCCCAGGACCCCTCGTTGACGGCTGAGACATACAGCGACCGGGCCTCGCGTCCGACGACGACGAGCCGGGAGATGTTGAGCCGGACCACCTGGGTGCCCACCGCCATGTGTTCACGGATGGAGTCGGGGCCCAGTTCCAGCATGGCCCCGAGCACGGCCCAGGTGCGGCGGCCCCGGCCGAGGTCGGCGAGGGTGCGCAGCGCGGCGCGCATGGATTCCGGGTTGGCGTTGTACGCGTCGTTGATGACGGTGACGCCGTCGGGCCGTTCGGTGCGTTCCATCCGCCACCGGCTGGCGGCGGTCTGGGCGCTCAGCGAGGCGGCGATGCGTGCGGCGGGGACACCGGCGGCGTGGGCCGCCGCCGCGGCTGCCAGCAGGTTGGCGATGTGGTGGGCGCCGATCAGGCGGGCCGCGACGTGGTGCCCGGAGTTTTCACCCGGCAGGAAAAGGTCGAATTCGGGGCTGCCGCCGGCCGTCAGCTCGAGGCCTTCGGCACGGACCGCGGCCGTCAGGCCGTCGCGGGTCGGCTGGGCGGTGAAGCCGAGCACGGTGGCCCGGGTGCGCGCGGCCATGGCGGCGACGCGGGCGTCGTCCAGGTTGAGGACGGCGGTGCCGGTGGCCGGCAGGGCTTCGACGAGCTCGCCCTTGGCGAGGGCGATGTTGTCCACGCCGCCGAATTCACCGGCGTGGGCCGTGCCGACGCCAAGGACCACCCCGATGTCGGGTCGGACCATCTCGGCGAGGTAGCTGATGTGTCCGACGCCTGTGGCGCCCATCTCGATCACGAGGTAACGGGTGTCGACCCCGGCCATGAAGACGGTGAGCGGGACCCCGACTTCGCCGTTGTAGGAACCCTGCGGGGCAACCGTGTTGCCTTCCGCGGCCAGGATCCCGGCCAGCAGGTCCTTGGTCGTGGTCTTGCCGGCGGATCCGGTGATGCCAATCACGGTCAGCGGCTCGCCGTCGGCCGCGCGGCTCGCGCGGATCCGCCGGACCGTTTCCGCGGCCAGGGCGCCCATCGCGAGGACCGCGTCCTGGACCACGACGGCGGGGTAGTTGCGGCCGGCGGGGTCGGCGACGTCCTGCTCGACCAGGGCCAGCACGGCGCCGCGGTCGAAGGCAGCCCCGACGAAGTCGTGGCCGTCGGCCGTCTCGCCCGGCTTGGCCACGTAGAGGGAACCCGGGGTGGCTTCCCGGGAGTCGGTGACCACGGAGCCGGGGGTGGTCCCCGGTTCGGCGGCCAGCCGGCCGTTGGTTATGTCGGCGATTTCCGCCGCGGTAAATGCAATCATCTCGGTTTAGGACTCTATCCGGTGGTCTTCGAGAACGGTGAATCCCCGGGCTGTCAAGGCAGAGCGGAGCTCCACCCTGTCGTCAAGGGCGAGGTTGACGCCCTTGACTTCCTGCCAAATTTCGTGGCCCCGTCCTGCGACGAGGATGGTGTCGGCCGGCTCCGCGAGTTCCACGGCCTTTCGGATGGCGGCGTCGCGGGGGAAAACCTCCATGATGCTGCAGTCCAGGCCCTCGTGCTCCTTGGCCTCGACCGCGCCCACCAGGACGTCGGCGCGGATCTCCGCGGCGTCCTCGTCGTGCGGGTCGTCGTCGCTGACGATGACGATGTCGGCCAGGCGGGCGGCGATGGCACCCATGGCGGGGCGCTTCCCCTGGTCCCGCTGTCCGGTGGCGCCAAAGACGATGATCACCCGGGACCCCGGCTCCGGGGAGCGGACGGCCTCCAGTGCGCGGGCCAGGGCATCGGGGTTGTGCGCAAAATCGACCACCGCGGCGGGGGCGGTGGAGACGAGCTGCATGCGGCCGGGGACGGCGACGGTGAAGGGGTCGCCGGTGTCGAGGGCGGCCTGGACCGCAGCGGCATCGTGTCCGCCCGCGAGCACCATGACGGTTGCCAGCGCGGCGTTGGCCACATTGAAGCTTCCGGGCAGCCCGGTGTGGACGCGCAGCTCGGTGCCGTCGCGGTGGCGGAGGGTGAAGACCGTGCCGAGTCCGCGCGGGGCCGGCTGGAGGACCGCCCAGTCCGCGGCCGCGGGCAGACTTGTCCCGCCGCCGGTGACGTGCGTGGCCAGGGTCGTCACCGGGATGCCGGCGGAGGCGGCGAGCTGCACGCCCCAGTCGTCATCGACGGTCACGACGGCGCGGCGGGCCCGCCCGGGGGTGAAGAGCCGGGCCTTGGTCTGGAAGTACTCCTCCATGCTGCCGTGCAGGTCGAGGTGGTCCTGGGTCAGGTTGGTGAAGCCGGCGACGTCGAACTCGACGCCGTCCACGCGGTGGAAGGAGATCGCGTGTGAGGAGACCTCCATCGAGGCCGCGTCGAGGCCGCGTTCGCGCATCAGGGCCAGCAGCGCGTGGACGTCGGTGGACTCCGGGGTGGTGAGGAGGCTGGGGATCGGCTCCCCGCCGGCCAGGATCTCGATGGTGCCGATCAGTCCTGTCTTCTGCCCGAGGGCCTGCAGCAGGGCGTTGATGAAGTAGGTCGTGGTGGTCTTGCCGTTGGTGCCCGTGACGCCGTAGAGGGCCGGAGCGGGCCCGTCCTGCGGCCGGCTCCGGTAGATCAGGGCGGAGAGCCGGCCCACGAGGCTGCGGGGTTCCCCGGCCAGCAGCACCGGCACGGCGATGTCGTGGGAGAACGCCAGCAGGCGCGCACCGGCGTCGTCCGTCAGCACGGCGGCCGCTCCGGCCGCCACGGCCTGCGAGACGAAGTCGGCGCCGTGCCGGCTCGCTCCGGGCAGGGCCACGTAGAGGTCGCCGGGCTCGACGGTGCGGGAATTCAGGGAGATCCCGGTGACCGGGACGGAGCCGGACGCCCCGGGGACCACGACGCCGATTGCCTCGCCGATGGTGGCCAGCGGCACGGCAGCTACCGCAGTGGGCCGGAAGCCCGGGGTGGAGCCCGGGCCGGACGGCGCGGCGGAAGCGCCGGGGGCATTCTGGTCTGACACGTGGATCTCCGTTGGTGGTGCTGATGGATCTGGCGCTGCGCATGGAGGATTGCTCCGGCCCGCAGGCTCAGTATTCCCGGTACAGGTTGGTGGCGGACGTGCGTGGTGCTGGTTCCAGCGCGGGTGCTACTTGACGAACTGCGGCAGCCGGACGGGTTCACCGGTGGACGGCGGGACGTTGTACGTCCGCAGCGCCTGGCTCATCACGGACCGGAACACCGGTCCGTTCGAGATGCCGTAGATATCGCCCTTGGGCCGTTGCAGGACCACTTCAACAATAAACCGCGGATCGTCCATCGGCGCCATCCCCACCATCGACGCCGTGAAGCCGCAGAAGCCGGCGGTGCCGTCGTCGCACGGGGACTGCGAGGTGCCGGTCTTCGCCCCGACCCGGTAGCCGTCCAGGCCGGCCTCCTTGATCTGGCCCTCCGTGACGGCGCTCTCGAGGATGTCCCGCACCTGCCGGGCGGTGTCCGGAGTGACGATCTCCCGCGACGGCTGCGCCGGAACCTTCTCCTCAGTGCCGTCCGGGTTGATGTAGCTGTCGATCAGCCGCGGCTGGAGCATCACCCCGTTGTTTCCGACGCTCTGAAAGGCCCGGACGGTCTGGAGCGTGGACTGCGAGACGCCCTGGCCGAACAGCACGGTGTACTCCTGGCGGCCGTCCCACTGCTCGTGGGGGGTCAGGATGCCCGTGGCCTCGGCAGGCAGTCCGATGTCCGGCGCTTCGCCGATGCCGAACTTCTTCAGCCAGTCGTAGCGCTGCTCCTTGCTGAGCCGCTCCCCGGCCATGACCGTGCCGGTGTTCATCGACCAGCCCAGGATGCCGGCCAGGGTCCGTTCCTCGGTGCCGTGCGCGAAGGAGTCGCTGAACGTCTGCCCGTCCACGGTGTACGAGGACGGGATGGTGAACTTGTCCAGCGGGAAGGACTTGCCTTCCTCGATCAGGGCGGCGGCCGTGATCATTTTTTGCACCGATCCGGGTTCGTAGGCCGCGGTGACGGCACGGACGCCGCGGTCCTGGGCATCGGACTTGCCCGGGTCGTTGGGGTCCGGCGAGTTGGTGTCCGCCATGGCGATGATGTCGCCGGTCTTGATGTCCTGGACGATCACCACGCCCCACTCGGCGCTGAGCTTGTCGCGCTGGCTCTGGATGGCCTGCTGGGCGAAGTACTGGAGGTCCGCGTTCAGGGTGAGCTTGATGTCCTTGCCGTTGACGGCCGGGGTCAGCTGGTCGACTCCGACCGGGATGCGCAGCCCGTCGGCGCCGATTTCGAAGAGCCGCTTGCCCGCGGTTCCCCGGAGGATCTCGTCCTGGGTCTGTTCGAGGCCGGCCTGGCCGGTGGTGCCGTCCTTGAGGAAGCCAACAATCCCGCCGGCCACCGAGCCGTTGGGGTACACCCGCTTGCTGGTGCCTTCGGTGACGATGCCGGGGATCTGGAGCTTGGCGATGCGGTCCTCGACGTCGGGCTTCAGGTCCTTGGCCACGATGTAGTAGCGCTGGTCCCCCGTCAGTGCGTCCTTCAGGGTGTCCTTGGCCATTCCCAGCACGGCTGCGAGTTCGTTGATGCCCTGGTCCCGGGAGACCTTGACGAGCTCTTCCTTGCCGTCCACCGGCTCCAGCCGGCGGAACTCCTCGGTCTTGGTGTTAACGGTCTGGTCGACAACGAGGTTATAGCGGATCACGCTGCTGGCCAGGACTGTGCCGTTGGCATCCAGGATGCTGCCGCGCTCGGCGGGCAGTTCGATGGGGGTGAGCCTGTTCTGCAGGGCGGCCTCGGCCATGCCGCCGACGTCGAGGCCCTGGACCAGGAAGAGTTTTCCGCCGACGACGAGCAGGAGCGTCAGCATGACGCCAAGGCCCAGCCGGAGCCGCCGGGTCGCGCTCGGCGCTTTCGCTTTGCGTGCCTTGCCGGTGTTCTGGGCCACGATGTTTCCTTGCTGATTGCCTGGCTGGTGGTCCGTCCTGCGTTACTGTCCCGGCACCTTCTGCGCGGGGGCGGGAACGGAGCCTCCGTGGAGTTCGACTGCCGGTTTTGCCGGCGGGACCGGCACGGCCTCGGCGGCCGGTTTGGCGGCAGCGGCAGCCGGTTTGGCGGCAGGGGCCGCTGCGGGTTTGCGATTCGCGAGCGGCTCCTTCACGGTGGCCGGCGGCACGACGCTGAGTTGTCCGGCCACAGCGGGGGCGGCAATGACGGCGCCGGGGGCGTCGCCCTTCACCGCGGGCTTGGCCTTTCCGGTGACGGTCAGGGTGGAAAGGTCGATCTGGCCTTTGGCGGTGGAAGCCACCATGCCAAGCTCGGTGGCCTTGGCAGCCAGGTTCTGCGGGGCGTCAAAGTTCTGCACCTGCTGGGTCAGGTCCTGGTTCTGTTTCGTCAGCGTGGATTGCTCGCTCCGCAGCTGCACCAGCTGGTACTGCGCGGTGGACACGGAAATATTGAGGACCAGGACCGCCATCAGCGCCACGGCCAGGAGGCCAAAGCAGAGCACAACGAACGGGGCGCGGCGCTTCTGCGGGGTTGACCGGACCAGGGAGAGCGGGGTGCGCGCCTTCCGGGCGGGGCCGGTGCCGGGAGTGATCCCGGGCAGGGCGTGGGCCGTCGCGCCTGTGGCAACGGGGAATCTGTTGACAGCGGCGGTACTCATGCGGCCCTCCTGGCTTTGATGCGTTCCACGGCGCGGAGTCTGGCGGACGCGGCGCGTGGATTCTCGGCGATTTCGGCGGCGGTGGGCACTTCGGTGCCCTTCGTCAGGGTTTTCAGCTCGGCCTTGTGCTCTTCGAGTTCCACGGGGAAGCCGAGCGGTGCGGAGGATTTGGATCCTGCCTGGAAGAACCCCTTGACGATCTTGTCTTCCAGCGAGTGATAGGACATGACGACCACGCGGCCGCCGACGGCGATGGCGTTGATGGCCGCGGGGACGGCGCGTTCCAGGACATCGAGTTCTTCGTTGACCTCGATCCGGAGCGCCTGGAAGGTGCGCTTGGCCGGATGTCCGCCCGTTTTTGCGGCGCCGGAGGGGACAACATCACGGATCTGCTCGACGAGCTCCCCAGTTGTCGTGAAAGGCTTCACGGCGCGGGCCGTGACGATCCGGTTGGCGATGCGGCCGGCGAACTTCTCCTCGCCCCATTTCCGGATGATCCGGACCAGGTCCTCTTCGCTGTAGTTGTTGACGACGTCCGCGGCGGTCTGGCCGCGGCTCGTGTCCATGCGCATGTCCAGCGGGGCGTCGAAGGAGTACGCGAACCCGCGTTCCCGTTCGTCCAGCTGGAGCGAGGAGACGCCGAGGTCCATCAGGACCCCGTGGACTTCCGCGAAGCCGAGGTCCGCAAGGATGTCGGGGATTTCGTCGTACACAGCGTGCACGAGGTCAATCCGGCCGGCGAAGGGCTGGAGGCGCTCCCCCGCGAGGGCCAGGGCTTCCTCGTCACGGTCGATGCCGATCAGGTGCAGGTCCGGAAAGCGCTGCAGCATGGCCTCGGCGTGGCCGCCCATGCCCAGGGTGGCGTCGATGACCACGGGGGTCTCGCCGCGGCTGCGCGCCGCCTCGATCCCTGGTGCCAACAAATTGATGCACCGGTCCTTGAGGACCGGTACATGGCGTTCGGACGTGGGCTTCGACTGGTCATGGTCCGTCATGCCTGCGTCCTTTCGTTTGTCCGGCTGGTTTCTGGAGTGCGGTGCTGGCTGGGCGTGCCGCTTCTTAATCCAGATCCCCATCCGCGCCTACCCTGCGTCTGCCTGGCTCCGGGGAAGTGAGCCAGGAAAACAACCGGATGGGCGGCTGGAGATCTCGGTCAAGAATCGTGCAGTGCCGCCTGGTTTCTGTGGGGATTCAGAGAATCCCCGGTATTGCGTCGTCGGTCTCCGAGAAGGCCGTTTCCTTTTCGGCGAGGTACTCGTTCCAGGCCTGGGCGTCCCAAATCTCAGCGCGGGTTCCTGCACCAATAACGGCGAGTTCCCTGCCGAGCCCTGCGTACTCCCGGAGCGCCGGCGGAATCGTCACGCGCCCCTGCTTGTCAGGTACCTCGTCGGAGGCTCCAGAGAGGAAAACACGGATGTAGTCACGAGCCTGCTTGCTGGAGATTGGGGCCTCCCGCATTTGCTCGTGAACCCGGCCGAATTCCGCCTCACTGAAGACGTAGATGCAGCGTTCCTGGCCCCTTGTGAGGACCAGTCCCCCGGCAAGCTCCTCACGGAACTTCGCGGGAAGGATGATTCGACCCTTTTCGTCCAGACGCGGCGAATGTGTGCCGAGAAACACGGCCCACCGCCTGTCTGATCGTAGGAAGCCCAACGTCCCCTGTGCTGCCACTACCCTCTTACGTCCTCCACATTACTCCACATCCCTCCCCAGTCAACGACACGCCGAACGATTCGGTGTCAATTCGTGGGGCGATGGCCTCTTTCTTCTCCGTAATGGCTGGGAATCGGGGCCGGTGGGGCGCAGTGGAGGGTAAGTGGAGGGAATCTGCCGGACGGAGCCGCGGCATCCGGCGCGCACCGCCGCTCCTGGCCCTGTCCGGGCATGACTAACCCGGGTTAACGACAAAAGACCCGCCGGGGCGGGTCTTCTATGCCACCTAGGGTTTCCCTGTGGTGGAAAGTGGAGAACGGACTGGAGGTTCGGTGAACCGGGCCGGGGCTTAGGGTTCCCCGCGGTGCCTCTCGTCCCAGCGTTCCTCAAGATTGCTCATGAACGAACTCCTGGGCTTCCCGGACTTCCGGGCCGCACCAGAGGCTTTGGCCTTGCCGGCAGCAGCACCGCGCATGGTGGCGTAGTAGACACCGGCCCCCATGACCACAAAGCCTAAGACTCCAACGAAGATGTTTTGGATCGTCACGCCAAAGAGCAGGAGCACGACGCCGGCCAATGTGGCCAGGACGCCGATCACCAAATGGCGGGTTGACCATGAACGTCCCGCGTCCGAGCCCATCGAGCTGGCGAACTTTGGGTCGTCCTCATGCAGCTGCTTCTCAAGTTGCTCCAGCAACTTCTGTTCGTGCTCCGAGAGCGGCATCACGACCTCCTTAAATCGGCCGACGTCCAGACTGACGCGGCCAGTGTCCCTAAACCCACAACGTGCGGGATCCCCGCGTGGTTCCCAATCGCCGCCGTTGTTCGAATGGGGTTCTCCACGACCCCTTCCGGGGTGTTCAGCTGGTCCTGCATTAGTCCGAACGCTCATTCCAGTCGTTCCAAACTTACGTATAAATAAGGATAGTTTGTCGCGCCCTGTTCTGAAAGATGCCAAACGTCCCCTTGACTTCAAGAAGTGCGTGATTGACAACCCGGGATCAGCCTGAATTGCTCCCGGGGTCCAGGAGCCTGGCCGGAAGCACGGATTTCGTGCCAAATTTCCTGGTCACCTGGTCCAGGACCTGCTCCGCGGCGCGCCAGTTGTCGTCCCGGCGGTCAAGGCTGAGCTGAAGGGGCGCTTGCGCGGCCTCTTCGAGCTGTTCAGCGCGGATGCCCACGAGCCGCACGGTCATGGGGCGGTCACCGACCGACTCCAGGAGCTGGACGGCGACAGCGTACAGCAGTTGGGCGCTGTCGATCGGGGTGCTGACAGTGCGGCTGCGGGTGATCGTGGAGAAGTCCGCATAGCGCAGCTTGAGGGCCACGGTACGGGCATGCATGCCGGCACCGCGGAGCCGCTCCGCCGTGCGGTGCGACAGGCGAAGCAGTTCCCGGTGCAGCAGGGCCTCGTCGGCAGTGTCCACCGCGAAGGTCTCTTCCGCGCCAATGCTTTTCTCGAGCCGGACGGGGGTCACCGGGCGGGGGTCAATTCCCCACGACAGCCGGTAAACGTGTTCCCCGGAAGCACCGAGCACCTTCCGGAGGGACGGGAGCGGGGAGGCCGCGACGTCGGCGACGGTGCGGATGCCCATCCGGGACAGCACCTCCACCGTTTTGGCGCCGACGCCCCAGAGGGCACTGACCGGAAGGCTGTGCAGGTACGGGACGGTCTCCTCCGGACCGATGAGCAGCAGCCCGTTGGGTTTGCACCGGGTGGAGGCAATCTTCGCCACGAACTTGCTGGCGGCTATCCCCACGGACGCGGTGATGCCCAGTTCACTGCGGACCCGGGTGCGGATGAGTTCGCCGATCGCGCGGGGCGGGCCCAGCCGGCGGATCGCTCCCCCGACGTCGAGGAAGGCCTCGTCTACGCTGAGCGGCTCCACCAGTTCGGTGATGGACCCGAAAATCTCCATAATCTGGCCGGAGACCTCGTAGTACAGCTTGTGCCGGGGCTCGATGACGACGGCAGAGGGACACATCCGCATGGCCACCACCATCGGCATGGCGGATTTGACGCCGAATTTCCGGGCTTCGTAGGAGGCGGAGAGCACGACGGACCGGTCCGCGGGGTAGCCCACGATGACGGGCCTGCCCACGAGCGCCGGACGGCTGCGCAGCTCCACGGACACAAAGAACGCGTCCATGTCGACGTGCATGATGCTGCTCCGCCGGAGCTCCCGCATTTCCGCTTCGCTGGGCCGCCTGGCTGCGCCCTGGGGAGACTGCTCCCGCTGCTGTTTATCCTCGTCCGCCCCCACAACTTCAATCCTATGCCCCGGGACTGACTAAACTGGAGGCTGAATCCGGCGTCAACACCAGGAGGAAAGTCCCTGTGAAGGTATTTGGACAGCGCAAGCGTGCCGCGGCAGCCGTTTTGGCGGCGGGCACGCTGATGGCCCTGGCGGCATGCACCCCCGCCAACCCCGGGGCCGCTGCCTCGGGCTCCTCGTTGGTCTCGGCTGCGCCGTCCGCGGCCCAGCCCACCACGACCGCGCCGGCCAGCCCCTCCGCTGCACCCGGGACATCGGCCACCGTCGGCGCAATGGTTCCCGGGTTCCCGGAAACGCTCCTGCCGGTGATGCCCGCAGCGAAGGTCGTCTCCAGCAGCTTTGACAAGACCACGGAGCCCGCCACGGTGGCCCTCGTCGGCAGCATCTCCGCGCCGTCGGCCGAGGTGCTTGCCTTCTACACGAAGGAACTGGAAGCCCAGGGCTTCAAGGCGGTTCCGGGGGAAACTGTCGGGGCGGTACCGTCCAAGGACTTCCTCCGCGGCGAGACCGAAACGGTCAACATTTCGGTGCTGGAAACCGCCGGGGTCTCCACCTTCACCATCGGTGCGAACGTCGCCGCCGAGTCCGTCAAGTGACCCTCGCGGAGCAGCTGCGCCTGGAACAAGCGGCCTATGTGGCCGCCGTCGCCGGAAAACTCACCGATTTCCTGGCCAGCCGCCAGGCGGTGATGTCCTCGATCTCCCCGGACATCGATCCGCTGATGGGATCCATCTCGAACCTCGTCACCGGTGGCAAGCGCCTCCGGGCACTGATGTGCTACTGGGGCTGGCGCGGCGCCGGCGGCGGAGCGGGAGCCAACGAGATCGTGACGGCGGGCTCCGCGCTGGAGCTGTTCCAGGCAGCTGCCCTGATCCACGACGACATCATTGACCGCTCTGATACCCGCAGGGGCGGCCCCAGCGTGCACCGGCGCTTCAGCGACCTGCACGAGACGCAGGGCTGGGCACTTGACAGGGAACGGTTCGGACACGCCGCCGCCATCCTGACCGGTGACCTGTGCCTGTCGTTCAGCGAGGAGTCCTTTACCGAGATCGGGGAGAGCGCAGCCTCCGGGAGCCGGGCACGGCTGATCTTCAATCTAATGCGCGCCGAGGTCATGGCGGGCCAGTACCTCGACATCCTCGAGGAGGTTGCCGGACCCCGGCGGGACCGGGCCGGAGCAGTCAGCCGCGCCCAGTCCATCATCCGTTTCAAATCGGCCAAGTACTCCACCGAGCATCCGCTGGCCCTGGGCGGCGCCCTGGCCGGAGCCCGCGACGAGCTGCTGCGTGGCTACTCGGCCTTCGCCCTTCCGTTGGGCGAGGCCTTCCAGCTCCGCGACGACGTTCTGGGCGTCTTCGGCGATCCGGTCACCACCGGAAAGCCTGCAGGAGACGATCTGCGTGAAGGCAAGCGGACCGTGCTGATCGCCTTTGCCCTGGACCTGGCCGGCCCTGCCGAGTCCGAGTTCATCGACGCGAAACTCGGCAGCCCGGGGCTGGGCGACGCCGACGTGGATGAAATCCGCCGCATCATCGCGGACTGCGGCGCACTCCAGGCCACGGAGGTGCTGATCGAGGAATTTGGCCGGGCGGCTTTCGCTGCCCTGGATCTGCTGCCGCTGGACGAACTGCCCAAGACGGCGCTGCGGAAGCTGGCCGAGGCCACGGTCAGCCGCGCGGCCTGAGCCGCAGCCCCGGCGGCACTCCACGCCGGCATTGACTCCGGCATTAACTCCGGCATTAACTACTGCAGGCCCTGCACCTCACATGTGAGGTGCAGGGCCTGCAGTAGTTAAAGACCGGAGCGTACTTCGGTGCTACCAGGCCAAGGACTGCGCCCGGCGCCGGATTTCCGTTTTGCGCCCCTCGCGGAGGGCATCGATCGGACGGCCGCGCAGCGATTCATCCGGCGTAAACAACCAGGTAATGAGTTCCTCGTCGGAATAGCCGGCGTCCGCGAGGACCACAATCGTTCCCTTGAGGCTTTCCACGGCGTGGCCGTCCTGGATGAAGTCGGCAGGAACGCAACGGATCCGGCGTTCACCGACCCGCAGTGCCGCCAGCGCGCGCTCGTCAAGGAGGGCATGGACCTTCGTAATCGAAACGTTCAGAAGCTGTGCGACATCGGGCAGGGGCAGCCATTCGCCCACAAGGCTTTCTACATTACTCACGGATCAAGATTGCCATGCCGGCGGGCTCTGCGCCTAGTCGACGCCCGCCGATTAAATGCCGGCTGCCCCGGCTGCGGCTTTTTTTCAAATGCCGGCTGCCGCGGCTGCGGCTTCTTTCCGCGGCGCCTCCCGGACCGACACTCCGCAAACAGTTGTTTGCGGAATGTCAAACAGTTCTTGTGCTAATTCCCAAATCATGAGAGATTCACATGGATCACATTTGTAACAGGTATAACTTGAGTCACACTGGTAACACCAGTATTGCCGGCCAGACCCGCAGCGTTCGCCGCTGAGAAGAGGACCTTTCCCATGACGACGTCACGTTCGCCAAAGCCCGCCACGCGGTCCAGCCTGCCGATGATTGCGGCCACGACGGCTGCCCTCCCGGCCGTCGTTCTTTCTTCACTGGCGATGGCCCAGCCGGCTGCGGCCGAATCCCGCACCCGCGCCATCCCGGCCACCCTCGCCGCGGCCATGCAGGCACAGGCCCAGGGACAGACCGCCCGCTCGCTGGGTTCGGCGTTGATCCCTGCCAATTCGGTGCCGGCGGCTGTGCCGTCCGCGTTCCGGCCCGCCCAGGTCTCCGTCCCCGAGGAGTACACGATTGCCCGCGGTGACACGATCAGCGGAATCGCCGGCAAGTTTGGTCTGGACACCGACGCCATCCTGGAATTGAACGGGCTGCAGGCGAACACCCTGATCTACCCCGGCCAGAAGATCAGGCTCGCCGGCTCGTCCCCGGCGCCGGAGCCGGAGCCGGCGGCTCCCGCCGCCGCTGCCGCCGGCAGCGTCTACACCGTGAAGTCGGGCGACACCCTCGGCGCCATCGCAGCCCGCCACGGCGTCAAGCTCTCCGAGGTCTTCGGCTGGAACGGGCTCAACCTGGGCTCCATCATCTACCCCGGCCAGCAGATCAAGATCGGCGGCGGCGCCGCGGCACCGGCCCCGTCGGCACCCGCCCCGGCCCCGGCTGCCCCCGCCCCGGTGGCGCCGGCCGCGACACCGGCTCCGGCTCCGGCCTCGGGTTCCTACACCATCAAGTCCGGCGACACCCTCTCCGGCATCGCCGCCAGGAACGGCGTCAAGCTCGCCGACATCCTGTCCGCCAACCGCCTGACCATGTCCAGCATCATCTACCCCGGCCAGAAGCTGGCGCTAACGGGCGCGTCCCTCGCCCCGGCTGCCACTCCGCCCGCTGCCACGGTCACCCCGCTCGTCCCGAGCACCTTCCTCGGCTACACGTATCCGGCTGCCGTCGTCAGCTCCGCCAACCAGAACAAGGCCCTGCTGAACGCCTCGCCGGTGCCCAGCCGCGAACAGATGAAGACCATCATCGCCGACACCGCCCGCCGCATGGGCGTCGACCCGTCACTCGCCCTGGCCTTCGCGTTCCAGGAATCCAGCTTCGACCACCGCTCGGTCTCCCCGGCCAACGCGATCGGAACCATGCAGGTCATCCCCTCCTCGGGCGAGTGGGCTTCGGACCTCGTGGGCCGCCAGCTGAACCTGTTGGACCCGTACGACAACGTCACGGCCGGCGTCGCGATCATCCGCCAGCTGATCCGCACCAGCCCGGACCAGGACAGTGCCATCGCCGGTTACTACCAGGGCCAGTACTCGGTCAGCAAATACGGCATGTACGAGGACACCAAGCGCTACGTCGAGTCCATCAAGGCACACCAGAAGAACTTCGGCTAGGAATCCAGGGCAACAACGGCCGCGGCGCCAGCCTCCGGCCCAGGCACGGCCAGGGCACGGCCAAGGCACTGCCAAGCCCCGAAGGATAACGATACGGGCCCGGATCGCATGTTGATTCGGGCCCGTTTCCGTGCAGCGATTAGGATCGTATAGTGCAGGATTATTCGTCGGACCCTCTCGTTGGCACCCTGGTGGATGGCCGCTACCTGATTCAGTCCAGGCTCGCCAGCGGCGGCATGTCCACGGTGTACGTGGCCACCGACCGCCGGCTGGAGCGCGATGTGGCGCTGAAGGTGCTGCACCCCCACATGGCCGGCGACCCGCAGTTCCTCGACCGGCTGGGCCGTGAGGCCAAGGCCGCCGCCCGGCTGTCGCACCCGCACGTTGTGGGCGTGCTGGACCAGGGCGAGGATGACCGGGTGGCCTACCTGGTGATGGAGTACATCAAGGGCCACACGCTGCGCGACGTGCTCAAGGAAAAAGGCGCACTTCCGCCCCGCCTGGCCCTGGCGCTGATCGACCCCGTCGTCGAAGGCCTGGGCGCGGCCCACGAAGCGGGCCTCATCCACCGGGACATCAAACCCGAGAACGTGCTGATCGCCGACGACGGGCGGATCAAGCTCGGCGACTTCGGGCTGGCACGTGCCATTTCGACGTCGACCAGTACCGGCGCGCTGATCGGCACCGTGGCGTACCTCTCCCCCGAACTCGTGCTGGGCCGGCAGGCCGATGCACGCAGTGACATCTACTCGGTCGGGATCATGCTCTATGAGATGATCACCGGCCGCCAGCCGTTCGACGGCGAGGTCCCCATCCAGGTCGCCTACCAGCACGTCAACTCCTCCGTCGGCGCCCCCTCCGTGCTGGTGCCCGGACTCGCCGCCGAAATCGACGAACTCGTGCAGTGGTGCACGGCCAACGACCCGGACAAACGCCCCGTCGACGGGTACGCCCTGCTCTCCGAGCTCCGGCACATCCGGAGGAACCTCAGCGACGCCGAACTCGACCTCCAGCCCCCTGCGGCGCGTCCGGCGATGCCGGCCGTGCCGCCCCCGCCGCCCCCGCCGGGTCCGCCGGCCCGGCGCCCGGGCGGCTCGCCTGATCCGCGCCCAGGCGGCTCGCCTGATCCGCGCGAGGGCGACGGCGCCACCGAAGTCATCGGCGGACGGCAGCAGCCCACGGAGTTCATCGCCCGCAGCAGCAACCCGACCACGGTGATGTCCGCGGCCCCGCGGCACCCCGGCTACGGCCCGCTGTCCGCCCCCGACGACGTGAACCACGACAACCACGACAGCTACTACGGCCACGACGACACAGACGACTCGGCGGTCCCTGCCAGCAAGCGGGCGCAGCGCAAACACGACCGCGACGAGGAGAAGGCACGGCAGCGTGCCGCGGCCACGCCGGTCCGGAGCCTGCGCGAGGGGAATTCCCGGCGGCGGGGACTGCTCTGGGTGCTGGTCCTGGTCGTCGCGGCGCTACTGGCCGGTGGAGCCGGCTGGTTCTTCGGCATGGGGCCGGGCTCCCCCGGCACGATTCCGGAGGTCGAGAACAAGACGGTGGCCGAGGCCCAACAGCTGCTCCGCACGGCCGGCTTCCAGTCCACCATCCAGGACGTGTTCCACGACGACGTCGCCCCCGGGCTGGTGGTCGGATCCGAACCCGCAGCCGGGGAAGTCATCCGGAAGTTCCAGCCGGTGTCCCTCGCGGTCTCCAAGGGCCCCGAGCTGTTCCCGCTGCCGGAGCTGGTCGGGACGTCCCTCGACGAGGCCAAGACCGCCCTCAACGGCGCGGGCATGGCCCTCGGACAGATCACCGAGACCTTTGACGAATCCGAGCCTGCCGGCACCGTCCTGGCGCAGGCACCCCGCAGCGGCAATCCGGTCCGGCACGGCACCCCGGTGGACCTCACCGTGTCCAAGGGCCCGCAGCCCCTTCCGGTGCCGGACGTGCGGGGCCAGGAGCAGGGGGACGCGGTCAAGGCCATCGAAGCCGCCGGTCTGAAGGCCGTGATCTCGCCGGAAACCGTCTTTGACCGGACCGTGCCCAAGGGCTCCGTAGTGGCGCAGGACCCGGCCTCCGGCAACCTCACCCGGGGCGGCGCGGTGACCCTGACCGTGTCCAAGGGGCCGAGGCTCGTTGACGTTCCGAGCTTCGTCGGCAAGCAGGTCGACGAGGCCCGCAAGGCACTCGAGGACCTGGGGTTTAAGGTCGAAGTGGAGGATATCCTGGGCGGGTTCTTCGGCACGGTCCGCTACCAGGACCCCGTGAACAAGAAGGTTCCGGAAGGCTCCGTGATCACCCTGACCGTGGTCTGACCGCGTGGGGCCCGGCGTCCAGCAGGTCAGCGTCAAGCCGCCTCCGCGTTGATCAGGCGCGTTGATCAGGCTCAGCGTTAAACAGCTCCGCCCGGCTGAAACCAGCCGGGCGGAGCTTTCTGGTGCCCGGACCGTTCCTTAGCGTTTGGCCAGGGCCCCGGCCACCAGGAAGGCCATCTCAAGGGACTGCATGTGGTTCAGGCGCGGATCGCAGACCGATTCGTAACGGTCCAGGAAGGACTCCTGGTCCACCGGATCGGCCCCGCCGAGGCACTCGGCCACGTCGTCGCCGGTCATTTCGACATGCAGCCCGCCGGGGACCGTGCCGAGCGTGTGGTGGACCTCGAAGAAGCCGCGCACCTCATCAATGACGTCGTCGAAGTTGCGGGTCTTGTAGCCGTTCGGCGAGGTGACCGTGTTGCCGTGCATCGGATCGGTGACCCAGAGGACCTGGGCGCCGGACGCGGTGACCCGCTCCACGATCGGGGGCAGCTTCTCGCGGATGTTGCCGGCGCCCATCCGGGTGATGAAGGTCAGGCGGCCGGGTTCGCGGTCCGGGTCCAGCTTGTCGATCAGGCGCAGCGCGTCGTCGCCGCTGGTGCCCGGCCCCAGCTTCACACCAATCGGGTTGCGGACCCGCGAGAGGAAGTCGACGTGGGCGTGGTCCAGTTCGCGGGTGCGCTCACCGATCCAGAGGAAGTGGGCGGAGGTGTCGTACGGGAAGCCCGTGCGGGAGTCGATGCGGGTCAGGGCGCGCTCGTAGTCGAGCAGCAGCGCTTCGTGGCTGGCGTAGAATTCCACGCGCTTGAGTGCCTCGAAGTCCGCACCGCAGGACGACATGAACTTGATGGCCCGGTCGATGTCCCGCGCCAGCGACTCGTAGCGGGCGTGGGCAGGGTTTTCGGTGAAGCCCTTGTTCCACTGGTGCACCAGCCGGAGGTCCGCGAAGCCGCCCTGGGTGAACGCACGGATCAGGTTCAGGGTGGAGGCGGAGGTGTGGTAGGCCTTCAGCATCCGGCTGGCGTCGTGGGCCCGGGACTCCGGCGTGAAGTCGTAGCCGTTGACGATGTCGCCGCGGTAGGCCGGCAGCGTGACGCCCTCGCGGGTCTCATCGTTGGAGGAGCGCGGCTTGGCGAACTGTCCGGCCATCCGGCCCATCTTGATGACCGGCATGGCGGCACCGTAGGTGAGGACCACCGCCATCTGCAGGATGGTGCGGACGCGGGCGCTGATCTTGTCGGCCGTGGCGGCCTCGAACGTTTCCGCGCAGTCGCCGCCCTGGAGCAGGAACGCCTTGCCCTGCGCCGCCGCGGCGAGGCGTTCGCGCAGGATATCCACCTCGCCCGCGAACACGAGCGGCGGAAGCACGGAGAGTTCCTTGACGGAGGCTTCGAACACGGCCTTGTCCGACCAGCTCGGCTGCTGGGAGGCCGGCAGCTCCCGCCAGTGGTCCAGGCCGGGATAGTTGGCGGCACCGCTCTGGGCGGTGCTGGTGAGGGCAGAGCCCGCCACGGGCGAGCCGCTCAGGGAACTGTTCAGGGGGGAGGCCAAAGGCGCAGATAGCTCAGTCACCCTCTAAGGATAGTTGCCTCCGTGGCGATCGTCGGACCCGGGCCGTCATTGATTGCGCCCGGCCCGTCACACGCTCCGGTCACACACTCTCCGGGGCAGCAGGTCCGGTGTCGGCCGTGCCGTCCCCAGGCACTTCGGTGGCTTTCCCGGCCAGCCGGAGCTTGACGACGGCGGCGTACTCGTCGACGTATTCCTGGCCGGAGAGCCGCATGAGTTCGTACATGATCTCATCGGTCACGGACCGCTGGATCAGCCGGTCGTCCTCCATGCCGTAGTACCGGCTGAAGTCCAGCGGCTCGCCGAAGATCATCCCGATGCGCCGGATGTTGGGCATCCGCTTGCCGATCGGCTGGACCTTGTCCGTACCGATCATCGCGACCGGGATCACCGGGACGCGGGCCTGCAGGGCCAGCCGCGCCACCCCCACTTTGCCGCGGTAGAGCCGGGAGTCCGGGCTGCGGGTGCCCTCCGGGTAGATGCCCAGCAGCGAGCCGTTCTTCAGCACGTCCATGCCGGCATCGAGTGAGCGGGCGGACGCGGCACCGCCGGAGCGGTCCATCGGCAGCTGGTTAGTCAGCCGGAAGAAGGTGGCCGTCAGCCTGCCCTTGATCCCCTTTCCGGTGAAGTACTCCGATTTTGCGAGGAACACGACGGGGCGGGGCACCATCAGCGGCATGAAGATGGAGTCGGAAAAGGAGAGATGGTTGGAAGCCAGAATGGCTGCGCCTTCGGCGGGGACGTTGTCCAGGCCCTTGACCCACGGCCTGAAAAGCGTCTTCAGAACGGGTCCGAGAACGAACGTCTTCATGAACCAATAAAACACGTGGTGAACCTCTCCGGGACGTGTCCGGCCGGCCCTCCATCGGACCCGGCCGGCACTTCAATGACACCCTACTCTAGTGAGTTTTGTCCGGAACAGTGACACGATGGGCACATGACCGGAAGCAGCACTCCCCTGGCGCCCGCAGCGTTCAGTTATCCCGGCCACGGCGCCAACGCGGGCATCGGCGTGGCCATCTGCCACGGCTTCACGGGCAGCCCCCTGAGCGTCCTGCCCTGGGCCGAGCATCTGGCCCGGCAGGGCTTCGCGGTGTCCGTCCCGCTGCTGCCGGGACACGGCACGGACTGGCGCGACCTGGCCCGGCACGGCTGGCAGGACTGGTACCGGGCCTTTGAGACCGCCTATCTGGAACTGTCCGCCGGGACCGGGCACTGCTACGTGGCAGGGCTGTCCATGGGCGGGACCATCGCCCTGCGCACCGCAGCGCGCCACAACGTCACCGGCGTCGCCGTCGTCAACCCTGGACTGAGCTTCTATGACCGAAGGGTGCGCTACATCGGCCTGCTCAAGCACGTCCAGCGCACCACCGTCCCGGTCCAGGAACCGCATCCGACGGCGTCCGCCACCGAGGACGGTGACTACACGCTCACTCCGCTGGAAGCCGTCCACCAGCTGAGCAGGCTCTTCAAGGCGGCGCGGCGCGAACTGCCTGCCGTCGCCGCCCCGGCGCTCGTGTTCAAGTCCGCCACCGACATCGTGGTCCCGCCCTCCTCGATCGAGTTGCTGCGGAAGGGACTGGGGTCCCGGGAGCTGGAAGTGGTCAGTTTGCCCGCCAGCGGGCATGTGGCCACGCTCGACGTCGACGCTCCGCTGATCTTCGAGCAGTCCGTCCGGTTCTTCCTGCACCACGCAGCCGCCGCGCCGCCGTCCGCGGCGGGGCCAGACCAGCCCGCCACCAGCACCCCGGAGACCCCATGACCATTCCCCTGGACCACACACCGTTCAGCAGCCCGTTCACCGGAACCGGGACCCGCACCGGCGTCGTCGTGTCGCATGGTTTCACCGGCAGCCCGCACGGCGTGCGGGACTGGGCCAGGTCGCTGGCCGACGCCGGCTACGCCGTGCGGATGCCGCTGCTGCCCGGGCACGGCACCAGCTGGCAGGAACTGGCCCGGACCCGCTGGCAGGACTGGCACGCGGCGCTGGACGCCGCCTACCTTGAGCTCGCCGGGGAATGTGAGCAGGTCGTCGTGGCCGGGCTGTCGATGGGCGGGGCGCTGGCGCTGCGGATTGCGGCCACGCGTCCGGTCGCGGGGTCTGTGCTGGTGAACCCCGGCCTGGTCATTGACGATCCCCGGGCGCCGCTGGCGGGCATCCTGAAATTCGTGCTCAAGAGCACCCCGGCGATCGCCAACGACATCCTCAAAGAAGGCATCGACGAAGGGGCCTACCCCCGGACACCCGTTGCCGCGGCACACGAACTGAACAGGATGTTCAAGGACACCGTGCGGCTGCTCCCCCGGATCACCGCCCCGGTGCGGGTCTACCGTTCCGCAGTGGATCATGTGGTCTCCGACTCGAGCATGGTGGCCCTGCGCCGCGGGCTGACCCACGCGCCGCTGGACGTGATCCGGCTGGAAAACAGCTACCACGTGGCTACGATGGACAACGACGCGCCCGAGATCTTCCGCGGCACGGCCGAATTTATCCGGTCGCTGGGCGCGGGAGGCGGCCCGGACGCCGCCCACGCTAGCCAGAAGGACACGGCAGATGACTAGACCGGACCCCAACTCCGCGGATTCCAGCGCCAACCAGGACGACGCCGTCTGGCTGGACCTGGTCGCGAGGCTGGAAGGCAGGGACACGGACGCGGCCGCCGGTCCCGTGACCGCGGCAGCCACGGAAGGCACAGGAGGTCCGGAAGCCAGGCACGGTAGGGAAGGCAGCGGCGCCGTGGAAGGCGCGGAGGGCTCGGACGCACCCGGCACGGACGATGCGCCCGCCGCGGACCCCGCCGGCTCCGGCCCGCGGCCCTTCAGCGACTTTGACCCGCTGGGGCTTTCCGTCGGGGTGCCGATTGAACTTTCCGCCGAGGAGCGGCAGGAGCAGCGCCACGCGGACGGAAGCCCCGCGGCCGGCGCCGCTGCCGATCGCCCCGGGGCTGCCCCCGGGCCGCGGGACTACGAGGGCGCGGAGGACGATCCGCTGGGCCCGGGCGAGTTCGTGCCGGAGGAACCGCCCAGCCTCGCCGGAACCGACCCGCTGACGGTGCTGGCCTGGCTGGGAGCCGTCGGTGGCCCCGTGGCGCTCCTGATCTCCGCGATGTTCTGGCGCTCCGCCCCGCTGATGGCCATCCTGGGAATGGTGGCCGCCTTCGCTGCGTCGGTGGTTTTCCTGATCATGAAGCTGCCGGGCGAAAAAGACGAACACGACGACGGCGCACGCATCTAACTGACCTGGTGCGGCCGACCGGGCAATGTGCTTCCGTCCGCGCAGGTCGGGCGAGGGCCGGCCTGGGTCCGGCTAACTGTGCATGCGGCTGCTGACCCGGGACAGGTCCGCCGCACCGATCAGGCCCGCATTCGGGCCCAGGGCCGCGAGCTCGATGTCCGCCGCCGGCCGGAACCCGCGGCCGGTCAGGTTCCGGGCGAAAGCCTTCCTTGCCGGGCCGACCAGCAGTTCGCCGGCGTCGCAGAGTCCGCCGCCAATCACGAATTTCCCCGGATCCAGCGCGGCGGCGAGGTTGGCGAGGCCCAAACCAAGCCACTCCCCGACATCCTCCAGCAGCTCCCGGGAGGTCGGGTCACCGGCCTTAGCCAGTTCGGTGACAATCACTCCGGTGATGCGCTCCGCGTGGCCGTCCACCGCTTTGAGCAGCTCCTGGGCCACCGGTGAATTGGCGGCGGCGAGTTCCCTGGCTTCACGGCCCAACGCGTTGCCGGAAGCGTACTGCTCCCAGCAGCCCCGGTTGCCGCACTCGCAGCGGTGGCCGCCGGGCATGATGATCTGGTGGCCGAACTCCCCGGCCACGCCGAAGCGGCCGCGTTCCAGCCGGCCGTCCATCACCATGGCACCGCCGATCCCGGTGCCGAGGGTAATGCAGACCAGGCGGCTTTGGCTCTGCCCGGCCCCGAAGCGCCATTCCGCCCAGCCGGCCGCATCGGCGTCGTTGGTCAACAGCACGGGCCGGCGGAGCAGCCGCTGCAGGTTGTCCCGGAGGGGCTCGTTGCGCCAGGCAAGATGGGGGCTGAACAGCACGGTTCCGCCGTCGAGGTCCATCCAGCCGGCCGCACCGATTCCGACCGACCAGATCCGATGGCCCTCGCCCAACTCCTCCACCAGCTCGACAATCACCTGTTCGACCGCACGGGGGTCGTTGCCTGGAGTGGACCGCTTGGCTTGGGCAAGGATCCTGCCCTCCGCGTCGACCACACCGGCCGCCACCTTGGTCCCGCCAATGTCCACGCCGATGGCGAGGCCTTTCCGGCCCAGCCGCAGGTGCTCCCGGAGGCCCTGCCCGGAGGGACCGGCGGCCGCTCCCGCCAGCGTCCTGCGCCGCCAGGCGGCGGTCCTGCGGTACGGTCCGGGCTGCTGGCCGGGTGTAGGTGTGTGCATGGTTCCCAATCCTATTCTCCGGAGCGGCCGGGCACCGGCCGCATCACCGCTGCGGTCGGAACCAGGGGTTACCAAACCGTAAGGTTACTCGCCAGTAGGTGTGGTGGAACGCACATGCCTTCGACCGCATACTAGTGTTAGTCGTACCCCTCGCGGGTCCATGGATATCAAAGGAGCTAACGTGCGAGAAATCAGTGTCCCGCCCCTGGTCACCGTCCCCCCGGAAACGAACGTCACCGACCTGGTCCTGCGCCAGGCCGCGAAGGCGTCCAACCCGGCCCTGTTCTCCCGCCTCGACGCGGCCGGACAATGGCAGGACATCCGGGCCACCGATTTCCTGGCGGATGTTTCGCTGCTCGCCAAGGGCCTGATGTCCAGCGGCGTGGGCGCCGGCGACCGGGTCGGCATCATGTCCCGCACCCGGTATGAGTGGGCCCTCATCGACTTCGCCATCTGGTTCGCCGGCGCCGTCTCCGTGCCGATCTATGAGACCTCCTCCCCCTCCCAGGTCGCCTGGAACCTGGGCGATTCCGGCGCCGTCGCCGCGTTCGGCGAGTCCGCCCACCATGAGAACGTCATCCGGCAGGCCGCCACCTCCGAAGGCCTCACCGCGCTGGCCCACGTCTGGCAGCTCGAAGGCGCGGGCCTGGACGAGGTGCGCGCCGCCGGCGCCACGGTCAGCGACGAGGAGCTGGAGGCACGGCGCTCCCTGGCCTCCCTGGACGACCTCGCCACCATCATCTACACCTCGGGGACCACCGGACGGCCCAAGGGCTGCGAGCTGACCCACGGCAACTTCGTGGAACTCTCCGAAAACGCGCTCGCCACCTCGCTGAACAAGATCGTCCACGAACAGGCCCGGACCATCATGTTCCTGCCCCTGGCCCACGTGTTCGCGCGCTTCATCTCGGTGCTCGCGGTCGCCGCCGGCGTCACGGTGGCGCACACACCGGACATCAAGAACCTCCTGCCGGACCTGCAGAGCTACAAACCGACCTTCATCCTCGCGGTGCCGCGGGTCTTCGAGAAGGTCTACAACTCGGCACTGACCAAGGCGGAGGACGGCGGCAAGGGCGCCATCTTCCACCGCGCCGCGGACACCGCCATCGAGTTCTCCCGCGCCCGCCAAGCCGGCAAGATCGGCCTGGGCCTCAAGCTCAAGCACACCCTCTTCGACAAGCTGGTCTACAGCAAGCTGCGCGCGGCCATGGGCGGCGAGGTGGCCCATGCCGTCTCCGGCGGCGGCCCGCTGGGCGAGCGGCTGGGCCACTTCTTCCAGGGCATCGGCATGCAGATCCTGGAAGGCTACGGGCTCACCGAGACCACGGCCCCTGTCACCGTGAACACGCCGGATCTGATCAAGATCGGCACCGTCGGAGCTCCGATTCCCGGCAATGCCGTGAAGATCGCCGACGACGGCGAGATCCTCGCCAAGGGTGTCTGCGTCATGCGCGGGTACTACAAGCGTGAGGACCTCTCCGCCGAGTCCTTCGTTGATGGCTGGTTCCGGACCGGCGACATCGGCCAGCTCGATGAGCAGGGCTTCCTGACCATCACGGGTCGCAAGAAGGAAATCATCGTCACGGCCAGCGGCAAGAACGTTGTGCCGGCCCTGCTGGAGGACCAGATCCGTGCCGACGCGCTGGTCTCGCAGGTGCTGGTGGTCGGTGACAACCGCCCCTTCATCGGCGCGCTGGTCACCCTGGACGAGGAGGCCCTGCCCGGCTGGCTGCACCGCCACGGGCTGCCTGCCTCCACGACCCTTGCCGAGGCCACCGACAACCCGGTGGTCAAGGCCGCGGTGCAGGAACTCATCAACGGCGCCAACCAGACGGTCTCCCAGGCCGAGGCCATCAAGTCCTTCCGGATCGTACCGGCCGACTTCACCGAAGCCTCCGGGCACCTCACCCCGTCGATGAAGGTCAAGCGCGCCCAGGTGATGAAGGACTTCGAGAACGTCATCGAGGAAATGTACGGCACCCCGCGTCCCGCCCAGGTCTAAGCGGCACACCAACAAAGAAGGGTCCTTCCAGCCTCTCGGCCGGAAGGACCCTTCTTTGTTGTCGTGCGGCGCTGCTGCGCGGTAGTGCTGGCGGCTATTCGACGACCAGCAGCAGGTCTCCGCCCTGGACCTGTTCGATTGCTCCCACGGCGAGCCGGGAGACCGTGCCGGCGACCGGCGTCGTAATGGACGCCTCCATCTTCATGGCCTCGATCGTGGCGACGGTGTCGCCGGCCTTGACCGTCTCGCCGGCCTTGACGGTCAGCGTGACGGCGCCGGCGAACGGTGCGGCCACCTGGCCCGGCTGGGAGGTGTCGGCGCGTTCGGCGGCCTTGACATTGCTGACCACGGAACGGTCACGGACCACCACCGGGCGGGACTGTCCGTTGAGCGTGCACATCACGGTGCGCATGCCCTTCTCGTCCGGTTCGGAGACCGCTTCGAGCGAGGCGATCAGGTTGACGCCCTTCTCCAGCTCGATCTCGTGCTCGGCGCCGCGCTGCAGCCCGAAGAGGTAGTCGCGGGTGTCCAGCACCGAGAGGTTGCCGTAGGACTCCACACTCTTCTGGTAGTCCTTGGTGGGGCCGGCGAAGAGCAGCCGGTTCAGGGTCCGCTGCACGGTTTTGGAATCGGACCGCAGGGCGGCGCTGTCCTCGGCGCTGAGCTCAACGTCGCGGACCTTGACGGTGCGGCCCTGCAGCGCCTTGGTACGGAACGGTTCCGGCCAGCCTCCGGGAGGATCGCCCAGTTCGCCGGAGAGGAAGCCGATCACGGAATCCGGGATGTCGTACTTCTGCGGGTTCTCGTTGAAGTCCGCCGGGTCGGCGTTGAGACCAACCAGGTGCAGGGCCAGATCGCCGACGACCTTGGAGGAGGGGGTGACTTTCACCAGCCGGCCGAGGATCCGGTCCGCCGCGGTGTACATGTCCTCGATGGCCTCGAACCGCTCCCCCAGGCCCAACGCGATGGCTTGCTGGCGCAGGTTGGAGAGCTGACCGCCGGGGATCTCGTGCTGGTAGACCCGGCCGGTGGGGCCCGGAAGGCCGGACTCGAACGGTGCGTAGACGCGGCGGACGGCCTCCCAGTACGGTTCCAGGGCGCACACGTTCGCCAGGCTCAGCCCGGTGTCGCGGGGCGTGTGGGCCAGGGCCGCCACCAGCGCGGAGGCTGAGGGCTGGCTGGTGGTGCCCGCGAGCGAGGCGGAGGCCACGTCCACGGCGTCCACCCCGGCGTCGACCGCTGCCAGCAGCGTGGCCAGCTGGCCGCCGGCGGTGTCGTGCGTGTGCAGGTGGACCGGGAGGTCGAAGCGTTCGCGCAGGGCCGTCACGAGGCGGGCGGCGGCGGCGGGACGCAGGAGCCCCGCCATGTCCTTGATCGCCAGGACGTGCGCACCGGCGTCGACGATCTTCTGAGCCAGCTCCAGGTAGTAGTCCAGGGTGTAGAGCGTCTCGTCCGGGTCCAGCATGTCAGCGGTGTAGCACAGGGCCACCTCCGCGATGGCCGTGCCGGTGTCGCGGACGGCGCGGATGGCCGGGGCCATCTGGTTGACGTCGTTGAGCGCGTCGAAGATGCGGAAGATGTCGATGCCGGTGGCGGCCGCCTCGTTGACGAAGGCCACCGTCACCTCTTCCGGGTACGGGGTGTAGCCGACCGTGTTGCGGCCGCGGAGGAGCATCTGCAGGCAGACGTTGGGCAGCGCCTTGCGCAACGCCGCGAGCCGGTCCCAGGGATCCTCGCCGAGGAAGCGCAGGGCGACGTCGTAGGTGGCGCCGCCCCAGGCCTCGACGGAGAGGAGTTCCGGGAGGAGCTTGGACACCGCCGGGCCGGCTGCCACGAGGTCGCGGGTGCGGACCCGGGTGGCGAGCAGGGACTGGTGGGCGTCGCGGAACGTGGTGTCCGTGACGGCGACGGCGTTCTGCGCGCGCAGGGCCTTCGCGAAGCCTTCCGGACCGAGCTCCAGCAGCCGCTGGCGGGAGCCCTGCGCGGCGGCGTCGTCCTCCAGTGCCGGGAGCTTGGCGGCGGGATCGCTGTGGACCGTGAGCTCGCCGTTGGGCTTGTTCACGGTGACTTCGGCGAGCCAGGTCAGCAGCTTGGTGCCGCGGTCCGCGGAGACCCGGGCCTTGAGCAGTTCCGGGCGTTCGTCAATGAAGGAGGTGGCCACGTTGCCGGCGATGAAGTCGGCGTCGTCCAGGACGGCCTGCAGGAACGAAATGTTGGTGGAGACGCCGCGGATGCGGAACTCGGCGAGGGCCCGGCGTGCCCGGGCCACGGCGGCCGGGTACTCGCGGCCGCGGCAGGTCAGCTTGACCAGCATCGAGTCGAAGTGCGGGCTGATCTCGGCGCCCGAGTAGACGGTGCCGCCGTCGAGCCGGACGCCGGCGCCGCCGGCTGAACGGTAGCCGGTGATCTTGCCGACGTCAGGCCGGAAGCCGTTGGCGGGGTCCTCGGTGGTGATGCGGCACTGCAGGGCGGCGCCCTTGAGCTGGACCGTCTCCTGGGAGAGGCCCAGGTCCGCGAGGGTCTCGCCGGCGGCGATGCGCAGCTGTGCCTGGACGAGGTCGACGTCGGTGACTTCCTCGGTGACGGTGTGCTCGACCTGGATCCGCGGGTTCATTTCGATGAAGACGTGCTGTCCGGCCCGCTCCCCCACTGTGTCGACTAGGAATTCCACGGTGCCGGCGTTGACGTAGTTCAGCGCCTTGGCGAATTTCACGGCGTCGCGGTAGAGCGCCTGCCGGATGCCTTCGTCGAGGTTCGGCGCCGGGGCGATCTCGATGACCTTCTGGTGGCGGCGCTGGATGGAGCAGTCGCGCTCGAAGAGGTGCATGACGTTGCCCTCCGCGTCGGCCAGGATCTGGACCTCGATGTGGCGGGGGCGCAGCACGGCCTGTTCCAGGAACATGGTCGGGTCGCCGAACGCCGCGTCGGCTTCACGCATGGCTGCCTGCAGTGCTTCGGGCAGGGCGTCGCGGGATTCGACGCGGCGCATGCCGCGGCCGCCGCCGCCGGCGACGGCCTTGGCAAAGATGGGGAAGCCGATCTCGTCGGCGGCAGCGATGAGTTCGTCCAGGTCCTTGGAGGGCTGGCTGGATTTCAGGACCGGGACGCCGGCCTTGCGGGCCGCCTCGAGGGCGGCGACCTTGTTGCCGGCCAGTTCGAGGACCTCGGCGGGCGGACCCACGAAGGTGATGCCGGCCGCGGCCGCGGCCCGGGCCAGGCGCGGGTTTTCGGACAGGAAGCCGTACCCGGGGTAGATGGCGTCGGCCCCGGATTCCTTGGCCACGCGCACCACTTCGTCGACGTCGAGGTAGGCCCGGACGGGGTGGCCCTCTTCACCGATCAGATAGGCCTCGTCGGCCTTCTGGCGGTGGATGGAGTTGCGGTCCTCGTTCGGGAAGACGGCGACAGTTTTGGCACCGAGTTCGTAGCCGGCGCGGAAGGCACGGATCGCGATTTCGCCGCGATTGGCCACCAGAATCTTCGAAAACATACTTCTCCTGCATCATCGCGGGTGTATCGGTAATTGGTCACAGTGTCTAAGACCTGCACCGACAAACACAAATTATTGTGGCGACCGTCACAGCGACGCGCGTCACGTATGCCGGATTGGGCAAGTACCAAGCACCTGCATGGGTCAAGTGCATCAGCCGGGTAGTTCAGGCGGGGCCGGATCCCGGCCCCGGGTGAAGCATATCCATGATCTGCCGCCCCGGCACCAGATAAGGCAGGTTTAGGCGGGGCGGCAACATATGATGAGGAGGTGGGTGGCGCATGCTCGCCACGGCTCCGGAGAACGCAGGAGCCGGCAGGACCCCGTCCCGGCAACCGGCGTTAGGTATTGGTTTTTCAAGTGCAAGTAGTCAGCATCAGCAGCCTCAAAGGCGGTGTCGGCAAGACATCGGTGACCACCGGATTGGCGTCCGCGGCACTGGCCGCCGGTATCCCCACCCTCGTCGTCGACCTTGATCCGCACGCGGATGCGAGTACGGCCCTCGGAGTCCGGCCGGGAGACCAGCAGGACATCGGGCGGATGCTCAAGTCCCCCCGGCGGGCCCGCCTGTCCGAAAACGTGGTCCCCAGCGGCTGGGTGGAGCGCGCTGCCGCCAACGGCGCGGCACCCGCCGGCGGGTCGCCGGCCATCCTGGACGTGGCCGTCGGCTCCGCCTACACCGGCATCTATGACCGCCCCGACCTCGGACGCCGCGACCTGCGCAGGCTCTCCGCAGTACTGGCCGGCGCGGCCAAGTACGAGCTGGTCCTGGTGGACTGCCCGCCCTCCCTGAACGGGCTCACCCGGATGGCCTGGGCTGCCAGCGACAAGGTCACCCTTGTGGCCGAACCCGGGCTTTTCTCGGTGGCGGGCACGGAACGCACCATGCGGGCCATCCAGCTGTTCCGGCGGGAATTTGCCCCGAACCTCTCCCCTGCCGGCATCGTCGCGAACCGGGTGCGCAGCGGATCCGCCGAGCACACCTTCCGGCTCTCCGAGATGGAGTCCATGTTCGGAGGGCTGCTGCTGTCACCGCACATCCCGGAGCAGGCCAACTGGCAGCAAATCCAGGGCGCCGCCCACTCCATCCACCACTGGCCCGGGGAGTCGGCCAAAAACGCTGCCGCCCTGTTCGACGCCCTGCTGGCCAACCTGCTGGCCGCGGACAGCCAGCCGGCAGCTGCACGGGTCCGGGATCGCGTTAACCGCTAGCCACGCCCCGGTCCCCGTCAAAAAATAAAGCAACGCGGGGTCACTTTCCGCCCATCCGTCACGCGGTGATGGGCGCCAAGTGACCCCGCGTTGCTTTTTGGGGCGTTGGTGGGGGCCGGTGCTAGCCGATCTTGCGGGTGGCCCGGCGCTTGCTGAGTTCGTCGTCCGGGAAGGACTGCACGCTGGCGTGTTCGCTGGGAAGCGCCGCGAGGCTGCCTTCCACTTCCCGCCAGACACGGCCGACGGCGATGCCGAAGACGCCCTGTCCGCCCTGGACCAGGTCGATGACCTCGTCGGCCGAGGTGCACTCGTACACGCTGGCGCCGTCGCTCATCAGGGTGATCTGGGCAAGATCCTCGACGCCGCGCTCCCGGAGGTGCTCGACGGCGGTGCGGATCTGCTGCAGCGAAACGCCGGTGTCCAGGAGTCGCTTGACTACCTTGAGGACCAGGATGTCGCGGAAACCGTAGAGGCGCTGCGAACCGGAACCTGCGGCGCCGCGGACGGCGGGCTCGACCAGCCCGGTGCGTGCCCAGTAGTCCAGCTGGCGGTAGGTGATGCCCGCGGCCTTGCAGGCCGTCGGGCCGCGGTAGCCCGCGTCCTCGTCCAGAACAGGGAGATCCTCGGTGAACAGCAGACCCTGGGCACCGCTGGCCGGCACGGCTACACCGGCCGTCGAGGGCTGGTTAAGCTCGCCTGCTTCGCCTTTCGGACTCACGTGGATCCTCCTTGTCATGGCTCCCCTGCGGACATTTGCAGTAACAACCGGTTATCCCTAGCGAAAAGAAACCACGGGTGGATAAAATTCATCCGTGTAATTCCGCCGGGCTGCACCTTCCAGTGTGACCTGAGCGGCTGTTGCGTGCAATGGGAACTTGTACTTCTGACGTTAGGCCTGCCGGGGCCCAAGGTCAAAGACGTTCGGGGTATTGCCGGGGCGTGTCGAAACTTTCATCCTCGACTTTAACCTTAACGTGATGTCAGCCCGCGAAATCCTCAGGTTCGACGTCGTCGAGGAACTCGCGGAAACGGCGCAGCTCCCCTTCCTCGTCGACCGCGGGACCCGGGTGGGTGTCCTCGCCCTCGTCGTGTTCGGTAATCCGCACGCCGGCCTCTTCCATCACGGCGTCGGCGCACCAGAT
Source organism: Pseudarthrobacter oxydans (assembly GCF_030812335.1). GTDB lineage: Bacteria > Actinomycetota > Actinomycetes > Actinomycetales > Micrococcaceae > Arthrobacter > Arthrobacter oxydans_B. The sequence goes on from NZ_JAUSSN010000007.1 coordinate 204,090, forward strand.
CCGGCACTTGGCGCGGAGGGCCAGCGCGAGGGCGTCGGAGGCCCGGGAACTGACCGTGGTCCCGTTCTCGAACTGCAGCTGCCCGTAGAAGATGTTGTCCTCCACGGCCACTATGTTGACGCTGACGATCGAGTGGCCGAGGGTTTCGACGACGTCGATCAGCAGGTCATGGGTCATGGGGCGCGGCGGCACGACCCCCTGCTGGGCCAGGGCGATGGCACTGGCCTCGGGGGTGCCGATCCAGATCGGCACATGCCGCTCCCCGTGGATCTCCTTGAGCAGGACGAGCGGCTGGTTGGACGGAAGCTCTATCCGCACGCCTACAATTTCCACCTCAATCATCAGATGTCCATCCTCGAGATGCGGTCTTGGACCAGCGCGCGGTGCAGCGTCAGGCACAGCTCGCTGATCTCCCGGGCGGCCTCGGCGGCACGGGCCTGGGACGCGGCATCCTTGCGGGAGGTCAGGGTGGCCACCGCGCGCTCCACCAGGCCGAACTCGCGTTCGGCGGCGGCCTGGAACGGCCGCAGGTGCCGTGGTTCCAGGCCGTGGCTCTCCAGCTGGACGCAGGCGCGTGCGACCTGGAGGGCGTGCTCATCGAATTTGCCGTTGACGTGGCCGATCAGGCCGTAGCTCAGGAGCGATTCGACCAGCGGCACGCTGGCGCCGGACTCGGTCCGGAGCTGTTCCTCGCTGAGCCGGCGGACCCGGTTCTGGAGCTCGGACGCCAGTTCCTCGGAGACGATCCGCGGCGAGACCGTCACGCCGGGAGGCAGGTTGTCCGGACGTTCGCCGCGGTCGATCGCGTCGAGGTAGTCCTTGATGACCTTTAGCGGCAGGTACTGATCGCGCTGGAGGGCGAGCACGAAACGCAGCCGCTCGACGTCGTTCTCGCCGTACTGCCGGTACCCGGCGGGGGTCCGCTGGGGGTTGATCAGTCCCTTTTCCTCAAGGAACCGAATTTTTGACGCGGTCATGCTGGGGAAGTCGTCGCTCAGCTGAGCCAGGACTTCCCCGATGTTCAGAACCTGGGGTCCGCGCCGTTCCGCTTGTGCCATGGCCACAGGCAGCTACCCCGGAATCAGACGTTGCCTGCTGCGCGGGCAGGGCTCAGGTAGAAGGTGAGGCGGAACTTCCCGATCTGCACTTCGTTGCCGGACTTCAGCTCGACGCTGTCGACGCGGTCGTGGTTCACGTAGGTCCCGTTCAGGCTTCCGGTGTCCACAACTTCGAAGCTGCGCGCCGTGCGGCGGAATTCGACGTGCCGGCGTGAGACCGTGACGTCGTCAAGGAAGATGTCGGCGTCCGGGTGCCGGCCCGCCGTCGTGACGTCCGAGTCCAGCAGGAAGCGCGCGCCCATGTTCGGGCCGCTGTGCGCGACGAGCAGGGCCGAGCCGTACGGCAGCGCCTCCACGGCGGTCCGCTCCTCCGCTGAGAGCTTCGGGGTGATCGTGGGTTCATCGCGGACCGGCGTGAGGTTGATCGACGTGGTCTCCGAAGACTTCACTCCACCCGTGCCAAAACCGTCACCGGTGTTGTTGCGTTCGTGCCCAAACATTGATTCCTCCATTCGCTGCAGGTGTCCCCCCTGCAAACAACGCATGCCGTCCGGAAGTGTCTGGCAAATCCGGGATTCAACCCTTCGGCGGGGCGTCGTTTTGGCTGGTTTCCCAGCTGGTTTCCCAACGAAGGGAACAACGACCCGGACCGAATGGTCTTTAGCTTTAGCCTACCTGCTGTTCGTACTCCGATGCACTGAGGAGCGACTCGATCGCGTCGGCTTCCGCCAGCTTGATTTCCATCAGCCAGCCCTCGCCGTAGGGATCCGAATTGATCAGGGCGGAATCCGTGTCCAGTGCCTCGTTGCGGGAGACCACTTCACCGGAAACCGGGGCGTAGATGTCGCTGACGCTCTTGGTGGACTCGACCTCGCCGATCACGTCGTTTGCCTTGATCGTAGTGCCGACCTCCGGCATCTGGGCATAGACGACGTCCCCAAGGGCGTCCTGGGCAAAATCAGTGATGCCCACGCGCACGACACCGTCGGCGTTCGGGGCGGAAACCCACTCGTGTTCTGCGGTGTAGGACAGCTCTTCGGGAATGATGCTCATGACGGGCCTTTCATCGGGTCAATCACCAATATCGACGGCGGGAACGTGAACGGTCCGCCGCTGAAAGTATAGGCATATCCGGTCGGGCCCGGGGAGGACTCTGGCATGATGGGGCGATGACGGAAATTCCCGGTATCGGCTAGGCAATGCCCGAGCTTCCCGAAGTAGCTGCCCTGACGGACTTCCTGGCCGTGCACCTGCTCGGCGCTGCCGTCACGAAGATCCAGATCGTCTCCTTCGCGGTGCTCAAAACGGCGGATCCCCCCATCTCCGAACTGGCAGGCCGGACCGTGACCGGGGTGCGCCGCTTCGGCAAGTTCGTCAGCCTGGAGGCCGGCGGACTGAGTTTTGTCTTCCATCTGGCCCGGGCCGGCTGGGTCCGCTTCACCGAGGCCCCCACGGGCACATCCCTGAAAATGGGAAAGGGGCACATCGCGGTGCGGCTGTCATTTTCCGGCCCCTCCGGCCCCGTGGATCTCGACCTGACCGAGGCCGGCACGAAGAAGAGCCTTGCGGTGTACGTCGTCCGGGATCCCTCCGACGTTCCCGGGATTGCCGCGCTGGGCCCGGATCCGTTCAGCGCCGGGTTCGACGTCGATGCCTTCGCGGGAATCCTGAGTTCCAGTTCGCAGCAGATCAAGGGTGTCCTGCGGAGCCAGAGCGTCATCGCCGGCATCGGAAACGCCTACAGCGACGAGATCCTGCACGCGGCACGGATTTCGCCGTTCGCCATCGCCAGGTCCCTGGACCGGGAGGCCGTCCAGCGGCTCTACGACGCGATCCACGACATTCTGGGGACCGCGCTGCGGGAAGCCAGCGGCAAACCGCCCGGCGAACTCAAGGACACCAAACGCAGCCACATGAGGGTCCACGGGCGGACCGGCGAGGCGTGCCCGGTGTGCGGGGACACCGTCCGCGAGGTGTCGTTCGCGGACACGGCCCTGCAATACTGCCCCAGCTGCCAGACGCACGGGAAGATCCTGGCCGACCGCCGGACGTCGCGTTTCCTGAAGTAGCCGCCGGCACCAGGGGAAGCGGGTCAGGGGCCAGAGGGCCGGCTTGATGCCGGGCCGTCCGAAGCGTGACTGGTTGGGGCCGGCGGGTGGAGGACGTCCTCACGACTGTAGTGCCCCACGACGTCGAACCATCGCTTCGCGGTCATGCAGCGACCTAGGTCCACGTCCGCGACAACAATCCCTTCCTGATCATAGAGAGGACCTGCTAAGGCACGGCCCTGAAGTGGCTCGAAGATCGCCGCTCCGCCACGTCCGAGCGCCTTCCCATCGTCTGGCAACTGAACCGGGAAGTCTTCGGGAAACGCAGAGCGGGGGATGTACTGAGGGGCCGAAACCACGAACGCGCCGGATTCGATCGCAATGTGACTCATCGTGGAGATCCAGCCGTCAGCGTCATCAGCCGTCGGGGCCGTCCAGATCTGAACTCCCTGACGATAGAGCTCATATCGAGCGAGCGGCATGCGGTTCTCCCAGCAGATGAGGCCGCCAACCCTCCCGACTGGAGTCTCGATGACATGCAGATCCTGTCCGTAACCGACGCCGTAAAAGAGGCGTTCGTGCATCGTGGGCATCAACTTGCGATGTTTCCAGAGCAACCCTTCAGGACCAATCAAGACCATGGTGTTGTAGAGAGTTCCGGGCCTATCGGATTCCCGTTCGTTCACTCCAAGCACGCAGTAGATACCGTGCTCGGCACATGCCTTGATCAAACGGTCGACGTGGGGACCGGGGACGTCGACAGAGTTGGCCCAGAGACGGGTCCACATCTCATCAAATCCGTCGAACCGGGCAGCCTCGCGCCCCCATACCCCTGACGGGTACAGGGGGATGAACGTTTCAGGGAAGACCGCGAGTTTCACGCCCTGGCCCGATGCCTCGCCCAGAAGATGGAGCGCCTTTGACACCGATGCCTCCGCATCGAGGATCACCGGGGTGGCCTGAATCGCAGCGACGCGCACAGTTCCTGTGAACATAAACGGAACGTTGGCATGCAATCCCGCGCCTCGTCAACACCGCAGCGGTCCATGGGTCAGCAGATCGGGCAGGGACCCGCGAATACGCCGTCATCGCGCTCGGGCTTGACGAGGGCTCGCGGCGCCCTTGTTGAACAGCAAAGGCCGCTTCCGGATTTCTCCGGAAACGGCCTCTGACCTGCTGTTTCTATGGTCGGGCTGACAGGATTTGAACCTGCGACCCCTTGACCCCCAGTCAAGTGCGCTACCAAGCTGCGCTACAGCCCGCTGGTTCCGCCGTTCTCCGCTCCCGATGTCATTCTCTTGTGTTTCCAAAAGAATTTCATCTGAGCAGTCCGGCCGAACCACCTCCAAAAGCTTACACGATTCCGGAGGGTGCCCGTGACACTTTCAGCATGCCACGGAACTTTTTCCCTCGGCGGGCGGTCCGGAATTAACGCTTCTTGCCGCGCTTTTCCCGCACACGCATGTTGACCTCGATCGGCGTGCCCTCGAAACCGAAGGTTTCCCGGAGCCGGCGGGTGATGAAGCGGCGGTAGCCCGGGTCCAGGAAGCCCGTGGTGAAGAGCACAAACTTCGGCGGACGGCTCGAGGCCTGCGTGCCGAAGAGGATGCGGGGCTGCTTGCCGCCGCGGACCGGGTGCGGGTGTGCCGCGACGAGCTCGCCGAGGAAGGCGTTGAGCCGCCCGGTGGGAATGCGCTTGTCCCAGCTTTCCAGGGCCGTGTCCAGGGCCGGGACCAGCCTGTCCTTGTGCCACCCGGTCAGCGCCGAGATGTTGACGCGCGGCGCCCAGGCCACGTGGGCCAGGTCCTGCTCGATTTCACGCTCCAGGTAGATGCGGCGCTCGTCGTCCAGCAGGTCCCACTTGTTGAACGCGAGAACGAGGGCACGGCCGGATTCGATGGCCAGCTGCAGGATGCGGACATCCTGCTCGCTGAGCACCTCGTCCACCGCGAGGAGCACGACGGCGACCTCCGCCTTTTCGAGCGCGCTCTGCGTGCGCAGTGAGGCGTAGAAATCGGCGCCCTGCGCCATGTGCTGGCGGCGGCGGATACCGGCGGTGTCCACGAAGCGCCAGGTGCGGCCGCCGAGTTCGATGAACTCATCGACCGGGTCACGCGTGGTGCCGGCGGTGTTGTCCACGACAACGCGCTCGGAACCGGCCAGCTTGTTCAGCAGCGAGGACTTGCCCACGTTCGGACGCCCGATGAGGGCGATGCGGCGCGGACCGCCGGAGCGCTCCAGGCCTTCGATCGTGGAGAACTCGGGAAGAGTGTCCATGACATGGTCCAGCAGGTCGGCGACGCCGCGGCCGTGCAGTGCCGAGACCGGGTACGGTTCGCCGAAGCCGAGGCCCCAGAGCGTGGCCGAGTCGGCTTCCTGCGCGAAGTCGTCCACCTTGTTGGCCACCATGATGACCGGCTTCTTGGACTTGCGGAGCATCTTCACGACGGCTTCGTCGGTGGCGGTCGCGCCCACGGCGGAGTCGACGACGAACAGCACGGCGTCGGCGAGTTCCACGGCCATCTCGGCCTGTTCGGCGACGCGGGCGTGGATGCCGCGGGCATCGTGCTCCCAGCCGCCGGTGTCGACGACCGTGAAGTTCCGGCCGTTCCAGGTGGCCGAGTACATCACCCGGTCGCGCGTGACGCCGGGGGTGTCTTCCACCACGGCTTCGCGGCGGCCCAGGATGCGGTTCACCAGGGTGGACTTGCCCACGTTGGGCCGGCCAATGATGGCCAGGACCGGGTCAAGCTTGACCGGGCCGTCGAAATCCTCATCGTCGAACTCGCCGCTCAGGAGGGCGGCGTCGTCTTCGTCCAGCTCGTAGTCGTCCAGGCCGGCCCGGAGGGAGGCCGCGCGGACCTCGGCTTCCTCATCGTCCAGGGCGGCGAGGTGCTCGGCCACCTGGTCCGTGCCGGTGGGCGTGTATTCGTCTTCGCCGGCGCCAAATGGGCCGGAGGTTTGAGTCGTATCGCTCATTGCACTTTCCTTATGGGGTGATCTGCCGGCGTCCCGGCTACTGCTTCATGACGTTCTTGCGGGGAATCCGCGTCGGGCAAGGGCTGCCCGGTTCTTAGGATCGAGTCCTGGACGTGGCGGGCCAGCGCGGCGCGGATCTCGGTTCCGGCCCTGTCCATTGAAACACGCCCGGTCTCGCCGGGCCTGCGGCTGACATTGAGGGCTCCGCCGAAGCTGACGTGCAGCCTGCGGCGCAGCCGGGGCACGGCGTCGAGGTGTTCGCCGCCCATCCGGGTCCCGAGGATGGCCACGGGCACCACGGTCGCGCCGGAGTTCAGCGCGAGCCAGGCCACCCCCTTGTTGATGGCGGAGGCCTCACCGCTCCCCCGCGTGCCTTCGGGAAGGATGCCGACGCACCGTCCGGCGTCGAGCACACCCTTGGCCGCGAGGAGTGCCGCCCGGTCGCCCGAGCGGTCCACCGCCAGCTGCCCGGAGGCCCGCAGCACGCGGCCGAGGAAGCCGGTGAACATTTCCTGCTTGACCAGGATGTGCATGGCGCGCGGTGACGCCCCGAACATCACCGGTCCGTCCAGGAAACTGATGTGGTTCCCGGCGAAGATCACCGGACCGGTCGCCGGCACGTTGGACCGCCCGGTGACCGACGTCCGGTAGAGGACGTGGTTCAGGGTCCAGCCCACGGGCCGGCTCCAGATGGTGGTCCAGCGGGCCGGCAGCGCGGCCCGGGCCGTGGACGGAACAGCCGGCTGCTGCCCGGCGTCAGTCACGGTGGAGGGCCTGATGGTTGACGACGCTGTTCACGATGCTGAGTGCGGCGTCGACGGTCTCGGCGAAGTCGAGCTCCGAGGAGTCCAGCGTCACCACACCGTCGGCGGCCCGGGTGAAGTTCACCACGGTCGAATCCTTCGCGTCGCGCTGGGTGACCTGCGCTGCGAGCTGTTCGGCGTTCTGGCTTCCGCCGAGCTGGATGCCCCGGCGGCGCAGGCGCGCCTCTTCGCTCGCGGTGAGGAGCATCCGCACCTCGGCGTGGGGCGCGACGACGGTGGTGATGTCCCGGCCCTCGACCACCATGCGGCGGTGGTGCTTTTCGATCAGCTCGCGCTGCCGGCGGATCAGTTCGGTGCGGGCGCCGAGGGTGGTGGCGACGGCGCTGACGGCGGCGGAAATCGACGGCTCGCGGATCGCGAGGGTGACGTCGGTGCCGCCCACCAGCACGTATTCCTCCAGCGGGCTGGTGCTGATTTCCAGCGGGAAGCTCTTGGAGGCGGCCTCGACGGCGGCGCCGTCGTCCAGGTCCGTGCCGCTGTCCAGGCAGAACCAGGTCAGGGCACGGTACATGGCGCCGGTGTCGAGGTAGGCCAGTTTGAGCCGGCGTGCCACCTCTTTGCTGACGCTGGACTTGCCCGATCCGGACGGCCCGTCGATGGCGACGACAAGGCTCTTTCCGGGGCGGAGGACGTCCACGGTTTCGATTAGTTCCTGGGTCATTACTGGAGTACCCGCCATCCACGGTCATTGAGGGCTTCGATTAACAGTTCGTGCTTGTTCGGCAGCACGGAGATTTCCACCATGCCCACGTTCTGGCCCGAGGAGTGGTCCAGCCGGAGGTCCTCGAGGTTGACGCCGATTTCGCCGATCTCGGTCAGCAGCCTGGCGATCTGTCCGGGTGTGTCATCCACCAGGACGGTCAGCCAGGAGTAGGCCTGCGGGGGTCCGCCGTGCTTGCCCGGGATGCGGGCCTGGCCGGCGTTGCCTTCGCTGATCAGCTGGGCCAGGTCGAGCCGGGCACCGGGCGCGGTCGGGTTCTCAAGCGTCCCGATGAGGCGGTTGAGGTCCTCGCGGAGGCCGTGCAGGATCTCCACGACCTTGTCCGCGTTCGCGCCGAGGATCTGCACCCACAGGGTCGGATCACTGGCCGCGATCCGGGTGACGTCCCGCAGGCCGTTTCCGGCGAGGGACAGCGCGTGCAGGGGGGTGCCCTGCAGCCGGCTGGCCACGAGCGAGGACACGACCTGCGGCACGTGCGACACGAGCGCCACGGCCTCGTCGTGTTCCTCGGCGCCGAATTCGGACACCACGGCGCCCAGGTCCACGGCCAGCGCACGGGCTGCCTGCAGGGCCCGGGGCTGGGTCTCGTCCGCGGGGCACAGGACCCACGGCATCGAGGTGAAGAGTTCGCCGCGGGCTGCTACGGGGCCCGACTTTTCACGGCCGGCCATCGGGTGGGTGCCCACGTAGCGACTGAGGTCGGCGCCGCGGGCACGGAGTTCGGCCTGGATGCCGGCCTTGACGCTGGCGATGTCGACGACCGTGGCCGCCGGGTAGTCCGTGAGGGCGCGTTCCACGACATCGGCCGTGACGTCGGGCGGTGCGGCGACCACGACGAGTTCCGGCTGCTCGCCGTCAAGGCGCGCCAAAGGCAGGCCCGCGCCGATGTCGACGGCGACGGCCTGGTTGGTGGGCGAAGGGTCGGAGAGGAAGACTGCCACTCCGCGGCCCCGCAGGCCCAGCCCGATGCTGGTGCCCAGGAGCCCGGTCCCCACGACCACCACCGGACCGTTGAGGTGGCCGCGGCCGTGGGTGCGAAAGGCGGACATGCCTACAGCCCTACGGATGCCAGCAGGTGGCCGACTTCCTGCTTGCCGAGGTTGCGGATGCTGCCCTGGCGCTGGTCGCCCAGGCCGATGGGGCCGACCTTCACGCGGACCAGGCGCAGCACCGGGAAGCCGACGGCGTCGAAGAGACGACGGACGATCCGGTTCTTGCCCGAGTGCAGCACGACCTCGATCAGCACGTGGCCCGGGGTGGAGTCCACCAGCTTGAAGGAGTCAACCGATGCGATGCCGTCCTCGAGTTCCACGCCGGCCTTGAGCTCGGCGCCGATGCCCTGCGGGAACGGCCCGCGGACCTGCACGAGGTAGGTCTTGGGGACTTCGTAGGACGGGTGCGTGAGGCGGTTGGCGAGTTCGCCGTCGTTCGTCAGCAGCAGCAGCCCCTCGGTGGACACGTCGAGGCGTCCGACGTGGAACAGGCGTTCGCCGTGGCTGTTGCGGACGAAGTCGCTGATGCAGGGGCGGCCGTCCGGGTCTTCCATGGTGGAGACAACGCCCTTGGGCTTGTTGAACACCATGTAGACCATGTTCTCGTCGAGCTGGATGCGCAGACCGTCCACGTGGATCACGGCGTTCTTCGGGTCGACGCGGACGCCGAGCTCGGTGACGACCTGGCCGTCGACCTCAACCCGGCCCTCGGCGATCATTTCCTCGCAGACACGCCGTGAGGCGACGCCGGCCGAGGCCATGACCTTCTGGAGGCGGATGCCGTCCTGGTCGTGCGCGTCGGACTGGGGCACCTCGGCGCGGGGGCCGCGCTTGCGGGCCGGCTTGCGCACGGGCCCGAGGTTCTGGCCGAAGCGTTCGCTGCCGAAGGCGCGGGGGCCCGCGGCCTTGGGGGCGCCGGTGCGCGGCTTGGGCTTGAGGGCACCGGGCGTGCCGGGGGCCTTGCCGAAGCCGGGCTTGCGGGCGGCGGCCTTGCGGGCTGCCTCCTTGCCGGAGGGCGCCTTGGACTTCCAGTCGCCGGAAGCCGGCCGGGCTGCCGGCGGCGTGCCGTCGGGACCCTGCAGGTCCGGATCGATGAAGGCCTCTTCGCGGGGCTTGGGGTGCTTGAAGGGGCGGTCTCCGCCCTTGAAGCCTGCTCCCCCGGTGCGGCTTCCGCCGCCCTGCGGGCCGCGGCCTGAGCCGCCCTTGTAGTCGGCTCCGCCGCTGCGGCCTGAGCCGCCCTGTGCGCCTCGGCCTGAGCCCTGCGCTGAGTTTTGTCCGGCACTGTTGCGTCCCGAACCGTTACGTGGTGAACCCTGGCGTCCCGCCTGTGTCATGACCCGTCCTTCGTTTGTTGGCCGACGGCCGCTGTCTCCCGACAACACCCGCCTGCTGGGGCAAAAAGCTTCTGCCCCGGTGGATTCTCGTGCGCAGGCAGTTTTTCCTGCCTACATTCTTGCTGCGTCGTAGAACTCTTCGATGCCTTCCAGCCCCGGAAGATGGGGTGAAAGTTGCGGCAATTCCGCCACCGAGCCGATTCCCATCCGCTCCAGGAAATACGACGTCGTGCGGTAGAGGATGGCCCCGGACTCAGGATCTGTTCCCGAGTCCTCGATCAGCCCCCGCTGCGTCAGCGTCCGCACGACAGAGTCAACATTAACTCCTCGAATTGCAGACACCCGCGCCCTTGATACGGGCTGGCGGTAAGCGATGACGGCGAGAGTTTCGAGCGCCGCCTGCGTCAGCCTGGCTGTCTGTCCCTCCAGCACGAATCCACCGACAATGTCGGCAAACTCAGCGCGGGAATAGATCCGCCAGCCTCCGGCGATATTCCGCAATTCAAAGCCCCGGGGGGTGGCGCCGAAGCCGTTGAAACTGGCGTCGTGCACATCCGGGGCATTAACAGTATAGCCGTTATACTCCCGCTGCAGTTCCGCGAGCAGTTCCTCGACGACGTCGACGGTCAGGTTAAGCCCGGCGGCGAGCCCGGCCGCCGTCGCCGGCTCGTCGATCACCATCAGGACTGCTTCAAGGGCGGCGCGGGCGCCGCCGGGCAGGCTGCCGACGTCGGGCAGGCCGTCAAAGCCGGAACCGGCGTCGCCTCGACTGGCGTCGTGTGCTGCCGGGTCGGCGGCTGCCTCTCCGGCTGCCTGTCCGGTTCGAAGATCGTTCACGGCTGTTCCTCATATTCTTCGCTCAGTGTGTCGCTGCTCCAGGGCCCGCCGTCGGCGGTCCAGCGGACCGTCAGGTCCCCCAGCGGCTGCAGCTGCTCGAAGGCCACCGCCTTGTCCCGGAACAGCTCCAGCAGCGCCAGGAAGCGTGCCACCACCACGAGGGTGGATTCGGCGTCGGCGATCAGCGCCCGGAAGGTGAGCGGGGCGCCGCGCTGCAGCCGGAGGCCGATCAGTTCGGCCTGCTCCTTGACGCTGACCGGGGTGCCGTGGAGGTGGGCGAGGCCGATCTCTGTGGGCGGGGCGTCCCTGGCCGCGAGGGCCTTCCCGGCCAGGGCGGCGAACTGCTGCGGGGTGTGCTTCCAGAGCAGCTCCGGAAGCAGGGCCGCGAAGTGCCCTTCGAGCGCGACCTGGCGCGGGTAGCGGCGGCCCTCGAGCTCGAGGGTAGAACCCATCATGCCCGCGACCTGCTTGAACGCCTTGTACTGCAGGAGCCGCGCGAATAACAGGTCGCGGGCTTCCAGCAGGGCAATGTCGTCCTCGTCCTCGACTTCGCCGGCAGGCAGCAGCCGGGCCGCCTTGAGGTCGAGCAGGGTGGCGGCAATGACGAGGAATTCGCTGGCCTCATCAAGGGCCCATTCCTCGCCCAGGTTCTGCAAACGCTTGATGTACTTGATGAACTCATCGGTGACGGTGGACAGCGCCACCTCCGTGATGTCCAGCTGGTGCTTGGAGATCAGGCCCAGGAGGAGATCGAAGGGGCCGGTGAAGTTGGCCAGCCGGACCTCGAAGCCGGGCTTCTTCCCGGCCGGCGAAAGCTCCGCGGTCGGGGTGCCTGTCGCTGCCACGGCCCTGACTAGGGCGCGCCGCCGCGCGAGATCAGTTCTTTGGCCAGGTTGCGGTAGGCGTCGGCGCCGATGTGGTTGCCGGCGTAGCTGGTGATCGGCTCGGCCGCGACGGTGGCGTCCGCGAACTTAATGGACCGCTTGATGACGGTTTCGAAGACCTTGTCGCCGAAGGCCTCCACCAGGCGGGAGATCACCTCGCGGCTGTGCAGGGTTCGGGCGTCGTACATGGTGGCGAGGACGCCGTCGACCTGGAGCCGCGGATTCAGCCGGTCCTGGACCTTGTCGATGGTTTCCACCAGCAGCGCGACGGCGCGCAGCGCGAAGAACTCGCAGATCAGCGGGATGATGACACCGTGGGAGGCCGTCAGGGCGTTGACCGTGAGCAGGCCCAAGGAGGGCTGGCAGTCGATCAGGACGACGTCGTAGTCATCCTCGACCTTCTTCAGGGCCCGGTCCAGCACCTGTTCGCGGGCGACCTCGTTGACGAGCTGGACCTCCGCGGCGGAGAGGTCGATGTTGGCCGGGAGCAGGTCCAGGTTTTCCACGCCGGTCTTGTGGATGGCGTCGCGGATGTCGACCTTGCGGTCCATCAGGACGTTGTAAACCGTGAGGTCCAGTTCGTGCGGGTTGATGCCCAGGCCCGCGGAGAGGGCACCCTGCGGGTCGAAGTCCACCACCAGCACCCGGCGGCCGAATTCCGCCAGCGCTGCCGCAAGGTTGATGGTGGAAGTGGTTTTCCCCACTCCGCCCTTCTGGTTGACCATGGCGATGACCCGGGCGGGACCGTGGGAGGACAGCCGTGCCGGCTCCGGAAAGTCGCGCTGAGGGCGCCCGGTGGGGCCCATGACGGCGTCTTCCAGATCGAGTTCGGTGCCTTCCAGAGTTGCTGAACCCTGTTCGCTGCTCACGTATCTATCCACACTTTCGATGACGGTGATGGTCGTGCCTGGTGATTGTCGTGCTTAGCACTGCTGCCTACTTGATACTTCCGCAGGTTTGATAGTGCTGCAGGCTTGATTTTTCTGTGCTGGACTTCCAGCGCGGATCTTATTTCCTCCCAAGGTTACAGCGCCCGACACGGTATTCCGCGGACCTTGACAGCGGCCAATTTTTGAGCCTCAACCTTCTGGTAGAAGTAGAAGGTTCCTGCCGGGGCGCGAAAAACCGCCCGGACGCTGGCGGGCGTCCGGGCGGTCATTGGTGGTTCGTGAGGGGTGCTGGAACAGCTCAGGCGTTGGCCAGCACGGGCTGTGCCGGTGCGGGTGCTTCCTCGGGTGCGCCGTGTCCGGCGATCATGGTCTGCTCGTCGAAAGGTTCGCTTCCGGAGAGGACACGCTCGACCTGGGCGCCGTCGATCTCCTTGACCCAGGTGCCGATCAGGACGGTGGCAACGGCGTTGCCGGTGAAGTTGGTCAGGGCGCGGGCCTCGGACATGAACCGGTCGATGCCGACGATCATGCCGACGCCGCCGAGCAGTTCCGGCTTGTGGGCCTGGAGCCCGGCAGCCAGGGTGGCCAGGCCGGCGCCGGTGACACCGGCAGCGCCCTTGGAGGCGATGATCATGAAGATCAGCAGCGACACCTGAGCGCCGAGGTCCAGCGGGGTGCCCATGGCGTTGGCGACGAACAGCGAAGCCATGGTCAGGTAGATGGCGGTGCCGTCGAGGTTGAAGGAGTAGCCGGTGGGGACCGTGACGCCGACGACGGGCTTGGACACGCCGAGGTGTTCCATCTTCGCGATCAGGCGGGGCAGGGCGGCTTCGGAGGACGAGGTGGAGAAGATGAGCAGGTATTCGCGGCCGAGGTACTTCATCAGCCGGAAGATGTTGAGGCCGGCGACGACCTTGAGCAGGCCGCCGAGGATCACGACGATGAACAGTGCGCAGGTGATGTAGAAGGCGCCCATCAGGGTGGCCATGCTGAGGATGGCCTGCATGCCGGTGGCGCCGACGACGGCGGCGATCGCACCGAAGGCTCCGACCGGGGCCAGCCACATGATCATGACCAGGATGCGGAACACGAGGGCCTGGCCGTAGCCGACGGCTTTGAGGATCGGAGCGCCCTGGGTGCCCATCTGCTGGAGGGCGAAGCCGACCAGCAGGGCGGCGAGCAGGGTCGGCAGGACCGGGATGTCACCCGGGATGATGCCCAGCAGGAACTCGACCGTGCTGTCCGTGGCGGCCTTCTTGCTCGGGTCGTAGGGGGCGAGCTTGAGGCCCTCGCCCGGGTGGATCAGGTTGCCGACGACGAGGCCGATGGCCAGTGCGAAGGTGGACATCACCATGAAGTAGCCCAGGGCCAGGCCGCCGACCTTGCCGACCGTGGCCGCCTTGGCGATCGAACCGATGCCCAGCACGATGGTGCAGAAGATGACCGGGCCGATCATCATCTTGATGAGCTTGATGAACCCGTCGCCCAGCGGCTTCAGGGACTTGGCGAACTCGGGGAACAGCAGCCCGACGAGGGCGCCTAGGATGACGGCCGCGATGACCGCAATGTAGAGATAATGGGACTTGTCGAGACCCTTGCGCTTCTTGACCGGCGTCACGGCCGACTCTCCTCGTTGAGAGGTCATGGTGTTCTCCTTGGATAGGCTGGACGTCGGTGCGGCACAGGCTGTGGGCCCATCGCGTCCGTTCTGCGTGTTCCACCATCATTGGGGATGGAGTGACGCGCATCACCGTTGCGTTCATATTGGTCATGGAAGGTGTGGATGATCCACCGCTGGAGCATCGCCAGACGGCTGTTTGTGGCCCATCTGCTGTTTATGCTGACGCTCACCGCAATCGTCGGGACCGCGACGTTCGTTGATGCGCGCGACCACGCCTACGACGAGGCCGGCCGGCGGATGGCCGCCGTCGCGACCGCGGTGGCGGACAGCCCGTTCGTGCTGGAGGCGGCGGAAGCCGCGGATCCCACCGCCCTGCTGCAGCCGTATGCCCTGAAGGTGACCGAGGACGCGGACGCGGATTTCATCACGATCATGGCGCCGGACCGCACCCGGTGGACCCACCCCCGGGAGGAGGAACTCGGGAAGCCCTATATCGGCTCGGTCGACGCCGCCCTGGACGGGCAGGTGTTCACCGAGATTACGGCCGGCACGCTCGGCCCGTCGGTGCGCACCATCGCCCCTGTCAAGGACGCGGACGGCACGGTGCGGGCGCTGGTTGCGGCCGGCGTGACCGTGAATACGGTGGACGTCGCCGTCTCCGGCAGGCTGCCGGCGCTGCTGGCCATCGGGCTGGCCCTCCTGGCCGGCGGAGCGGTGGCGTCCTGGCTGCTGGGGCGGTACCTGCGCCAGGTCACCCGCGGCTGGGGACCGGAGCAGCTTGCCCAGCTTTTCGCCTACTACGAGTCGGTCCTGCACTCGGTCCGCGAAGGTGTCATCCTGATCGACCCCAGGGGCAAGGTGGTGATGTACAACGACCAGGCCGCCGAACTGCTGGGTCTCACTCCCCGCGCCTCCGACGACGCCGGCACCCCGGCCGGCGGCGGGCGGCAGGACGCGCCGTCGCTCGCGGAGCTCCCGCTGGCCCCCAGCCTCAGGGAGCTGTTCGAATCGGGCCGGACCGCCCTGGACGAGATCCACCTGACCGGCTCGCGGATCCTCGTGGTGAACCAAGGACCGGCCGTCGGGCCCGGTTCTGCCGGCGGGCGCGGCAGCGCGGCCGTGTACGGGACCGTGGCCACGATCCGCGACCGCACCGAAATCGAGTCGCTGGGCAGCGAGCTGGAAACCATGCGCACCCTCTCTGATGCACTGCGCGCCCAGACCCACGAGCACGCCAACCGGCTCCACACGATCGTCTCGCTGATGGAACTGGGGCGCGGCGCGGAGGCCCTGGACTTCGCCACCCAGGACCTCGAGCTGAGCCAGCGGCTGACCGATGACGTGGTGGGCTCCCTGGAGGAACCCGTGCTCGGCGCGCTCATTATGGGCAAGGCCGCGGAAGCCCACGAACGCGGCGTCGAGCTGACCCTGAACACCGCGGGCACCGGGAGCGGCCCTGCCGGCGTGTCCGGGCTGGCCGTGCAGGACCTCGTGGCGATCCTGGGCAATCTGCTGGACAACGCCATCGACGCCGCGGCCGAGGCTCCGGCCCCGAAGCTCGTCGAGCTCACGGTGGAAAATTCCGCCGAGGCCCTGGAGATCACGGTGGAGGACAGCGGTCCGGGGATCGACCCGCAGGCCGTCGAGGACATCTTCCGGCACGGCTTCAGCACCAAGGCCCCGGGACCGTTCGGGCGGGGCCTCGGCCTGGCCCTGGTCCGCCAGGCGGTGCAGCGGCTCGGCGGCACCATGACCATCACCAGCCCTGCCGGGGCGCTGTTCCGTGTCACGCTGCCAACGTCGCCGGCGGCATTAACGCCGCCGTCGCCGGCTGCCTCACCACCGGCCACAACGCCGGCACCACTGACCAGCAAGGGACAGCAATGAGCGACATCCGAGTACTCGTCGTCGAAGACGAGCCCATCGCGTCGGCCGCCCATGCCGCTTATATCGGCCGGCTGGAGGGCTTCACGCTGGCGGGCACGGCCCCGGACGGGCAGTCGGCGCTCCGGCTGATGACGGATTTCGCGGCGGCGGGGACTCCGGTGGACCTGGTCCTGCTGGATATGAACCTGCCGGACCTGCATGGCCTCGACATCGCCCGGCGGATGCGTGCCGCCGGGCTGTTCGCGGACATCATCGCCATCACCGCCGTCCGGGAACTGAACATCGTCCGCAGCGCGGTGGCCACCGGCGTGGTGCAGTACCTGATCAAGCCCTTCACCTTCGCCACGTTCGCGGACAAGCTCACCAGCTACCGGCTCTTCCGGGAGCAGCTGGCCTCCCCCGCCGCCGGGCAGGCCGGCCCCGGTGCGTCGCAGAGCGACGTGGACCAGGCCTTCGCGAGCCTACGGGCGCCCTCGGAGCTGCCGCTGCCCAAGGGGCTGTCCGCGTCCACACTGGAATCGGTGCAGGACTTCGTGAAGCTGCAGTCCGGGGCCGTGTCGGCCAGCGAGGTGATGGAAGCCCTGGGGATGTCCAGGGTGACCGCCCGGCGCTACCTGGAATACCTTGCCGACGCCGGCACGGTCACCCGGGCCGCGCGCTATGGCGCGCCCGGCCGGCCGGAGAACGAGTACCGCTGGAGGCAAAACTAAGCGGACGCACTTGCCTCAGTGTCGACGGATACCGCCACATTAACTGCCTGTCATTTCAGTAATCCCCTGCGCGCTTCGCACCCCTCGCTCAGTACTCCTACGCACAAATGATTCTCAGGGGCGCAATGGTTCGGCCGTCCTGCGTTGCCCGCGTTCAATTGCCCGGTAGACCGTGGAGCGACCGACGCCAAACAGCTCGGCCAACTCTGCCTTGCTGTATCCCCCCGCGGCGTGTAGTTCGAGGAGGTGGTTTTCCTGTTTGACGGTGAGTTTCGGTTGTTTCCCTCGTAGCCGGCCCTTGGCCTTGGCAACCTTCATTCCTTCACGGGTGCGCATGCGGATGAGGTCGGCTTCGAACTCGGAGATCATCGCCAACACGTTGAACAGCAGTTTGCCCATCGGGTCAACGGGGTCATGGACGGATCCACCAATGCTGAGTTTGATTTCGCGCTTAGCGAGGTCATCTGCAATTTCGTGGGCATCCCGGACGGAACGGGCCAGGCGGTCAAGTTTCGTGACGACGAAGGTATCCCCCGCCCGGCACGCGGCCAGGGCTTCGCGAAGTCCGACACGGTTCTTGTTTGTGCCAGTAAAGCCATGGTCAACATAAATTCGTTCAGACTCAACGCCAAGGGCAGCCAGGGCATCACGCTGCGCTGTGAGGTCTTGCGCCTCGGTGGACACGCGCGCGTAGCCGACCAGTATTTGAGACATAAAAAATAGTGTGTCATATAAGACTCCCTTGCCGGTCAATTCATCGGACGGGTCTTACGGGACGGTGATGGAACCTAGCTCGCAATGATGCAGTTCAGCGGTGTGTGCGACCGGTGGAGGACCGGCTTACGGGACGGCTTGAATGTCAATCCGGACAGACCCCTAACGGGACGACGCCACTAATTCGGTGGCCAAAAGGAGTGCTCTACCTGATTCCCCTTGTGGGCGCGGTACCGGCCAATTTGAGCGAGGTGGTGCAGCGTGAGTTACGAGATGCCTTCCAGGAAAGCAAGCGGCGGGGACACGTTCTCATTCGTCAATAGCCAAACAGGAACGACCCCTCAAGATCAGACCGGACGAGGTCTACTTATCCTCGGGCGAATAGGTGGGGTAGTAGCGTCGAATTTCCTCCACGGTCTTGCCGGCCTGGACCATTCGCTCTACCGGCATCAGCGCCCGGACTTCATCGTCACTTGAGCGGACGCTGTTCCATGGGCCGATGGTCTTGAAGCAGAAGTCGTTCGGGTCGTTCAACTTGGCCGGGTCGTAGCATTCAGGGTGATCTGACGCCACCTCCGAAGTCACCACAGGTGAATCGTCCTTCGAAGGTCGCTCCGCCGAAGCGTATGCAGCGGCTGCACCGAGGCTCAGCGTCGCCGCGAGCCCGATAGCCAGACCGAGGAGCTTAGTATTCCTAGCCATGATTCCCCCAATAAATCGATAACTACCTCGAAATAGTGAACCTATCATCCAGGAGTATGTGGGTCCATTGCCGCAATTCAGCAGCTACTCACGGTCTTACGTGACGCCGGGCATGCCTCGAG
Source organism: Pseudarthrobacter oxydans (assembly GCF_030812335.1). Lineage (GTDB taxonomy): Bacteria > Actinomycetota > Actinomycetes > Actinomycetales > Micrococcaceae > Arthrobacter > Arthrobacter oxydans_B. Next base: position 222,413 of record NZ_JAUSSN010000007.1, read on the forward strand.
CGTCGCCCTCAGGTGGGAACCGTTCGGGCCGCCTGTTTGGTTCTATTCAATTGACACTGTCAGGGCCCAAAGATTTTCCAGGAGATTTTTAGGTTTGTGTAACCTTTTCAGTTGTCCCGGACAATACAGTGCATGGGGAACCTGGAGATTGACGAGGACCGCCTTTGGTCCCGCAGCCTAAGTGGTGACGGCGATGCGTTTGGGGTGCTGTACGACCGGCATCGTGACCGGGTCTTCCGCCACGCGTACAGGCTCGCGGGAAGCCATCACGACGCCGAAGACGTCATGGCTGCTGCCTTCCTGGAGCTCTGGCGGCGGCGCGGCAAGGTGCGTCTAGTAGCAGGGTCGATCCTTCCCTGGCTGCTCGTCACGACAACCAACATGGCCCGCAATAACGGGCGGGCAGCCCTCCGCTACCGGAAGCTGCTGAATGCACTGCCGCGTACCGAAGGGACGCCAGAGGCCATGGAGAATGAGCTTTTCGCGAGCACCCAAGGGACGCTGGACAAGGACTTCGCCAAAGCTCTCGGAACGCTAAGCGCTGTGGACCTGCACCTGGTGAGTCTGGTCGTGTTCGAGGACTATCCTCTGGCCGCAGCAGCGGTGGTCCTGAATCTGACTCCCGGCGCGGCGAAGACCCGGATGCACCGGGCAAAGCAACGGATGAAAGCCGCCCTTACTGGCACAACCAGCACGGGCGCTCCTGCTGCCCGCAGCCACGCAACCTCGGTTTTGGAAGGAGAACGCTAATGAAACAGTTCGATGTCGATGACCGGTTCAGCAACGCACTTCGAGCAGAACTCGTCGCCCAGGTCCACCCGCCGGCGCCGGTGCGGGCTCGCCGACACACCCGCGTCTGGCTCGGTGGCGGAGCACTGGCCGGCGCATTCCTGTTCGGCGGTATCGGGGCAACCGCCGCCGGTTTGTTTCAGATCCCCGGGACGGAGCAAGTGACACCGCTGGCGTCGCCCGTGATGGAGATCCACACGGGAACAGCAACCGTGGGGCTCGGTGAACCTCCCGCTGGTGCCACCGGGATTGAAATGACGTTGACCGCACTTTCTCCTGGGTGGTTCCAGTTCCCAGACGGCGCAAGTGCCAGTTTCACCGAAATAAGTACTGACTCACGCTTCAATTCTTCGGGCTACACCATTCCTCTGGCCCCAGGGCAGGACAGCATAACGATTAGGACGGATCCGGGTAACCGCTGGCAGCTTTCCGCAAAGTACGTGGAGCAGGAACGGACCCAACTGGGCGTCAATGCCAAAGGTGAAACCTACGGCGTTGAAAGCCCGGAAAACGGGGCCCCCGATCTGATCGCCGTGATGGCAACCAACGGATCATCCGGCTACGCGTACGCAAAAGACCTCTACGGCGGGCCAATGCCGACTAGCCCCGATGACGCGGCGAAAAACTTCAACACTCCACGCCCACCCCGCGAGATCCCGGTATTCCTCAGCGACGGGGAAACCCAAGTTGGGGTCTTCTTGGCAGCGGGTTCGGGAGGGGGAATACCTGCATATCCATCCAGATCGCCAATCTCGTCACCGGACTCCACGGCAGACCCTGCGGGCTAGGGCTTGTTCTCTGCCCTGGCTGCTCGCACAGGGTTCGTCTTACGGGCGCGACTCGACAACCGACACTGGTCCCTTGGTCGTGGCATTGAGTTGTTCGTTGTCTTATGCGCCAAGATGTCAGCATGCCTCTTCAAGATCTGCTCGCCCGCCTCAAGGAAGTTCCTCAGTCAGGTTCGCGAGACGACTATCTTCGGTTCGTGACCTTTGCCGGGGACGCGGCGTTGCGTCGCGATGGCGGCCCGGAGCATGTCACAGGGTCCTGCTTCGTCTTTTCGCCTGCATTCGATCGTGTTCTTCTGTGTTTCCACCGCAAGGGGCAGTTCTGGGTGCAGTTCGGCGGTCACATCGAGTCGAACGACGCATCGGTGGCGGAAGCCGCAGAGAGGGAGGCCCGGGAGGAGTCCGGAGTTGGCGACCTTGTCCTACTATCTAGCGCGATCGTTGATCTTGACCGCCACGATCTGCACGCAGGGTTCTCATGCACCGCCCACTGGGATATTGGATTCGCTGCAACCATCGACCCTAAAGTCGACATCGCCGTGAGTGACGAAAGCGAGGACGTCCGATGGTTCCCAATCGACGAATTGCCCGATCAGGTGCCAACAGGCTTCGGCGCGCGCCTGAAATACGTCCGGCGCAGGGCAATCACACTGATTCACTGATTGGTTGACGCGATCGGCTGCGAACAGCCGCCGTCCACTGTTGCCAGTGCAGGTGGCGCTACTGCTCCTATGCCGTCCGCTAGGGTGTCGAATATGGGTCAGGCAGCCGTGCGAAATGTAAAGACAGTAGCGTTGCCTCTCCTGGTCCGGGCTGTTTCCACCGGTGCGTTGCTGGGTACGTTTATCGGCGCGGGCACCTCAGTGTTTTCGACCATTCAGGCAGCTCTGTATCCGGAGCAGTTTGGGCCCTGGGGCATGAATGGCGGCCAGATATTCTTCATCGCCATACTTGGGCTCGTTATCGGAGCCGTTGCCGGGCTGGCAACGGGTGCCGGTTCGGTAGCGGCGCTTTGGATTGACGCCAGTACCTCCTTATCAGTTGTGCTGCCACGCGCGCTCACCGCTGGATTGGGAGCAGCCGCGGTGACGGCCGTTTACACCGTCATCGCCTTCCATACACTGGGAGCAACCGGGTTGGCGCTGGCAGGATTTGGAGCCGGCTTCGCCGCAGTCTCCGGGTTGCTGGCAGCCTTTCATACTCGACGGCTTATCCGCCGATACCATTCCACCGGCCAAAAGCAGGCCCACTGAACGTTTGGCTTGCGGGCGCGCGGTGTGTAGCTGACGAGCCCGTTGGGAGCCCGAATCAGACTGAGAGGTACGTCGCCTCTGGAACGCGAGAGGGGCTGCCGGTCAACGACGGGCAGCCCCTCTCAAATACTCCTACTAAGCCCGAGTGGTCCCAATCGCAGTCGCCTTTCGCATTCTGCGACCGACGCGCTTGCAGATCATCACAGCTGCGATAACGGCAACGATGAAGATAACACCTACATGCCAGGTCTCGAGCCTCCCCAGGCGGGAGACACCCCAACATAGCCCGTACCAGATGGCAACGGTCAGGGCGACTCCGAGAAGGGCGAGTAAGAGTTTGCGCATGCTTAGCCTCCGTATTGGAACGACATGGCGCCGTTTGCGTAGATCGTCGTCTTACCCCAAGGATAGAACGACTGGAAGCAGCCATAGTAGAGGATGCACTCGTTGATCTTGCCTTGGGTGTGCAGAATGGTCGCACTGCCAGAGGCGATTCTATTGTTGACTTCGTTGGAATTCTGAACCACGTAGATACCGTCTACGCGATCGAAATAACCGTAGTTGCTGTTTACTGACGAGGAATACCCGGTGTAACAAAAATTTCCCGCGGTGTGGTACTGATAGACGATTCCGCCCGTGATCGAGCGCCAGATTGAGTAGCGGTCGGAGTAGTAGCACGAGGCCATTGTCTGGACCTGGTCCTTCGACACCTTCACGGAATGCGTTGTTTTTGACGGGTCAACAATTTTGTCAGCGATCTCCGGATGCTGTGCCAGAAACGCCTTGTCGGCGCCAGTCAGTCCGGCACCTTCGATGTTGGCAACGACGGTTTTGATCTTTGCGATGATCTCCTGGTCAGTCTCACTGACGGCCGCCGTTGCGCCCTGCATTCCGGTAAATATCAAGACCAGTCCCAGCAACGCAGCCATCATCGTTTTCTTGCGTAGGAAATTCAAACTCATCTTGCGCTCCCCCAAGCTGCATTCCGTGAGTATTGGTCCGCGTTCCCCGGAATGCGGTTCTGGGATGCGCTGAACGATCCTCGGGTCTTGTAGAAATGGCTACTGCAAGACGCTTTCCGAAGATTTCCAAAGCGTAACGCTGCGATCCAAAGATCTGGATCCATAGTGGCGAAGGATTTGCGCAGGATATTCCTGGACTTCCGATATCGGCCAGCGACACGGCGCTGCCGGCGTCCTGCGCCACCGGGCTGGTCCGCCCAAGTAATCATGGTGCTTCTGCTGCATCGGGCAAGTAGGAACAGCAGAAGGACCGCGTGCTCCAGCGGCCGGATTGCCGGATCTTGCGAAGTATTTGCATGAGCCGAGCCTTGAGCGCGTAGACCTAGCATGTGCTGCTACGTCCTCGTGACCGCGGATGCGATTTCTGGGCCCTGATACTGATTGTGGGTAAGCCAGTCGTAAGCAGTCGAAACCTAAAGCGTCCGTTCAAGGATCCCCTATAGGACAGATCCGTCACCAGGGCGCGCCCCGAAGGTCGATGTCACCTTTCGGCCACCTGCTTGCGTCGCGTTTGGTCGGCCACTTTGTCAGGGCTATCGCGCCTTCCAAGGTAGTGGCGCCCAACCCACGGTAGGGGGCCACTCTGCCGGCGGATGGCCGTGAGTCGCCTGCTGCCTTGATTGTCAGGAGCTGGCTTCGAAAGGTGCCTCGTCCACAACTTCCACTCGCACCACTAGCTTCTTGAAATCTGGGTTGAAGCCGATGTCATTGCAGCGGTAGCGCCAGCCGTGAGGTTCAAGACGTTCGACAAGCATTCCGGATGTGGCCATCTGCGACTCAAACCGGCCAAGGTTCCTCCCGGAGTCCCAGACGTTGTGAATCGTGATTGTGCCGTTGCTTTCAACAACATCAATGTCGACTTCCGGAGGAGCGCTGTCCTGCCACAGGACCAGCGCTCGGGACGTCACATCAGCGAGGGTCAAACTGCCTTCGGTCGCGATAAACATTCCCTGCTGCCACGGAGCATTGACTTCCTCGAACACAACCCGAAGCCGCTGACCCGGGCGCACAGGGAAGGTGTGTATGTAATAAGCCGGTTCCCCATTCGGACCATGAATGCTGTCGTTGATAGTCGTGCCAGGAAGTGCCCTGCTCTGCCCCATCAAGACCCCGGCCCCGTGGAGGAGGCATGCGTATGCCCGAAACAGCCTCCACCGTGGATGACCAGCCGGGCACATCCTCTCATCACGCCAGGCTGACGGGTTGTCGCGGCGGCAGCAGCAAAGCAAGGGGCGACGATCTCAGTCATGGCGGTCACTCTAATAGACCCCGAGACGGATCGCGACGGCATCCGTTACGTTCGGCGATTATTTTGTCGCCCGGCAGCCCCGAAGAGGGATCCCCTCGTGGACGGTGCCGCAGAGGGTTATCGTCCGGAGTTCGCCCCCGCGGCTGTGAAGTGCCTGTCAAAGGCCGTCCGAAGCGGTGGAGTTCTCTGCAGGCTGACTCCATCCCAAGGGCAGCCATATGTGTGAGGCAAAGAATGCCAGGACGATCCAGCCTGCTGTGAGCAGGGGCCAGTCAGGGACACGCACCGAGTATGGAGAACCATCGAGCACTCCTGACTCTGTGAAGCCAGCCAGATAGGCGACGCGGAGCAGGGTTAACCCTATTTCGAGCTGAGGGTGTAGCCGAAGTCCTTAAGAGTGTAAATTTCCCCATCGAGGTCAACCCGGGTGTAGCTAGGATGTGGAAGTTTCAGGCCGTTATAGCCGGACCCGAATACTAATAGAGCCTCTGCTGCAGTCTTCATCCAGTGTCGCTTTTCGGTTTCATCATCGAAGGTGCGGTTGACCAGGTCTTTAGTATTTCTGTGCGCCTTCGGGGCGCTCCCAAAAGTTAGGAATTTGAATACGAAGAAGGGTAGGCCTGTTTCAGGGTCGACACTTCGTTCCCGCGCCGTCGTAAAGGGGATACTTCCGTCTGCATGCACGAGGTTGAAAACTTCAGTGAAGTAGGGGCCGCCCACCACTAGCCACTTCAGGTAGATGCCGGTGCCCCGGTCGATGACACGGTGTTCAAGGCCGTCTTTGGTCACTTCGACTTCAAACATGTGTGAATCTTCCCCCAGCTAGCGAAGTGTCAGCTATTTGCCCCCCGGCCAGAGAGCCGGAGCCAGGCTCATCATTACAGGTCGATCTGGTTCCTGTCATTGTTCAAGCGACCGGACCCATGGCCACGGCGATGCTGACGATCATGGCCGCCTTCGCGCAGCTGGAGCGCGACACGATGATCGAACGCACCAGGGCCGGACTCGCCGCGGCCGCAGCCAACAATCGCCACGGCGGAAGGCCACGAAAAGTAGACGACGCTGCCGCTGCCCGGGCCAAGAGCCCAAAGGCAAAGGCATCAGTGCCTCCGACATCGGCAAGATGCTCGGAGTCTCCCGCGCCACGGTCTACCAATACCTCTAATAGACCACGAGGTTGCAGGCTGCGCAGATAGGGGTATGTCAGCGGATCTTACCCAGAGAATTGTTCATAGTGCGGTTCTTCACCGGGCTGCTCAATGCGCCAGTAGCTAGTAAAGTGCGGTATTCGTTTTCTTCGGTGTACAGCCGTGAACTCCAAGTCAATGGCATGTATGACTTCCGGTAGCTGCCAACCGGCGATAGTTTCCGGGGCCTGGTCCTTCAGCCAGGTCCGCAGACGCTCCAGAATTGGCTGCGTTGCAAGTTCAACATTTCCTTCCATCGCACCGATCAGGTTGGCGAAGCGTTCGGCCACGGCTAATGGCATCGAATGGATGACAGACACACCCATGACATCGACCCCTTGCCCCTCGGCATCCAAGATGGCAACAGGCAGCGGCATGACCAGATTTGATTGCGAGTGCGCAATGGTGGTGTTGCGATACTTTCGAATGATGTCGTGCACCGTTTGAAGGGCGGCCGGAACGGCTGGGATACCCGGCATCTCGTCGAGTCGCCTGCGTACATTAGAGAAGATGAAGGGGCGAATATACGCCGTGACAGCATGCGACGTAAGCGGCATCCACAGCTCTGATTCCTCGCCCGCGCTTAAGGCGCACCCGAGGGCGTGCGAGGCTTCCGAAAGGTCGTTGGCGTGACTGGTGAGGTCTACCAAGAGCCTTGTATCGGCGGTGTCCGGCAGAACCGCGACGGGCGGCCGAGGGATAGTCAAGGGAGTTGCTGCTCCTCTTCTCTGGATTGATGTCTCGCTTTCCCTAGCCTAAACAACCTGAAGAACGCCGGCAGCAGCCGTTCAGGCGACTTCCTGGGACGCCCCAGCCCTAAGGTTTGAGACGTCAGGGGCGTAGCAGTTCAGGGCTTCTTTTCGCCATGAGAGAAAAGGCGTTGTCGTCCGAGGGAAACACGCGAGACATCGCATCGTGTTGCCCTAGAATTTTGACGTTGCAGGAGTCCGGAGTTGAACCGGCATGACCTTAGGGCGAGACACGATGACCGAGAAATTGCATCTCACCCCTGCGGAAAATTTCCCTCAAAATCTTGCCGAGGTGGAAGATCGACAGCTGCAGGTCCTGGACAGCCAAATCCAGCGCCAGCTCGACTTCGAGGTCATTTCTGAGGGAGAAACGAACCCGGAGACCGAGTTCCGGCACTATGAGCTCGACGAAGAGTTCAAGAGCCGCGACGTCCGATAGCAGTACCCAGCCCCCGGAGTTCGTGCGTCGGACGTAACAGGGTGTCGCTTCGATCTGGTAACGGCGTGGGACCGTGGTTCGGGAGGCATTTGGCGGCCACGATGTGCCGAGCACGCTGATGGGCGTCACTGTTCTTGGCTGCCGCGACCAACTCGTCGAGATTGAGGCCATCGCCGCAGTTGTCCCCGGTGCGATTGTCCGGTCAAGGTTACTCAAACGAACTCGATCACCATGACCGCGCCTGACAGCCGTGAAGGCCAAGTACAAGCTCTGGTCATCCAATCGGAGCACTACGCGGCCGCCGGTTTCCTCCCCCCCCTGCCAGTAGCTGGCTCGGGCGAACGGGTCGCCAAGGACATCTTCGCCGCCATCAAGGACTACAGCCAGTACGACTGCCTGAGCACCTGGAAGCTGCGGGACTGGCTGCTGGACCTGGCCCGGTGAACGCGGCCGGGGCGGGCCGGGTCCGCCGCGCGGCAAGAAACCACCAAAGAAGAACTAGCAGGAACGAAGACCCGGGGCTGCCTGACCACTCCCGGGTTCTTTCGTCTCACAGGCCCCAAGGATACTCTCCTTTACCTCTATCCCCAGCGGCATCAATCCCATAGGCTGACGCTGCCGATGGGGGAGGCATTTCAGCGTCCCCTGCGCACGCTCATTACGAGCACGTTTGGGGGAACACAATGAAACGTCAGAGTAAGGCGAGTTTGGCTGTTTGCGCGGCCCTGTTCGCAGGATCAATTCTTGCTGGCCCGGCCAGCGCGGCAAACGCCGAGAGGCCAGCCCCTCCGCCGCTTCCGCCCACGGCGACCGCCCCGGACGTCCGGAAGGTCACCCCGCCAGGCAGGGCCCAGGCGCCTCAGGAGTGCGCGGCCGCCGCGGAGGGCGAGGCAGTTACGTGCGTGAAGCCGCTCAAGAAGCAGCTGAAACCGGCCACCGGCAAGCAGCAGGCCCTCACGCCGATGACCGTGCAGCCGCTGCCGTCCTGGTGCGCCCAAGCCGGGACGTTGCCGGAGGGGTATTACTCCGCCACCCGCTACGAAGCGTGCGGGAACTGGCCGTACCAGCTCACAGTCGTCCGGAAAGTCAAAGGCTCCCAGACCGTGACCGGAGTCATGGAATTCACCCTCAGCGGCTTCCACTACGGCGCCCAGAACCAGCCGACGGTCGCCCATCAAATCACGATCATCCCCTCCAGCATGACCGGTGACGCCGTCGGCGCCACCGCGTCGGCCACCGCGCAGTGCTGGCAGAACTGCGCTGCAGGGTCCCAGGGCTTCGGGACCCAGACACTCACCACCGGCAACGGCTCCTCCGGTGAGTTCTTCTACAACACCACAGCCATCACACCCGGGGCAGTCGGCCCCACGGGCAGCAGCTGGAACATCACCTTCAAGGTCCCCTCAGCAAGCAACTCGTGGACACTGGGGTCCTCATCGCTGAACGTCCGCTGCGACACAGCCCTGCCGAACAACGCATCCACAGGTTGCGTCAACCCCGACATTGCCCCCTACATCCAGTACCAGGGCTTTGATTCCTTCGGCACCCACGTCAAGGCAGCCCAGGACAGCGGCCTGCCAGGCGCGTTGTCCGGCGCCCCGCTGCACCGACTCGTCAACCAGACCCTGCGGGACCTGAACCGCAACACGGCTTGCCCTCAAAACTCGAGTTACCCTCGCCCGACAGGGTACTCCTGTGATGAATACCCGTTTGCGTCAACGAGCGAAGGCGCCTACACAGGTGGGGGCACCGCAAGGACGTTCCCCTGGTGCCAGATAACCCTGTCCGCTCCTGACTCCACCGGCCCCGTCGGATACAGCGTGTGCATGATTAATCTCGATGAAAACAACTACGCGGGGTCAGTGCTCAACAACGTCCTCTACGCCCCGATGCGGGTCATCGACGCGGACCCGTTCTACGTGCACATCGCCTGAAGGGCACGGCCAGTGATCCAACCCGCAGAGTTCACCATCAGTGCATGGAGCCACCTCGTCGACCTGGTCGTGGATCCGCCTCAACCTAAAGACCCCATCGAGGCGCTCAAAGCGGCACAAAGCGGCAAGACACCGCCAACCCTCAGGGTGCCTCTGGTCTTCACCGGTATCTATGGCGGACCCATCCACCTGACGATCGAGGTCCTTGATCACGAGCCGGACACAGTCGCCCCCGGTTGGGAAGACGTTGCGGACGTCTCCCTGGTCATCCCGGAAGGCAAGGTGCACTTCAACGGGCCCACGGGTTCGGACTCCCACGAGGTCGGGTTCATGTCGGCGGCGGAGGCGGGCAGCTATCGGGCCCGGCTTCACGCTGTCGGCAGGGACTTGGACTACGACGTCGTCGTGGAAGAGTCGAAGGAAAGGCACCTGGTGCAGTTCTGGAAGGCTCCGTTTGCGAACACGATCGTACTGGCTAATGCTTCATCGGTGTCAAAGTCTTTGCCGCGATTTGTCGCTATGTGGCAAAGCAACCTCTGACCGGTCCAAGAACACGCAAAAGGGGGCCGCGTCGCACACTGTGCGGCGCGGCCTTCTTGTGTGACGTTCCTGAGCAGCCTGTCCTACGTCGGAGTCGTGGAGCTATTCGTCAACGAGAGCTAAGAGTTCTCAGGACCTACACGATGGGCCCGGTCCGCTTTCGAGCAAACTGGGCCCTTCGTTCATAACGAAGGGCTCTCCTGAACCCCTGGCGGTATGCAGATCAGCGGGATTTTGCGTGGTGCGTCCGCAATGCCGGTTTCGATGCCTTCAGCTGGGCCCCGGCCGCGGCGAAGAGGGCGAGCCCGGCAACGTTCAGGAAGACCCAGGAGCTCCGGGGCATCTCGACCGGCAGCAGAGGGTTCCACAGGACAGTGACGAGCGCGAAGACTGCGACCCACCCGGTCTTCTTCTGCCCGCCTGCCACGGTCCAGATGGCCACGGCGGGCCCCACCCAGCGCAGCAGCACATAAAACTCATAGGGCATCGGCAGGATGGCCATGAACATCGCAACGGCCCCGATCGAAGAGGGAATGACAGCCGGATGGAGTGTCTCCAGAACGCGTCCTTCGAGCTGCTTCTCGCTATAGCCGGGGGCAGCCGGATGCCTGGTCCGGTCATGCCAGGACGCGCCACCACAGTTCGCTGTCCGTTTGTGCCTTCTCTTGGTTCCCCATACCCATCCTCCACCGGGACTTTTTCGCATTGGTGGCGCAAATGTTGATGCGTAGTCCGATCGACCTGCGCTATAGGTGTGGGAGCATGAGGCTATGGGGGTCTTTGAGCGATTTCATACAGGCTATGTGGGGCAGACAGGTGTACCCGTCGGGGTCTTCGTTGCCGTTGATCATCTTCGCCGGACCGGGAGGCTCAGCGAAGAAGAGATCGTTCTCTATGCCGTCGTCGATGACTGGTTTCAGGAGAACCTTCCGAATCCTTCGTTTTACGATGACGGGAACTCTATAGGTGCCGTCACCTGGTTCCGGCATGCCAGTGAAGGTATGACCGATCGCTTACGACCGCTCCTGTCGATTCTCGATTCGAAGGGCGTGGCTTGGGAACGGTCCGTTTCGGACGATCCCGGAAGAATTGTTTATGAAGATCATTGGCAGGTCGGTGTCATTCCGTCGTCAAGACTTGGCATGACACCTTTGCCGTACCCAGGCAAATTAGGGCCGAACGACTGGTTCAAGGTGCGGAAAGATATTCTTTCCATCCACCGGCCGTAAGTCCCGGAACCAACGAGCACAGCGAGCAATCACGCCGAGCGATCCACCATTGGGACTCAGGGATTCCCATCTTCGATTAGCAGTGAAGGATGGTGAGCATGACACATGACCCGTGGGAATGCACTGAACTGTCGGAAGCTCCTAAGAACTGGATACGTGCCACCGAGAACGGTTGGGGCGCCCTGGTCCTCTGGGCTGCCGGTCCTGCCAACTTTGCGAGAGTACGTTCAGCAGCGCGCGACCGTTTCGGTTCGATGGTCCGTCGATTACCAGAGGGAGGAGAACAAGGACAGCCATTCCTGCTGACCGAAGCTGACCTTTCATCCATCGACGACGCCATAGATGTCTACCTGGCCGCGGCGGACATCCCACCAAGGCCCCGGGGATTCGATTGGTATATCCGTCGCCCAATCAATTACGACCTGAACGACGAGACGTTCTGGGGTGTCGTATGGGCGGCCACGACCGAAAGACTCCCCCACGACGGACTGCGTCCGGCGACGATGGTGGATCCCGCGAAAGAGGCCATGGCTAGCTTTTACCGCGATTGAGCGAGTCGCAGCCATCCCGTTCGAGAAATTCGTCCCGCTTAGGGTTCCGCAACTGGGACGCAGTCTGGCCGGAACGTCAACTGGTAACGAACGAAAGCGAATCCTTGCCGTTCGTCCAGGTCAAGGTGTTGTTGCTGTAGCCCAGTTCCACGCTCCCCTCGAGGAACTTAAGGACCCAACCCTGTCTCTCCCCAAGGTTCTCTATGCAGCCTGAGGCGCCAAGCGCCCTCTGCCCCGTAATTCGCATGATCTTGTCATTGATCGTCACAACGGCATCAAGGGGACCGCAGGGCATCACAACCGTGAGGTAGGTATCCGAACCGCGTTTTGAAAGTTGTGCCGTTACCTCCCCTGCGGTTACCCAGGAGATTGGTGTGCCGTCATCGGAGCCGGCCGTGCTGGTGTATTTCTCGCAAGGGGCCCCAGCTACGAATTGGGCGCATTCACTCGATGGCGTCGGTGATGTCTGGCTTGGGTTCGGTGCCCCCGTGCTGGAACCGCACGAGGCAACCGTCATCCCCGTGAACACAACAGCAGTGAGGCAAGCAAAGACTTTAAGATTCTTCATAGCCCCCCGCCTCGGCCGAGATTTCTCGAAGCGTATACCGCCACAAGCGTTTTTGTCAGGAGAAGGACAACAAACCAACATCAGTGGGTCATCATGCGTCGTTACCGGCAGATCGGGCCACCAGCACTCAATCGGTGTCCGTCCAAGGATCCCTAAATGGCTCCAGCCGCGGCGGCGGGGTAGCCCTATCCTGGTGGGTTCCAATCAGGCCCTGCCTCCTACTCGGTGTTTCCCACAATTCGGCGTCCGCCTACGGGGTCGTTGAGCTGAACGTGACCGACGAGGGTCACTTTCTGCGCGGTGCATGGAATATAGGACGATGCCGAAGACGGCGGGCCGGTGACGGCGATGATGATCTCCGTCGGCGTTTCCTGGAGGTGCACGACAGAGGGCACTGCACAGCTAACCTGCCCTGCTGACAGGTAGATGCGGTCTTTCTCGTTGTCGACTCTCACCAGAGTCCATGGAACTGTCTCACCCGTAGCCGGTGAGCTGTCTGTTGGGAGCCGGTTCGCAAGTGGAGTAATGACATGGACGGACGGGCTTGCCTTAGCCGGTGGAGTAATGGCATGGATGGACGGGCTTGTCTTAGCCGGAGGAGTAACCGATGCTGGTTGGCTTCCTCCTGGTTGGGGCCCTCCTGCGCTGCATGAAATGAGGCCCAAAAGGGCCACCACGGCAACAAGCGTCGGGGCGGCCCTTCGCGTAATGGTGGGCTTCGGGCGGGGTTGTATCACTACAGTCCCACTCATGTTCTTCAGTGACTCATTTGTTGAGTTCCCGAACCAGGAAGTTCGGGGCCTGCTGCGTCCAGCCAGGTTCATCTTTAACGGACTCGAGGTTCTTTTTTACGGCTGCGGGGACCATCAGCCACCAGGATTCATTCCCGTCTGCTGTTACCGTCTTCATCCCGAAGCCTTCGAAGTTTTTCAGCCACACGCACCCTGCACCGTCGCTGGTCCCCGTTTTGGTATCTACCGCGATGTCGCAGATGTAGTCGTTGCCGGCGGGGGCGGCGTAGATCGTCCGCGTTGCAGTGTGTCCGACCAGCCGTGTCTTCGTGGGGTCGATGTCCCGCCGGGACACAGGATCCACCATCATGTAGCTGAAGAGTTCCGGGTTCACGGTGGCTGGGATTTTGTCCGTTTCCTTTTGAGGCTCGGACAGGCTGGGGATGATTCGTGACGCGTCTAGGAACCTGTCCGGGGGTACCGGTGCGGAGGCGGTGATCAGGACCGTGGTGCCGGCCAGAAGGCCCGCACCTGCCAGAGCGCCGGCGCTGATCCACAGCCGGGTGCGACCCCTGGTCCGTGAGGGTGCGGGTTTCTGGGCGCGTGAGACCAGTTCCGCCCGCAGGGCTTTGCTGAAAGTATCGTCGGGGTGCAACTGATTCATGACCTGTCTCCTTCTAGAGCCGGGGTGGGCCGCAGCTCCCCGATGATTGCCGTTTTCATGCGTTGACGCGCCCTGTGCATGCGGGACTTGGCCGCCGCCGGTGTCAGGTTTAGGACGGCAGCAGCTGCTGCGATGGTGTATTCCTCGAACACGACAAGGCTTACGAGTTGCAGGTCCACGGCGTTGAGGGTTCCCAGGGCCCGGGCCGCGTCCCCATCTATCTGGCCGTCCAAGTGCTGATTCGATGCGGGATCGGAAACGGCTTCATCCCGGGGGAGAGAGTTGAGGAGTCTGCGGTGGCGGAACGCCGTCCGTCCGCTGTTGCGTGCCACGTTTGTGGTGGTGACGAGCAACCACGGAAGCACAGAGCCCTCGACGAGCCGCACCCTGCTCCGGCGCCTCCATAATTCGAGGAACGACGTTGCCATGATGTCGTCGGCATCATGGCGGTTCCCGGACAGCCGGTAGGCGTGGCGGAAAACTCTGTCGCGGTGCCGGTCAAACAACACTCCGAAGGCGTCGCCCTCACCGTTGAGGCTGCGCGTCCATAGCCCGTCGTCATCGGATTCAATGTTCCCCATGCCCTGTATTGTCCGGGAGCATCCAAAAGGTTTCACTTTGTCGGAGATATTTTGAAAAGAAGCCCTGAGCCGACCCGACGAGGGGTCCGCCAACGAAACCGTGGGAAGGCAATGCAGTGATTGGTTCCGCTGATTCAGTCGGGGACGGCGACCTCGGCAGCTTCATCGAGCAGAATCACTCATTCCCGTTGAAGGATCCCTCTACGGGACTCTATCGATACCACTCGGCGATTCAGGACTGACTCCGGATTCGCATTTGAGAGTAGTGCCTGGCTGAAACCAAGAGTGGGCTTCGCCAGCATGTCCATGAACTCTAGTGGCATGTGTTTCCGCCATTTCCTGTTTCCGACGATCGTGGCTCGGACTGACTTCTTTCGGCGGGGTGAAGCGTGCCATATATACATAGCTGGCGACCCCTCCTACCTCTGCACACCGTTGCCTGCGACCGAACTGCCCATCCGAAGTTGGTGAAAGGGTGGCGTGGACCCGCGGATAGCTGTGGCTACGGTTTACTGTCCGGGTTTTCCACATCAGCTTGGGACAACCGGTTAAGCCCGCTCGGCCAGATCACTTGCTTTGGCCTGCATCGGCGTGCCCGCTCCAGATACCTGCGCTGTGGTGATCCGCGGGGTGTTCCTCTGACCCGCTGGCGCGGTCGCGAAGGGACGCCATTCGCCGGCGCTGCGTGGCCACGATGAGCAGGGCGATGACGAGAGCTGCCGCTCCGGCCGTTCCAGCGATTCCGGCCGGGGAGCTCCACGGGGTTGTCGCCGCGTCGCCCGGTCGGTTCGGGTCGGATACCGGTGCTGAGGCTGGGGCTAGGGCGGGGGCCGAAGTCGCAACTGCAGCGGCAGTGGCGTAGCGGGCCACGGAACCGTTTCCCAAGCCGCTGCCCGGGGTCGTGACGATGATGGTCCCGTCCGGAGCTACCGCGAGGTGACCGGGGTTGCTCCCCGTCGGGATGGAGGGGCCGGTCGCTGTGGCCCCGGGCGGTATTACGGACAGGGCGGGACGTAGGGCGCTGGCGACGTAGAGGGTCCCGTCCGGCCCGACGGCGGCCTCCGTGGGTCCGCCCGGGACATAGATGCGGTAGGCCACGGTGTCGGCGCCTGGTTTGATGACGGCGACGTGATTGGAACTGATGTTGGTGACATAAATCGTCCCGTCCGGGCCGGCGGCGATCCCGTGGGGGTTCTCTGTCCTCCCGGGCGTGGAGCTGACCTGGATGGTCCGCGAGACGGTATTCGCCCCGGCCGGGATCACCGAGACCGTCCCGCCGTACTGGTTCGTCACGAACGCGGTGCCGTCCTTCGTGACCGCCACTTCCACCGGGCCGGCCCCGACCGTGACAATGCGGTCCACCGCCGATCCATTGGGTGCGATGACCGACACAGTGCCCTCGGCAGGGTTCGGAACGAAGACCGTCCCGTCGGGTCCGGCGGCAATCAGATGGTTCCCATCCGACACCGGAATGCTCCATACGACACCCGCCGCGCCGGCCGGGATGACACCCACCACTGCCTCACCCAAGGCACTGTCCTGCTGTGCCACGTACAACGTGCCGTCCGGGGCCAACGCGATCCCGGAGACATTGATACCCGTACTGAGCGTGCGCGAAGGCCGGGACGCTCCCGGCGGTATCACCCGAATCCCGCCGGTGCCGTAGTCGCCCACGTACGCCGTGCCGTCACTGCCAACCACTACCCCGAGGGGTGTCCCGCCGACGTCGAGAATCTCGGCAGGAGCCCCCACGGCCGGTGCCGCCCCCAGGACAAGGATCGCCGTCACCGCTGCGGCAGTCCTCAGACTTTGATGCTTCACGCTTTTCTACCCCCAATAGACGTGGCACCACACAGCGCCACAATGTCATTGCATGGAGCTTAGTCCAGCCACTGGCGACTTTCGGCCCTACGGAATCCAGACAGCATGTCCGTCGGTGTGCGGAAACAGCGCCCGCTCAGGGATCCTTCACCGGGCGGGGTCTGAACGCGACCCGTTCCTACATGTGGCAGCGGGATCACTCGGAGTTTCGCGCGGGAAATCCGAAGGAGATGATCCCTGGCATTCCTGACCTAAGTGACTCAAATACGTGGAGTTCATGTGGAACCACTGGTGTCGGCAGGTCATCGAGGTGGAACCATCTGAGATCGGAAGCCTTGTCTGGCTCCATAAGGTGTGGCTCGGACGGCCAGGCTGTGCACTGGTAAAAGAAGTCCACTCTCCCCGTATGCGTTTCGTCCTGCTTCCGGTGCATGACGACCAATGGCAAGAGCTCACTCGCCTTGATTGCGACGCCAAGCTCTTCTTGGACTTCACGGGAGGCTGCCTCATGAGCAGACTCATGGGCTTCAACGTGTCCGGCGGCCGCTGTGGCCCAAAACCCATCAAGGTATCCAGTTCCCTGACGCAGCTGCAGAAGTACAAAGTCGTGGCGCCTGAAGATGACATAACTGACTGGCGTTAGCTGGTGTCGGCAATCGTTCACCGGGCATCAGACGCGATCGGCCGACCGATGACGAGACGTTCAACCTCATCCGCAAGTTTTGCGACCGGTCGACGCCCATCGAGTTCGAGCGTTGCGCCGTTTCGGAGCAGTGGTTCGACTTCGAGAACATGCTGGCGGATCGCGGACTGGTCATCCTCTGACCTGCCATATGGATTGTTCGTACGAGCCGAGACCCGATCAATCAGGACTTCCACCGGTGCGCTCAAGAGAATAACAGCAGCGAAACGGTCGTAGAAATGTCTTTGATTCTCTACGGTTCCCGAGACAACCAGCGACGAATCGGACGCGAGAAGTGCCGACATGCGTGGCTCATCCCAAGTGTCGTCCGGGAGCACCCAGCCGTCGTAGTCGGTGTCGATAGTTCGGTGGCCTCGCCGGGACAACTCTTGCAGCACGGTCGTTTTTCCTGCCCCTGACATGCCGGTGATTAGAACTCGAGCCATGGCAGCCAGCCTATTCGGTTCGTAGCAGGTGTGACTGTATAACCCCGATTGGCGGTTAAGTCGCAGCCTGAAATGGCGGTTTTGTCGTTCCGTTCGAGGAACTCTCACCGGACAGTTGAAACCATGTCGGGACGGATGACTTTCGGTTTGGTGAAATCCGAGTTATCCACGACGAACGTGGCGCGTTCCCAGGGTCGTGCAGCGTCGAAGTAGAGGCGCTGTCCGCCGACGTACCGGCGCATCGTTGGGTGCTCCGGGTTGGGGTTGCTCCCGTTTCGATCTGCCATTCGTGCCGCGGTTTCGGTGAATGGAACGTCCAGGAATATCGAAGCATCCCAGTAGGGGGCGAGTTCATCGCGGTGCAGGAATAAACCTTCGACTACGACCAGTGCATCTGATGGGGCGTGAACGACTTCCACTTGTGCCATTCGGTCGGTCACTGGGTCATAGGAAACCGGCGAGTACCAGCCGTCCCCCTTTGGGCCGAGTGGCGCGAGCAGCTGCTGCTGCAGGGCCTTGTAGTTGTAGGTATCCTCCCAGAACCCTTCGGGTGAAGCACGCCCCTTGGCATGCCTGACAGGCGAGGGGTTCAGAAAGTCGTCGGCGTGGATGACGATCACGGGTCGATTCTGGATCTCGGATGCCAGCCTTGCGGCGAAGGATGTCTTGCCACTGCCATCCACGCCGTCGATTGCCACGAACCGGGGCCCGGAACCGACGGCGTTGAGAATGTCGGTTGCCAGTGATCGCATGAACTTCTTCATATCGCCATGCTCCCAGAAGCGGCCCCTAACCAGCGTCCGCAAGGGGATCGGCTAACGGGCGGGCCGGGAAGGAAAACTGTTTGCCACTAGAGTTCGGTCCATGATTGTTTGGCTCAACGGCACCCACGGGGCGGGAAAGACGACGACGAGCACGCTCGTGCAGCAATTGCTGCCTGACGCGCGCGTCTTCGATGCTGAGAAGGTCGGTGAGATGCTCATGGACATCAAGCCGGGACTTCCTGAGACCGACAACTTCCAGCACTGGGAGCCGTGGCGAAGGCTTGTTGTCGAAACCGCTCGGCGCGTGCTTGAGTACACCGGAGGCACACTCGTGATGCCGATGACTGTCTTGGTCGAGAGCTATTGGCGCGAGATCAGCGATGGTCTCACCGAGCACGGCATACCGATCCAGCACTTCGTGCTCCACGCCGACCAAGCCACGCTCCGCGACCGTATACAGAACGACACAGACCTCGGCCCCTCGACATTCCGCTTCGCGTACTTGGAGCCATACGCCGAGGCAGCTCATACCTGGTTGCACAATGAAGCCGAGGTCATCGACACCACACACATCACAGCGGACCAAGCCGCGCAGCAGATCGCGGATGCGGTGCTTGATCGCTGAGAACGCGGAACGTCCGGCATGCTTGTGTCCGCTGAGAGATCCTTTACCGGGCACCCCACTGGGCCCCGTTGACTGGGTGGGGTCGGCACGGCAGGCTGTGATGACATCCAGGGCAAGGGGGAGCACGGTGAAGTACCCGTCGTAAGTGGTGGCCGTGGTGGCTGTGCTCGGGTCGGCCCTTGGCGGGTGCCAGCCGGCCGCCGGGCCGCCAACGGTGGGGTTGTCCGCATCAGTGCCTGGCCCGTCGTCGTCCGAGCTCGCGGCCATCATCCAAACTGCCGTCGAGGATCGAAACGGCACAGTCCTCGACACTCCCCCCGCCGCGCGCCTTGCCGAGGGGCAGATGACGGCGGCCTACCGGTCCAAGCGCGCGCGGGACCTCGCAGTGGTGGCTCGTTCGAAGGTGGGATTCAAGTCTATGGGCTTCTGGTATACGTCCTTTTCGACGAAGTTAACGGTGGAGTCGGTCGAGGTGACCGGTTCGGAGGCAAGCGTCCCGTTCAAGGAATTGACCGAGGAACACCAGTCCTCGACGACGAATGGGCCGAGCAGCGTCCCATCGGGCTACTCGCCTCCGCAGATCGCGACATTCCGGGCATCTGGGGACGGTTGGCAGCTAGACAGCATCGCCCCTGCCGTGCACGGGGGCGGCCTGCCGATGTCCGTCGTCGACGGATGAGAACTGCCCGCAGGCTGAACCTTGAATGGGACGTTCGCGCGACACTAAGCCACATCCGGCCGTAAACACGAGGGCAGGTGATTGGCTGGGCTGCATGGAAGAGAAGTTTGTGCGCTATGAGGCAAGCATGCCCAACGGCCGCGGATTCCACCCAGGCGTCTTCGCTCTCGCCAACGGCTTGGCCAAGGACGGGAGACTTAGCGCCGAGGACTGGGCATCCTGGCGTAGCGCGAACGATCACTACGACGCCGCATACGCGGACCCCTCGACGGTGGACAGATCCGTCTACGACCGTGCAATCAACCCGGCAGCCCAGTCCTGGTTCAAGCGTACGGCTGCGCATCTGGTGACTGGAGTGGAGTTCTACACGGATCTTCTACATCGCTATGGCGTCGGCTGGCGGGTGCTCTATTCGAATGATCCAGGAAAGGTCCTCTACGAAGACGACGTCCAGATCGTTGTCGCACCTCATTAGGGTGTGACGACCCACTGGGCTGCTGGCAGCGCGAAAGACTGGCACCATTCAGGGGTCACGTTGAGGGAAACCCTCTGTGGCACGGCCACTAGGGGATCGGCTGTGGGACAGGCGGCAGGTGCTAGGGCAAGTCACGCGGGCCGCGAGGTTTTCCCAACCCGAGGTAACTTTCAACGATGAAGTCTTGAAGATCGCTCAGCACGAAGCAATCAAGGGCGTCGACCGATTTGAGCTAGAGAGCCCGCGTGGGCATGGATTCCGTGTAGGCCTCCGGGACCTTCCTCTTCGCGCCAGAGATGCGCAGCGGGTTCGGGGTGCCTCGTTTCCTACGCAGCCTCTGGGCTCGGTAGTCCGCTGTCGTGAACCAGAGGCAGGCGGCGACGCCGGGGAGGAACACTCCGACGGCGATGAGTCCGCGCCAATACGGTTCTCCCCCGCTCAGGGTGGGTTCCACCACGACGGCGACGCCGAGGGCGACACCACCCACCATGAACGCGAGCTGGAAGAGGTTCACCCACCAATGTTTGGGCCCATTGGGTGGCCCTCCGAGTTCGTGCTTCAGGTAACTGTGGAGCATTCCGTCCTCGGTCAGATAGAGAACGCGCGCTTCACCTCGGGCCAGAGCCTCCTTGTGTTCGGCATGTATAACCTCGTCATGCGCTTGGTGCGGGCTAGTCGTCATGCGTTCCTCCTGGTTCTCATCCCTGACAATACGATCACAGGACTGCAAAAAAATGGCCATAAGGGGCCGTATGGGCGGCAACCCCGCACACGTCGAAAACGACTATGACGGCTGCATCCGATCATCCGGAGTAAGTCGGAGCGCACCGTCCGATGTTCGATTTCTCGCAGCGGTGTCGTCTTTCCGCCGCCGGGTGGCCAGACCATCAGAT
Organism: Pseudarthrobacter oxydans; assembly: GCF_030812335.1. GTDB lineage: Bacteria > Actinomycetota > Actinomycetes > Actinomycetales > Micrococcaceae > Arthrobacter > Arthrobacter oxydans_B. The sequence continues at coordinate 243,072 of NZ_JAUSSN010000007.1, forward strand.
GCAATGTCGGCGTTCCAGTCACGGCATCCTTTTCCATAGCCAGAAGTCCATTGGTCGCACTCAGCATCGCCCGAAAGCCGATCCCTGAACGGGCAACATCCGTCAGGGTCTCGTGACGTTGCTCGAAAGTTCTGCTGCGTAGTCGGTGAGGGCCCGCTTATAACCGTCGAGCATGGGGATGAGCGCCAGTAGCGCAATTCTCAACGCGTCCCCATGTCGGCCTTCATCGTGTAGTGCCAGGGCGAGGAAGGCTTGCCGTGCGCCTTCGTCGACGCCGGCGTCAGGCATTGATTCGAGGATTGACACTGCTTCGGCGGAGTCACCGACGTTGCGCAGCGTGCTTGCAAGTTGGATGGATGCGCGTAGCGCGCTTGTGCCCTCAAGTCCTGCTTCAATGGCTCGCCTGTACAGCGGGATCGCTTCATCCTCGAGTCCCAGAGCATCGTGTACCCCACCCAACTCGAACAAGGCCTCTGCGTCGCCGTCTGGACGTTCCAAGAGGAGACTACGCATCCTGGCTATAGAGCCATGCGGATCGTTTTCGTCGAACTCCTGCTCATAGAAGTGGTCGATCTTCTGTTGCCACGCCGCGCCTGTCATTTTGTCAGCTTGTCATGTCGGGTGAGTGGGATCGCCGCCAACCTGTCACGGAACGTAGGCCGAACCTCTTCGGGACGGATTTGACCGTTACCGGTCCTTCCTCTGTTGCGGGAACCGCGAAGTGGTCGAAATGGCATCTATTTGTACTTTCGTGCCGAGCGGGAGCGCTGCTACTTGGAGGGTGGTCCGCGCCGGGAACGGTGCCTGCAAGTGCTTTGCGTCGGCCGTGTTGATTGCCGCAAAGTCCGCGTAATCCGTCAGGTAGATCGTTGTGCGAAGGATGTTGGATAGTCCTGACCGACCTCATGCAGGAGCGTTTCGAGGTTGTTGAGCATGGCGGCGCATTGCTCGGCGACGTCGTCGGACACGAGGGCACCTGTGCGCGGGTCTTGGCCGATAATCCCTGCCGTGCAGCCGCTATCTCCGTGCTGCACGAAGTGCGAGAACGGGGCGGTGGACTGGTGAAGTTGGGGGCTGAAGTGATGACGGATAGCTACCTCAGACTGCCTAATCAAGATCCGCTCCTTCCCGTGCAATGGCCAAGGGTGCCCGCTGCAGGCGGGTCAAGGCTTTGGCTGTTTCGGTGCCTGGTTCTGCTGTGTAGGTGAGGACGCGGTGGCCGGAATCGTCCGGCATGGTCAGGACCTCGAAGCCCAGATCCAAAGTGCCGAGCTGGGGGTGCTTCAGTGTCTTGTGCCCCGACATGCAGTTCTCGACCGGGTGTTCAGCCCACATGCTCGCGAACTCAGGACTTTTCAGGGTCAGTTCCCCGACGAGGGCTGCAAGGTCTGTGTCGTCGGCGAACCGTCCGGAGAGCAGCCGCAGGGACGCCACTGCACGCCCGGCCTCGGTGCGCCACTGCGGGTACAGGGCGCGCGTGGCCTCGTCCAGGAAGAGCATCCGGGTCATGTTCGGGCGCTCCGCCGGTGTGTCCGGGGCGTCGAAGTCCAGGTGGGAAGCGACGAGCCGGTGCCCGGTCTGGTTCCAGGCGAGGACTTCGGTGCGTTTGCCCAGCACTACTGATGGAACCCTGCCCATGGAATCAACGAGGCGCTTTGTTCCAGGCCGGACCTGATCCGGCCTGCTCCGCATGGTTTTGGTTGTGCGGCGCTTGGCGCCAGACAGGTCCACAAGGTGTTTTCTTTCGACTTCGGTCAGGGCCAGTGCCCGGGCGAGGGAATCGATGACGGCGTCAGAGGCGTTGACGTGCTGGCCCTGTTCGAGCCTGGCGTAGTAGGTCACGCTCATTCCGGCCAGCATGGCCACTTCTTCCCGCCGCAGCCCGGGGACACGGCGGGTGCCGTAGTCCATCAGTCCGACGTCTGCCGGGGTTAGCGCGGCCCGTCGTGTGCGCAGGAAGTCGCCCGTGGCTGCTGGTTGGTTCATACCTGTGAGTATTCACGAACTTTCCCGTGGGTGGGTAGTACTGCCAGTGCTACCCACAGCACGGCGTGGCTGTTCCTGCCGGGCACCGGCAGGGTGGAGAGGAAAACCCGCACACACGCAAGTGATTGGATACCCTCCCGCGATGACAACCAACGACACCACGCCTCTCCCCCAGCTCGCCGCACCACCGGAAGACACGGTCCATGAGAGTCCTCTCCGGATGACGGGGCGGCAGCGGCTCATCTTGGTCCTGCTTTTGACCGCGAGTTTCACCCTCGCAGTGGACTTCTCCATCCTGAACGTGGCACTGCCCCGGATTGGGGCCGACGTAGGTTTTTCGCTGGAGCACCTGCAATGGATCGCCACATCCTTCGCGCTGTGCGCGGCAGGGTTCACCCTGTTTTTCGGCCGGGTCGCTGACCTGTTCGGCCGCAAACGGCTCTTCATCGCCGGCATGGCGCTGCTCGGCATCGGATCACTGGTCGGCGGGCTCGCCACCGACCCCGGGCTGCTGCTCGCCGCGCGCGTCGCCCAGGGCCTCGCCACCGCCGCCGTAACCCCGGCCGCGCTGTCGCTGCTCACCACGTCCTTCCCCGAAGGCCCGCTGCGGGACAAAGCACTGGGACTGAACGGGTCCCTGATGGCTGCAGGGTTCACCGCCGGCGCGATCCTCGGCGGGCTCCTGACTGACCTGCTGTCGTGGCGGTGGGCGTTTTTCATCAACATCCCCATCGCCCTCTTCGTCCTGATCCTCGCCCCGAAACTCCTCACCGAGTCCGCGCGCGGAAACAAAACGAAACTCGATGTCCCGGGCGCTGTCACTGTAACCCTGGCGCTGCTGCTGCTCGTCTTCGGTCTGACCACCGCGGGCGAAAAGGGCTGGGCTGAGACATCGGCATGGGGCCCCCTCGCCGCTGGTCTGTTCCTGATGATCGTGTTCTTCTTCATCGAGAAGAACACAGCACACGCGCTGGTGCCCGTGACGATCCTGCGGCGGAACAACATCGCCTGGGGCAACATCGCCGGGATCCTGGCGTTCGCCACCGAAACGTCCTTGGTCTTTGTCCTGACCCTCTACCTCCAACAGGTCCTCGGCTACACAGCACTCGGGGCAGGGCTGGCCTTCGCCGTCCTCGGCATCGGAACGGTCGTAGGCGGGATCATCGCTCCGAAACTAATCGGCAAACTCGGCACCAGGAACACCATCATCACCGGCCTCACCATCCAGGCCGCTGCAACCGGATCCCTGCTCTTCATCAACACTGATCAGGCCTCGCTGGCCATCGTCCTGGTCACCACGTTCGTCGGTGGGGTCGCCAACCTCGCCGCGATCGTCGGGTTCATGGTCACCGCCACCACAGGGCTCCCTGACGCCGAACAAGGCCTCGCTACCGGCCTGACGACCATGAGCCAGCAAATCGGCATCACCATGGGCATCCCCGTCATGAGCACTATCATCGCCGCGTCCCTGCTCCAGCACGGCACCAGCGGCGACCCGGGCCAGGTGCTGGGCGCGGTGCTGCCCGCCATCGGCGTCAACGCAGCCCTATGCCTGGCAGGGGCGCTTCTGGTCGCAGTTTTTCTTCGCCGACCTGCCGCTGCCGGGAACTGATCCTCCCCAATGCGACGTTGCCCGGCTGGCCGGGGACTTCATCCCTGTCCAGCCGAGCACCAGATGCGCGCGCTCGTTGACTCAAGCGGTCGGACGTCCCCGCGATCCTGTTCCCTTGGGGAGCAGGATCTCCACTGATAGCGACATAAGACCACGGCTTCCGAGAACTCATCGGACGGGTCTTATACGGACGATGCTCGAGTTGGACGGCCCAGGGGACCGGGCGGACCCCGACGCATCCGGTGTTGGCTCGAACGTCTGGGGTGGTGCGAGCGGTTGAAGTCGCAGAATGGAGGTTGAGGACTCGGCGCGGGTCGCCGGTTGGACGTGTCGCCCGAAGCCTATAGTGACCAGATGATTGACGCCAGGAACCTCGGCAGCGACCGTCTCAACCTGCCGCCCTTGAGCATCAAACATGGCCCTAATCTGGCCGCCGTCTACGCGGACCCCGACGTTGCTCGCTACGTTGGAGGCGACCGACTCACGCCAGTCGCGATCTCCTTCCAGGTAGCCGCCTTCGCCGCAGAATGGGATCAACGGGGTTACGGTCAGAGCGCCGTCATCGATCGATCCACAGGTGAGTTCTTGGGTCGGATTGGGCTCCACTTCTGGCCGGACTGGGATGAGGTTGAAGTGGGCTACATCCTCGGCCGCGCAGCGCAGGGCAAAGGCGTCGCGTTCGAGGGCGCATCGGCCTGGATCAACTGGGCCCGCACATCATCTGACATAGCTCGGCTCATTGCGAATATTCACCCCAACAACGCACCATCCATCGGTCTTGCACAAAAGCTCGGATTCACCTTTGGTCGGCACGACATCACACCATCCGGATTGCCGACTCTCATCTACGAAATCAGCCTCTAGGGGTTGCCCGCCCCTGAGACTATGCAGCTGGCCGGGCATCTCCCTCAGAACGACGTTTTGTTAGTCGATCGTCAACCAGACAGGATTAGGCCGGATTCTTGAGCGACTAGAGTCTGAGAGTGAATTTCCACGCATTCAAGCGCTTCATCGACCTTGCGCATGCTTCTGCCGTTGCACAGCCTGTCATCCAGGTTGAAGAACAGAACAGCGACTACGAATCTGGGGTCGCGCGCGTCGGGACGGAGCAGTGGCGAATCCGCACCGCCCGGATCACATCGGCGAAGCCCGGCGCCTTCGTCGCGGTCTGGAAGCGCGGCGAAAGTGGATCGACCAGGCCGTTCACGGCTGACGAGTCGATGTCTGGACTGCTCGTCGTCGTAGAGGAGCTGGAACGGTTCGGGGTCTTCCAATTCACCGCGGCGCACCTGATCTCGCTCGGATACGTCAGCTCCGATCTGCATCCCGGCAAGCGCGGTTTCCGCGTCTATCCCGCATGGTGCACCGACCTGAATTCTCAAGCGTCACGTACTCAACGCGCGCAGGGGGCTGCGTTCTCCGAGCTTTCTCCGAGTGCGTTTGCGGGCCGTAGCTGAAAACGGTTTCAACAGCGCCCGTTAGCCGGTCCTTCACCCAAAACGGGCCGACAGTGAAGAAACCCAGCCTTTCCGGCATCGAGTGAATCTCAGACTCCGGGACTACGACCATGAGGATAATCGATGTATGACTGAGCACCTACCGTCCTGGCCGACTACGCCCCCGACCTACGGTTCAGTCGTCTTGCGCGAGTTTACCGACGACGACGTACATCTCGCCTTGGAGCTGGGGGACGATTCTTACATCCCACTCATCGGCAGCCTTCCCGGACTCCCCACGCCACAGCAGGCTATGGAGTGGATCTACCGACAGCGCGGCCGGTTAGCCGAAGGAAAAGGCCTGTCATTCGTCATCGCCGATGCCGAGTCCGACAACGCCGTCGGTGCCATCGGACTGTGGCTTCAGAACATGTCCGCCGGCCGCGCAACGATCGGCTACTCGGTTGCCCCCGAGCACCGTGGTCGCGGGATCGCCAGCAGCGCGTTGAAGGCACTGACCGCGTTCGCTTGGACCATCCCGGCTCTGCACCGGATCGAGCTGTACATCGAGCCGTGGAACAGCAACTCACGTCGTGTTGCCGAGGCGTCTGGTTTCCAGCGGGAGGGCCTCCTCCGCAGCCACCAGGAGATTGGTGACACCCGGCGCGACATGCTGCTCTACGCGACAACGCGACCCTGACCGCATCTAGCCTGTTGGAGTGTCGCAGAAGGGTCCCCTCACATGGCAGACGCGCTGGTCCGTGCAAGCCAATCTTTCACTAGCGCGGCAGTAAGGTCCGGACGTTCGAGATGAGCGTTATGGCCAGCGGCTCCCGGCCTTCCACTTCCAGGACCGAAAGCCGACCGATAAGGGGACTCGCATGCGGGCGATACGGTCAGGGGATGGACGCGCACATGGACTCTACCCGAAGCTTCGTTGTAGACGTTGGACCGGAAGATCGGATTCACTGCATCGACACCGGCGGCGACGGACTGCCCGTCGTGATCCTGCACGGGCTGGCGGGCAGCTCCCGGGAGTTTTTCGCCACGGCTGGGGCCTTGCCCGAATTCCGAACGGTTCTGGTTGACCTTCGCGGACATGGACAGAGCACACGTACTCCCAGCGATCTCTCCCGCGAGGCTTTCGTGGCCGACGTCGTACAAGTGATCGAAACGGCGGTGGGCGGACCTGTCGCCCTGGTGGGCCAGTCGATGGGCGGGCATACGGCGATGCTCGTTGCCGCTGCACGGCCTGATCTTGTCTCAAAGCTGGTGCTGCTTGAATCCAATGCCGGCGGAGGCACCTCTGCCGAATACGAGGTCTTGGGCGATTTCTTCCGGTCCTGGCCCGTGCCGTTTCCGGACCGCGAGGCCGCCCGCGCGCACCTGGGTGACGACCCACTACCGCGGGCCTGGGTGGCCGACTTGGAAGAAAGGGCCGACGGCCTGTGGCCGCGGTTCGACGCTGACGTAATGGTCAAGACGATGAACAACGTCGTCGTCCCTCGCTGGGCAGAGTGGGAGGGCGTGAATGCCCCGGCTCTTGTGGTGTATGGCGAAAAGGGAATGTTCTCCGCGGAGGAGAAGAGCGCGTTCGTGGTGCGCGGACGGAACGTCCAGCGCGTGGACCTCGCGGGAGCATCGCATGATGGACACCTGGATGCCTTCGATGAATGGGCCGCGGTACTGCGCGCATTTCTCGCGGGCATCCAGAGCTGCCCGTAAGACGGTCCTATTTGGGAACCCTGGCCGACGCAAACTGCTTCCGGCAGGCTGGGATGAATTCTCCCAAATACGGACGGAGCGAACCGCCGCCGTACATCGGAAAAAGGATGCCTAGTCGATTTTGATCTCGCTGATGATCCGGTCAAGGGCAGTCTGGGTCGCCTTAAGGTTAGCGATCGTACCTGAGATCCGGTCTCGTTCCTCGAGCAAGCGGGTCCCCAGCTTCGGGGTTCTCACTCCGGGATCACTCATGCACGGCAGTAAATCGACCATTGTCGCACTGCATATGCCGGCGGCGAAGAGCTCCTGAATCAGGCCAACACGGGCGGGCGCTTCCGTGTCGTACACTCTCTGCCCTGATCCGGTGCGGTCCGCGCTCAGCAGACCCTGCTCCTCGTAGTAACGCAGCGATCGCACGCTCACCCCTGTGGCCGCCGATAGTTCTCCGATGCGCATTTATGCCTTGCCTCTCACATTGGTATCAGGTCCTAGGGTACGAGCATGACCACAGAGAACAGAACCACAGCCCCCGTGCGCCAGCTGCGCCTCATCGTCGAAGCCGAAGACTACGAGGCCGCCGTGACGTTCTACCGCGACGTACTCGGTCTCACCGAACAAGCTGCGTTCGAGGGTGACGGCGATGCCAGAGTCACTATCCTCGATGCCGGCCGGGCCACCCTGGAACTCTCCAACCCCGCCCAAATCCGCATGATTGACGACGTCGAAGCCGACGGCCAACGGAGCGCAAAAATCCGCATCGCCTTTGAAGTAGACGACTCCGCGACAGCCACAAAGGATTTGATCGCCGCCGGCGCCACCCTCATCGCCGAACCACGCGAAACACCATGGAAGTCCTTGAACTCCAGGCTGACCGGGCCGGACGGGATGCAGGTCACGCTGTTCCAGGAACTGGAAGAGATCCAGACCCGCAGCACCCGCCCAGGTTTCAAACGCCCCTGAGGCTGAAGCGGCGGGCAACAAGGCCCGGGACGGTCCGCGCCGCATCGGCAAAGCAAGACCCCCGAGTAGCGGCCCGGGCGTCCCGTGCCGCTGCCTTACCCCTATCGAGAGGAGAATTTCAGTGCTGCACGCGACAACTGCTGACCGTGATGCTTCCGGCGACGGCGAGGTCATTTCCGAGGACCATCAGTTCGGCTACTCGATACACGAGCTTTGCGTATCCAAGACTGAAGGCGAACGACTGCTGGAAGCCGAGGAGGGAACTTCCCCTCTACTGCGTCGGCGGCCGCGGTTGGGCTTCCTTTCCTGGAGCAAACGCCCGGTACGCCCTGGAACCCGGGACCGTCTTCGCGGTCACCGCACCCAGGTCTGGGATCGTCATCAACGCCGTCGAAGACCTCACGATGTTACGGGTGGATCATTCACGCCAACGCTGAGAGAGGCCACGGCGGTCAGAAGCGCACCACCTCGTTGCTGCTCTTGGAATTGAGGACGCCGGGGCCTACTTGCCGCCGAGCACGACTCCCGTCACTTGTCGGGCCTGGGCTGGGCGTCGCTCGGCGTTCTCGAGCTCACCGCGCTGCCCACCATCGGCGCAGAGCGATGGGTCCCCTGGCATCGGGAAGCCGACGTGCTCCTAGTCGACGGCGGCGACGCGACGTACCTGTCCCATTGGATGCGGGAGTCCGGGCTGGCCGAGCTGCTGCCGTCACTTCCCGACACGGTGTGGGTGGGAGTGAGTGCCGGAAGCATGGTGATGACGCCCCGGATCGGGGAATACTTCGTCGAGTGGCCGTCCGCTCCGGACGATCGCACCCTGGGGGTGGTGGACTTTTCGATCTTCCCGCACCTGGACGCTTTCCCGGGCAACACTCTGGCCCACGCAGAGCGGTGGGCCGCCGATATACGCGTCCCTGCCTACGCCATCGACGAACAGACAGCTATCAAGGTCGCCGACGGCTCCGTCGAGGTGGTTTCCGAAGGACAATGGAAGAAGTTCGGGTGATAGGTGCCCAGCCTTTGGGACGTCGCATGGCTCTTGTGCACAGCAGGAACAGGGATTGTCCGCAGCGAAAACGGGCAGGTTGGGACTGCCCCCGAACTTGTTGACTCCTTCACCTAAGGCCGCAGCCCGGCAATGGATCGGCGATTGGCATGCCCGGTGCGAAAATTCGTGGGCCCGGAGTAGTCGGCCGCGCCGATTAAAGGGCTGTTCTATGTGGGAGGGTTACGGCGTGAATCCTGACGACCTCAGCAAGTGGACCGACGCGTACCTTGTCGAGTTGGTGGCCATGGACTCGATCTCGTTGGCAAGCGACGCGCGTGCGAGACGATGGAACACGCATGTCGATCGGATGCAGCGTGCCCAGCTCGAACTGAGAAAGACTGCCGATGGGCGCGCGGCAATTAGGACGATGATGTCCCACCCCGTGCCGACCGTGGCCCGGTGGTCCGCAAGTCATTGTCTGTTCTGGGCTGAATCCGAAGCCCGGGCTTATCTGCAGGCTCTAGCAAGCTCGGGCGGCGTCGGGTCCTTCGAAGCGAAGATGGTGCTGCGTGAATTCAACGCCGGCCGCCTCCGGATGGGCTGGGAACCCAAGAGCAGATGATCGTGGCCTGCCATATTTGTTCGTCCGTTGCGGCATGTTGATATCGGATGAAATCCTGCTGACTGTCCCGCACGGGTTCCCCATACGGACATTTTGTGAGTGGTGCAGACGAGTGTGGACATTCGGTGCAGACGACTTCGGAAACTGACACTGCCCCTACCGGGGGGCCGGGGGAACTGCGACAGCCGGAAGATAACCCGTCACTCAATGCAGACTTTCGCCGCTGACGCCCGGCCCCGGCAGCGGAATCACGCCGTCGGAGCCGACGGAGGATCCAAAAGCCTGCTCAGCGTGACACCTAACACCGCTATTCCGCAGCTACTCCCCCCGCGGCCGCGGGCCGGAGCGTTCCGATGAGCTGGTCGATCACGCCGGCGTCCTCGATCGTGGAGGGCACCACATAGTCCTCGCCGTCGGCGATCTGGCGCATGGTCTTGCGAAGGATCTTGCCGGAGCGGGTCTTGGGGAGGGCTTCCACCACGGTGACGTGCTTGAAGTCGGCAACGGCGCCGATGTCGCGCCGGACCAGCGCGATGAGGTCCTTGACCAGGATCTCCTCGGGCACGTCGACCCCTGATTTGAGCACCACGTAGCCGCTGGGGCGCTGGCCCTTCAACGGGTCGGCGAGTCCGATCACGGCGCATTCGGCGACGGCCGGGTGCTGGCCGATGACCTGTTCCATGGCGCCAGTGGACAGGCGGTGGCCGGCCACGTTGATGATGTCGTCGGTGCGGCCCATCACGAAGAGGTAGCCGTCCTCATCCCGGTAGCCGGAGTCGCCGGTGGCGTAGTAGCCCTCGAACGCCTGCAGGTACGAGGAGATGTAGCGTTCGTCGTTGCCCCAGAGCGTCGTCAGCGTGCCCGGCGGCAGCGGAAGCGCCAGGACGATGTTGCCCTCCGTCCCCGCCTCGACGTCCGTCCCCGCTCCGTCGACGATGTTCAGCTTGAAGCCCGGCATCGGCACACTGGGCGAGCCTGCCTTGATCGGCAGGCCGTCGAGCCCGCGCGGGTTGGCGCAGATGGCCCAGCCGGTCTCCGTCTGCCACCAGTGGTCCACGACCGGGACGCCCAGGACCCGGGAGGCCCAGTGGAACGTGTCGGTGTCGAGCCGTTCACCGGCGGCAAACAGGGTGCGCAGGCTGGAAATGTCGTACCCGCCGAGCAGGCTGGCCTCGGGGTCGGCCTTCCGGATGGCGCGCAGGGCGGTGGGCGCGGTGAACAGCACGTTGACCTTGTGGTCCTGGATGACGCGCCAGAACGCCCCGGCGTCGGGGGTCCCGACGGGCTTGCCTTCGTAGAGAACGGTCGTGGCGCCGGCCAGCAGCGGGCCGTAGACGATGTAGGAGTGCCCCACCACCCAGCCGACGTCGGATGCCGTCCACATCACGTCGCCTGGTCCGATGTCGTAGATGTTCTTCAAGGTCCAGCTGAGCGCAACGGCGTGGCCGCCGTTGTCCCGCACGACGCCCTTGGGGGCGCCGGTGGTTCCGGAGGTGTAGAGGATGTAGAGCGGGTCGGTGGCCTTGACGTCAACCGGTGCGGCGGGCGCGGCGGAGGCCATCTCGGTGTCCCAGTCCAGCCAGCCGGCGTGGTCGGCCGCCGAGGAGGCGAAGCCGTCGCGCGCCTTCACCAGGACGGGGGTGTCCGGCACCCCGGCCAGGCCGAGGGCTTCCCTGACGGCGGGGAGGTATTCGATCCGGCGCGAGGGTTCGATGCCGCCGGAGGCCGTGACCACCGCGGCAGGGGCGGCGTCGCGGATGCGGGCGGCGAGTTCCTTGGGGGCGAAGCCGCCGAAGACGACGGAGTGCACGGCGCCGAGCCGGGCGGTGGCGAGCATCGCGATGGCCGCCTCGGGGATCATCGGCATGTAGATCACAACACGGTCGCCTTTGCCCACGCCCTGGCTGCGCAGAACCCCGGCGAACCGGGCGACGAGGTCCGTGAGTTCCGCGTAGCTGAAGCGCTGCTGTGTGCCGAGCATGGCGGAGTCATAGATCAGGGCGTCCTGGCCGCCCCTCCCCTCCTCCACGTGGCGGTCCAGCGCGTTGTAGGACGTGTTGAGCACACCATCGGGGAACCAGTCGTACAGCGGCTTCCGGCTGGAATCGAGGGCACGCTGCGGTGGAGTGGTCCACGAGATCTTTGCTGCGGCGTCCAGCCAGAATGCTTCGGGCGTATCCAGGCTGCGTGCGTAGCTGTCCCGGTAATTCTTGCTAACCATGAAAATGAGTCCCGTCCACGACGATGTGATGGTGCTCATGGTAGCCCCGTCCGGGCGCACGGCACAAGGCGTATGTATACAAAGCTGCCAGTACCGAACCCAATTCACGTCAAATGCTGGGCAAAAGGAACATCCGTGTATACACTGGACATCGTCAGCCAACGAAGGAGTCAGGATGCGCGCCAGCGACAAGGCCTATGCGGCCCTGCGCGACGACATCATCGAGTGGCGCCTGGCGCCGGGGACGGTACTCGCCGAAGTGGAGCAGTCCGAGCGGCTCGGCATCTCCCGCACCCCGCTGCGGGAGGCCCTGAGCCGGCTCACCGCGGAGGGCCTGACGACGACGGCGGGCGGCCGCGGCGTCGTCGTCACCGACATCTCGCTGGAGGACATCGACGAGCTCTTCGAGCTGCGCGAAACCCTCGAGGGCAAGGCAGCGGCGCTGGCCGCCGAACGCGGCGACGCCGCCACCTTCGAACAGCTCCGCAACGAACTGTGCCAGGCCCCCTCGCTGATCAGCGCCGGGGACCCGGCCCGGCACGACTACTACGGCCTGGTCGGACGCCTGGACACCGCCATCGACGCCGCGATCCACAACTCCTACCTCGCCCAGGCGATGCGCAGCCTGCGCGTCCACCTGGTCCGGGTCCGCCGGCTGGCGGCCGACGACGCCGAACGGCTCACCGCGGCTGCCGCCGAACATGCCGCCATCGCCGAGGCGATCGCCGCCGGCAACCCCCGGCTGGCGGAGGCCGCAACCACACTCCACCTGCACCGCAGCCTTTCCCACGTCAAAGCCACGCATACACCTCAATAGCACGCATCCACCGCACTAAAAGGAGCACCATGGTCAAGGAACACCACGTCCGCGTTTACAAGAGCGAGGAAAACCTGCCCCGCGAGGACCAGCTCGCCTTCAAGATAGCCCAGGTGGCTGCCGATCCCGTCGCCGTCTCCGCCGAGGTCACCGACATGGTGATCAACCGGGTGATCGACAACGCCTCGGTGGCGGTTGCCTCGCTGAACCGCGCCCCGATCGTCGCGGCCCGCGCGCAGGCCCTGACCCACGGCCCCACCACCGGCGGCAAGGGCTCGAAGGTCTTCGGCATCGAAGAGCGGGTGGCCCCCGAGTGGGCTGCCTGGGCCAACGGCGTGGCCGTCCGTGAGCTCGATTACCACGACACCTTCCTCGCCGCGGACTACTCCCACCCGGGCGACAACATTCCCCCGATTCTCGCCGTCGCCCAGCACGTGGGCTCCAGCGGCCAGGACCTGATCCGCGGCATCGCCACCGGCTACGAGATCCAGGTCAACCTGGTCAAGGCAATCTGCCTGCACAAGCACAAGATCGACCATGTCGCGCACCTCGGCCCCTCCGCCGCCGCCGGCATCGGCACTCTGCTGGGCCTCGACGTCGAGACCATCTTCCAGTCCATCGGCCAGGCTCTGCACACGACCACCGCCACCCGGCAGTCCCGCAAGGGCGAGATCTCCACCTGGAAGGCGCACGCCCCCGCGTTTGCCGGCAAGATGGCCGTCGAGTCCGCGGACCGGGCCATGCGCGGCCAGACCTCCCCGGTGCCGATCTACGAAGGCGAGGACGGCGTCATCGCCTGGATGCTGGACGGCCCCGACGCCTCCTACACCGTGCCGCTGCCGACCCCGGGCGAAACCAAGCGCGCCATCATGGACACCTACACCAAGGAGCACTCGGCCGAGTACCAGGCCCAGGCGTGGATCGACCTGGCGCGCAAGCTCCACGGCGGGCACCCGGAGGTCACGGACCCGGCCAACGTAGAGTCCGTGCTGATCAAGACCAGCCACCACACGCACTACGTGATCGGCTCCGGCGCCAACGATCCGCAGAAGTACAGCCCCACCGCCAGCCGCGAAACGCTGGACCACTCCATCCCGTACATCTTCACCGTCGCCCTGCAGGACGGCGCCTGGCACCACGTCGATTCCTACGCCCCGGAGCGCGCCACGCGCCCGGACACCGTGGAACTGTGGCACAAGGTCACCACCGTCGAGGACCCGGAATGGACCCGCCGCTACCACTCCCTGGACATCGCGGAGAAGGCCTTCGGCGGGACCGTTGTCATCACGCTCAAGGACGGCACGGTCATCACCGACGAGATCGCCGTTGCCGACGCCCACCCGCTGGGTGCCCGGCCGTTCGCGCGGGAGCAGTACGTGAACAAGTTCCGCACCCTCGCCGCGGGCCTCGTCGCCGAAGCGGAAATCGAGCGCTTCCTGGCGGCCGCCGCCCGCCTGCCCGAGCTGGCTGCCGGTGAGCTGGACGAGCTCAACATCCAGGCCGCCGACGGCGTGATCGACCTGGCCGCCGCACCGAAGGGACTCTTCTAAATGCTGTACTCGAAGGTCACCCCGGAGCAGAAGCGGGTCCGCTTCCGGGAGCTCCTGGCCTCCGGGACGATCCAGCAGTTCCCGGGAGCGTTCAACCCGCTCTCGGCCCGGCTGATCGAGGAAAAGGGCTTCGCCGGGGTCTACATCTCCGGCGCCGTCCTGGCCAATGACCTGGGCCTGCCCGACATCGGGCTGACCACGCTCACCGAGGTGGCGACCCGCGCCGGGCAGATTGCCCGGATGACGGATCTGCCCAGCATCGTCGACGCCGACACCGGCTTCGGCGAGCCGATGAACGTGGCCCGCTCGGTCCAGGAGCTCGAAAACGCCGGCCTCGCCGGCCTCCACATCGAGGACCAGTTCAACCCGAAGCGCTGCGGCCACCTCGACGGCAAGAACGTGGTGGACCTGGACACGGCCACCAAGCGCATCCGCGCGGCGGCCGATGCCCGGCGTGACCCGAACTTCCTGATCATGGCGCGGACCGACATCCGTGCCACGGACGGCCTGCAGGCAACGCAGGACCGCGCCAGGGCGCTCGTGGAGGCCGGGGCGGACGCCATCTTCCCGGAGGCCATGAAGGACCTCAGCGAGTTCCAGGCGATCCGTGACGCCGTCGACGTGCCGATCCTGGCCAACATGACCGAGTTCGGCCAGAGCGCCCTGTTCACGGTGGAGCAGCTCGCCGGCGTCGGCGTCAACATGATCATCTATCCGGTGACCCTGCTCCGTAGTGCCATGGGCGCTGCGGAGCGTACGCTGGAATCGATCAAGGCTGACGGTACCCAGGAGGCCCAGGTCGGGAACATGCTGACCCGGGCGCGTTTGTATGACCTCGTGGACTACGAGGCGTACAACAGCTTCGATACCGGGGTCTTCAATTTCCAGATCCCGGGTCAGTAAGCCCCCGCATCGGACTTCCGGCTCCGGCCGGTTCAACAGGCGACAGGAACAAAGGAGTTTCAGCATGGCTGAACAAGAGATCAAAAAGGGCCTCGCCGGCGTCGTGGTGGATTACACCGCGGTGTCCAAGGTGAACCCGGACACCAATTCACTGCTGTACCGCGGCTACCCCGTGCAGGAACTGGCCGCCAAGTGCAGCTTCGAGGAAGTCGCCTACCTGCTCTGGAACGGCGAACTGCCGGACCCGGAGCAGCTGGCGGAGTTCACGGCCCGGGAACGCGCCGGCCGCGCGCTGGACCCTGTGGTCAAGCAGGTCATCGACGCGCTGCCGACCACCTCGCATCCTATGGACGTCTGCCGCACGGCGGCCTCCGTGATGGGTGCCCGGCACCCGCTCGCCGAGGACTCCTCCCGCGAGGCGAACATGGCCAAGGCGGTGGACCTGTTCGCCGCGATGCCGGCGGTGGTGTCCTACGACCAGCGCCGCCGGCACGGCCAGGAGGCCGTGGAGCCCCGCGACGACCTGGGTTACTCCGCCAACTTCCTCTGGATGGCCTTCGGCGAGGAGCCGGTCCAGGAAGTCGTCGAGGCCTTCAACGTCTCGATGATCCTGTACGCCGAGCACTCTTTCAACGCCTCGACGTTCACCGCCCGGGTGATCACCTCGACGCTCTCGGACCTGCATTCGGCCGTGACCGGGGCGATCGGCGCGCTGAAGGGCCCGCTGCACGGCGGCGCCAACGAGGCCGTCATGCACACCTTCGACGAGATCGGCATCCGTCCGGAGGAGTCCCTGGAGGATGCCCACACCCGGGCCAAGGTGTGGATGGAGGACGCCCTGGCGCACAAAAAGAAGGTCATGGGCTTCGGGCACCGCGTGTACAAGCACGGCGACTCCCGGGTGCCCACGATGAAGGCGGCCCTGGACAAGATGATCGCGTACTACGGCCGGCCTGAACTGCTGGGGCTGTACAACGGGCTGGAGTCGGCGATGGACGAGGCCAAGGCCATCAAGCCCAACCTCGATTACCCGGCCGGTCCCACGTACCACCTGATGGGTTTCGACACCCCGACCTTCACTCCGCTGTTCGTCGCCAGCCGCATCACCGGCTGGACCGCGCACATCATGGAGCAGCTGGACTCGAATTCCCTGATCCGCCCGCTGAGCGAATACAACGGCGTCGAGGAACGGCACCTGGCCTAGTCCGGGTTCCTGCAGCACGCACGACGGCGGGCCGGTCACCTCGGGGAGGTGGCCGGCCCGTTTGTCGTTGGCTAGTCCTTGATTTCCAGGCTGAGGATCATGGCCTTGAGCTTCCGGTACGCCGGGGTCAGCATGTGGTCCTTGGCTTCGGCCATGGAGTTGAAGATGGGGTCATCGTGCGCCGGACTCTGGGCCGCCCGGTCCGCAAAGGACAGCGTGCCCTGGGGCGCACCTGCGACGAAGGAGTACATCAGGCAGCTGTCCTTCAGCTGTCCGCTCACGTTGTCGACCAGTCCGATTTGGTAGTCGAAGGCTCCGCCGTCGGCCCGCATATCGAGGACGCGGTAGGAAAACCGCACCCCGTCTGCCGCGGCCCACTGGCTGTCCACGACGGCGGCCGTGTCCAGCTCCGTCATGGGATAGGGACCCGGGCCGCACGCGCCGCCCACCCCGCCGCCGGCACCGTGGTAGAGCTCCGCCGCCTGCATCCGGGCCTCGTTAAAGACGATGATGCGGGTTCCCTGGCTGTCGCCGGACCCGATGGTGGACTCCTCCGCCGTCCAGCCCTCGGGCAGCTCGAAGGAGGCCCCGGCCGAGGCGCTGACGTAGCGCCCGGCCGTGGGCGCGGCGGCGGTTCCCTCCGTTGCCGGGGGCGTTGCCTGCGCGCTCGGCTGGGAGCCTGGACCCGCCGATGGCGCACGGCCCGGTTCCGTCGCCAGGGACGGAGAAGCGGTCGGGGCCGCCACGGCCCCGGCCGGTCCTGCCGGCTCCGGCGCGGAGGCCAGATTGCCGGCCACGAGCACACCAGCCGTGGCCGCGGCCGCGGCAGTGGCCAGGATCGCCACCACCCAGGGCCAGCGGCGGCGCGGGGCAGCCTCAGCGAAGGAATCCGCCCTCATTCGGTCGTCGCTGAAGACCCTGCCCGTGGTGTCCTTGGTCGGTGCCATGTCCATCCCCCTGTGTTTGTCCTGTTGATAAGTCAATGTCCCGTTGGCCGGCCCGCCCGCGTTACCTTTCCCCGGTAAGTCTTTCGACAGATGCCACACTCTCGTTGTCCTCATTCAGGACAACGACGACGTCGTGCACCTCGCCGGCCAGCGCGGGCGGCAGCCAGTGCCCCGCGTCCTGCCACATCAGATGCAGCGGCAGTGCCCCTACGTCGAACCATTCGGGCGTAATCTCGGGGCTTTCCGCCGGCTCGCCCTCCCAGCGCCGCGTGGTGAAGAGCCTGCAGTACATGTTCCACTCGGGGCGGGTCGGGAAGAGGAACTCGATGACGCCGGCCTCGGCCAGGTCCTCCTGCCGGACGACGACGCCGGCTTCTTCCCAGACTTCGCGGACGACGGCTTCGGCGTCGCTCTCCCCCGCTTCAACGTGGCCGCCAATGCCCACGATCTTGCCCGTGCCGAACCCGGTCCGCTTCAGCCCCAGGAGCACTTCGGTGCGGGAGCCTGTTTCGCGGAGCAGGAAACATAAAGTGACGGGAGTGGAGGCCATGAAGCCAAGCCTAGCGGCGCGTTGCGCTCCTGCGGCTCAGCCCAGCGCCCGGGGATGCGCGGCGGCATAGATCTCCCGCAGGGTGTCCGCGGTGACCAGTGTGTAGACCTGCGTGGTGGTGACCGAGGCATGGCCCAGCAGCTCCTGGACCACCCGGACGTCGGCCCCGCCTTCGAGCAGGTGCGTGGCGAAGGAGTGCCGCAGGGTGTGCGGCGAGACGTCCTTGGTGATGTTCGCCTTCTCCGCGGCGGTCTTGAGGATGGTCCAGGCGCTCTGCCGGCTGATCCGTCCGCCGCGGGCGTTCAGGAAGAGGGCTGGCGTCCCCTTTCCCTTGGCGGACAGCAGCGGCCGGCCGCGGACCAGGTAGGCGTCCAGGGCGCGGGCGCCGAAGGATCCCAGCGGGACCAGCCGTTCCTTGGATCCCTTGCCGAAGAGCCGGACGATCGCGGGCCCGGCTTCCCCGGCCGTATGCAGGGAGATGTCGTCGACGTCGAGGCCCACGGCTTCGCTGATCCGGGCGCCGGTGGAATACAGGAACTCCAGCAGGGCCCGGTCGCGCAGCCCGGTGGCGGTGTCGGTTCCGACTGCCTCCAGGATCCTGGTGACCTCGTCGACGCTGATGGCCTTGGGCAGGCGCTTGCCGGGCATGGGCGGATGGACGTCGCTGGCCGGGTCGGTGGGAGTTACACCCTCCAGGGCCCAGAATTTGTGCAGCCCGCGCACGGCCACGACCGTCCGCGCTGCCGACCGGATGCCCAGGGCCGAGCCGCCGTCGGACCCGTCGGAGAGCGCCTGGACGAAGCCGGTGACGTCGTGCCGGGTGATCTCTGCGGGACGCTGGCGGCCCGTGCGGGCCAGGTGCCTGGCGTAGCGGGCGAGGTCCCGGCGGTAGGCGGAGAGGGTGTTGGCCGCGAGTCCCCGTTCCACGCCCATGTGCTGCAGGTAGTCCGTTATGGCGCGGTCGATCGCCGTCAGCGGCCGGGCCGGGGGCTGGCCGGGCGCCTCGGGGTCGGCTGTCAGCGGTTCCACCATCAGCGGTTCCAGCATCAACGCTGGCTGGGATGCGCGGGCCACGGGGCGTTCCCCGGGCGGAGGTTCTTGAAGCCGTCGGCACGGGCGGCCGCGGCGGCGAGCACGCCGACGACGGCGGACGGGTTGTGCAGGCGCCCCTCCAGCACGGCCTCAACGGCCGCGTCCAGCGGGATCCAGTGCAGCTCGATTTCGGCTTCCTCGTCGGTGCGGACGTGGAGTTCGTGGCCGGGCACATCACTCAGGTCCCGGGCGAGGTAAATGCGGATGGCCTCGCTGGAGGACCCGGGAGAATTGAAGAAGTCGGCGAGCACGTTCCATTGGCCGGCGATGAGGTCGGCCTCCTCGGCGAGTTCCCGGGCCGCGCCGGCCACGAAGTCCTCGCCTTCGACATCGAGGAGCCCGGCCGGGATCTCCCACAGGTCCATCCCGACGGGGTGCCGGTACTGCTTGATCAGCAGCACTTCGCCGGCGTCGTTCATCGGGAGGACCGCCACCGCGCCGGGGTGCTCGATGTAGTCGCGGGTGAGCGGGTCGCCGTCGTCGTGGAGCTGGAAACTGTCACTGACCACGTCCCAGATCCGGCCTTCGTAGACCGTCCGGGACGACAAAAGACGGCGCGGGCTCGGTTCGTCCGAAACCTGCCGTGCAGCATGGGGGGTTTCAGGGATACCGGGCATCGCGCCGTCCTTTGATTTAGTTGGGGGTTACTTCGACACTGCCGCGGACGGCTTGGCCGCCGCCGGGGCTGCCTTGGCTGTATCCGCCGCGCCTGCCCCTGCCTGGGCGGATTCTGCCTGGGCTGTATCCGCCTGGGCGGTATCTGACTGGACGGCGGTGCTGCCGTTGCGCTTCTGGTGCTCCAGGGCGGCCTTCACCAGTCCGGAGAACAGGGCGTGCGGGCGGGTCGGGCGTGAGCTGAGCTCCGGGTGCGCCTGCGTGGCCACATAGTACGGGTGGACTTCGCGGGGAAGCTCCACGTACTCCACGAGCTTGCCGTCGGGCGACGTTCCGGAGAACACCAGTCCCTGGGCGGCGATCTGCTCGCGGTACTTGTTGTTGACCTCGTAGCGGTGGCGGTGCCGTTCGCTGACCTTGGTGGTGCCGTAGGTCTCGGCGACCACGGACCCCTCGTCGAGCTTGGCCTCGTACAGGCCCAGGCGCATGGTGCCGCCCAGGTCGCCCTTGCCGTCGACGATGTCCAGCTGCTCTTCCATCGTGGCAATCACCGGGTACTTCGAATCCGGCTCGAACTCGGACGAGGACGCGCCCTCGAGGCCGACCACGTTGCGGGCGTACTCGATCACCATGCACTGCAGGCCCAGGCAGAGGCCCAGGACCGGGAGCTTGCTCTCGCGGGCGTACTTCAGCGCGCCGAGCTTGCCTTCGAGTCCGCGGATGCCGAAGCCGCCGGGGACGCAGATCGCGTCGACGCCCTCCAGGGACTTGACCGCACCCTCATGGGTTTCGCATTCGTCCGAGGGGACCCAGCGGATCTTGACCTTGGTGTCGTTGGCGAAGCCGCCGGCGCGCAGGGCCTCGGTCACGGACAGGTAGGCGTCCGGCAGGTCGATGTACTTGCCGACCAGGGCGATTTCAACCTCGTGCTTGGGGTTGTGGACCGCGTCGAGGAGCCGGTCCCAGCTGGTCCAGTCCACGTCCTTGAAGGGAAGGTCGAGCGCGCGGACGATGTAGGAATCCAGGCCCTGGGAGTGCAGGGTCTTCGGGATGTCGTAGATGCTCGGGGCATCCGG
Source organism: Pseudarthrobacter oxydans (assembly GCF_030812335.1). Taxonomy (GTDB): domain Bacteria; phylum Actinomycetota; class Actinomycetes; order Actinomycetales; family Micrococcaceae; genus Arthrobacter; species Arthrobacter oxydans_B. The sequence goes on from NZ_JAUSSN010000007.1 coordinate 263,376, forward strand.
GCAGCCGATCACGGCGTCGATGTCGACGTCGCACATGCGGCCGATCTTGTCGCGCATGGGCTGCGGGACTTCGCGGTCCGAACGGATCACGATCGCCTCGGGCTGGATGCCGATCGAGCGCAGCGCGGCAACGGAGTGCTGCGTGGGCTTGGTTTTCAGTTCCTGCGACGGGCCGATGTAGGGCACGAGGGAGACGTGCAGGAAGAACACATTGCCGCGGCCGATGTCCTGGCGGACCTGGCGGGCGGATTCGAGGAACGGCTGCGACTCGATGTCGCCCACGGTGCCGCCGATTTCGGTGATGATCACGTCGGGGGCGTGCTTGCCCTCGGCGGGGAGCCGCATGCGACGCTTGATCTCGTCGGTGATGTGCGGGATGACCTGGACGGTGTCGCCGAGGTATTCGCCGCGGCGTTCCTTGGCGATAACCGTGGAGTAGACCTGGCCGGTCGTGACGTTGGCCGAGCCCTCGAGGTTCTCATCGAGGAAGCGCTCGTAGTGGCCGATGTCGAGGTCCGTTTCGGCGCCGTCGTCAGTCACGAAGACTTCGCCGTGCTGGAAGGGGTTCATCGTGCCCGGATCCACGTTCAGATAGGGATCGAGCTTTTGCATTGTTACAGACAAGCCGCGTGCCCGCAGGAGGTGACCGAGGCTCGAAGCCGTCAGTCCCTTACCGAGCGAGGACGCCACACCACCGGTGACGAAGATGTGTTTGGTCGTCTTGGACGAGCCCGGAAACCGGGAATTTACACGGGAATTTGATCGCTGCACCACGGGGTTCGAGCCTATCATCAATTCAGCCTCCAGGGGTCTGTTCGCGGCAAGCCGCTGTGGTTGTCCTCCCGGTGCCGGGGCGCCGCACGGGGGGTGGTCAGGCCTGCTGCGGCAGGAGCCGGGCGTCGTCGAGCAGCTCCTGGGCATGGGCCTGGGCGGATTCGGAGTCCTCCTGGCCGGCGAGCATGCGGGCCAGTTCCCGGACGCGTTCGGCCTCGTCGAGGAGCCGGACGTCACTGGAGGTGAAGCCGGTGGCGGTGGCACCGTCAGCGCCGCGCACGGAGGTCTTGGTGACCCGGATGTGCTGGTCGGCGAATGCAGCCACCTGCGGCAGGTGGGTCACCACGAGCACCTGGACGTGCCGGGCCAGCATCGCCAGCCGCCGTCCGATCTCGACGGCGGCGCGGCCGCCCACGCCGGCGTCAACCTCGTCGAAGACGAAGGTGGGGACCGGGTCGACGGCGGCCAGCACCACTTCGATGGCGAGCATCACGCGGGACAGTTCACCGCCGGAGGCGCCCTTGCCCAGCGGGCGGGCGGGGGCGCCGGAGTGCGGCTGGAGCAGGAAGGAGATCTCGTCCGCGCCGTGCGGTCCCGGTTTCCCGCCGGATTCGACGGTGATGACCAGGGTGGCATCGGCCATCGCCAGGGCCTTGAGTTCCGCGCTGACGCGGGCGGAGAGGTCCTTGGCGGCCTTTTTGCGGAGCTTGCTGATACCGGCGGCCTGCCGGGCCAGCTCGGCCCCGGCGCGGGCCACTTCGGCCTCCAGCGCCTCGATCCGGGTGGAGTCGTCCTGCAGCTCCAGGAACCGCGCCCGGGACTGCTCGGCCCACACCAGCACCTCGTCGATGCTCGGGGCGTACTTGCGCACCAGCTTCGCCAGGGCCCCCCGGCGGTCCTCGATCTCGGCAAGCCGTTCCGGACCCTCGGTGTCGAGGGCGGACTGGTAGCTGGCGAGTTCGGTGGCGATGTCGTTGAGCAGGAAACCGACCTCAGCAAGCCGGGCGGCCGCGGAGCCGAGTTCCTCGTCGTGTTCGGCGACGTGCTCCAGGGTGCGTTTGGCGGCATCGACCAGGGCGGTGGCGTCGTTGCCGTCCCCGAAGTCCTCGGCGATGAGTGCCTGGTGTGCCGTGGTGGCCGCGATCCGGAGTTCCTCGACGTTGGCGAGCTTGACTGCCTCCGCCTTGAGCGATTCGTCCTCTCCCGGCTGCGGGTCGACGGCGTCGATCTCGGCCAGGGCCACCTCGAGGGATTCGGCCTCGCGGAGGCGTTCCCGGGCGGCGCTGCGGAGCTCGTCCAGCTCGGCCTGGCTGGACTTCCAGTGGGCGTACAGCTCCTGGTAGCTGCCGAGCGCTGCGGCGAGGCTCTCCCCCGCGAATTTGTCGAGGGCCTCGCGCTGCGCGACCGGGCTCTTGAGCCGGATCTGCCCGGACTGGCCGTGGACCACCACGAGGGTTTCCCCGATCTCCCCGAGCACCCCCACCGGGGCGGCGCGGCCGCCGAGGTAGGCGCGGCTGCGGCCGTCCGCGCCCACGCTGCGGGCGAGCAGCAGCTCCGCGCCGCCGTCGAACTCCTCGACCTCGGCCCCGGCCTCCCGGGCGCGCGCCACGGCCGGGTGCCCGGCGTCGAGCTTCACCGTCGCCTCCGCGGAGGCGCTCTTCGCGCCGCTGCGCACGGCGCCGGCGTCGGAGCGTGCGCCGAGCAGCAGCCCGACGGCGGTCACCACCATGGTCTTGCCGGCACCGGTTTCACCGGTCACGACGCTCAGGCCCGGGCCGAGGGGCAGCGTGGCGTCGGTGATGACACCGAGGTCGCGGATTCTCAGTTCTTCAAGCATGCTTCACTTCGCAGTCGATGGATCAGGAGTCTCGTCCGGCCCTGCGTGCGGCGGGCCTGCCTGCGGCGGCGTCGGAAGCGGGGGCATCGGCCGGGGCGTGCGGATCACCGGCACCGGACCGGTATGGACCGTGGCGGCTTGCGGCATCGGTCCCCGCCAGCCCTGGATGGGCAGTTCGAATTTGCGGACCAGGCGGCCGGAGAAGGGCGTCTGGTGGGTGCGGGCGAGCCGGACGGGCGTGGCGGAGCGGGTCACTTCCACGCGCGCGCCGGGCGGGAGGTCCACGGAGCGCCGGCCGTCGCACCAGAGCACACCCTGGGCGTCGGTGCGGTTCAGGATTTCGACGGCGAGCCGGGACCGGGGTGAGACCACCAGCGGCTTGGCGAAGAGCGCGTGGGCGCTGATCGGCACAATCAGCAGCGCCTCGACCTCGGGCCACACCACCGGGCCGCCGGCGGAGAAGGCGTAGGCGGTGGAGCCCGTGGGGGTGGCCAGGACCACGCCGTCGCAGCCGAAGGAGGTCAGCGGGCGTTCGTCGACCTCGGTGACCACCTCGAGCATCCGTTCCCGGTTGCCTTTTTCGATCGCGGCCTCGTTGAGGGCCCACGTGTGCCAGATTTTCTGCCCGCGGACCCAGACCTGGACGTCGATGGTCATCCGCTCTTCCACGGTGTACTGGCGGCTCGCGACCCATTCGACGGTCTGGGCCAGGTCCGCCCGTTCGCTCTCGGCCAGGAAACCCACGTGGCCGAGGTTTACGCCGAGCAGCGGCACGTCGACCTCGCGCACCAGTTCCGCCGCGCGGAGGATGGTCCCGTCGCCGCCGAGCACCATCACGAGCTCGACGTCGGGCAGCATCACGTGGTCATGGAGGATCTCGACGGGCTGGTCGAGGCGGCCGAAGAAGCGGACCATGTCGCCGAGCTCGGATTTGAGCATCACGGGAATGATGCCGAAGTCGTGGAGCTGGGCGCACGCTTCCCAGGCAGCCTTGAGGGACTCCTCACGGCCTGTGTGGGCAAGGATGAGGACACGCCTGCTCATCGGGTTCCGCCTTCTGGTGCTTCTAGTACTTGGGCCAGATTGTTCCGAGTAACGCAGCAACGGCTGCGTCCCGCTCTTCGATCTTAGGCAGGTCTGTTCGAATCCCGCGCTTTATCCACAGGAAGTACTCGACGTTTCCGTCCTGGCCGGGCAGCGGGCTGCTCGCGAGGCCCTTCAGTTCCAGCCCGGTGTCCATGGCCTCCGCCGCGACTTTGGCCACGGCGAGGCGGCGCTCCCGCTCCGAGGTGACGACGCCGGTGCGGCCCAGCCGGTCCTTGCCGATCTCGAACTGCGGTTTGACCATCAAGACGAGGTCGCCGCCCGGTTCGGTGCACACCGCCAGGGGTGCCAGCACGAGGGTGAGGGAGATGAAGGACAGGTCCGCCACCGTCAGCGCCACCGGTCCGCCGATCTCCTCAGGGGTCATGTAGCGGACGTTGAGGCCTTCGTGGACGGAAACGCGCGGGTCATGCCGGATCACGGGGACCAGTTGGTCGTGACCGACGTCGACGGCCACGACGTGGGCCGCACCGCGGCGCAGCAGCACCTCGGTGAATCCGCCGGTGGAGGCCCCGGCGTCCAGGCACCGCTTGCCCTCGACCTCGACGGCGGGAAACGCGTCCAGCGCGCCGGCCAGCTTGTGCCCGGCACGGCTGACGTAGTTGTCCTCCTCGGCGGCTGCGACGTCGAGGGCCGTGTCGTCCTGGACCTGAAGCGAGGCCTTGGCCAGCACTTCACCGTCGGAGCTGACCTTGCCTTCGGCAATGAGCCGGGCGGCATGGGTGCGGGACCTCGCCAGTCCGCGGCTGACGAGGGCCTGGTCAAGCCTGCTCATTCGTGGCATCCCCTGGTGACGTGGTCGGTCCGGCCGCGGCCGGGCCTTTGGTTGGCGGTGCTGCGATGGACTCGTTGAGGGCCGCGAGCAGTTCATCATGCAGGAGGGCATAGACCTCCTCGTGGCGGGCCACGGGGAGGTCCGGCAGGTCACCGAGACGACGAAGCAGTGCGCTGACGGCGGGGTCCCGAGACGGATCATCCCCCGCGGCAGTGTCGGCATCGCCGGGCACCGCCGGAAGCGCCGGCCAGGTGACCTGGGCGTCTTCCCCTGCGGGGTCCGTCCCGGTGGTGTGGTTGGGCTCGGTCATGGTCCCCAGTCTAGTGATCCAGCCATTCGAGGACCGGCGCCAGGGCCGTAATGGTCTCGGGATTGGCGGTCCACCAGGCCGAGCACGCGGCCCGCCAGGCGTCGAGGTCGGCGGGATCGCCGCTGACCCGGACGGTCTGCCCGTGCACCACGGCGGTGGCCGCGCCGCAGCGGTGCTGCCCGGCGTCGGACTCAATGGCCGGGTAGGGACGGTACAGGTCCGTGAGGTCGTTGATGAGGTAGCCGGGCCGTTCCAGCGTGCGGGCGGCGAGGATCGTTTCGCGTGTGTCTACGCCGGTCAGCACCGCAACCGTGGCGAAGCCGGCCCTGTTCCCGCCGAGGATGTCGGTGTCCAGGCGGTCGCCGACGACCAGTGGCCGGTCTGCGGCCAGGCGTTTCGCGGCGGCGTGGAACAGCGGCGCTTCCGGTTTCCCGGCAACCAGGGGCCGCTGCCCGGTGGCAGCGGCCACGGCCCCGACCAGCGTCCCGTTGCCCGGTGCCATGCCCCGGGCCTGGGGAATGGACATGTCCGTGTTCGTGGCCACCCACAGGGCGCCGCCGGCAATGACGTAGGCGGCTTCCGCGAGGTCCTTCCACCCGAGGTCCGGATGGAACCCCTGCACGACGGCGACGGGCTGCTCCGCTTCACTGCGGACCGGCACCAGTCCGACGAGTGCGATCTCCTGGGCCAGCGAGTCCCCGCCGGTGACCAGCACCCGGGCACCGGCCGGCAGCAGCGAGGCGAGCAGCTCGCCCGCGGCCTGCGAGGAGCTGACCACCTGGTGGTCTTCTGCCGGGGCACCCAGATCGCGCAGGTGCTGTGCCACCTGCGCCGGCGTCCGGGAGGCGTTGTTCGTGACGTAGCCAAGGCCGACGCCGATCCCCGCCAGCCGGCGCAGGGACTCAACGGCGCCCGGGATGGCGTGCGGCCCGGCGTAGACGACGCCGTCGAGGTCGGCGAGCAGGGCGTCGAAAGCGGAGATCAGCTCCGGTGCGGCCATTCCGGATCAGCCTTCGGTGCGTTCCGGCTCGTGCGAGCCGGCGTCGTGGGACTGGTCGTGTCCGGACTCGCCGGAATCGTCACCGGACTCGCCGTGTCCGGACTCGCCGGAATCGTCACCGGACTCGCCGTGTCCGGACTCGCCGGAATCGTCACCGGTGAGGACCTCGGAGCGGTCCAGGGCGTCTTTTTCCACGGAGTCGTCATCGGACTCGGCGTCGTCGGACTCCCAGAAGTCGGATTCGGCATCGTCGGATCCCTCGTCGAGGGCGTTGGCTGCCGCCGCAGTTTCCGGCAGGCCGGCGACGGCCTCGGCGCTGGCCGCACGCGGCGACTCCTCTTCCGGGGCAGCCGCGGCGGACCGCTGGGCGGCCTGTTCGGCCAGGAGCCGGCGCTGCTGCTGTTCCTCGCGGGCTTCCTCTTCCTCGTCCCAGCCGAGATCGATGATGTCCGGGTCCTCGGAGACATCGAGGCCGAGGGCATTCTCGGCGACGGTGGCCTGGCGCTGCCACTTCTCCGCCTCCGCGGTGCGGCCGACCGCGGCCAGGGCTTCGCCGTAGGCGCGGAACAATCGCGGGCTGTAGGAGAACGCCCGGTTGATGTCCAGCTGGGCGATTTCCAGTTCGGAGACGGCAGCATCGAGCTGGCCCAGATCGGTGCGGGCACCGGCGGCCACAATGGCCAGTTCCGCCTTGCCGGGGGCGTCGAGGTCCTTGGCTTCCTCGGAGCGCGCCATTTCCAGGGCGCGGTCGGGCCGGCCGAGTCCACGTTCGCAGTCGGCCATGACGGGCAGGTGCATGTTGGAGCCGCTGATCCTCCGGTAGGTGCGGAACTCGCGCAGGGCTTCGCCGTAGTGGCCGGCGGCGTAGGCGGTCAGGCCCACGGCTTCGCGGACGGCCGCGAGGCGGCCTCCGCGCCGGCTGGCTGCCAGGGCGTGCTGGAAGGCCAGCTCCGGTTCGTCGTCGATGAGGCGGCCGGCCATCACGAGGTGGCGGGCCACCCACTCGGCGCTGTTTTCCTCGAGGGTCCTGATCTGGTGCTGCGTGGCGCGGTCCAGTTCCTTGCCCGTAACGTCGTCGTCGATCTGCGGTGAACGCTCGCGGTCGGGGCGGTTGGCGCTGCGGAGGTCCCGGGCATTGGGAACGCGGACGGGGCGGTCTTCTGCCCGGTCGCGGCCGAACTGCCGGGGACCGGAGTCGCCGCGGTCAAAGCTGCGGGCGGGCCGGTCATCACGGTCAAAGCTACGGGCGGGCCGGTCATCACGGCTGCCAAAGGGCTTACGGTTGTCGCCGCCACTGTAGGGCTTGCGGTCGGCACTACCGCTGTACGGCGGCTTGCGGTCCCCGCCGCCGGCACCGAAGCTGCGGCGTTCGTCGCCGCCTTCACGCGGGGCACGATCACCATAGGGCTTGCGGTCACGGTCCCCGCCGCCGCTGTACGGCGGCTTCCGGTCGGCACCGCCGCCGAAGCTGCGGCGTTCGCTGCCGCCTTCACGCGGGGCACGATCACCATAGGGCTTGCGGTCACGGTCCCCGCCACCGCTGTACGGCGGCTTCCGGTCCCCGCCGCCGCCGAAGCTGCGGCGTTCGCCGCCGCCTTCACGCGGGGCACGATCACCATAGGGCTTGCGGTCACGGTCCCCGCCACCGCTGTACGGCGGCTTCCGGTCGCCTTCCCGCGCCGGGCGGTCTCCGAAAGGCTTTCGGTCGCGGTCACTGGAGGAAGGACGGTCCCCCTGGGCGCCCCGGTCATCCCGGGAACGGAACCCGCGAGGATCGCCGCCGGAGTTGTTGGTGCCGCGGAATCCACCGCCGCCTGAAGTGCGTCCGCCGCCAAAGTTGCCGCGGTCGTTGCCGCCACGATTACCGTCGTTATGCTCAGCCATGCTGGATTCCTCCTGTTATGAGCTGACCACTGGCGCAATCGCAGCCGCTCTATTCCGTGTTTCGTTCCTACGCAACCCGAAATCAAGCGCTTCGAAGTCCGTACATCTCATCCAATTCTAGGCGAGTCCCCTGCGCCCGGCTAACGGCAGGGGCTGTTTCGGCTGTCGCGGTGTCAAGCCTCACAGACACCTGGGGACTCCTTGGCGTCAACGGCGTTGCGGTCCGCGAGGGTGCCTTACCTAGTGCCCTACACCGCGGCGTCGATCAGTGTTCCGTACGTGCAGGACGAGGGTGAGCTGGACGATGGCGAGGAAGAACAGCGACAACAGCCCTCCCACGAGGACGAAGTCCAACACCGCCGACCCGCATTCGTCAGTTTTGTCCCAGCCGGCGCCGGGCAGGCGCACGCGCTACTGCCCGACCTTGTCCCCTGGCCTGGTTGAACAGTCCTTCCAGGGCAGGGACGGCGACCGCGAGGAGTGCGGCGACGAAGACGCCGGACGTCGAGTGACTACGTCAAGTCGCCACCTACGCGCCCGAACCAGAGATCATGCACGCGGCTCGCATCGCCCAACGTCACCACCAGCATCAATTACGTGATCGGTCTTTAGCGGTACCCAGCTAGACTTTCTCGCGGAATAGACTTTAGCGTCTACCACAAATTTTAGTTTGACGCTTGTCAAATAGTCGGACTTACATTTCTGGCTTCGCCCATTGCCGTCCGCGAAGAAGTGTCCTATTCTTTCCATGATTTGTCGGAACTTTGCGAATTGGGGAAGCATGGAAAATGGTATTAGCCGCCGAGTCTTTATTAGCGCTGGTGCACTGGTCGCAGCCAGTGCCGGATCCCTTCTGACTGCGCGACCGGCCCTCGCTTTCAGCTTGAATGACTTGGATGCCTGGGTCAGCCGAACTGAGGGCAAGTACATAAATGTTGACGGTGCCTATGGTGCCCAGTGCTGGGACCTTTGGGAGGCCTACTGTCGCGACCTAGTGGGGGTCAGCCACGTATCTACGCAGCTATCCCCCAATCCTGGATATGCCTCGGCCCTGTGGGACGGTTACTCAGGAAACGGCGCATCTCTCTACTTCGATTCCGTGCCGTCCACGGCGACCCCCATCAAAGGGGACGTGGCAATTTGGCAATATGGCACAGGTTCATATCCGTATTCTCACGTCGCAATAGTATTAGCGGATGCCGGTACCAATCTCTACGTATTCTCGCAGAATTCATCACCTTCGCTTCCTGGTAACCCGTACCCGGGAGTTTCCACTGGACCATGTGTCCGTCAGTATCTAACTAAGAGCGGGCTAGCCGGTTATCTCCGTCCAAGAACGCTCAACGGCGGCGCGCCATCATCTGACACGAACCTTTCCCGATTGGTGATGTCAGATACTAACGGCAGACTGAGCATGAAGGAGGGCCATCTCTACGCCGGGTGGACCCTGGTAGCAAACCAGTCGCGCTCTTTCAGCATCGCCGGAAGTCGACTCGGTGTAGTAACTTCGACTGGCGTAGCGACAATCAAAGACGGCCCAGTCAATGCTGCGTGGGTTGACGTCGCAGATCAAGCCCAATCCATAGTGGTAACCACTAACAGAATCGGAATCCTTCGTTCCAACGGAGAGCTCTGGGTAAAGGAAGGCGCTGTAAATGCCCTATGGGTTGTGGTCGCGTCGATGGTAACCGACTTCTCGATGGACGGAAATCGCATTGGCGTCATCACACAGGGCAAGGCAGAGGTGAAGGAGGGCTCGTTGGGCGCCCCGTGGGTCACTGAGGTCACAGGCTCGTCGCGGATCCAAGTCAATGGCAACCGTATCGCTGTCCTCCAAACCAGCGGTTCCCTTCTTGTAAAGGAGGGCGATCTCTACGCAGGTTGGGTTACGCAGCTAAGCGGCGTGTCGCAGTTCCACTTGGCTGGCAACAGAATCGCAGCGATAAGCGGCGGCGTTGTATCCGTCAAAGAAGGAAGCCTCTATTCAACCTGGTCCAACCAGACAACGGGTGCTCTCGAGGTTAGGGTCACCCAGAACCGGCTGTCAGTCGTGGGAACCGATGGCAAGTTGTTCGCCAAGGACGGAAGCCTCGGTGCAACGTGGGTTGACCTCTCGACGGGTGCTCGGAGCGTTGCCTTGGCCAACTAGGTTCTTGGGTGGGCCCTCCGCGACTTTTTGCGAGTGGCCCACCCATACCCACAGCCACCGAGTCCACTGAGGCAGGTGCCGTGGCTCGGCTGTGGGGGGACGTCGATGAGCCGGGTGACGCTGATCTGGCAGTTGAACCCGCCGGGGCAGATGGCAATGATGGGGGCCGCCACTCCGCCCGGTTCCGTGGGGCTGTCATGGGCAAACAGTTCGACTCCCCCGGACCCCGGAATACTCACTCATGCCTGGAGAGGTTCGATCCGCCACGGCTGGTCTTGACGCCAGGACAGACATCTTCAAGCCGCACTGCAGTCTGCCGGGGCACGCAACATCATGGACGGCGCCCGCTACTACAACCCCTGCCCGAGCCGGCACGACAAAGGTCGCAGCCTGACAAAGCGCGGTTCTACGGGACGTGAAGTACACCTGGGATCTAGACGTACTGGACGTGGTCGCCGCCGAGCTTCCCACCGACCTGGCCGAGTTCGGGTGCCTGGGAGCGATCCACCTCCCACCCACGCCAGTGGTGGGAACTTTCAGCTAGAACACGGAATTAGGCCCACCGACCGGAAGGATTCAAAAGTGAATAGGCCTCTTATCCCGGGTGGGTGCTGTTTTGGGGTTAAATGCGGGAGAGCCCCAACCGTGTGGTTGGGGCTCTCGACCGTTTAATGATGTTCCGGCGGTGACCTACTCTCCCACACCCTC
>NZ_JAUSSN010000008.1 GCF_030812335.1 Pseudarthrobacter oxydans
GCACCCGGGAGGGTGTGGGAGAGTAGGTCACCGCCGGAACATCATTAAACGGTCGAGAGCCCCAACCACACGGTTGGGGCTCTCCCGCATTTAACGCCTCTTTCGCTCCCGGAGCATCGCCGTCATGGTGCTCCAGCCCGGACCCACGCCGGCCAGCCGCTCTCCGGCCAGGACGTGAGGGAGTGACGGGCCGCGGGTAGAGTTGTTGCCCATGGACAACCTCTTCAGCCACGCAGCCCCTGACGCCGCCGAGACACCGGAGCCGGCAGCGGCCGACGGGCTGGAGCCCGTCGTGTACACCGTTATTGTCCCGGGGGCAGTGGCGCGCGCCTTTGTTGGATTCACCGAACACACGCACCTCTGGTGGCCCCTTGAGGAGCACAGCGTCTTCGGTGCCGGGTCCTATGTTGAATTCGAAGAGAATCTGGTCCTGGAAACCGCGGACGACGGCAGGACCGCCATCTGGGGCTCCATTGATGACTGGCAGCCCCCGCTGTCCTTCCACGCCAGCTGGCACCCCGGTACCTCTGCCGTCTGGTCCACGGAGCTGCGCGTCGCGTTCCGGGCTGTGGAGGGCGGGACCGAGCTCCGCCTCGTGCACAGCGGGTGGGAAGGCGCCGAGGGCCCAGCCGCAACTCGGGCCGAGTATTTCGCCGGCTGGCCGGGGGTACTGGACCGCTTCGTGCGGTTCATGGGCGGCGCCGGCGCCTAAGGTTTCAGGCCCGTGAGGTTGCCGCGCCGGCAACGCAGTTCAGCGCCCAGTCTTCGCCGTCATCCGGACGGGACCGGCTACTGCCCTACCTCGCCCGCGGGGATTTCCGTGGCAGTCCGCCAAAGAGCCTAGCCAGTGCGAGGGGGAAGGCGGCGACAGCGGCGAAGTGGCGGAGCAGACTGTAAGGAGCAAACAGTGCGCTGCCACCGACCAGGGCCGCCGGCGCCGCGACGAACGCAGTTACCCGGCGCGGGTCACCTCGCAACGCCGACCGGACAGCCGCGCCCAGAGCACAGTTCCAACCCATCCCTCTCGACGTCCGGTGGTGCGTTCCTGGCTCATTGAATTCCCCCTGATGGTCACCGGACGAACCTGAACATGACCCTGTGTGATGTGCGGTCGTTCAGGGTCATGACGAACGTTCTAATGGAGCGGAGCCGTGTCCACCGGCGGAACGGCCGTGCTGGAGCGGATTACAAAGCGCGTGGGGAACTCGGTGTCGGCCGCCTCGGTGTCCCCGGCGCCGTCGAGCCCGGCCAGCAGGCGGCGGACAGCCAGCGCGCCCTGGCCGCGGGCGTCCTGGTCAATCGTCGTGAGTCCAAACACCCCACCGAGTTCGTGGCCGTCGATGCCGATCACGGACAGGTCGTCCGGTACCCGCAGCCCGAAGTCGCGGGCGGCGAGGATGGTGCCGATCGCCATTTCATCGGACGCCGCGAAGACGGCGGTCGGCCGCTCCACTGAGCCGCCGAGCAGTTGCCGGGCGCTGGCGTAGGCGCCCTGGATGGTGAAGTCGGCGGAGACCTGCCATTCCGGGCGGATCGCCAGCCCGGCGTCTTTCATGGCCTTCTTGAACCCGGCCTGGCGGGTGCCCGGCAGGCGGAAGTCCTGCTCGTAGGCCGCGTCACCGGTCATGTGGGCGATCTTGCTGTGGCCGAGCTGGATCAGATGGCGGGCCGCGGCCCGGGCAATGCCAGAATCGTCGATGCGGATGGTCGAAGCCCCGGGCAGCGGGCCGCCGATCCCGACGATGGGCCGGTGGATCGCGAGCAGCTGCTGGATCTCGGCTTCGCTGAGCTCCAGCGACACGGCAATCACCGCATCCACCCGCTTGCGCAGCAGGAAGTCGTTCAGCACGCTGTGCCGGCGTTCCTGCCCCTCGCTGACGTTGTAGAGCGTGAGGTCATAGCCCGCGTCCAGCAGGGTGGCCGAGACGCCCTCCACAACCGAGGAAAAGAACCAGCGGTGCACGGACGGAACCACAACGCCCACGTTGTGGTTCCGTCCGGAGGCCAGGCTGGACGCATGGTACGAGAGGACGAAGCCGAGTTCGGCTGCGGCATTCTGGGCGCGTTCCCGGCTGCGGGCCGAGACATTTCCCTTGCCGCTCAAGGCCCGCGAAACGGTGGCTATGGAGAGGCCAGCCCGCTCAGCGACGTCCTTGATGCCGGGCATTCTTAGCTCTCCGCGTCCTCGATGTAGATTTCCAGCCAAACAGTTTCCCCTGAGCCTAACCGATGCCCCGGACCGGCCGGATCAGATGACGAGGGACCGTCCCCGGCGGAGGCCTGGGAGCTGCGCAGCAGCACCCGTCCGGCGGGGAGTTCGACAGTCTCATGTCCGACGTTGAGCAGTACCAGGGTGGTGCCGTTCAGGTACGCGAGGCAGCTGTCCGTGCACCACTGCTCCGCCCAGGCCAGGGAACCCTGGCCGAGTCCCAGTTCGCGCCGGGCGGCCAGCATGCGCCGGTAGAGGTTGAGGTGCGACGACGGCGACGCGGCCTGGGCGTCACGCGCCAGATCCGTGAAGCTTGCCGGCTGGGGAAGCCACGGGGCGGCCCCGTCGCCGAATCCTGCGTGGAGTTCGGCGGCGCGCCACGGCAGGGGCACGCGGCAGCCGTCGCGGCCCAGGCGTTCGCCTCCGGTGCGCCCGAACGTGGGGTCCTGCCGCTGGCTGTCCGGGATGTCGATCCCGTCGGGCAGGCCGAGCTCTTCGCCCTGGTAGAGATACGCGCCGCCGGGCAGCCCAAGCATGAACATGGACGCGGCCGCGGCCCGGGAGCGGCCGAGGGCCTCGTCCGGCTGGGGATCGAAGGCGCCGATCCCGTCGCCGTCGCGCGGCGCGCGGCCGTCGTAGCCGAACCGGGTGGCGTGCCGGACGACGTCGTGGTTGGAGAGCACCCAGGTGCTGGGAGCCCCGACGGAGTCGAGCGCGGTCAGGGATTCGGTGATGACACCGCGCATGCGGTGGACGTCCAGGCCGGTGTGCAGGTACGGGAAGTTGAAGGCCTGGTGCATTTCATCCGGCCGGACCCAGTCGGCCAGGCGGGGGAGCGGGTCCACGTTCGCTTCGGCGCACAGGATACGGTCCGGGCCGTACTCGGCGAGGATCCGCCGCCATTTGCGGTAGATGTCGTGCAGCGCGGGCTGACCGAACATCGGAGCGTCATGGCCGGGGTAGCCGTCGCAGCTGTTCCCGTCGGCCCGGCCGCCCCATTCCGGCAGCCCCGGGGCCTTGACCAGGGCATGGGCAACGTCCACCCGGAAGCCCGAAACGCCGCGGTCCAGCCAGAAACGCAGGACCTGCTCGAATTCCTCGTGCACGGCATCGTTGTCCCAGTTGAAGTCCGGCTGGGAAGTGTCAAAGAGGTGCAGATACCACTGGCCCGGGGTGCCGTCCGGATCGGCGATCCGGGTCCAGGCCGGGCCGCCGAAGTGGGACTCCCAGTTGTTCGGCGGCTCCTCGCCGTACTGCCCGCGGCCGTCGCGGAAGATGAACATGTCCCGCTCCGGGCTGCCTGCGGGCGCGGCCAGCGCAGCCTGGAACGCGGCGTGCTGGTCCGAGCAGTGGTTCGGTACCAGGTCCACGATCATTCGCAGGCCCAGCCGCGTGGCCTCGGCCATCATGGCGTCAAAGTCGCCCAGCGTGCCGAACAGGGGATCCACATCGCAGTAATCGCTGACGTCGTAGCCGGCGTCGCGCTGCGGGGAACGGTAGAACGGGGAGAGCCAGACGGCGTCGATGTCCAGTTCCGCCAGCTTCGGCAGCTCGGCGGTGATGCCGGCGAGGTCGCCGACGCCGTCCCCGTTCAGGTCCCTGAACGAGCGCGGGTACACCTGGTAGATGACGGCGGAGCGCCACCAGCCAGGGAGATGATTTGCGGGGTGCACCGGCGTCAGGGGGCCGGTCAGGGCCCCGGCCAGGTCGGCGGGGGCGGCGAGTGCTGAGTCAACGGACATGCGGGTAATCGTAAGGCCGAATCAGGCAGATTGAAAACGCTTCCAGCCAGAATCCTGTTGGGCCTTCTCTGCCAGCGTGTGGACTTTATCCGTTCGGCTTATCCTGCCGGCCCGCTGAAGTGCGGCGATATTGCACCCCACAGTTTTCCCGCCACGAGTGGGACCCCGCCTGTTACCAGTCAGTAATGTGACTTTTCAATGTCACATCACCCTGCACGTTGGAAGCGCTTGCAACTGTGAGCCGCATCACCGACAATGCCGCCGCCCCTCCCCGGAGTTTTGCCCCCCAAATCAGTGCAGGTCACCTGCCGACAGGCAGATCGGGCGCGTGACCTCGCCGATGGGCAGATCGGGCGCGTGACCTCGCCGATGGGCAGATCGGGGCGCGTGAACCTCGCCGATGGGCAGGTCAGGGCGGATGGCGCGGCCCCGGGCGCCCTGATCTGCACCCGCGGCGCCGCGGCCGCTGTCTGAGTGCTGCCCGGCACGGCGCTGCCCGGTGCCGCGCCACTATCAAGGCCACTATCGACACCCCCATCCCGCGCTCCCGGGTCCGCGCCTTAGACTGAAGGCCGGATTCGACGAACTGGAGACCGCATGAGCATCATCGACGAGCTCACCTCTGCCCTGGGACCGGCCAAAGTCGCCCTGGACGCCCCCACCCTGACTGCCTATGCCGTGGACCAGGCGCCGGTGCTGGACTACCAGCTGCCGCAGGCCGTGGTCCGGGCCGAATCCATCGAAGACGTCCAGGCCACCGTCCGCGCCTGCGCCGCCCGCGGCGTTCCGCTGGTGGCCCGCGGCGCCGGGACCGGTGTCTCGGGCGGTGCGCACGCGAGCAAGGACTGCGTCGTGCTGAGCCTGGAACGGATGAACCGCATCCTGGACCTCAACGCCGATGACGAAACGGCCGTCGTCGAACCCGGGGTCATCAACGCGGACCTCAACGCGGCCGCCGCAGTCCACGGACTCATGTACGCCCCCGACCCGGCCAGTTTCAACCAGTCCACGATCGGCGGCAACGTGGCCACGAACGCCGGCGGCCTGCGCTGCGCCAAGTACGGGGTGACCCGCGACTCCGTGCTGGCGCTCGACGTCGTCCTGGCGGACGGCTCGCTCATCCACACCGGCCATCAGACCTTCAAGGGCGTCGCCGGCTACGACCTCACCGGGCTCTTCGTCGGCTCCGAGGGGACCCTGGGGATCGTCGTCGGCATCACCGTCCGGCTCAAGTACCTCCCGCAGGACGTGCACACGATCGCCGCCTTCTACCCGGACTTCCGCAGCGCCGCGGCAGGTGTCCTTGCCGTAGGCAGGGCGCGCGTGCAGCCGGCCATCATGGAACTGCTTGACAGCGGCACCCTGGCCCAGCTCGATGCGCTCCACGGCTCGGACCTCGCCGCCCGGGGACAGTCCCTGCTGCTGATCCAGACCGACGGCTTCGGCGCAGCGGCGGAGGCGGCCGCGATCCGTCCCGTCCTCGCGGCCGGCGGCGCGGTCGTGACCATGGAAGCCAGCGCGGAGGCGGAGCGGCTGGTGGAGCTGCGGCGCAACAGCCGCGGAGTGGAGGTCGACGACGAATACCGGGTGGGCGAGGACGTCGCCGTCCCGCGTTCCCGGCTCGTCGACTACGTCGCCGAGCTGGAGGCCATGGCGGCGGCGTACGGGGTCAGGCTCAAGGTGGTGGCGCACGCCGGCGACGGGAACCTGCACCCGACGTTCTGGGTGGACCGGGTGGACAGCGCTGTCGGAGCCGATGCCATGGGGCGGCTGGGCGGGGCCCTGGACAAATCCATCACCGTGGCGCTGGCGATGGGCGGCACCATCACGGGGGAGCACGGGATCGGCCAGTTCAAGCTGCGCTGGCTCGGGCTGGAACAGAAGGAACCCGTGCGCGAACTGCAGCGCCGGATCAAGGAGCTGTTCGACCCGGCCGGCATCCTGAACCCCGGCAAGGCGATTTAGCGCGGCCGTGCTACGACCGGCCCCCAACTGACTCGCAGCAAAGGCCGTTTTGAGGGCTCAGAACGGCCCCTGCTGCGAGTCATTTGGGTGTGCACTCAGTCGTCGGAGTCCGGGTACTCCTCGATGGACTCGTCGGCGCCGTAGCGGGATTCCTCCGTTTCCACCTCCAGGATCTTCAGGAGCCCGGTGTCAGGGTTCAGCATGATGGCCGCCTCGTCCCGGCGGTGGCGCAGCTCGGAGTCGATGTAGGACTGCACGGCTTCGGCCAGCGGAATGTGCCGGTTCTCCTTCTCGGACATGTACCAGCGGTGCTCCAGGATCTCGTGCACGGCCTCCGCAGGCTCCAGCTTCCCGGACAGGTCGCGGGGGATGGAACGGACAATCGGTTCGAATATCTGGCTGACCCACAGGTGGGCGCTGTATTCCTCGTCCATCCCGGGGTTGTTGTCCGCGCGGAAGGAGTCCATGTCATTCAGGAGCCGGCGGGCCTGGTTTTCCTGGGCGTCCAGGCCGGTCAGGCGCAGCAGCCGGCGCTGGTGGTGGCCGGCGTCGACCACCTTGGGCTGCAGCTGGATCGTCGAACCGTTCTGTGTGGTCTTGATCGCGTATTCCTCGACGTCGAAGCCGAGCTCGTTGAGCTTCCGGATGCGGGCCGCCACCCGCCAGCGCTCACCGATCTCGAAGGATTCCTTCTCCGTCAGCTCGGTCCAGAGGCGCCGGTAGCTGTCCATGATGAGTTCGCTCGTGGCCACGGGGTCCACTTTTTCCTCGATCAGGCCGCCGTCGAGCAGGTCCATGAGTTCACCGGCGATATTGACCCGGGCGATTTCCAGATCGTATTCGCGCTGGCCCGTGGACAGGTCCGGGTACAGCTCGCCGGTCTCCGCGTCCACAAGGTATGCGGCGAACGCGCCGGCGTCGCGGCGGAACAGCGTGTTGGAAAGAGAGACGTCGCCCCAGTAGAACCCGATCAGGTGCAGGCGCACCATGAGCAGGGCCTGCGCGTCGATCAGGCGCGTGAGGGTGTCCTTGCGCAGCATCTGCGAAAAGAGGGCGCGGTACGGCATGGAGAACTTCAGGTGCCGGGTGACCAGCACGGGGTTCAACGGCCGGCCGTCAGGCGTCGTGCGGCCGGTGATCACGGCGACCGGTTCCACGCAGGGCACGTCCAGCCGGGCGAGCTTGCGGAGCATGTGGTACTCGTGGCGGGCCACGTGTTCCGAGGTTTCCTTGATGGCGATGACGGAGCCGCCAAGGTGGGCGAAGCGCACGATGTGGCGGGAGATGCCGCGGGGGAGCGCGGCGAGGTATTCCGCCGGCCAGTCCTCCAGCGCGATGTGCCACGGCAGGTCCAGCAGCTCCGGGTCGGTGGCGGCGGCGGTGATGCTCAGCGAGCTCGAGGCCACGGACCCCTTGCTGTCATTGGCGCTGGCGGCTTCGAACCGGGGCAGCTTGCCGATCTGACCGTAGTCGGTGGGTTCGTCGTGCCACTGGGCACTGTTTTCCTCGGTGATGTGGTTGTCCTCGGTCATGAGCCAATTCTTCCGTACTAAGGGCGCCGGCCCTAACGAAAGGGTGCTGCCTGGCAGTTAAAGCCCGACGGCGGCCCTCCAGTGGGAGGACCGCCGTCAGTCGTGCTGGGGGCTTAAGCGCCCAGGCGCAGGCCGGTCTTGGTGTCGAACAGGTGCACGTGGCCCGACTGCGGGCGGACCCAGATGGATTCACCCTTCATCGGGGGGCGGCGGCCGTCGACGCGGGCCACGATGTCGTGGCTCTGGCCGTCCAGCGTGGTGTGGCCGTAGACGTAGGCGTCGGCGCCGAGTTCCTCGACGACGTCGACCTCAACCTGGAGGCCCTCACCCTGGGCGACCTGCTCGAGGTCCTCCGGGCGGGAGCCGAGCGTGACGGTCTGGCCGTGGGCTTCTTCGAGGACGTTGCGCGGTACCGGGTAAACGGTGCCGCCGAACTGCACGCCGCCGTCGACGACGGGAAGTTCCAGGAGGTTCATCGCGGGGGAGCCGATGAAGCCGGCCACGAAGACGTTCTTGGGCTTGTCGTACAGGTTGCGCGGGGTGTCGACCTGCATCAGCAGGCCGTCCTTCAGCACGGCGACGCGGTCGCCCATGGTCATGGCCTCGACCTGGTCGTGGGTCACGTAGACCGTGGTGACACCCAGGCGGCGGGTCAGGGACGCGATCTGCGTACGGGTCTGCACGCGGAGCTTCGCATCAAGGTTGGACAGCGGCTCATCCATAAGGAAGACCTGCGGGTTACGCACGATCGCGCGGCCCATGGCGACACGCTGGCGCTGGCCGCCGGAGAGTGCCTTCGGCTTGCGGTCCAGGTACGGCTCGAGGTCCAGGAGCTTGGCAGCTTCACGGACGCGCTCGGCGCGCTCTTCCTTGCTGACGCCGGCGATCTTCAGGGCGAAGCCCATGTTGTCCGCGACCGTCATATGCGGGTAGAGGGCGTAGTTCTGGAAGACCATGGCGATGTCGCGGTCCTTCGGGGGGACATCGGTGACATCGCGGTCGCCAATCAGAATCCGGCCGGCGTTGACGTCCTCAAGACCTGCGAGCATGCGCAGGGAGGTCGACTTGCCACAGCCGGAGGGTCCAACGAGGACCAGGAATTCGCCATCGGCGATTTCAATGTTGAGCTTGTCAACAGCGGGCTTATCCGTGCCCGGGTACAGACGTGTTGCGTTATCAAAAGTAACTGTAGCCACAGTTATCAATCCCTTCACCGGCAGGTACGTGCCGGACGATCCGTAGTGAATGGTCTTATTATTCAGTTGTTAATTCAGTTGTCAGCACCTGGTCGTGCGTCTACTCCCCGGCCGAAGCCGAGGAGTATCCAATGACGCCGCACGGTACTTGTGCGCCACATCACAACCAGAGTATGTCATTTTTTTGTTAAAAGGACCAAAATGTTGCGGATGTCACACGTGATCCGGCTTACCCGGGGTCCGCTATGCGGTAGGGTCCGGCAGTCCGAGGGCGCGTCTCCGTTCCCGCAGCAGGGCCTCTAGCAGCTCGGATAGGTGCGCCGGGGCTTCGATCCGGAACTGGGCCTGGGTGAAGTCCAGGCCGACCTTCACTCCGAGATCCCCGGGGAGCAGGCGAGCCAGGGCGTCCTCGTCGGTGGTGTCATCGCCCGCGAAGACCGTGGCCGTAGCGCCACTGGCCTGGCGCAGGAACGCGATGCCTTCCCCCTTGGAGGAGTGGACCACGGAGGTCTCCAGCACCCGGTTGCCGTTCTTCAGGTATACCCCGGGCCGGTCCTGCAGGACGGCGCGGGCAGCGGCGACGGCGTCCTCGGCCACGTCGTCCGCGGCCAGCCGGGTGTGCAGGACGACGCCGGCCGGCTTGTCCTCCAGCAGGGTCCCCGGGGCCACCTCCACGATGCCCTCCAGCTCGCGCCGGACCTCGGCGAGCAGTTCCCGGCGGGCGTCATCGAGTTCCAGTTTCGAGGACCCCGGTCCCATCCAGACTTCGGCGCCGTGGCTGCCGATCAGCAGCGTCTTCTCCGGGGGGAAGGCGACCGCCCGCAGGCTGTCCAGGGCACGACCCGAGATGAGCGCCGTCGTCGTCCGCGGCAGTTCCGTGAGAGCGGCGAAGGCTGCTGCCGAGCGGGGCAGCG
This sequence comes from Pseudarthrobacter oxydans, assembly GCF_030812335.1. GTDB lineage: Bacteria > Actinomycetota > Actinomycetes > Actinomycetales > Micrococcaceae > Arthrobacter > Arthrobacter oxydans_B. The sequence goes on from NZ_JAUSSN010000008.1 coordinate 9,559, forward strand.
CCCGGGCATCTCCGGCATGGTCCACCAGGGGTGCCATCGTGCCGTCGAAATCCATGGCGACCAGCAGATGCTCGGTGGCGGCGATGCGACGCAGGGCCTCCAGCAGGTCCGGGGCGAGCGAGAGCGGGGTCTGTCCCGGGGAAAGCTCAGGAGTCATCGCGGATCACCTTTTCTTCGAGTGTGCTCAGGAAGTCGGAGGACCAGAGATCGACGTCGTGGTCCAGGATCTGCTTGCGCATCGAGCGCATGCGGCGTGCGGCCTCCGCGGGCTGCATGTTGACGGCCTTCATGATGGTGTCCTTCAGGCCGTCGATGTCGTGCGGGTTCATCAGCAGGGCCTGCTTGAGCTGGTCCGCGGCTCCGGCGAACTCGCTCAGCACCAGCGCGCCGTCATTGTTGGTCCGGGCCGTGACATATTCCTTGGCCACGAGATTCATCCCGTCTCGCAAAGCGGTCACGAGCATAACGTCCGCCGCCAGGTAGAGCGCCACCATCTCCTCGATCGGGTAGCTGTGGTGCAGGTAGCGCACCGCTGTGTTCTGCATGGTGTCGTAGGTGCCGTTGATGTGGCCGACCGTGCCCTCTACTTCCTCGCGCAGCAGGCGGTAATGCTCCACCCGTTCCCGGCTGGGACTGGCGACCTGGATCAGGGTTGCGTCCTCGACCGACACTTTGCCGTCCGCCAGGAGTTCTTCGTAGGCCTTGAGTCGATGCCGGATGCCCTTGGTGTAGTCGAGCCGGTCGACGCCGAGCAGGATGGTCTTCGGGCTACCGAGATCCCGGCGGATCTGCCGGGATCGTTCGACGATCTCCGGGTTCCGTGCCAGCTCGCTGATCTGCTTGACGTCGATGGAGATGGGGAAGGCCTGGGCGCGGGCGATATGGGTGGTCTTCCCGTCAGCCCCCTTCACGTGGATCTGCTGCTGCTTGACGCTGGCGCCGAGGAAGCGGCGGGCGGAGCGCATGAAGTTCCCGGCGTCGCTGGGGCGCTGGAAGCCGACCAGATCGGCGCCGAGCAGTCCGTCGATGATGGCGCGGCGCCACGGCAGCTGGGCGAAGATCTCCGGCGGCGGGAAGGGGATGTGGTTGAAGAACCCGATTTTCAGGTCCGGACGCGCCTCGCGCAGCATCTTCGGGACGAGCTGGAGCTGGTAGTCCTGCACCCAGACGGTGGCGCCGGGGTTGGCGTGGTGGATGACGGCGTCCGCGAACCGGCGGTTGACCTTGCGGTAGGAGTCCCACCAGGTCCGGTGGAACTCCGGCGGGGCGATCACGTCGTGGTAAAGCGGCCAGAGGGTGGAGTTGGAGAAACCCTCATAGAAGAATTCGATGTCGTGCGTGCTCAGCTGGACGGGAACGAGGTCGATGCCGCCGTGGCTGAAAGGCTGGACATGCTCATCCGGGGCGCCGTGCCAGCCGACCCAGGCTCCGTCGGTCTTGGTCATCATGGGGGCCAGCGCGGTGACCAGGCCGCCGGGGGAACGGCGCCAGCCGTCCTCGCATCCGGGCTCATCGGGGGAGCAGCGGTCGACCGGCAGGCGGTTGGAAACCACCATGAAGTCATACTGCGCGTCCGAGGCAGTGTCGCTGGTGCCGGGTGCGCTGGTGCCGTGCGCGTCTGTGCCGTGCGCGTCCGCGCCGTTGGATTCTGGATCCGATTCGGCGTGTTTGGTTGCCTGCATTGGTGCTCCCTGGGATTCGCTCGTGGCTCCCATCCACCCTAGCCCGGCGGAATCTTCTGTGCTATTCGTCCGCTGGGAGGCGGGGAGGAAGGTTGAAAGCGCAAGTTCCCAGATTTCTCCCCTAAAATGATGAATTGCCACCCAGTGGATATCACCGGCCGATCGACCCGAGGAACTAATGAGCCCCGCAAACGAACCCCGTCAGTCCAAAACAGAGCGAACTGCCGCGGCCCGCGAGAAAGCCCGTGAAATCCGCGAGGCGCAGGTGAAGAAGGACAAGCGCAACAAGCTGCTCATCGGCTGGGGCATCGTTGCCGCCGTCGTGGCCATCATTGTGGTCGTGGCGCTGGTCGTCACCTCGAACATTCAGAAGAACGCCCCGATTGCGGACGAGGGACCCACCCCGGCCAACGGCAACGTTTACGGCGGCGTCACGCTGCTGGCCAACTCCGAGGTCGCGAAGACCGAGCCTGCGACCGTCCGGGTCGCCGACATTCCCGCTCCGGCGGAAACCCCGCCGGCAGTCGTGACCGCGCCCGGCGCCGAGGCTGAGGCCGGCAAGCCGGTCAAGGTGATCCTCTACATCGACTTCATTTGCCCGGTGTGCAAGAACTTTGAGACCCAGTACAACGAGACCCTCACGAACCTTCGCAACGAAGGCAAGATCACCGTGGAGTACCGCCCGCTGGGCTTCCTGGACACCCGCTCCACGACGAACTACTCCTCCCGCGCGGCCAACGCCGCAGCCTGCGTTGTGAACGAATCGCCGGAGAAGTACGCGGACTTCGTCAATGCGCTGTTTGAGCAGCAGCCCGCTGAAGGCGGCGCCGGCATCTCGGATTCGGATCTGAAGAAGATGGCCACCGACGTCGGGGCCAAGAGCATCGAAACGTGCGTGGACGAGAAAACCTACCGCCCGTGGGTGAAGTACACGACCCAGCAGGCAGCGTCCATCGGTGTCACCGGCACGCCCACCGTGTTCGTTGAGGGCCAGCAGTGGGGCAAGGGCGAGAGCGCCCAGACCCCGTTCGAGGAGTTCCTCCAGGCCGCCATCGACGCCAAGCAGTAGGCGGCAGGACCTGGCAGCAACTGCAGGCCCGGTTCCGGATTCTTCCGGAGCCGGGCCTGTTTTTATCACCGGGCATCCGTGGGCTAACCTTATCTAGCGCCATGGCGCCAGGCCCCCTCATCGCGGCCCGGTGCCCCGGGCGCACAGGAATGCCTCCTTAGCTCAGTTGGCCAGAGCACCGCTCTTGTAAAGCGGGGGTCGTCGGTTCGAATCCGACAGGGGGCCCAAGAAGAACCGCGCCGTTACCGGGAACTGTCCCGGTGGCGGCGCGGTTTTCTTTTGTCCTTAATAAAAGGGCTTCCCTCGTTGCGCCTGCCCACCTTATGTCCAGCTCTTGACCTCTTCACCGGCGGGACTGCCGTGGGAAACAGCGCGCATCACGTCTTGGGTGGTTCCAGCCATCCACCGCACAGGTGGGGTCCACGGACGTGGATCCCCGATGGGGCGCCGGGGGACGTTAGGCCCTAGCCGACGGAAACCGCACGGCGGAGTCTGGGCCTATGACTGAATCAAACCCGGACAAGACGCCGGACATCAAGGCCACCCAGCTACAGGAACAGCCGACGGCGGTGCTGCGCGAAACCGTCCCGATGAAGGGGCTGCGCGAGTTCTTCGGCCGCGCGTACAGCTCGGTGATGAGTGCGGCGGAACAACAGCACGTCCAGCTGGCCGGACCGCCGTTCGCGTTGTACCGCGGGATGCCGACCGACGTCGTCGACGTCGAAGCCGGGTTTCCGGTCGCGGCGCCGTTTCCCGGCGGCGGCGACAGCGGTGTGACCGCGGGTTCCCTGCCCGCCGGCCGGGCCTTTGAAGCGATGCACATCGGCCCTTACGAGACCCTCCCCGAAACGTACGGGGCGATCATGGAAAAGATGCAGGCCGAAGGCCTGACGCCGGGCACCGCGATGTGGGAGTACTACCTCAGCGACCCGGCGGCGGAGCCGGACCCGGCAACCTGGAAGACGCTCATCATCTGGCCCATCGCCTGAGCGCACAGCCAGTCGTGCAGGCTGCCGGCGCCGGCCCTTGGGGGCAGCCGAGGCGCGCGTCGTTGTGCCCCGCCCGTCCCAATCGGAAGGCGGGCGACGCAAAGTGTCTGATTCGGCACACTATTCTTCAACTGCGTGCATAATGTCCTAAACTGCTTCACTGAAGTGCCTGAAATGGCGCGGCGCAGCAACGAAAGTGAACCCCCAAATGGCTACCGATTACGACGCACCACGCAAGACAGAAGAAGAGTCTCCCGCGGAGTCGCTGGAGGCACTTCAGGCGTCCCGCAGTGGGGGCGCCCAGACTGCCGTCATCGACGTCGACGAGAACGACACGGCTGAAGGCATCGACCTTCCCGGCGCTGATCTTTCCGGCGAAGAACTGACCGTCGTTGTTGTTCCCGAGCAGTCCGATGAATTCACCTGCTCCTCCTGCTTCCTGGTCCGTCACCGGTCCCAGGTGGCCAAGGAAAAGAACGGCCTGAAGTACTGCCGCGACTGCGAAGGCTAGGGGACCTTCCACCGCGCACCACCACTTCACAACGTTCCAGCAAGGCACCGCGAAGCGCCGGATTCCGAAAGGGACCGGCGCTTCGCCGTTGCCAGGAATTTCCCGGGCACAGGACGACGGCGGCGCAACCGTCCCGTAACCCGGCGCGGCGCAGCCTAACGGTTCGACGCAGATCCGGCCGGCCCCTCGATTCGGCCCGGAAACGCTCCTATTCTGGAGCTATCTCATCATTCGAGGAGGCGGCCCAAATGAAGAAGTTCCGGGTGTGGCTGGTAGCGATCCTGATGGCTGTTGGTTCGGGGCTCGTGGCCCCCGGCCCCGCGGCGGCGACACCCTACTGCGGACTGGTGTGGGGGTCGCTGATGAAGACCGACGCGGCGATGAGCCAGGCCCAGGTGACGAATGTCCGCACGGGGCAGCACTACTGTTTCGACCGGCTGGTCCTCGACCTCAACGGCCCCGTCGCCGGCTACACAGTCCGCTACGTTCCGCAGGTAACACAGGACGGTTCGGGATTCCCTGTCCCGCTGCGCGGCCAGGCGTTCCTCCAGGTCACGGCCAACGCCCCGGCCTATGACGAGAACGGTAACGCCACCTACAAGCCGGCCGAACCGAAAGAACTGAGCAACGTCAGCGGTTACCAGACCTTCCGGCAGGTGGCATGGGCCGGCAGCTATGAGGGCTATTCAAGCCTCGGCCTCGGAGTCCGGGCCCGGCTGCCGTTCCGCGTGTTTACCCTGGACGGACCGGCCGCGGGCTCACGGCTCGTGGTCGACGTCGCGCATTTCTGGTGAGTCCGTCCGGGCAGCCGCCGTCGTCCAGGGGTGCCCGCCGTGGTTAGTAAGCCAACTTAGTAAGCTGACCGAGAAATTCCTCCGGGACCGTCGCGGTCCCGTTGCGCCCTGCGGTAGCGTCGAAGGTATCGGACCTAGCGATACCGGACGCAACGGTATCGCACCTACTCAGGAGGACGCATGAAAGCTTCACCGACCCTCACGACGAACCTGCAGGCGGTGCTTGTTGACCTGATAGAACTTCACGTTCAGGGCAAGCAGGCGCACTGGAACATCGTCGGAACGAACTTCCGGGACCTCCACCTGCAGCTGGACGAGATCATCGACGCTGCCCGTGAGTTCGCGGATGACCTGGCGGAGCGCATGCGCGCTCTTCACGCCCTTCCGGACGGCCGCAGTTCCACGGTGTCCAAGTCCACCGCGCTCGCCGAGTTCCCCAGCGGCCTGATCAACACCAAGGACGCCATTGAGCGGATCGTCGCAGCCCTTGAGGCCGCCGTCGGCACCATGCGTAAAGTCCACGACGAAGTCGACGAAGAGGACCCCACCACGGCGGACCTGCTGCACGGGTTCATCGCCAAGTTCGAGCAGTATGCCTGGATGGTCAATGCGGAGACGATGCGGGCCAACTCCAGCGTCACCACGGCGGACAGCAAGTAGCGTTCCCCGGCAGATCCCAGCGCCCGGCCCCGGTTCCCACCGGCGCCGGGCGCTGGGCGTTTAAGCGGCGCCGCCTGCCGGCCAAGGAGCGTTCCGGTCCGCTGGCTATTTGGCGGTCGGCACCTTCCTGAGGACGACGGCGGCGAGCACCGATGCCCCGGCCATGAGCACGAGCGCAATCGTGGCCGTGATGTGGACGCCTGAATCGAACGCGGTCCGGGCGGCGGTCATCACGGCCTCCGCCAGCGGTCCCGGGAGGGCCTGCGCCAGTTCCACGGCCCCGGCGAGCGTCTCGCCCGCCTGGGCTGACGCCTCAGCCGGTGCGGCGTCCTCGACGCCGGCGGGAAGCAGCAGATTGCCCTGGTAGGAAGCCGTCAGGATGGAGCCGAGGATGGCCGTGCCCAGCAGGGAACCGATTTCGTAGCCGGTCTCGGAAATTGCGGCCGCCGCCCCGGACTTCTCCGCCGGGGCGGCACCGAGGATCAGGTCGTTGGAGATGGTCTCCGCGGCGCCGACGCCGAGGCACAGCACCAGCAGGGCCGCCAGCAGCAGCGCCGGGCCGTTGCCGTGGTCGCCGAAGGCCACAAGGAAGTAGCCGCCGGCGCTCAGGAGCAGCCCGCCCGCGACCACAAAACCAGGGCGGACCTTCTTCACCAGCGGCACCACCAGCAGGCCGGCCAGGACGGTCGCGATCAGTGCGGGGACCATGGCGATGCCGGATTCCGAGGGGGACTGCCCCTCGATCAGCTGCAGGTGCTGGGCCAGGAACAGGATGAAGCCGTTGAAGGAGAACAGTGCCAGCACGTTGGCGATGATGGCGGTGCTGAAGACCCGGTTGCCGAAGAGGCTGAGGTCCAGCAGGGGAGCGGTCCGGTTTGCTGCCCGCGCGCTGTCCGGTGCCGCGGAGTCCTGCAGGCGGCTGCCCGGGGAGCGGACTGCCTGCGAGAGGCCGGATGCCAGGAGCCGCTGCCGCCTGATGAAGACGTACCCCATCAGCAGGCCGAAGCCGATGGCGGCCAGCGGTTCCAGTGCCGGGCCGTGTGTGGCCAGGATCTTGATGCCGTAGACGACCGGCACCATGACCAGTAGGGACAAGACGATGCTGGGTACGTCCACCCGGCCCGGGTTCGGGTCGCGGGATTCCGGGATCAGGGCCGGGCCCAGGACCAGCAGCGGCAGGATGATCGGCACGGCCACCAGAAGCACCGCGCCCCACCAGAAGTGCTCCACCAGCCAGCCGCCGAAGATCGGGCCCAGCGCGGCACCGCCGGAGAAACCGGCGGCCCAGATGGCCACGGCCAGCCGGCGCCGGTTGGGCTCGGGGAAGATGTTGCGGATCAGGGACAGCGTGGAGGGCATCAGCATGGCGCCGAAGAACCCCAGCCCGGCACGGCCGGCGATCAGCCACTCGGCGCTGGGGGCAAAGGCCGTGACCGCCGAGACGGCGGCGAAGCCGGTGCTGCCGATGAAAAGCAGCCGGCGGCGGCCGATCCTGTCGCCGAGGCTGCCCATCGCCACGAGGAGACCGGCGAGGACCAGGGGATAGGCATCGACAATCCAGAGCAGTTCCACGCCCGAGGCATCGAGGCTGCGCGCGATGGCCGGCAGCGCGAACGTCAGGGCCGTGTTGTCGACGGCCACGAGCAGCACGGGAAACATCAGCAGTGCCAGCGCCAGCCAGTCGCGCCACGGCGCGCGGGGCGCTGTGTTCGACGTTCCGGCGGCGAGGTTGCCGCCGGTTCCGGTGCTGCTGCGGGTGATCGATGTGTTGCTCATGATGATAACTATACCGTCTGGACGGTACAGTTAAGAAACCGACCGTTAAGACCCGTCCTCGCCGCGGGGCATGATTGGAACCATGGCAAGAAAACCCGTCGCCCGCGAAGCCGTCCTTGACGCCTTCGAATCCCTGCTCATCGAAGAGGGTGAACGTGCCGCGACGCTGGATGCCGTCGCCCGGCTGGCCGGCGTCTCCAAGGGCGGGCTGCTCTACCACTTCCCCAATAAGGAGTCGATGATTGCCGTCCTGCTGGAGCGGCTGGACCGGCTGCTCGCCGAGGACCTCGCCGCCATGGCCGCTGCGCCGGAAGGCGCCGCGGCGTTTTTCATCAAGTCCTCGGTGTGGGCGGACACACCGCTGGACCGGGTCTTCGTGGCCGCCACGCGGCTGGCTGAAGTGGCCCACCAGGAAACCCTGCGCCGGATGGCCGCGGTCCAGGCCAGCTGGCTGGAACTGCTGGCGGCCGACGTCGGGCCCGCCATGGCCAAGCCGGTCCTGTACATGGGCGACGGGCTGTACTTCAACGCCATGCTGGCCCGCGGCCCGGGCGGGTCGCTCCCGGAGGTCGGCCCCGACGTCGAAAGCCTGCTCACTGCCCTCGAGCGGCTCCGCGGGTAAGCCGGCTGAACCCGAGGCGGCGGTGCTGGCGCGTCACTAGTTTGCGGACGCGGGCCGGGCATAGGACAATAGGGGCTGTGACTGTTGTCACGCAAATTTAATATGCCTTTGATCTGCGGCGGGAGAGTTCTGCAAGTAGGTACAAGCAGGCGCCGTAGGAGCAAACCCTCCCCAGGAATCTCTCAGGCCCACGTACCGCCGCGGCAAGGCAACTCTGGAAAGTAGCAGGCTGTCTTTTGACATGCTGTGCTCACCGACGGTGCAAGCGGAGCCATGCGAGAGCACGGCTGCGCGGAAACTCTCAGGTCCAATACAGAGCGGGGAGGAACCCGAATCAATGTGGCGTACCCTGCGCCGCCTTAGTTATGGAGTTCCTTGTGACTGTTACCTCAGCCTCCACGTCCTTCGTTGACCGGCATATCGGCGCCCGCCGCCAGGCCGACGTCGACGCCATGCTGAAGGCTGTCGGCTACGACACCGTCGATGCGCTGGTGGACACGGCCGTCCCGAAGGACATCCGGCAGGACTCCGCGCTGGCCCTCGGCCAGGCGCTCAGCGAAGTAGAGGTCCTCACCGAGCTGCGCAAGCTCGCCGCGAAGAACAAAACCGCCGTCCAGATGATCGGGCAGGGCTACTACGACACCCTCACTCCGCCCGTCATCCGCCGCAACATCCTCGAAGCCCCGGCCTGGTACACGGCCTACACCCCGTACCAGCCGGAAATCTCCCAGGGCCGGCTCGAGGCGCTGCTGAACTTCCAGACCATGGTCCAGGACCTCGTCGGCCTGCCCATCGCCAACGCCTCGCTGCTGGACGAAGCCACTGCCGTCGCCGAGGCCGTGCTGATGATGCGCCGGGCCAACAAGAACAAGACGGCGCACGACGGCAAGACCGTCCTCGACGCCGACTGCCTGCCGCAGACCATCGCGATCGTCAGGGGCCGCGCCGAGGCGCTCGGCTTCGAGGTCGAGGTCGCCGATCTTTCCAAGGGACTGCCCGAGGGCGTCATCAACGGCGTTGTCCTGCAGCAGCCCGGCGCCTCCGGCCGCGTGTTTGACCACACGGCCGTGATCGCCGACGCCAAGGAACGCGGCGCCCTCGTCACGGTCGCCGCGGACCTCCTGTCACTGACCCTCATCACCCCTCCCGGTGAGCAGGGCGCCGACATCGCCGTCGGCTCCGCGCAGCGTTTCGGCGTCCCGCTGTTCTTCGGCGGCCCGCACGCCGCCTACATGGCGGTCCAGAAGGGCCTCGAGCGGTCCATGCCCGGCCGTCTCGTCGGCGTCTCCAAGGACAACGCCGGCGTCCCGGCCTACCGCCTGGCCCTCCAGACCCGCGAGCAGCACATCCGCCGCGAGAAGGCCACCTCCAACATCTGCACCGCGCAGGCCCTGCTGGCGATCGTGTCCTCCTTCTACGCCGTCTACCACGGCCCGGACGGCCTGAAGGCCATCGCCGAGACCACGCACGGCCACGCCAGGACCATCGCCGCCTCGCTGAAGGCCGCCGGCCTGGACGTGCTGCACACCAGTTTCTTCGACACCGTGACCGTCTCGGTCCCCGGCAAGGCCGCGGAGTTCATCGCCGCCGCCGAGGCCAAGGGCATCAACCTGCGCGGCATCGACGCTGACACCGTCGGCATCTCCGCCGATGAGGCGACGACGGCGGCCATCGTCGCCGACGTCGTCGCCGCGTTCGGCGCCGCTGTGGTGGATTCAGTGGATGCCTTCGCGCTGGATGCCGCCGTCGAGCGCACCTCGGACTTCCTGCAGCACCCGGTGTTCAACACGCACCGCTCCGAGACCCAGCTGCTGCGCTACATCCGCCGCCTCTCGGACCGCGACCTGGCCCTGGACCGCACCATGATCCCGCTGGGTTCGTGCACGATGAAGCTGAACGCCACGGCCGAAATGGAAGCCATCTCCTGGCCGGAGTTCGCCTCCATCCACCCCTTCGCCCCGGAATCCCAGACCGCCGGCTGGCGCGAACTGATTGAGGACCTCGAGTCCCAGCTGACCGAGATCACCGGCTACGACCAGGTCTCCATCCAGCCCAATGCCGGGTCGCAGGGCGAGCTCGCCGGCCTGCTGGCCATCCGCGGCTACCACCGTTCCCGCGGTGATGCCCAGCGCAATGTCTGCCTGATCCCGGCCTCCGCGCACGGCACCAACGCCGCCTCGGCGGTGCTGGCCGGGATGAAAGTTGTCGTTGTGGCCACCGCCGCCAACGGCACGATCGACCACGCCGACCTGCAGGCCAAGATCGAGATGCACAAGGACGCGCTGTCCGCGATCATGATCACCTACCCCTCCACCCACGGGGTGTTCGACGCCGACGTCCGCGAGGTCTGCGACGCCATCCACGCCGCCGGCGGCCAGGTCTACATCGACGGCGCCAACCTCAACGCCCTCGTCGGGCTGGCCCAGCCGGGCCTGTTCGGCGGCGACGTCTCGCACCTGAACCTGCACAAGACCTTCTGCATCCCGCACGGCGGCGGCGGCCCCGGCGTCGGCCCGGTCGCGGCCAAGGCGCACCTGGCACCGTTCATGCCGGGGAACGCCGCCGATCCGGCCAACGGCGAAAGCGGGACCCCGATCTCCGCATCGCGCTACGGCTCGGCCGGCGTGCTGCCGATCTCCTGGGCCTACGTGAAGCTCATGGGCGGCCAGGGCCTCACCGAGGCCACCAAGTCAGCCCTGCTCGCCGCCAACTACATCGCGGCCCGCCTGAACGACTTCTTCCCGGTGCTCTACACCGGCGAAGGCGGACTCGTGGCCCACGAGTGCATCCTGGACCTGCGCGAACTCACGGCCAAGACCGGCGTGACCGCCGAGGACGTCGCCAAGCGCCTGATCGACTACGGCTTCCACGCCCCCACCCTGGCGTTCCCGGTGGCCGGCACCCTGATGGTCGAGCCCACCGAGTCCGAGGACATCGGCGAGATTGACCGCTTCATCACGGCCATGATCTCCATCCGCGCCGAGATCGACCAGGTGGCGCACGGCGACTTCACCGTCGAGCACAGCCCGCTGCGCAACTCCCCGCACACCGCCGCAGCCGTCATCAGCAGCGACTGGGCCCGCGAGTACCCGCGTGAGCAGGCCGTTTTTCCGGTCCACACGCTCAAGCAGGACAAGTACTTCCCGCCGGTCGGCCGGATCGACGGCGCCGCCGGGGACCGCAACCTGATCTGTTCCTGCCCACCCCTCGAAGCCTTCGAAGAAGACACAGCAGTCCACTCCGATGACTCCGCCAACTCCGACTCTCACAACTAGGGACAGCCACCGATGACTGAGAACTACACGGCACTTTACGAAGAGCACAAGAAGCTCGGCGCCTCCTTCACCGATTTCGGCGGCTGGCAGATGCCGCTCAAGTACAGCTCCGAACTGGCCGAGCACCACGCCGTCCGCAAGTCCGCGGGCCTCTACGACCTCTCCCACATGGGCGAAGTCTGGGTCACCGGCCCCGAGTCCGCGGCCTTCCTGGACTACGCCCTGGTCGGCAAGATCTCCGCGATGGCGGTCGGCAAGGCCAAATACTCGCTGATCTGCAACGAGGACGGCGGCATCATCGACGACCTCATCACCTACCGCCGCGGCGACCAGAAATTCCTGGTGGTCCCCAACGCCGGCAACGCCAAGGTCGTGGCCGCGGCGCTCGCCGAGCGGGCCAGTTCCGGCAAGGCGGGCGGCTTCGACGTCACCGTTGAGGACGCCTCCGCCGGAACCTCGCTGATCGCCGTGCAGGGCCCCAAAGCCCAGGAGATCCTGCTGCGCCTCGTTCCGGCCGCGCAGCACGACCTCGTCACCGGTCTGAAGTACTACGCCGCCGTCGACGTCCCCTTTATGTTCGGCGGCACCAGCCAGGAGCTCCTGCTCGCCCGCACCGGCTACACCGGTGAGGACGGCTTCGAGATCTTCGTCGCGAACGACGACGCCGCCGCCCTCTGGCAGGCGCTCGTGGCCATCGCCGAGGACGGCGAACTGACCCCCGCCGGACTCGCGTCCCGCGACTCGCTCCGGCTCGAGGCCGGGATGCCGCTCTACGGCAACGAGCTCTCCCTCGACGGCGACCCCTTCGCCGCCGGGCTGGGCCCGGTCGTGGCGCTCTCCAAGGAAGGCGACTTCGTCGGCAAGGCTGCCCTCGCCGCCATGAAGGAAGCCGGCGCAGGCACCACCGCGGGCCGCAAGCTGGTCGGGCTCAAGGGCCTCGGCCGCCGGGCCGGCCGCGGCCACTACCCGGTCCTGAAGGACGGCAACACCGTCGGTGAAGTCACCTCCGGCCAGCCCAGCCCGACGCTGGGCTACCCGGTCGCAATGGCCTACGTCGACGTCGAGTTAACAGAACCCGGCACAGCCCTGGACATCGATCTCCGCGGCAAGGCCGAACCCTTCGAAGTGGTCGCCCTGCCGTTCTACAAGCGCCAAAAGTAGCCCCTAGATTTAGCTCCAACGACCACTCCAAGACTTAGGACAAAAACACATGGCAAGAGTTGCCCCTGAACTGCAGTACTCCGACGAGCACGAGTGGGTTGCACGGGACTCCGGCGACGCCGGATCCAACATCGTGTCCATCGGCATCTCGGCGGTCGCCACGGACGCCCTCGGCGACATCGTCTACGTGGACCTGCCCGAGGTCGGCGCCATGGTGACCGCGGGCGAGACCTGCGGCGAGGTCGAGTCCACCAAGTCCGTCTCGGACCTGTATGCCCCCGTCACCGGCGAGGTCACCGAAACCAACCCGGCCGTCGTCGAGGACCCCGCGCTGATCAACAGCGACCCCTACGGTGCCGGCTGGCTCTTCAAGGTCGCCGCCGAATCAGAGGGCCCGCTGCTCTCCGCCCAGGAATACGCGTCCAAGAACGGCGGCGAGCTGTGAGCGCGGCCGCAGGCACCGCCGTGTTTGAGCAGGTAATTTCCCCGAGCCTGGACGCCGAACTGTCCGCCCTGGACCCGGAGATCGCCGCGAAGATCGACGCCGAGCTGACCCGCCAGCGGGACGGCCTGGAAATGATCGCCTCGGAGAACCACACCGCCAAGGCCGTCATGCAGGCGCAGGGTTCCGTGCTCACCAACAAGTACGCCGAGGGTTACCCGGGCAAGCGCTACTACGGCGGCTGCGAGCACGTTGACGTGGTCGAACAGCTCGCGATCGACCGCGTCAAGGCCCTGTTCGGCGCCGAGTACGCCAACGTCCAGCCGCACTCCGGAGCGCAGGCCAACGCCTCCGTCATGCACGCCCTGATCCGTCCGGGCGACACCATCATGGGCCTGAACCTGGCGCACGGCGGTCACCTCACGCACGGCATGAAGATCAACTTCTCCGGCCGCCTGTACAACGTGATCCCGTACCAGGTCCGCGAGGACGACCACCGGATCGACATGGCCGAGGTGGAGCGCCTGGCCCAGGAGCACAAGCCGCAGCTGATCGTCGCCGGCTGGTCGGCCTACGCCCGGCAGCTGGACTTCGCCGAGTTCCGCCGGATCGCCGATTCCGTGGGCGCCTACCTGATGGTGGACATGGCCCACTTCGCCGGGCTCGTCGCCGCCGGGCTGCACCCCTCCCCGGTGCCGCACGCCCACGTCACCACCTCCACCACGCACAAGACCCTCGCCGGTCCGCGCGGCGGCATCATCCTCTCCAACGACGCCGACATCGCCAAGAAGATCAACTCGGCAGTGTTCCCCGGCCAGCAGGGCGGCCCGCTGGAACACGTGATCGCGGGCAAGGCCGTGGCCTTCAAAATCGCCGCGTCCCCTGAGTTCAAGGAACGCCAGGAGCGTGTCCTGGCCGGAGCGCGGATCCTCGCCGAACGGCTCGTCCAGCCCGACGTCACCGCCAAGGGCATCAACGTCATCTCCGGCGGCACCGACGTGCACCTGGTCCTCGTGGACCTGCGCAACTGCGAGCTGAACGGCCAGCAGGCCGAGGACCGCCTCGCGGAAATCGACATCACCGTCAACCGCAACGCCGTGCCGTTCGACCCCCGCCCGCCGATGGTCACCTCGGGGCTGCGCATCGGCACCCCCGCGCTGGCCACCCGCGGGTTCGGCGAGGCGGCGTTCGCTGAAGTCGCCGACATCATCGCGGAGGCACTGATCGCCGACGCCGGCACGGACCTGTCCGGTCTGCGCTCCCGGGTGGAGGCCCTCGCCGCCGCCCACCCGCTCTACCCCTCGGTTGCCAACCTCGCCTAAGGGCCGTAATACAGATAGTAGAAGCAGCACAGATCACGACGCCGGGCCGCCGCCACAAGCTGCCGCCCGGCGTCGTGCATCCGGGGGAACCGCCGCCACGCGGCGGCCGCACCGCCTTCCGGCAGGACCATCTGCCGGGCCACAGTTAGCTAGTTAGGAACAACAATGGCCGTTGGAGTCTTCGACCTTTTTTCCATCGGAATAGGGCCCTCCAGTTCACACACGGTGGGCCCCATGCGGGCCGCGGCGGTGTTCGCCGGGGAACTCAAGGCCTCCGGTGTGCTGGAGCGGGTGGCCTCGCTGCGGGTTGACCTCTACGGCTCCCTCGCCGCCACCGGGCACGGACACGGCACCATGACCGCCATCCTGCTCGGCCTGGAAGGCTTCCACCCCGAGCTGATCCTCCCCGAGGAAGTGGAGGAACGGCTCGCCACGATTGCCGAGACCGGGAAACTGCAGCTGGCAGGCTCCGTCCCGCTGCCCTACGGCGTGAAGGACATGATCCTGCGCCCCCTGACCATCCTCCCGCGGCACACCAACGGCATGACGTTCACCGTCTCCGGTGCCGACGGCGAAGTCCTGCACGCCGCCACTTTCTTCTCCGTCGGCGGCGGCTTCATCGTCCGCGAGGGCGAGGAGGACGCGGCGCTCAAGGAGCTCGACGAATCCAAGAAGGAACTGCCGCTGCCTTTCCGCACCGCCGCGGAACTGCTGGGCCGCTGCCAGTCCAAAGGCCTCTCGATCGGCGAGATCATGTTCGTCAACGAGCGCGCCTCCCGGACCGAGGCGGAGATCCGCGAAGGCCTGCTGCATATCTACTCCGTGATGGAAAGCTGCGTCGAGGTCAGCCTCAAGCGCGAGGGACTGCTGCCCGGCGGGCTCAAGGTCCGCCGCCGTGCGCCCGACTGGCACGAGCGCCTCATGAAGGAAACCCGCGGCCAGGCCCCGGACTTCCGGGACCCGAAATACTGGCAGGAATGGGTGAACCTGATCGCCCTGGCCGTGAACGAGGAAAACGCCTCGGGCGGCCGCGTGGTCACCGCCCCGACGAACGGCGCAGCCGGCATCATCCCCGCGGTGCTCTACTACGCCCTGCACTTCGCGCCGGGCATGGACAAGGCCACCCAGCAGGACCGCGACGACGTTGTGGTCAAGTTCCTGCTGACCGCCGCCGCCATCGGGGTGCTGTACAAGGAACAGGCCTCGATCTCCGGCGCGGAGGTCGGCTGCCAGGGCGAGGTGGGCTCGGCGTCGTCGATGGCGGCCGCGGGCCTGGCCGAAGTCATGGGCGGTACGCCCCAGCAGGTGGAGAACGCCGCGGAAATCGCGATGGAGCACAACCTCGGCCTGACCTGCGACCCGATCGGCGGGCTCGTGCAGATCCCCTGCATCGAACGCAACGCCATCGCGGCGGCCAAGGCCATCAACGCCGCCAAGATGGCGCTGTGGGGCGACGGCTCGCACCGGGTGTCCCTCGACGAGGTCATCGTCACCATGCGGGAAACCGGCCGTGACATGAGCTCCAAGTACAAGGAGACCGCGATGGGCGGGCTCGCCGTGAACGTGGTGGAATGCTGAATCAGTTGTAGACCGCAGCCCAGAAGTTCAGCGACGAGGCGAACACAATCCAGGCGAGGTAGGGCAGCAGCAGGAGCCCCGCCGCGCGGCTGATCGGTCCGAAGTACAGGACGGTGACGGACACGGCCACCGCCAGGGCCACAATGATGACAAAGGCGATCCACAGGGCCGGGGTGCCGAGCACCGGGTACAGGCCGAAGAAGACCGGCGTCCACAGCAGGTTCAGCACGAGCTGGACGGCGTAGGCGGTGAGGGCGGGTCTGGTCCCTTCCGCCCGGCTCCTCCAGACCAGCCAGGCCGCGACGGCCATCGCGGTGTAGAGGACCGTCCAGACCGGCCCGAACACCCAGTTCGGCGGCGACCACGGCGCCTTGTCGGCGGTGGCATACCAGCCGTCGACGTTGTTGGCCGTGGCCAGTCCGCCCAGTCCCGCCACTACGGCGGAGGCCGCGAGGAAGGCGAGCAGTCCCAGCAACTGGGGTCCCAGCGCGAGCTTTGAGGGCGCGTGTTCCTGGCTTCCGGATCCTGCGGCTAACGATTGCTGATCAGGCGGCATGCTTCCAGCGTAGCGGCTGCGTCCGGGGCGGGAACAGGGGCCCGGGCGGATAGACTTGACCCTGCATGTCTGCATGCCGCCGACGCTCGTACCGTAATGATTGGACGCCGCACCCTTGCGTGAATTCACCGCCCGCTTCGCCTCTGCCGAAGAGATCGCTAATTGGGACGCCCACGTCACCGCGAACCCCAATGGCGGCAATCTCCTGCAATCGGAAGCCTTCGCCGAGGTCAAGCAGCACTTCGGCTGGAAGCCCCTTCACCTCGTGTACGAGACGGCCGACTACTCGAGCTACAACCTGATCCTGGAGAAGTCCTTCCCGCTCCTGGGCAAGCTCTGGTACCTGATCAAGGGCCCGGATGTCGCTTCGGTCGAGGACATCCCCGGCATCGCCGCGGCCAACGCCGAGTTCGTCAAGCGCGCCCGGCTGGGCGTCTTCGCCATCAAGATCGAACCGGACATCGTGCTCTCCGCGGAGGCCAGGCGAGTGATCGAAGGCGCCGGGCTGGTCAAGACCCACAACCTGCAGCCCAACGACTCCACGGCCCTGCTCGACATCTCCCCGGACCAGAACCAGCTGCTGCGCAACCTGCACTCGCGCGGCCGCAATGCCGTCCGGCGCGCCATCCGCGAGGACGTAGCGGTCCACAACGTGGAACCTACCGAGGAAAACTTCCGCGCGATGTACGCGCTGATGACCACCACCGTGGAAGCCAAGTCCCAGGTCCGGGTCCGCGAGTACGAGTACTACCGCCAGTTCTGGACCAATTTCATCAGCCGCGGCCAGGGTAGGCTGCTCTTCGTTTACGAGGACGGTGTGCCCTCCGTCGGAGCCTTCGTCATCAACTACGGCCGCAAGGGCACGTATAAGGACGGCGGCTCGCTGCAGAAACGCGGCCAGTACGGCGACTCCCACCTGGTGCAGTGGACAGCCATCAACCAGCTCAAGGACCTCGGCTGCACCGAATACGACTTCTGCGGCACGCCCCCCAGCGACCAGCTCAAGGACACGTCCAACCCGTTCCACGGACTGGGTCTGTTCAAGACCAGCTTCAGCAAGACCGTGACCGACTTTGTCGGCTGCTATGACCAGGTGCTGAACCCGCTGAAGTACAAGGTCTGGATGGCCGCGGGGGAACGCGTTGCCCGCCAGCTCTACACCCGCCGCACGGGCCAGCAGTTCTACTAGACCGGCAGCCACGGAAATTAAGGACGCCGGAATGACCAAGGAACCCGACGGCCGCCTCAGGCCGCACACAGACCCACTGCCCAGGACCGAGCCGATGTCGGCCACCCAGGTGCGCCAGAACGCCGCTGCCAAGCGGATGCTGCGCCGGCTGGTCCAGGGCGAGAACCCGCCGACCGCCCCGATGAGCATCGTGGACCGTCTGGCCGGCAGCCCCTACGCCAACCCGATGATCCAGGTGGGCGGGGTGGACACCTCTGCCCGCAAGACGATCGACTTCGCGCTGCACCTGGCCGAGTCGATGTTTCGGTACGGCGCCGGCGCCCTCGAAGTGGAAACCAGCATCATCGCCATCACGGCCGCGCTGGGACTCAAACACATCGAAGTGGACATCACCAACCAGTCCGTGGCCATCAACTACGCCCCCAAGGACCAGACGCCCATCACCCTGCTCCGGGTCGTGCGGTCCTGGACCAACAACTACGCGGGCCTGGCCAAGGTGCACCAGCTGGTCACGGACATCGTCGCCGGCGGGGTCGGACGCGAGGAGGCTGTGCGCCGGCTCGAGGAAATCACGCACAGTTCCAAGCCTTTCCCGCGCTGGATGGTCACGGCGGCCTTCGGGGTGTTCTCCGCCGTCTTCGTCGGGGTGCTCGGTGGCGGCCCGGGCGCCTCAGCCGTCGCCTTCCTGTCCAACCTCCTGGTCAGCCTGCTGGCCCGAAAACTGTCGCGCTGGCGCACCCCGGACTTCTTCGTCACCGCCGCGTGTTCCTTCCTGGTCACCTTCATCGCCCTGCTGTTATGGCGTTTCGGCGGCCTGGTAGGAATCCAGATACCTCCCGCCATCGTGGTGGTCGGCGGCATCCTGCTGCTCCTGCCCACCGGACGGCTCGTCTCCTCGGTGCAGGATGCGATCAACGGCTTCCCGGTCACGGCGGCCGGCCGGTTCGTCTCCACCATGCTGACCTTCGGCGCGCTCGTGGCCGGCATCGCCGTCGGCTTCGTGGTCGGGGACATGACCGGGATGGAGTCGATCGACGTTACGGAAACATTCCCTCCGGCGTATCCATGGTGGGCCGTGGGCATCATGATTGCCATCGCGGTCGTCGCGATCGGAATCACCGAACAGACGAGCTGGGCGCTGCTGCTTCCCACCGCGGCCGTGGGCGTCATCGGCTACCTGGTCCTCATCGGCGGTGAAGCCGCGGGCATCGGGCCGCGGTTCGCACCCGCCCTGGCTGCCGTCGCCATCGGCCTGCTGGCCCGCGTGCTCGCCCTGCGGATGGGCGCCCCGCAGCTGGTGGTGGCCGTTCCGGCAGCGCTGATCCTGCTGCCCGGACTTACCATATTCCGGTCCATGTATGTATTGACGATTGAGGAATCGGATGTCCTGCTGGGAGCCGGGGGCATGCTCAATGCCGGGGCCATCGTGATGGGGGTCGCGGCCGGCATCGTCCTCGGTGACACCCTCGCCCGGCCCCTGACGCGCGGCCTGGCCA
This sequence comes from Pseudarthrobacter oxydans, assembly GCF_030812335.1. GTDB lineage: Bacteria > Actinomycetota > Actinomycetes > Actinomycetales > Micrococcaceae > Arthrobacter > Arthrobacter oxydans_B. The sequence continues at coordinate 28,681 of NZ_JAUSSN010000008.1, forward strand.
GCAACGAACGACGGCGGGCCCGGCGCCGCTAGGTCTCCTTTGCACCCTGCGCCGCCGGGTTTCCCCACCTTTGCCGGGTCCCGACGGCGTGGCGGACCGCCGGGCCGGCGAGCCCCGCCGTTGTGATGGCAAAGGTGGGGAAACCCCGCGGCACCTGGCCAGATCGTGCTGTTAGATCTCCCCGATGGGCAGCTTTTTCTCGGCCTGGAAGTCGTCCTCCACCCGGCCCATCGCCCAGTAGCCGGAGAGCGAAACCTGGGAGCGCTGCAGCCCGCGCTGCGCGTAGAGCACCTCCCGCAGGCTCTTCATGTAGCCGCGCTCGCCGTGCGCAAAGACCTGCACGCGGCCCTCCGGCCAGATGGCGTCGCGCACCGCGCTGACCAGCAGTCCACTGGCCCCCGCAGGCACACCGCCGCGCAGGAGCCAGCGCAGTTCCACACCTGCCGGCGCGGAGATGGCCTGGACGTCCGCGTCGCCGTCCACCTCGAGGAAGGCGAGACCGCGGGCATCCTCCGGCAGTGATTCGATCGAGGCGCCGATGGCCGGCAGGGCGGACTCGTCGCCCGCGAAGAGGTACCAGTCCGCGGCCGGATCCGGGTTGTATCCGCCGCCGGGACCGGTGAAGGTCAGGGCGTCGCCGGGCCGCGCGGACGCGGCCCACGGTCCCGCGAGGCCCTCATCGCCGTGGATCACGAAGTCGATGGCGACTTCGCCGGCCGCCTCGTCGACCCAGCGGACGGTGTAGGTCCGGGTGTGCGGCCACTGATCCCGCGGCATGGACTCCCGGACTTCCCAGAGGTCCAGCGGTTCCGGGTAGTCGATCCCGGGCTGCGGGAACACGATCTTGACGTAACGGTCCACGAAGGAGTTGTTCACGTAGTCTGCGAAGCCCGGCCCGCCGGCAATGATCCGGACCATGTGCGGAGAGAGCTGTTCGCGGCGCAGGACGGTGAGGTTGGTCTGCGGGCGGGATTTCCGGGTGGCCGAGGTGGCTGCGGGGACTGAGGTCATGAAGCCAAGCCTAGCCAACAACCGCCAACAACCCTGGGCGGAACCCTGACTGTGAAGCCCGACTGCCAACCCCGACTGCCAACCCCGAACCCCGACCGTGAAGCCTGCTAGGGGAGCGGAGGAAGTTCCCAGTCCACCGTGCCGTCGCCTTGCTCCTGAAGCAGCGTGTTGGCACGGCTGAACGGACGGGAGCCGAAGAATCCCCGCGAGGCCGAGAGCGGACTCGGATGGGCGCTGGAGATCACGGGTGTGGAGCCCAGCAGCGGCCGGACGGTCCCGGCGTCGCGGCCCCACAGGATCGCCACGAGCGGCGCGGGGGAGCCGTCGGCGCTGACGCGGTCCGCCACCGCGCTGATGGCCGCCGCCGTGATGGCTTCCCACCCTTTGTTCCGGTGCGATCCGGCCTCCCCGGCCCGGACGCTGAGGACCCTGTTCAGCAGCAGCACCCCCTGGTCCGCCCAGCCGCTGAGGTCGCCGTGGATCCGCGGCGGCAGTCCCAGATCGGCCTCGAGTTCCTTGTAGATATTCGCGAGGCTGCGCGGGATGGGCCGGGTGGCGCCGTCGACGGCGAACGACAGCCCGACGGCATGGCCGGGCGTCGGATACGGATCCTGGCCCACGATCAGAACCCGGACGTCCGCCAGCGGCCGCCGGAACGCCCGCAGCACGTTCGACGGCGACGGCAGCACCTCGCGGCCCTCGGCGACTTCCTGGCCCAGGAACGACAGGACCTCGCGCAACTTCCCCTCGACCGGGGCCAGCGCCCCGGCCCAGCCGGCAGCCAAGAGCTCAGGCAACGGCAGGCCGGCAAGTTCGGCGAAGCCCACGGACGGGGTTGCGGCGGGCTCCAGCTCGAACAGGGCATCGGAGTCAAGGGAGTCGGAGGTAGGCACAGGGCTCATTCTCGCAGGGTGGCGAATGACAACACTGTTATTCGCCCGTAACATGGGTGAAGAATTTTCACCGGATCCAGCCGTACCGCAAGCAGGAGTGTGTCGTGGCCGAACAAGCGCAGGAGCACCTTTCGACGGCGGATTCTGTCGCCGCCGGGACGAGGCCAGAGTCGCCGTTGGGCAGCCGGGACCAGCAGATGCTGGCGCTGGAACGGCAGTGGTGGAAATACGCCGGCGCCAAGGAACAAGCCATCCGCGAGCTCTTCGACCTCTCCGCGACGCACTACTACCAACTCCTGAACGCCCTCATCGACACCGAGGATGCGCTGGCCCACGATCCCATGCTCGTGAAGAGATTGCGTAGACTACGTACGTCACGCCAACGTGCGCGCACTGCTCGCCGCTTGGGCTCAGACGCGTAAAGCACAGCCGGAAGCGCGGATTCCCGCGCGGACGCCGGCGTGGGCACATCGTCAGAAATCAGCAAGGACGTCGTTTTTACCATGACCAAATACGCTCGGGATGAATTTGATCGGGTCCCGGAGACCTCCACACGCCAGGGTGTCCACCGGGCCGTCGCCGAAACCCGCCGACGCCGCCGCCTGGGGTCCATCCTGGCCGTCGGCGCCGCGGCATTGGCCGTCGGCCTCGTGGCTTTCCTGATTCTGCCGAAGCTGGGATTCTCCTCCGCCGGCGAGACGATGGCCGTCTCGGCCGAGCAGGTCGGCAGCAGCGCCTCCGCGTCACCCGCACCCACGACCTCCACCCCGGAGCCGACCAGCCCCCAGCCGACCAGCCCGGCCCCGGTGAGCCCGGAGGCAAGCGCAGCGCCCTCCGTGTCCGCCACCCCCTCCGCGGCTGCCGTCGTCGACAAGACCCAGCCCGTAGCGGTCTTCAACGGCACCTCCACCGCGGGACTGGCCAACCGCGTGGGCGGAACCGTCTCCACCGCCGGCTGGACGATCGGCGCACTCGGAAACTGGGGTGGTGCGCCCCAGCAGCGTTCCGTCATTTTCTACAGCGGTGCCGCGCAGAAGAGCAATGCCGAAGCCCTTGGCAAACTCCTGGGCATCCCGACCGTCGTGGACTCGGCCGAATTCCAGCTCCCGCTCGTTGTTGTCCTGGCGCCAGGTTTCCAGTAGTCCGTTCCGGTTACGCCTGAATAACTATTGACCGCCTGACCCGACCCCGCCCTGCGCTCCGGCACGGGGCTGTGGGTACAGTAATTGCGGACTGTGTTGCATCCTGCGTTTGCATCCTTGCATTCTGCGTCACGCAGTCCGCGGCCCACATTGTGGTGGGCAGCCCGCCAGTCAACTGAAAGTGTGGACACCATGGCATTGGGAACCGTCAAATGGTTCAACGCCGAGAAAGGCTACGGGTTCATCACCGTGGACAGCTCCGGGGCCGATGTCTTTGTGCACTGGTCTGCCATCGCGGGGGAGGGCTACCGTGCCCTGGATGAGGGGCAGCGTGTGGAACTTGAGGTCGGCGAGGGCGAAAAAGGCCCGCAGGCCGAAAGCGTCCGGCCCGTCCAGTGACTTTCGCCGCCGCAGCGCACGCGCCGCAGGAAGCTGCCGACAAGGCCGCCGCTCGAAGGGCTCCCGGCAGCACTCTCCAGCGCCGGGCTGCGGCCCTGCGGATCGGCCGCGCCGTCGCCGTGGCCGCAGCTGCTGCCCTGGCCACAACCGCGTGCCTGGCCCCTACGGGCGGCGCCCGCGTGGGGCAGGCGGACGCGAGCGGTGACGGCACCCTGCGCATCGGGCTGATCCTTGACAACACCGGTCCGCAGAGCTTCCTCAACGCCCCCCAGCTGGCCGCCGCAAAGCTTGCCGTGAAGGAAATAAACGCCGCCGGCGGCCACAAAGGAAAACCGGTGGAGCTGCTCCCGGAGACCGTCAGCACGGACACCGCAACGCAGGCCAAAGCGCTGGTGGCCGCCAAAGCCGACGTCGTCATTGGCCCGACGGACTCGAGCCGGGCGCCCGCCGCCATCGATGTCCTCGCCAACGCCAGGATCGCCATCATTTCCCCCGCGAACGCCGCCCGCGGGCTCAGCAGCTATGAGAGCGGCGGCTTCTATTTCCGGACCTCGGCAGCCGACATTGCGCAGGCCCCCGTGCTGGTCAAGCTCGCCAAGGACAGCGGTGCCTCCACCCTCGCCGTGGTGTACGAGGAAGGCAGCTACGGCAAGGACGTGTCCACCGCGGTCGCCGCCGCCGCCCAGCAGTCCGGCCTCGGATCCGTCGCTGTCGTGGGGTTCGTCCCGGGCCAGGCCCAGCAGGCGGCCGCTGCCGTGAAGGCGGCGGCTCCCGACGCCGTCGTGCTGGTCTCACGGACCGGGGCGCAGGGCGCCATTGCCGAGCTGAACAACGCCGGCGTTGCTGGAACGAAGCTCATCCTCAGCGACGGTGCGGTCAACCAGTACGGCTCAGGCCTCGGCTCCAGCGCCCTCAGCGGTGCCCGGGGAATCCTGCCCGGGACCTTTGCCTCCGCGCACTTCCAGGGCGAACTGGTGTCCGTGGATCCCGCGCTGGCGGACATGACCTTTGCCGCTGAGACGTACGACGCCGTCAACCTCGCCGCCGTTGCGGCCGCTGCGGCGGAGGACGACGCCGGAGCCTCCGTTGCGGCCAGCCTGATCGCCGTCTCCGGCGGCAAGGTCCAGGCGTCCGGCGGCTCCGGGCCCTCCGGCGAAGCCGCGGTCTGCAAGAGCTACCAGGAGTGCCTCGACGTCCTCCGGGCCGGAAAGCAGCCCGACTACGACGGCGAATCCGGGCGGATCGGCTTCGATGCCAACGGTGATATCAGCTCCGCCAACTACGTCGTCTACACGTACGGGGCGGACAACACGGCAACCATGAGCGGCAGCGAGACGGCCAGCAGCAACGGGAGTTAATCGCCCGTAGCGTATTGCGTCGTGCCGGAGCACCGCCAGCGGGCCGATGCAGGGCGTTCCGTCGAGCGCACTGCTTGCACTCTCCCCGGGGGAGTGCTAATTATTGAGTTAGCACTCCCGCGTATTGACTGCTAAAACGACGCCCGGTTCGCCCGGCCGCGAAGTTGCAGCAGCCGCCTCCGGGAGCGAAAGAAACACCTGGCTGGGGTGAGATCCCTGGCCCGGCGGCATACAGAGGCCGCAGGGCAAGGATCGTCCGTCGCGGGCACCGCAGCAAAGGTTCATTCTTAACGACTGTCCCGAAAGGACTACTGCCGTTATGGCCAAGATCATTGCATTTGATGAAGAGGCACGCCGCGGTCTTGAGCGGGGCCTGAACATCCTCGCCGACGCCGTCAAGGTCACCCTCGGCCCGCGTGGACGCAACGTCGTCCTCGAAAAGAAGTGGGGCGCCCCCACGATCACCAACGATGGTGTTTCCATCGCCAAGGAGATCGAGCTGGACGATCCTTACGAGAAGATCGGCGCCGAGCTGGTCAAGGAAGTTGCCAAGAAGACGGATGACGTCGCCGGCGACGGTACCACCACTGCCACCGTGCTGGCTCAGGCCCTGGTCAAGGAAGGCCTGCGCAACGTCGCGGCCGGCGCTGATCCCCTGTCCCTCAAGCGCGGTATCGAGAAGGCTGTCGAAGCTGTCACCCGCGAGCTCCTGGCCTCCGCCAAGGAAATCGAAACCAAGGAAGAGATTGCCGCCACCGCGTCGATCTCTGCCGGTGACAACGAGATTGGCGCCCTGATTGCCGAAGCCCTGGATAAGGTCGGCAAGGAAGGCGTCATCACCGTCGAGGAGTCGAACACGTTCGGCCTCGAGCTGGAACTCACCGAGGGCATGCGCTTCGACAAGGGCTACATCTCCGCTTACTTCGTCACCGACGCTGAGCGCCAGGAAACGGTCCTCGAGGATCCGTACATCCTGATCGTCAACTCGAAGATCTCCAACGTCAAGGAACTGGTTGCTGTCCTCGAGAAGGTCATGCAGTCCTCCAAGCCGCTGCTGATCATCGCCGAAGACATCGAGGGCGAGGCCCTGGCCACCCTGATCGTCAACAAGATCCGTGGCACCTTCAAGTCCGTCGCCGTCAAGGCTCCGGGCTTCGGCGACCGCCGCAAGGCGCAGCTCGCCGACATCGCCATCCTCACCGGTGGCCAGGTCATCTCCGAGGAAGTCGGCCTCAAGCTTGAGACCGCCGGACTCGAACTCCTGGGCCGCGCCCGCAAGGTCGTCGTGACCAAGGACGAGACCACCATCGTCGAGGGTGCAGGCGACGCTGACCAGATTGCCGGCCGCGTTTCCCAGATCCGCGCCGAAATCGAGAACTCCGATTCGGATTACGACCGCGAGAAGCTGCAGGAACGCCTGGCCAAGCTGGCCGGCGGCGTTGCAGTCATCAAGGCCGGTGCCGCAACCGAGGTCGAGCTCAAGGAACGCAAGCACCGCATTGAGGACGCTGTCCGCAACGCCAAGGCTGCTGTTGAAGAGGGCATCGTCGCCGGCGGTGGCGTTGCCCTGATCCAGGCCGGTGCCAAGGCATTCGCCAACCTGCAGCTCGAAGGCGACGAGGCAACCGGTGCGAACATCGTGCGCGTTGCCATCGACGCCCCGCTGAAGCAGATCGCCTTCAACGCCGGCCTCGAGCCCGGCGTTGTCGTCGACAAGGTCCGCGGCCTGCCTGCAGGCCACGGCCTGAACGCAGCAACCGGCGAATACGTCGACCTGCTGGCTGCCGGGATCAACGACCCGGTCAAGGTCACCCGCTCTGCCCTGCAGAACGCGGCTTCCATTGCCGGCCTGTTCCTCACCACCGAGGCCGTTGTGGCCGACAAGCCGGAGAAGAACTCCCCGGCCATGGGCGGCGGCGACGACATGGGCGGCATGGGAGGCATGGGCGGTTTCTAACCACCCGGCTTCCGGCGCCGGCTAGTCCAGCGCTGAACGTCCAGTTCAACGACGGCGGTCCCACCTTCGGGTGGGGCCGCCGTCGGCGTTCGAGGCCGTCCCGGTCTGGCAGGATAGTGCAGTGACGATTACAGCAGCAGCCGACGGTTCGGCTTTAGGAAATCCCGGCCCGGCCGGATGGGCCTGGTACGTGAGCGACGACTGCTGGCGGGCCGGGGGATGGCCGCACGGCACCAACAACATGGGCGAGCTCATGGCCGTGCTGGACTTGTTCCGCTCCACCGCGCACCTGCCGGGCGAGCACCTGCACATCCTCTGCGACAGCCAGTACGTCATCAACTCCGTCACCAAGTGGATGCCGGGCTGGAAACGCAAGGGCTGGCGCAAGTCCGACGGCAAGCCCGTCATGAACGTCGAGCTGCTCAAAGACATTGACCAGGCGCTGGCCGGCCGCAAATACACATTCGAATGGGTGCGCGGCCACGCCGGGCACGACCTGAACGAGGCCGCGGATGACCGCGCGCGTGCCGCCGCGACGGCGTACCAGCAGGGCGTCGCCGTCCGGCAGGGGCCCGGCTTCGGCGCCGCGGCCGAGGCGCCGGCACCGTCCGCCGGGACCGCTCCCGCCGCCGCTCAGGTCCCGCCGCCCGCCCTGGCCGGCCAGCAGCAGCTGTTCGGCGAACCGTCGCTCTTCGATGAACCCGACCTCTTCAGCGAGCTCGACGACGACACCATACCGGCCCCGGGCACCGACGCGAGCCCGGAAGCCATCGTCGAGGCACTGGAGCGCGAACTCCTCCGGCCCGAAACCCGCGCGGACCTCGGACGCACCGGTGTGCTGCTGCACCCGGACTTCACCGAAATCGGCAGCTCGGGCCGGATCTGGACCCGGGACGCGGTGCTGATGTCGCTCGAAGATCACCCGGGAGCCCCTATTGAGCTGGAGCTGCTGGGCGCGGACCGGCTGGGAGAGCAGACGGTCCTCCTGACCTACCGCAGCCACGCCCGGTCGGGGACGGCACTGCGCAGCTCCCTGTGGGTGCACGACGGCGCTCAGTGGCGTCTCCGCTTCCACCAGGGCACCCCCGAAGCCTGAGCCCTTCTCAGGCGGTGTGGCGGCCGCTCAGCTGAAACGCTGGGTATTGTGCAGTTCGGCCTGGGCGTAACTGGCCGCTGCGGAGTTCAGCGCCAGGTTGATCGACGCCAGGGATGCCTCAACCTTTCCCTGGGTCAGGGTCCACTCGGCCACGAGGGCCTGGAAGTTGGTGGCTGCCGGGCCGCGCCACGTGGCCTGTAATTCGTCGAGGCCGTGTTTCATGGCCTGGACGTCAGCGCTGATCCGGTCGACCGTCGCCTTGACGTTTGCCGATTTGAGCTGGAGGAGTTCCGTGTCGACGGAAATGATGCTCATGGGATGCCCTCTCTGCGGTGCCTGATCCGGAATCTCCGGACCCTTCGAGCCTAGGCAGGCCACCGGGACCCGGGGACCGCGCGGTCCGGCTATGTGGACAAGCTTGCAGGGATCCCGGCCGGGCTACTGCCCGTCATCGTCACCGGAACGAGTGCCGGCATCCGGACCGTCATCCTCCGCCTCGTCCAGGAACGGAAGGCTGACCACCAGGGTGGCCCCGCCGCCGTCGGTCTTCGCGACCCGGACGGTGCCGGCATGCGAGCCGACGATGGCCGCGACGATCGCCAGCCCCAGCCCGCTGCCGCCGGTTTCCCGGGTGCGGGAGGTGTCCGCGCGGTAGAACCGCTCGAAGATCCGCGCGGCTTCCTCGTCCGGGACGCCGGGGCCGTGGTCGCGGACCTCGATGACGGACTGCCGGGCTCCGTCCTCGGCGGTCCGGACGCCGACGGCGAGTTCGATGGGGGTGCCCTCGGGGGTGTAGCGCAGGGCGTTGCCCACGAGGTTCCCGACCACCTGGCGCAGCTTGGCCTCGTCGCCCAGCACCGGCGCCGGACCGGGGGGACCGCCGTCGAGCCCGGTGAGGGTGATGACGCGGCCGCGGTCGCTGGCCTGGGTGTCCACCACGGCGTCGTTGGCAAGCAGCAGCAGATCGGCGGGCTTTTGCTGCAGCGGCCGCTGCTCATCGATCCTGGCCAGCAGCAGCAGGTCCTCCACCATGGTTCCCATCCGTTTGGCTTCGCTTTCGATCCGCCCCATGGCGGTCGCCACGTCCTCCGGGGTGGACAAGGCGCCGTGCCGGTACAGCTCGGAGAAGCCGCGGATCGTCACGAGCGGGGTGCGCAGTTCGTGGGAGGCATCGGCGGCGAAGCGGCGCATCCGCGCCTCGGAGGCCATCCGGGCGGCAAAAGCGGTCTCGATATGGGCGAGCATGGCATTGAGCGAGCTGCCCAGCCGGCCCACCTCGGTGTTGGGGTTTTCGATTTCGACGCGCCGGGAGAGATCGCCGGCGGCAATCGCCGCGGCGGTCTTTTCGACCCGGGCCAGCGGCCGGAAGGACCGCGAGATGCTCCACGTGGCGATGAAAAACGCCAGGACCAGGGTCAGCAGCCCGACCCCGACGACCACCAGGACGGCGTGTTCCATCACGGAATCGACCGGCCCCAGCGGGAGACCGATGACCACCACGGAGCTGCGCTGGTTGCTGTCGACGACGTTGAGTGCGACCACCCGCCAGTTGCGTCCATCCGTGCCGCGGACCTGGAACGGGTTCTGCGCGCGGTCCGCGACGTCGGCGGCGCTGATGGTGGTGATGTCCGGGTGGAGTTTCTTGTCGCCGCCGAACGGTACGGGGGGCTGTCCCGGGGTGAAGACCATCAGCGAATAGTCGGTGGGGATGCTCTGGTTCTGGTCCTGGAGCTGGCTGAAGGACTGCTGCTGGCGCACCGAGGAGACCGCGGCCCGGAGCTTGTCATCGACCTGCCCCTGCAGATAGCTGTGCAGCAGGGTCAGGGTCCCTGCGCCCGTGACGGTGAGGGCCACCAGCATCAGCGCGGTCATGATGGCGACAAGCTGCGACCGCAGCGACGCCGACTTCCAACGGTGCAGCAGCAAGGTCAGCGCTTCTCGGCCGTCCGCAGGACGTAGCCGACGCCCCGTTTGGTCTGGATCAGGGCCGGGGCGTCCGGATCAATATCCACCTTGCGGCGCAGATAGGAAATGTAGGACTCGACGATCGAGGCATCCCCGTTGAAGTCGTATTCCCAGACGTGGTCCAGGATCTGGGCCTTGGACAGCACCCGGTTGGGGTTCAGCATGAGGTAGCGCAGGAGCTTGAATTCGGTGGGGGACAGCTCGACCACAGTGCCGCCGCGGCGCACCTCGTGGGCGTCGTCGTCGAGCTCCAGGTCATCGACGCGGATGACAGCGTCGTCATCCTGCAGCGGCTGGGTGCGGCGCAGCACGGCGCGAATGCGGGCCACCACTTCGTCGAGGCTGAACGGCTTGGTGACGTAGTCGTCGCCGCCCACGGTCAGGCCCATGACCTTATCCTCGGTGTCATCCTTGGCGGTCAGGAAGAGAACGGGGAAGTGCTTGCCCGCGGCGCGCAGCCGGCGGGTGACGGTGAAGCCGTCCATATCCGGCAGCATGACATCCAGCACGGCCAGATCGGGGGAATGCAGGTCGGCCGCCGCCAGCGCCTCGCGCCCGTTGGACGCCGAGACGACCTCGAAGCCGGCAAAGCGCAGGGACGTGGACAGCAGTTCGCGGATGTTCGGTTCATCATCGACGACGAGCAGCTTGGCTTCAGGTCCGTTCTTTTTCATGTTCCCATGATGCTCCCAGAATCTGGGAGTTTTCTGAATGGCAGATGTGTGTTTTGTGGGCCAGGACCGCCACCGGGCAGCCCCGGCCCGGCCACCGGGGTGGACGGAGGTGGTTCCTTTGCAGGCATTCCCCTGCGCCGACGGCGACATTAGAGTGGCCGTATCGAAATCACTCCGCCGCCGCGGCTTGCACGCGGGTACCCAATGAAGGGGACACAAAGTGACGACTGAGAGCAACGCAGGGGACAATTCAGGCGCCGTTGACCGGAGCATCCGCGACTGGGCGGATCTTGCCGAAGAGATGTGGTCGTATTTGACCGGCAAAGGCGCCGCTATCAACTACAACTTCGTCGACATGACCATCGAGGTTCCCCGCGACATCGGCCCGGACGCGCCGCGGGCCACATGGAAGCTGAACGGGAGCCTGCGCGTGACCACCAGCGACAAGGACGCGGTGGGTTCCGACGAGAACAGGGGCTGACCATGGCCCCGCGGTTCAGGGCTGATATCAACCTGGACTTTTCCCTCCAGGAGGCGTCCGGGGAGGAGGCCCGCGGGTCGGTGAAGGCGTCCGGGAGTGAAGTGGTTGTCGCGCTGGAGCGCATCGACGCCCTGCTCTCGCGGCGGCTGCCGTCCCTGGGCGATCTGAGGCCCTTGGCCAAGACGCTCTCGGACCAGGGGCTGACGGTGGTCGTGGACGGACCGGACGGCAGGATCATCAGTCTCGGCGCCGTCGGGGCTCCGGCCTCGCAGCGGGTGATTACCAGGTCACCCCACATCAAGCTGGGAAAGCTGGGAGCGCTGGCACCCATGCTGAAACGGGGCCGGCGTTCCCCTGCCCGGGAATTTTCCCTGCTGCCGCCGGGCACCCTTCTGCCGTTGCTGCCGACGGTGAAGCGCCGGATTCCCCGCCGCATCACGACGACCCACTACACGCGGGGCGGCGGACGGCCGCGGCTGATTTTCGTGCAGGACTCGAAGTCGTGGGACGGTCAGATCCCGCGCGAGTTCAGCCTCACCGCGGAACGGGTGCGCATCGGCAGTGATGAGTCCGCCGAACTGCAGCTTCCGGGTCTTGACGGGGTGCACGCCGAAATAGTCCACAATGACCGGGACGAATACGTCCTGGTCCGGCACGGCAAGGTCACCGGCAGCTTCGGTCCGGGGTCGGCGTCGGTCTTGCGGACCGGCTCCCGCCTCCAGATGGGACCGTGGTGCCTGGCGTTCTTCCGCGAAGAATTTGCCGACCACGGACGCCCCTTCGGCGGCCGCAGCGGCGGCGAATTCGCCTACCAGCGCCCGCAGCGCGACCCGCGCACCGGAGCCCTGGAGCAAGACGGCTCGACGTACATCCGCTAGTTCGGGTCAAAGGACGGTGCAGCCCGGAAGGCCAGGACCTGGACGGTGCAACCCGGAATGCGGTGCCGGTCGGAAGCCGGTGCGCCGGGTCAGTCGGTGGGGGAGCTGGTGCCGACGTCCCGGGCATCCATGATCCGGTAGGCGTAACCCTGCTCGGCCAGGAAGCGTTGGCGTTTGGCCGCGAAGTCCTGGTCCAGCGTGTCCCGGGCCACGAGGGAGTAGAAGCGGGCGGCGCGGCCGTCCTTCTTGGGACGCAGCAGACGGCCAAGCCGCTGGGCCTCCTCCTGCCGGGAGCCGAAGGACCCGGACACCTGGATCGCGACCGAGGCCTCGGGCAGGTCGATGGAGAAGTTGGCGACCTTGGACACCACGAGCGTCTGCACCTCGCCGGCGCGGAAGGCATCAAAGAGCCTCTGGCGTTCCTTGACCGGGGTGTCGCCCTTGATCACCGGAGCGTTCAGGCGCTCGCCGATCTCATCCAGCTGGTCGATGTACTGGCCGATCACCAGCAGCTGCTCGCCGGTGTGCCCGGCCACGAGCTGTTCGACCACCAGGGTCTTGGACTCGGACGTGGCGCACAGCCGGTACTTGTCCGCGTCCTCGGCCATCGCGTAGGCCACACGTTCGTCGCGGGGCAGGTCGATCCGGACCTCGACGCAGTCGGCCGGCGCGATATAGCCCTGCGCCTCGATGTCCTTCCACGGCGCGTCATAGCGCTTCGGGCCGATCAGGCTGAAGACTTCGCCCTCGCGGCCGTCCTCGCGGACCAGCGTGGCGGTGAGGCCGAGCCTGCGGCGGGCCTGCAGGTCCGCCGTCATCCGGAAGATCGGTGCCGGCAGGAGGTGGACCTCGTCGTAGATGATGAGCCCCCAGTCGTTGCCGTCCACCAGCTCCAGATGGGGGTAGAGCCCGCCGCGCTTGGTGGTCAGGACCTGGTACGTGGCGATCGTCACGGGCCGGACTTCCTTGACGGAGCCGGAGTATTCGCCGATCTCCTCCTCGGTGAGGGAGGTCCGCTTGAGCAGCTCGTCCTTCCACTGCCGGGCGGACACGGTGTTGGTGACCAGGATCAGCGTGGTGGTGGAGCTGGTGGCCATCGCGGCGGCACCCACCAGCGTTTTGCCGGCCCCGCAGGGGAGCACGACGACGCCGCTGCCGCCGGCCCAGAAGTTCTCCATCGCCAGCTGCTGGTACGGGCGGAGCTTCCAGCCGGACTCGTCGAGCAGGATGGGGTGCGGGGTGCCGTCGACGTAGCCGGCCAGGTCCTCGGCCGGCCAGCCGATCTTGAGCAGCAGCTGCTTGAGCTGTCCGCGCTGGGAGGAGTGCACCACCACGGTCTCGCCGTCGATCCTTGGGCCCAGCAGCGGGGCGATCTTCTTGGCGCGGCTGACTTCCTCCAGCACCGGGTAGTCCGAGGTGCGCATGACGAGGCCGTGCTGGGGATCCTTCTCGAGCCGCAGCCGGCCGTACCGGGACATCGTCTCCTCGACGTCGATCAGCAGGGAATGCGGGACCGGGAAGCGGGAGTACTTCAGCAGCGTGTCCAGCACCTTTTCGGCGTCCAGGCCGGCAGCCCGGGCGTTCCAGAGGCCCAGCGGCGTCAGCCGGTAGCTGTGGATGTGCTCGGGGGCGCGTTCCAGTTCGGCGAACGCGGCGATGGCGTGGCGGGCCTCGGTGGCGAGTTCGTGGTCCACTTCGAGCAGGATGGTTTTGTCACTCTGGACGATCAGCGGTCCATCGTTCACTGGAGCAATTCCTCTGCGGCTTCTACGTCGATAATCCGGTGGATGGACAGGACGCGTTCGGTTTCCTTGTCCGGGTCGAAGACCCGGACCCGTCCGCCGTTCACAGCTACCGGAACAACGGTTTCCCGCACGGCATTCCCCATGCCGTCGACGACGTTCATCACCACACGCTGTTTGAGCCGGATCGCCTTTTGCAGGGTTTCCAGCCCCAGCTGCGTCGCTTCCTCACTGCCCGGCGCCGCGGGGGGAAGCGCGGATGCGCCGCCGGCGGCGGTGCGTTCGCTGCGCAGGACTGCCAGCTGGGCGTCGACGTCGGCTTCCGGCGGGGCGGTGCGCGGGGCGCTGTAGACCGGCCGGACACTGCCGGGCACCGCCGTGGTGCGGCGCAGCCGGATGCCGCCGGACTCGGATTCGTCCACCGCCGGGGACAGCCCCAAGCTCCGGAGCAGCTGGGCTGTTTCCCGCGGTGCGGCATGCGAGACCAGCACGGTGGGGGCGATCCGGACCAGGCCGAGGCCGGCGGCGCCGGGCGAGTTGAGCAGTTCCAGGAGGGCCATTTCGTCGTCGCTCTGGATGAAGCTCGCGGCGGACCCCACCCGCAGCCTGGCGTGGCGGGCGGCGGTATCCTCGATCAGGTACTTCAGCGGCTGCGGGATCGCCGTGGCCGAGTGCAGGCCGAGGAAGTCCAGCATCGCCTGGGCGTCCTGGCCGGCGTCGAGCGCGCGCCGGACCGAGGCGACCGAGAAGCGGTAGATCGTGGCGGGCCCCTGGCCTTCGGCGTCGGCCATGGTGAGGAGTTTCTCGGTCAGGTCCGGGGCGAGATAGCCGGGCGCCACCGCCGTCAGGTCGGCCTGGAGCAGGACGTGGTTCAAGGCGGCCGGCAGGTGCTCGCCGAGGATGCCCATCGCCTCATCGGGCTGTTCGGCGGCGATGGCCGCGCCGATCTGGGTGAGCGCGCCCGAGCCGATGAGGCCGAGCAGTTCGGCCTCGGCCAGGATCCCGCGGACCAGCGAGCTGAACCGACGCGCCATCCGGGGCTGGGTCCAGTCGGCGCGTTCCAGCACGGCCGCGGCGTCCAGGACCGGGGCCTGTCCGTCGTGGGCCGCGGCCTCCTCGGTCAGTTCGGCCAGGATTTCCAGGATCCGTTTCCGGACGATGGGGGCGTCCGGGCGCTGGGCTTCGGCCGAGAGCGCGTTGATGGTGCTGCCGGCCGCGCCGCGGTGCAGGGCTGGGACCGCGGCCTGGCCGTTGACGGGCTGTCCCACCAGGGACGGCGCGCGTTCGCTGGCGAGCCAGGCATTGACCAGCCAGAGCCACTGTTCCTGGCGCGGAAGCGTCAGCCACTCCAGCTGCGCGGGCTGGACCCAGGCGGAACTGTCCACGTCCAGGCGGATAAGGCCGGACAGGGCGCACAACTCGGCCAGTACCCCGGCGTCGTGCATCTCGATCCGCAGCCCGTCCGCCAGTCGTTTGAGCTCCCGGACACCCACGCCGCCGCTGCGCAGGGTGACGAGGGGCTGTTCGCGGACGCTGTACAGGAGTTCACCCACCAGCCGCAGGGTCTCGGCGATCGCGCCCAGGGCGGCGTTGCGGCGCAGCGCTGCCGAGGTGGAGCCCAGTCGCGGCACCGGGGGAGTCAGTGCGAACTTCTCGATGACAAAGCCGCCGCGCAGGGAGACCCCGACGCTGTGCGGAAGTTCCACATGGGCGGCGTCCAGCGGCACCAGCAGCCCGCGGGCCAGGAGCCAGTCCACCGGCCCGACGTCGGCGGCCTCGTGCAGCACGGAGGCGCGCCGTTGCGCCTGGGGAACGGCGCCCATGGCCCAGTTCCCGAAGCGTGCGAGCAGCGCGGGGGTGCGTTCCGGGGCGGTGGCGAGGATCTGCCGCAGGGAATCCGGCGTGGCCGTCCAGTGCTGCAGCGACAGTGCGGCCTCCATCGGCGTGGCCGCGGGGGAGATGGCCGCGCCGCTGCGGTGCAGCTCCCCGACGAGCTGGACCACACGCTGCGCGAAAGCCGGCTGGAGCCGGACCAGCTCGGTGTAGCTGCGCCCGAGTCCGGCCGGGTAGATCCCGATGACGTCCTTGAGGCTGCCGACCGGCAGGTAGTAGCGCTGCTTTGATCCCGCGGGCGGCGCTGCGCCCGGCGGAGGTTCCGCCCGGTGGACAAGGGCCAGTTCCTGGAGCGAATGCAGCATCTTTTCGATGGCGGTCAGGGTCGCGCCGTTGATCAGCTTCTTCAGCATCGGGGCCGAGGCGCTGTGCCCGGTGTCCGTGTTCGTGCACAGGTGCAGGGTTTCCAGGACCTGCATTTCCGGGCGGTTCAGCCGCTCCAGGGCCCGCTGCACGCTGACGCGGCCGCTTGCGCGGGCGGCGAGGGCGGCGAAGTCCGGCACACCCGGGGAGATGAGGTCCGGCCGCGCGGAGAACAAGGCACGCAGCGAGTCATCGCTGCGTGCCTGCAGTTCCTTGCTCAGCGCGCGGATAAGAGACATCAGTGCAAGGCTACCTTTCGTCCGGCTCTCGCGGGCGTCTTCGGGCTGCGACGCCGTCGATCACGAGCAAGAGCATAAGCAGGAAAGCCACGGGAAGCCCATAGAGGGCGGTGGAGGTGATCCAGGCGGGCGACACGGCGTTATTGAAGGCCATCGCCATCACGACGCCGACGGCCGTGAGCGACAGCACGGCGGCGGCAGCCGCAACAATCAACAGTGGCCGCCGGAAACGCAGTGGAGTCATGGAGCTAACGCTAACAGTCCGGCCTGTCCCGCGCCCCAAACCGTCAAAATAGGCCGGGCAGGATAACCTTGAAGGAACAGACCAACACGGTCCTGGCAGTCATACCCTGAACCCGCATATCAATGCGGATGCGGTGACCGCCGGCCGTGTCACCAGCAGAACGAAGAAGGTTGATTACGTGCCTACCGGCAAGGTCAAGTGGTATGACAAGGAAAAGGGCTTCGGATTCCTCGCGGGCGAGGACGGCCAGGAAGTCTTCCTGCCGAAGTCCGCGCTGCCCGAGGGCGTAACCGAGCTGAAGGCCGGCACGCGGGTTGAATTCGGTGTGGCCGACGGCCGCAAGGGTGCCCAGGCCCTGGGCCTGCGCGTGCTGGACAAGACACCGTCCATCGCCAAGGCCAAGCGACCCAGCGCGAAGGATCTCGCCCCGCTGGTTCAGGATCTCGTCTCCGTGCTGGACAACCTGTCCGGAACCCTGTCCGCGGGCAAGTACCCGGAAGGCAACAAGGGCAAGGCGATCGCCGTCGCCCTGCGTAAGGTTGCCGACGAGCTGGACGCGTAGGCTCCGCGATGACTCCGGAAACTAATCAGACCGCCTCCGCCGCCGGGGACAAAATTGCCGCCGCGGACGGGAACGCCGGGGACAAAAAGGCCGGAACCAAGGAAGGCAACAAGCCGCGCGCCGGGGTTCCCGTCTGGCGCACCGGTAAGCCCGACGCCTTCCTGGCCGCCGCCGTCGACGTCGCCCGTGCCGCCATCGAGGGCATCGCCCCCGCCGAACAGATCGGCCGGCACCTCGCGGCCAAGAGTGAGGGCGACCGTCTGGTCACGCACCTGTTCGAGTCAAAGCTGGCCGGCTACGGTGGCTGGCAGTGGTACGCCGTGCTCACCAGGAACTCCCGGTCCAAGGTGGTGACGGTCGACGAGCTGGGGCTTTTGCCCTCCGAAGACTCGATCCTGGCGCCCGAATGGATCCCGTGGGCCGAACGTGTCCGCCCCGGCGACGAACAGGGCGAGGACGAACTCGCGGCACCCGCAGGCACCGCACCGCCGGAGGACGCCGCGCCCCTGGACGCGCTCGACGCCGCTGAGTCCGACGACGACACCGACGAGGATTCCGACGAGGATTCCGACGACGACGCGCCCGAAGACGACTCCGACGATGCAGACGGCAATGCGGACGGTGCCGGCGACGAGTACGACGCCGACGACGTTGACGACGATGACTCCGACGACGCCGACAACGACGACGTCCCGGGCGCGGCCACCGAAGGCGCCCCGGACGACGAGTTGCCCGCAGAGCAGGCTGACTAACGGTTGGAACCATCCGGGATGCTGCACAGTGAGGGCTGGACATGATGTCCACCTTCAAGTCCCTGCACATCCTGAACTACCGGATCTGGTTCATCGGTGCGGTGATCTCCAACATCGGGACCTGGATGCAGCGCACGGCCCAGGACTGGCTGGTCTTTGACCACCTGACCGATCACGACGCCAGCGCCATGGGCGTCACGATGGCCCTGCAGCTCGGACCCCAGCTCTTCCTGGCCCCCGTGGCCGGGCTGCTGGCCGACCGCTTCAACCGCAAACAGCTGCTCATTATGACCCAGTCCGCGATGGCCGTGCTGAGTGCCGGGCTGGGCATCCTGGTGGTGTCCGGGGCCGCGCAGCTCTGGCATGTCTACGGTTTCGCGCTGCTGCTCGGCGTGGTGTCCGCCTTCGATGCCCCGGTGCGGCAGACCTTCGTCTCGGAACTGGTCCGCGACGATTACCTGCCCAACGCGGTGGCCCTTAACAGCGCCTCCTTCAACGTGGCCCGCATGATCGGGCCCGCGGTGGCCGGCATCCTCACGGTCGCCGTCGGCCCCGGCTGGGTCTTCCTGATCAACACCCTGACCTTCGTGGCGCTGCTGCTGAGCCTGTGGAAGATTCCCACCGCCTCGCTGCGCCAGCTGCCCCGGGCCGCGGCCGGCAAGGGCCGGATCCGCGAGGGGCTGCGCTATGTGCAGTTCCGGCCGGACATCGTGGTGGTGCTGGTCGCCGTCTTTATCGTCGGGACCCTGGGGCTGAACTTTGTGCTGTTCATCGCGGCCATGGTCGGCACGGAATTCGGCCTCGATGCCAGCGCCTTCGGGCTGATGAATTCCATCATGGCCATCGGCTCCGTCGCCGGAGCCCTGCTGTCCGCCGGCCGCAAGAAGCCCCGGCTGCGGATCATTTTCGGTGCGGCCGGAGCTTTCGGCGTCGCCTCCGGCATCGCGGCGCTGGCCCCCAGCTACTTCTGGTTCGGCGTGGCGCTGGTCCCGGTGGGGCTCTTCGCCATCACCATGATGACGAGCGCCAACGGCTACGTGCAGACCACCACGGACCCCGTGATGCGCGGCCGGGTGATGGCGCTGTACATGGCGATCTTTATGGGCGGCACCCCCATCGGGGCCCCGTTCGTCGGGTGGGTCGCCAACGTCGCCGGTCCCCGCTGGTCCCTGAGCGTCGCCGCCGCCTCCGGCCTGATCGCGGCCCTGATCGGGCTGGTGTGGATTGTCCGGGCCCGGCAGCTGCGGATCCGGTTCGACCGGCGCGCCCGGGGGCTGCGCTACTTCCGCGTCGTGTCCGCCGGCCCGGGGACCCCCGGGGGCACCGGGACCCCCAGCGGCCCCGACGCCGACGGCGCCGCCCGGGACTAACACCGGACGACGCCGCCGAACGCTGACGCCTGGGCGCCGCGCCGGCGCGGAGAGCTACTTCTTCAGCTCGCCGACCACAAAGTCGATGCACTCCAGCAGCGCCGACACATCGTCCGGCTCGATCGCCACGAAGGTCGCGATGCGGAGCTGGTTGCGTCCCAGTTTGCGGTAGGGCTCCGTGTCGACGATGCCGTTGGCGCGGAGCACCTTCGCGATCGCCGCGGCGTCGATGGAGTCATCGAAGTCGATCGTCGCGATGACGTTGGAGCGTTCCTCAGCCTTCGCCACGAACGGGGTGGCGTACTCCGAGGCTTCGGCCCAGCGGTAAATGCGGCCGGCGGAATCCGCCGTCCGCGCCGAGGCGAAGTCCAGTCCGCCGTTCGCGTTCAGCCACTGCACCTGGGCATCGAGGGTGACGAGCGTGGCCAGGGCCGGAGTGTTGTAGGTCTGGTTCAGCCGCGAGTTGTCAATCGCCGTCTGGAGGTCCAGGAAGTCCGGGATCCAGCGGCCGCCGGCCTTGATCCGCGCCGCACGGTCCAGCGCCGCCGGGGAGAACAGGCCGAGCCACAGGCCGCCGTCGGAGGCAAAGTTCTTCTGCGGGGCGAAGTAGTAGACGTCCGCTTCGGCGACGTCGACATCCAGCCCGCCGGCAGCCGAGGTGGCGTCAACCAGGACGAGGGAGCCTGCGTCGGCGCCGGCCACACGCTGGACCGGAGCGGCAACGCCGGTGGACGTCTCGTTCTGCGGCCAGGCGTAAACATCGACGCCGGCTTCGGCCTTGGCCGCCGGGCGGGTGCCCGGTTCGGACTTGATGATGGTGGAGTCCGCCAGGAAGGGTGCCTTGTTGGTGGCGGAGGCGAACTTCGAGCCAAACTCGCCAAAGGACAGGTGCTGGGCCTTGTTCTCAACCAGGCCGAAGCTGGCGATATCCCAGAACGCCGTCGATCCGCCGACGCCCAGGATGACTTCATACCCCTCGGGGGCGCGGAAGAACTGGCTGAGCCCGTTCCGGACCGATCCCACCAGGTTCTTGACCGGCGCCTGGCGGTGGGAGGTACCCAGCAGCTGCGACGCCGCGGCCAAGGCTTCCATCTGCTCCGGACGGACCTTGGACGGTCCGGCGCCGAACCGGCCGTCCTTGGGCAGGAGGTTTGCGGGAATCGTGATGCTGGTGTCGCTCACAGTGGCTCCAATTTTCGGCTGGTACAAAATCTTCGGCTGTTACAAAAAGTGTGGCTCGAGAGGTGGCCCGGCAGCGTCGCTGCAGCGGAGCCTTGCGTTTCATTCTGCCTGACTGCCCGGCGGGGGCGGCAAAAAAGCCCGTCACAGTCCGGTCACTGAGATTATCCGGAGTAATTCAAAATAGGCTAAGCTTGCCTGCGAACGTACGGCGGACCCCGCCAGGGCGCCTGCATCACGCGGTACGGTGGGAAGACGCAAGGACGGCGCTCGAGGAGCTGAGCTGAATGACGGATCTGATCGATACAACCGAGATGTATCTTCGGACCATTCTGGAACTAGAAGAAGAAAACATCGTCGCCCTCCGCGCCCGCATCGCCGAACGGCTGCGCCACTCCGGCCCCACCGTTTCCCAGACCATCGGCCGGATGGAACGCGACGGGCTGGTGGTTGTTTCCGGCGACCGCCACCTGGAACTGACGGAAACAGGCCGGAAACGTGCCATCGAAGTTATGCGCAAGCACCGGCTGGCCGAGCGGCTGCTGGCCGACGTGATCGGGCTCGACTGGGCCTACGTGCATGAGGAAGCCTGCCGCTGGGAACACGTCATGAGTGAGCGGGTGGAGCGGCGGATCTTCGAACTGCTGAATCATCCCACCGTTTCGCCCTATGGCAACCCGATTCCGGGCCTCGCGGAGCTGGGCGGCCTGCCTTCCCAGCCCTATGCCGACGGCGTCGTGAACCTGCTGGAGGCCATGGCCGGCTACGGACCGGATTCCCGGATCAGGGTCAATCGGCTCGCCGAACCCATCCAGGTTGAACCGGAACTGCTCGTCCAGCTTGATGAGGGCGGCATCCGCCCCGGCGCACTGGTGTCGCTGGAGCGCGTGGGGGAGTACATCTCCGTGCGGGTGCCCGACATCGAGGGCGCTTTGGAGCTCCCACCCGAGGTGGCGGCCCACGTTTTTGTTACCGTCGGCTAACAGGCCCACACCGGGGCAACTCGTGGGACCTCCCATGAGATACGCACAGGTCGATAACGGATTTATCACTGGACGGCTTAATCGCCTATAGTTGAACACTAGTACCGATACCAAAGCGTTATCTGATCCGAAGCCGAACTCTGCCAGCGGATCAGTCGCAGAACCACTTTCTGGCAGGGGCGGGGGAACCACTTCCGGCTGTTCAACAGCCTTGGGGTGAAGTCCGTCAGCGGCAAGCACACTCCACCGAGGACCTCCTTTATGCCTCTGTGCCTGGATGCTTGCTACGGCGGACCGGGTCTTTGATCTCTCAGACCCGAATCCGACAGCTAACTCCGCAGGCTCTCCAGAGAGGAACCGTTTTTGACCACCCAGATCGTCAGGGGCCGCCGCCGTGCGACCGGTCCCGCTCCGGAGCCGCGTCCGGCCGTCGCCGTCCAGGCCGACCGCCCACGTGACGCGCACCGCGATGAGCGGCGGGGCCGCCGAAGTCCGTTCCGCCAGGTAACGGACTTCGCCGCCGCCAGTGGCGTGGGGCAAAAGGCCGGTATCGCACTAGCCGCCACGGGACTGGTCCTCACCGTCACCGTCCCGGCCACGGGCCCCGTTATGGCCATGGACGCCGGCTCAACCGCCGGAGCCCTCTCTGCCACGGTCCAGCCGGATGTCACCGCTGCCGAGGCCAAAATTGACTTCAACCGCACCGCCGTCACCACCCAGAGTGACCCGGACGGCAAGCTCAAGCAGCTGCTGAGCGCCCAGTCGGCCGGCTCCATCACCCGCGCGGCCTCCTCGGGCAGCCTCGGGGCGCCCCTGGGCCAGCTGAAGACGGCGTCGCCCTTCGGATACCGCGTTAGTCCCATCACCGGCGGCTCGGGGGAGTTCCACCGCGGCCAGGACTACGCCGCCCAGTGCGGCACGGCCGTCCTGGCGGCCGCCAGCGGCACGGTGACCTTCACGGGATGGCACCCCTACGGCGGCGGAAACCGTGTGGTGATCGACCACGGCAACGGCCTGGAAACCACCTACAACCACTTGTCCTCCGCCAGCGTCAAGGTGGGCCAGCAGGTCTCCCGCGGCGCTGCCGTGGCGATGAGCGGCACCACCGGCGCCTCCACGGGCTGCCACCTTCACTTCGAGGTCATGGTCAACGGCGAAGTCGTCGACCCGACCGGCTGGCTCTAACAGAGCTGATGGGGCACTCTCGCATTCTTATGACACGCCGTGATCTGAATGTGACATTGAGCCCCAACTGCTGTACCGTATGACCTACGCCAACTTTTCCGAAGTTGGCGCTCTTGAGTGGATTGCCTAGCTCTGCCACCGCTCAAGGTCCGTTCGCATGACATCGTCTGGCAGGGGCGGGGGAACCAATTTTGGCCTTCGAAATTGAAGGCCTTGGGGTTAAGTCGCAAAAGCTTCCCAGGAAGCAGCGCGGCCGGGTGACTCCCATCCGAATCCGACAGCTCACCTCGTAGGCATTGGGAGAGGCTACTTTCGTGTCTTCACGCCACAATGCTGCGCGTCACCGCGCTTGCGCGGCTCTTACGAGCCCGCTGAAATCCAACCTCGGCAGTGCCCTTTGTGGCGCCCGAAATGGATCTCACACCGCCGTCTCAATCTCTGCTGAGTCCGGCCCGCAGGCCATGCACCTGCAAGCAGTTCCCGCTTTTGGCGCGTCTTCGCAGTACACCCTTCGCTAAGTAACCCATTTCGGGGCGATCCGGCGTACCCCCAAGATGCCGGAGCGTCCTCAGCCCGCGCCCAAAAAGCGTGGACCCAGGATCACGAAAGAGAGAACTTAATGACTACTCGTGCAAACGCACGGCACCGCGCCGAGGTCACCAAGACCAACTCGCTGGCCGTCATTGCCAAGGCCGTCGGCGACAACGCCGGTGGCGTGGGTCGCCAGGCCGCAGTTATCGCTGCTGCCTCCGGCCTCGTTCTGACCAGCGGTATCGCAGCCAACGCTGCTGAGGCCAACGTTCAGCGCGAGTCCACCTCCGCTTCCACCCTCGAAGTCCAGTCGGCCGCCCCGGCGACCATCTCGGCCGCTTCGACGATCGCCATCTCCTTCGAGAAGCCGGCCGTCACGACCACGCCGGCTCCCGTCGTCGAGGCCCCGAAGCCTGTTGTGAAGGTCCAGGAGACTCCCACAGCAAACACGGCCAAGACCGCCAGCACCAAGGTCGGCGCCACCGCAGCCCCGGCCGCCGGCACCGCGGCTCCGACCGTCGCCAGCGGCATGGGCGCCACGATCGCCGCTGCCGCCTACGCCCAGCTCGGCGTTGGCCAGGACTGCACCGCACTCGCCACGAACTCACTGGCTGCTGCGGGCATCAACTACCACGGCTGGCCGGCAGGTTACCTGTCCCTCGGCCGCACCGTGAGCGCCTCCGCTGCCCTGCCGGGCGACCTCGCCTACTACGCGAACGGCGGATCGGGCCTGGCCCACATCGCTGTTTACGTCGGCGGCGGCAAGGCCGTCCACGGCGGCTGGAACGGTGGAACCACCTCCCTGCAGAGCGTCAACGTCGGCTCCGGCCCGGTCTTCATCCGCGTCGGCGGCTAAGACAACAACTGCTAGCAGCACCAAGGACCCCTGCCATTCGGCAGGGGTCCTTTGCGTTGCCGGGACGTGAACTTCAGCGGATTCGGGCGGGGCCGGCAAAAAAGATTCGGTGAA
This sequence comes from Pseudarthrobacter oxydans, assembly GCF_030812335.1. GTDB lineage: Bacteria > Actinomycetota > Actinomycetes > Actinomycetales > Micrococcaceae > Arthrobacter > Arthrobacter oxydans_B. The sequence continues at coordinate 52,548 of NZ_JAUSSN010000008.1, forward strand.
TTGGCATGTCCATGTTTACTCTTGTTTTGTCGATCCATAGCCCGACCATGCAGAGGGCAGCCGGCCCTCGTGCCCCTGGCGGGTGCGGCCGTGAAGAGGTATGCGGATGCGCACTCTCGTTCTGAATGCTGGATATGAACCGCTGGCGGTTGTGACCTTCCGCCGGGCGCTCGTCCTTGTGCTGACCGGAAAGGCCAGCGTCGTGGCGGAAGGCGACGATCCCGTCGTCGGGCCGCAGGACGTCCTGGGCCGGCCCTCGGTGATTCTCTTGAATCGCTACATCAGGCCCCGGTACAACACCGTGACGGCCGTGAGCCGCCGCGGGGTGCTCCGCCGTGACGGACACCGCTGCGCCTACTGTGGCAAGGCCGCCCACACCATCGATCATGTCCAGCCCAAATCCAGGGGCGGTGCGGATTCCTGGGAAAACCTCGTCGCTGCCTGCCTGCGGTGCAACAACGCCAAAGGCGACCACACCCCGGGGGAAATGGGGTGGAAGCTCGGCTTCAGCCCCGCGCCGCCGAAGGGCACAACCTGGCAGATCAAGGAACTGGAGAAGCCGACGCCGGCCTGGGACCCTTTCCTCCTGCCGGAATCCGCTGCCTGACACGGCGTGCCCCGGCCGCTGCGCCAAGGCAGGACCTAATGCCAGTTAGGCTGGGCCGGTGGAATTCGACGCTGTCATTCTGACCGGGGGCCGGTCGTCCCGGCTGGGAGGTGTGCCCAAGTCCGGTCTGATGCACGACGGCGCCACCCTCCTGGAGCTCGCCCTGCAGGCCGCGCGCGGGGCGGTGGCCGTCGCCGTCGTCGGGCCCGACCCGGGAACCCTGCCCGAGGGAGTGCTGAGCTGCCGGGAGGAGCCGGCCTTCGCCGGCCCCGCCGCCGCCGTCGCCGCCGGGATCTCCGCCCTGGAACGGCACCGCAGCCGCGACCCCCGCCACCCTGCCGCGGCACCCCTGACCCTGGTCCTCGCCGTCGACATGCCCCGGGCGGACGCCGCCGTCGGAAGACTGCTGGCAGCCGCCGCGGAAGCCCCTCCGGGCGACGGGCTGATGGCAGTATCTGCTGACGGCCGCCGGCAGCCCCTGGTCGGCCTATATAGCACGGCTGCGCTACAACGGTGCGTGGCCGACGCCAGGCAGCGCGGCGAGCTCGACAACGCCTCGATATTCGCCCTTCTTGCTAGGCTGGAGGTGCGGGAAGTCAGCGTCCCCAAGGGATCCACGGATGATGTGGATACTTGGGACGATGCTTCCGCGTTGGGGGTGACTGGCCCGGTTAACGGCCATGGCTTCGACGGCCATCACCGCGACAGCCATAACCCAGGCCTCCGGCCCGGGGTTCCCCCGCTGAACTCGACTTTGGAGGCAAACGGTGAAAAGCCAGGATGAAACACTCGAAGACTGGTGCCGTGCCCTGCTTCAGGCCTTGGAACTGGAAGACGTCGAGATTGACGTGAACGAGATCCTGGCCCTGGCCGGGGTGGCGGCGCACTCGGTGGTGCGCCCTGCGGCGCCGTTGACAACGTTTATTGCCGGTTTTGCGGCAGGGCTGGCCTCGGGCTCCGGCCAGGCCACGGATGCCGTCTCGATGCAGGCCGCGATGGGCGTCGCCCGGAAACTGGCCAAGGACTACGCGGCCGACGAAGCCCCCGGAGCATGACACCTGCACCCCCTCACGGCAGTCCAGCTGCCGCGGGGGATGAGCCTGCGCCCCATCGGCACCTCGCGCACACCTGGCAGGAAGCCCGGCAGCTTGCCTTCGACTGCGCGACGCCCATCCCCGCCGCACCCGTGGCCCTTCGCGACGCGCTGGGACGGAAACTCGCCGCCGATGTGGCGGCGCTGGTGGACATGCCGCACTACGCCTCCTCCGCCATGGACGGCTGGGCCGTCAACGGCAGCGGGCCGTGGATCCTGGCCGAACCCGGCCAGCGGCTGGCACCGCACCAGGCCAGCCCGATCGTCACGGGCGGGCTGATCCCTCCCGGAGCGAAGGCCGTGCTGCGCAGCGAAAGCGGCACTATTGCAGCCGACGAGGACGGGCTGCCGCTCCTGCAGCTCGGCGGCGGAGCGAAGCCCGGCGAGCCCCGAAACGGCGAGCACATCCGGAAAGCCGCGGAGGAAGCCGCCGCCGGAGAAGTGCTGATCAAGGGCGGCACCGTGCTCAACCCCGCCCATCTGGCCCTCGCGGCCCTCGCCGGCCACGACACTCTGCCGGTCCTGGGCAAGCCCGTCGTCCGGCTGGTGTTCACCGGCTCGGAAGTGGTCACGGCCGGGATCCCCCGGCCGGGGGAGGTGCGCGACACCTTCGGTCCCCAGCTCGCCGGCGTCGTGGAAATGCTCGGCGGGATCTGTGCCGGCGAAACGAAAATCGGCGACAGCTACGCTGAATGGCTCACCGCGCTCGAGGACACCGACCCGGCGGCCGAACCCGCGGCTGCCGATGGGCCGCAGCCGCCCGTCCGGTCCCGCGCCGAACCGTTGCCCGCCGACGTCGTCATCACCACCGGCGGCACCGGCCGGTCCGGGACCGACCACCTGCGCCGTTCCGTGGCCGAACTCGGCGGGCGGCTGCTGATCGACGGCATCGCGATGCGTCCCGGCCATCCGGCCGTGCTCGCCGAACTGCCGGACGGCAGGTTCATCATCGGGCTGCCGGGCAACCCGCTCGCGGCCATGATGGCACTGTCCACCCTCGGCGCCCCGCTCCTGGCGGCGCTGGGGCACCGGGCCCCGCCGCCGGTCACCGAGGTGCCCTGCGGCTCCATGATCGACCCTGACCCCGGCCGGACCCGGCTGATGCCCTTCCGGCTCCTCTACGGCATGGCGTCTCCGGCGCAGCATACCGGGCCGGGAATGATGCGCGGGCTGGCCGCGGCCGACGGCGTCCTGGTGGTCCCGCCGCACGGAGTCCAGCTGGGGGAATCCGTCCCGGCCTTCACCCTTCCCTGGGGCACGCCCCTGCCGGAGCCGGCGGCACCCAAAGACAAGCCCGCCCCCAAACGGCCCGCCCGGAAGCCCTCCGGGACCGGCGGGCCCGTGGACTGGAGCGAACTGCTGGGGTAGCACCCGGTCTTGAACCCGGTTTTGAACCCGCGCTGGCCACCCGGCCCAGCGCTTGCCATGATGGAGTTATGTTGGTTAGGAGTACCTGATGGGTCGCGTCACGCAGCGCCGCAAGGTGCACAAATATGTCCTGGACGGGTCCCCCCAGGCCCTCGAATTCCCGGTCCGGCACCGGGAGGACGTGCTCGCCGTGGAGGAGCCGCTGGAGATCCGGATCGGGAGCCTGTCGTTTTCCGTCACCATGCGGACACCGGGGAACGACTTTGACCTCGTGGCGGGCTTCCTCGTCTCCGAGGGCGTCATCTGGAGCCCCGACCAGCTCGTCTCGCTGCGGTTCTGCGCCGGGGAAGACGAGGACGGCGTCCAGACGTTCAACGTGGTGGAAGCCCAGCTGAGGCCCGACGTCGTCCGCCCGGACACCGGCCGGAACGTGTACACCTCCAGCTCGTGCGGCATCTGCGGCACGGATTCCATCGAGGCCGTGCACAAGTCCTCGCATTTCAGCCCCGCCGATGACCCGCTGACGGTGCCCGTGGCCACGCTCGCGGCTCTGCCGGACCGGCTGCGGGAAGCCCAGGCCGTCTTCGACGTCACCGGCGGCGTGCACGCCGCCGGCCTGTTCCGGATAGCCGAGGACGGCTCCGTGGAACTGCTGTGCCTGCGCGAGGACGTGGGGCGCCACAACGCCGTGGACAAGGTGGTCGGCTGGGCCCTCCGCGAGGGCATGCTCCCGCTGCGCGGAACCGTGCTCCAGGTCTCCGGCCGGGCATCGTTCGAACTGGTGCAGAAGGCCGCCCTGGCCGGCATTCCCGTCCTCGCCGCGGTCAGCGCGCCGTCGAGCCTGGCAGTCGAGCTGGCCGAGGCCAGCGGCATGACGCTGGCCGGATTCAGCCGCGGCACGTCGCTGAACGTCTATGCCGGAGCCCGCCGTGTGAGCGTGCCCGTGGGCTTGGCGGATAGCGTCCGCTGACAGCCACTTGGCTCGGGGGCCAGCGGCGCAGTAAGTTTTATCCATCGACTGGATGCAATTCAGCGTCATCCACGCAGCGCTAAGAGGATCACATTGCACGACGACCGCCGTCTCACGGAAGTCCGGCTGGACCGCTTTGTTCGCGAACGCATCGTGCCCGCAGTCTATCCGCGCAGCGTTCCGCTGACCCTGAGCAGCTGGGACGTCCCGGACGAACCGGTCCCGGTCCTGGACGCCCTCCGGCAGCAGTTCACGCCGCAGGAGCACGGAGCGGCGTGGGGGCGGCCGTGGAGCACCAAGTGGCTGCGTCTGCAGGGGCAGGTCCCGGACGCCTGGGGCACGGCAGCGGACACCTCGGTGGAAGTCATTGTGGACCTGGGCTTCAGCAGTGACCTTCCCGGATTTCAATGCGAAGGGATCGCCTGGCGGCCGGACGGGACGATCGTCAAGGCCATCTCCCCGCGGAACCAGTACATTCCGCTGAAGCTCCTGGGCGGCGGGATGGCCGTCGACTTCTACGTCGAGGCGGCCGCCAACCCCGACCTGTCGCAGGGGTGGACCTTCGCGGCGACCCCCTACGGCGACAAAGCAACCTCCGGCAACGAGCCGAAGTACCGGCTCGGCCGGATCGTCATCGCGGAACTCAACCAGACGGTCTGGGAGCTGCAGCAGGACATCTGGACCCTCAGCGGCCTGATGCACGAACTGCCGATGGAACTGCCGCGCCGCCACGAAATCCTGCGCGCGCTGGAACGGATGCTGGACGTGATGGATCCCGACGACGTCCCCGGCACGGCGTCAGCCGGGCGCGAGGCCCTGGCCGGCGTCCTGGCCCGGCCGGCGTACGCCTCCGCCCACCACCTGCTCGCCACCGGACACGCGCACATCGACTCCGCCTGGCTGTGGCCCGTCCGCGAAACCATCCGCAAATGCGCCCGCACCTTCTCCAACGTGGTGGCACTGATGGACGAGGATCCCGGGTTCGTGTTTTCCTGCTCCTCAGCCCAGCAGCTGGCCTGGATCCAGGAGCTGTATCCGGAGCTCTTCGGCCGGATCCGGGAAAAAGTCAAGACCGGCCAGTTCGTCCCGGTGGGCGGCATGTGGGTCGAATCGGACACCAACATGCCCGGCGGCGAGGCCATGGCCCGCCAGTTCCTGGAGGGGAAGAGCTTCTTCCTGGCCGAATTCGGCGTGGAATGCGAGGAGGCCTGGCTGCCGGACACCTTCGGCTATTCGGCGGCCATGCCGCAGATCGTCAAGGCCGCCGGCAGCAAGTGGTTCCTGACGCAGAAGATCTCCTGGAACCAGGTCAACCGGATGCCGCATCACTCCTTCAACTGGGAGGGGATCGACGGCACCCGGGTCTTCACCCACTTCCCGCCGGTGGACAGCTACAGCTCGGAACTCAGCGGCCGGGAACTCGCCCACGCCGAGCGCAACTACCGGGACCACGGCCGGGGCACGGTCTCGCTGGTTCCGTTCGGCTACGGCGACGGCGGCGGCGGCCCCACCCGGGAGATGCTGGCGGCGGCGCGCCGCACCGCGGACCTTGAGGGATCGCCGAAGGTGGAACTCGGCTCGGCCGCCGGCTTCTTCGCCCGCGCCGAAGCCGAATACGACGCCCTCCCCGTCTGGGTCGGCGAGCTGTACCTCGAACTGCACCGCGGGACCTACACAAGCCAGGCCAAAACCAAACTGGGCAACCGGCGCAGCGAACACCTGCTCCGCGAAGCCGAACTCTGGTGCGCCACGGCGGCCGTGCGCACCGGATACGGATACCCGGCGGACGAACTCAAGCGCCTCTGGCGGTTGGTGCTCCTGCAGCAGTTCCACGACATCCTCCCGGGCAGCTCCATCGCCTGGGTGCACCAGGACGCCGAACGGAACTACGCCGCCGTCGGCCGGCAGCTTGAAGCGATCATCGCCGACGCCGCCTCCGCCGTACTGGGCGCCGGGGACACTGACTTCCTGCTCAACGCCGATCCGCATGCGCGCCACGGGGTCCCCGCGCTGGCCGCGGCCGAGCCGGTCCCCGCCGGGCAGCCCGTGCTGGCCACCGAAGCCGGCGGCGGCTACATCCTGGACAACGGGATCATCCGCGCCGTCATCAACGCCGACGGTCTGCTGGCATCGCTGACGGATTATGCCAGCGGACGCGACGCCATCGCGCCCGGGCAGTTCGGGAACCTGCTGGAGCTGCACCGGGACACCCCCAACGAATGGGACGCCTGGGACATCGACGCCTTCTACCGGCGCAACGTCGTCCGACTGACCGGCGCGCGTTCCCTGACGCTGGAATCCCGCGGCCGGGACGCCGTCGTTGTGGTGGAGCGGCTGGCGGGATCCTCGGCGGTCACCCAGCGGATATCGCTGGCGGCGGGCGCCGGCTCCCTGGCGATTTCGACGGCGGTGGACTGGCAGGAAAGCGAAAAGCTCCTCAAGCTCGGATTCGCGCTGGACGTCCGGGCGGACCGGTCCGCCTCGGAGACCCAGTTCGGGCATGTGTTCCGCCCAACGCACCTCAACACCTCCTGGGAAACTGCGAAGTTCGAGATCTGCGCCCACCGGTGGATCCACGTCGCCGAGCCCGGCTACGGGGTGGCAGTTACGAACTCATCCACCTACGGCCATGACGTCACCCGGAATATCCGGGCGGACGACGGCGGGACGACCACCACCGTGCGGCTCTCACTGCTGCGCGCGCCCAAGTTCCCGGACCCCGCCGCGGACCGCGGCCGCCACGAACTGAACGTCACCATCCGGCCCGGCGCCAGCATCGCCGATGCCGTCGCAGAGGGATACCGCACGAATCTGGCCCCGCGCGTGGTCAAAGGCGCCCATGGCGTGGAACCGCTCATTGCCGTCTCCAACCCGGCCCTGGTCGTTGAGGCCGTGAAACTCGCCGAGGATGGCTCCGGCGACGTGATCGTCCGGGTCTACGAATCGCTGGGGGAGAGGTCCACGGGGACCGTGACGGCCGGCTTTGCCCTCCACGGCATCCACACGGTGGACCTGCTGGAGCGTCCGGCGGTTGCGCCGGGAGTGACCGCGGCGGGGGACTCGGTGGACCTGGCGCTCCGGCCCTTCCAGCTGGTGACGTTGAGGTTTATGCGCTGAACGGGCCGTTAAACAGGCTGAGTGGGAGCGGTCCAGTTGGACCGCTACCACTCATCCCCCCAATGGCGCTTGGGCGGCTGCCTCGGCTCCGCACGGATTGTCCCCGTTCACGAAGCGAATGCCGCTTTCACACATTCATGATTCTCTCATGGTCTAATGATTTTGTGAATGCCTAGCCGCGGTTCCGACGTAATGTTGCCCTAGCGTTACCTGAGGGACTCGCGATCAGCCCGGAAAACCAGAACACCACGAGGCCCACGACGTAGCCCAGGGCCGCCGCGTAGTTGACGAAATGCTGTGCGCCGGCCCAACTGGACGGCGTCAGGGCGGCCGGAAGGCTCAGGACCGCGAAGGCGGCGCCGAGCAGGACGAGCAGGGCGCCGGCCCTGACCAGGCGCGGCAGCCGGCTTCTGACGGCTGCCAGCAGCGGAGCCACCAGGACCAGTGAAACGAAGGCTGGATACGTGCGTCCGGCAGCCGTGAACCAGGGGGCCAGGTCCGCGTCCCCTGCGCCGTCCGCCGCCTGCGCGTGCAGCCCCTCCGGTGATCCGTAGCTGTCCATCAGGAAGAACGCCAGCGTCACGGCCAGGCAGCCGAGCCCCAGCGCCCAGCGCCCGATTCCTCCGGCAATGAGCTGGTGGGCCCGGTCAGCGGCGAGTCCCCTGGTGACCCGGAGGCCGACGAGCAGGACAGTCGCGAAGACGAGATAGCGCAGGATCAGGCTCGTGAGGTCCCACCCGCCCAGGGCGCGGTCAATCAGCTCGTAGAGCTCGGAGACGGCGAGCACACTGCACAAGGTGCCCAGGAAGAGGATGCCGAACACAGTCCGGTTCCGGCCCCGTACTGCGTCCGGCACACGCAGGAGAAGCGCCGCGCAACACACCAGCAGCGTCGCCCATTCCAGCGTTGCCCTCATCAGGGTTCTCCCCGTCGCTCCGCGGCGCGGCTCACAGTTACTATCCGGTCAAGCCAGTGTGCGCTCTCCGCGTCTTCCTGGCCAGAATTTTCGACAGCCAGAAAACGGAAAGCCCCACCACGAGGCACAAAATGGCGGTGTAGCTGAAGACGAAGCGCAGGTAGGCCAGTGACGGAGGAATCACCGGGGACAGCAGGCTCAGCGTAATAGCCAGGGATCCAACTGCCAGCAAGCCGGCGCCGAGCCGCACAAGGCGGGGGAGCCCGCTGCGCACCGCCCGCACCATGGCAGGGAAGAGGGCAAGCGTGATGTAGGCGGGGTAGAGCCGTCCGGCCGCTCCGTAGTACTCCACGAGCGCCGCGTTGCGGACATCCCTGTCGTACACCGCGATCAGGCCGGCGGACGATCCTGCCGTGTCCATCATCAGGAAGACCACCACGACCGCCACCGATGCAGCTCCCACAAACACGATTCCGGGCGGGCCGGTGATCAGCCGGAGGGCGTCGTCCGCCCCGAAGCCCCGGGCGATTCTGAGCCCGAGGGCAAAGACGGTGCCGAAGATGATGAAGCGCAGCAGCAGGTTGGCCAGGTTCGTTCCACCGAGGACACTGTCCACGGCCAGGTACGGTGCCTCGATGCTCAAGAGGATGGCCACGGTCATGAACGCGTAGACGAAGAACAGCGACCTGTTCTCGCCCCGGAGGGCACTCGGAATCCGCGCGACCGCGACGAGAGCGCAGACCGCCAACGTGGTCCACTGCAGGATCTCGATCATCGGGGGTTCAGCCGCAGCTCGCGCTTTGCCATCAGGCTGGAGATCCAGATGAGGGCGAGACCCAGCGCAAGGCACAATACCGCGGTGTAATTGATGACGGCTTGAAGGTATGCAACTTCCGACGGGATCAGGGGGAAGAAGGAGCCGGAGGCCATGGCGGCGAATGCGACCGTCAGCAGCAGTGCTCCGATGCGGATGGTTCTGGGCAGTTGCTGACCCATGGCCACGAAGGTGGCGGGCAGGATGCACACGGCAACGTAGGCCGGGTACAAGCGCCCCGCCGCGGCGTAGGATTCGATGAGTGCCGCATTCTGGGGGCTTCTGTCGCGCACGCCGCTCAAGCCGGTGGCGGTTCCCGCGGTGTCAGCCCACAGGAAAAGAATCACGGTGGCGATGCCTATGACGGCGAGGACAGCCATGCCCGCGGGGCCGGCGATGAGGCGGACGCTCTTCCTGGCGGCGAAGGCCTTGGCGATCCGGTAGCCGGCCAGCAGTACCGTGCCGTAGACGACGAAACGAAGGATCAGGTTTGTATAGTTCTCGGAGCCGAGCCACGCATCGATGGACCGGTAGCTCACGTCGATGCTGAGCAGGATGGCCACGGTGGACAGCACGAAGACGCCGAAAATGGACCTGTTCTCACCCCGCAGCGCACTTGGAATCCGCGCGATCGCGACGAGTGCGCAGACCGCCAAAGTGGTCCACTGCAGGATCGCGATCATCCGAGGTTCTCCCATATCTTTTTTGTTTGTTCCTGCTCGTGTTCCTGGCGGCGCAGGGTTTTGCCGAGGGCCTGCAGCCGCTCCCCGGCCAGGGCCGTGAGTTCGCCATCGGACAAGGCATCCAGGGCGGCCTGCTTGGCCTCCGGCGGCCAGCCGGCCTCGGCTTCTGTCAGCAACCCCGTAGCGACGAGTCCGCCCGTGAATCCTACGCCAGCGGCGCGTGCGGTTGCGACCGCCAACTCGGGGGAGAGCCGGTTGGCGGTCAACTGGGCCGAATAGTTCTGCGGCGCGACCCCGGTGGCGTCCGAGACCCGGTGCCGCAGTTCGCCGTCGTCGATCGCGTCCACCCAGTTCCGGACCGAGGTGGCGTGCGGTGCGGGGGCGAGCGCCGGCGTCAGCGCACTGCCGTCGTCACCGTAGCCGCCGTAGGCCGGGGCCGAGCGGGAGATGACGGCCCGCAGCAGGTCCATGGTGGCAATCTGGCTGACGAGTTCGGCGGGAGTGGGCGGCAGCGGCCGCCCGGCGAGTTCCGCATAGCTGTCGAACGAGGCAAGGTCTGCCAGGGGGCTGCGCTTGAGGGCCCGGCTGATGCTGACGAGGGTGCTTTCCGCGACCTTGCCGCGCACAAGCTGCTGGGCGAGCGTGGTGCGCTTGATCCCGGAGATCCTGCAGATGTCGGCTGTGCTCGCGTTGGGGGCAACGACATGGAGCCAGTGTTGAAACGCCTTGGCGGGTAAGGGCATTTACGGCTTCCTGCAGAGTCGAATGGAAGTGCGGCTTCTGAAGTTCGGTGGAGCGGTGACAGGGGTGATTTTACGGGACGTGCTGATTCAACTATGCTAAATGCTCGAACCCGCTGGTCCGTACACCCCCCAAGTCCGGACCGGCGGGTTCTCTTATGCCCGGCGGCCGGCGGGCGCCCGGAACGCCCTGTGGCGGTCTGCTGTGGGCCGCGGTGAGAGAATGGACCAATGACTGCAACCCTTGTTGCCAAGGACCTCTCCGGTGGTCACGACCACCGCACACTCTTCTCCAAACTCTCCCTCACCGTCGCGCCCGGCGACGTCGTCGGCGTCGTGGGCGCCAACGGAGCGGGCAAATCCACCCTGCTCCGGCTCCTGGCCGGCGTCGACCAGCCGCAGGAAGGCTCCATCAGCCTGGCCCCGGCGGACGCCTTCGTGGGCTGGCTGCCCCAGGAACACGAACGGATCGCCGGCGAGACGGTGGCCGGTTACATCGCGCGGCGCACCGGCTGCGCGCAGGCCACCCTGGACATGGAGTCCGCGGCGGATGCCCTTGGCAGCGGCGCCCCCGGCTCCGATGACGACTACTCCCTCGCGTTCGACCGCTGGATGGCCTCCGGCGCCGCGGACCTGGACGATCGCATCCCGGCCGTCCTGGCCGACCTCGGCCTGGAGGTGGGCCAGGACGCCGAAATGACCGGGCTCTCCGGCGGGCAGGCTGCCCGCGTGGCGCTCGCAGCGCTGCTGCTCAGCCGCTTCGACATCGTGCTCCTGGACGAACCCACGAACGACCTGGACCTCAACGGGCTGGCCAAACTCGAGGCCTTCGTGCAGGGACTCCGCGGCGGCGTGCTGCTGGTTTCCCACGACCGCGAGTTCCTCGCCCGCTGCGTGACGACCATCGTGGAGCTGGACCTCGCGCAGAACTCCGTAGCGGTCTACGACGGCGGCTACGAGGCCTACCTCGAGGAGCGGGCCGTGGCGCGCCGGCATGCCCGGGAACGCTACGAGGAGTTCGCCAACACCAAGGCCGATCTGGTCTCCCGGGCCCGCACTCAGCGCGAGTGGAGCTCCCAGGGTGTCCGCAACGCCATGAAGAAGAACCCGGACAACGACAAGATCCGGCGCGCGGCCAGCACCGAGTCCTCCGAGAAGCAGGGCCAGAAGGTCCGCCAGATGGAATCGCGCATCGCCCGGCTGGACGAGGTCGACGAACCCCGCAAGGAGTGGCAGCTGCAGTTCAGCATCGGCCAGGCACCGCGTTCGAGCGCCGTCGTGGCGACGCTCCGCGACGGCGTCGTCCGTCAGGGGGACTTCACCCTGGGGCCGGTGAACCTGCAGCTCAACGCCGGCGAACGGATCGGCATCACCGGCCCCAACGGCGCCGGCAAGTCCACCCTGCTCCGCCTGCTGCTGGGCCTCCAGCGGCCCGATTCCGGCGACGCCTCCATGGGCGCCTCCGTGGCCGTGGGCGAGATCGACCAGGCCCGCGGGCTGCTGGCCGGCCCGCTGAAACTGGCCGACGCCGTCGAGGCCGTGCTCACGGACCAGACCCCGGCCGAGGTCCGGACCCTGCTGGCCAAATTCGGCCTCAAGGCAGACCACACCTCCCGGCCGGTGGACTCCCTGTCGCCGGGGGAGCGGACCCGGGCTGCGCTGGCGCTGCTGCAGGCCCGCGGCGTGAACCTGCTGGTGCTCGACGAGCCCACCAACCACCTGGATCTTCCGGCCATCGAACAGCTCGAGGAAGCCCTCGAAGGCTACGACGGCGCCCTGCTGCTGGTCACCCACGACCGCAGGCTGCTGGAAAACGTGCGCCTCGACGCGCGCTGGAACGTGGACAACGGCGTCGTCACCGAGCTCCTGGGCCACACCGCCCCGAAAGGCAACAACACATGAGCATGGACCGGGTGGCCTGGAGCTCCCTTTACAACATCACGCGCGCCTCGAGCGGCTCGAAACCGTTCTCCAAGGAGACGCTCAAGCGTGTGTTCAGCTTCGCACGCCCGCACAAGGGCAAGCTGATCGCCTTCGTGCTGCTCTCGATCGTGATGGCCGTGCTGGCCGTCGCCACCCCCGTGCTCGCCGGCCAGGTCGTGGACGCGATCATCGCCGGTGCGGCCACCGACGTCGTGGTCTGGCTGGCCGTGCTGATCGCCGTCGTGGCGGTCGCCGAAGCCGGGCTGGGACTCGTCACGCGTTGGCTGTCCTCCACCATCGGCGAAGGCGTGATCGTGGACCTGCGCACCAAGGTCTTCGACCACGTGCAGAAAATGCCGATCGCGTTCTTCACCCGCACCCGCACCGGGGCGCTGGTGAGCCGGCTGAACAACGACGTGATCGGCGCCCAGTCGGCCTTCGCCGGGACCCTGTCCGGGGTCGTCAGTAACGTCGTGGCCCTCGCCCTGACCCTCGTGGTGATGCTGGGGAAGTCCTGGCTGATCACCGTGCTCGCCATGATCCTGCTGCCGATCTTCCTGATCCCGGCCCGCCGGATGGGCTCCAAGCTGGCCGACCTGCGTCGCGAGGCCGCCGAGCACAACGCGTCCATGGGCACCCAGATGACCGAGCGGTTCTCCGCCCCGGGCGCCACCCTGGTGAAGCTCTTCGGCCGCCCCGACGAGGAATCCCGGGAGTTCGCCGTCCGCGCCGGGCGCGTGCGGGACATCGGCATCCGCACTGCCATGCTGCAGTTCACCTTCGTGACCGCCCTGACGCTCGTCTCGGCGCTGGCCCTGGCCCTGGTCTACGGGCTCGGCGGCTTCCTTGCGCTGCAGGGGCAGCTGGCCGCGGGCGACGTCGTCGTGCTGGCGCTGCTGCTCACCCGCCTCTATGCGCCGCTCACCGCGCTCTCCAACGCCCGCGTCGAGATCATGAGCGCCCTGGTCAGCTTCGAGCGCGTCTTCGAGATCCTGGACCTCAAGCCGCTCATCCAGCAGAAGCCCGACGCGGTGTCCTCGCCGGCCGGGCCGCTGTCCGTGGAGTTCGACGACGTCCGCTTCTCCTACCCTTCGGCGGACAAGGTCTCGCTCGCCTCGCTCGAGGACGTGTCCACCCTCGACACCCGCGGCGGCGAAGAGGTGCTGCACGGCATCAGCTTCCGGGTCGAACCCGGCCAGACGGTCGCCCTTGTGGGCTCCTCGGGCGCCGGCAAATCCACGATCGCGCAGCTGCTCTCGCGCCTATACGACGTCGATTCCGGTGCGGTCCGCTTCGGCGGAGCCGTGCCCGGAACCGGGGTGGATGTTCGTGACCTCACTTTCGATTCCATGCGGCACACCCTGGGCATGGTGACCCAGGACGGGCACCTGTTCCATGAGAGCATCGCCTCCAACCTGCGCCTGGCCCGCCCGGAGGCCAGCGACGAGCTCATGTGGGACGTCCTGCGGCAGGCCCGGCTGGAAGACATGATCCGCTCGCTCCCGGACGGCCTGGACACGGTCGTGGGGGAGCGCGGCTACCGCCTCTCGGGCGGCGAACGCCAGCGCCTCACCATTGCCCGCCTGCTGATTGCCCAGCCGCGCGTTGTGATCCTGGACGAGGCGACGGCGGCCCTGGACTCGACCAATGAAGCCGCCGTCCAGGAGGCGCTCGGCGCCGCGCTCGAGGGGCGCACCGCCGTCGTGATCGCCCACCGGCTCTCGACCATCCGGGCCGCCGATGCCATTCTGGTGGTGGAGGACGGCAGGATCGTGGAGCGCGGAACGCACACCGAGCTGCTGGCCGCCGAGGGCCGCTACGCGGAGCTCTACCGGACCCAGTTCGCCGAGGCCAGCGCCGTGGCGGAAGAGGCCGTTCCCGGGCACTAGCTGTACTAGCCCGGCTGGCCCCAGAGGGCAGGCAGGACGTGGTCGGTGAGCAGCGGGGCGAGGTCGTCCGGCAGCTCCGCGGCCAGGTCCAGCCAGCGGATCTCGGCGATCTCCGCGGAGGGACGGGCATTCCAGACGCCCGGGGCCGTGAAGACCGTGGCCTGGATCTGCGTCGCGGCCTCATTGGCGGCGTCCGCGAGCCAGATACCCAGGAGCACGAGCTCGTCGGCCGCGAGCACGATCCCGACTTCTTCCGCCAGCTCCCGCGCGGCCGTCTGCGCCGCCGTCTCGCCCGTCTCGGGCTTGCCGCCGGGGTGCATGAACTTGTCCGTGCCGCGTTTGCGCACGGTGAGCAGGCGTCCGGCCTCGTCGAAAACACAGACCGCGGAGACCACAATCAGCGGGTTCATGCCGCGGCGTCCGCGGTGCGGCGCAGGACCGAGGTGAGCAGCTGGTCCTTGGCCGGGCCGGTGACATCCCACTCGTAGCGGAATTCGTCCGGGCCCGTTCGGGTGTAGCTCACGCGGTAAGTGTCCGGGTCGCACCAGTGCTGGTCCTGGCTGGTCCGCGCGCCGAAGCCCATGCGGTGGAACGGCCTTCCGTCGGGGAAGAACATGTCCATTGTGTCGGGTGCGCCCGTGGGCCGGAGCAGGTACTCCCGGCTGGCCGGCCCGGTGAACGGTGCGCCGGCCGATCCGGCCGGTCCGCCGGGGACGGAGGCCCAGGAAACGGTGCCCTCTTCGCGGAAGCGGAGGCCGCCGTCGTCGTCCGTTGCGGTAAAGCGCACGACGCCGGTGAAGGTCCCCCGGGTGCCGGTGGACCGGTCCAGCAGGGTTCGTTCCACGGCCCAGGTGCCCAGCAGGTAGGCGCGGAGGTCGAAATCCGGAGCGGCGTCCGGGGACTGGGGATTCAAGTGCCCTCGATTGGAATCGAACCAACGACACCGGCTTTAGGAGAGCCGTGCTCTATCCACTGAGCTACGAGGGCGGGCATCCGTGCTGGACGGCCGCGGGCCGGCCCGTTCGGACACGGATATAAGCATACAAGGTGAGGGGCCGTACTACGCTCTTGGCATGACCGCCGCAGCCGACTCGCCGTCCAAGGACATCATCTACATCCCAGCCATGCCGTCCACCCGGTTCTACGCCGGGGCGCTGGCGCTGCTCAGCGTGCTGCAGTATTTCGTGGCGGAGGCCGCCGTGATCGGCGCGTGGGCGGGGCAGCAGCCGTACAGCCGGCGGACCGGGTACATCAGCGACCTGGGCGCGACGGGCTGCGGCGTTTTCGACGGCCGGGACGTCTGCTCGCCGGCGCACGTGCTGATGAACGCCTCGTTTGTGGTCCAGGGCATCGGCATGATGGTCGGCGCGCTGCTGCTCGGGACGGCGCTGCTGTGCACGGCGGCGCGGCCCGGGGCGCGGTTCGCGCTGGCACCGGCCAGCCGGGTTACGTGGGCGGCCGCCGTCGCCGCGCGCGCCCTCACCGCCGCCGCCGGTGCCGGGACCGTCCTGGTGGGGCTGGTCCCGGAGGACGCCGGCTCCGTGTGGCACGCGGTGGGAGCCATCCTGTACTTCGCCGCCGGTAGCCTGGCGCTGGTGCTGCTGGCCTGGCTCTGGCTCCGGCAGACACCGTTGAGCTGGCCCATCCTTGCCTGCGGCGTGGTGTCCCTCGGGGCCCTGATCGCCGGCGGGGTGACCGGGATGGCCGTGCCTGAGCCCGGCACCCTGGAGCGGCTGATGGGCTACCCCATCACGATCGGCACCGCCGCCGTCGGACTGGTGGTTGCCCAGCGGGTGGGGAGCGAACGCCGCGTGCGGAAGGCCACACTGGCCGCGGGAGCTGCGCAGGCCGCGGGAGCCGGCGGGGCCTGGGGGCCGGGGACAGCCTGACGCCGGGTTCCTGATCTGACGGCACCGCGGTTCGGGGGTGTCTCATGTCTCATGGGAGGCGCACCTTCGATTATCATGAGGGCATTCGCCGGAACATTCCGGTGCAGCATGCGCGTCGGAACTCCAGCGCATGGCGAATGGCCGATTGTGGAGTCCAAATGGGGACGAATGTCTGATCAGCGAGTCTTGCGGCGTTCTAATGCAGCGACAGCCTTCGCGGGCCTGGGCGACGTCGATGCCCGCCACGACGGTCCCGGCCGCGCCTTCGAACTGGTTGTGCCGACCTGCCGCCGGGCTGAGTTCCGATGACAATCGAGGCCACCGCCGGACCCGGCGAACTCATCACAGCAGAGCCTGACGTTGCGCACGAAGCAGTTCCCGACGTCGCGCACCACGCCGTTCCCGACGTCGCGCACGGCGCGGGAGTGACGACTCTCGGGCCTGTCCCGATCGGCGTCCGCCTGCGCGAGGGCGGCATCATCGAAGTCGCGCTTCCCGCCAACGAGGAAATCGAGGGCCCAGAGGCCCGCGTAGCCGGGGCAGCGGTCCGGGCCCTCGCCAACGGCCGGCGTGTGCCTGTGCTGCTGGTCATCACGGGTGTGGTGGGTGTCAGTGTGGAGGCGCGGCACGTCTACAGCACCTCGATCGCGGCGTCCGCCTTTGCCCTTGTGGGGGAAAGCCCCGTCGACCGCGTGATCGCGCACTACCTGCTGCGGTCGAAGACCGAGACCATCCCGGCGCAGTTCTTTCTCTCCGAGGCTGAGGCCATCGACTGGTTAGGGCAGTACACGAGTGAACACTGATCCGCCGGACCCCCGGCTTCACGCCCTCGTGGAAGGCATCGTCCGAATTGCAGGCGGCGACCTGACCACCCGGATTCCGCACTCCGGTGCCCGGGACGACGTCGCCGCGGTTATCGCCGGGATCAACCTGATGGCAGATGACCTGCAGACCATTTACCAGGAACTCGAGGAACGCGTCGAAAGCCGAACGGCGATGCTGCGCGAGGCCCAGGTCGAGCTCGAACGGATGGCGCTGACCGACCCGCTGACCCAGCTTGCCAACAGGACGGCGCTCAACTCGGTCCTGAGCCACGCCCTTGCCGAGACAAGCCGGGGCGAACTGCCGCCGGCACTGCTGGTCCTCGATCTCGACTCCTTCAAGGGCATCAACGACACCCTGGGCCACAGCGCCGGCGACGACGTGCTCCGGGTGATCTCGCGGCGGCTGCAGCAGGCCGTCCGCGACACGGACACGGTCGCCCGTCTCGGCGGCGACGAGTTTGCCGTGATGCTGCCGAAGTCCAACCTGGTCAGGGCCCGCCGGGTCGCCAACAGGATCCTCAAGGCCCTCGGCGAGGGCCTTGAAATCGGGGACCTGCGCATCACCTGCGGCACCAGCATCGGGCTGCGTGTCGCGGAGCCGGGTCAGTCAGTCGACGATCTGGTCATGGAAGCGGACACGGCGATGTACGCCGCCAAGGCTCAGCCGCACAGCAGCATCAAGGTGTTCGAACCGGCACTGCTTTATGCCCGCAGGCTCCAGAGCGTCCTGATCACCGAACTGCGGGAGGCGATCCACCAGGACCAGCTCACCCTGCACTACCAGCCGGTGGTGGAACTTGCGACCGGCAGGATCGAAGGCGTTGAAGCGCTGGTGCGCTGGAACCATCCGGAGCGCGGCCTGCTGATGCCCGATTCGTTTATCCCGCTGGCTGAAGAGACGGGGATGATCGTGGACCTGGGCCACTGGGTCCTGCGGAATGCCGTGCGCCAGCTGCGGCGTTGGCAGCAGGAGCTGAACGTGGACGCCGCCTTCAATGTCCGTGTCAACATCTCCACGACCGAGCTGCAGAACCTCGACCTGATCGATCACGTCCGCGACATCCTCCGGGAAACGGGGGTGGACGCCGCCAACCTCATTGTCGAGCTCACGGAGTCAATGGCCGTCAACGGCGGGGACGTGGACCAGTACTCCCTGAGCGGGCTGCGGCGGCTGGGGGTGCAGCTCGAAATCGATGACTTCGGCACCGGCTACTCCTCCATCAGCTACCTGCGGAAACTGCCGGTCAACGTGGTCAAGATCGACAAGAGCCTGATCGCCGGGCTGGGCTCGGACGAGGAGCAGAGCAATTTCGTCGCGGCGGTGCTGCATCTCATCCATGCCTGCGGGCTCACGGCGATTGCCGAGGGCATCGAGACGGCGGAGCAGGCCGCGGAACTCGTCCGGCTGGGCTGCTCGAGCGGGCAGGGCTACTACTTCAGCCGGCCCGTTCCAGCGGCGCAGATCGAGGCGCTGATTAGTCCCAGGGCGGCGGGGGAGTAGACTCAGCCGCCCGTCATTTCCTTTGTTCAGGCCTTTGTTCGCGGGTGTTAAACAAGAAAGGCGGGTACCGGAAGTTGCCTTCCAGTACCCGCCGTACTTTTCTACGTCCCAGCCTTAGACGCTCAGGTTGGCGTCCGGCCACCAGTTCACCGTCGGCTTGACGGTGTCGGGCCACCAGTTGACGGCTTCGACGGAGCCCTGGGCGGCGTTTCCACCGGCTGCTGAGATTGCTGTAGTCGCGGAAAGGCCCGTGACGGCCAGCGCGCCAGCGACAAGAAGTGTTGCGAGGGTCTTTTTCATGTAGGACTCCAGATACGTAAGAGGCTGATGTGACTCATGTTATGCGAGTTCAGTATAGGGGCATTCGACACGCCATGACCTAACAATTCTTCGAAGTAAGACAATCCTTGTGTTAACGTGCGCTCCTGAGTCACTACTGCGCCAATACTGCGACTAACTGGCTTGCGAGTTTGGTCCAACTTCACCCTCGCGGCAAAGGATAATTGGATCATGCAACAAAATTCTGTTTCCGCGACATATGTGGCGGCTGAGCTTCAAGCACGGGACTACCGGGCTGGCCACGATTTCGGCGAGGCAGCCCGGAGTGCCCGGAAAGCTGCGGTGATTGCACTGAGCGACGGCCAGATCAGGGCTTGGTGGAACATGACCTTTCTCCAAGCTGAGTGTCTCCTGGCGGCTGGCGAATTCGAGGCAAGCGCCGAAGTTTCCGGTACCCTTGTCGCGTCAGGATCCACCACACCGCAGCTCCAGGCACAGGTCCACATTCTGAGGGCCAAAGCATGTCAGGGCGCCGGCCTGTTGGATGTTGCGGCCGCCGAAGCCCGAGCCGCAACGGAGTTGGTGCAGGATGAGGCTGATATTGAAGTGAACGTAACAGCTGGGCTGGCTCTCATTTCCGCGTTAGGGGACAGCGGGCAGCTCCACGAAGCGTGGGCTGAAAGCCTCAATCTCGCCAATGCGATATCGGCAGAAGTCGATGAACAGCTGCTGGGCAAGGCCTACTGGGTGATCGGGAATGTGGCTTTCCTCTGTGGCAAAGTGGCGGAGGGCTTGTATTACCACGAGCTGGCAGCTGACACTTTCTCTCCGACGAGAAACCTCGATGTCTGGGCCAAGTTCAACAAGGCATCAGCGGCTATGCGGCTTGCAGCGGATGTCTCAGACGCAGACACGCTCCGCTGCATCGAACGAGCGGAATTGGCTACGGATGTCATCGGAGGCAGCGCGAACGATTACCTCCTTTTGAAGCTCAATCGTGGGCACTGGAACTTCTTGGCGGGCGACTACGCCGCGGCCGTTGATTTGCTGGAAGAAATCTTTGTTGAAGCGGAAAATCCTTCGCCACAGATTCTGGGGGAGGCCGGCCTATTGCTAGGGCGGGCAAATGCTTCAATGGGAAATCGAGAATCGGCCCAGAGGCATCTGCTCAAGGCCGTGGAGCATTTTGAGGCTTCGGGGGCACAACAGCGTGCAGACCAGGCTCGGGAGTATCTTTCCAATGAGGCGTGATCCGGCCCGGGGTGAGCGGTGTCGCGGTCCCCGTGGCGCCCTCCGAGTGGGGGATGTCCCTCCGAGCCCCGGAGACGGCTGGACGTAGTAGGATCGTGCCCGCCAGCGGCGGTTAGGGACTGGGCATGTCCCGAAGTCGGAGCCGTCGGTGATGCCCTTCGGGTACCACGGCGGCGGATGGACATAACAGGACTATGTCCAGTGGCTCTGCCTAGGATTGGGCATGTCCCGCGGTGGGGGCCGCGGCGGAGGCGCGCTTGCGACCCAGCAACACCGCGGCGCCGCCAGCCACCAGGCTCAGCACCAGCAGCACCCAGCCTGCGACGGTGAGCCCCGAGGCCAGGGCAACCTGGCCGGCGTCGACCGTGTCCGCGGACATTAGCGAGTCAATGGCCGCGTTGCCCCACAGCCGGACGGCCGCGAACAGCAGGGGCACGGCCCACAGCGCCCAGCGCAGCCCCTTGTGTGCCACGTTCGTGCCGATGAGCAGCAGCCAGGTGAAGCCGAAGATCAGCGGGAAGAGGGTGCCCGCCGTCTTATGCACATAGTTCAGCTGGCCGCGGGCGGCCTCGTCCATCGCCAGGCGCAGTTGCTCCACAAAGCCCAGGTCGAAGCCCCCGACCAGGGAGTCCGGCATGGCCAGGCCGCCGCTGAGCTGGGTGAGCTGGTTCAGGGTGAGTAGGTGGACGTACCAGAACAGGAACAGGCTCACCACGACCCCGGCGATCAGGATCAGGTTGCTGTTGTTCTGGGCCTTCTGCGGGGTCCGGCTGGTGCTGGGGTTGATCACCGACGGCAGATGATGCTGGGGGACGACGGCGTTGGCGCCGTGCTTCTTCATTCGCTGTGCGGGTGTCTTGGCCATGGCACCATTATCGCCCGTGCCGACCGGGCGGCCGGCGCGGGCCGAACGCCGGTCGGACTGCCGCCTGTTCACTGCCGGCAGGCGCCGATAGGCTGGAGCGCGTGACCGAACTAGGAAAGCACCGGCTCGGCCGGCACAGCACCGCTGAACTCAACCCCGCCCTGGACGACTATCAGCTCGCCGAGGCCCTCGTGCGCGAGGCCGGGACCCTGGCGCTGCTTATGCGGCAGGCCGGGCTCGAAGGCCGGCAAAAGACATCCGTGTCCGACGTCGTCACCGCCGCGGACCACGCGGCTGAGGCCTATGTGCTCGAACAGCTTCAGCGCTGCCGGCCCGACGACGGCATCCTCGGCGAAGAGGGGGCCTCCGTGGCGGGCACCAGCGGCAGGACCTGGGTGATCGACCCCGTCGACGGGACCTACAACTTCCTGCACGGCTCCACGTACTGGTGCTCCGCCATTGCCCTCAAGGACTCCTCCGGAGTGCTGCTCGGCGGGATCTACCAGCCGGAGGAGGACAAACTCTGGCTCGGCGGCACAGGCCGCCCCTCCACGCTCAACGGCGAACGCCTGACCACCTTCGGGCCGGACGGCGTTCCGGGCGGTCGTTCCAACACCCCGTTAGCCGAACTCGGCGCCGCGACCTACATCCACCCAACCTGGCTCGCCGACCCGATGTGCGCCATGCCCTGGCACGCCGCCGCGACCTCCGCCGCCGCGCTGCGCATGTTCGGCTCCGGGTCCTGTGACCTCAGCCGGGTGGCCGACGGCGGACTGGGCTGCTGGTTCCAGCACAGCTGCCCGGAATGGGACTGGCTGCCGGGCAAGGCGATTGTCCTTGCGGCAGGCGGCGCCGCCGACGTCGTCCGGGTCAACGGACTCGACTGGTTCGTCGCCGGAGGCACGAGGGCGGTCCGGGAACTCCGCGCCGCCCTGGAATCCGGCTCCGCAGGGTAGATCCGGGCGGAGAGCACGCCCGCCCTCGGGACATGCCCAGTCCTCGCTTCGCCCGCCGGGGGACATGCCCATTGTTAGCGGCGGGGCATGGACATACGGGCCTTGTGCCCAGCGGCCCAGGTCGGGGGAGGGCATGTCCGGCAGGGGGCGCTGTGAAGGCCGGGGGACATGCCCATTGTTGGCGGCGGGGCATGGACATAGGGGCATTCTGTCCAGTGGCCGCGGGCAGGGGAGGGCATGTCCCGAGGGGGCGGACGCCGGTGTCTGTGGCACCGCCTAGACTTGTTAACACCATGGATATGTTGTTTGACCCCTACGCCGACGGACCCTTCCAAGCTGCCACGAAGACGGCGGCGAGCACGAAAGCGCCCGCGGGAACGGGGACGGCGACCCTGCACTCCGCGGGAAATTCCGGGCCCCACGGCGGCCACGGGCACAATCCGGCAGGGGATGCGGAGCACCACCGGCTCCCGGGCGCGGCCGAGCTGCTCGAGGGACTGAACCCGCAGCAGGAAGAGGCCGTCAAGCATGCCGGCAGCGCCCTGCTGATCGTCGCCGGCGCCGGCTCGGGCAAGACCCGCGTGCTCAGCAACCGGATCGGCTACCTGATCGCCACGCGGCGCGCGCACCACGGCGAGATCCTGGCCATCACCTTCACCAACAAGGCTGCCGCCGAAATGCGGGAGCGGGTCGAAGCCCTTGTCGGCCCCCGGGCCAAGACCATGTGGGTCTCCACCTTCCACTCGTCCTGCGTCCGGATCCTGCGCCGCGAAGCCAAGAACGTCGGCCTGAACTCCAACTTCTCCATCTACGACTCCGCTGACTCGCTGCGCCTCATCACCCTCGTGGCCAAGAACCTGGACATCGACCCGAAGCGCTTCGCCCCCAAGGCGATCCAGCACAAGATTTCGGCGCTCAAGAACGAACTGATCGACGCGGACAGCTACTCCTCCAGCGCCAACTACAACGACCCTTTCGAACAGTCCGTCGCCGAAGTGTTCAAGGGCTACACGCAGCGGCTGCGCCAGGCCAACGCCATGGACTTCGATGACCTGATCGCCGAGACGGTCTACATGTTCCGCGCTTTCCCTGCGCTCGCCGAGTCCTACCGCCGCCGCTTCCGGCACGTTCTCGTCGACGAATACCAGGACACCAACCACGCCCAGTACGCGCTGGTGCGCGAGATCGTGGGCGAAGGCCCCGGCGCGGCCGAGCTGACTGTCGTCGGCGACTCGGACCAGTCCATCTACGCCTTCCGCGGCGCCGACATCCGCAACATCGTGGAGTTCGAGAAGGACTACCCGGACGCCCGCACCATCAAACTCGAGCAGAACTACCGCTCCACCCAGACCATCCTCAGCGCCGCCAACTCGGTCATCTCCCGCAACCCCAACCGGCCGGAGAAACGGCTGTGGACCGCGGAAGGCGACGGCGAAAAGATCGTCGGCTATGTCGGCGAGAACGAGCACGACGAGGCCCAGTTCATCGCCAAGGAAATCGACCGGCTGCAGGACGAGGGCGACCTGCGCCCCGGCGACGTCGCGATCTTCTACCGCACCAACGCCCAGTCCCGCTCGATCGAGGATGTCCTGGTCCGCGTCGGACTGCCGTACAAGGTGGTCGGCGGCACCCGGTTCTACGAGCGCAAGGAAATCAAGGACGCGCTCGCCTACCTCCGGGTCCTGGTCAACCCGGACGACGACGTCAACCTGCGCCGCATCCTGAACGAGCCCAAACGCGGCATCGGCGACCGGGCCGAAGGCGCCGTGGCCTCCCTGGCACAGCGGGACCGGATCTCGTTTATGGCCGCCGCCCGCCGCGCCGACGAGGCGCCCGGCATGGCCACCCGTTCCGTCAACGCGGTCCAGGGCTTCGTGAAACTGCTCGACGACCTCGCCGAGGTCGCCTCCGGATCAGGCGCGGCCGCTGCCCTGGAGGCCGTCCTGGAACAGACCGGCTACCTCGCCACCCTGCGCTCCAGCACCGACCCGCAGGACGAGTCTCGGGTGGAAAACCTCGCGGAACTCGTCGCCGTCGTGCGTGAATACGAGCGCGACAACCCCGAGGGTTCGCTCGGGGCCTTCCTAGAGGGGGTCTCCCTTGTGGCCGACGCCGACCAGATCCCGGACGCCCCGGCCGGGTCCCCCGACCAGCTGGCCGCCGCCGTCGCCGAAGCCAAGCGGCTCGGCGTCGTCACCCTGATGACCCTGCACACGGCCAAGGGACTCGAGTTCCCGGTGGTGTTCCTGACCGGCATGGAGCACGGCCTGTTCCCGCACCAGCGCTCCGCCACCGACCCCAAGGAACTCGCCGAGGAACGCCGGCTGGCGTACGTGGGCCTGACCCGGGCCCGGAAACGCCTCTACCTGACCCGCTCCGAGGTGCGCAGCATGTGGGGCCAGAGCCAGTACAACCCCGCCAGCCAGTTCATCGAGGAAATCCCGGCCGAGCTGGTCGAGTGGAAGCGCGAAGGCTCCACCCGGCAGGCCGGCGGCTGGGGCGGCGGCGCCTCCATCGGCTCCAGCCGGTACGGCGGATCCTTCTGGGGAGCCGGCACCGCGCGCGGGACCGAGGCCAGCCCGTCCGCCGGCTTCAACGCTGACGTTCCCGCCGCCATCGCCAAGAACCG
The DNA here is from genome assembly GCF_030812335.1 of Pseudarthrobacter oxydans. GTDB lineage: Bacteria > Actinomycetota > Actinomycetes > Actinomycetales > Micrococcaceae > Arthrobacter > Arthrobacter oxydans_B. The sequence continues at coordinate 76,862 of NZ_JAUSSN010000008.1, forward strand.
TGTGCAGCCGCAGAAGGAAATCGTCGCCGTCAGCGTGGGCGACAAGGTCAACCACACGAGCTTCGGCAACGGCACCGTGCTGGCCGTCGAGGGCGCGGGGGACAAAATGGTCGCGAAGGTGAAGTTCAGCATCGGCGAAAAGCGGCTCCTGCTCCGGTACGCCCCGCTGACCAGGCTCGACGCCTAAACTCAGGCATGAAGGTTTTGCTGGCCAGCCAGGCCATCGCCGGACACTTCAATCCCATGACCGGCATCGGCGTCCGTTTGAAGACCGAGGGCCACGAGGTCGGCTGGTATACCGGCCGCACGCTCGCCGGCAGACTGGACGAGCTGGGCATCCCGCACTACCCGTTCGACCGCGCAATCGAGCACACCGGGGACAACCTCAACGAGCTCTACCCGCAGCGCGCCAAACTCAAGGGACCGATGGCCATCCGGTTCGACGGGGAACGGATCTTCGCCAGCAACGTCACGAATTTCTTCGAAGACATCCGGGACGTGCACCAGCGTTTCCCGTTCGACGCCGTCGTGATGGACAGCAGCATGTTCATCCAGCGGCTCGTCGCCGTGGTGCTGGGCAAAACGGTGGTCAGCGTCGTCGCCATCGGCAACATGGAAAGCGACCCGCTGGTCCCGCCCTTGTTCTTCGGCTTCTCCCCGGCGCGGACCCCGGCCGACAAGATCCTCCATGCCGGCGCGCGGCTGGTCTCGGAGCAGATCGTCACCAAGCCGGCGCGGACCAGCTACGCGCGGCAGCTCCGGGGCTACGGCCTCCGGACACCGCGGGGGACCCCCATCACCGACGAGACCTACCGGTGGTCGCACGCGATCATCCAGACGGGCACCGCGTCCCTGGACTTCCCGCGGCGGAACATCAACCCGAAAGTCCACTACGTCGGCGCCCTGCTGCCACACCGGGCAGGATCTGCCACCGACCCGGCCGCCGCGACCGGCCCGGCCGCGGCCAGCGCTCCGGCCGCGGACGCCCGGCAGCCGACGGCGGCGCAGGGGACTTACCGCCGGACCGTCGTCGTCACCCAGGGAACCGTTGACAACAGGGACCCGGCCAAACTGATCATCCCCACCATTGAGGCGCTGAAGGACACGGACTCCCTTATCGTCGTGGCGAGTGGCGGTGCGAACACGGAAGCTCTGCGACGGCGGTATCCGCAGCCCAACGTGGTCGTCGAGGACTACGTCGACTTTGCCCGGGTTTTTCCCTTCACGGACGTTTTTGTCACCAATGGCGGATTCGGCGGGGTGCTGTTGAGCCTGTCCCACGGGGTTCCCCTGGTGACGGCGGGACTCAACGAGGGCAAGAGCGACGTCAACGCCCGGGTGGCATACGCCGGCGTCGGGGTGAACCTGAAGACTGAGAACCCCAGCGCCGCTGCGATCCGCTCCGCCGTCGACACCGTGCTGGGTGATCCGGCCTGGCGGGAACGGGCGCAGGCGATGCGGGGGCAGTTCGAGGCCGACGACAGCGTCGGCGCCGCCGTCGAGGTCATCAAAGCCGCCGTCGCGGGCTGACGCAGGCACCCGGAAGCACCCGGCATCGGGACTGACGCCGGCAGCCGCCGGTGCACGCCGTCCCTGCAGGCATAATGGAGCCCATGCGACGGACACTTCTGGGGATTCTGGCCGCCCTCATCCTGCTGGCGGCCACGGCGTGCACCGTCACGCAGAAGGACCCGGACTATGTCCCGCCCGCACCGCTGCCAGCCCTCGAGCAGCTCAGGCAGGCGCCGCTCGCCGATGCGGCCACATATGCCGCGGGCCAGGACATCCTCAGCTTTGTCACCGATGACCGGAACGTGGTCTGCTCCCTGACATCGGCCCGCGGCGAGCACGTGAACCTGCCGTATGAGCAGAACGGCTACGCCGACCCCGCCAACAACAAGCTGGCGACCGTCCCGGTGGCGCACTGCGAACTGGCGGCCTACCCCGCGCCGGCCGCGAAGGACATCACGGACGACTGCGGCGGGACGGGCCTGGGCTACCTCGGCGGCGCCGCGCTGCTCACCCCGGAGCGCGCCGGCTACGGCGAATGCCGCTCCGGCGTCACACAGCAGGAAGCCGAATCCGGGCCCCGGGGAAGCCGCAAGGGCCCGATCTCCGAGCTTCCCGTCCTCGGCGAGGGCCAGAACCTGGAGCGCAACGGACTGCGCTGCTCGGCCTACAACGGCGGAGTCGCCTGCGGAAACGTCTCCGCCGGCGTCGCATTCTTCGTGTCGCGCGAGCGTTACGAACTGATCTCCGATGCCGGGAAAACAGCCACTCAGGCACCTTCAGACGCCCCAAAAACCCCGTAATCTAGGCGTTTTTCTACGCTCCATAGAATAGTGTCCTTACTCACATTGAGGGTAGTCTGGAACGGGCCCGTCTCCAAGAAGGGCTAGAGTTCGAAAGAGGAGTATTGCGCCCTGTGGCTCGTTTTTGCCATTTGCAGGGTGCGTTTATTCCGCAGCCCGGTAACTGCGATAACGCGGGGTCCGGCTGTACAGAAACTACTTCGACGTAGAGGACACTAAACCGTGGACCTGTTTGAATACCAGGCGCGCGATATGTTCGAGGCGCACGGTGTACCCGTGCTTGCCGGGATCGTGGCGCACACCCCTGAAGAAGCAAAGGCAGCTGCCGAGAAAATCGGCGGCGTAACTGTCGTCAAGGCGCAGGTCAAGGCCGGAGGCCGCGGCAAAGCCGGCGGCGTCAAGGTCGCCAAGACCGCTGACGAGGCGTTTGAACACTCCACCAACATCCTCGGGATGGACATCAAGGGTCACACCGTCCACCGCGTGATGATCGCCCAGGGTGCGGACATCGCCGAGGAATACTACTTCTCCGTTCTTCTGGACCGGGCCAACCGCAACTACCTGGCCATGTGCTCGGTTGAAGGCGGCATGGAAATCGAGCAGCTCGCCGTTGAGCGCCCCGACGCCCTGGCCAAGATCGCCATCGACCCGGCCGTCGGCATCGACCAGGCCAAGGCCGACGAAATCGTCGCCGCTGCAGGCTTCTCCGAGGAACTGCGCGGCAAAGTCGCCGGCGTCATCCTGAAGCTCTGGGACGTTTTCAAGAAGGAAGACGCCACCCTGGTGGAGGTCAACCCGCTGGTCCTGACCGGCGCCGGTGACATCGTTGCCCTCGACGGCAAGGTCTCCCTCGACGAGAACGCCGGCTTCCGCCACCCCAAGCACGCGCACCTTGAAGACAAGGACGCTGCTGACCCGCTCGAGGCCAAGGCCAAGGCGCAGGACCTCAACTACGTCAAGCTGGACGGCTCCGTCGGCATCATCGGCAACGGTGCCGGCCTGGTCATGTCCACGCTCGACGTCGTTGCCTACGCCGGCGAGAACCACGGCGGCGTCAAGCCCGCCAACTTCCTGGACATCGGCGGTGGAGCTTCGGCCGAGGTCATGGCAGCAGGCCTCGACGTCATCCTGGGCGACCCGCAGGTCAAGTCCGTCTTCGTCAACGTCTTCGGCGGCATCACCGCCTGTGACGCCGTCGCCAAGGGCATCGTCGGTGCCCTGGCCGAGCTGGGCCACTCCGCGAACAAGCCGCTGGTAGTCCGCCTCGACGGCAACAACGTTGAGGAAGGCCGCCGCATCCTGGCCGAGGCCAACCACCCGCTGGTTACCCTGGCCGCCACCATGGACGAGGGCGCCGACAAGGCTGCCGAGCTCGCCAACGCAGCGAAGTAAAGGGACTCGACTATGTCTATTTATCTGAACAAGGACTCCAAGGTCATCGTCCAGGGCATCACCGGCGGCGAAGGCACTAAGCACACCGCCCTGATGCTGAAGGCCGGCACCAACGTCGTCGGCGGCGTCAACGCCCGCAAGGCCGGCTCGACCGTCCTGCACGGCGACACCGAGATCACCGTCTTCGGTACCGTCAAGGAAGCCATGGCCGAGACCGGCGCTGACGTCTCCATCGTCTTCGTCCCCCCGGCCTTCACCAAGGACGCCGTCGTTGAGGCCATCGAGGCCGGCATCGGCCTGGTCGTCGTCATCACCGAAGGCGTGCCGGTACAGGACTCTGCCGAGTTCTGGGCCCTGGCACAGTCCAAGGTCGACGCCAACGGCAAGCAGGTCACGCGCATCATCGGACCGAACTGCCCCGGCATCATCACCCCCGGCGAGGCCCTCGTGGGCATCACCCCGGCCAACATCACGGGCAAGGGCCCCATCGGCCTCGTCTCCAAGTCAGGCACCCTGACCTACCAGATGATGTACGAACTGCGCGATCTGGGCTTCTCGACCGCCATCGGCATCGGCGGCGACCCGGTCATCGGCACCACCCACATCGATGCGCTCGAGGCCTTCGAAGCTGACCCGGAAACCAAGGCGATCGTCATGATCGGCGAAATCGGCGGCGACGCCGAAGAGCGTGCCGCCGACTACATCAAGGCACACGTCACGAAGCCGGTTGTTGGCTACGTCGCAGGCTTCACCGCCCCGGAAGGCAAGACCATGGGCCACGCAGGCGCCATCGTCTCGGGCTCCGCGGGCACCGCCCAGGCCAAGAAGGAAGCCCTCGAGGCTGCCGGGGTCAAGGTCGGCAAGACGCCGTCCGAGACCGCCAAGCTCCTGCGCGAGGTCTTCGCCACCCTCTAGGGGCCGAAGCACCAAGCACCACCACAACGCGGGGTCACCTACGGCCCGTCCCACTCGCTGGGATGGGCCGGAAGTGACCCCGCGTTGTTTGTTTAAGCACGACGGCGGCGGGTCACGTTCCCGGGGAGGTGGCCTGCCGCCGTCGTGCTTTTCCGTTTTGCCGAGGCCGGGCCTCAAGCTTTGGCGCCGTGCCGGGGCCGGGCCTCAGACTTTGGCGCCAGCCAGGAGTTCGTCGAGACGCTCGTAGCCTTCGGTCAGGCCGCCTTCCATGCCGGACTGCGCCATGCCGTCGCGGGCCTTCATGCTCGGATAGACGCCGTGGGCCTTCAGCCGCGTGCGTCCGCCGCCGAGATCCTCGAAGGTCAGGAACTCGATGCTGACCACGTCCGGGTAGCCGTCGAACTCGAAGGTCTGGATGGCGAAGTCGTTTTCCCGGACCGTGTGGAAGACGCCGTTGAAGCCGTAGGCGGCGCCGTCCGGTCCCGTGTGGGTGTAGCGGTAGCTGCCGCCGGTCCGGAAATCGTAGTGGTCGATGTCCATCTTCAGCCGCCGCGGGCCGAGCCACTGGGCGACGAGGGCGGGCTCTTTGTGGGCCCGGAACACGTCGGCGACGGGAAAGTCGAACTCCCGCTCGCAATCGATGAAGGGCAGTCCCTCCGGGACACTGAGTTTCAGGGCGTTGGTCATGATGACTCCTTTGCCGGTGTGCCGCGTGCCGCGGCGTTTGATTGGAGCACGGCGTCCAGGCTGCGGAACTGCTCCTCGCGGACCAGCCGGTACTGGTCGATCCAGGCGGTGAGCGCCTCCAGCCGTGCGGGGTTCAGGTGGACGGGCCGGCGCTGGGCGTCACGGGTGCGCGTGACCAGCTGCGCCTGCTCGAGGACCTGGATGTGTTTCGAGACCGCCTGCTTGGTGATCGCGAAAGGTTCCGCCAAATCATTCACGGTGGCCGGACCCCGGCTGAGCCGGGAGATGATGCGGCGACGGACCGGATCGGCGAGGGCCAGGAAGGCCAAGTCGAGCTGATCGTCGTCGCGTTCGTCCACTGGATGCCCCACCTCCCGTCCCGGATCCGACAGTGAATCTGTTCGTCAACTGGTCATCAACCGCGTGTTCGATCACGTAGTCCACTTCGTGTTCAACCGCATCGTTGATCAATCTCTAGGTTGTTAACGCTACGCCTGGCCGCAGGCCTGCGCAAGAGTCCAGCGCGGCGTCCCTACGCGCCCGTCCCGCACCTCGGGACGTGCGCGTAGTGACCCCGCGCCGCCGGGCGGGACGCGTAGTGACCCCGCGCCGCCGTCGGCCCTTGCGTCGGCGGCTCGCACTTTGTTAGTATGTCAGGACAAACTAATGAAGGTGTAGCGAGTGCCACTCGTGCGAATCGACGTCAACCAGGGCCGGACCCCGGAGCAGCTCCAGGCGCTCAGCCGGGGAATCCACGACGCCATTGTGGCCGAATACGGCATTCCGGAGCGGGACTACTTTCACGTCCTGACCGAACATCCCGCGGGCCAGATCCTGGCCCAGGATGCCGGCCTCGGCTTCGAGCGGACGCCGGGCGTGCTGATGATCCAGATCTTCACCCAGGCCGGACGGAGCCAGGCGGCCAAGCAGTCCCTGTTTGCCGCCATTGCGGAAAAGCTGGCCGCCACCGGAGTCGCCGGCGAGGATGTCTTCATCGGCTACGTCGAGAACACTGCGGGGGACTGGTCGTTCGGTTTCGGCCGGGCGCAGTACGTCACCGGAGAGCTGGGCGTGCCCAGTAAATAGCCCGCAGGCACGCGCCGGCTGCCCGCCGAAACGGCCACGCCGCAAGGGCATTCAGGCCCCCAGTGTCAAGTTGTAAATATGTCAGTACAAACCTTTGACAGTACATGCATTCTAGGGCAGAGTAGTGGATGTGGCCCGGCTCACGCCGGCTTCCTAAGCACCGAAGCTCAGGCTGCGCAAAGGTACCGAGTTCACACCAGAAAGGTCCACGATCACCGTGACCCACGAACTGCTCACGATCGGGCGCATCAGCGTTGATATCTACCCGAACGACATCGGGGTGGATCTGGAGGATGTCACGTCCTTCGGAAAGTACCTTGGCGGATCACCGTCCAACGTAGCGGTCGCGGCCGCCCGCCACGGCCGCCGCACCGCTGTGATCACCCGCACCGGCGACGACGCCTTCGGCAAATACCTGCACCGCGAACTGCGCAAGTTCAACGTGGACGATTCCTTCGTCACCGCGGTCAAGGAATGGCCCACCGCCGTCACCTTCTGCGCGATCAAGCCGCCGGAGGACTTCCCGCTCTACTTCTACGGGCGCTTTCCCACGGCCCCGGACCTGCAGATCAAGGCCGAGGAGCTGGACCTGGACGCCATCAGGGACGCCGGCATCTTCTGGTCCACCGTCACCGGCCTCTGCCAGGAGCCCAGCCGCACCGCCCACCTCGCGGCCCACGAGGCGCGGCCCCGCACCGGGCTGAAGCCCGGCCGGTTCACCATCCTGGACCTCGACTACCGGCCGATGTTCTGGGCCTCCGAAGCCGAAGCCCGGGAACAGGTCGCCAGGATCCTCCCGCACGTCACCGTGGCCATCGGCAACGACAAGGAATGCGCCGTCGCCGTCGGCGAAGGCACCCCGGACGAACAGGCGGACCGGCTGCTCGCGGCCGGCGTCGAGATCGCCGTCGTCAAGCTCGGCCCGGAAGGCGTCATGGCCAAGACCCGCACCGAGCGCGTCGTCTCCGCCCCGGTGCCGGTGGAAACCGTCAACGGCCTGGGCGCCGGCGACTCCTTCGGCGGAGCGTTCTGCCACGGGCTGCTCTCCGGCTGGCCGCTCGCCCAGGTTCTCGACTTCGCCAACGCCGCCGGCGCGCTGGTCGCCTCCCGGCTGTCCTGCGCCGACGCGATGCCGACGCCGGAGGAAGTCACCGGTCTGCTCGCCGAACGCGGCCGCCTCGTACCGGGCACCTACGCCACCGAAGGAGCAACCCTGTGAGTGTCGACCCCGCCGCCGCCACCCTCGCGGTGGACGATGATCCCCGCCGCTACGAACACCTGAGCATCATCCGGCTCGAGGACCCCGACGCGATCGCCCGCGCCGCGAAGGCCCGCCGCCGCCACCCCGGCGTCAAGGCCGGCAAGCAGAACTTCATCGTCGCCGCCGACCACCCGGCCCGCGGCGCCCTCGCCGTCGGCAGTGACCCCGTGGCGATGGCGGACCGCCGGCAGCTGCTGGACCGGCTCCAGGTCGCCCTGGCCAATCCCGACGTCGACGGCGTGCTGGCCTCCCCGGACATCATGGACGACCTGCTCCTGCTCGGCGCGCTCGAGGGCAAGCTCCTCTTCGGTTCGATGAACCGCGGCGGTCTCTCCGGGCTGGTCAACGAACTCGATGACCGCTTCACCGGCCACACCGCTGCCGCCCTCGAGGCGCTGGGCGCCGACGGCGGCAAGATGCTCACGCGCATCTGCCTGGGCGACCCGGACACGGTCGCCACCCTGGAGGCCACCGCCAAGGCGATCGATTCCCTCGCCGGGCGCAAGCTCATCGCGATGGTGGAGCCGTTCCTGTCCATCTGGGAGAACGGCAGGGTCCGCAACGACCTTTCCACGAACGCGGTGATCAAATCCGTCGCGATCGCCGAAGGCCTGGGCTCCACCAGCGCCTACACCTGGATGAAGCTCCCGGTGGTGGCCGAAATGGAACGCGTCATGGCGTCCACCACGATGCCCACCGTGCTCCTCGGCGGCGACCCGGACAGCAGCCAGGACGACGTCTTTGCGAGCTGGGAAGCAGCCCTCGCGCTGCCGGGCGTCCAGGGCCTGACCGTCGGCCGGACCCTGCTCTACCCGCAGGACGGCGACGTGGCCGGGGCCGTGGCAACTGCCGCCTCGCTGCTGCACCACACCGCACCCGCCCGCCCGGCACCCGCCCGCACCGCACCCGCAGAAGTATCGGAGTAACGTCCCATGGGAACCAGAACTGCCTCAGGAACACGCAGAATGACCGTCGCGCAGGCGGTCGTGGAATACCTGTCCCAGCAGTACACCGTCGATTCGATCGGCGGCCAGGACTTCCGCGAACGGCTGATCCCGGGCACCTTCGGGATCTTCGGCCACGGCAACGTCGCCGGCGTCGGCCAGGCCCTCAAGCAGTACCAGCAGCTCGATCCCACGATCATGCCGTACTACCAGGGCCGGAACGAACAGGCCCAGGCGCACCAGGCCGTCGGCTACGCCCGGCACACCCGGCGCCGGCAGACCTTCGCGATCAGCACCTCGATCGGACCGGGGTCCTCGAACCTGCTCACCGGCGCCGCGCTGGCCACCACCAACCGGCTGCCCGTGCTCCTGCTGCCGAGCGACACTTTTGCCACCCGCGCCGCGGACCCCGTCCTGCAGCAGCTTGAGCAGCCCTACGCCTACGACATCACGGTCAACGACGCCTTCCGTCCGCTGTCCAAGTTCTTCGACCGCGTCTCCCGGCCCGAGCAGCTGTTCTCCGCGTTCCACCACGGCCTCCGGGTGCTGACGGACCCGGCCGAGACCGGCGCCGTGACCATCTCGCTGCCCCAGGACGTCCAGGCCGAGGCCTTCGACGTGCCCGAGGAATTCCTCGCCGAACGCGAATGGCGGATCCGCCGCCCGGACGCCGACGACGGGGACATCCGCCGCGCCGCCGACGCCATCCGCGCCGCCCAGCGCCCGCTCATCATCGCCGGCGGCGGCGTCCTCTACGCCTACGCCAACGAGGACCTCGCACGGTTCGCCGAGCTGACCGGCATCCCGGTGGGCAACACCCAGGCCGGCGTCGGCGTCCTGCCCTGGGACCACAAGTTCTCCCTCGGTGCGATCGGCTCCACCGGCACGACGGCGGCCAACGCCATCGCCGCCGACGCGGACCTGATCATCGGCATCGGCACGCGCTACGAGGACTTCACCACCGCGTCCCGGACCGCGTTCCAGAACCCGGACGTGAAGTTCATCAACATCAACGTCGCCGCGATCGACGCCTACAAGCACGGCACCTCCCTACCGATCGTCGCGGACGCCCGCAAGGCCCTGGTCAAGCTGAACCAGGCCCTCGGCGGCTACCGGATCGGCGCGGACCTGGAGCAGCGGATCGCGGCAGAGAAGGCCCGCTGGGACGCCACCGTGGACGAGGCCTTCGACACCCGCTTCACCCCGCTACCGGCCCAGAACGAGATCATCGGCGCCACGAGCCGGGCCATGGACGCCCAGGACGTGGTCATCTGCGCCGCCGGGTCCCTCCCGGGCGACCTGCATAAGATGTGGCGCGTCCGGGACCCGTTCGGGTACCACGTCGAATATGCCTACTCCTGCATGGGTTACGAGATTCCCGGCGGCCTCGGCGTCAAGCGCGCGGCGCTGGCCGAAGCCGCGAGGGGCGGGGCGCAGCGCGACGTCGTTGTGATGGTGGGGGACGGTTCCTACCTCATGATGCACACCGAACTGGTCACCGCCGTCGCCGAACGGATCAAGCTGATCGTGGTCCTGATCCAGAACCACGGCTACGCCTCAATCGGCTCGCTCTCCGAATCGCTCGGCTCCCAGCGCTTCGGCACCCAGTACCGCGCCCTGGACGAGGACCAGCACAGCTTCGACGACGGCGAGCGGCTCCCGGTGGACCTGGCCCTGAACGCCGAAAGCCTCGGCGTGAAGGTGATCCGGATCGAACCGGGGGAGAAGGTCATCGCGGAGCTGGAACAGGCCGTCCGCGACGCCAAGGCGGCGCCCGAACGCGGCGGCCCGATCCTCATCCACGTTGAATCCGACCCGCTGCTGGACGCCCCCAGCTCCGAGTCCTGGTGGGACGTTCCGGTCTCCCAGGTCTCCGAGCTCGACTCCACGAAGCAGGCCTTCCAGACCTACGTCGACCACAAGAGCCGCCAGCGCAAGCTGCTCGGCTGACCCCGGCTTCCTGAGCCATCCCCGATTCCAATTCCCAAGGACATTCCATGAGCACCGTCACCACCACCAAAACCATCCACCACTTCATCAACGGCACTGAGTCCGCCGGCGAAGGGACCCGCACCCAGCCCGTCTACAACCCCGCCACCGGCGCCGTCAGCGCAGAGCTGCGGCTGGCCAACCGGGCGGACCTGGACGCCACCGTCGCGGCCGCCCGCGCCGCCGCCGACATCTGGGGCGACATCTCCCTCGCCAAGCGCACCACTGTGCTGTTCAAATTCCGCGAACTAGTCGCGGCCCACGTCGATGAACTCGCCGAACTGATCACGGCCGAGCACGGCAAGGTCCTCTCCGACGCCAAGGGCGAGATCGGCCGCGGCCTGGAGGTCATCGAATTCGCCTGCGGCATCCCGCAGCTGCTCAAGGGTGACTACTCGGACCAGGTCTCCACCGGCATCGACGTCTTCTCCTTCCGCGAACCGCTCGGCGTCGTCGCCGGCATCACCCCGTTCAACTTCCCGGTCATGGTGCCGCTGTGGATGGCGCCGATGGCGATCGCCACGGGCAACGCCTTCATCCTCAAGCCCTCCGAGCGGGATCCCTCCGCCTCGATGCTGCTGGCCAAACTGTGGAAGGACGCCGGCCTGCCCGACGGCGTCTTCCAGGTCCTGCACGGGGACAAGGAAACCGTCGAGGGCCTGCTGACCCACCCGGATGTGGACGGCATCTCCTTCGTCGGCTCCACCCCGATCGCCCAGTACGTCCACGAGACCGCCACCAAGCATGGCAAGCGCGTCCAGGCCCTGGGCGGCGCGAAAAACCACGCCATCATCATGCCCGACGCCGACCTCGACAACGCCGCGGACCACTTGGCCGCCGCCGCCTTCGGCTCCGCCGGGGAACGCTGCATGGCCATCTCGGTCGCCGTCGCCGTCGGCGAGGCCGCCGATCTGCTGGTCAAGAAGGTCGAAGAGCGCGCCCTGGCCGTCAAGGTCAACAACGGCACCGTTCCCGACGCCGAAATGGGCCCGGTCATCACCCCGGCGTCCAAGGACCGCATCATCCGGATCGTCACCGAAGCCGAAGCCGCGGGAGCGGCGATGGTGGTGGACGGCCGCGACCTCGTGGTCCCCGGCCACGAGGACGGCTTCTGGGTCGGCCCGACCGTCCTGGACCACGTCAAGACCGAAATGACCGCCTACAGCGAGGAAATCTTCGGACCCGTCCTCGTCGTCGTCCGCGTCGAGGACCTGGACGCCGGCATCGCGCTGATTAACGCCAACCCCTACGGCAACGGCACCGCCATCTTCACCTCCTCCGGCGCCAACGCCCGCAAGTTCCAGCGCTCCGTCACCGTGGGCATGATCGGCATCAACGTGCCGCTGCCCGTACCGGTGGCATACCACTCCTTCGGCGGCTGGAAGGCCTCGCTCTTCGGCGACAAGCACATGTACGGCCCGGAGGGTGTGTCCTTCTACACCCGCGGCAAGGTGGTCACCTCCCGCTGGCCCGAACCCACCCATGCCTCCGGCGCCTCCTACAACTTCCCGTCCAACTAAGCGACCCGACTACCCCCAATCGACTGCTCCGCAACGGCCGTTTTGAGCGTCCAAAACGGCACCTGTGGAGCAATCGATGAGAAGGAATGGCAATGACTGAGAACAAGCTGATCATCGGCACCGCGCCGGACTCCTGGGGCGTCTGGTTTCCGGATGACCCCAAGCAGACCCCGTGGGAGCGCTTCCTCGACGAGGTCGCCGAATCCGGCTACAAGTGGATTGAACTCGGCCCCTACGGCTACCTCCCCACCGACCCCGCCCGGCTCGCCGAGGAGCTCAAGGCCCGGGACCTGCAGATCTCGGCCGGCACCGTGTTCACAGCCTTCCACCGCGGCCTGGATCAGTGGGAATCCGCGTGGGAACCGGCCCGCAAGGTTGCCGAACTCACCGCCGCGATGGGCGGGGAACACATGGTGGTCATCCCCGCGATGTGGCGCGACGACGTCACCGGCGAGGCAGTGGAAAGCGGCGAGCTCACCGAGAAGGCCTGGGCCGACCTCTTCGCCGGGCACAACCGCCTCGGCAAGACCCTGCTGGAGGACTTCGGCCTGAAGCAGCAGTTCCACTCCCACGCCGACTCCCACGTCGGCGCGCAGGAGGACATCGAGACCCTGCTCGGCGCCACGGACGCCAAGTACCTCAACCTGTGCCTGGACACCGGGCACGCCGAGTACTGCGGGGCCTCGAGCCTGGAGCTGATCAAGAACTACCCGGACCGGATCGGCTACCTGCACCTCAAGCAGATCAACCCGGAGATCCTCAGAAAGGTCAACGCGGAAAACATGACCTGGGCCGCCGCCAACCTGGCCGGCGTGATGACCGAACCGCCGAACGGCCTGCCGGACCTGCGCGCCGTCATCGAGGCCGTCGAGGCGCTGAACCGGCCGATCTTTGGCATCGTGGAGCAGGACATGTACCCCGTGGCCTTCGACGTCCCGATGCCGATCGCCAAGCGCACCCGGAACTACCTGCTTTCCTGCGGCTCCCGCACCGCCGTCAACTAGACGTCAACCAGAACTGAGGACAAGACCATGACCAAGACCCTCCGCATAGCTGTCATCGGGGCCGGCCGTATGGGCGCAGACCACATCCAGCGGCTCAACACCCGCATCCACGGCGCGGAAGTTGCCGCCGTCGTCGACGTCGACCTGGCCCGGGCGCAGGCCGCCATCGAAGGCATCCCGGGCGCCGTCGCCCTGGCCGACGCCGACGAGGCCCTCAGCAACGGCGACGTCAACGCCGTGCTGATCGCCACCCCCGGCTTCCTGCACGAGGACATCCTGCTTAAGGCGATCGCCAAGGACATCCCGATCCTCTGCGAGAAGCCGCTCACCCCGGATGCCGAGACCTCCTGGAAGATTGTCGAGGCCGAGCAGAAGCTGGGCCACAAGCGCATCCAGGTCGGCTTCATGCGCCGCTTCGACGCTGAATACGCCGCCCTCGGAAAGATCATCCGCAACTCCGAACTCGGCGAGCTGCTGATGCTGCACCACCAGCACCGCAACCCGACCACCCCGGCCGGTTTCACCAACGAGATGCTGATCAACGATTCCGTGGTCCACGAATTCGACGCGATCCGCTACTTCACCGGCGAGGAAATCACCTCCGTCCAGGTCCGCCTCGGAAAGGCCACCCGGAACGCCCCGGCCGGCCAGCACGACCCGCAGCACGTGCTGATCGAAACCGAATCCGGCGTCCTGGCCGACGTCGAGATCTACGTCAACGCCAAGTTCGGCTACGAGGTGGCCACCCAGGCCTCCTTCGAGGACGGCATTGTCAGCATCGGCGGGGACCAGGGCCCGTACACCCGCAGCAACGGCCGCTGGGGCGGCACCATCACCCCCGGCTTCGAGGAGCGCTTCGGCGCCGCGTACGACGTCGAAATCCAGTCCTGGGTGGACGCCGCCCTGCGCGGTGAGATCGGCGGCCCGACGGCCTGGGACGGGTACGCCACCGCCGCCTGCTGCGAGGCCGGCGTCGAGGCGCAGAAGAACGGCGAAAAGGTCGCCGTGAAGCTGAACGCCAAGCCCGACCTTTACCGCTAGCCGCCAGGACGAACGTGTTGGGGGCCGCGGCCTCCCTCCCGTTCCGTCCCGCGCGCAACCTGACTGATCCACAATGGAGTGTCCCACGTGAAAATCGCCCTTGATCCAACGCCCTTCCACCACTCGCACAGCCTGCTGGAGTTTCCCCGGGTGGTGGCGGACCTCGGCTACAAGTACATGCAGATGACCCCGCACGCCGATCTCATCCCGTTCTACAACCACCCGAAGGCCGACGACGAACTGGTGGGCCAGCTGGCCAAGGCCTGCAAGGACGCCGGGATCGAGATCGCCTCGGTCCTGCCGGTGCTGCGCTGGTCCGGCCCGGATGAGGACGCCCGCGAAGCGGCCGTCCGGTACTGGAAGCGTGCCATCCAGATCGCCGTGGACCTTGGCGTCAGCACCATGAACACCGAATTCAGCGGACGCCCGGAGAAGGCGGAGGAATCCGAGCGCGCGTTCTACCGCTCCATGGAGGAACTGCTGCCGATCATCGAACGCGAAGGCATCGACCTGCTGATCGACCCGCACCCGGATGACTTCGTCGAGGAGGGCCTGGCGGCGATCCGGGTGATCCGTGGCCTGAACTCCAAGAACGTCGGCATGGTCTATGTCGCCTCGCACAGTTTCCACATGCAGAACGCGCCGCTGGACATCATGCGCGCCGCGGGGGACAGGCTCCGCCTGGTCCACGTCGCCGACACCATGGACCACCACGCCTCGCACGGGCTGCGCTACATCACCAACCCGCCCGGAAACCCGGTCCGGGTGCACCAGCACCTGAAGATCGGCGATGGCGACGTCAACTGGGATGAGTTCTTCGGCGGTCTCAAAGAGATCGGCTTCCTCGACCGGGACGACACCGTGATGGTCTCCAGCGTCTTCGCCGAGGACGACAACGCTGCCGAGGTCTCCCGCTACCAGCTGGACACGATGAACAACTACATCGAAAAGGCACGGTAGCGGCCGCCCTATGCAGAAAACGGAAAACACCCTCCCCAGCGCTTCGACCCAAGCCGGGCCCGGCCCCGCCGGCCCGCCCGGTGCTCCCGCGCACCCGAAGCGTTTCATGCGGAAGGTCGCGCTGTTCTCGACCTTCGGCGGCCTGCTCTTCGGCTACGACACAGGCGTCATCAACGGGGCCCTGCCGTTCATGCAGCGCGACCTCGGGCTGACGCCGCTGACCGAAGGCCTGGTCACGTCGACCCTGCTCTTCGGCGCGGCGTTCGGTGCGATCACCGCCGGCCGGCTGTCCGACCGTTTCGGCCGCCGCAAGACCATCATGGGGCTGGCCCTCATTTTCGCCGTCGCCACCATCGCCTGTTCCCTGGCCCCCACGACGGGACTGCTGGTGCTGGCCCGGACCGTCCTGGGCCTGGCCGTCGGCGGCGCCTCGGTGATCGTGCCGGTGTACCTCGCGGAAATGTCGCCGGCAGCCCAGCGCGGGCGGATCGTCACGCAGAACGAGCTCATGATCGTTACGGGGCAGTTCCTGGCGTTTACGTTCAACGCGGTCCTGGGCAACGCCTTCCCCGAGGCCTCGAATGTGTGGCGCTGGATGCTGGTCATCGCGACACTGCCGGCCGTGGTGCTGTGGTTCGGGATGCTGGTCCTGCCCGAAAGCCCCCGCTGGCTGGCATCGGCCGGACGCTTCGGCGAGGTCCTCGAAGTCCTGCGCAAGACCCGCGCGCCGGCCGATGTCTCGACGGAATTCGACGAGGTGCGGCAGGCGGCCCGGGAGGACTACCAATCCAAGCTCGGAACCTTCCGGGACCTCACGGTGCCCTGGATCCGCAGGATCTTTGTGGTGGGACTGGGCATGGCGGTCATCAACCAGATCAGCGGCGTCAACGCCATCATGTACTACGGCACCTCGATCCTCTCCAGCTCGGGCTTCGGGGACCAGGGCGCACTCCTTGCCAACGTCGTCAACGGCGTCACCTCCGTGGCCGCCGTCATCGTCGGCATGTCCCTGATGACACGGGTCCGCCGGAAGTCGATGCTGATCGTCGGCCTGATCGGGACGTCGTCCTCGCTGCTGGCCATTGGCCTGATTTCGATGCTGATCCCGGAAAGCACCCTCCGCGGCTATCTGGTGCTGCTGTTCATGGTGACCTTCCTGGCCTCCATGCAGTCCTGCATCGGCACCGTGACCTGGCTGACGATGTCCGAAATCTTCCCGATGCATGTCCGCGGGATCGGCATGGGCATCTGCGTCTTCGTACTGTGGATGATCAACTTCCTGATCGGTTTCTTCTTCCCGCAGATGGTCGCCTGGATCGGTGTTTCCATGACGTTCTTCATCTTCGTGGCGATGCAGCTGGCAGCGATCGTCTGGGTGAAACGCGTCGTACCGGAAACCAAGGACAAGAGCCTGGAAGACCTGGAGCACTACTTCAAGAACGCGGCCAACAAGCAGCCCGTCAGCGAGTAGCGGTCAGCACAAAGCCGGGCAGCGCTACACGTGCGCGTGCAGCGTCGGGAGCGCAGCGACCAGCGGCGCCAGTTCCGGCACCTCCTGCGCCTCGGCCAGCGCACGCTCCAGCGTGGCGTCATGGCTGGGCCGGGCCTCCTCGAGCAGCTTGATGCCGCTCGGCGTGAGTTCGGTGTAGATCCCGCGGCGGTCATCGGCGCACAGGATTCGGGTCAGCAGGCCGCGGTCCTCCAACCGGTTGACCAGGCGGGTGGTGGCGCTGGCGCTCAGTGCCGTGGCGCGCGCCAGTTGCTGCATGCGCATGTGCCAGCCGTCCTGGCGGCTCAGCGCATCCAGCACGGTGTACTCCACGACGGAGAGTTGCGCCACAGCCTGCAGCGAACGCTCCAGCTCCGCCTCGATCAGCCCATGCAGGGCCGCCAGGGTCCGCCAGCCTTGCGCCCGGACCTCCACGGCGTCGTCCTTGATGCCCATCAGTTCTTCCCTTCAGATCAGCCTGCCCTGCCCCGAAAAACTCCGCAACGAGGACAGCCCCACAAATTAGTTGCTTGCGCGGCATAGTTGCTTGTGCAACAATAAATAACGCGTCTGCAACTAATAGCTTACGCTTCGCTTTTCTTTCCGTACAGTTTTGAAGGAGCTCCCCATGCCCATCGGCCTGATAGCACTCGCCCTCGGCGGGTTCGGGATCGGACTCACCGAGTTCGTCATCATGGGCCTGCTGCCCGAAGTGGCCGCAGACTTCCAGGTCAGCGAGGCCACGGCGGGCTGGCTCATCTCCGGCTACGCGCTCGCCGTCGTCGTCGGGGCCCTGCTCCTGACCGCCGCCGTGACGCGCTTCGAGCGCAAGCCGGTGCTGGCCGTGCTGATGGTGCTGTTCATCGCCGGCAACCTGGTCTCGGCTGTGGCGCCCGACTACTTGCTGATGATGATCGGCCGCATCATCGCGGCGCTCGCGCACGGCGCCTTCTTCGGCATCGGCGCGGTGGTCGCGGCCAGCATGGTCGCCCCCACGAAAAAAGCCGGTGCGATCGCCATTATGTTCACCGGGCTCACGGCGGCCAACGTCCTGGGCGTTCCCTTCGGCACGATGCTGGGCCAGGCCGCCGGCTGGCGGTCCACCTTCTGGGCGATCACGGGCATCGGTGTGCTCGCCCTGGTCGGCATCCTCACCCTGGTTCCGAAAACCGGTTCGGGCCAGGCGGGCGATGGTTCTGCCCCCGGTTCTGCCTCCGGCGGGCTGCGCGGGGAGCTGCGGGCTTTCCGCTCCGGGCAGGTCTGGCTCTCCATCCTGGTCACCATCCTGGGCTACGGCGGCATGTTCGGCGCCTTCACCTATATCGCCTTCACGCTCACTGAGGTCACCGGGTTCTCCGCCTCCACCGTGCCGTGGCTGCTCATCCTCTTCGGCGTGGGCCTGTTCATCGGCAACACCGTGGGCGGCAAGGCGGCGGACCGGAACGTGGACCGCACCCTGCTCGTGGCGCTCGCCGTGCTGGTCGTCGTCCTCGTGGTATTCGCCCTGACCGCCGCCAGCCAGCCGATGACGATCGCCTCCATGGTGCTGCTGGGCGGCTTCGGCTTCGCCACGGTCCCCGGGCTGCAGATGCGCGTCATGAAATACGCCACGGCCGCCCCCACCCTGGCGTCCGGCGCCAACATCGGAGCCTTCAATGTGGGCAACGCGCTCGGCGCGTGGATGGGCGGCGTGACCATCACCGCCGGCCTCGGCTACACCTCACCCATCTGGGCCGGTGCCGGGATCACCCTGCTGGGCCTGGGGGTCATGGTGTTCGCCGCGGCCGCTGCGAAGCGGCACGACGGCGGCACCTCCGGAACCGGGGTCGCCGGTGCGGACGGCGAGCGGGAAACTGTGGAACTCCAGCCCGCCTAGCGGCCCTGAACGCACGATGGATCTGACGACGACGGCGGCCCCCGGCTGCCGTCGTCGGCGTTTGCGGGCTGCGTTCACCGCCCCGCAAGCCCCGTGAACCGACGAAATTTTACCCATAGAACCGCCTTAGTTACGTGATTACATCCTAATGTCAGGACAAACTATTGACATGCGTGAGCTAAATCACCATGATCGAGGTAGGCATTATTCCGGCGGCTGCAAGGTAGCAGCCCGGAGCTGAAATCAAAGGAGATTCACGGTGGCTAAATTTTCCTGGCGCAAGGCGACCCTGGTGGCGGCGGTTGTGCCGATGCTGGCACTGAGTGCATGTTCAAGCACCGGCGGCAAGCCCGCGGATTCCGGCAATGCGGCCGGCGGCGGCCAGGTTGCCACGACGGAACGGATGAAAATCGCCCTGATCACCCACGCCCCCGCCGGCGATACGTTCTGGGACACCGTCCGGAAGGGTGCCGAGGAGGCGGCGGCGAAGGACAACGTCGAGCTGCTCTACACGGGCGATCCCGAGGCCGGCCGGCAGGCGCAGCTGATAGAGCAGGCAGTCGACCAGAAGGTGGACGGCATCGCCGTGACGCTGGCTACACCTGACGCCCTGAAGGACGCCCTGAAGAAGGCCTCTGATGCGGGCATCCCGATTGTCAGCCTCAACGCCGGCGAATCGGTCGCCACCCAGCTCGGGGCTTTCACGCACTTCGGTTCCAACGAGCAGCTCGCCGGACAGGCCGTTGGTACCAAGCTGGCCGACGGCGGGTTCAAGCACCCGGTCTGCGTGATCCAGGCGCAGGGGCACGTGGGCCTGGAAGCCCGGTGCGCCGGTGTGAAGACGAAGGTTCCCGGGACCGAGATCCTGTACGTGAACGGCGCTGACATGACCTCGGTCGAGTCGACGGCTACCGCCAAGCTGCAGGCCTCCACGGATGCTGATGTCATCATCGGCCTGGGCGCTCCCATCACCCTGACGCTCCTGAAGTCCGTGTCGACCGCCGGGAGTGAGGCGAAGGTTGCCAGCTTCGACCTGAACAAGGAACTGGCGCAGAAGATCGCCGACGGCACGGTGCTGTTCACCGTGGATCAGCAGCCGTGGCTGCAGGGTTACAGCGCCGTTGACGCGCTGTGGCAGAACAAGCGCGGCGGATTCAATATCGGCGGCGGCCAGGCGGTCCTCACCGGTCCCGCAATCATCGACCAGTCCAATGCGGCCGACGTCCTGAAGTTCGCCGAGCAGGGTATCCGCTAAATAGCCCGCTGGCCGGGCCGGTTCACGCCGGCCCGGCAGCAAGGAGATCTATCATGACCATGACCCAGACCAAGCCAAAGTCACCGGCGCCCGATGAGCGCGTCGCCAAGCGCAGTCCGTTCCAGAAGCTGCTCGGACGTCCCGAGGTCGGTGCCCTGGTGGGCGCCATTGTCCTCTTCATCTTCTTCGCGTTGGTGTCCCCGACGTTTACCCAGCCGAACGCGCTGGCGACCATTCTGTACGGTTCCTCCACCATCGGGATCATGGCCGTGGGGGTCTCCCTGCTGATGATCGGCGGGGAATTCGACCTCTCCACCGGTGTCGCGGTGATCACCTCGGCCCTGACGGCGTCGATGTTCAGCTGGTACTTCAGCACGAACGTCTGGGTCGGTGTGCTCCTGGCCCTGGTCGTGTCCCTGTCCATCGGCTACATCAACGGCTGGATCCTGATGAAGACCAAGCTGCCCTCCTTCATCGTGACCCTGGCGACCTTCCTGATGCTGACCGGCCTGAACCTGGGCCTGACCCGCCTGATCGGCGGCTCGGTATCCTCCCCGTCGATCTCCAATATGGACGGCTTCGCCTCGGCCCGGGCGGTGTTCGCCTCCTCGGTGACCATCGGCGGCGTCGACGTCAAGATCACCGTGTTCATCTGGTTCGCGCTCGTCGCGGTCGCGACCTGGGTGCTGATGCGGACCCGCGTGGGGAACTGGATCTTCGCCGTCGGCGGCGACGCCAACGCGGCCCGCGCCGTGGGTGTCCCGGTCAAGGCCACCAAGATCGGCCTGTTCATGGGCGTCGGTTTCTGCGGCTGGATCCTGGGCATGCACAACCTCTTCGCCTTCGACACCGTGCAGTCCGGTGAAGGCGTGGGCAACGAATTCCTCTACATCATCGCCGCGGTCATCGGCGGCTGCCTCCTCACCGGCGGCTACGGCTCTGCCATCGGCGGCGCGATCGGCGCGTTCATCTTCGGCATGGCCAACAAGGGCATCGTCTACGCCCAGTGGAACCCGGACTGGTTCAAGTTCTTCCTGGGCCTGATGCTGCTGCTGGCCACCATCGTCAACCTCATCGTCAAGCGCCGCGCGGAACTCAAGTAAAGGGGCCCTGGAAGAAATGAACGCTAAAGAAATCGACCAGCAAACGCTGCTCCAGAACGAAAAAGACCCCCTCACCCACACCCCTGTGCACCTGCTCTCCCTCGAGGGCGTCGGCAAGCACTACGGCAACATCATCGCCCTCTCCGACGTCACTATGGCCGTGGACAACGGCCGCGTCACCTGCGTCCTCGGCGACAACGGCGCCGGCAAATCCACCCTGATCAAGATCATCGCCGGCCTGCACCAGCACGACGCCGGTGTCCTGAACATCATGGGCGAGGAACGGAAATTCGATTCCCCCCGCGACGCCCTGGACGCCGGCATCGCCACCGTCTACCAGGACCTCGCCGTCGTGCCCCTGATGCCGATCTGGCGGAACTTCTTCCTCGGCTCGGAGCTCACGTCCGGCTTCGGCCCGTTCAAGAGCATGGACGTCGACAAAATGAAGGAGATCACGCTCAAAGAACTTGCCGAAATGGGCATCGACCTCCGGGACGTGGAACAGCCCATCGGCCAGCTCTCCGGCGGTGAACGCCAGTGCGTCGCGATCGCCCGGGCCGTGTACTTCGGCGCGAAAGTCCTGATCCTGGACGAGCCCACCGCCGCGCTGGGCGTGAAGCAGTCCGGCGTCGTGCTTCGCTACATCCTGCAGGCCCGCGACCGCGGCCTCGGCGTCATCTTCATCACCCACAACCCGCACCACGCCTTCCCCGTCGGCGACCGGTTCCTGCTTCTCAAACGCGGCAAGTCCATCGGCTACTACGACAAGAAAGACATCACCCTCGACGAACTCACCGCCCAAATGGCCGGCGGCGCCGAACTCGCCGAACTCGCCCACGAACTCGAACAGCTCGGCGGCCACGGCGACATCGTCAAGGAAGTCCAGGGCGAAGTGGCCGAGGTGGCCCAGACCACCGGCAAGAGCTACTAGCAGCCCGGGAGAGCGGGGCCCGCCCGACCGGGCACGGCCCTGCTCTTTCCTGCGCCGGCTTCCTGCGCCGGCTTCCAGCACGGGCTTCCTGCGCCGGCCGGGGCACGGCCTGGAAGCCGCGGCCCCGCACCGGCCCCACCCTCACACCGTTGTGAACAATTGAAAGGACGAGCCCATGACTTACCTTAAGCGGGACTCCGCCGACCTTCCCCTGCCCGTCCGGATCGGGCTCATCGGCTCGGGCTGGATGGGCGCCTTCCACGCCGAGAGCATCGCCCGCCGGGTCCCCGGCGCCGAGCTTTCGGCCATCGCTGACCCGAACGTGGAGTCCGCCGCGGCGCTGGCCTCCGTCCTGGGCACCGGCAAGGTGACAGCCGACGCCGCCGACATCCTGGCCGACCCGGAGATCGACGCCGTGATCATCGCAAGCCCGGCACGCTTCCACTCCACGCTGATCGCCCAGGCTGCTGCCGCCGGGAAACATGTGTTCTGCGAGAAGCCGGCCGGCCTGGGGCTCGACGAACTCGACAACTCCCTCTCCGCCGTGGAGGCCGCCGGCGTGCACTTCCAGATCGGCTTCAACCGCCGATACGCGGAGGACTTCCAGGCAGCCAAAAAGGACCTCGCCGCCGGCACGGTCGGGACGCCGCAACTGCTGCGCTCACTGACCCGGGATCCGGGCACGGGAAGCATTCCAAACGCGGCCAGGGTCCCGGCCTGGACCGTCTTCCTGGAAACCCTGATCCACGACTTCGACACCCTGAACTGGTTCAACGAAGGCGCTGAACCGGTGGAGGTCTACGCCATCGCCGATGCGCTGGTGGAACCCGGACTGCGCGACCAGGGCTTCCTGGACACGGCCGTCGTGACCATCCGCTACAGCAACGGTGCCATCGCGGTGGCTGAGGCCAACTTCAGCGCTCTTTACGGCTACGACATCCGCGGGGAAGTCTTCGGCTCCAAGGGCATGGTGCAGGCCGGGCGGGCCACGGAAACCGCGGCCCGCCGCTACACCGCCGACGGGATGTCGGCCGACACGCCGCGGCTTAACGTGGAGCTCTTCCGGCAGGCCTACACGGACGAACTAGTCGACTTCGCCGATGCTGTGCGCGCCCGGCGGGACGGCCGCAGTGACGATACAGTGCCGGCGCCCGTGCCCTTCAGCCTCACGCCCGGCGCAGCCGACGCCCGGCGCGCGCTGGCCGTGGCGCTGGCCTGCATCGAATCGGTCAAACGCGGCACTCCGGTGGCCGTCAACACCGTCGCCGTCAACCCAGCCGCCGTCCACGGGACGGCGGTCCTCTGATGCGCCTGGCTGTCTGCGCCGAGATGGTCTTCACCGAACTTCCGTTCACGGAACGGGTGCGCCGGATCCACGAGGCCGGCTTCGACGTCGAACTCTGGGATTCGCGGACCAAGGACATTGGCGCGCTCAAGGCCACCGGGGCCGTGTTTTCCTCCATGACGGGTTACACCGCCGGCAGCCTGGTGGATCCCGACACGGCGGACGAGGTCGTGCGGACGGCGGAGTCGCTCATCCCGACAGCACTGGAGCTCGGTGTGAGCCGGATGGTGGTGCACCCGGCGGAACTCATTGACGGCCACGCCGCCCGCCCGGTCTACCGGACCAGCGGCCACATGTGGGCCACCGGGGCCAGGACCCTGGAA
This sequence comes from Pseudarthrobacter oxydans, assembly GCF_030812335.1. Classification (GTDB taxonomy): domain Bacteria; phylum Actinomycetota; class Actinomycetes; order Actinomycetales; family Micrococcaceae; genus Arthrobacter; species Arthrobacter oxydans_B. Next base: position 100,295 of record NZ_JAUSSN010000008.1, read on the forward strand.
CGGCTTGGCCGGCTCGGCGAGAAACACGGGGTGACGTTCTGCCTCGAGAACCTTAACACCATCCTCGACCACCCCGGCATCCCGCTGGCCCGTGCCAAGGACACCCTGGCGCTCGTGCAGGCCGCCGCGCACCCGAACGCCAGGCTCATGCTGGATCTGTACCACGCCCAAATGGGGGAGGGGAACCTGATCGAGCTCGTCCGGAGCTCCCTGCCGTACCTTGGCGAAATCCAGGTGGCGGATGTCCCGGGCCGCTGCGAACCCGGGACCGGGGAAATCAACTACGCTGCTGTCGCCCGGGCGCTTGCGGAGGCCGGCTACGACGGGACCGTGGGCATGGAAGCCTGGGCCAGCGGTGACAGCGACGTGGCCCTGGCGGCCTTCCGCGCGGCATTCACCGTACCCGCGCTCCACACGAAAGTTGAAGTATGAAAGACGTCATTCTCGGACTGGTCGGGGTGGGGCGCATCGGCGTTATGCACGCCAACAACATCGCCGCGCTCAATGGCGTCCTCCATCCCCAGGGCATCAACGTCCGGCTCCGGCTCACCGACGTCGCGGAAGACCACGCCCGGAGCATCGCCGCGGGGCTTGGTGCCGAGTTCCTGCCCTCGGTGGAGGCGCTCCTCGCGTCCGGGCTGGACGGACTCGTTATCGCCACCGGAACCGGGACCCACCCGGAGCTGATCAAAGCCGGGGTGGACACCGGCATCCCGGTGTTCTGCGAGAAACCCGTCGCCCTGAACGTGGCGGACGCCCTGCCCGTGCTCGAGTACATCCGGGACCGGCACGGCGTCGTCCAGATCGGCCACCAGCGCCGGTTCGACGCCGGCTACCAGGAGGCCCGGCGTGCCTACCAGGCCGGGGAACTGGGCTGGATCCACTCGCTGCGCGCCGTCACCTGCGATATGGCGCCGCCGCCGGTCGAGTTCCTGGCCAGTTCCGGCGGGCTGTTCCGGGACTGCTCGGTCCACGATTTTGACATCCTGCGCTGGCTCACCGGCCGGGAAATCGTCGAGGTCTACGCCCGGGGCTCCAACAACGGGGATCCGACAATCGGGGAAGCCGGCGACGTGGACACCGCCCTCGCGCTGGTGACGTTCGACGACGGCACCGTGGGAACCGTCTCGGCCACCCGGTACAACGGGGCGGGCCACGACGTGCGGCTGGAAATCCAGGGCTCGCGGGGCTCGCTCATGGTCGGCCTCGACGACAAGACGGCCCTGGCCTCGGCCGAAGCCGGGGTCTCCTTCCCGGCCGGGGAACCGCACCGGACCTTCGCCGAGCGGTTCGAAACGGCCTACCGTTCCGAGATGGCCGCCTTCGTCGAGCTGATCCTGGGCCGCCGGGACAACCCCTGCACGCCGGAGGATGCCGTGGCCGCTTCCCGCGTGGCCGATGCCGCCCAGGAATCCCTCGCGACCGGCGTGCCGGTCCGCGTGGTGCAGACCGTGGCCGGCTGAGTGGCCCGCTGAAAGGACGCTCCATCCCGGTTCCGTCACCGGGGTGGAGTTCCAAAAGAACCCCGGGGCCCAGTTCACAACGGCCCCGGGGTTTCTTTGTCTGGCTGCGCGGTTTTCTCGTCTCCGCGGTCTTCCTGACGCGCGGTGCCCTCAGGCGCCGAAGGGCAGCCGCGGGTCCAGGTCCTGGCCTTCCCAGGTCTGGCGGATCCAGCCGTGGTGCGGGTCGTCGCTGATGAGCCAGTCGCGGACCGGGCCCGGGCCCGCCATCACGTTGAGGTAGTACATGTCGTAGCCCGGGGCCGCCATGGCCGGGCCGTGCCAGCCGTAGGGCACCAGGACGACGTCGCCGGTCCGCACCTCCGCGGAGACATCGATGGGCCGCTCGTCCGAGGCGTACACGCGCTGGTAGCCGATCGCGTCGTCGGTTCCCGGCCGGTCCGGAGCGCCGGGGGAGACCCGGGTCTCGAAGTAGTAGATCTCCTCGAGGCTGGTCTCGCCGTCCTTCTCCTCGTCGTGCTTGTGCGGGGGGTAGGAGGACCAGTTGCCGGCCGGGGTCAGGACCTCGCAGACGATGAAGCGGTCCGCTTCGAGCGCGGCGGGGGTCCCGAAATTATGGACCTGGCGGGAGCAGTTGCCGGCCCCGCGCAGTTCGACCGGAGTCTCCGCGGCCGTGATCAGGCGCGTCGGGTAGGAGGCCTTGGCCGGGGCGGTGGCCACGGCGACGCGTCCGCCGTCGGCCGAACTTATGGTCACGGCCTTGCCGGTGCCCGTGTAGAGGACGTCGCTGGGGCCGCCGAAGACGTTCTCCCGGCCGGCCAGCCGGTACTCCGCGCCCTCGACGGACACCGTGAAGGATCCGTTGAGCGGGATGACGATGCGTTCCTCGTCCGCGGCGGGAAGTTCGACGGCGGCGGCGGCCCCCAGGGTGGCGACCTTCAGCCCGGTGTGGGCCCAGCCGTCCACCGCCAGGGTGGAATCGGAGGTGCCCAGGGAGACGTCCCAGGTGCCTTGGGCGGCGGTGCCGAGCGGATAGACCCAGTTGGCCATGAGTTCTGCCTTTTCGTTGTCGCGCCGGAGGACGGCGCGGATGCTGACGTTGGTGGGGGCGGGGACGAGGCGCGCAGCGCCGGACGGGCACAGCCGATCGGCAGGCGCCGTCGCCTGGGTGCTCTTGGCGCCTAGCGTTGGACGAGCGTCATTTCGAAGCTGTAGGAATCCGCACGGTAGACGTGGTGGCCGGTCTCCACCTGGCGGCCGGTGTCGTCGACGGCGGTGCGCTCCATGGTGACCAGGGCCGAGCCCGGGGTGGTTTCCAGCAGGGTCGCCTGGTAGTCGTTGGCGATCATGGCGCCGATCCGCTGCGAGGCGAGCCGGAAGTTGACGCCGCCGTTGCGGAGGATCGCGTAAAGGCCTTGTGAGCCCAGGAGCGCCTCGTCGATGGGGGTGATGTCGTCGCGGACCCAGTTTTCCATCAGCGCCAGCGGTTTACCGCCGACCTTCCGGAGCCGGGTGAAGTGGTAGACCTTTGCGCCGGCGGGAATCTGGAGTGCAGTCCGGGTGGCGGCGTCGGCCTCGTCGTGGGAGAAGCTCAGCACGTCCGTGGTGGGCTTGCTCCCGTTGTTGCTGAGGTCGTCGAAGAGGCTGGAGAGTTCGAGGGGGCGCCGGACCTGGCTGGAGACCACCTGGGTGCCGACGCCACGCTTGCGCACCAGCAGGCCCGAGCGGACCAGTTCGTCCATCGCCTTGCGCATGGTGGGGCGGGAGAGGTTCAGCTGCGCGGCCAGGTCGATCTCGTTGTCGAGGCGGCTCCCCGGCGGAAGGATCCCCCCGTGGATCGCGGCCTCGATGCCCTGGACCACCTGGTGGTAGAGCGGCACGGGCGAAGACCGGTCGACGTTGAGATTTAGTTGATTCGCCACTTTTTGAATAGCCACTGTTGACGCGCTCCCTTGTGCCCGGGACCCGGGCCCAAGTCGGGCCGCCGGTCACGTTCTTAAGCGTATGTTCGCTTGATAGGACATACTGCCTAAGTCCATGGTAGCAGGGGCGTTCAGGCCAGGGGAGAGCTGCGACACACCTCAATAAAGGCGCGGAACGGAGCCAGCCGTTCTTCGGCCGGGAGTTCCCGAGCCTCGGGGTGCCACTGCACGGACGCCACCCAGCGCTCCGGGTCCTCCAGCGCCTCAACCGTCCCGTCCTCGGCAACGGCGGACACAACGAGCCCGTCGGCGACCCGGGCTACGGCCTGGTGATGGCCGGAGGCAATCTTAACCGAGACGGCTTCAACAGGGACACCGTCGCCAGGGCCACCGTCGCCAGTGCCGTCGAGGCCGGTACCGCCGTGTCTCTGGCCGCCGTACAAACCGGCAACCTTGCTTCCGGCCTGGACCGCGACCTCATGCCAGGCCCACGGGCCGGCCCCGCGTACCGGTTCGGCTTCCCGGTGCGCTACGGTCCCCGGATCCATGTCCTGGATCAGCGTTCCGCCATAGAGCACATTGAGCAGCTGGTGCCCGCGGCACACGCCGAGCACGGGCAGCCCGGCGTCGATCGACCGCCGCGCAATGGCCAGATCCAGCTCGTCCTGGGCGCGGCTGACGTCGTAGCAGGCGGCGCCGGGTTCCTCGCCGTAGAGCCGGGGGTCCAGGTCGCCGCCGCCCGGAAGGACGACGCCGTCGAGCGCCTCAAGCGGCTCCCCGGGGGCCGTGAGCAGCACCGGCTCGCCGCCGCCGTCGCGCACCAGTTCCACGATGTAATCGAAGAGCGCATTGGCCTCAGCCACCCGCGGATCCGGGTCAGTGGAGCTGCTGAGCCGGACGGGAATGCCGATGCGGGGCGGGGTGCTGCGGGTACGGGGCGGAATCTGCATGGTCCATTCTGCAACAGAACTTCCGCATCACACCGCAGGTCTAGGATGGCCGGATGACCAACAGATATCTCGTGTCCCGCAGCCGCTTCATCGCCGCTGCTCCGGAAGCCATTTTCGAGGTGCTCGCCACCCCGGCACTGCACAGCGTGATCGACGGCTCCGGCACCGTTAAGGGTGCCCAGCCGCGCGGCCCCGAGCGGCTCGACCTTGGCGCGAAGTTCGGCATGGAAATGAACATCAAGCTGGACTACAAGATCCTCAATACGGTCTGCGAGTTCGAGGAGGGCCGGCGGATCGCGTGGCGGCACTTCGGCGGCCACGTGTGGCGCTACCTGCTGGAGCCGGCGGCCGACGCCGCCGGCAACCCGGGCACCGTCGTCACCGAACAGTGGGACGCGCGGGAGGTGCGCGCCAGGATCCTGCTGCGCCTGGCCGGTTACGTCCGCCGCCACCCGGCCAACATCGAGCAGACCCTCGTCAAGCTGGACTCCTACATGAGCTCCGGGCAGCGCGAGGCCGGCAACGCCGGGGTTTCCTGACGCCCAGGCGGCGCTGATACGGGCCGGGCCGCCCTCGGTCGGTCCCGTCATGCCCGGCCGCTTCTGTAATGTGGATGGCACCGGGAGCAAAGGCAATACTGAAGGTGGGAACCACGATGGGCCGCAGGACACTCGTTGACGACCTCGTCGACGGCCTGCTGGCGGACATCCTTGACGGCAAACTGCAGCCCCACGAAGCAATTCCGCCCGAAGCCGACATCGCCAAGGCCTACGACGTCAGCCGCCTCACTGTGCGCGAAGCGCTGAAGGCCCTGAGGGCGCAGAACATCCTGTACGTGAAAGCCGGGCGGGGAACCTTTGTCAATCCTTCCGACAACTGGACCGGGCTGGACGCGATCTTCAAGGCCGCCTCGCACAACAGCGGGGAGGAGCAGGTGGCCGTGGGGCTGATTGAGATGCGCCGCATGGTGGAAACCGGAGCCGCCGCACTGGCAGCCAAACGCCATACTCCCGAACATGCCGACCAGATGCGCAGATGCATAGCGGACATGAAGCGCTTCCATGAGTCCGGCGACCTGGATGCCTTTGTGGCGGCAGACATCGAATTCCACGATGCCGTGCTGAAGGCCTCGGGCAATCCTTTTATCCGGGCGCTATTCGCCCAGATAGGGCAACTCCTTTACGTGAAGCGGCGCGAAACGTCAGCCGTCGAGGAAATCCAGGTGCACGCCATTGAGTTCCACCAGAAGGTCATGGACAGCATCCTGAGCGGCGACGCCGAGCTGGCGCGCCGCACTATGGACGAGCACATGGACCAGACGTACCGGGACTACGAGCGCTACGTGCACAACTCCGCGTCCTGAGCCGCGTCCTGCGCCCGCGTTGCGGCAGCCGGGGCTTGACGTAATCCACGTCACTCTTCTATGCTCGTTCTCATGCACTTCCATCAGATGTCTGACATCTGACCCAGTCCACCCGGAACTGTTCCCCGGACTGAACCTCCCCACCATCCCCACGGAGTCCCGCCACCACCGCAGGTGCCGGCCCCGTTACACAGAAGGTCGATGATGACTTCAACCTCCCTCAAGTCCGCTGGACTCGGCGAGCTTGGCGAGCGCACGCTCCGCAAGGTCCGCCGCCGAGTTATGCCGCTGATAGTCCTTCTCTACTTCATTGCCTATCTCGACCGCAATAACGTGGGCTTCGCCAAACTCACCATGAGCGAGGACATCGGCCTGACCGCCGCCGCCTACGGGCTGGGCGCCGGCATCTTCTTCCTCGGCTACGCGCTCCTCGAGATCCCGAGCAACGCAGGCATGTACCGGTTCGGCGCACGCAAGTGGCTGGCCCGCATCCTCATCACCTGGGGCATCTTCGCCACGGGCATGTGCCTCGTGAACGGTGAAACCACCTACTACATCATCCGCTTCCTGCTCGGGGCGGCCGAGGCCGGGTTCTTCCCGGCAATCCTCTTCTACCTGACACTCTGGTTCCCCGCCGCGCAGCGCGTGACCGTGCTCGGCATCTTCATTCTGGCCCAGCCGGTGTCCAACGCCCTGGGGGCCCCGGTCTCCGGGCTGCTCCTGCAGATGGACGGCATCATGGGACTCCACGGCTGGCAGTGGCTATACATCATCGAAGGCATCCCGGCCATCCTGCTCGGCCTGCTGACGCCCATCCTCATGACCGACCGTCCGCGGGATGCCAAATGGCTCAACAACGACGAGCGTGAATGGCTCACCAACACCATGGAAGCCGAACTAGCCGCCAAGTCCAGCTCGGGCAGCCACAACTTCCTGGCCGGCCTCAAGGACAAGCGCACGCTGATCTACTCCGCCCTCTACTTCGGACTGGTCTGCGGCATCTACGGACTCGGCCTGTGGATGCCCACCATCGTCGCTGCGCTGGGCAAGTTCTCCACGACCCAGATCGGCTTCATCGTCTGCATCCCGTACACCATCGCCGCCGTCTTCGTGTACTTCTGGAGCAGGCGTGCGGACCGCACCGGCAAGCGCGCCTGGCACACCGCCGTCAGCATGGTGCTGGCCGGCATGGGACTCCTGGCCGCAGGATACCTGCTGCCCGTGAACCCGGTTCTGGCCCTGATCGGACTGACCGCCTCGGCCATGGGCATCTACGGCGCCATCGCCCCCTTCCTGTCCATGCCCTCGGTCGCACTGACCGGCGCGGCTGCTGCCGCCGGCCTGGCCATGATCAACTCCCTGGGCAACCTGGGCGGCTTCGTTGCCCCGTACGCCGTCGGACTCCTGAACGATGCCACGGGCAACAACCAGAGCGGCCTGCTGTTCCTGTCCCTCTGCCTGTGCATTACCGCGGTGGCCACCTACCTCTACGCCCGGAAACGGCCTGAAGGCGATGCCGCACTGGAACCGGCAGCAGCCGCACCCGTGACCACTGAACCCCCGGCCCCGGCCAAGATCTCCTGATACCGAAATCCCTGAAGGAAACACCAAAAATGAGCGCAACCACTTTCCCCTCCGAACGCACCGTTGTCCTGACCGGCGCCGCGTCCGTTCGCGGCATCGGCCGCGCCGCCGCTGACCGCATGGCCAGCGAAGGATGGTCCATCGCCATCCTCGACATCAACGCGGAAGACGCCAAGTCAGCCGCCGCCGAGATCGGCTCCAACCGCGCCGTCAAGGCGATCGGCGTCGGGGCGGACGTGTCCGACGAAGCGTCCGTCGACCGGGCGATCACCGAGATCGAAGCCTCGCTTCCGCCGATCGTCGCACTCGCCAACCTTGCCGGGATCAGCTCGCCGACGACGTTCATGGAAACCACCGTGGAGGAGTGGGACAAGGTGTTCGCCATCAACATGCGCGGAACCTTCATCGTGTCCCAGCGGGTCCTCAAGGGCATGATCGAGCGCAAGCTCGGCCGCATCGTGAGCATCTCGTCGATCTCCGCCCAGCGCGGCGGCGGCACGTTCTCGAAGGTTGCCTACAGCGCGACCAAGGCCGGAATCCTCGGATTCACCCGTGCCCTGGCCCGCGAAGTCGGCGAGTTCGGGATCACGGTCAATGCCATTGCCCCCGGCCCGATCGACACCGACATCATGGGTGGAACCCTCACCGATGAGCGCAAGGCGCAGATGTCCGAGGGCATCATGATGGGCCGGGTCGGTACCCGCGAGGAAGTGGCGGCCCTGATCGCCTTCCTGCTGGGACAGGACTCGGGCTACATCACTGCTGCCACCTATGACATCAACGGCGGTCTTCAGGTTTCCTGACCGGATCCCGACCTAATACGAAGGTTGCCCCCGCCGGATGTCCGGCGGGGGCACCTTCGTGTCGGGGCTCGGTGCCTGCCGTCCGTGCCTGCCGGCCCCGGTGCCTGCCACGTCTGGGCCCGGGCCGCAGTCTAGGCTGGCACTATGAACGCCGCCCGCAGCCTGCATCCGAGTCCGCGCACGCTGGAGGTCGAAAGCCTGGACAGCTTCGACCGGCTGGTCGCGGCCGGGGCCAGGACGATGCAGGGCTGGCACGCCCAGTCGCTGGACCTGCGCGGACGGACCGCGCAGCTCGAGGCCATGAACCCGCAGGGCGGGATCTTCCTCGGGTGCACGTTCGACGACGGCGTGGAGGATTCGCTGCGCAGCCGCGGGGCCCTCATTTTCCCCAAGCTCGAGGCGGTGCCGTTCAACCCGTACCGCTCCCGGCTGTACACGCCGCAGGAGCTTTACCAGGGGATCTCCGAGTCGCGCTATGAGGACACCCCGGACGCCAAGGTGTACCAGTGGAGCATCCGGCCGGGACAGCGCCACCGCCTGGACGCGACCCTGGCCGCTGCCCTGCATGACCATTCGATCGGCGATGCCCTCGATGAGCTGACCCGTTCGGATCTCTGTGCGGGCCGGACCATGGTGGGCGTGATGGGCGGACATGCCGCACGCCGCGGGTCCGCCGTTTTCGAGGAGGCCGCGCTGCTGGGGCGGCTGCTGGCCAGGGACGGCCGGGTGGTTGCCACGGGCGGCGGCCCCGGGACGATGGAGGCCGCCAACCTCGGCGCCTACCTGAGCGAGGCCCCGGACCGGGACTTCCGGAGCGCCCTGGACGACCTCGCCGCGGTTCCCGGGTTCCTGCCCTCGGTGTCGGCGTGGGCGCGGTCTGCCGCCGCCGTCGTCGAACGCCATCCGGAGGGCACGCCGTCCCTGGGCGTCCCCACCTGGTTCTACGGGCACGAGCCGCCGAACTTCTTCGCCACCCACATCGCCAAGTACTTCGCCAACGCCATCCGCGAGGCCATCCTGCTGGAACTGTGCAACGGCGGCATTGTCTTCCTGCCCGGGTCCGGGGGCACCGTGCAGGAGATCTTCCAGGATGCCTGCGAGAACTACTACGGCACCCCGGGCACCATCATGCCGATGGTGCTGGTGGGCCAGGAGCACTGGCTGCGGCGTTACCCGGCGTGGCCGCTGCTGCAGAGCCTCGCCGCGGGGCGGCAGATGGAGAGCCGGATCTTCCTGGTCGACACCGTGGAGGAAGCGCTCGCCGTCCTGGACCGCTAGGGGCTTAGAGGTCCTTGCGGCACTGCGCCGAGCCCAGCTCGTACAGGCCGTTCAGGTCCCCGGCGGCCAGGCCGTCCGGGGCGCCGATCTCGGGGTACATCAGCTGCACGGGGTCATCCACATGCTCCAGGCCCATGACATGGCTAAGCTCGTGCAGGATCACCGCGGTGGCGTACGCGGCCCCGTCCGTCCGGCTGAGGTCCTGGGCGATCTGCGGGGCATCGAGTTCCAGGCTGCCGGTGACGAAGCTCTTGGGCCCGTCGCCGAAGCTGAAGTGCGTGCTGCCGCCGGTGCCGATCACCGGCCCCGCGAGCTGCGGCGCCTGCTCCGGGGTGGTCCACGCGATCAGCAGGGGCGCCCAGCGGTCCCCGTAGGCGTCCTGCTGGTACGGGATGCGGGACGGGGACGGGGCTTCGGCGGTCGACCCGTCGTCGACGAACCTGATTCCGGTGGCGCGGGAGATGGTCCTGATCGCGTCCTCGACCAGGCGTTCGGCGCCCTCCGGGGCGAGTGCCGCGTTCACCACATAGTGCAGGGGCCGGCACGGCGAATAGCCCACCGGAGTGCCGTCGTCGTTCATGGCCAGGAACCGGTAGGAGCTGCTGGCAGCGGCCGGCCTCTGTGGGCGTCCGAGCGGTTCGTCCTGCTCCTCTATTCCGGGCGGGGGAGTGTCCGTCCGCACAGCCTCGGCGGGTGCGGGCTTCCCGGGCTGGCCGGATATCGCCTTCCCCGGCCCGGTGCCGCGGCTGACGTCGAGCAGTCCGGCGAACCGCGGATCCCCGGAGATGACGCCGGCGGCCAGGAACGCGGCGCCGGCAATCACGGTGGCGGCGGCGAGGCCGCGGATGATCCGTCCCGTAGTGCGGGGGCTGCTGTTCCGCGCTGTACGGTCCCGGAACTCAGGACCGTCCACTACGCGACCACGGCGCCGAAGGCCAGGCCCAGCAGATACGTCACGCCTGCCGCGCCCATGCCAATGCCCAGCTGGCGGAGGCCTCGGGAGGCGGGGGAGGTGCCGGAGAGGAGCCCGACGACGCCGCCGGTGAAGAGCAGAGCCACGCCCACCAGTGCGGCGGACAACACGAGGGCCAGGATACCGGTCATGCCGAAGAGGAAGGGCAGGATCGGAATGATGGCGCCGGAGGCGAAGAAGCAGAAGCTCGACGCCGCGGCGCTCCAGGCGGTTCCGACGGCTTCATGCTCGTCACGGGCCTCCGGCAGTTCCGGCTGCAGCGAAAGGCTGGGATCGCAATCGCAGTCGAGCAAACCCATCCGCTCCGCGACGCGGTGCTCGGCAGCCTCCCGCGACATGCCGCGGGCCAGATACACCAGCAGCAGCTCGTTGTGTTCGATGTCCAGCGACGGGGCGGCGGCCAGGGTGATCTGAGTGGGGCGGGTCGCTGCCAGGAGCTCACGCTGGGAGCGCACGGAAATGAATTCGCCCGCGCCCATGGACAGCGCCCCGGCCAGCAGCCCGGCGACACCACTGAGCAGGACCACGGAACTGCCCACGCCGGAGGCCGCCATGCCCATGACGAGGGACAGGTTGCTGACCAGCCCGTCGTTGGCGCCGAAGACGGCGGCGCGGAAGGTGCCCGCCAGCCGGTTGCGGCCCCGGGTGGCGAGCCCGCGAACGACTTCCTCATGGATTTGTTCGTCGGCGACCATGGCAGGGGTGGCGGTGGGGTCGGCAGCGTACGGGGAACGGCTTTCGGCCCGCTGGGCGAGGGCCAGGACGAAGACCGAGCCGAAGTGGCGGGCCAGGAAGCCCAGGAACTGGCTGCGGAGCGAGGCGGGGCGGGGCCGGCCGGCCTGGTCACCAAGCAGCTGCAGCCAGTGCGCCTCGTGGCGTCCCTCCGCTTCGGCCAGGGCGAGCAGGATCTGGCGCTCCTCGCCGCGGCGGTTCTGGGCCAGGTCGCGGTAGACGGCTGCTTCGGCGCGTTCGTCCGCAAGGTACTGCCGCCACCGCTTGATGTCCGCGGGGCTGGGTGTCGTGGCGGGCGCCGTGTGGCGGGGGCCGGACCGGTCGGGTCCGTGGTTGAACGAGTCAGATGTGGCGTGCTGGGACACGGAAGCTCCTGGGCTTGAAAGGGCATGGTTCGGCCCCATTGCGTATCCAGCCTACCGCGTCTTTCCGCGGATTTTCGGCTGGCGAACCTCGGTGAGGGGTTTAGGCGGACCGTAAAAAACGCGGGCATCGCGGGGCCTCCCGCAGCCGCCGGAGTCCCGCGCGGCGGGAGCCCTTGACCGCCCGGGTCCGTGGTGTTCGAATGAAAGCCAGGGCGGGCTCTCCGGGGCCTTTGCCGCCACCGCAGTCACACGGAGGTTGCATCATGGACAACATCGGCTCACGTCCAATCCAGCCGGCCCGGGATTCCCTCGAGTCCGATCCCGCCTACGACTACGCCGACGACGCGCCCGTGAGTGATGGCGCGGAGACCGAGGAAGAGGAGCTCTTCGAGGAGGCCGATCGGCTTGTTCCCCTGGACGAGGAGGACTTCCTGGGCGATGAGACGCCCGTGGTGCCCCTCGAAGGGGAAGAATTCCTGGAACCCGAGGAGCAGGAATGATGCTCCCGCGGCCTAAGGGTTCTGCGGCTTAATGCTCGCCGGCTTAATGCTCGACTCTTAAGGCTCAACGGCGGCGCCCCCTCAGAGGGAGCGCCGCCGTCGACCATTAACTCGCTGTCAGGACCGGGAGGGTCAGGACCCTAGTGGGTCAGGACGGGGACCTGCTCTTCCTCGGCGGCGCCGCCGGCGACCCGGCGGTGCCAGTTCGCCATGACCGCGGGATCGGTCGGCTTGGTCAGCAGCGACACGGCGATGTAGACCACCGCGGAGGCCAGCAGGCCGTAGTAGATCGGTTCGTTGGCGTAAATGCCGTCCAGCGGAACCTCGGCGTTGATCTCCAGGATGATCATGGTGCCGAGGGTGATGACCGAGCCCACGGCCATGGAGGCAGCCGCGGCGATACCGGTGCCGCGCTTCCAGACCAGCCCGCCGAGGATGGCGACCAGGAGCCCGCCGACGAGGATGTCGTAGGCGATGGTGAGTGCCGCGACGACGTCCTTGGTGATGATGGCGATGACGATTGCCACGATGCCGAGGCCCAGGACCCACATACGGTTGGCCCTGACGTCGTGCTCCGGGTTGTCCGTGTCATCGGTGTTGATGTCCTTGCCGAACCAGCTGGCAACGAACGGCAGGACATCCGCGCGGGCCACGGTGGCGGCGGCGATCAGGGCGCCGGAGGCGGTGGACATCATGGCGGCGACGGCCGCGGCGAGCACCAGGCCGCCGATGCCGATCGGCAGCAGGTTGGTGGCAACCTCGGCGTACACAACGTCCTTGCCGAGGGCCTTGACGTCGATGTCCGGCAGGGCAACACGGGCGCCGAGGCCGATCAGGGCGCCGGCCGCACCGTAGAGGATGCAGTAGATGCCAGCCGTGGCGCCGCCCCAGCGGGCGACCGTGGGGGTCTTGGCGGTGAAAACGCGCTGCCAGATGTCCTGGCCGATCAGCAGGCCCAGGGTGTAGACGACGAAGTAGGTGATGATCGTCTGGATGCCGATGCCGTCGATCTGGAAGAAGCTGGCGTCGACGCGGGCTCGGATGCCCTCGAAACCGCCGGCGGCGTTGAGCGTGAACGGCAGCATCAGGAAGAAGATGCCGATGGTCTTGATGACGAACTGGACCTGGTCGGCCAGGGTGATGGACCACATGCCGCCGATGGTCGAGTAGACCAGGACGATCGCGCCGCCGATGGCGATCGCGAGGGCACGGTCCCAGCCGAAGAGCACCACAAAAATGGTGGCGTAGGCGCCGGTGGAGGTGGCGCAGAGCATGAGCGTGTAGGCGAGCATCACGATGCCCGAGGTCTGGGTGGCGTTGCTGCCGTACCGCAGGCTCAGCATCTGGGACACGGTGTAGATCTTGAGCTTCTGGATGGTGCTGGCGAAGAGCAGGCTGAGTAGCAGCACGCCGGCGCCGATCGCGACCACGAGCCACATGCCGGAGATGCCGAACTTGTAGCCCAGGCCCACGCCGCCTACGGTGGAGGCGCCGCCGAGCACGACGGCGGCCATGGTCCCGGTGTAGAGGAACGGGCCGAGGCGGCGGCCGGCCACCAGGAAATCGCTGTTGTTCTTGGTGCGGGATTTACCCCACCACCCAAACGCCAGCATGGCGACCAAATACACCACCACGATGGCGATGTTGACGAAACTTGCGTCCATTGAGGGCTCCTCGGAGCTGTTCGGAGCAGGCCTGAACCGGCCGCAGCGCACCAGCGCACGCGGAGGTTCTGCTGCTTTATCGGATTGATGGGGGATGACCCCGCAGGGCTCCCGGTGGTTTGACTCGTAAATACAGTGACTTGTGGTCGCCGTATCCGGCAATTGCCTAATAGGCAACACTTGTTGCCCAAGAGTATGTTGTGATGCGGGTAACAGTCAAGACGTATTCCGCGTCCTTGGCGGATCAGGCCTCCAGCAGGGGCGGTCCCGCTAGTATTGCTCCAACAATGGGGCCGAGCGGCCGGCCGTGAAAGGTTCCAAAATGAAGGCTCTACCAGTTGAACCGAGCAACGTTCCCGTTGCCATCGGTTCCCGGATCCGCGCCGCCCGCCAGTCGCAGCGGCTCACCATCGAGCAGGTGGCCGACGCCACCGGGCTGACCAAGGGCTTCCTCAGCCGCGTCGAGCGGGACCTCACCTCACCCTCGGTCGCATCCCTCGTGACGCTGTGCCAGGTGCTCTCGATCTCGATCGGCGACCTCTTTGCCGCCCCGGAAACACACCTGACCAAGAAGAACGAAGGCCCCCGGATCTCGCTGGGCGGCGAAGGGATCGTGGAGCGGCTGCTGACCGCCCGCTCAGAGCGCCGGGTCCAGATCATCCAGGCCGTCATCGAGCCCCGCGGCCGCGGCGAATCGGAGCTGTATGCGGTGGACTGCGACGTCGACGTGCTGCACGTGGTCAAAGGCAGCATCCGCCTGATCCTCACGAATGAGGAATTCGAACTCCACACGGGGGACACGGTGACCTTCCCGGGCCGCGAGCCGCACACGTGGGTCAATCCGACGGATGAAGCGGTCGAGGTCCTCTGGGTTCTGGTCCCCGCCGCCAGCCGCTAGGTTCCCGTACGTCGGGCTGCGTTCCTGCCCAGTTACTTGCCTACTGGCCGCCCTCCGGAAGCGGCGGACCCCGGAAATCCGCGGGCGCCCCGGCCGGAGCTCGCCGGTAACTGGGCGGGAGTGTCAGGGCCCGGGCCGCGGGCGCCCCCGGTAACTGGGCGGGAGTGTCAGGGCCTGTGCCGCGGGCGCTGATCCAGCACCGTCCGGATCTCGTCCAGGACGCGCTGGGGTTCGAACCAGATGTGCTCGGGCATGTACCGGAGCACCGCAAAGCCGCTCAGGGTCGAGGCATTGTTCCGGCCCAGGTCCCGGCGCATGGCCTCGCGGCTGGAGTGGAACGCGAAGCCGTCCACTTCCACGATCAGGAACCCTTCGATCAGGAAGTCCACCCTGCCGATCCCGGGCAAGTAGACCTGGGCGTCGTAGCCGATTCCGTTGGCCCGGAACAAATGCTGGGCATCGACCTCCACGATGGACTCGGCCCGCAGGTCCAGCTCGTGCAGCGCCTTGCGGACCTGGCCGGACCGGTCGGCCGTGAGCTGGGCCTTTAATAATTCCAGCGGGACGCCATGCAGGCGCATCGCCGATGTCGCGATGGCCGTTGACGCCGGGGGTGCGAGGCACGACATGGCATGCAGCACCACATCCTCGACCGCGGCCAGCGGCAGCGTCGGATGCCCGTCGAACCGTACCGTGCGGTGCCGAACGAAGCCCGCGCCATGGCCGTGGTTGCATGCCAGGTGGTGCTGTGCCGGCGGTTCCCGGAGCCAGAGCCCGTAGTCACCGGCCGCGCTGGCGCACGTGACACGGGCGTTGTGCCGAAGCGCTGCCTCGAATTCCGGCCGGCATTCCGGAAGGGCCAGCACGCCGCGCCCCGGTCGGCGGATACCCGAGGAACCCGCCAGCCGGGCAATATCCGTCCGGGAAAAGCCGGCCGCCAATAGTTGCCCGGTCCGGGCGACGCCGCCGAGCTGGGTCAGGTAGTCCAAGGGGTCCATTAAGCCAGTACAGGGGGTGGCGGATACCCGCGAAACCCTGGAACCGGGCTATCTGGACAACCGGGCTGGGGCCGGCCTGTGCTCCCGCCCAGTTACTCGCCGCGGCACCGGACCCGGCTCGCTTGAGAACCCCGGATTTCCGCGGTTCCGCGGGGCGCGGGCAGGCTGCGGTGGACAGTAACCGGGCTGGAGCGTCGGGACCCGCCAGCGCTCCTGAGTTCAGGTAAACATTTGATGCACAAGAGGCAACTTCAAGTGTATGATGGCTGTCACACCCGTCGGTCAATCCTCGAAGGAGAGGCTTTCTTTTGGAAGAGCTGCGCATCGAGGCCAATGGCAACCTTGGCCCCATCGATTCATCCCGCATTCCGCGCTACGCGGGAGCCGCCACCTATGCGCGCCTGCCGCGGCTAGACCAGGTCGCCAAAGCGGACGTCACCGTTGTCGGCGTCCCCTTTGACTCGGGCGTCTCGTACCGGCCCGGTGCCCGCTTCGGGTCCAACCACATCCGCGAGGCCAGCCGGCTGCTGCGCCCGTACAACCCGGCCTGGGATGTCAGCCCCTTCGAGAACATCCAGGTGGCCGACGCCGGCGACATGGCCGTCAACCCCTTCAACATCCATGAAGCGATCGAGACCATCCAGCAGAACGCGCTGGACCTGACCGCCTCCGGCAGCAAGCTGGTGACCCTCGGCGGAGACCACACCATCGCGCTGCCGCTGCTCCGCGCCGCGGCCGAACGCGCCGGGCAGCCCATCGCCATGCTGCACTTCGATGCGCACCTGGACACCTGGGACACCTACTTCGGCGCCGAATACACCCACGGCACCCCGTTCCGCCGCGCCGTCGAGGAAGGGATCCTGGATACCGAGGCGATCAGCCACATCGGTACCCGCGGTCCGCTCTACGGCAAGAAGGACCTCGACGACGACCACCGCTTCGGCTTCGGCATCGTCACCTCCGCGGACGTCTACTACCAGGGTGTCCTGGAAACCGTCGCCAAGGTCCGCGACCGCATCGGCAACCGCCCGCTCTACATCTCCGTGGACATCGACGTGCTCGATCCCGCCCACGCCCCCGGCACGGGAACCCCGGAAGCCGGCGGCATCACCAGTCGTGAGCTGCTGGAAATCATCCGCGGCTTCCGCGGCATGAACCTGGTCGGCGCCGACGTCGTCGAGGTCGCCCCCGCCTACGACCACGCCGACATCACCGGCGTGGCCGCCAGCCACGTGGCCTACGAACTCGTCACCCTGATGGCGGACCGCGCGGTGGACGGTGACCGCTTCGGCGCGGCCACCGGCTACGCCGCCCAGGCCCTCGGCCAGGAATCCCGCCGGCCGGCCGGCTTCGCGACTCCGGCGGCCGAGCGCGCCGGGAGCGGGGTTTCCCAGTGACCGGCGTGCGCAACGGCGGCGACCTCGTCGTCGAAACCCTTGAAGCGCTCGGCGCGAAAACCGTCTTTGGCATCCCGGGCCAGCACGCGCTGGGTCTCTTCGACGCGATGGGCCGCGGCAACCTGCACTTCGTCTCCTCCCGGGTGGAGAACAACTCGGCCTTCGCCGCGGACGGCTACTCCCGGGCGACCGGCGAGGTCGGTGTTCTCTTCCTCTCCACCGGCCCGGGCGCGCTGACGTCCCTGGCCGGCCTGCAGGAGGCCTACGCCACCGGCGTCCCGATGGTGGTCATCGCGAGCCAGATCCCGCTCGAGGGACTCGGCGCGCGCCGGAAGGGCATGCTGCACCAGCTCGATGACCAGAAGGCCTCGGCCGCGAACGTCACCAAGAGCCAGCGGCTGATCCAGCATGCGTCCGGTATTCCCTCCGCCATCCAGGACGCGTGGACCGAGGCGATCTCCTCGCCGCAGGGTCCCGTGTGGCTGGAAATCCCGCAGAACGTGCTGCTGGACCCCATCATGGTGCCGCCGGTCGAGGACGCCCTCGCCGAAGCTGCCGATAATCCGCCGCGCGTCGAGCTGGTCCGCGAGGCCGTGAAATGGCTCGCGACGGCGGAACGTCCCGCCATCATCGCCGGCGGCGGAACACGCCGCGGCCGCGCCGAGAAGTCGCTGCTCTCCATCGCGGAGAAGCTGCGGGCCCCCGTCATCTGCACCCCCGGCGGCAACGGCGCGTTCCCGTGGAACCACGAGCTCTCGCTGCAGGCCTGGATCGAAGACCAGTACATGACGGAGCTGCTCGAGGACGCCGACGTGCTGATCGTGATCGGCTCCTCGCTCGGCGAGGTCACCTCCAACTACTTCACTTTCGAGCCGCGCGGCAGGATCATCC
Organism: Pseudarthrobacter oxydans; assembly: GCF_030812335.1. GTDB lineage: Bacteria > Actinomycetota > Actinomycetes > Actinomycetales > Micrococcaceae > Arthrobacter > Arthrobacter oxydans_B. The sequence goes on from NZ_JAUSSN010000008.1 coordinate 118,073, forward strand.
AGATCGACGCCGAACCGCGCGTCCTCGAGTCCAACCGCCCCGGCCTGGGCATCCGGGCCGACGCCGGCCAGGCGCTCGCCGCCCTGGACGCCGCGCTAGACACGGCCCTCGACGCCGCGCTGACGGAACCTCACGGAGAGCGCGCGAACTGGCACGGCACCCCGCCCGAGACCCTGGTCCGGGAAACGCTGGCCAAGGTCAAAGCCCGGCTGGAATCCCAGGATCTCGGCAAGGAACTGAAGTTCATGGCGGACATCCGGGAGGCCGTTCCCGCCACCATGCAGACGTTCTGGGACATGACCATCTCCGCGTACTGGGCCTGGAGCTGCTGGGACGCCCGCGAGGGCCAGTTCCACTCCGCCCAGGGCGCCGGCGGGCTCGGTTTCGGCTTTCCCGCGGCGATCGGCGGAGCCGTCGGCCTCGAAACCACCGGCACACCCGGCGGTTCGGCCCGCGTGCTCGCAGTCTCCGGTGACGGCTCGGCGATGTATTCCATCTCCGAACTGGCCACGGCGAAGCAGCACAACGTTCCGGTCACCTGGCTGATTGTCGACGACGGCGGCTACGGCATCCTGCGCGAATACATGGTCGGTGCCTTCGGCAAGGCCACGGCCACGGAACTCGCCCGTCCTGATTTCGTCAAGCTGGCCGAGGCCTTCGGTGTGCCGGCTGTCCGGGTGGCCCCCGAGGGTGTCGGGGACGCGCTCAAGGCCGGGTTCGCCGCCGACGGGCCGAACGTCGTCGTCGTCGAAACCCTGCTGAGGATGTTCGCCCCCACCCATATGGAGGCCTAGGAACCACGCTCCGCGCTTCCATCCATAGGGAGGCCTCAGCACCACGTTCCATGCCACGCTCCACGCCAAGCGCGGACCTGCAGCACAGCTGCCGGTCCGCGCTTGGCATTTAAGCGGAAAGCCCGGCCGGAAAGGGTTAGTTTCCCAAAGTAACTAAATTCCTGCTATATTGTTGCCTTAGGCAAGCAAAGAGGGGGCCGCTATGGCAGTTGCGCCGGACACCGCAGCCAAACTCGTTCATCAAATCTTCGATCTGCAGCGCGCCGTGCGGTGCGTGGCCGCGGTCAAGCTCCGCGGGGAGGACACCGGCGTGGCCCTCCAGGGCGTGCTGCGCTTCGTGGGGGAGGGGGAATCCCGGGCCACCGCCCTCGCGGAACGGCTCGGGGTCAGCGCCCCCGTCCTCAGCCGGCACATCGCCGAACTGGAGGACCAGGGCTACGTAGTCCGCCGGCCCGACCCGCTGGACGGGCGGGCCCAGCTGATCGCCCTCTCCGCGTCGGGCACCGCCAAGCTCCGATCCATCGAGGACCAGCGCGCCGCCACACTCCTTGGCTTCCTGCAGGACTGGAGCGAGCAGGACGTCGAAGAGACAACGAAGACCCTGCAGAAACTTGCTGAGTCCCTCAGGACGTCAGCCCGGGCAACGACGGCCGGATCCATCAATACGACCGACATTGTTTAAGGAGCGCCCCATGGCAGCAACTACCGAAATGCCCCCGGCACCAGCGGCGGTGATGACCCACCGCCAGATCATGGAGGCCCTGACCGGCCTGCTGGCCGCGTTCTTCACCGCCATCATCAGCAGCACGATCGTCGCGAACGCCCTGCCCACGATCATGTCCGAGCTCAACGGAACCCAGACCGACTTCGCCTGGGTCATCACCGCAGCCCTGCTGGCCAACGCCGCCACCACCCCCATCTGGGGCAAACTCGCCGACCTCTTCAACAAAAAGATGCTGGTCCAGCTCAGCATCGTAATCTTCGTGGCCGGATCCGTGATGGCGGGCCTGGCCGAGACGATCCCGCTGCTGCTGACCGCCCGCGTCATCCAAGGCATCGCCATGGGCGGGCTCACCGCACTGGCCATGGCCATCATCGGCTCCATCATCCCGCCCCGCGACCGCGGCAAGTACTCGGGATACATGGGCGCCGTAATGGCCGTGGGCACCGCCGGCGGACCGCTGCTCGGCGGGTTCATCGTGGACAGCCCGCTGGGCTGGCGCTGGACCTTCTTCGTCTGCGTCCCGCTGGCCATTGTGGCGCTCATCCTGCTGCAGGTCACCCTGAAGCTGCCGCACGTCCGGCGCCCTGCAAAGATCGACTGGCTCGGCTCCATCCTGCTGACCTCCGGCGTCAGCCTGCTGCTGATCTGGGTGTCCTTCGCCGGGAACCCGGACTACTACGACTGGTGGTCCTGGCAGACCGCGGCCATGGTCGGCGGCGGCCTTGCCCTGCTCGCCCTGTTGGTCCTGGTCGAATCCAGGGTGTCGCAGCCGATCATTCCGCTGAAGATCATTTCGCAGCGCACCACCGCCCTCGCCATCCTGGCCTCGATCGCCGTCGGCGTCGGGATGTTCGGTTCCTCCACCTTCCTGGGCCAGTACTTCCAGGTGGCCCGCGGCGCATCACCCACCGAAGCGGGGCTCCTGACCCTGCCGATGATCGCCGGCAACCTGATCGGCTCCGTCGTCTCCGGCCAGCTGATCAGCCGGACCGGAAAGTGGAAGCGGTACCTGGTCGCTGGCTCCATCCTGCTGATCAGCGGCCTCGGACTGACCGGAACCATCGACCACACCACCGACCTCTGGCTGACCGGTCTCTACACGGCGATCCTCGGCCTCGGCCTGGGCCTGCTGATGCAGAACCTCGTCCTGGCAGTGCAGAACACCGTGCGGGCCAGCGACATCGGAACCGCCAGCGCCTCGGTGGCCTTCTTCCGGTCGGTCGGCGGCGCCATCGGCGTCTCCGTGCTGGGGGCCATCATGGCCAACCGGGTCAAGGAACTCGCCACCGAGGGCCTTGCCGCCGCCGGGATTCCCGCCAGCGGCGGCGCCGGTACCAGCATGGACCTCAAGGACATGCCGGAGCCCGTCCGCGAGATCATGCGGACCGCCTACGGGGACGCCACGGCGCAGATCTTTATGGTCTCCGCGGTCGTCGGCCTGGTGGCCCTGATTGCGATCCTCTTCATCAAGGAAGAGCCGCTGCGGCGCACCGTGGACATCGTCACCCCCTCCGCCACAGGCGACGACGACGGCGGCACGGCCGGCAAGTTCGGCGGCACGACAACCAAGTACGACGGCGGCACGGCCGGCAAGTTCGGCGGCACGGCCACCGGGAACGGCGCGGCCAACGGTTCCACTGCAGAGGCTGGGTCCCACCCCACGGCCGCGCGGTCCGGCATCGTCGACCTCGACCGGGAATTCGTCGAGGTGCTCAGCCAGCAGCGCGAAAGCCAGCGCCGGGCACGGTAGGCGGCGGGCGCGGTAGGCGGCGGGCGGACTTAGGGTCCGGCCGCGGGGGCGGGAGACGCCACGAGCACGACGTTTTTCCCGAACAGATCCTCCGTGTAGCAGCTGATGAGTACCAGGCGGTTGGGAACGACCTGCCAGATTTGATGGTCCTTGAGCGTGGATTTGTCCTCGGTGGAAATCGACTCCACCCGGTAGCTGATCGTCCCCGCGGTAGTCGTCACGTCGAAAATGTCCCCCGGGGCGGTGGCGGAACTGAGCCGGTTGAACGGTGCGTCCCGGCCTTCCCAGCTGTGGCCCATGATGTACGTCGTATTGGCGGATCCCGCACCGGGCGTGCCGAAGGTCGTCACCCAGTATCCATCGAAGGAGACGGGCGGAACGATGGTCCGGGATGCGATGTCGCCCGGGCTCGGATCCAGCGGGTGGACCGCGACGTCGATGCCGGCGGCCGGATATACGATGCCCAGGGGTGCCGCCGCCGGGGGCAGCGCGGGCAGCTGTCCGGCTTCGGCTTGCGTGCCGCCGGTGCCGGGGGCGTCGGCGGCCAGTCCCGCAGCGCCGTCCTCTGGGGCGCTGCGGCCGGGGCTTCCGGCGGCCACGGGCGCCGGTACTGCCGGCGTGAGGCCGGCCAAATCGGACCGGGCGGAGGGTCCCGGGCCGGATAGAAAGGTCAGGATAAGGAAGGCGACGAGACCGCACGCCAGAATCAGCAGATCGCCGCGGTTCCACGTCCGCCGCTTCGCGGTCTTTGAACCGCGGGACGGGGATCGGAGGAAGGGCATCGGAGCTCCTTCGTGAGTTCGCATGGTCGGGGCACCGGCCCAGGAGTTCGAAAGGGTCGGGGCACCGGCCCAAGCGGACCGGTGCCCCTTCGCTACAGCAGCCCTACAGGATTGCGTCCGCGCCCAGCCCGCGCCCTCTGCGCCTCAGCGCGACCACCGCACCGGCCGTGAGCAGCGCCGCCAGACCTGCCACCCATCCCGGAAGTCCGGCATCGGAGTGGCTGGCCACAGCCGTTTGGGCGTTGAATCCCTGGTTGACTGCAACCGCGGCGCCGGCGCCCGCAGGTACTACAACTGCTGCGCCCTCCCCGGGCGGCACCGCTGCATCTTCTCCGGGCGGAACGACGTCATCTTCCCCTGGCGGCACCGTGACGTCTTCGTCCGGCTTCTCCCCGTCGTGGTCGTCGTCATCGTCGTGGTGAGCCGAGACGCAGCCCTTATCGGGGACCGGGTAGATGTCGGCCTTGCCGTTGTGCCCGTCCTTGTGCCCGTGGAGCCACGCCTGTTCGGCAACGGTGATCACAACATACGGGTTCTTCTCAGATCCCGTCGCGTGGCAAATGGTGACCTTCTTTGAATCCGATCCGTGGTCCCCGTCGTGGTCCCCCCCGTTGCCCCCGCCGTCGCCCGCCGGGCAGCCGCCGGCCGGGGCCGGGACGATGTCGCCGTCGTGTACTCCCTGGGCGTAGTGGCCGTTGAGTCCGTTCTCGCTGATCGTGATTTCAACGTACGGGTTCGAGTCCGAGCCGGTCGCATGGCAGATGCTGATGTTGTCGTCTGGGCCGGCAGTTGCGGGGGCGCTGGTAGCTAGTAGGGCAAGGCCGGCGATGCCGGCCGCTGCAAGGACTTTCTTCATGGCAGTGCTCCATCTGGATCATTTTGGACTGACCAGACTGCGGGAGTTGGCGATTCTTGACAGAGCCGACCGATAACGCGGGTTCCCAGATGACCTCTGTTTCCCCAGCAGCGTTGTCCAGTAACTGACGACTCCACGCTAGGCCGAAGGCCGCCGGCGGACACGAGTAATCGCTACCCGCTGGGCTACCGGTTTCTTTTGCCGGCACTACTGTGGCCGCAGGTGACTACTGGGGCCGAAGGTTACTGAGTTCCTGCCAGCCTTCGGAATGTACGCCGTATGGATGATTTTCGGTGTCCGATGTTCCACGCGGGCCGGTCGTTTCGTAGAGTTGGATGGCTATGGCTGTCGGCCCCCTTTGCTACTAATGGGAGCATCCGGTGGATGGTTCCCCGCCAGACTCTTCTCCAGCCTCATTTACTCGGTATTTCCTAAGGACTCGTGGGCATGCTTGTCACTCTCATACGGCGCTATTCGAAGCCGTATCTGCCATACATCTGGGCAGTCATCTTTTTCCAGCTCGCCTCCACCATCGCGGCGCTGTACCTTCCCAGCCTGAACGCCCAGATCATTGATGAGGGTGTCTCCCGCGGCGACACGGACTACATCTGGCGGACCGGCGGGGTCATGCTCGTCGTCGCCCTGGTCCAGGTCGTCACCGCGATCGCCGGCGTCTATTTCGGGTCCAGGGCCGCCATGGCGTTCGGCCGCGACCTGCGCCGCGGGGTCTTCCGCCAGGTCACGAGTTTCTCCGCCAAAGACGTCAACGTCTTCGGCGCCCCCACACTGATCACCCGCGGCACCAACGATGTCCAGCAGGTGCAGATGCTCATGCTGATGGGGCTGAACTTCATGGTGGCCACGCCCATCATGTGCATCGGCGGCATCTTCATGGCCCTCCGCGAGGACCTCAACCTGTCCTGGCTGGTCTGGGTGTCCGTTCCGGTGCTCGTGGTCGTAGTGGGCTACCTGGTGGTCCGCCTGATGCCGCTCTTCCGGGCCATGCAGAAGAAGATCGACCGGCTCAACGGCATCCTCCGCGAGCAGATCATCGGCATCCGCGTCGTCCGGGCCTTCGTCCGCGAACCCCACGAAGCCGAGCGCTTCGGTGCCGCGAACAAGGACCTCACCGACGTTTCACTGAAAATCGGCGCCCTGTTTGTCCTCATGTTCCCCGCCATCGGCATGATCCTGCACGTCTCCACCGCCGCCGTGCTGTGGTTCGGCGGCCAGCGGGTCGACGCCGGCGAGATGCAGGTCGGTGCCCTCACGGCCTTCCTGCAGTACCTGCTGCAGATCCTGATGGCCGTCATGATGGGCACCTTTATGGCCATGATGATTCCGCGCGCCTCGGTCTGCGCCGACCGCATCGGCGAGGTGCTCGACGTCGAACCCTCCATCCACGAGACGCTGACCCCGGTGGCACCGGTTGAAAAAGCCGGCCGCGTCGAGTTCCGGAACGTGTCCTTCGCCTACCCCGGCGCCGAAGCGCCCGTCCTGAGCGACATCAGCTTCACCGCCGAACCCGGGCAGACCGTGGCCATCATCGGCTCCACCGGCGCCGGCAAGACCAGCCTGCTGGCCCTGCTGCCCCGCCTGTACGACGCCGCGTCGGGGGAGGTGCTGCTCGACGGCGTCCCCGTCACCGACCTGGACCGCTCGGAGATCACGCAGCGCGTGGCCATGGTTCCGCAACGGCCCTACCTGTTCTCCGGAACCATTGAGCACAACCTGCGCTTCGGAAAGCCGGAGGCCACCGACGAGCAGCTCTGGGACGCGCTGACCGTGGCCCAGGCAGCGGACTTTGTGCGCGAGAAGAAGAACGGGCTCGGCTCACGGATCTCCCAGGGCGGCACCAACGTCTCGGGCGGCCAGCGCCAGCGCCTCTGCATCGCCCGGGCCCTGGTCACCGAGCCGAAGGTGTTCCTCTTTGATGACTCCTTCTCCGCCCTCGACGTCGCGACCGACGCCCGGCTCCGCCGCGCCCTCAAAGCGAAAACCGCCGACGCCACCGTCATTATCGTCGGGCAGCGCGTCTCCACCATCGCCGACGCCGACCAGATCCTGGTGCTCGACAACGGCCGGATCGTGGACCGCGGCACGCACGACGAACTGCTGCAGAGCTCCAGCACCTACCAGGAAATTGTCGAATCCCAGCTGACCGCGGAGGCCGTGGCATGAGCACCAACGAAAAGACCAAGCTCCCACCCTCCGGCACGGAACTACCTGCCACGGAACCATCTGCCACCGGATCCGACGTCACCGAGCCCGACGACGATTTCTACGAGGAGGAATACACCCCCGGCGAGGCCGACGGCGGCATGTTCGGCGACCTGCCCGCGAAGAAAGCCCAGCACTTCTGGCCCTCCGCGAAGCGGCTGATGGGCCTGCTGGCGCCCGAACGGGCCGGCATCATCGCCGTGCTCGCCATGGTGACGGTCGCCGTCGTCCTCAACGTGGTGGCGCCCCGGATCCTCGGCCAGGCCATGGACGTCATCTTCGGCGGCGTCGTCGGCAAGCAGCTGCCGGCCGGCGGCACCAAGGAGGAGTTCGTCGAGGGCCTGCGCGCCCAGGGCCAGGACAACTTCGCGGACATGCTCTCCAAGATGGACGTCATCCCCGGCGTCGGCATCGACTTCCAGCAGCTCGGCTTCCTGATCAGCGTGGTGCTGGTGATGTACTTCGTCGCCAACATCTTCCTCTGGCTGCAGGGCTACGTCCTGAACATCCTGGTCATGCGGGTGGTCCGCCAGCTGCGCGACGACACCGAGAAAAAGCTCAACCGGCTGCCGCTGAACTACTTCGACACCCGCCAGCGCGGCGACATCCTCTCCCGGGTCACGAACGACGTGGACAACATCCAGCAGGCGCTGCAGCAGGCCTTCGCGCAGCTCGTTAACTCGGCCCTGACGGTGATCGGCATCGTCATCATGATGTTCATCGTGTCCTGGCAGCTGGCGCTCATTGCCCTGGTCGCGCTGCCGCTCTCGGCCGTGGCCGCCGGGATCATCGGCTCCCGCAGCCAGAAGCTCTTCGCGGCCCAGTGGAAGAACACCGGCGAGCTCAACGGCCAGATCGAGGAATCCTTCTCCGGCCACGACCTCGTCCGGGTCTTCGGCCGCGACGCCGACATGCTGGACCGCTTCGACGAACGGAACGAGGCGCTCTACAAGGCCAGCTTCGGGGCGCAGTTCGTGTCCGGCATGATCATGCCGGTCATGCAGTTCGTGTCCTACCTCAGCTACGTGGGCATCGCCGTCGTCGGCGGGCTGCGGGTGGCCTCCGGCGGGATGAGCCTGGGCGACGCCACCGCGTTCATCCAGTACTCGCGCGAGTTCACCCAGCCGCTGGGCCAGATGGCGGGCATGGCGAACATGCTGCAGTCCGGCGTCGCCTCCGCGGAGCGGGTCTTCGAATTCCTCGACGCCGAGGAACAGGACGAAGAGACCGCCACGGAGCAGTTGCCGGCCAAGACCGACGGCCACGTCGGGTTCCGGCACGTCACGTTCAGCTACACCCCGGACAAGCCGCTGATCGAGGACCTGTCCTTCACCGCGGAGCCCGGGCACACCGTCGCGATCGTCGGCCCCACCGGTGCCGGCAAGACCACCCTGGTGAACCTCGTGATGCGCTTCTACGAACTCCAGGGCGGCAGCATCACCCTGGACGGCGTCGACATCACCCACCTGAGCCGTGCGGAACTGCGGGCCAAGGTGGGCATGGTGCTGCAGGACGCGTGGCTCTTCGGCGGGACCATCTACGACAACATCCGCTACGGCAAGCTGGACGCGACCGAGGAGCAGGTGATGGAGGCGGCGAAGGCCACCTTCGTGGACCGCTTCGTCCGCGCCCTCCCGGACGGCTACAACACCGTCATCGACGAGGAAGGCAACAACGTCAGCGCCGGCGAGAAGCAGCTGATCACCATCGCCCGGGCATTCGTGGCGAACCCCTCGCTGCTGATCCTGGACGAGGCCACCAGCTCGGTGGACACCCGCACCGAGGTGCTCGTCCAGAAGGCGATGGCCGCCCTGCGCACCGACCGCACAAGCTTCGTGATTGCCCACCGCCTCTCCACCATCCGCGACGCCGATACCATCCTGGTGATGGAGGCCGGCCGGATCGTGGAGCAGGGCGCCCACGCCCAGCTGCTGGACCTCAAGGGCGCCTACTACCGCCTCTACATGTCCCAGTTCGCCGGCGAGGACGCCGAGACGGCCTTTTCGGAAAACACGGCCGACGACGCGACCGCGGTGCACAGTTGAGCGCCGCCGTCCGGGACCCAGAGTCCCGCATCGAGGTGCAGATCCCGATGCGCTGGGGCGATATGGATGCCTACGGGCACATCAACAATGTCCAGGTCGTCCGGATCCTGGAGGAGGCCCGCATCGCAGCCTTTGGTCCGCCGCGCGGTCCCGGCCTACCCGGGATCGAGCCGCCCGTGCCGCTCTTCAGCGAGGTCCCGGAGGGGACCCTGGCGCTGATCGTGGAACACAGGATCCGCTATGTCCGCACCCTTGAATACCGCAACATCCCGGCTGTGGTGCAGCTGTGGATCGGCGCGGTCAAGGGCGCCAGCTTCGACATCCACTACCTCGTCCAGGACCCCGTGACCGGCGAGGACTGCGTCCGGGCCACCAGCCACCTGGCCTTCGTGGAGGAATCCACCGGGCGGGTGCTGCGGCTGACGCCGGAGCAGAAGGAGAAGCTCGCCCGCTTCGCGCCGGTTCCCGCCGGCTGAGCCAAACCGGTCCGTTTGGCTCTACCTCGGTCCACCGATCGTCCCTAGAATAAACAATCCGCGGGCACCCAGCCCCGAAGCCAAGGAGCACAGATCATGGTGAACAAACGAGCACAGATGATGGCGCACAAGCGCAGGAGGAACGCCCGGAAGAAGACCTGGAAGGAACTCTCGCCGATGGCGAAGTTCGGCACCATCACCGCCGCCATCGTCCAGCTCTCGCTCCTGTTCGCCGCGCAGAAGGATATTTCGCACCGGCCGGCGGAGCAGATCCGCGGCAGCAAGATGTTCTGGCGGCTGGCGACCCTGGTCAACTTTGTCGGCCCGGGCAGCTACTTCACGTTCGGCGTCAAGCGGACGCCGGCGGCCAAGTAGCAGCGGGTCCGTCCCCCGCGCCGGGCTACCGGACAGTAACTTTGGGCCGCCCCCGTGATGCGGGCGTCCAGCTTAAGCCTGTAAATTGAAGGCATGACCCCAGCCAAAAAGCCTGCCATGCACCGCGCCCTCGGCATCTCCAAGGAGATTGAGGACGCGGCGTGGTTTGTCCTAGGGCCCGGGCTGCTGGGCAAAGCTTCAGCCCTGGACGGCCGCACCAAAACGTGGTCGGTGCCGGCCGCCGCGGAGCTGCTCGGCCGCCTCGAACGCGGGGTGCCGGATCCCAAAGCGCCCATGATGACCAACCTGCGGCAGAACCTGGCGGACGCCTCGAGGGGGGCCAAGCAGTTGGCCGTCGAGCTGCTCTTCCTGCAGTCCCTGCCACTGGCCCATGAAGTGAAATCCCTCAAGGTCAAGCGTGCGCGCGTGGCCGAGGCCGCCTCCTGGCTGGAGCCGCCGCTGGAACTTCCCGATGAGCTGTTCGCCGGCATGACCGACCACGGGGTCATCCGGGACCGCACCGCGGAGTTCAACTGGACCATCTGGGACCACCTGAAATGGCTCTGCCGGCTGGTGAAGCACGTCGCCCAGCGCCCGGCCGGGGAAGTCGCGGCCGCCGTCAAGGATCCGCTGGCCTTCCACCGGCTCGTTGCCGGCACGCCCGATGACCAGCCGGCGATCCGCCGCAGCATCGAATTCCTGGTCTGGCCCAGCTACTTCGAGCCCGTTGTGGCCGACGTCGAGCGCCAGGAGATCCGCGATGCGTTCGCCTCCCTCGTGGGCGGCGCGAAGGGCGACAGCGACGAGGACATCTCCGCCGACGTCCACCGCATCCGGCTGCACCTCGACGAACAGGCCGGCCAGCGGATCGACTGGTACTCCCGGCAGCTCGTGAGCCAGTGGCGCAAGGTCGGCGACCCCGGCCGGCGGGCCTGGCTGCTGCGCACCCACCAGGACAACGCCGAACTGCTGGGCACCTGGCAGGCCGAGGAATCGGTAACGCTCGACGTCGAGCACCTGCGCCTGCTGGACCCGGGCGTCACCGCCGGGCTGGTCCAGCATGCCGTCGACGAGGACTACAAGCACCTCGGCTACGTGGAACGCGAGGACACCAAAACCGCCGTCTTCGCCTTCCTGACCGTGATGAAGCCCGGCGACCTGGCCCTGTACCAGAACTCCGGCACCGTCAGGGTGGGCGTGGTGCTCGGTGAGCCCGAGCACCACGAGGACAACCGCCGGCTGCGCCGAAAGGTCCGCTGGTTCGATGGGGCCCACACCATGACGGAACTGCCCCGCCACGTGCAGCGGCAGCTGGCCACGTCCGGCATCGTTGTGGACGTCACCCGCGTCATCCAGGCCCTGGAAGCGCTGCTACCCGCCGAAGCGGAAACCCAGCCTGGCGACGGGACCGGGCCGGCCGCCGTCGTCGAACCTGCCTGCGAGGGATTCCGCCCGTTGACGCCGGAGTTCGCCGCGTCGCTGCACATGGACCTGGAGCCGCTGCAGGAAATCGCCGAACTGCTGGAGGAGAACCGCCAGCTGGTGCTGTACGGCCCGCCCGGCACCGGCAAGACATACCTCGCCAAGCACCTGGCTGCCCAGCTCGCCGGCGACACCACCGACGAGCGCGTCAAGCTGGTCCAGTTCCACCCCTCGTACGCCTATGAGGACTTCTTCGAGGGCTTCCGGCCGGACAAGACGGACGAAGGCCAGGTGTCCTTTAAACTCGTCGCCGGGCCGCTGCGCCGGATCGCCGAGGAGGCTGCCAAGCCCGGCAACGAGAGCAAACCGTACTTCCTGATCATCGATGAGATGAACCGGGCCAACCTGGCGAAAGTCTTCGGTGAGCTGTACTTCCTGCTCGAATACCGCGACGACCGGATCTACCTGCAGTACAGCCCCAACGAGCCCTTCACGCTGCCGGATAACCTCTACATCATCGGCACTATGAACACCGCGGACCGCTCCATTGCGATGATGGATGCCGCCATCCGCCGGCGCTTCTCCTTCATCGAACTCCACCCCAAGACCGAACCGGTGCAGGGATCGCTGCTGCGGTTCCTGCAGGCCCGGGACCTGGACACGACGCCGGCCCTGCTGATGGACGCGCTCAACGACGCCATCGACGAATGGGACCGGGACCTGATGATCGGCCCCTCCTACTTCATGAAGCCGTCCGCGCAGACGCCCAAGGGCCTGCGCCGGATCTGGAAGTACGAGCTGATGCCGCTGCTGGAGGAGCATTACCACGGCCAGCTGAACCGCGCGCAGCTGGAGGAGCGGTTCGGACTGGACCAGCTGCTTGACCGCCTTGCGCGCGTCTAGCCAGCCAAGGCCCGCGGGCCGGAACGGGGCGCCGGGGTCACAGCCGGTCCGCCGGGTCGTCCTCGACGAGCTCTCCGGCGGCCTGGTCGAGCGGCTCGACCCTGCCAGCGCGGCCTATGTCAATGGCAGCGGCCTGGCCAACGCCTCGCCTATGGGTATGGGCCTGTACCGGATCGAACCCGTGGGGAAGGTCGGCTCCGTGCGCACCCCGACGGTGCAGCTCGAGGTGCGGCCCAAGGACCGGCTCGGCCTGGACCGGCTCCTGTTCCTGCTGGGCTACGCCGGGGACCAGGGCTTCCGGGAGGACTCCGTCGCGGCGGTCGAGGAAAAGGATCTGTGGAGCGCGCTGGCCGAGTCGCTGGCGCAGCTCGCGGAACGGGCGCTCAGCCGCGGCGTGCTGCAGGGCTACCTGACGGTCGACGAGGCGCTGCGGACGGTCAAGGGCAGGATCCGCATTTCGGACCAGATCTCGCGGCGGCCCGGCATGCTCGTGCCGCTTGAGGTTTCCTACGACGAATTCACCGAGGACATTGCGGAGAACCGTATCCTGCGGGCGGCGCTGGAACGGATGTCCCGGGTCCCGGGCGTGCGGCCGGAGGTGCTCAGCCGGCTCCGCCAGCTCAAGGGCAAGCTCGCGGCCGTCACCCGGCTGCAGTCCGGCGCGCCCCTGCCGGTGTGGCGGGCCAGCCGGATGAACACCCGGTACCAGGGCGCGCTGCGGCTCGCCGAGGTGATCCTGCGCCACGCCTCGGCTGAGGCCGGCGACGGCACCCAGCAGTCGGCGTCGTTTGTGGTGGACATGTCCGTGGTGTTCGAGGATTTCGTCGGCTCGGCGCTCCGCGAGGCCATGGCGGCGTACCCGGGGGAGATGCGGCTGCGGTACAACGCCTTGCTCAACGAAGCCGTGCGCGACTCGGACCGGATCGTGGTCCAGCCCGGCGCCGTGCACCTGCTGGGCGGCCGCCCGGTGGTGGTCTACGACGCCAGGTATCAGGCCGCGGCCGACGCCGGGGCGTCACTATCGGGGGACCACTACCGGATGCTGGCGTACTGCACGTCGCTAAGGGTGCCGACGGCCTGGCTGGTGTATCCGGGCGCGGGGGAGATCAAACTGCGCCAAATCCTCAACACCGATATCGACGTGGTGGAGTTCCCCCTGGACCTGTCGAGGCCGCCGTCGGAAATCCTGGCCTCCGTGGCGGACCTCGCGCAGCAATCGTGGGGCGAAGTGGTCCGGCAGGCGACCATCAGCCGCTGACGTCCGCCGAGTCTTAGTAGCCGGCGGCCTGTTCCTCGGAAACGGACAGCAGGTGGCCCAGGAGAGCCTTCTCCGGCTGGCCAGGGTTGTTGGCGACGTGCCAGCTTAGCCGTTCGCGGACCTGAGCCTCGTCCGGGGTGGTATCGGAGAGGATCGCATCAATGATCGCGGATACCTGCCGGCGCAGGGGGCCGAGATCGGGATCGATATGGTGGGCCCGGTCGGCCTCGGGGGACCGCCGGTGCTCCGGCGGCCGTGACTCGGGGGACGACTTTGACGGCCGAGTTGCAGGCGACGTGGTGGACCTCAGCAAGTGCGGCATCTGGCGCTCTCCCGTGGAGTAGAAGTACGAGTAAATGCGGACTCGATAGAGTCCTTGTCCCCAGATTCGGATATTACCCGAGACAGACGAGTCTGTCTCGGAGCGTTGAAATATTTTTTATTGGCGCTGCAAGCGACGTGCAGGAACGACGTCGGAGAGCCACCTCTGGGAGCCGGAAGGAGTCCGGGCTAAGCGGTCTTTCCCTGCAGGAAGTCATCCAGGTGCTGCTCCAGCGCGGAAACGTCCTTGAGCTCGCACTCCCAGACGGTGAGCACTTCCCAGCCCGAGTGCTCCAGCTGACGGCGTTGTTCGGCGTCGCGGGTCCGAGTCCGGGTGCGCTTGGTTTCCCAGAACTCGGCGTTGGCCTTGGGCGCGTGCTGCCCGGCCCGGCAGTCATGGAAATGCCAGAAGCAGCCGTTCACGAAGATCACTTTGTGGCGGCTGGCGAAGACCAGATCCGGGTTACCCGGGAGCCGTCCGCCGCGGGCAGTGCCGTGCAGCCGGTAGCGGTAGCCCTTGGCGTGGAGCAACCTGCGCACCAGCAGCTCGGGCTTGGTGTTCTTCCCGCGGATGCGGGACATGTTCCAGCTGCGCCGCTCGGGGGTCAGCTTGTCCGCCATGATTTAAGTCTAGGCGGCGGGTGCCGCCGCCGACCGGATGCTAGATCTCACGCTCGGGGTGCTCGCCAAACTGGAAATGGCGCCCACTGACCGAGGTGGGCTGGATCTCAACGTAGAAGTCCTTCAGGGTCGGCACCCACGGCTTGAGCCCCAGGGCTTCTGCCGCTGCGATGTCGGCGGACTGGTCGAGGACCCGGGCCGTGCCGCGCAGGACAACCGACCAGGCCTCGTCGGAGAGGATGCCGTCGGTTTCGAACAGCACTTTGGCATTGATGGTCAGCTCAGCGAGTTTGTTGCCGGGTGCGGTTCGGAGGTAGAGCTTCCGGTCGCTCACGGCGTAGTTCACCGGAAAGATATCGGGTTCGCTGCCAACGATGACCACGAGCCTGCCGTGTTTGGTGCCCTCAATCAGCTTCCAGCTCTGATCGTCATCAAGTACGAGGATGGGGGTTTCGTCTGCATGTTCGAACATCATGGGTTCATTGTTCTGGGCGGTGTAGAAAAACGCCAGAGGCGTGGGCGGGAAAGTCGGTGTGTGTCGGCCGGGAACGGTGCCGGGCGTGTCTATTCTGAGCGCCGGCTCGGGGCGATCCAGGGTTCCTGTGGATAACCACGGTGTCCCAAATGTGATGTCAGTTACCCTTAGAGCATTGATTGGCTTCAGGCGTCTTGATTTCTATCGGGGGAGTAGCTGACCATGACATCTCGCACTTCAATTTTTGACCGCCGCAGACGCATTTTTGCCGCCGCGGTTGCCCTAAGCCTGTTGCCAGTCACAGCCTGCACCGGCGGGGGGAAAACACCAGGCGCAACGGCCGCACCTGAGTCCTCAAGCCCGACGGCGTCGCCGACACAGACGGCCACCCCCACGCCAACGGCGAGCTATAAACCGGCCGATGCCTCGGGCAAGGCCCAAAACGTGCCAATTCCCGTGCTCCCGGAAGCTGCGAAGGCGGAGACGAGGGAAGGTGCAATCGCTTTCGCGAAGCACTGGTATGAGGCTCTGAATTACGCCTATCAAACCGGAGATTTCGTGCCGTTAGATGCGGTAACGGGTGCTGGATGTCGCATGTGTGCGAAGGTTCGCCCCGGCATAGTTGAATGGAACTCGGAGGGCCGTTGGATTGCGGGAGGTCTTGTGGCGGTCAAAGGGGCCTTCACGGAATTCGTGAAGACCGCTGACGGCCACTATCAAGTCACTACACAGCTGGAACAACCTGGCGGGTCCCTTCATCGGGCAGATTCCAGCATCGAAAAGTCCGTGGCTGCCTCGCAAGTTCTTGCCGACATAATGACCATTCGTTTCACAGACGGCGGGTGGAACGCAGTGGACGTCGATCGGCTCGGTGGATGAAAAGAGGCTGTGGTCTTCGTAGCTCTCTCGGGCACTCTCTAAAGGTCCTGGTAGCAGTCATTCTGATTTCGGTGTCCGGCGGAGCTCCAGCTGTCGCCGACACATCGGACGTGTTCTGGAACTCGACTGGCGTTGGCGTTTGGCGATACGACGCGTCCACCAAAGTCTGGGTGGACGCGCCCAACGCCGTCCCTCAGAGCCCATACCAATACCGGTTCGATTACCTGTGCTTGGTGGACAATAATTCCTTCGATGTCGACTGTCTCGCCGCGGCGACAGAGTGCAGTGCCGGTGAAAACGGACGCCCCGTCAGATGGTGGTGGAAGTTGGTGGTGGCGGGACCAAACGATTGGAGCCGGATCGCCCCGGACCGCTGCGTGTATTCCGAGAAACCGGACGACGTACTGGGTAAGATCGCCGCTCAGATTCAGACGAAGTTTCAGCAACTTCCCGTAAGCGCAGGAAACTCGGTGATGCAACCGAATCCGCACACGCTCAGAGGCGCCGAGACCAACTTCTATGTGGAGGCAGCTGAGCAATCATTCACGGTAGACATGCTCGGCCAGAGTGTCTCAATCGTTGCCAAACCCGTCCAGTACACCTGGAGTTACGGGGACGGAACCTCGCTGGGGCCGCAGACGGCGGCCGGTGGACCCCTCCCGCAGGACCGCTGGGGCGAAAAGACCTCCACCAGCCACGTCTATACCCAGACGGGCGATTTCTCGGTGGTGCTGACGACCCATTTCCAGGGAACCTACTCGGTCAATGGCGGGCCGCCGCTGCCCATCCCGGGGCAAGGGCAATTCAGTTCGCCGCCGCAGACCGTCAGCGTCTGGCGCTCCATCACCCGGAACTACGCCGACGACTGCCTCCGCAATCCGCAGGGCCAAGGCTGCCCCGGCGTCGTACCTCCTGCCCCCTAGCGTTGAGCCCGGGCGCTGCCGGCGCATGCACCGATGACACGCGAGCTACGCCCGCAACTCCCGGTCGAGCCGTTCCATCCGGGCACTCACCAGCTGGCAGCGGGGATCCTGGGGCCCCAGCAGTGTGGCCGCCGTGGCTGCGGCCGCAGTGTCCCAGGAGCCCATGTCGCTGCTGCACCACTGCAGCATCAACCCGGCGTCACCGCTGGCCCGGACGGAGGCGCCGACCGCTTCATTGAGCTCGTCGCGCATAAACCCGACCGCAAGATTGGTCGAACGGTTGAGGAATTTGGCCCGGTACGCCGCGAAGGCCTCGGCGACCCGGCCGTCCCGCAAATGGCCAGCCACCTGAGCGGCATCCGTAACCACCCTGACGGCCGACGAGAATCGGTAGGGGTTGGCTTCCACGACATTGCCCAGGATGCTGCGTATCCGGTGCATCTCGGTCCGGATCGCCGCAGCAGTGCCCGCGTCGCCGTGGATCTCGTAGGCCAGTTCATCGGCGCTCCAGCCCTGGGTCCGGGAGGCCAGCAGGGCCAGGATTTCGGCACGGCGCAGTGTCAGCGGGCGAGGGGCGCCGCCGTCGAGCGCCGCGGACGGCGCGTCCCCCAGCAGCCGCAGCGTCAGTAGCGACCGGACCCCGGCCTCGGAGCGCCCCGCGGCAGCAGACCCCGCAGACTGTCCGTGCTGGTGACCGGCCCCAACCGGCGGGGTGGCGGATTTCAGCAGCTCCTCAGCCAGCCGCACGCCGCAGCGCACCAGCCGCAGGCTGTCCGGCGTGACGGATTCGAACGGGCCGGAAACGTCCAGGACGCCGATGACTTCCCCCGACAACGGGTCGCGGATCGGGGAGGCCGTGCAGGCCCAGTCGTGGTGCGTCCGCACCAGGTGCTCGGCCGAGAAGAGTTGTGCGGGGGCGCCGGTCACCAGGGCTTCGCTGATGGCGTTGGTGCCAACGCCCGATTCGGACCAGTCGGCCCCCTCCACGAACTCCAGGGAGTCCGCGAGTTTCAATGCCTGTTTGCTGCCGACGCGCCACAGCACTTCGCCCTCGTGATCGGTCACGATCAGCAGGTGGCGCCCGGTCGCGGTCTCATCGGCCAGCAACTGGGACAGCGCCGGCATCACGGCCGCCAGCCGGTGGCCGGCACTGAGCGAGCGCGCCTCGGCGACTTCATGCCGGTGGATCGGACGGTGCTGGTCCGGATTGATGCCCAGCGCGAGGGAACGCTGCCAGGACTTGACGAGGGACGGCGACAAATGCGGGTTCGGAGTGCCGGAAACCGTGGCCTCGTGCGCCTTCCGCAGGGCGCGTGCGTACTCCGCCGGCGCAGAAAACCTCAGGTCAGAGAGCTGCGTGATGGAGCGACTCCCATGCCGCATGCTCATTGTTCCAACTCGCCCTCGAATCGTCGCACCCGGCCAGCTGCCGCCCTCCCGGCCGGCGGAGGCGCGGGCCAGGAGCTTGAGAGCCCTGTGTAACCCGATTGTAACCCCCCGCGGACTTTACTTGTGATGCGGGTCACGGCATGGACTGGACGTCATGCAACGGGACCGGCCCACAGTTAGCAACGGAAAAGAGGAAACATGCCTGAGACTCCAAACGGCGTGGTCGGGGCGTGGCTGGCGCGGTTCGATGAGGCGCTGCGCAGCCACAACACGGACGACGCCCTCGAGCTATTCGACGACGATTCGTACTGGCGCGACTTCGTCTCCTTCACCTGGAACCTCAAGACCCTGGAGGGCAAGGAGGACATCCGGCGGATGCTGGACGCGACCCTTGACGACGTGCAGCCCAGCAACTGGACCCTGGCCGAGGACGCCACCGGGGACGCTGCCAACGCCGAGGCGTGGGTGAATTTCGAGACCGCCCAGGCCCGCGGCCACGCCCATCTGCGGCTCCGCAACGGCAAATGCTGGACCCTGCTCACCACCATGCAGGAGCTCAAGGGCTTCGAGGAAAAGAAGGGGGCCAACCGGGAGAAAGGTGTCGCCCACGAGATCACCAAGGGCCGCAAGTCCTGGCTGGAGCTGAAGGAAGAGCAGGAAGCCCGGCTCGGCTACGAGGACCAGCCGTACACCGTCATCATCGGCGGTGGCCAGGGCGGGATCGGGCTGGGGGCACGGCTGCGCCGGCTCGGTGTGCCCACCATCATCATCGAGAAGAACGATCGCCCCGGCGACTCCTGGCGAAACCGCTACAAGTCCCTGCACCTCCACGACCCGGTCTGGTATGACCACCTGCCCTACATCAAGTTCCCGGACGACTGGCCGGTGTTCGCGGCCAAGGACAAGATCGGCGACTGGCTGGAAAACTACACGCGGATCATGGAACTGAACTACTGGTCCAAGACCGAATGCACCAACGCCCGCTTCGACGAAACCTCGCAGGAGTGGGTCGTGGAGGTAGTGCGCGACGGCGAACCGGTCACCTTGCGCCCCCAGCAGCTCGTCTTCGCCCTGGGCGTCTCGGGGTATCCCAGCGTTCCCGCGTTCGACGGCGCCGACTCCTTCCTGGGGGAGCAGTACCACTCGTCCAAGCACCCGGGCGGCGGTGACTGGACCGGGAAGAAGGCCGTGGTCATCGGCTCCAACAACTCGGCGCACGATATCTGCGCCGATCTCTGGGAGCACGGCGCGGACGTCACCATGGTCCAGCGGTCCTCCACCCACATCGCCCGCAGCGAATCCCTCATGGACCTGGCCCTTGGCGGCCTGTATTCCGAGAAGGCGCTCGCCAACGGGGTCACCACGGAGAAGGCCGACCTGCTGTTCGCCTCGCTGCCGTACCGGATCCTGCCCGAAGCCCAGATCCCGGTGTACGCGGAGATGGCCGAGCGGGACGCCGAGTTCTACTCCCAGCTGGAGGCCGCCGGCTTCGACCTAGACTTCGGCGTGGACGGCTCCGGGCTGTTCCTCAAGTACCTGCGGCGCGGCTCCGGCTACTACATCGACGTCGGCGCCTCGCAGCTGATCATCGACGGCCGGGTCAAGCTCGCCAACGGCGAGGTCGGCAAGATCACCGGGAACGCCGTCGTGATGGCCAACGGGGCGGAGCTGGAGGCGGACGCCATCATCTACGCCACCGGCTACGGCTCCATGAACGGCTGGCTGGCCGATCTGGTCTCACCCGAGGTCGCCGACGCCGTCGGGAAGTGCTGGGGCTTCGGCTCCGACACTCCCAAGGACCCGGGGCCGTGGGAAGGCGAACTGCGCAACATGTGGAAGCCTACCAACGTCGACAACCTCTGGATCCACGGCGGCAATCTGCACCAAAGCCGCCACTACTCCAACTATCTGGCGCTGCAGCTCAAGGCCAGGATGGAAGGGCTGCCGACGCCGGTCTTTGAGCGCCAGCCCACGCACCACACGCGCTGACCCGGACGGGCCGTGACAATCACAGCCCCGGGAACCACACTGGGGGTGACGGCCTCCTTGTGAGAATCCAACGACATGCCGTGGATGCGCCTGACCGGGCGCATCCACGGCCCGTAATGCGAAGGAATACACCATGAAAGCTGCACGATTCCACGCCCGTGAGGACCTCCGGATCGAAGACGTTCCGGCGCCGGAGCTGCGCCCCGGAGCGGTGAAGATCGCCGTCGCCTGGTGCGGGATCTGCGGGACTGATCTCCACGAGTTCCTGGAGGGGCCGATCTTTACGCCGCCGCCCGGCCACCCCCACCCGATTTCACACGAGGAAGCACCGGTCACCCTGGGGCATGAATTCTCCGGCACGGTCGAGGAACTGGGGGAGGGAGTGACCGGGCTCGCCGTCGGAGACAGCGTCGTGGTGGAACCCTATATCGTCTGCAACGAATGCGGCCCGTGCCTCAGCGGCCACTACAACCTGTGCACCAAGCTGGGCTTCATCGGCCTGGCCGGCGGCGGCGGGGGCCTGAGCGAGACGGTCGTCGTCGACACCCGGTGGGTCCACCCCGTGGGCGACATCCCGCTGGACGAAGCCGCCCTCATCGAACCCCTCGCGGTGGCCTATCACGCCGTCGGCCGGAGCGACGTCAAGGCCGGGGACGTCGCCGTCGTCGGCGGTGCGGGTCCCATTGGCCTGCTCACCGCGGCGGTCCTTAAGGGCCTGGGAGTCACCACGATCGTCACGGAGCTGTCCGCGGCCCGGAAGGACAAGGCGGTTTCCTCGGGCGTGGCGGACCATGTGCTGGACCCGAGCTCGGATGACGTCAAGGCGCGGGTGCTGGAACTGACCGCCGGTGCGGGGGCGGATGCAGCCTTTGAATGTGCCGGCGTGAATGCCGTGCTGGACACGATGCTCGACGTCGTCAAGCCGGCCGGCGTCGTGGTCAATGTCTCGATCTGGGGACGTCCGGCCACTGTGGACATGCAGAAGGTCGTCCTGAAGGAAATCGACCTGCGCGGCACCATCGCCTACTGCGGTGATCACGCGGCCGCGATCAAGCTCGTCCAGGAGGGAAAGGTCGACCTGAAACCGTTTATCACGGGACGGATCGGCCTGGATGACCTCGTGGACAAGGGCTTCGACACGCTGATCCACCACAACGACACCGCGGTCAAGATCATCGTCCACCCGTAGTGATCCGGGTCTCACCCGGAATAGTTGCAGACGCTCCGCAGTTGCAGCCAGTGAACCCAATCCCTGGTGAAAGGAACTGCGCATGCTGTTTTCCCCGATGACTCTCGGCGAGCTGGAACTGCCCAACCGACTTGTGATGGCGCCGCTGACCCGCGTCCGCTCCGGCAAGGAGGGCATTCCCGGCCCGCTGGTGGTCGAGCACTACCGGCAGCGGGCATCCCTCGGCCTGATCGTCAGTGAGGGCACGTATCCCAGCCCCGCCGGCCGGGGGTTCCCGGGCCAGCCGGGCCTGGTCACCGAGGAACAGCTCAAGGGCTGGGCCGATGTCACCGCTGCCGTGCACGCCGAGGGCGGCCGCATCTTCGCCCAGGTCATGCACGCCGGGCGCGTCACGCACGAAGACACCAACGGTGGCTACCGGGTGGTGGCGCCCAGCGCCATCGCAATCGACGGCGAGACCCGCACCTACGAGGGGAAGAAGCCGTTCCCGGTTCCGCACGCCCTGACCGCCGAGGAACTGCCGGGCATCGTCCAGGAGTTCGTCACGGCGTCCCGCAATGCGATCGGTGCCGGGTTCGACGGCGTCGAGCTGCACTCTGCCAACGGGTACCTGCTGCACGAATTCCTGGCACCGTCCGCCAACCAGCGCGACGACGTCTACGGCGGCTCGCCCGCGAACCGTGCGCGCTTCGTCATTGAAGTGACCCGGGCCGTGGTGGACGCGATCGGCGCCGACCGGGTCGGCATCCGCATCTCGCCCGAGCACAACGTCCAGGGCGCCACCGAACTTGACGCGGCGGATGTCAACGAGACCTACAAGATTCTGGTGGATGCCCTGGCGCCCCTGAAGCTGGCCTACCTGAGCGTGCTGCACAAGGATCCGACCACCAGTGAGCTGGTGCAGGACCTGCGCACCCGGTTCGGCGGAACCTTCCTGCTGAACTCGGGCTTCGGCGTCATCACCACCCGCGAGGAAGCCAGGGCGCTGGTCGCGGACGGCCACGCGGACGCCGTCGTGGTCGGACGCCCGGCAATCGCCAACCCGGACCTGGTCCGCCGCTGGCGTGAAGGACTTCCGGTCAACGAGCCCGACCCGTCCACCTTCTACAGCGACGGCGCCGAGGGCTACACGGACTACCCGGCCTACCAGAACTAGCACCGGCCTACGGCACCCCGGCCGCCGCCGCCGGACATGTCCAGCCTTGGGACACACTTCCCCCTGGACATGTCCCCCCGCCGCCACGAACAGTGGGCAGAATGCCATTCTGCCCACTGTTCGTGCTTAAGGATGGGCATGTCCCGCGGCGACGTTGGTGAATAGTGGACATGTCCGTGGCGACGTTGGTGAATAGTGGACATGTCCCGTGGCGACGTGGGTGAAGAGGGGACATGTCCCGTGGGTACGGTGCTGCCAATGGGCATGTCCCGATATGTCGCCAATCCATTGCCAAGAATTGCGGCCGCAGGGTGACCCGTTCCTGATGTCAGTTCATTTCAAGGGTGCGGAATGTCCCCAAGAGTCATTATTCGCCCGTCGATATCTACACGAATGAAGCCGTCGTCTCGTGAGGGGCCGTCATAGTTCCAACCGAAGATAATCAGTGCCTCAGCAGCCACCAAGAGAAGTCCGTCTCTCGTCTCCTCATCAGGAAATTCGTATGACTCAATTTTCCCGAGGAGTTTGGCGGTGGGGCTAACTCCAAAGCTGTCAAAGCGCCGGAGAATGTACATTTTCCCGCTTTCAGGATCTGTCAGCTGATCGCCGGTGACCTCAAAGGGAATGACCGCCTCGCCGACAGTCAGCTTGAAGGCGCCTCCGGGGCGATTGGCCAGCCCAGCGACCCTTCGCAGCCTGATCGTTCGTTCCGGGTCGCCAACATACCGGATGCCGAGGAGTGGATCCTTGGACTCGAGTTGATAAATACCAAACACTGTTCCGCGTCTCACGGAAAGTTCGCTAGGGGAGTTACACGCCGCCCTGTGATGGGCCAGGACAGGCTGCGGGACCAGCGACCCTTTAGCGCTGCTTGTGCCTGCTGTGGATTGTACTTCCGGGGCGGGAAAATACTCGTAGGCCTCGGCGGCAGCTCCTAATGTGGCCGAGAGGCTACAACGCCCCGATCCGGCCCCAAGAGCACAGTAAAGACCCATGCAACGGCAGTCCTATAGGATTTGATCATGCAACCAGCTTCGTCCGGGAGCCGGCCCGAGGCCCGCCCCGCAGGCCGTCCCGTCAGCCGTCAGGTCCTGGCTGATCACGTTTACGAAGAGCTCCTGGCATCACTCATGGACGGGCGGCTTGAGCCCGGGGCCGCGGTGAGCATCGACGGCACCGCCAGGGAACTCGATGTGTCGCCGACGCCGGTCCGGGAAGCGCTGGCACGGCTGGAGCACACCGGCATGGTGCGGCGAGTGGCACTCAAGGGCTACCGGGTTGCTCCCATGTTCACCAGGGAAGACTTCGCTGAGCTCATGGAGGCACGCCTGGCGATTGAGCCCGTCAATGCTCGCCTCGCCTGCGGCCGGTTGACGCCAGGGCGGCTCGCTGAACTGGGGCAGGCGGTCGCTGACCTCAAAACCGCGCCGCGAGGTCCGTCGTTCGCCGAGTACCGCGACTATCTGGAAGCGGACGAGAGGTTCCACCGGCTGATCGCGGAATTTACCGGCAACCAGTTCATGGTCGCCGCCTACGGGGCACTCGGCGGGCAAGTTCAGCGTTTCCGTCTCTTCGGGGGCGTGGGCATCACCGACGCTGAAAATGCCATTGCCGAGCACCAAACCGTCCTGGACGCTTTCGCGTCCAGTGACCCGGAGAAAGCCGCCCTGGCGATGGCGGATCACGTGCAAAAGGTGCGTGGCCGCGCCATCGCCGACGCCCCGGCCGGCTGATTCCGAGCTGAATCCGGGCTGAAACCGGCCTGATTTACCGTTCGTCTGGCCAACCCATCTCTCTAAGGTGCCTAAGGGGCCTTCCCCTCCTGAAGACTGCCCTATAGGATCTTTGATTGTTGCCTAGAACCCGGATGTGATCTTGACAACACCCCTTGGATAGTAGATCCTATAGGAAACAGGATTCCACAAAGGAGTGAACCCATGGCTTACACAGCCGAAAACTGGCCCATCACCGCGGCCCTGCTGCAGTTCCCGGGAACCGACGCCCAAGGTAACCACGTCAACGACGCCGAGGCCTCCGCCTGGGCCGAAGTCCTCACCGAGGTCAAGGACGCAGGATTCGCCAATGCGGATCTCACCGACAGCTGGGTCCGCCCCGGTGACCTCAGCCCCGCACGCCTTGCCGAATTCAAGCAGACCGCGGACAACGTGGGCATCGGCATCCCCGTCATCTCCGCCATCCGCCGCAGCGTCATCGAGGAAGGCAGCTGGGAAGCGAACCTCGCGTACAGCCACCGCACCATCGATGCCGCCGCCGAGCTCGGCTGCGAGGTGGTCTCCTTCGGGCTGCACCAGGCCATCACCGCGGAGCAGCAGAAGCAG
The DNA here is from genome assembly GCF_030812335.1 of Pseudarthrobacter oxydans. Lineage (GTDB taxonomy): Bacteria > Actinomycetota > Actinomycetes > Actinomycetales > Micrococcaceae > Arthrobacter > Arthrobacter oxydans_B. The sequence goes on from NZ_JAUSSN010000008.1 coordinate 142,959, forward strand.
CTCTGGTTCTGGACCGTCGAAGGCTACAAGGACCCGGTCGGGGACAAGGAAACCTGGGACAAGGCCGTGACCCGCCTGCGGGAACTCGGTAAGCACGCGGCCGAGGTCGGCGTCCTGCTCTCGCTCGAAATGTACGAGGACACCTACCTCGGGACCGCGGATTCCTCCGTGCAGCTGGTCCAGGACATCGGACTGGCCAACGTCGGCATCAACCCTGACATCGGCAACCTCATCCGGCTGCACCGCCCGATCGAGGACTGGCGCGAGATGGTCGCCAAGACCCTGCCGTACTCCAACTACTGGCACATGAAGAACTACATCCGCGACGAGGACGTCGCCCGCGACACCTACGTCGCCATGCCGGCCCCGATGGAAAGCGGCCTGATCAACTACCGCGAGGCGTTCAAGGTCGCGCTCTCCGTCGGTTTCCAGGGCATCCTCTGCACCGAGCACTACGGCGGCGACGGACTGTCCGTTACGGCCAGCAACCAGGACTACCTCCGCCGCCAGGTCCTGCCGAAGAGGGACGGCTACACCCTGGGCCAGAGCCAGGTCGCACAAGGCCGGCAGCAGCCGGCAGCCACGTCACTCGCCAGCGCCTGACCCCGCAGGGTGCGGCCGCCAGGCAATTTGGGGGGCGGCCGCACCTCGGGGGGATTCACCTCTCTTACTTCTCCAACACGGATTCAATGAGGAAACCATGACCCAGATCTTCGACAACCCCGCTGACTTTGCGGATGAAGCGTTGGACGGCTTTGTGGCGGCCAACCGCGGGTACGTTGCCCGTGTGGACGGCGGCGTCGTCCGTTCCACCGAGGTCCCGGCCGGGCAGGTCGCCCTCGTCGTCGGCGGCGGCTCCGGCCACTATCCGGCCTTCGCCGGACTCGTGGGCCCCGGACTGGCCGCGGCCTCGGCCTGCGGCAACATGTTCGCGTCCCCCGCCGCCGGCCAGGTCTACCGGGTAGCCAAGGCCGCCAACGCCGGCGGCGGGGTCCTGCTGAGCTACGGCAACTACGCCGGGGACGTCCTGCACTTCGGCCAGGCGCAGCTCCGCCTCAACGCCGAGGGCATCCCGACCCGCACCGTTCTGGTCACGGACGACATCGCCAGCGCGCCGCTGGACCAGATCGGGAAGCGCCGCGGGATCGCCGGGGACCTGACCGTCTTCAAAATCGCCGGAGCCGCCGCCGAAGCCGGACTGGACCTGGACGGCGTCGAACGGCTGGCCATCCGGACGAACTACCGCACCCGCTCGCTCGGCGTCGCGTTCGGCGGCTGCACCCTGCCGGGCGCCGACGCGCCGCTGTTTTCCGTCCCCGCAGGACAGATGTCCCTGGGCCTGGGCATCCACGGCGAACCCGGAATCTCCGAGCACCCGATGCCCACGGCCTCGGAACTCGCCGAGCTGCTCGTCACCAAACTGCTCGCCGACAAGCCCCACGACGCCGGCAGCCGGGTCGTGGCGATCGTCAACGGCCTCGGCACCGTCAAGTATGACGAGCTGTTCCTGCTCTTCGGAAAAATCGAAAAGCTGCTCCTCGCGGCCGGACTCACCGTCGTGGAACCCGAATGCGGCGAGCTCGTCACCAGCCTGGACATGTCCGGACTCTCCCTGACCCTGCTGTGGCTGGACGAGGAACTCGAACAGTACTGGGCGGCCCCGGCCGACACCCCGGCGTTCCGCAAGGGCAACCTCGCACCCCGCGCCGCGCGTCAACTGGCCGCCGCGGACGCGGAAGTGGCGTCCGACGTCGAGCGCCCCACCCCGGCCGCGGCAGAGCTCGGCCGGCAGGCCGTCGCAGTGCTCCGCCAGGTGCGGGACGTCGTCGTCGAACACGAAGAGGAACTGGGCCGTCTGGACGCGATCGCGGGCGACGGCGACCACGGCATCGGGATGCGCCGCGGCGTGGACGCAGCGGTCACCGCTGCTGAGCAGGCGGCCGCGGCCGACGGCGGCGCCTCGCCGGCGAGCGTCCTGACGTCCGCGGGGGAGGCCTGGAGCGAACGCGCCGGCGGTACTTCCGGAGCGCTTTGGGGGTCCGCGGTCATCGCGGCCGGACTGGCCTTGGGCAACCGGGACAGCTACTCCGCCGGGGACGCAGCCGCCACGGTCAGCGCCTTCGTTGACGCCATCACCGAACTCGGCAAAGCCGACGCAGGGGACAAGACCATGGTGGACGCTTTGCTGCCCTTCCGGGACACCTTCCTGCTGGCGCTCGACGGCGGCGCTACCGCCGCTGCCGCGCTCGCCGCCGCTGCCGCCGCCGCCCAGACCGCGGCCGACCGGACCGCGGAGCTCCGGCCCCTGAAGGGACGCGCCCGGCCGCTCGCGGAAAAGAGCCTGGGCCACCCCGATCCGGGAGCGGTGTCATTCGCCCTCATCGCAGCAAGGATTTCCGCACACACCGACAACCGGCTCGGTAACCCCGAACCGGCCAAACAAGGAGCACAGGCATGAGCACAGCAGCAGGCTGGCGCGTGATCGTCGGCAACGACGAAGCCGGCGTCGAATACAAGAACGCACTCAAGGCACTCCTGGAGGCCGACCCCCGCGTCGCCTCCGTGCAGGACATCGGAGTCGGCGCCAACGATTCCACCGCCTACCCCCACATCGCCGTTGACGCCGCACGCAAGGTGGCCGAAGGCGAAGCCGACAGGGCCCTGCTGATCTGCGGCACGGGCCTGGGCGTGGCCATCGCGGCCAACAAGGTCCCCGGCATCCGTGCCGTCACCGCGCACGACAGCTACTCGGTGGAACGGTCCGTGCTCAGTAACAACGCCCAGGTCCTCACCATGGGCCAGCGTGTCATCGGCCTGGAACTCGCCAAAAACCTCGTCACCCAGTGGCTGGGCCACCGCTTCGACGAAACCTCTTCATCCGCCGCCAAGGTGGACGCCATCTGCTCCTATGAGCCCGACTACACGAAGGCAGTCTGATCATGACCGAATCAACCACCACCGCGGCCGCCATTAACGCCGCCCGCAAGATCGCCGTCGTCGGCTCCGGCTACATGGGCGGCGGGATCGCGCAGGTCCTGGCGCTCGGCGGTGCCCGCGTGGCCCTCGCAGACGTGTCCGCCGAAGTGGCGCAGAAGAACTACGAGCGGCTGCTGACCGAATCCGACGAGTTCGTCGCCGCCGGTCTCTTCCCGGAAGGCTCCACCGCCATCCTGAAGGCGAACCTCTGGGCCGCCAAGGACATCGAGGAAGCCGTGGCCGACGCCGACTTCATCGAGGAAGCCGTCCCCGAAGTCATCGCCATCAAGCACCAGACGCTGGCGCGCATCAGCGCCGCCGCCCGCCCGGACGCCATCATCGGGTCCAACACCTCCACCATCTCCATCAGGGAGCTGTCCGAGCCCGTTGCCAACCCGGGCCGGTTCCTGGGCGTGCACTTCTCCAACCCCTCGCCGTTCATCCCCGGCGTGGAAATCATCCCTCACGCCGGCACCTCGGCGGCCACCGTCGGCGCTGTCCGTGACCTCGTCCACGCCGCCGGCAAGCAGACCGCCGTGGTCAAGGACGTCACCGGCTTCGTGCTCAACCGCCTCCAGTACGCCCTGTTCCACGAGGCCGCCCAGCTGGTGGAGCAGGAGATCGCGACGGCGGAGGACATCGACACCCTGGTCCGCACCACCTTCGGCTTCCGGCTGCCGTTCTTCGGACCGTTCGCCATCGCCGACATGGCGGGCCTGGACGTCTACAACTTCTGCTACAAGTCCCTGCAGACGGAATTCCCGGAGCGCTTTGCGACGCCCAAGGTCCTCAGTGACCTCGTCGAAGCCGGCAAGCTGGGCACCAAGACCGGTGCCGGCTTCCTCAACGTCCCCGCCGAGCGCACGCCCGAGCTCATCGCCTACCGGAACAAGGCGTACGTGGCCATGCAGAAGCTCATTGATGAGCTCGGCCCCGCCCCCATCAACTGAGCCCCTCCCTTTGACCCTTTCAGGAGCACTCCCATGAGCACTTTCCCGGCAGAACGCACCGCCATCATCACCGGCGCCGTTTCCGAGCGCGGCATCGGCCGCGCGACCGCCAACTACCTGGCGGCCCAGGGCTGGAATATCGGCATCATCGATCTCGACGACGCCCGGTGCAAGGCCGCGGCCAAGGAACTCGCGGCGGAGCACGGTGTCCAGGCGTTCGGCGCCGGCGCGAACGTCGGCGACGAGGCATCCGTCCGCGCCGCCATCGACGCGATCGAGGCCGAACTGCCGCAGATCGTCGCCCTGGCGAACGTGGCCGGCGTCAGCTCCCCGGTCCCGTACCTGGAACTCGACGCGGCCGAATGGGACCGGGTCCTTGGCATCAACCTCAACGGCGTGCACTACGCCACGCGCCGGGTCGCCGAGTCCATGGTCCAGAACCGGATCGGCCGCATCGTCAACATCTCCTCCGTCTCCGCCCAGCGCGGCGGCGGCACCTTCTCCAAGACGCCGTACTCCGTGGCCAAGGCCGGTGTGATCGGGCTGACCCGCTCCACCGCCCGCGAACTCGGCGAGTACGACATCACGGTCAACGCGATCTCTCCGGGCCCCATCGACACCGACATCATGGGCGGCACCCTCAGCGAGGAACGCAAGGACGAACTCACCAAAGACCTCGTGGTGAACCGGGTGGGCTCCACCCGGGACATCGCGGCCGCCATCGCCTTCCTCATCAGCGAGGACGCCGGCTACATCTCCGGCCAGACGCTGAATGTGGATGGCGGACTCTACATGCACTAGGGAAGAAGCACCGTGGCACAACGCAACAACACCCCCACCTCAGGGTTCGCGTCCTGGAGCAAGGGACGGAAGCTCTACCTCGCCGTCGGAATCCTCGCCTGCCTGGCCGGAATCATGATCATCGCCCTTTCACGCTAGAAGATTTCCGCTCCTGCGCTACCACCTGATTCGCTCACCTGATTTACTCAACGAGGAGTTTTGATGTCCGTAGTAACAACGACCACCAGGGACCTTCTGGAAACGCCGGTACTGAAATCGGCGATCTCCAAGGCGTCCCGCCGGCTTATGCCCATGCTGGTCATCCTCTACGTGGTCGCGTTCCTGGACCGCACCAACGTGGGCTTCGCCGAAGCCGCCCTGGGCGTGGACAAGGGCATCACCGCCGGCGCCTACGCGCTCGGTGCCGGAATCTTCTTCATCGGCTACGCGCTCTTCGAAATCCCCAGCAACCTGCTGCTGACGAAGTACGGTGCCAAGATCTGGCTCGCCCGGATCGCCATCACCTGGGGCATCGTCTCCGCCTGCTTCGCGTTCGTCCAGGGCGAGACCTCGTTCATCATTCTGCGGTTCCTGCTCGGTGTCACCGAGGCCGGCCTGTTCCCGGGCGTCATCATGTTCCTCGCCGCCTGGTTCCCCAACAAGGTCCGCGTCAAAATGTTCGCCATCTTCTACCTGGCGCAGCCCTTCTCGCAGATGATGGGCGCGCCTCTCTCCGGCTGGCTCATCAACATTGGCGACCAGGTGCCCGGCGTCCAGGGCTGGCAGGTCATGTTCTTCGTTGAAGGCATGCTGGCGGTTGTGGCCGGTATCGCTGCGTTCTTCTTCCTCATCAACAGCCCGCAAGATGCCAAGTTCCTCACCAAGGACGAGAAGAAGGCACTCCTCGACGTCATGGCACTGGAGGACAGCGTCAAGGAGGAGACCGGTCCGCGCGGCGTGCTCGCCGCCATGAAGAACGGCAAGGTCTGGTACTTCACGGTCATCTACTTCTGCCTCCAGATCGCCGTCTACGGTGTGACGTTCTACCTGCCGCAGCAGGTGGCCCAGTTGACCGGACAGAAAGTCGGCTTCGCGGTGGGCATGATGGCCGCCATCCCGTGGTTCTTCGGCATCTTCGCCTGCTACTTCATCGGCAAGGCCGCCAACACCGTGATCCGCCGCCGCAACTGGGGCACCGCACTGTTCATCTCCACCGGCCTGTGCATCTTCGGCTCCGCGTGGGCGGGCGCCAACCAGCTGCCGGTGCTGGGCATCATCTTCATTACGCTGGCTGTCTGCAGCTTCCTCTCCATCGGCCCCATCGCCTGGTCCTTCCCGACGGCGTTCCTCACCGGCACGGCCGCGGCGGCGGGCATCGGCCTCATCAACTCGCTGGGTAACCTGGGCGGCTTTGTGGCTCCGATCCTGCGGACCTCGGTTAACCAGATGACCGCCTCGGACACCGGGACCATGGGCGTCTACGCTCTTGGTGTGCTACCGTTCCTGGCCGCGGCCATGATGTTCGCGACCAGGCGGTTCAAGAACAAAGCCGACGAGCTTCTGGAGCAGGAGCCCTCCGTCGAGACCGGCGCACCCGGATCCAAGTAGAAAGCAACACCAATGCAGCAGCACCACCCCGGCCAGACCACCAGCGGCAGCATCCTGGTGGGCGTCAGCACCAAGATGTACCTGGGCTACCAGGACAGTCTGGACTGGCTGGAGCAGCTGCGCCCCGAAGTGGACACCCGTCCGGCCCTCGCGGCCGGGCGGGTTGTCCCGTTCGTGATTCCGTCGTTTCCGGTCCTGCCGGCGGCCGCCGGGCTTCTGCACGGTTCGCCGCTGCTGCTTGGCGCGCAGAACTGCGGCTGGGCGGACGGGCCGTGGACCGGGGAAGTCGCCCCGTCCATGCTTGCCGAGCTCGGCGTCAGCCTCGTTGAAATAGGCCATGCGGAGCGCCGCCGGCACTTCGGCGAAGACGACGCCATGATTGCCCGCAAAGTGAGGGCTGCGGCTGATGCCGGGCTGACGCCGCTGCTCTGTGTGGGAGAGTCCGACGGCGGCAGTGCCGCCAGCGCCGCCGAATTTGTGTACCGCCAGATCCGGTCGGCCGTCGAGGGTGACTGGGCGCTCGCGGCCGGGATCGTCATCGCCTACGAACCCGTCTGGGCCATCGGTGCGGCGGAGCCCGCAGGCGCCGGTTACGTGTCCGACGTCGTCCGGCGGCTCAGGGGCCACCTCGCCGCCTCCGGACTGGAGGGTCTGCCGGTCATCTACGGCGGCTCCGCCAAGCCAGGCCTGCTGCCACGGCTCGACGGCGTCTCCGGCCTCTTCCTAGGCCGGTTCGCGCACAACCCCGCGAACTTCGGCGCCGTGCTGGACGAGGCACTCCTGCTGGATGAAGCACGCCAGGCTGGCTGAAACACGGCACAGTTCCCGCTGGACATGTCCCGCCCCAGCCACGAACAGTGGGCAGAATGCCATTCTGCCCACTTCTCATGCCTAAGACTGAGCATGTCCCGCGGACTCGGGGGCGAAGGATGGGCATGTCCCGCGGCCTTGGCCGTGAAGAATGGGCATGTCCCGTTTAGCTGGAGGCGACGGACCTCTGGCACAGCCCGATGAAACCGCCCAGCTGCTCCAGGCCTTCGGGGTGGGCGGGGAGGTGGTTGGTCAGCTCGGGCGCGCGGACCACGACGGCGCGCCACTGGCCGCGGGACACCGCCACATTGATCCGGTTGCGTGAGAGCAGGAATTCCATGCCGCGCGGAGCTTCGGCCACCGCGGAGCACGCCATGGACACGATCACCACGGCGGCCTCCTGGCCCTGGAACTTGTCCACGGTTCCCACCCGGACGCCGGCCAGGGCCGCCGCATCGAGCGCGTCGCGGATCACGTTGACCTGGGCGTTGTAGGCGGCGACCACCAGGATGTCCGCCACGTCCAGCGGCCGGGTGCCCTGTTCCGAGTGCCAGCTCAGCCCCAGATGGCGCCGCACCTGGCGGACGACCTCGGCGGCTTCCTCGGTCGACGACGTGACGTTGCCGCTGTGGTCCACCATGACGGTTTCGATCCCGGCCGGAACCCCTTCGAGCCGCCGGAGGTCCGCCGCCGGAGCTGAGCGCAACTTCCCCTCATAGGAGAGCTCGGAGACGGCCCGGCACAACTCGGACGTCATCCGCCACGAGTCGGCCAGGAAATAGCCCAGGTCCGGCGGCAGCGTGGCATGACCGGCCGAGACCCAGCCCAGGGCTGACTCGTCCACAGGCTCGGGGTGCGCGCCCTGGCTGACCTGCGGCAACTGTTGGGGATCACCGAGCAGCAGCAGGCGGCTGCTCGCCTGCGCCACGGCGAGGGTGTTGGCCAGCGAGAACTGCCCGGCCTCGTCGATCACCAGCAGATCCAGCGACCCCGCCGGGACGTTGGCTCCCGTCATGGTCCAGGCGGTCCCGCCGATGAGCGCCCCGCCCGGCGAGCCCAGCAGGCGTGCGACGTCCTTCGCCGACCGCTGCTCCCAGGGGAGCGGCTCCGCGTGTTTCACATCCTTGGCCACGCGCCCCGGATCGACGCCGGCCTTGGTCACCGCGGTCTTCAGCAGGTTTTCGACCACGGCATGGGACTGCCCGACGACGCCGACTTTCCACCCCCGGTCCACCAGCCTAGCGATGACGTGCGATCCCACATGGGTCTTGCCGGTTCCGGGCGGCCCCTGGACGGCGATGTAGGAGTGATCCAGGGCCAGCACCGCCGCGGTAATCGCGTCGATGAACCGGTCCGGGCCCTCGCCCGGCACGGGCAGCGCCGCCCCCGAGGCCAGCCGAGGCGGAACCCGGCGGATGAGATCCAGGGCCGGATGGCGCGGAAACACAGGCGGGTGGGACTGCAGTCCCGCAGCGGCGGCGGAGGCCAGGGCCGCCAGGGCATCCTCCAGGCTCTTGGTCTGGATGGGTTGGTCCTCGGTCAGCGCGACCGGGACCTGGAAATACGGTTCGGTGTTCTTGCGGAGCTTGTCCCGGATGACGACGGTGTCCTTGCCGTCCTCGTGGCCCAGTTCCAAAACCTCGGTGCCGAACCACCCGTTGCGTCCGGTTCCGTTGCTCCCGGTGCCCTCCAGCCCGGCCGGCAGCGGCGGCTCATACATGCGGAACCACGTGCTGCCCTCACGGAGGTCCGATCCCGGACTGACCGTGCCAATCAGCTTCACTCTCCGCTCCGGAAGTTTGGCGCCGTCTTTCCACCAGTCCTCCAGCACCTCCGCCTCCTCGACGAGGAAGACGTTGCGGTCCTGCCGGTGATGCGTGTCCGGCCCGTTCTCGCAGCGGTCGAAGTGCGCCCACCAGAAGGCCTTGCGCTCCCGGCGGTGATAGCTGACCGCAGCCGCCAGCATGGAAACCGCCTTTCGGTCGTCCTCGGACAGCCCGACGGCGGCATCCGCCAGCCCGGCCAGCGCCGCTTCCAGCGGGTCCAGGTCAGCTTCACCCGGCGCGACGTCCAGCGCGGCGTCCGCCAGCCCGTGGCCGGCCGTGGAGATGGCGGCGGACCCGGCGCCGTCTCCGGCCGGCTTGATCCCGCGCTCCTGAGCCAGCCCGAGGAGCCAGTTCCGAAGCTCCAGCGTGGAGAGGCAGTCGTATTCGTTGTAGTCGGAGATCCCGGCGAGGATGCCGGCCGCTTCCTCGGCCCGGCCGTCGTCGCGCGCGTGGCAGTAGTGGGCGTAGGCGACCACGGAGGCGCCGGCGTCCTTCACATCCCCGGAACGCAGGTTCGTCCCCATGTACAGCGGCTCGAGTTTCTTGATGCTGTAGGAATTCTCGGAGATCCGGATGCTGTTGCGGACCGTCTGGTAGAGGTCCACCAGGAGCCCCGCACGCAGCCACTCGTCCACGATGTCTTCGCCGGCGACGTGCAGCACGGAGAGCTTCCGGAGCGCCGTCTTCTCGTAAGGGGCGTAGTGGTAGACGTGCATGTCCGGGTGGACCTGCCGGCGTTTCTGCACGTAGTTGAGGAAATCGAGGAAGGCCTGTTTCTCCGCTTCGCGGCTGTGCGCCCAGAACGGCCGGAACACCCCGGGGACGCCGGGACCCGTCGGCGCTTCGATGACGCCGAACAGGTACTCCAGTCCCCAGACCCCGGTGGCGCTCTCCTGCCACAGCGGATCGCCCTCGAAGTCGAAGAAAATGTCGCCCGCGCTGGGCGGGGGCAGTTCGGCAAGCGTGTTTTCCGGAATCACCCCAAAACGGATGGTGTGCTCTTCGCCGTCCTTAACGTACCGGACTTCCCCCTCCGAGGGACCGATGCCGCTCTGCATCCGTGCCTGGTCCTGCAGGCGCAGCAATGCACCGTTCGCCCCGGGAAGCCGGGCTTCCGCCAGCTCCTTGACCGTAAAGATGCTCCGTTCATGGAGTGCCTTGCGTTGCGCCGAGTTCATCCGCGCCACGAGCAGCAGATCGTCGGTGGCCACGACCTGCTCCTGGCAGTAGTCGCAGCGGCCACAGGCGCTGAGCCCGGGCGCGCCCCATTGCACGGTGCCGGGCTGCGCCAGATGCGAGGAGGTCAAGGCCAGGAAGCGGTCCCGCCGCTCGCGGAAGACCGGCAGGATTTCCGACAGTTTGTGGTGGCTGCGGACGTAGTCGAAACCGCCGCCCGGGACCGGGACCGTGGCGCCGAGGACCAGGGTCACAACCGGGGACGGTGGTATCCCGGCCTTGAGCAGCTGATCGCCGTAGGCGGCCAGCTGGAGCAGCGCGGTCACCTTCGCATGGCGGGCCAGTTTGGAGTCGAAGACGGCGTAGCTGCCGTCGGCCTGGCGGACCAGGAAGTCGGAGCGGCCATGGAACTGGCCGTCGAAGAAGGCGGCCTGGAACACGACGTCGGCGCCGGAGCGCAGGGCGTCCAGAGATTCCCGGTGCTTGGCCAGCAGGGTGGCGCGGTCCATAGTCTGTGCCGGCACGACGTCGTACACACCGTGTCCGGAGGCCGGATCCCAGTGTCCGAACTCCTCGACGAAACCCTCGAGGACCCTGAGCTCATGGCGGTCACCCAGCACTGCTGCATGCTTGAGCATCTCATCGGCGTCGAAGGCGGCCTTCGGCGTGCGGCCGAGCTTCTCGTCGAGTCTGCGCAGCAGCTGGTACTCGCAGCTGGCGGCCGTGACGAGGTCGCTCGCGGAGAAGACCAGCTCCTGCGCGGTGCCGGCTACTTCCGGTTCAAGAAGAAACACTGTGCCCCCGATGTTCGTGCGCCGCGGACGTAACGGCTTGCTGCCTACGACCTGCAGTCAGCACAGCCTGTCCGTCTGCTATTCAAGCTATCAAAGCCCTCTGACAATCCATCACGAGCCACGAGCCACGAGCCACGAGCCACGAGCCACGAGCCAGGAACCAGCCACCAGGAACGGGCAAAAGACCGTTGTTTCCAGTCGGTGGATCGGCGTAGGGTCTGGGACCATGACCGAACAGCAGCACTACGAGCTGGTCCAGCGCTTCCCGCACTTCGAGCTGCGCCGCTATCCCTCGCACGTTGTGGCCGAAATTCAGGTCAATGCGACGTTTGACCAGGCCGGGAATGCTGCCTTCCGGCACCTGTTCAACTACATCAGCGGCAGCAACACCGCCCGGCAGAAGCTGGCGATGACAGCCCCGGTGATCCAGGAGCTCGGTCCTTCGCAGAAGCTGGCGATGACCGCCCCGGTGCTCCAGAGCGGTCCGCTGCCGGGAAAGGAAGGTAGCGCTGACTTTGTCGTTGCCTTTGTGCTCCCCGCAGGCGTGACGGCGGAGACGGCCCCGGTCCCGGCCGACCCCCAGGTCAAGATCCGGACCGTCCCCGGGTCTCTGGCGGCTGCTCTGCGGTTCTCGGGCAGCGGCTCGGAAGCTGCCTTTGAACGGCGCAACACCGGCCTGCAGGCGGCACTGGTGCTGGCCGGGCTGACTCCGGCGGGGCCGCCACGGTTCGCCCGCTTTGATCCGCCGTTCAAACCGTGGTTCCTGCGCCGCAACGAGGTTATCCAGGACGTGCAGGAGCCCCACCCCGAGTCGGGCGAGCCCGGCCCCGGAGCCGGGTAAGGCAAAATGGCAGGGTGACTCAACTCCCGCAGCGCCCCGCCAGTTCAGCCTCCGCACCGCAGCCCCGGACTCCGTCCGCCGGTGCCCAGCCTCCCCAGACTCAGGCCCGGCAGGCACAGGCCCAGCACCCCCAGTCCCCGCACACGCAGGAGTCCGGCATCGCTGCCCAGATCGCCGCCGAGCTCGGCGTGCAGGCGTGGCAGGTTAAGGCGGCCGTGGACCTGCTCGACGCCGGCTCCACCGTGCCGTTCATCGCCCGGTACCGCAAGGAAGCCACCGGGACGCTCGACGACACCCAGCTCCGCGAACTCGACGAGCGGCTGCGCTACCTCCGCGAGCTCGAGGACCGCCGCCGGACCGTTCTGGAGGCGATCGCCGCGCAGGGTGCCCTGACCCCGGGACTGCAGGCCGCCGTCGTCGGCGCCGAGACAAAGTCGCGGCTGGAGGACATCTACCTGCCGTTCAAGACCAAACGGCGGACCAAGGCGCAGATCGCCCGCGAGGCCGGGCTGGAGCCGCTCGCCGACGCTCTGCTGAAGCGGCCGGAGCTGGATCCGGAACGCGAAGCCGCCCGGTACCTCAACGCCGAACATGCCATCGTCGACGCCGCCGCGGCGCTCGCCGGCGCCCGCTCCATCCTGGTGGAGCGTGTCGCGCAGGACCCCGATCTGGCCGCCACGCTGCGGGAGCGGCTCTGGACGCAGGGCCGGATGGTCTCCCGCGTGAAGAAGGGCAAGGACGCCGAGGGGCAGAAGTTCAAGGACTATTTCGAGTTCTCCCAGCAGCCGTCCGGGATGCCCTCGCACCGTGTCCTGGCGCTGCTGCGCGGCGAGAAGGACGGGGTGCTGGAGCTGGATCTGACCGAGGCTGAACCGAACGACGACGCCGCCCTCACCGCCGCGGGCGGCCGGTACGAAGCCGCCGTGGCCCGGTTCCTCGGGGTCGCCGACCGCGGCCGGCCCGCCGACGCGTGGCTGCTGCAGACCGCGCAGCTCGCCTGGCGCTCGCGGGTGCTGGCCCGGCTGACCGCAGACCTGCGGAGCCGGATGTTCGCCGCCGCCGAGGACGAGGCCGTTCGGGTCTTCGCCGCCAACCTCCGGGACGTGCTCCTCGCCGCACCGGCCGGAAACCGCGCCACCCTGGGCCTGGACCCGGGACTGCGCACCGGGGTGAAGGTCGCGGTGGTGGACGGCACCGGCAAGGTGGTGGCGACGGACACGATCTACCCGCACGCCCCGGCCCGGAAGTGGGACGAGGCGCTGCGGACGCTCGTGGACCTGGCCCGGAAGCACCGCGTCGAGCTGGTGGCGATCGGCAACGGCACCGCGTCGCGGGAGACCGACAAGCTCGCCGCGGAACTGCTCAAGCAGCTCACGGCGTCGGGCGCTGCTTCAGCAGGCACGGCCAAGCCCCAGAAGATTGTGGTCTCCGAAGCGGGCGCCTCGGTGTACTCCGCGTCGGCGCTGGCCTCCGCCGAGCTGCCTGGCATGGACGTGTCCCTGCGGGGTGCCGTGTCCATCGCGCGGCGCCTGCAGGATCCGCTCGCGGAGCTGGTGAAGATCGAGCCGAAGTCGATCGGCGTCGGGCAGTACCAGCACGACGTCACGGCCGCCAAACTCGACCGCAGCCTCGATGCCGTCGTCGAGGACTGCGTGAACGCGGTGGGCGTGGACGTCAACACCGCCTCCCCGGCGCTGCTGAGCCGGGTGGCCGGCGTCGGGCCGCTGCTGAGCGAGAACATCGTGGCGTACCGGAACGAGCACGGCCCGTTCAGCAAACGCAGCGAGCTGAAGAAGGTTCCCAGGCTCGGCGCCAAGGCGTTCGAACAGTGCGCCGGCTTCCTGCGGATCATCGGGGGAGCGGAGCCGCTGGACGCCTCCAGCGTGCACCCGGAGGCGTACCCGGTGGCGCGCAGGATCAAGGCCGCCGCTGGCGGGAAGGCCCCGGCCGCGGGAAGCTTCGCCGCCCTGAACCCGCAGGACTTCGTCGACGGCTCCTTCGGCCTGCCCACGGTGCAGGACATCATCGCCGAACTCGAGAAGCCCGGCCGTGACCCGCGTCCGGCCTTCGCGGCGGTGACGTTCGCGGAAGGCATCGAGAAGATCTCGGACCTCCGGCCCGGGATGGTGCTGGAGGGGACGGTGACCAATGTGGCGGCGTTCGGCGCGTTTGTCGACGTCGGGGTGCACCAGGACGGCCTGGTGCACGTCTCCGCGCTGGCCAACCGCTTCGTGTCCGATCCGCGGGAAGTGGTCAAGTCCGGCCAGGTGGTGCGGGTCAAGGTGCTGGAGGCCGATCCGGAGCGGAAGCGCATCTCGCTGACGCTGCGGCTCGACGACGAACCGGTTGCCGGTGGATCGGCCGCCGGCGGATCCCGTGCCGGTGGACGTGCGGCTGACCGGCCGGACCGCCCGCGGCAGACGGCTCCACAGGCGGCTCAGCAGCCGTCCGGACAGCCCTCCGGTAAGCCGACCGGTCAGCCGGCCGGCAAGCCGGCACCCGACCGGAGGACCCCCGCCAGGCAGCCTCAGCGGTCGACTCCTGTTCCGGCGCCTGCCAACACGGCGATGGCGGAGGCGCTGCGGAAGGCCGGACTTGGAAAGTAGGGCCCGGAGGTAATCCGTCCGTTCATCGCGGATTTCCTACCGCTCGTCGCATAAATAGTACGTTTGCTGTCGATTTGCACCATGATTGCCGGAGGCAACGGCCGAATTGAGGCCGTTCGCCTCTACGCCGTTGGGACACCGACGTCTTCGACAAGTAATGGGAGCACTTATGGGCTGGCTAGACCGTGAACGAACGATTGCCCCACCCGGATTCAACCGGTGGCTGGTGCCGCCCGCAGCGCTCGCCGTGCACCTGTGCATCGGCCAGGCGTACGCGACGAGTGTCTACAAGACGGCGCTGGTAAAGCACTTCGGCGCCAGCCTGACCGAGATCGGTGTGATCTTCTCGATCGCCATCGTGATGCTGGGACTCTCCGCCGCCATCATGGGCACGTGGGTGGATAAGAACGGTCCGCGCAAGGCGATGTTCACCTCGGCGATGTTCTGGGCCAGCGGCTTCCTGATCGGCTCGCTCGGCATCTTCAGCGGCCAGCTCTGGCTCGTCTACCTGGGCTACGGCTTCATCGGCGGCATCGGACTCGGGATCGGCTACATCTCGCCGGTGTCCACCCTGATCAAATGGTTCCCCGACCGTCCGGGCCTCGCGACCGGCATGGCCATCATGGGCTTCGGCGGCGGTGCCCTGATCGCCAGCCCGGTCTCCACAGGGCTGCTGAAAATGTACGACCCGAATTCCGGCGCCCAGGGCTGGGTGGCCAGCGGCGACTCCGTCGGCAAGCTCTTCCTGACCCTCGCCGTCGTCTACCTCGCCTACATGCTGTTCGGCGCCTTCACGATCAAGGTCCCGGCCGAGGGCTGGAAGCCGGCCGGCTTTGACCCCTCCAAGGTCAAGACCGCCACGCTTGTCACCACCGACAACGTCTCCGCCAAGAACGCCGTCAAGACCAAGCAGTTCTGGCTCGTCTGGATCGCCCTTTTCTGCAACGTCACCGCCGGCATCGGCATCCTGGAGCAGGCCGCCCCGATGATCCAGGACTTCTTCCGCCAGTCCGACGGCGTGTCCCTGGTCAGCGCCGCCGTCGCCTCCGGCTTCGTCGGGCTGCTCTCAATAGGCAACATGTCCGGCCGCTTCGCCTGGTCCGCCACCTCCGATGTGACCGGCCGCAAGCGCATCTACATGATGTACCTCGGGGTCGGCGCCGTGCTCTACACGGTCCTGGCACTGGGCGGGTCCTCCAGCACCTTCCTCTACGTGGCGCTGGCGTTCGTCATCATCTCCTTCTACGGCGGCGGCTTCGCGACCGTCCCGGCCTACCTGCGAGATCTCTTCGGCACGTTCCAGGTCGGGGCGATCCACGGCCGGCTCCTCACCGCGTGGTCCGCGGCCGGCATCGCCGGGCCGCTGATCGTCAACGCCTTCCTGGATGCCCAGGGCAAGCCCGGCCAGCTGACTGCCGCGTCCTACCAGCCCGCACTGCTGACCATGGTGGGGCTGCTGATCATCGGTTTTGTGGCTAACCTGCTGGTCAAACCGGTCGACGCCCGTTTCCACGAACCACGCCCGGACCGCGTCCGGGCCGAAGAACCCGCCATGGAGGCCTGAGATGAGCACAGTACAAACATCGGTGAAACCGTCCACCACCGGGAGGCTGGTCGCTGCCTGGGCGCTGGTTGGAGTGCCGCTGGGGTACGGCGTGTACGAAACCCTGACGCGAGTGGCGGCCCTGTTTGGCTGACACCGCTGGAGGGTCCACGGCCACCGCACACGCCGCTGCCGCGTCATTCACGCCCCCGGTGACCTTCACCACCCGGCCCACACTGCAGGGCACCTTCGGGATGAGCGCGTCCACGCACTGGCTGGCGACGGCGGCGGCTCAGGCCGTGCTGGAACGCGGCGGTAACGCGTTCGACGCCGCGACAGCGGGAGCGTTCGTGCTGCACGTCGTTGAGCCGCACCTGAACGGGCCCGGCGGGGACATGACCGGCGTCTTCGTCACCGCCGAGGCACCGGGCACGCCGGTGGTCCTGATGGGCCAGGGCCCGGCCCCGGCCGGAGCCACCGTGGAGCACTATCTCGCCGAGGGCCTGGAACTGGTGCCGGGCTCGGGGGCGCTGGCCGCCGCGGTGCCCGCCGCCGTCGACGCCTGGCTCCTGCTGCTGCGCGACCGCGGGACGTGGGAACTGGACGAGGTACTGGAATTCGCGATCGGCTATGCCCGCGACGGGCACCCGATGCTGGGCCGGGTCGGGATGACGATCGCAGCGGTGGCGGAGCTGTTCCAGACGCACTGGCCCACCTCGGCCGAACTCTGGATGCCCGGCGGCCGGATCCCGGCCGAGGGGGAGCTGGTCCGGAACCCGGCCTACGCCCGGACCTTGCAGCGGCTCGTCGACGCCGGGACCGCCGGTCCGCTGGAGTCTGCGGTGGTTGCTCCGGCCGGGACTCGGGTTGTCTCTCCGGCTGGGCAGTCCCGCGAGGGCAGGATCGACGCGGCCCGCCGCGAATGGCGCGAGGGCTTCGTGGCCCAGGCCATGGTGGACTCCGTCCAGACCCCGCACCGGCATTCCTCCGGCACGGACCACCGCGGTGTCCTCACACTGCAGGATCTCGCGGGGTTCGAGGCCGGCTACGAGCCGGCTGTCACGGTCGAGTTCCGCGGGCGCACGGTCGCCAAGACGGGGCCGTGGGGCCAGGGCCCGGCGCTGCTGCAGACCCTTGCGCTGCTCGAGGGGTTCGACGACGAGTACCTCGATCCGTCCACCGAGCTCGGCGCGCACACCATCCTGGAGGCCCAGAAGCTGGCGCTCGCGGACCGCGAAGCGTACTACGGCGACACCGACGTGCCGCTGGAGTACCTCCTGTCCGAGGAGTACTGCGCCGGCCGCCGGGCGCTGATCGGCGAGCGGGCCTCGCACGAATTCCGGCCCGGTTCGGTACCCGGGAGGGCGCCGTACCTGCCACCGCTGCGCACCCACTACACGCCGCCGGCGCTCGGGGCCGGGGGCTCCGCCGGGCTCGGCGTGGGGGAGCCGACCGTGGCGCCGAGCGGGGAAACCCGCGGCGACACCTGCCATATCGACGTCGTGGACCGCTGGGGCAACATGGTCTCGGCCACCCCCTCCGGCGGCTGGCTGCAGTCCTCACCCGCCATCCCGGAGCTGGGTTTCTGCCTCGGTACCCGGCTGCAGATGACCTGGCTGGAACCGGGCACACCGTCCACCCTGACGCCGGGCAAACGGCCGCGCACCACGCTGACCCCGACCCTGGTGCTGCGGGACGGCACGGCCGTCACCGCGCTCGGTTCGCCGGGCGGTGACCAGCAGGATCAGTGGCAGTTGCCGTACCTGCTGCGCACGATCGTCGGCGGCTACTCACCGCAGCAGGCCGTCGACGCCCCCACCTTCCATACGACGTCGATGCCCGGGTCGTTCTGGCCGCGCACCTGGGAACCCGGCGGCGCCGTCGTCGAGGACCGGCTGGGGGAGGACGTCATTGCGGGTCTGGAACGCCGCGGTCATGTCATCACCCGCGCGGGCGGCTGGGCGCTGGGGCGGCTGTCCGCCGTCGTTCGTGATCCTGCAACCGGCGTCCTCCAGGCGGCAGCCAACCCCCGCGGCGCGCAGGGGTACGCTGCGGGACGCTAGGCGTGGAATCGTGCCGGGGGACGCGCAGCGTGGAGTTCTGAGGTCTGCGTTCCTCGTCCTGAGCCTGCCTGACGTGTCGGCCCGGAGGAGCAGGACGTTCAGGCTCTCAGCCGAGGAATTCGTTGAGCGCGATCAGGTTGCCTTCGGAGTCTTCCAGGAACGCTGATTTCGCCGGGCCGAAGTCCATGACGTCCCCGCTGGTCCTGCCTTCGACGCCGGCGAAGCTGGCCGGGGCGGGTGGCTGGAACGTGGCGCCACGGGCCTTGAGCAGCTCGACGACTTCCTCGATGCCGGTGACCATGAAACTGATCATGGGGTAGGGCGGCGGAACGCGGTCCGGCATTTCGCTCAGTGCAATGCTCGAGCCGTTTGCCGCGCCGAACACCATGGGGTCGTCTGTTGGGCCGGTGAGTAGGTCGAGGCCGAGGACGTCACGGTAGAACCTTCGGGCGCGGTCTCCGTCCTGGGCGGGCAGGATTGGATTGACGTAGAAGCGGTTGAGCATGCGGTGCCTCCTCGTTCGCGGTGCGATGCCGGATGCTTCCATCGTGGCAGAAGGCGGCCGCCTGCGACGGGGCCGAGGCAACGACTGTTAGCCGGCCCTCACGAGCCGGTCCATGAAGCGGACCGACTCCGCGGCGATCTGCTGCTGTGCCTGTTCGCGGGAGATGCCCGGCTCGCCGTCCCCGGGTTGCTCACCGTAGTCCCCGAAGAAGGCGTGCACGCCGCCTTCCACTGTTGTGTAGATGGCGGTCGGGGGAAGCATCGGCTTCGACGCCGCGATCTTGTCCGGAGTGGTGAGGCCATCGTTCGAGCCGGAGATCGACAGCACCGCGAGGTCACCGGACTCCGCCATGCTGTCCGCGGGGTACGAGGCAAACAGCAGAAGTCCGGACACCTCGGGGTTCGCCTGCGCGAAGGCTGACGCGCTGACTCCTCCCAGCGAGTGGCCACCAACCGCCCACGTGGTGATCTCGGGGTGCCGGTCGATGGCTCCGCGTGCCTGGCCTGGGTGCAGCAGAGAAATGCCCAGAGGTACTTTCAAGACGACGACCAGATAGCCTGCGTTCGCGAGCGGGCGCAGGATGTCCTGGTAGGCGCGCGCATCAACCCGAGCCCCCGGGTAGAAGACGAGGCCCGCTCTGGCCTTCCCTTCCGGGGCGAGAGTGATGGTCGTGGCGTCTTCGGTGGTGCTGGTAGGCGTAGTCCCGGGCGACCCTAGTGCCTCGCCGGCACTACCGCCGGGCTGGTACGTAAACGGATTGAGCCACGCCAGAGCCGCGACCAGGCCCAAAGCAACAATCCGGCCCGCGAGGCCGCGGAGCAGTTGCCGGCCCGACACGTGGCGCTGCGCCCGTTGGTGTTCTGGCAGGTCCGTGTGGTTGTCGTGGTTCCAGCGTTCGAGCAGAGCCGAGCGTGTGACCAGCCTGAACATCCAGAGGAAGCCGAGCGCGGCAGCTGCCGAGAGCAGGATGGGCAGGGCGGGGTGGCCCCCGAGGACGGCGCTGTTGCCAAGCAACATCCATAGCGGGACCACGATCAGCGCCAAAGCGGCGACGACGCCGCTCCAGTCCAGGACTTCCGCGCTGAGGTGCGTCGAGTGTTCGGGGTCGTCCGGTCTGGCATCCTTCACAGTTCGATTTTATCTCCATGATCGAGATAGCTGGATCCTGGAAAGTCCCAACGCCACCTTTGATCTCTTCGCCCGCTGCCTGCCTGCCTGCGGCCCTCATCGGCCGCACGGTCAGGCTGCGGTGGCGAGGTCTGTGGGGTGGAAGTAGTAGTTGCGTCGGGGTTTTTGGCGTGGGTCGAGGTGTGGGGGCGGGATGAACCAGGGGATGCCGGTGCGGACCTGGATGGTCCAGTGTTCTTTGTGGATCAGGTGGTGGTGGTGGGAACAGAGAAGTGCGGCGTTCTCGGTGCCGGTGGTTCCGCCGCGGGACCAGTAGTCGATGTGGTGCGCTTCGCACCAGGGTGCGGGGATGGTGCAGCCGGGGAACGCGCAGCCTTGGTCGCGGGCGGTGAGGGCTTTGCGGATGTGCGGCGGGAAGACCCGTGAGGTGCGGCCGATGTCCAGGATCCGGCCTTCGGTGCCGAGGAGGACGGGGATGATGTCCGCGTCGCAGGCGATCTTCCGGACGGTGGAGGCGGTAACGGGTCCGGTGAAGAGCAGGTTTCCGGTGTGCTCCGGCGTGACGCCCGGGCGGAAGGGACCGCCGGCGGTGCCTTGGACGTCGCCGTCGGTGGGCCCGTCGCTGGGCCCGGCGCCGTGTCCGAGCCGGGTGAGTAGGTCGCGGTAGTCGATGGTGACCATGACCTGGGGGCGGAGTCCTCCGGCGGCGGGCAGGGTGCCGGCGGCGAGGGCGACCTTGGCGGCGCCGACGAGGCCGTCGAGGAGTTTCTGCGGGCGTGAGCGCAGGTCAAGAGGAACGTCCACGCCAGCATTCAGGCGGTCATTCCCGCTGCTATTGCCGCCAGGGTTCCCGCTGTTGTTGCCGGCCTCGGGCCAGGCGCTGGCGTCGGTGACGGCTCCGGCGCAGTGGGTGGCCGCCGCCGCGGCGGGCCTGCCCGCGGACCCCGCACCGGAAGCCGCGCTTCCCGGTGCCTCGGCGGCAGTTCCCGGTGCCGCGGTTCCCGGCGTCTCCACCGCGGTTCCCGAGGCTCCCGGTGTTTCCGGGGCGGTGGTGCGGGGGTTGGTGGCGGTGTTCATGACGGTGAGGAGGTGTTCGAACTGTTCGGCCGTCGCGAAGATTTCCAGGTGCTGGAGTCCGTGGCGGGGTTTGCGGATGAAGGCGCCCTGGAGCTGGCGCAGGAGTTCCTCGGAGGGCTCGGCGCCGTCCTGGTCCAGCGCATCGGTCCAGCTCCGGGCCACCCGGGTCAGGAAGTCCGGGTCGTTCTCGACCGCGGTGCGGGTCAGGGCGTGTTCCATCCGGTCGGCGGCCTCGGCGTCGGAGACGTGCCGGACACGGTCCAGGGCCAGGGCGATGATGGTCGCGGCCCGGGACGCGACCTCGCCGGCGGCGACGGCGGAGCCGAGTTCCCCGTGCACGGGCGGGAGGGGTTCGCCGGTGAATCCCTGCCGCGGCAAGAGGCTCTCGGCGAGGGACAGCCGGCGGCGGGCCTCGGCGGCGCTGATCCGCAGCCGCGCCCGCAGGAACTCTGTGGTGTTCCGGTATCCGTCATCCACAGCAGCAACCGCCGGGGCGTCCACGGCAACAGCAACTGCCGGGCCGTCAGCGGCTGCCGGGGCGTCCACAGCTCCCGCCGCCGTATCCTCGGCCACGCTGTCCGGTCCGGCGGTCCCGGCCTCCGTGAAAGCGTCGGGGCCGGTGGTTTCCCGCCAGCCGGTGGTCCACGACGTGCCCGCCCTCATGGCGGCGGCCGCGGCCTGTTTGCGGGTCCGGTCCACGGCCCCGGCCGCCACGAGCTGAAGATATTCCGCGATCCGCGAGAGCTCCTCCACGGTGCCGGCGAAGTCCGACGCGGCCTGGAAGCCAAGCAGCGCCGCGTCCTCGACCGCCGTCAAACCCACCTCCCGGAGGGTGGCGAGGGCGTCGTTCACACCGTCGATACCGGGCCGTCCGGCCCGGGAGGCACCGCGGCCGGTGCTGTTCCCAGCGTCCCGGTCCGTGCCCTCGAAAAGAATGAAATCCCTGACGGTTTCCATGAAACAAAATTTACCGGGGAGCTATGACATTTTTCCGACCCGTTACCTTGGCGTCAGAATCCCGCGTCAGGAAGATTCAGGAGGATACGGGAAGACTCAGGACCCGCCATCCAGGAACCGTGGCCGGCCAAACTGCGTGCGAACCCCGGGTGAGAAGAGCACCGATTCGGGCGGCCCCGCGACGTTAATGCCAGCCGCCGCGACCAGCTGATCCTCGAGCTGGGTCAGTTGCGCCCGGTACAGTGGCCACGCCGTGTGCGTGTTGGGAACATACAGGGTCCTATCTCGGAACCGGGTATGTAGACCGAAACGGGCAGTGACGTGGAGGGACAGCGGATCGGTTGCTTCGACGTCGAACTCCGGGGCGACCGCAAAGTCGCTCCGGGCGCCGCCTCGGAAACGCCGGACCCAGTATCCGGCCCGTGGTCCGACCAAATCGACCGAATCGACCGAATCGGCCGGGACGGACGGTGCCGTCTGCCCCGCCGGCCCAGCGGCCCCCGTCAGCCCGGCCGGACGTCCGCCCTCCAAAGAGGCGGACGGATCCAGATCCCCCACCGCGCGGAACCCCGCCCGTGACCACACATAAGGAATCCCGGCCGCCCGCGCAGCCAGCACGACCGCCAGCCGCGTCGCATCCAGGCTGAGGAAAACCACACCCCGGGTTCCGTCGGGCTCGCGGGAGTAAAGCCGCACATTGATCTCGTTGAAGCTTCCGAAATAGGGAATCCCAGGCCCGCGGCCCAAACCGGCGCCCTGCATCCGGAACCCGATCAGCCCCACCCAGGCGGATCCGTCGAACTCGTCCGGCACCACACCCGGCGGCATGAACGGCGCCGCGACGGCATGAGGGATGCGCCAGTGCAGGAAGACCGCGTCCGTCCACCGCTGATCCATGATGATCAGCGTCGGGAGCTCAGGGGCATTCGGCCAGGGATCCTGTCGCATCAAGGCGGGCACGCTAGTTCAGGGGCCGGGCACTGTCCGGAAACGCCCCGCGAGCGAGGAGTTTTCCGGTCGCGTCGGCCAGGGGAAGGGAAGGGAAGCGGCGGATTCACTCATGTCCCGAGCCTAGTGGCAGCCTGTGATACCCGGAAGCGGTTCACACCCCGGTTGACGCGGCGGAGGAATCTTCGGGTTGCTTTTGCCAGGGCCAGCGGCCGGTGATTTCAAGCTCGAGGGAGAAGCTCAGGAAGGTCCGGATCAGCACGATGATGGCGAGCACTCCGACGCTTTCATAGGTGGGTGCGACAGCAACGGTTCGAATGATGTCGGCCGCCACGAGCAGCTCCAGCCCGAGCAAGATGGAGCGGCCCAGCAGTTGCCGGTACGAGCGGTAGACGGAGAGCGGCTCGGAACCCGCAGGATGGCCGCGCGGCCGGAATCCACGGAGCGCCATCGGGATGGACACAACGGCGCCAATCACCATGACGGCCACACCGGCAACGTCCATGTAGCGGCCGGCAGCTTCGATTATCTCCGGAAGTTCCATCGTTCCCCTCACTCGACTGCTGGCTGGCGGCTTGGACGGGACGCCTTAGGGGTACCGTACGCCAACGCCGGCGAGTATGTCCCGGTAGCCCTCGCGGAAAGTCGGGTACCGGAACTCGAATCCAGTGCTCCGCAACAGCGCATTGCTGCAGCGCTTGTTGCCGCCGCGCGACGGCTCGCCGCCGCCGCTCTGCGCACCACCGCTCGCCGCGCCGCTCGGCGAGTTGCCGCTCGACGCCCCGCCGCCCTCAGCGGTGCCCGACGGCGGCCGGGGAAGTCCCAGCTCGGTGGCCAGGAAGCTCAGCACCTCACCCAGCTCGGCGGGCTCGTTGTCCACGCCGAGGTACACCGGTCCCGGGACGGACTCCATGGTGCACAGGTGGACGATCGCGGCCGCTGCGTCGTCGCGGTGGATGCGGTTGGTGAAGCGTGACTCGGCCGGAATGACCGCGGACCCTCCGCGGACCTGATCAATGAGCCGGGTCCGCCCAGGACCATAGATACCGCCGAGCCGCAGCACCACCGGAGTGATTCCGGTCCCGCTCAGCCGGGTGGCGAGGAGATCCTCCGCCTCCCGGATGGTGCGGCCCGAGAACCCGCCGGGTGCCGGCGTCGTGGTTTCATCAATCCAGTTCCCGCCGGCATCGCCGTAGACGGCGGTGGAGGAGACGAACAGCACGCGCCGGACCGGGGCTCCGGAGGCCAACACGGCGTCCAACACGTTCGACAGCCCGTCCACATACGCCGCGCGGTAGGCTGCCTCGGTGGGGGAGTCCGCCGCAATCGCGACGACGACGGCGGTGGTGTCCGCCGGGATGGGCGGCAGTTTCCCGGCGCTCAGGTCAGCCGCTGCACCCTCGATGGCGGCCGGAAGTTTCTCCGGCGAACGCCGCCAGCCGACCACCCGGTGGCCGGCTGCGGCGAACCGCAGCCCCGCCTCGGTGCCCAGATCGCCGCAACCGGCCATAAGTACAGTCATGCTGGCCAGTCTGCCAGTTTTCGGCGGTCACGGCCGCCGAATCCCGGTTAGCGCGCCGGGATCGGGAAGAAGACCCGCGGATCCTGCAGCAGTGCCGGGTAGTCAAAGTCCGAGCGGTTCAGGATCTCGTCGACCTTGAAGTTGCGCGCGAAGCGGCCCTCCACGGTGATCGGACGGCCCAGGACCTTGCCCACGGCGAAGGATGCGCCGCCGTCGAACGGGATGGCGACGGTCGAGTTGCCGGGAAGGGTGTTGAACGCTTCCTCCTGCTGCTGGCGCTTGCGGGTGGGCTTCTTCACGAGCTGCTTCGGCGGGAGCTTGCGCTGCTTCGCGGGGCGGCGGGCGCCGGAATCGGCGTACACGAACTGGTATTCGTCGTCGCCCGCGGCGGCGGCCTTCGCCTTGCCCACCAGCGGCAGGCTGACGGTGTCCAGCTTTTCCGGCGCGGTGTCATCGAGCGGCAGACGGAGAACCCACATGCGGTCGCCCGCAGGATCCTCCGGCACCAGCTCAAGCCGGGGCTCGGGCCAGACGTATTCCAGGTCGGGCTCGGTATCCGGGAACAGCTCCGTGTAAAACCGCGGGTCCTTGGCGATCAGCCGGGAGCGGTGGCTCAGGTGCAGTTCGGGGGCTCCGAGCCACGGCGGCATGGGGATTTTCGCGGCGTAGTCAGGGTGCGCGGCCTGCGGGGCGAATTCCATGATTTTCTCGCGGGTGGTGTCCTCGCCGCCGCGGGCCGTCCACTCGTCGACCACGGTCAGGCCGTAGAGGGTCAGTGCGGGAACGTACCCCATCCACATCCGGATGGCCGGGTGCGACTGCCAGCCGTACTCCGGAATCACCAGCGCACGCAGGGTCTGCAGCGCTTCGACGCGCTGCTTGCCGAGCCGTGCGCGGTCCAAAACCGCGGCGCTCTGCTGGAAATCGGGGAACGGGAGAAAAGTCTGCATCTCTCCAGTTTGAGGCCAAGAAGCCAATGCACCAATTGCGGGCGGCCGCGGGTGAGCGTGTTCACATTTTGGAATGGGACAGACAGTCGCAATGTCGGCGCGTAAACTAACACAAAACAGCCCCGCCCCACGGAAGACACGCGCCCATGTCGACGAATCCAGTACCTGCATCTGCGGCGCCGCCTGCGCCTGTCCCGTTGCCCAAATATGGACAATTGTTGAGTCCCGACGCGAACGGCGTCCTGGTCCTGGAGGAGTTCACGATCGACCCGGCAGCCGCCCGCAAGGAGCAGAACGGTTTCCGGACGGCACTGGCCTCCGTGGCGCTGACCATGCGGCGTCTGCTCGCGCTCCGGCTGTTCATCGCGTTCGTGGCGATCGGAAACCTTCCCCTGTTCCTGCTCTCCAGCGGCTGGGAGATCTACGTCGTCTCGCTGACCCTGGTGGTGGCGGTCCACGCTGCCGTGTCATGGCTGAACCGCCACGAGCCCAAGATCCGCCAGCGGCGGATGCTGGAACTGCACCTTAACCGCGAAAAAAGCGACAACTACCGAAAAGTCCGCGACGCCGTGAAGTACGTCATCGACGCCCCGGGCCGGATGAACGAGAACCTCTACCTCGAACTGCTCGCCGCAAAGCGGGTGGCGCTGCACCTCGCCATGGGGACCGTGGCCCTGCTGGACACCAGCGACGACACCGCGTGGAAAGTGCGGATCGTCCGCGAGATTCCCCAGGCCGCCTGAGTGAAGGCCGCCTGAGTTCAGGCCGCCTGAGTCTGGCCGGTTGACGCCCCGGCAGCCACAGCCCGGGAAGAACGAACCAAAGAAGACAGCACGACGCCGGAGGGTCCCCCTGGGGGAACGCTCCGGCGTCGTGGGTTAAGCGTTGCTGTCAGCTGGCCAGGAACCGGCCGAGCTCAGCTCAGGCGGGAAGCTGCAGCACCTGTCCCGGGAACACCACATCAGGATCGCTGATGGTGGCCGCGTTGGCATCGGCCAGCAACTGCCAGCCACCGGCGATGTTGAGCTTGTCGGCGACCTTGCTCAAGGTGTCCCCGCTCTGGATCGTGTAGCTCTCGCCGCTCAGGGGGACTTCGGCCACGTGGCGCGCTGCCGGGGCGGCTGCCTTGGGTGCGGCGGCCTTGGGTGCCGCAGCCTTCGGTGCCACGGCCTTGGCAGGCGCCTTGGCTGCCGGAGCAGGAACGGCAGCGGGCGCCTGCGTCACGGGCACGCTCTGCGGAGCGACTGCCCCGCCGGTCAGGCCCAGCTTCGCGGCGCAGGACGGCCAGGCTCCCCAGCCCTGGCCGGCCTGTACGCGTTCGGCGACGGCGATCTGCTGCTCACGGCTGGCGTTGGCCGCAGACCCGGTGCCGCCATAGGCCGCCCAGGTGCTGGGGCTGAACTGCAGCCCGCCCGAGTAGCCGTTACCGGTGTTGATGCCCCAGTTGCCGCTGCTTTCGCACTGGGCCAGGGAATCCCAGACGGAACTGGCGGTGGCGGTGGGGACAGCTGCGTTCGCAGCCGAGGCGGACAGTGCAACGCCGGCGATCGAAACGGCGGCGAGAGTGGCGCCGCGGCGCGCGACAGTGCTGTACGTGGATTTCTTCATGGGGGTGATGCTCCTGAGGGCCACCGGTGCTCGGTCCGTCCCCGGACGTTATCGCACTACTGCCCGCCCCTGACAATAGAGGTCGTTGCGGTGTCTACCGGTCGGGCAGTATCTGGTGGTGGCAGCACCGGGCATTCATGCCCGGCGTCCGGGCATGCCCACTAGGCTAATTCAGACTCCCGCCGTTATCAAGCCGTTATTCCGCCGAGCACTGCGGCCAGGTACGGCGCCGTCCGGCTCTTTTTGGACCGGGCGACGACGGCGGGCGTCCCCACCGCGATGATCTTGCCGCCGGCGTCGCCACCGGCCGGGCCAAGGTCGATCACCCAGTCGGCGGCGGCGACCACGTCCATCTCGTGCTCCACCACGATCACGGTGTTGCCGGCGTCGACCAGCCGGTGCAGCTGCGCCATCAGGAGTTCGACGTCGGCCGGGTGCAGCCCCGTGGTGGGCTCGTCCAGCAGGTAGAGCGAGTGCCCGCGCTGGGCGCGCTGCAGCTCGGTGGCGAGCTTGATGCGCTGGGCTTCGCCGCCGGAGAGCTCGGTGGCGGGCTGGCCGAGCCGGAGGTAGCCCAGCCCCACCTCGCGCAGGGTCTGCAGGCTCCGCGCGGCGGCGGGAACAGCGTCCAGGAACTCCGCTGCGGCATTGACCGTCATGCCCAGGACCTCTGCCACGTTCTTGCCGCGGTAGGTGACCTCGAGGGTCTCCGGGTTGTAGCGGGAGCCGTGGCATTCCGGGCAGGGGCCGTAGCTGCCGGGCAGGAACAGCAGTTCGACGGCTACGAAGCCCTCGCCTTGGCAGGTCTCGCAGCGGCCGCCGGCGACGTTGAAGGAGAAGCGGCCGGCGCCGAAACCGCGGGCCCGGGCCTCGTCGGTGGCCGCGAACTCCTTGCGGACCGCGTCAAAGAGACCCGTGTACGTGGCGAGGTTCGAACGCGGGGTGCGGCCGATCGGCTTCTGGTCCACCTTGACCAGGCGGTCCAGCTGGTCCAGTCCGGAGACCGGGCCGACGCTGAGCGGGCCGGCGGACTCGGCGTCCGCGGACTCCAGGTCCTCGGTGGCCTTCGCGGTGGCGTCCGCCTCCGGATGCAGCCGGGCGCCGACGACCTCGGCGAGGACCTGGCTGACCAGGGTCGACTTGCCGGAGCCGGAGACGCCGGTGACCGCGGTCAGGACCCCGAGCGGGAAGTCGGCGTCGAGGGCGCGCAGGTTGTGGCGGGTGATGTCGCGCAGCTCCAGCCAGCCGGCAGCGTCCCGGCGGTCAGGTTCCCGGCGCACGCCAGCGGGGGAACCGCCGTCGTCCGCTGTACCTGACCCGTCCGCTTTCCCGGTGCCCGTCGACGCACCGGACCCGTTGGGGAACAGGAACGGCCGGGTCACGGACGACTCCACCTCGGCGAGCCCGGCGACGGGCCCGCTGTAGAGCACTTCGCCGCCGCCCTCGCCGGCGCGCGGGCCGACGTCGACCAGCCAGTCCGCGCGGCGGACGATGTCCATGTTGTGCTCCACCACGAACACCGAGTTGCCGGAGGACTTGAGCTGGTCCAGGACCGCGAGCAGGGGCTCGGCGTCGGCCGGGTGCAAGCCGGCGGAGGGCTCGTCGAGCACGTAGATCACGCCGAAGAGGCCGGAGCGCAGCTGGGTGGCGATCCGCAGCCGCTGCATCTCGCCGGGGGAGAGCGTCGGGGTGGACCGGCCCAGCGCGAGGTAACCCAGGCCGAGGTCCAGCAGCACCGTGACGCGTTGGAGCAGGTCCCGGGTGATGGCGACCGCCACCTCATTGGACTCACCGGAGCTCTGCTTGCGCGAGGCGGTGCCGGCCTCCGTGAGCTCGGCGGTGGGGCGGATGATCCCGGCCAGCTCGCTCATGGGCACGGCGTTGAGTTCGGCGATGGTGCGGCCGGCGAACGTCACGGCCAGGGCGGCCGGGGTCAGGCCGGAGCCCCCGCAGACCGGGCAGGGGCCGGTTTCCATAAAGCGCAGCACCCGGTCGCGCATCGTGGTGCTCTTGGAATCGGCGAGGGTGTGCAGCACGTAGCTCTTGGCGCTCCAGAAGCGGCCCTTGTAGGGTTTCGCGACCCGGTCGCGCTGGGGCGTCACCTCCACGACGGGCTGTTCCTCGGTGAAGAGGATCCAGTCGCGGTCCTTCCGGGGCAGCTTCCGCCAGGGGGTGTCGACGTCGTAGCCCAGATGCGTGAGGATGTCGCGCAGGTTCTTGCCCTGCCAGGCGCCGGGCCAGGCGGCGATCGCGCCGTCGCGGACGCTCAGTGAGGTGTCCGGAACCAGCGAGGACTCGGTGACGGTGTGGGCGATGCCGAGGCCGTGGCACTCCGGGCACGCGCCGGCGGCGGTGTTGGGGGAGAACGCGTCCGAATCGAGCTGGCCGGCGCCGTCCGGGTAGCTGCCGGCGCGGGAGAAGAGCATCCGCAGCGAGTTGGAAAGTGTGGTGACCGTGCCGACCGTGGACCGCGAACTCGGCGTGCCGCGGCGCTGTTGGAGGGCGACGGCGGGCGGCAGCCCCGAGATCATTTCCACCTTGGGGTTGTGGCCCTGCTGGATCAGCCGGCGGGCGTAGGGCGCCACGGACTCGAAGTAGCGGCGCTGGGCCTCGGCATAGATGGTCCCGAAGGCCAGCGAGGACTTGCCGGAGCCGGAAACCCCGGTGAACGCGACGATCGCGTCGCGGGGCACGTCCACGTCCACGTTCCGCAGGTTGTTCTCCCGGGCACCGCGCACCCGGACAAAGCCGTCCGTGGGACGGTCGGCGCCCAGCCCCTCAAGGGCCGGAACGGAAAGATGGGAAGCATGCTGATCACTGTGCATCCAATCGACTCTATCGGTCTCTGCTGCCCGCGGGCATATCCTTACCGAATGGAAACTAACGACGGCGTCGCTGCCACCGGGGACGCTGCAGCGGACAGCCCGGTACCTCCCGCCCCCGAGAGTCCCGCCTTCGCCGAGGTTCCCGAGGAGGTTCACGGTCCGTTGCCGGTCGCTGAGCTGCATTTGCATATCGAGGGAACCCTCGAGCCCGGGCTGATCTTCGACCTGGCGGAACGCAACGGCATCCAGCTGCCGTACGCGGACCTGGACGAGTTGCGTTCGCGCTATGAATTCACGGACCTGCAGTCGTTCCTGGACCTCTACTACGCCAATATGGCGGTGCTGCGGACCAAACAGGACTTCGCGGACATGACCCGGGCGTACCTGGCCCGGGCTGCGCTCGCCGGAGTCCGGCATGCCGAGATCATGCTGGATCCGCAGGCGCACCTGTCCCGCGGGGTGGCCCTGGAGACCTGCGTGAACGGTGTGGCGTCCGTGCTGGCCGTGTCGGAGGAGGAGTTCGGGATCTCCACCCTGCTCATCGCCGCGTTCCTGCGCGACCTGACCGAGGACGCCGCCCTGGAGGTGCTGGAGAAGCTGCTCGCCATGAACGCACCGATCGCGGGCATCGGCCTGGATTCCGCCGAGGTGGGGAACCCGCCGGCCAAATTCGAACGGCTCTTCGCCCGGGCCAAGGACGCCGGGCTGCGCCGGACCGCGCACGCCGGCGAGGAGGGCCCGCCGTCGTACATCATCGATGCGCTGGACCTCCTGGACGTCGAACGGATCGACCACGGGATACGCTGCATGGAGGACCCGGACCTGGTGGAACGGCTGGTGCAGGAGCTCACGCCGCTGACCGTGTGCCCGCTGTCCAACGTCCGGCTCCGCGCGGTGGACACCCTGGCGGACCACCCGCTGCCGGCCATGCTCGCCGCGGGGCTGAACGTGAGCGTGAATTCGGATGACCCGGCGTATTTCGGCGGGTACGTGGACGACAACTTCGCGCAGCTGAAATCCGTGATCGGGCTGTCCGAGTTCGACTGCGTGCGGATGGCGGCCAACTCGATCCGTTCCTCCTTCGCGAGCGAGGAACGCAAGTCCGAGCTGCTGGCCGAACTGGCCGCCTCCGGGCACTAACCCTCCCGTTGCCCTATCACTCCTGGTTGCTAAAACCGGCGGATAGGGCCCAAAACTGATAGGGCAATTGGGCGTGACGGCGGTCCGCCGCCGTCTGCTGCGCGGCCCGCTGCGCCCGTCGGCCCGGATCACCCCCGGCGGAGGATGCACCGGGCGCCGGTGCCCGGCAGAGTGCTGCTTATGACGACGACCGGACAACGCCGGAGCGGCTGGCTGCGCCAGCTGATGCCAGGGCTCGACGTCGCCGCGACGTACCAGAAGAGCTGGTTCGGCAAGGACATCGTCGCAGGCATCGTCCTGGCGACACTGCTGGTTCCGCAGGGCATGGCTTACGCGGAACTGGCCGGGCTGCCCCCGATCACCGGGCTGTACACCACCGTCCTGTGCCTGCTCGCCTATGCGGTCTTCGGCCCGTCCCGCATCCTCGTGCTCGGGCCGGACTCCTCGCTCGGCCCGATGATCGCCGCGACGGTCCTGCCGCTCGTCGCGTCCGACGGCGACCCGCAGAAGGCGGTCGTCCTCGCGTCGATGCTCGCGCTGATGGTCGGCGTCATCATGATCCTCGCGTCCGTCGCCAAGCTCGGCTTCATCGCGGACCTCATCTCCAAGCCGACCATGATCGGCTACATGAACGGCCTCGCGATCACCATTCTGGTCGGCCAGCTCCCGAAGCTCTTCGGGTTCTCGGTGAGCGGCGAGGGTTTCATCGGGGACCTCGTCGGCTTCATCCAGGGCCTGGCCGCGGGCGAGGCGGTGGTGGCCGCGGCCGCCGTCGGAATCAGCGGGATCGTGCTGATCCTGGCGCTGCAACGGTGGCTGCCCAAGGTCCCGTCAGTGCTGGTCATGGTGGTGCTCGCGATCGGCGCGACTACGCTCTTCGGCCTCGCCGACCGGGGCGTCTCACTGGTCGGGGAGCTCCCGCAGGGCTTCCCGCCGTTCACCATCCCCACCCTGGACTTCTCGGACTTTGCCCTGATGTTCGCCGGCGCCCTGGGGATCGCGCTGGTGTCGCTGACCGACACGATCTCGACAGCCTCGGCGTTCGCCGCGCGCTCCGGTGAGGAAATCCGCGGCAACCAGGAAATGATCGGCATCGGGGCAGCGAACCTCGCAGCGGGCCTGTTCCAGGGCTTCCCGGTCAGCACCAGCGGCTCCCGGACCGCGGTCGCGGAACGTGCCGGCTCGAAGACCCAGCTCACCGGCGTAACCGGTGCCGTGCTAATCCTCCTCATGCTGGTGCTGCTGCCGGGGCTGTTCCGGAACCTGCCCCAGCCGGCGCTGGCGGCGATCGTGATCACGGCATCAATATCCCTGGCCGACATCCCGGGCACCATTCGGCTCTGGCACCAGCGCAAGACCGAGTTCAATCTCTCGCTCGCGGCCTTCCTCGGGGTGACCCTGCTGGGGGTCCTGCCCGGCATCGGCATCGCCGTGGGCCTGTCCATCCTCAACATCTTCCGCCGGGCCTGGTGGCCCTACGAGACGGTGATCGGGCGGGTGCCGGGAGTCGAGGGATTCCACGATGTGCATTTCCACCCGGACGCGCAGCACCTGCCCGGCCTGGTGATCTACCGCTTCGACGCCCCGTTGTTCTTCGCCAACGTCAGGCCGTTCCGCGAGAACATCCGGCGGCTGGCACGCACCGAACCCAAGCCGCGCTGGATCGTCATCGCGGCCGAACCCATCACCGACGTCGACACGACCGCCTCGGACGTGCTGCTCGAGCTGGATCAGGAGCTGAACGCGCAGGGAACGTCCCTCGTGTTCGCGGAGCTGAAGCACGGGGTCCGGGTGAAGATCGAGCGCTATGAACTGACCCGCCAAATCGACCCGCGCCACTTCTACCGCACCGTCGATGCCGCCGTGGCCGCCTACATGGCCGAGACCGGGGCCGAATGGAGCACCGGGGACTGACGGCCAAACAACGCGGGGTCACTCCCGGCCCATCCCAGGGTCCGGGACGGGCCGGAAGTGGCCCCGTGTTGGTTGGTGTCGGCGAGCCTACTTTGAGGTGCCGGCCCGGGCGAACATGCGCCGCAGGAGGGTGGCGGTGAGCCACGTGACGGCGCTGCAGACCGCGACGCCCCAGGCGATGTCGGTCAGCGCCACGACGGCGGGGAAGTCCTTGAGGACGGCGAGCGCGGTCAGGGCCCAGGTCGCGTAGGTGAAGAAGCCGAACAGGGCGGCTCCCGTCACCCGCTGCCGCAGGGTGGCGTCCGGGTCGTTGGGCCGGATGCCGTAGTGCACGATCCCCACGACGTAGATCAGGTAGAAGGCGACGGCGCCGGCGAGGTTGACGCTCGGCGCCAGCAGGTCGCCGATCTGGCTTTCGTACTGGTTGTTCGCCACGGTGCGGATCCAGACGACGTCGACGACGGCGAAGATCACGGCGGCGACCGCGTAGGACAGCAGCCACTTTTTGACGTGAGTGCTCATGCTTGGCTCCTTTGGTCCGCGTAAAGGTTGTCGACGATATGGCGGGCGCGTTGGGTGAACGCGCCGCGCTTGAGCTTCATGGTGGGGGTCACGAAGCCGTTGGCCTCACTGAGATCGGCGAGCAGCAGCACAAAACGCCGCACCTGCTCGGAGCCTGCGATCTTCGCGTTGGCGGCGCTGACCGCCTTGCCGATCGCGGTGAGGAGCCGCGCGTCGTCGACCTGGACGGCGCCGCCGTCGTCCGGGATCCGCACCCCGGCCAGATCGGCGATGCCCTCGCGTTCCGCCCAGGCCGCGACGGATTCCGGGTCCAGCAGCACGAGCCCGCCAAGGTAGGGCTTTCCCTCTCCCACCATCACGGCGTGTGCCACGAGGGGGTCGCCCTCCACGTAGCCTTCCCAGATGGCGGGAGAGACGGTCTTGCCGCCGGCGGTGACGATGACGTCCTTGATCCGGCCCTTGAGGGTGAGCCGGCCCAGCTCATCGAGCTCCCCGAGGTCGCCGGTGCGGAAGAACCCGTCCGTGAACGCGTCCGTGTTGTCGGCCGGCCTGCGGTAGCCGGCGAACACGCCGACGCCGCGGGCGAGCACCTCGCCGCGGTCCGAGAGGCGCACGGTTGTTCCCGGCATCGGGACGCCCACCGACCCGGCCTTGATCGACCCGGGCATGTTCCCAGTCAGCGGGGCGGTTGTTTCGGTGAGGCCGTAGCCCTCGATGACCGGCAGGCCCAGGCCGCGGAAGAAAAGGGACAGTTCGGCGTCCAGCGCTGCGGCACCGGAGAGCAGGTAATCGAGGCGCCCGCCCACGAGCTTCCGGAGCCGGGCGTAGAAGAGGCGGTCGAACAGTGCATGCCGGACCCGCAGGCCGAGCGGTGCCCGGGCGGCCGGGTCGGCGTCGCGGGCTTCGGCGAACCGGCCCCACGCGACGGCGGTGCGCTGCGCTGACGCCCACACCGGCCCGAGGTGTTTTTTCCTCGCGGCGGCCTCGGCGGAGGCCTGGATCTTCTGCAGCACGCGGGGGACCACCACGAG
The DNA here is from genome assembly GCF_030812335.1 of Pseudarthrobacter oxydans. Taxonomy (GTDB): domain Bacteria; phylum Actinomycetota; class Actinomycetes; order Actinomycetales; family Micrococcaceae; genus Arthrobacter; species Arthrobacter oxydans_B. The sequence continues at coordinate 177,056 of NZ_JAUSSN010000008.1, forward strand.
GAAGGTGGGCTTGAGGGCACCGAGGGCGGGCACCACATCCCGGGGGTCAGACAGGTGAGCGATGCGCATGCCGTTGGCCAGACAGGTCAGCTGCAGTCCGCGGGCCAGCACATGGGCCATCGGCAGGAAGATGATGGTGTTGCCGCCCTCGCGGACCACCTCCGTGTAGGCGGCGGCCACGTTCAGCACCTGCCCGACGAAGTTGCCGTGGGTGATCAGCGCGCCCTTGGGCGCGGCGGTCGTGCCGGAGGTGTAGACGATGGTCGCCACCGAGCCGAGATCTGCCAGCAGGCGCCGTTCCTCGACCGCGCTGTCGGAAATTCCGGCGCCGCGGAGCACGAGGTCGTCCAGGTCCGCTCCGGGGCGGGCGTCCATCGTCCAGATCCCCAGGCACGGCGTCCCGGCCTGCTCGAAGCCCTGTTCCAGGAGGAGGGCATGCTCAGCGGTGCCGGCGATCGCGAGGCGCACGGCGGCGTCGGAGAGGATCGCGGTCACCTGGGGAGCGGCCGACGTCTCGTAGATCGGGACGACGACGGCGCCGGCGAACCACGCTGCCATGTCCGCCAGCGCCCACTCATACCGGGTGGGGGACATGATGGCGAGTGATTCGCCGGGCTGGAGGCCGACCGCGATGAAGCCCTTGGCCAGGGCGCGCACCTCGTCAACGAACTGCCGGGTGGTCACCTGGCGCCAGGGATCCGTGATCGCCGCGTCCGGTTCCCGTACCTCGAAGGCGACGTGGTCGGGGGAGGCCCGGAACCGCTGCATGAGCAGCTCGGTCGCGTTCCGGTGACCGGTTGCCTCAACCAGCAGCTGGGTCGTGAACTCTCTCATCGGGTGTCCTTCTCCGAAAGTGTGTGCAGGTGGTCCTGCATCAGGTGCTGGGCGACGTCGAGGAAATCGGCGACGACGGCCTGGTGGTCGGCTGGCAGGGCTTTGATGTGCTCGTTCGTGGCGGTCATAAGGGGTCGCATCAGGTTCATGATTCCAAGGTTGGCTGCCGGGGTGACGCTCACCTGGACCTGGCGGCGGTCCTCGGTGTTCCGGTGGCGTGCCATGTAACCGCGGGCCTCCATCCGGCTCACGATCGCGGTGGCGGTGGCCGGCGTGGCACCCAGGTCCTCGGCGAGTTTGCCCACCGTGACCGGTCCCGACTGGGCGAGCGCCGACAGGGCGCGGTAATCGGTGAGGTTCAGCCCGAGTCTCCGGGCGACTTCACGCTCGGTCTCGTTGGCGAGTGAGAACAGTCCCTGCAGGGCCAAGGCGGCCGGGTGATAAGACGACGCGGTCATAGTGCCTCCTTAGGTTCCGACGTTCGGTGCGATTCAATCTTGTTCGATGAACTATTATTCAATCTTATTTGATCATCTAATAGCATTGCTAAAACTGCTGATGCCCGGCGGTACTTCGTGGGTCGTGCCGGGCGCGGCCGGCACTGTGTGAAAGGAACTTCCTGATGAAGGAATCAGACCGTAAGGCGCTCATCGCCCTCCCCGTGGTGGTGCTGATCGGGGCGCTTGTCGCCGTGGCCGGCAGCCAGGGCGGCGCCACCCTGGGCGGGATCCCCGTCTTCGCGATGGCGGTCGGGGCCGCGTTCCTCATCCAGTGGCTGGCGTTCATCCCGTCCTTTATGGCCCAGACCGAGAAGTTCTACGACCTGACCGGCACCCTGACCTACACCGCCATCACCCTTCTGCTCATCGTGCTCACGCCGGGGGTTGACGCCCGCGCCCTGCTGCTGGCGGCCATGGTGCTCGCCTGGACACTGCGGCTGGGCACGTTCCTGTTCCGCCGCATCAGCAAGGCCGGCAAGGATGACCGCTTTGACGAGATCAAGCCCTCGTTCATCCGGTTCCTCAACGCGTGGACCATCCAGGGGCTCTGGGTCGTCTTCACCGCGGCTGCAGCGTGGGTGGCGATTACCTCGGCGACCCGGGTGGCGCTGGACTGGTTCGCGCTGGTCGGCTTCCTGGTGTGGGCCGTCGGTTTCGGCATCGAGATTGTGGCCGACAACCAGAAGGGCCGCTTCAACGCCGACCCCGCCAACAAGGGAAAATTCATCTCCACCGGGCTGTGGTCCAGGTCCCGCCACCCGAACTACTTCGGCGAGATCGTGCTCTGGATCGGTGTCGCGATCATCGCCGTCCCCGCGCTGCAGGGCTGGCAGTGGGTCGCCCTGGTCTCCCCGGTATTCGTCACCCTGCTGCTCACGAAGGTCAGCGGCGTGCCGCTCCTGGAGAAGAAGTCCGACAAGAAGTGGGGCGGCCGGGAAGATTACGAGGCCTACAAGAAGAACACTCCCGTCCTGATCCCCAAGGTCTAGCAGCAGCCCCAGGATCAACGCAACGCGGGGTCAGCTAGGGCCTATTCCGGGCCTCGGGACGGGCCGCAGATGACCCGCGTTGTTCTTGCTACCCGCGAGTACCCGGCCCGCGTTGTTTTTGTTACTCGCGGGTACCCCTGTCCGGGGCCCCTCGCGCCCGCCGCCATGGGGTGTAATAGTGGGTCACGACACACAGAGTTAACCGATCCGACTCGCGGAAACTCGATGATCCTTGGCAAAATGCAGATGGATCAATTGCTTCTAAAGGAGACCCATGGGCGAGAACACTGCCGAAAACACCACCCGTCGACTGAAGGCCGTATTGGATGTACTGGCAGAGGGGGTGTGGACGGGCGAGCAGCTCAACGCCGGAGCGGTGCTGGGCGAGGCAATCGCACGCGTTCCGCTCAACGACTTCGAGCGTGAACTGCTCAGCGGCGGAATTCCCCGCGGCCACAAGACCCTGACCACCGCCACCGCGAAGCTGGTCAAGGCCGGCTGGCTCGTCAAGGGCCGTGCAGGCTGGACCATCACCGAGGACGGCCAGCGCGCCACCGTCGCGTTCGCTGACCCTGACGCGTTCGCCGCAGCGCTCGACGCCGGAACTCCCGTTCCCGCCGACACCCCGCTGCCGTCGGCGCCTCCCGCCGGAACGCCGGTTCGGAAGGCCGCCGCTCCGACGACGGCTCCGAAGGCTGCCGCTCCCAAGGCTGCTCCGAAGGCCACCAAGGTGGCCGAAAAGGTCGCCGGCAAGGCTGCCAAGCTGGTCGAAGAAGCCGTTGCCCCGGTCGCCAAGGCAGTCCGCAAGCGCAAGACTGCCGACAAGCCCGCCGAGGCACCCGCGACGGCCCCGGCTGCTGCGGCACCTGCCGCCGCCGGTTCTGCGGCTCCCGCGGCATCTCCCGCGGCCGCGGCACTCGCCACGAGTGTGGAGACCATCGAGCAGCCGGAAGCCGTCGCCGTCGCGGGTGACTTCAACATCCTGTTGGGCGCCCCCGCCAACTGGGCTCCGCAGTACGACGAATCCCAGATGGAACTGGATCTTGTCGATCAGCTCTGGAAGCTCGCGGCGGATCTCCCGGCCGGCACGTACACCTTCAAGATCGCACTCAACCGCTCCTGGGACGAGAACTTCGGTGCCTTCGGTGCCTTCGACGGCGCCAACCACGAGGTGCACCACTCCGGTGGCCAGCTGGTCATCCACTACGATCACAGGACCCGCGACATCATCCTGCCGTAGCCAGCGACACGCATTTCTGCTGCCGCTGCGCTAAGAACCCTTCGACGCCTGAATACGGGCGTCGGAGGGTTTTTTGCGCAGCGCCGGCCGCTGAACGCGTCGTCAGCCTTCGCTGCGGGCCGTCGTCGGGCGTCCGGACCTGCAGCTCGCGTCGTCGTCGGGCGCCCGGGTCCGCGGCCGGGTTAGGACCCTGCGACGTCAACCGCCGACCGGCCTAGCATTGGATTATGGAAACCGTCGAGGTTGATGGGCTGCGGATCGCGTACCAGCGGGCCGGCCAGGGACCGGCGCTGGTCCTGTTCCACGGCGCCGGGGAGGACAGCCGGATCTGGCGCCCCCAGCTGGAGGGCCTCTCGGACGAGTTCACGGTGTACGCCTGGGACGCTCCCGGGTGCGGTCAGTCGGACGACCCCGACCCGGAGATGTCCGCCGCGGAGCTCGGGGCCATCACCGCCGGCTTCCTGCGCGCGGCCGTCCCCGCGAAGCCACACCTTCTGGGGCTGTCGTGGGGTTCCATGGTGGTCCTGGAGCTGTACCGCGGAGATCCCGGACTGCCCGCGTCGCTGGTGCTGGCCTCCGCCTACGCCGGCTGGGCGGGTTCGTTGCCGCCCGAGGAAGTGGAACGGCGCCACGCCCAGGTGGAGGCCGAGATCGATCAGCCTCCGGAGAAGTTCATCGACGAGTGGCTGCCGACACTGTTCACCGACAAGGCCGATCCCGCCGTGGTGGCCGAAGCCAGCAGGATCATGGCAGACGTGCGCCCGGCCGGGCTGCGGGCACTGCTGTCCGCCAGCGGCCGGGCCGACTACCGGCCGGTGCTGCCGACCATCAGCATTCCCACGCTCCTGCTCTACGGCGCAGACGACCAGCGGTCCCCGCTGCACGTCGCCCACGAGCTGCACCGCCAGATTCCGGGTTCAAAACTCGCGGTGATTCCCGACGTCGGGCACGTGGTCCACCTGGAAGCGCCCGACGCCTTCAACACCGAGGTTCGGACTTTCCTGCACGGCATTGCCGGTTGAGCCGCCCAGCCCGCGGGAGGGAGGCCAGCACGCGGGAGACCAGAACGCAGGGGAGGGCCAGCCCGCCGGTTAGGCCGGCCCCCAGGCTGGCCAATTGAGCCCGCACGCCGGTTGGGCCCAACTAGAACCGCGTCGGGTCCGGCCGTGGCGGCGGGACCGGGCCGGGGTCCGGAATCGGCAGCGGCCCCGGCGTGGGAAATGGCCCGGGGGTCGGCGCGGGACCGGGCTCCGGGATCGGCGCCGGGGGCGGAACCGGTCCGGGGTCGGGAAACGGCTCCCCGGGCTGAGGCTCGGGCGTGGTCGGCCCGGGTTCCGGCGGAAACGGCTCAGGTTCGTGCGGCGGTGGGATGGTCATGGCAGGCTCCCTCACTCGTGGTGGATGGTGTGTGCTGCGCCGGCGCGGAAGACCTTCAGCTCCCACGGCCGGAGATGTAGGCGGGGCACTGCCGCGTCGGCGGGGTAGTTGCCCAGGACCAGTTCCGCGCTGTCCCACACGACGGGAACGTCGGCGTCGTCGAGCGCCACCTCCTGGATCTGGCCGGAGAAGTTGCCCAGCACCAGCAGCTTGGTCTCCGGCAGCGAACGGACGAAGGCGTAGACGTGCTCGTCCCGCGGCAGCAGCATAGTGAAGTCCCCGTGCGACACCACGGGCTCGCTATGCCGCAGAGCGATCACCGCCCGGTAGAAGCTGTACACCGAATCCGGGTCGTCGACCTGCGCGGCGGCGTTGATGTGGTTGGCGTTCGGGTTCACCGCAATCCAGGGCGAGCCGGTGGTGAAGCCGGCGTGCCGCGAGGCGTCCCATTGGACCGGGGTGCGCGCGTTGTCGCGGTTCAGCGGCGCGAGCGCGGCGAGGACGTCGGCGTCGGTGTGGCCCAGGTGGGTGGTGGCCTCGCGGTGGTGGTTGAGGACCTCAATGTCCCGGTAGTCGCTGATCGCCCCGAAGGTCATGTTGGTCATGCCGAGTTCTTCGCCCTGGTAGACGTAGGGCGTGCCGCGGTGCAGGTGCAGGACGCCGGCGAGCATCTTGGCGGAGAGTTCCCGGTACTTGCCGTCGTCCCCGAAGCGCGACACCGCCCGGGCCTGGTCGTGGTTGCCCCAGTAGAGGCTGTTCCAGCCCCGCTCCGCCAGGCCGGTCTGCCAGTGGCCCAGGGTCTTCTTGAGGTCCGTGAGCTTGAGTTTCTTGGGCCGCCACTTGTTGCCGTCCTCCTGGTCCAGGGCGACATGCTCGAACTGGAACACCATGTCCACCTCGGCGCGCTCCGGGTCGGTGAACAGGATGGCCTCCTCCACGGTGACACCGGGCATCTCGCCGACGGTCAGCAGCGGGCCGGGGCGTCCGTCGAACACCTCGCGGTGCATCTCTTGCAGGAATTCGTGGATCCGGGGACCGCCGATGTAGAACGGGGTGCCGTCGCCGTAGAGCATCCCGGCGGCGATGGGGCCGTCCGGCAGGGCGGTGTCCTTGGAGATGAAGTTGATGACGTCCATCCGGAAGCCGTCCACCCCCCGGTCCAGCCACCAGTTCATCATTTCGTAGACCGCCGCCCGGACCTCCGGGTTCTCCCAGTTCAGGTCCGGCTGCTTCCGGGAGAAGATGTGGAGGTAGTACTCGCCGGTGGCCTGGTCGAACTCCCAGGCCGGGCCGGAAAACGCCGAGCCCCAGTTGTTCGGCGCCGCTCCCGGGCCGCCGGCGGAGCCGTCCGTGGACGCCTCCCGCGGCGGCCGCCACCAGTACCAGTCCCGCTTGGGATTGTCCTTCGAGGAGCGCGACTCCACGAACCAGGGATGCTCGTCCGAGGTGTGGTTGACCACCAGGTCCATGACCAGCTTCATGCCCCGGGCGTGCAGCCCGTCCGTCAGCTCCCGCAGTTCCTCGAGCGTGCCGAAGATCGGGTCCACATTGCGGTAGTCGCTGATGTCGTACCCGTTGTCATCCTGCGGGGACGTGTAGATCGGGGACAGCCACACGACGTCGACGCCGAGCCGGTGCAGGTAGTCCAGCTTGCTGATGATGCCCCGCAGGTCCCCGATGCCGTCCCCGTTGGAATCGGCGAAGCTGCGCGGATAGATCTGATAGACGACGGCGCTCTGGAACCAATCGCGGGCAGGAACCTCAACGGATTCTTCAGTCGGCTGTTCTACCGTCATGGGGACTCCTCAGCTGGTCCGGCAGCCAGCACCGACGCTGGCTCACCAACGTCTGATTATTGAACAGTTCCCCCGGGCAGGGAAGACCCCGCCCGTGCCATGTGGACGGCACCGGGCAGGGCACCCGGCCCGGTGCCTTAGTTCTGCGAAGCGATGCTCTTGTCCCGGTCCTCGAACACTTCCTCTCCGGGGCCGGTGAAGGCCCGGGAGCGCTGGATCGCCTCGATCGAACCGGTGAACAGCTGGGAGTCGTGCGGATCGGCCGGGTGCCGGCTGGGCTCGTCCGCGGCGGAAACCTTGCCCGCTGGCTTCGCGGCGGTGCCGGACGCAGCGGAGGGGGTGCCCGCCCCGAGCGAAACGGCACCGAGCGATTCGAGCCGGACGTGGGGGAGCGCCGTCGGGTGTTCCTGCTGCAGGAACAGCACCAGCTCCTCGCGGATCAGGCAGCGCAGGTCAAAGAGCGTGGCGCTGTCCGCGGCGCTGACCAGGATGCGGACCCGGACGAAACCGGCAGTCGCGTCGGTGATTTGCAGGATGCCCACCCGCTCGTCCCAGAGCTCGGTGCCGGCCAGGACCCGCTTGAGTTCGGCGCGCATGTCCTCGACCGGGGCACGCCAGTCGAGGTCGAACTCCACGGTGCCCATGACCTCGGACTGCCGTCTGGTCCAGTTCTCGAACGGGGTGGTGGTGAAGTAGGTGGAAGGCAGGATCATCCGCCGGTCATCCCAGATGTGGACCACCACGTAGGTCAGGGTGATCTCCTCGATCCGGCCCCATTCCTTCTGCACCACGACGACGTCGTCGACCCGGATCGCGTCGGTGAAGGCGAGCTGGATGCCCGCGAAGACGTTAACCAGGGAGGTCTGCGCGGCGAGGCCGGCGACGATCGAGATCACACCGGCGGAGGCCAGCAGCCCTGCGCCGAGGGCCTGGATGGCGGGGAACGTCAGCATCGCGATGCCCAGCGCCACGATAACGATCAGGGCGACGCCGATCCGCCGGGCCAGGATGACCTGGGTGCGGAGCCGCCGGGCGCGGCGGTTGTCCGCCACGTCCACCCGGTATCGGGTGAGCACCATGGTCTCGATGATGAGGAACACCGCGATGGCCAGCCACGCGAGCGACCCGATGAGCGCGATCTGCAGCGCGTGGTCCAGGTTGCGGCGCCATTCGGCGTCCTCTGTGGTGAGTCCCAGGGCGATCCGAACGCCGATCAGGCAGAGCGCAAGCCGCAGCGGCAGGCGCGCCACCCGGGACGTCTCGCGGAGGGCGGGCTGGTTCCGGTTGAGCCGGAGCACAATCCGGCGCACCAGCCAGGAGGCGAGGAGCCCGCCGGCCACGGCGAGGGCCACTGCGAGGATGGGGGCCAGAAACGGCATGGCGGGATCGAGGACGTCTTGCATTACTTAAGCTCTAGCAAGCTTCAGCGGGCAACTGAAATCTGCGGGGGGCAACGTGGGTAGCATCACGGCCGCACCGGGACCGGATTCCGTGTCGGTCAGGGCGCCAAGGGCCCAAAGGCCCTAGTTTCCTCGCGGAAAAATCCGAGAATTGTCCAACCACTTTATTTTCCCAGGGGGAGGGTGCCATGCGCCGCGTCGCGTCGTTCGCCACAGCTTTTTCCGCTTTCTGCGCCGCTGCCGTGCTGGCGGGATGCGCGTCACCAGCCGCAGCACCGGCCACCAGTTCCCCGCCTGCCGCAACGGCCACGGCCACCACGAGTGCCTCGCCGGGCACAGCCACCTCGCCCGCCGTCACCGCGCCGGCGGGCTGGAAGACGTTTACGACGGCGGACGGCTCGCTCGCGTTCGACTACCCGGAGTCGTGGACCATCAAGGACCCGGCTGGCCAACCCGCCGAGGGCGGCGCCTTTGTGGAGCTGGTGAGTGACTACGGCAAGACGATGGCGACCCTGCGGACCAACATGGTCACGGGCGCCGAGTGCACGGAGAAGTTCCCTTTCATGATGTATGACTCCGAGCCGGTCCCGGCGCTGGCCCAGGACGGCGTGGCGCCGCGGTTCGTCTACGAGGGGCGGACCGACCCGGACACGAGTGACCCTGCGGCGTCGCTGACCCTGGCCTACGGACTCACGTCCGCGCCCGAGCCCACGGGGGACACCGCCTGCCCGATCTTCCACTTCTTCACCTGGCCGCCCAGCGGCGCCATGTTCGGCGGAGTCTACGATCCGTTCGACACCACCCCGGGAGGTCCCATGCACGTGGATACCCCCGAGGTGTACATGGACACCACCGAGTACAAGTACGTCAAGCAGGCAATCACGTCACTGCGGCCGGCCGGAAAGCAATGACGTGAGGAGGCCGGCGGGGACACCCGGCACTCTCACCGGCTCGGCCCCCGGCCCTTTTCCCCGAGCGGTCCCGGACGCTGTTCACCGCAGCGCGGCAGGCGCCAAGCTGTGGACCAGCCTGGGACTGGTCCTGCTGCTGACGTCCTGCGGCCTGTTCCCCGCCGAGGCCGAGGGCCCCGACGCTTCCGCAAGCCAGACCCAGGGCAGCAGCCCGGCTCCGTCCACTCCGGCTCCGTCCACTCCGGCTCCGTCCGCCACGGCGTCGGACGCCCCTGCGTCCCAGGGGCCGACGTCGGGCTGGCAGACCTTCACGACGACGGACGGGGGACTGTCCTTCGACTACCCCGCGGGCTGGACGGTGAAGGACCCCGGCGGGGCGCTCGGCGGCGACTTCGTGGACGTGCTGAACGCCGGGGGGAAGCCGATGGCGGGCCTGCGCACCAACATCGTCACCGGGGCGGAATGCGTCGGCAAGACCCCGTACGAGGTCTACGACTCCGAGCCGATGGTCGCCCTCGCCGAGGGCGGGGGCGCCGACGGCGGCGTGCCCCGGTACGTGTACGAGTCCCGGGGCGAGGACGCTGGTCCGGTGGCCACGCAGTCCACCATTGCGGCCTACGGCATCACCATGGTCCCCGAAGAGGCCGGCGAACTGGCGTGCCCGATGTTCCACCTGTTCCTGTGGCCGCCAAGCGGCGCTTTCTTCGGCGGGACGTACAACCCGGAGCACAACGAGACGCCCGGGGACCCGGCGCTGCCGTATCTGGAGAAGGCCAGGCTGTACGCGTCCACCCCGGAGTACCGGGACCTCCGGACGATGATCACGTCCCTGCGGCCGGGGGAAATGCCGGCGGGTTAGCAGCCGGGGCCGGCCTGCCCTGGAAGGCGCCCGCGGGGTTACGCTGGCCCTGCCAGCCCGTTCGTCCTGGCACCGTTTCTGCCACTGAAAGGCACGCCATGAGGATCAATCCTCGTCGCACGGACGCGTCCCCGCCCAAGCCCGCTGCCGCCACGGATGCCAATCCCGCTGCCGGCCGGCGCCGGACGAGGCGCCGAAAACGGCTGCGCATCCTCGCCATGGCGGCCCTGATCGCCGTCGGGCTGGGCCTGGTCTCGGCCGTCGCCAACCTGCTGCTGGAGCGGCAGGAACGGGCCAGCATCACCCCCTATGGCGAACGGATTGAGATCGCCGGCGGAACCGTCAACGTGTACCGGAACGGCCAGCCCGGCCAGCCGATCGTGCTCCTCAGCGGGCTGGGAACGGCCGCACCGGCGCTCGACTTCGCGCCGCTGATCCGGGAGCTGGGTGACTACAACGTCACCGTCGTGGAGGGATTCGGCTACGGCTACAGCGACATGAGCGCCAGCGAGCGGAGCAACAAGAACATCAGCACGGAACTCCACGAAGTGCTGGGAAAGCTCGACATCCCGCAGCCGTACGTCCTGGCCGGGCACTCGATCGCAGGCTTTTACATGCTGGACTACACCAACCGCTACCCGGCGGAAGTCGGGGCAGTGATCGGGATCGACGTCACCGTGCCGAAAGCCACGAGCGGGCCGGTGGAGGTGCAGTCGGGAGGCATCGATGTGTTGCGGCTGCTCGCCGTCACCGGAGTCGTCCGCGCCGCCCTCGTGGTGGCCCCCGGGCTTGGCGAACCGGCCGGCGACGCCTACACCCCGGAGGAACGGGAACGCATGCGCCTGATGACGATCTGGAATTTTGGCAGCCCGGCCGTGGCCGATGAGACGGCCCGGATCGGGAACAACGCCTCGGACCTCCGCGGACTCAGCTATCCCGACGGACTGCCCGTGCTGGCCTTCGTCGCCGACGCCGGATCCCCGGAGGCAGCCGGCAAGGCTGAGTCGCTGGAGAACCTGCTGAAGAATGTCCAACGCCACAAAATTGTCCCGCTGGCCGGAGGCCACTACCTGCATTGGACCCAGTCCAAGCCCATGGCCGAGGAGATCAGGACCTTTTTGGAAAGCCGTTAGCCCGGTAGCCGTTAGCCCGGTAGCCCGGTAGCCCGGCCGCCGTCAGCCGCCCGCCCTCAGCTGCCCGTCGTCGGGGGCCCCTCAGCGGGGTGCCGCGACCCGGCACGCAGCGCGGTCCGGACGTTCACCTTCGAGGTGTAGGAAATCGAGCCGTACTGGAAGAGGCGCACGGCGAGGCGGAGCATCACGGCCGCGCCGGTGAAGAGGATCGCGATCACAATGCCGGCCTCGAGCAGGCCCAGGGAGCCGAAGGCGTTGCGCAGCAGTGCGGTCACCGGGGCGGAGAACGGGAAATAGGTGAAGATCTGCACGATCACGGACTGCGGATCGGAGACCACCAGGGCCACGGCGTAGAACGGCACAAAGATCAGCGCCATCATCACGCCCATGAAGTTTCCGGCCTCCTTGGCGGTGGGCATCACGGCGCCGATGGCCACGAGGGTGGTGGTGAACAAGGCGAAACCGCCGACGAGGATCAGCAGGCCAACGGTCATCCGGACCGGGTCCAGGATCAGCGGGGGCACGTCCAGGGCCGTGAGGCTGAGCTCCTCGGGGAAGAACAGCCGGCCGATCAGGACGGGGGAGAGGAACACAATCATCTGCACCAGGCCGATCCCGAACAGCGCGATGACCTTTCCCGCGATGAGCGTCGTCGGTTTGAGCGTGGTCAGGATCATCTCGGTGACGCGGTTTTCCTTCTCCTCCAGCGTGGAGTTGAGCATCTGCCCGGCCAGGAGCACGATCAGCCCGTAGAAGATGACCAGGAAGACCATCGGCGGGATGACCGAGCCCAGGCCGCCGGATTCCTCGGTGCCGTCATAGGTGACGGTTTCGATCTGTACCCGTCCGGCCGCGAGCGCGGACAGCTGCGGGGAGCCGATCCGCTGTTCGACGGCGTGCGTCAGCATGGCTTGCGCGACGGCGGCATACTTGCCGTTCTCGAAGAGGCCCCGGTCCGCGCCGTAGACGCGCACGGGAGTCGACTCGGGCTGCGTAGGGTAGTCGAAGAACGCGTCGACGGTGCCGGACTGCACGGCGGTGATCCCGGCGTCGGGGGAGTCAGCGGCGGTGGCACTGAAGAGCGCGGCGTCCTCGGCGGTGATCAGTCCCGAGGCGTCCGTGTAAGAGATGCTGAACTGGGCGCTTTTTTGCGCCGCGGCCGCGGTGTCCGTGCTGGTGTTGCTGAGGAAGATCAGCCCGAAGACCACGGCAATGATGAGCGGGACGGACAGGGTGCCGATCCAGAAACGGCCTTTGGTCACGGTACGGATGAACTCGAAACTCAGGACCGTACCTAGATTGTGCTGCGCCACGGCACTACGCCCCGTCCCGGGCGGGGGCCGGTGCCGTGCTGAACGTCCCTGCCGCGGCAGGGACGTTCTGGTCGCCGTAGACCCGGATGAAGATGTCCTCCAGGGAGATTTTGGTGGTGGTGAAGCTCCGGACGGTCACGCCGGCGTCGATCAGGTCCTTGAGGATGACGGCTTCGTCGGTGGCATCGGTGAGGGAGAGCTCGGAGTAGTTCGTCTCCTCGAGCACCGCCTCGTAGTGCGGCGAGGGCGGGATGGCGCCGGTGTGCCTGATCCGGATGATGCGGCCGCCGTACTTGTTCTGCACCTCGTCGATGGTCCCGTAGGCCTCCGCGGTGCCGTCCTTGAGCAGGATGACCCGGTCGCAGAGCCGCTCCACTTCCTCCATCTGGTGGGTCACCATGACCACGGTGGCGCCGCCCTGCTTCTGCTCGGCGATGATGTCCATCAGCAGGCGCCGGTTGACGGGGTCAAAACCCTTCGTGGGTTCGTCCAGGATCAGCAGTTCGGGGTTGTTCATGATGGTGACACCGAGCTGGACCTTTTGCTGCTGCCCGCTGGAGAGCTTGTCCAGCACGGCGGTCGCCCGGTCTGCCAGGGCCACCCGGGCCAGGTACTCGAGCGACCATTGCCTGGCGGTGCGCCGTCCCATCCCCTTGAGCCGGCCGAAGTAGGTCATGATGTCGATGACCTTTTCCTTTTTGTAGAGCCCGCGCTCTTCGGGAAGGTAGCCCAGCCGGTCGCCGTGCTCCGGTTTGAAGTCCCGGCCGTTGATGTGGAGGATCCCGGCAGTGGGCTCGTAGATGCCGAGCAGGGCCCTGATGGTGGTGGTCTTGCCGGAGCCGTTGCTGCCGAGGAAACCGAAAGTCTCGCCGGCGTGCACGTCAAACGACAGGTCGCGGACCACGGTGGTGTCGCCGAAGTCCATCCGGAAGCCGCTGATGTGGACCCGTGCCTCGTCCATTGCGGCTCCCGATGATGCCGGGCTACCCGCCCGGGATTTTGCCGATGCCCCGCCTATACGGCGGGGGCATGCCGGTGACGGCGGTGGGCCGGTGTCGGCAGGCCTGCCCTGGTCTTGCCGGTGCCGCCCCAGGCGTTGGAACGGGCTTCCTTGATCAGTCCTGTGCCTGCGCATTCGCGGACCGCCATGATGCCGTCCGCGGCGGCCCGCTTGTCCTCAAACGCCTTGGAAATCGCCAAAACCGTGCCGTCGGCGCCGAGGAGCCGGAACCGGACGTTGGCCTCAGCGTCCGTGAAGATCTCGAATTGTCCTGCCATCTTGTTTGTCCTTTCGGGCAATGCAGCACGGCGGGAGGGTGAGGCACTTCCATGTGCCATGCCGTTTTCTCGACATGTCCCCGCAGCGCGTCTGACCATCCTTCCGGCTCAGGTCTGCGGACGGTAAGGGGCAAAGGTCCCTATGTGGAAAGTGCACGATTCCTCTGGCGGCGCCCGCCGGGGGGAGCGCTAGATTGGGTGCATGGCTGAGTTTCCGAGGGGCGATTCCGGCGAGTGGGTCCGTCTGACGGCGCGGGTGGACGGCGTGGTGCAGGCCGTTGGCTTCCGCTACTGGACGGTGCGCCAGGCCGATGAGCTGGGGCTGACCGGCACGGTCCGGAACAACACCGACGGTTCGGTGGGCATCGTGGCGGAGGGACCCCAGTCGGTGGTGCTGGAGTTCCGGCGCTGGCTGCGCTCGCCGGAAGCGCCGGGACGGGTGGAGAACGTCGAGGAATCGATCTCCCGGGCCACGGGGGCGTTCAGTAATTTCCGGGTGGTGTACTAGGCCCGGTGAAGCGGGCCAGGAACTCGAGCACCGCGGGGTGGGCAGGGTTGATGAGATGACCGCCGGGCACCAGCGCGCTCTCGGCCGCGGGCAGCAGCTCCGCGAGGCGCGCATTGACGCTCCGCAGCACGCCGGGCGAGTCCTCCGCGGAGACGAGCAGTGCCGGCTGCCGGACGGTGGCCAGCTCCTCCGGTCCCAGGGCGGGCGGGTTCTCGCTGAGGTCCAGTCCGTCGCCCCTGATCTCGGCCAGCACAGCCGGACTCGTGTCCTCGAACATGTCCCGGAGCTCCCCGGGAAGCGCCTCCCACACCTGGTCGCCCACGGCCTCCCGGATGACAACGGCCGCCGCGGCGCGCGGGTCCGTTGCCGCCGCCTCCAGCACCTGGTCCCGTAGCCGGTCGGCCCACGCCTGGGCCTCGGGGTCCAGCCAGAACACCGCGGGTTCCAGCAGGACCAGTGCCGTCACCCGCTCCGGGTGCCGGTGCGCGAGGGCGAGGGCGATCTCCCCGCCGGTGCTGCGTCCGATGACAACTGCCGGCGTCGCGGAGAGGGCATCCAGCAGGGCGTACGCATCGTCGACGTGCTCGGACAGGTCGACGGCGGCAAAGGGTTCCGGGCGCTCGCTGCGGTGGAAGCCGCGGCGGTCGTAGGTGATGCAGCGGCAGATCCTGGCGAGCTCGGCGGCCGGTTCCTCCCACAGCACCGCGGAGCTGGGCGTCCCGTGAATGCCGAGGACGGGCAGCCCGGCGCCGCGCTCTTCGTAGTACAGCTCGACGCCGTTGACGCTCACCCGGGGCATGGATTAAGCGTAGGACGGTCGCCGCCTGGAGTCACCGTCGTGTGCCATGACCAGGCCGGGGCCTAGAGTGAAGGCCGATCCAGGCGTGACCGGGGCAAAGGTCCCTCGGCAGCGGGCCCGTTTCTGAGTAGGGTGGCCCCATGCAGAAGATATCGCTCGATGCCCTTGCCCGTCAGCAGCTGGCGGCTGCGGTGGCGGCACCCAGCGGGCGTGCTGCGGATACGGCGTTTGGTGGCCATGAGAAAACCCTCCGCCAGACGGTGATGGCGTTCCGGGCCGGGACGCAGTTGAGCGAGCACCAGAACCCCGGCGAGGCGACCGTGTTTGTGCTCCGCGGCTGCGTGCGGCTCCGCGCGGGCAATGAATCCTGGCAGGGCAAGACCGGGGACCTGCTGATCGTGCCGGACGGGCTGCACAGCCTGGAAGCAGAAGAGGACTCCGCGATCCTGATGACCGTCGCGAAAATCAAGACCTGACGGACCGGCCGCAGGCCGGGAGACGAGCCGGGCCACGGTCGAGGCGGCCAGGGCCGGATTACCGCAAGGAGCTGGACATGACTGTCGTTCCGTTCGATGAGGTTCCACAGACCCGGCGGTGGTGGGCGCGCGCCGCTTATCTCGCGGTCTTCTGCGCGGCGCTGGTCCCGCTAGTGGCCGCGGGGTTGGCGGGAACCGTTGCCCTGCTCGTGACCGCTGCCGGCGGCCTCGTGGTGATGGTGGCTGGGATCTACTGGTTCCTCATCAGCCGCGGTTTTCTGCGCTGGTGTGCGCTGGTGCTGGCGGTGCTCGCCCCGCTGGTGGTGCTCTTCCTCTTCGTTCAGGCGGGCCTGCTGTTGGAGGTCATGATCACCGTGGGGCTGGTGTTTGTGGCGCTCGTCTGTGCCCGTGCTGCCCTCCGTGAGCCCCGGGCAGGGTCGAAGATGACCGAGTACCCCGCCCCCAAACCGAAGCACCCCTTCGTGGTGATGAATCCGCGCTCCGGCGGCGGCAAGGTGGTGAAGTTCGAGCTGCAGCGGAAGGCGGAGGAGCTCGGGGCCGAGGTGGCGCTGCTGGAGGGTCCGGGCAAGGTGGATGTCGCGGCCCTGGCCCGGGATGCGGTGGCCAGGGGAGCCGACCTGCTCGGCGTCGCCGGCGGTGACGGAACCCAGGCGCTGGTGGCCGGCATCGCGGCCGAGCACAACCTCCCGTTCCTGGTGATCAGCGCCGGCACCCGCAACCATTTCGCCCTCGATCTCGGCCTGGACCGGGAGGACCCCACCGGCTGCCTGGATGCCCTCCGTGACGGGGTGGAGCTGCACGTGGACCTGGGGAAGATCAACGGCCGCACCTTCGTCAACAATGCTTCCTTCGGGGTCTACGCCGAGGTGGTGCAGAGCCCGGAGTACCGCGATGACAAGGCCGGGACCGTGCTGCAGATGCTCCCGGATCTGATCAAGGGCGCCAAGGGCGCGCGGCTGCACGCCAAGATTGACGGCACCACCGTGGACGGGCCGCAGGCGGTGCTGGTGAGCAATGGCCCGTACGGCAGCCACGACCTCGCGGGCCTGGGCCGCCGCACCCGGCTTGACCGGCGCGTGCTGGGGGCGGTGGCGCTCTCCGCGTCGACCACCCGTGAAGCTGTCGGCCTGCTGCGGCGGGCGACGAAGCGCGGCCTGATCCAGCGCACCGCGGCGGAGGTGGTGGTCGACGCCGATGTGCCCGAGATCCCGGTCGGGGTGGACGGCGAGGCGCTGCTTATTCCCACCCCGGTGCGGTGCACCATCGAACCCGCCGCCCTGCGCGTCGTGGTTCCGCGGAAGCGTCCGGGCGTCCCGCCCGCCCAGCCGGCGCTGGACCTGATCCGGCTCCGTGAGCTGGCGTGGGGGCACCGGACGGCGGTGCACGCAACGGCCTAGGGGGCCGCTAGCGGCGGATAACGCGGGTGCACGCGGATGACGCGGGCGTCCTAGTTGCGCCTCGCCCAGAGCTGCAGCCAGATCAGCAGGCGCGTCTCGGGATCGTCCAGGTCAATGCCGAAGAGCGGCTCCACCCGGGACAGGCGGTAGCGGACCGTGTTGACGTGCACGTCCAGGGATTTGGCGGCTTCCACGGCGTTACCGCTGCAGTTCAGGTAGGCGTAGATGGTTTCTTCGAACGACTTCCTCTGGTGTTCGTCATACTCGGCGATCCGGAGGGCATGGGCGCCGGGCAGCTGGCCGGACGCCGTCAACGACGTCACCATCTGGCGCAGATGCAGGCTGGAGCCGAGGGATTCGTCGTCGGCGACGATGTCATCGGAATCGGCCGCTATGCGTCCCTCCGCGACATTCCGCACCAGCTCGGACAGGACCAGTTCGGCGTTGACCCGGGACTCCCCGAGCCGGTCGATCGGGGCCGCCACACCGAGTGCGGCCAGGACCGGCCGGGCGAGCAGCCGCCGGGCGTTCTGCACAATCTTCAGAAGCGTGCCGCGCTGGAACTGCCGGGAGGATCCGGCGGTCTGTGGCAGGACGATGTAGACGACGTTGTCCGCGAACCCGCAGACGGCCGACGGCAGCCGGATGGCGCAGGCGGTCCGGATGGCGTCAAAGAGCCGCAGACGGGATTGCAGGGTTTCGGACGCCATGGCATCCGACGGCCAGATGCCCAGGGCCGCGACGCGGATCGAGGACGCCGAGATCCCGAGCCGGATGGCGGCGAGTTCGGCGCGCTGCGGCTCGAACAGCAGAGGCTGGACCAGGTCGATCTGGCGGGTCAGGTTCGAGACGTAGGTGGTGCGCTTGTGCAGGATGTGGAGTGCCGCAACATTGGCGGCGTCCCGGAGGATCCGGTGCGTGTCCTCGTTGTGGTGTTCCGCCCGTTCGAGGAGCCAGAGCGAGCCGAGCACGGCGTCGCCGGCCCGGATGGAAACGGCCGTGCGCCGGAGCAGCGGATCCGCCGTCGCCACCTGCAGCACCCCGGTGGCGGCATGGACGCGGCGGTAGTCCTTGTCGGTTTCGGCCGACGGCGGCACTTGCAGCCGGAGGATGGAGCTCCTGCGCGTCTCGTCGATGGGCTGGTCCGGGAGGGTCGAATACGCCAGCACCGTCTGGTCGGGAGCGGCGATCGCGACGGCGCCGCCCGCCTGGGCGGCCACGGTGTTGGCGAGATCGAACAGGTCACCCGGGCGGATGTCCACCAGCGTGCGGCCCGATTGCCGGTGCGGGACGACGGCGGCGTCCATAATCTCCGCGACCTGGTTCCACGGGACCGAGTCCGAGGCCCGGAAAAGGGCGATCCCCGCTTCCCGGGCAGCCGCCCGCAGCGCCTTGTCCGGGCTGCCGTTGGACTTGTAGACAATGGCCACGTACCCGGCATCGCACAGCTCCCGGACCTTGGCGCCGAGACGCTTCCCCGACAAGGACAAACCGATGGCCAACGCAACGGCACCGGGGAACCTGGCCGGCAGGGCCGTCGAATCGTAAAGCACGGCGCCCGCGACAATCTGCTGGTCATCGGCCGGCCTCTCGACCAGGCTGACAATTTCCGACCCAGCCGAGCGGGCGACGTCGGCCAGGGTAGGCAGCGGGTGCCTCTCCTCCGACGGAGCCGCCGTCACGGCTTCGCCAGTTTCACCGTTTGGTAGTTACTGCTAATGATGAGCCTCCCAGTTTGTCGCTAGCTCCATAGTTGCGCGGCCTTCCACTTCCTACGCTGAACCATAACGCAGGACAGCAACAGGAAAGGCCCTCATTGAAAATCAGCGATGCCAGGCAGCTCATCCAGGTGAAGGCCCCCGTCCTCTCACGCCGACGCCGGGTCCTGGCCAACGCCTTTAACGTCGAGGAGTACCGGAAGTCGGCACAGCGGGTCCTGCCGGCCGGGATCTTCGATTACCTCGACGGCGGCTCCGAGGACGAAGTGACGCTCCGCCGCAACCGCGCCGTCTTCGACTCCTGGGCGCTGATGCCCAGCTGGGGCCCGGTCTCCGGACCCGATACCAGCACCACCCTGCTCGGAAGAAGCAGCGCCCTGCCCCTGACCCTGACGCCCACCGGCGCAACCCGGCTGTTCCACCCCGAGGGCGAGCTCGCGGTCGCGGCCGCCGCGGACCGGGCACACATCCCCTACGGGCTGGCCGGGCTGAGCACCGTGGCCATGGAAACCATTGCGGAGAACCAACCGGGACTCGACCGCTGGTTCAACTTCGGGCTCACCTCCGACGCCCAGGCCCTGAAGGACAAACTGGCGCGCTGCGAAGCCGCCGGATTCAACACACTGATTGTCGGCGTCGACACCCGGGCCCTCGGCGCCCGGGAACGGGACCTGCACAACGGCTTCACCGCACCTCCCGCACTGACGCTGTCAACCATCGCGGACATCGCCCGCCGGCCCGCCTGGTGGATCAACTTCCTGAAGTCGGACGGCATCAGTTTCCCGAACCTGGACCCGCGCAGTGCCGCGGCCACCTCCGTGGTCACCCCGTCCATGTGGCAGCACATCCTTGGCCACTCGGACGCGACGAGCGGATGGAAGGAACTCGTCGCGTTGCGGCAGGCCTGGCAGGGCAAGATCGTGCTCAAGGGCTGCGTCAACCCGGCCGACGTCGCAAAGGCCGCCCGGATCGGCCTGGACGCCGTCCAGCTGAGCAACCACGGCGGCCGCCAGCTCGACCACATGCTGAGCCCGATGGATGTGCTGCAGGAATCCCGGCAGCGGGTGGGCGATTCGATCGAGATCTATGTGGACTCGGGAATCCGCCGGGGCAGCGACATCCTCAAGGCGCTGGCGCTGGGCGCCGACGCCTGCTCGATCGGCAGGGCCTACCTGTACGGACTGGTGGCGGCGGGCTCGCCCGGCGTCGGGCGCATCATCGAGATTTTCGGAGACGAGCTGCGGCGTACGATGACGTTAGTGGGCGTTTCCAGCATTCCGGAGTTGAAAGCTCGAGGCGGGGAAATTCTTCGGGACATCCGTCATTCCGGAGAAATCCTCGAAACAACAGCGTCAGGCAACACGCACTAACGAGTTCTGAACTTGCAGGCACCCGGCGCCCTCCTCCCGCAGACTTGCGGGAACAAGGGCCAACTCTGAACAGCTAAGGAAACCATGCGCACCCGATACGTACTTCCCGTTCTCACCATAGCGACGGCACTCGCACTCTCCGGCTGCGTCGACAACAGCGCACCGGCCGCCACCGGAACGGCCTCCGGAAGCGCCGACGCCATCGAGGTGAAAAAGAATGACTCCATCGCCGCGATGCTCCCGGAGAAGATGAAGACCGCGGGCGTCCTGAACGTCGGCATGGCCAACAACTACCCGCCCAACGAGTTCAAGGACGACAACGGTGCGCCGGCCGGCTGGGCCGTGGACCTCACCAACGCCCTCGGCCAGGTCATGGGCCTGAAGGTCAACTTCGACATCGGCACCTTCGACAACATCCTTCCGGCGGTGAAGGCAGGAAAGGACGACATCGGCGTCTCCTCCTTCACCGACACCCTGGAACGCGAACAGCAGGTCGATTTCGTCAACTACTACTCCGCCGGAATCCAGTGGGCCGCCCCGAAGGGCAAGACCGTGGACCCCGAGAACGCCTGCGGGCTCAAGGTCGCCGTCCAGGCCACCACCTACCAGGACACGCACGAGGTGCCGGCGAAGTCGAAGGCCTGCACCGACGCCGGCAAGCCCGCCATCACCATCTTCAAGTACGACGCCCAGGACCAGGCCACCAACGCCCTGGTGGTGGGACAGGTGGACGCGATGAGCGCCGATTCCCCGGTGACCCTGTACGCGATCTCCAAGACCAAGGACAAGCTGCAGACCGCCGGCGACGCCTTCGAAGTGGCGCCCTACGGGATGCCGGTCGCCAAGGGCAGCGAATTCACGCCAGTCCTGCAGAAGGCCCTCCAGACGCTGATCGACGATGGCACGTACAACAAGATCCTCGCAAAGTGGGGCGTGGAAGCCGGCGGCGTCAAGACGGCGGATCTCAACGTCGCAGCCAAAGGGTGATAGCAGATGAGCGAGCCCGAATCCGACCGGATGATTGAGTCGGAACCCGGCAGGAGCGGGGCGTCCGGCAGGACGCCCCGGGCCGGACGGGGACGGCACGACGACGACGCGCCGCCGGAAGAGATCGTCGCCATCCCGCTCCGCCACCCCTGGCGGAACGTGGTGGCGGTACTCCTCGTCCTCGGGCTGGCGGTCTTTGTGCTGGACGCCGCCCAGCGCGCGGACTATGGCTGGCCGGACGTGGGAAAGTACATCTTCGACCGGCGGATCAGCCAGGCTGCATGGGTCACGTTGTGGCTGACGGTCTACTCGATGATCGGCGCGATCGTGATCGGCCTGTTGCTGGCCATCATGCGGCTCTCGCCGAACCCGGTGCTGAAGAGCATTGCCTGGCTGTATATCTGGATCTTCCGGGGAACCCCGGTCTACGTGCAGCTGGTGTTCTGGGGCATCGTGTCCCTGATCTATCCGGTGTTCACCCTCGGCATTCCGTTTATGGAGCCGTGGGTCACCATCCCGAATGAGGTCTTCACGAACCTCTTTATCACCGCCGTAATCGGGCTGGCCCTGAACGAAGCCGCGTACATGTCTGAAATCGTGCGCGCCGGGCTCCTGTCCGTGGACCAGGGCCAGGAGGAAGCCTCGACGGCGCTGGCCATGTCCTGGGGCCAGACGATGCGGTATGTCGTGGTTCCGCAGGCGATGAAGATCATCATTCCGCCCACCGGCAATGAGGTGATCTCGATGCTCAAGACCACTTCGCTGGTGGCCGCGATCCCGTTGAGCATTGACCTTTACGGCGTGTCCCGCGGGATTTCCGCGGTGACGTTCACCCCGGTGCCGCTGCTGATTGTGGCGTCCCTCTGGTACCTGCTTTTCACCTCCATCCTGATGGTGGGACAGCACTTCATTGAGAAGCGGTTCTCCCGGGGAACCGGGCGGGTCAAGACGGGCAAGGAACCGGCGACGCCGGGACCGGCAGCGACGGCGGTTCCCGGCGGGCCCACCCCGCCGATCGGCACGGATTTTGGAGGAAAAGGATGACGGACGCGCCGATGGTGCTCGCGGAGCGGGTCTCCAAGAATTTCGGCACCAACAAGGTGCTGCGCGGGATCAGCCTCGAGGTCGACCCCGGCGAGGTGCTCTGCATCGTGGGGCCCAGCGGTTCGGGCAAGTCGACGTTCCTGCGGTGCATCAACCACCTGGAACGGGTTGACGGCGGCAGGCTTTCGGTCGACGGACAGCTGGTGGGCTACCGCCAAAAGGGGGACAAGCTCTACGAGCTGAAGCTCAAGGAAGCAGCGTTCCAGCGCCAGGAAATCGGGATGGTGTTCCAGCGGTTCAACCTGTTTCCGCACCTGACCGCGGTGGAGAACATCATCCTCGCCCCCATGCGCGTGAAGGGTATTTCCAAGGCCAAAGCCACCGCCCGGGCCATGGAACTGCTGGAGCGCGTGGGGCTCGGTGACAAAGGGGACGCCTATCCGGCGCACCTGTCCGGCGGGCAGCAGCAGCGCGTGGCCATCGCCCGTGCGCTGGCCATGGACCCGAAGCTGATGCTCTT
The DNA here is from genome assembly GCF_030812335.1 of Pseudarthrobacter oxydans. Taxonomy (GTDB): domain Bacteria; phylum Actinomycetota; class Actinomycetes; order Actinomycetales; family Micrococcaceae; genus Arthrobacter; species Arthrobacter oxydans_B. The sequence goes on from NZ_JAUSSN010000008.1 coordinate 199,526, forward strand.
CGACGAGCCGACGAGCGCCCTGGACCCCGAACTGGTGGGCGAGGTGCTCGACGTCATGAAGGAACTGGCCAAGAGCGGCATGACCATGATCGTTGTGACCCATGAGATGGGCTTCGCCCGCGAGGTGGCGGACACACTGGTGTTCATGGACGAAGGCGTGGTGGTGGAGGCCGGACCGCCCCGGGAGATCCTGAGCAATCCGCAGCACGACCGGACCAGGACGTTCCTTTCCAAGGTTCTCTGACCCAGGGAGTTGACGGCGGCGGGTCTGGGCCGCCCGGCGCTGGCCTGCTTGGGCCTGGCCTGCCCGGCTCTGGCGGCGGGCCCGGCCCTGGCAGGGGGCCCGCCCGCCTGACACCGGGAGCTGTGGCTTCGCCGCCGTGCGGGTGGAAAAATGAAGTCGTGGAAAGCCTCGCGGACAGCAAGGTCTGGGCTGACTACAACGCGGCCCAGGCGGAGCGTCCCGTGCGCTCCCTCTGCCTGGACGCCATGGCCTTCGCCGGTCCGGGGAACGGCCGCCGTGCCATCGACCTGGGCTGCGGCGCCGGGAAGGAAACGCTGGCGATGCTGCGCGCCGGCTGGCACGTGCACGCCGTCGACTCCCTGCCGGACACCAGCGAACGGCTGCTGGCAATCGCCCCGCCGGACGCGGACGGACGGCTCAGCATCGAGATGCGGGCCTTCCAGGACCTCCGGGCGCTGCCGCTGGCCGGCCTCATCTTCGCCGGCTATTCGCTGCCCTTCATCCACCCGGCCAGGTTCGCCGGCTTCTGGGACGTGGTGCTCGGTGCCCTCCGGCGCCAGGGTGTTCTGGCCGTGAACCTCTTTGGCGACCGCGACTCCTGGGCGGACGTCCCGGAATGGAACTTCCACACCGAAGCCGCGGCGCGGCAGCTCTTCGACGGGCTGGAGATCCTGAAGTTCGAGGTGTACGACGACGACGGGCAGTCGTTCCGCGGCCCCAAGCACTGGCACATCTACGACGTGATCGCCCGCAAGCCGTGATGCGGCCGTCACGGGCAGCAGTCTTTTCCCTCCCCGCAGCGGGAGTTTCCCCGGAATCCCGGGGCTTCCCGGGTCCCTCAGAGCCAAAAGCCTGCCCTGCGTGACGCGTCAGCCGACCGGCCGCGGCGGAATTTGACGTCCGGTTCGATTTTGGCCGGTACCGTGGGACAGACTGTTGCCGTGAGCAACTCTCCCCGGACGGGTCTCGCCGTCGCAGGACTCAGCCTGGGCACGGCCCTGAACCCGCTGAATTCCTCGATGATCGCCGTCGCCTTGGTGGTGCTGCGCGCTGACTTCGGGCTCGACGTCGCCACCGTCACCTGGGTGATCACCTCCTTCTACCTCACCTCCGCGGCGGGCCAGCCGCTCATGGGCCGGCTGGCGGACCGCTTCGGCCCGCGGCGGCTGTTTATGATCGGCATGGCCCTGGTGGCCGTGACCTGCGCCCTGGCCCCCTTCTCGCCAAACTTTGCAGTGCTCTGTGTGGCCCGCGCCTTCATGGCCCTCGGCACGGCCGCCGCCTACCCGAGCGCTGTGGTGATGGTCGGCGCCCTGGCGAAGCAGGCGAACGTGAAGTCCACCCGGCCGCTGGGCCGGATCCAGATGGCCAACACCTCCGCGGCCGCCGTCGGTCCGGTGGTGGGCGGGCTGCTGGTGGGGTTCGTCGGCTGGGAAGCCCTGTTCCTTATCAACGTCCCGCTGGCGTTGGCCGCGATCCTGCTGGTCCGCCGCTTCGCCCCGGCGGACGAGGACCGGGAACGCGGCCGGGTTTCGGAGCTGCTGCGGGACTCGGACATCCCCGGCATCCTGGCTTTCGTCGGCTCCATGGTCCTGGTGATGATGGCGCTGCTCAACGTGTTGCCGGCCTACCGCTGGTGGCTGCTGGGCGCAGGCACCCTGCTAGCGGTGCTCTTCGTGTGGCGCGAGCTGCGTTTCGCCCCGCCGTTCCTGGACCTCCGGCTGCTGGGCAGGAACCGGGCGCTGCTGCTGGTCTATCTGGGGTTCGCCCTGTTCAGCGCCGTCTACTATTTCGCATTCTTCGGCCTGCCGCAGTTGCTGCAGGAAGCCGGCGGCTACGAGCCCGGGGTGGTGGGCCTGCTGATGTTGCCGCTGGCCGCGATGTCGGTGGTGGTGACCCCTTTTGCGGTCCGCGCCATCGACCGGTTCGGGGTCAAGCGGGTGCTGGTCTCCGGCGTCGTTCTACTCATTGTGGCCTCCGCGGCGATGTGGCTGCTGACGGGCTCGTTCGCCATTCCGCTGGTGCTGGCGCTGACCGCATTCCTGGGCGTGCCCTACGGGGTGGCCAGCATCGCCTACAACCAGGGCATGTACCTCTCCACCCGGCCGGAGGAGCGGGGTGTGGCCGCCGGGATCTTCCAAACCTGCCGGTATCTCGGCGCGATCACGGCCACGGTACTGATCGGCATCTTCTACGGCACGGGAGTGAACCAGGCCAACTGGGGGCTGATGGTTTTTGTCATGCTGGGACTCGGCGCGGTGGTGTTGGTGGTGTCGCTGATGTGGCGGGAGCGGCGGGGCTAGGCGTCCCGCGCCGGGCGACGCCACCGGTGATCGCCACTCCCAGGCTCAGCAGCGCCGTCAGCAGGACACCCAGCCCGACGTGGACCTCGAGCAGGGCCGCACCCACCGCGGCGCCCACCAGGATCAGCACTACGGCGCCCAGACGCCGGCCCCAGTGGGCGCCGGTTCCGCCGCCTATACGGGAATCTGCGGCCAGCCCGGTCAACGTTGAAGTCACAACGACAGTGGTGACGTCCTTGACGCTCAGATGCCGGGCAGTCGCCGCCTGGAGACCCATGGCCAGGGCCAGGGCCGCCGTGATGGTCAGGGTGATCGGCGCGCCGGCCTGCGGGGGATAGATGAACAGGACGCCTGCAACGGCGGCCATGACCACTCCGACGGCGGTCAGGAGGGCCGTGGTGCGCCGGCTCCAGCCAGCGGCTTCGGGGCGGAGGATCCTGCCGGCGATGACGGCGCCGACCACAAAGCCCGCCAGGGCAATCGCCGGTCCCAGTACAGGCAGCTCGTCCGCTCCCACGAAGGCCATCCCCAGGATCACGACGTTGCCGGTCATGTTGCCGGTGAAGACACGGTCCAGGCCCAGATAGCCCACGGCATCGATAACGCCGGTGGAAAAGGTCAGGACCAACATGAGGATCAGATGGAGCCGGCCGTGGTCGGAGGATTTCAGGCGGTTAAGCAAGGGAAGCCTTTCGTGGGGAGAGGAGCGACTCGCTGAGGCGGACCGCCAGGACGAGGAGTTCGGCGTCGCGGTGGGCAGGGCCAATGACACTCAGGCCGCAGGGGAGCCCGTCTTCGGTGGACAACGGCAGAGTCACGGCAGGCAGCCCCGCGATTCCGGCGATGCAGCTCAGCTGCATGGTGTCCCTGCGCACCCGCTCGATGACGTCCCCGCCCAGGGCGGCCTCGCTGAGCAGCGGCGCCACGGACGAAACCGTAGGAAGGACCAGCAGGCCGCCGCCCACCACGGCCCGGATCTGCTGCCGGGCGGCCCGGAGCACATCCCGCGCGTCATCGGCTTGCCGTTGCTCAACCATAGACGCGACCCCGAACCGGCTGGCCACGTCGGGGCCGAGGGAGTCCCAATGCCGGCTCACCCACGGGCCGTGCTGCTGCCACGCCTCATGTCCCTGGACGGTCTGGAAGGCAGCGAGCCACACGGGGAGGTCTCCGGTCAGCAGGGTCGTCGCGTCCAGGCTCGGCAGGCCCGGCGTTCCGCCCCAGTCTTTGAGGCAAACCTTCACGGCCCGGCCGACGTCGGGTTCCGCCAAAGCGAGCAGTTCCGGCGCAAAGGCCGCTTCCGCCAGCGGCGCCCCGGTGTCTTGCGGGGGCAACAAGACGTGGCCGACGGCGGCTAGCGTCGCCGCGTCCCGGGCCATCCAGCCGACCGTGTCGAACGAAGGGGCCAGGGGGAGCACCCCGCTGATGGATACCGCGCCGTGGGTGGTGCGGATGCCGAAGAGGCCCTGGTAGGCGGACGGCACCCGGATGGACCCGCCGGTGTCCGTCCCCAGGCCGATGGTGGCCTGGCCCAGCGAGACCGCGCTCGCGGACCCAGACGAGGAGCCGCCACTGATCCGGCTCGGCGCCCGGGGGTTCGGCGGCGTGCCGTAGTGCGCGTTCGTGCCAGCCAGGCTGTACGCGAACTCGTCCGTCCGGGCGATCCCGGCCACCACGGCGCCGGCCGCCAGCAAAGCGGCGGCCGCGGGCGCCGTCCTCGTCTCCACGTCAGCCTCGGCGAGCCATTCCTCGCTGCCGGCCCCGACGCGGAACCCTTCCAGCGCAAACAGGTCCTTGACCGCGACGGACATTCCGGTCAGCGGCCCCGTGCCGGTGGCCTGCAGCAGGGGGCTGCCCTGTTCGCGCCACACGGTCGGATCCGCCGTCGCCGGGGCCTCCGGCACTGCCGTCACGGGAGGAAGTCCTCAACCCGGATGCGGGCGTGGACCCCTTTGACGAGGTCAACGACCTGGGAGATGTTGAAGTCCGTGGCGGCGCTGAGGTAGGCGTAGGCAAGGCTGGGGTCCATGCCGTAGCGGGCCTGGAGCAGCCCGACGGCGGCGCGCACGCAGTTTTGTACGGCGGTGTCGAGGTCCTCGTCCATTCCGGTGGGGACCAGAAACTCCGGGGTCTGCGCCATCGGGCCGGTGAGGACGCCGAAGTTGCGCACGGCCTCATCCTGCGGGACGACGTCGAACCGCAGCTTGACCCGGAGCGAGGCTTCCATGGCGGTCAGCGAGACCTCCCCGTCGCCTTGGGCGAAGTGGGGGTCGCCCACGTAGGCCAGCGCGTCCGGGACCTGGACCGGCAGGTAGAGCGAGCTGCCCGCGGTCAGGAGGTTGATGTCGATGTTGCCGCCGTGCGTGCCGGGCGGCACCGAGTGCGGCCGCTGCGTGCCATCCACGGCGACCCCCATGATGCCCAGGAAAGGCTTGAGCGGGAAGTGCACAGACGGCTCAGCCCCGGGGCGCAGCGGCAGCCAGCCGGACGGGGTGCCGTCCGAGGTGTCGCGGACGGTGGCGAAGGCGCTGTAGGTGTCAGGCCCGAGGGGGAACTCGCCGGCCAGAGATCCCCGGCCGTGGCGGCTGGAGATAACGCCGTAGGGCACCCGGGGTGTGGTCTCCAGCACGGTGATCTTCAGCAGGTCTCCGGGCCGCGCGCCCCTCACGGCGATGGGCCCGGTCACCACGTGGGGACCCAGCCCGCCAGCCAGCCGCTGGACGCCCGAGGCTGCCAGCTCGACGGCGTCCCGCAGGACCATTTCGGCGTCGACCCCGTGGGATCCGAAGAACGCCCGCGGATCCCGGCCCTGATCCTCGAGGATCCCTTCATGGCTGATCGTGTCGATGGTGACGTCGGTACCGGCATCGATGCTGATGACGGGCCTGTCGCCGGCGCAGGGCAGGGACCCCCAGAGCACATTTTCCGTGGCGGAGGGCAGGTAACGGGTTCCGTCCTGGATGCCGTCCCAGGGCTGCAGCGCGCGGGCGGGGGCGGACGGGGTGGCGGGGGCGGGCGGGATCAGAGCGGTGGTCACGGGTTTTCTCCGGTCAGGTGGGGAGCGGCAGGGTCAGTTCAGGTGCGGGACGGGGCACAGGGTTGTCTCATTCATGGCCCCGGATCAGGATGGCGACGTCGGCCAGGTGGTCGCGCATGGCGATGCCCGCGCCGGTCGCGTCCCGGGCTTCGATGGCGGCGAGAATGTGGCGGTGGCCCTCGATCGAGCACCGCCGCCCCTCGAGAGTGGAGTGGGAGCGGAGCCGGACATCGGCGGTCCACGAGTTGGTCAGCGTGAGGACGGTCGCCATCAGCTGGTTCCGGGCGGCCTGGGCCAGGATCGTATGGAACTGGATGTCCAGGCGCAGGGCCTCCTCGGGTGAGAGGTGTTCGTTGGAGCTGTTGAGCACGTCCTGGAGCTGGATCAGGTCCGCCGCGCTGGAGCGCACCGCGGCCAGCTCCGCCACGAGGGGCTCCATGGATCCGCGCAGTTCCGCCACGTCCTGCTGTGCATGGCCGACGCCGGCGAGCCGGGCATAGAGCTCGCTTACCGGCGCCGGCGGTGCAGCAACCAGCGTTCCCCGTCCCTGGGTCCGTTCCAGCAGGTGCTTGCTTTCGAGCTCCTGCAGGGCGGACCGCACCGTGGCCCGCGAGACAGACAGTTGCGCCGCCAGATCGCGCTCGGTGGGGAGTTTGTCCCCGGGGAGCAGGCCCCGGGACGCGATTTCCCGTTCCAGGTAGGCGGCCACTTCCGCGCTCCTCGGGGCGCTGCGCCGGAGGGTGGGGCGGGGGTCTGGACTCGGGGTCACGGTGCGGCCTTTCTGCGGACTGCGGGGTGGGAACGGGGTCGAGGAGGGAACGGCGTCGGGGGCTATTTGGCGAGAGCTGGTTCGTCGGCCGGTCGGGCCGCCGGTTCCAGCTCCGGCACAGCCGCCGGCTGCGTGAAGCAGAATGCGACCGCGCCGATCAGGAGCAGTACGGCGGAGAGGTAGAAGCCGGCTTCGAGGGCGCCGGTGGCATCCGCAAGGGCGCCGGTGATGTAGGGGGCAAAGATGGAGGAGAGCATACCGGCGAAGTTGAAGTAGCCATAGGCCCGGGAGTACATGGACCGCGGGGTGTTTTCCGCCAGGAAGGCGATGAGGATGGGATCGAGAGCGAGCTTTCCGACCAGGCCGTAGACCACGAGGCCAACGATCATGAGGGAGTAGTCACCGGTCATCGGAACCAGAATCTGGCACAGTCCGCCGAGGACGGCCAGGAGAACGATCAGCGGGCGGGTGTTGCGGAGGCGGCGGGCCAGCATGCTCAGCAGGATGGCGCCGGGGATGGAGGCCCAGGGGACCAGCGAGGCGATGATGCCGGTCTGCGAGGGAGCAACGTCGCGGACCTGCTGCAGGTAGGTGGGCAGCCAGGTCAGCATCGAGAAGAAGCCGTAGAGGGAGCAGAAGATCAGCACGTAGGTCAGGAGGTGGTTGCGGGTGAAGAGCGCCTTGTTGGATTCCTTGACCGCCGGAGCCGCCCCGTTCAGTTCCGCCTCGGCGGTCTTGGCGGCCTGGGCCTTGTGCTCGGCGTCGATCGGGGAGAGGTAGTAGTTGATCAGGAAGGCGACGATCAGGGTGGCGGCGCCGAAAATGAGGAAGGTGACGTGCCATTCCAGGCCCAGCGTAAAAGTGAGGTAGCTGGAGCCGATGAAGCCGAGCGAAATGCCCACGGCCATGCCGCTGTTAATCAGCGCGGCGGAGACGCCGCGCCATTTGTCGGAGATGTAGCTGGAGGAGATGCCGTAGACGGGGCTGTAGAAGGTTCCCTCGCCGATCCCGGTGAAGGCGCGCATCAGCAGGAAGACCATGAAGCCGGGGGCGAAGCCGCTGAGGATGGTGCCGATGCCGAAGACCACGTAGCCGGCCACCACGACCTTGACGCGGCCGATCCGGTCGGCGAGGTAGCCGGTGGGGATCTGCATGAGTGCGTAGGTCAGGAAGAAGACGGTGGACATCAGGCCGAGCTGGCCCTTGTTCAGGCCCCACTGTTCCTGGATGACGCTCATGACCGGCGAGAGGATGTTGCGGTCGGCGTACATAAAGACCCAGCCCAGGGAAAACAGGACGGTGACGGCGACCGGTCCTGGCCGTTTTCCGCTGACGGGCAGGAGCCGACGTCGGGTGGCTGGCGGTGTGGTGTCCGCGGCGCCCGGCTTTTCTGCTGTGGAAACGTTCAAGGGATGCTCCTGGAGGCTCTTGGCTGCTTGGTTCATTGGTCGAACCAATTACCAAGCTAGGGGGCAAAATCCTTGAAATTCCGGTTGTTAGGACCAATTAACAGCCGCGAAATTGGGTTTAACATCCCGTTCACATGGGCGTCTCCCGCGTGACTCAAAGGACCATTCAAGTGTCGGTCTCGTTGCGGGACTCGGATGTTCCCCGGCCACCTGGCCTTCATCGCCTTCATGGGCCCTCGCCGCCCCAGTGATACTGCCGCAGGCGGTTGGACCGGGCAGGGTCCTTGAGCTTCTCCATCGCCCCGACCTCGATCTGGCGGATGCGTTCTCGGGTGGTGCCGAAGACCTCCGCCACCGCGTCCAGGGTGTTCGCCCCGCCGCCGGTCAGACCGAAGCGCATCGCAATGACCCGGGCCTCCCGGTCCTCGAGTGTGCCGAGCACGGCATGTAGCTGCGCGTTCAGCTGTTGCTGGAAAAGCGCATCGGTCGCGTCGGGGGCGGACGAATCCCACAGTTGTTCGGCCAGGGCTTCGGTTCCGCCCTTGCCGTCAGGCACCTGAGCGTCCAACGAGCAGACTGGCTGGTCCGAGGCCAGCAGACACACAACCTTCCCGGTCGAACTGCCCGTCAGCCGGCTAATGTCCTCGACGCTGCAGTTGGCCCCTGTCATGGCGGCCGTCCGTTGCGCTAACCGCACTTTCCGCAGCTGGTCGATGACGTGAGTCGGCAGCCGGATGAGTCGTGACTGATCAGCCAGCGCCCGGATGATGGCGCTCCGGATGTGCCACGTGGCGTGGGTGGAGAACTTGAAACCCTTGGTGAAGTCGAACGTGCGCACGGCCCTGTGCAGTCCCAGGTTTCCTTCCTGGATCAGGTCCTCAAAATCGAGGCCGTAGCGGGTGTAGTGCTTTGCGATCGACACGACAAGCCGGAGGTTGGCGTGGAGCAAGGCGTCTTCGGCACGCTTGCCCATGAGGTCGAGGGACCGAAGCTCCCCGCTGTCCTGGCCGGTCCGCGAGGTGCCGTCCGTCAGGAGCTGTTCCGCGAAAATCCCGGCCTCGATCTCCTGCGCCAGGTCCAGTTCCTGCTCGGCGGTGAGCACGTCGTATCGGCCCAGCCGGCGCAGGTAGTCCCCGACGGCGTCGTCGGTGACCCCGCCGGAGGCCGCCAGTAGTTCCGGCCAGCCAGGGTCATTCGGCTCGAACGAATCGGGGACCGAGGCGGCTGCTGGAGGCGCGGAAGGCGTCGTGTCGATTGCCTCGTTTATCCGGTCAGCCATGTCATCCCCTGTTGGACGGTTCAAGCTTGTGAAGGCAGACTACGGGGCCGGTGTGACAAATATCGGGGCGACTACAGTGGCCGCCATGCGAAGGCTCATAGTCCAGCAGCGGGTTACCCCACCGTCCGGGAGCTCAAGGAGCAGAGCGGCAAGGACATCTGGCTGTGGGGGAGGTTGCTGCGCTACGAGATCAAGAAATAGGCGGAAAGTCCGCATGATGAAGAGCCGGCTGAGACCTCCTTGTTGCCTCACGTCAATACCTCCGGGAACGTTGAGTCGTTGCCTCAGATGAAAATCTCCGGCTGCCGTACTGGTTCCACTGCGTGTTTACGGCGGGTTTGGCGGGTGCGGGCTGTTTGGCGGTGGCGGTGGTTTCGAGCCGGCCGGTGAGGGCAAGAATCTGTCGTGAGAGGGCGGCTGGCCGGATCTTCTTGAAGCAGGCATTCATCCGGATCACGGGCATCCGTGCGAGGGCCGGGTCGGCTGCGGCGCGACGGTGCGGGGTCGCGGCCCGGTCATGGGTTTTGCTCACTTTGCCTCCGTGGCGGACCTTGGCGATGAGTTTTTGCTGGGGCAGCAGGTAGCTGGTGAAGATCCGGTCCAGCTCCCAGATCTCGTTGAGCAGCTCCAGTTCCGCAGCGGTGTCATAGCGAAGGTAGCCGACCAGCTCACGGACCGGGGACCAGTTCTTCTGCTCCACGTGGGCGCCGTCGTTCTTGTTGCCTGGACGGGACCGGGTGAAGGTGATGCGGTGCTGGATGCAGAACTCGAAGAGCTCGTTGTTGATGAACTCACTGCCGTTATTCGAGTCGATGCCGATGACGGGAAACGGGAGGACCGCCAGGACGTGCTGCAGGGCCGCGAAGACGTGCTTCTGAGCCTTGTTCGGCACGGACCGGTTCACGGTCCAGCCGGTCGCGATATCCGTGACCGTGAGTGTGAAGCAGAACTGGCCGGCACTGTTGGACCCGTCGTGGCCGACCAGATCGATCTCCACGAAACCCGGTGTCGCGTCGTCCCACTGGGCCCAGGTGCGGACCGGGATCTGGGACTTCAGCAGCGATCCGGGCTTGGTATGGGAGCGGCCATGCGGCAGGAGCTTCGCCCGCTGGCCCGCCAGCCGCCGGTCGATGGTCGCGGCATTCATGCGGGCGAGCAGCGCTGCCTGCCCGTCGGTGATGTCCAGGGCCTTCTCGGCCCGCAGCATCGGCAAGAGATCCGGCAGCATCGGAGCCAGCAGCTTGCCCGCCGGGGCCCGCAGCACCGCCCAGCACAGCACTAGTCCGTCCTGCAGATCAGCCCCCTAGACCGGTGCACGGCCCGGCCTGACGGGCCGTGGCGGCGGCGGATCGAGCGCATGCCGCAACACCGCCCGGGCATGATCCCGGTGCCAGCCGGTCAGCTCGACCAGCTCATCCAGGATCCGCCCCTTCCTGGCCCGGTCGCCCGCCCGGTAGGACTCGGCCAGATGCTTCGTGACAGCCTTGCGCTCACCCATCGTTAATCCCATCCCTCAAGGATGTCCGCGGCCAGCCTTGCCGGACCTTTTCCCACGAGGCAACGTATCCGGCTATGCGGAGTTTTTTTATGAGTCAACTCGACCTCTTGACAGGCTCGGAACACCGGATTACCTTCTGCCTTAACAGGGCATTTCGCCCATTCCACACTGTTTTTTCACAGTCGTTCTCGGCGCTCCGCGCGGGCCCCTGCCGGAATGGAAGCCTCTCGGCGTGGGTTCGTGCGGCGTGCCCGGACAAGGCGCTGGGGGATCCAATTCGGTCTCTCGCCCACAAGGAGTCGGAAATGTCAGAAGAAAAGGTGTTGATAGTGCGGTTCTACAAGGAGGTCATAGAGAGCGGAAACCTCGCCCTCATTGATGAGTTGACGTCAGAGAGCTTCGTGAATCACGAGGAGGGCCTCCCCGGGCAGCCTCCCGGCCGGGAGGGCGTCAAATACTTCGTGAACACAATGCGGTCGGCGTTCCCGGATATCAAGGTCAAGGAGATCACGCCCTCCCTGTCCGCCGGGAACCTGGAGGCATGCCATGTAGTCCTGACGGGCACGCATCGTGGGGAACTGGCCGGCATCCCGCCGACGGGCAAGACGGTGGAATTCGATTGCACCGACATCGTCCGAGTCGAGGACGGCAAGGTAGCCGAGCATTGGGGAACCACGGACAACATGGGCATCATGCGGCAGATCGGCGCCATGGCTATGGCCTGAGAAGAACCGAAGCGTGACGGCGGCCGGAACGACCGCCGCCGGGCACAACGAAGGCTGTCCACGTTCCGAAAGGGAACACAGACAGCCTTTCGCTGCACTGGGTCCAGTTGCCGGTTGCCCGGTCCCCAGTTGCCCGATTGCCCCGTCGCCCCGCTGCGTCAGGCGGCCTGTACGGGAGGGATCTCCACGACCTGGACCGTCACGCCGGACTGCCGGAAAAGTTCAATCTGCTGCGGGTCCGCGCGGTCGTCGGTGACGAGGATCCACGGCGCAGGGAGCTGCACCCACGCATGGAACGGCCGCGTGCCGGCGTCGGGCCCGAAGTCACGGTGGGCGCGCTGCTGGCCGAAAATGCCTACCGGGACTGCCGCCCGGTGGTCATCGGGGACATGTACCGGCTGAACCTGGGCGCGAAGGCCCTGGGCGTCGAGGCCGACATCGTGGAGATCCAGGACGTTGCGGACGCCGTCTTTGGACCGGGACGGATCAACGTGATCGATCCGAAGCTCCTCTCGCCCGAGCTGCCGTGGGGGCAGGAATCCGCCGAGGCCGGCAACGCCGCCTACCACTACATCCGGATCGCCTGCGAGCTCGGCATGAGCGGGGCACGGCCGCGTCAAGGTCCTCGGCATCGAAGCCGGCGTCAACATCACCGTGGGGCTGCCGGTGATCCGCACCTCCGTGGACCACGGCACCGCCTTCGACATCGCGGGCAAGGGCATCGTCGACGTGCGCAGCATGATCGAGGCGCTGCGGCAGGCAGCGGAAATGTCGCCGAGCCTCGTGCTGCAGAAGTAAGAGTCTTCACAAGGGAGGCGGCCACTTAGTGGCCGCCTCTTTCGTTAATGCGGGGCCAGCGGACCAGACAAACGCGGCCAGGGGACCAGGCTTCTTCCAAGCGCGATCACCTGATCCGCTGGAAATTTTCACCCCTGTTTCCGCCGGCCCGAAGCGGTCCATAATGGCCACATCATCTTCGGGACACGGAAGGGAATCATCATGCTCAAGGATTCAAACATCATGGCCGTCCTCCCCGCGAAAGACATCAGCAGGGCGAAGGATTTCTACCGCGACAAGCTGGGAATGGAACCCTCCGAGTCCATGGAGGACGACAGCGTGATGTACCGCTGCGGTAACGGAACGGGCTTCCTCATTTACCAGACCGAGAACGCCGGGACTGCAAAGAACACCCAGATGGGCTGGGAAACGGACAACCTCGAACGCGAGATGGAGGAACTCCGGGGCCGCGGGGTCGCCTTTGAAGACTACGATTTCCCCGGCTTGAAGACGGAGAACGGCGTTGCCACCAGCGATTGGGGCAAGTCCGCCTGGTTCCTGGACAGCGAGGGCAACATTCTCAACATCTCCCAGCGCGCATAATCAGCCCTTGAGCTCATAGGCCTTGGGCAGCTTCAGCCCGCGCTCGTCCATGACGGTGCGCAGGCGGGTGGGGTAATCCGTGATGATGCCGTCCACGCCGAGGTCCATCAGGCGTTGCATGTCCGCCGTGGTGTTCACGGTCCAGGGGATCACCGGCAGGCCGAGCTCGTGGGCCTCCGCGATCATGCCGGGGGTAACGGAGCGGAAGGCGGGGGAGATGACGTCGTAGCCCTGTGCCGCCGCTGCCTTGGCAAGGGATCCGCCGTAGGTGTCGATGTCGATACCGCCGAGGTTGGGGCTGGCGCCGGGCTGGCCGACTGCGAGCCAGGCGTCGCCGCTGGACAGCGCAACGAGCGGCAGCTCCGGGGCGATCTCCTTGGTCAGGTTCAGCGATGACCAGTCGAATGACTGCACCGTGATGCGGTCCGCCATGCCGGAGGCATGGATCTCGGCGACCACGGCCCTGGTCAGCGCCACCATGCCCTCGCCGCCGATCTGGCTGCTTTCCACCTTGGTCTCAATGTTGAAGCGGACCTTCTCGGCGCCGGCGTCGCGCACCAGCTGGAACACGTCCTTGAGCTCGGCGATCCGGTTGCCCTCGATCACGTCCTGCCCGGGGTAGCCCTTGAGCTGGGTGAACCCGCAGTCCAGCGTCTTGATCTGGGCCAGCGAGAGCTCGGCCACCCGGTCACCGACATAGGGGAAGGCAGTGTCGCCCGGCGTGGCCGGCGCCGTGTCCAGGCATTTGTCCGCCTGGATGGTGTCGTCGTGCCAGACAATGACCTTGCCGTCCGACGTCAGGTGGGTGTCCAGCTCCAGGGTGGTCACGCCCAGTTTCAGCGAGTTGGCGAACCCGGCCAGCGATTCCTCGGTCCACTCGCCGCGGCCTCCCCGGTGTGACTGCAGGTCAAAGGAACCGTTGCTCTCGTTGGTCTTGATGCTGGCTTTCGCTGTGGCGGCGGCCGCTCCGGCAGTGTTCGACGACGGCGCGGCGCCGGCTTCGGCGGATGAAGCGGCGACGGCGGGGCCCGCCAGGGCGGCGATGAGCGCGGCGGTGGCCGCGGCAGTCAGGGGTGTGCGCATGGTGATGGTTCCTCCCGGGTGACGGTTGCCGGCGCTGCGCCGGCGACCCGACCACCCTAGGGAGGCGAGATGGACTGCCGCGCCCGGGGAACTGGACCCCGGGTGAACACTTCACTGCGCGTTTGCCCGCGCCAGCTTTACAGCTCGGACCCCGCCTCGATCGCCTCCAGGTCACGGATGGCGTAGCGGCGCTGCTCCCATTCCTCACCGAGAATGGTGTGCAGGCGCGGGAGCGTGCTCTCCGGTTGACCGCGTGCCCAGGGGTTCCTGCGGGCGGCGGACAGGTGTCGTAACCGGCTGTCCCGTACTCCACATTGGGCTGGCGGACGGGGTGGTATGGCTGTTCGATCTCCAGGATGGCCCAAGCCAGCGCTCTCCATCCAGTGCGGGTCAGGTCATGGCGAGGGTTCCTGTCCGTTGAGCGGAGCCATCAGGCGGTCCTTGATCTCCCTGATTGAAAGAACCTGTTGACGGTATTCGCGGCAGAGAATGTCCTGGACGGCAGCTGCTGCCTCGGGGTTCTCCGAAGCCGTCGCCTCGGCGGCGTAGACGACGCGGACGTTGTGACCGAACGCGTCTGCGGCGGTCTGTGCGATGCAGTTGTGTGTGGAGACCCCGACGAGCGCGATCGTGTCGATGTTCCAGTTCCGCAACCGCAGCAACAAATCCGTTCCCAGGAATGCACTGTCCCGTGTCTTTACCATCTGAGGCAGACCCTCGGTCCTGAGCCCGGAGACGAAGTCAGACTGGGACGTTCCCCGAAAAATGAAGCCCTGATCGTCCTCCAGCATGTTCAGGGTCCAGGTCGACTTGTCCTCTTCGTGCTCGGTCTTCACCAGCAGGACCTTCGCGCCGCTCTCCTGCGCCGCGGCGATGATCCCGTTGCACGCCATCGTCACGCTCTCGCGGCAGTTGCTGAGGACGGGATCCTCGAAAAAGGCGTTCTGCATGTCTATGACCAGTACCGCGATCACTTCGGTCCCTCCGAGCGTTGGTCACGGGCGCGCCGAACGGACTTTGACGACGGTCCGCCCCCGCCGCGCCGCCAGACCACGGCTGCCGCACCGATCGCAAGGATCAGCGCTACGGCTATCACATAGGGGGCGTAGTCCACTCGGGTTTCCTTGGCCTCCGGCGGCTCGCCGGTGCCCGGATCCACAGGACCGGGAGGCGTGGCTGTATCGGTAGGGGTGGCCGCGGAGACCGGGCTCACAGCGCTCACGGGAGGCGAGGCTGCGCCGGCCGCAATCCCCGGAATCAGGACTGTCGCGCACAGCACCAAAGCGGCGAGGGCAGTTCTCAGGACAGCAGACATCGGATTCTCCTTGAGTTAAACGAAGGTGTGGACATCGGCCGGCGCCGGCTGGCCGGTCGCCAGGCCGGGGCGGATCTGACCGTCCGGCACGCGACGTTCATGGCACCGCGTTCCGCATGCCTCGGCCCTCATTGACAACAGCGCCCTGCGCCGTCCCCTGCTGGACCTGCCAGTCCCGCACCCCAGCCACAGGATCAGTTTCACTCCCGCCTGAGGGGTGACGTTGCGGCGTTTCCTTTCCCTCGCGCAGCCTGACGCGGGCGGCAGGGACACCTATCAGCGTCGCGTGGCCCCCGTCTTCGGCTTCCAGATCCAGGTGTACCAGCCGGCGTCGGCGCTCTTTTGCCAGGACCGCGAAGCCGGAGCCCGCGATTTTCAGGATCTGCCCCTCCCGGACCTCACGGAGGCTTTGCTCAACAAATAGGTGACCGCCTGCGAATTGCTTACTCATGAAACCGACCCCCTTTGACAGGCTCATCTGGCGGATGTCACTCATCAGTATGCTTACTATATGTGCGCCCGCGCGCCTGTGCCAGATAGTCCGGCAAAGTCCCCATGCCAGCGGGCCAGAGGCAGAATGTATCCCGCGGCAGTGCCTTACCTCCCCCTCGGCCGGCCGAGGGGGAGGTAAGGCACTGGCCCCGGATCCGGCGCGTCCGTGAAGGGCTGCCGGGGCGCCTGACGCGGCCGGTCCCTACGTGCGGCTACCCAACACCGCCTGCAATTTCTCGAACGACTCGGTCCATCCGCTGCGGTGCAGGGCCAGCCGCTCCTCGGTCAGGAAGGGTCCCTGCGAGAGCGCCAGGCGCGTGTCCTCGCCGGTGAGCCCAAGGGAGAGGTCGACGACGGTTTCCTGGTCGTCCGGTGTCGGTTCCTCCCAGCGGAAGGTGTACACCAGGCGCCAGGGAGGATCAATCTCCAGGAACTCCCCGGAGAGGTGGAACGGTTCGCCGTCCGGCGGCGCCATACGGAATCCATAGCGGCCGCCTTCGGTGAGGTTCAGTTCGGCCGCGGGAATCGTGAAACCGTGCGGACCCCACCACTTCACCAGTTCGGTCGATTCGGTCAGCATCCGGAAGACTTCTTCCGGGGGAGCATCGAGCGTGTATTCGAGGTTCAAGACCAGTCCGCCGGTTTCCTCATTCATTGCTCAACTCTGACAGCCTGCGGACGATCACGGAAGGGGACCTCGCACCCGCCTGTCAGGTTGCCAGCGCCAGTAGCTTGCCTTCCGTCACAGCCTGGCGGGACAGCGTTTTGTAGCCCTCCTGCTCGAACAGCACCGTGATCACGTCCTCCTCGTGCCGCATGACCAGGCCCGGCCCCCATTCCTTGTGGATGACGGCGGCCTGGAGCGGGAAAGGATTCCCGTCCGCGGCGGCCATGGCGCCGTCGTCGTAGTCTTTTTCCTGCGCGGAGCCGTCGGCGCAGGTATCGCAGTTGCCGCAGGGCTCGGGGAGGTCCTCGCCGAAGTAGCCCAGCAGGAACTGGCGCCGGCAGCCGTCCGTTTCGGCGTAGCCGCGCATCATCTCAATGCGGGAGCGGTCCACCCGCTGGCGTGCCTCGGCATGTTCGACGGCGCGTTCCACCACCGTTGGCAGCTGCGCGCCCGAGTCCAGCCGGATGCCGTGCTTGCCGGCCCGGACGGCGCGGGTTTCCTGCAGCTGGTTCAGCAAACCGGTGAGCTTCCGCGGGGAGAAGCCGGTCTGCTCCGCAAGGGCCTTTTGCTTCAGGGGTCCGTCCGCGGCGCGCAGGGCCTGCAGGACGGCCAGGAGCGATTCCTCGTCCGGGGCGTGCGTGCCAAAGAACTTGCGCAGGCCCAGGTCCTCGGCCCGGTAGTGAAGGGTAGCCGAGGCGGCTTCACCGTCACGCCCCGAGCGGCCGATCTCTTGGTAGTAGCTGTCCAACGAGTCAGGAATGTCGGCGTGGACGACGAAGCGGACGTTGGGTTTGTCGATACCCATGCCGAAGGCCGTGGTGGCCACGACCACGTCGAGTTCGTCGTCCAGGAACTGCTCGTGGACGCGGTCCCGCTCGCCCTGCTTCCGGCCGGCGTGGTACGCCTCGGCGCGCAGGCCCAGTCCGATGAGCTCGGCGGCGTAGGCCTCTGCGTCCTTGCGGGTGGCGGTGTACAGCAGTCCGGGACCTTTAAGCCCGGACACCTGCTCTGTGACGTCGCGGCGTTTGTCCCGGTCCCTGTGGTGGCGGATCACGTCCAGCCCGATGTTGGGTCGGTCGAAACCGTGGACCAGAACCAGCGGGTCCTTCATGCGCAGGCGCTGCTGGATCTCCTCGCGGACCGGGGGAGAAGCGGTGGCGGTGAGGCCGACGACGGTCGGGTTGCCGAGCTGTCCGCGGACCTCGCCGAGGCGCAGGTAGTCGGGCCGGAAATCGTGGCCCCAGGAGGAGACGCAGTGTGCCTCGTCCACCACGAACAGGGAAACGTCCAGGGCGGCGAGTCGTTCGATGGTGTCGGCCTTCGCGAGCTGTTCGGGGGCGAGGAAGATGAAGACGGCGTCGCCGCGTTCGGCGGCGTCCCAGGCCGCATTCACCTCCGAATCGCTGCGGCCGGAGTTGATGGCCACGGCGGCCTCGCCGCCCAGCGTCTCCAGCAGTCCGTCCAGCTGGTCCCCCTGCAGGGCGATCAGCGGGGAAACCACGACGGCGGGACCGCGGCTCAAACTGCCGGGTTCGGCGCCGTTTCCGGCCGCGTGGTCCTGGTCTCTGCCCTGGCTTTGGTGGAGGTGCAGCGCGGCCACCTGGTAGATGGCGGATTTGCCGTAGCCGGTGGGCATTACGGCAAGGACGTCCCGGCCGTTGACGAGGGCGCGCATTCCGGCGAGCTGGCCGGCGCGGAGGCGGGGGAGCCCGAAGGTGGCGTCTGCGAGCTGGCGGAGGCCGGCGTCGGGATCCTGAGTCGTGCCGGTTTCAGCGGTGTCAGCCGGGCCGGCGGGGCCAAGCGCCTCGGTCATGATGGCAGCTCCGTGGGGTGCGATCCGATGGCCGGGCTGCTTCAGCCGAAGAATCCAGCATAACGCTTTGGCGTTGTCACCGGGAGCCGCCAGGGGTAGGCCTCGGAGCCGCCAGGGGTAGGCCTCGGTGACGCCTGCACGGTGGGCCCTGTCACCTGCCCCTCACTGCCCGTCCAGCCGAGGTTTAGGGGCCGGTGAGCTCCACGCGTTTCCGAGATCTGTCCTGGCCACGGAAGTCTCCCCCTGCCTTATGCCGCCAGCCCGCTCCGGACCTCCGCTGCGGGCTGCGGCGTCCGGGTGGCGGCGAGCCGCTTCGCCAGGTACTTGGCGTCCCGGCCCACGCCGGGGAGGGTCTCCGATGCTTCGGCGAAGATGAGCTCTTTCCCCAGCAGGTACAGGCCCGGCAGGGCATCCACGATCCCGCGGTGCTGCTGCTCCCGCCAGTTCGCGGGCAGCGCCGGGATGTCCAGCCAGGGGTAGGCCTCGGTGAAGCCGGTGCACCAGATGACGTTTGCCACCGAAAGGCGCCGGCCGCCGTCGAGCATTACTTCGCCGTCCTCAACTCCGGTGACCCGAGGCACCAGGTGGACGCCGGCGGCGCCGAGGTCCGCGAGCTTGGTGCGGATCAGCGGCCTGGCCATGGCCCCGATCTTGGGCAGCGCCTTGCGCCCGACCGGGGTGTTGGTGGTCAGCACGTGCAGCCCGGCGAAGCGGATCACCGGGAACACGAAGCGGGCCGCGGCCCGGCCGTGCCGGAACGGGAGCTCGCCGCTCGGCTTGCCGGCCAGCCAGGTTTCGTGCGTGCGGCTGGTCTCCAGTGCTATTTCCGCCCCGGAGTTGCCCACCCCCACCACCAGCACGGAACCGGGCTGGAGCTGGCCCGGGTTCCTGTACTGGTGGGAGTGCAGCTGCACGACGTCGGACGGCAGTTCCGCCGCGAAGCCCGGCGTCCTGGGCAGCTGGCAGGCGCCTGTGGCGAGAACGACGTTCGCCGCCGTCCAGCGCTGCGTCCCGGCCGTGACCTGGAACCGCTGCCCGTCGTGGCTCAGCCGGGTGACGGCCGAGTTGGGCCGGACCGGCAGGTGGAACCGGGAGGCGTAGTCCTCCAGATAGTCCGCCTGTTCGTCCTTGGTGGGGAAGGCGAGGGGATCGCCCGGGAAGGGCCGGCCGGGCAGGCCGTCGTACTTCGCGGGGGTGAACAGGCGCAGCGAGTCCCAGCGGCTGCGCCACGCGTCGCCAACCCGCGTGCCGGCGTCGAGAATGACAAAGTCCCGGTGCTGCTGCGCCAGGTAGTAGCCCAGCGCGAGGCCGGACTGTCCGCCGCCGATGATGACGGTGTCGACGGCGGCAGTGCCGACAGCGCCGCCGGTGTCGGTTGCTGGGGTGGTGTTCATGGTGGTGCCTCCTAGTTGTGGTACGTGCAGTGGAGCGGTTATGAACGCTGTGCCCGCTGCGCCTGCTGTGTAAAGGGGGTGCCCGCAGGTCCGGACCGGAAGCGCAGGTACCAGATGAGCAGGAGCGCGGAGGCGACGACGTAGAAGAAGTGCAGGAGCCAGATCGGTCCCGGCGGGAGGCTGAGGACGTAGACGGAGTGCACTGCGTTGGCGACGTTGCTCAGCGCGAGGTAGCCGAGGCTGTAGGAGTCAAGATCCCTCGTGTGGAGGGCCTTGAGCAGCATCGGCAGGTAGCTCACGGCGAAGAGGCCGGTGGAAACCATTCCTGCGAGCACGTAAACGTTCATGCCATTAACGCTATTTTTCGTCGCCCCGCGGCGAATCGGGCGAATCACCCATTTCCCGCGAGAACTCCGGCGGTGGGGAATGGGTAATTCTATGCAGGGAGGCAGGTCAGGCGAGTCCGTGCTGGTAGGCGTAGGCCGTGACGGCGGCCCGGGAGGTCAGGCCCAGCTTGGTGAAGATGTTGCTCAGGTGCCGGGCCACCGTTTTTTCGCTGATGAACAGCTCGGCCGCGATGGTTCGGTTGCTCAGTCCGGCGGAGACGAGCCGGACCACCTCGGTTTCGCGGGCCGTGAGCGGCCCGGCGTCGGCGGCGTGCTGGGCGTCGTGCCCGGTGGGCGCCGGGGTTGTCCTCGCCGCGGCTGTCCGGGAAGGAGCAGTCCGGGCGTCCGGCGCTGCGGGCAGCGGTTGCTCCAGCCCCGCCAGCGCCGGCGCGGCGCCCAGCTCGGCAAATACTGCCCGGGCCGCCTCGCGTTCCAGCCGGGCGGATTCCTCATCGCCGAGCGCGGCGCACAGCCTGGCCAGGAGGGCGCGGCAGCGGGCTGCTTCGAACGGGGCGTCGAGGCCGAGCCAGCGGGACCACGCGCGGCGGAGCGGGACCAGGGCAGCCGCGGGGTCGCCGTCGTGGAACAGGAGAGCGGCCTCGGACTGCTCGGCGAGGGCGTGCAGCAGGGGCATGTCGACCGCGGCGCACAGTGCGGCCAGCTCCTCCACGGCGGCCCGGGCCGCCGGTGCGTCGCCTGCTGCCAGTTCGATCTCCACCCGGGCAGCGAGCATCCGGCGGCGGTAGGCAGGGTCGATGCCGTCCATGGCCTGCCGGAGCAGGGACTGGGCCTGCTCCGGCCTGCCCTGGGCCAGGCGGAGGAGCGCCAGCCCGGGCTGCGGCGGGAACCCGGTCTCCTGGGCGTGCAGGTAGCAGGCCTCGGCGGCGTCGAAGTCGCCCCGCAGCCGGTGGATTTCGCCTTGTTCGTAGAAGCCGCCGTAGATGGCCATGCGGTCGCCGCGGTAGGCGAAGTCCTGCGCCGTTTTGGCCGCGTCGATCGCCTCGGCCCAGGCACCGTGCAGCCGGTACAGCTCGGCCCGGTGCATCTGGCACTGGCCGCTGAAGGCCACCAGCTTCTGCTGCGCGTCGCACCACCGGTCCAGCGCCCGTGTCCACTCGTGGGCGCGGTGCAGATCGAAGGCCAGGTGGCAGGTTTCGATCACCGCGCAGTAGATGATCCCGGCGGGGACCGGGGAGATTTCCCCGACGGTGACGGCGACCATGGCTTCGTCGAGCAGGGCCAGGCCGGCGTCGAACTCACCCAGCAGGACCTTGGCCTGCCCGAGGCCCAGCGTGCCGAGGGCGGCCGAGTCGGCGTCGCCGCGCGCCCGTCCGAGGTCGGCGGCCCGGGTGAAGGAGGCCGCGGCGGTGGCGCCGTCGCCCTGGTAGAGGGCGGCCAGCCCGACAGGGACGGACAGCAGGCCCTCGAAGGGGCAGGGCTCGGGCAGGTCCTCGACGATCCGGTGGGCGCGGGCGAGCCAGCCGGCGCCGCGGGCCGGTTCGCCCAGCAGGATGAGGTTCAACCCGGTCCAGACGGCGCAGCGGGCGGCGGCGGTGTAGTCGCAGTCGGCGAGGTACTTCAGGTGCGCCCGGGCCAGGATGTCCACTCCCTCGGAGCCCCGGCCGGTGAGGATGACGGAGGTGGCCAGCTGTTCCAGGTCGCCGGCCGGAAGTTCGGCGTCGTGGTCGGCGGCGGTGTACTGCCCGACGGCGTCCGGCCAGCGCCGTTCGGCGTAGGCTTCCCGGCCGTCTGCGAGTGTCGACATCGCGCCTCCCCGTTCCCGGTGGCGGGTCTGAGCCTGTGGGCGCTGCGCGGCACTCCCGGAACAAGTTGTGGGCGGCGCGGCCCGTCATCTACTTTTCAGGCTACCGCCGGGGTTAAAGGGCGGCAAGATGCGGGCCGACGCGTCAACTGGGCGGGCATATAAACCACGACGGCGGCGCGCGGGTGGCGCTCGCCGGCCGCCTCAGGTGTACATCAGGGAGCCGCACGCAAGGCACAGCGATGCCGTCAGGACTCCCGTCCCGACGGCAGGAGTAGAAGGCGCAGAAAGAAGGGCGCCGTCCAGGTCTGCCTTTGACCCGGACGACGCCCGCCTTACTTCAGGGAGTATCAGTTAGCGCCGACGCGTTCCTCTGCGATCCGTGCGTTCTTCTCGTCCGACTCCTGGGCGGCGGTGATGCGCCGGTCCAATTTCTCGAGCGTCTCCGGAGCCAGCAGCGTCGCGACGACGGTGATGACGCCAATCACGCTGAAGTAGAGGATCACCCAACCGGGCTCGCCGTTTCCGGCGTTCAGGAGCGCCACCGCGACCAGCGGCGCAATGCCGCCGGCGAGAACCGAGCCGAACTGGTAGCCCATGGACGCGCCGCTGTACCGCAGCTTGGTGGAGAACAGCTCGGAGAAGAAGGCAGCCTGGGGGCCGTACATCGAGTTGTGGAAGACGGCGAGGCCGATGATGATGGCGAGCGTTGCCAGCAGCGCGCTGCCGGTGTCCGTCATGACGAAGTAGAGCGGGAAGAAGAGGAGCCCGCCAATAGAGCCGAACAGGTACAGCGGCTTGCGCCCGATCTTGTCCGAGAGGATGGCCCAGAGGGGCACCGCGAAGACTCCGATTGCTGAGGCGATCAGGACCGACAAGGTCCCCTGGTTGGCGCGCTCGGCTCCAAATGTCCGCATGATGTAGACCACCGAGAACGTGGTGTACAGGTAGAACGCGGAGTTCTCCGCCAGGCGCATGCCGACAACGAGCCAGATGCCCTTGGATTCCTTCTTCATGGCTTCGCCCAGCGGCTTCTTCGAGGTCTGCTTCGTCGCAACAAGTTCTTTGAAGTCGTCTGAGTCCTCGAGCTTGGCCCGAACGATCAGGCCGATGACGATCAGCACCACGCTGAGCAGGAACGGCACGCGCCACGCCCAGGCATCAAAGACCTCGGCGGGCACGGCGGACTTGACGATCAGAACGCTCGAGTTGGCGAGCAGCATGCCTGCCGGGACGCCCATCTGCGTGAAGCTTCCGAAAAATCCGCTGCGGCCGGGAGGAGCGTGTTCGATCGAGATGACGGCCGCGCCGGCCCACTCAGCTCCGGCGCCGAAGCCCTGCATCAGGCGCAACACCGTCAGCAGGATGGGAGCCCAGACTCCGATCTGGGCGTAGGTGGGAAGCAGCCCCATGGCCAGGGTGGCGAAGCCCATGATGAGCAGCGACAGCACCAGCATGGGTTTGCGGCCGATTTTGTCGCCGAAGTGGCCGGCGAACATGCCGCCGAAGGGGCGTGCGACGAAGCCGACGGCGTATGTGACGAAGGCAAGGAGGAGCCCCGTCGCCGGGTCCTGTTCGGGGAAGTACAGCCGGCTGAAGACGCCGGTCGCGGCCAGCAGGCCAAAGATGTAGTAGTCATACCACTCGATGGTGGTGCCCGCGAAGCTGGCGAGCGGTACGCGCCAGGCTGCTTTCGGCTTGGCTTTGGTATTGGAGATCGTCATTGGTCTTTTCTTTCGGATGGAATCGTAGGGAGCGGCTAGCTACCAGTCGAGTGCGATGTATTTGGTTTCGGTGAAGTCCAGCAGACCCTGATGGGCACCTTCGCGGCCGAGGCCGCTCTGCTTGACTCCGCCGAAGGGCGCTGCGGGGTCGGAAACGAGTCCTCGGTTGAGGGCCACCATGCCGCTTTCGATGCGTTCGGAGACCCTGAGTCCGCGGCGAAGGTCCTCTGTGAACACGTAGGCTGCGAGGCCGTACTCGGAGTCGTTGGCGGCGGCGATGACTTCCTCTTCGGTGTCGAAGGGGATGACCGAGGCCACGGGCCCGAAGATTTCCTCACTGACCATGCGGGCCTGGAGCGGCACGTTGGTGACGACAGTGGGCGGGTAGTAGTACCCGGCGCCGTCGATGGCCTTGCCGCCGGCGAGGAGCCTGGCTCCCTGGCTGACCGCGTCGCGGACCAGCGAGTCGACTTTGCGGACGCTGGCCTCATCCACGAGCGGACCGACCTCAGTGTCGGCGTCGGTGCCCGGACCCACGCGCATGGCGCCCATGCGTTCGGCCAGCCGGCGCGCGAATTCGTCGTGGATGCCGCGCTGGACGTAGATCCGGTTGGCGGCGGTGCAGGCCTGGCCGCCGTTGCGCATCTTGGCGATCATGGCGCCGTCGAGGGCCAGATCGAGGTCCGCGTCATCGAAGACCAGGAACGGAGCGTTGCCGCCCAGTTCCATCGAGCACTTGAGCACGTTGTCGGCCGCCTGGCGGAGCAGGTGGCGGCCGACGCTGGTGGAACCGGTGAAGGACAGCTTGCGGACCCGGGGGTCGGCGAGAATGGGCGTCATGACGTCGCTGGTCTTGCTCGTGGTGATGACGTTGACTACGCCTGCAGGGACGCCCGCGTCGATCATCAGCTGGGCGATCGCCAGGGTGGTCAGCGGCGTGAGCGTGGCGGGCTTCAGCACGGTGGTGCAGCCGGCGGCCAGGGCCGGTGCCAGCTTCCGGGTGGCCATGGCAGCCGGGAAGTTCCAGGGGGTGATCAGCACGCAGACGCCGATCGGCATGTGCTGGACCAAGATCCGGTTGGAGCCCGACGGCGAGACGGACACATCGCCGATGATCCGGACCGCTTCTTCGGCATACCAGCGGAAGAATTCCGCGGCGTACGCCACTTCACCGCGGGCGTCGGCAAGGGCCTTGCCGTTTTCGAGGGAGATGAGGTGGGCGATTTGCTCGCTGCGCTCGGTCATCAGTTCGAAGCAGCGCCGCAGGATTTCGGCGCGGCGGCGCGGCGGCGTCGCGGCCCACTCCGGGAGGGCTGCTGCCGCGGCGTCGACGGCGGCGAGGCCGTCCTCGACGTCGGCGTCGGCGATGCCGGTGATGGCGGAAGCGTCGGAGGGGTTGATTACCTCGACGGTGCCACCGCTGCTGGCGTCCTGCCAGTTCCCGGCGATCAGCAGCTGGCGGGGCACCGCCAGCCCGTCGACGTCGAGGGGTTCAGAGGTTGAAAGGAGAGTCATCAGTGGTCCTTATTGCTAATTAGCGGATGGTGCGGTCGCCGGCGTAGGCGGCGTGAACGATGGAGGTTACGGCGTCGAGATCAAGCGGCACGGGGTTGTTATCGATGAGCCGCTTGGAGTTCAGCGACAGCTTGGCGATCTGGTCGAGATCGCTTTCCTGCACGCCAAGGGCCTGCAGTGTCGGCGGCAGCTCGATGGCCACAATGACCTCGTCGATTGCCTCGACGCCTGCGACGGCGGCGGCACGCTCGTCGAGCCCGCGGATATCGCGCCCCAGGGCCTGGGCGATCTGCGCCAGCTGCGGCTGGATCGCCTGGAAGTTGTGGCGGACGACGTAGGGGAGCAGGAGGCCGACGCCCACCCCGTGCGGGGTGTGGGTAAGTGCGCCTACCGGGTACTGGATGGCGTGTGCCGCAGCGGTTCCGGCATTGCTCAGTACAACGCCGCCGTAGAGTGCCGCGAGCATCATCCCGGCACGGGCCTCGGTGTTTTCCGGGTCCTTGTAGGCGGTGACCAGGCTGCGGCCCACCAGCCCAATGCCGTTCAAGGCAATGGAGTCCGTGAGGATGTTCTTGCCGACGAAGACCCGTTCCGCGGCCAGGGTAGAGGTGGGTTCCCGCGTGATGGCGGTGAAGGACTCGACCAGGTGCACGAAGGTATCCGCGCCGGTGGCGGCCGTCAGGGACGGGGGGCAGGAGTAGGTAAGCTCGGGATCGCACACGGCAGCGAACGGGATGATGTGGGGGCTCGAGATGCCCATTTTCATGCCCAGCTCAGGATCGGAGACCACAGCGATGGCTGTCGCTTCGGACCCTGTGCCCGCCGTGGTGGGCAGTGCGATGACGGGCTTGGTGGGGCCGGGAACGGCGAATTCGCCGTAGTAGTCGCTCGGCTTGCCGCCG
Source organism: Pseudarthrobacter oxydans (assembly GCF_030812335.1). Taxonomy (GTDB): domain Bacteria; phylum Actinomycetota; class Actinomycetes; order Actinomycetales; family Micrococcaceae; genus Arthrobacter; species Arthrobacter oxydans_B. Next base: position 225,223 of record NZ_JAUSSN010000008.1, read on the forward strand.
TGGGTGAGCAGCACGGAGACGACCTTCGCCATGTCCATGCAGCTGCCGCCGCCAAACCCGATGATGACGTCGATCTCCTGGCCCTTGAGCTCCTCGACGCACGCGATGATGCCCGGGGTCGGGAGCTCGGCCTGGGTGTCCCCGTAGACGCGTACGGACAGGTTCCGGTCCTCAAGGCTCCGGACCAGGGCCTGAAGTTCCTCTGAGACGGCCAGCCGCGGATCGGTGCAGACCAGGACGTTGGTCCCGAATTCGGCTGCGATATTGGCGACGGCGAAGCGCTGCTGGGCGCCGACGACGACGCTCCGCGGCAGGCGGAGGACGCCGAAAGTTGCGGGACGGATACCCGCTGCATGCGCACACGACATTGTGAATAACTCCTAGAGATGGGATGGGCGGCTCCCCAAAGGTGCCGCTGATCCCAGCATTCCAGAGCTACGTGACCCTCACCATGTGGCTCCGTGCCATATAAAGGCGCTGCGCATGTGTGCCCGTGCCATGCCCCTCGAGCTTTGGCAAGCAGGTCCGGCGCTCAGGAACCGGCGGAGCTGACGCCGGCTGTCTTCATCCGCCACAGGCGCAGGGCCACTTGGACGTCAAGGGAACGGCTTCCCCGGCGCCAGGAGGGACCGATCAGGGCGTCGATCCTGTCCAGCCGTTGCCGCAGGGTGTTGGGGTGGATGTGGAGGGAGTCGGCGGTTTCCTGGGCGGCGCCGCCGTTTTCGTGGAACGTCCACGCCGTGAGGACAAGCTGCGTTCCCCGCCGCTCGTCGTATCCCAGGAGTGGCCCCAGCTGTGCAGTGAGAAGCTGTCCGGCGAACGGGCTGTCCATCGCTCCGAGTAGCATTCCGGCGGTACCCAGGGCGGCCCGGTCCGCTGCCTCGCCGTGGCGCGAGAGGGCCTGCAGTGCACGGAGGACGGCGTGGGCTTCGGTGTGCGCGGCGGCCAGCCGGGCAAATCCGCTGACTTGTTCGGACGTCCCGACGGTGGCGGTGACGCGGCGCCGTTTCAGTTCGTCGATGATGGACTGGCCGGTCCGGCCGCCGCCGCCTGATTCGTTCGGGCGGTTGTCGTACCGTTCCACGGGTTCGATGATGCACAGGTGTGATTCGTGCAGGGCGATGATTCCCGGAGCGCCCTCGGACCGGTGCCGGAGTATGGAGAGTGCCCGCTGGCGCTGGTCGTCGGGGACCCCCACCACGCGCACCACGAGCTGGAGGTGGTTTGCGAGTCCGAACTGCCCGGCCCTGCGGGCAAGTGCTGCGGCGTTTTCGGCGCGAGGGCTGAGCAGGTCATCGATAAGTTCGAGCTGCAGCCGGTATTGGGCGTCCTGGAAGGTGCGTTCCAGCAGTAGGGACACACTGAGCACTAGTGCGCTGCGTTCCAGGACCGCGAGCCGGGCCGGGCTGAGTTCCTCGGCGACGATGAGGGAGGCGAGGTGCTGGTCGCCCGCGACGGCGGACATGACGGTGTACTTCCTGCCCTTGACTTGAAAGTGTACGGCCGCCCGCCTGGCCGCAGACTCCTCGGCGGCGCTCAGGGCCGGGAGGCTGCCGAAGTCTCCGTCCGAGGCCGGCCCCGCTAGCGGCTCGCCCATGGGAGAGACCAAAAAGACAGGAGTGTCCAGGGACTCTGCCAGAAGGTTGAGCAGATAGGGAAGGCTGCCGGTTGAGGCAAGGGTTTCCATGAGCCGCCGGTCCAAGTTGGACAGCTCCTCCAGGGCCCTTACGTGGGCCAGATTCTGCCGCTGCGCCTGGTCTAGCCGGGTGAGGGCACTGGCCATTTCACTGAAGTAGCGGGCGTTCTCCAGCGCCACGGCGGCGTGCGTACCAATAGATTCCATCAAGGCGACGTCGTCACTGCTGAACTGGTGCGCATGCCTGTCTGCGACCAGGAGCGCGCCGATCACTTTCCCTTCCGCGCGAAGGGGGACACCCATGATCGCCTTGACGCCCTCCGCTGCCACAGCAGTGTCGCTGGACTTCAGATGCGATTTGGTCTCGTCCATCAAGTAGTCGGGGCTCTGGGCTGGCGCCTCGCCGGTTGCGACGGCGCCGAGCACGCCTTCGCCGAGGGGCATGCGGATGTTGCGGAAGAGAGCGGTGGTTGCGCCGTCGGTCACTCGGACGTAGGACTCACCGCTGTCATAGTCGTTCAGGCTCAAGTAGGCGATGTCGCTGCCGATCAAGGACCGGGTGCGCCGGACGATGGCCTTGAGTACTGCCTCCACGTCGCGGATGCCGGTCAGGTCGGTGGCCGTATCGTAGAGTACGCGCAGCAGGCCCTCGCGGCGGCTGGCCTCCCCCAGCCGGGCGTTCAACCGGCGTGCCGCCGCCGCAGTGGACTGGTCAATGGCCCCGGCTTCCAGCCAAGCGGACAGCGTGCTTTCTAGATCGGCAGCGGAAACGCCATGGTCAAGCATGGCCATGAGTTGGCCGGCATCCTTGGTATCGCCAGGCGGAACTCCACCGCTACGAACGACAGAACTGTCATCGGCACCCATGAACCTAATGCTAGTAGGTGGGTCACGCTGCCAAGGTCGGGCGCCCCGCAGTACCGCAGCTGCCCCAGCCAGGTACCGCCGTCGTTCGGCCCGGGAATTTCACCACGACGGCGGCGTCCGGGGGTTCGTACGAGGGCCCGGCTCAGGTGTACATGAGGGAGCCGGGAGTGGTGAGGAGCTCGCCGGTTTCCAGCCAGGTCTTCAGTCCGGAGAGGATCATCGGCCAGCCGCCGTAGAGCTGTTCGTTGGCGCCTTCGCGGAGCTGGTCGTGGGTAACGGTCAGGCGGCAGGAATCGCCCACCGGTTCGATCTCCCAGGTGATCCGGGACGTGCCTTCGGCCTTGACGTCCTCGCCCCAGAGCGCGCGCATGCTCTGGACGAGCCGGCGGGGCGGGTCCACCTCGAGGTTCTCGCCCTCGCCCAGGGGTTCCCCGCCCCTGGGTGCCATCTCAAACCGGGATCCCGGCGTCCAGTCCGAGGAGATGACGGACCCGAACTGATACTTGCTGCGGATCTCGCCGTCCGTGATGGCCTCCCAGAGTCGCTCCGGGGTGGTCTTGATGTAGATTTCGAAGATCTTTTCCATGGGATTTTCCAATCTGGTTTTGAGGTCGCTGAGGCCAGCGGCCCATGGTTCGGCATATTTGCTCACCCAGCGGTCGTGGACCAGCCGGATGGGCACCGGATTCAGGAAGTGGAGTTTCTCGCGCCCCCGACGGCGGGTCACCACCAGGCCGGCTTCCTCCAGGACTTTGAGGTGCTTCATCACGCCGTAGCGGGTCATCTCGAAGCGGGCCTCAAGGGCGTGGAGGGTCTGCCCGTCGTGCCGGAAGAGCTCATCCAGGAGATCGCGGCGGGTGGCGTCGGCCAGAGCCTTAAATACGGCGTCCACATTTCCAGAATAGGTGACTGATTAGTCACATGTCTAGGGTCGGTTCGTGTCCGGATCCGTTGTCGGTTCCCCGCCCCGCCGGTGCCGGTGGTGCTGCTCGTAGCTGTCGAACACGTCGGAGGATGTGTCTCCGGAATGGCCGAATTTGCCGCGCAGGACTTCCGCGAGGGCGTCCAGCGCCGCGTGGAGCATCCGTCCGGCGAACTGGAGTTCAGGGCTCTCGCTGCGCTGGGCCTGCGATCCAAGGTCCTGGGCGTAGGCCACTGTGGCCGGCAGGGAGCCGCGCTGCTCGACTTCGCGGAAGTAATAGGTTTCATGGAACGCCAGCAGATCCACGCTCACCGCAGCCACGTTTCCGGCCATGGATTCCAGTAGTCCGGCAGCATGCCCGGGATCCAGCGCCAGGACACCCGCCGGACCTGCAGCCTCCCGGAACAGGTTCAGCTCGTGGGCGAGGGCCCGGCGGCGGTTCAGGGCCGGGAACGTCTGCAGGATCCAGGTGACCGTCGCCGTCAGCAACCCGAAGCCGGCGACGGCCTGGAGGGCCACAACCAGCCGGAGCAGCGGATCGGCCGGCACAATGTCGCCGAACCCCACAGTGGAAAGCGTGACCAGGGAGATGTAGAGCGCTTCGCCAAAGTCGCCCCGCTGTGGCACCCCGGATCCGTGGACAAAACCCTCCGGCAGGTGGGGCAGATAGAGCAGGGCCCAGCCGATGGCCGCCAGCGCTGCCCAGGCGCCAATGACGGCGGCCATGGCCAGTGGCGCTGCGATGAAGGAGCCACGGCCCCGCAGTTTTCTGGACACCAGCCAGAATCCGCGCATGATCGCCCGGCCCACCGGGCCGGTACCGTGCGGGTAAAGGAGTGTTCGAAAGACGTCAACGAGCATCAGCAGAACCAGCCCGGCCCCCAAAACGGTCCAGAGCGTGCCTTCGAAGTCCATTGCCTCATCCTATGGGCGGCACTGCTTCGAAATCGCACTGGACATTGGCGGACAGGCCGACGAACGCTGAACCACCGCGAGCATACCGGGCGGCCTTGCCGGGTTCGGCGGGGTGGTCTGCCGGGGTTAGTTGGCAGCCGCCGGAACAGACTCGCTGTCGCGTGATGCAGGAGTGCTGCTGCGGCGCCAATAAGCTGCGAGAACAGCACCGGAAACGTTATGCCAGACTGAGAAAATAGCGCCTGGCAGAGCCGCTTCGGGAGTCAGATACTGCCGTGCGAGCCCTGCGGCAAGGCCTGAATTCTGCATGCCGACCTCAATCGCAGTGGTTCGCCTGGAGGGAATCGGAAGCCGGAACAAACGGGCTGCAGCGTAGCCGAGGGCATACCCCAGGCCGTTATGCAGAATAACGGCCGCGAGAACCAGAAGTCCGGCTGCGAAAATGGCCTTTGCGCTTCCGGCAACCACCGCAACCACCACAGTGGTGATAGCGAGTACCGAAATCCAGGGAAGGGCAGGCAGCGCGCGGTTGACAAGTCGCGGCAGGAAGAATCGGAGTAAGAGACCCAGCAGCACTGGGAACAGCACGATCTGGACGATGGACCACGCCATCGAACCGGCGTCCACCGGCATGTACTGACCGGCCAGCCACAATGCCAGCACCGGGGTCAGCAGCGGAGCAAGCAGAGTTGAAACGGTCGTCATGGCGACGGACAAAGCGACGTCACCCTTAGCCAAGTAGGAAACGACGTTGGAAGCCGTTCCGCCAGGGCAGCAGCCCACCAGGATGACGCCCGCGGCCAGGGCAGGGGGCAGCCCCAGCGCCGCTGCGATCAACCAGCCCAGGAACGGCATGATGGCATATTGCGCAACAACTCCGATCACCACCGGGATAGGGCGTTTGGCAATGACGGCGAAGTCAGGGGGCGTGAGTGTTAGCCCCATCCCGAACATGATGAGTCCTAGGAGAGGGTTGATCCAGGGGGCGAGCCCTGTGAAGGCTGTTGGGGCGGCAAGCGCTACGGCTCCTCCGGCCAGGATAAGCACGGGAAAAAGAGTGACTGCGACACGGGCGCTGCGTTCTTCCGCGGCTGATGTCGTCTTTGAAGATTCGGATAAGGAAGACATACCTACCGGATTAGCACAGTGAGGGTTGGGTTTCAGAATCAGCGTGTACTGATGACGTAGGCGGGCAATGATCGTCGTCAATATTACGTAAGAGAAGCAGCAATTCTTTCGGACGTTCGATATGCGTTGTTGTAAATACTAATGGCCGACAAACAGCGGCGGGAGCGGGTGGGGCAGCACTCCCGCAATGCTCGCCGGAAATAGAGCCCCTTTGGATGAAGGTGGCTCCGGGAGAGGCGCATATCCGGAAGGCCGACGGGACATCAGCGACGGTGAAACTGGACGCCTCGTTCAACCTCACGGGCACAGAAACGGGCAAGAAGCGCTGAGGGCCGCCCACCTGGCGTCCTGGTGGCCAGCATTTCACCACGACGGCGGCCGCCGTGTCCGAGGCTCGCCCCACCTCATGGGCGTCGCCCCTTGGTGCAGTGACAAAGAGCGGAACCCCGCAGTGCCGGGCACTGCGAGGTTCCGCTCTGGCTGGATCCGGGTTACTCGGAACCGGGTTTCTGTTCCCGGTCCCGGAGGTTCTTCTTGATCTCGTCGAACTTTTCCTTGATGACCCGTTCCGCCTCCGAGAGGGTTTTGCTGGCGGTGCTCAGGGGATCCATCTGGAGATAGACGTTCTGGCCGACGGGCAGGTCGTACTCGTCCTTCAGATGGGTGCCGCCGCCCACTCCCTGAAGAGACAGGTACACCATGGCGTCGGTCCGGGCAACGCCGGAGATTGTTCCGAAGACAACTGTGAAGTCATTGGATTCAAAGCTCACAGTCTGACCGATATGGCTGCGGTCCAGGTCGCCGGCTGCTACCGGCTTCTCGGACGGGCTTCCGCTGTAGCTCATGAACTTCTCCTAATAAGTCGAGGGACACGTACCCCAGCAGTCTAGCCACGGGGCCCGTGAAGGTCCCGCGGTTCCGCTTCCGGCGAGCAGGCCGCGGGACAGGCCACAGCCGAGGTGAACGTGTGCGGGTCGCGGCGGCGAATTAGAACCGGAGGCTCGTGGGGACTTCGGGCGTGACCGGCTTAGGGGTTTTGCACCCCGGGGACGAGCCATCAGACTGTCCTGATGAAGTGGACGCGCGTGAAGGACTGGCTGATCGGTGCTGCGGGGATGGTCCTGCTCCTGGCGGTGATGGCAGTGATCCTCTGGTGGGCTGCGAGCGCCCCGGCAGCCGGGGGCGAGGCAGGGCCTGTGCCGTCGCCACCGGTGGGCGTCGACCGACCGCCGTCCGCTCAGCCTCCCGCCGGCCTGCGCGGCGACGAAGTGTGGCTCGCCGATGTTGCGCTGGACGCTGGGACAGTGGTGGCCGCGGGTTCGATACTCCGCGACGTCCGGACCGTCGGGCAGGACGTGGTCGCTGGCCCGGACGGTCTGGTCGCTGCACAGCTCGCCGTCGATGCGACCGTGCCGTTCGAGGTAATCGCCAACAAGCTAGGTGACGGGACAGTCGTCCGCTCCGCCGGCGGCGGCCAGGTCATGGTGGTTCGCACCGTCAATGCCCTGGGACGCGACCTGCCAGTCACCGCCACCGGCACAGTCGAGGTTGAGGCCGGCAAGCTCATTGTCGAACCACGCTCGATCGACATAGGTGGACCGGACTTCCTCTCCGACGCCATCGCCACGGTCGTGCGCGGGCTCGTGACCATCGAGCACGACATCGAGGGCTTGCCCGAGGGCCTCGTGCTGCAGGACGTCGCCGTTCAGGACGACGGCTTCCGCGCCAACCTCCGGGGCGAGGACATCAAGCTCGTCCCGTGACTTCATGAGTCGCCAGGAATGAAGTTCGACGGCGGCACTCTGGTTGGGTGCCGCCGTTGCCTGTGCCGCGGCCCGGGAATTTCGGTCCCCTCAGAGTGCTGACGGCCGGGCACGCATCGTCAGCAGCAGCCACACTGTTCGCGGGACCGGCCACAGGATAGCCAGTGCAAGGACCGGCACCAGGAAGACGCCGACGTCGGGGAACTGACGGATGATGACGAAGAGGTGGGTGTCGAACCGGGCGGGCGCGTAGCTGAGGCACAGCCACAGCGCAAAGACGTCTAGGGCGAGGGCCACGGTGGCCAGGGCCAGGGGAACCCACGGCTTCCGGGCAGGGGCATGGTTCCTCGGAACCAGGAACCGGAGCACCAGCCACAGGCTCAGCAGCTCCGCCAGCAGCAGACCGAACGCCACCGCCCAGCTGAAGCGCTGCAGCCAGTCCTCATGCACCACCGCGGGCACCGGTGCGTGGCCGTGGAGAATCCGCAGGAGGTTGGTGTCGATCGCCTTCAGCCGTGACGGGGCAGCCGTGTCATTGCCGTTGATGACCAGCGTGACGCCAAATCGGGCGGACGGAACCATGGCCACGTAAGTGTGGCTGTTTCCCCATTCCCCCTGATGCTCCAGGAGCAGAGGCAGCGTCTCCGCAGGGACGGGACGTGCTGCGGGATCGGCGGACTCCACCAGCGGCCGGGCGAACCAGCCCATGGCGTAGCGCTGGGATTCGCTCACCTGCACCCGTGGCTCGAACATCGCCTCGATGCTATCGGGCTGGAGGATCCGTGCGCCGCCGTACCGGCCGCCGTCGAGCAGGGCCATCAGTTCGTGGCTCAGATCCTCGGCCGAGGAGTACAGCGTGGAGGACGGCATCCCGGTGGTGGGAGCGGGGACGTCGGTCTGGCGCCACCACGCGCCGAACCACCGCGAATAGCCTGCCGCGGCGTTGTCTGCGCGGGCATCAGCCCGGGTCGGATGGCTCTGGGCCATCTCGAGGGGGCCGAAGACGTGCTGTTCCAGGTAGTCGCCGAACGGCTGGCCGGAGACCGTCTGCACCAGGAGACCCAGGATGTTGAAGTTGGCGCTGGCATACCGGAAGGCTTCGCCCGGTTCGCCGGCCAGCGGGGAGTCTGCCAGCGCCCGCACGCCGTCGTCGAGGGCTTCCGGACCCTGCGCGTCGGAGGCTTCGAAGGCTGTGTCCTTCGAGGCCATGCCGCTGGCCTGGTGGAGGAGGTGGCGGACGGTGATGGCTGAGGAGCGGCTGTCGTCCAGCGTGAACCAGGGCAGGTAGGTCTGCACCGGCTCATCCAGCCGCAGCCGGCCGGCCTCCACCTGCTGCATCACGGCGATGGCGGTGAGGGTCTTGCTGGTGGAGGCCAGCAGCACGGGCGTCTGCGCGGTCAACGGCCGTCCGGAGTCATCGGCGCGGCCAAATGCTGCGGCGTGCACCCGGACCCCGTCCTTCACGACGGCGACAGCGGCGCCCGGAATTCCGAGGACCTGGATCTGCTCCTGAAGGAAGGAGTCCAACTCCGCGTAAGCCTTCTCGGGATTCGCGGGTCCGGTGGCCGGCGCAGCGGAAGGGGCAGGTGCCGGCGGTGTGGTGCCGCCGACGATGCCCGCGGCCAGGAAGCACAACAGGATCCAGCGCGATGACCTGGATAAAATCCGCATGCCCGCACCTGCACTTCGGCTGACCCTCCCCTTACGGTAGAACCGGGCCAAGGCGAAAACAATGGCGCTCGGCGCCAGAGGTGGCCCTACCGATCCACCATCCAGTGCGTGCCGCCGTCGTCCGAAAGACTGGGACGTGGCCAGCGCCGCCACGATGCGGTCGACCTTCCCGGATATCAAGGTCTAGGAGATCGCGCCCTCATTAGTGCCGGAAACCTAGATGCATGGCGTGATCCTGCCGGCCACCATGGTGATGAGCCGGCCGGCATCCCGGCAACGGACGAGAGCGTGGAGTTCGGCTGCACCGACATCATCCGCGTCGAGGACTGCCGGGTGGCCGAGCCCGGCGGCACCACGGACAACATGAGCCCCGTACAGCAGATCGGCGCCATGGCCGTTGCCTGAATCAAACCGATGCGCGACGGCGGCCGGCAAGACCGCGGGGAACAGAAAGAAGCTGTCCACGTTCTCCTTGGGAACCCGGACAGATTTCCTCGGTGAGCATGCTTAGTCCCGAAGCACCTATGCCACTTTGTTCGGTTGGAAGCCGCCGAACCCGGCCGGTGACTCGTCGCTGAAGGGAAATTTCAGATTCCTAGGAGCACCTGGTCAGAAGCTCCACTCCTGAGGCCTTGAATTCGTTGATGTCGCTGGAGAATAGGGCTGCCAACAGCACCTTCATCTCGGGATTGGCGCTCTTGGCGATGTTCTTTACGGCGTCCCTCGCCTCGGCGGTTTTTGTGACTGCGGCCTGGTCAGCGGCGTCAAAGCCAGCAACGCCGTTAACGTACTGGATGAGGGGGCCGTCCTCCTTCGAACCGATCAGCAAGGTGCAGGTGGCGGCTTCCGAGACCGTTAGCGTGGTGGGAGTGGGAGTGGGAGTGGGAGTGGGAGTGGGAGTGGGAGTGGAGCTGGCTGTGGGTGGCGCAGAAGCCGTCGTCGAAGCTGCCGATTCCGGCCCGGTCGCCTGACCGCACCCAACCAATGCAACCGTTGCCGTCAAAACTAAAGCGATTAGGGCTTTTCTCATTTATTCCATTTTCTAAGTTGTCGTGTGAAGTCCGTCAAGCAGAGACTGCCGGGTCGTTACGCGTAAACCGGGATCAACTGAATTCGAGTCGCAGCCGCGGACTATGACGTCGGCAAACGCAGGCGGCTGGTCCACGGGAGCGATCACGGCCGCCGTGATCGTCAGAATCTGGCTTGAGGCACTTTAGTCCGCCGGATCGGTCGGGACTCATGGTGTTGGACGTATCCTCCGTCGAGGCGCGACCCTACCCGGACGGAATAGCCGGAGATGAAAATGGCTGGTACGGAACGACAGCGTGTCCTCCCGTACCAGCCAAAGGCTGAACCTACTTCGTCCAGGTGCTTCCTGAGCAAGAAGCGTTGGCGCCTGCACCGTTTCCGATGTTCTTTCCTGCGCTCTTGCCGTCGACAATAATTTCGCAGCTGACAGCGGCCGTGGCTTCGCTGAAGTCGCCAATCACGGACAGGCTTGTGATGTTAAGGTCTTTGGACGTGATGGACTTCTTCCAGTCAGCCGTAACCTTCTCGGTCGAGCTGCCAGAGCCAGTCCAGTAAGAGACCGTGGCAGGACCTGACGTGGTGATGACGTATTCCACGGTGTGCTCGGCATTGATGCTCTCATCTACGGCCTTAGCGGCGGCGCCGATGGCGGCCGTCATCATTCCGGCGACGATGAGGCTGACGATGCCGAGAATGGCTCCGGCAATTGCCATTCCCCTCTTACGGTTCTTGAGCAAGAAAGCGATGATGCCAAGGATGATGGCGACCGGGCCCAGGAAGAAGGCGACCATGCCGACCAGCGGGATGATGCTGAATACGGCTGCGACGATACCTACGACGAGGGCCGCGACGCCGAGGCCGTTCTTGCGCTTTCCGTCGACGAGCTGCACGTTCTGAACCCGCGGTTCGGGAGCGGCCGCAGGTGCGGTTTCATTTTTGATTTCGGACATTATTTTCCCCTATTTACTTCTAGTTCAGTTGAGATCCGACCGGCTAATTGGTGCGGGATGCACGCAACAACTATCCGATCGCCGCATTCCAAGCGACGGTCATTGGGCGAAGCCCCTGAGGCACCTGAATCGCGAAACGCGCGTTTGAAATGTGCGTTCAGCCGGTGTGGCTCGTGATCCAAGCTGAAGCATATATGACGATGCAGACAAAAACTCGAAAGTCCGAAGCTGTTCATCTCTGGTCATCGCGAGAGAGTCATTGGCGAGCTTAGGAATCGCCAAAGTACCCTCGCCGGAATGCTCAATAGGGTCCTGAGAACTGAAAATTTGTGACCAAACTGATGCGTAAGCCCAACGGGGAGTGTGACGGGTTGCGGCGAAACAAATGCTCACAACGAACGACCAAGTCAACAAGTGCACGAGCGCCGCCGACATACTCGGGCATGTTGACGTAATTAGTCGATTTTGGCTGTAAGTTCAATCGTCCGCCAACGTTCATGCGGCAGGGTGAGTTGACCCTATGGGCCGGACAAAATTTCTAGCAAAAACAAATGGGGAACTGCGTCATGACTGAAAACAACACCGAACCGAGCATTCCAAGCAAGCCGGTCCAGCCGCCCACCTTCAGCCAAACGGAAGGCCCGGACACTCTGCTCCCTGACCAGTCGGGCCTGAAAATGAGCATCTGGTCAAAACTTCATAAGAAGCGATTCGGCAAGGATACTACCGATGCGTCGGAGCCAGCGGAGGCTGCGCCGGCCCCCGGAGCCGCCCCGGGAAAAGCCGGCCCACCCCGCCGAAAGCTCGCCTGGTACTGGGTGGCAGGCGCAGCGGCGGTGCTTCTCGTCGGTGGCATCGTGCTGGGCACGACTCTTCCTGACCCGAAGAAGAGCACGGCATATATTGAACTCGTGTCTGAGAAAGACGGTGTGAGCGGACAACTGAGTTCGCTCCAGGGGCGCTTCGACAGCCTCGCAGCCGGAATCAAGGGCCGCGAAGCCGCAGTGACGACCCGGGAAGCTGCCGTGGATAAGGAAGCCGAAGAGGTCAAGACGGCGGATGCCGCCGTCAAGACTGCTGAAGCAGCCGTGAAGACGCGCGAGGAAGCCGTCACCGGAGCGGAAAAGGCAAAAGCTGCCAATACCATCAAGGAAGGTACCTGGACGGTCGGTGTTGACGTTGAACCTGGAACCTATCGCGCCAACTCGGATGTAACTTCAAGCTGCTATTGGGGGATCTACCGGACCGGTTCCAACGGCGCTGACATTATCGACAACGACATCGTAAGCGGCGGGCGTCCTTCCGTGACGCTCTCAGCCGGCCAAGACTTCAAGACCTCCCGGTGCGGGACTTGGTCGAAGCAATGACGACGCATAGGTCGGCAGCGCTACTCATCGCTAGTCTTGTGGGTCTTGTCTCGCTCACAGGATGCGCGGGCGGCGACGGATTTGGCGCATCAGCCTCTGATTCATCACCTGCCCCTGCGAAAACAGTCCCTCCGAATGGTGAACACTACAGTTCTGTCGAGTCGCTGAAGTCGGCGTTTGAAGAGGCAGGCGGCGACTGCTCAAATTTCGAGCAGACCAACAAGGTGACCCATGCCGCGGAGTCTGGAGATTGTGGGACAGGGACCGTTCTCTCAATCTATTCCTCGGTGTCAGAAAAAGATGCGGTGGTCAACGGGATGAAGCAATTCGCGGATGTCATTGGCATGAACGTTCTCGTTGGTGAGAACTGGGTTGTCAACGACAAGAGAGTGGCCCAGTATCAACCGAAGATGGGGGGAACGCTGGTCACCCGAACGGCGACCAAATAGCCTCGACGTTGGCGGCCCGGCGGCTTAGCGCGGCCTCCGGCTGATTACCCAGTTCGGACGAGAAAGGGCTTTCCACGGACCCCCGTGGAAAGGTGGACAGCCCTATTGTTTGCGGAGTTTGCTTGCAGAGCCTGCGGCGGAGTCCAAGTCCCGCGGCACTTACGCGGCGCTGTTCGGCTGCGGACGCTCATAGATTGGAGATCCACGGCCGTGGAACAGCGTTGGCTAGGCGTTGTCAAAGGCCCCTGGGATGGGCTTGCGCGGTGGCATGATAGTGGTCCTGAGTTCCCCTAGTCGTCACCCTCTCACCTGCGTAGAATCCACATCGTCCCCTACCGGATCCACCCTCGCTGGGCGTTGCTGGGACGCGATGGCAGGACGACAAAAGGCGGTCAACGAAAGCACCCATGAGCCTGATCGCAGAATCAGGAGCACGTGATGAAAACAGTTCGAAACGTCGCAGCGGGCGCAGCATTAATCGCCGCTCTCGCCGGCGGCGGCATGTATCTCGCCATGGCCGCTCCGGACGGCGCAGCGTCGTCCACAACGCTGTCTGCTTCCCAGAACAAGGGTGGACACCAAGCCAACGGCACCACCGAACAGTTGCTGACAGTCGACACCGCCGCCCGCGTGGAAGCGGCAGTAAAGGCCGCCAACCCTGGGGCGACCATAGTCCGCGTCGAAACCGACGCGGAGGGGGCTGCCTACGAGGCACATATCCGGAAAGCCGACGGGACATCAGCGACGGTAAAGCTGGACGCCTCGTTCAACAACACGGGCACCGAAACGGGCAAGCGACGCTAAGGGGCCGCCCAGGTTCCGCGAAGGAATGTGGACGGCCCGAAGAAGCAGGCACGAGTCAGCCCCGCAAGACCCAAGCGGCGTTGTTCGGCTGCAGCCAGCCGTCCTCCGCCAACGGGACGGCGCTGAGCAGAACGGTGCCGGCATGGAGTTTCACCGGCTCGGTGCCCATCGCGACGGCGACAAAGAAGTCGTCACTGCGTTCGCAGGTCAGCAGGCTCCCGGCTTCCACCCGCCAGGTGCCGCCGTCGTTTGGGCAGAAGACCTCGTTCTTCCAGAGCAGCCAGCGCATGTCCACCGCCTTGGTGACCAGAGCCAGCGACGACTCAGGGTCCTGCTGCTGGAGGTCCATCGCGTGGGTTCCCCAGTCTGCGGGCTGCGGGAGTCAGGGTTCCGCGGCCGGTTCAGTCAGCGAGAAGCCGTGGTTCAGCGCCGCGTCCGCGGTCCAGGGCAACGGGACGCGGGCGCGGTCGCGGCAGACGCCGCCGGGCCCACATCGGATCCACCCGGGACCCAAGGGGGACGTCGACCTCGGGCGGGCCCAGCTCCTGGCCCTGGTAGAGGTATGCCGGGCCGGGCAGCCCCAGCAGAGCCACCAGCGCGGCGCGGGCGCGCAGGGCCCCGATCTCGCCGCCGCCGAAGCGGGTGATGGGGCGGACGATGTCGTGGTTTTCCAGCGCCCAGGTGGGGGTGGCGCCGTGGACCTGGCGGGCGGCTTCGAGCTCGTTCCCAGCGGCGGCACAGGCCTCCGGGCCCCAGCCGAGTTTCACGAACGCGAACGCAAAGGCCTGCTGCATCTCATCGGCACGGGTATAGCGGCGCGGGCCGGTTCCAGGTTGACCTCGCCCACCAGCAGGCGGTGCCGCTCATACTTCTCGGCCAGGGTGCGCCAACGGTAGACCTCGTGGACTTCCTCCTGGTCCGAGACTTGCGGGTTGGACCGCAGCCCTTCCACCACGCCGCCGGCGGGGGGCGAGTTCGGCAGGCCCTCGGCCTTGAACAGGGTATGTGCGACTTCGATCCGGAGGCCGTCCACGCCCCAAGTTCCGGTTCAGGAATGTGGACGGGCCTGAACAGACAAGATCCAGTCGCGCAGCACCCCGGGGCCGCGTGTTCGGCTGGAGCCAGCCGTCCTCAGAGAGCGATGCCGCCGCTGTCCGTCAGGCCCATGAACATCGTGCGGTGCAGGATGTCCACATGCTTGCGCGAGACCTCCACGGCTTTCTGGACATCGCCGGTACGCAGGGCTGCCACCAGTGCGACGTGGTCGCTGTTGGACTTGTGCAGCAGTTCGATGGGGTAGGGGATGAAGTAGGCATAGAGCTCTGCGAGGGTCTCGTGGTAGGCCTCGACGGCGGTACCCAGTCCGGACGCTGCGCCCACGAGCTGGTGGAACTGCTCGTCTGCCTGGTGGTAGCCGGACCAGTCCGCGGATGCGGCCATGCTTTGCGTCAACCGGTCGAGTTCATCCAGTTGCTCTGCTGTCGCATTGATGGCCGCGTAGTGTGTGACGGCGCATTCAAACAGCAGCCTCCGGTCCACCAGCCGACTCACCGCGTGGGACTCGGCCGGTGATGCCGTGAGTTCGGCCAGTACGTTCCGCGGGGGTTCGTCGGCCACGAACGTTCCGCCAGCCCGGCCGCGGCGGCGGACCACTACGCCTTGGTCAGCCAGACTCGCCAGCGCCCGGCGGGCGGTAATCGGGCTCACCGACAGGCCCAGCGCCACGTCCTCCTGATCGGGCAGGCGCTCGCCGGGTTTCAGCAGCCCGAGCGAAATTGCCATGCCGATCCGCAGCCGGACGGCGTCGATGGCGCTGCGGCGGTCGATGCCGGCCAGCCTGCCTGCGCCAATGGGTGAAGCCTCGGCGGTGTCCTCCAGCTGACGGGTCATACCAGCTACTTTACGGCCCATCAGCCCCTCTTCCCATAAATAGATCATTCTGATCTAATATAGTGCAGATCACATCCCCAACGTGGAGTTAACTATGGAACGCACCCTTCCCCTCATCGCAGTTCAGGCCCGGCCACGGCTCATCGGCGAACCCGTATCGGCCTTCGCGGACGAGGTCAAAGCTGCCCTCGCCGCCCAGCCGCACAGTAGGCTGGTGGTCTTTCCGGAGCTGCACCTATTCGGCGACTCCGAGCCGGACCAGCAGCGCACTGACGTGCTCCGGGGCTCTGCCGAGCCGCTGGACGGTCCGCGAGTCAACGAACTCCGGCAGCTTGCAGCGGATCTGGGCATTTGGCTGGTTCCGGGCAGTGTGTGCGAGCGCGGACCGGAAGGGCAGCTGTTCAACACCCAACTGGTCCTGTCCCCGGGTGGAGAGCTGGCCGGGTACTACCGGAAGGTCTTCCCGTGGCGGCCGTTCGAACCTTACGATCCCGGCGACCGGTTCACCACAGTGGACCTGGCCGGCATCGGCAGGGTGGGCCTGAACATCTGCTACGACGCGTGGTTCCCTGAGGTCTCACGCCAGCTCGCCTGGATGGGCGCCGAGGTCATCCTCAACGTTGTGAAGACCACGACGCCGGACCGCCGGCAGGAACTGGTGCTCGCCAAGGCCAACGCGATCGTCAACCAGGTCTTTGTGGTCAGCGTCAACTGCGCCGGTCCCACCGGCAAAGGCCTAAGCATCATCGTCGACCCCGAGGGCAACACCATCGCAGCATCCGACGATGACTCCCCGGTGCTGCTCACGGCGGAACTGGACCTTGCCGCCGTCGAGCACGTCAGAACGCATGGCACCGAAAACCTCAACCGCCCCTGGTCCCAGTTCCGCGAAGGCGAAGACGCCGTCGAACTGCCCGTGTACCAGGGCCGGATCAGCCCGGCCACCTGGGCTCCCCAGTCCTTCAACGCCTAAGGAAGCACCCGTGACAACTTCACCCACCCTGACAACATCACCCACCCTGACCCGCACGCTGAAGCTGCCCTCCCTGGTTCTGTTCGGACTGGCCTACCTGACGCCGCTGATCGTCCTGGGGATCTTCGGCATCATCGCCGAAACCACCGGCGGGGCATCGTCGGCCGCCTACCTGGTGGCCATGGTCGCGATGCTGTTCACGGCGCACAGCTACGGCCGGATGGCCGTCGCCTACCCGGTGGCCGGTTCCGCCTACACCTACGTCCGCCGGTCCATCGATCCCAGGGTTGGATTCCTGGTGGGCTGGGCCATCCTGCTGGATTACCTGTTCCTGCCCATGGTCATCTGGCTCATCGGCGGCTCCTACCTGACTGCACAGTTCCCCGGGATCCCGATCGGAGTCTGGATTGTGGGCTTCATCCTCATCACCACCGTGCTGAACATTTTGGGCATCAAGGTGGCGGACAAGGCGAACTACGTGCTGATGGCCTTCCAGCTGCTGGTCATCGTGTTCTTCGTGGCGCTGTCCGTCGGTAGCGTGGTGTCCACCCAGGGCGCCGGCGGCTTGGTCAGCACCCAGCCGTTCTTCAATGACACCTCCAGCGTCGCCACCATCTCGGCCGGTGCTGCCATCGCCGCGTACTCGTTCCTCGGGTTCGACGCCGTCACCACCCTCACCGAGGAGACCATTAATCCGCGCAAGAACATGCCCCGCGCCATCATGCTCATCGCGCTGATCGGCGGCGGCATCTTCGTGGCCGTCTCCTACGTCACGCAGCTGGTGCATCCCGGCGGGGTCTTTGAGGATTCGGCCTCCGCGGCCAGCGCCATCGCACTGCAGATCGGTGGCCAGCTGTTCGGTGCTGTCTTCCTTGCCGGCCTGGTGGCGGCGCAGTTCGCCTCCGGACTCGCGGCGCAGGCCAGCGCCTCCCGCCTGCTGTACGCCATGGGCCGCGACTCCGTACTCCCCAAGGCGGCTTTCGGCCGGCTCAGCGCGAAGTTCCACACCCCGGTGGTAAACATTGTCCTCACTGGCATCGTCGGGCTGATCGCGATCTTCCTGGACGTCGCCACGTCCACGTCGTTCATCAACTTCGGTGCCTTCACCGCCTTTACGCTGGTCAACCTCTCGGTGGTCTTCTATTACGTGCGCCAGCGGCGTTCCGGGAAACAACTGAACCCCCTGTCCTACGTCGCGGTTCCAGTGGTCGGAGCCATCGTCTGCGCCTACCTGCTCTCCCAGCTGGACAGCAACGCCATTACGCTGGGAGTGTCCTGGCTTGTGCTGGGGATCGGCGTCCTGGCCCTGATCACGCGAGGTTTCAAAGTGGCACCGCCGGAAATGACGGCCACAGAAAAGGCGACGGTTGAATCAGCCGCCTGAGGCTGGATTGCCTGATCACATGCCGCCTGACCAGGTGCCGCCTCCGGACCTGGGCCGACTGACCTTAGGGAAGGATCAACCGTGAGCATCGCCCTCGGGCAGCTGGAGTCTGGCACCGACATCCAAGCCAACCTTGCTGCGATCGACCGCTTCGCCGCCACAGCCGCCCGAGACGGTGCCAGCCTTGTCGCCTTCCCGGAATACGCCACCTACGAGAAGAAGAAGGTGGATGCGACCTTCCCCGAAGTGGCCGAGCCGCTGGACGGTCCCATCTGCCATGAGCTCGCCAACACCGCCCGCCGCCACCGCATCGCGCTGGTCGCGGGTGTGGTGGAAAGCTCGGAGGAACCGGGCAAGGCGTACAACACCCTGGTGGCTTTCGGGTCAGACGGCGCCCGGCTCGCCATCTACCGGAAGATCCACCTCTTCGACGCCCAGGGCTTCGGGGAATCGACTTTCATCAAACCGGGTCCGTCCACCGATCCCGTGGTGTTTGAATCCGGGGGAGTCACCTACGGCCTCATGACCTGTTACGACCTGCGGTTCCCGGAGTTGGCCAGGTCGCTGGCCGACGCCGGCGCCCAAGTACTGCTGGTCTGCTCGTCTTGGGTGCCGGGCACCCACAAAACCGAGCAGTGGCTGGCGCTGAACGCCGCACGCGCCATCGAGAACAGCGTGTATGTGGCTGGCGTGTGCCAGGCCCCGCCGGTCTCGGTAGGCCGGAGCGTTCTGGTGAACCCCATGGGGGTCATTGAAACCGATCTCGGACTCGAGCCTGGTGTCCGCGCAATGGACATCTCGCTTGAAGTGGTGGCTCGGGCGCGGGAGGCGTTCCCGATGTTCCGGCAGCGGCGGCTGCCGTAGCAGACCAGCAGACCACCGGCGTCGACACGCCAGGTGCCGCCGTCGTTGGGGCCGAAAACTTCGTTCTTCCAGAGCAGTCGGCGCATTTCCAGCGCCTTGGTGACCAGCGCCAGCGAGGACTCCGGGTCCTGCTGCTGGCGTTCGATCGCGTGCCTGCCCCAGTCAGCGGGCTGCGGAAGCCAGGGCTCTGATGCCTGAGACTCGGCGGCCGGTTTCGTCAGCGAGAATCCGTGGTTCAGTGTGGCGTCCCCGGTCCAGGGCAGCCGGACATCGCCGCCGCCGAAGCGCGTGACGGAGCGGACGATGTCGTGGTTCTCCAGTGCCCAGGTCGGGGTGGCGCCGTGGAGCTCGCGGGCTGTTTCGAGCTCATTCCCGGCGGTGGCCCAGGCCGCCGGATCTTAGCCGAGTTCACGAACGCGAACGAGGCCTGCTGCTCGAACCTGGGCAGTCCGTTGAAGTCGTCATCATCGCGCAGGAAGATGATCTGCGGATCCGCCGGGCACTGTCCATAGCCCGGAACATCCGGTTCATGAAGTACCGGGTGGAGTTCCACCTGGAGGCGTAGCCCGGCAGGCCTAAAGGGGCCGGCGACGGCTGGAGTGGGCGCACAAACAGGTGAGCGCCCTCGCCGCCGGCCCTGGGACCCACGCACCTTGCTCATGGAACTAACCCGTTGCGCCAGGACGCCGCGCCGTAGGTTTCGACCCGGAGCTGGCGGTGCAGATGTGTCCTCGGAGACACGCCGCGCTGTCTCCGCAAAGCTGTCGGTGCCCAGGAGGACCATGGACTCATGACCGCTCCAACAGTAGAGGCGGCGATCCATGAACTGATGGATCTCGCCTGGAATGTTGTCTATCACCTGCTCGAGGAGCAGGGCCTGCTCGGCGACGGATTGTTCGTCGATGAGTACACCGGGATCCACTCCTGGCTGGACGGACCGACCCGGTACACCGTGGTCCACTCTCGGATGGTGGCGGTTCTGTTTGTCGACACCCGGCCCGTGGACGCCATCGCCTTCCATCACGACCTCCTGGGTGCCGTCGACCCGGCAGGCTTCTTCAGACTTCCGGGCAGCCGCTGACGGTCCGGCCGGTCCACCTCTTTACTCCTGAGAGAGCCAAGCCGAGACCCTGGCGTTGAACCATTCCGGGCGTTGAAGGGGGATTCCGTGGCCACACCCATCCACAACCTCCAAGTCGCTTCCAGGTAGGGCGGCATGGATCGCAGCGGCAGAGTCACGCATCCGCCTCCGTTCACGCTGACCCACCATCACGAGGGCCTGCCCAGGGAAGCGGGACCAGTTCTCAGGCAATGCGAACCGCAGGTTGTCCCCGACGGCGGCCGTCAAGGTCGCCTTCGTTATGCCTGCACTGGAATCGATGTACTGCTCCATCAGTTCTGGGGGGATGAACAGCTGCCGGGCCTGCAGGCGGGCAAACCAACTTCTCCGTGCAAGTGGTGCGCTCAAACAGAGAATGCCCAGGGTGAGGCCACTGAGCGCCATCGGCTTCGCTTGGGCACTGACGACCATAACTCGGCTCACCAGGGGCGTATGTTGAGCCGCCAGGCCGATGGATAGCTGGGCCCCGAGCGAGAAGCCGATCACTGCTACTGGCGAACCAACCCGTTGCAACACCAGGTCGGCCAGGGCATTTACGGTCGCGGAATGCGAGATGTACTCCTCGCTGGAGCTCTCTCCGTGCCCCGGAAGGTCGGGCACGATCACACGGTGCCGAGATTCCAGGCTGCGGCGCAGGGATTGCCACATCCAACCGGCGACGCCACCACCGTGTAGGAGCAAGACAGGAGGTGCGCTCTCTGGTCCGTACTGGTTCGTGTGCACCGGCTTATGCTTTCACGTTCCCAACGCCCTCAGGACGGCCAGGTCGCGGCGCCGGGTCCGTCGAACAATGCGCTGGTGCTGCTCTGGGGCACCACGACGTGGACGGCGTTGCGCTGGACGGTGAAGTCGGTGGGCGTGGTGGTCGCGATCTCGCCGTCGAGGTTCACCGGCAGCGGCTGGTCGGTGACCAGCCGGACACGTCCGGTGGTCAGGTGGTACACCCGGTCGTGTTCGATGAAGCTTCCGTCCTTGAGCAACCGTGCGATACTCACATGCTCCCGGAGCGGGCCGGCCAGAATGGCGTAGATGTCAAGGATGTGGTCATCGATCCCTGCGGTGGGGGAGACCGTGTTGCCGCCCCCGTAATGTCGGCCGTTGCCGACCGCCACCTGAAGCACATCCTCGAGCTCCAGCGGCTCGTGGTCGCCCTCCGGGAACTCGAGGCGGGCCCGAAACGGCTTGTGTCGCGCATAAGCCCGAAGCGTGGCGATGCTGTAGGCCAATGGCCCGATGTACCGCTTCAAGCGGGGGCTGAGCGCTTCGGTAACCGCCACCGAGAGGCCAACGGATGCGACGTTGAGGAACGGCTCACCGTTCGCCCGGCCGAGGTCGATGTCCACCACCTTGCCTTCGGCGACGGTGGCGCACGCCTCGGCCAGATTGTTCGGTATCTCCAGCGTGCGGGCGAAGTCGTTGGCCGTGCCCAGCGGAAGAACGCCGAGCACAACGTTGCTGCCGGCAACCCGACCGGCAGCATAGGACACCGTCCCGTCGCCGCCGCCGACAACCACCAGGTCGTGCCCGTCCGCAAGCACCCGATCAAGCGTCCCGGCCAGGTCCGCCCCGGACAGCACGGGGTGCACGGAGGAGATCGGCACGCCTGCCTTTCGCAGGGTGTCCACCGCAAGTTCGTGTGCCGCCCCTCTGCGTGATCCGGCGTTGATCACAACGGCGGCAGAGCGGGCGTCCCGGGCAGCCTTCATTTGGGCCATGTTAGGGCGTGGACCTGTGAATTCTCCTAGGCCGCCGGCACCGTTCTTGGAGGTCCCGCTAAGGCGCTACTCGCGATCTCTTTTGCGCTGATCTTTCCCCTACCTCGTTCAGGTCAGCCGCCTTGCGTAAACGTGAGCCTTCCCACCTTATTCTGAGTAACTCATGATAAGCCTGTAAATTTAGGTACAGGCCACCGTAGCCCTTGAGTACCGCACCGGTGAACATACCCGGGCCAGCGGGGCAAGCGACACAACGCGCAACCGCCCTCCTGCTTGAGCGGCACAAGAACCTCTATGACCCTCATCCCGAAACCCCACGGAGAACCCATGACTTTGCTGACCGAACGCCCCGAAACCTCCTCATCCACCACCGGAACCACCTTTAAGGCCGCTACCGCGAGCACTGTCGCTGACACCGCAGTGCGCGGCGGCAGCTACGTGACTCTCCCCGCCGGCAGCGTCCCCGTCGGCGTCGAGGGCAGCTATGTCACCGTCGCTGGCGGGCGAAACCTGCCCCCCGTCACCCGTGGCAGCTATGTCACAGTAGACGGCACACCCGTTGTTGCCGCCGGCGTCATCGAGGGCAACTACGTAACGCTTCCAACGGCGGCCTAGGGTCCAGCGCCCTGCGGGGATAGCACCACCGCCGGACATAAAAGGAGGCCGACGGCGACACTGGGTGTCGTCGTCGGCCTCCTTTTTCGTGCCAGCCGGGCAGCTACCCGGCCACCGCCGCCTTCGCGGCCCGCGAGGCCGCCATCCACTCGCTCAGCCACGGGGCCCGGACGCTGGCGGTGATCCGGCAGTCGGCCACGAAGGTCCCCTTCGCGCCGGCATCGATCCAGTCCTCCAGCGCGGAAAGGTCGGACAAGGACCGGATGATCGCGGACTCGGCACCGAGCGCTCGGGCGACGCCGCTGAAGTTCACCTCGGGGATCAGCATGGGCTTCTCGGTCAGGCCCTGGGATCCGTACTGGTGGATTTCGGCGCCGTAGGCGGCATCGTTGTAGATCACCACGACGGCGCTGGTTGCCGCGCCGATCAGCGATTCGAGGTCGGACAGGCCCATCAGGAAACCGCCGTCGCCGGAGGCCAGCACCAGGGTGCGGCCGTCCTCCACGGCGCGGGCTGCTCCGACGGCGCTGGCGAGGCCCAGCCCGATGGTCTGGTAGGCGGTCCCCACCATCACCAGGTCCTGGGGCCGGGGGATGTTCCAGTACATCGGTGCCCAGCCGAGGAAGTGCCCGCCGTCCTGGACCACCGTGCGCCGTTCCGGCAGCACAACGTCCAACGCGGCGGCCAGGGAGCGCGGGTCCAGCCGGCCGTCCGCGGCCTCCTCGAAGCCCGGGTGGTGGGCCGGTCCCTCGGCGAGCCGCTTGCGGGCTTCCGCGCGCCAGGCCTCTGCAGGGCTGGCGTCCGGCGAAGCCGGGCCATCCAGCATCCGCAGGATGCGTCCCGCAGCAGACTTCACGTCCGCGCTGACGAACGTATCCACCCGGGGGTGGGTCGGCTGCAGGGCGGCGTCGATCTGGATGACGGTGCTGTCCGGGCCGAGCAGGTGCCCGAACCGCAGGGTGAAGGCGCTCAGGCTTGCCCCTGCCACGAGGACCACATCGGCCTCACCCATGAGCCCGGCCGCGGTGTCCGTGCCGAAGCCGCCCGCGACGCCGAGGTATCCCTCGCCTTCGAGGAGGTTGAGCGCCAGGGCGGTTCCGGCGGTCACGGCGCCGAGGCGGTCAGCGAGCTCCCGAAGCTCCGGGCCGGCGCCGGCGAGATGCGCACCGCGGCCGGCGAGGATCAGCGGCCGCTTCGCCCCGGCCAGCAAGCGGGCCACCTGCCCAAGGCCGCCGTCGACGTCGTCCGTCACCATTGGCGCCGGTGCCGCGGGAAGTTCCTCGTCCGCAGCCTCGAGGGCCGCGAGGTCGTAGGGAATGGCGATCACGACGGCGGTGCGCTTGGTGAGTGCGTACTCCACGGCCTGCCGGGTGATGGAACCCGCGGTGTCGCGGGTGACGGTGAACGTGGCCGCGCCCAAGCCTGCGGCGATGGCCGACTGGTCCACGTCCCAGGGCCGGGCGCCGGTGGTGGGGGCGTCCCCGGTGACCAGCACCACGGGGATCTGCGCCTGGACCGCCTCGGCGAGGGCGGTGAGTGCATTGGTGTAGCCGGGGCCGTAGGTGGTGGTGCCCGCGGCGAGGCGTCCCGACGTCCGGTAGTAGGCGTCGGCCGCGGCGATGGCGGCGCCCTCATGGCGGACGGCGGAGAAGCGCAGGCCCAGCTTTTCCGCGGCGTCCAGGAAGTAGACGTTGCCGTTGCCCATGACGCCGAAGACATCGCTGAGATAGCTGCTGAGGACCTCCGCCACGCGGCCGGAGACAGTGAGTGAAGTCATGCAGGAATCTTGTGGCCTGGTTCACAAATAGGCAAGACACGGGAATTCGAATGGGATATTTGGCAGGAAGTGGGAGTGAAGACTGAAAATATGCCCACTTGTGCCCGCATCACCCCAACTTAGCCGGCAGGGCGTGATTCCTGCTCGGAGAGCCGGCTCAGGAGGCCGTCGTAGCGGGGCGGCATGAGTTCCAGTACGGAAATGGCGGTGCTGGTCCGCTGGATCCCTTCGATTTCCAGGATCTCGTTGGTGATGCGGTAGAGGTCGGCAGTACTGCGTGCCACCACCTTGGCCATGAGATCCGCATCTCCGGTGGTGGCGTGCACTTCGATGACCTCCGGGATCGCGGCGAGCCCGTCTTCCACCGCACCTGTCCGCGTCTGGCTGATGGACAGCGAGAGGAAGGCCATCAGGTCATAGCCCAGCGCGGCGGGATCCAGCCTCCGGCTAAAGGATCGGAGGGCGCCGCTGCGCTCGAGCCGCGCCAGCCGGGCGTGGACCGTGTTCCGTGCGACGCCGAGCGTCCGGGAGAGTGCCAGGGCGCTGGCTTCGGGATCCTTGTCGAGGGCCAGGATGATCCTGCCGTCGAGGGAATCCAGGGTGCGGGGGTTCGGGATGGTCATATTTTCACCAGAGTCGATTGAAGTTGAGCAGAAGTCCCAATGGGTTGAGGGTATCTTGCATTGTGGGGCGGGTCACA
This sequence comes from Pseudarthrobacter oxydans, assembly GCF_030812335.1. Classification (GTDB taxonomy): domain Bacteria; phylum Actinomycetota; class Actinomycetes; order Actinomycetales; family Micrococcaceae; genus Arthrobacter; species Arthrobacter oxydans_B. The sequence goes on from NZ_JAUSSN010000008.1 coordinate 249,762, forward strand.
ATCATGATCATTCCTCATGACCCGTGATCAGCTCCTGACCGCACCGGACACCGCGCTTCCCACCCTTCGTGGCGCAGTGGCCGGACTACCGCCCTACGTCCCGGGCCGCCGCAGCGCCGGCCTGGACATTGCAGCCCTCGCCAGCAACGAAAGCCACTACGAACCTCTTCCAGCTGCCACCGCTGCGGTGGCCGCAGCGGCCGGTACGATGAACCGCTACCCTGACAGTGCCGCCGTCGAACTCCGTGAACGGCTTGCCCGCCACCTCGGCGTCACGGCCGGAGAGGTCGCGGCGGGACCCGGCAGCGTCGGCGTCCTCCAGCAGATCATCACCGGAATCTGCGACGCCGGGGATGAAGTGATCTTCGCCTGGCGCTCGTTCGAGGCCTACCCCATCCTGGTTGAGCTGGCAGGCGCCCGGCCGGTCCGCATCCCGCTGGACGGCGCTGAGGGGCACGACCTTGACGCCATGGCCGCGGCCGTCACTGCCCGCACGAAGGTCATCCTGCTCTGCACCCCCAACAATCCCACCGGCGTACCGATCAGCCATGAACGTATCGAGGCCTTCCTGCGTTCCGTTCGCTCCGACATCCTTGTGGTGATCGACGAGGCCTACGTGGAATACGCCGAAGCGGGCAGCGGCCCCGATTCCCTGGCGCTCTACCGCCAGTACCCGAACGTCTGCATCCTGCGCACGTTCTCGAAGGCGTACGGGCTCGCCGGCCTGCGCGTGGGATACGCCGTGGCGGCGCCCGATATTGCCGAGGGACTGCGCCGGACCGCCCTTCCCTTTTCGGTGAGCGCGCTGGCCCAGAAGGCTGCCATCGCGTCGCTGGACGCCGGGGAGGAGATGGCAGCGCGGGTGGCGGCCGTCAGGCAGGAGCGTGCACGGATGGCCGCGCGGCTGGAAGCCCAGGGCTGGAGGCTGCCGCCGAGCCAAGGCAATTTCCTGTGGATCCGCGCGGACGAACGCCTCCGGGCGAGGCTGGTGGACGCGTTTGACGCCGCCGGCATCATGGTCCGGGCGTACCAGGGCGACGGCGTGCGGATCACCGTTGCCGATCCCGCCTCCAACGACCGCGTGCTCGGGCTCCTGGCAGCCCACGCGGCCTGAACACTCACTGACCCTTTACCAACCCGTTCCGCCTACAACCAGAGGAATCCTCATGGAACAACAGACAAAGACGTCTGCCCGCCCCCTCGGCGCGGCCCTTAAACCCCGCCAGCTCACCATGATGGGGCTCGGCAGCGCCATCGGCGCGGGCCTCTTTATCGGCTCCGGCGCAGGCATCCAGGCCGCGGGCCCGGCCGTGCTGATCTCCTACCTCGTGGCCGGCACCCTCATCATCCTGGTGATGTGGGCCCTCGGCGAAATGGCCGCCGCCAACCCGGACAGCGGCGCCTTCTCCGTCTACACCGCCAAGGCCTACGGGCCGGTGGCAGGTGCCACGGTGGGCTGGCTCTGGTGGCTGCAGCTCGTGGTGGTCATCGCGGCCGAAGCGCTGGGTGCGGCAGGGCTGCTGGCCACCATCTTCCCGGCCCTGCCGGTGTGGCTGATGGCCTTCGTGTTCATCGTGCTGCTCACCGCCGTGAACCTCACCAGTGTGAAGAACTTCGGCGAGTTCGAGTTCTGGTTCGCCCTGCTCAAGGTGGCGGCAATCGTCGGGTTCCTCCTGGTGGGCGCTGCCCTGCTCTTCGGCTGGCTGCCGGGCGTCCAGTCGCCGGGCCTGTCCAACTTCACCGGAGCCGGCTTCGCACCCAGCGGTTTTGCCGGGATTGCCACGGCACTGTTTGTGGTGGCATTCGCGTTCGGCGGCACCGAAATTGTCTCCGTGGCGGCAGCTGAGACCGCCGAGCCGGCCCGCAGTGTGAAGACGGCGGTCCGCACGGTGCTGTGGCGCATCCTGGTTTTCTACATCGGTTCCATCTTCATTATTGCGGCCGTGGTTCCCGTGGGTTCGGCGGGGCTGAAGAGCCCGTTCGCGGCGGTACTGGACGCCGCCGGCATGCCCGGCGCGGCCACCGCCATCACCCTGGTGGCCGTGGCGGCACTGCTCTCCGCCCTCAACGCCAACCTCTACGGTGCCTCCCGGATGGCGTTCTCCCTCGCCGAGCGCGGCGAAGCGCCACGTCTGCTCGCTTCCGTGTCCAAGGCCCGGGTTCCGGTTGTCGCGGTTCTGGCCAGCGTTGCCTTCGGTGTTGTCACGGTTGTGCTGGAGTTGGCTTTCCCCGAGATGGTCCTTCCGGTCCTGCTCAACATTGTGGGCTCGACCTGCCTGCTGGTGTGGACGTCCGCGCTCCTGGCCCAGCTCGCGCTGCGCCTCCGTGCCGACCGCGAGGGGACGGAGCTTCCCCTGCGGATGCCCGGCTTCCCGTGGCTGACGGGCTTTGGCCTGCTCATCCTCGCGGCGATCTTCACGGTGGGCTTCATCGGCGAGGACTCCCGCCCCCAGCTCCTGAGCACTTTCTCGCTTGTGGCGCTGTTGGCGGTGGCGAACTGGCTGCACCAGCGGAGGAAGGTTCCGGTTTTTGTTGACGCTTCAGAGGGTGACAAGCAGCCGGCGCTCGTCGACTAGCTCACTCCCCTGAACCGACTCCCGGCGTCAGGGCACTGAAGGGCGCGTCCGGTCTTGCCGGGCGCGCCCTTTTGCAGTCTCTGCCCAGCTGGCCATAATGGCGACCAGATCAGTCCGTTTCCCGGGCAGTTCGCCCACATGGCGCAGGAGAATCCAGACCGTGCCTACGTGCAGTGGCCGCTCACCATCGTCTCTATCCTGGAGGTGGCTTGCGTCCAGGTGGTGATCGTGAGCACCTCGAAATTGCTGACCATGGTCAGGCGCGACAGCATCTTCAGCACTGACGCACTGCGGTAAGTGGACGCGATCGTCTGGTCTATCGCCGCCGGATGGTCCATGCTGGCGGTACTGTCCGCGTCCGTGGTCCTCAACGCTGTTGATCGGGGGCTGCTGCTCCTGCTGTTCCTGCTGCTGGTCGCCGGCGCCGCCCTGGGCCTAGTGGTCGTAGTGCTGCGCGCGCTGCTTCGGCAGGCCACGGACCTTCGCACCGACATAGAGGCGGTGATCTGATGCCCATCGTGGTGAGCATTGACGTCGAACTAGCCAAACAGAAAATGAGTGTGGGGGAGTTCGCCGACCGCGTGGGACTCACCCCGGCCAACGTGGCGGTGCTAAAAAACGGCCGAGCCAAGGCCGTCCGCTTCAGCACCCTGGAAGCAATGTGCCGGGTCCTCAACTGCCAGCCGGGTGACCTGCTGGAGTTCGTCGAGGGATGATCGAGTTCCCTGCGGCGGCGGGGCGGCCACATTCCCGTTGCGCTATCACCTATTGGTGTTCCCTGCGCTGAGAGCCGCTAAGAGTTATAGAGCAACGATGTATCTCACGCACGACGGCGTCCGGCAAGTCCGCCGCCTATGACCGTCTCGCCCGATTGCGGGGTTGCTCAGACGGCGCGGGCCGACAGAACCTGGTTGACTCTGTCGTCATTATGAACTGCAGCGGTCGACCGCTCAGTGAAAGCTGAGCCCGACTCGCTGTCAGGAATTCGGATGGGATTGTCAGTCGAAGTCGATTGTTGTCATTGCGTCTTGTCGAGGATGCGGTAGCTATGTTCAGTGCCTCAATATGCACTGGCATGCCAGGTACCACCAGCTCAGCCATTAGCGCAGTGCTAAGTCCCAGTCGGCCCAACCTGCCGTTGCCGGGGTGCCAGGATGCGGCCCGCTTTTCGCCCCTGACGAACATCGTCAACGTGGTCGGGATAGCCGGGAACGCATATTTCGACCTTGCCGGAATTCGAAGGTAGGAACGGATTCGGCCTAAACCCGGAATACGGACGTTGGCGAATGGGCCGACGCGGTTCCCGTCCAATAGGTTGGACCGTGAGGCATGTGACAGTTGGCGTGCGAATTGATCGATGAGTGCATCCTCGGCTGCGCCCGGGTTGGAATGCCGTGCGTAGTGCACCGTCAGCTCGGGAAGGGCAGTCAGCATCTTGAGCCACCAGCCGCCGGCATGTGGCCCCGTCGCGCCAATCTTGGTTGAATAGTGGGCTCTAGTCCTAGCTGACAGGGACGTTCCGGCCTTGCCGATATAGAGAATCGGTTCGTCGGGCAGCCAGAATTGTTTTAACCGGCTCCCGAAGGAATGGAGAGTTGCGGACCTGTCATCGACCTCAAGGAATGGACAGACGTCCAGGAGCTCTTCAAACGCCCGACTGCTTAGAGGCAGTTCGACGGGCCCGCCATGAGAATCATACGGTTCGGACTTCATCGAAACCGCGTATACCCCGGCTTGTTATAGGGAATCCGATGCTGCCACTTGACCGCTCCTTCCCATTCCAAGCCGCGTTGGTCGAAGAGGGCGCCCACTGAACTCGTCATGAACATAGATTGGGTGGACATAAGAACCCTCATATCTGTCATAGGTGAACTTGGGTCGTGTCGTGAAACATGACAAACGACCGGTGTCTGCCATAGTTGGGCCATAGTCTTGGCAGAGTGGGACACGTACTGTGGAGAGCCTTGGGGGTGCATTAGGTGGAGATAGACGATAGCGCACGGATTCAGCAAGCAGGAGCGCGGAACGCGGGAGGTTCGCCGAGCCAAACCGCTACTCGGCTACTGATCATCCTTGACGTCCTCGGTGACCCCATCACTGCGCCGCCTCAGGGACTGGATGCGGTGTCCAAGGTGGCATCGTTAACGCGACTTGAGAAGCTCGACTTCTGGCTGCGGAACCCCGACTACCTTGCCATCGACCTGATGACCGACTACGAGGACGGTCTTCTGATTTTCGACGAGGTGCAGCCGCACGTTCAGAGGATGCTGTCCGGCGGTGCCCCGTCATTGCATCGCTATCCGATGTCGAGGTACCTTTATGGCGCGTACGACCGGGTAGACAACGCCCTGTCGATCCTCAAGACGTACGGACAGATCGCCCATCGCCGAAACGGAGAGTCGGGCGGAAAGACGCGCCGAGACTACTTCCTCCTTCGGTCGGGCCGGGAGACGCTTCAGAGGATGCGTGCGGGGATCCCGGAATTGCGGTGGTACGACGAACAAGCCGCCGCGATCATGCTGCTCGCGGACGCCGCCCAGGGCGCCAGCGCGCGCCGCCGCCAGTACAAGCATCCCGAGTACAAGGACGCTGACCACGGATCTCTTATCCCACCAATCCTCGACCGCGTGCTCGTTCGCGCGGATGAGCTCGGATTCGCTCTTCTCGACGATACGAACAAGGTTGCCACCGCATGACATCGCCCACTGACACTCATGACTGGGAAGACGAAATCGCCCGCGAGGCGGCCGTCGACATTGGACTTGTCCGCGACGTGCTCGCCGACGGCAGAATTCCCGGCGTCAGGATGCTTCCAGCCCCACGATATCTCCGCGTTGAGGCACTCCATTTCGCGGGGGTAAAGAACACCTCGCCCTCCAATGACGACACGGTCAGGGTCTTCACGCCCTACTCGTTCACCCATAAGCTCTCACCCGAGATCACCGCGTACGTGTCGGCTGGGAAGAACGACGCCGGCAAGTCGAGCATCATCAACTATTTGCTGTGGGCGTTGCGTGGGCAAACGGAACTGCAGAGCGACGTGCGCTCGTGGACCCACCAGGTCGCGGCGCTCTTCATGATCGACGGCCAGAGAATCCTGGTGGCCTGGGGTGTCCGTGGGGGGGTGCCGTCGGGACACATCCTGCGCCTGGCCACCGGGCAGACTGTCAATTGGGCTGACGTCGACTCGGGAGCCCTCGCCGCGACCACCGCGGCCGCATCAGTGTTTCGCGACTATGAGATGCTGGACGACGGTGACGTCCCAATGACTGGTCATCCGGGCGAAGCTATCGAGAGTCTTATTGCCACCCTGCTGGACGCCGGTGCCGTGTCGCTGGGCCAGTTCGCAGATGACCGCAGCTTCACTGCTGTCGTCTCGGATATGATGATGACGTCCCTCGGATTCGAAGCGATCGAAACATGGCAGAGGAACCCTAAGGGCCTGGATGCTGAGGATGGCAAGGTCATCAAGCACGCCTGGCCGTTGTGGTCCCAAGCCCTCGTCATCACAAACCCGAGCATCAAGTCCGTCCTCGGGGAGACGCCTCAGCTAGCCACCGCCATCCTGCAGACCTATCTCGGCGCCAGCTGGGGCCCTGCAACACTTGCCGCGCGGACCCGGAAGCAGGAAATTGAGGGGCTACTTGCGGGGCTCCGCCGGAGGCGGTTGAAGGACGAACAGGCTCGTGTCTCGGGTGTCGCCGCGCTCCGCGAGGAGGAGGCCCGAATCGAAAATGAACTTGCAGCATTTCCGGCTGCATCCACGGTCGAGTACATAGACGCAGTACTAACCCACGCGTTGAACACCGCCGATGCTCTTGCCCAGTCCGAACAGTCCGTCTTAAACTACGCCCGCGAATACGGACACCTCGAACGCGAGCTCCAAGACGCCGAAGCCGACGAGCTTGCGCTCGTCGAGGCGGCCGTCACCAAACGGTTCTGGCACTCCCTCAAACCGTCGTGCTGCCCACGCTGTGACGCAGCAGTAGACGAGGCGCGGTGGAAACGCGAACAAGAGGGAAACTGCTCTATCTGCGACTCACCGATCGCGGAGCCGACGCCGACCAACCAGCAGGCGTCCTCCGCCGACCAAGCGCTCGGTACGGAGGCCGCCGATAGCGGCGGCGACGTCGTCTCCGACGACGACGACGAGCTCGACGGTGTGAAGGAGGCGGGAGCGCGAACCGCGGTGCTGGCGCGCCTGGTCACTACGGCGGACCAGAACCACGACAAAGCGGTCCTCGAGCGGAACCTTGCCCGCTCCCTGCATGATGAGGCGGTTGCGGCGATTTCGGCCAACGGAGGCGACCCCGCCCGCAGGCGCGATCTGGAACGCGACCTCGCCACCGTTCGGGGCCGTCTCATGGAACGTACAGAGCCGACCACCACCTCTGGCGACGGCTTCTCCGACCAGGAGGAGCGGGTGCGGATCCTCAGCATCGCCGAGAAAGTGGCGACGAAACGGCGTGACTTGGAACAGCAGACATTGCTGGACCTCGTCAGCGAGCGTGTAACGGCGCTCGGACGTCATCTCGGTATCGATCAGTTGGAGCGGGCGACGCTCAAGGGCAACGCTCACCTGCCCGTGGTCAAGGGCGGAAAAATGGAGAACTTCGGGAAGCTGACCGAGGGGGAACGGCTCCGCCTGAAAATCGCTGTTGTGATCGGGCTATTGCAGGTCGGGTCGCTCGCCGGCGTCGGTCGCCACCCGGGGCTGCTCATCATTGACTCCCTCGCGCGGGAGGAGGTCAATCCGTCCAACGTCGAAACGCTACTCAGGGAGCTGCGAGACGTGGCAGCGGAGCACGGCCTGCAGGTGATCACGAGCTCCGCGCACGGCGACATCGTCCAGGGCGTCCTTTCCGGCGCTGCTGTCCGACACGCCCGCGACGATGGATACATGTGGTGAAGGGAGCCGCGGCGAATGGCCGAGAAGGCCGATCCGCGAGGATTGCGGCGACGTGACCGACAGTGGCGTACGTCGATGCGACACTTTCCTAATGGACGATATGAGCACCCTCCTGAACGGTCTCGATCTTCGTTACGCCGTAAGCGTGGCGGAGCTCGGCGGCGAAGAAGCCATTTACCAACAGCGTCAGCTGCTGGCCGGAAAGGGATGGTTGATTCCGGCCGTCGACGCTTTGTGTCGCGAGTGGCCCACCCTCATCAATCGCGAAAACGCGCGTGACTTCCTGGTCGAGGCGCTGCAGGAAGCGGACCTGTTCACATTCGACGGGCTCGCGGACGTGATCTCCCTTTCTCCGGCCGCGTTAAGCGGGGCCGCGACGCACGTCGTCGAGCTGCTTCGAGCCTTCAACCAGACCGCGGATCTTCGCCAGGATATGGCGCTCGAACTATGGACCCGACTCGCGATCGGCGGCTGGTGTAGCGCCCTCGAAGTCCGTGCTGCGCTGGCCACTCGAGCAACGCACGCCGCCTCCGTCGGCGAAGACGCATCGCCCTACCTCGTCCGCTCTCTTGGCGCCGCTTTCGACCGGTGGAACGATAACGAGCTCGAGGAAGGACTTCGCCTCTTCGCCGACGCTGAGGACAGCAACTCGGACTCCTTGATGGAACTCGGCTTCCACTCGATCGGGCGTGCCGCTGCGGCCGGAACCCTCACTGCCGCGCTCGACGAGATGCGTATGGCGACAGTTTGGTTCACCCGAGCGGAGCAAGATGACGACCGCCGTGACGCGCACGCGTTCGCCCTAATCACCGGCCGAATCCACCACTTCGGGTCCGGTAACCCCATCACGCCAGAAGATGTCACTGAGGTCGAAGACTCCGTATACACGTACCTGAGCGGATTCGTTGGCGAAGAACCTCATTGGAGGCAACCGCGCGCTGACACCAGCGCGTCCTGGGCCCGCTTGATCTCGTCCCTGGCGGGTGTTGCTGACCTCCATCAGCAGGAGTGGATGGATGCTGCCAATCTCATCGCCGCGGCCGCCGACGTGTACATTGCCCACCGCAGCCTGACGCTAGTCATTGATCCCTCACAGGTTAACGAACGCACGCTCGGCGCATCGCTAGCGCAACGGGGGATCGCGACAATTCTACAGCCACAGATAGAAAACGGTCTGGCCGCCGCGTCCGCCCCGATCGCCTTCCTGGACCGGTGGCTTGCGCGGGAGAAGGAGCATCACGCCACCGGGAGCGAATTACCCCAGTTCGACACCGTCGCGGAGCTTCGCCAACGACTGGTTGAGATGGCGCCAGACAACCCAAAAGCTGGTGGCGGATCGGATACCGGCGACACATCGACCCGCCTTGGTGAAACCCCCCAATTCGTCGCCATGAAAGCCGCCGCCGCAGAGTCGCCCGAGGCGGCCAAGCTCCTCGACGAGTGGCAGCGTCACATCACGCCGCTCAACTTTGCCCAAGAAGAGCTGCTCGAACGGCTCATCAAAGGCATCCACGACCACGCGGAAGGCAACTCGGTCGCCTACGACGGGCAAATGCGAGCCCTGGTGTCCGCCCTGATCCGTTTCACGGCCCGCTACCTCGATCAACTGCAATCCGGCCAACGCAAAGTCCCGTGGCTGCGCCCGGAAAAGACTGACCTCCCCGGGGAGGACGTTCTCGCCGACAGCCTCGACGACGCCCTCTACTTCGCCGGCCTGAACAGCAAAGCCGAGGTCGCCAACGTCGGTGGTGGCCGCGTCGATGTGCTCGTCGAATTCCAACGGTGCCGCTTTGCCATTGAAGTAAAACGTGAACTTACCCACCACACCGATGATCAACTTGTTTCGAAATACGGCACGCAGGCCGTCCAGTACGCCGCTACGGACGTCACAGCCGTGTTCCTGGCCGTCCTCGACTACTTCGAACGGCAGGAGCGCCTGGATATCGACGCCGTTTTCTGGACCCGGCAGCTGCAGCTCGACCCGCTGTCGCGGAAGTATGCACTCACAGCGCTGAGAGTCCAGGCGCATGTTGACTCGCCCTCCGCCTCCTCGCGCCGTTCAGGGTATGGGCGTGTGAGCAAGCCCAACAACCGTGTCTGACGTGGTTTAGCCCAGGAGTCTGTTGGCAGGGAAACCACCGGTGCCATGGCTCCTATGCTCCGCCTTGTCGCTTCCGCCAAGGTGCTTCTGCGTGATCTGAAGAAGCATCGCTAGGCTCTCTCCAATTTCTTCTAGTTGGGTTGCCGGCACAGACAATAGACTCAATGTTCACGGCTAGGTCACTCCGGCGCCGACTACGTGCTCGCCGAATGCGCACGCGGTCTCCAAGCGCAAGCGGCGACTCACGTTTGCCGAATGCGGCGCACGCATCAACTCCCCTGGGCCCGGCACGTGTCCGCTCCGCTCGCCCAAGACGGGATCGCCGGCCTCTCTGGTGAGCTTCCGGATTATGATCATCGCGTCCGATGCGGGTCGGATGGGGAATCCGAACGAATTGAAGAGATTGCAGCTTGGCGCCTTCGTCACCGCATCCGACCTGCTCACCGGCGGCGGGACCTGGAAGACTGACGGCTCCCCCGATGGCAAGACGGCTGCTCTGTTTGGTCGCTTGGCCACGGGCAGTCGTTGCCTGCGCTGCCATATGAAGATCTGGGACTTCAGAGGTCCGCGGCTGGGTGTGGGCCCGTCCCCGGGATCAGATTCGCCCGCTCGCACGCCAGTTTGCGGTCGATTGGCGCCGGCACTCATCCGCATCAGCAGGCCAGCCTGCTCGTCGGTGAACTCAAGCTCCTTATCGCGGCGCAGCAACGACGCCAGGACGGGCGGGAGCGGTGCCAGCAGCCTGCGGCAGGGGTCCGCAGCACCGCCCAACACTTGACCAGTGCCGGCAGCAGATCAGGGCCATAGGCCGGTGCCCTGCCCGGCAGGGGCTTGATGATCTTCAGAACCAGGCATCCCGCAAGGCCGCCCTGGCGTAGTCCCGATGCCGCCCGGTCAGCTCCACCAGTTCATCAAGATTCCGGGGGGTCGCCTTCCGCCACGCGCTCCGATACGCGAGGCTTTCTTCTTCGTCACAGTCTGCCGCTGGGCCATCGTTAGCTCCATGAAAACGGGCATAGCTTGCACCCGCCGCCAACACCGTCAACCACGCAGCTACGCGGACGTTTTCAAATGAGGCTACGTGTCCGGCTACGCGGAGGATTTCTGCGAGTCAACGCGGCGACTTGACTGGGGTGCACGAGGTAAATATGATCTTAGCAAGCGAACACATTGCGTTCTTCGCCCAAAACAAAATACAGATCGTCGGCCCGCGAGGGCTTGATACACCTCAGGCGAGTCGCCCTGGTTGGAAGCGAATCCAGTCGGTGTCCTCTCGCCGGGAGTGGATGAACCCAAAGTACTAGGTGAATCTACTCCCGCAAACCTACGGGGATCTTTCGGAGCTTGCGACGAAGGATGGGGTCAATGACACTATTCGCAGACGATCCCGCTAAATTTTGGAATAGCCTCCGCGCTTAAGCGGAGGCTATTGCCATTTCATCCGTGGAGATCCTTTGACGACTGACGCTACTTCAACGCCCACACTGGACGATATCTTCGATGCATTGCAAAAGGCTGCAGAGGCCGCCGCCGCAAGTGGTGGGACGCTTTACGGCGCCCAGGCGAAGAAACAGCTCACACACCAGTTTCCGGATTTCACGGAACGGCTGTTCGGCTTCAAAAAGTTCATCGAACTGCTCCGCGCAGGTAACGATGCCGGCCGGTTTCGGCTAGAGATCATCGACGGACACCCTCGCATCACGAGGCCGAGCATGAGTCCGGTAGGAGCGCAAAGTGGCGCAGTCCAGGGCCGCCTAAGGGCAGACGTATGGAGTACCTTCATCACCTGGGACACCGGTAAGCGCTACTGGGACCGGAGGCGTCGCCGCGCTATCTTCATCCCTACAGACGACGAAGGAATCCCGTCGTGGGAGCGTTCTCCCAGCGACTTCGTTGAGATAGATCCGATTTCGATGCAGGAGCAGTTGGGGTGGATGGGTTCCTTTGCGGCCACCCAGAGCGAGCCCGTTCGCGAGAAGCTTCAAGCGGCACTCAAAGACCCTCGGCCGGGTGCCTTCAAGGATGAGCTCGACGAGCATGGCCTGAGTGGGGCGTGGCGAGCACTTCTGCAGCGGCGAGTGATGGAGCACTCTGCTGGTTGGGCTGAAAGGAACGAGATTCCTCTGACCTCCATTGTGGAGAAGCGTGACCGCGCCCACGCGAAAGTACTGACGACTCCAAAGCCTGAGAGCGTTACTGCACCGAGCACTGACGTAGAGCAGCTCCGCTCTCGTTTGCGCCAGATCATCAGCGACATGAGTCTCGCCGAGCTCTCCGCTCTTCCGATCCCGGCCGCGTACCTGCTGGAGCGTTAGCTCGGATGGCAAGGTTTAATGCGCAGCCCTTGAGGGGGGCGCGCAGTTTTCTCGATCTGCGCGAGCTGCGGGCAGTTCCGCAGGACTTCGGGGCTGAGTGGGCCGCAGAGAAGCGCCCGCGAGGGCTCCTCAAGCCGGCTCTGGACATTAGGTCCAATTACGAATTTGTCGCTCGGCTCGAAGCGAACATGGCGGCTTGGCTCACCGGCGAAGGAATTGACGGCGCGTTGAGCGCAGCAGTGCTACCTGAAGTTCTCCGCGATCCCGGATTCTCAGCCTCTCGAAATGATGATGGCCTGACCCACATCCGTCACGCCGTCGTCATGCATCGCAACGATGGGGCTGGCCCACCCTTCGAAATATTGGTGCGCGCGGACGTATGGGTGAAGGCGCGGCACGTCCCCGCTGGTGCGAATCAGGTGATTCCAGCTGAGGTCGTTCGAGAGGAACTACTGTGCACGATCGTCGACATGGAGGACGATGCGGAGATTGGCGACTTAATGCGCGCCTACCTGGACATGGTCGCTGAATTCGGCCCTCTGAAGTCCGCTCGTACTCTCACGCGTTTGATCGTGTTCCTAGGGGATCCTCGCGCGTTGGGCAGCCAGAACGCTCCTGAGAATTGGCGCAACGAACTGAAGGAGCTCTGTCGGGCGTTTGATGCAGATGTCCAATTTCATCGTGGGCCGAAGTTCACGGACACCGCTAGCGACAAGGTCACCCACGTGGTCCGCTTCGAGCCGTACTCCGGCGAGGAACCGAGAACAACCCGCGGGGGAGAAATCGAACACACCAAGATCGATGCCCGCTCCATCGACTACTCAGACATCTTTGATCAGATCGCCTTGGCGCTGGTTAATATTGAGGATGAGGCGGAGTCCTCCGCCTTCGAACCAAGGGCTCTCGAACCGGGCGAACAAGTATTTCATCGTAAGCGCGGCAGGTCCGGAAAATTCGACCTCTTTGACGAAGGCGCCGATACGGCGTGTTCTCATCGTGTAGGTTTTGTCCGGTTCCACAACAGCGATAAAGCGATAAAAGGTTTTCGAAGACGGTACACGAACTTCGAGGACTCCTGGATGCGCCACTGCTCAAAGTATCCCGACTGCGGGATGTACGCAGTATTCTGCCCTGACCGGAACGAAGCGAGCATGGATTGACGCCGGGGAAGCAATCCATGCCGCAGTCTGCAGAGTGCCGCTGGCTTTAGCTTGACGCAGCGCTCGTCGGATCGTCCCGCTTGGGCGATTGGTCCGCGCACCCCTCCTAGCCAGGTCGGGTCGTAGAGCCTGGCCCAGGGTACCCTTTAGAGGCCAAGAATTATGCTGTGAGATGATGCCGGGTTGCACGTCAACCTCTAATTTTTCCGCTTGCTTACCGCATCGAGCCGTCAACAGGCCCGGAACAGGCTGTATTCGGAAAATGTCCCGTTGCGCTATCACCTATGGGCGTTCTCAGCCTCGCTGGTAGCAGCTACACGTGATAGCGCAACGGGGGTTCGTCTGGAACGTTCAGCCCTTCAGCACCCAGGCGGCGTTGTTCGGATGGAGCCAGCCAGCTTCGGAGAGCGGTTCGGCGCTGAGCAGCACGGTCCCGGTCGGGAGTTTGACCGGTTCGGTGCCCATCGCGACGGCAACGTAGAAATGCGCGTTCCGTTCGCAGATGAGTAGGTTCCCGGACTCGACCTGCCACTTGCCGCCGTCGGCCGCGGTGAAGACCTCGTTCTTCCACAGATGTCGGCGCATTGCCAGCGCCGCCTTGGTCAAGTTCAGGGCGGATTCCGGCTCCTGCTGCTGACGCTCGACGGCGTGCGTGCCCCAGCCGTCAGGCTGCGGAAGCCACGGCTCCGCGGCCGGGTCAGCCAGCGAGAAGCCATGGTTCAGCGCTGGGTCATCGGTCCAAGGCAGCGGGACGCGGGCGCCGTCGCGGCAGACGCCGCCGCGGGCCCACATCGGATCGACCCGGGCCTCGAGCGGGACATCGACCTCGGGCAGGCCGAGTTCCTGGCCCTGGTAGAGGTAGGCCGGGCCGGGCAGACCCAGCAGCGCCACCAGCGCGGCGCGGGCCCGAAGGGCCCCGAGCTCCCCGCCGCCGAACCGGGTGACGGAGCGGACGATGTCGTGGTTCTCCAGCGCCCAGGTGGGAGTGGCGCCGTGGAGCCGGCGTGCGGCCTCGAGCTCGTTCCCGGCGGCGGCCCAGGCCGCCGGATCCCAGCCGAGTTTCACGAACGCGAACGCAAAGGCCTGCTGCATCTCATCGGCACGGGTGTACCGGGCGGCGCGGGCCGGTTCCAGGTTGACCTCGCCCACCAGCAGGCGGTGCGGCTCGTACTTCTCGGCCAGGGTGCGCCAGCGGCGGTACACCTCGTGGACTTCCTCCTGGTCCGAAACCTGCGGGTTGGACCGCAACCCGTCCACCACCCCGCCGGTGAAGGGCGAGTCCGGCAGGCCCTCGGCCTTGAACAGGGCATGCGCGACGTCGATCCGAAGCCCGTCCACGCCCTTGTCGAACCAGAAGCGCAGCACACCGTCGAAGTAGTCGCCGACGGCGGGGTTGCGCCAGTTCCAGTCCGGCTGCCCGGCCGAGAACAGGTGAAGGTACCAGTCCTTGTCCATCGCCGACTCCGGGTTGGCGCGGCTCCACGCACGGCCGCCGAACACGCTCTGCCAGTTGTTCGGCGGGACATCGCGGTCAGCGGTCCCCGGGACAAAGTGAAACATGTCCCGCTCCGGCGAGCCCGGGCCGGCCGCCAAAGCAGCCTGGAACAGCGGGTGCTCCGAGGAGCAGTGGTTGGGGACGACGTCGAGCAGGACCCGCAACCCCAGCGAGTGCGCCAGTTCCAGCAAAGCATCAAACTGGTCCATGGTGCCGAACAGCGGATCCACGCCGCAGTAATCACTTACGTCATAGCCCTGGTCCAGCTGCGGGGAGGGCTGGAACGGGGTCATCCAGATCCCGTCCACGCCGAGTGAGGCGATGTACGGCAGCCGGGCGGTCAGACCGGCGAGGTCCCCCACGCCGTCGCCGTCGCCGTCGGCGAACGAGCGCGGATAGACCTGGTAGATCACGGCGGACTGCCACCACTGCACATCGGGCGTGAGGGTGTTTTCCTCGACGGTGCCGGATTGGACAGGGCTCATTTGCTGGCGCCCGCGGTGAGGCCCTCGACGATCCGCCGCTGGAAGATCAGCACCATAATTACCAACGGTACGGTGACGATCACGCCGGCGGCCATCTGCTCGCCGAAGGGCGCCTGGAATTCGGTGGCGCCAGTGAACTTGGAGATCGCGACCGTGGCGGTCTGGATCTTCGGGTCGTTGATCATCGACAGGGCGATGATGAACTCGTTCCAGCTGTGGATGAACGTCAGGATGGCGGTGGTGAAGACACCCGGCGCGGCGAGCGGCAGCAGCACCCGGCGGAACGCCTGCCACTTGGTGCAGCCATCGATCATGGCCGCCTCCTCAAGGTCGAACGGCAAGGCCTTCATGAACGTGGTGAGGTTCCAGACCGCCAGCGGAATCGCGAACGACAGGTTCGGCACGATCATCGCCTGGTAGGTGTTGATCCAGCCGATGTCCGTGAACAGGCGCAGCAGCGGCACCACGACGGAAATGCCGGGGAACATCGAGGTCGCGATGATGACGCCGAGGATCACCGACTTGAAGCGGAAGTTCAGCCGGGAGATCGCGTAGGCGGCGAACACGCCCAGGACCAGCGCGAACGTGGTGGTGGTGCCGGCGACGATCAGGGAGTTCAGCAGCGCCTGGCCGAACATCGTGGAGCCGTCGAAGACCTTGGCGTAGTTCTCCAGCGAGAACGGCGCCGGCAGCAGGGTGTTGTCGAAGATGTCCGCGGTGCGGCGCAGGCTGGAGACCAGCATCCAGTAGAACGGGGCCAGGCAGTAGGCGAAGATCAGGGCCAGGCCGGCGTAGACGCTGTAGGAGCGCCAGGTGCGCTTGGCGTTGGGCCGGTTCGACGGCGGCGCGTCGGCTGGGGCGTTCGAGGAGCCTGCGCCGGAGTCGACCGCGGCATTGCGGAGGTCGGAGATGGTCATCGGGTGGCCTCGGCCTTCTTCTGGTCAGAGTTCGACTGTTCTGAGGTCGACAGGTCAGCGGGCGCCTGCGTCTGGTTTGCCGCGAGGCGGTTCTTCCGGGCGGTCTTCTTCGACAGCAGCTTCAGTTCCTTGGCGCCGGTGACGTCGGCGCCGAGCACCTTCACAAACACAATCGCGACGACGGCCACGTACAGGAAGAGCATGACGGCGAACGCGGACGCGGAGCCGTGGCGGAGCTGGTTGGATTCATCCCAGGCCAGCATGGAGAGGGTCTCCACGGATTCCTTGCCGGGGCCGATCAGCACGAAGGGCAGGTCGAACATGCGCAGGGCGTCGAGCATGCGGAACAGCACGGCGACCAGCAGGGTGGGCTTGACCAGCGGGAGGGTGATGGAGCCGAGCTGGCGCCACCAGCCGGCGCCGTCGATCCGGGCGGCTTCGTACACTTCGCCGGGGATGACCTGCATGCCGGCGAGGACCAGCAGGCCGATGAACGGGGCGGTCTTCCAGACCTCGGCGATGATGACGGCGAGCTTGGAGGCGTTGCCCTCGGCGGTCCAGAGGATTTCGCTGCCGAGCAGGGTGTTGGCGATGCCGTCGGACTGGAAGATCCAGCGCCACAGCAGGCCCGAGACGGCGGTGGGCACGGCCCACGGAACCAGGATGCTGGCGCGCAGGAAGGACCGGCCGCGGAAGGCGCGGTTCATGGCCAGTGCCAGGCAGAGGCCCAGCACCGTCTCGAGGAACACCGTGGTGACGGTGAAGAACGTGGTGTTGGCGAAGGCGTTCAGGAAGCGCCGGCCGGATTCGCCGACGAACAGGTCGGCGTAGTTGGCCAGGCCCACGAAGGACTCCACATCGGAGACGAAGCCGTCCGCGTCCAGGCCGGATTCAGCGCGGAACAGGGACTGGTGCACCGCGGAGAGCAGCGGGTACACAATCACCAGGGCCAGCACCAGGAGGGTGGGGGAGAGCAGCATCGTGGCCATGCGGCCTTCACCGGGGGAGCGGTTGCCGCGTTTGCGGGGCCCGGGTGCGTGGGGCGTGCCGGTCTGCGCGCCGGCGGGCGGGGCGGTCGTCGTCGTCATGCTTTGGTACCTAACTGGAGTTGCAGCGTGCCTGGCCGGCCGGGGTGGACCGGCCGGCCAGGCGTGGGGTCTGGACTGCTGGGTTACTGCGGAACTACTTGGTCAGCTCGGTGAGCTTGGCCTGCATGTCCTTCAGGGCCATGTCCGTGTCCTTGGCGCCGGTGATGGCCGCGTAGGCCTCTTCCTGGATGGCCTTGGTTGTGGCGCCGTACTGGACCACCTTGGGGCGCGGCTGGGCGTTGTTCAGCGAGGTCAGGAGGGTGGGGAAGAACGGGCGCTTGGCGACGACGGCGGGATCCTCGAACAGGGAGGCGTAGACCGGGGCGCGGGAGGACAGCGCCAGGCGCTTTTGGGCCTGCTCCTCGCTGGTGAAGAACTTGACGAACTCCAGGGCCGTGGCCTTGTTGGGGGTGAACGGGGAGATGGCGAGGCTGCGGCCGCCCAGGGTGGAGACGCCGGGGCCGTCGGTGCCGGGGATGGAGGTGATGTCGAACTTGCCGGCCACCTGGCTGGAGCCGTCGGTGGCGCTCAGGGAGGCGTGCAGGAAGGGCCAGTTGCGCATGAAGACGAGTTTGCCCTCCTGGAATGCGCGGCGGCCCTGCTCCTCGAGGTAGGTGATGGCGTCGGACGGGAACATTCCGTCCTTGAAGCCGTTCACCAGCAGGTTCAGGCCTTCCTTGGCCTCGGGGGTGTTGACGGTGGGCTTGCCGTCGGCGTCGACGACCGTGCCGCCGGCGGAGGCCACGGCCTCGGAGAAGTTGACGGTCAGGGCCTCGTTCTTGTCGAACTGGCCGGTGTAGCAGGACATGCCCGCGGCTTCGGGGAGGGCCAGGATCGCCTTGCAGGCGGTCTTCATCTCGTCCCAGGTCTTGGGCGGGGCGGCGATGCCGGCGGCCTTGAGCAGGTCGGAGCGGAAGTAGAACAGGGCGCCGTCGGTGTAGTCCGGGGCGCCGACCAGGGAGTCCCGGTACGTGGCGGCGTTGACCGTG
The DNA here is from genome assembly GCF_030812335.1 of Pseudarthrobacter oxydans. Classification (GTDB taxonomy): domain Bacteria; phylum Actinomycetota; class Actinomycetes; order Actinomycetales; family Micrococcaceae; genus Arthrobacter; species Arthrobacter oxydans_B. The sequence goes on from NZ_JAUSSN010000008.1 coordinate 267,797, forward strand.
GCGGGGATCATCTTGTCCGTGGGGACGGCGTCCGCGGGCAGCGGCAGGATCCACTTGTTGGCGGCGAACTCGGAAGTCCAGACGACGTCCAGGTTCAGCACGCTGAAGGTGTCGGACTTGATCTGCGCGTTCTGGATGAGCTGCTGGCGCTGCTGGTCCGCGGAGTCCGGCAGTTCGATGAACGTGACCTTCTCCTCCGGGTGCGCGGCGTTCCATTCCTCGATGCTCTTGTTCGCGGCACCGGAGGCATCGCGGTTGGAGACGTAGTTGATGGGGCCCTTGCCCTCGAAGGACGCGGCGGCGGCCTTCGGGGTGCTCTTCTCTTCCGTGGCGGTCCCGCCGCAGCCCGTGAGGGCGACGGCGGCGACGGTCAGGGATGCGGTGGTGGCGAGAAGAGCCTGCCAGGAGTGGCGGCGCTGCCTCATGTGTTGCTCCTTGTTATCGGGGGTGGTGCGGGTGGTTTGGTGCATGCGGAACTGCGGCGGCTGGCCGGTTTGTGGCACGGGGAAGTGCCGGCTGTCGCCGGTGGGGTGGTCTGTGTGGGGCTAGCTCGTTTGTTCTTGAGTGCCGGCCGGGGCTGAACCGGGCGGTGCGGTGGAGCCGCGCTCGATCAGCCAGTGCGGCATGATCTTCGGCCCCAGGTCGCGGGAGCGGAGCAGCTTTTTGACGGCCATGCGCCCCATCTCCTCGAGCGGCTGGGCCATGGTGCTCAGCGGCGGGTTCACGTGCAGGGAGGTGGAGGTGTTGTCGAAGCCCAGGACGGAGACGTCTTCCGGCACCCGGAGGCCGCGCCGCTGCAGTTCGTTGACGACGGCGGCGCCCATCTCGTCGCTCAAAGCAAAGATGGCGGTGAGGCCGGGCTCCTGCTGCAGGAGCTCGTCGACTCCGGGTGCGCCGCTTTCGTAGAAGAAGCTGCCGGTGGCCGTGACCGGGGCGCAATTAGCTTCGGTCATGGCGCGGAGGTAGCCGCGTTTCCGGGGCTGGGCGACGTGGATCGACGCAGGATCGCCGGTCAGCAGGCCGATGCGCCGGTGGCCAAGCCGCAGCAGGTGACGGGTCGCGTCGTAGGCTGCCTGCTCGTCGTCGATGGCCACGCTGGGGGAGCCCGATTTGTCGCTGATGGCGACGGAGATGATGGGGACGTTGGGCCCCAGCACCTGCCTGGTATCCGGGGTGATCACCGCGGAGATGAGGATGACGCCGGCGGCCCGGTAGGTGCGCAGCGTCCGGAGGTAGCCGGCGATGTACGCGGACTTGGCGCCGGTGCGGCCGAGCATCACAGCGTAGCCGCGTTCCTGCGCTTCCTCCTCCACGCCCTGCATGACCTGGGAGGCGAGGGCGTCCGAAACCATGGGGGCGAGGAGCCCGATCACGGACGTCTGCCGGGTCTTGAGGCCCCGGGCGAGGTAGTCCGTTTCGTAGCTGAGGCTCTTGACCGCAGTTTCGACCCGTTCCCGGGTCTCGTCGGAGTAGCCCACGAGCCCGTTGACAACCCGGGAGACGGTGGCCGGGGAGACGCCGGCGTGCTTGGCGACATCGCGGATGGTGACCACTGTTCCTCCTCCCTGAGGGTGTCTTTGCTGTCTGCTGCCCGAGTTACGTAATCGGTTTCGGAAAACGGTTTACGTAAACGGTTTCGTTGGGTGCAGGATCAACAGTAAGGGGTGGGGGGATCGCGTTGCGTTTCGTAAACGGGGTACTTGCGGAGGGCTAGGTGTATTGCCCACGGACGTTGGTGACAGGCGGCGTGGTTCGGTGACAAAAAGAAGACCTCCGGGTGGAGTGGGGCTTGTCTAGAGTCCAGTTCCAC
>NZ_JAUSSN010000009.1 GCF_030812335.1 Pseudarthrobacter oxydans
GCTCCGGGGCCTCCGCCTGCCGCGGGTGGCTGTTGGGCGGGGGGGGGCGCGATCCCCCGGCCCCCCCCCGCGCGCCCCCCCCCCCCCCCCCCCCCCCCCCCCCCCCCGCCGTCGTCGTAACGGTGGGGATCTAGATGTTGAAGCCCAGCGCGCGCATCTGGTCGCGGCCGTCTTCGGTGATCCGCTCCGGACCCCACGGCGGCATCCATACCCAGTTGAGGCGCCATTCGTCGACGACCCCGTCCAGGGCCTTGCCGACCTGCTCCTCGATCACATCGGTGAGCGGGCAGGCGGCCGTGGTGAGCGTCATGTCGATCAGCAGGGCGCCGTCGTCGTCCGAGTACTTCAGGCCGTACAGCAGGCCCAGATCAACGATGTTCACGCCCAGTTCGGGGTCGATGACATCCTTGAGTGCTTCTTCGACATCCTCGAGGCCCGTGCGGGCCACATTGAGTTCGGTCATTGCCAGTCCTAACTAGGCCTGTGCTGCAGCGGAAGCGGCAGCGATGGTGGCTGCTCCGGCGCCGGTGGCGTAGCGGTCGTAGCCTTCTTCTTCGAGGCGGTCGGCGAGCTCCGGGCCGCCCTCTTCCACTACCTGGCCGTCAACGAACACGTGCACGAAGTCCGGCTTGATGTAGCGCAGGATCCGGGTGTAGTGCGTGATGAGCAGCGTGCCCATCTTGCCCTCGGAGTGGGCGCGGTTGACGCCCTCGGAGACGACCTTGAGCGCGTCGACGTCCAGGCCGGAATCGGTCTCGTCCAGGATGGCGAACTTGGGCTTGAACAGCTCCAGCTGAAGGATCTCGACGCGCTTCTTCTCGCCGCCGGAGAAGCCCTCGTTGACGTTGCGCTGGGTGAAGTCGGCGTCGATGCGCAGCTGCGCCATGGCCGCCTTGACGTCCTTGGTCCAGGTCCGCAGCTTGGGCGCTTCGCCGTCGATGGCGGTCTTGGCGGTCCGCAGGAAGTTCGTCATGCTCACGCCGGGAACCTCGACGGGGTACTGCATGGCCAGGAACAGGCCGGCGCGGGCGCGCTCGTCGACGCTCATCGCGAGGACATCTTCGCCGTCCAGGGTGATGGTGCCGGTGGTGACGTTGTAGCGCGGGTGCCCGGCGATGGTGGATGCCAGGGTGGACTTGCCGGAACCATTCGGACCCATGATGGCGTGGGTTTCGCCGGTCCGGATGGTCAGGCTGACGCCCTTCAGGATTTCCTTCGTGCCCTGCTCGGTGTCAATGCTGACGTGCAGGTCCTTGATCTCAAGAGTAGACATGTGCCTTGTTCTCCTCTGCACCGTGCCCTCCGGCACCGTGCGGTTTCTTGTCGATAAGTTCTGTTGTGCGGGTTGCCGGCTGCGGGCAGCTAGCTGAAGTTCGGGGCCGCGGCACCGTTCAGGACGTTGGTGAAGTCCACGTAGACCTCGTCATCCAGGACGGTCACGGCGAACACGGGGACAGGATCATAGGCCGGCAGCTGGAGCGGCTCGCCGCTGCGCAGATCGAACTGGGAGCCGTGGCCCCAACACTCGATCATGCAGCCCTCCACCTCACCTTCGGAGAGGGAGATGTCCGCATGCGAGCAGGTGTCGCCGATGGCGTGGATCTCGCCCATCGAGTCCTTCACGATCGCGACAGGGTAGTCGTCGACCAGGATCCGCAGCGCCTGCTTGAGTTGGATCTCACTGGCGTTGCAGACGAGCTCGCCTCTTGGCTGTTCAGTCATTGAAAAGTTTCCGTGTTCTCTAGTGCTGCGAACTAGTTGTCCGTTGCCGCGAGCTCGCGCTCGACGGCGGCCGTGAGGCGCTCCTCGATGGCCGGAACCTTGATCTGCTGGATGATCTCGTTCAGGAAGCCGCGGACCACCAGGCGGCGGGCCACCTTTTCCGGAATGCCGCGGGCCATCAGGTAGAACAGGTGCTGGTCATCGAACCGTCCGGTGGCGCTGGCGTGGCCGGCGCCGGCGATCAGGCCGGTCTCGATTTCCAGGTTCGGCACCGAGTCGGCGCGGGCGCCGTCGGTGAGGACCAGGTTGCGGTTGGCCTCGTAGGTGTCGGTGCCTTCTGCTTCCTTGCGGATCAGGACGTCACCCACCCAGACGGTGTGCGCGTTCCGGCCCTGCAGGGCGCCCTTGTACAGGACGTTGGACTTGCAGTTCGCAACCGCGTGGTCGACGAAGAGGCGCTGCTCCAGGTGCTGGCCGGCGTCGGCGAAGTACAGGCCGAACAGTTCCACCTCAGCGCCCGGGGCGGTGAAGCGCGCCGACGGGGTGACGCGCACGAGGTCGCCGCCGAGGCTGACGACGATGTGCTTGAACTTGGCGTCGCGGCCGAGCTTGACCTGCTGCGAGGAGGCGTGCACGGCGTCGTCGTTCCATTCCTGGAGCGAGATGACGGTGAGCTGCGCGCCGTCCTCCACGAGGATTTCGACGTTCTCCGCCACGACCGCGGTGCCCTGGTGGTCCAGGACCACGACCGACTTGGAGAACTTCTCCGCGACAATCACCACGTGCTGGGCGGAGGCCTCGGTGCCCTGGCCGGTCAGCAGGACGCTGACCTCGCCGTCGACCTGGGCCTCGGCCGGGACCGTGATGACGGTGGCTTCGGTGAAGTTCTCCCAGGCGTTCGCGGAGACTCGGTCCTCGGGGATCGCTGCCGAGCCGATCCGGCGGTCGTCGCGGCCGACGGTCTCCACGGTGACGCTGTCCGGGGCGGTGACGCTCACGGACGGTGCGGTGCCGTTGAGGACCTCGGTGTGCAGGCCGCGGAGGCGCTTGAGCGGGGTGAAGCGCCAGTCCTCCTCCATGCCGGTCAGCGGCTTGAAGTCCGCCAGCTTGTAGGAGGTCAGGCGTCCGGCGCGTGAGCTGTCCGGAACGCCGACGCCGCCGCCGTGCGAGTGCCGCTTGACGGCTTCGCCGGCGAGCGGGGCCTTGGACTCCTTGGCGTTCAGCGGTGAAAGGCTTTCGCCTTCCTCCGTGAAGCCGTTGATGAACGGCTTGGCTGAGGGCGCGCCGATGCGGGCCTTTTCAGTAGTGATGTCAGTCATTAACCGACCGATCCTTCCATCTGCAGTTCAATCAGGCGGTTCAGCTCGAGGGCGTATTCCATCGGCAGCTCACGGGCAATCGGCTCGATGAAGCCGCGGACGATCATCGCCATGGCCTCGTCTTCACGCATGCCGCGGGACATCAGGTAGAACAGCTGCTCTTCGCTGACCCGCGAGACCGTGGCCTCGTGCCCCATCGTGACGTCATCCTCGCGGATGTCGATGTACGGGTACGTGTCCGAACGGCTGATGGTGTCCACCAGGAGCGCGTCACAGCGGACCGTGTTGGCCGAGTGCTTGGCGCCTTCGCGGACCTGGACCAGGCCGCGGTAGGCGGCGCGGCCGCCGCCGCGGGCCACGGACTTGGAGACGATCGAGCTTTTGGTGTTCGGCGCGATGTGGACCATCTTCGAGCCGGTGTCCTGGTGCTGGCCTTCGCCCGCAAACGCGATGGACAGCGTCTCGCCCTTTGCGCCCTCGCCGACGAGGTAGACGGCCGGGTACTTCATGGTGACCTTGGAGCCGATGTTGCCATCGATCCACTCCATCGTGGCGCCCTCTTCGCAGATGGCGCGCTTGGTGACCAGGTTGTACACGTTGGTGGACCAGTTCTGGATGGTCGTGTAGCGGACGCGGGCGCCCTTCTTCACGATGATTTCCACCACGGCGGAGTGCAGCGAATCCGAGGTGTAGATCGGCGCGGTGCAGCCCTCGATGTAGTGGACGTAGGAGTCCTCGTCCGCGATGATCAGCGTGCGCTCGAACTGGCCCATGTTTTCCGTGTTGATGCGGAAGTAGGCCTGCAGCGGGATGTCCACGTGGACGCCCTTGGGGACGTACACGAAGGAACCGCCGGACCAGACAGCCGTGTTCAGCGAGGCGAACTTGTTGTCGCCGACCGGGATGATGGTGCCGAAGTACTCCTGGAAGATCTCCGGGTGCTCGCGCAGCGCGGTGTCCGTGTCCAGGAAGATGACGCCCTGCTGTTCCAGGTCCTCGCGGATCTGGTGGTAGACGACCTCGGACTCGTACTGGGCGGCGACACCGGAGACGAGGCGGCTGCGCTCGGCTTCCGGGATGCCCAGCTTCTCATAGGTGTTCCGGATGTCCTCGGGAAGGTCTTCCCAGGTGTTGGCCTGCTTTTCCGTAGACCGCACGAAGTACTTGATGTTGTCGAAGTCGATGCCGGAGAGGTCTGCGCCCCAGGTCGGCATAGGCTTGCGGTCGAAGTACTTCAGACCCTTGAGGCGCAGGTCCAGCATCCACTTCGGCTCACTCTTCTTGGCCGAAATGTCGCGGACGACGTCCTCGTTGATGCCGCGGCGGGCGTTGGCTCCGACGTCGTTCTTGTCGGACCAGCCGTACTCATAGGTTCCGATTCCGTGGAGCTCGGGATTCTTTTCCAGAATCTCCGAGATCACAGTGGATTCAGCAACCTTCTTCTCTGATAGTTGGTCCGTCATCACGGCCTTTCTTGCAGATGGTTGGATACTTCGTCCAGGCTGCCCGGGGTGGTTGCGGGACTGTGAGGCCCCCTGGCCGGACGGCCTGTAGGTATGTGGGTGGTGCAGACGTGCCCGCCGCGAGCCAGCGTGGAGAGCCGGCGGACGTCGACGCCGACCAGCCGGGAGAACACGTCGGTCTCGACGTCGCAGAACACCGGGAACTGCGCGGCCAGTTGCTGGATGGGGCAGTGTCCCTGGCAGAGCTGGACGCTGGAGAGCGCCGCCGGGAGGGGGGCCTTGGCCTCGATCGAGGTGGTGGAGGCTACGAACCCGTCGCGGCTCAGCGCCTCGGACAGGGCCTGGGCGCGGGCGGTGATGTCCGGGCCGGCGGCGTCGATTTCCGGCGCGTAGCGGCGTTCCATCTCGCCGAAGCGTTCGACGGCGAACTGCCGCACGGCGTCGGGCCCGGCCATTTCGCCGAGGCGCTGCAGGGCCAGGGTGGCGATGTCCAGGTAGTCGTTGCCGAGCGTGGACTGGCCCTGGGAACTGAGGACATAGCGGCGGGCGGGGCGCCCTGCCCCGGCGCCGGCCCGGGCCGCGCGCTTGACCTCGATCACGCCGCTGCGTGAGAGGTGGTCCAGGTGCCGCCGGACCGCGGCGGGGGTGAACCCGAGCAGGTCGCCGAGTTCGGCGGCGCTGATGGGGCCGTGTTCCAGTACTGCGTTCAGCACGCGGTCGCGGGTGCGCTCTTCGGCGTCGACCGCCGGGAAGGCGGTGGCCGCCTGGGCCGCCGCGGATCCCGCCGCGACGGATCCCGCTGGCGCCGACGCGCCAGGGGCCACGCGCAGGCGGCCGCGCCCGGCGGGCGCAACAGAAGTTGAGGAGCTCATGGAATACACAACACAATCATGTCGTAATTTAGTCCCCCGGGCCAGTAAGGCATGGCTATCCTCGGCCCCCGGCGGGAGCAGCCGCCTTGAACCGCCGCCGTGCGCCGTTCCCCGGCCCGGGTCCGGCCGCCGGCCGGACCCGGGCGTACTACATCCCGTAGAATGCTGTGGTGCGATCCCCCGAATCCCCCGTCCTGTCCATCAGCGGGCTAGTCAAGGATGTAGGGCCGCTGCCCACCCTCGACGGCAAAATGCTGCGCGTGGTCAGCGGCCTTTCCCTCGTCGCCGAACGCGGACAGGTCACGGCCCTGCTGGGGGCCAACGGCGCGGGCAAGACCACCACCATCGAATGCGCGCAGGGCCTGCAGAAACGCACGCACGGCAGCATCAGCCTCCTCGGGGAGGACCCGGACACCGCGGGGGCCGCACTCCGGGCCCGCGTCGGGGTAATGCTCCAGGACGGCGGGCTGCCGCCGTCGGCCCGTCCCATTCCCCTGCTCAAGCATATTGCCGGGATGTACCAGGACCCGTGGCCGGTCGGGGAGCTCATCGAGCGGCTGGGGATCGACACGTTCAGCCGGACGTCCGTGCGGCGGCTGTCCGGCGGGCAGAAGCAGCGGCTCGCGCTCGCGGCCGCGCTGGTGGGCAACCCCGAGGTGCTCTTCCTGGACGAGCCGAGCGCCGGCCTGGACCCGCAGTCGCGCCAGCTCGTATTCGAGCTCATCTCCGAACTCCGGAACCGCGGGATGGGGATCGTCCTGACCACCCACCTGATGGATGACGCCCAGCGCCTCGCCGATTATGTCTACATCATCGACGCCGGCCGCAACGTTGCCGAGGGGACCGTCGCGCAGCTCCTGCAGCACCCCCTCCCCCCGGAGGCCGGGGAGCAGCACATCCGCACCCTGCTGTTCGAGACCGACCCCGGACTGGATTTCACCGGAGTGCTGCCCGACGGCGTCAACGTCACCGAGGCGCGGGCCGGCAGCTACGCCGCCACCGGCGCGCTGACCGCCGCGGACCTCGCGGCCATCACCGCGTGGTGGGCCGCGCGGGGCATTATGCCCCGCTCGCTGAGCCTTGAAGCCCGCAGCCTTGAGGACGTCTTTCTCGACATCTCCGGAAGGGAGATCCGATGACCAGCGATAGTGCCGCCCTGGGCAGCGCACCGCCCGGCAGCGCACGGCCCGTCAGCGCCGCGCCGGACCGTTCCCCTGGCAGTGCCCCGGCCCCGCTGCTGCGGCGCATCGCGCTGCAGGGCAAGTACGAGACGATCACCATGCTCCGGAACGGCGAACAGCTGATCCTGGCGGTCGTGCTGCCGCTGCTGGCCATGGTGGGACTGACGGTCACGCCCCTGCTGGACGGCTTCGGCGCGAGCCGGATCAATGTTGCCGTGCCGGGGATCCTCGCGCTGTGTGCCATGTCCACCGCGTTCACCGGCCAGGGCATCTCCACGGGTTTTGACCGCCGCTACGGGGTCCTGCGGTTCCTCTCCACCACTCCCCTGGGGCGCACCGGTCTGATCGCCGGGAAAGTCCTTGCGGTCCTCGCGGTCCTGGCGCTGCAGGTGCTGGTGGTCACGGCCGTGGCCCTGCTGCTGGGCTGGCAGCCGGATCCGCTGGGCTGGGCCCCGGGGCTGGCGCTGCTGGTGCTCGGTGCGGCGGCCTTCACGGCGCTGGGCCTGCTTGTTGCCGGGACCGTCCGGCCGGAGGCGACCCTCGCGATCACCAACCTGCTGTGGATCCTGCTTGGTGCCCTCGGCGGGATCGTGATCCCGGCCGAGCGGCTGCCCGCCCTGCTGGAGTCGATCGTGCACTTTCTCCCCTCCGGCGCCCTGGGACAGGCCATGAGGGAAGCCTTCCTGTCGGGGACCGTCAGCCCGGTCCCGGTACTTGTCCTGCTGCTCTGGACGGCGATCGCCGGCGGCGCAGCCACCCGTTGGTTCAAATGGAATTGAGAAAACTGTGAGCACGGCCTCCCGCCCTCCCCGGACCGCGTCCCGGAACATCGCCTGGCTGCCCGTCACCGTCAACACGACGGTGCAGCGGCTGGCGGTGCTGTCCCTGATCGGCCAGACCGTCCTGATCGTGACCGGCGGCGCGGTCCGTCTCACCTCGTCGGGCCTGGGCTGCCCCACGTGGCCGCGCTGCACGGACTCGTCGCTCGTGAATACCCCGGAAATGGGCATCCACGGCATCATCGAATTCGGCAACCGCCTCCTGACGTTCGCGCTGGCCGCCGTCGCCGTCGCCATGCTGGTGTATCTCTGGAACCTCCGCAGGGAACGCCGCGACCTCTTCGTGCTGGCCCTGGGCCTGCTCGCCAGCATCCCGGCGCAGGCCGTCATCGGCGGCATCACGGTGCTGACCCAGCTGAACCCCTGGGTCGTCGGCCTGCACTTCCTGGTCTCCATGGCGCTCGTGGTCGTGGCCACCCTGCTGGTCAACCGTGCCTACGGGCGGACGGGCCGCTTCCGGGTCGCTGAACTGCCGGCCCTGCCGGGTGTCGCGCGCCCGCTGATGACCGCCGTCGCGCTGTTCTCCGCCCTGGCCGTCTGCCTGGGCGTTGTCGTCACCGGCGCGGGCCCGCACGCGGGCGACGCCGACGCGCCGCGCAACAACCTGGACTGGGACCTGTTCTCGCACATTCACGCGGCGCCGGCCTACCTGGTGACCGCCGGGGCGCTGTTCGCGCTCTACCTCGTCCTCCGCGACCGGATCCCCGGCCCGTTCCGCACCGCCGTCGTGATGCTCCTGGGTGTCACCGTGCTGCAGGCCGCCATCGGCTTCACCCAGTACTACAACGGCATCCCGGCGCTCCTGGTCGCGGCGCACATGCTCGCCGCCGCCCTGCTGATGAGCGCGGCCACCAACGCCGCCGACCTGGCCCGCAGCAGCCCGGTCAAGTAGCCGCCGCACCCCCAGCCGCACACAAAACAACGCGGGGTCACTTACGGCCCATTCCGGGAGTCCGGATGGGCCGTAAGTGACCCCGCGTTGGTGTTGCGGAGGGGCGGGGCTAGCCGCCCATGATGGGGGAACCGACGAACGGGTCGACGGCCAGGGCGATGAAGAGCAGGGTCAGGTAGCTGATCGAGCCGTGGAAGACCTTCATGGCGCCCTTGTTGGACACGTCGCCGGCCTGTGCCCGGTTGTACAGGGCGTGCGATTCGTAGAGGAACCAGGCACCGGCGAGGACCGCGGTGACGGTGTAGACCCAGCCGGCGCCGCCGGCCGGGACGAGCAGCAGCGAGCACGCGACCATGGCCCACGCGTATAGGACCACCTGGACGGAGACGACCTTGGCCCCGGCGATCGCACCGAGCATCGGCACGTTGGCGTTGCGGTAGTCCTCGCCGTAGCGCATGGACAGCGGCCAGTAGTGCGGCGGCGTCCACAGGAAGATGACCATAAAGAGCACGACGGCGGGCCACTCGACCGTGTTGGTCACGGCGGCCCAGGCAATCAGCACCGGGAAGCAGCCGGCCGCCCCGCCCCAGACGATGTTCTGGGCCGTGCGGCGCTTGAGGATCATCGTGTAGATGACCACGTAGAAGACGATCGCCCCCAGCCCGAGCCAGGCGGCGAGCGGGTTGGCGCCGAACCAGAGGATCGCGATCGCGGCCGCGCCGAGGAGCCAGGAGAACACCATCGCCTCGCGGGGCGTGACCTCGCCGGTGACGAGCGGCCGGTTCTCGGTGCGGTGCATGAGTTTGTCGATGTCGCGGTCTATGTAGCAGTTGAAGGCGCCCGCGCTGCCGGCGGCGAAGGCACCGCCCACCAGGGTGGCCACGATCAGGCCGATCGACGGGAAGCCGCGCTCGGCGTAGATCATGGTCGGCAGGGTGCTGACCAGCAGGAGCTCGATGACGCGGGGTTTCGTGAGCGCCAGATAGGCCTTGGCCTTGCGGGCGAAGCCGATTCTTCCGCGGATGGGAGAGGCGTTCAGCGGCGTATCTGTTGTGCTCACGGTGGCAGTCACTCTGTTCTGTCTGGCTGTTCAGTCCGGCTGGTTCCGCAACGCGGGGTGCATATCGGAGGGGTCCGCGCAGCGCGCAGGAGTGTCCCCGCCCCCGTTGGTAGCCACGAACCATCATACCGTGCAGGCACAGCCCGACCGGTCCCGGGAACGCTGCCGGCGGAGACCCGTGATTCAAACAGATTAACGCGGGCTCACAGCCGCCGCGGACGCCGGTGATTCATATAAGCCGAAATCCGGTCCAATTGGTGAGATATACAGCACCCGCCCGGTGGAATAGGGCTAAGCTGTCTGCAGATCAGCGCGCAGAGGAACGGCCAAAAGGCCTTAGCTAGTGCTGGATGTACCTTCCTGCAGATGTCTGCAGGTGTGCACTGGCGAATGCCGCTGAATGATAGATCAACGTTTCGATGGTGAACGGCTGGTACGTACCGCAGCGGGCACCGAACTGTGCCCCGGACGGGACTGACCATACCACCCGCCATCAGCACAGAGAGGGGCCCGGTTTTCGTGCCACATTTGGAAGAGCAAGAACTGTCTTGGACCAGTCTGGACCAGCGCGCCGTGGACACCATCCGTGTCCTCGCCGCCGACGCGGTGGAGAAGGTCGGCAACGGCCACCCCGGCACCGCCATGAGTCTGGCACCGGCCGCCTACCTTCTCTTCCAGAAGTTGATGCGGCACGACCCGAAGAACCCCGACTGGCTGGGACGGGACCGTTTCGTCCTCTCCCCCGGCCACACCTCCCTCACGCTGTACATCCAGCTCTTCCTTTCCGGCTACGGCCTGGAACTGAAGGACCTTGAGGCGCTGCGCACCTGGGGTTCGCTGACCCCCGGCCACCCGGAATACAAGCACACCGCCGGCGTCGAGATCACCACCGGCCCGCTCGGCCAGGGCCTCGCCTCCGCGGTCGGCTTCGCCTACTCCCAGCGCCGCATGCGCGGGCTGTTCGACGCCGACGCCGCCGAAGGCACCAGCCCCTTCGACCACACCATCTGGGTCATCGCCTCCGACGGCGACCTCCAGGAAGGCGTGACCTCCGAGGCTTCCTCGCTCGCCGGACACCAGGAGCTCGGGAACCTCGTGGTGATTTACGACGAGAACCACATCTCGATCGAGGACGACACCGACATCGCGTTCACCGAGGATGTCCTGGCCCGCTACGAGGCCTACGGCTGGCACACCCAGCGTGTGGACTGGACCCGGACCGGGGAATACAAGGAGGACGTGCAGGAACTGCACGCCGCGCTCCTGGCCGCGAAGGCCGAGACGGGCAAGCCGTCGATCATCTCGCTGCGCACCATCATCGGCTACCCGGCCCCCAAGAAGCAGAACACCGGCAAGATCCACGGCTCCGCCCTCGGTGCCGAGGAAGTCGCCGCACTGAAGAAGATCCTCGGCTTCGACCCGGAGCGCACGTTCCAGGTCGACGACGACGTCCTGGCCCACGCCCGTGAAGCCGTGGACCGCGGCGCGGCCGCCCGCACCGAATGGCAGGCGGCCTTCGAGGCCTGGCAGTCGTCCAACGCCGAGGCCGCCGCGCTGCTCGAACGCGTCGAGGCCCGCAAGCTCCCGGCCGAGCTCGACGCCGCGCTCCCGGTATTCGAAGCCGGCAAGGACGTCTCCACCCGCGCCGCGTCCGGCAAGGTCCTGAACGCGATCGGCCCGGTCATGCCGGAGCTGTGGGGCGGCTCCGCCGACCTCGCCGAATCGAACAACACCACGATCGAGGGCTCGCCGTCGTTCATCCCGGCCTCCCGCTCCACGGCCGCCTGGAAGGGCAACCCCTACGGACGGGTGCTGCACTTCGGCATCCGCGAGCACGCCGCCGCGTCGATCGTGAACGGCATCAGCCTGCACGGCCGCACCCGCGCGTTCTCGGGCACGTTCCTGATCTTCAGCGACTACCAGCGCCCGGCCATCCGCCTCGGTGCCCTCATGGGGGTCCCGTCGCTGTACGTCTGGACGCACGACTCGATCGGCCTCGGCGAAGACGGACCGACCCACCAGCCGGTGGAGCAGCTCGCCACCCTCCGGGCCATCCCTGGCCTGGATGTCGTCCGCCCGGGCGATGCGAACGAGGTCGCAGCGGCCTGGAAGGTCATGCTCGAGAACCACGAGAACCCTGCCGGCATCGTGCTGACCCGCCAGAACATTCCCACCTATGCGCGCGGAACCTCTGACGCCGAGGGCGACACCTTCGGTTCCACCGCCGGCGTCGCGAGGGGCGGCTACGTCCTGGCGGAAGCCTCGGCCGACGGCCGGACCGCCACGCCTCAGGTCATCCTGATCGGCACCGGCTCGGAAGTCCAGCTGGCAGTGCACGCCCGCGAAGCGCTCCAGGCCGAGGGCATCCCCACCCGCGTGGTGTCGATGCCCTGTGTGGAGTGGTTCAACAAGCAGGACGCCGCCTACCGCGAAGCGGTGCTTCCGGCGGCAGTCAAGGCACGGGTATCCGTCGAAGCCGGGCTCGCCCTGGGCTGGAAGGAATTCGTCGGCGACGCCGGCCGTTCCATCAGCCTCGAGCACTTCGGCGCCTCGGCGGACTACAAGCGCCTGTTCCAGGAATTCGGCATCACCGCGGAGGCCGTTGCCGCCGCAGCCAGGGAATCCCTCGCGGGCCTTCCGGCCTGACCCCAACTTCACGCTTTCCGGGCCGCCGCCCCAACAAAGGGCGGCGGCCCCAGACTTCAGGAGTTACACATGAGCACCACCCCCAGCACGACCCCCACGCAGCAGCTCTCCGACGCCGGCGTCTCGATCTGGCTTGATGACCTCTCCCGCGGCCGCCTCTCCACCGGCACGCTGCGCAAGCTGATCGAAGAGAAGAACGTCGTGGGCGTCACCACGAACCCGTCGATCTTCCACGCGGCCATCACCACCGGTCACGACTACGACGACATCATCGCCGCCAAGGCCGCCTCCGGCGCCAGCGTCGAGGAGACCGTCTTCGCGATCACCACGTCCGACGTCGCCGACGCCTGCGACCTCTTCGCGCCGGTGGCCGCGGCCACAAGGGGCGTCGACGGCCGTGTCTCGATCGAGGTTGACCCGCGCCTGGCCTGGGACACCGCCGGCACCATCACCGAGGCGAAGGAACTCCACGCCCAGGTCAACAAGGACAACGTCCTGATCAAGATCCCGGCGACCCTTGAGGGCCTGGAGGCCATCACCGCCACCCTCGCCGCCGGCATCAGCGTCAACGTCACGCTGATCTTCTCCCTGGAGCGCTACCGCGCCGTCATCAACGCGTTCCAGTCCGGCCTGGAGCAGGCCAAGGACAACGGCCACGACCTCTCCAAGATCCACTCGGTCGCGTCGTTCTTCGTCTCCCGCGTCGACGCCGAAATCGACAAGCGCCTCGACGCCATCGGCACCGACGAGGCCCGCGCCCTCAAGGGCAAAGCCGGCCTCGCGAACGCCCGCCTGGCCTACCAGGTCTACGAGGAGCTCTTCTCCACCGAGCGCTGGGCCGTCCTGGCCGACGCCGGAGCCCTCCCGCAGCGCCCGCTATGGGCCTCCACCGGCGTCAAGGACCCGGCCTACCCGGACACCCTGTACGTCACGGAACTCGTTGCCCCCGGCGTCGTGAACACCATGCCGGAAAAGACCCTCGACGCGACCTTCGACCACGGCACCGTCACCGGCAACACGATCAGCCGCGGCTACAACGACGCCAACGCCACCTTGAACGCCCTCGATGCCCTCGGCATCTCGTACAACGAGGTCGTCGCGGTGCTCGAATCCGAAGGTCTGGACAAGTTCGTGGCCAGCTGGAAGGAACTGCTGGCAGACGTCGAGGCAGCCCTCGCCGCTGCACGGAAGGACGCATAGTCCCATGACCACTCTCAGCTACGACGCCACCGGCGCCGCACGCCTCGCCCACGAACAGCACCTGCCCGCCCTGCTGGCAGACAAGGTCGCGACCCGGATCTTCGCCAAGGACCCCACGCTGTGGGGTCCCGACGCGGAGGCCGAGGCCTCCGTCCGGCTCGGCTGGGTCGAGGCGGCCACCGTCTCCCAGCGGCTGGTTGCGGACATCCTGGCCCTCCGTGACGCCCTGCGCGCCGACGGCGTCAGCCGGATTGTCCTGTGCGGCATGGGCGGATCCTCGCTGGCCCCCGAGGTCATCGCCGGAACCGCTGGCGTCGAGCTGACCGTGCTGGACAGCACGGACCCGGAACAGGTCGCCGCCGCACTCGCGGACCGGCTGGCCGAAACCGCGATTGTGGTGTCCTCCAAGTCTGGCTCGACCCTGGAGACGGATTCGCAGCGCCGGATCTTCGAGCATGCCTTCACCGAGGCCGGGCTCGACGCGAAGAGCCGCATCATCATCGTCACCGACCCGGGTTCGCCGCTGGACAAGGCCTCCCGGGAGGCCGGCTACCGCGCCGTCTTCAACGCTGACCCCACCGTCGGCGGACGCTACTCGGCGCTCACCGCGTTCGGTATGGTGCCGTGCGGACTGGCCGGCGTGGACATCCAGGCCTTCCTGGACGAGGCGGAGGAAGCCGCCGAGGTCCTCAATGAGGACGGCGAGGAAAACATCGGCCTCGCCCTCGGCGCGGCGCTGGGCGGCACCAGCCCGCTGCGCGACAAGATCGTCATCGCCGAGGACGGCTCCGGGATCAAGGGCTTCGCGGACTGGGCCGAACAGCTCATCGCCGAGTCCACCGGAAAGCTCGGCACCGGTGTGCTGCCGGTCGTCGCCGGGCCGTCCTCCCCGGAGGCCACCCTCGGCGCCCCCGACGTCCTGGTGGTCCGCCTCGTCGCGGCGGACGCCGACGTCGAACTCGGCGAAAACGAGGTCGCGATCGCCGGCGGCCTGCCGACCCAGATGATGACGTGGGAGTTCGCCACCGCGGTCGCCGGGCGGCTCCTCGGGATCAACCCCTATGACCAGCCCGACGTCGAGGCCGCCAAGGTGGCCGCCCGCGGCCTGCTGGACGCGCAGCCGGAACCGACGCCGGCGACCTTCACCGACGGCGCCATCGAGGTCCGCGGCGGGGACTGGCTCGGCGGCGCAAGCACCGCGGCCGGGGCTGTCAGCGCCCTGCTCGGCGAGCTGGCCCCAGATAGCTACCTCAGCGTCCAGGCCTACTTCGACCGGCTCGCCTACGCGCCCCTCGAGGGGGTCCGGGACCAGCTGGCAGCGCTCAGCGGCCGTCCCGTGACCTTCGGCTGGGGTCCGCGGTTCCTGCACTCCACCGGGCAGTTCCACAAGGGCGGACCCGCGATCGGCGTCTTCCTGCAGGTGACGGCCGCGTCCGCCACCGATCTGGCCATCCCGGACCGTCCCTTCACCTTCGGCGAGCTGATCTCCGCGCAGGCCGCCGGCGATGCGCAGGTACTGTCCGAACACGGCCGCCCGGTCCTCCGCCTGCACCTCACGGACCGCGCCGCCGGCGTCCGCCAGCTCCAGGAGATCGTCTCCGCGCTGGCCGGCCAGGCAGACCCCTCCTCCAAAAGCTAAGGCACCCACGCAACCATGCCAGACAAACACAATGGCGGCCGCAGTTCCGCGACGCGTTCGGGACGGCCTGCCCGCAACCCGCTCCGCGACCCGCGCGACCGCCGCCTGAACCGTATTGCCGGACCGTCGTCGCTGGTCCTGTTCGGGGTCACGGGGGACCTCGCACGCAAGAAGCTCATGCCGGCCGTCTACGACCTGGCCAACCGCGGGTTGCTCCCGCCCAGCTTCGCGCTGGTGGGCTTCGCCCGGCGGAACTGGGAGAACGAGGACTTCGCCGCCGAGGTGAAGACCGCGGTCAAGGCCTACGCCCGCACCCCGTTCGATGAAACGGTGTGGACGCAGCTCGCCGAGGGCATCCGCTTCGTGCAGGGCGAGTTCGACGACGACGACGCCTTCAAGCGGCTGTCCGAAACCATCGACGAACTCGATGAGCAGCGGGGGACGCGCGGCAACCACGCGTTCTACCTCTCCATCCCGCCGAACGCCTTCGAACTGGTCTGCCGGCAGCTCTCCAAGCACGGCCTGGCCCAGGCCGAGGGGGACAAGTGGCGGCGCGTGGTGATCGAGAAGCCGTTCGGCCACGACCTCGAGTCGGCCCGGCAGCTCAACGACATCGTCGAGTCGGTCTTCCCGCAGGACGCGGTCTTCCGGATCGACCATTACCTGGGCAAGGAGACGGTGCAGAACATCCTGGCGCTGCGCTTCGCCAACCAGCTCTTCGAGCCGCTCTGGAACGCGAACTACGTGGACCACGTCCAGATCACCATGGCCGAGGACATCGGCACCGGCGGCCGGGCGGGCTATTACGACGGCGTCGGCGCGGCCCGCGACGTCATTCAGAACCACCTGCTCCAGCTCCTGGCGCTGACCGCGATGGAGGAACCGATTTCCTTCAACGCCGATGACCTGCGCGCGGAGAAGGAAAAGGTCCTCGCCGCCGTCCGGCTCCCCGAGGACCTCTCCACCCATTCGGCGCGCGGGCAGTTCACCGGTGGCTGGCAGGGCGGCGAAAAAGTGGTCGGCTACCTCGAGGAGGACGGCATCCCCGCCGACTCCACCACCGAGACGTTCGCCGCGATCCGCGTCGACATCAACACCCGCCGCTGGTCCGGGGTGCCGTTCTACCTGCGCGCCGGCAAGCGGCTGGGCCGGCGGGTGACCGAGATCGCCGTCGTGCTCAAACGCGCCCCCAACCTGCTCTTCACCGACCACGGCGAGGACGACTTCGGCCAGAACGCCGTGGTGATCCGGGTCCAGCCCGACGAGGGCGCCACCATCCGCTTCGGGTCCAAGGTTCCCGGCACGCAGATGGAGGTCCGCGACGTGACCATGGACTTCGGCTACGGCCACTCCTTCACGGAGTCCAGCCCTGAGGCCTACGAACGGCTCATCCTTGATGTGCTGCTCGGCGAGCCGCCGCTGTTCCCGCGCCACGCGGAAGTCGAACTGTCCTGGAAGATCCTGGACCCGTTCGAGGACTACTGGGCGTCCCTGGCCGAACAGCCCGAACCCTATGCCCCCGGAAGCTGGGGACCGCCCTCCGCCGACGAGCTCCTTGCCCGCGACGGACGAACCTGGAGAAGGCCATGATCGTAGATCTTCCCGACACCACCACCTCCAAGATTTCCAAGAAGATCATGGCGCTGCGCGAGCAGGGCGGCGTGATCGCCCTGGGCCGGGTGCTGACCCTCGTGGTCGTCACCAAGTCCGGGCTCGAAGAGGAGGCCATCGAGGCCGCCAACGAGGCCAGCCGGGAACACCCCTGCCGGATCATCGTTCTCGCCGACGCCGGCGCCAAGGCCCCGACCCGGCTGGATGCGCAGATCCGGGTGGGCGGTGACGCCGGAGCCTCCGAGGTCATCCTGCTCCGCGGCTACGGTGAGCTCGCGGAGGAAAGCGAATCGCTGGTAGCGGCCCTGCTGCTGCCGGACGCGCCGATCGTGGCCTGGTGGCCGCACGGCGCGCCGAAGGCCGCGTGCGAGACCTCCATCGGCCGGATCGCGCACCGCCGGATCACGGACTCGGCCAACGAGAACGACCCGCAGCGCGCCCTGGAGAACATCCGCCGCACCTACAAGGCCGGCGACACGGATCTGGCCTGGACCCGCCTGACCAACTGGCGGATCCAGCTCGCCGCGGCCCTGGACCAGGTGAACGGCTCTCCGGTCACGGCCGTCGCCGTCGAAGGCGCCTCGGACTCCCCCAGCACGATCCTGCTCGCCGCCTGGCTCACCCTGGCCCTGGACGCGCCGGTCACGATCGTCGCGGACCCGGCCGGCACCGGGATCCGGCGGGTGCGGCTCACCCGCACTGCAGGGGACGTGCAGCTGTTCCGGCCCGGCCTCACCGTGGCGGAACTGAGCCAGCCCGGGCAGCCCGTGCAGCGCATCTCGCTGCCGCGCCGCAGCCTCAAGGACTGCCTGGCCGAAGAACTGCGCCGCCTCGACCCGGACGAAGTCTTCGGTGAAGTGATTACTATTGGACTGCCACGTACCAATCTAAGGAGTGTCCGTCCCAGTGAGCGCTGACCCCAGAGTAAGCATCCATCCCGACTCGTCCGTCCTGATGGCAGCCATCGCGGCCCGCCTGATCACCAAGCTGGTGGACATCCAGGACAAACACGGCGAGGCGACGGTGGTGCTTACCGGCGGGTCGATGGGCATCGGCTCGCTCAAGGCCGTGGCCGAGTCGCCGGCGTCCCCCGCCGTCGACTGGTCCAAGGTCAATTTCTGGTGGGGCGATGAGCGCTTCGTCGCCGCCGACGACCCCGAACGCAACGCCTACCAGGCCCACGAGGCGCTGCTCTCACGCATCAACGCGGACCCGGCACGGATCCACGTGCCCGGGTCCACCAACGACTTCGACACGCCCGAGGAAGCGGCTGCGGACTACGCCCGCCGGCTCAGCGAGGCTGCGACCGCCGAACACGCCGCGGACATGTCCGATGACCGGCCGGAACACCCGTCAGCGCTCCCCCGCTTCGACATCGTCCTGCTGGGGGTGGGGCCGGACGCACACGTTGCGTCGCTCTTCCCCGAACAGGCCGGCATCCGGGAGAAGGAACTGTCCGTGGTGGGGGTCCGCAACTCCCCCAAGCCGCCGCCACTGCGGGTTTCCCTGACGCTGCCAGCCATCAACACGGCCTCGGAAATCTGGATGGTCGTCGCCGGCGAGGACAAGGCCGGCGCCGTGGGGCTGGCCCTTGCGGGCGCCAACCCGGTGCAGGTACCGGCGGCCGGCCCGCGGGGCCGGAACGAAACTCTCTGGCTGATCGACGAAAACGCGGCCGCCCGGGTTCCGGCGCAGCTGGTCCGGAAGAGTTAGCCCGGCAGGGCTACTGCCCTGCGCTATCCCCCTGCGCTATCCCGCTGCGCTATCCCTCTGCGCTATCCCTCCGGGAGGGCGCGGCTGGCCCGCAGTCTCTCGAGCGCTCCGGCCAGCACGTCTTCGGCGTCCTGGCTGGAGCGCCGCTCTTTAACGTATTCCAGGTGGCTCTTGAAGCCCTCCACCGGAACTTCCTCGAGCGCGAACTGCGCCTCGTCCCGGGTGGCGGTCCCGCCGCAGCGGCGGCAGTCCCAGACCCCGGGGATCTGGTCGTCCGGCAGCTGGGCGAAGACGAGCGGCGTTTCGTGGCCTTTGGCGCAGCGGTAGCTGACGCGGATGCGGGGTGTGCGGACGGCGGAGCCGTCGAGCGGTTCGTGGCGGGGCGAGGCCCCTTCGGTGGCTCCTACGCGGATGCCCCGGAATCCGGAGGCGGAATGCAGCATCGGGAACTCCTGGCTACTTGGGGACGGAATGCGCGTGCAGTCTGCCACAGTGTAGTTCGGAGTTCCCGATGTAGAGCAGGGCCAAAAGGACCCCCTATGAAGTTTTTCGGTGGGGACTTAGGAGTCGCCGCCGCTGAACCGCATGATCAGGCCGAGGCCGACGATCACGAGGCCCCACGTGATACCAAGGATGACCGTGAAGCGGTTCAGGTTCCGCTCGGCCACCCCGGAGGAACTGAGGCCGGAGCTCATGCCGCCGCCGAACATGTCGGACAGACCGCCACCACGACCCTTGTGGAGCAGGATGAGCAGGGTCAGCAGGAGGCTGGTGATGCCCAGGAGGACCTGCAGAATGACATGAAGAACGTCCACGACGGCCTTTCAGAAGATTTGGATTGCGGGGGCCACTACGGTGTCCGGACTAATCCGTCAGCAGGTGACTCTCGAACCTGACAATATTAGCAAACTCGGCAGCGTCCAGGCTGGCACCGCCGACCAGCAGTCCGTCCACGTCGCGTTCCTTGAGAATCGAGGCGGCGTTGTTGGCCTTGACCGAGCCGCCGTAGAGCAGGCGGGTCTTGGCGGCGACGTCCGCGCCGAAGAGCGTGGCGAGCTCGGCGCGGATGGCGGCGCACATTTCCTGGGCGTCGTCCGGCCCGGCAACTTCACCGGTGCCGATGGCCCAGACCGGCTCGTAGGCCACGACGAGCTCGGCGGCCTGCTCGGGGGTGAGGCCCTCGACGCCGGCGCGGAGCTGCGCGAGCGTGTGGTCGACGTGTGTTCCGGCCTGCCGGATTTCCAGTCCTTCACCGACGCAGAGCACCGGGGTGATGCCGTGACGGAAGGCGGCCTTGGTCTTGGCGTTCAGCACCTCGTCCGTCTCGTGGTGGATGGTCCGGCGTTCGCTGTGGCCGACGAGGACGTAGCTGCAGCCGAGCTTGGCGAGGAACTGCCCGGAGATGTCGCCCGTGTAGGCGCCGGAGTCGGCCGGGGAGAGATCCTGGCCGCCGTAGACAATCTTCAGCTCGTCGCCCTGGACCAGGGTCTGGACGCCGCGCAGGTCGGTGAACGGCGGGAAGACGGCGACCTCCACCCGGCTGTAGTCGTGCTTGGCGTCGGACAGGGTCCAGGCCAGTTTCTGCAGGAGGGTGATGGCCTGGACGTGGTCCATGTTCATCTTCCAGTTGCCCGCGATGAAGGGCGTGCGGTCGAAGGTGCCGTTGGTTGAAGTAGTCACGTGGTCTCCCAAAAGGTCGTAGCAGTGGAACAGCCAGCAGGGCGCCCCGTCCTGGGATGGGCGCCCTGCCGGCTGGAGGGTCTAGCGGTCCAGGACGCTCAGGCCGGGGAGTTCCTTGCCTTCAAGGTACTCGAGGCTGGCGCCGCCGCCGGTGGAGATGTGACCGAACTGGTCGTCGGCGAATCCGAGGGTCCTGACTGCGGCTGCGGAATCGCCGCCGCCGACGACGGTGAACGCCCCGGTCTCGGTCAGCGCCTGGGCGATGGCCCGGGTGCCGGCGGAGAAGGCCGCGAACTCGAACACGCCCATGGGGCCGTTCCAGAACACCGTCCTGGCGCCCTTGATCCGTTCGGCGAAGGCTGCCGCTGATTCCGGTCCGATGTCCAGGCCGATGCCCTGGGCGCCGAAGCTGCTGCCTTCAATCGCGTCGGCCCGCACGGTCTCGTGTTCGGCGTCGGCGGCGAACTTGCTGGCCACGACGACGTCGGTGGGAACCACGAACTCGGTGCCGGCGTCCGCGGCGCGCTTGAGGTAGTCCTTCACGACCGGGATCTGGTCCTCTTCCAGCAGGCTGCCGGCTACTTTGTGGCCCGCGGCGGCGAGGAAGGTGAACAGCATGCCGCCACCGACCAGGATGGTGTCAGCCTTGCCGATCAGGTTGTCGATCACGGCGAGCTTGTCCGAGACCTTGGACCCGCCCAGCACGACGACGTAGGGGCGCTGCGTGTCCGTGGTGAGCTTGCGCAGCACCTCGACCTCGGTGCGGACCAGGTCGCCCTGGTAGGACGGCAGCCGGGTGGCGACGTCGTACACGCTGGCATGCTTGCGGTGCACGGCGCCGAAGGCATCGTCCACGAAAGCGCCGTTGGAACCGGTGAGGGCCACCAGCTCGTCCGCGAACGCGCCGCGTTCGGCGTCGTCCTTGGACGTCTCGCGGGCGTCGAAGCGCACATTTTCGAGGATCAGGGCTTCGCCGTCCTGCAGCGCCGCGGCGGATGCCTTGGCGGACTCCCCGACGGTGTCCTCCGCCAGGGAAACCTTGAAGCCGGCAAGCTCGGCCAGCCGCGCCGCGGCGGGCTTGAGCGAGTACTTGTCCTCGGGAGCGCCCTTGGGGCGGCCAAGGTGTGCTGTGACCAGCACGCGGGCACCGGCGTCCGTGAGCTTCGCCAGCACTGGCAGGGAGGCCTTGATGCGGCCGTCGTCAGTCACTGTAGAGCCGTCGAGCGGCACGTTCAGGTCACTTCTGACCAGAACGTACCGCCCGCGGACACCATCAGCGATCAGTTCGTTGAGGGTGTGGAATGTCATGAGTCTTACCCTAGCCCAGCTTGGCTGCGACGAGCTCCGTGAGGTCCACGAGGCGGTTGGAGTAGCCCCATTCGTTGTCATACCAGGAAACAACCTTGACCTGGTTGCCGATCACCTTGGTCAGGCCGGAGTCGAAGATGGAGGACGCCGGGTCGCCGACGATGTCCGAGGAGACGATCGGCTCGTCGGTGTAGGTCAGCAGGCCCTTGAGCTCCGGAGTCTCGGAGGCGGCCTTGAGGACTGCGTTGACTTCCTCGACGGTGGTTTCGCGGGACACGACGACGGTCAGGTCAGTGGCGGAGCCGGTGGGAACGGGAACGCGGATGGCGTAGCCGTCGAGCTTGCCCTTGAGTTCCGGGAGGACCAGGCCGATTGCCTTGGCCGCACCCGTGGAGGTGGGGACCATGTTGATGGCGGCGGCGCGGGCGCGGCGGAGGTCCTTGTGCGGGCCGTCCTGCAGGTTCTGGTCGGCGGTGTAGGCGTGGATGGTGGTCATCAGGCCGCGCTCGATGCCGAAGGCGTCGTTGACAACCTTGGCCAGCGGGCCGAGGCAGTTGGTGGTGCAGGAGGCGTTGGAGATGATGTGGTGCGCGGCGGGGTCGTAGAGCCCGTCGTTGACGCCCATCACGATCGTGATGTCCTCGTCCGAGGCGGGGGCGGAGATCAGGACCTTCTTGGCGCCGGCATCGATGTGCTTCTGCGCATCGGCGGCCTTCGTGAAGAACCCGGTGGATTCGATCACAACGTCAACGCCGAGCTCGCCCCAGGGCAGCTTGGCCGGATCGCGCTCGGCGAGAACCTTGACGGTCTTGCCGTCGACGACGATGTTGCCGTCCTTGACCTCGATCGTCTCCTGCAGGCGGCCGCCCACGGAGTCGTACTTGAAGAGGTGGGCCAGCGCTTCCGGGCTGGTGAGGTCGTTCACGGCCACGATCTCGAGGTCTGCCCCCTGGGCAAGTGCGGCGCGGAAGTAGTTGCGGCCAATACGGCCGAAGCCGTTAATACCAATACGGGTGGTCACGTTTTCAGTCTCCTTGGTGCTTTTGCAAAGCACGACTAGTTGAGAAGGCGCTCAAGCCAACTAACAGATCCCGCACGCCATTGGGCAGAGATGATTAACAGATCGGAGGGCGACCAGCCACATTGCTGAAGGCTAACCGCCTTCCGTGACCTATCTTACGTTTAACTTGGCCTGCCCCCGCAAGTGCGGGGGCAGGCCGTCCACGATTTGAGCCAACCGGCCCAAATTGTGAAGTTTGTTACAGGAGCATGAACTCCGTCACACGGATGAGGTCACGGTGTGTTAGAGCGTGATCAGGCCGGTGGCGTTCTTGCGGGCGGCGTCAAAGCGCTTGGAGACGTCGGCCCAGTTCACAATGTTCCAGAAAGCCTTGACGTAATCGGCCTTGACGTTGACGTAGTCCAGGTAGAAGGCGTGCTCCCACATGTCCAGCATCAGCAGCGGGGTGGTGCCGAGTGCGACGTTGCCCTGCTGATCGTAGAGCTGCTCGATGACAAGGTTGCCGCCGATGGGCTCGTAGGCCAGGAAGCCCCAGCCGGATCCCTGCAGGCCCAGCGCCGCGGCGCTGAACTGGGCGCGGAACGCGTCGAAGGAGCCGAACGCGTCGTCGATCGCGGCTGCCAGCTCACCCTCGGGCTTGTCGCCGCCGTCCGGGGAGAGGTTGTTCCAGAACACCGAGTGGTTGATGTGCCCGCCGGTGTGGAACGCGAGGTCCTTGGAGAGGCGGTTGATGTTGGCGAAGTCGCCCTTGTCGCGTGCCTCGGCCAGCTGGGCGAGGGCGTTGTTGGCGCCGGCCACGTAGGCGGCGTGGTGCTTGCTGTGGTGCAGCTCCATGATCCGCGCGGAAATGTGGGGCTCCAGCGCTGCGTAGTCATAGCTGAGTTCGGGCAGTACGTACTCGGTCACAAAATCCTCCAATGTCGTGGACTGGTTGTCCGTTGGGTAACTCTCGGATTGTGCATCCGGATGTTGTGGCACCCGGAAGTCTCTGGATCGGAATCCAGTGGGCATAGCCTCCGGTCTCGCTGAGGTATTCCCGCCGGTCCGATCCGATTCTGCAGATGTTTCTCCGGTGAGGCTACTCGTCGAGCATTTCCGGCGTCACATTGGCTTCCGTGCCGGGGATGCCGAGGTCCTGGGCGCGTTTGTCCGCCATGGCCAGCAGGCGGCGGATCCGTCCGGCGATGGCGTCCTTGGTCATGACGGGGTCCGCGAGGCGGCCGAGTTCGTCGAGGCTGGCCTGCTTGTGCGCCACGCGGAGTTCACCGGCGTACTTCAGGTGGTCCGGGACGTCGTCGCCGAGGATCTCCAGGGCACGGTCCACGCGGGCGCCCGCGGCGACTGCAGCCTGCGCCGACCGCCGCAGGTTGGCGTCGTCGAAGTTGGCGAGCCGGTTGGCGGTGGCCCGGACTTCCTTGCGCATCCGCCTTTCCTCCCACACCATAAGCGCGTCGTGGGCGCCCATCCGGGTCAGCAGTGCGGCGATCGTGTCGCCGTCGCGGATCACGACGCGGTCCACTCCCCTGACCTCGCGGGCCTTGGCCTGGATGCCCAGCCGGCGGGCCGCGCCCACGAGGGCCAGGGCCGATTCGGGGCCGGGGCAGGTGACCTCCATGGCGGAGGACCGGCCGGGCTCGGTGAGGGAGCCGTGGGCCAGGAAGGCGCCGCGCCAGACGGCCTCGGCGTCGGCGGCGGATCCGTTCACCACAACCGAGGGCAGCCCGCGGACCGGCCGGCCCCTGGCGTCCAGCAGGCCGGTCTGGCGCGCGAGGGCCTCGCCGTCGCGCACCACCCGGACGACGTAGCGGCTGCCGCGGCGCAGCCCGCCGCCGGAGACGACAATGATCTCGCTCTGGTGCCCGTAAACCTCGGCGATGGCGGCGCGCAGCCGCCGCGCGGTCGAGGCGAGGTCCACTTCGGCCTCGATCACGATCCGGCCGGAGATGATGTGGAGTCCGCCGGCGAAGCGAAGCATGGCGGACACTTCAGCCTTGCGGACCGAGGACTTCTTGATGTCCAGCCGGGAAAGTTCTTCCTTGACTGATGCTGTCAGTGCCATGGCACTTTTCCTACCTGTTCCCGAAAATGTCGTGGTACGCCGTTGCCAGACGCAGCGGGTCGTGGATCGGCCGGCGGCTCGACGCCCCCACTTTACCCAACACCACCTCCGCACCCAGCATCCCGGCCGCCCGTTCGAAATCGGCGCGGTCCGTCACGGAGGCCGGATCGGCCAGGACGACGTCGATCGTGAAGTCCGGGGCGTAGTCCCGGAGCACCCGCAAATGGTCGGCGGCGGACATGCCGAGGGTTTCCTTGGTGTCCGTGGCGAGGTTCATGGTGAGGCACCGGCGGGCGGCCGTGTTGCAGAGCGCATCGCGCATTTCCGGCAGCAGCAGGTGCGGCAGTACGGAGGTGTACCAGGAGCCGGGGCCCAGGATGACCCAGTCGGCGAGTTCGATCGCGGTGAGCGCCTCGATGCAGGCGGGGGCGTTCTCGGGCAGCAGCCGGACGCGTTCCAGCGAACCGGCGACGGCGCACTTCGCCTGGCCGGTCAGGGTCTGCAGCGCCTGGCTGCCGTCCGGCGCGGTGACCCGGACCTGGCCCTCGATGGTCAGCGGGACACTGGACATCGGCAGGACCTCCCCGCGGGCGCCCAGCAGCGCGCCGGCCCACTTCAGGCCAGCCACCGTGTCGCCGAGGAGCTCCCACAGGGTCACGATCAGCAGATTGCCCATGGCGTGTTCGTCGAGGGAACCGCCGCGGCCCTTGCCGGGCGCGAAGCGGTGCTGCATGACGTCGCGCCACGTGCGGCCCCAGTCGGTGTCGTCACAGAGCGCCGACAGCGCCATCCGGAGGTCGCCGGGCGGCAGGACGCCGTACTCCTCGCGCAGCCTGCCCGAGGACCCGCCATCGTCCGCGACGGTGACGACGGCGGTCAGCTCGGACGTGAGCAGGCGCAGCGCCGACAGCGACGCGGCGAGGCCGTGGCCGCCGCCGAGCGCCACGACGGAGGGACCTTTGTCCTGCTGGCTGGCAAAGGCGGCGCTGGCCGGAGGGACGAGCGGCAGTGGCCCGGTGAGCAGCGCCATTATTCGCGGCCCAGGTCCCGGTGGGTGGTGGTCACGGTGACCCGCGGGTACTGCGCGAGCCGGCGGGACAGCTCGACGGCGACGGCGACCGAGCGGTGTTTGCCGCCGGTGCAGCCGACGGCGATCGTGGCGTAGTGCTTGTTCTCCCGGCGATAGCCGTCGAGGACCGGTTCGAGGGCCAGCACATAGCGTTCCACGAAGTTGCTGACGCCCTGCGCCTCCAGCACGTAGTCGCTGACGTCCCGGTCCAGCCCGGTGTGCGGGCGCAGCGCCGGCACCCAGTGCGGGTTGGGGATGAAGCGGGCGTCGGCGACGAAGTTGGCGTCGACCGGGAGCCCGTATTTGAAGCCGAAGCTCATCACGTTCAGGCGGAGGGCCACGGGCCCGGTTTCGCTGAACAGTTCGGTGATCGCGGTGGCGAGGCCGTGGACGTTCAGGGTGGACGTGTCCAGCACGATGTCGGCGGACGTGCGGAGTTCGTGCAGCAGTTCACGTTCGGCGGCGATGCCGTCCAGGATCCTGCCGCCGCCCTGCAGCGGGTGGGGGCGCCGGCCCTGCTCGAAGCGGCGGACGAGGACGTCGTCGTTCGCGTCGAGGAACAGCACCCGGAACCCGACGCCGCTGGCTTCCAGGTTGCGCAGGGCGGTGCGGATGTCAGCGAACAGCTCCTTGCTGCGGACGTCCATCACGACCGCGAGCTTGGAAATGGAACCCGGCGCGTGGGACACGATTTCCGCTAGCGTGCCGAGCATCTGCGGGGGGAGGTTTTCCACGACGTACCAGCCGTGGTCCTCCAACGCGTCCGAGGCAGTGCTCCGGCCGGCTCCCGACATGCCCGTCACCACGAGCAGTTCGGCCTCGACGGGTTTGACCGGCGTCATGCCGTCCGGCTCCGTTCCGGATCCTGCCGTCGACTCTGCCATCAGTGAAGCCCCGTTCTGCTGTGCTGTTGTTCGCGATTGCTGCCGGGCGCGGCCCGCGGTGCGATGAACCGCCCCGCGCCGTTTCCCAAGTCCCTACCCTAGCTAAGTTTGCCGGGGCTAGCTAAGTTTCCAGGATTTCGCCGGTGGTCATGTTGATGGCGGGGACGGTGGCGGAACCGCCGTCGTCGTCGGTGAAGTGCCGGACGATCGCCGCAGCCAGCGACGGGCCGATCCCCTTGGCGCCGGTGAGTTCCTCGACGCTGGCCGTCCTGATGCTCTTGACCGAGCCAAACTGGGCGAGCAGGGCCTTGCGCTTGGACTCGCCGAGGCCGGGCACACCGTCGAGCGCGGACACGGTCATCGCCTTGCCGCGCTTCTGCCGGTGGAAGGAAATCGCGAAGCGGTGGGCCTCGTCGCGGACGCGCTGCAGCAGGTACAGCCCGGCCGAGGCGCGCGGCAGGATCACCGGGAAGTCGCTGTCCGGCAGCCAGACCTCCTCGAGCCGTTTGGCGAGCCCGACGACGTAGACATCGTCGATGCCCAGTTCGGCCAGGGCGCGGGCGGCCGCGTTGACCTGCGGCTTGCCGCCGTCGACCACCACGAGGTTGGGCGGGTAGGCGAACCTGGTCCGCGGCGCGGGGGTCGTTGTGTCGGCGACGGCCACCGCGGAGGAAGCCGCAACGGCGGCGTCGGCCGTGGCGTTGAGCAGGGCCTGATGGCCCGGCTGCCGGGCGGCGTCCGCCAGCACGGTCTTCTCCTGGAGGTAGTTCCGGAACCGCCGGGTCAGGACGTCATGCATGGCCGCGGTGTCGTCCGTGGCGGCGGCGCCGGTGACGGAGAACTTCCGGTATTCGGACTTCTTCGGCAGCCCGTCCTCGACCACCACCATGGACCCGACCACGTTGGTGCCCTGGACGTGCGAGATGTCGAAGCATTCGATCCGCATCAGCGCGACCGGCAGTTCGAGGGCCTCCTGCAGTTCCTGCAGCGCCTGGGACCGCAGGGTCAGATCGCCGGCGCGGCGGGATTTGTGCAGCTTGAGGGCGTGCTCGGCGTTGTCCCGGACGGTGGACAGCAGGGCGGCCTTGTCCCCGCGCTGCGGCACACGGACATCGACCCTCGCCCCGCGCAGCCCGCTGAGCCACTGCGCCAGCTCCGCGGCGTTGCTGGGCTCCGTCGGGACGAGGACCTCGCGGGGCAGCCTGCCCTGCAGGCCGGCCTCCTCGCCGTACACCTGCTGGAGCAGGTGCTCAACAAGATCGGGCGTGGTCGAGTCCTCGACCTTTTCGACGACCCAGCCGCGCTGGCCGCGGATCCGGCCGCCGCGGACGTGGAAGACCTGCACGGCGGCTTCGAGTTCATCCTCGTGCAGTGCAAAGACATCGGCGTCGGTGCCCTCGGCGAGGACGACGGCGTTGCGTTCGAACACCTTCTTGAGGGCGACAATGTCGTCGCGGATCCGCGCGGCACGCTCGTAGTCCAGTTCCGCCACGGCGGCGGCCATGTCCTTTTCCAGCCGCGTGACGAACGGCTTGGCCTCGCCGCCCATGAAGGTGCAGAAGTCCTCGGCCAGGGCGCGGTGGTCCTCGGCGGAGATGCGGCCGACGCAGGGAGCCGCGCACTTGTCGATGTAGCCGAGCAGGCAGGGCCTGCCGCTGGCCTCGGCCCGTTTCAGGACGCCGGGGCTGCAGCTGCGGACGGGGAAGACACGCAGCAGGGTGTCCATCGTGTCGCGGATCGCACCGGCGGTATAGGGGCCGAAGTAGCGGGTGCCCTTGCGGCGTTCGCCGCGCAGGACCTGGACGCGGGGGTACTTCTCCGCCATCGAGACGGCCAGGTAGGGGTAGCTTTTGTCGTCCCGGAACATCACGTTGAACCGGGGCTTGAATTCCTTGATCCAGGTGTATTCGAGCTGCAGCGACTCGAGCTCGCTGCCGACGACGGTCCACTCGACGCTGCTGGCCGCATGGACCATCGCGTAGGTTTTGGGGAGCAGCCCGGCCGGGTTGGCGAAGTAGGAGTTCAGCCGAGCACGGAGGTTCTTGGCCTTGCCGACATAGATGACCCGGCCGTGCGGGTCGCGGAAGCGGTACACGCCCGGATTGGTCGGAATCTCACCCGTCTGGGGTCGGTAACTCGCTGGATCTGCCACAGTTCAAGTCTACTGAGCCTGAGGCCGTTCCCCGGACGGGGCCTGGCCGTCAGGGCGTGCTGGTCCTCTTTTTAATCAACGGATTTGCTCTGGTTGTAGCTCGTGGAGCGTTCCTGGCCGCTGAGTTCCGCGATCGCGTCCATGATGCGGTCGGTGGCCTGCCGGCGGGCGGGCAGGGAGTGGTCCGGACCGGTCTTGTCGAAGTACAGCGGTGCACCGACTTTCATGGTGAAGTGCTGCGGCTTGACCGACTTGCTGTCCGCCGGCTGGAGGTGCTCGGTGCCGATCAGTCCGACCGGGATCACCGGGGCGCCCGTGGTCAGGGCAAGCCAGCCGACGCCGGTGCGGCCACGGTAGAGGATGCCGTCGCGGGAGCGTGTTCCCTCCGGGTAGATGCCGACGCCCTTGCCGGAGTCGAGGATGGCCAGCAGGGTTTTAAGCGCCTGGACACTGGCGGCCTGTTCGCCGCGTTCGACCGGGATGGAGCCGACAGCCTCGAAGAAGGATTTCATCACCTTGCCCTTGACCCCGCCGGTGGTGAAATATTCCGCTTTGGCGAAGAAGGCCACGGGGCGGGGCATGAGCGCCTGGACGATGACGCTGTCCAGGAAGGACAAGTGGTTGGGGGCCACGATGAACGGGCCCTCCTTGGGCACGTTTTCGAGTCCGATGACCGTGGGCCGGCACGTCGAGGTCACCAGGCCCCGCGTGGTCCAGCGGATTGCATCAAACATTGCCATCGGTGTGCACCTCGTCTGCGGCGTCGGTCATCGGGTCAGCGGTCACTGCGTCCGGGGTCACGGCGGCTGCCCGCCCCGGATCCCGCCGGGCAATGGTCTTGTGGAGGGCTGCGCTGCTGTGCACGATCTCCACCGCGCCGGCCGCGTCCAGTTCGCCGTCCGGAGCGAAGCCCCAGCCTACGCCGATGCAGTCGATTCCATTGGCAGCCGCCCCGGCCACGTCCTGCGCCCGGTCCCCCACCATCACGGCATTCCGGGTGTCCACGCCGTGGTCGTTGGCCAGGTCCGCCAGTGCCGCGGCCACGATCGCCGCCTTCCCGGACGGCACCCCGGCCGCTGCCGCCTCGTCGGCGGCCGAGCCGCGGATGGTGTGGAACAGCGCGGCGATGCCGTGGTGCTCCAGGACGGTCCGGGCGATGCCCTCGGGTTTCTGGGTGGCGACGGCGATGGGCCGGCCCGCCTCGACGAAGGATTCCAGCAGCGCCCGGATTCCCGGGTACAGCAGGCTTTGGCCGATGCCGGTGGCGCGGTAGTGCGCGCGGTAGATGCGGATGGCGTCGTCCAGCCGCTCGGCCGGTACCCCGGCGATGTCCGTGAGGGAATGGCTGAGTTTCGGGCCGATCATGGCATCCATCAGGGCTTTGTCGGGAACCCCGAGTCCGAGCTCGGTGAGGGCCGCCGCGATTCCGTCCGTTATCCCTCCGGCCGGATCGACAAGAGTGCCGTCCAGGTCGAAGATTACGGGCACTGTTGTTTGCGTCACCGGCCTAGTTTCTCACGAGAGCACGGATGCCAGAAACTCACATGCCCCGGTGGGAATGTATCTGTGGCGGGGGGCCGGTGCCTCCGCGGCAAATCCGCGGAGACACCGGCGCCGTGCGGTCGTCAGGCCAGGATTTCGGCGAGGAAGGCCGCCGTGTGGCTTTCCGTGGACTTGGCCACCTGTTCCGGGGTTCCGGAGGCGACAATCCGGCCGCCGCCGGACCCGCCGTCGGGGCCCAGGTCCACGATCCAGTCCGCGCTCTTGATGACGTCGAGGTTGTGCTCGATCGTGATGACCGTGTTGCCCTTTTCCACGAGGCCCTGGAGGACCAGGAGGAGCTTCCGTATGTCCTCGAAGTGCAGGCCCGTGGTGGGTTCGTCCAGCACGTAGATGCTGCGCCCATTGGAGCGTTTCTGCAGCTCCGCCGCGAGCTTGACGCGCTGCGCCTCACCGCCGGAGAGCGTCGTGGCGGGCTGGCCCAGCCGGACGTAGCCGAGTCCGACGTCGACGAGGGTCCTGAGGTGCCGGGCGATCGGCGAGAAGGCTGCGAAGAACTCCGCGCCTTCCTCGATCGGCATGTTCAGGACATCGGCGATCGTTTTGCCCTTGTAGTGGACTTCCAGGGTTTCGCGGTTGTACCGGGCGCCGTGGCACACCTCGCAGGGCACGTAGACGTCCGGCAGGAAGTTCATTTCGATCTTCAGCGTGCCGTCGCCGGAGCACGCCTCGCAGCGGCCGCCCTTGACGTTGAAGGAGAACCGGCCCGGCAGGTAGCCGCGGACTTTGGCTTCGGTGGTCTCGGCGAAGAGCTTGCGGATGTTGTCAAAGACACCCGTGTAGGTCGCCGGGTTGGACCGCGGGGTCCGGCCGATCGGGCTCTGGTCGACATGGACGACCTTGTCGAGGTGCTCCAGGCCCTGGATGGACTTGTGCCGCCCTGCCACCTGTTTGGCGCCGTTGAGCTTGTTGGCCAGGACCTTGTAGAGGATCTCGTTGACCAGGGTGGACTTGCCGGAGCCGCTGACGCCGGTCACCGCGGTGAACAGGCCCAGCGGGAAGGTGGCGTCCACGTTCAGGAGGTTGTTCTCCTTGGCGCCGACGACCTTGAGTTCGCGTTTCTTGTCGTACTTGCGGCGCTTCTTGGGGATTTCAATCCGTTTCCGGCCGGAGAGGTAGTCCCCGGTGAGTGATTCGGTGTTCTCGAGCAGCTCCTTGTAGGACCCGGAGTGGACCACCATGCCGCCGTGTTCGCCGGCTCCCGGTCCGATGTCCACCACCCAGTCGGCCTCCTGGATGGTGTCCTCGTCGTGTTCCACCACGATCAGGGTGTTGCCGAGGTCCCGCAGCCGGGTAAGGGTTTCGATCAGGCGGCGGTTGTCCCGCTGGTGCAAGCCGATGGACGGCTCGTCCAGGACGTAGAGCACGCCCACTAGGCCGGAGCCGATCTGGGTGGCCAGCCGGATGCGCTGGGCTTCGCCGCCGGACAGGGTGCCGGACGGGCGCTCCAGGTTCAGGTACTCCAGGCCGACGTCGAGCAGGAACGTCAGGCGGGCCTGGATCTCCTTGAGGACCTGGTTCGCGATCTGGGCTTCGCGGCCGGTGAGGACGAGGTTGTCCAGGAAGTGGGCGCATTCGCGCATCGGCATTGCCGCGACCGCGGCAATGGACTTGCCGTTGATCAGCACCGAGAGCGACGCCGGGTTCAGGCGCGCGCCGTTGCAGACCGGGCACGGGATCTGCCGCATGTATTCCTCGTACCGGTCGCGGGCCGAGTCCGAGTCCGTTTCGAGGTGCTTGCGGTGGACGTACTGGATGACGCCCTCGAAGCCGGTGCTGTATTTG
The DNA here is from genome assembly GCF_030812335.1 of Pseudarthrobacter oxydans. Lineage (GTDB taxonomy): Bacteria > Actinomycetota > Actinomycetes > Actinomycetales > Micrococcaceae > Arthrobacter > Arthrobacter oxydans_B. The sequence continues at coordinate 31,676 of NZ_JAUSSN010000009.1, forward strand.
CGTTCCCGGCCGAAGCGGTTGCGGTACTGCACAACGACTTTGTGGTCCTTGCCGTGCAGGACGGTCTGGCGGGCGTCCTCGGAGAGCTTGTCCCACGGGGTAGTCATCGAGAAACCGAGTTCCTTGGCGAGGCCGCCGAGGAGGCGGTTCCAGTACTCGGTCGTGGCGGTGCCGAGGGACCATGGGGCGATGGCCCCTTCCGCGAGGGACAGTTCCCCGTTCGGGATGATGAGTTCCTCATCGACTTCCAGCTTCGTGCCGATGCCGCTGCAGGCCGGGCAGGCGCCGAAGGGGTTGTTGAAGGAGAACGAGCGGGGCTCGATCTCGTCGATCGCGAGGGGGTGTTCGTTGGGGCAGGCGAGGTGTTCGGAGAACGCCCTGATCCGCTCCGGGTCGTCAGCTTCAAGGTCGACGAATTCGGCCAGGATCCGCCCCTCGGCCAGGCCGAGCGCGGTTTCCACCGAGTCGGTGAGCCGCTGCCTGATGCCCTCCTTGACGACGAGGCGGTCCACGACCACTTCGATGGTGTGCTTGAACTGCTTGCCCAGCTTGGGGGGATCGCTCAGCTGAATGAGCTTGTCATCGACCCGCGCCCGCGAGTAGCCCTTCGCGGTGAGTTCCTTGAACAGTTCGACGAATTCGCCCTTGCGGCCGCGGACCACCGGTGCCAGGACCTGGAAGCGGGTGCCCTCCGGCAGTTCCAGCAGCTGGTCGACGATCTGCTGCGGGGTCTGCTTCGCGACGAGCTCCCCGCAGACGGGGCAGTACGGACGGCCGACACGGGCCCACAACAGGCGCATGTAGTCGTAAATCTCGGTGATCGTGCCCACAGTGGAGCGGGGGTTCTTGCTGGTGGACTTCTGGTCGATGGACACCGCGGGCGAGAGGCCCTCGATGAAGTCGACGTCGGGCTTGTCCACCTGGCCCAGGAACTGCCGGGCGTAGGCGGACAGGGATTCAACGTACCGGCGCTGGCCCTCGGCGAAGATCGTGTCGAAGGCCAGGGACGACTTGCCCGAACCGGAGAGCCCGGTGAAGACGATCATGGAGTCGCGGGGCAGGTCCAGGTCGACGTTGCGCAGGTTGTGCTCACGCGCTCCCTTGACAATGAGCCGGGACATGTCCGGGCGTTTCACCGCGGGGCGGGAATCCTCCGCGCGGCCCGGTTTGACCGGACTCAGCGGAGCGGCGTCCAGCGGAACTGGGCTCTCCTGAACTGCGGAGGGCGGGGAATCAACGGCTGGATCTTCAGCTACGGCTTTAGGCACGCTACCAATGCTAATCGAAAACTTCTTCGAATTTCCATTTCGGGCCGCGCCGCCGGGCGGGTCAGGCCGCCTGCTGTGTTAAAGGTGCGCTACTCGCGGTCATAGGCGGCGGCGAGCAGCTGCACAGCCTCGGCGAAGCTGGCGCCCTGGGCTTTTGCTGCGGCGGCGAACTCGGCGGCGGCCTCGGAGAGCGAGCTCCAGGCCTCGTCCCGGGCGCACACCACCGTACCGTTCCGGCCCCTGGTCAGCACGACCCCGGCCGCCTCCAGTTCCTTGTAGGCACGGGCCACGGTATGCGGCGCGACGCCCAGTTCGCCGGCCAGGCTCCGGACGGCAGGAAGCTTGGTCCCGGGCGCCAGGGTGCCGTTGTCCGCCCGTTCAATAATGTTGAGCCGGAGCTGTTCGAACAGCGGGACGGAGCTGCCCGGGTTGGGCCGCCAGGCACCGGGGAACGGTGTGATGGACGTCCCGGTGGGGGTCACTGTCCCGGCTCCTGGGTGGGGGTGCGGTGTTCGCGGCGGGCGAACTGCGCCTCGTACAGATTCAGGTACAGCCCGCCCCTGGCCATGAGTTGCCGGTGGGTGCCCTGTTCAACGATCTGTCCTTGGTCCATGACGAGAATTAGATCAGCGTCCCGGACGGTGGACAAGCGGTGGGCAATCACGAAGCTGGTGCGTCCCTGCCGGAGCCGCCGCATGGCCTGCCGGATCTGCGCCTCGGTGCGGCTGTCCACGGAGCTGGTGGCCTCGTCGAGGACCAGGATGCTGCGCCCGGCCAATTGTGCCCTGGCCATCGAGATCAGCTGCCGCTGGCCGCGGCTCAGCGAGTCGCCGTCGTTGCCGAGCATCGTGGCGTAGCCGCCGGGCAGGGCCCGGACGAACTGGTCCACGTGGCTGGCCCGCGCCGCGGCCACGATGTCGGCGTCGTCCGCGCCGGGGCGGCCGTACTCGATGTTGTCCCGGATGGTGCCGGTGAACAGCCACGTGTCCTGCAGCACCGTGCCGAAATTTGCCCGCAGTTCATCCCGCGGGAGCGCGGCGATGTCCGCCCCGTCGACCGTGATCCGGCCGGAATCCAGTTCGTAGAACCGCATGAGGAGGTTCACCACAGTCGTCTTGCCGGCGCCGGTGTGCCCCACGATCGCCACGGTCTGCCCCGGCTCCACGGCGAAGGACAGGTCCCGGACCACGGGCGAGCCGGGGCGGTAGCCGAAGGTGACACGCTCAAACGTGACCCGGCCGGCGGCCCCGGACGCCGGCACCCCGGTGCCGGCCGGCCCGACGGCGGAGGCCCCCGCCATTCCCGCCGCTGAGGTCCCCGCCGCCGGACGCGGAGCAGGTTCCGGCGGGATCTCCGGTGCGTCGAGGAGCTCAAAGACCCGCCCGGCCGACACGAGGCAGGACTGCATGAGCGTCAGCATTCCGCCGATCTGCCCCATCGGCTGGCTGAAGAGCCGGCTGAACTGGAAGAAGGCCTGAAGGCCGCCGATGGTCAGGGCGCCGGACAGGACCTGGAGCGCGCCGACGACGGCGACCGCGACGTAGTTGAGGTTGGACACCAGGACCATAAGGGGCTGCACGGCGCCGGACACGTACTGGGCGCGGGCACTGGCGCGGCACAGCTTGTCGTTGCCGTCCTTGAAGCTGGCCGCGGCCGCCTCCTGCCGTCCGAAGGCCTTGAGGACCTCGTGGCCGGTGAAGAACTCCTCCAGCTGTGCGTTCAGCTCGCCCGTGCTCCCCCACTGCTCGGTGAAGTGCGCCTGGGATTTCCGGGCCACCAGGACGGTGAGGAGGGTGGACACCGGGACGGAGACCAGCGCGATCATGGCCAGGACCGGGGAGAGCCACAGCATCATGGCCAGGGCCCCGGAGAGCATCAGCAGCGACAGGATCAGCTGGTTGAGGAGCTGGTTGAGGGCCTGGGCGATGTTGTCGACGTCGTTCGTGGCGCGGCTCAGCACGTCCCCGCGGTGTTGCTCGTCGAAATGGCTGGACGGCAGGACGTGGAGTTTCTCCTCGACCGAGGCTCTCAGCCCGTAGCCCAGCCGCTGCACGGCCACGGCCGTCAGAGTTCCCTGGATCCAGCTGAAGACGGAAGCCCCCAGATACATGACGGACACCGTTGCCAGCAGGGCGCCCAGTTTCCCCTGGTCGAAGGATCCGCCGACCACACCCTCGACGACGACGTCGGTGGCGTCGCCCAGGATTTTTGGCGCCGCCACATTGAGCACCACAAAGGCGCAGGTGGCGGCGATGACGCCGACCATCCGCCACTTCGATGGCCGCAGCAGCCCGAGCAGCCGTCCGGCCGTGCGCCAGCGGAACCGGCCGCCTGTCCCGGCGTCCTCAGGGGACACGACCGGGAGGGATGTGCTGCCGCCGCCGGAGGGCGGGTCCACCAGGGTCGAGTCCCCCAGCGTCGCGTCCTCCAGGGGCTGATCCCGGGTGCCACGGGCGGCGGGTGCGTCGGTCCGGGCGTCGAGCGCCGGTTCACGGGTCACAGGGTTTCCTCCAGCACCAGTTGCGACGCTGCGATCTCCCGGTAGCTCGGCGAGGACTCCATCAGCTGGTGATGTGTTCCCTGCGCCACGACCCGGCCGTCTTCGAGGACCAGGATCAGTCCGGCGTCCACGATCGTGGCGACCCGTTCGGCCACGATCAGCACGGTGGCCGTGTGCAGCAGCGGGGCCATCGCCTCGCGGAGCCGGTAGTCGGTGCCGTAGTCCAGCGCCGAAAAGCTGTCGTCGAACACGTACACGGGAGCCCGGCGCAGGAGCGCGCGCGCGATGCACAGCCGCTGCCGCTGACCGCCGGAAAAATTCGTGCCGCCCTGGCTCACCGGTGACTCCAGGCCCAGCGGCAGCTCCCGGACGAACTCCGCGGCCTGCGCGGCGTCCAGCACCTGCCAGAGATCCTTGTCCGTCGCAGCGGGTGCCGCCATCCTCAGGTTCCCGGCGAGCGTTCCGGAGAACAAATACGAGTGCTGGGGAACGACGGCGACCAGGCTCCGCAGCGCCGCCAGGGGCAGGCCGCGGACATCGCAACCGCCGATGCTGATGTGCCCGCCAGTGGCCTCCAGGAACCTGGGCAGCAGGTTCAGCAGGGTGGTCTTGCCGCTCCCGGTGGCGCCGATGACCGCCGTCACGGCCCCGGGAGCAGCCGTGAAGCTGATGCCGTCCAGGACCGGGGCCTCGGCTCCGGGGTACGCGAAGGACACGTCGCTGAACTCCACGGCATTGCCCTCGGGCGCCGACCCGCCCGGGCCGTCCGTGATCGCCGGCGCCGTGTCCAGCACCGCCTGGATCCGTTCGGCGCAGGCAGCCGCGCGGGGCGCCGTCATAAAGACGTACATCGCCATCATGATCGCGATCAGGATCTGCAGGATATAGGCGATGAACGCCGTCAGCGCGCCCAGCCGCATGTCGCCGGACTGGATCCGGTGCCCGCCGAACCAGACCACACCGACCGAGGACAGATTGACCACGAACATGATCAGCGGCATCATTCCCGCGACGAGCAGCGCCGAACGCAGGTTGTTCCGGGTCAGGTCCCGGTTGGCCCCGTCGAAGCGCCTCATCTCATGCCCCTGGCGGACAAAGCCCCGGATGACGTTGGCGCCGATGATCTGCTCCCGCAGCACCCGGCTGATCCGGTCGATGAGTTCCTGGCCCTGGCGGTAGAGCGGGACCAGGCGGCGCACGATCAGGACCATAATGACCGCGAGCACCGGAATGACCGCGACGACGATGCCGGACAGGGCGATGTCCTGGTGCACGGCCAGCACGATGCCGCCGATGAAGATGGCGGGCGCCGCGACCAGCATCGTGAACACGAGGACCATGAGGTTCTGGATCTGCGCGACGTCGTTGGTGGCCCTGGTGACCAGGCTGGCGGCGCCGAACGCGCCGACTTCCTGGGAGGACATGGACTGCACCTTGGCAAACAGTTCTTCGCGCAGTTTCCGGCCGAGCTCCATCGCCACGACAGCGCCGAGATACCCGGCCGCGATCGCCGCCGCCACCTGCACACAGGCGATCGCGGCCATCCAGGAACCCAGGTTCAGGATCTCCGGGATGTCGCCGCCGACGATCCCGTCGTCAATGATGGCCGCGTTGAGGGTGGGTAGGAGAAGGTTCGCGGTGGTCTGCACAAGCTGCAGGACCACGATGGCCAGCACGGTCCCCTTGTGGGCGGCCAGCAGCCGGCCCGTCAGACCAATAAGCACCGAACCTCCATCGCTACGTCAGGGCACGGATCGGGATCGACCAAGGCAGCCGCCCCCACGCTGCCTCGACATTGTAAGCACTCTCACACAGTGCTCCGTTGTCATACGCTGTCCGGCCTGCCTGCCGGTCCGGAACCCGGCTGCGGATCAGGCCCGCTTCCGGGCCACGGCGAAGATCCGCCGGAACGGGAACACGGTGCCGTGCGGCCCGGCCGGGTAGGCCTCCGCCAGCAACGCCGAGTATTCGGCTTCGAACTCACGGGCGTCCGCGGCGGACAGCGCCGCGAGCACGGGCCGGAGTCCCGTGCCGCGGACCCACTCCAGGACGGGGTTCGCGCCCGGGAGGAGCTGGAAGTACGTCGTCTCCCACGCGTCCGCGTCGCACCCGGCGTCGAGCATGATGGCCAGATAGTCGTCCGGCTCGCCCACAACGTCATCGTGGCGCAGCACCCCGGCGAGCCGTCCCGCCCACGCCGCGGACTCCGCCAGCCCGCGCATCAGCGTGTGCGAGGGCGAATTGAAGTTCCCGGGGACCTGCAGCGCGAACCAGGCGCCGGGGCGGAGCGCCGCGAGCCAGCCGGGCAGCATGTCCCGGTGGCCCGGAACCCACTGCAGCGCGGCGTTGGTGACGACGACGTCCGTGTCCGCGGCGGGCATCCAGCCGGCGATGTCCGCCTCGCCGAAGGACAAATTGGGCAGCCGCTCCGCTAGGCCGGCAGCCTGGGCCAGCATTTCCGCCGAGGAGTCCAGGCCGGAGACCCGGGCCAGGGGCCAGCGCTCGGCGAGGGTGGCTGTCAGGTTCCCGGGACCGCAGCCGAGGTCGACGACGGAACGTGGCGCGTCCGCATGGACCCGGGCGGTCAGATCAAAGTACGGCCTGTCCCGGTAGTCCCCGAACTGCACGTACTTGGCGGGATCCCATTTCACTGCTTCCTCCAGTCACCGGCGAACGACGCGACCTCCGAAGCCTAACCCCGGCCGGAACGGCCGCCTAGGAGGCGCGCGACCCTAGCGCACCGGCCACTAAGCTGGTGAGCAATGAAACTTGTTGATCAGCTCCCCGCCCCGGCCGCCCGAGTCCCCGGCCGGACCGGCCTGGACCCGGACGAGCTCTACACCCGCTTTGTCGAGTGGACGGAAACCCGCGGGCTGGCCCTGTACACCGCCCAGGACGAGGCCGTCATGGAGCTTGCCGCCGGCGCCAATGTCATCCTGGCGACCCCCACCGGATCGGGGAAGTCCCTCGTCGCGATCGCGGTGCACTTCCAGGCCATGGCCCGAGGGCAGCGCAGTTACTACACCGCACCGATCAAGGCCCTCGTCTCGGAGAAGTTCTTCGCCCTGTGCGAGATCTTCGGCGCCGAGAACGTGGGCATGATCACCGGCGACTCCGGCGTCAACCAGGACGCCCCGATCATCTGCTGCACGGCGGAAATCCTGGCCAACATCGCCCTCCGCGAAGGCGCCGCCGCGGAGCTCGGCGCCGTCATCATGGACGAATTCCACTTCTACTCCGACCCGCAGCGCGGCTGGGCCTGGCAGGTCCCGCTGCTGGAACTCCCCCAGGCGCAGTTCCTGCTGATGTCCGCCACGCTCGGCGACATGAGCCGCTTCGAGGCCGGCATCACCGAGCTGACCGGCCGGCCGACGACGACCGTCAGTTCGATGGAGCGGCCCATCCCGCTGCACTACTACTACGAGCAGACGCCCGTGCACGAGACGCTCGAGGAACTCCTCGCGACGAAGCAGGTCCCCGTCTACGTGGTGCACTTCAGCCAGGTGGAGGCGATCGACCGGGCCCAGAACCTGATGAGCATCAACGTCTGCACCCGCGAGGAGAAGGACAAAATCGCGGAGCTGATCGCCGGGTTCCGCTTCGCGGCCGGTTTCGGCAAGACGCTCAACCGGCTGGTCCGGCACGGCATCGGCGTCCACCACGCCGGTATGCTGCCCAAATACCGCCGGCTCGTGGAGCAGCTCGCCCAGGCCGGGCTGCTGAAGGTCATCTGCGGCACCGACACCCTCGGCGTGGGCATCAACGTCCCCATCCGCACCGTGCTGCTCACGGCGCTGAGCAAGTACGACGGCGTCCGCACCCGGCTGCTGAACTCCCGGGAGTTCCACCAGATCGCCGGCCGCGCCGGCCGGGCCGGCTACGACACCGCCGGGACCGTCGTCGTGCAGGCCCCGGAACACGTCACGGAGAACGTCAAGGCAATGGCCAAGGCCACGGCGAAGTTCGGCGACGACCAGAAGAAGCTCCGCCAGGTGGTCAAGAAGAAACCGCCCGAGGGCTTCGTCTCCTGGGGCGAACCGACCTACAAGCGCCTCGTGGAGTCGGTCCCGGATCCGCTGACGTCCAGCTTCAGCGTGACCCACGCGATGCTGATGAACCTGATGGAACGGCCGGGCGATCCGTTCAAGGCCGCCCGCCGCCTGCTGACCGAAAACCATGAGCCGCGGTCATCCCAGCTGCAGCTCATGAAGAAGGCCCTTGGCATCTACCGGGAACTCCTGGCCGCCGGGGTCGTGGAGCGGATCCCGGAGCAGGAGCAGGGCGCGGACGGCCGCACGGTCCGCCTGACGGTCCATCTGCAGGCCAACTTCGCCCTGAACCAGCCGCTGTCCCCCTTCGCCCTCGCGGCCCTGGAGCTGCTGGACCCGGAGTCGCCGTCGTATGCCCTCGACGTCGTGTCCGTGATTGAGTCCACGCTGGAGAAGCCCCGGCAGATCCTGTCCGCGCAGCTGAAGAAGGCGCGCGGCGAGGCGATCGGCGCGATGAAGGCCGACGGCATCGACTACGACCAGCGCATGGCCATGCTGGAGGAAGTCAGCTACCCGCAGCCGCTCGCGGAGCTCCTCGGCGAGGCGTTTGATGTCTACCGCCGGGCCGCCCCGTGGATCGGCGACTTCGAGCTCGCGCCCAAGTCCATCGTCCGGGACATGTACGAACGGGCAATGAACTTCGGCGAGTTCGTCCAGTTCTACGGACTGGCCCGGTCCGAGGGCATTGTGCTGCGCTACCTCGCCGACGGCTTCAAGGCGCTGCGGCAGACCGTCCCGCAGGACGCCCTCCGCGAAGACCTGGAGGACCTCATCGCGTGGCTCGGCGAACTGGTCCGCCAGGTCGACTCCAGCCTGCTCGATGAGTGGGAGGAGCTGACCTCCGGCAAGGCGCCGACGCCGCACGACGCTCCCCCGCCGCCGCCGCCGTCGCTGACCTCCAACGTCCGGGCCTTCCGTGTGATGGTCCGCAATGAGATGTTCCGCCGGGTGGAGCTCTTCGCGGACGAGGACGCCACCGCCCTCGGCGAACTCGACGCCGGTTCCGGCTGGGATGCCGAACGTTGGGAGGACGTCCTGGATGACTACTTCGACGAACACGACGACATCGGCACCGGCCCGGACGCCCGCGGCCCGGGCCTGCTGATCATCACCGAGGAGCCGGGCCGGTGGAAGGTCCGGCAGATCTTCGAGGACCCGGCCGGCAACCATGACTGGGGCATCTCCGCGGAGGTCGACCTCGCAGCCTCGGACGAGACCGGAACCGCCGTCGTGCGTGTCACGGAAGTGAACCGGCTCTGACGGTCCGCGAACCGGATCGGCATCACCGGGTCGGCGCTAGTAAACTCGAGTGATGAGTGTAATCCGGCCCGCGACGGCGAACGATGTCCCCGATATCCTGCAGATGATCCATGACCTGGCCATCTACGAGAAGGAGCCGGACGCCGTCCGGAACACCCCCGAGATGCTTACCGAGGCCCTGTTCGGTGAGCACCCGCGCGTGTTCGCGGCAATGGCCGAGAACGAGGCCGGCGAGGTCCGGGGCTTCGCCCTCTGGTTCCTGAACTACTCCACCTGGGAAGGTGTCCACGGCATCTACCTCGAGGACCTGTACGTGCGCCCCGAGGCCAGGGGCGAGGGCCACGGCAAGGCGCTCCTGCAGCATCTCGCCGCGACCGCCGTCGACCGCGGCTACGCCCGCGTCGAGTGGAGCGTCCTGGACTGGAACGAGCCCTCCATCAACTTCTATAAGAAGCTTGGAGCCAGCCCGATGGAGGAATGGTCCACCTTCCGGCTGACCGGTGACGCGCTGGAAGCCTTCGGGACCGCGCACAAAGTCCAAGCCCATGGCTGACCTGCCCCTGACGGGCCTGCCCCTGGCGGGCCGTCCCCTGACAGGCGGTCCACTGGCTGGGACCGCTGCCGCCGGCCTGCTGGAGGCCGCACCGCTGACCGTCCCGCACACCGTCAAGGCGCGGCACGAATACCGCGGGATGCGCACGGCGGAGCACTACTTCGAGGTGCCCCTGGACCACTTCCGCGCTGCCGCGCCGGCGGGTGAGACCATCACAATCTTTGCCCGCGAGTACGTCTCCGCGGACTACAGCGAGGACGAGGCCGCCCAGCTCCCGTGGCTGCTGTACCTGCAGGGCGGCCCGGGCGGACGCGGCAACCGTCTCCCGGCGCTCGGCGGGTGGAGCAAGGCCGCCGCCAAGGACTTCCGCATCCTGATGCTGGACCAGCGCGGCACCGGCCTGTCCGCCGCAGTCGACCGCAACACCCTGCCGCTGCGCGGGAACGACGCCGACCAGGCGGCCTACCTGGCGCATTTCCGGGCGGACTCGATCGTCGCCGACGCCGAGGCGATCCGGCTGGCGCTGGGTTCCGGGCCGTGGACGATCTACGGGCAGAGCTACGGCGGCTTCTGTGCCCTCAGCTATCTCTCCTTCGCCCCGGAGGGCCTGCGGGAAGCCCTCATCACCGGCGGCCTCGCGCCGCTCGCCGGGCCCGCGGACCGGGTCTACCGGGCCACGTTCCAGCGGGTGGCGGCCCGCAACGCCGAATACTTCGGCCGGTACCCCGAGGACCGCGCAGCGGTCACGCGGATCGCCCGGCACCTTCGCGACACGGAGGAATACCTGCCCGACGGCGAACGGCTCACCGTGGAACGCTTCCAGATGGTGGGGTCCTTCCTGGGCGGCAACACCCGGGTGGATGCCCTGCACCACCTGCTGGAGGATGCCTTCGTCGGCACGCCCGGCGGGGACCGCCTCTCGGACGCGTTCCTCGACCAGGTCCGCGGGCTCGTGTCCCGCGCAGCCAACCCCCTGTACGCGCTGATGCACGAATCCATCTACGGCCAGGGCGAGTCCACGGACTGGGCCGCCTGGCGGGTGCTGCAGGATTTCCCGGAGTTCTCCCCCGCGGCCCCCGAGCCGCTGCTCACCGGCGAAATGGTCTACCCCTGGTACTTCGAGCAGGATCCCGCCCTCCGCCCGCTGCAGGACGTCGCCCGGCGCCTCGCCGAAAAGGACGACTGGCCCCCGCTCTACGACCCGGAACGGCTCGCGCTCAACACGGTCCCGGTGGCCGCTGCCGTGTACACCGACGACATCTACGTCGACCGCGGACTGTCGCTTGAGACGGCCGCGGCCGTCCGGGGCCTGCAGGTCTGGGAGTCCGCTGACTTCCACCATGACGGCATCGCGGACGACGGCGAGGGCATCTTCGCTCGGCTCCTTGGCCTGACCCGGTCCGTCCGGGACTGAACACAGGACTACAGGCGGGACGGAACCTGGCGGTCCGTCCGGGGCCTAGGCCGGTGCCGAGCCCGGCGGCTAGGCCGGTGGCCGCACGGCGCGGTTCCGGCCAGTCGCGCGGAGGGCGACGGCGAACACCACCGCGGCGACGGCGGCTGCCGCCAGGTTGAGGCCCTGGTAGCCGACGCCGCTCATCACCAGCCCGGAGAACCCTGCGCCGACGGCGCCGGCGACGCCCATCATGGTGTCCGAGACGCCCTGGACGAGGACGCGCTCGTCGCCGGCGACGCTCTCGGCGAGCAGGGTGGAGCCTGCGATCGTGGCCGCGGACCAGCCCAGCCCCAGCAGCACCAGGCCGATCGTCACCAGCACTGGCGCGGCCTGGCCGAAGCCTGCCACGAGCACGGAGAGCAGGATCAGTCCGTGGCCCAGCAGGATGACCGGAAGCCGGCCGGTCTTGTCGGTCAGCCAGCCCATCACCGGCGAGAGCGCGTACATCCCGGCGATGTGCAGCGAGATGGTGAACCCGATCAGGACCAGCACGTCGGTGCTGGCCGCGTGGGCGTGGCCGGCCGGCATGTCGGACAGGGGGCCCTCGGTCAGCAGCTGCAGGTGCAGGGGCGTCATTGACATCACGGCGGCCATGCAGCCGTGCGCGGCAATGATGGCGAGGAGGGCCAGTCCGGCCCGCGGGGAGGCCCGGATGGCGCTCATGCCGTGACGGAGGCCGTGCCGCCGCCGGGTACCGGTGGTGCCGCCGGCTGCACCCGTTGCCGTGTTTGCCGTTCCGCCAGCGGCGGCGGGCTGTCCGCCGGACCGGAGCCGGGCCGCGAGCAGGAGGGGATCCGGCCGCAGGCCGATGAGCAGCAGCAGCGCGGCCAGCGCCAGCCCCGCCGTCGAGAAGACAAAGGGTCCTGCCAGCGCCGGAAGCCCGAGGGCCTCCCCCACGAGGGCGCCGGGACGGATCAGGTTGGGCCCGGCGACGGCGCCGATGGTCACGGCCCACACGACGATCGCCAGGGACCGGCCGCGCTGTTCCGGGGCGGCGAGGTCGACGGCGGCAAAGCGGGCCTGCAGGTTGGCGGCCGTGCCGAGCCCCAGCAGTGCCGCGGCCAGCAGCAGCACCGGGAAGCTGCCCGTCACTGTGGAGGCGATCACCAGCAGGGCCCCGGCCATGGCGGCGAGCAGTCCCGTGACGAGGGAGGCCCGGCGGCCGCGGCGTCCGGCCAGACCGGCGAGGGGCAGGGCGGCCGCCGCGGCTCCGAGGGTCATGATGGTGGTGACCGAGCCGGCCCAGGCATTCGAGCCGGAGAGCTGGACGGCCAGCAGGGACCCGACGGACAGGCTGGCGCCGCTGCCCACGCCGCTGAGGAGCTGCGCGCTGCTCAGCACCCAAACGGTACGGCGCTGGACCCGTTGCGGGTCCAGCGCCGTACCGTTGACTGCTGCAGTGTCGAAAATTTTCACGGTCCGAGCATAGCCGAACCGTGAGGGCTACTCGGCGTCGGTCAGGCTCTGGCGGGAGTCCTCTTCGAGCCGGGCGTCCAGCTTCGACTGCGTGGCCTTGGAGCTGACCAGGCTGGCGATCACGGCGACAATGATGGTACCGATGATCACCCCGAGCGAGACGAAGGTCGGGATCTCGGGGGCCCACTCGATGTGCTGGCCGCCGTTGATGAAGGGCAGCTCGTTGACGTGCATGGCGTGCAGGACCAGCTTCACACCGATGAACGCGAGGATCACCGAGAGTGCGTGCTTGAGGTAGATCAGGCGGGTCATCAGGCCGCCAAGCAGGAAGTACAGCTGCCGCAGGCCCATGAGGGCGAAGATGTTGGCGGTGAAGACGATGAACGCGCTCTGTGTCAGGCCGAAGATGGCCGGGATGGAGTCCACCGCGAAGAGCAGGTCCGTGAGGCCGATCGTGACGAACACGATCAGCATCGGGGTGAAGACCTTCTTGCCGTCGACCACCGTGCGGAGCTTGCCGCCGTCGAACTTCTCCGACATTGGCAGGACCTTGCGGATCCGGGCGATGAGCGGGTTTTCCTTGTCCTCCTCGTCCTCGCCGTCGTCCTGGGCCTGCTTCCAGGCGGTCCACAGCAGGAAGGCGCCGAAGATGTAGAAGACCCAGCTGAACTGCTCGATCACGAGGGCGCCGAGCAGGATGAAGATACCGCGGAGGATCAGCGCGATGATGATGCCGACCATGAGGACTTCCTGCTGGTACTTACGGGGTACCGAGAAGCGGGCCATGATGATGATGAAGACAAAGAGGTTGTCGATGCTGAGGCTGTATTCCGTCACCCAGCCGGCGAGGAACTGCCCGCCGTATTCCGGGCCGGTGAAGGCGAACATGGCACCGGCGAAGACCAGGGCGAGGGCGATGTAGAAGGACACCCACAGGCCGGCTTCCTTCATGGAGGGCTCGTGCGGACGTTTGAGGACCAGCAGCAGGTCTATGGCAAGGATGATGCCGAGAACGACAAAGGAGCCGATCTCAAACCAGACGGGAAGTTCGGGCACGAAGTTACCTTTCGCAGGGTGTGACTGTGCGGTGTAAGTCTCTCCGACTGGCCTGAGTGTCCGGTACGAACCGGTTCTGCTTGGCTGCCCGCTACGCCCGGCAGGGCATCTGTGCCGTGCGTGTTGACGATCGTAGCGCTTGGGATACTCCCCTACGTCCGCCCAACAATACCCTAGGCGTGCCCTGCGGACTGCATCTGGCGCAGTTCCTTCTTGAGCTCCCCCACCTCGTCGCGGAGCCGTGCGGCGAGCTCGAACTGGAGCTCCCCGGCGGCGGAGTGCATCTGTTCGGTGAGCTGCTCGATCAGGCCCACCAGGTCCTCGGCCGGTGCGGCCGCGAGGCCGTCCGCCCGGATCTTGTCCGAGCCCTTGCCCTTGCCGCGGGCCTTGCCGGCGCTGGCGAGCAGTTCGCGGGTGTCGGCGTCCTCCTTGGCGATCTGGTCCGTGATGTCGGCGATCTTCTTCCGCAGCGGCTGCGGGTCGATGCCGTGCTTGGTGTTGTACGCCACCTGGATCTCGCGGCGCCGGTTGGTCTCGTCGATGGCCTTGGCCATCGAGTCGGTGATCCGGTCCGCGTACATGTGCACCTGGCCGGAGACGTTGCGGGCGGCGCGGCCGACCGTCTGGATCAGCGAGGTCGCTGAGCGCAGGAAGCCTTCCTTGTCCGCGTCGAGGATGCTGACGAGCGACACCTCGGGCAGGTCCAGGCCTTCGCGGAGCAGGTTAATGCCCACCAGGACGTCGAAGACGCCCATCCGGAGCTCGCGGAGCAGTTCCACCCGGCGCAGGGTGTCCACGTCCGAGTGCAGGTATTCGACCTTCACGCCGTGGCCCAGCAGGTAGTCGGTGAGGTCCTCGGCCATCCGCTTGGTCAGGGTGGTGACCAGGACGCGCTCGTTCTTGGCCGTGCGGGTCTTGATTTCACCGAGCAGGTCATCGATCTGGCCTTTCGTGGGCTTGACGACGATCTCCGGGTCGATCAGGCCGGTGGGCCGGATGATCTGCTGCACGAAGCCGTCAGCCTTGCCGAGCTCGTACTTGCCCGGCGTGGCGGAGAGGTAGACGGTCTGGCCCACGCGGTCCTGGAACTCGTCCCACTTCAGCGGCCGGTTGTCCATCGCGGAGGGCAGCCGGAAGCCGTGGTCCACGAGGTTGCGTTTGCGGGACATGTCGCCCTCGTACATGGCGCCGATCTGCGGCACGGTGACGTGTGATTCGTCAATCACCAGGAGGAAGTCGTCCGGGAAGTAGTCGATCAGGCAGTGCGGCGCGGTCCCGCGGGCGCGGCCGTCGATGTGGCTTGAGTAGTTCTCGATGCCGTTGCAGAACCCCATCTGCTGCATCATTTCCAGGTCGTAGGTGGTGCGCATCCGGAGCCGCTGCGCCTCCACGAGCTTGTTCTGGCTCTCCAGGACCTGGAGCCGCTCGGCGAGCTCGTCTTCGATCCGCTTGATCGCCCGGCCCATGCGTTCCGGTCCGGCCACGTAGTGCGAGGCCGGGAAGACGTACATCTCGGTCTCGTCCCGGATGATCTCCCCGGTGAGCGGGTGCAGCGTGTAGATGTTCTCGATCTCGTCGCCGAAGAACTCGACCCGGATCGCCAGCTCCTCATACATCGGAATGATTTCCACGGTGTCGCCGCGGACCCGGAACGTGCCGCGGTGGAAGTCCATGTCGTTGCGGGCGTACTGCATGGAGACGAACTTGCGGAGCAGGTCGTCCCGGTTCATCTCGGCACCCTTGCGGAGCGTCACCATGCCGGCGATGTACTCCTCCGGGGTGCCCAGGCCGTAGATGCAGGACACCGTGGCCACCACGATCACGTCACGGCGGGTCAGCAGCGCGTTGGTGGCGGAGTGCCGGAGCCGTTCGACTTCCTCGTTGACGGAGGAGTCCTTCTCGATGAAGGTGTCCGTCTGCGCCACGTAGGCTTCCGGCTGGTAGTAGTCGTAGTAGGAGACGAAGTACTCGACGGCGTTGTTGGGAAGCAGCTCGCGGAATTCGTTGACGAGCTGCGCGGCGAGGGTCTTGTTTTGCACCATCACCAGGGTGGGCCGCTGGACTTGTTCGATCAGCCACGCCGTCGTCGCGCTCTTGCCGGTACCGGTGGCACCGAGCAGCACCACGTCCTTCTCGCCGTTCTTGATGCGCTCGGTCAATTCCGCGATCGCGGCCGGCTGGTCACCGGCCGGCTGGAATTCGCTGATGACCTCGAAGGGCGCCACGACACGATTGATCTGCTGCGCAAGACTCATGTATCTAATCTACCGCCGGCCCCCGACGCGGTGTCCCGATTCAGCTTTGGGCGGTACGGTCCGGCTCCGGACCGGCCCCCGGTCCCGTCGCCGGCCCGGGGCTGGTGTACGACGGCGGGTGCCAGCCGGTGCGCTGCACCCACGCCTCCATCCGCGGGGCCGCGTGCCCGGCGAACCAGGCTTCCTTGTCGGCGGCGTACCGCGCAGTGGATTTGTCCACACCGTGCAGTTTGGCGACCCGGCGCTTCTCGGCGAGGTAGTCGGCCCGGGCGGTCTCGTCGTCGCGCAGCCAGTCCCGGAAGCACAGCGCAAAGCGCCAGCCCGGGGAGCCCACGGCGCGGACGTGCAGGTTGACCGCGCGGCCGGGGTCCGCGTTGCCGTGCAGCCGTTTCGGCCAGTCCGCCGGGTCCGGGTGGGAGGGCTTGGGGTTGTCCGCGAGAATGCCGGGCCAGGCGGGGAAGCCGGCGCCGGCCAGCAGCGGCGCGATCCGCTCCGCGGCGGCCATGTCCTCGACGCCGAGCTGGAGATCCAGGATGTCCTTCGCGGGGAGTCCGGGGATGGCGGTGGAACCGACGTGGTCCAGGGTGAGGATGTCCCCGGCCGCCGCCGCCCGCAGGCGTGCGATGAGCCGGGCGGCCTGCGCGGCCCAGTCCGGGTTGGCGGGCGCCAGCACCGGCCCCCCGGTCCGCGCTGCGAGGCGGTGCCTGCTCAGGTTCACGGCGAACGGGGCCAGCCGGAACTTCCACAGCCGGTCCACCGCATCCCGCAGCTCCTCCTTGGCGCCGGAGTTATCCAGGACGGCGTCGGCTGCAGCCAGCCGGTCGGCCCTGGTGGCCTGGGCGGCCATCCGGGCCCGGGCGTCCGCGGCGGTCATGTGCCGGTGCTGCACCATGCGCTGCACCCGGACGTCGTCCGGGGCGTCCACCACCACCACCAGATGGAAGTTGGCGCCCTGGCCGGTCTCGACGAGCAGCGGGATGTCCTGGACCACGACGGCGCCCTTCGGAGCGGCGGCGGCCAGCGCGGCGGCGCGCTCCCTGACAAGGGGATGGATGATGCCGTTGAGCACGGCGAGGCGTTCCGGGTTGCCGAAGACGAGGGCGCCGAGCTTCGGCCGGTCCAGGCCGCCGTCGGGCGCCAGGATGGCCTTGCTGAAGGCAGCCACGACCCGGGCGAGTCCCGGCGTTCCGGGTTCCACGACCTCACGGGCCAGGGCATCGGCGTCGATCACCACGGCCCCGAGTTCGCGCAGGCGTGCGGCGGCCACTGACTTCCCTGAGGCGATGCCGCCCGTCAACCCGATTTTCAGCACCCCTCCAGACTAAACTGATCCGGTGGCTGAAGATGCGGATTTCCCGGAGAGCAGGGCCACCGTGTACACGACGCTGGCGGCGGGGCCGGAGTTCCGCCACGAGATCGAAGTGAAACGCTCCCGCTTCATCACCGTGCTGCACCGCACCGGGGATGAGGAAGGCGCCCGCGCCGTCCTGGCCGGTCTGCGCAAGGAATTCCACGATGCGCGGCATCACTGCTCCGCGTTCGTGCTCGGTCCCGACCGCGCCGTGCAGCGCTCCAACGACGACGGCGAGCCGTCCGGCACCGCGGGCACCCCGATGCTGGACGCGCTGCTGAAACGCGAAACCGCGCCGGGTGTGGCGGACCTCAGCGATGTGACCGCCGTCGTCGTCCGCTATTTCGGCGGGATCCTGCTCGGCGCCGGCGGGCTGGTCCGGGCCTACTCCGAATCCGTGTCCGCTGCCCTGGACGGCGCGCCGCTCGCGCAGCGCCGCCGGCTGCGGATCTGCGCGGTGACCGTCCCGCACACGGCGGCCGGCCGGCTGGAGAACGAGCTGCGCGCCGCGGGCTATGTGATGGCCGAAACCAGTTACGAGGCGCAGACTACTGTCCTGAGGCTGGCCCTGCCGGATGATCCGGCGGGCCTGGCCCGGGCGGGGGAACGTGTCGCCGCCCTGTCCGCCGGAACCGCCGCATTGCTGCCTGGAGAAACGGAATGGATCGATGTCCCCCTCGGCTGAGCCTTCCCCTGCCGCTGTCCGGCTCGTGGACGTCGACGAGCCGGTCCTGGAGCAGCTCCTGACCGTCGCGATCCAGGACGCCGACCCGGACGAGGTGACCCCTCCCCTGGGCAGCGCCTCCGGCTGGAACTCCGAGCGGATCAGCTGGTTCCGCGAGTACCATCACGCTGCTGCAGGGCTCGACGGGCCGGCGCAGCAGAAAAGCTGGGCGATCAGCTCGGACGGGAAGCTGGCAGGCTCCATCCGGCTCAAAAGGACCGGGGCGGACTCGCTGGAAACGGGAATCTGGCTGGGCCGCAGCTTCCGTGGCCACGGCATCGCACGGGAGGCCCTGCGCCTGGTGATTGAGCGGGCCGCCGCGTCCGGGGCTGCCGTGCTGGAGGCCGACACCACAGCAGGCAATGCCGCGGCGCTGGTCCTCCTGCGCTCGGCCGGCGCGGAGTTTGAACAGGGCGAAGCCTCCGACGCCGCGGCGGTCCCGGTCAGGGCCAGGATCCCGCTGCGCTGAGGCCCCCCGGCTGGACATGCCCCGCCCCGGCCGCAACCGCTGGACATACGCCCATTGTGCCCATCCTCGTGGCCCAAGACTGGACATGTCCTCCCGCTGGCTCCGCGGCCCCGGCTGGACATGCCCCGCCCCGGCCGCAACCGCCGGACATACGCCCATTGTGCCCATCCTCCTGGCCCAAGACTGGACATGTCCTCCCGCTGGCTCCGCGGGCACGGCTGGACATGCCCCGCCCCGGCCGCAACCGCTGGACATACGCCCATTGTGCCCATCCTCCTGGCCCAAGACTGGACATGTCCTCCCGCTGGCTCCGCGGGCACGGCTGGACATGCCCCCGCTGGCCGCAACCGCTGGACATACGCCCATTGTGCCCATCCTCGTGGCCCAAGACTGGACATGTCCTCCCGCTGGCTCCGCGGGCACGGCTGCAAATCCCCCGATGTGGCCGCTTGGATCGCGGAAACTGGCCGTTCGGATCCCCAGGCCGGTCCATCGGTCCGTTGAGGAGCACGACGCCGCGGCTCGCGAGTTCGGCGCGCAGGGCAACGACGTCGTCCGCCTCGATGGGGAACTGCATCCGGAATCGCGCGCCTCGGGGCAGCCACCTTTGCGGGGCCGATATGCAAGGTGATGGCGCCGATCCCGTGGCCAGTTATAAGGTCGCGCTGGTTCCGTCGCCGAGGACGCCCCGACCTCCTGCCCAGAAACGCCCTCCGCTGTGTTCCGTGCTCTTAACTCGGCTGGTCTGAACGCGAAGCCGTGGCGGCGTCAAGGATTCTGGCACGCACTCGCCTGAATCGCGGAGCACTGCAACCGGTTAGGGCGCGAACCACGAAGGAAGCCTTCCATCAGGTATCCACCGCTCCCCTCAAGGATCTTGGCCGCGACATGGATGAGCTGCTCCAGGCTGTGCTCGGGGGAAGCAGCCCAGTCCCTCAGCTCGGCTGCACACTCATCACCCGTGAGCTGGTCCAGCCGGCGGATCGCCCATTTGCCCTTGCCCAGCCACTTCCCGTGCTGCAGGAGCAGAAGCTCAACCGACTGCCGGAAGACCTCTGCGGCGACGGCGAAGGATTCGGCCGCGAGGGTCGATCCCCGCAGGTCGTCGAGTGAACTGCTCAGCTCGTACCGGCGCAGGCCGCGGTCCTGGTCTGTCAGCGGCTCGGGGCCGCGCTCCATGTACAACTGCGCCTCCCGTTGCCATGCTTCCCCCGGCCCGAGGTCGGTAAGCAGGACTCCCTGGGCACACAGGTCGCCGAGGACGGCGCAGCGGGCGGCACGCTCGCGTGCGTACCAGACCGCCAGGCTGGACGGGGTGTGGACAAACGCTTCAACAATCCACCCTGCATAGCGCGTGGTTTCGGCGTAGTTCTCCGCGCCGTCACGGTAAAGGATCACGATGTCCAGATCCGAGGTGGGAGTGCTCCGGGCCTGGGCCGTGCTGCCGCCGAGGATGGCCGCATCGGCGTCGGGGTGTCTTTCCGCCACGAAGGCGCGGGCTGCACTGACTGGATCCATCAGTCCATCCTGCCGGAGCCGGCGCGGCGCGGCCAGCAACCACACGCCCGTCGATCCTGGTTCGGGGGTCCGGGGCATGTCCCGCACACGGACCCACGGCCGGACATAGTGCCACTGTGTCCACGCTCCGGCCGGAGGAGTGGGCATGTCCTTAACGAAGTGGGCATGTCCTTAACGAAAGGTGGCCGCCCCATCAGGGACGGCCACCTTCACGATGCTACTTCAAGCTACCAACTGCCAGGCCTCAGGGAGCGGACTCCCTGGGGACTAGAGGCAATTAGTTGCCGGTCAGCTTCTCGCGCAGTGCGGCAAGAGCCTCGTCGGAAGCGAGCGTGCCGCCACCGGTGTTGGTCTCGGCTGCAGCAGGCTCCGAGGAGTAGCTGGTGGTGCCGGAGTCGCTCTCACCGGACGTTGCAGCTGCAGCGTCGTCGGCAGCGTGCTGGGCAACCTGCTTCTTGTGGGCTTCCCAGCGGGTCTGGGCGTCAGCGTACTGCTGCTCCCAGGCGGCGCGCTGCGTCTCGTAGCCTTCAAGCCACTCGTTGGACTCCGGATCGAAGCCCTCCGGGTACTTGTAGTTGCCCTCTTCGTCGTACTCTGCGGCCATGCCGTAGAGAGCCGGATCGAATTCGGTGGACTCGGCGTCGACGCCCTCGTTGGCCTGCTTGAGGGACAGCGAGATGCGGCGGCGTTCGAGGTCGATGTCGATGACCTTGACGAACAGCTCGTCGCCAACGGAGACAACCTGCTCGGCCAGCTCAACGTGGCGCACGGCGAGCTCGGAGATGTGGACCAGGCCTTCGATGCCGTCTTCAACGCGAACGAACGCGCCGAACGGAACCAGCTTGGTGACCTTACCCGGAACAACCTGCCCGAGGGCGTGGGTGCGGGCGAAGGTCTGCCACGGATCTTCCTGCGTAGCCTTGAGCGACAGGGAAACCCGCTCGCGGTCCAGGTCGACCTCGAGAACCTCGACGGTGACTTCCTGGCCAACTTCGACAACCTCGGACGGGTGGTCGATGTGCTTCCAGGACAGCTCGGAAACGTGAACCAGGCCGTCCACGCCGCCCAGGTCCACGAAGGCACCGAAGTTGACGATGGAGGAAACGACGCCGGGACGAACCTGGCCCTTTTCCAGCTTATTGAGGAACGTGGAGCGGACCTCGGACTGGGTCTGCTCGAGCCAGGCACGGCGGGACAGAACAACGTTGTTGCGGTTCTTGTCCAGCTCGATGATTTTGGCTTCGATCTTCTGACCGATGTACGGAGCAAGGTCGCGCACACGGCGCATCTCGACGAGGGATGCGGGCAGGAAGCCGCGCAGACCGATGTCGAGGATAAGACCACCCTTGACAACCTCGATGACGGTACCGGTGACGACACCGTCTTCTTCCTTGACCTTCTCGATGTCGCCCCAGGCACGCTCGTACTGAGCGCGCTTCTTGGAGAGGATCAGGCGGCCTTCTTTGTCTTCCTTGGTGAGCACCAGGGCTTCGACGAGATCGCCAACGGAGACGACGTCTCCGGGATCAACATCGTGCTTGATGGACAGCTCGCGGGAGGGAATGACACCTTCGGTCTTGTAACCGATGTCGAGCAGAACTTCGTCGCGGTCGACCTTGACGACGGTACCTTCGACGAGGTCTCCGTCGTTGAAGTACTTGATGGTGGCGTCGACTGCTGCGAGGAAGTCCTCAGCGGTACCGATGTCGTTAATCGCGACTACGGGTGTACCGGGCTTCTCGGTGGAGGTGATGGTCATGTAGTAGGGGCTCCGTTGTGGATAGTGAGTCGGTCAGGCAAACCGCTGCGCCCGCGTCGGCGACACGGGCACAGAACACGGCATTGCGCCGGGTCATCCTGATTTGTGGATTGTAGATGCGCGCACGTAGTACACGCCCGTTTAGTCTAGTCGTATACGGGAACGCCGGTCAAAGCGCAACGGGTCGGCCCGGATCCGCCTAGAAATGCGTCAGGCAGTGCGGTGCGCGCTCGACGGCGAACATGAGTCTCGCTGTCAGCGCCGCCCCGGGCGCGTGCTCGGTGATCCGTCCGGCGGCGGCCAGAGTCACCGGGCAGACGGCGCCAAGATAGATGGAGCCGAGTTCCGCGACGTCGAGGGACAGCTCCGGGTCGGCGCCGTCCGGGGCCGGCGCGACGCTGGCTTCGCCGGCATTCACGGTCAGGTTGAACACACCGGCGGCGAACCCCAGGGTGTCGGTGACGCGCAGCACCAGGCTGCCGTCGGAGGAGTAGCGCCGCGCGGCCAGGGCCTTGGCCGCGTCCAGAATCCGGAGCCAGAGCATGTCGCCGTTTTCGCTGGACTCGATGCAGCGGGGGTCCTCCAGGGCCCACGCCAGCGGATCGTCCACGGGCGCCTCGGCCCAGGTGACCCGGTCGATGAGGTCGAGGCTGCCGAGGAACTGCCACAGCTCCAGGTAGCCGGACTCGGTGGCCGCCACCAGGTCGATGACTTCCATGGCGGGAGGCTTGGTGTCCCATCCGGAGAACTTGTAGGCGACATAGCCGTCCACGGCGCCGTCGGCGTCGTAGTGCAGCGCGCACCGGATTGATTCGTCCTCCGCGCCGTCCTGGCCGAGTGTGCCCGAACTCCGCTGCCGGTACGCGTCCTGCCGCACCAGGGAGCCCGGGGTGGCCCGGTGGACCCGTTCGAAAACGACCGGGGCCAGTTCCAGCAGGACCTTCCGGTCGGCGATCTCCACGGAGCCGGTCGGGGTGTGCCGCAGCTGGAACCGCGGGCCGGTGTTCACCTTGATGCTGCGCTCAAATGTTGCGACGCCGAAGCCGAAGCGGCCGTAGATGGAGGCCTCCGATGCCGTCAGGGCGGCCATTGCGAGGCCGTCGGCCCGCGACGCGGCGAGGTCTTCGGTCATCATCCGCCGCAGGAGCCCCTGCCGGCGGTGGGTTCCGCGGACGGTCACGGCGGTGATCAGCTGCGCCTCGAGCTGCCGGCCGTAGCCGACGTTCAGGTGCTTGCGCAGCGTCCCGAAGGTTGCCACCGGAATGTCGGCCGCCAGGGAGTGGGCGGCGACGGTGCCGGTCTGGTACACCCCGGTCATCTCCCGGTTGTCCGTCCGGTACATGGCCATGACCTTGTCGACGAACTCGTCCTTGTGCCGCTCGTCGTAGAATCCGACGCCGACCCCGCGCAGCCAGGCGACTCCCAGCGCGTAGTCCGGTTCACCCTTTTCGGCCGCGCGGAACCGCCGGATTTCGTACTTTTCTGCCACGTGTTGCTCCCCCTGAGAATGTTGCGGAACCGGGTACCCCCGAAGGGGACCCCAGCGCTGCGCTGGCTGGATGACTAGTGCCCGGCCTCGTACCAGCTGGAGCCGACCCCGATCTGGACGTCGAGCGGAACTGTCAGCCTGGCGGCCGATCCCATCTGCTCGGTCACGAGCTTCTCCACGGCCTCCCGCTCGCCGTGGGCCACTTCGAGGACCAGTTCATCATGGACCTGCAGCAGCATCCGGGATTTCAGGCCCTGTTCGGCCAGGGCTCCGGAGACGCCCAGCATGGCCCGCTTGATGATGTCCGCGGCCGAGCCCTGGATGGGAGAGTTCAGCGCAATGCGCTCCGCGTTCTCGCGCAGCTGGCGGTCGGTGCTCGTGAGGTCCGGGAGGTAGCGGCGGCGCCCTTCAATCGTGGAGGTGTAGCCGTCGATCCTCGCCTGGTCCACCACGCCGCGGAGGTAGTCCCGGACGGCGCCGAACCGGTCGAAGTACTCCTTCATGAGGGTCCGCGCCTCGTCGACGGAAATCTCGAGCTGCTTGGAGAGCCCGAAGGACGTCAGACCGTAGGCCAGGCCATAGGACATGGCCTTGACCTTCGAGCGCATCGCACTGGTGACCTGGTCGGTGGGCACATGGAAGATGTTGGAGCCCACGAACCGGTGCAGGTCTTCGCCGTCCTTGTAGGCCTGGATCAGCCCGGGATCCCCGGAAAGGTGGGCCATGATGCGCATTTCGATCTGCGAGTAGTCCGCGGACAGCAGGCAGTCGTAGCCTTCGCTGACCACAAAGATGCCGCGGACGCGCCGACCCTCCTCGCTGCGGATGGGGATGTTCTGCAGGTTCGGGTTATTGGAGGAGATCCGGCCCGTGGCTGCGACGTTCTGCGCGTAGGTGGTGTGGATCCGGCCGTCGTCGGTGACGGACTTCTTGAGTGACTCCAGCATCTGGCGCAACTTTGAGGACTCTCGGTGCGCCATGAGCTGGACCAGGAATTCGTGCCCGGTCTTTTCCAGCAGGTTCTTGAGCGACGCGGCGTCGGTGGTGTAGCCGGACTTGATCTTCTTGGTCTTCGGCAGGCCCAGCTCCTCGAAGAGCACGGTCTGCAGCTGCTTGGGTGACCCGAGGTTCACCTCGTGCCCGATCGCTGCGAAGGCAAGTTCCTGGGCGTTGTCGATCACTTTGGCAAGATCCGCCAGCTGCTCGTCCATGCGGGCCATGTCGATGGCGATTCCCGCGAGTTCCATGTCGGCAAGCACCCGGCTGACGGGCAGCTCAAGGGTGGTCAGCAGGTCCTGGGCCCTGCGCTCGGCCAGTTCCGTCTCGAAGTACCGGCTCAGCGCCCCGACGACGGCGGCCACGTGGACCAGCTCGCCGGCGGCGGCGTCATCGCCGTCGAACGCCAGCTCAAGCTGGCCGGCCTTGGCGGCCTCGGTCGAGACGCTGAGGTTGAGGTGGTGCTGGGCCAGTTCGGCGAGTTCATAGCTGCGACGGTCCGGCTGGATGAGGTAGCCGGATATTGACGTGTCGTCCACCACGCCTTCCAGTCCCAGGCCCCGGCTGGAGAGGGCCTTGAGCGCCGCCTTGTAGCCGTGCATGACTTTGGCCGCGCCGGCGTCCCGCAGCCAGCCGGCCAGGACGTTCTCCGCGGCGGCGTCCTGGCTGGTGAGGTCGATGTAAGCGGCCCCGTTGTCATGGACGATGGCCAGGGCGGCGACATCCTCAACGATCCGGCCGGGTACGAGGTCGACGGCGACGGCCGAACGCAGGCCCGCCCCGGACTCGAGGAAAGCGGTCAGCCCGGCAGCGTCCGAGGGGATCACGTAGTGGGGGGTATCGAGGCTTTCCCGCTCCGCTTCGGTAACCTCACTGCCGTAGAGGGCAAACAGCCGGGCCCGGATGGTCTTGAATTCGAGGGCGTCGAACAACTCCTCGAGGGCGGCCTGGTCCGGCCGCGGATCCGCGAGCTCTTCCAGCGTCACCGGGAGTTCGAGGTCCGTGTGGAGCCTGTTCAGCCGCCGGTTCCGCTTGACCTCCTCCACGTTTTCGCGCAGGGATTCCCCCACCTTTCCGCCGATCGCGTCGAGGTTCTCCAGGACCCCCTCCAGCCCGCCGTACAGGTTGATCCATTTGGCCGCCGTCTTGGGCCCGACGCCGGGGACGCCCGGAAGGTTGTCCGCGGACTCCCCCACCAGGGCGGCGAGGTCAGAATACTGGGCGGGGCTGACAAAGTATTTTTCCTGGATGGCCGTTGCGTCCATCCGGGGAATGTCGCTGACGCCCTTCCTGGGGTACAGCACAAAAACGTTGTCCGTAATCAACTGGAAGGCGTCACGGTCGCCCGATACGAGGAGCACCTCGAAGCCTGCCTTTTCACCCATTGCGGCGAGCGTTGCCAGGATGTCATCAGCTTCATAGCCGGGCATCTTGATGGTCTTGATGCCCCAGGCGCCCATCACCTTGTCGATGAGGTCAATCTGGCCGCTCATCTCCCGCGGCGTCTCGTTGCGTCCGCCCTTGTACTCGCTGTACTCGGCTTTGCGGTGGGTGGTGTCGTCCGAGACGTCAAAGGCCACGGCCACGTGGGTCGGTTTCTGCTCCTTGATCAGGTTAATGAGCATGGACGTGAACCCGTGGATCGCGTTGGTGTGTTGCCCCGTCGCGGTGGAAAACTTGTCCGCAGGCAGGGCGAAGAACGCCCGGAACGCCATGGAGTGTCCGTCAAGGACCAGGAGACGCGGCTGGTCCGTGATCGGAATGACGGGCGCCACGGTGGCGGAAACCGACTCCGCTGCCCGGCTCGATTTCCGGACGGGCTTGGCCGCAATCACGGATTCGGTCTCAGTCGCCGGGAGAATGTCTGTTGCGGTGTCTGCCGAAAGGGGGGCAAGGGCCGGTTTGGTAGTTTCGCTCACAGGTGCCAGCCTAGTTCCCATGAAGGACAATTTCACGCCGGGCCCGTTCGCGGCCGAACTGGCGGCTGCCGGGATTCCCGAGGAAATGCACGACTGGCTGGGGCAATACGGCGTGGGGGCCCTGGTGGTGAAGATGGGGATCCATTTTCTGGAGATGAGTCCGGAGCGCACGGTCGCCACCATGCCGGTGGAAGGCAACACCCAGGTGGCAGGAATCCTGCACGGCGGCGCCCATGTGGTCCTGGCCGAGACGCTGGGTTCGTTCGCCGCCGGAATGCACGCCGGGCCGAAGCGGCAGGCACTGGGGATTGAGGTCGGCGCAACCCATCACCGGGCCATCACCACGGGCACCGTGACCGGCACGTGCACGGCGATCCACCTGGGCCGCACCCTGACCACGCACGAGATCGTCATGACGGACGAACAGGGCAGACGGCTGTCCACGGCCCGCATCACCAACCTGATCCGCGACACCGCCGAATAGGGACCGCCTGAATAGGGACCGCCCCGGGCAGGGGCTATGCCGGGGCGCGCCCGAACCGGTACCGCAGCTCCACGATGCCCCGCCCCATGGTGTGCGAGGACAGCAACTCCAGCGGCGCCGTCGGGCCCGTCATGGGCAGCACCGCTTTGCCGCTGCCGAGGACCACGGGAATGATCGAGATGATGATCTCGTCCAGCGCGCCGGCGTCCGCGAACTGGGCCGCGAGGACCCCTCCGCCGACGATCCAGACGTTCCGGCCGCCCGCAGCGGCCCTGAGGTCCTCAACGAATTCGGTCACGGGGCCGCGGACAAAGGTCACGTCCGCGCCCTGGGGGGCGGAGAGTTCGTGGTGCGTGAACACCCAGCACGGCGTGGCGGGATACGGCCAGTTGCCGGGTTCGTGCTTCCGCAGCCAGGCGTAGGTGTCGCCCCCCATGACAATGCAGCCGACGTCGGCCATAAAGGCGTCGTAGCTGTCCTTGCCGCCGGCGAACCCGTCGAACTGGAGCAGCCAGTCCAGGTCGTCATCGGCGGTGGCGATGAACCCGTCCAGCGAGGACGCGACAAAATACTGGAATCCAGACATGGCCCCAGCCTAGCCACTCCCGGCCGGGGTGCCCATCCTCCCCGCGTTCCGCCCCGGGAAGCCGGAGGCTACTTGCTGAAGTAGGGAATGATCAGGTAGAGCCCGAACAGCACAGCGAGGCCGCACAGGGCGAAGCACACGTAGGCGAGCGGCCGCAGCCAGGCAGGCTTTCGCTCGCTGACGTCACCGGCGATGGCCGTGAGACGGACGCCCAGGGAGTACAGGACCACCACGGTCACCGCGGAGACAAGCGTTGCGCCGGCCACTTGAACGAGTTCCAGCCACTTCATTACAGTTCGTCCTTCGGCTTGTTGTTCGCGCGGCTGACGGCAAGGGCCTTCTTCTTGCGGAAACGCACGGCCGCGCCGGCTTCCTCAACCTCGACGGCGTTGTGGTGCCCGACGTGGGACTTCTTGGAGTGCAGGAACATGTAGAGCACCGCACCGGTCCCGGCGACGGCAGCTATCACAACGCCTACGACGCCGGTCTGCACCAGCATGGCGGTGAGCGCGCCCACGAGCCCGGCGGCCGGGAGCGTGAAGAGCCAGCCGATGGCAATCTTTCCCGCGGTTCCCCAGCGGACGGTGGTGCCGCGGCGGCCCATGCCCGACCCGATCACGGAGCCGGAGGCCACCTGGGTGGTGGACAGCGCAAAGCCCAGGTGCGAGGACGCCAGGATGGCCGACGCCGTGCTGCTTTCGGCGGCAAAGCCCTGGGCAGGCTTGACGTCGGTGAGCCCGGATCCCATGGTGCGGATGATCCGCCAGCCGCCGGAGTACGTGCCGATTGCGATCGCGAAGGCGCAGGAGGCGATGACCCAGAACTGCGGTCCGGAACCCGGCTCCTGGGTGCCGGCGGCGATCAGCACCAGCGTGATGATGCCCATGGTCTTTTGTGCGTCGTTGGTGCCGTGCGCCAGGGCCACGAGGCTGGACGTGAAGATCTGGCCGTTGCGGAAGCCGCCGCGCTTCTGTGTGAGCTTGGTGCCGGTCTCCGGGTCGTGGCGGGAGGTCAGCGCGTAGGCCAGTTTGGTGCAGAGGTAGGCCACTGCGCCGGCGATGATCGGCGCGAAGATTGCCGGGAGGATCACCTTCTGCATGAGGCTTTCGAAGTTGATCGAGTGGATGCCGATGCCGGCGATGGCCGCGCCGATCAGGCCGCCGAAAAGTGCGTGCGAGGAACTCGACGGGAGACCCTTCAGCCACGTGAGCATGTTCCAGAGGATGGCGCCCATCAGGCCGGCAAAAATGATGTCCGGCGTGATCTGGATCCCGTCGCCTTCCTTGATGATGCCGCCCGACACGGTCTTCGCCACTTCCGTGGACAAAAATGCACCCACCAGGTTCAGCACCGCCGCAAGGGCGACTGCCGTTTTGGGTTTGATGGCACCGGTCGCGATAGGCGTGGCCATCGCATTGGCCGTGTCGTGAAATCCGTTGGTGAAGTCAAAAAAAAGCGCCAGCGTTATTACCAGCGCCACCATGATGGTGATTTCCACCTGTTGCCCAATCTGCAGAGTCGACGGTCAGCAGTTTCATTCCCCGTTGCCGCAAGATTCATCCAGGATTTACCGGGAGGGAGTGCAGCGTTCAGCAAAGTAGCTTGACGTCTTAAATCGTACGGGGGAAAGAGAGCAGTGCAAAAACGACCGGCAAGGGTGCTTCCCCCTCTGGTGTGTGCTCCCGCGCCGGCTTCCGTCAGCCCTGATGGAAGTCTGGTTTTCCGCCGGCGCCGATCATTCCGGCGATCTTCTCCTCAAGCGCGGCAAGCGTCGCGTCCGGCAGCACAATCAGGCCGTCCAGTTCGCGCCGTGCACGCTTGTACGCGGTTTGCCGCTCTGCCGGTGTCGCGGCAGCGTCCGAAGCGATCCGCAGGAGTTTCCGGGCCGTCGCCAGGCGGTCCCGCTCCGGTCCGGTGAAGTTGCTGTCCTTGATCCGCCGGGCTTCCCGTTCGGCGACGTCGAAGGCCAGCTCGAAGCTGTGGACGGCCTCACGGTACTCCCCCAGCTGCGCCGCCGTCGTGATGTCCTCCGGCACCTCCGGCCGCAGGCTGTCGGCCGTCCGCTTGGCCCGCAGGAACGCCACGGTCAAGGGTTCGCGCACATCGGTCATGACGGGAAAGTCGATGAGTTTCCCCACGTCAAGCTCGTAGTCGAGCCAGCGCCGGTTGACGGCGTCGTGGCTGTCAATGAGCTGCCGGACCTGGGTCCGGCTGGCTTTCTCCTGCGCTGCCGCCTGGTTGCGGAGCTTGTAGAGCTCCACCCGGCGCCGGTGCCGGCGTTCGCTGGCTTTGGACCAGGAGCGCGCCCAGCCGCCGAACACTCCGCTCAGGGGGAAGATGAGCCACCAGAAGTGACCGACAAAATCAAAAATCTCCTCCACGGCATCATCCTCCCATCCGTCCCGGACAGGCTCAAGAGTCGCGACGCACGACAGCCCCCTCGCTCAAAGGGGCTGTCCTGCGAAGGACTGACTCTTCCGCCGCTCAATCCTCGTGCTTGACCTTGTGCACCCGCGTGACGATGGTCGGGCACGGCAGGTTGAGGAGGACGGCGTGGGCTGTGGACCCGAGGACCATCCGGGAAAAACCGCCGCGTCCGCGGCTGCCGATCACGAGGAGCCGGGCGTCCTTGGCCGCTTCGACCAAGGCCTTGGCGGGTTCGGTGTCAGGCTCAAGCTTCTGGTGGACAACGAGGTCCGGATACTTGTCGGCCAGCCCGGCCACGGATTCGGCCAGAACGATCCGGTCCTCTTCGAGGATGGTCTCGGCGAGCCCGCTTTTCGGCAACTGGTTTTCGATCCAGCGGGCGGGCCTGCGGAAGGCGAGGACCACGGTCAACTCGTCACCGCCCCGGTCTGCTTCCGCCGCGGCGAAGTTCACTGCCTGCAGGGATTCTTCGGAGCCGTCCACACCAACCACGACGCCGTGGTCGGAGCCGCGCTTCAACGGGATCACGGCCGCCGGGATTTCCGAGGCGGAGACGATCTGCAGGGCGCGGTCCGTCAGCGGACCGCCGTCCATCCAGTGCTTGTCGTGCTCGCCGACGACCACGATCGACGCTTCCTTCGACACTTCGCGCAGGACCGATCCGCCGCTGCCATGACGCAACTGGATGTCCACCTTCACGTCGGGCGCCTGCTCGGCGGCGCTGGCTTGCGCCTTCTGGAGCATGTCCATTCCCGATTGCCTGATCAACTCGTGGTACTGGAAATCCGGGGACATCCAGCGGTCGTCCACGGCGTGGATGATGGTGACCGGAAGCTTGTAGCTGCCTGCCCGTTGGAGGGCCCACGTCAGCGCGGCCTCACTGCCGGCTGATGCGTTGAAACCGACGACAATTGGTTTAATCATTCTGAATCCTGCTCTTTTCCGTGGCGTGGTCAGTTCTGCGAGGCCATGATCCGGGCGGCAGCCCAGGAGTCCGCCGACACTTCAGTGTGCGCCGGGCACTGACCCCCGGTTAGGGCCTTAAGCCCTTCACTCCCCACAGGCCCCGTGCGTAGCGTCGAGCCATGCAGCAGGGCGCGTTGCCGGCCGCCATTGCGTGGTTGGCGGCATCCGAGGAACCTGCCGTCCGCCGCGCGGCGCAACTGGAATTCCTTGGCACGCCGTGGGCGGGTGGCTCGGTGATCAACGGGAGGATCGTGGCCTCCCTACTGTCGGGCCAGCGGGCCGACGGCAGCTTCGGCGTCCACCCGTACCGGAAATGGACGGGCGCACACTGGCGCCTCGTCTCCCTTGTCGACCTTGGGGTGTCGGGAGCGGATGCCCCGTCGCTGCTGGATGCTGCCGGCACAGTACTCGACTGGCTGCACAGCGATCAGCACCGGAGCCAGATCCGCATCATCAACGGACTCACCCGCCGCTGCGCATCGCAGGAAGGGAACGCCCTGTACGTCTGCAGCCGGCTGGGACTGGCAACGGACCCCCGGGTGGCCCAGCTGGCCGACGACCTCATCCGGTGGCAGTGGCCCGACGGCGGCTGGAATTGCGACGTCGACGCGGGCGGAGACCGCTCCTCGTTCCACGAATCGCTGCCTGCCGCCAAGGGGCTTCACGCGTTCTGGAGTGCCAGCGGAGATCCTGCCGCTTGGGCCGCTGCGGAACGGACGGCGGAGCTGTTGCTGGCACACCGGCTGTTCAAATCCTCTTCGACCGGGCGTCCGATCGACCCGCGCTGGGTCAAGCTCCGCTATCCGGAGTTCTGGCACTACGGCATCCTCCCGGCCCTGTTGCTGCTGTCCCGGATGGGATTGTCCGGAGACCCGCGCGCCCTGGAGGCCCGCGACGTGCTGCGCAGCAAGATGTTGCCGGATGGCCGGTGGCCGGTCGAGGGGGCGTGGTGGCACCCGCCGGGGTCGAAGGGCCAGACCGCCGTGGCCGACTGGGGCCGAACGGGGCCAAACGAATTCGTGACTCTCAGCGCCGTGCGGATCCTGGCCCCCGGTCTGGCGGGTTAGAAGCCGGTCGGTTCCGTCTCGAATTCCGGTTCCCGCGGCGGTCCTTCATGGTGCACCGGTCGGAGGGCGTTGGTGTGCTCGAACCAGATCAGCGCGTCGTAGCGCTCGCCGATCCGGGTCGGAACATAGTTCCCGAGTTCCCGCTCGGGGTGGTAGACCACACCGATGGCCCGGTGGCCGAGCCAGGTCGAGAGCCACGGGCCGGACCTGTCCTCACCGAACTCCAGCACCGACGGCACCCCCAGCGCTTCATGCAGGAAATCTTCGTGGCTGCCCCGCCGGGCCGGCGGAACCGGCAGGATCCGCTCCGGGCTGCCCCAGGCGTCTGCGGCGATCACCTCGCCCCGGTGGGAGGCAAGGCCCACCAGCATGACGCCGTCTGCGGCGTGCCGTTCGCGCAGCAGCTGCCCCACGTTGACGAGTCCGTCCTGGGCCATGTCGGTGGCCCGGGCATCCCCCACATGGGTGTTGTGCTCCCAGATGAGGCCCTTCGACTCAGGCCCAAGGTGCCGGCTGAGCCGGTCGATCGTGTCGGCCATGTGGTGGTCCCGGACGTTCCAGGACTGGCGGTCGCCGCGGACCATGATCCGGTAGTAGTGCTCGGCGTTGGCGGCCACTTCGGCATTCTGCACCGCCCCGAAGGCGGCCTCGTCGTGCCCGCCCGGGGTGGACACCCGGCTCCTGACCTCGGTGAGGAGCGCGATGACGTCGGCCTCACAGGACTGCGGCACCAGCCGCGTGCTCCAGGCGTACTTGTGCGGGTCCTCGCGGTGGGGCAGGAAGCACTGCCAGGCACGCAGGGCGGCGGGGACGGCGTCGGGCACGTTGTCCTCCAGCCAGCCGATGATCTCCCGGAGCGAATCCCAGAGCGAGTACACATCGAGCCCGTAGAAGCCGACGCGCCGGTTCATCGGACGGCTGAGGTTCCAGGTGCGCAGCCAGTCCAGGAACGCGGCAACCTCCTCGTTCGCCCACATCCAGGTGGGCCAGCGTTCGAAGCCGGCGAGCAGGGCATGGACGCCCTGCCCCTGTCCCGTCTCGCCCCGCACCCAGCGGTTGATCCGCCAGCAGTCGGGCCAGTCCCCCTCCACCCCGATCCAGGTGTAGCCCTCTTCTTCAATGAGGCGCCGGCTGAGGGTGTCACGCCAGGTATAGAACTCGTGGGTGCCGTGGGAGGCTTCCCCGATCGCGACGAACCGGCAGTCCGCCGCCCGCCGGACCAGCCCGTTGAGGTCCCGGTCCGTCTTCAGCGGCCGGGCCAGTGAGTGGATTTCGGACAGGACCGAGGATTTGGCGACGCCGGAAGTCATCGGGGCTCCTCGATTGAGACCTGCTCCAGGTGTTCGGGGACCCGCACGCGCCAGCCGAGCTCACGTTTGATCCTGATGCGCAGGGCATCCGCGGCGTCCGGTTCGCCGTGCGTGATGTAGGTCATCCGGGGTTCCCTTTCCGCGGCCTGCATCCACGAGATGATGCCGTCCGCGTCGGCGTGCGCGGACAGGCTTTCCATCTGGATCACTTCAGCCCGGACCTTGACGTCCTCACCGTAGATCCGGAGCTCGCGCTCGCCGGCGGCCAGGGTGGCGCCGCGCGTGCCGCCGGCCTGGTAGCCGCTGAGGACCACCGCGTTCTTCGGATCCGGCCCGTAGGCCGAGAGATGGTGCAGGACCCTTCCGCCGGTGAGCATGCCGCTGGCGGAGATGATGATCATCGGGCCGCCGCGGAGATTCAGCAGTTTGGATTCATCGACCGAGCGGGTGAGCTTGGCGACCTTGTACATATTCATGTATTCCTGCTCCTTGAGCCGGTGCTCCTCGGGGTGCCGCTGGTACATCCCGGACGCATCGATGGCCATCGGACTGTTGAGGTACACGGGGATGTCGGGGATGAGGTTCTTGCTGCGGAGCCGGGACAGGTGCAGCATCAGGGTCTCCGCCCGGCCGACGGCGAACGCGGCGAACAGCACGACGCCGCCGCGCTTCGCGACCCGGTTGATGATGTCTCCGAGCTGCTGTTCAGGGTCAACCGAAGGGTGTTTCCGGTTCCCGTAGGTGGACTCCGTGACCAGCACGTCGCTCGCGGCCAGCGGCCGGGGCGGGTACATCAGCGGGTCGTCCGCCCGGCCCAGGTCCCCGGTGAAGTGGACCGAACGTGAGCCGATCCGGACGTGGACCTGCGCGGCGCCGAGGATGTGCCCGGCCGGCAGGAACGTCAGTTCCATCCCCCCGCCGAGGTCCAGCGGATCGTCGAAATCCTGGATCTCGAAGCTGTTGAGGGATTTCACCGCGTCGGCCGCGGTGTAGAGCGGCAGGGCAGGACTGTGCGCGGACGATCCGCGGTGGGTGGCGTACCGGGCTTCCTCCTCCTGCAGGTAGCCGCTGTCGGGGAGGAGTAGCTTGCACAGGTCCGTGGTGCCGTCGGTGGCGATCACCGGCCCGCTGAACCCGTCGCGCACCAGCGCGGGGACGTAGCCGGTATGGTCCAGGTGCGCATGGGTCAGGACCACGGCGTCGATCGAGGCCGGCCGGACCGGGAACGGCATCCGGTTCCGTTCGCGGCTGCGTTTGTAGCCCTGGAAGAGTCCGCAGTCCACCAGCACGCGTTTTCCGCCGGCCTCGAGCAGGTACCGGGAACCGGTGACAGTGTCGGCGGCTCCGAGGAAACGGAGGGTGGGCTGCTGGTGTTTCATGGTGCTCCCGATCCCGGATGTCCTGCCTGGACTGACCTTCATCGACACGAAACGGCACGGCTGATCCGCGCAGGCGATGTACCAAGCTTCCGCCCGGGCCCGGCCCGCCCCTAGGGCCATAAGTCACGAGCCGCAACGCCGCCGCGGAGCCGCCGCAGCGCCCGGCACTGGGACCGGCGGGCAGCCCGGCACTGGGCCCGGCGCAGCCCCGCTCCGGGCACCGGTAGGATTTTCCGGCGGGCCCTTTTGCTCGCGGACACCCGGGCGATTCCAGCGGCAAAGGACTGATGATGAAGAAGAAATCGACGCGGACGGCGCCCCACGGCAAGGGCCCGGACGGCCCTGCCCGGGAGCCCGGGCAGCACGAGCAGCACGGGCAGCCCTGGCGTGACCGCCCGTGGACCGGTGCCTACGGGCCCGGGGTTCCGGCGGACCTGGTGCTCCCCGAGGGTTCACTCGTGGACCTCATGGACAGCTCCGTGCGCCGCTACGGGTCCAAGACCGCCCTGGAATTCTTCGGCGCCCGCACCAGCTACCGCGAGCTCGGCACGCTGATCAGCCGGGCCGCCGCCGGGCTGGAGAAACTCGGCGTCAAGGCCGGCGACCGGGTTGCCCTGGTGATGCCGAACTGCCCGCAGCACATCGTTGCCTTCCACGCCGTGCTGCGCCTCGGCGCCGTCGTCGTCGAGCACAATCCCCTCTACACGGACCGGGAACTGCGTCACCAGTTCGAGGACCACGGGGCCGCCGTTGCGATCGTCTGGGACAAAGCGGTGGAACGGGTCCGCCAGCTGCCGGCCGACGTCGGGCTCCGCAGTATCGTCTCGGTGGAACTCATCCCCGCGATGCCGCTCCTGCAGCGGCTGGCGCTGCGCCTTCCGGTTCCGGCGGCCCGCAAGGCCCGCGCTGCCCTCTCCGTCGGCAGGAACGAGCCGAGGGGCCGGACGGCTCCCGCCGCGCGCCCGGTGCTGCCCTGGCGGAAGCTTCTCGACGCCGGAGAACTCAAGCGGAAACATCCGCGCCCCGCGGCCCGGGACCTCGCCGTCCTCCAGTACACCTCCGGCACCACCGGACTGCCCAAGGCCGCCATGCTCAGCCACGCCAATCTGCAGGCCAACGCCGCGCAGGGCCGGGCGTGGGTGCCGGGGCTCAAGGACGGCCGGGAGACCGTGTACGCGGTGCTGCCGATGTTCCATGCCTACGGCCTGACGCTCTGCATGACGTTTGCCCTGAGCATCGGCGCGAAGCTGGTCCTGTTCCCGAAGTTCGACGTCGACCTGGTGCTGAAGGCGCTCAAGAAGTCCCCGGCGACCTTCCTCCCGGCCGTGCCGCCGATTTACGACCGGATCGCGGCCGCGGCGGCGGAACGCGGCATCGGGCTGGAAAGCATCCGCTTCTCCATTTCCGGGGCCATGAACCTGCCGACGTCGACGGTGGAGACCTGGGAGAAGGCGACCGGCGGCTACCTGATCGAGGGCTACGGACTGACCGAGACGTCCCCGATCGCGATCGGCAACCCCTTCGGCCCGAGCCGGAAGCCGGGCACCGTCGGGGTGCCGTTCCCGCTGACCGACATCCGGGTGGTGGATCCCAGGAACGTCGCGCTGGACCGCGCCCCGGGCGAGGAAGGGGAACTGCTGATCCGCGGCCCGCAGGTGTTCTCCGGCTACTGGAACCGCCCGGAGGAGACCGAGGAGGCGCTGCTCGACGGCGGCTGGTTCCGCACCGGCGACATCGTCTCCGTGGACGACGACTACTTCGTGACGATCCGGGACCGGATCAAGGAGCTGATCATCACGGGAGGGTTCAACGTCTCCCCCAGCGAGGTGGAGGACGTCCTCGCCACGTTCCCCGGTGTTTCGGAAGTCTCCGTGGTCGGGTTGCCGCGCCCCGGAGGCGGCGAGGACGTGGTCGCCGCCGTGGTGCCGATCCCGGGTACCACCATCGATCCCGACGCGCTCCTGGCTTTTGCCCGGAAACACCTGACCGCCTACAAGGTGCCGCGCCGGGTAGTGGTGCTCGATTCCCTGCCCCGCTCGCTCATCGGCAAGGTCCTCCGCCGGGAAATCCGGGACACCCTCGTCGCAGGGCACTGAACCGAGGGGCCGCTGGTGCCCGGGGCCTGGTTACCGCTGGCGGCCCGGTCCCGGATTAAGCCGCGCGATCGCCGTCGACAGGACGGTGGCGAAGCCGCACCACAGGGCGCAGGGGGCCAGGGACACGCCGGCGCCGCGGTTCAGGCGGTGCGTCCGCCGCACCCGGTCGGCGCTGCTCGCCGTCAGCACGGCGCACTCCGCGGCTGCGCCGTCGCTGTCCAAGTCGACGGCGGAGCTCACGGCCAGGTCCGCGTAGAGCGCCGTCATGAGTTTCATTCCTGCTCCCCTGTTTCCGTCGCCGCCGCCGTGTCCGGCCGCAGCCGCTCGCCGATAAATTCGATGGTCCGTTCCAGCGCCGCCTTCGTCGGGTGCCCCGGTGTGTCCACCAGGTCCACAGTCAGGACGCAGTGCGCGGCCGGGGAGATGCCGTACGCGTTTCCGGGCGAGGAATCGACCTCAATGCCCTCGAAGCTCCCACCGAATTCACGCCGCAGGGTGGCGAAGCGTTCCGCCGGACATCCCCGGTCGTTGCTGAACCGCAAACCGAGCAGCCGGAGTCCCTGGCTGGTCCGTTCCTTCACCTGCGCCAGTTCGCCGTCGTCCAGCCCGACGGCGGCCCGCCTCCGCGCGGTCAGGCCCGCCGGCAGCGCGGGCTGGCTCATGACCGGCGCCAGGACTGCCGGTTCCAGCGCCATCGCCAGGGCGAAGCTCCCCGTCATGCACATGCCGATCGCCCCGACGCCGGGACCGCCGCACTCCCGGTGCGCCTGGGCGGCGAGGGCACGCAGCCACCCCGTGGCCGGGCTGCTCCGGTTCGCCAGCACGGCGAATTCGCGGGAAATGCACACCTTCGCGATGGACTTCACGATCCCCTCGCCCGCCTTGCCGCCGGGCCGCCCGAACATCGAGGGAAGGTAGACCGTGAAGCCCCGGTCGATCAGCCGGCGGCCGAGGTCCAGGACGCCCGGGTGGATCCCGGGAACCTCGTGGATCAGGATCACGGCCGGGCCCGCCCCGGCCCGGAAGACCTGGTGGCGGATGCCGCCGTGGCTGAAGGTCGATTCGGTGAAGCCCTCCAACGTCTCCCGTTGCTCCGACGGTTCCCGGTGTTCCGGCATGGACGGCCCCCTCGGTTCCGGGCGGCACTGCTGGAGTCACTTCAGCCGCCCCGCGTACCGCACATGCTACGGAACCGTGGCGCCGCCGTCGACGGCAGATCCCTTGCGGCGCTCCGACCCAGCTGATAGGCCTGTGACAGGCCAAAAGGTAGGGTGCTTATTAGTAGAGACCCACGGCCTGAGCAGGCTGTGGTTGCAGAAGGGAAGTTCACGTGACCCGCAAGAATCCCCAGGTCGAGGAAAACGACGAAAAGGACCTCGTGGTCGGCGACGGTCCAAAGGACTGGGCCGCCGGCATCCCCGGGGTGCTGCACTCCATGAAGCCCGCGATCGAACACATGGGCCTGAACCGCACGCGCAAGACCGTGCTGGCGATGAACCAGAAGGACGGTTTCGACTGCCCCAGCTGCGCGTGGCCGGACCCGAACCACCGCAAGGCCTTCGAGTTCTGCGAAAACGGCGCGAAGGCCGTCACCTGGGAGGCGACGCCGGTGGTCATCGGCCGGGAGTTCTGGGCGGAACATTCCGTCAGTGAACTGCGGACGCATTCCGAGTACTGGCTGGGGATGCAGGGCCGGCTCACCGAGCCGGTCCACAAGCCCGCCGGCGAGGACCACTACAAGCCGGTGAGCTGGCCGGAGGCGATCCGGATCATCGCGGACAAGCTCAAGGCCCTGGACTCACCGGACGAAGCCGCCTTCTACACCAGCGGGCGCACCTCCAACGAGGCTGCCTTCCTTTACCAGCTGATGGTCCGCGGCTACGGCACCAACAACCTGCCGGACTGCTCCAACATGTGCCACGAGTCCTCGGGCTGGGCCATGGGCCAGACCATCGGCATCGGCAAGGCCACCGTCAGCTTTGATGATTATGCCAAGGCTGACCTGATCATCGTCATGGGCCAGAACCCCGGCACCAACCACCCGCGGATGCTGACCGAGCTGGAGGCGTGCAAGGAAAACGGCGGCGAGATCGTCGCCATCAACCCCCTGCCGGAGGCCGGCCTGCGCCGCTACAAGAACCCGCAGAAGGTCAAGGGCATCATCGGCCGCGGGACGGAGATCGCGGACCAGTTCCTGCACATCCGCATCGGCGGCGACATGGCGCTGCTGCAGGCCATCTCCAAGCGTGTGCTCGACGCCGAGACCCGGAACCCGGGCACCGTCCTGGACCACGCGTTCCTCGCCGAGCACTGCGAGGGGCTGGACGAACTCAAGGAACACCTCAGCCTGCTGGACGAGGAGGAGGTCCTGCTGGCCACCGGCCTGCGCACCGAGGAAATCGATGAACTCGCGGCCCGTTACCTGAAGGCCGAGAAAGTCATCATCACCTGGGCCATGGGCATCACGCAGCAGAAGAAGGGCGTGGCCACGATCAAGGAGATCATCAACCTGCTCCTGCTGCGCGGGAACATCGGCAAGCCCGGCGCCGGAGCCTCGCCCATCCGCGGCCACAGCAACGTCCAGGGCGACCGCACCATGGGGATCTGGGAGCAGATGCCCCAGTCCTTCATGGACTCCCTCGGTGAGGAGTTCGGCTTCGAGCCGCCCCGCGACCACGGCGTGGACGCCGTGGAAACCATCAACAAGATGGGCGACGGCGGCATCAAGGCGTTCATAGCGCTCGGCGGGAACTTCGTCGGCGCCATTTCCGACACCAACGCCACCGAAGCGGCCATGCAGAACACCGAACTCTCCGTGCAGATTTCCACGAAACTAAACCGGTCCCACACGGTGACCGGCGCAGAAGCCCTGATCCTGCCCACGATGGGCCGGAGCGAAATCGACATCCAGGAGTCCGGCCCGCAGTTCGTGTCGGTGGAGGACACGGTCTGCGCCGTGCACCCCTCCTGGGGCAAGGTCGAGCCGGTCTCGCACCACCTGCTCTCCGAACCGGCGATTGTCAGCCGGCTCGGCAAGGCGCTGGTCGGGGACAAGATCAAAGCCGACTGGGACGGCTTCGAGAAGAACTACGACCTGATCCGGGACCACATCTCGCGGGTCGTCGGCGGCTGCGAGAACTACAACGAGCGGATC
The DNA here is from genome assembly GCF_030812335.1 of Pseudarthrobacter oxydans. Taxonomy (GTDB): domain Bacteria; phylum Actinomycetota; class Actinomycetes; order Actinomycetales; family Micrococcaceae; genus Arthrobacter; species Arthrobacter oxydans_B. The sequence continues at coordinate 71,183 of NZ_JAUSSN010000009.1, forward strand.
CGGCATGAGGGCGGCTTCATCCTGGCGAACGGCCCGCGGGATTCCCGCACCTTCCCCACCCCCACCGGCAAGGCGGTGCTGACCGTCAACGACCTGGAGCACGTGGAGAAGCCGGCGGGCACCCTGATCCTGCAGAGCATGCGCTCCCACGACCAGTTCAACACCACCATCTACGGCCACAACGACCGCTACCGGGGCATCAAGAAGGGCCGCCACGTGGTGTTCGTGAACCCGGACGACATCACCGAGCTGGGCCTGGCGGACGGAATGTTCGTGGATATCAGGGGCGAGTACCAGGACGGTGTGGAGCGTATGGTCCGCAAGTTCCGGGTGGTCTCCTACCCGACGGCCCGCGGCTGCGCGGCGGCGTACTATCCGGAGGCGAACGTGCTGGTGCCGCTGAACCACACGGCGGAAGGCAGCAACACCCCGGTATCCAAGGCCGTGATCGTGCGGCTCGAACCGAGCGAGGACCAGACCCCGGACGGTTCGACCACCGTGGCGTCCGGCGCGGCCCGCACGCAATAGGGCACGCTCCGGGGGACATGCCCCACCTTGGCCGCGGCCACTGGACATCGTGCCCACATGTCCATGCGCTTGCGCTCAGGGAGGACATGTCCCCCGTGGTGTGCCAGGTCCTCCGGGGGACATGCCCCACCTTGGCTGCGGCCACCGGACATCGTGCCCACATGTCCATGCGCTTGCGCTCAGGGAGGGCATGTCCCCCGTGGTGTGCCAGGTCCTCCGGAGGACATGCCCCACCTTGGCTGCGGCCACCGGACATCGTGCCCACATGTCCATGCGCTTGCGCTCAGGGAGGGCATGTCCCCCGGGGGGCCGGGATCCTGGGGCTACTGGGCGCGCTTGGCCCAGCCCTTTTCGTCGGGGCCGCCGGACTCGCCTTCCTCACAGAGCTCGAGGACCTTGTTGGACGCCGCGTGAACGGCCTCCTGCGTGCTCTTCCTGCCGTCGGTCGACGCGGTTCCCGCGGCGTATCCGACGATGAACGCGCTGATGGCGTCCGCGTGCGGCCCGACGGCTTTCAGCGACTCATCCGCGACCTGGACGATTTTGTCGTGGTCTACTTCCAGATCAAGGATCTGCAGTGCCTGAATCAGGCGGGCGCTCCAGTGCCGCAGTGCGCTGTCTTCGTCCCGGGTCAAAGTCATTGTTGCTCCTCTTCATTGGTGCGTCAGCCGATTGGCGTTCCCACAAGGGTTAGCACCCACGCCGGGGTTCCGCAACGCGACACAGGCAAAACCGACGCCGGAACCAGCCGACGCCGGAACCGACCGTCGCCTGAACTGCCTCAGCTCCACAACGCGACGTGGAACTTCGATCCCCGGCGTTCCAGTCCCCGGGAGCCGCCGGGAGCAACCATCGCCGCAGTAGCGTCGGCGGTTCCGGCGAAGCGCTGCAGCGTCCGCGCCATCGTGGTGGTCCGGTGGTTGTCCAGGGTGCTCGCCCACCACAACCCGGTGACGGGGGTCCCGACGACGGGGAGCCGGACGAGGACCCCGCCCTGGAGCTCCGAACGGACGATGTGGCCGAGCACCAGCATGATGCCCTCCCCCGCCCGCACCGCCGCCAGGGCTTCCGTCTCGCTGCTGAGCCGGATGATCTCCGGCGCCACCCCCATCGACGCCAGCCAGCGGCCCTCCTCCGAGCTGTCCTGGATCCCCGCCGGTCCGGCAAACCACGGCCGGTCCAGCAGCCGGGCCACGGACACCGGTCCGGGGAGCCGGGCCAGCGGATGCCCCGCCGCGGCGACCAGGGTGCGCTGGTAGCGCAGGAACGGCACGCATTTCAGCCCCGGACTGGTCACCGCGGTCCCCGCCGGCGCCGTCGGCCGGGCGCCCAGGGCGATGTCGTACGCCCGTTCGTGCAGCAGCGAGGCAAGGTCCTCGGCCGCCTCGACCACCACGTCCACCGAAGCGCCGGGAACACGCTTGGTGAACAGGTCCAGCAGCCGTCCGGCCGCATGTTCGGCGAAGGGCGCGGTGGCCACGATCTTCAGCCGCCCGGCGTCGTTCTTGGCGTTGGAAACCTCCCAGCGGGCCTGGTCCGCCAGCCCGACGATGTCCTGGGCATATTCGGCCAGCGCCCGGCCGCCGGGTGTCAGGGCAATGCCACCCCCGGCGCGCACGAAGAGCGGATCGCCGAGGTCCTGCCGGAGCGCCGTCAGGGCGGAGGAAACCGCCGGTTCGCTGACGCCGAGGGTCTCCGCGGCAGCGTGCAGCGAGCCGAGACGGGCAACGAGGGCGAACGTGCGGAGCTGGCTCAATGTCATCGACACGGCGTCATAACCTTTCGCTTATGACGATATTGACACTCCGTCCCGGGCAGGGCAAGACTGGCCTCAGATCGGTGCTGCGCGACGTTGCCAGCGCCTTGGCGTGAGGTGGGGACTATGCAGATTCCGGCTCCTTTCGACTATGTTCGGGCCACATCGGTGGACAACGCCCTTGAACTCCTCTCCCGCCACGGTGCGGAGTCGCGGGTCATCGCCGGGGGCCACAGCCTCCTGCCGATGATGAAGCTCCGGCTCTCCCGGCCCGAGTGGCTGATCGACATCAACGACCTCTACGAACTCGACTTCATCCTGCGCGACGGCGACAAACTGCGGATCGGCGCCCTGACGCGCCACACGACGCTCCTGGAGTCCGACGAAATCGCGGCGCTCTTCCCCATCGTCCGGGACGCCGAAGCCGTGATCGCCGACCCGGTCGTGCGGAACCGGGGCACCATCGGCGGCTCGCTCTGCCAGGCCGACCCGGCCGAGGACCTGTCCACGGTCTGCGACGTGCTGGGTGCCGAAGCCGTGATCCGCGGACCGGCCGGCGAGCGCATCCTGGCCATGGCGGACTTCCACCGCGGACCTTACGAGACGGCGGTGGGGCAGGACGAAATGCTCTGTGAGGTCCGCATCCCGGTCCGCCCCCGGTCGGGCAGCGCCTACGAAAAGGTCGAACGCCGCGTGGGCGACTGGGCGGTCGGCGCCGCCGGCGCGTCCGTGACGCTGGCCGCGGACGGCACCATCGCCGACGCCGCCGTCGGACTCACCGCCCTCGGACTCGACCACACCATCGCCGGGGCCGCCGACCTGCTCCGCGGCCAGCAGCCCCGGGAGGAACTGTTCGTGGAAGCCGGACGGCTCGCCGCAGCGGCCTGCGACCCCGTGGCCGACCAGCGCGGCCCGATTGACTACAAACGGCATCTCGCCGACGAACTCACCCGGCGGGTACTGCGGCAGGCCTGTACCCGCGCCGCCCAGACACAGGAAGGCTGAAGCGGATGCAGATCAGCATGACCGTCAACGGCAACGAAGTCACGTCCGACATTGAGCCCCGGGTGCTCCTGGTCCACTACATCCGGGAAGTCCTGGGCCTGACCGGGACCCACTGGGGATGCGACACGAGCAACTGCGGGACCTGCGTGGTCCTGATGGACGGCCAGCCGGTGAAGTCCTGCACCGTCCTCGCGGCGATGGCTGCCGGACACGACATCCGCACGGTCGAGGGCCTCGCCAGCGGCGCCACCCTCGACCCGGTCCAGCAGGGCTTCATGGAGGAACACGGGCTGCAGTGCGGTTTCTGCACCCCCGGCATGATGCTCACCGCCCGCGCCCTGCTCGACAAGAACCCGCACCCGGACACCACCGAGATCCGCCAGGCCATTTCGGGCCAGATCTGCCGGTGCACCGGCTACGCCACCATCGTCCGGTCGGTGCAGTGGGCCGCCGCCCACCCGGCCGGCGGCGACACCGACGCCACGGTGGACGAGGTCATCGACGGCACGGACACCGTCATCGAGGACCTCCCCGCGGAAATAGCGGAAACAGCAGACAACGAGGTGAAGGCATGACCATCATCCACGAACGGCCCAGCAACCCGGCGGCCGGCGACGAGGACCGCCCGATCGGCTACGGCCGGATCCAGCGGAAGGAAGATCCGCGCTTTGTCCGCGGCAAAGGCAACTACCTGGACGACATCGTCCTGCCCGGCATGCTGCACGGGGCCATCCTGCGCGCCCCGGTGGCGCACGCCCGGCTGGTCTCCATCGACACCACCAACGCCCTCGCCCACCCCAAGGTCCTCGCCGTCATCACCGGGAAGGACCTGCTGGGCCTCAAGCTCGCCTGGGCCCCCACGCTCTCCGCGGATGTCCAGGCCGTCCTCGTGACGGACAAGGTCCGCTTCCAGGGCCAGGAGGTCGCGTTCGTTGTGGCCGAGGACCGCTACGCCGCGCGCGACGCGCTGGAGCTGATCGACGTCGAATACGACGTCCTGCCCCCGGTCATCGACGCCCGCAAAGCCCTCGACGCCGACGCCCCCGTGATCCGCGACGAGATCGAGGGCAAGACGGACAACCACATCTTCGACTGGGAAATCGGCGACAAGGCCGAAACCGAGGCTGTCTTCGCGAGCGCCGACGTCGTCGTCTCCCAGGAGATGGTCTACCCGCGGGTGCACCCCGCGCCGATGGAAACCTGCGGCGCGATCGCCGACTTCGACGCCGTCGACGGCAAATTGACCCTCTACGAAACCACCCAGGCCCCGCACGCGCACCGCACCCTCTTCGCGATCGTCGCCGGGATCCCCGAGCACAAGATCCGGGTGGTGTCCCCGGACATCGGCGGCGGCTTCGGCAACAAGGTCGGCATCTACCCCGGCTACATCCTCGCCGTCGTCGGCTCGATCGTCACCGGCAAGCCGGTGAAGTGGGTGGAGGACCGTTCGGAGAACCTGATGTCCACCTCCTTCGCCCGCGACTACATCATGCAGGGCGAGATCGCGGCCACCAGGGACGGCAAGATCCTCGCGGTGCGCACCAACGTCCTGGCCGACCACGGCGCGTTCAACGCCACCGCGCAGCCGACCAAGAACCCGGCCGGCTTCTTCTCCATCTTCACCGGCAGCTACGACCTGAAGGCCGCCTACTGCTCCGTCACAGGCGTCTACACGAACAAGGCCCCCGGCGGCGTCGCCTACGCCTGCTCCTTCCGCGTCACCGAAGCCGTCTACCTCGTCGAGCGGATGGTGGACATCCTGGCCCGCAAGCTGGAGATGGACCCGGCGGAACTGCGGCTGAAGAACTTCATCAAGCCCGAGCAGTTCCCCTACGCCAACAAGACCGGCTGGGTCTACGACTCCGGCAACTACGAACCGGCCATGCGGCTGTCCATGCAGCTGGCCGGCTACGACGAGCTCCGCCGCGAGCAGCGGGAGAAGCGGGAGCGCGGCGAACTGATGGGGATCGGCATCTCCTTCTTCACCGAAACGGTGGGCGCCGGCCCGCGCAAACACTTCGACATCGTGGGCCTCGGCATGGCCGACGGCGCCGAACTGCGCGTCCATCCCACCGGCAGGGCCGTGGTCCGGCTCTCGGTGCAAAGCCAGGGCCAGGGCCACGAGACCACCTTCGCGCAGATCGTCGCCGAGGAACTCGGCATCCCGCCGGAGGACATCGACGTCGTCCACGGCGACACCGACCAGACACCGTTCGGCCTCGGCACCTACGGGAGCCGTTCGACGCCGGTCAGCGGCGGCGCCGTCGCGCTCGTCGCCCGGAAAGTGCGGGAGAAGGCGAAGCTGATCGCCGCGGCAATGCTGGAGACCCGGCCGGAGGACCTCGAATGGGAGAAGGGCCGCTGGTTCGTCAAGGGCGACCCCGGCGCCGGGAAGACCATCTCCGAGATCGCCATGGCGGCCCACGGCACCATGACCCTGCCCGAAGGCGTCGATGGCAACCTCGACGCCGAGATCACCTACGACCCGCCGAACCTCACGTTCCCCTTCGGGGCCTACATCTGTGTGGTCGACATCGATCCGGGCACCGGACACGTCAAGGTGCGCCGCTTCATCGCCGTGGATGACTGCGGCACCCGGATCAACCCGATGATCATCGAGGGCCAGGTGCACGGCGGGCTGACCGACGGCGTCGGGATGGCCCTGATGGAGATCATCGAGTTCGACGCCGACGGCAACTGCCTGGGCGGTTCCTTCATGGACTACCTGATCCCCACCGCAATGGAAGTGCCGGACTGGGAGACCGGCTTCACCATCACCCCGTCCCCGCACCACCCCATCGGCGCGAAAGGCATCGGCGAGTCCGCCACCGTCGGCTCTCCCCCGGCGATCGTAAACGCCGTCGTTGACGCGCTGGCCCCCTACGGGGTGGTTCACATGGACATGCCCTGCACCCCGGCCCGGGTCTGGGCCGCCATGCAGGGCCGGGCAAGGCCGCCGATCTAGGATGACCACGACAACAGACACCCTCACGGCCCGGGCGAACGACCTTGCCTCCCGGCGTGAGCCGTTCGTGCATGCCACGGTGGTCCGCGCCCAGCATCCCACCAGCGCCCACGCCGGGGACACCGCCCTGGTGCTCCCCGACGGGGAGATCCAGGGTTTCGTCGGCGGGAACTGCGTCGAGTCCTCGGTGCGGGAGTACAGCCGGCAGGTCCTTGCCTCGCAGGAACCCCTTCTGCTGCGCGTGGTCCCGGGCGAGCCGTCCCGCACCGCCGGGGAAGGCGTCGTGGAGGTCTCCAACCCCTGCCTGAGCGGTGGTGCGATCGAGATCTTCCTCCAGCCCCGCATCCCGCCGGCCCGGGTCGTCGTGGTCGGCACCACTCCCGTGGCCCAGGCCCTGGAGACCCTCGGCGCCGGCGTGGGCCTGACCGTGGAACTCACCGACGGCGAATCAGCGGCGCCGCGGGCCGACGACGCCGCGCTGATCGTGGCCTCACACGGCAAAGCGGAGGAAGCCGCGCTCGAGGCGGCCCTGCGCGCCGACGTGCCCTATGTCGCGCTCGTGGCCAGCAGGACGCGGGGAGCCGCGGTGCTGGAATCCCTCGACGTCGACCCGGTGCTGCGCGCACGCGTCTTCACCCCCGCCGGGCTGCAGCTGGGTGCCCGCACCCCCGGCGAGATCGCACTCTCGATCCTGGCCCAGCTCATCCAGGAGCGGGCCAGGTCAGGGCACGCCGCCACGGTGACCGCGCCGACGGCGGCGCAGGTGACGGCGTCGGCCACAACATCCCCGGCCCCGGCGGCTGCGGCGGACACCCCGGCGACGGCGGTTGCGGCGGACACCCCGGCGACGGCGGTCGACCCCGTCTGCGGCATGACCGTCGCCGCCGCAGACTCCTCGCTGCAGCTCGAGCACAACGGCGTCACCATGTACTTCTGCTCGCCCGGTTGCCGTGCGGCCTTCCGCAAAGATCCGGAGCGCTATGTCCTCACCCCCTGAACGCGCAGCTCCCGCGCACCGGACGGCGGGGCTGATCCTGGCGGCAGGTGCGTCGCGGCGGCTGGGCCGGCCCAAGCAACTGCTCCCCTACGGCCGCGGTGTCCTCCTCGACGCCGCGCTCGCGGCCGCCCGCGACTGCGGCTTCGACCAGACCGTGCTGGCCCTGGGAGGTGCCGCCGGGGAGGTGCAGCGCAGGGTCGACACGACCGGCTGCGAGATCGTCCTCAACCCTGACTTCGGCGCGGGCTGTTCCTCCTCGATCGGTGCCGGCATCGCCGCACTCCGCCCGGACACGGACGCCGTCGTCCTGCTGCTCGGGGACCAGCCGGGCGTCCGGGCCGACACCGTCCGGGCCCTGCTGGAGCGCTTGTTCACCAGCGGGCCGGGCACCGGCCAGGGCGCCCCCGGCATCGCCGTCTGCCGTTACGACGACGGCGTCGGCCACCCCCTGGCGTTCACCCGGCGGATGCTCCCGGAACTGGGCGCCCTGCACGGCGACAAGGGAGTCTGGAAACTGCTGGAGCAGCGGTCGGGCGACGTCGTCGAACTCCGGGTTCCGGGCCCCGTCCCGCCGGATGTTGACACGGACGAGGACTACCGCCGGGTCCTCGCGGGTCTGCAGGGCGCGCGATGAACACCGCGGCCCGCACCGGCGCGGAGGAGGACGTCCAGCGCAGGGTTCCCGACGTCGCCTCGCTGATGGAGGCGCTGGACAGCAGGGACTACCTGGCCGACGTCGGGCTGGCCACGGCGCTGTTCCTGGCCGTCCGGCTGCCGCAGCCCATCCTGCTGGAGGGCGAGGCGGGCGTCGGCAAGACCGAGGCGGCGAAGGCCCTGGCCGAACTGCTGGACACGCCGCTGTACCGCCTGCAGTGCTACGAGGGAATCGACGCCGGCGAGGCCCTCTACGAGTGGAACCACCAGCGCCAGCTGCTCGGGATCCGGCTGGCGGAAGTCCGGGACGCCTCCGTCACCGAGACGGACCTCTTCGGCCCGGAGTACCTGCTGCGCCGGCCGCTGCTGCAGGCGATCGAACATCCCGGCCCGCGCCCCGCGGTCCTCCTGCTGGACGAGATCGACCGGGCCGATGCCGAGTTCGAGGCCTTCACCTTCGAACTCCTCGCCGAGGCCGCGGTCACCATCCCGGAGCTGGGCACCATCCGGGCAACCCACCCTCCGATTGTCATCCTGACCTCCAACCGGACGCGGGACCTGCACGACGCCCTGACCCGGCGCTGCCTCTACCACTGGATCGACTACCCCGGGCCGGAGCGGATCGCGGAAATCGTGCGCCGGCGCGTGCCCGCCAGCAGCGGACCGCTGGCGCTCCAGGCCGCCGCGGTGATCACCAGGCTGCGCACCCTGGACCTCGCCAAACCGCCGGGGATCTCCGAGGCCATCGACTGGGTGTCCGCCCTGGCCGTGCTGGGCATCGAGCACATCGACGCCACGACGGCGGACCGGACGCTCGGCTCGATCGTCAAGAACCGCGATGACCTGGAGCTGGTCGGCGCGCGCGGGGCCGACTGGCTCGTGGCCGGCACGGGCGGGTGAGCCCGGTGACCGCCCCAACCACCCGGAACACTAAGAACACTGCCGCCGCACCCCCCGCGGTGGAGGCAGCTGCCCTGTCCGCGGCGTTCGTCACCGCCCTGCGCCGGGCCGGGCTGACGTGCTCGCCCGACCGGGCCGTCAGGCTGGCGGAGGCCCTCCGCCTGATCCCGCCCACCGACGTCGAGCGGCTCTACTGGGCGGCCCGGGTGGTGCTGGTGTCCGCCCGCGGGCAGCTGCCGGTGTTCGACGCCGTCTTCGCCGAGGTCTTCCGCGGCGGCTTCGACCCGTCCGCGCACCGCAGCAGCGCCGCGCAGCCCGCGGCGTCCCCGCCCGCCAGCCCCGAGCAGGCACGCACGCGGCCCTCCCCGGCCGGGGACCGTGCCCCCGGACAGGCGACGGCGCCGCACGAAACAGCGCCGGCGGTTGCCTCCGCGGGACCGGACGGCAGCGGGGACCGCAACGCCCCGGAACGGGAGGCGGTGCTGGCCATGGCCTCCACCGAGGAGCGGCTGCACGGGATGTCCTTCGCGCAGCTCACCGAGGCGGAAGTCCTGGAAATCAGGCGGCTGGCATCCCGGCTGCTGCTTGCCACCCCCACGCGCCTGAGCCGCCGCACCCGCAAGTCCGCCCACAGCAGCGCCCGCCTGGATGTCCGCGCCACGGTCCGCGCGGCCCGACGCTCGGGCACCGACACCACGCGGCTGCTGTATGCCCGGCGCCGGAAGCAGCGCCGGAAGCTGGTGATGCTCTGCGACGTCTCCGGCTCCATGGAACCGTATGCGCGGATCTTCGTCTCGCTGCTCCAGGGCGCCGTGGCGACCGCCGGCGCCGAGGCCTTCGTGTTTTCCACCCGGTTGACGCGCCTGACCCGGCAGCTCGCGCTGCGCGATCCGGACGCGGCCCTGGCCCGTGCCGCCGTGGCCGCCCCGGACTGGGCCGGCGGCACCCGGATCGCCGACAGCATCCGGCACTTCGTCGACGAACATGGCCGCCGCGGCCTGGCCCGGGGCGCGGTGGTGGTGATCTTCTCGGACGGCTGGGCTCAGGAGGACCCCGGACAGGTGGCGGCCCAGATGGCGCGGCTGCGGCGCCTGGCGCACCGGATCATCTGGGTCAATCCGCGCAAGGCCGCCCCGCACTACCAGCCGCTGGTGGGCGGCATGGCGGCGGCTCTGCCCTACTGCGACGCCTTCGTCAGCGGACACAGCTACACCGCTTTGGCAGAGGTCGCGGCCGCAATCCGCGGCGACGGCCAGGCATCACTCAACGGCCGGTCATCACTTATCGGCCGGTCATCATTCAACGGAAGTGGGACCTAATGCAGATCAACAGTGCTTTCTCGGTCGTCGCACCGATCGACACCGTCTGGGACACCCTCATGGACTTCGAACGTGTGGCCGGCTGCGTCCCCGGCGCCCGGATCCTGAACAAGCTTTCCGACGACGCCTACCAGGTGGGCATGACCGTGAAGCTGGGCCCGGTCAACATGCAGTACAAAGGGCTGCTCAACGTGATCGAACGCAACGCCGCCGACCACCGCGCCGTGCTCGGCGGCAAAGCCCAGGAAACCCGCGGCCAGGGCACCGCGGAGGCCACGGTGACCCTGGAGCTGACGGAGGAGGCCGGCGGCACCACCCGCGGCACCGTCAACGCCGAACTGTCACTGTCCGGCAAGGCCGCCGCGATGGGCAAGGGCGTCATTGGCAGTGTCACCGAGCAGATGATGGCCCTGTTCGCCAGCAACCTGCAGGCCATGATCACCGCGCCTGCCGCCGCCGGAACGCCGGCAGCAGGCGACCTGCCGGCGCCCGTGCCCGCGGCCGGGCTCGACGCGGAGACGGAGGCGGCAGCCGCCGCAGCCAAGGTCGCCGCGGCGACGGCCCCGGCCCCGGCGGCGGAACTTCCCGGCGTGCCGGCGAGCGCCGTGCCCGCAGCGGCCCCGCAGGTGTCAGCGCCCGCCGGGGGCCGGGCTGCAGCCGCGCCTGCCCCGGCGCCCGCCGGCGCCGGCAGCCTGGACGCCCTCAGTCTGGCGAAGGGCATCGCGGCGGATCAGCTGTCCAGCCCGGGGAAGGTCCTGGCACTCGTGGCGGTGGTGGCCTGTGTCTCCTACTGGGCGGGCCGGTGCTCCGCCTTCCGGCTGGTCCGGGCGATCGGAAGGCTGAAGACCGACCGTGCGTGATGTCCTGGCGGCCATGATGCCGGGCTGGCAGAAGGGTGAAACCGCCGGCCTGGCCACCGTGGTGAGCACCTTCAAGTCAGCTCCCCGGCTGCCCGGCGCCTCGATGCTCGTCACCGCCGGCGGGGAAGCGGTCGGCTCGGTCTCGGGCGGCTGCGTCGAGGGTGCCGTGTACGAGCTGGCCACGCAGGTCAAGGAGGACGGCGTTCCCGTCCTGGTGCGCTACGGGATCAGCGACGACGACGCGTTCGCCGTCGGCCTGACCTGCGGGGGAATCATCGACATCTTCGTCGAGCCGGTGTCCCGGCAGAGCTTCCCGGAACTCGACGCCGTCCGGCAGGACATCGCCGGGCAGCGGCGCGTCGGGGTCGCCACGGTGATCGAACATCCGGACAGCAGCTGGCCGGGACGGCACCTGGTCGTGCGGCCGGACGGCTTCGAGGGGAACCTCGGTTCCGAGCGGGCCAACCAGGCGGTGGGCGATGACACCCAGGGCCTGCTCGCCGCCGGCAGGTCCGGCGTCCTGAGCTACGGCCCCGACGGGGAACGCCTGGACACCGGCATGCGGGTGTTCTTCGCGAGCTACGCCCCGCCGCCGCGGATGCTGGTCTTCGGCGCGATCGATTTCGCCGCGGCGCTGGCCCGGCTGGGCGCGTTCCTGGGCTACCGCGTCACGGTGTGCGATGCCCGGGCGGTGTTCGCCACCCCGGCACGCTTTCCCGATGCGGCGGAGGTAGTCAACGCCTGGCCGCACCGCTACCTCGCCGAGCAGCTGGACAAAGGCCTGGTCGATGAGCGCACCGTGTTGTGCGTCCTGACGCACGATCCGAAGTTCGATATTCCGTTGCTGGAGGTTGCCCTGCGCGGCCCGCCGATCGCCTTCATCGGCGCCATGGGCTCGCGCCGGACCCACGCGGACCGGATCGCCAGGCTGCGTCAGGCGGGCCTGGGCGAGGAGGCGCTGGCGCGGCTGCACAGCCCCGTGGGCCTGGACCTTGGCGCCCGGACGCCCGAGGAGACAGCGGTGTCGATCGCCGCGGAATTCATTGCCAAGCAGTGGAGCGGTAGCGGGGAACCGCTCCGGCAGCTCGACGAGCGGATCCACCACGACGAGCAGCGCTGACCGGGCACTGTGATCGGAAACGAGGTCCTGCGCTGGGCGCTGACGGCACTGCTGCTGGCAGCGTCGCTGTACGCGTCCGTCCGCGCCGGCCGTAAGTCCCCACCGGCCGCCCGCGTCGGTCTCGCTCTCCACGCCGCGATGCTGGTTGCCATGATGGCGATGCTCCTTCCCGGACTCCGGTGGCCCGCACTCCCCCAGATCGTGTTCTTCGGCCTGGCCGCCTGGTGGTTCGCCCTCCGTGCCGTCTCCCGGCGCCGTGTGCCCGCCGGAGGACTGCCCGTTCCCGTCACTAGGCCACCTGGGTCAGTCTCCGGGCCGGAGCACTGCCGCCGGGCAGGGGGAGCCGGCCGTGGCGTCCTGCTCTACAACTCGCTGACTATGACGGCGATGGCATTCATGCTGGCGGCGATGGACCTCCACGTGGCCGGCGGCACGCTGGCGATTCCAGAAGCCGCGGGCCTTCCGGGCCAGACGCCGCACCACGGCGGCCCCGTCGTCGGGCTGTCCCTGTCGGGTTCCCTGCCCGGGGCGGAGCAAGGCTGGGGAAGCCAGCCCGCTCTCGCCCTGGCGCTAGCCTTCGGGGTTGCCGGAGCTGTGTGGGGCCTGCTCCTGTTCCGGCGGCTCCGCACTCCCGGCCGTCCGCGCAGCGGCGACGCATTCCTGGAGTTCGCGGGTTCGACGTCGATGGCCGCTATGTTCGCGGCGCTCGCGGTCTGAGGGTTGAGGACCTCAGCTGCGTGACGCGAGGCTGCCGGACGCGCCGGGCGTTGGCCGGCCGGGCCGCCGTCGGGCGTAAGCTCGTCCCATGGCGAGATACTTCGATGTTCACCCCGAAAACCCGCAGGCGCGCTCCATTAGCCAGGCCGTGGAGATCGTCCGTTCCGGCGGGCTGATCGCCTACCCCACCGATTCCTGCTATGCGCTCGGCGCGCAGCTGGGCAACAAGGAGGCGCTGGACCGGATCAGGTCCATCCGCCAGCTCGATGCCAAACACCACTTCACCCTGGTCTGCAAGGACTTCGCCCAGCTGGGCCAGTTCGTGCAGATCGACAACGACGTGTTCCGCAGCATCAAGGCCGTCACTCCCGGGAGCTACACGTTTATCCTGCCTGCCACCAAGGAGGTCCCCAAGCGGCTGCTGCACCCGAAGAAGAAGACGGTCGGCGTGCGCATCCCGGACAACCCGGTGGTCCAGGCACTGCTGGCGGAACTGGGCGAGCCGCTGCTCTCCAGCACGCTGTTGCTGCCGGACGAGGAAGAGCCGCTGACCCAGGGCTGGGAAATCAAGGAACGGCTCGAGCACGTGGTGGACGCGGTGATTGACTCCGGCGACTGCGGCGCGGAGCCGACGACCGTGATCGACTACTCCAGCGGCGTGGCCGAAATCGTCCGGCGCGGCATGGGCGACCCGTCCAGGTTCGAATAGGCGCTCTGGCGGCCCTACGCGGTCTCGGCTGAGGCGGGGGCGCCGGACGCCCGGTTTCGCAACCAGCGGCGCGACAGGTCCACCGCAGCCACCAGTCCCGCGAGGGGCGTGAGCACGGCCGCGGCGTAGACGAACAGCAACCAGCTCAGCGTGGTCAGCAGCGTCTGGTGATTGCTCAGCAGGGAGAGTCCGCCGAAGAGCCCGATGGCCCAGAACAGAACCACTCCGGCGAGCACAGCGGCTGAGGGAAAGTACTCGTTCGTGACGGTGCTTTTTACGGTGCTCTGCAGAATTCTCAAGGTTTTCATTGGACCCTCCTCATACCTGGCGGTGGGGGAATGTCCGCCGGGGTCATTCCAAGTATGGGGCCGGCCAAGCCCGGATTTTTGACGAATGACCGGCACGTGACGAAGCTAACTCGGCGGCTGGATGGGGGCTCGGAGGCGCCGCCGAATCGTCCTGGCTCTTCTGGCCGGGAAGCCGGCGTCCTGGGATGGAATCACGACGCCGCTCCGGGGCAGGAGCCGGGGCCAGGCCCGCTCAATGACGGCCCTTCTGGCCCCGGGTTATGGTTCTGCTTGGTGATCGACGGGTGTTTCCGGGCCGCACCCGAGCTCGTCGACCGGACCTACGTTGATTACGCGGAAAGGGTTCCGCCCTGCTACTGATCCCCCTTCCGGGCCCCGGTTGGAGGGACTCCATTGCGGCGGCAGAGAACCGACCGGGGCTAAGAACTTCGGAAGCGGGCGCCGATCGTCAAAGGCGCTGTGCGATCCACGTCTGGAGCGCGCCGAGGCTCCACTCCGGTGCCCGCACCAGGATCAGTTCCCGGTCCTCCCGGAGGACCTCGTTGATGCCGGCCTCGCCGGACAGCTGGCGGACAAGCCGGTCGACGTCGGCCGACCGTTCGTGGGCGATCTCATCGCCCAGGCCGATCTCGAAGTCGTAGCCGCCCGGTTCGTCACGGACGTCTTCGATCTCGAAGGGCGGCTCTGCTGGCGTCGCCTCCGCGATGCCGCCATCGCCTTCATTTAGCTGCTCGATGAGATCCCGCGCATACACGGCCATCGTATCGTCCGGCGACTCCCGCACCCCCAGAAGGACACCGCATGCGTGGACCATAGGAAAGCCGGGCAGGAAGTTATGGCTCTCGCCCGTACCGCTAACCAGGACCGGGTGGTTGTTGAACTGGTAGCGCTTGTGGCGGTCTCGCGCGATCTCCCACCGTGCCAGCGGCGCACGGTCCAGCACCACAGCCGCGAGGTACGACACGAGACCGTCCATCAGGGTCAGGGACTCCAGGGACAGGACCCCCTCCTCCTCGACTGTGTACCGTTCCCACGACGGCCACGCCTCCCGCGGCACGGAGGCGGGGTCCGTCGCGCCGGGAGCTTCCGGGCCGGTGAGGCGGGACAACACCCAGCGCCATAGAGGAACAAAGCTCTCGGGGGTGCCGTCGAGGAGCGCGGCCGGGTCCTGGCCGTCGGCCACCAGCCGCTCCCGGAGCCGCGACAGGGCAGGGCCGCGTTCGTCGAGAAACTCCTGGAGGGAGGCGGCAGCCTCGCTTTTGGTCAGGTCGCGATAGTTAGTCATGGCAGATGAATAACGTACCGCGCAGGCCGGTCCCCATCGCGACATTTCCCTGGATTACATCGCAAATACGGTCACTTAATGGGACAGGCATCAGGAACAGAACCCATCGGCCTCTTCAGCTATGAGGGCTTGGGCCGCGCGCGTACGTGCATCCGCTCGCCCTGCTGTCCAAACAGACTGATGAATTCGACGGGCCTGCCGTCGGCGCTGGCAAACCAGTGAGGTGTGCGGGTGTCGAATTCCGCGGCTTCGCCGGCGCGAAGTTCAAAGTCCTTGTCGCCCAGCACCAGACGCAGTCGTCCGTTGAGGATGTAGAGCCATTCGTAGCCTTCGTGAACACGCGGGTCGGGCTCTGCCCCGCGTGCATCACCGTTGAGCACCATCTTGAAGGCCTGCAGTCCGCCTGGGCGGCGCGTGAGAGGAACAGCCGTCATGCCGGCATGGGTGATGGGCCGGAGATGAATCCTCGGATCCCCGGTGGGCGGGGCGCCGACCAGATCATCGAGCGGAACACCGTACAACCTCGCGAGGGGCAGCAGGATTTCGAGGTTTGGCCTCCGTTGGCCGGATTCCAGGCGGGACAAGGTGCTAACAGATACCCCGGATGCGGAGGACACATCTCCGAGAGTGAGGTTCCGTTCCGTACGGAGTGCCCGAAGCCGGGGGCCGACCGCCCCGAGAACATCGTCAACTTCATTTTCCATACCCATACTTTGCCATATCGGCAATCATGTTTGTCAAACTTCGCTCATGCGAGCGAAGCTGGTTTAACCGCCCAGGGACGCTGGCGGCGAACTTTCAGGACGCGACGAAGGACAAACCTGTATGGAGAGCACAAGGTATGACGTGGTAATTGTTGGCGGCGGCGCGGCGGGACTCAGCGCGGCCACGACGCTGGCCCGGGCGCTGCGCTCGGTGCTGGTCATCGATTCCGGAACCCCACGCAACGCAACTGCGGCGGGTGTCCACGGATATCTTTCGAGGGACGGTATGAACCCCGGGGAACTTCTGTCCATCGGACGCAGCGAAGTGCTCTCCTACGGAGGAACGGTCATCGACGGCGAAGCCGTTTCGGCGCGGCGGACCCCCGACGGATTCGAGGTGATGCTCGGAGATGCCCGCCGGTTCAACGGCAGACGCCTCCTCGTCGCCACCGGCTTGACAGACGAGCTGCCTGCCATCGACGGGCTGCGGGAGCAATGGGGACAGGGCGTTGTGCACTGCCCCTACTGCCATGGCTGGGAAATCCGCGGGCAACGGATTGGAGTGCTGGGCACGGGCCCGCTGTCCGTCCACCAGGCGCTGCTGTTCCGGCAGTGGTCCCGCGATGTCACCCTTTTCCTCAACGACACCGTGGAACCCACCGACGAGGAATGGGACAAGCTCGCCGCCCGGTCCGTGACGGTCGTCGACGGCGCCGTGGCTTCCATTGACGCTGTCGATGGTGTCCTCACGGGGCTCACGCTCAGCCAGGGCTCCTCGTTCGACGTGCAGGCTCTGGCCGTCGGAACACGGATGGAGGCCAGATCCGCGCTTCTGGAATCACTCGGGCTCAGTTCTCAGGTGCACCCGTCGGGGGCAGGACGGTTTATCGAGACCGACGCTATGGGTGGTGCGACCGCCGCCCACGGCGTGTATGCGGCGGGCAATGTCTCCAACTTAATGGCTCAAGTGATCACCGCGGCGGCCGAAGGTGTCATGACCGGCGCACGGATCAACGCCGACCTCATCGAAGAGGAAACCCGGTGGGCCGTCCAGGGGCGCTTCGGCCCCTTCTCGGCCGCCTCCGAAGCAGCCGTCGCTAACATCGTGCTGGGTCACCGACGCCACGGCCTTGATGATGGGCCGAACGCCGCCGGCATGGGCCCTGCGGCCCCAGCAGAACGTTGATCAGCATGGATCACCAGCCCCACCAGACGCGGCACAACGGCCACCAGCCCCACCAGCAATCCGGCAGTCAGGACCAGCACCGCGTCCTCGACCTCGACGCCGAGGTGTTCGGCGACCACCTCGCAGCTGTCCTGGACCTGACCGGGGTGCCGGCTGCCCGCAGCGTCGTTGACCTGGGCGCCGGCACCGGCGCAGGGAGCCGACTGCTGCGCGGGCGCTACCCCGACGCCGCGGTGACGTGCATCGACAACGACCCGGAGATGCTCGGGTTGCTGCGCGGGCAGGGCTTCGCTGTGGTCGAGGCCGACCTCGACGACGGCTTCCCGGCGCTGTCCGGCTCCTTGATCACGGCGGATGCCGTGGCCGTGGCCGAGGCGCCGGCTGATCTGGTGTGGGCATCGTCGTCGCTCCACCACGTCGCCCACCCCGCCCGGCTCCTGTCCGGGGTCCGCCGGGCACTGGCGCCCGCCGGGGTCCTGGTCGTCGTCGAGCTCGCCGCTCTGCCCCGCTTCCTCAGCCTGCCGCGCGAAGCGCTGCTGGAACAGCGCTGCCACACCGCTGCGGCGGCCGAGGGGTGGAACCAGCACCCGGACTGGACTCCGGTCATCGAGGCCGCCGGGTTCCGCGTCACCCGGTCCGAGGTGACGGAAGTACGCTCCCCAATGTCGGCGTCAAGCGCCAACGTGGTTCCGGACCCAGCCCTCTGATCGAGGGCCTGCCACGGCCAAGTTCAACTCCCTTCTATCAAGCTGCCCAGTGGTGACATGATGGGCGCATGAGCCGAGTCACGTGCGATCTGACCATCTCCCTCGACGGGTTCGCCGCCGGTCCGAACCAGAGCAAGGCGGAACCCCTGGGCGAGGGCGGGGAGCTCCTGCACCGGTGGCAGTTCGAAGAACCCGAGTCCAATGCAGCCGAGCGCGAAGGCATCCTCGCGGCCGGCGCCTTCATCATGGGACGGAACATGTTCGCAGGGCCCGGGGCGTGGGATGAGAACTGGCGGGGATGGTGGGGCGAGGAACCGCCGTATCACGCGCCCGTGTTCGTTCTCACCCATCATCAGCGGGAGCCTTTGGAAATGCAGGGCGGCACCACGTTCTACTTCGTCACCGGGGGGATCGAATCTGCGCTGGCCCAGGCGCGGGAGGCCGCTGGGAGCAAGGACGTGGCCATTGCCGGAGGAGCGCAGACCGTCCGCCAGTACCTTTCGGCGGGGCTGATCGACGAACTGAGGCTCCACATCGCGCCGATCGTTCTGGGAGCGGGCGAGCGTCTGCTGGACGGCGTCGCGAACCTCAAGCTTGAGCCGACGGAAGTGAGCGGTACCAAGCTCGTCACCCACGTGCGCTATCAGCTAGTCCGCTGAAGGCTGACGCTCAATCCCCATGCGTTACTTAGCGGATGTGACGGTGCCCCCGCCGGGCCCTGGGTGATCGTAGGAATCTTGGCACGGATCACCAGCCAGATGCCGAGACAGAGCATTCCGCAAAGTCTTTTGGTCGACCTCCGCATAGGTTTTCACCGAATTCGGTCCCTCCTGCTGGAAAGTTGATCCCGCTGGTGTATCCGAACGCTGGCGGTAGGGTTTCTCGTATCCGCAGCTACTCGGTCTTTGGGAGACGACGATCATGATAGGAACCGCAGCCGAGTTGCCAGGCCCTCTGATGCCGTCCTTCGGGATCCTAGGATTCTTTTTAATGGTGAACGTCGCCCTATTCATTGGCGCATTGATCAGTATCGCGCGGACTAGGAATCACACGACCGGAAGCCAGGTCGTTTGGGCATTGATTGTGTTTGCGTTGCCGGTCATCGGAGCGTTGACGTGGTTTCTGATTGGGCGCAGATCAAAGAACACTGCCGCTTTGAAACAGTAGGGACCAACTAGTTTTCCGTCGAATCTCCGCCGCCTCGGCCGCAGTTCTGGCTGTCGCGGCTCGTCACCCCAAATGCGAAGCGGCAGTTCCTCCGTCAGGGTTCTGATGCCGGTGATGCGGTCCAAATACACCGTCTGGATTTCAACAAGCCGGCGCCCCGTCGGGAGGATGCCATGGAAGAGCAACGTCATGCTGGACGTGGACGGGGTTTCATTGGTGATCTGGAGTTCAACGTCACCCTCGACGTCGTGTTGAACGGCTAGAGCCAGCATGCTCTCGCTCTGCCAAATGTCGGCTACTCGGTCAACTTCCGGAACAGTTGGATCGTCTTCCGTTATCAAGAGCATCAGGTCATTCGGATACGACGCGGTGGTCTTCAATAGGTGGCTCATAGCGAGGGACTCCGTTGAGCGTGAGTGAGCGCGCCGGCAAGGAATGCTTCCAGTGTCGCAAGAAGCTGGCTCTAATTCCGGCTCGGCGCGGCCGGAATTCCACACGCCGACGGCTACGACCGCTCAAGGGCGCGAGGGAGGGTGCGTCCAAGATCAGAAAGTCTCGGTCTTTCCTCCTCCCACAGGCCAAACAGCCCAGCCAAGCCGTGAACTTTCAAGTAGTCGGCCTCTTCGGCGAAGACCGGTGTGGCGTCGAGGAAGACGACGTGATTGCCATTTTCCAGTGGCAGCGGAGGAATGAAATCGTCGGTTCTTTCCAGCATCAGCCATGACTTGAACGGAAGTCCATCGATGATGCAACCATCCTCGGCTGTCACCAGGTGACCGGGCTCCACGAAGGTTCCGTCGGAAACCAAGTCATTGGCCATCACGGCGAAAGCCGATCTGAACGCGTCAGTTCCAGACGAGACGCCGGTGAAGAGTTCAAACCCGTGTTCCCTTGCCAACATTCCGTGTATCAGCGCATGGAGTCCCAGGGTCGCGTAGATATGCACGGGCAGGCGAGATGACCCTTTGGGCCACTCGAGTACGCCGATCGTGCCGGGCGCGTCGACGAAGCGCATGTATTGCGGCTCGCCGCCGATGTGCGCCCGGTAGTGAGCATCTACGGCATCTATGTTGTCCAAATCCATTACCCCCTGTTGTCCTTGACCAGCCCCAGCATAAAGTCTCCACACAACGCACCGCTCCAAGCGGTAATCAGGTAGGTCCTGGATGCTGGCGGAGTTCAGGATCCGTTGGGATCCTGTCGTTCGCAGCGGCTCATTCATTGCATGCAGTTAGGCAAAGTCTGCTCAATGTCAGCACTCGGAGCTACACTGGATGCATCGAACATATATTCGAATAAAGGTGTGTTGTGGGCGTAATCATCGGGCCCCGCGTGATAGACGCGGGCACTTCTCTTCTCTCGGTCCTGATCTCGCCGGTGCCCGTCGCCGCCGGATACCCGTCACCGGCCCAGGACTACTTCGACGGCCGCATCGACCTCAACGAGCACCTCATCAAGGACATCACCAGCACCTACGTCGTGCGGGTGTCCGGCGACTCCATGGAGGGCGCGGGCATCAGCGACGGCGACGAGCTGATCGTCAACCGTGCCCTCGAGCCCCGCGACGGCTGCGTCGTCGTCGCAGTCCTCGACGGCGAACTCACGGTCAAAAGGCTGCGCCTGACGGCGTCGGGCGTGGTGCTGCAGGCGGACAATCCCCGCTATCCGGATATCCGGGTCCCGGGCCTGTCCGATCTGGTCATCTGGGGCGTCGCGACCCGCTGCCTGCACCATGTGTAGGGCCGGCTCCGGCCGGGGCAGCATCGCCCTGGTGGACGTGAACTGCTTCTATGCCAGCGCCGAACGTGCCTTCGACCCCTCCCTGGAGGGCCGCCCGCTCGTGGTGCTCTCCAACAACGACGGCTGCGCGGTGACCCGCTCCCCCGAGGCCAAGGCACTCGGGATCCCCCTCGGCGAGCCCTGGTTCAAGCTCGCACCCCGGGCCAAGGAATGGGGGCTCGTCGCACTGTCCAGCAACTACGAGCTTTACGGGGACATCAGTGCCCGGGTGATGGAACTCCTCGGGCGCTACTCGGCCTGGCTGGAGATCTACAGCATCGACGAGGCGTTCCTGGGCGTCAGCGGCACCCCGGAGGAGCTCCACCGGCTGGGCCACACCATGAAAACGGCGGTCCGCCGGAACGTCGGTGTCCCCGTCTGCGTCGGCCTCGCCGGCACCAAGACACTGGCCAAGCTGGCCAACAAGTGGGCCAAACACAATCCGGCGTTCGACGGCGTCTGCCACTGGGAGGCCGTGCCCGTGGCCCAGCAGGAGAAGCTGATGGCGGGCCTGTCCGTCGTCGAACTCTGGGGAGTCGCGGCGCGGCTGACCAAACGGCTCAACGCCCTGGGAATCCACTCGATCCTGGACCTCGCGCGAGCGGACCCGGTCACGATCCGGGACCGTTTCTCTGTGGTGCTGATGCGGACCGTCCTGGAACTCCGGGGAACTGCCTGCATCCCCTTGGAGGAGGAAAGGGTCGGCCGCGACCAGCTGATCTTCAGCCGTTCCTTCGCCACCCCGATCACCACCGGCGCCGGGCTGCGCCAGGTCCTCGGCGTTTACGCCCAGCAGGCCAGTGCACGGCTGGCCAGGCACGGACTGCAGGCAAAGGTGCTGACCGCGTTTGCCGCCACGTCCCACTACAGCCAGCACGCCAGCTCCTACCCTTCGGTGTGCGTCCCGCTGCCGATGCCCACAGCTGACCCGGTCCTCCTGGCGAGGGCGGCCTACGCGCTGCTCCCCAGGGTCGACGACGGCCTCCGGTACGTCCGCGCGGGGATCATGGTCACCGATCTGCGCCCCACCGGAAACCAGGCGCCCCTGGCGATCTTCGAGAACCCGCACGAGGAACGCGGCATCGGCTCGCTGCTGGAGCAGGTCAGCCGCAGGTACGGGCGCGGCTCCATCGGGCTCGGCCACGCCGGAATCCGGGGCGGGCCGGACTGGACCATGAGACGCGACATGCTGTCCCCCCGGTACACGACCCACTGGGCCGAGCTTCCCGTCGTCAAAGCCGGGTGACTGCCCGGGACGGCCGCCAGCAGCCGGGTACAGACAGGGGTCAGCCGGTCCTAGCCAGCGCCTGCTGCAGAAAGGAGTCGAGGACCCGGCCGGCGTTCTCCTGCATGCGCCGGGTCTCCTCGGCGGCAAGCTGCGTGCACTTGGGTCCGTGCAGCCGTTCGCCCAGGTAAAGCAAGGCCGCCAGGACCTCAGAGAGCTCGGTGTTTCCTTCAGCGCGCTGCCGCAACAATCTCAAGTGGGCCGCCTGCAGGGCCGGGCCCGGGGCGCAGCCCAGGTCGCGGTCGAACAGCCGGCGGCAGCGTTCATAGGCGGACAGGCCCTCCACGGGCAGCCCCGCCTGCTCATATCCCGCGACAAGGATGGTCCACGCACGTTCATTGAGCGGCTCGGACCGGACGGCGGTCTGTGCCAGCGAAATGGCGAGCTCGGGTTTGTCGAGGAATGCTGCGGTCTCTGCCGCGAGAATCAGGGCGGCGACCTTCTCGGCTGCGTGGCGGGTCCGCGCCTCCTCTGCCCAGTCGGCGTCGAGTTCGAAGCCCAGCAGCGGCTCTGCGGCCAGTTCCAGGGCTTGCATCGAGAGGGCATGCGCCTCGGCCGGCGCGGACCGCCGGGCCGCGCGGACGAGACCGTGGAACTCCGACAGATCGAGCTCCACCAGCTGTGGATCGAGCACGTAGCCGCCGTTCGCAGTGCGGAGCGGACCCGACTTGGTGTTGCCTGGCTGGATCGCCCGGCGAATGCCGCTGACGTAGCTCTCCAGGGTGGCGACCGCGCCGTCGCTGGCCTGCGGTCCCCAGAGAAGCTCCACGAGGCGGGTCTTGGACACGGGTGTCCCCAGACTTAGTAAAAGGATCTCCAGAATGTGCCGCGGCTTGCAGCCTCCCATGTCCGCTGCCCTGAGTACTGCGCCATTTCGCCGGACCTCGAATGTTCCGAATAGTCGCACCGAAATTGCCGGTGTGGAACCGCCCACTTTATCCACCATGATCTCCGATTTCCCCAGGCATCATTTATTCGTATTCGGAGAGCCAGAAGGAATTATAGGAACGCCGTGCTGAGACTCACTTCCTTCGGCTTTCTAGGAAAACCGTGACACGCCAAATGGGGCGCAACAAGGAATGCAGCTACCCGTTCCCTAACCGCGCGGAAAGTCGGGTACACCCTGGAGGACCGCCAAGTATCCGGCACAAGTTATGCGAGTACAGGAGCTGTCGGGCAAGTATCTTCAGTCACAGCTGCCGCCAACTCATCGGGTAGGCGGCTTTATCACTCCCTGTAAACAAAGGCCAGGAACATTGCCGCCGGCCGGAACGCTCCGGCGGTGGCGGGCGGCTGCTACTTCTCGGTCATTTCCTCAGGGACGGCGAGTACCCGCATTTCCGTTCCGTCACGCAGCACCGCCAGCTCGAGCGGTACGCCAATTGCTTCGGCAAACAGCAGCTTTTGCAGACTTTCCGCATTGGAAACGGCCTTTTCGCCGACGTTGATAAGCACATCGCCCGCCCGGAGTCCCGACCGCTCGGCGGGTGAACCGGGCAGTACCTCAACGACGAGCAACCCTTCGCGGTGCCCGGTCCGGACCACTGCACTGGGCTGCAACTGGACCGGGGTGTTGACGAGGCCGAGATAGGCCCGGCGGACGCGGCCGTCCTTCAGCAGCGCCGCAATGATCCGGCGCGACGTGGCGTTGACCGGAACAGCCAGACCCAGCCCGGCGCCGGCCACCGCGGTGTTAATGCCAACGATTCTTCCCCGCGAGTCGGCGAGTGCCCCTCCGGAGCTTCCCGGGTTGAGGGCAGCGTCAGTCTGGATGACGTCCTCAATCATGCGCCTGTTACGACCGGACCAGACCGGGATGGAACGGCCCAGTCCGCTGACCACACCGGCGGTCACCGAGCCCGAGAGTCCCAGGGGGTTTCCGACGGCTATGACCAGCTGCCCGACCTTGAGCGACTCCGCATCGCCAAGCTCCGCCGGGGCCGCGGTCGGGGCCCTGCCGTGAACAACAGCCAGGTCCGAGAGGGGATCCGAGCCGACCACCTCCACCGCAGTGCGGGTCCCGTCGGAGTACACCGCACTGCCGCGCTGGGCACCACCCACCACGTGAGCGTTGGTGAGGAGGTACCCGTCCGAAGTGAACAGGACGGCGGAGCCGGCGCCCATGCGGAACTGGCCGTGCCGGCCGGCGCCGCCCACTTCGAGCGCTGCCACGTGGGGGGTCACAGCAGCGGCTACGCGAATGACCGTTGCAGAGTATGAATCGAGCGGGTCCTCGGACGCCTCGGCGGCGGGGACCCGATTGGTGGCAGTGGCCACAGCGCACCTCCTGAATCTGGTACTTATTCAAGTCAACCACCGGCCTGTCCGGGGTAGTCCGGCGCTCCCTACGCCCTCAGAGAAATACCCCGGATGTCATGCCACCCGGGCGGCGGTTCATGCTGCAGGCAATCCGCCGCTAGGCTCAGAGGATCAGCCTTTCAGCAACAGGAGAACCTACGTGAACCCAGCGTCCGCTTCACCCGATCCGCTGCCTGCGCTGGGCCTAAGCTGGGGCATCAAGCGCAGCTTCATCGACTACATCACCAGCCTGCCGGACGGGTCCGTTTCAGCGACCGAGGGTGCGACGGTGGCCGGGTCGTCCCTCTTCTGCTTCAGCCCAGAATCGTCCGACTACGACGTCGCCCGCGGCACCGGCGTGCTGCGCTTCCGGGGTGACGTCCGGCTCGCCGGCCACCACGGCATGCTGCTGGTCCGGCTGCTGGACCCGTGGATCACTTTCACGGGCGGCAGCGGCGTGCTCTCCATCAGCACCGGCGACGGCGGCGGCCATGACCGCACCGTCGTCGCATTCCTCAGCCCGTCGAAACCCCGGCTCACCGACGGCTCGCTGGTCTGGGACCACGTCGACGTCGTCATCTCCCCGGAAGGGTCAGACCTCTTCGACGGCCAGTATGCCGCCGGGCAGCCGATGGATCCGCTCTTCATCCGGGTCACCAGCTAGCCCTGGCGTAGTCAGTCCTGGGGCTCCTAAACGTCGCCGTGTGCTTGTGGCACCGGGGCAGCGGAACCGAACAACCACCCGGAGACGTCGCTGCGCAGGACAAAGTGAGGTCCGCCCGTGGCGCTGACGCTTCCGGTGGGAACGTAGTACCCACGTCCCGCGCCCGGACCGCCCGCTGCGCGGTCGAGGGCATCGGTGAGCTGCCTCGGCAGATGCCCTGCCGGGCCGAGGGCCCGGAGGCCGTCAAATTCCTCTGGCGTGAGCCTCCCGAGTACTGCGGCGATATCGGCCATCACGGATCCCTTCTGGCGGACGGTGCTTGAAGAATCAGCCTAGGACCGCGGCATGAACGGCACGTGAAATCCGGACGAAGATCGTCGAACACCTGCACGGCCCCGGCGGCAGCCGCGCACCGGTGGCGGTTTCGCTGGTGTGAGTGCCGGTGTTGTGAGTGTCACTGCAGGCAGTCCCCGTACACCCAGCCAATTAACGGATAGATGCTGTACCGTTCTATCCCGGGAAACCCAGAACAACGGAATCGAGAATTAACCAGGTGGCAACCGACTATGACGAAGTCCGATCCGACGTTGCGGAATCACGCAACGCCTCGCTGGAGGCACTTCGCTCCGCGAATGCTCCGGACGCCCGGAGCGTAACCCGCGAGCTCGATGAGGCTGACACCTCCGAGGGCGTGGAACTGCCGGGCGCCGACCTGTCCGGCGAGGAACTGACGGTCACCGTCATTCCGCAGAAGGACGACGAGTTCACGTGCTACTCCTGCTTCCTCGTCCGGCACCGCTCGCAACTCGCCCGCGAGAAGGCAGGGCATTCGTACTGCGCTGACTGCATGAGCTAAACGCCGCTTCACATTTCGGCCACAACGCCGCCGCGAATGCCTGGCCCGGACACGTTCCGATACGCTCCTCTTTGACGATGCGGCGCCTGCCGGCACGGAGCCGGAGGCGGGAATCATGCGGAACTGGACCACCAGGCCGGAGGACCCTCCGGGCGTGGCTGACGCCGCCGCGGATGGCCAGTCTGCTTTTGACAGCTCCGGGACCGGTACGTCCGGGTCCGGAGCTGTTGGGGTTGGCGGCGGAACCCCACACCCAGGGCGCGGCTGGAGTCTGAAGACAGAATGGTCGAGGGCCTTCGCCCTGATGCTGGTGGCGCTGCTCGTGGGGGCTCTGGCAACAATTGTCGGCGTCCGGGGCGTTGCGGACCAGGTCCAGGAAACGGCCGCCCAGCTCCAAAATGTGTCGGATACCGTCGCGGAGCTGCGCTCCGCCCTCGACGCCCACGAACTGGCCGGCCACCGGCTCCTGTCCGGCGCCCCGGTCGACCGGCCGGCGTTCCTGCAACAGCAGCGGGACCTTGCCCACCGCTTCGATGACGCCATCCTGTCCCTGCCGGCGGAGCGGGACATGGGCGCCGCCGCGGGCGAGGCCCGCGCGGAGTGGCAGAACAGCCTCACGGAACACGGACTGTGGGATGACCAGGTGCAGGGCCTCACGGGAAACCGGGTAGCGGAGTCTCCAGGGCTCGCCGCGTCCGGCGCCGGCGTCCGTTCCCTGCTGGATGGGATCCAGCGGTCAGCCCTGGAATCGATGGAATCCGGTCTGGCCTACAGCGCCGAACTCCAGCAGATGGTGATCGCAGCCCGCAGCGCCTTGTTCGGGCTGGCGGCTGCCGGCGTCGTCTACTTCCGCAGCCGAATGGTCAGGTTCCTGATCCGGCCCATCGAGGGCCTGCACAGCGGCGTTCTCAAACTGAAAACCGGCGACTACAGCCACCGTATCGCCGTCGTCCGGCACGACGAACTCGGCGAACTGGCCACGGCGTTCAATGCCATGGCCGCCGCGGTCCACGACAGCCACCAGGTGCTGACGCACCGCGCCACCCATGATCCACTGACCGGACTGGCCAACCGTGCCGCGTTGACGGGGCGTCTCGCGGCCACCTTCAAGCCCGGTTCAGAACCCAGGTTCCGGCACGAGGGCCTGCTGATCATTGACGTCGACGACTTCAAGGATGTCAACGACTCACTCGGGCACGACGGCGGAGACGCGCTTCTGGTTCAGCTTGCCGGCCGCCTGCAGGGTTGCGTGCGGGCCCACGACCTTGCCGCCCGCCTCGGCGGGGATGAATTTGCCATCGTTGTCGCGGACGACGCCGACGGATCCGTCACAGCCGCTATCGCGGAACGGATTCATGACGCGCTGCGGCAACCGTTCTCCGTCGGTGACGTGCGTTTAAGGTTTCAGTGAGTATGGGTGCCGCGCTTCGTCAGCCCGAAACCGGAGAGCCCGCCGAGCTCTCGCGGCAGGCGGACTTCGCCATGTACATGGCCAAGCAGGGCGGCAAGGGACGCTACCAGCGCTTCGATGCCGAGGGATACGACAGGATGGCGCAGCGCGCAGCCCTCCGCGCGGATCTTGCCACCGCGGTACCAAGACGGCAACTTCAGCTCGAATACCAGCCAGTGGCCGAGCTGCGCACCGGCGAAATCGTGGGCGTGGAGGCGCTCGTGCGTTGGAACCACCCCACGCTGGGGCTGCTGCAGCCCGGGGAATTCATCCCGCTGGCCGAAGAGACCGGAGACATCGAAGCGATCGGCCGCTGGGTGTTAAGCACCGCCAGCCGGCAAGCCGCCCGGTGGCGGACCGCGATGAGCCAATGCGGAAACCTTTGGGTCTCCATCAACCTCTCCAGCCTTCAGCTGCCCAGCCCGCGGAACCTGGCCGCGATTGAGAGCATCCTGAGGGATCCCGCTTCGCAGGCGGACAAGATCGTCCTGGAGGTCACCGAAACGGCGCTGGCCAGCAGCGTCGACGGTGGCATTACCGCGCTCAACCGGTTGAAGAGCTTTGGGGTCCGCATCGCCATCGACGACTTCGGGACCGGCTATTCGTCGCTGAGCACGTTGGCCGATCTGCCCGCGGACATCCTTAAGATCGACCGCTCATTCCTTGCCGGAGATGACACCGACGGACTGTCCGCCGCCCTGCTTGAGGGCATCCTGGGGCTGGCGCAGAAGCTCAACCTGGATGCCATCGCCGAAGGCATCGAGGACCCCGCGCAACTGGCTCTGCTCCGCGGCCTGGGTTGCCGCCTGGGGCAGGGATACCTGCTCTCCCGCCCCGGACCCGCGCGGGCGATCGAGGCCCTCCTCGCCGCGGATGCCCGGCTCCAGCCACCGCCTGAAGGGCAGGCTTGAGGGCCGGCGTCAGACTCGTGAGGCGGCTCGCCGTCCGGCCTTGAGCAGGCGCAGTCCGCTGGCCAGGACACCGACGTGGCTGAAGGCCTGCGGGAAGTTCCCCAGGAACTCGCCCGTTTCCGGATGGATCTGTTCCGGCAACAATCCCAACGGGTTCGCGCGGCCGCAGAGCGTCTCGTACAACGCGTAAGCCTCGTCGAGCCGGCCCTGGCCGGCCAGGTTGTCCACCAGCCAGAAGCTGCACAGCAAGAATGCGCCCTCGCCTCCCGGCAGCCCGTCCGGGGACACCTCGGGGAGGTAGCGGTAGAGCAGTCCGTTACCGGCGTCCAGGCCCTCGGCTACGGCCTTGGTGGTGGCGACCATCCGCGGGTCGTCGAAGGCTATGACGTTGCGGACGGGCAGCGTCAAAAGTGCCGCATCGAGGCCGCCGGTGCCGCCGAGGTGTTCGGTAAACGTCTGCAGTTCAGGGTTCCACGACTGAGTCAGTGCGGCCTCGCGGATCTCCTTGGCCGCGGCTTCCCACCTCCCTTTCGGGTACGGCAGCCCGTGCTTGCGGGCAATCTGGATGGCCCGGTCCACGGCGACGTAGCAGAGCGCAGCAGAGTAGGTGAATGGGCGACCCGTGGACCGGATCTCCCAGGGTCCGCTGTCCGGGGTCCGCCAGCTGCTGATCGCCAGTTCAACGATGGGGACCAGCGCGGCCCAGAGCCGTGCGTCCACGCGCGCGCCGCTGCTCGACCATTGGTAGGCGATATCGATGATCTCCCCGTAGACGTCGTGCTGCTGCTGGTGGATGGCGCCGTTCCCCCACCGGACCGGCGCAGAGCCGCGGTAGCCGCGCAACAACGGGTCCTGGACCTCCTCCGGCGGCTGCGAGCCGTCCAGGGCGTACATCACGTGAGGTACGCCATCCCTCTCAACATTCGTCAGCACCCAGGCGAGGAAGACCTCCGCGTCGCTGCGGTCACCGATGCGCCGGAACACGTAATTCGAGAAGGACGCGTCGCGCACCCAGGTGTAGCGGTAATCCCAATTGCGCGGCGCTCCGGGCCACTCGGGCAGGGAGGACGTCGCGGCTGCCATGATGGCGCCCGTCTCTGCGTGGTCCAGCAGCTTAAGGGTCAGCGCCGAGCGCTTCATCAGCTCCGCCTGGGAACCCTGGCAGTCCAGCGCGGAGGCCCAGCGCCGCCAGGCGGCCACTGTCTGATCGATGAGTTTCCTCGGATCCGGATGCTGCCGGAGCCGGAACCGCCCGGACCAATGCAGGGTTGCCGTGATGGTCTCCCCGGCCCGCAGCGTCAGCTCGGTGGACAGTCCCCGCCCGTCCGGTGCCAGCTCCACCGACGTCCACAGATAGACTTCCGACACACGGCCGCTGTGCCAGTCGAAGCGCCAGCCGCCGGCGAGCTCGTCAAAGGTGACGCCGGTCTTGGGCTCCAGCCGGATACGGAGGCGCACGTCGCCTCCCACGGCCTGGACGTGCCGGAGCAGTTCGCTGCGGCCGGCGGGCACGGGTTCGACCAGGTCGGCGCCGGAGCGAAGGCTCAGGCAGTCCGTGATCTGCAGGGTGCCGCGGTCCGAGGCAAGCGTGGTGACCAGGACGCAGGAGTCCTCCATGTACCGTTGCGCCGCCGAATGGATGGAGACCGGCGCGATCTCAAAACAGCCGCCGTTCTCCAGGTCGAGGATGCCGGCGAGGAACGGCGGGCTGTCGAACTCCGGGATGCACAGCCAGGAGATGGCGCCGTCGCGGCCGACGAGGGCGCAGGTGGACCCGTCGCCGATGAGACCATGATCCTCGATGGGCAGGTACCCGTCCCGGCGAACCACCGCGCGCATGTGCGCCGCAGGGAACACGGTTGCGGACTCCTTCACTCTCCTGAATGCCTTGCCGTATTTATTCTCCTCCTGACCGGGCGCGTAGACCACAAATTCGACGGCGGCACGTTGATCGGGCTGTTGACCCGCGTCCTAAGGCCATGCTGCGCGGTGCTGTGCCGGGAATCCGGGCCGCGGGTCAGCGCCGGGAGCGCTGCGCCAGCGCGGCATCGAGAACCGCGAGCAGCTCCGGGGTGCGACGCTGCACGCTGGACGCGTACCGGGTATTTTTTCGAAGGAACTTCTTGATGAACGGGCACACCGGGACAATCTTCAAACCGGCGGCGACCGTCTCGTCGAGGGCATGGGCCGCGAGCCGTCCGGCGAGCCCCTGGCCGCCGTACTCCTCGTCGATGGCGGTGTGGTAGAAAATCCGGTGGCCCTCGCCGTCGTCGACGTAGGCTGCCTGGCCGATGACAGTGTCGCCGTCGAGCACCTCATAGCGCGATCGGTCCGGGTTGTTGCGGATGGTGATGGCGGTCTGCATGGGTCTCGTTTCAGAGTGGGATTTGCGCTCGGGCCGAGCAGGCTGTGGACGGGCTCAGCGACCTGCTTCAGTCGCGGGGTCGCAGCCGGGCGTTGGGGAGTGCAGGCGCCGGCAGCGGCGCGGGTTCACCCGCGGGGAAAGTGCCGAAGCGCAGGCCCGCGGTTTCCGTCCGGGCGGCAGCGGGTGCGTCCTCGGCGCCGATTTCCGCCTGCCACTGTGCCCGGTATTCGACGATTTCTTCATGGCTTCGTCCCACGAAGTTCCACCACATCACGATCTGCTCGCCCAGGGGTTCGCCTCCGATCAGCAGCACGCGCAGCGGTTCGACGCCGGCTACCAGGGTCAGGGAGGTCCGCCCGGCCGGCAGGTAGGCTAAGTGGTCCTTGGCGACCGGGTGGCCATCCACCATGAGGACTCCGGCGTCAACCAGCAGCCCGTGCTCAAAGGTCGGCTCGGCGTCCAGGTTCAGCGTCGCCCCCGCGTCCAGCAGGATTTCAACGCCGAGCAGCGGTGTGTGGGTGGTGACCGGCGAGGTGGACCCGGCCAGGGTTCCCAGGAAAACGCGCATGACCCAGCCGGGTCCGGACAGCGGATCGGGGCGGTAGTGCTCAAAGGTGGGCTCCATCTGGCGGGCACTGTCCGGCAGGGCCACCCAGAGCTGCGCACCGTGCAGCACGTCGGTCCCGGGGGTGGAGAATTCCGAGTGGCTGATGCCCCGTCCGGCGGTCATCAGGTTGACCTCGCCGGGCCGTACCGCGGCGTGGAAACCGGCCGAGTCTCGGTGCTCAATCTCGCCGGTGAACAGCCAGCTGACCGTCTGCAGCCCTGTGTGCGGATGGCGCGGCACGTGCATGCCCCCCGATTCGCCGACACGGTCCGGGCCGTAATGGTCAAGAAAGCACCAGGCGCCGATGAGGCTCCGCTGGCGCTGCGGCAGCGTGCGTCTGACGTCCATCGCCCGCGGCCCGCCCAGCGGGACCTGCCGGGGCACCAGAACTTCCACGCCCACGCAGCTGTCATCGGTTTCGCACAGGATCTCCTGGGGTGCCACCTCGGTGTTGCTCATAATGACAGCCTAGCCATCGCACCGCGGTATCCGCAGCCCGTGCAGCCGTCATGATGGAGTTATGACCATCCCCGAGTTACCCGTCACGATCAGCGTGGGCGAGTCCGCCGTTTCAGGTCTTTACGCCCGTCCCGGGACGACGTCGGCGACCCTGGTTGTCGCCCACGGGGCGGGGGCCGGCATGGAACACCCGTTCCTGGCCGGGTTCACCCGCGCCCTGAACGGGCTGGGAATCGCCACGCTCCGCTTCAACTTCCCCTACCGGGAGGCCGGGCGGAAATTCCCCGACAAGCCTCCGGCAGCGGTTGCGGCCTGGCGTGCGGCCATGGCCGACGCCGCTGCCCGGTCGGCGGGCGAACCGCTCTGGGCCGGGGGCAAGTCCTTTGGCGGACGGATGGCCTCGATGGCGGTTGCCGAGGGGATGCCCGCGGCCGGACTCATCTACCTCGGCTACCCGCTCCATCCCCCGGGCAAGCCGGAGAAGCTCCGCGACGAGCACCTCTACGGGCTGAGGCCACCCATGCTCTTCCTGCAAGGCACGCGCGACCCGTTTGCCACGCCGGAACTGCTGGAGGCCGTGGCGGCAAGGATTGGTCCGACAGCAACACTGGAGTGGCGCGACGGCGGCGGCCACACCTTCGATGTCAAAGGGTCCAGGCGCAGCGCTGAGGAGGTCGGCGCATCACTGGCGGGACCCGCCGCGGCCTTCATCGCCGCGCACCGCCCCGGGTGAGGCATCGGCATCCGCGGCGTCAGATCCAGGCGGTCCTGCGCAGCGGCGGTTCGTCGCCGCCGGGCCGCTGCACCAAGATCTGGTTGACGCCGGTCATTCCAGACTCGAAACCCAGGGCACTGGCGGCCATGTAGAGCCGCCAGACCCGGGCCCGGCCCTCGCCGGCCAGCCGCACCGCCTCGCTCCAGTTCTCCTCGAGGTTCCGCACCCAGGCCCGCAGGGTCAGGGCATAGTGCCGGCGCAGGGCCTCGACGTCGAGGACTTCCAGTCCGCCGGATTCCAGCGCTCCCACCATCTCCGCCAGGGCCAGCATCTCGCCGTCCGGGAACACGTAGCGCGGGATGAAGGAGTCCGGATCCGGGGCGGTGGGCCCCGCGTTCCAGGAAATGGCGTGGTTGAGCAGCCGGCCGCCGGGCCGGAGCAGGCCGTGCAGCCTGGCGACGTACCCGGGCATCTGCTCGCGGCCCACGTGTTCGGACATGCCGATGGAGCTGATCGCGTCGAACGGCCCGTCGGCAACGTCGCGGTAGTCCTGGACGCGGATGGACACCCGGTCGGTCAGGCCGGCGTCCGCCACGCGCTTGCCCGCCATGGCCGCCTGTTCCCCCGAAAGAGTCACGCCCACTACGTCGACTCCGTAGTTCTGCGCCGCGTGGAGGGCGAAGCTCCCCCAGCCGCAGCCGACATCCAGCACCCTCATGCCGGGCTGCAGCCCCAGCTTGCGGCAGACCAGATCGAGTTTGGCGTCCTGCGCGGCTTCCAGTCCGGTGCCTTCGTCCTGCCAGACCGCGCAGGAGTAGACCATCGACCGGCCGAGGACCAGGGCGTAGAAGTCGTTGCCGACGTCGTAGTGGTGCGAGATGGCCGCAGCGTCACGCTGCCGCGTGTGCCGCCGGCCGGCGCGGACGATTCTGGCTTCCTCCGGGGGTGGCGCCGGATTCGGGCCCAGCGCGCCGAGTAGGGCGGCGTTCTTCAGGATGGTCGCCAGTTCGCGGACAGTGGGACGCCGGAAGGGCCCGGGCTCGGTGAACTTACCGGTAGAACTCAGGGCCGCGAAGCTCGCGAAAACGTCGCCCGGCGCGTCGATGTCCCCGGCAACGTAGGCGCGGCTGAGGCCGAGCTGCCCGGGCGACCACAGCATCCGGCGGAGCGCCCGCCGCGAGCGGAACTCGATGACCGGAGCGCCGGCGGGGCCGGCCTCCGAACCGTCCCAGGCCTTCAGCCGCACAGGAATCTCCGCCGTGCCCAAAACGACGGAGAGCACTTCCGCCAGCCGTGGTGCCACCCCGGTCTTTTTGCCCATGATCATGACCTTTCTTCCGGCGCCTTAGTCCGCTTCCAATCTATTTCGGCGGTCCGCAGACGAACAGGGGCCGGATGGCCCTGCCGCGTTGTGTTTCCGGGGCCAACGCCTCTGGTGCTCCGCCGCGCAGGGCGCCTACTGTCGTGGGATGACTGAAGCACTGTCGTCTCTCGCGGAGACGTTCAAAAACGTGGGTGTGTCCAGGGCGTACGGACCGGCGGTGACCGTGGACGGTGAAGAACTGATCCCGGTGGCCCTGGTGTCCTTCGGCTTCGGCGGCGGCGGGAACTCCGGGCCGGGCCCCGCCGGCGCAGCTGCCGGGGCCGGCGAAGGGCCCGCTGCCGGAGGCGGCGGAGGAGGCTTTGTGCTCCCGCTGGGCGTGTACTGCCGGGGAGGGGACGGGCAGGTGTCGTTCCGGCCCAACACCATCGCCGTCCTTGCCGGGCTGGTCCCGCTCGTGTGTGCCGTCGGCTACTCGGTCCGCGGCGTGCTGCGCACCCTCCGCCGCCGCTGACACCGCCGCGACCATCGTGGAACCCCGTGCACGGGCATGCCCGGGGTCACACTAACGTGCCCGGGAGTTCCTCCGCCCGCAGGGCTGGCAACTGGACGGACGGCCGGGGAGGGGGTACTGCACGGTCTTGAGTCCGAAGAGAATGAACATCGTGCCATCAGACCTTCTTGATGAGCGGGGCGGCTAGGTGGGCCGAGAGCCCGGACAGAAGGATGGTGATTCCCTCATCCAGCTCCGCGGCCCCGTCATAGTCGGCAAGCTCGGCAGCCAGGGCACGCAGCCTCGGGAACTCCTTCGGCGGAAGGCGGTGCAGGCCAAGACGCAGCAAGGCCTCGTTCTCGTCGGGGTCCACGATGAACTCCTGAAGTTCGTTGAGGATGTGGCCGTACAAAAAACCGTAGTAGGCCCGGTAAACGTGCAGGGCATTGGAGGCGGTGAACCCGGCGTCGATCAGCAGACCCAGAATTTGCTCCAGCGGCCGGAGCGTGCCCAGCGGACGGAGCCCCAGCGGGGTGGAGAGCGGTCGGGTGACCAGCAACGGCACCACATTGGGATGGCGGAGCGCGAGCAGCCGGAGGTCATGGGCGATGCGCCGCAGCTGTCCCTGCCAGTCCGGGTCGTCACCGAAGATGGCCAGCTCGTCCAGGACGAGCTCGGTGACGCCGTCCAGGAGCGCGGCGCGGTTGGCTGCGTAACGGTACAGCCCCATCGGGTCCCGGTGCAGGGCCTGCCCCAACCGGCGCATGGTCAACGCCTCAAGTCCCTCGTCGTCGACAAGTTTCAGCGCGGCGGCCAGAACGACTTCGCGGCTGAGGCGGTTTTTCCGGGCGCCACTGCCGGCTTCGTCGCCTGCGGTTTGCTGCGGGATTGTCATCGTGCGTGCCACTTCCTCAAGCTCCGGGCCAGGCGCCGCGACCGCGGCACCACTTGCCTAACTCGTAGTCTACGCCTAAAATCTACAATGTAGACATGCCGGGACGACGCCTGGCCCCGGCCTTCGGGCCCACCCTTCAGCGCCTTGTGCACGGCGCCGAAGGACACGCTGCTGTAGCCACACGGCGGCATTCACCGCACAGCACGGATGAGAGCCAACCATGGCCGCTTCACTGACTGCTTCTGCCCACATCGACCGCTTCCTTGCCGAGGCAACCACCGAAGGAACCGACGACGGCAACTCGCTGAGGAAAGACCAGCTCTATGGTCTGTACATCAGCTGGTGCCTGTTGCACAACGCCGCACCGCACCCGGTCGCGGAGTTCTGGGCTGCCCTGAAGGCCCACCGCGTCAAGCCCGGCCGCAGCCGGCTCCGGATGGCGGGACCGGCAGCCACCGATTACATCCTGGCGTCGTATCCGGCGCTGAACTGAGCGTGGCGGGGCCGCACCTGTCCCTCGGCGCGCCTGCCCGGCCAGGGGCCCTGCGCACGGCCCGGCGTGAAAGACTGTGGGCGTGAACAACCCAATGGACGTGCCGGTGGAGACGATGCGGGACGCTGACGTGCCGCAATGGTGGGGGCGGCTCGGGCTTCCGGGCCTGATCGATATCCATACGCACTTCCTTCCGGAGCGGATGCTGCGTCGGGTGTGGGCGCACTTCGACGAGGCGGGCCCGCTCATCGGCCGCCCCTGGCCCATTACCTACCGCACGGACGAGGCGACCAGGCTGGCCCGGCTGCGGCAGTTGGGGCTGCGCCATTTCACCGCACTGACCTACGCGCACCGCCCGGGCATGGCGGCCGAACTCACCGACTTTGCCCTCGAACTGGCCGCTGCAGAGCCCGACTGCGTCCCGAGCGCCACCTTCTTCCCCGAGGACGGTGTCCTGGATCAGGTGCGGTCGGCCTTGGAACGCGGCGCCCGGGTCTTCAAGATCCACGCCCAGGTGGGCGGATTCGATCTGCGCGAGCCGGTCCTCGACCCGGTCTGGGGGCTGCTCGCCGAGACGGGTGTTCCGGTCGTTGTGCACGTCGGCAGCGGCCCGGTTCCCCGTCCCGGCTTCACCGGCCCGGACAAGCTTGAGGGGGTCATGCGCCGCCATCCCCAGCTGACCGCCGTCGTCGCCCATCTGGGGGCCCCCGAGTATGGCGAGTTCCTGGACCTGGCCGAGACGTACCCCCGCATTCATCTGGACACCACCATGGTCTTCACGGACTTCTTCGAAGCCGCCGCACCCTTTCCGCCCGAGCTCCTGCCGCGGCTGGCCGCGATGCCGGAGCGGATTGTGCTCGGCAGCGACTTCCCGAACATCCCGTACGCCTACGCCCATCAGCTGGAGGCGCTGGAACGGCTCCGCGACAAGGAGCCCGGGCTCGACGACGACTGGCTGCGCACGGTCTGCTGGTTCAACGGCCAGCGCCTGCTGGGCGTCTGACCCTGCCTATTCCTTGTTCCTGGCCCGGCTGGGCTGCACCCGCATCGGCTCGCCCGGCATTTTCGGGAAATCCGGCGGGAAAGGAAGTTCCCCCAGCCCGTCCGAGACATCGCGCTCCCACCACTTCAGCAGAACCCCGATGGTCCCCGGCTTCGCGTGCATCTCCGCCCACGGGTCCCCGGTGGCCTTGAGCCGCTGCGGCACCGTGGTGATGGTGAAGTCCTTGGTGGTGACGTGCTCCAGCTCATCCCAGCCGATCGGGCAGGAAACGGTGGCACCGGGCAGGGCGCGCGGGCTGTAGGCCCCGGCCATGGTGCGGTCGCGGTTCGCCTGGTTGAAGTCGACGAAGATCCTGGTGCCCCGCTCTTCCTTCCACCAGGCCGTGGTGACCTTGTCCGGCATCCGCCGCTCCAGTTCCCGGGCGGCGGCGATCACGGCGTGCCGCACCTCGAGGAACTCATGGCTGGGTTCGATCGGGGCGAACACATGCAGTCCCCGATTGCCGGAGGTCTTGATGAAGGACTCCAGCCCGGCCTCGGACAGCACGGAGCGCAGTTCCAGCGCGGCAGGCACGGCGTCGTCGAATCCGGTGCCCGGCTGCGGGTCGAGGTCGATCCGTAGCTGGTCCGGATTGTCCGGGTTGCCGGCCCGCGAGGCCCAGGGATGGAACACCACCGTGTTCATCTGCACCGCCCAGACCGCGGCGGCAATCTCGTCGATCACGAGCTGCGGATGCGAGCGTCCGCTGGGATAGACGACCATCACCGAGCGCACAAAGTCCGGGGCGCCCCGCGGCGGATTCTTCGAGAAGAACTGCTCGCCCTCGATCGTGCCGCCGAACCGCTGGAGCGTCACGGGCCGGTTGCCGTTCGCCGCCAGGAAGGCGTCCCCGACGTCGACAATGTACCGGGCGAGGTCCAGTTTCGTGAGACCAACCTGCGGCCACAGGACCCTGCCGGGGCTGGAGATCCGCAGGTTCCGCTGTCCGCTGGGGCTGTCAACCGTGATGGTGGCTTCGTCCTTGGCCATGGGGACAAGGTACTCGAAGACCAGGGACAACTGAAGAGCCAGGGAGCGAGACCGCGTTTTGCGTCACCGTCGGCCAGACGCTGGCCGGCGGCGTTGGCCCCTTGATCCCCGTTCCCGTTCTTGTTGCACTGGTCTATGTGGCCCGCCCACGCGATTCCACCCCCGCCTTGCGCTAAACTTTCACCCCTCACACCCAGGAGACCCGAATGACCGCCGAAACTGCCACCGCTGAACAGCTGATCATCATCGGGTCCGGCCCCGCCGGCTACACCGCGGCGATCTACGCCGCCCGGGCCGGCCTGAAGCCCCTCGTCATCGCCGGGGCGGTCACCGCGGGCGGAGCCCTGATGAACACCACGGAGGTAGAAAACTTTCCCGGCTTCCCCGGCGGCATCCAGGGCCCCGAACTGATGGACGGCCTCCAGCAGCAGGCCGAGAAATTCGGCGCGCAGGTCGTGTTCGACGACGTTACCGAGGTCCGGCTCGCCGGCCACCTCAAGCGTGTGGTCACGGCGGCCGGGGAGACGCACGAGGCCCCCGCCGTCATCCTCGCCACGGGCTCCGCCTACAAGGAACTCGGCCTGCCGGAGGAGAAGAAATTCAGCGGGCACGGACTCTCCTGGTGCGCCACCTGCGACGGGTTCTTCTTCCGCGACCAGGACATCATTGTCGTCGGCGGCGGAGATTCGGCCATGGAGGAAGCCACTTTCCTGACCCGCTTCGGGAAGTCCGTCACCGTCGTGGTCCGCAAGGGCGAGCTCCGCGCCTCCCGGATCATGGCGCAGCGCGCCAAGGACAACCCCAAGATCAGCTTCGCCTGGAACTCGGCCGTCACCGCCATCCACGGGGACGCCAAGGTCACCGGCGTCACCCTGACGGACACCCGCACCGGCGAAACCCGCGAACTGCACGCCACCGGCATCTTCGTCGCGATTGGCCATGTCCCGCGCACCGAGTTGCTCACCGGCCAGGTGGACCTCGACGCCGAGGGCTACATCAAGGTGGGCTCCCCCACCACAGTCACCAACCTCTCCGGCGTCTTCGCGTGCGGCGACGCAGTGGACCATCGCTACCGCCAGGCCATCACGGCCGCCGGCACCGGCTGCGCGGCCGCCCTGGACGCCGAACGCTACCTCGCCGCCCTGGACGACGCGGACAGCATCGCCACTGCTCTCGTCGAGGAACCCACCCACGCCTGAGAACGGCAGGAAGCCGGCGGCGGACGCTCCGGGCTGACCCTCAGCGCCGGGAGGACTAGGGTGAATCATGGACACCTCGCCGGCGTGGAACCGCCCCATTTCGTCCCTCTATACCGACCACTACGAACTGACAATGCTGCAGGCGGCCCTCCACTCCGGGGCCGCGGAGCGACGGACCGTGTTCGAGGCGTTCGCACGCGGACTGCCGGAGGGGCGCCGGTACGGGATCGTGGCCGGCACCGGGCGGCTGCTGGAGGGACTCGCCGGTTTCCGTTTCGGCCCGGCGGAGCTGGAGTTCCTGGGCCGGACCGGTGTCGTCAATGCCGACACCCTGGCCAGGCTCGCGGACTTCCGGTTCTCCGGCGACATCTGGGGCTACCCCGAGGGCGAGGCCTACTTCCCTTACTCCCCCGTCCTGATCGTCGAATCCACCTTCGCCGAAGCGTGCATCCTGGAGACGTTCGTGCTGTCCGTCCTCAACCATGACAGTGCCATCGCCTCGGCGGCGTCCCGGATGGTCAGCGCGGCGGGCGGACGTCCCTGCATCGAAATGGGTTCGCGCCGGGCCCAGGAGGAGGCCGCCGCCGCGGCTGCCCGGGCGGCCGTCATCGCGGGCTTCGCCGCGACGTCGAACCTGGAGGCCGGCCGGCGCTTCGGCCTCCGGACGGTGGGCACGGCAGCGCATTCCTTCACCCTCCTGCACGACACCGAACGCGACGCGTTCCGGGCGCAGCTGGACTCGCTCGGCCCCGGGACCACACTGCTGGTGGACACCTATGACGTCGAAGCGGCCGTCCGGACCGCCGTCGACCTCGCCGGCGACAAGCTGGGGGCGGTGCGGCTCGATTCCGGGGACCTGCTGGCGCAGGCCCGGTGCGTCCGTGAGCTGCTGGACAGCCTGGGCAACGTGCACACGAAAATCGTCGTCACGTCCGATCTCGACGAATATTCCGTCGCGGCGCTCCAGGCCGCGCCGGCTGACTCGTACGGCATCGGCACGGCGCTGGTCACGGGTTCCGGCGCCCCCACCGCCGGCATGGTCTACAAGCTGGTCAGCCGCACCAACGACGCCGGGGAGTTCATCGCGGTCGCCAAGAGCTCCAAGAACAAAATCAACGTCGGCGGCCGCAAGCATGCGGTCCGCCGGCTCGACGGTTCCGGCACAGCCACTCATGAGGTCCTCGGGGTCGGCCACCCGCCGGCGGAGGAACCCCACGGCAGGCCATTGCTGCAGCAGTTCATCCGGGCCGGAGAGCTCCTTCCCGGATGGACCGGGCCGCAGGCCGTGGTGCGGGCCCGGGGCCGGCACGCCGACACCATGGCCGAACTGCCCGCCGTCGTGAACCGGCTCCAGCGGGGCGAACCGGCCATACCGACCATCTATGCGTGAGGGCGGCGCCTAGGCGTGAGCGCGGCGCCGTGCGCGGCGGTATCCTGCCGGCGGTTCCGCGGGACCGGCCGGGTGGCCGTTGCGGCGGTCCAGCTCATCGGTGACGAGCCGCAACAGCTTTCCGGCCGACTCCGAGAGATCCCTGCCCTTGTCCGGGGAGGCCAACTCGATGCATTGAAGCAGCGCCGAGCGGAGACGCACCAGCTGCGCGGAGGGCACCAGGGGCCAGCGGCGGAAAGAATCGAACATCAGTTCTGCGCCGTGGGCGTGGGCGAGCCGACCGTATCCGCCGGCCAGTTCCGGCCTCATGCTGCGTGCTTCCGGCCGGCGGTTCCGGCTCCGAGCAGACGGCTTCCCCGCCATCCCGAATCGCGGATCATCGCGATGGCGTCCGGGTCGGCGGCGGTGAGCTTCCCCAGGTCCACGACGGTGTGGAGACCGGAGCCAAATGAATCTGCGCGGCGGGCCACTGCGATAAGACTTGCGACGTTCCTGACGGTGAGCTGGCCCACCGGTGAAACGAGTGCTGATTCCGAACTGAGGTCGACAGCGACAGTGATGCCGAGTTTGCTAGTCATGTAAAAATTCCCCTGTGAAGCATGTACGGCCGACTGCATGACCACCTCTAGGATACCCGACACTCCGTGAGCCGCGTCACAATCACGTAACAGCCGACCGTGCTTCAGCTCCGTTTCTTGGTCCGGGCGGTCGCCGGCGCCGACCACGGATCCTCCGGCCAGGGGTGTCTGGGGTACCGGCCCCGCATCTCGGCACGGACCTGGGCATAGGGCCCGGACCAGAACGAGGCCAGGTCGTCCGTCACGGCCAGGGGCCGACGGGCCGGCGACAGCAGATGGAACAGTACCGGCACCCTGCCGCTGACAAGGCGCGGCGTTTGGTCCCAGCCGAAGCACTCCTGGAGCTTGACGGCGACCACCGGGCGGGCGCCGTCGTCGCCGACGTCGGGGTAGTCGATTTTGACCCAGGAACCGCTCGGCACCTCCAGCCGTTCCGGGACCAGTTCCCCGAGCCGGGCGGCGTCGGGCCAGGGCAGCAGGCGCCGCAGGGGATCGGTCAGGTCAATCCCGCTTGTGGCAGCGCCGCCGGCTAGTGCCTCCAGTTCCGGTGCGAGCCACTCACCGAGGCGGGCCAGCAATGCCGGCTCGGACACATCCGGCCACGGATCCCCGAGTTCCCGGTGCAGCAGGGCAAGCCGGCGGCGCAGGGCGTCGGCCGCCGTCGACCATCCAAGCGTTCCCAGCCCTTCCTTTTCCAGCGCCCGGGCGACCGCCGCACGGCCTTCCGCGGCGGAGGGACGCACCGGCGTGGAGGAAAGGACGATCGCGCCCAGCCGGCGCACCTTCCGGGCCGTGACCCGGCCCTGGCTGAACCCGGCCTCCACTGTGTCGCTCAGGAGGTGCCGGGCGGCGGCCTCGGCCGTGTCCGCCGTCAGCGGTGCTGCCGAACGGATGACAGCTCCCGTGCCGGCCGCGTCGCGCCCCTGGGCCCGGGAGACTTCGGCGACGGCAAGCCAATCGTGCCCGGACAGGGAGCTTCCGGCCGGGAGCCCGGCGCGGGTCCCGGAGCTGAGCAGGTAGCGTTCCGGGCCTTCTCCGGGGACCCGGCGCGCCACGCGGTCCGGGAAGGCGAGGGCGACGACGAACCCGACAGCCTCCCGGGGGGTGACCGCGGGCGTGATGGGTGGGGACACGACGCCGGAGCGCTCCTGGCGTGCGATGGATTCCATCCGCCGGACGTCGTCCGCCCAGCGCCGGGACGCCGGATCCTTGCCCGTGCGCAGGCCCGCCAGGAGGCGCGGGAGATCGGCGCCGGGGGCACGCTGATCCCCGGCTACCAGCGCGACGGCTTCCGCGGCGGTGCGGTTTCCCACGGCGGCCGCCCCGTCCAGCAGGGCCCGGGCCAGCCGGGGATCGGCGGGGACCCTGGCCAGCGTCTTGCCGAGATCCGTGGCCAGGCCGTCCGGTGCCACCGCGCCGAGTTCCCGCAGCACCTCCACGGCGTCATCCATCGCGGACTGCGGCGGGGCGTCCGGCAGTGACAGTCCGCGGCCGCCGGGCGAGCCCCAGCACGCCAGGACCAGGGCGGCGCCGGTGAGGTCCGCGACGGCGATCTCCGGCGTCGGGTGGGCCGGGGCGGCGCCGTAAGTTTTTTGGTCGTAGCAGCGGACCACCCGTCCCGGTCCCTGACGGGCTGCCCGCCCCGCGCGCTGCTCGGCCGATGCACGGGAGCAGGACACGTTCACCAGCCCGGACATGCCGCGGCCCGCGTCCCGCCGCGGCTCCCGGGAGAGCCCGGAGTCGATGACCAGCCGGACGCCCGGAACTGTCAGAGAGGACTCGGCGAGCGACGTCGACACGATGATCCGCGGGCTGCCGCCGGGTTCCCGTCCGGACACGGCGCGGTCCTGCTCTGCCGGGCCGATCTGACCGTGCAGCTCCAGGACCTCCGCGCTCGTGCGGCTGCGCAGCCGGGCCGCGACGTAGGACACTTCCCACGCCCCCGGGACAAACACGAGGGCGTCAATGTCCAGGCCCGATGCGAGCGCTTCAGCATGCGACGCGGCGGCCGTGTCTGCCACATGGTCCAGGAAGGCCCGGGTCACTCCGCGCTCATCCAGCCGCGGCACCGCGGCCGGTACCCAGTCCACCGCCAAGGGGTGCAGGGCAGACGGGCAGTCGACGACGGGCGCCGGGCGGCCGGCGCTGTGGTCCGTCGCCTCGTGGTCCTCCGCGTCGCCGCCCGCGCCGATGAGGGCGGCGAAGCGCGGCGCGTCCAAGGTCGCGGACATGGCGACGAGTGCGAGGTCGCCCCGGAGCTGGCGGACCTCGGTGAGCATGCCCAGCAGCAGGTCCGTTTCGAGGCCGCGTTCGTGGACTTCATCGAGGATGACGGCGCTGGCGGTTTCCAGTCCCGGATCCGCGAGCAGGCGGTTCAGCAGGATGCCCGGGGTGACAAATTCGATCAGCATGCCCGGTCCGGCCTGGCGTTCGCCGCGGACCGTGTACCCGACCCGCTCCCCCAGCCGGCTGCCGTCCAGCGCAGCGAGCCGCCGGCCTGCCGAGCGTGCGGCGACCCGGCGCGGTTGGGTGACAATGATGCGCGCGCCGGCCCCGTGCCCCTGCTGCCACCCTAAGGAGAGGTTGGCCAGCAGCGGCGGCACCAGCGTTGTCTTGCCCGTGCCCGGCGGCGCCTGCACCACGGCGGTCGCGCCCGGGCCTACGGCCTGCAAGGCCTCGGCCAGATCGCCAAGCGAGGGCCCGAAGGCCAGGCCGGACCCGATGACCTCCAGCCTGAACGGCGCGCGAGCAGGGGTCAGCGGAACAGCCGGAGTAGTCACACCTCTATTGTCCCTACAAAGCCGGCACGCCATGTTCCGCCCAGACACGGATGCGGCGTCCTCGGTCGTTTCGTCGCGGAACGCTGCCTCGCTTCGAAACCGGGACTTTTGGCTCATGCGGTCCCCCGTCCCCGGGACCTAGGCTGGCCCATGACCGACTCCGAGATGCTCGAGGTGGAGCGAAAATACGACGCCGGCGAGGATGACGAACTGCCGGCCCTGGAGTCGTTGCCGGGAGTGGACCGGGTGGGGCCACCCGAGGACGAGGCCCTCGACGCCGTCTACTTCGACACCGCCGGACTGGCACTGGCGTCCCGCGGAATCACCCTCCGCCGGCGGACCGGTGGACATGACGACGGATGGCACTTGAAACTCCCGGTGGCGGTGGGGGAACGCCAGGAATTCACGGTGCAGTTCGGCAAGAACCCGGAGTCGGTGCCCCGGCGGCTGCGCCGGCTTGTGCAGGTCCATACGAGGGACCAGGACCTGGTTCCGGTAGCGAGGCTGAATACCCGGCGCACCACGCAGCGCCTCTTCGCGTCCGATGGAACCGCCCTGGCCGACTTCAGCGATGACCGGGTGGAAGCCCGGACCGTCTTGGAGCCACAGACACACTCCACGTGGCGGGAGTGGGAAATCGAACTCATCGACGGCCCCAAGCGGCTGCTTAAGGGCGCCGACGCCCTAGTCGCCGAGGCCGGCCTCCACAGGTCGGCGGTGCCCTCCAAACTCGCCCGCGGCTTGGGCGAACAGTATCCCGCGGTCAGTGAACCCGCACCAGGGCCGGAACCCGAGGGACCGGCATCGGCCGTGCTCCTTTCCTACCTGGCCCAGCAGGTCGAGGCACTCAAGAAGCATGACCCCGGAGTCAGGGAGAACGCGCCGGACGCCGTCCATCAGCTCCGGGTGGCCGCCCGCCGGATGCGATCCGCACTGGCTACCTTCCGGAACCTTGCCGACCGTAATGTCACCGGATCACTTCGCGCAGATCTTCAATGGCTTGCCGGCACCGTGGGTGAGGCCCGGGACAACGAGGTGATGGAGGCCCGGCTGCTGGAGTTGGTCGGCGCAGAGCCGCCGGACCTATTGCTCGGTCCGGTGGCGCGGCAGATCAAGGAACATTTCGATGCCGCGGCCCACGATGCCC
This sequence comes from Pseudarthrobacter oxydans, assembly GCF_030812335.1. Lineage (GTDB taxonomy): Bacteria > Actinomycetota > Actinomycetes > Actinomycetales > Micrococcaceae > Arthrobacter > Arthrobacter oxydans_B. The sequence continues at coordinate 115,787 of NZ_JAUSSN010000009.1, forward strand.
GGGCGAAGGGCCTGACGGCGCTGAAGAGTGCCCGCTACTTCCGGCTGCTCGATTCCCTCGATGCCTTCCTGGCGGAGCCGCCGCTCACCGAGACTGCCGGGAAGGAAGCCCTGGAGACGGTGGGCCGCCTCGTGTCGAAGCAGCGCAAACGCTTGAAAAAGGAGGTCCGTGCGCTCGACGTCGATTCCGATAGATCAGACGCGGAAGCCGCGCTCCATGAAGTCCGGAAGAGCGCCAAGCGACTGCGCTATGCGGCGGAAGCGGCCGCCCCGATTTTCGGGAAACGGGCCACGACGCTTGCACGTGCCGCCGAAGAGATCCAGGAGAGCCTGGGCGACCACCATGACAGCGTCGTCACCCGGGAGCTGTTGCGCGAATTGGCCGCCAGCCACCGCGGGAAAAGTGGGTTCACCTACGGGCGGCTGCATGCCCTGGAACAAGCGGCCGGTGAGGAATCCCGCGAACGGTTCTTCCGCACGTGGAGCTCGTCTCCGCCCCCGCCTCTCCGCTGGAAATAGGCGGCCGACTGGTTCCGGCGTCAGCGACCCTGCTGTGGAATGACCAGCACGGGTCTGTGTTGCCGACCGGCCAGCTCCCCTTCGACCGATCCCTCCAGCATCCGTTCCACGGCATGGAGCCGTCCGGGACGTTGTCCCCCAACGATCAGCAGCGAGGCATCCGTGCTTGCCGCCAGCCGCCCAAGAGCCTGGGCCACGGCACCGTTCAGCACCCGGAAGGACCACTCCTCGCCCGGCGGGCCCAGAACGGCCTGAAGCACGTCACGAACCTGGCCGGACGGAAAGTCCGTCTCAGTGTTGACGGCCGGATCCAGGGATGCGCTTGTCCTCGAGACCGCGGGTTCCCACTCCGTGAGGTAACTGGCCGGATCCACGTAGGCGCAAATGAGGTGTGCGCCCAGCCTTGCAGCCAGGCTCGCCCCCGCGCGGATCAAGGATTCGGACGGTTCCCATGCCACTCCGAGCACCACCGGGCCGGGCCGCCATTCCCTGTCGGCCGCGGCAGGCCGATCATGGCCCGTGGAGTCCATTAGCGGGGGCCCGAACCGCGTGCTGCCAGCACGTCCATAATCGACAGGATAGCCATTGCCCAGGATCAAGCCCAGCATTTTGCCCGAAAGGCTGGCCGCCACACTGCGGGCGCAGCCCGGTCGTCCCTATTCGGTGGCCGAAGACCGGGGTTCGCGGCACACCAGGCGCCGGCGGGTGATAGCTTCTGTCCATGGTTCATGGGGGAAATGTTCCGAAGCGCAGGGCTGTCATTGCGGCGGGGATAGGTTCCGCGGCGCTGGCCGCCTATTCGATCGCCGGTGCCTTCCAGACCCTGGTTTGGAATCCGCTGGCCGCGGTCCCGGGCGCAACCCTTGGCGAGATATACGCAGCCCTCGACGACGCCGATGAGTCCCTGGGCGCTCCCCGGGTAATCGCCTGGAGTGTTGTCGGCGTCGCCTTGGCTGCCGTTGCCCTGATAGCAGCAATCCTCGCGAAGGCTCCACGTGCGAGCTGCGTGATCGCCGGCTATCTCGCTTTGATCGTCCTCGCGGCGCCGTCCCATTGGTTCGTCGCGTTTACCGGAGGCATGGGCATTGCCGATGCCTTCGCCACGTCAGGCGGCGATCATGCCCCCTGGGGCGGGCTGCTCTACACAGCCAGCGGTCTCGCTTTGCTGGCTCTGGTTGGCATGGCCGTCCAGGGGAAGTGGCTCCGAAGTGCCTGAAGCCATGGCCGTCGCCCGGGTGTGTCTGGTGGTGCTGGCTGCTGCTGTTTCCGGTTGCGCGGGTTCCTCCTCCGGAGACGGGGAGCCGCTCTGCTTCCCGCCGGGATTTTCCGTGGCACCGTCGAGCGCGAAACCGGGCGACACCGTGACCGTGAAGGCTCCGGACGCCGACTGCAAATCGCGCTACGGGGCCAATGCCCGCCTGGAATGACCGGGCCGCTCCGGATGGAGGTTATCTGACCACGCGTTGATTCCCGCGGCGAACCGGGTCAGCGGCCAACCAGCGGGCGTCTGCGCCACGCGAGGATCAGCAGCGCCAGGCCGATCGGCACGAGGGCAACAGAGGCGTAGAAAATCGTCCGTTCGGCCATGGTGGGTGCAACGACCTGGCTGAACAGTCCGGGGCCCAGGGCAGGATCCACATCCAGGCCCAGGTCCTCAAGGCGCATGTAGCGTGAAAATGAAACGACACGCAAGGCAAAGGCTACGGCCAGCCCCACGGCGATCAGGACTAGTCCCAGCATGAACGCGGTTTGGCTGCGGTTGAACAACGTTCCCCCAAGACTTGTTGGCCTCCCTGGCACATGAAGCCTACCCGTCACCGCTGGCACATGGCTCGTGCCGGCGGCGGCGTGAGCGGGCGGCTCAGCTGTTCTGCAGGTCCGAGTGGTGCTCGGCGACGACGTTCGGGTGGGCCCGGAGCCGGTAGCGCAGGGCATTATCCCCGTAGGTTTCAAGGATGGGACTGTTCGTCGGATCGACGGACACTCCGCGGGCCTTGGCCTGGAACTCCGGACTGACCGCGAGCTGCGGCATCGTGGCGTCCAGCGCCGGGTTGAAGAAGAACGGGAGCGATATGCGGTCGGTACCGCGCAGCGGCGAGATCACCCGGTGCAGGGTCGCTTTGAGGTACCCGTTGGTTGCCAGTTCGAGCATCTCGCCGATGTTGACCACGAACGTCCCCGGCACCTGGGGGGCGTCGATCCACTGCCCCTGGTACTCGACCTGCAGCCCTCCCTTTCCGGGCTCCACGAGCAGCAGGGTCAGGACGCCGCCGTCGCGGTGCGAGCCCACGCCCTGCTTGGGCTCGGGGTCGGACTCCCCCGGGTACCGCACAATTTTCAGCAGGGGAAAGGCCCGTGCCGCGAATGCCTCGTCGAAAGTGTCTTCGGGCGCCCCGAGGGACACGGCCAGGGCACGCAGGAGGGTCAGCGAAATGTCACTCAGCCGCTCGGTCCACTCCTGGACAATGCCCCGCATTTCGGGGAGGGCGTCCGGCCACAGGTTGGGACCCTCGAGCCGCCAGTAGTCGGCGACGCCGGGCCTCTGCTCCACCACCGCGCGCTCGACGCCGATATCGATCTGCTCCCGCCAGTCGACGGCGCCGTCGGTGAGCTCGCCGCCGACCCGGGTGTAACCCCGGAACTGCGGGCTGTTGACGTTCTCGACCGCGAGCTTCTGCTCGTCGGTCAGCTCGAAGAAGCGCCGGGAGACGTCAATGACGGAATCCGTCAGCTCCTGCGGGATCCCGTGTCCGGCCAGATAGAGGAAACCGACCTCATGCATGGCGTTGCGCAGGTCATCGCGGAACCGCGAAGCCTCCTCCGGGCCAGCGCTCAATCGGGAAAGGTCCAGGACGGGCAATGATTCGAGGGGCACCTTATTAGTCCTTTTCAATGAACTTGGCAAGCTGGGGGCTGTACTTTCTTCAATGTTACGGAGTTGTGGCTGGCGCGGGGCATTAGCATGTCGAATTAAGACTTTCGGGCCGCTGAACTGGCCGGCATGCGCAGGACCACGTTGCCCCTTTTGCGCCCTGCGTCGACGAAGCGGTGCGCGGCGACGACGTCGGCAAGGTCGTAGCTGCGGTCCCTGACCGTCCGGTAGTGCCCGTGTTCCGCTAGGCGGACGAGGAACGCCAGATCCTCGGGCGTGTACGTGACGCTGCCTGCGGTGACCAGTTTTCCGCTCGCCCGGCTCCGCCAGGGGGCCAGCAGTATCGCTTCGAGGTCGGCGACGACGAGCAGCAGCGCCCCGCCGGGGTTGATCAATGCCGCGGCCCGCTCAAAGGGGAGATTGCCGACACAGTCCATCACGACGTCGTAGGTCCCGCCCTCCGTAGTGACGTCGACGGCGGCGTAGTCGAGCACCCGGTCCGCGCCCAGGGACGCCACCAAATCCGGGTTGGTGCCGCTGCTCACGCCCGTGACATGTGCCCCCAACTGCTTCGCGAGCTGTACTGCCGCCGTTCCCACCGCGCCGGAGGCTCCGTTGACCAGGACCCTCCCGCCCGGCTTGATGCCTGCGCGGCTGAGGAAGACCCGTGCGGTGAGGCCGCCGAAGACAAGCGTCACGGCGTCCTCGAACGTCATGTTGCGGGGTTTGGCCGTGATGGCGCCGTCCGCGGGGACACAGGCATATTCGGCGTGCCCGCCAAAGCTGGCGCCGAGCATCGCGATCACCGCGTCCCCCGGCTGGAACTTTGTGACAGCCGCACCTACGGCCTCGACGACGCCGGCGACGTCCATGCCCAGCACGCGGCGTCGCGGCCGGAAGATGCCCAGCACAGGCGCTGCCAGCACCCCCAGCCCGCGGGGAACATCGCGGCCGCGCGCGCGGTGGTCGGCGGCGCTCACCGTGCTCGCGTGCACCTTGATCAACACCTCGTTCCTGCCGGGCAACGGCGTGGCCGCCTCCTCGATCCGCACAGCCTCCGGAGGGCCGAACCGCCGGTACACGGCGGCCTTCATCGCGCCACCCCCGCAGCGGTCCGGATGGAGCGGCCGGCGGGACCGGGAGCGCGGGCGGAGCGTTGGGCGCGTCGATGGATAACATACTCGGCCACAGCCAGGTTGATCACCCAGGCCGCCGTCATCAGCAGCGCCCGGGTCAGCTCATCGGGCGTTCCGAAGAGCAGTAGCCAGGTCAGAATCACCAGCGCCTGGGTTCCCGCAGCGACCCCGATCGCATAGCCACGCGTCATCCATGCGCCGTGCCGGACAAAGTCCCGGTTCTTCAGCGCGACCACCCCAAGGCTGATGCTGACCAGCATTGCCGAGCCGAAGAGCAGCCGAACCGGGACGTCGGTGTCGCCATCCGGGAGGGGGTAGAAGGCCGACATCCACAGTCCGGAGAGGGCGGCGAAAAGGCCGGCCGGAATGAGGATGCCCCCGGCGATGCGGTGCCAGCCGCGCCTGCCCCGCAGCGCGGGAACGAACTGGAACGCCCCGAGCAGGCTGTAGATGGTGACACTGACAATATGGACCACGACGGGGACCGGGGAGGCAAAGAACCTTGCATTCTGCGGCGTGACGGCCGCTCCCCCGGCCAGCTCCGTCATCCGCGACGCCCCGGCGATCACCGGAATGAGGCTCAGGAGGATCAGGGCGGCGGGCACGGCCCACGCGGTTCCGCGACGTGGCCGGGGCGGCTGGTGGGCTCGAGGGTGCTGCTGGGTTTTGCTGTCATGGCCTGGTCCTCAACTCAGGTAGTGTACGGCGTACACCTCACTGGTCCAACGGTAGGTGTACGGCGTACACTTGTCAAGAGGATGCCGCTAGGGAAAGGTTGTCGGGATGACCCAGCAGCTCGAGGCCACGGCCCGCACGCCCCTGAACCGGGAACGCGTGCTGCAGACCGCCGTCTCACTCGCTGATGCCGTGGGCTTCGAATCGCTCAGCATGCGCCGGCTCGCCGAAGAGCTCGGGGTGGTGCCGATGGCGATCTATAAGCACGTCGCCAACAAGGACGAGCTGCTCGACGGGATGGTCGCGACCCTCATCGGCGAGATCGATCCCCCGGCGCCGGGACAGGACTGGAAGAGCGCCGTACGCTTGCGGGTGCTTTCGGCGAGACGGGCGCTGCAGCGGCACCCGTGGGCCCGCCAGGCCATCGAGTCGCGGACCAACAAGACACCTGCCGTCCTTGACTACATGGACTCCTTCACCGGCATGTTCCTGGCTGGCGGCTTCTCCGCCGACCTCACCCACCACGTGATGCATGCCATCGGGGGCCGCATGTGGGGCTTCACCCAGGAGCTGTTCGACGCCCCGGCGGGCCCGACGGCGGCGTCCCCGGCAGAGATTCCAGCGGAAGCCCGGGCCGCCATGCTCGAGCAGATGGCGGCCCGCTATCCGAACATCGTCGCGATCGCCACGTCGGTGGACCACGACGAAGGTTCGGTGGTCGGGCACGGCTGCGACGACCAGTTCGAGTTCGAATTCGCCCTCGACCTCCTCCTCGACGGTTTCGAGCGGCTGCACGAGCAGGGCTGGTCATCGACGCAGGCGAAGCTGGACCGCACGTAGGCGGCCGTCCAGTCCCAGACTGCCCTTGCCGGGTGGGGGACTTCGGAGGAGGATATGCGCACACTCCAGGAGGCCTTCCATGACCAAGCTTGGCAAGTTTGAAAAGTACCTGATCGAGGAATTCTTCGACGATTACCGCGCAGGCACCCTGAGCCAGCGGACGTTCACCCGCCGGGTGGCTTTCATTACCGGGAGCATGGCCGCAGCCTCGGCGGCGATGCTGCTGGTGGGTTGCACACCGGAGGAAGTCCCGCGCAGCACCGACCCCATGCCCACCCCGAGCCCCTCGCCGTCGGGCACGGGAACCGGCACCGCGTCCCTCGGCCCGGTGCCGGGGGCCAAGAGCCCGCTCTCGGTTCCCGAGGGAGCGCCTGGTCTCGTGACAGAGACCGTGCAGTTTCCTGCCGATGGGACAGCGGTCAGTGCCTACCTGGCCCGGCCGGAGGCGGGGGCAGCCGGACCTGCCGTCCTGATCTGCCACGAAAACCGCGGGCTGACCCCGCACATCGAGGACGTGGCACGCCGTTTCGCCAAGGCCGGCTACGCCGCCCTTGCGCTGGACCTGCTCAGCAGGGAAGGCGGCACCGCGCGGATGGACCGCGACGCCGTCCCGGGAGCCCTGACAGCGGCCGGTGCCCAGCGCCATGTCGCCGATTTCGCAGCGGCTTTTGACTACCTTCAGACGAAGGACTTCGTCGAAGAGGGGCGGATCGCCATGACCGGATACTGCTTCGGCGGGGGCATCACCTGGCAGGCGGCGACGGAGCTTCCCGGGCTGAAGGCCACTGCGGCGTTTTACGGGCCGTCCCCCGACCTGGCGAAAGTCCCGGCCATCAAACCGGCGGTTTTCGGCGTCTACGCCGAACTCGATCAGCGGATCACCGGCGCACTCCCGGCGCTGAGGGATGCCCTGGCCGCCACGGACGTCCGCCACCAGCTCACCGTCTATCCCGGCGTCGACCACGCCTTCCACAATGACACCGGGCCGCGCTACGTCGAAGCACAGGCCACCGCCGCCTGGAATGACACGCTGGCCTGGTTCACCAAATACGTATGAGCCGTTGTTGCACAGCTTTTACCCAGGGTTTACCTGCCTTGTCTTGTGGGTCCCGAGGGCCTGCAACAGACTTGTGATCACCAGATGAACCGATCTTTGGTGATCGGTCGACGAGAGCACCGGGACTAGGACGCAGTGATGCGTTCCGGCCTGATCCACGGTAGTGACGCCGCGGGGCAGGCTTTTCCCGAACCGGGAGGATGGCCATGGCCGGCACATTTGAACTGTTTCTTGACGCGGAGTCGAAGTTCCGATTCCGGCTCAAGGCACCGGACGGAACCGTGATGGCCGTGTCCGCCGCGTTCGAAGACAAATCCGCAGCTGTGGCCGGCATCGCCGCCGTGCGGGAGTGCGCCGGGATGGGGCTGATCAGCGACCTGTCCTCCGAGGCAGCCCCGCGGGGCCGGGTCCAGGACTCGGCGTCTACCGTCGGCGCCCCGCAGGCCCGCCACGACTGGCATAAACGGGCCGACGCCTTCCACACCCGCGCCAAGACCATCCGACGGGCAGCATCATCGCCCAGATGGACGGGCGCAGCGTAGGCCGACCGGAAATGACGCGGTCACGGGGCCCGCAGTGTGGGCTACGGGCGCATGCCGTCCCCGTACCATCGCTGGACCCGCAGCGCGCGCAGGGTGTTCCAGCGGCTGGGCCGCCCGTCCCCCTCCTCAAGCTCAAAGTGGACCTGCCCGGGATGCGTGTTTTCCAGCAGCCACGTGCCGTCTGGCTGCCTCTTGGACCGGAGCAGCTCGATTGCCTCGGCCAGGCGCGGGTCGGGCGGACCACCGGCGGACCGGAAATATTCCAGGGCACGGAGCACGTCGTAATGCCAGCGGGTCGGATAGGAGAACTGCAGCCACGCCGGGTCAATGACCTCGCCGGTACTTTTGCGGCGGAACAGCCGTCGTTCGAGGAGGTACTGCTCGCCCCGCCGCCGTGCCTCGATGGATTCAGCGGAACCGCCCGTTGACTGCTCGTGCGCCAGCAGGCCCTCCAGCACGTTGATCGTTGTCGCAGCCGAGGACACAACGGCGCCGTACTCCGCCCAACAGTTCCACCCGCCGTCGTCGAGCTGGTCGTTGACAAGACGGGCCACCACGCCGTCGACGTCCTGGCCGAAGTAGGCGCCGAGCCCAACGGCCATGCCGTTGATGCAGGGCTCGACCTCGCCGGTGAAATAGGGCTGTCCGCCCTCCTCCCAGCGGCAGTTGTCCCGCACGAGAGCCACGGTCCGGCGCATCTGTTCACTGCGCGGGTCGACGCCAAAGTCGCGCAGCTGCAGGAGGCTGTACGTGGTGGCGGTCCAGGGCTGGACCTCTTCGCCGGCCCCGTCGGGCCCGCCGGAATCCTCCGGGCCGTCCGCCGCGTCGGCCCCATCGGAGGGCCCGACGTCGGGGTCGCTGCCCTGCGCGGGAAAATAGGCTCCTCCGGCCCATTGGCCGTCCTCGCCGCGCAGAGCCAGCAACCGGGCGCCCCATCCGTCGGTAACCACCCGTGCGCGCTCCGCGGCCACGACGTCGGCAGGCGCGCCGGCAAGGTCCTGCAGCGCCTGCCATCGAATGGAAGGATCAGAATCCAGCAGCCAGTCCAGTACCGTCATGGGCCGATTGTAAGTGCTGCCGTGGTTCCGTCACAGAGTGCGCCTAGGGCGACGGCGGCCTGAGCCACCTTAGCTCCACACGGAAACGCCCGGCCGGGATACCCGGCCGGGCGTGTCGCGTTTCACACCCGGTGCGCGATGTCCGATGGCATGATCAAGATTTCGGGGCGCTCCTAGCCCTCACAGTCCACGCAGTAGGCGTGGCCGTTCTTTTCCCGGGCGATTTGGGACCGGTGCCGGACCAGGAAACAGGAATAGCAGACGAATTCATCCTCCGCCTGCGGGATGACCTGGACAATAAGCTCTTCGGCGACGAATTCTCCGCCGGGGACGATTGAGTCGTCCAGCGAATCCGTCTCGTCCAGCTCGCGTGCCACGCTGCGGGCGTCCGGAGCGTTCGCAGATTGCAGTGCCTCGAGGGACCTGTCCTGCGATTCCTTGACGTCGGAACGTACTTCATCGTAATCGGTTGCCACTGCCGTGATTCTCTCTTCGTCGGATTGCGTGTCGGATAGCTGTTCAACAGACGGAACCACTCGGGTATTCCCCGCACGACAATCTCAATACTTTACACCCCGAAACCTGCTGCGGTGAACGGTTTCGCGACGCCGGCAGCATTTAGTTTGTACATTCGTTCGATTTACGGCTATATTCTGGTGAGTTTCTTTGGGGGGAAATTATGAACAAAGCGCAGCGGCGCGCCCACGTGGAGGTGCCTTGCCGGGAGTGCGGTTCGCGGGTCATACCGATCTGGAAAGACGAGCGCACTGCGGATTCGAGCCAGCCCGACTGGCGGGTGAGTGCCCGGCAGTGCAGCCGCCGGGGCTGCGTCCTGGATGACAGTCTGAACTGGCGGGAATCGTGAGTCGCTGCCGACCCGCAGGCTCCCTGCCATGATGGTGGCGTGACTATCGCAAAATCGGTGCTGCTGTTCGTGCTCGCCGCCGCAGCGGAAATCGGCGGCGCCTGGCTGGTCTGGCAGTCGGTCCGCGAAGGCAAGGACTGGTGGTGGGCCGGGCTGGGTGTCCTCGCACTGGGCGCATACGGCTTCGTGGCGACCCTCCAGCCCGACGCTCACTTTGGACGCATCCTCGCAGCCTATGGAGGCGTATTTGTGGCCGGATCGCTCGCGTGGGGCATGCTGTTCGATGGCTTCCGGCCCGACCGCTGGGACATTATCGGCTCCGTGGTCTGCCTGTTCGGCGTGGCCGTCATCATGTTCGCGCCACGAAGCGCCGGCTAGCGATCCGTGTCGAAGACGCCCTGTGGCATCCGCCGCCTCAATCGAACCCGCCGCCCACCGCGACCAGGAAAGCTATCCGCAAGTGATGACTCAAACCCCGACAAAACCATTCCCGCCCTCGAGTGACAGGGCGAAGCAAATCCGTCTGGTCCTCTGGATCCTGCTGGCGGCCATCGTCGCGGGCGGACTCGTCTGGTACGCGGCCCTGACGACCAGCGGGCCCGCACCAGAAGTGCCGCAGCCGGCGGCCAATGCGCAACTGGTCCGCGGCGACAGCCACCGTCTCACCTCCCCGGCTGTCGAAAAGGCCCAGTTGGTTGAGTTCCTGGATTTCGAATGCGAATCCTGCCGCGCCGCCCATCCGCTCGTCGAGGAACTCAAGAGGGAATACGGTGACCGGATCACGTTCGTGAACCGCTACTTCCCCCTCCCCGGACACCGCAACTCCGGGACGGCCGCCCTGGCAGTGGAGGCCTCCGCACAGCAAGGCAAATATGAGCAGATGGCAGCAAAGCTCTTCGAAACCCAACCCCAGTGGGGCGGAAAGCAGGAATCCCAGGCCGCCCTGTTCCGCGGCTATGCGCAGGAACTGGGACTGGACCTGGCCAGATACGACGCGGCCGTGGCAGACGAGGGCGCCAGGGAGCGGATCCGGCAGGACGTCGAGGACGGCACGGCCCTAGGGGTCACCGGCACACCCACCTTCTTCCTCAATGGCAAGAAACTGGTCCTGAACACCGAAGCGGACTTCCGGCAGCTGCTCACCGACGCTGCCCGATAGGCGCGGCGCCTCGATGCCTTGGCCCGGGCCGCTCCGCGCTATTGGAGGGACGCCGTCAGACGGGCCAGATTGTCGAACACTTTTTGGGCTACGGGCCGCCGGACCCAGTCTTCGAGGTGGAGTTCCAGACTGTTTAACCGGTACCCGTCTTCAATCCTGCGGATTGCGTCCACAAAGCCGCGCCCGTGCGCCAGAACCGACACCTCCATGTTGAGGCTGAATGATCGGAGATCCATGTTGCTGGAACCAATTACGGCAACCTCCTCGTCGATCGTGAAGTGCTTGGAATGCAGCACGTTGGGGGCACGGTAGAGGTAGATCCTGACGCCGGCCCGGAGCAGCGCCTCGTAGTAAGAACGCTGTGCGTGGTAGACCATGCTCTGGTCGCCGACCTCGGAAACGAAGAGCTCGACGCTGAGTCCTCGGGCGGCGGCCGTGACGATGGCCATCAGGATGGACTCGTCCGGTACGAAGTACGGACTGGTGATGCTGACACGGCGCTCCGCTTTATGGATGAGCGCGGCGTAGAGCTTGAGATTGTTGTCGTTGTCGAAGCTGGGGCCGCTGGGCAACACCTGCGCGTCGATCAGCGCGGACCCTGGGCCGGGGACTCGGGACGGCGAATCCAGCGGCAGCAGCACCCCCGTCTCGCTGTACCAGTCTGTCGCGAAGACCGCATCCAGCTCGCGGACAACGGGTCCTTCGAGGCGCACCATCAGCTCGTGCCACCGAAGTCCGCGCTTGAGATTTCCTTTCTTGTCGTAGCTGGCGTCGATGACGTTCTGCGATCCGGTGAATCCGACGCGACCATCGACGACGAGGATCTTGCGGTGGTTGCGCAGGTCCGGCCGCTGCCACTGGCCATGGAACGGCCGCAGCGGCAGCATGGGGTGATATTCCGCCCCGGCGTCCCGAAGGTACTTTATGGTTTCCTTCCGGCCTGGGAACATGACGCCCGCCAGATGATCAGAGAGCACTCTCACCGCGACGCCCCGCTCCCGGGCCCGGGCGAGCGCCTGGAAGAACGGTTCCGTGGTCGGATCGAGGACAAGAATGTAGAACTCCACGTGCACGTAGCCCTCGGCCGTCTCGATCTCCGCGATCATGGCATCGAAAGTGCCGTCGTAGTCAGGAAGAAGCTCGGCGCTGTTGTCTTTGACCATGGGCAGCGCCCCCAGGTTGCTGTTCAATGCCACCATCGAATGCAGCCACTCGGGCCAGTCAGCGCCTCTGCTGACCAGGGGACTCCCCTCCGTGCGTGCCAGGACGAGGTCATTGACCTCCCGCTGTTTGTCGCGGCGGGGCCTGGGCAGCTTGGAGTATCCAACAAAGAGGTACGCGACTGCACCGAGCAGCGGTATGAAGATAATGGCAAGCACCCAGGCAATAGCCGACGACGGGCGACGGTTCATTGATACGAGGACAGTTGCCACGGCCACCAGGAAGATATGGGCCGCCAGCGCGAGCAAAGCGATGGTTTCGGGGTCGTTAAGAAAGTCGCGCACTCACCTCAGGCCCTTCTGCCGGGTATAACGACGGTCCCCCGGATTCGTGGGACCTCAAGCACGCCGTCAGACCAGCACCCTGCTCTTGATCCTCGCGAACTCTTCCGGGCTGATGGTTCCGGCGTCCAGCAGGGCCTTCGCTTTGGAAATCTCGTCGGCGGGGCTCGCGGCGGAGACCCTGCGGATGTAGGAATCAGCTTCTTCCTGGTCCCGCCGGGAGCGTTCGATCGACCGCTCGGCCATGCCCTCGCCGCGGGCGGCCAGATAGACCAGTAGGGTCACGAAGGGCAGGAAGCACAGGAAGAAGATCCAGACCGCCTTCCACCATCCGCTCAGCTTGTGGTCGCGGAAGAGATCGCCGATGATGGCAAAGACTCCAAACAGGTAGGCAACGAACACGCAGGCGGTGAAAAACCACCAGAAGATATCCCAAAAGTTCTCCCAGAAACTCATTTGGCTGCCCTGCTCTCAAATATTGCGGCGTAACACGTCAATGCCGACGTGACTTCGATGTGAGGCCGGTACGACAAGTGTTGGCCCGTTGCCGGTGCTGGCCATCACCCCCGGCGGGTGACATTCCGTGCCGGCACTCCGGACCGCAGGGCTTAGACGATCCCGCGTTCCGCCGCCGTTTTGAGGGCATCGCGCCGTCCCGCCGCACCGAGTTTGCGGTAGATGGACCGTTCGTGAGTCTTGACAGTGTTCACCGAGATGAACAGGGCCTCGGCGATCTCGGCCGCAGTCATGACCGAGCGCATGTAGGCCAGGACCTCGCGTTCCCTGTCGGTGAGGGTCCAGTATGACCGTGTCCGGAGGTGCGGGTGACCTTGCGCGTGGTGTGCCATCCGTGCCGCGATAAAGGACTCATGGGTGGTGCCCCACACGGCGTGCCGAATCAATAGCTCTGCGATGTCATCTCGCCGCTCGGTGAAGGGGCGAAGGACGGACTGGGGCTCCGCGCGATAGACAGCATGTTCTATCCGCTCGTGAGTCCTGGCCTCATCCCGGTTCCCGTGGGCCAGGAGCGCCTCGGTCAGGCTCATGCTGGTATCGAGGTAGCGGTTGCGGTGTTGACTTGTCAGTTCCCCGGCACAGCGCTGGGCGGCGCTGATTTCGCCACCGCGACGCAGGAGTTCTGCCAGCAGTGTGTCCACCAGAGGCGCATGCCCGCCGGCACCCATTGGCTCGACGATAGCCAGCGCGGCGTCCAGGTCGCCTTTGGCTTCAGCGAGCTTCGCCGTGGCAATGGTGTGGAAATCATTCCACGAAACACCATAGAGCCCCCGGTTGTGGACGGACTCCAGGGCAGCGCTGGAGTCGGCAAGATGCGATTCGTCGCCGGAGGCACAGTCAACCAGAACCTGGTAGACGACGCCGAGCGCCCCGAGCGCGGACAGCTTGTCCCCGAGTCGCAGAGCCTTGACGAGATGAGCCCGCGCACCCTTCAGCTCGTCCCGCCAGTAGTGCGCGATGCCGCGCGCCAGCCAGGCAGCGGCCATTCGGTTCTGCGAACTCCAGCCGCGGGCATCCGCCTTCTCCAGTGCTTGCGTCGCGAGCTCGTCAGCAGTCACGAGATCGCCGGCGACGGCGTACGCCAAAGCCATTTCCGCTTCGGCGACTGTCTCCGCCTGCTCCGATTGCAGACCGCCGCCGTCGGCCACGACCGATTCGAGCAATAAGGTTGCCTGGTGTCCGGCGCGGTGCAGCCTGAACTCGGCCTTGGCCAGCAGGAACATGCCGGTGGAAGGGGTGCCGGGGTGTCCTTCCGCCGGGAATTCGGGGAGCGCCCGTGCGTCGTCGGCCGGGAGGCGCAAGTCCAACCGACCGGCGGCGGTCGCTGGCACGGGCTCGAAGAGGCCACGGCAGCTGTCGAGCATTCCCCGCCGCGCGGCATCCAGGTCAGCGGTGCGCGCCATGGCACGTTGACTGAGTTCCGAGGCCCCTCCGCTGTCGCCGTCGAGTTCCCGGCAGACGGACCTGATCATCAGCATCTCGGCGTCTGTGTTCCACGGTGCCGGGAGGTCACGACACAATTGCTCAAGGGCGGGTGCGCCGTTCCGCAGCAGGAACTCCAGCCAGTGCCCTCCGACGGACACGACAGCCTGGCGGGGCGCCTGGCCCTGCAGCGCTTGGTTCACGCATTCGGAGACGTCCGTGTCCTGGTAGTACCGCGCCGCGATGCGGTGAAGACGTTCGGCAAGAAGCGGGTCCCTCCGTTCCAGTATCCGCCGGCATTGTGCTGCGAACAGGGAGTGCCACCGGTACATGGATTCACCGTCGCGGTATTCGTACTCCTCGATGAACAGACCGTTGCGGAGGCAGGACTCAAGGAGCAGGCCGCCGTCAGGCTGGCCATGAAGTTCGACGGCGAGCCGGCGGCCCAGCCAGTCGCACGTTGTGGCTCGCAGGACGAAGTCCGCCAGCGGTTGGTCAAGCTGATCCAGTATTTCCTCGGCGATGTAGTCGGAAAGCGGCAGGTTCTCGGGCGGAGTATTGGTGGTCCTGCCCGGCACATGACGGCCCTGCGCCAGTGCGGTGAGGCTTGCGTGGACGGCGACCGGCCATCCGGCCGTCAACCTCCAGAGAGGTTCAGCGTCAAACGACGCGTCCTGTCCCAGCGCATAGGCAACCTGGGCAACTTCGTCCTGCGTTAAGGCGAGCTCAGAAGAACCGAGTTGGCCGAGACCTTCCCCAAATCTGTGCCGTTCCAACTGGATGGAGGGATGACCCCGACCGGAGAGGACCAGCCGCAGAGTCGGCGGGGCTGAAGCGACGAGCACTCCGACGATCCCGCTGGAAAGTTCCGGCCCGGCCAGATGGACATCGTCGATGACCAGCGCAATCGGCTCCGTCAGTTGTTCAAGGGCGCCGAGCAGGAGGTCATAGGACGCAGCACGGTCGTCGGCGAGACTCTGATCCAGGGCCAGCAGCGCGTTGTTGCCGGGCATAGGGAGTTGGCTGGCGGCTGCCTGGATGGCCCCGACCACCCCCTGGAAAAGCCGTGCTGGTTGGGCATCGAACCGGTCGAGCGACAGCCAGGCGCAGGGCAGATCGCAGTTGCGGGCCCAGTCGCCCAGGAAGGTTGTCTTCCCGTAGCCGGCCGGGGCCGCCACGACGGTCAGTCGGTGGGCATCGGCGGCTGCGGTCAAAGCGCCGTCCAGCCGCGGCCGCTCCAACGCCCCAAGACCGCGCAGGGGTGGCCGGGTCTTGGAATGCGGACCCGGCACAGATGCAGACACTCGGCTCTCTCCCACGTCTTTCATCGTAGGAGCGCCCAATTGGGTTCAACAGGGGCATAAGGTCCTTGTGGGGATAGCTTCTAGGCCACAATTCCGTCCAAACCAGCGGCGCCGTAGAGTCCGCCATTACGTGCGCAGGGCCCGGGACCTATTTATCTGCCCGGGGGTACCATCAGTCATGGCCGCTAAGCAGGGGAGCCGTAAAGATCCGGTCTTTGTCCGTGAACTCGATAAAGCCGCCAGGCGCCATGTTCTTGTCATCGCGGTCCTGCGGATGGCGGCTTTCCTGGCTGTACTCCTCTTTTTCTACTTCGCTCTTCCAATCGGCGGGTTCAATGAGGACAACCCGGCCGCGGCATGGATCCGGCTCGGCCTTGTGCTGCTCGTTGTTCTGACCGCCCTGGCCCTGCAATTGCGAATGATCATCGCCGCCGAAGTACCCCAAATCCGTGCGGCCGAGGCAGTCGTTGAAACCGTCCTGATTTTCCTGTGTCTCTTCGCCTTGCTGTACACCTCGATGTCGGTAACGGACCCTTCGGCATTCACGGAACCACTGAGCCGGACGGATGCGCTGTACTTCACGACGGTCACCTTCGCCACGGTGGGCTTCGGAGACATTACGCCGGTGAGTCAACTCGCGCGGGCAGTTGTGACGGTGCAGATGATCGCCGGGCTGGGCGCCCTCGTGTTGGTCGCAAAGGTCGCCTTCTTCGCGGCGGGGCGGCGCCTGAGCGGGTAATGCCCGAACGTATCAGCTGCTGCCCCGATACGGGACCGGCCATACCCTTTCCGCAGGAGCAAGAGGGAGACGGTCACCCCGAACGGATGAGCGAAACCCCCTTGCGTTGAGCGCAGCTGCCGCGGGAACGGCCGGGCCGTGATAACGGAGCCACGACGTCGGTTGCGGCCACCCGGACCAGCTCCCGGTAGTAGTGGTGCTGTCCCGGCCGCCCGCCCCCGCTGCCTGCTGAGTTCCCTGTGGCGGGACGACAGATCACCCTGAGGGGGTGGGGTTGGGCCGTCACACCACGTGGACAATGAAATTTGTCACGACTGCCCGCCAGGGAACAGGAGCCTCACATGAAGATCGGCCCATTGGAAGTGATTATCTGTGCCTTTCCGAAACCAACCATTGACGCCACCGTCATCAAAGCACTCAGCGAGACCGTGAAGTCTGGTGCGGTGGCCCTGGCGGATTTAGCTTTGGTGAGCCGGGACGGGCAGGGAGTTGTGCACGTCCGTGACCTGCAGGATGATCTGCCGGCGGCATGGTCCGGCATGATCCGTGATTCCCGGCCGCTGACTCTTCTCAACGATGCCGACCTTGAGCTGGCGGCGGAAACAATCGGAAGCAACGAGATAGCGCTGGTCGCTGTCGTCGAACACCGCTGGGCCCAGCGACTTTCAGAGGAGGTGCGGCGCTCAGGTGGTGTGACGGCGCTCCAGGCGAGAATTCCACAGGAAGATGCAGTCATCGCCATCGAAGCAGATGGCGTCACCACAAGCTGAACGGGATACACCGACAAAAGGAAACCCTCTCATGCCATTTGCCAGAAGCGGCCGCCCGGGGCTGCTCGGAACGGTCTCTCGAACGGCTGTTATTTCGGGGACCCCAAAGGTGAGCGCCTCTGCAGCCATTCGCCGCGCAACCCGACGGGAACAGGAACCAGCGGCCCCGGGTGCCCGGACCCCGCCCGCTCCAGCCCCTCCCCCGCCGGCAGGCGGAGCAGAACTGGCGGACCAGCTCTCCCGACTCGCCGATCTGCGCAGCGCGGGCCTCCTCACTGAGGACGAATTCGCTGCGGCGAAGGCCCGGCTCCTGATGTGAACTCAGCCTGGGGAAGCCAGGCATTCCTCACCGCAAACCAGACCTTGGAGGTGGTTCCCGTGTTGCGATCCCGTACCTTCGCCTTTTTCACAACGCTAAAGGCGGCGCCGGCTCATCCGGTCCCCCCGGGCTCGACAGTCGAGCCCACGCGACAAGACGCTCATCAGGCGGGGTGCGCTCATGTCACTCCATGATGACTCCGGAAACCCTGGCAGCCCCGAGCAGGAGGAAATCCTGAGGTTGCGCGCCGAAGTTGCGCGGCTTCAGCTTGAGCGCGACGATGCCAGAAAGACAAGCCTGAGACCTCCCGGAAGGGGAGCAGGCCTCGCTCGACGAATAGTTGCCATCGTCCTCGTCGTTCTGACTGCAGTCCTGGCTTGCGCCGCCGTGCCCGCCCTGTATCTGCGCAGCGAGGTGCTCGATACAGATCGCTACGTGGCCACAGTCGCACCGTTGGCCTCGGACCCCGCCATCCAGGCGGAGATCTCCAACAAGGTCACCGCCCAGATCACCGAGGCAGTGGACGTCGAAGGTATTACCCGGGAGGCCATGACGGAACTCGGCAACGTCGCGCCCCGGGCCGCCGCAGTGATCAGCGGGCTGGCGCCCGCGATTGCTGAACAGACCAAGACGCTCATCCATACTGCGGTCTCCAGATTCGTCGCCAGCCCGCAGTTCCAGGATCTGTGGATCCAGGTCAACCGGGTCGCCCATCAAGGACTCATCAACCTTGCAACTGGAAACACCGGCGGCACCGTCAGTATCGATGAGAGCGGCACCGTAACGATCTCGACGAAGGAGATCATTGCCCGGGTCAAGACCATCCTCATTGAGCAGGGGGTGGGCCTGGCCTCCAGGATCCCGGAAGTTGACGCGCAGATCACCCTGCTGCAATCACCCGAACTGGCGAGGGCGGCTGAGGCCATCAGGACGCTGGACAGGACGGCCCCCATACTCGCCTGGCTGACGGTGCTGAGCGCCCTCGGCGCGATTGCGGTGGCGCCTCAGGGTTGGAGACGGCGTACGACGAGCCGCGTGGGGTTGGCCCTCGCAGTGGCCATGGCGGTGCTGGCCCTCGGACTTGCCATCGGGCTGGACATCTTCCTGGGTACGATCCCGTCGGCCACAGTCTCGCCCGCGGCGGCTCAAAGCCTCGTCGATACCCTCCTGACGCCGCTCCGAACCGGCGTGCGGTTTGTTTTTGTCCTGGGTTTGCTGATTGCCGTGGCCGCTTTCCTGACCGGCCATTCGCGCCCGGCCGAGGCCGTCCGGCAAGGCCTTGCGCGGACCGGAGATTACCTGACCGGAAAGCTCGGCGCCGGGCAGGCGGAACCATGGCAACACTGGCTGGCCCGGTACCGGAGGATTCTGGAGGCCATCATCATCGGCGTCGCCGTGCTCGTCCTCATCCTCTGGCAGTACCCGACGGCGGCCGTGGCCATCTGGACGGCAGTTATTGCCGTTCTGGTGATTCTCCTGATCGAACTGATGTGCCGCCCTGCCGTTGTTGCCGGCCAGGCAACCGGCACAGGGCAGGCCGCCCTTCCGGTGGCGGGCGGGCCGCCGGAGGACTTGAATCCAACGCGCCCCCTGCCCTGAGGAATCCGCAGGCGCTGGCGGTTCACCGTGATGCTCAGGTGCCCCGGGGTCGTGAACCGCTCCCGGCGCTAGGCTCTTGACGGAGCAAACGCGAACAAGTCTTCTCCGCCCCCGTGCACCACGACGCAGGTGGACTCCGGCACTTCCTGCCAGGCCCCCCGAAGATCCCCCAGCGGTTCGGAGACGACCAACCGGGCATCGTCCGAGAGCTCATGGAGCGTGGGGTTGTCCGGGTACTGGGCACGAAGGGTTGCGATGTCAGCACTGTGAAAGAGTGACCGGGACTTGGCCTCGCTGGAGTAGCGGAACGCCCACGTGGTGTCGCCGTCGGTGGTTGCTACCGTCATCTGAATCGCGTGTTCGATGCCATGGCGCCGTCCGACGTCTTCGATGAGCCCAACCGCTGCAGCAACGGCCGCGCGGGGGTCCTGTTCCAGGCCGAAGGTGAGGGCGAGATAGAAGAACATCTCCGAGTCCGTCGATCCCTCGATCTCGGGAAAGAGGCTGGGATCGACGGCCATGGCAAGGTCCCGCTTCACCTTGGGAAAGTCGGTGAGGACGCCGTTGTGCATCCACAGCCACCGGCCGTGGCGGAACGGGTGGCAGTTCGTCTGTTGGACCGCCGTGCCGGTCGTGGCCCGGATGTGCGCGAAGACGCGGCCGGCCGATGCCTGCCCTGCGAGCTCACGCAGGTTGCGGTCATGCCAGGCCGGCTCCGTGCTGTGGAAGACGCCGGGAAACGGCGCGTTTCCGTACCAGCCGACGCCGAAGCCGTCCCCGTTGGTGGTTTCAACTCCCATGCGCGCGTGTTTGCTCTGCATTACGAGCGAGTTGGTGGGTTTGTACAGGAGATCATCCAAACGGACGGGCGAACCCGAATACGCGAGCCAGCGGCACATGTCTTTCTCCTTCTACTCAGGCGGGAGTCCCTCACGATTCCATCACCGGGCAAGGCGTCCGCGCATCACCTCCTGCGGGTGACTCGTCCGCCGCTGCCTGCGTTCCGGTTTACTGGCGAAGCACGCGTTGCTTGAGCGCGGTGAATTCCTCGGCCGTCAGCGCACCGTCGTCCATCAAGGCCTTGGCCTGGGCGATTTGTTCCGCGGGGTTGGTACCGGCTGTCCGGCGGACGAAGTCGTCGAAATCTTCCCTTGCCACATCGTTCCGGGCCGCCTGCCGAAGGGACATGGACTGCCCGTGGGCAATCAGGTACGCCAGACCGCCGAGGACCGGCAGAAGAAGCAGAACCAGCACCCAGACTGCCTTGTTCCATCCGGTACGAGTCGAATCAGCGAAAATGTCCTTAACAATCAGAAAAAGAACCACCAGGTACGACACATAAAGCAGAAACGACATCATGAGCCAAAAGAAGTCCCAGAAAGTCACGGCAATTCCTCCCAGACGTTACACGCCGCGTTGAGCGGCCAGGCGGCCCGATTGGACCGCTTGTTCCAGCGCCGCATGGTCGGCTTCGGTTTGGTCCGCGTAGCTACAGGCCCAAGCCGCCAGCGCCTCGTCAAAGGCCTCGCTGCCGCCCAGATACCCGAGGATGAAGGCGCTGCCGGTGCTTTGCCAATGGCCCGTGCGGTTTTCACGGCCGGCCCGTGCCGGGGGCGCGCGGATGTGAACACGCCCGAGGCGTCCAGAACGCCGGCGGTTGCGTCAGTTCTTTGGCGCGCATGAGCGCATCATCCCACACTCCTTTCCCCGCCGGAACAGTCCTCCGGCCCCGATCCTGCCCGCTTCCCGGACGAGGTCGGGAGCGGATCAGGTGGCCCTGTTGCGGGGCCCAATGGGTGGCTCCAGCGGCCCCCTGATATCACCCCCGCCGGGTGATCCCCGGGGCCCGGCGCGGGCTAACGATGGTCTTACCTGCCAGTGATTGGGCTGCCAGGCGAATGCCCATCTGAGAGGGGCCTCCAATGTCGAGACCACAACCAGTCCTCGCACGACTGCTGGCGCTCGCTGCCGCGGTCGTGCTTCTCGCCGGCTGCACGACGCCAAGCCCGCCAGCGAGCACCTCCACCCCGCAGGCGACCACGTCCAGCCCGCAGGCGTCCGTTTCTCCGGTCTGCGCTGCGGCCGATGCCTACGCCGACGCCCTGACAGGTTTCAAAGACACCCTCGTGCCGGGCGCCACCGTGGAGCAGGTCCGGGCGGCACGGGATCAGGTGGTCAAGACCTACAACGACCTGGTCACGGCGATAGGGGGCGAGGCCCAGGGTCGGGTGGATGCTGTCAGGTCGGCTCAGGACAAGTTCGCGTCGGCCGTCAATGAGATCAACGACGACACCACGCTCGGCGAGGCGGCCGACTCTCTACAGGAGGAAGCTGCCAACGTCCAGGCCGCACTGAGCGACCTCGTGACTGATGTTCAGTGCTGACGACACGACAGCTCCGGGCGCCTGCAACCGGCACCATTTCAAACAAGCCTGCATAAGGGTTCACGCCGCAACAATCGAAAGTAGGGATGCCAAGTGAGTTTCTGGGAAAATTTCTGGGATATCTTCTGGTGGTTCTTTATTGTGTATGCCATTTTCGCCTTCCTCTACGCGCTCTTCATCGTCATCGCCGACCTTTTCCGCGACCATGAACTGAGCGGCTGGTGGAAGGCCGTCTGGTTCATCTTCCTGGCCTTCGTTCCGTTCTTGACGCTCCTGGTGTACATGATTGCCCGCGGCAAGGGCATGACCGAACGGTCCATGGAACGGGCCCGGCGAAACCAGGAGGAAGCCGATGCTTACATCCGCCAGGTAGCCACCGCGAGCCCAACCGAGGAGATCTCCAAGGCGAAGGCCCTGCTGGACTCCGGAACCATCAGCCCTGACGAGTTCCAGAGGCTCAAGACCAGGGTCATGAGCTGACACATCCGTCGACGTGACCGCTTGCGGCGTTGGCCTGCGCTGATGAACGTCGATTCGCTGTCCGAGGAAGAGTACCCGGAAGGTCGCCCAGTTGAACGAATACCCACTGATCGCAGACCATGGCCTGATCGGTGATCTGCAAACTGCGGCGCTGGTATCCACGGACGGCACTCTTGATTGGTTCTGCAGTCCCCGTTTCGACTCGCCCAGCATTTTTGCGTCCCTGCTGGACCGTTCCCGCGGCGGCCACTTCAGCACCCGGCCCGTGGACGAGGCCTTCGCCACCAAGCAACTGTATTTGCCCGACACGGCTGTCCTCATCACACGGTTCCTCACCGAGGGCGGCGTCGGCGAACTGATGGATTTCATGCCGATCACGGGTGAGTCGGCCAGCGAACAGCACCGGCTGGTGCGCATGCTCCGATGTGTGCGGGGACATATCTCGTTCAACGTTGAGGTGGCGCCCCGATTCGACTACGGCCGGCGGTCCCACCACCTGAACATCAGCGAAGACGGCGCGATCTTCGACACCGGCGAAACCCGGTTGGCACTCAGCCTCATCCGTGAGGCGGGGGACGACCGGGCCGGCCTGTACGAACCCACCGAGGACGGTGACCTGCATGTCTCCCTGCGCCTCGAGCAGGGCCAAATGCGCGGCGTCGTCCTGGAAACGGGTCCGGACGTTGTGCCACGGAAGGTGGCTCCCGCGCAGGCCCAGCGGATGCTCGATGAGACCGCGCGCTTCTGGCACGACTGGGTAAGCCAATCCACCTATGCCGGGCGCTGGCGCGAAGAGTTGGAACGGTCGGCCATTACGCTGAAGCTCCTGACCTATGCGCCGACGGGGGCCCTGGTGGCGGCTCCCACCGCCGGCCTGCCGGAACAAGTCGGCGGTGAACGCAATTGGGACTACCGGTACACGTGGATACGCGATGCCTCCTTCTCGGTTCACACCCTCATCCGAATGGGTTTCGTCGACGAGGCCGCCGCCTTCAGCCTGTGGCTCCGCGACCGCATCACCGAGCGGCTGGAGAGCGACACCGGCCCGCTGAACATCATGTACCGCGTCGACGGCAACCCCGAACTCCATGAAGAAGTCCTGGCTGATTGGGAAGGCTATCGAGGCTCCCATCCTGTGCGCATCGGCAACGGCGCTGCCGGGCAGCTTCAACTGGACATCTATGGCGAAGCACTGGACGCCGTGTACTCCCTGGACCGGATCGGCGACGGCATCGGGCACCCCGGTTGGCTTGCCATCTGCGAACTGCTGGAGTGGCTCGCCGACAACTGGGACCAGCCGGAAGAAGGCATCTGGGAGACGCGGGGCGGTCGGAAGGACTTCACCTACGGGCGGTTGATGTGCTGGGTTGCTTTCGACCGGGCCATCCGACTCGCGACGGCCCACGGTCGTCCGGGGCCCCTAGCGCGGTGGATCACCGAGCGCGACGCGATCTACAACCAAATCATGGCCAAAGGCTGGAGCACCGAACGTGAGGCCTTCGTGCAGCAATACGGCGAGAAAGTTCTCGATGCGTCGCTGCTGAAGATGTCACAAGTCGGCTTCGTGGCGCCCGGTGAACCCATGTGGCAGTCGACCCTCCGCGCCATGGATGCTGAACTCGTGTCCGACAGCCTGGTGTACCGCTATGACCCCAGCGCCTCGCCCGATGGTCTCCGCGGCTCCGAAGGTACCTTCTCGCTGTGCACGTTCCTCTACGTCGATGCCCTGTCACGGGCGGGCCGGGTGGATGATGCCCGCCTGACGTTCGAAAAGATGCTGACCTACGCGAACCACCTCGGCCTGTACTCCGAAGAAATCGCCCCCACGGGTGAACAGATCGGCAATTTTCCGCAGGCCTTCACGCATCTCGCCCTCATCGATGCCGCCATTACCCTGAATGACCGCCTGGACGACACGGCGCACCCACGCGGCCGCCCGCGCCGGGCGCCGAGGGTACGCGGTCACGACTAAGCGGCTCCCGCGACTTCACACCGTGTCCGAGCCGAACGAAGGAGGGCCCATGGAGCCGGAACCAGTGGATTCATTTCCACGCCCTGCCCTCCCCCGTTCCGCGGTTATCCTGCTCACGCTTGCCTGCGCGACGGTCGTGGCTTTCGGCCTTGCCGCGATGCGGGGGATTTTCACCCCAGTGTTTTTTGCTTTCGTGCTGACACTCTGCGTTCATCCACTCCGGCGCTGGATGCAAGGGCACGGAGTGCCCCGGGGACTCGCCACCGGGTCCACTATCGCGGCCGTCTTCGCCCTGCTGACCGGCTTCGCCGCAGTGCTGCTTGCTTCTTTGGCCCAATTCTCCGCGCTGTTGCCGCAATACGCCCCCCAACTTGAACAGCTGGGTGCCTCCATCACCCAATGGCTGGAATCAGTGGGCTTCGGCCCCGAGCAAACGCAGGCAGTCGTGCAGGGGTTTACCCCCGGGCGGATCATCGGATTCCTCGGCGGAATCCTGGGCAACCTCACCAGTATTGCGGGCGGCCTCGTGGTGATTCTGACGATGCTGATCCTCATGGCGGTCGACGGCTCGCGCGTGCCGGCTTTGCTGACCCATCTGAACTACCACCGGCCGGCCCTGGTAACGGCATTCAACGGCTTTGGCGGCGGCGTCCGCCGGTACATGATCGCCACCACCGTCCTCGGAGTAGCCCAGGGACTCTTCAACTGGCTCATCCTCCTCCTCCTGCAGGTCCCGGGCGCCCTGCTCTGGGGGCTGCTCTCCTTCATTTGCAGCTTCATTCCAAACATCGGCTACTTCATCGCGATCATCCCGCCGTTGTTCTTCGGATTCCTCACCGGCGGATGGCCCACTGCCCTGGCCGTCATCGTTGTCTATGGCGGGATCAACAGTGTCATCCAGTCCATCATCCAGCCCAAGTATGTCGGCAATGCGGTGGCCCTCAGCGAGACAATAACGTTCACCTCCGTGCTTTTCTGGGCGGTCATCCTGGGGCCCGTCGGCGCCATCCTCGCCGTGCCACTCACCCTCCTTGCCCGCACTATCCTCCTGGACTCCGACCCGGCCATCGCGTGGTGGCGGCCGCTGACCGGAGACAACAAGGACCTTGAGGCAATCCTCAAGGAAGAAGACGACGCGATCCGCGCCCGCCGGGCACGGCGGGGATCAGACAACCCGGGCCCCGGCATCCCACCGAAGGCATGACATGCCATCGGTCAGTTCCCCAGGCCAGGTGACAGTGTGCTGAGCGTCATCCCCAGCTTGGTGCTGTTCGCCCTGGCCGGGGCGATCAGCACCGTGCCCGTCAGTATCACCATCATGATCCTGCTCTCCCCCGAGCCACGCCGCGGCGCAGTGCCCTTCCTGGTCGGCAGCGTCGCCGGATCAATCGCCGTGGTCGGCTTCTCGGCTGTCGGGCTACAATTCCTGCCGGGCACGCCGGCCTGGAAGCAGGACGAGCTCCTGTCGTGGCTCGGCTTTCTGATCGGATTCTTCCTGATCGCCTACGCCCTCTACCTCTTCGGGCACAGAAGCCAGGGGGACAGCGCTTTACTGGGCAAAATGCAGACGCGGTTCCAAACCGCACACCGGTGGGAATACGTAGTCTTGGGCCTGGGGCTGAATCTGCGTCCCAAGGCAATCCTGCTTGCCGTCACCGCCGGCGCACTCATCGGCGTCCGGGAACCCCCGGTGCTCCAGGGGGCCCTGTTCGTCCTCGCCTTTGCCGTCGTCACCCAGTCGGCAGTCGTTGTGCCGATTGCCGTCTGGATGCATTCCCCGGAGCGGGCCGAGGTGCCGCTTACGGCCATTTACACGTATATGCAGCGAAACGGCCAGACGATTGCGGCAATCGCCACATTGGCGATCGGCGTTTTCATCCTCGGCTACACCGTAGTCCAGCTCTGAACGGACCCTTCGGCACCGTTCAGAGCTGCGACGCCAGAGCGCCTGTCGTCAGACCAGGACGCTGCTCTTGATCTTTTCGTACTCGTCAGGGCTGATGGTTCCTGCATCCAGAAGGGCCTTGGCTTTGGAAATCTCGTCGGTTGGGCTCGCTGCGGCCACCTGGCGGATGTACGCATCGGAGGCCTCCTGGTGCTTGCGGGACCGTTCCATCATCCTCTCGGTCATGCCCTTACCGCGGGCAATCAGGTACACCAGCACACTCAGGAAGGGCACGAAGGCCAGGAAAACAATCCAGACTGCTTTCAACCAGCCGTTCAGCTCTTTGTCGCGGAAGATGTCGCCAATGATCGCGAATAGCGCGAACAGGAATGCGAAGAATGCGTAAACACAGATGAACCACCAGAAAATGTCCCAAAAATTCTCCCAGAAACTCATGTGGCTGCCCTACTTTCAATTGATGCGGCTTTGTACGTGGACGCAGCCTCGGGTGGGAATGGAGCTAACTGCCGGTCTGGGTAGTCGCCTGGCAGCCTGACCACTGGCAGGTATTATCATTTTCTGCCCGGAGCCCCGGTGAATTCCTCATCCGCGGAGGGTTAATTCCCGCTCTAAGGGAAGGCCTCTGCAGTTCTCAACCCAAAATGGCCCCTTCTCCGGTGCCGGAGGATTTGGGGTCGGGTAGCCGCATCATGCGGAAGGAGGTGCCGAGTCCGGCGAGGCCGGCAAGGATCGGCACGAACAACGCGATCTGGAGGGCCAGGGGCCGTGCCTCCGTGTTGATGCGGATGATTTCATTCTGGATGTCCTCCGGCTGGCCGGCGAGCTGTTGCTGGAGTTGCGCGTCGCTCATCACCTGGGCGTCCTCTTCCAGGACCGTCGCGACCTGCTGCTGCTGATCGGGCGCGAGTACCGTGCTGGACGTGGCCATGCCGATGAAGATGGTCGAGAGCGATGCCAGCATGATGCCGCCGGCAAAAGCGAGCCCGAACGACAGACCGAACGACCCTGCGGCGGAGTTCACGCTGGCGGCCTCGCTGACGCGCTCGTCCGAGATCGGGGACAACGTGTAGTTGTTGAGCTGGGACACCAGCAGCCCCAGGCCACCACCTGAGATGATCAGCGGGATCAGGAGCCACCAGCCGGAGTCCGCACGCGGCACGATCGGAACCAGCACCACCAGACCCACGATCAGGAGCAGAAAGCCCCACCGTATGAGGCTCGCCGGGCGCCGCGTCCCGGACCTCTTACCGGCGAGCATGGCCACCGCGAACATCGTGAGCGAAAGCGGGGCAATCGACAGCCCTGACTCCATCGCGTTGTATCCGAGCACCATCTGCAGGTAGATGGGCAGCACGATCATCGTGCCGCCGAGGGCGATTTGCTGGAGCATCTGGCCTGTGGCACCAAAGCGGAACGCTTTCGACTGAAAGAGATCCGGGTCCAGCAGTGTCGGCTTGTCGCGGCGTTTGCGCTGAAGGAGCCAGTAGACCAGGCCGCCCAGTCCGACCGCGCCGACGGCCAGGAGTGCGCCCACCGATTCGCCGCCTTCCTGCCAGACCAGGATGCCGAGCACGACGCCGCCCATGCCCACGATCGACAGGATTGATCCGAAGATATCCAGTTCCCGGGAACCTTCGAACGGCACGTCGCGAACGAGTTTGATCCCGGACAGCACGACCGCGATGATCAGCGCCTCAAGCATGAAGGCGACGCGCCAGGACAGGAACGTGGTGATGAACCCGCCGAGCAGGGGCCCCACCGCCGCGGCGATCGCCGCCGAGGCGCCGACCAGCGCATAGACCCGTTTCTGCTCCGCTCCCTCGAAATTGCCATGGATGAGGGACTGCATGGCGGGCAGCAGGAGCGAGGCCCCCAGGCCGCCAATCACGGCCCAGAAGATGATGATCGGGAGGAGGCTCTGCGCCATCGTCATCGCCACGGCGCCGATGGCATAACAGACCAGACCGATCACGTAGGCGCGCTTCCGCCCGATCAGGTCGCCGATTTTTCCGCCGATCAGGATGAATGCGGCGGACACCAGCGCCTCGAGCGCAATCGCTGACTGGAGGCCGCTGACGGTCGAGCCGATATCCCTCACCACGGCGGAGATCGAAACGTTCATGATCGAGGTGTCGACCACCAGCACAAACATGGCCATCGCCAGCAACAGCGCTAGCCTGCTGTTAAAGGGCTCCGCCGGAGTGTTGGAAGGCTCCGGCGGGGTGACGCCGTCGTCCGGCTTTTCCATCTGTCATCGACTCCCGGGGTTGTCGGATGTGCTGCTCCCCCAAAGCTAGCCAGTCGGCCTGCCGGGCAAATCATTCCCGGCGGGTGACCTTGGCGTCAGGCTGCTAACCCTGCTGCTCGTCGCGTGCCTTGTTCGCCGCAGCCTCTTCCGCCTCCACGGCCCGGTAGATGTTGCCGTGGATTCGCTCCGCGCCGATGCGCTCGATCACCCCGTCCCTTGCGAGGATGGCCCGGACGGCGGGTTTCAGCCGGGCAAGCCGCAGGGTGACGCCGGCCTCCCGGGCGAGGTCCGCGATGTCTGCCATCTTTGCGGCGCCCTGGGAGTCGACGAAATTGATCCCGCCACAGTCCAGGACGATGCCGGTGAGACCGGACGTTGAGTGGATCGTCTCGCGCAGGCGATCCTCCAGTGCGTCCGCCGTCGCGAAGAAGAGGCCGCCGTCGAACCGGATCACGGCCACCCCGGGAATCACCTCGTCACCGGGGTGCTCGAACACTTCGCGGAAGACCTGCGTGCCCCGCTCCCGTCCGAGGGACGGCATCTCCGGGTGGGTGGCCACACCGACGAGCCAGATGAGCGAGAGTCCGATTCCGATGATGACACCGGCGAGGACTCCGAAGATGAGGGTGCCGACAATGGCTGCGACGGCAATCCAGAAGTCAAACTTTTGCACCCGGGCCAGCCGCCGCATCTCCGGCACGTTCATCATGCCCATGACAACGGCTTCGATGATCAGCGCCGCCAGCACCGGTTTGGGCAGGTTCGAGAAGAGCGGCGCCAGAAACAGCAGCGTGAGCAGGACGGTGGCGCCGGAGGTGAGCGAGGCGAGGCCGGTCTTCGCTCCGGAGTGGTCGTTGAGCGAGCTCGCTGACAGGCTCGTCGAGACGGGCATACCCTTGAAGACTCCTGCGGCCATGTTGGCGAACGACTGGGCAACGGACTCCTGGTTGATGTCAATCTGGTAGCGGTGCTTGGCGGCGAACGCCCGCGCATCCCCCGCGGTCTGGGAAAAGCCGATCAGGACCAGTGCCACCGCAGCGAGGGCGACGGTTCCCGCGTTGTCCCACATCAGCTGGCCGTCCGGGATCTCCGGCCGCGGCAGCCCGCTAGGCACATCGCCCACCAAGGCCACTCCCTTCGCCCCGAGATCGAACACCGCCGCCGCCAGCAGTCCGCCCACCACCAGGACCAGGGCGCCGGGAACCCTGGGCGCGACCGCCTTCAGTCCGAAGACCACAACGAGCGAGACGACGCCCACGATCACGGTGGTCTGCTGCGCCTCGCCCCAGGTCCCCAGCCACGACCGCAGTTCCTGGATCGGGTTGGAGCCGGTGACCTCGGTCCCGGTGAGCTTTGGAAGTTCCCCGATCACGACGTCGATCGCCGCGCCGAAGAGGAAGCCGGTGACCACCGCCCGCGAGAGGAACTGCGCAATCCAGCCCATCCTCAGGACGGCAAGCAGCAGGAACAGGACGCCTGAGGCGAGGGTGATTCCCGCAACGAACGAGGCGACATCCGGCCCGCTGGTGATGCCGGCCGCGAGCACCGCGCTCGCGGCCACCGCCGCCAGGCCCGAACTTGGACCCATCGAGATCTGCCGGCACGAGCCGAAGATTCCGTACACGATCGCGCCGGCAGCCGCCGCATAGAGGCCGTTCTGCAGCGGGATACCCGCGATCCCGGCATACCCCAGGTTCTTGGGAACGATCAGGGCCGCG
Source organism: Pseudarthrobacter oxydans (assembly GCF_030812335.1). Lineage (GTDB taxonomy): Bacteria > Actinomycetota > Actinomycetes > Actinomycetales > Micrococcaceae > Arthrobacter > Arthrobacter oxydans_B. The sequence continues at coordinate 145,388 of NZ_JAUSSN010000009.1, forward strand.
ACGGTCACCCCGGCGATCAGGTCGCCCCTCAGCCAGGCGCGGTCGTAGGAGCGGAGCTGGCCGGCGATGGGCAACCCGGTCGGGCGTCCCGGCTGCAATTTCTTCATGTCTCGTCCCCCTGTCGCTCAGCCTTCAGGACCCCGCGGCGGTCCTGTCCGTTCCGGGTGCCGCGGTATTGCCGGCGGTGTCGGTGCGCTGGGACAGCGGAAGGGCCGGCGGGCCGGCCGCGAGCTGATCGGCGTCGACGGCAGCGAGGTTGCGGATCAGGACGATCAGCCAGGCAAAGACCAGCGAGGCCGCGATGAGCTCCACGGCGGTGAGGTTGTAGTAGCCGACAGGGAAGTACATCACCACGGCGAAGGCAATGACCGCCAGGAACACCAATCCCAACACGTTGAACGTCGCCGGGATCGAGGGGACCAGCGAACGCATGCGGACAATCAGGGTTCCGAACACCACGACCATGCCGGACGCTGCCGCGGTGTGGAGCCAGAACAGCTCATCGACGGGGAACAGTCCCACGCAGGCGAGGAGAATGCCGATGAGGATGATGCCGCCTTCCAGCTGCCGGACCCGGCGGCGCGAGGGCGCGGTATCGGCCGTCGCTTCGAGCGTCCTGGTGGAGTATCCGGCCAGGGTGGTGACCACGACGCCGGCAACGATCAGCGTGACGTTGAACGCCGCCCCGGACACGTCGGAACTCGTGCCGAGGGCACTGAGGTTTTCCTGCCACCACTGCGGGTCTTCTGCGGTGAGCATGCTCGTCAGGACACCCGTGACGAGGAAGACGGCGAGGAGGGCGGCGAGCCGGTAGGCGTTCATCGTGACTGCCGACAAGTAGGCGATGTAAGCGCTGATGGCTCCGGTGACCCCGACGAGGATTGCCGCGGCCAGGGAGTACAGCACTGCACCCACGAACGCCCGCTGGAAGATCGAGAACAGCGCCAGCCAGCCGAGCAGGAAGATGCAGGCGTGGGCCAGCGCGAGGGCTGCGATGTCGATGTTGTGGCGTGTCCGGCCGCCCGCGGCGGGCCGGGACGGTTCCGGCCTCAGGCGTTGCAGGGAACCGACCACCACCGCTGCGGCGCCGAGGAACGCCGTCCCGAGCGCGGCGATGTCGCCCGCCGAGCCCCGTCCGGACAAAGCAACGGGCTCCCTCCCCACCAGGAGGAATGCGACCACGCCGAGGAGAAGGAAGCCTGCACTGCCGATGATGAGCGCCCGCGACTCGGCCGTGACCGCATCATGTTGGTTCAGGATTATCATCGTTCACTTCGCTTCGCCTGGGCTTTGGGGGTCCTGGAGAGCCGCCGTTGCCGGCGGCTCGTCCTGTTTTGGGCGAAACGCCGCGGGGCCCGGTCCGTTTCCGGGGTACCGCCAACGCTACGACTGCCCCGCCCGGGTGCCGTCACCCGGAAAGGATGAAACGCTTCGGCCGATACTTCCTGGGGGACATCAGATACTTCTCGCCGTTCCCGCATTCAAGGTGTTGAATGGTAGTAGGTCCGCACCCCTGCCGAATGCTGCGAGGTGTTGGACCGAGTACGTTTACTTGCCGGAGTCTGGGGGTCCGGTGTGAGACGGGGTCGGCGACGCTTGAGAACCCTCTGAGACCGGGGTTCTCTCCCCCCAGCCGTCGTCGGCCCCCTGGCCTTCGGGGAACGAACAAAGGGGTGGGCCTGAACCGTTTGGTTCAGGCCCGCCCCTTTTTCCTGGACCGCTCGCTGGGAACGTCCTAGCGCCCTGCGCCGTTGGCCTTCACGGCGAGAACCGGCCGGTCAGCCTGGATCAGGATGCGCTGGGCATGGCTGCCCATGATGAACTTGCCCACTTGGGAGCGGTGGCGGAGTCCGATGACGATCAGCGAAGCGTTGACCTCCCGCGCGAGCTCCAGGAACTCGTCGGCGAGGTCGTGCTGATACGACGGCTGCAGCACGGACGTTCTGACACCGGCGTCCGTGGCGCGCTTCGCGGCCTCCTCGAGGAGCCCGGCAGTGGCCACGGCCTTGTCCACCAGGGCACCTTCCCGGGCCGAATTGACGATGACGAGGTCTTCGTTTCGGAGTTGCGCTTCGGCGATGCCCGCCGTGAGCGCGGCCTCTCCCGCTGGTGTGGGGACGAATCCGACTATGATGCTCATACGTTCTCCTTCTCCTTGATGTATTCCGGTGCGGGCGCTCCCGAATCGGAGGCCTTCCGTCTGGCGAGCAGTGCGCGGATGCCCGGGAGGACTGCCACAAGCACAAAGACAATCAGTAGGGTCGCGGAGATGGGACGGCTGAAGAAGCCCGCCGGGTCGCCACCGAAGACCAGCAGCGAACGCCGCAAGGAGCTTTCCAGGAGCGAGCCCAGGACGAACGCCAGCACCAGCGGTCCCGGTTCGAAGCCGAATTTCTTCATCAGGTAGCCGATGACGCCGAAGACCACCACCAGGGTGACGTCGAACATGCTGTTGTTGATGGTGTAGGCGCCCAGCAACGTAATCAGGGCGGTGACGGGGGCCAGGATGGCTGCGCGCACGCGAAGGATTTTCACGAACAGGCCCACGAGCGGCAGGCTCATGATCAGCAGCAGGATGTTGCCGATGTACATCGAGTTCACGACGCCCCAGAACAACTCCGGGTTCTCCTCGACGAGCTGCGGACCCGGGGTGACGCCCTGGATCAGGAGGGCACCGAACATCAACGCCATGGTGGCGTTGGCCGGGATCCCCAGCGTAAGCAGCGGAATGAACGACGACGTCGCGGCCGCGTTGTTGGCGGTTTCCGGTCCGGCCACGCCTTCCGGGGCTCCCTTGCCGAAACGCTCGGGCTGCTTGGCACGTTTTTTCTCCATGGCGTAGGACGCCATGGAGGCGATGGTCGCGCCGCCGCCGGGCAGGATTCCAAGGAAGAAGCCCAGGACTGAGCCGCGTCCGATGGACCCGGATGCCTGCTTGAGATCCTGTCTCGAGGGCCATACGTTCGTGACCTTGGAGGGGGCTTTCGCCGCCCGGTGGCGCTCCTCGAGGTTGTAGAGGATTTCGCCCAGGCCGAAGACGCCCATGGCGATGGGGACGAAGTCGATGCCGTCGGCCAGCTCCAGGCTCCCGAAGGTGAAGCGGCTCTCACCGGTAAAGATATCGCGGCCGACCGTCGCCAGCAGTAGGCCGAGGGCCGCGGCGATGAGGGCCTTGGTTTTGGAGCCGCTGCTGATGGTGGCCACCAGCAGAATTCCGAGCAGTGCCAGTGCCGAGTATTCGGCAGGTCCGAAGTCCAGGGCGAAACTCGCCACGATGGGCGCAAGAAAAGTCAGGCCGATGATGGCGGCGGTGCCGCCGACGAAAGAACCGATGGAAGCCAGGCCGAGGGCCGTTCCGGCTTTGCCCTGTCTGGCCATCTGGTAGCCGTCGAAGACCGTGACCACCGATGATGCCTCACCTGGAAGCTTGAGGAGTACGGAGGTGATGGTTCCGCCGTACTGTGCCCCGTAGAAAATTCCGGCGAGCATGATGATGGCGGTGACGGGTTCGACGTTGTAGGTCAGCGGGAGCAGGATGGCGATCGTTGCCGCGGGCCCCAGTCCGGGCAGCACCCCGATCAGCATGCCGATGACGACGCCGATCAGGCAGTACAGGAGATTGGTCGGCTCCAGGACGACGGCAAAGCCGTTGATCACGGGATTCAGAAAATCCACGGGGGTCTCCTAGAAAAGATGGGGAATGGACGTGTTGAGCGCCAGGACGAAGATGCCGTAGAACGCTGCAACGACGATTGCGCTTACCAGCAGGGTTGAGCGCCAGGTTTCGCCGCCGAGGAACCGCATCCAGATGACGCACAGGACGAGGGCGGGCAGCTCGAACCCGATAACCGGCATGAGTGCAACCATGGCGGCGAGGGTGACGAGACCGGTGAGGGGCGCCGTGGACATGCGGGTGAACTTCTCGGCGTCCCGGTTGTGCCGCCCGACGATGAGCTGGAAAAGTCCCAGGAGCACCATGACGCAACTGATCATGAACGGCCACAGTCCGGGCTGCGGTGCCGCCGGGATGCCCAGCCCCATTGCCAGCGAAAGGACAAGCGCGCCGATGCCGACGCCAAGGACCACAAGCGAGGAGGCCGTATTGGCCAGGGCACCGGCGGCCGGTGGCTTCTCTTCCTCCCACTGGGCGGCGAGCTGTTCCGGTGTGAAGTCCTCCGGAAGGTCAACGGGAATGCCGGGGGCGTCCCCGCCGGAGCGGACAGCCGCGTGGCTTCCGTCTCCGGCGGGCACTTTGGGTGTTGCTGTCACCCGGATCACTTCGTCCCGTTGAGGCTGATGCTGTACTTCTCCACCAGTGCCTTGTATTTGGCCGCGTAGTCCTTCCACTGCGTGACAACTTCCTCGCCGGAGATTTCCTTCGGGGTCAGCAGGTTCTGCTCGTTGAATGACTTGTAGGCATCCGACTTGAAGGTCTCCCGGAACGCGGCGAGCAGTTTGTCCTGCACGTCCTGCGGGGTGCCCTTAGGGGCAGCGACTGCCCGGTACTGGGCCACGGGGACGTCATAACCCGATTCCTTGGCAGTCGGGGTGTCCGGGAGGAAGGAGTTCCGCTCCTCGGAGAAGACGAGGAGCGGGGCGACCTTGCCGGCCTTGATCTGCGGCATTGCTTCGCCGAGCTGAACGGTGGCCAGTTCCACCTGGTTGCCCAGCACCGCGGTCAGTGCCGGCTTGCCGCTGTCGAACGGAACGTCAGTTCCCTTCACATCGGCCTGCTTGAACAGCACGGTCTGCGCCAGCTGGCTGCCGGTACCAACGCCGGTGGTGCCGAAGGTGATGTTCCGGCCAGCTCCGGTCACATCTGTGATCGTCTTGAATCCTGACTTGTCGCTGGCCACCAGCACGTAGTCGTCCTGGGACAACCCGGCAATGACATCGAAGTCATCGATGTTCACAGCCTCATCCGCGGTGACCGCCAGCGGGGTGATGGTGATCAGGGACGCGTTGAGCAGGATCAGGTTCTGTCCGTCAGCGGGCTTGCCGGCTACCTCTTTGCTGGCCAGGGCGCCGTTGGCACCCGGCTTGTTTACCACCGGCACCGGGGCGCCGAGAGTCTCGGACGCGCCCTCGGAGATGGCCCGGGCGATCAGGTCGGTACTGCCGCCGGGCGCCTGTCCCACAGTGAGGTTGATGGGCCCATTGGGATACTTGGCGGAATCGGTGCTGCCGCCGGCGACGTTGCCGCAGGCGGTCAGCGCCAAGAGTGTGACGGCGGACGCCGCTCCGAGCACGGTGCGGCGCGAAGGGAAGTGCATCATTGGAACTCCTCGTTGGTGGTCGGGGCCTTGCCCCGGAAGCATTGTGAACCGCATCACGCCGGTTCGCTGAATCGAGTGTAGGGAGCCGCTATGATGCCTGTCTAAGCCCAAATATGCATAGGGTGATACCAGGAAGGCATCATGTTTACCTTTGACCAGCTGGCCGGCTTCATCGCGGTCGCGGAAGAACTCCACTTCGGACGCGCGGCGGAGCGCCTGCAGATGACGCAGCCGCCGTTGAGCCGCCAGATCCAGAAACTGGAGCGGAGCGTCGGCGCGGAACTCCTCGAGCGAGACAACCGGAAGGTCCAGCTGACGCACGCGGGGGTCGCCTTTCTCGACGAGGCCCGGCGCCTGCTGGCGCTCGCCGAGCGTGCCCCCGTGGCCGCGCGCCGCATCGCGTCCGGCCGCTCGGGCCTGCTGCGCATCGGCTTCACTGCCGCCAGCGGCCTCAGCATCCTGGGTCCGCTGCTCGAAGAGATTTCCACGCGGCTGCCCGACGTCGACATCGACCTCCAGGAGTTGGTGACCGGCGAGCAGATCCAGGCGCTGCAGACCGGCGAACTGGACCTGGGCCTGGCCCGGCCGCCCTTTGACCGCGATGTTTTTGATTCCCACCTGCTGTATCGCGAGTCCATGGTCCTCGCCGTCCCGTCCGGCCACCGGCTGGCAGGCCTGGGCCGGGACATCGACAACGACGAGCTTAAGGACGAGCCGCTCATCATGCACTCGCCGCAGCAGGCCCGGTACTTCTACGATCTCGTGATCCGAACGTTCCCCATCCAGCACGGCAATGTGGTCCACACCGTCAGCCAGATCCTCACCATGGTTTCGCTGGTCGCCGCCAAGCGCGGGGTCGCCTTCGTGCCGCACTCCGCCACGGCCCTGGGGATCCAGGGTGTTGAATTCCTGCCGTTGAGCGGCAGCCCGGGGGAACCCGTGGAACTTCACGCGATCTGGAACCGCAAGGTGGCAAACCCCGCACTGCGCCGCCTCCTGACTGAACTCGACTACCAAATGGAGTAATTTCCCCGTGATGCCCCGAGGGTATCAATACATACAAAAATGAACTTAGACAGGCATGATCGCCGAGCCTACGCTGGAGGGGAACCGACCCACTCACGCCCATCTCGGCGCTCATCCGGAGGACCACATCGTGACGAAGTACACACCCCAGGAACTCGCAGACACCCTTAAGAACGGCCTGTTGTCGTTCCCCGTGACCTCATTCGATGCGCAGCTGCAATTCGACGAGGAGAACTACCGCAAGCACCTGGCCTGGCAGGCCAGCTTCCCGGTGGCGGGCCTCTTTGCCGCCGGCGGCACCGGCGAAGGATTCTCCCTGACCCCGGACGAGTCGGCCAGGGTGGTCCGCGCCGCCGTCGAGGAGGTCGGTGCACTGGTGCCCGTCCTGGCCTCAGCCGGCGGATCCACCGCGCAGGCCATCGGCAACGCGCAGGCCGCCGAAGCGGCCGGCGCGGACGGCATCCTGCTCCTGCCGCCCTACCTGACGGAAGCGGACCAGGGCGGCCTGATCGACCACGTGGGCGCCATCTGCGAGTCCACCTCACTCGGCGTCATCATCTACAACCGCGCCAATGCCATTTACAAGGACACCACGGTGGCCACCCTGGCGGACCGCCATGAGAACCTGATCGGTTTCAAGGACGGCGTGGGCGACCTTGAGCACGACGCCCGCGTTTACGCCAAGCTGGGCGACCGCCTGTTCTACCTCGGGGGCCTTCCCACCGCGGAGACGTTTGCCCTGCCGCTGCTCCAGCTGGGCATGAGCACCTATTCCAGCGCGATGTACAACTTCGTCCCGCAGTTCGCCCTGGACTTCTACCAGGACGTCCGCAACAACGACCGCGTTGCCGTCAACAAGAAGCTCAACGACTTCGTGATCCCCTATCTGGACATCCGCGACCGGGTGAAGGGCTACTCCGTTTCCATCGTGAAGGGCGGCCTCGACGCGATTGGCCGCTCCGCCGGCGGAGTGCGCCCACCCCTGCAGAACCTCGCACCGGAGGACCTCGCCGACCTCACAGCCCTCATCGCAACCCTTTCCTAGGAGGACGCACCGTGACCCTCAACGGACACTCACTGATCGCATGCCAGCCGGTAGCCGGGAACGGCAAGACCGCCCATGGCTACAACCCCGCCACCAACGAGCTGCTGGAGCCCGGTTACTCGCTGCTGACCGAAGGACAGCTCGCGACGGCGACCTCCGCCGCCGCCGCAGCCTACCCGTCCTTCAGCACCCTTGACCCGGAGACCCATGCGGGCTTCCTGGAGGCCATCGCCGAAAACATCGAGGCGATCGGCGAGGAGCTCATCACGCGCGCCGGTCTCGAGACCGGCCTGCCGACCGCGAGACTGCAGGGCGAGCGGGCACGCACCGCCGGCCAGCTCCGCCTCTTCGCAGCGGTTGTCCGGCAGGGCGATTTCCGCGGCGTCCGGGTCGACCCCGCGCTGCCGGACCGCGCTCCCCTGCCGCGGGCTGACATCCGGCAGCGACAGATCCCGCTGGGTCCGGTGGCAGTCTTTGGCGCCAGCAACTTCCCGCTGGCCTTCTCGACGGCGGGCGGGGACACCGCCTCCGCCCTCGCCGCCGGCTGCCCGGTGGTCTTCAAGGCGCACAACGCCCACCCCGGCACCGGCGAGCTCGTCGGCCAGGCGATTGTCAAAGCCGTCAAGAACTTCGGGCTCCACCCGGGCGTGTTCTCCCTCATCTACGGACCCGGCAGCAGCATTGGCCAGGCCCTCGTAGCCGATCCGGCGATCAAGGCCGTCGGCTTCACCGGCTCACAGTCAGCCGGCATCGCCCTGATGCGCACCGCCGCCGCGCGGCCGGAGCCGATTCCCGTCTACGCGGAAATGTCCTCACTCAACCCTGTCTTCGTCTTCCCCGGAGCCCTCACCGGCAACGCCGAAGAAATCGACGTGCTGGCGTCGCAGTACGTTGCGGCCGTCACGGGCAGCTCAGGACAGCTGTGCACCTCCCCCGGGCTGCTGTTCGCGCCCACCGGTGCGGCGGGCGACAAATTTGCCGCCGCCGTCGGCCGGGCTGTAGCCGCCTGTGCCGGGCAGACCATGCTGACCGCGGGAATCGCCGGATCCCGGAACTCCGGCGCGGAGGCGCTGGGCTCCGCCGACAATGTCAGTGTCCTCGGACTGGGCGCCGAAGGTGCCACCGAGAACGCCCCGCCCCCCGCCATCTTCGGCACCAGTGTCGCCGAGTTCGTGTCCAACCCCGTGCTGCACGCGGAGGTCTTCGGCGCCGCCAGCCTGGTGATCCGGTATTCGGACACCAACGAACTGATCGACGCCGCCAGCCGGCTCGAGGGTCAGCTCACCGCGTCCCTGCAACTCGCCCCGGCCGACTACCCGTTGGCGGCGCCCCTCGTGCCGGTACTGGAGCAGAAGGTCGGAAGGATCATCGTCAACGGCTGGCCCACCGGCGTCGAGGTCGGGCATGCCATGGTCCACGGCGGCCCGTTCCCCGCCACCTCGGACACCCGGACCACCTCCGTGGGCACCCTGGCCATCAACCGCTTCCTGCGGCCGGTCGCGTACCAGAACCTACCGCAGGAACTGCTGCCGGCGCCGCTCCGGGACGGCAATCCGTGGCGGCTGAACCGCCGGGTCGACGGCGTCGTTGAAGCCGCCGCAGCAGAAGAGGCAGCAACCGAGAAAGCAGAGGTCAACGCGTGACCACGCAGCCCACCATTGCCCACGTCGAAGTCGTTCCCGTCGCGGGGCACGACAGCATGCTGATGAACCTCAGCGGCGCGCATGGCCCGTTCTTCACCCGCAACATCGTCATAGTGACCGATTCGGACGGCCGCACCGGCCTCGGTGAAGTGCCCGGCGGGGAGAAGATCCGCAGCACCATCGAGGAGGCCGGCAGGCTGATCGCGGGCCGGCCCGTGGCACGATACCGCTCGCTGCTGCGGGAAGTCTCGACGGCGTTCGCGGACCGCGACGCCGGCGGCCGGGGCCTGCAGACCTTCGACCTGCGCACCACCGTCCACGCCGTCACCGCCGTCGAATCAGCACTGCTGGACCTCCATGGCCAGTTCCTCGGCGTCCCCGTCGCGGAACTCCTGGGCGACGGGCAGCAGCGCGGCTCGGTACCGATGCTCGGATACCTCTTCTTCATCGGCGACCACGCCCGGACGGACCTGCCGTACCTGGTGGAGGAAGACCCGGCAGACCGTTGGGAGACGCTGCGTCGGCAGGAGGCCATGACCCCCGAGGCCGTGGTGGCCCTGGCCGAAGCGGCCCAGGAACGGTACGGCTTCAGCGACTTCAAGCTCAAGGGCGGCGTGCTCTCCGGCGACGCCGAGGTGGATGTGGTCACTGCCCTGGCCCGGCGCTTCCCGGACGCACCGATCACGCTGGATCCCAACGGCGCCTGGCTCCTGGACGAAGCCGTCCGCCTGGGCAAGCGGATGCAGGGCGTGGTGGCCTACGCCGAGGATCCCTGCGGCGCCGAGGGCCGGTTCTCCGGCCGCGAGGTGATGGCGGAGTTCCGCCGCGCCACCGGGCTGAGAACGGCCACCAACATGATCGCCACGGACTGGCGCGAGATGTCCCATGCCATCCGGAGCAACGCAGTCGACATCCCGCTGGCCGACCCGCATTTCTGGACCATGCACGGCTCCGTCCGGGTGGCGCAGCTATGCCACGAATTCGGATTGACCTGGGGCTCGCACTCGAACAACCACTTCGACATCTCCCTGGCCATGTTCACCCACACAGGAGCGGCCGCCCCGGGCGAGATCACGGCGCTGGACACGCACTGGATCTGGCAGGACGGCCAGGGCCTGACCCGGGAACCGCTGCAGATCCGGGACGGCGCGATCGAAGTTCCGGCGGCTCCGGGGCTTGGAATCGAGCTGGACCGCGCTGCTCTGGACAAGGCACACCAGCTGTATCTGGAGCACGGGCTTGACGCCCGCGACGACAGCATGGGCATGCAGTGCTACGTCGACGGCTGGACATTTGACCCCAAGCGGCCCTGCCTGGTCCGCTAGTCGGTGCGGCCAAGGCCGCCCCTGAACCCCGCACGGCCGTCTCCCCTCGCAACCGGAGCCGGCCGTGCGGCATCCCACGTCCGGCCGGATTCCGGCCCGCAGCTACCTTCGAAGGGCACATTTTGGGCGGCGTTGTCTCCGGAATCCTGATTGTGTCCGCAGTCATCGCCGTCGGCTATTGCGCCGCCCGGCTGCGCATCCTGGGCCCCGAGGTCCAGGGCGCCCTCACCCGCACCGCCTTCTACGTCACCAACCCCGCGCTGCTATTCACCGTCGTCGCCGGAAGTGACATCCGCGCCGCGCTGGGCACGGACGCCCCGCTGGCGCTGCTGTCCGCGGCGGCCGTGGGGGTGCTCTACTGCCTGCTCAGCTTCCTGTTCTTCCGGCGGCCCGTCGCCGAAACCGCCGTCGGCGCCATGGCCAGCAGCTATGCCAACGCCAACAACATCGGCATCCCCGTGTCGCTCTACGCCGTCGGAACCGCACAGCATGTGGCACCCGTGCTCTTGGTGCAGATCCTGGTCATGGCCCCGTTCTACCTCACCGTCCTGGGACTCGCCGGAGGCTCCAGGATCTCCTGGAAGAAACTTCTGCTCCAGCCGTTCGCGAATCCGATGATCATCGCGTCAGGGCTGGGCGCCGCCGCCGCCCTGACCGGCTGGAACGCACCTGAGCTGCTCCAGAAACCCATCGACATGCTCGCCGGCGGGGCCGTCCCCATGGTCCTGCTCGCCTTTGGACTTTCCCTGGCCGGCAAGGCGCCCCTGCAAAAGGGGGACGGCCGCACCGAGACACTGGTCGCCACCGCCCTCAAGATTGCCGGGATGCCGCTCATCGTGTGGGCGCTGGGCCGCTTCGTCTTTGGCCTGGAGGGCCAGCACCTGCTGGCAATCGTCATCATGGCGGCCCTGCCCACGGCCCAGAACGTGTTCCTCTTCGCTTCCCCCTACGGGCGGGGCATGACCATGGCCCGCGACGTGATCCTCTGCACCACCATCCTCAGCGCCGGCGCGCTGCTCGTCGCCGCCTGGCTGCTCGGCTAGGTTCCTTTCCCGAAAGTACTTGTTATACAAGTTGATAACTTGTATCCTAAGTTGGTGCGGGGCGGTGCAGCCCGGCAATACCTCCAGGGAGAATCCATGACCAGCGTAGACCTGATCCGCCACGTAAGACTTTCCACCGCGCGGCTGCCGCTCGCCGTCCCGATCAGCGACGCGAAAGTCTTCACCGGGCGCCAGAAGCCGATGACCGAAGTTGTCTTCCTCTTCGCCGAAATCACCACCGAGCAGGGCCACAGCGGAATCGGCTTCAGCTACTCCAAACGCGCCGGAGGCCCGGCCCAGTACGCCCATGCCAAGGAGGTCGCCGAAGGCATCATCGGGGAGGACCCGAACGACATCGGCAAGCTCTACACCAAGCTCCTGTGGGCGGGCGCGTCCGTCGGCCGCTCCGGCGTCGCCACGCAGGCACTCGCCGCCATTGACATCGCGCTCTACGACCTCAAGGCCAAGCGCGCCGGACTGCCGCTGGCCAAGTTCCTCGGCTCCTACCGCGACTCCGTGCAGACCTACAACACCTCCGGCGGATTCCTGAACGCCACGCTCGACGAGGTCAAGGCCCGCGCCACGGCCCTCCTGGACGAGGGCATCGGCGGCATCAAGATCAAGGTGGGCCTGCCGGACACGGCCGAGGACCTCCGCCGCGTGGCCGGGGTCCGCGAACACATCGGCTGGGACGTGCCGCTGATGGTCGACGCCAACCAGCAGTGGGACCGCGCCACCGCCCTGCGGATGGGCCGCCAGCTCGAGGAATTCAACCTCGTCTGGATCGAGGAGCCCCTCGACGCCTACGACTTCGAAGGCCACGCACACCTTGCCCAAATCCTGGACACTCCCATCGCCACCGGCGAAATGCTGGCGTCCGTCGCCGAACACCAGGGCCTGATCAAGGCCAACGGCTGCGACATCATCCAGCCCGACGCACCGCGCGTCGGCGGCATCACCCAGTTCCTCCGCCTCGCTGCCCTGGCGGACGAACGCGGACTGGGCCTGGCCCCGCACTTCGCCATGGAAATCCACCTCCACCTCGCCGCGGCCTACCCGCGCGAACCGTGGGTGGAGCACTTCGACTGGCTGGATCCGCTCTTCAACGAACGCCTCGAAACCAAGAACGGCCGCATGCTGGTTCCGGACCGTCCCGGACTGGGCATCACACTCAGCGACCAGGCGCGGGCCTGGACGACCGAATCGGTGGAATTCGGCAAGTAACCTAGAACCATGAGCCGGAACCTGACCGCGGACCTCGCCGCCGATCTTCGCATGCGCATTGTCGACGGCGTCATCCAGCCGGGCGAGAAGCTTCCCAGCGAAAACACCCTGATCAGCGAATTCGGCGTCAGCCGGACAGTGGTCCGCTCCGCGCTCACCCGCCTGCAAGCCGAAGGGCTCGTCGAAACCGAACGGGGGCGGGGCAGCTTTGCGCTGACCCCTCCCCCGGCAGACGCACAACCGGTGCCCGCAACCCGGCCGGTGGTCAGCCTGGAAGACCGCGCCAGGCTGCTCGAGTTCCGCATCGGCGTCGAGTCCGAGGCTGCCGCCCTGGCAGCCCGGAACCGCTCTGAACGGCAGCTGCAGGCGGTCCGGACGGCGCTGGAGGAGTTCACCGCCAGCGGGACCCACCCGGCGCACGCCATGAAATCGGACTACGAGTTCCACCGCGCCATCGCAGCCGCCACCGGCAACCCGTTCTATTCCGACTGCCTGGCGGCGCTGGGACAGACCATGATCGCCATGCCCCGGACCCGCCTCATGACCGGCGGGGAGCACCACGTGCGGGAGCATTTCGAGCAAGTGGTGCTGGAACACGAGTCCATCTATGCCGCCATCGCCGAGGGCGACGGAGCGTCGTCGTCGGCCGCCATGCGCAGCCACCTGGCAAACTCCCGACGCCGGCTCCGCACGCCCGCTGCCGGGCGCCCGGCCGGCAGCTAGGAACTGTCCGGATGCCGTCTGCAGACACCGCTGTCACCGACCTGGCCACCGCCACGAAGAAGTTCTTCCGGCGGGTGCTGCCGATCATGCTGGTCATGCTCGTGTGCAACCAGCTCAACCGGTCCAACATCGGCTACGCCCAGGCACAGCTGGAAGCCGACGTAGGCATCGGTGCTGCGGCCTACGGTCTTGGCGCCGGACTGTTTTTCATCGCCTACGCCATCTTTGAACTGCCCAGCAACGTCATGATGGAGAAGTTCGGGGCGAAGATCTGGCTCTCCCGGATCATGGTCAGCTGGGGCCTCGTCTCCTTCCTGATGGCGTTCGTGCAGAACGAGACCTGGTTCTTCGTCCTGCGGTTCCTGCTGGGCGCCGCCGAGGCCGGATTCTTCCCAGCGGTCATCTTCTACTTCGCCCGATGGGTGCCGGCAGGCCAGCGCGGCAAGGCCACGGCGATCTTCATCGCCGGATCCTCAGTCGCCGCCGCCATCTCAGGGCCCGTCGCCGGAATGCTGCTCAGCCTGCACGACATTCTGGGCCTGCGCGGCTGGCAGTGGCTGTTCGGCTTCGAGGGCCTGCTCTCCGTGGCGGTCGGGATCGCCGTGTATTTCGTGCTGGACCCCACGGTCCAGGACGCCAAGTGGCTGAGCCGCGGTGAAAAGTCCGCCCTGGGCGCTGCCATCGCGGAAGAGGACGCCCGGCACGCCGGCGCCGGGGAAGGACGTGCCAGCCGCTGGAAGATGCTCCTGGATCCGCAGATCCTGCTGCTGTGCGGCATCTATTTCGCCATCCAGCTCTCCGTCTACGCCAACACCTTCTGGCTCCCCAGCATCATCAGGCGGATCCCGGGAACCACGGATCTCAGTGTCGGATTCCTGTCCTCCATTCCGTGGGTGTGCGCAATCGTTGCCATGTATTTCGCGGCCCGGTGGCAGGACAAGGCGAGGTCCAAGCGCCCGCTGCTGGTGGTTGCGCTGCTGGTTGCCGCTGCCGGGACGCTCGCAGCCGCCGTCGCGTCCCCGGTCCTGGCGCTGGTGTTCCTGTGCGTCGCCGCGATGGGCTTCAAGAGCGCTTCCCCCCTGTTCTGGACCATCCCCCAGTCGGGCCTCCATCCGCTGGTTCTCGCTCCTGCGATCGCGATCATCAACTCGCTGGGGAACCTGGGCGGTTTCGTGGCGCCTTTCGGGTTCGGGATCATCAAGGAACAGACGGGAAGCGTGACTCCGGGGCTCTTCGCTCTCGCCGCCGCCTCCACGGCCGCCGCCGTCCTGGTCTATTTCCTCAAAGAGCGACGGAACCACAGCGGACCCCGGGAGGGGGCCGGGGTCCGCAACGGGGACGGGGTCCGGGACGCGGCCGGGCGGATTTCCCGGCAAGCCGTCACTGCACCGTAGCCGCCCGCACTGCCTCGCGCAGGGATGTTGTAAGCCGGCCGATGAGCCTGCTGAGGTCACCGCTGGTGACGAGCAGTTCACCGTGCGCGATGCCCCGGTCGCTGTCCGCAAGGATGGCCGCGTAGCCGGCGGGCAGTCCGGCCCCCACCAGCAGCTCGGCGTATTCCTTCACGGGCAGGTCCCGGTAGGTCACCGGCTTCCCGGCGGCCTCGATGGCATTCCGATGCTGCTCAAGGCGCTGGCCGACCTCACTGTCGGAGATCAGCAGCACCTTGCCGGCACCGGCAAAGGCCCGCCGCAGGGAGGCCGGGTCCTGGTAATCGATCTGCCGGACCTGGACGCCACGGCCGGCGAGGTCTGCGACCTTGGCCAGATCCCGTCCGGCGGCCACAAGCTGCCCCGCGGGCACGCCGCTTTCGAGGAGGGCTTCAACAACAAGGCGCCCGAGCTGTCCGGTGGCGCCGGTGATAAACGATGGTCATGATGGTCCTTTCACGGGGATGACTGACATCCATACCAACTGCGCCGCGACGGCGATACTTCCCGAAAGAGAGTACGCACTTTGAAGTAAGGTACTGCTATGAAAGTAAGTACAGAGGGCGTACTGTCTCCCCTGCAGGGCGCAGATGGGATCTTCCCCGCCGGTTGCCCCAGCCGCACGGTCCTCGATCACGTCTCCAGCAAATGGGGCGTGCTGATCCTGGTCGCGCTGTGGAACGGCGCGCAGCG
The DNA here is from genome assembly GCF_030812335.1 of Pseudarthrobacter oxydans. Classification (GTDB taxonomy): domain Bacteria; phylum Actinomycetota; class Actinomycetes; order Actinomycetales; family Micrococcaceae; genus Arthrobacter; species Arthrobacter oxydans_B. The sequence goes on from NZ_JAUSSN010000009.1 coordinate 160,816, forward strand.
CTGGAGCGAACTTCGACGCCGGGCCGAAGGCATCAGCGAGAAGATGCTCGCCCAAACCCTCAAAACACTGGAAGGGGACGGCTTCCTCCATCGCGAGGCCCAGCCGGTCATCCCGCCCAGGGTCGACTACCGCCTCAGCGACCGCGGCCAGGAGCTTGTTGCCGTGCTGCTTCCGCTGGTGACCCGGGTTGAGGAGCACGCCGACGAAATCGTCAACTCCCCCGGCGCCGCCGGCTCCGGGGAAGCCGTGGACACCACTGTCGCCACGAACGCCGCGGACGGACAAGCAGCGCCGTGACGGACCTCGATCTTGACCTGCGCTGGTACGCGGGGACGAGGTCCGGCCGGCGCGGCGCGGCCCCGCCGATCCAGGTGCACCCGGCCGCGCCCGACACCGTCCTGCTCCGGCAGAGCATCACGACGAATTTCGAGGCACCCTTCCTCTACCTGCTGTTCGGTGGGGACCGTGCCTTCCTTCTTGATACGGGCGCGACGGCGGACGCCACCTCATTTCCCCTTCGGGCGACAGTGGACACCCTCATCGACGGCTGGCTGCGCGCACACCCCAGGGACGGTTACGAACTCATCGTCGCCCACTCGCACGCCCACGGGGACCACGTCGCGGGGGACGGCCAGTTCGCAGACCGGTCCCGCACCCGCGTCGTGGGACATTCCGCCGCGGATGTTGCCGCGTTCTTCGGGATCCCCGACTGGCCCCGCGGCAGGTCCCGCGTTGACCTCGGCGGCCGGGTGCTTGACGTGATACCGACGCCCGGTCACCATCCCTCCGCCGTCGCCATTTATGACGAGGCCACGGGCATGCTGCTCACCGGCGACACGGTCTATCCCGGCCGGCTCTATGTGCAGGATTTTCCGGCCTTCCAGGATTCGCTGCGCGCCCTCTGCGACTTCAGCGCGGCACATCCGGTCAGCGTGGTTCTTGGCGCCCACATCGAAATGTCGGCCCGGCCGTTCCGGGACTTTCCGCTCGGCTCAACCTGGCACCCCGATGAATCCCCGCTACCCCTGACGGTCGGGGACCTGCACGCGATCCGGGACGCGGCCGCCCGGATCGCCGGCCGCCCCGGGGCGCACCGCCACGCGAACTTCATCATCTGGAACGGGCCCTGCCGGCTGGAGTCCGCGTCCCAGTCCATCCGGCTCCTGCTGTTCCGGGCTTCCGGCCTGCTCCGCGCGCCGGGCCGGTAGCGCCGTCCAGGGTCATTGGCAGCGGCGGCAGATCACGGCAGCCGGCCCGCGGCCAGGGAGGACCGGTGGAAGTCCGTGCCCCACACCCCGGTGGCATGTCCGTCGCCGTCGGTAACGACGTATTCGGGCCAGCGGTCAAAGGCGGAGCAGGGGTGGGATATCCCGAAGTCGACCACATCGGTGACATCCAGTCCGCGCACCCCGGTGAGGACCGCGTGGTGGTCGAACAGGTTCCGCACCATGGCGGCTGCCCCGTCCCTGGGGGCGCCGTCCGCGGTGTGGGCCGACAGGAAAACCGGCAGCCCGGCGTCGTAGGGAAGGTCCCGTTTGCCGGCCCCGACGACGGCCATCCCCGCCTCGGGCGTGGACAGGACCACGGCCCGGACCGAAACCGCGGGAATCAGGCCCGGCACCGGGCTGACGCCGGCGTACGTGCCGTGATCGTGGGTGACGTAGCAGCCGGACCGGAGGATCCTCCGGGTACCGGGCACCAGGCTGTCATCCGGCAGGTACTCCACGACGCGGTCCGGGAAGGCTGACCCGCCCATGGAGTAGATGGGGGCGGCGGTCTCGAAGTACTGCGCGGCGCCCAGATACACCTCCCGCACCAGCCTGCAGTGCCGGTCGACGGCGTCGATCGTGGACTCCGACCGGCTGTTGGGCACGACGCCTTCGTAGCCGGCAACACCGACAAGCCGGAGGCCGGGTGTCCCGTGGACCAGCCCCGCCAGGCGAAGTGCCTCGTCGAGGCTCCGGGTACCCGTGCGGCCGGCCGGTGTCCCGACGTCGATCAGCACCTCAAGGCTGACCGCGGACCCGGCGAACACCCGGGCCGCCGCCTCGACACCGGCGGCAGAATCCACGAAGCACCGCAGTTCCCGCCCGGAATCTGCCTCCAGCCAGGACCGGAAACGCAACAGGCCGTGCCGGTCGACGACCTCGTTGGCCACCAGAACGTGCCGGTGTCCCCAGCCCAGCGCCGAGGCGGCCTGGTCCGCGGTGGCGACGGTGACGCCGACAGCGCCGGCAGCCAGCTGACGGGCGATGATCGGCGCGGACATCGTTGTCTTGACGTGGGGGGCGAGCTCCACGCCCCGCTGCCCGCACCAGGCGGCCATCACCCGGATGTTGTTTTCGAGGGCAGCGATGTTGAGCCGCAATTGCGGATACGCCGGGGCGGTCGGCATCGCCGCCGCGGCATTGTCATCGGGTCCGCTCTGGCGCTGGATCGGGCTGCTCACGGGGCCATTGTGCCACGACGCCTGCCACATTCGACCTGCCGGGTTTGCCGCCCGGGAGGATAATGACAGCGAGAGCCAGCAGCCACTGCGGACGGAAGGGGACCGAATGCAAACGCCGCCGCGCATCACGGTGGAAGTCCCTGTACTCACCATCGGCTCCGGACCCTCCGACTACGAGGGACTGGGCAGCCAGGTCGACGCCCTGCGCCGGCAGCAGGGTCTGCACCTGACCCTGCTGCACATCGGCGTCCTCGCGGACTTCGCCCGGGACATCGCGGAGTGGACCAAAGGCATCACAACCGCCGAGGACGCCGCCGCCACGGCGGTCTCCTGGTTGGAGGGGCTGCCCGTGCTGGGAGGCTTCTCCGGGACGTCCGAGCGGCTGGTCCTGCTGGGCGGCGGGCGCGTGAGCGGGCTGGAAGTGGAGGTGCCCCAGCAGGTGCGGGACTACCAGCTCTCCCTCGTGACGGCGCTGCACGAACTGTTGGACGAGCTGCTGGTGGACAACGTCGATGACTTTATCCTCGGCTCACGCGCTCTCGGTTTCAGGTACCCCCGGTGGACGCCTCACATCGCCGTCGGCCGCCCCAAGTCGAGGGGCCGCGGGCCGTGGCCGATCAACCCGTTGGCCATCGAGTTCGGTCCCTCACGGATCCGGAACCGCCAGTTCCTCCCGGCCGGCGGCGCCGGAGCAGGACCGGACCAGGACCCCGGGCCGCGCCGGACAGGAGCCGGTCAATGACGGTCCGGAGCGCAGGCATTCTGCTGTACCGCCGCGTCCGCGGCGGCGACGTTGAGGTGTGGATAGCCCACATGGGCGGACCGTTCTGGGCGCGCAAGGATGCCCGGGCCTGGTCCATTCCCAAGGGCGAATACCTCCCCGACGAGGACCCGCTGGCCGCCGCGGAACGCGAGTTCGCCGAAGAAATGGGGACTCCTGCACCATCCGCCGACTACCACGAACTCGGCGCCTTCCGGCAGCCCTCGGGAAAGGTCATCACGGTCTTCACGGCCGAGTCCCGCTTCGCTCCCGAACGGATCGTGAGCAACACCTTTGCCCTGGAATGGCCGAAGGGATCCGGCACGGTCCGCAACTACCCCGAGGTCGACGACGCCACGTGGACCGGGGTGGAGGAAGCCCGCACCAAGCTGGTCAGCGGCCAACTGCCGATCCTTGACGCGCTGGTCCAACATCTGGAGAGCCGCGGCACCTGATCCGTGTGTCCCCCGACCACCTCCCTGACGGCCGCCGGCCATTGCTGGCCCGGCAGCGGACTGCCATCCTTGGGTAATCCGCACTCCCGGAAGCGAACGAAAGGGAAAGACGATGCCGCTCTATCTGTCGAAGTTCAGCTATGGCTGACGATCCCGATCCACTCACAGAGAGGACTCCGCCGATGAGTGCAATCGAACCGACCGCGCAGCGTGAGCTGTCTGCCGTCCACCGCGCGGCGAGCCTCAAGGAGCGCGTCTACATCAGCTTCACCAGCCTGGCTGTGGTGCTGGCCCTGCGGAGCCACGCAGACGAGACGACGCCCGCTGCCGCGGCCGTAACCCTCAGCATCGTGGTCATCGGTTCCCTGCTGGGGATCTTCGTCGCCGATCTGCTGAGCCATCTCACAGTCCACGCACAGCTCCCCAGCGGCCAGGAACTGCACCACATGATCGCCGTCAGCACCGAGGCCCTGAGCGTCCTGGTGACTCCGCTGCTGCTCCTCACGGCGGCCGGCCTCGGCCTCTGGTCGACTGCCGTGGCGCTGCAGTGGGCAACCGTCGTCCTCGTGGTGACACTCCTCGTCGTCGGCTACCTCGCGATCCGGCGGCTCGAGCTGCCGTTCCGCCACAAAGCCCTGATCATGTTCGCCGAAGTAGTGTTGAGCCTGGTGGTCATCGGGCTCGAACTGCTGGCGCACAATCTCTGACCGCGGCACCGCGGACGGACCCAGTCCGGGGATCAAGCCCGCGCTTCCATTCGTTGGGTGGGTAGCGGCCCAACACCGACCCCATCAAAGGAGACTGCTTGCTGATCGTGCTCACCGGAATAGACGGTTCAGGAAAAACGACGGCGGCACGCGGCCTGGTCGATGCCGCCCGCAAGGCGGGGAACGGCGCCCTGTTTCTCGGCAACTATGCCGGTCGCCGGCAGATGTCCCTCATTAGTGCCAGGCTCGGGGTTCACCTGCCCCTGCGGCTGGCGGACGTTATTGAAACGGCAGTCCGGACGTTTAACGTCGTAAATTCACACCGCCGCGCCAGGCGGTTTCACGGCCTGGTGGTCATGGATCGGGACCTGCATTGCCAGCTCGCGCTGCGCCGGATGCATGGACTGCCCCGGGGGCGCGTGCTGCCGTTCCTGATCCGCGCGCTCCCCCGGCCCGATCTGCTCGTCTACCTCGACATCGACCCCCGCGAGGCGCATGCACGGATCCTCGCGCGGGGCACCGACTCTGAGCGGCTCGAAGACCTTGAGTCGTTAAGCGAGGCCTACCGCTCACTACCGGAGTTCCCGGGGTTCACCAGCATCCCCGCCGACGGGCAGCCTGCCGAGGTGCTGGGCCGGCTGCAGGCCGCCATCACCCAGGCCTGCGGAGGCCCGGCCGGGGAGCACTCCCCCGCCGGCCCCGCCTGATTTCGCACGGGCCGAAGACACCCGACCGGGCCCGCCTGACCTCGCATGGGCCAGGGATCCGGACCGGGGACCCTGCCGGCCCCGGCACCTAACGTGCGAGGTACTCCTCGTGCTGCCGGTGCGCTTCCGCGACCAGCGCCCGGATCTTGTCAATGTCCTTGGCCTTGTTCCGGTACTTCGGATCCATGGCCAGAATCTGGGACTCTTCATCGGTCAGCATCCGGTAAATACGCTCACGTTCAGCCGCGTCCGCGGTGTATTCCAGGTCAAGGTAATTGACGGCGTGCCGGCGCGCATTGTTGATGGAGGTCTGTGCCTTGCCGGCCTTGCTCAGCAGCGACGCCACCACGGTCAGGACCAGCACCCCAACGATGACGGTCAGGGACGTGGCCGTGGTGATCTCGATGACGGGAACCGGCTGGCCGCCGTTGATGAACGGCAGGTTGTTCTCATGCAGGGCGTGGAGCACCAGCTTTACCCCGATGAAGGCAAGGATGACCGCCAGGCCGTACGCGAGGTAGATGAGGCGGTCCAGGAGCCCGTCGATCAGGAAGTACAGCTGGCGCAGGCCCATCAGGGAAAACGCCGTGGCGGTGAAGACGATGAAGACGTTCTGGGTCAGCCCGAAGATCGCCGGGATTGAGTCCAGGGCAAACAGAATGTCGGTTCCCCCGATGGCCACCATGACCAGCAGCATCGGCGTCAGCGCCCTCTTGCCATCCTGGATGGTGAAGAGCTTGTCCCCGTCGTAGTGTTCCGTCGTGTGGAAAAACCTCCTGGCGATGCGGATCATAAAATTGTCGGCCTGGTCCTCGCCGTGGGCGTCCGGCCGGAGCAGGTTCCCGGCGGTGATCAGCAGAATCAGTCCGAAGATGTAGAACACCCACGCGAAGGAATTGATCAGCGCGGCGCCCAGCAGGATGAACCCGGTGCGGGCGATCAGCGAGAAGATGATGCCGAAAAGCAGCACCTTCTGCTGGTCTTCGCGGGGGACCCGGAAACTCGCGATGATGATCAGGAAGACAAAGAGGTTGTCCACCGAGAGTGCCTTCTCGGTGATGTAGCCGGCGAAGTACTCCGACCCCATCTCGGTTCCGCCGAAGATCCACACCAGGACACCGAAGACGACAGCCAGGCCCACGTAGAGCGCCGACCACACGGCGGCCTCCTTGAGCGTGGGCACGTGGGCCTTGCGGATGTGAAAGAAGTAGTCGAAAGCCAGCAAGGCCAGGATCACGGCAATGGTGACGGCCCAGATAAGGGGAGAAACGGTCATGTTGCTCAACTTCCGTGAAGGATCCGGCCTCTGCGGCCGGTTCGGTCCGGTACTTCAGGTGGTCTGGGATTTTTAAGCGCTGGTGGCATCTTGCACCTCGCCGACCAGTTCCTCAATGATGTCCTCGAGGAACAGCACGCCCGTTGTGGTGCCATGGGCGTCAAATACCCTGGCCACGTGGGCTCCCGTGCGGCGCATCACGGCCAGGGCGTCCTCAAGTTCGCTGCCGCTGAAGGCCGAGGCCAGCTTCCGTATCCGCTTGGCGGGTACCGCCTGGCTGAACGCGGCCGGCGTCGTGAGGTCCATAACGTCCTTGAGGTGCAGGTAGCCGGTGGGGGCGCCGTCGTCGTCCGTGAGGATGTAACGGGAGTAGCCGTGCGCCGCGACGGCCCGCTGGATGTCAGCCGGGGTGGCCGTCGAGGGCAGCAGCACCATCGACTCGATCGGCACTTCCACGTCGGCGACCGTCTTGGCGGTGAACTCGAAGGCCGCGGTCAGGGTCCCGCTGGTGTCCGTCAGCACCCCGTCCCGGGTGGACTGCTCCACGATGTTCGCAACCTCGTCCAGGGTGTAGGCGCTGGTGGCCTCGTCCTTCGGCTCGACCTTGAAGAGCCGCAGGATCGAGTTGGCGATGCCGTTCAGGGTCCAGATCACCGGTTTGAAGACACGGGCCACAAGCACCAGCGGCGGGGCCAGGAGCAGCGCCGCCCGCGTCGGAACGGAGAAGGAGATGTTCTTCGGGACCATCTCGCCGAACACCACGTGCAGGAAGGTCACCAGCAGCAGGGCGACGACGAACGCGACAATTCCGATCGTCTCGGCCGAGAGGGAGGTCAGGCCCAGGGGAATCTCCAGCAGGTGGTGGATCGCCGGCTCCGAGACGTTCAGGATGACCAGGGAACACACCGTGATGCCCAGCTGGCTGGTCGCCAGCATCAGCGTGGCGTGCTCCATCGCCCAGAGGGTGGTCTTGGCGGCCTTGCTTCCGGCCTCTGCCTTCGGCTCGATCTGCGAACGCCGGGCGGAGATGACGGCGAATTCAGCACCGACAAAGAAGGCGTTGACAACCAGCAGGACGACGAGCCAGATGATGCCTGGCAGATATTCACTCATGGGTCAGCTCCCGCGTGAGATTGTCAATGATCCGGTCATGGGCGCTCTGCGGGGGTTCCATGGATTCGTCCGGGGTAAACCGCAGCCGCTCGACGTGCGTCCCCACCACGCGTTCCACCCGGAGCGTCCCGCCGTGGATGGCCACCTCGTCACCGAGTTCAGGGATCCGGTCCAGCCGGTCAGTAACGAACCCGGCCATCGTGTCGTACTCCTCGCCGTCCGGGACGGCGATGCCGGTCCGGTCCAGGAGTTCATCCGGCCGGAGGGACGCATCGAAGGTCAGCGACCGGCCCGTGCGCACGACGCCGGTGCGGGCACGGTCGTGCTCGTCTTCGAGTTCCCCGACGATTTCCTCCACCAGGTCCTCGAGCGTGACGATGCCGGCGGTGCCGCCGTGCTCGTCCGAGACGATCGCCACCTGCAGGCCCTGCCGGCGCAGGAGACCCAGGAGGGTGTCGACGCCCATGGACTCGGGCACCCGCAGCGGCTCGATCATCACGTCCGATGCCGAAACTCCCGATCGGTCGTCCAGGGCCACCGCGAAGGCCTGTTTGACGTGCAGCACACCGATGACGTCGTCCCGGTCCCTGCCGATCACCGGGAAGCGCGAATAGCCGGTGGCGGTCGCCAGGCTGACGATCTGCTCGGCCGTGTCGTCGGATCCGATCGTCGCCATCCGCACCCGCGGGGTCATCACGTCGGCGGCGCTGTGGTCGGAGAACCGCAATGTCCGGTGCAGCAGGGCGGCGTGGTCCAGGTCGAGGACACCTTCCAGCGCGGAGCGGCGGACCAGGGAGCTCAATTCCTCGGCACTGCGTGCGCCGGAGAGCTCTTCTTTGGGTTCAATGCCGAACGACCTGATGATGGAATTGGCCGTGTTGTTGAAGAGGACAATGACGGGCTTAAAGACCGTGGTGAACAGCGTTTGGAACGGAACCACCACCTTTGCCGTGGCCAGCGGCAGCGCCAGGGCGAAGTTTTTGGGGACGAGTTCGCCGATCACCATGGAGAAAATCGTGGCCAGGAAGATGCCGATGACGGCCCCCAGGCCAGGAACAACAGCCTCGGGCACACCGGCGCCGCTCAACGGTCCGCTCAGCAGTTTGCTGATGGCCGGCTCGAAGGTGTACCCGGTCAGCAGGGTGGTCAACGTGATGCCGAGTTGCGCGCCGGAGAGGTGCGTCGACGTGATCTTCAGGGCCTTGATAGTCGGCGTCAGCCGTTTTTCACCGCGTGCCTGGCGGGATTCAAGGTCGTTGCGGTCCAGGTTGACCAGGGCGAATTCGGAGGCAACGAACATTCCCGTGCCGACTGTCAGGACGAGGCCGACGCCAATCATGATCCATTCATACATTCGGGCGCCCCTCTCCTGCGGTGGCCGGCAATCCGGTCAGGAAGTTGAGGGGCGAGGGCATATGTGAGGGAGGGTCATCCATGGTGCAAGCCAGTCTATCCGCCCGGCGGTGTCGCCGCGGAGCTATCCGCTGCAGGCGAACCCTTGTCCGGCCGTCCTTCCCGGGCGGCGGCGGCCAGTGATTCGCACAGCATTTTCACAGGCAGGCGCTATTGAAGATACAGCGGAATCCACAAGAATGGTTGCAACTGATAGTGGAATCCGAGGTTCAAAGATGACCGCGGCCTGCCGAAGGTCAGTGGCGAGCGTCCCGACCACCCGAGCTGAAACCGTCTAATGAAGGGTTTCCAAGCATGTTGACTCTGCGCAAGCACGTACTTCCTTCCGTCCTGGCCGTTCTGCTGCTGTCGGCAACGGCCTGCACCTCGGAATCCGCGGCCGGCGCCCGGCCGGACTTCCTGCCCGAAGAGGTGACCAGCGGCCCCGGCAGCGGCGCGACATCCGCCGGCCCCGGCTCGGCTGCTCCACGTCTGGGCCCCGCGAGTGCGGTCGACGCGCGAACGGTCCTGGAGGAGTTCAAAGGCAGGGGCCTGGTGGAGCACCTGCAGGCGCTGCAACGTGTCGCTGATGATAATGACGGCAACCGCGCCTCGGGGACCTCCGGTTATGAGGACTCGGCGCGGTACGTGGAGGACCAGCTGCGCACGGCCGGGTACACCCCGGTCCGGCAGACGTTTACCCACCGGCCCGATGACGAGCGGGTGGAAACCTTTAACATTCTTGCCGACACGGAGGGGAGCGCCGAGAACACCATTGTGGTGGGCGCGCATCTGGATTCCGTGGAGGAGGGCCCGGGAATTAACGACAATGCCAGCGGGGTCGCGGCGATGCTGGAGATCGCCCGGTGGATGAAGGACAGCGGGTTCAGCCCGGCGAACCGGGTCCGGTTTGCGTTCTGGGGCGCCGAGGAGGATGACCTCGATGGTTCGCGGCACTACGTTGACGAGCTGAGCGCGGCCGAAGTCCGCCGTACGGCGCTGTATCTGAATGTGGACATGGCAGCCTCGCCGAACGGCGTGAGGTCCTTTCACGACGGCGACGGATCGGATTTCGGGGAGGCCGGGCCGAAGGGCTCCCAGGAGATCGAGGAGGTCTTTTTCCGGTTCTTCGAAAGCAACTCGCTGCCGGCGGAAACAACGCCCTTTGTCGAGGGCGACTCCGATTACGAACCGTTCCTCAGCGCAGGCATTCCTGGCGGCGGGCTGTTCACCGGCGAGGTGAAGTCAAAGACCAAAGCCCAGGTGCAGGCCTACGGCGGCGTGGCCGGCAAGAAACTCGATCCCTGCTACCACAAGGCCTGCGACACCATCAGCAACATCAACGCGGACCTGCTCAAGGAGATGTCCGCGGCCCTGGCCTACGCCACCGCCACCTACGCCATGGCCCCGCGGGGGTGATTTCCGGATACCCGGGAACGGGTGCGGCCGGTCCTGCACGATCACGAAAAGCAGCCGCCCGCCGGATCACTTGCCGCCAAAGCATGGCCGCACCGGTGCCGAGCAGGTAGAACTGAGTCATGACTACCTCACCCTTGGTGCTCGGCCCGATGATGCGGTACGTGGATGAGACCTCGGCGAGCATCTGGGTGGAGACCCGGACCGCTGCCCGGGTCACCCTTCGCGCGGGCGGCAGGGAGTGGGCAACCGCCACCTTCGCGGTGCACGGCCACCATTACGCCCTCGTGGAACTGGACGGCCTGGAGCCTGGCACAGTAACGCCGTACGCCCTCGACATCAACGGAAGCCAGGTCTGGCCCGATCCCGCATCGGAGTTTCCCCCGTCCATGATCGCGACGCTGCAGACCGGCAAGCCGCTGCGGATGGCCTTCGGCTCGTGCCGGACCAGTGTGCCGCACGATGAATCCGGCAACCGGACCCACGGCGTCGACTCACTGCGCGCCTACGCGCTTGAGATGGCTTCCGGCGGTGACCAGCCGTGGCCGGATCTCGTGGCTTTCCTCGGCGACCAGGTGTACGCCGACCTGACCAGCGACCAGATGCAGGAGTTCATCCGCGCCCGGCGGGACATCGATGAACCGCCCGGCGAGGAGCTCAAGGACTTTGAGGAATACGCCCACCTCTACAATCTGGCCTGGTCAGACCCCGCGAACAGGTGGCTGCTGTCCACGCTGCCCAGCGCCATGATTTTCGATGACCACGACATCCGCGACGACTGGAACACCTCCCTCAGCTGGAAAAAGGAGATGGAGGCCACCTCCTGGTGGCATGGGCGGATCGTCGCGGGGCTGGCCTCGTACTGGGTCTATCAGCACCTGGGGAACCTGTCACCGCAGGAGCGGGCCGGGGACGCCGTCTGGCAGCGGATCGCCGGACACAGGGGCGAGGATGAGATCGACGTGAGCGCGGAGCTGGACAGTTTCGCGGACCGGGCCGATCAGGACCCGGGATCGTACCGGTGGAGCTACTACCGGGACTTCGGGGACACGCGGCTGGTTGTGGTGGACTCCCGAGCCGCCCGGGACCTGACGCCGGACGACCGCGCACTGGTGGACAAAGCGGAAATGGCCTGGCTCGACGGACGGATGCGCGGCGGTTTCCGCCACCTGCTGGTGGCGACGTCGCTGCCTTTCCTGCTGCCGATGGGCCTGCACTACGTCGAATCCTGGAATGAGGCCATATCCCAGGGTGCGTGGGGGAAACCTGCCGCCCGTGCCGGCGAAAAGCTGCGCCAGGCGGTGGACCTGGAACACTGGGGCGCCTTCCAGAACAGCTTCCAGGAGGTGGCGGCCATGGTGACCGAGGTCGCCGACGGCACACGGGGCCCGGCCCCGGAGACCATCACTTTTCTCTCCGGTGACGTCCACTATTCCTACGTTTCGGAGGTGGAGCGGTCCTCGGGCAGCCGGATCGTGCAGGCCGTCTGCTCCCCCATCCGCAACCCGCTGCCCCGGCTGATGAGGTCCTTCGCGGCCGTTATGTCCTATGGGCTGGCCACGCCGGTGGGCGCCCTGGTGGCTCGCTCGGCAAAGGTCCCGGACCCGCCGTTTCGCTGGTCCGGCGTCAAGGGGCCTTGGTTCAACAACAACCTGGCCTGCCTGGAGGTGGCCCCGGAGGGGCTGAAACTGTGGTGGCAGACAGGCGTCGTGGACGGCGGTGACCAGCTGCATCCCCGGCTGAAACTCGTCTCCTCCGTCACGGTGGCTCCCCGCCAGGCCGGGAAGCCCGCCGGGTGAGCTCCGACTCAGTACACCAGTTCGCGGAATAGCCGGACCCTTCGAAGACTTGTTCTCATTGGACGGCCACGGGGCCGCCGCCAGAAAAGGACTCTTCGTGCCGACTGCTTTTGTACCCTTCACGCTGCTCGCCACCGCACGGGAAGGCCACCAGCGCGCCTTCCAAACGGATATTGAGCGGCTGGCATCCGACCACCGTGCACCCCTGTCCACCGTCAAGTCCACGGCGACGATGGCGTGCCTGCGGGGCGCGATCGCGAAGAGCGAGCACACGGCGACCGAGGCGAGCCTCGCCAAGTTCCTGGCGGACCGCCTGGTCACCAACGGCATCTATCTCGACATCACGGTGTCCCTGGAGCCTTAGGCCCTGATGGACTGCGGTGGTGACGGTGCCGGACTGCAGGTGCCGGACTGAACCCGGGCGGCCCGTCGACTGTTAGCCGCCGGCCATTTGGGAGGTTCGGCGCCGGCTCAGGCGCGGGCTGGGTGGTGGTCGGTGCCGCGCATCCGGACGGCCACAACGAGACCTGACAGGGCCGCGAGTCCCGCGACGACGCCGACGGCGGCCGGAATGCCGTAGGCGTCGGCGATGATGCCGGAGAGCAGCGCGCCGACAGCGAAGCCGCCGTCGCGCCAGAGCCGGTAGATGCCCACGGAGCGGGCCCGCCATTCCGGGTGCGCGACGTCGCCGATGGCGGCGAGCAGGGTGGGGTACACCATGGCCGTGCCGAGGCCGAGAAGGACGGCGGCGGCCAGCCAGATCCCGAAGTCCTGGCCGACGGCGATCATCGCCAGGGCGGCGGCCTGGAGGAGCATACCGCCCACGATCAGCCACTTCCGGCCGTATTTGTCCGACAGTGCCCCGGTGACGAGCTGCGCGGCACCCCAGACGGCGGGATAGACGGCGGCCAGGATGCCGATCTTTTCGATGGTCAGTCCGGCGGCGGCGAACAGGACGGGGAAGAGACCCCAGGCAAGGCCGTCGTTGAGGTTGTTGACCATGCCGGCCTGACTGACCGAGGACAGGGATTTGTCCCGGAAGCTGGTGAGGGTGAAAATTTCCCGGTTGCTCAGCTGTCCGTGGGCATTGGCGTGGGCGGAGGTATGGTTTGCCGCTTCAAGCTTCGCGTGGCCCCGGGTTTCCTTCACGGCGAAGACCGAGAGGCCAAGGCCCAGGGCGATGTAGGCGGCGCCGAGCAGGAACGGTCCGGGCCGCAGGCCGTAAGTGGCGGCGATGTAGCCGGTGGCCAGGGCGGTGCCGGCGACGCCGAGGTAGCCGGCCGCTTCGTTCAGGCCCATCGCGAAGCCGCGGCGTGCCGGGCCAACGAGGTCCATTTTCATCATGACGGTGGTGGACCAGGTGAGGCCCTGGCTGATGCCCAGGATCACGTTGGCCGCCACGATCCAGCCCCAGGAGGGTCCGAAGATCAGCATCAGCGGGACGGGCAGGGCGATGACCCAGCCGGCGACCAGGACGGGTTTGCGGCCGTAGCGGTCTGAGAGGGTGCCGGCGAAGTAGTTGGTGGCGGCCTTGGCGAGGCCGAAGGCGAGGATGTAGGTCAGCGCGGACGTGTAGAGGTCCAGGTGGAAGACCTGCCCGGCCAGCAGCGGAAGCACCGTGCGTTCCTGGCCCAGGGTGCCGCCGACGAGCGCGTTGACGGCGACGAGGAGCATGAACTGCGCCAGGTTCTGCCGCAGGCCCAGCGTTGGGCCGGGGCGGCGGCGCCGATGCTGCTGCGGGTGGGTGGTGCCGGAGTTCATGGTGCTCCCTGTGGTGGGACGCGGTTCGGCGGCGGCCCTGGTGTCAGGGCCGCCGCCGGGGGTGCCGGTCGGTTTAGGTGCCGGTCGGTTAGGCGCCGGTGGTGCGGGTCAGCTGGCGGGGACGGTTTCGCGTGCCTGTGCCTGCTGGTATCCGGTCCAGGCGTTGTAGCTGCCGTCGAGTTCGACGACGTCGTAGCCGGCGCGGCGCAGCGCGCTGGCCGCGACGGAGTTCCGCACACCGCTTTGGCAGTAGGACACGATGGTGCCCTGGGCCGGGAGTTCCTCCAGGTGCCACATCACGCGGCCGCCGCTGAGCTGGTGGGAGCCCGGGATGTGCCCGGCGGTGTGCTCGGTGCGGTTGCGCACGTCCAGGATCATGCCGGCCTCGAAGCCCTCGAGCTCCTCCGGCGAGATCAGCTTCGGGATGCTGGTGGGCAGGCCGGTGATGCCGGTGACGTACCCGGCGACGTGGTCGATCCCGACCCGGACCAGGTGGTCCCACATGTCCTGCGCGGCGTCCCGGTCTTCGGCGAGGAGCACGAGCGGGTTCGGATCGGTCTCCGGGTTCACGACCCAGGCGCCGAAGCTGGCGACGGACTTGCCGGCCGGGACGTTCAGGGACCCGGTCACGGTGCCCCGGTGGACCTGGTCGTTGGGGCGGGTGTCAATGAACGTCAGCGTGTTGGCGGCCAGCCCCCGGGCGACGGCGTCGAGGTCCAGTTCCTGCAGCGGGGCACGTTCCCCCATGACGGCCGGGCCCTCACGGTTCTCCCGCTTCATCCGCCCGAAGTAGGCGTGCGCGTCGGGCTGGCCGTCGAGGAGTTCATCGACGAAGCCCTGCTCGTCGTTGGCGGCCAGGTACGGGCCCCACCAGGCGTAGAGCCGTTCGTAGCCGACCGTGGAGGACGGGATCGCGCCCAGGGCCTTGCCGCAGGCGCTGCCGGCACCGTGGGCCGGGTGGACCTGGACGTAGTCCGGGAGGGTCAGGAACTTATCCCGCAGGCTCGCGAAGAGTTGCTTCGCACCGGCGAAGCGGGTGTCGATCCCGCCGGCGGCCTCGTCCAGCAGGTCCGGACGGCCCAGGTCCCCGGAGAAAACAAAGTCACCCGAGAGCAGGTACCCGGCTTTATCGCTGAACGCGCCGTCGGTGACCAGGAAGGACAGGTGTTCCGGGGTGTGCCCCGGGGTGTGGAGGGCCTGGATGCTGATGTTGCCCAGCGTGATCGTGTCGCCGTCGAAGAGCCGCTCACCCTCGAACCCGTACTGCCAGTCCGGCCCGCCCTCGCCCGAGAGGTAAATCTTCGCCCCCGTCGCCGCGGCGAGTTCCCGGGTCCCGGAGAGGTAATCGGCGTGGATGTGGGTCTCGGTGACCGCAACGATCTTCATGCCGTTCTTCGCCGCCAGCGCCTGGTACACCGCGATATCACGCCGGCCGTCCACCACCACGGCTTCACCCTTGGCCTGGCAGCCGATCAGGTAGCTGGCCTGGGCAAGGTCCTCATCATAAATGCGTTCCAGAAGCATGTGCTCTCCTTCGTAAAGAAATGGGGTGGTGTCCCCCGTCGACTACTAACAACAATAATACCCCCCGGGGTATCTTGCAAGGCGGGCGGGCGCCGGCGGTCCGGGCCCAGAACCTCCCGGGCGGCGCCCGGTCAGGCCCGCAACCGGTCAGCCCTGTGGCTGTGCTGCCTGGGCCCGCACGCTGGCCATGTCCAGCTTCTTGACGCCCTCGATGACCTGGTCGAGGCCGGCGGCGTTGAGCGCGCCCGGCTGCGAGAAGACCAGGGTCTTGTCGCGGAATGCCATCAGCGTGGGGATCGAGGTGATTCCCGCCGCGGCCGCCAGGGCCTGTTCGGCCTCGGTGTCCACCTTGGCGAAGACGACGTCCGGGTGCTTGGTTGAGGCCGCTTCATAGGTGGGGGCGAACCTGCGGCAGGGGCCGCACCAGCCGGCCCAGAAGTCGACAAAGACGATGTCGTTGGTTTCCAGCGTGTCGGGGAGGGTCTTTTCGGTGATGTCGATGGTTGCCATAACTAACTTCCATTCCTCTTAGGTCGTGGGGCGTGAGAGGGAACTGCAGTTCAGGGGCGGATCAGGCGGTCGGCAGGCCCGCGCGGGTCCACGCGATCATGCCGCCGTCCATGGTGTCTGCTGTGAAGCCGGCGGCGTTGAGCGCATCCGCCACACGGGCGCTGCGGTTGCCACTGCGGCAGATGGCGATCACGGGGACCTTGGCGTCAAGCTCGGAGAGGCGCGCCTGCAATTCGCCCGTGGGGATGTGGATTGCGCCGGGGATCATTCCCTCGGCGACTTCGCCGTCCTCGCGGACGTCCAGGACCTGTGCCTGGTTCCGGCGCTGGTCTGCTTCGGTGATGCTGATTTCTGCCATGGTGATACCTTTCGTTTCGGGAGTGGCTGATTGGTTGGCCGGTCGACTCAGACCGGCGTGGGTTGGGCGTCCTGGCGGGTGGTGCTGGTGGACCTGCGCAGCGGGCAGGCGCTGACAAGGAACCAGCAGACTGCGGCCGCAACGACCGCTGCTCCGGCGGCACCCAGGGCGATCGGTCCGCGCAGATCAACAGGGGCCTGCTGGATGAGGACGAACGCGCCCATCACCAGCACGAACCATCCGAAGCCCTTGCGCAGGGCCACTTCCGGAATGCGCCCGGCGAGCTTGGACCCGATCAGGGTGCCCACGATGGCGGCTGCCGTCACGGCCAGCGTGATTCCCCAGTCCAGCTCAACGGTGGTGAGGTAGCCGGCCAGGCCGGCAAAGGACTTCATCGCGATCACGACGAGCGACGTTCCGACGGCGATTGCCATCGGCAGGCCGCCGAGCAGCGCCAGGGCCGGCACCACCAGGAATCCGCCGCCGGCGCCGACCAGGCCGGTGACCAGACCGACGACGAGGCCGTCGAGCAGGACACGGAACAGCGGCAGTTCGGTGTGCTTGGGCACATCGGTGCCCGCATCAGCCTTCTTCCTGCGTCCGCGGATCATGGCGATCGAGGTGGCAACCATCATGAGGGCAAATGCGATGAGGAGGATCTGGCCGGGGATATGCCCGCCCAGAAGACCGCCCACGAAGGCACCGACCATGCCGGCGGCGCCGAACAGCAGGCCCGTGCGCCACATGACACGTCTGGCGCGGGCGTGGCTGAAGACGCTGACAGCCGAGGTTACGCCGACCACGAACAGGGAGGCGGCAATGGCTTCCTTGGCCTCGAATCCGGCCACGTAGACCAGGATCGGCACGGTCAGGATGGATCCGCCGCCGCCGAGTACACCGAGCGACAGCCCAATGAGCACCGACAGGGCAAGAACGAGGATCAGCGTGGTGGTCATGAGGCCTTGGACTCCGGGGTCAGGGAACCCACGACGGGAAACTGCAGGATGGCGGACTCGCGGGTCGGCTCCTGGGCGGCTTTGTTCCAGGGCATGGCAGAGATCGCCTGGCCCATGGCGCAGGTGTTCGTGGCCGCCGAGAAGGTCAGTCCGGCGCCGATGGCTCCGGCGAGGAGCCGGATCTTGGGCGAGACGAACTTGCCGCCGGCAAGGCCCAGAACCACGAGGGAACCGGCCGCAAGCCGGACCTGGCGTTCGAGGTCCCAGCGCGCCTTGCCGCGGACGACGTCGCCGCCTGACTCAGCGAAGCCGGGGGCGCCACCTGTCAGGACATAGGCGGTGCCGATGCCCGCGCCACCAAGTCGCTGCCGTGCCTGCTCGGCCCGCGCTCCCGACTGGCAGACAAGCACGACGCGGCTGCCCAAACGGGCTGCCAATTCGTCAGTGTGCTCGGAAAGCAGCGGCAGCGGGACGTTGTAAGAGCCTCGGATGTGCATGTTTTCGAATTCTGCGGCCGAGCGGACATCGATCACGATGAGGTCCTGGTGTTCCTGGAACCAGCTGCGCAGCGTTTCCGGTGCCAGCGAGGTGACTGCCGGTGCCGCGGAAGAGGCCTGGGCGGAGGAAGTGGAAGGGGGCGTCATGGGTGTCCTTTCGAGACGGACTAACGAAAAACTGAATACCCCACCGAGTATTGCAGATACCCCTGGGGGTAGTCAAAAATACCCATGGGGGTATATTCTGAAGCAAAGCCTTCCCTAGTTTCGGAGACACCCATGGACCTTGATTCAGCCGAAGTCGCCCCCGTCATCAACCGGCTCAAGCGCGCTCAGGGGCAGCTGGGGGCCGTCATCCGGATGCTGGAGGAAGGGCGCGACTGCAAGGACACCGTCACTCAGTTGGCGGCCGTCTCGAAAGCGCTGGACCGGGCGGGATTCGCCATCATTGCCAGCGGACTGGAGCAGTGCGCGGTGCGGAAGGACTCAAGCATGAGTACGAAGGACCTGGAAAAGCTCTTCCTGTCCCTGGCCTGAGGCTGCGGCTATCGCGGGCTGATCTTCCAGTCACTCGCCGGAGACGCCGGCTAGCGCGGACTGCCCGTCGAAAAGCGGCTCAGGTTCCGCAGAAGGTCCGGTAGGCGCCGAAGTCCTCGGGCGCGGCAGCGGCGTACCGCTCCAGTCCGGGGCGCTCGTCGAACGGCCCGGTCACTGCGTCCAGGAGGCGTCCGAGCGGCTCAAGATCGCCGCCCGTGGCGGCCGCTAGGGCCTCCTCCACCAGGTGGTTGCGCGGGATGTAGGCGGGATTGACCCGGTCCATCGCGTCGGCGTCGGGACCCAGGGCGATCCAGCGTGCGGACCAGGCATCGAACGCGGACGGATCAGGCAGCAGGCTCCGCACCGGTCCGGCATCCCCCCGGGCGGCCGCGCTGAGGCTCCGGAAGAACGAGGTGTGGTCAGCCCCGCCCGCCTGGAGAAGGCTAAGCACCTCGTCCACCAGAGGCGAGGCCACGCCGTCGTCGAGCCCCTCCGGCAGCCCCAGTTTGGCCGCCATGCCGGCCGACCAGGCCGCGCTGTACTGCCGGCGGAACGCGCCAAGGGACTCCTGCGCCTGGGCGATCGCCTGCTCCTGCTCCTCGTGGAAGAGGGGCAGCAGGGACTCCGCGAGCCGCGTGAGATTCCATTCCGCTATGACCGGCTGGTTGCGGTACGAGTAGCGCCCGGTCTCGTCGATCGAGCTGTAGACCGTGGACGGGTCGAAGGCCTCCAGGAAGGCGCAGGGCCCATAGTCGATGGTCTCGCCGGAGATGGTCATGTTGTCGGTGTTCATGACACCGTGAACGAATCCCACCAGCATCCACCGGGCCACCAGCGACGCCTGGGCGGCGACGACCGCCTGGAACAGCGCGAGATAGGGTTGCCCGGCGTCGGCGGCGCCGGGGTGGTGGCGGGCGATCGCATGATCGGCGAGCCGGCGCAGGAGGTTCAGGTCGTCCGTTGCCCGGGCGTACTGGAAGCTGCCTACTCGCAGGTGGCTGGAGGCGACCCTGGTGAGCACGGCGCCCGGCAGCAAGGTGTCGCGGAGTACCGGGCGTCCCGTCGCCACTACGGCGAGGGAGCGTGTGGTGGGGATGCCCATGGCGTGCATCGCTTCGCTCACGATGTACTCTCGCAGCATCGGGCCCACCGCCGCCAAACCGTCGCCGCCGCGGGCGAACGGCGTACGCCCGGAGCCCTTGAGATGGACATCGCGGAGGCGGCCGTCCGTGTCCGTGATCTCACCGAGCAGCAGCGCCCGGCCATCGCCGAGCCGGGGGGCCAACCAGCCGAACTGGTGACCGGTGTAGGCCTGGGCCACCGGAGTGGCGCCGCTCGGGACCAGATTGCCGATCAGGAAAAGTACCCCGTCGGCATCCCGGAGGTAGGCGGGGTCCAGGCCCAGTTCGGCGGCCAGCGGCTCGTTGAGCACGAGGAGCCTCGGGTCGGGTGCTTCCTCTGCCTGCCAGGGTATGGCCATTTCCGCGAGCTCCCGGGCGAAGCGTCCGTCAAAGGCGACGGTTGAGGGGGCTGCGGCAGTCATACCAACAGAATATCCTGCGGCGCCTTCAGCGGCTGTTGCGTTCCAGTGATTGGCCGAGGATGCGCGCTCCTTCGGGAAAGGCTCCGGGGTTGGGTCCGGCGTAGTTGAGCCGGATAAACGATCCTGTGGGTTCAGCCGGAAACCACTCGGTGCCGGCGGCGATGACGACGCCGGCGGCCTCGCAGTCACGGGTGAGCTTTTCAAGGTCGGTTCCGTCGGGCAGGCGTGCCCAGAGGTTCAGTCCCCCCTTCGGCACGTGCTCGACATGGGCCTGCGGGGCATGCTCCCGGAGGCTGCTGATCAGCAGGTCCCGGCGGGCCTGGAGCTGGTGGCGGAGACCGCGGAGGTGCGTGTGCCACCCGGGTTGCGTCACGACGTCAAGGGCAGCCGCCTGCAGGACGCCGCTGACATACATCGATTCGGCTCCCCGGTCGGCCTGAATGCGGTCACGCGCTGGGCCCCGGGCAATCACGGCGGCAACGCGGATGCCCGGGGACACACTTTTGGTCAGCGAACGAAGGTAGACGACATGTCCGGAATCGTCGCGTGCCGCGACGGGCGTGGCGGTGGTGCTGATGCCAAAATCGTGCGCCCAGTCGTCTTCAACGAGGAACGCGCCGTGCGCCCGGACGACGTCCAGTACCCGTTCGGCCACCCGCGCCGGCCATTGCGCACCGGTGGGATTCGCATAGTTCGGCTGTGCGTAAAACAGGCGTGCGCCCGTCTCCTCGAAGGCCCTGTCCAGTTCTTCCGGATCCGGGCCCTCGGGTCCGCTCGGCACCGGAACGACATGGACACCGGCCTGCGCCGCGGCCAGGATGGCCCCCCAATACGTCGGGGATTCCAGCAGCAGCGGTTGCCCGCTGCCGGCCAGGGCCCGGAACACGGAACTGAGTCCGCTCTGGCTTCCGGGCAGCACGATGACCTCGTTCGGGGTTGGCGGTGTGACACCGGCCGGGGTCGAAGACCGGAGTTCCTGGGCGAACCAGGACTGCAGCTCCGGCTGCCCGGCAGCTGGCGGACGCGACCAGGCAGAGTCGCCGCGGGCCGCCCGCGTCAGTGCCGCGCGCACCAGACGCTCCGGCAGGAGCTCCCGGTCCGGATAGCCCGAGTGGAAGGCGATGACATCGTTCGAGGCGGAGCGCATCGCGGTGGGGACCGGCCGCAGCGGCGACTGGGGTGAACGCAGCGCTGCCGTCTGCCAGCCGTAGTCCGCGGGCCGCGAGGTCCGAATCGCCCGGACGAAAGTCCCGACGCCAGGCCGGCTTTCGATCAGTCCCTGGGCGCTGAGGGTCCGGAGGGCTTTTTGCACGGTCACCGGGCTCGCCTGGTAGTCGGCGACCAGCGACCGCGTGGAGGGCAGCCGGGCTCCGGGCGGTGCTGCCGCAATCCACTCCCGGAGTCGTTCGACAATGCGCGAACTGCTATCGTTGAACATGAGAGACTACAGTAGCGCTATCGTTGGTTTTTGGCCACCGCTATCCTCGCGGCCGGCCACCGGCTTGTGGTGGGGCCTGCTCGGCGTGGCGGCCTTTTCCTTTACCGTTCCGTTCACCCGGCTGGCTGTCGGCGGACTGCACCCGCTGTTCATCGGCTCCGGCCGGGCGGTCCTGGCCGCGGTTCTCGCCGCAGCCGCCCTCTCCTTGACCCGGCAGCGCCCGCCGCAGGGTGTCCAGTGGGCGCGAGTGGCCGTCGTGGCCGGCGGGATCGTCGTCGGCTTCCCGCTGCTGACCTCGTTCGCGCTCACCTCCGTTCCCGCCAGTCACGGTGCCGTGGTTATCGCGTTGCTGCCGGCCGCGACCGCAACGATGGCCGTGCTGCGCGGACGCGAACGCCCGCCGCTGGCCTTCTGGCTCATCACGGGCGTCGGCGCGGTGGCGGCGATCGCCTTCGCGTCCGCGCAGTCCGGCGGCTTCGGCCAGCTGCACTGGCCGGACCTGCTGCTCTTCGGCGCCGTCGTTGCCGCCGCCATCGGATACGCGGAGGGCGGCCTGCTGGCGCGCGAACTCGGCGCCTGGCAGACCGTCTCGTGGGCGCTCGTTCTCGCCGCTCCCCTGATGGTGTTCCTGATGGCCCTCTCGATGTCCCAGCATCCGCCTTCGGGAACACCAGTGCAGTGGGCAGCCTTTGCCTACCTCGGCGTCGTCAGCATGTTCGTCGGGTTCTTCGCCTGGTACCACGGGCTTGCCATCGGTCCGATGGCCCAGGTCGGCCAGGTCCAGCTCATCCAGCCCGTCCTCAGTATCTGCTGGGCCGGACTCCTGCTGGGCGAGCACCTGGCCTGGACCACCATCATCGGCGGGCTGGCCGTCGTTTTCTGCGCCGGCCTGGCCGTCCGCGCGCGGCCCGGCCCGGCGCCGTCGAACACGCCGCAGCATGCCAAGGCCGCAGTCGCGGCCAGGTGAACAGCGGAACTAGAGAGCAGACACCTTCTCGATGGCGACCGTCTCGATGATCCTGGTCGACGGCTCTCCGACCAGCGCCGGCGCCGTCACACCGGTCTTCCAGGTGTCGTTCTGCAGCCGGCCCAGGAAATCCACGGCAGCTGCCTGCGTATCGAAATCCATCTCCAGCATCACGTAGTCCTCCTGGTCAAGGGGACGCGAGATCCGGTAGGACCGCACCCCCGACGCGGCGCGGTTCAGGGGGTCAGAGTCGAAGGCCCTCCTCCACATGCCGAAGTCCCGGACCTGGTGTTCGATCTGCAGGGTAATCACTGGGGCACTCCTGTCGACGGCCTGTACATGCCCAACTGTAGGCCCGGAAGGCCGCTCCACGTAAGACGGCGGGCCGGAGAGAGTTTCCGGCCGGGTCCGCGGTGTCGCTCCAGTGGCCGGGAGTGCTGGTGCGCCGTCCCCGCAAAGTCCCAGCGGCATGCCAGGGGCGGCGCTTTCAGGCTCCAGCGCTACAGGCCTTCGGAGACGGTGAGAATGTTGCCCTCGCTGTCCAGGAACCACGCAACCTTGCCTGCCGGAGTCGCAGCGATCCCGTTCTCGGTCTTCAGACCAGGAAAGTCGTACTCCTCGAACACGACGCCGCGGCTGCGCAGGTCCTGCATCTCGGCTTCGATGTCGGCTGATACCCAGCCCATCTGGGTGTTTTTCGCTGTTCCGGCATTGTCGGTCTGGTACAGCAGGAACACTGATCCCTTGCCGCAGCGGTACAGCAGATTCTCCTCGTCCAGGGTGACGGCGGGCTCCAGTCCCAGCACGTCACGGTAGTAGTTGCGCGCCCGGACGATGTCCTTCGCGGGGAGGACTGCGATGATTTCGAGATCCTTGAGCATGATTGTTTCTCCCTTTTGATCAGTGTTGATCAGGTTCCTGGAAGTCACCCCAGCTGCCATCCACGATGTAATCGACGTCCGCCGGCAACTCGGCGTACCGGCCCCGTTGTGCCGGTCCCGGGCCTCGCGTCCCGGGGCCATCAACATGCCCAGCATCGGCGATGGACACACTTGTCCACTCCTCGCAGGTGCTGATGCGCACTATCGTAGGCTCGGCGCCGCGGGAGTCAAGACCGTCCGGCATCACTGCCGTCGCGGCGGGAACTTCGAGGCCGCCCGGGGCCTGGCGGCGCCGACGGGGCCGCTAGGATCCGGCGTCCGTGGCGGCAGCCGGGGCACTGGCCTGGTCGGACCGGTGGTGCTGCCGGCGGCTCGCCAGCAGGAAGGGCACGGCGATCAACTCGATCACGCCGCCGATTGCCAGGGAGGCGGGATAGCCGTATACGTCGGCCGCCCGGCCAAGGACCGGCTGCACTACGACTCCCCCGCTGGAGCCGATGAGCGAGTCGAAGCTCAGCACCGTCGCCCGCTGCTTCGAGGCGATCATGTCGTTCAGGTAGGCCTGCCGCACCGGGGTCCCCGCCGATGCGACGACGGCCCAGAGCGCCAGCAGCACCAGCGCCACCCAGAACTCCCGGGTGAACCCGAGGACGACCAGAATCAAGGCGCTAAAGATGCTGCTCAGAATCAGCACTGTCGTGCGTTTGCCGACGAGGTTCCGGATGCGGGGCGCCAGCCAGCCGCCCAGCACTTCCGCTCCGGCCACGAGCGCCGCCGCCAGGCCTGCCACGGAGTACGCGCGCGGGTCGCCGAAGAGCTCAAGGAGGTAGGGCTGGAGGGCATAAAACACGTAGAACCCGACGCCGGCGCTGAACGGCGCTGCCAGCATCACGTAACGGACCGGCGGATTTTTCAATCCGTTCTCGATCGAGGCGGAGAGGACGGCGCGGGTTGCCCGAAGTGGATGGGTCGAACGTTCAGGGGTGAATCCGACGTCGCGCATGAGGGCGAAGGCCACGGCGAACATCATCAGCAGCACACCGACGCGCAGCAGGAACGGCACGCCCAGGTTGGTGGCCTGTGCGATCACCCCGCCGGCCACCGAGCCCACGAGCATTCCTACACCCGAGACCATGAGTCCCCGCCCGAGCACCGCCTCCAGTCCGCCTTCGTAGCCCGAATAGCGCAGAGCGTCGACGAGCCAGGCCTCGACCGCGCCGGAGAAGAACGTGAAGCCCAGACCGAGCAGGACCGACACGACCGCCCACCACAGGAACGGGGCGGAAAGCTGCCAGAGCAGGTAGTAGAGGTAGGTCGAGACGGCCAGGGTCACGGTCCCGAGCAGGAACGACATGCGGCGCCCCCACCCGTCGGCAATCACCCCGGTGGGCACCTCGAACAGCACCATCCCGGCCGTGAAGAACGCGTTCGCGGCAAAGGCCTCGAGGTTGCTGAGACCGGCATCCAGCAGGAAGAGTGTGTTGATCCCCCAGATAAATGAGGCCGCAAGGGTATTGCCCAGCGTCAGTGTGAGGTAGATGCGCTGGATCTTGCGGGCGGCGGCGTTCATCGGAGGGCCGTCCCCGTCAGGGCGGGGAAACACGGGCCCATTCTCGTCTCCTTCGCCCGCCCACACCAGAGGAACAGGGCCTGCATCCGGGGGTGCTCAGCCGGACCCGGGCACCTCAAGGTGAACCGCGACCTGGTCTCCCGCTTCGAGACCGGCCGCCGTCCTGATGGCCTTTTTGACGGGCAGCAGATACGTCCCGCTCCTGCTGTCGGGAAAGAGTGACGTGGACCAGTTGTGGCCCGAGACCGTGGCCGTGATTTTGACGGAGCCAAAGCCGCGACGGAACGTTGCCGTCTCCTCCCGAATCTCCGCTGCAAGCTCCTCCGGAAGGGTGAGGAAGTGCCACCCCGCTTCTCCCGGATAATGCCACAGGGTGGCCGTGAAGGCATAGCTCAGCGCCATTCCCGCCGGAGCCTAGAGCGAACCGCCGGCGACTTCCGGCGTCCCCGGGTCGTCGGAGGGCCCCCCGCGGCCGCCTCCGTGGCCATGGTGTCCGCCGTGTCCTCCCCCGTGCTGGCCCGCGTCGCCCACTCTTTCGCGGGCAAGGAATGTCTCGACGTCGAAGAGGTTGTCGGCCCGGCGTGCGACATTGAGCAACGTGGACATCGAGGCCACCTCCTCGACCTGTTCCTTGAGGAACCAGAGCATGAACTGCTCGCCCAGCGGGTCGTTTTCCGCCCGGGCCGCCGCGAACAGTTCCTTGATGCGGTTGGTCACCTCAACCTCCTGGGCGAGGGCGAGGACCAGTGGTTCCTCCGCCGAGGCGAAGTCGTTCCGGACCGGGTCGATTCCCGGAATGGTGATTCTGATGCCGCGGTCCAGGATGTAGCGGACCATCATCATGGCGTGGTTCCGCTCCTCCAGCGATTGGCGGTAGAAGTGCTTGGCCAGCTGGGGCAGGTCCTGTCCGTCGAACCAGGCGGCGATGGCGATGTACTGCTGGGAGGCCGCGAATTCATTACCCACCTGGCGGGTCAGCAGCTCGTTGAATTGGGGGCTCATTGGGGCTCTCCTCAGGTCGCTGTTCAGGGGTGTGGACCTGCGGGGCCGGGCCTCTGCTGGGCTGCGGCTGCCGGAGGGCCTGAAACGAGCGTCCTCCGCTAGGGAACGCCGCGTCAAGACCCTGCCGTATGAACCGGGCCACCCGTGAGACGTAGCCCTCGCCCGGTCAGCCCGCCTCGAGGATGTGCTTCAGCCTGGCCAGGTCTTTCCGCATCGCGCGGCGCATCATCGGGACCATCAGGAGGTTCACGACGGCGGAGAAGCCCGCCGGCGTGCCGGTGTTGCGCAGTGTCATCCGGGTTGAGGAGCCATCTGCGTCAGCCCAGGTGTAGGTGGTCTGCATCGGGAACGGCCCCTGCGCTGTCCGCATGATGAGTTTCGTTCCCGGATCCAGCTCGAGGAATTCGTACACGTAATCCAGGTTCCGGCCGTGGAAGCGGGCACGGAAGGCCAGCCGGGATCCGATCGCCAGGGGTGGTGTGGATTCCCAGCGGACTGTCTTGATGTTTATGTACCACTCGGGGGCGTTTTCGGGGTCCGAAGCATAGCCGGCCACGACCCCGCGCGGCCGGTGGATGACAATCTCTGTTGCCACATCAACCATATTTGTTTCCCTTCCGTCACGCATCGGCCGCGGCGTCCGTTCCGCCCGTCTGTGACACCGGCATCCGAGGGTCTAAAAGCGGGGCTGATCAGGTAGTGCTGCCAGTCGGCGGGATAGTCAGCATCGAGCAGTTGCAGGATTATGCCCTCATCATGCACCCACCGGAGAGATATGAGCTGCTGGAGGCCCTTTGGCTCGACTCCATCGGCGGCCGTGCCCCGTCCGGGCCGCTGCGGGGCGACGAGGGACGCAAGGTGCGGCTGACCCAGTACGCCCGGTCCGTCGACCACGTGCTTCCGCCGATCTCGTTGCGCTGCAAGTGACCTTTGAAGAGCGCCGCACCAACGGGCGCGCCTCGACGGACCTCAGCGATCTGGCGCGGGCGGCTGCCTTCGGTGCGGTTGCCACGCTCCTTGTGGACATGGATGCGGAGGTCAAAGGGTCCGTGGGAGACGATGGCCTGCTCAGCCTGGATACGGACACGGGCCAGGACGCGATCGAGGTAATTGCCCTGCGGGCGCTCGGGTCGGGTGCCCGCGTGCTCGCGGTGCGGCGATCCGATATGCCGGGCGGCGACCGGGACCGGGGTGAAACTCCGGTGAGTGGCACTTTGGAAGCACCTCGATCCGGCTGCCCTGACCGAAGCGGACTCGGTTTGGCCCGGGTTGCGTCTTGACACTGCGGGCCGGCACGGAGTATCAACTGGGATCAAGGCAAACTACGAGCTCACCGCGGAGAACCCGCTGTTCACTCTTGCGGAACCCCGCAGTGAGTGCGTACCTACAAGGGCAAGCCCGGCGTCGACAGCCGCACGGCGGAGCCCGATCGGTGCCAGTCGTTGGGATCGACGTGGCGACGGTGTTGGATGATCCCGCCCCTGCCCGTACCGGCAGGAGCAGGTCATGATCGCCCTTCACACCGTTATAGCAATCGTCGTCGTCGTCCTGCTCATCATCAAGGTCAAGGTCGATCCGGTGATCTCCCTGATGATCGGCTCGCTCTACCTGGGCCTCGCGACCGGTGTCGGTTTCACGGCGACGATCACGGCGATCGCCACCGGCTTCGGCGAGATCATGGGCGAGGTGGGCCTGCTTATCGGATTCGGTGTGCTCATCGGGGCGATGCTCCACGCGATGGGCGCTTTCCGGAAGATGGTGACGATGCTCGTCAACGGCGTAGGCGCGCGCCGGCTCCCGTACGCTTTGACGGCTGCGATGGCGACGATCTTCCCGTCGATCTACGTGGACGTGCAGGTTGTGCTGGCCTCTCCGGTGGCGCGCTCGACCGGGCCCTTCATCGGCCGGACCGGTTTGCCGCACATGTGCGGTGCACTCGGGACCGGGATCTTCGCCGGCTACGTCTTCGTGGTCCCGGGACTGGCAGCGGTCTCCATCGCGGGCCTTCTGAGCATCCCACTCGGCACGTGGCTGATCTACGGGTTCGTGCTGGGGCCGTTGACGGCGATCGCGACAACGCTGATCTTCCGCTTGCTCCTGCGCGGCCGATACTGGAATCCGGATAAGGATGAAGAGGTCGATGAGGCGATGGTCGTGCAAGAGACCACCGAACTGGCCGAGGAGGACACCGCGACGCCGCCGCTGTTTGTCTGCCTGCTGCCTATCCTCGTGCCCCTGGTGATGATCGCCTTCGGTGCCTTCGCCCAACTGTTCGGCTTCTCCAATGATTTCATCGCCTTCGTCGGCGACGCCAACTTCGCGCTCTTCGTCGGCCTGCTCGGTGCATACGTGCTCTGCCGGCGCACCCTCGGCTCGGCGGGTACAGGGACGGCGATGAGCGAGGGCTTCCACACCAGCGGCGAGATCCTACTCATCACCGGCATCGGCGGGTCCCTGGGCGCCGTCATCAGGGAGACCGGGCTCGACAAAATCCTGGCCGACCTCTTCACCGCCGACGCGGCGGCTCCGGTCATACTCAGCATCTTGCTCGCCTGGTTCATCGCCGCCGTGCTGCACCTGGCGATCGGGTCAGTGTCGGTGGCTGCCATCACCGCTGCCGGGATCATCGCCCCGGTACTCGAATCGATCAACGTCTCGCCGATCACCATCGGCCTCGCCATCGCGTCCGGCGCGATGTTCGCCCTTCAGGTCAACAGCAATTTCTTCTGGATGTTCAAGTCGCTCCTCGGGTTGTCGACCCAAGGTACCTTCAAGACGCTGACGATGGTCACCTCGATCGCTTCGGTGGTCTCCCTGCCGATGGTCATGGCGGTGGCACTCATTGCTTAGGGACCGGGCCGCGATTGCAGAGAAACGACGAGTGAAGTGGTGAACCGGCACGTTTGCTGGCCGGGCCGAGGAGGATGAGCCATGGTCACTGACGGCACCAACCCGGGCGCGCCGGGCGAGAGCGTCGCTGTGGGCAGACCACCCCGCGGCACGACGGCGGCCGTCACCACGATGATGCGCCGGGGCGCCGTTCCGGGCCTCTCCATGGTCGTGGTCACCCGCGATCGAGTGCTCTTCGCCGCCGGTTACGGCCTCGCCGACCGTGCAGCGAAGACGCCGGCAACCGCCTCGACGTCGTATCTGTGGTTCTCCATGTCCAAGATCGTGACCGCGACGGCGGCGTGCCGGCTCGTTGGCGAAGGCCGCCTCGACCTGAATGCCCCGGCCGACGAGTACGTGGATTACCTGCGGGCGCCCGGGGCGGCGACGCCGAACGTGGGCCAACTGCTCAACCACACCGCCGGGCTCGGCAACCCGATGCCCATCCGCTGGGTGCACCCGGCCGACGCGGATCCCCCGGATCCCGTGGCCCTGCTCCGCCGTCTGATGGGCAGGCGCCGCGCCTACCGGTACCCGGCCGGGCGGAGCGCCCGGTACTCCAACGTCGGCTACCTTGCCGCCGGAGAGGTCATCGCCGCTGCATCCGGGATGCCCTTCGAGGCATACGTCCGTCAGTCCGTCCTGCGGCCTGTGGGCATGGATCACACCGGATTCCGCTATCCGGACGGCGCGGCCAGGGCGACCGGTTACGTCAAAGCGCCCCGGATCGCGGACCCCCTGCTGCGCGGCCTCCTCCCCGGCGGGATCGCCGGATCCCGTCACGGTCCGTACCTGTCACTGAACCCCTTCTACGTGGACGGTCCGGCGTACGGCGGCCTGGTAGGCGACGTCCTGGATGCGGGCAGGTTCCTTCGCCTGCACCTTCGCGACGGCGAGATCGACGGCACCCGGGTCCTCTCCCCCGGGGCGGCCCGCAGCATGCGCACCATTGACGAGGCGGGCAAGCCGTTCCACCACGGAACCGGCTGGTTCCGCCGGCCGACGAAGACCCCGGGGCAGTGGGTGGAGCATTTCGGCGCCGGCGCGGGCTTCTGGAACGTTATGCGCCTCTTCCCCGACCTCGGTCTGGGCATCGTTGTTATGAGCAACAGCACCCGAATGTACGACTTCGAACCGCTCTTCGCACTTCTGGCATCAGCGCCCTGGCCGTAACGGGCCGCAATTAGGCCGCGGTGCACAGAGCTGATGCACGCCGGCGCCGTATTCGCAGCCGGGCCACTAACGTCGCGGCGAGCAACGCAGTCGTTAGTTCCAACCCGATGACCCCTAGCGACATGGCCGCCGGGTGGCCTCCCGGACCTGTCACGGCCGCGGCCGACGGTGCGTGGTTGTGGCCGGCGGCACCGGTGCCCA
This sequence comes from Pseudarthrobacter oxydans, assembly GCF_030812335.1. GTDB lineage: Bacteria > Actinomycetota > Actinomycetes > Actinomycetales > Micrococcaceae > Arthrobacter > Arthrobacter oxydans_B. Next base: position 190,698 of record NZ_JAUSSN010000009.1, read on the forward strand.
GGAACAGGAAGGCGTGCAGGAGGGCCATCGCCAGCGCACCGGCCATAACCCTTTGCAGGGCGCCGACGCGGAGGTGCCGCCAAATGTGCACGGTGCACGGCAGGCACACGGAAACCATGGCAACCATCAACGCATTCAGCCACTGTGCGTGCTGGTTCTCCGCCACCAGCCACACGTGGAAGAGGCAGGAGCCGGCCGTCACGGCGGCGCACATCCTGGCGTGGAGCGTGGGGCAGGAAGACCGGCCCCACGCCCGAATCCGCGCCATGCCTTAGCGGCTACGCATGGCAGTGGCCGCCGGCCGGCTGGGCGGAGGCCGGGACGTCCAGCACGGGGCTGCGGTCAAAGAAGCCGTCAGGCCGCAGCTTGAAGCCCACTGTGTCCACCGGCATGATGGGCCAGTCCTCGGTCCGGGGGAAATGGGTCAGCCCGAAAGTGTGCCAGACCACGATGTCCTGGCCGTCAATGTCCCGGTCCTGCGCGATATAGGCCGGCAGCCCCGCTCCCCCGGCATGCTGGTTCACGAAATCGCCGGTGGGGTAACGTTCGTCGTCGGCAAAGCGGGTCACCCAGAGGTCCTTGGTGGCGAATGCCGCCCGGCGGGCAATGGAGGATCCGGGATCCGCCAGCAGGGTGGGCTGGCCCTGGGCGTGGAGTTTGTAGCCCACAGCTTCGCCCAGCCGGTTCCGCGATTCGGGGTTCGAGATAACCCAGGTCCGCCCGCTGCGGGCGTCGGCCTCGCGGACGCCGTCCGATTCGCGGCTGAGCACGGTCCGTTTCCGCGAGAAGGCATTGCCGCGTTCGTTGCCCTCGCCCATCACCTGCCGGACCACGTCCTCTTCTTCAACGCGGTTGGTGAAGCCGTCGATGGCCATGTCCAGCCGTGCGCTGAAGAGGTGTTGGTGGAACGGGGCGCCCAGTCCCGGCGCCAGCTGGGAGATGTTGTCCGAGCCGCCTTCGGGGTAGGCGCTGGTAAACACGACGCCGGTGGCCTTGGCCTCGAACTCGATGGTGCCGTCGAGGTAGAGGTACCAGTAGAACCCGTAGTCGTAGTTCCCGATGGTGGTGAAGAACGAGATCACCAGGCGGCGGTTGCGCCGGGTGTACGTGATACCGGACCAGAGGTCGCTGTGCTTGGCCAGGATGCCCCAGTCTTCCTCGTGCATGCAGATGCCGTTGCGGATCTCGCGCGGCTTGCCGAAGGCATCACTGATCACCGGGCTGAGGTAGGTGATCTCCCCCAGGCAGTCACATCCCAGTTCCAGGGAGTTGGCGTACTGGCCCACGAGGTACTCGCCGGTGTCGAAGTAGTTCTGCCAGGAGCGGATCGGCGACGGGTCACCGTAGGGCACCACCATCTCGGCGATGGACGCCCGGTTGATGATCGGTCGCAGCCGGTCTCCGTCCTGGAAGGCGATATTGTGCAGGACGACGCCTTCCCGGACATCGAAGCCGACGTCGACGCTCCACTTTTCCCATTCCACGTGGTTCCCGTCGGTCACAGTGAAGCTGGGCCCTTCGGGCTGGGTGATGGTGATGGGCTTCTGCGTGGTCCGCAGCGGCCCGGTCAGCTCCGGATCGGTGTAGTTGCCGTGTTCGGCGGGCACCGGCACAACTCCGGTGTCCAGTACCTGGGTCACCGTCTTGCTGACCACGTCGACGTAGGCCACGAGCCCGTCGACGGGGTGCGCCCAGGCGCTGTCCTCCGGGAACTCCTGCACGAACGCCAGCCCGCGGAGGATGCGGCGGCCCCTCTCCTCGGCGTACTCGAAGACACCGGCAGACAGCGGTGCGACCCTGACCTTCCCGGCGTCCAGGCCGCGCGCGGCCAGCGCCTTGAGCCACCGCTCATCCGTTGCCAGCAGTTCCTCGACCACCTCGAACTCTTCCTCCAGGACCGGAAGCTCGCCCACGACGGCGGTGTCCAGCTCAACGGCGGACACCACCGCCTGGGCCGTCACGGAGACCGTGACGTCCGCCGGGCGGCCCCCGTCGACGTCGTGAATGAACACGCGGAAGCGGCGGTCTTCACGGTCCCCGGCGGCGTCGCGGGCCGGATCCAGCAGGCCCAGGTAGGCAATGCGCTTCTCCGGTCCCAGCAGGCCGGCGGCGAGCAGAACGCTCCGGACCTCGGCGATTTCGGCGCCCGTCGCCAGGCGGTACGGCGCAGCGGTGTCAGTAATTGGGGGCATCATGGGGGCCTTCTGTCCGGGACCTTTGCGGGTCGGATGTTTATTTTCTATAGTTGTAGAGAATACCGATCCGTAAGATGTGCCACAAGAGTCGGCCACAAAATATTTTCCCGGGGAGCAGTTCCGTGCCAAAGATTGTTGATCATGATGAGCGCCGCCTGGAACTCGTGGACGCGACGTGGCGGATCATTGCCCGGCTGGGCATCGAGGGTGCCACCATGCGCGAAATCGCCATCGAGGCAGGGTTCGCCAACGGCGCCCTCAAGCCCTACTTCCCCACCAAGGACGTCCTGCTGGCCTTTGCCTTCAACCATGTCTTCAACAGGACCAACGCGCGGGTGGCAGCGGTCACCGCCGGGAAATCAGGCCTGCCGGCCCTGCGGGACTTCTGCCGCGAGGTGCTCCCGCTCGATGAGGAGCGCGTCAACGAGGCGCGGATTGTGATCCCTTTCTGGCAGAAGGCGGTCAATGACGAGGAGAAATCCGCAATCCACCGCGCCTCGATGGACCAGTGGCACCACATGATCCTCGGATACCTCGGCCAGGCCAGGAAGAACGGCGACGTCACCACCTCGGTTCCAGATGACGCCATCGCCGGCCAGCTGCTGAACATGCTGCTGGGCGCGCAGATTACCGCCGCCCTTGCACCCCCGGCGCCGACGGCGGAGGGACCCGCGGCCGACCGCCCCGCCGCGGGGCAGCCGCTCAGCGCGGCCCTCGTGGCCCAGCTGGAGGGCTACCTGGGCCTTCTTGGCCCGGCCCACTAATCTTTTTTCGCCGAGTGTCGAAAAAAGATGACACCGGCGACCTCCGGCGCTAACCTGAAAGGACTGTGTCCCAGGACACACCCCCAGGATTATGACGGCGTCAGGATCTGCAATGGCCCCAGCTACAACCCACCGAGACTCCCAAGACGTCTCCACGAGCACGGCAACCTCCTTTGACCACTGGAGGCACCTGGTCGCGGAGTCCTTTGTACCGCTCGTGGCCCAGACGGACCATCCGGACACGTTCAGCGGCCGCATGAGGTCCCGGCTGCTCGACCGCGTGTGCATCGTCGAGGTCACGGCATCCAGCCACGAGGTCCACCGCACGCCCGCACTGATTGCCCATTCCGGCCAGCGCTACTTTAAACTCAACCTCCAGCTCCACGGAACCGGGCTCCTCATCCAGGACAACCGCGAAGCCGTGCTGCGCCCGGGGGACCTGGCGATCTATGACACCGACCGGCCGTACACCCTGGCGTTCGAGGGGCAGGCCCGCGTAATGGTCGTGATGTTCCCCTGCGATGCCCTGTCGCTGCCGCCCGAATGCGTGGGGCAGCTCTCGGCCGTGCGGATGGCCGCAGGCGGCAGCCTGACCGGCATCGTCGGGCCGTTCATTGCCCGGCTCGCGGAAAACCTGGACGTCCTGAACGGCCCCAGCGGTTCCCGGCTGACCACCAACACCCTCGACCTCGTGTCCACGATGCTGCATGCAGAACTGTCCATGACTCCGGACCGGATGAAGCCGCAGGCGCTCCTTGCCACCTCCGTCCGCGAGTACATCGAGGCGCATCTCTCTGACCCCGCGCTGTCCCCCGCCTCAATTGCCGCGGCCCATTTCATCTCCACCCGCCATCTGCACAACGTCTTTCACGAATCAGGAGCCACCGTTTCCGGCTGGATCCGGACCCAGCGGCTGGAACGGACCCGGCGGGACCTGCGGGATCCGCTGCATGCCGGGGACTCTGTGGGCACGGTCGCCGCCCGGTGGGGATTCCTGGACGCGGCGCACTTCAGCCGCACGTTCCGGGATGCCTTCGGCCAGTCCCCCAGCGACTGGCGCCGCGGCGCCTGAGCGGCGCCTGCCTAGACCACTGCAACGCTGTAGCGCTGTAGCGCTGTAGCGCTGTAGCGCTGTAACGACGGGAGGGTGCGGTTCCGGAATATCCGGAACCGCACCCTCCCGTCGTCGTCCTGGCCCGTCGTTGTCCTGGCGCCCGGCTACCCGCGCAGTGATGGCCTAACCGGCGAACTCCGCCACTTTGGCCCGGTCTCCGCCCCGGCTCAGGACCCGGACCTCCACCAGCAGGCCGGCCAGAAACACCGCGGGGACGGCCGCCAGGAGCGCCACGGCCGTTTCGGCGCTGCCGCCGATCAGGGACGTGAAGTTGCTGACCACCAGGTAGAGCACCCAGGCCAGGAGGACGGTGGCCAGCACCGGCGCCACGAGCGTCTGCCAGTACTGCCCGGAGACCCGTTCGCGCCGGAAGTACACGACGACGGCAAGGGAGGACAGCATGTACAGCACCAGCAGTGCCGCAACGGCCAGCCCGCTGAACCAGGAGAAGAGGGTCAGGACCGGGTCCAGGGCGAGCAGCGCGAAGGGCGCCACCAGCAGCAGGGCGATGCCGGTCTGGATCCGGGCTGCCACCGCCGGTGCCCGGTGCGCGTTGGTCCGTGCGACGATGCCGGGCAGGGAACCGCGGAGCGCCAGCGAATGCAGGTAACGGTTGATGCCGTTGTGGAAGGCAATGATGCCGGCCAGCAGGGACGTCACGAGCAGAATGCCGGTGGTGACCCCTGCCCACGGCCCGAACAGTTCCACCATGGGCGTGAGCACGAACGCCGTGGAGTCGCCGGACTCCAGGGCCGCCCCCGCCGCCCCGACGACCTGCGACGGGCCGTAATAGCTGACCAGCATCCAGGAAATGAAGGAGAAAAAGACGGCGATGACGCCCACGGACAGGTAGGTGGCCCGGGCCACGGTCCGCCGCGCGTCCTTGGCCTCAGCCGAATAGATGGCGGTGGATTCGAATCCGAACATGGAAGCCACGGCGAACATGATGGCCACGCCGGGGGCGCCGCTGGCGATCGCCTCGGGTGAGAAGGACGCGGCAATGCTGAGCCCTTCCGGTCCCCCGCCCCGGAACAGCACAGTCAGCCCGAACATCAGCAGGATCGCGACCTCCAGGCCAACGAGAACTGCCAGGACCCGGGCGCCGAGTTCGATGTTCAGGGAACCCAGGACCTGCACGCCGGCCATGGTCACCACAGCCAGCACACACCAGGGGACGCTGATGCCGGCACTGCCGAGGAGGCCGGAAAATGCCGCGCCGTAGAGGCCGTACATGGCAGCCTGCACGGTGCTGTAGGCCAGCAGCGCCAGCCACGCGGCGCCGGCGCCGATCTTCCGCCCGAACGCCGCCGTGACGTAGGCGTAGAAGGCGCCGTTGGCCTGGATCTTCCGGCTCATGGCAACGAAACCCACCGCGAAAATCACGATGACGATGCCGACCACCAGATAGGCGCCGGGCGCTCCGGGGCCATTACCGAGCGCTGCGGCCAGCGGGGACGCCCCGACGATGCCGGTCAGCGGCGCCTGAGCGGAAAGAACAAAGAACAGAATGCCCATGACACCGACGCTGCCGGCGCGGAGGGCAGTGGAGTGCTCGTGCCGGGGAGTGGTTTCTGCGGTCCGGGGCTCGGATTTTGAAATACTCATTTGATCCTTCTTAACGGTCATGAGTGCTGGGTCAGTGGTGCCTGGCACCGTGCAAACCAGCATGGCAGCGGCACCGTGTCCGGCTTTTGTCGATCAGTGACCGTTTGTTGTAGCTGAGCGCAGCGACGCCTTTCCGCACCGATCCGTGTGTCCCCTGTTGGCGTGTTTCCCCTGTTGAACCTTGCTGCCATCGTTCGCTGGTCGTCAAGAGTCGTTCCCGCAGAGACAAGCCACCGGGCTTCCGGCGGAGGACGCTTGGAGCAGCGTCTTCAGGCCGCAGGGCCGGGACGGATCACCAGCAGCGCCTTAACTACTCGAAGTGGAGTACCGATGGAAACCTACGATGCCCTTCTCGCCGCCATCACGCCGTCGTCCGGCCCGACCCGCACGATTCTTGACCCGGCCACGGGCGAGCCCGTGGGGGAAGCACCGGTTCATGACGTGGCGGATCTGGAGAACGCCATCACCGCCGCCGCCGCCGCGCAGCCGGCCTGGGCCGCGCTGGGTCACGACGCCCGCAGCGCCGCACTGCTCAGGGCCGCCGACGCCGTCGATCGTTCCGCCGAGGAACTCTCCCGGCTCCTCTCCCGCGAGCAGGGCAAGCCGCTGAACGGCCCCAACGCCCGCTTCGAAGTCGGCGCCTGCTCGGCCTGGCTCCGTGCCACGGCCACCACCGGGCTGGAACCGGAGACCGTGGTCGACGACGGCGAGACGCACGCCGTCGTCAGCTACCGCCCGATCGGCGTCGTCGGTGCGATCGGGCCGTGGAACTGGCCCATGATGATCAGCGTCTGGCAAATCGCCCCCGCCCTGCGGATGGGCAACGCCGTGGTCGTCAAACCCTCCGAGTACACCCCGCTCAGCGTCCTGGCGCTGGTCAGCGTCCTGAACCAGGAACTGCCGGAAGGCCTTCTGTCCGTCGTGTCCGGCGGACGCGAGGTCGGCGCACGTCTGGCCGAGCACCCCGCCATCGGAAAAATCATGTTCACCGGCTCCACCGCCACCGGCAAGGCGATCATCCAATCCTCCGCCGACACCGTCAAACGGCTCACCCTCGAACTCGGCGGCAACGACGCCGGCATCGTCCTCCCCGACGCCGACCCGAAGTCGATCGCGGAAGGCCTGTTCTGGGGTGCCTTCATCAACACCGGGCAGACCTGCGCGGCGCTCAAGAGGCTGTACGTCCACGACGACATCTACGATGCGGTCTGCACGGAACTCGCCGCCGTCGCCGAGGCCATGCCGATGGGCGTCGGACTTGACGAGGTGAACGTCCTCGGCCCGCTGCAGAACAGGCAGCAGTTCGACACCGTGGCCCGGCTCGTCGATGCGGCGCGCGACTCCGGCGCCCGGATCCTGCTGGGAGGCAACCCGGAGGCAGACCAGCCGGGCTACTTCTACCCCACCACGCTCGTGGCCGACATCGACAATGACAGCCCCCTCGTCGCCGAGGAACAGTTCGGCCCGGCCCTGCCCATCATCCGCTACAGCACCGTCGATGAGGCCGTGGCCATGGCGAACGCCCTCGACGTCGGCCTGGGCGCCTCCGTCTGGTCAGCAGACCCGGCCGCGGCCCGTGCGGTGGCAGCCCGGATCGAAGCCGGAACAGTATGGATCAACAAACACGGGGCCGTGGACCCGCGCGTTCCCTTCGGCGGGGCCAAACAGTCCGGCTATGGACTCGAGTTCGGCGTCGAAGGCCTCAAGGCCCTCGGTGTCCCGCAGGTGATCAACGGCTGAGGGTCCAGCAGCGGGGCACCATGGTAGAGGGGCCGGCGCCGACGGGCGCCGGCCCCTCTACCATGAGACAGCCCCGCCATTGCGGACCTCGGATAATTTCCTGAACCTGGCGATCCGAAACGTGGAGGCTACCCGTCCTTGCCGATGTTCTGGATGCCGACAGGTTCGCCCGGCCGGGTGTTGGTCCGCTTCGTGATCAGCCACGTGATGAACCACAGCACGACGCCGATCGCCATCAGCCCCCCGGCGATCTGGTACTGAATGACGGGCCGGCCGACCCATGGACCGGCGAGGAAGGCACACAGCAGGGCAGCGACGAGCGGTAGCTGCCCGGGCGAGGTGAAGAACACCTTGCGGTGGGGGTCCCTCTTGCGGCGGAGCACCAGGCAGGCCACATTCACCACGGTGAAGACGCACAGCAGCAGGAACGCAGTTGTGCCGGAGAGGTTCGCGACGACGTTGCTGTCCGGGTCACTGGTGACGTACAGGATCAGCCCCAGCGCGAGGACGGTCGAGAAAACGATCCCGGCCCACGGCGTACGGCGCCCCGGGAGGACCTTTCCCAGCGCTCGCGGCAGGACGTCCTGGCGGGCCATGCCGTAGATCAGGCGGCTGGCCATCAACATGTTGATCAAGGCGGTGTTGGCGACTGCGAAGACCGCGAGGAATGGAAAGACCTGGTCGATCGGGAAGTCCGGTGAGCCCTTGCCTACCACCTCTAGGAGCGCGGCGCCCTCGGCCTCCCTGATCCCTTCGAGTTCGGTGGGCGTGAGCACGGTCACCACGGACACGGCCACCAGCATGTAGAGGATCACCGCGATGCCGAGACCCGTCAGCATGGTCCGGGGGAAGATCCGCTCGGGATTCTGGGTCTCCTCGACCATGTTCACCGAGTCCTCGAAACCGACCATTGCGAAGAACGCGATGGAGGTGGCGGCGGTGACGGCCAGGAACAACCCCTTGTCCTGGGAGTCGGTGAAGACGGTGATCTCCGCAAGGTTCCCGGTCCCCTGGGCCATCACGTAGAAACCGACGCCGATCACGATGCACAGGGCGGTCATCTCGACCAGGGTCAGGACCACATTGAACTTCACGCTCTCGCCCACGCCGCGCAGGTTGATCGCCGCCAGCAGCAGCATGAAGCCCATCGCAACGGCCGTGATCGCTCCCTGTCCGGGCATGGCCATCCAGCCGTTGACCTCAAAACCCCCAAAGAGGTTCTGGGCGAGGACGTTCGCGGATGTCGAGGCGCTCGTGATGCCGGAGCAGACGACGGCGAACGCCACCAGGAAGGTCACGAAGTGGATACCGAACGCCTTGTGCGTGTACAGCGCCGCACCGGCTGCCTGGGGGTACTGCGTGACCAGCTCAAGGTAGGAGAAAGCGGTCAGCGTCGCGACCATGAACGCGAGCAGAAACGGCAGCCACACGAGACCGCCGACCGTGCCGGCCATGGTTCCGGTGACGGCGTACACACCGGCGCCGAGAATGTCACCGACGATGAACAGCAGCAGGAGCTTCGGTCCCAGGACCCGCTTGAGTTCGGGCGGGTTGCCTTCGGGAGTTGCGTCGAACACTTTGTCTTCAGTTGTGCTCATGCTGACCTCCACAACAGGTACGCGGCTCCCGGATGGGCCGCGGCCGGACTCCCGATCTCGATGTGACCTACTTCACCTTGGCCTTGTCACGTCTGTTTGGCAACAGTCAGGGCGGAGTGCCGCGGAGTCCCGTTCCGTCGCTGCGTTTCAGGAGTGCAGCTTCCCCTCAGCGACGCCGGTCGAGCACGTCGAGGAGCCTTCTGACCGAGCCGCCGAGGTTCCAGTCGGCCGCGAGACGCTCGAGTTCGGCGCGCGAATCGCCGGCGACAGGGCGCAGCTGCGCACCCGCCTCCTCCAGCGTCGGCAGCTTCAGGTCGCGGACGACGTTGACGACGGCGGGCGCAACCGCGAGGTAGTCCGTGGCCGCGGCGAGCTTCGACCGCACGGATGCGGACAGACCGCTTCCCGCATCCGCCGCGGCGGTCAACAACCCGTCGAGGGTGCCGTACTCGCCAAGCAGCGACGAGGCGGTCTTCTCGCCGATGCCGGCGACGCCCGGCAGCCCGTCGGAGGTGTCGCCACGGAGGGCCGCATAGTCGGCATACTGCCCGGGCAGCACGCGGTACTTCTCGACGACGACCGCGTCGGTGAGGACTTCAAGGTTCTTCATGCCCCGCGCGGTGTAGATCACCCGCACCTGACGGGCGTCATCCACGACCTGGAAGAGGTCGCGGTCGCCGGTCACCACGTCCACGGGCAGCCGCGCGTTGCTAGCGTAGGTGCCGACGACGTCGTCGGCCTCATGTCCGGCCGCCCCCACGACGGCGATGCCGGCGAGCTCGAGCACACGGCGGATCAATGGAATCTGCGCCTCGAGCGCGTCCGGCACGACCTCCACGTCGGGGCCAGCAGCGACCTCCTCCGCGACCCGGTGCGACTTGTAGCTCGGGATGAGGTCGACCCGCCACTGCGGGCGCCAATCGTCGTCCCAGCACGCAATTAGATGCGTCGCATCGTAGTCGGTGGTGAGCCGCGCGATCATGTCCAGCAGCCCGCGCACGGCGTTCACCGGGGTGCCGTCTTCGCGGCGGATCGTGTCGGGAACACCGTAAAAGGCGCGGAAATACAGCGACGCGGTGTCGAGCAGCATCAGGCGGTCGGGCATACCTGATCCTGACACGGAAGACCCTCCCTGAGAACCCGACGTGCCCGGACTGCCGTTCAGAGCTCTCGGTAGTAATACAGCATCGGCTCTGTGCCATCGGGCTCGGTGTTGGTGAAACCGCGTGTTTCGTAGAGGCGGCGTGCCTCAACGTCCTCGCCGTCGACGTTGATTTCGATCAACTCCGCCGGCCGGTTCGCCGATCAGCAGCACCACCACGTCCCCGCCCGTCAATAACTGGGCCAGCCGCGACGTCAGCTCCTCGACGCCAGGGGTGGGCGTCTGGAACTCGGTGTTGAACTCGTGGAGCATTTGGGCCACCGTCGCCGCATCGGCCGGAGTCGCCCGGCGCGGCGTCCCGGCGTTTGCGGAATCATCAGCAGTCACCGCTTCATCTTGATGGGCACAATGAGCCGGCGTCCACCCTGGCGTACGCTGCTCGGGTCCCGGGACGTTTCGGAAGCCTGGGACCTCCCCTGACCGTCGAAATCCTCGGACAGGACGCCACCAAAGCCAAGGAGCTGGCCGCCGAGCTCGTCACCGGCGTCACCTTCGGCACGACAGTCGATGCTCCGCAGGGCGCCATCGTGGTCCTTGCTGTCCCCTTCGACGCCGCCAAGTCCGTCGTCCGCGCCTATGGCGATGCCTTGGCCGGCAAAACCGTCGTCGCGCAGCTTGTCCCCGCCAGCGCCAATGTGGTCAAGGCGTTCAACACGACCTTCGCCGGCACCCTAGTGGCCGGCGAGTCTCGTACGCCGCCGGCAAGTCCCTTGCTCCGGGTGGACGGCGCCCGGCCAAGGGCGAGCCGCCACACGTGCCTGCTGACAGGCCGAGCGGGCGTCGAATAAACTCAGGGTTCCACGGGTCCATCAATTCGACGCCCCGACGGTCATCAAGGCCGATAGACCGCCGGGCTGAGCAGGGAGGCCAGCCATGGACTTCGCCCCGGCCAGTGAGCATCCGCTGGATCCTTTTCCCCACTACGAGAGAATGCGCGAATCCGCACCTGTTTACCATGACGAGCAATCAGGAAGTTGGCATGTCTTCCGGTATGACGACGTGCAGCGGGTGCTCTCAGAACATGCCAGGTTTTCCTCCCGGATGCAGGGCGACGATCCATCCGAAACAGGCCACCTGTTCGCGTCGAGCCTGATCACCACCGATCCCCCGCGGCACCGGCAGTTGCGCTCCCTGGTGACCCAGGCGTTCACGCCGAAAGCTGTGGACGCGCTGGCTCCCCGCATCTCAGAACTCACCGACGAGCTTCTGGAGGGGATCGCGTCACTCGGAACAGCGGACCTGATCCAGGCGCTGGCCTACCCGCTGCCGGTTATCGTGATCTCCGAACTCATGGGCATACCAGCCGCAGACCGTGACCGCTTCAAGCAGTGGTCCGACGTCATCGTCAGCCAGACGCGGACCGGGGCGACTACTGAGGACCACCAGGCCACCAACCAGGAGATGACCGGGTATTTCCTGGCCCTGATCGAACAGCGACGCAGCCGGCCCGGCAATGATTTGATCAGCAACCTGCTCGCCGCCGAGATTGACGGGCAGAAGCTGAATGTGGCCGAGCTGCTGGGCTTCTGCGCCCTGCTGCTCGTCGCCGGCAATGAAACAACCACCAACCTGATCGGCAACGCGGTTCTTTGCTTCACCGAAGTGCCCGGCACCATCGAACGGCTGGTAGAGGAACCATCGTTGCTCCCCCAGGCCATTGAAGAGGTGCTCCGCTTTCGGTCCCCCGTCCAGTCCATGTACCGGGTGACGGTTGCCCACACCACCCTGGGCGACATGGGGATTCCGGCCGGTGCCCCGGTGGTGGCGTGGATCGGCTCCGCGAACCGCGACGAGCGGCAGTTCGAGCGGCCTGCCCGGTTCGACATCGACCGCGGCCAGATCCGGCATCTGGCGTTCGGCCACGGCATTCACTTCTGCCTCGGCGCCCCGCTGGCACGACTGGAAGCACGGATCGCGCTGGAGGCCACCCTGACCCGGCTGCCCGGCCTGACCCTCGCCCCGGGAGCGCAGCTGGAACGGATGGACAGCACCATCGTCTACGGGGTGAAGACGCTCCCCGTCCGCTGGGTCGCATCCTGACCGCAGACCCGTCGCGCCCAGGCGTCGGAGGTTCTTCGGGTCAATCCGCCTGCCGTGCAGCGGGTCTGGCTGGGACATCCGATCGTTGCTAGCGTGGCGGCATGAACCCGTCGAAGACCCCGGCCGAGCTCCTTAGCATTGACGGCAACGAGGTTCGCATCTCGAGTCCGGACAAGGTGGTGTTCCCCGAGCCCGGGCTGACGAAGCTGGACCTGGTTCGTTACTACCTCGCCGTCGCGGATGGTGCCCTGCGGGGTGCCGGCGGGCGGCCTATGGTGCTCAAGCGCTTCCCGAAGGGAATCGACGCCGAGCCGTTCTTCCAGAAGCGCGTGCCGGAGAACCACCCCGACTTCATCGACACAACGACGCTGCACTACGCGTCGGGGACTTCAGCCGAGGAGGCCGTGATCCGGGATGCTGCGGGCCTGGCGTGGGTGGTGAATCTTGGCTGCCTGGATCTGAACCCGCACCCCGTGCGCGCCGAGGACCTGGAACACCCCGATGAGCTCCGGGTCGACCTGGATCCGATGCCGGGGGTCGACTGGAAGCAGATCGTCGACGTCGCCTACGTAGCGCGGGAGGTGCTTGACGACCTGGGGTTGGTGGGATGGCCGAAGACGAGCGGGTCGCGCGGACTCCACATCCTGGTGCGCATCGCGCCAGAGTGGTCCTACCGCGACGTGCGGCTCGCCGCCGAAACCCTCGCCCGCGAGGTCGAAAACCGCGCCCCGGGACTCGCCACCGCGCGGTGGTGGAAGGAGGAGCGCGGGGAGAGTGTGTTCGTCGACTTCAATCAGAACGCCAAGGACCGCACCGTGGCGTCGGCGTACTCCGTCCGGCCGCTGCCCGACGCCCGGGTCTCGACGCCGCTCACCTGGGACGAGGTGGCCTCCACCCGCCCGGAACAATTCACGGTGCCCACGGTGCTCGAGCGCTTCGCCGCGGTGGGCGACCCCCACGAGGGCATCGATGACGCCGTGGGGTCACTGGACGGGCTTCTGGCCCTGGCTGCCGAGCTCGGTCCCGCCGAAAAGCCGCCGCGGAGCGGCGACGGCTCGGGCCGCCGGCAGTCGGTGATGCCGCTGATCGAAGTGGCACGAACCAAGACCAAGCCCGAGGCACTTGCGGCACTCGATGAATGGAGGGCCCGGCATGCGGACCTCGTCCAGGCCCTGCATCCCGCCGACGTACTCGTCGACGGGATGCGGGGGTCGAGTTCGCTCTGGTACCGGGTGCGGGTGAACCTGCAGCACGTCCCCGAAAAGGAGCGTCCGCCACAGGAGGAGCTCATCGCCGACTACGACCCGTGGGCGGGCAAAGAGTGGCCGGGGCGGCCTGTGCCCTGACACCACCGGGCCGGATCGGGCAGGTCGTTTCCGACGTCGCACGAAGTTCTTGACAACCGCCCCACCCGTGCCAGCAGCGCAATCGTCCGCTGAGAGGACCGCTAGGAGAACGTCAGGCTCAGCATCAGGGCCTTGAGTTGCGCGTACTGCTCCGTGGCCATCCACGATTTCGCCGCTTGGCGGCTCGGGAAGCCCGGAACGTGGTTCGGGTAGACCGACTGGTTGAAGATGACCCGGTTCTGCGCGCCGCCGTTTCCCATTTTGAGTAGCGTGCATTGCGACGAGACGTCCCCCTCCTCCAGGTTGCGGGGGTTCATGACCGCCATGAAGTACGAGTCATTGCCGCCGCTCCCTTCCACAATGAATCCGAACATCGGCGTCGTGCCGTCAACTTCGCGCATTCCGGCGACGGGTGCCTTATCGAACACCGTGCGGTTCACGGGACCCGCCGAGCAGCCGATGCCATTGGCGCCGCTTGAGACGCTGAAGAGGTCGGCGCCCGTGCCGTCCGAGACGATCGCTTCAACCGGCTGCCAGGGCGGCCCCTCCTGGCCCGGCCCCCGCTGCGTCCTGACGGACCAGGAACCCGGGTAGGAGAAGGAGATGTGCCCATCGGGAAATGTGAAGGTTTTTGATGCTGGCTGGACCGGCGCGGCAGGCGGAGCAGGCGGGGCGGGGACTGCGGGGGAAGGCACCTCGGCGCTGGGAGTGGCTGTCGGGGTGGCAAGGGCCGTGGCAGAAGGTGTGGCAGAGGCGCTCAGACTGGGGGCCGCACTCTGTGCTGTCGCATTCTCCGCCGGCTGGGGTCCACAGGCTGAAAGCATAAGGCTGAGAGTAAGACCGGTCACGGTCGCGGCACTGCAAAGTCTGAAGCGTTTGGACGTCATGTTTCTTGAGGCCGTGTTGCTGTCCTGAAATCGATCAATACGATGTTGACATGGAGCGACGGATCAATGACGTCCTGATTCATTACATCGAGCACGGAAGCGGCGTGCCGCTGATTGCGCTGCACGGCGCCGGTGTTGATCACCGCGAGATTGAGGCGGCGATCGAGGCCGTCGTCCCCGGCTCGGGATACCGGCGGATCTACCCGGATCTGCCAGGAATGGGCAGCTCCACCACCGGGGGCCTGGCCTGCAACGACGATGTGGTCGCGCTCATCGCTGACTTCATTGATCGTCTCGAGGCCGGACCGGTGATGTTGCTGGGGCATTCCTACGGCGCATATCTTGCGCGCGGCGTGGCCGCACAGCGGCCGGACATCGTGCGCGCCCTGGCTTTGCTATGCCCCGTCGCCGAGCGCTCACAAAATGTGCCCGCCCATCAGGTGATTTGTCAGGACGCTGACGCGTACGACGAACTCGAACCTGAGCATCGGCAAGGTTTCGATGAATACTTCGTCGTGCGCACACCGGCCACCGCCCGCCGCTACCGCAGCCATATCGTGCCGGGCACGACGCTCGTCGACGCGACCGGGCTGGGCCGGATCTTCGCCGAATGGACGGTCGACGTCGGATCGGGCACCTTCCCGGCGCAGACCCTGATCGCGGCCGGACGACGCGATTCGATCGTTGGGTACACCGACGCAATGGACTTACTCGAGCGCTATCCGCACGCCACCCTGGCAGTGGTAGACGGCGCAGGCCATGCACTCATGCACGAGCGGCCCGAGCTCCTTGCCGCGTTGCTCAGAGACTGGCTTGACCGGGCTCGCCGAGACGGCAGGTGACGTCCTTCCCCCGGCGGCTCAGGAACCGTACAAAGCGTTGCCCTCTGAGCGGCTTCTGGCAGGTCCATGTGGGCTCGCTCTCATCCTGGCTCACCAGGCTGGCAGCACCGGCACCGGTCCGTCCACGTCAATATGTTCCGCGTCCCCGCGGGCCAGCCACTGGAGCAGCCCCTCGCGGTCGGACACCACGCGCAGACCGCCGTCGCCGATCACCCACTCGTCACGCTCCTCGGTCACCAACGTCATTCCCGGTGACCCTTTGGCCCGGAGCGAACGCACCACGGCTTCAAGGGCGTTCAGCAGCGAATCCGGATCGGCCTCCTCGATGGTCCAGGCAGTGTCGAGGTCATGGTGATGCACCACCACCTCGGCAATCCGGAGCGCAACGATGGACGTGGCAGGGAGCTCCTTGCCGTTCAGCTGCACCCCGGGGGCCGCAATCTCCCCGCCCAGCCGCTGTGCCTGCTCGGCAAAGCTCCGGGCCGAGTCCCGCAGTTCCGCGACGAGCTCTTTCCGCGGGAGAGCGGCCAAGGCGGCGATCTGCTGGGAACGGGCGTCCGGCGAGGCATACAAGGAACGTTCCTCGCCTGAGACGGCCCAGTCGATGAGCTTTACCAGAGCGCGTCCGTTGGAGGTGACGTGGGCGATGACGTCGGCGCGCGTCCACCCCTCGCACAGCGAGGGAGCGGTCAGCTCGTCGTCGACAAGTGACTCGACGGTAGCCAGGAACATGTCCGACTCCCTGCCGAGGCGGGACAGGTCTGAGTGAAGGCGTGCTGGCTTGATCATTTTGCCAGCCTATCCATTGCTCCCGGTCAAGGACCAGCGTTCCTGCCCGCTGTTCCATATCCAGATCGTATGGACTGAGACGGACAGGACTGCCAAAGGCGGCACCGCCCTAATAAGCCTGTTTGATATCTGCAGCATATGAATAACCCCCGAGCGAAAAGCCGGGCATTTCCCTCATATGACTTGAATCACACCTCTGTCAGGCTGAAAGCAATCGGAAGTCGGCCCCGAAGATCCTTCGCTGCGCCGCTCCGTCTTCACTTCGCGCAGAGAGGACCTGGCACCATGACACAACCACATGCCGTTGTAGCCGAAAATCCAAAAAAGGAGGCGCGCACGGCGAATTGGGTCGCCTTCATCATCTGCACGGCCCTCGTGTTTGACGGATACGACCTCGTTATTTACGGCACCGTCCTTCCGGGACTGCTTGCGGACCCGAGCCAGATCGGCGCTTTTGATACAGTCGCCGCCGGCCTCCTGGGGTCCTGGGCGCTCATCGGAGTCCTTGTGGGTTCCCTGGTCTGCGGCGCAGTCGGCGACTTCTTCGGCCGGCGCCGGCTGATGCTCCTGGGCATCGCCTGGTTCTCCGTGGGCATGTTCGTCACGGCCTTTGCCACCAGCGTCACTGCTTTTGGAGCCTTGCGGTTTGTTACCGGGCTTGGCCTGGGAGTGGTCATCGCTACTGCCGGCGCCACCATGGCTGAATTCGCACCCGCCGGAAGACGTCAGTTCTACAACGCAATTGTGTATTCCGGAGTCCCTGCAGGCGGCGTCCTGGCATCAATCCTGGGCATCCTGCTGCTCAATGACATCGGCTGGCGCGGGCTGTTCATGATCGGCGCCCTACCCCTCGTCCTCCTCGTGCCCATCGCGTGGTTCAAGCTCCCTGAGTCTCCGCGCTGGCTGCTGGCCCGCGGCCGTGAGCAGGAAGCCCAGGCCGCCTCCCAACGCACCGGCGTTCCGCTTATCGAGGAACGGGTCATTCAGCAGGTGGGCGCCGCACCGCAAAAAACAGGTTTCGCCGCAGTGTTCTCCCGGCAGTTCGCTGTGCCATCCATTTTGCTTGGCCTGATGTCGTTCTGTGGCCTGCTCCTGACTTACGGCCTGAACACATGGTTGCCGAAAATCATGGAAGGCTACGGCTACGGGCGCACATACTCCCTGTTCTTCCCCCTGGCGCTGAACCTGGGTGCCGTTGCGGGCGGTCTCCTGCTTTCGCGTCTCGCTGACAAGGGCGGCCCCCAGCGGGTCATCGCCTCCACCTTTGTTCTGGCGACCATCAGCCTGGTGCTGATGACCTTCAGCTTCCCGCTGCCCTTGCTGTTCACCTTCATCGCCTTCGCCGGGGTAGGCACACTGGGCACCCAGGTCCTGATTTATGGATTCCAGTCGAATTACTACACCACCAATGCCCGGGCCGCTGGCGTGGCATGGTGTGCCAGTGTGGGACGCTTCGGCGGGATACTTGGACCCATCATCGGTGGCTGGCTGGCTGCCGCAGGCATTGGCGGGGCCACAGCGTTTTATATCTATGGGGCCGTAGCCCTCGTCGGCGCAGTCGTGACCATTTTGGTCCCCCGCCAGCGAAAGCTGGAGGAAGCCGAGCACAGAGTGGAGGAGATCGTCGAAGGGCGGACAAGGGACAGCATCCCTTCGGAGCAACTCAGGTAGCCCGCGTGATGCTGCCCTGACATTATTACGCGTGCTAAATGACCTAGTAGTGCTTATTATGGTTATTATTTGAACTAATCACCGCGCACAGGGCAGCATCCTTGAGGCCGGTCCCCGGCAGAAGGACGGCAGCACCTTGGACATCCGCCAATTGAACTATTTCATCGCGGTTGCCGAGGAACGGCACTTTGGCCGCGCCGCCAAGCGCCTCCACATGGCGCAGCCACCTCTCTCGCAGCAGATCCGTCAGTTGGAGGACCAGCTCGGCGTGAAGTTGCTCAACCGCACCACGCGGAGGGTGGACCTCACAGCGGCTGGCCAACTCCTGCTGGATCGCGGTCGGCAGATCGTCAACGAGTTGGCGACACTTCAGGCCGATGTCTCTCAAGTGGGTAAGGGCGCCACCGGCGTTCTGAGGGTGGGCTTCTCAGGGTCGGCAACCTACGGCGTTATGCCGCAGATCGCCCGCCTTGCCAAGCAGGTCCTGCCCGGACTGTCCCTGGCGCTGCACGGCGAAATGCTCACACCTTCCATGGAAGCAGGGCTGCGGGAGGGTACGTTGGACGCCGCGTTGCTGCGCCCCCCCGTTGCGTCCCCGGACATCGACTACCGGATTGTGGCCAAGGAGCCGCTCGTCGTCGCGCTTCCCTCGTTCAGCGCCCTGGCGATAGACCGGAATGTGGCCATGCACGAACTGCAGGACCAGGAGTTCATCGCCTATGCACCCGAGTCTGTGCTCTACCGCACCACGTCAGACTTGTGCCGCCAGGCGGGCTTCCGGCCGCGCATTGCCCAAGTGGTAGGAGAGACCTCCACGATGCTGGCATTTGTGGCCGCAGGGGGCGGGGTGGCCGTCATGCCGTCCAGCGTGCGGGCCATCCAACTCGAAGGCGTTGTCTACCGGGAGATTGAAAACGTCCCTGCGGTGGAACTCGCAGTCGCCTGGATGCGAGGGCATCCCTCCGCCCTGCTGCAGAATTTCCTCGAAGTCGTTGACACCGCGACTGCAGAGCCCGGGCACCTGCCCCCGCACCCCGGCCCCGCACCGTTTCCCACTGATGAAAGGTTGACCCGCTGATGAAGATCGCAGCCATTGAGGCGATTCCCTACTCGATCCCCTATCTCCACCCCCTGCACTTCGCCTCCGGATCCATGCACGAGGCAGACCATGTGCTCATCAGGCTTCGCACCGACGACGGGGTCGTGGGCACTGCCGACACACCGCCGCGCCCCTACACCTATGGGGAGACGCAGAAGTCCATCGTCGCGGTAGTAGAGGATATTTTTGCCCCGCAGCTGATCGGGGTCGACATCTTTGACCGCGAGAAGGTCCAGGAGATCCTGAACCGGACTGTCCACAACCAGACGGCCAAGGGAGCCGTGGATATCGCCCTGTGGGACGTCATTGGCAAGACTCTCGGGCAGCCGGTCACAAAGCTGCTGGGCGGGTACTCCGACTCGCTCCGGGTCTCCCATATGCTCGGCTTCAAGCCTGCCCAGGAATTGCTGGCATTGGCGCTGGGGTTCCGCGAGACCTATGGCATCAACACGTTCAAGCTCAAGACCGGCCGCCGCCCCCTTCACCTCGACATCGAGGCCGCCCGGGTACTGCGGGATGGGCTTGGCGAGGACGCTGAGCTTTACATGGACGCCAACCGCGGGTGGTCCGCCAACGAGGCCGCAGAGGTGCTGCGACGCACGGCGGAGTTGGGACTTCAGTTCCTGGAGGAGCCCGACGATGCGCGCGAAGTCCTCGGGCGCCGTCGCCTCGTGGCGAACTCCCCCATCCCCATTGCCGCGGACGAGTCTGCCGCCAATCTTGGTGAGGCCGCACGGGAAATCCTCACCGGCGGCGCAAACCTCCTGGCTGTCAAGACGGCCCGGTCCGGTTTTACCGAGGCGGCCAAAATCGTCGGGATGGCCGAAGGTATGGGCATCGATGTTTACATAGGCAACCAGATCGACACCCAGGTCGGCACGGCTGCCTCGGTGGTCTTCGGCGCCGCCTTCGCCCATACGGCCAAGCGTGCAGCGGAGCTGTCCAATTACCTGGACATGGCCGACGACCTCCTGGCCGAACCACTGGCCATCACCGGCGGTCGCATCCGTGTTCCCGAGGGACCGGGCGTAGGCACAGCTGTTGATGAAGACAAGCTCTCCCTGTACCGCTCAGACCGATAACATCCCAACTTCCGAAAGTACACCCGTGAAATATCTTGTCCACATGGACGTAAACCTGCCCGCCGACTTCCCCGCCGCTGAAGCCGCGGAGATCAAGGCCAAGGAAAAGGCCTACTCGCATGAGTTGCAGCGCTCGGGAAAGTGGCCGGAAATCTGGCGGGTGGTTGGGGAGTACGCCAACTACTCAATCTTCGACGTCGATTCGAACGACGAACTTCACGAGATCCTGCAGAACCTGCCGCTGTTCCCGTTCATGGCCATCTCGGTGGTGCCGCTCGCCAAGCACCCGTCCGACGTCAAGTAAACGCCGGGCCGAATTACCCCTGCTTGCATCAGAACAAGCTGTGTCCCGGGTCAGTCCTTGGCCCGGAACGCAGCCGCAAGTTCGCTGCGGGAGCGGATCCCCATTTTCCGGAAGACCCGGGTCAGGTGGTACTGCACCGTCTTCTCCGCCAGGAACAGGGCGCGGGCAGCCTCCTTGTTGGTGGCCCCGGCCGCTACCAGTTCGGCCACCGCCCGTTCCTGCACTGTTAGCTGTAGGTGGTGCTCGCTGGCCGCCATCAGCACGGGATCGGCCGGATCGGGCAGGTTACCAATGTCGAGACCTGTTGCTTTGAGCTCACGGTCGCACCGCTCCACGTAGGTGGCCGCCCCAAGGGTGTCGTACAGATCTCGGGCCACGCGCAGGACCGAGGACGCCAAACGACGTTTGCCCGCCCGGCGCATGCTCTGGCCGAAGGCAAAGCTGATCCGGGCCCGCAAATACGGCCGGTTAAGTCCGCGGAGGTGGCCCAGGGACGCCTCGAAGTGTTCCCTGGCAGTGTCAGGGTCCCCCTGGGCGGCCACAAGCCGGCCCCTTGCCCACGCCATCCGCGCCAGATCCGACGGCACTTCCCGCTCTCGCGGGACCCGTTCAAACGCGGTGAGGAACGAGTCGGCGGCGTCGAGCTGGTCAGTCATGACCAGGGCGTTGACGTAGGTGTCCTGCCAGGGCCAGAAGGACACCCGCTTCTCCGTCCAGGGGTCCAGCTCCGTCAGCGGCTGCAGCACAGCCAAAGCACCTTCATAGTCGGCCCGCGCCTCGTGGAAGCGGGCCCGGGCAAGGCTTGCCGGCACCTGCATGGCCCGGTAGGTCCCCGGCTGCACTGCGGCCTGTGAAACGTAGTATCGGGCCCGGTCCCAGTCCCCCCGCATGGACCAAAGCTCCGCAGCAGTCCAGTAAAGCAGGGGCCGGATCAGCGGCATCCGCGTGGTCTCGAGGCGGACGGAGGCGCGCGCCACGGTGGCGGCAGCCGCATCCCAGTTGCCAAGCACCAGGTGGGTGCGCGCCAGCCAGGCCTCGGCCCAGAGAGAAATCCGCATCGAGCCGCCACGGTATTCAGTGGGAGCAGCCGCCTCGAAGTTCACCAACGCCGACTCAACGTTGTCAAGGCGCAATGCCAGCCAGCCGGCACCCATCTGGACCCGCTGCTTCTGGGCGTTTTCGGCAGCATGTTCGAAGGCCCGGTGATAGGAGGCCTCCGCCTCCGAAAGCCGGCCCTGCGCATACAGGCCTAAGCCGTAGATTGCCTCTGATTCAATGTGCGCGGGAGTTCCCGGCTGCGTAAGTTCCATAGCCCGTTCAGCCCAGCCGGTAATCAGCGGGCCGTCCCAGGACGCTACCCCGTGCAGGACGAAGCGCTGCGCGACCTGCGCCGCGGCCGCGGGATCACGCTGCGGGTTGCAGGTGCGCCAGGCCATCTCCAACTGCGTCTGCGCGCTGTCATTTTGTCCGGACACGGTAGAGAGGTATCCCAGGACTGAGGAGCGGAGCGGTGAGGACGGCAGGGCGTCCACTGCCGCGCTCCACATCTGCGCCTGGGCTATGTTGCCGGAGCCCACCAGGGCATCCACGGCCCTCAACAGCCTGTCGTTCCGGGACCGGTTGTCCTTCGAAAGCCGGGACGCGGAGAACAGTGCCGTCGCGGCATCCTGCCACACCCCCAGCACGGCCTGGCCCCGGGCATACTCCTCCAACTCCTCAGCAAGGGCCTCGTCTGGACCGGGAGTCGCTGCGACGCGGTGACCCAGACGCTCACCCTCGGCCTGTACGGCCTCAGCTGCCAGCCGGTGCAGCGCTATGCGCCGGCTGGGGACGATCTGTTCGTAGATGGCCTCGGCTGTGCCTGGTTCAAAGAACACCACGGAAGAACGGGCCTGATCCACAGTCAGCCCCAGCAGCCCTGCCCGGTGTCCCTCGTCGAGTACCTCCATGACCGACTCCAGCCCGCTGACCTGGGAAACCTCTGCCAGACCCGCGCTGCGTCCAAGCACGGACGCAGCCTCTGCCAGAGAGACCAGCCCGGGAGACGCCGCTGCCAGTACGCTGCGCATCCGGGCGCGCACCCGGGAGGTCGGGGGCAGGGAGGGAAACCACGACTGCCACGTCTCCGCTGGTAACTCGCGGAGCAGCTCGACGACCGGTTGCGCAATTCCGCCGGTGTGCTGGACCAGCCCGTGGGCCGCCGTGGCACTAAGGTCGATGCCGAGCGTTGTCCGGGCAAGATGCTGGACCTGCTGCGGAGTGAGCGGATCCAGCGGGATACGGGTGACCTGATGACCGGAAAGGAAGTCCAGCGCACCTACGGGGACACGTGAAGCGTCATCAGGGTTGATCGTGAGCAGGAACAGAATCCGTTTTCCGTGCAGCCTGCGCATGACGAAGGTGAGGATGCGCAGGCTCTCGGCGTCGAGTTTGTGAACGTCGTCGACGGCGACAACTACGGTGCCGTGCGACTGCAGCCCTTCCAGGTGGGCGCTCAGCGTCGACGCGTAGTTGACCACCTGGGCCGGGGTGAGAGCCGCGACGGGGCCCGAGGGAACGGGCGGGCCGCCGTCGTAATCCTTGGCCGAGCGGAGCGGCACCGTGAGCATTAGCTGGGAGTAACCGGCGAGGGGAAACTGAGCCTCCCACTCGTCGCCCATGGCGGACAGTACGCGGACACCACGGACGCCGGTGCGGCAGTGCTCAAGAAATAAATCGAGCACTGCGGTCTTCCCGGAGCCCGATGGCCCGGAAATCACCACTGCGCCCACTTCTGACTTGCGGACGGTCCGGAGCATCTCCAACAGCTCCTCGAAGACCCCCCGCCGGCCGACGAGCGGAAGGTCCTCTGCCATTTCACCGCTTATGGAGCCCGACGTCATGACCGCAATCCTACTGGTGCGGACCGCCCGGCCCGGGCTGCGGGAATTCATCACCCGTGGCCTTAGCCCAAGTCCCCGCCAGCAACTGGAAGGATGGTTCCGGTGACGTAAGACGCTTCATCTGATCCAAGGAATACGATCGGCGCGGCCTGTTCGTCCAAGGTCCCGTAGCGCTTGAAGAAAGAAGAATCCACGGTTTGGTCGACGATCACCTGATACCAGGCCTTTTCCATGGAGGATTCGGCCTCCGGCCCCCGCTGGACCTTGCGGGGCGGCGCATCGGTACCCCCCGGGGCGGTTGCGACCACGCGGATGCCGCGTCCGCCCACCTCCATGGCCAACGACTGCGTTAGGGCATTGACTCCGCCTTTCGCCGCCGCATAGGGCACCCGGTGCAGCCCGCGGGTGGCCACCGATGAAACGTTGACGATGGTGCCGGAGCCCTGTTCCAGCATGGCCGGCAGCACAGCCCGGCAGGTCCAGAGGGTGGGAAAGAGTGAGCGGCGGATCTCCTTCTCGATCTTCTCCTCGTCGTACTCTTCGTACGGGCGGGCCCAAATCGTGCCGCCGACATTGTTGACCAGTACGTCCACCCGGCCATGGGCGGCCAGCGCAGCCTCCACGGCCTGCTTCGCACCTGCGAAGGTCTCAAGATCTGCGGTCACGGCGGAGGCCGAGCCTCCTGAACCGGAGCCCTGTGTGGCCTCCTCGATCCCTTGCGCCACCTCGTGGACCAGGTCGGACCGGTCCACGAGGACAACGGCGCCGCCCTCGGCCCCGATCCGCTCCGCTACCTTCTGGCCAATGCCCTGGGCGGAGCCGGTCACAAGGGCTACCTTGCCGGCATAGCGGCCCGGAGTAATGAACTGACCAGCATATGGCTGCGTCATCAGTGGCCAGCCTTGGCATCGATCGCCGTAGCCATGGTTTCCTTGGCGTCGTGCGCATGGGCCATGATGACCTCCCGCGCCCGCGCCTTGTCCTGACGCTCGAAGGCATCAACGACATCAACGTGGTCCCGCGTGACCCGCTCAAAGATGTGCGTCCCGATCTCGAAGGCCGCAGCCATCTGCGCGTGGACATCGAGCCGGCGGTAGGACTCCAGCAGCATGGGGTTATCGCAGATCATAAAGAGGTATTCGTGGAACTCCTCGTTGGTCCGCGCGAACTCACCCGGTTCCTGAACGACGCCGCCCGCCACAGAGCGGGTGGTGGCCTCGGCGAGCCGCCGGAACTGGTGCAGCTGTTCCTCGGTGAGGCGGCCCAGCATCAGCTCGCTCACGGCGAGCTCCAGGCCCATGCGGGCGTCCAGCTGGGCGAAGCTGTCCTCCTTGCGGAAATCCAGCCGTCCGGTCTCCAGGGACGAGACGGCCTCGCTGCGGGTCATCGTGTCGCCTTCGGCCTGGATCTTTTCCACGGCTGCCGGTGCACCGGTCTCGGCGTCGCCGCCGGTGGCCTCCTTCGGGGCAAAGCGCTCGAAGTAGAAGTTGACGGGCTTGATGCCCTCGGCGTCCAGCCATTTCGACACGGCATTGACCATGGGGGGCGGGCCGCACAGGTAGATGTCAACGTCCCCGTCGTTCAGATGGGACGGCTCGATGATCTGCGTGACATAGCCGGTGTGGGGAGCGGACGTTCCGGGTTCGGAGGCAATGTAGTCCCAGGTGAATCCGGGCAGCTTCGCCTCATATTCCCGCAGCCAGTCGAGGCCGGCGATGTCTGCCTCGCGGGTCAGCCCGTAGATCAGGTGGACCGGCGTCGACGGCGGGTTCTCGGTGAGCTTCTCGAGGATGGACAAGAGCGGGGCCAGACCGGTGCCGCCCGCCAGGAGCAGCAGGGGGCGCTTGGGCTCCCGCAGGAAGAACGAACCGTAGGGACCTGTGAGTTCGATGGTGTCGCCCACCGCCGCCCGGTCGCGCAGGTACTCGGACATCGCGCCCTGCGGCGTTACCCGCACCATGAAGGAGGCGGCATGAACCTCGGGGCCGCTGCTGAACGAATAGGAGCGCTCCGCGTCGGTTCCGGGGACCTTGAGGTTGACGTACTGGCCCGGGAGGAAGGCCAGGGCGTCGCGGTTTTCGACCTCCAGGCTGAAGGAAACCGTGGTTTCCGAATGCTTGTTGAGTTCCGTCATGGTGGACGTGAAGGTGGTGGCCGAGGTTTTCGCGGATGCCGACGTGGCAGGGATCTGGATGGCCAGGTCCGACTCCGGGACCGCCTGGCAGGTCAGCATGTAGCCCTTGGCGAGTTCGTCCTCCGTCATCGCGTCGTCAATGAAGTCGCCGGGGTCGAAGGAGCCGGAATCGCAAAAGGCCTTGCAGGTGCCGCAGGCGCCGTCCCGGCAATCTGACGGAATGTTGATCCGGGCCTTGTATGCGGCGTCCATCACCGTCTCGTAGTCGCCTACCTTGATGACTTTAGTGACGCCGTCTTCGAAGCTGAGGGCTACTTTGTGGCCCATGATTTCCTCCTGCTGGGGGTCGCGTCGTCGCGACCCGGAAAGTGCGGATGTGCCCGGTGGGCACGGGGTTCGGAACCGTGCACGCCGGTGCCCGGGAAGTGCCGGGCACCGGCGCCCGGCCGTTAGATCATGTAGACGTCCACCACGTGGTGGATGTAGTCGTTCTTCAGGATGACCTTCTTTTTCATGATGACCGGCGCCTCGCCGGCGAGGTCGATCGTGTAGAAGCTGGTCCCGAAGTAGGTGTCGGTTGTGTTGTAGCGGAAGTACAGGGTGAACCAGTTGAAGCGCACCTTCACCTGGTCGCCGTCGTGCTCCACGATCTCGATGCCTGTGAGGTTGTGCCCGGTGCGGGGCTCCGGGAGGGAGGTTGCCGACGACCGGTCTGTTTTGATCCGGAAGACACGGTCCTCAATGCCGCCGCGGTTATCGTAATAGATGAGCGAGATCTCGTTCTGCGGGTCCTCGGTCAACCGGTCGTCGACGTCCCATGCGGGCATCCAGAACTCGGAGTCCGGGTGGTAGCACTCAAGCCATTCATCGAACTGGCGTTCATCCAGCAGCCGGGCCTCCTTGTACAGGAAGGCGCGGACGGTTTCGAGGGTGGCGATCTCCTCAGCGCTCTTGAGCGCCGCAACTGTTCTGATCAGGTTTGTCATGGGTTATGCACTCTCTCTGGTTCCACGTGGTCTAGGTCAGGCGGTGACAGGAACGGTGTCCAGTGCGGACTGTTCCTCTTCCGCCAGGGCCCGGTCCATGACTTCCTTCCAGTACCCGTGCTGGATCGGGTAGAGCCCCTCGTCCTCGGTCCGCACGCCGGACGCGATCACCTTGGTCATGCCCAGCGCCTTGGCCTGTTCGTCGGGGCCGGCAATCTCGTGGGTGGACCCGCGGGTCATGTCGTTCCACGGCGCCGACGTGGCCCAGTAGGTCTTGTTGCAGGACCGGAACTCCTCGAGGTCGTCGGGGGTGGCCATGCCGGTGGCGTTGAAGAAGTCCTCGTACTGCCGGATGCGCTTGGACCGGTTCTCCTGCGATTCGCCCTTGGGTGCGATGCAGTAGATCGTCACCTCGGTCTGGTCCGCGGAGATGGGACGGAAGTGCCGGATCTGCGAGGAGAACTGGTCCATGATGTAAACGTTCGGGTACAGGCAGAGGTTTCGCGAGATGTTGATCATGAAGTTCGCCATCTCCTCGCCGTACTTAGCAACGAGCTCCTCGCGGCGGTCCCACAGCGGGCGGTCCTCCGGGTTGGTCCATTCCTGCCACAGCAGCAGGTGACCGTGATCGTAGGAATAGAAGCCGCCCTTGACCTTGCCCCACTTGCCGGCGTCCATGGCCTTGGTGGTGTTGGCGGAGTCGCCGGAGTTGCGGCGGGCCGTGGTGGCGGCGTAGTTCCAGTGCACGGCCGTGACGTGGTAACCGTCGGCGCCGTTCTCGGCCTGCACCTTCCAGTTGCCGTCGTAGGTGTACGTGGATGCCCCACGCAGCACTTCGAGGCCCTCCGGCGACTGATCCACGATGGAATCGATCACCTTGGTGGCGTCACCCAGGTGCTCTTTGAGCGGGAGAACGTCAGCCTTCAAGGAACCGAACAGGAAGCCGCGGTACGACTCGAAGCGGGCAACCTTGGTGAGGTCGTGGGAACCCTCTTTGTTGAAGCTCTCCGGGTAGCCGGCGTTGCGGGAGTCCTTGACCTTCAGCAGCTCACCGGAGTTCTTGAACGTCCAGCCGTGGAACGGGCAAGTGAACGTCGTGCGGTTGTCCGTCTTCCGGCGACACAGCATGGCGCCGCGGTGGGAGCATGCGTTGACGATGCAGTTAAGGTTCTCGTCCTTGTCGCGGGTAATCACCACGGGGGTGCGGCCAATGTTGGTGGTGAAGTAGTCCCCCACGTTGGGAATCTGGGACTCGTGCGCGAGATAAACCCAGTTGCCCTCGAAGATGTGCTTCATCTCCAGTTCGAAAATCTCCTGATCGGTGAAAATTTCGCGCTTGGCCCGGATGACGCCGTTCTCACGGTCGTCGATCACTGCGTCGGCAAGGACCTCACGGACATGGTTCAGGTTCTCGGTCATGGCTGCTCCTTCATTGGAGAGTGCTGTGCGGATTGGCGGCAGGTCCGGGTCAGACGGTGGCGCCGACGGGGAACGTTGTCAGCCAATTTTGTCCTATCGTGACCACCCTCACATCAGGCAAATACCTAGGTTCGACCAAGGGTGCAACTATGTAGGCTTTATGACATAAAAGCCCCCAAATCGATATTTGTGGCGTCCTGATCGCGAGGCTTACCATGAGACAGACATCACGCGCAGCCACGTCACCGCGGATTCAAATCCTGACGCACGGAGGCTCGCAACGGGTGCAGGAATCTTTCCTCCCCTGTTCAATGAAGAGTATGGAGAACACCATGACTGAGACCCAAGCGGACACCCGCACAGAGGACGAGGGCACTGCCGTCGAAGCCGGCTCAAAGGCCACCGAACGCTTTACCGCCTCAGGAAAGCTCGCTCATCTGGATGTGCCGAAGGAACGGGTGAGCCTGCTGGCAGGGGCACTTATCAAGGCCGCCAACGACATCGTCGTCGAACACCAGGTCACCTACGAGGAATACAACGCCCTCAAGGCCTGGCTGATCAAGGTAGGGACGGACGGGGAATGGCCGCTGTTCCTGGACGTGTGGCTGGAACACACTGTCGAGGACGTCAACTCCCAGGACCGTCCAGGCACCGTGGGCACCATCGAGGGACCCTACTACGTGCCCGGCTCCCCCGTACTCCAGAGCCCTGGCACCGTGGAGATGCGCGAGGACGAGGAGGGCACCCCGCTGCACTTCACGGGCCACTTCACTGATACCGAAGGCAATGAAATCCAGGGAGCCCAGGTGGAAATTTGGCACGCGGACAGCGCCGGGTTCTACTCCCAGTACGCCCCGGGCCTCCCCGAGTGGCTCTTCCGCGCCACGGTCAAGGCAGACGACGACGGCCGTTTCGAAATCAACACGATGCGCCCGGCGCCGTACCAGATTCCCACGGACGGAGCTTGCGGACAGCTGATCAACGCGGCCGGGTGGCACGCCTGGCGCCCGGCGCACATCCACATCAAGGTCTCCGCCCCCGGCTTCCAGCCTGTCACCCAGCAGCTGTACTTCCCCGGCGATGCTCACAACGCCGATGACATCGCATCGGCAGTCAAGCCCGAGCTGATGCTGGACCCGCGTCCACGCACGGACGGCCAGACCGGCGAAGAAGTGGTCTATGACTACGTCCTCGCCAAGGAAGGCCAGCACAAGTAGGAACCACCCCTCGCAATCGGTGCCGGCCCCGGATCTGGCACGGAAGGCGCCCCGGAGTGTCACCTCCGGGGCGCCAGTATTTTTCCGCCGATCCCAGGAGCCAGAATGCCGCGATCCCGTCTGATCCCGCCCGCCATGCCCCACGCGGAGGCCGCTGTGGCTGCGGAGTCCCAACCGCTGCTTGAACGCCCCGAGGGTCGCCCCGCAGGCGTACGCCAATTCCTCCGTGACCTGGGCACTCCCTATGTATCCAATGGGGTGATCGGTCTCATCTTCTCCAGCTCCGGCCCGATAGCGGTCACCCTGGCCGTTGGAGCAGCGGGAGGACTTACCCAGGGCCAGCTCGCTTCCTGGGTGTTTGCCATCCTTTTCTCGGGCGGGGCCGCGACCGTCTTCATGTCGCTCCTCTATCGTCAGCCCCTGGGCTTCGCATGGTCCATTCCCGGCACGGTGCTCCTCGGCCCGTCGCTGCAGCACCTGTCCTTTCCTGAGGTCGTCGGCGCCTTCTTCACGTCCGCTGTTCTCATCCTCGCCCTGGGTGCCACCGGAATGGCGCGCCGCATCATGGCGGCCGTCCCGATGCCCCTCGTGATGGCCATGGTGGCCGCTGTGTTCCTGAAATTCGGCACAGACATCGTCGCCTCAACCCAGGCCAACCCTGTGGTTGCTGTCCCGATGGTGGCGGCTTTCCTGGTCCTCACAGCCGTGCCCGCCCTAGGCAGGCTCGTTCCGCCGGTGCTCGGCACCCTCGTGGTCGGTTGCCTCGCAGTGGCGGCGAGTGGTCAATTTGCCCTCCGGGACGGCGGACCAATCCTGGCCACGCCCGTCTTCACGCTTCCTGAGTTCACCTGGGCTGCCCAGCTCGAGCTGGTTGTTCCCCTGGCCCTCACCGTGTTGTTTGTTCAGAATGGCCAGGGCGTCGCCGTGCTCCGCGCCGCCGGCCACAATCCGCCGGTCAACGTCTTTGCCATCGTTTCCGGCGCGTTTTCCTTGCTCAACGCCTGCTGCGGCGCTGTTTCAGCCTGCGTGACCGGGCCCACCAACGCCCTCATGACCTCCTCGGGAAGCAGGCAGCGGCAGTACACAGCTGCCGTCGTGTTCGGCATCCTGGCCATGGTCTGTGCCCTCCTGGCCCCCACCCTCACCCGCCTCATGCTCGCCACGCCCAAGGAATTCATCTTGGCCCTAGGCGGCATTGCGATGCTGCGGGCTCTCCAGCAGGCCTTCGTGACCGCCTTCGCCACAGCCTTCACCCTGGGGTCCCTGGTGACATTCGTCGTGACCATCTCCGGTTTGAGTCTCTTCAACATCCATCCGGCGTTCTGGGGCCTCGTCACCGGCTACATGGTGTCCCGACTGCTTGAACGCGCGGACCACGCCAAGTCCCAACGCCAAGATCGCTAGTGGCACGTCTTGCGCGTTAAACGGGATTCCGCCCACATCATGATCCGCACGCTGCTTTCTTGGGAGGTTTGGACGAGATTGACCACGGCATAGGACGAACTCGAACCTGAGCAACGGTACGGTTTCGATGAATACTTCGTCGTGCGCCCACCGGCCACCGCCCGCCGCTACCGCAGCCATATCGTGCCGGGCAAGACGCTCGTCGACGCGACCCGGCTGGGCCGGATCTTCGCCGCATGGACGGTCGACGTCGGATCGGCCACCTTCCCGGCGCAGACCCTGATCGCGGCCGGACGACGCGATTCGGTCGTCGGGTATACCGACGCAATGGACCTACTCGAGCGCTATCCGCACGCCACCCTGGCGGTAGTAGACGGCGCAGGCCATGCACTCATGCACGAACGGCCAGAACTCCTTGCCGCGTTGCTCAGAGATTGGCTTGACCGGGCCCGCCCCAGACGGCAAGTGACGGCCATCCCCCAGCGGCTCAAGGAACGCTACAAAACGTGGCCCTCTGAGCGGCTCTTGATACCGTGGAGCATCCGCCGGGACATGATGAAACTGGCAACCTCCACCGCCTCGACCAGGCACCGGGCCCACCACTGCCGGTAGGCATAGCGCTCCCGCACCAGCAGCCGGGTGGCGCCGTCGGGCCGGGGCTTCAGGACAAATGCCCAGGAAAAATCGAACGGGCCGGGAGGGGAACCGGGAGGAACGCGCAGCACAAAGGCGTTGCCCGGCTCCACCAACCCCACTTCCAAGTCTGCGGAAGCAGCCGGTGCCAGGTGAAAGCGGTCGCCTGCCTTGATGTCCTGCCACTCCGGGTGGATACGGTCAGCACTGTGGATGTCCAAACCGGCCAGGTTTTCAAGGAAGTCGTAGCTGTAGAGTCCGCCGCGTCCCTGACCCATCTGCGCCAACCAGGGCCACACCGCATCCGGCGGAGCCTCGATGGTGATCGCCCGCGTTGACTGCAGACCGGCAACGGACATGAAGTCGTCGCCCGGAAGCCCGCCGTCGGCTTCGGCGGGGGTGGCACCCCAGCGCAATTGAAAGCGCCGGAACAGGTAGCCGGATGCCACCAGCCCTGCGATCACTGCAGCTGGCGTGTAGGGCTGTTTCCAGTTTTGTCGCTTCGTCATCGGGCAATCCTCCAGACCGCCGAGTCCGCTGTCACGGGCCGAAAGCCCCCGGGGCCCGCCCATTCCGGGATGCACTTCCGGGGCTAACCCCGGTTCGGGTAACCGAGGTGGCGCTTGATTTCGTCGAGTTCAGTGCTGAGCTGTTCGACCTGCAAGTTGAATCTCGCAGACTCGGCCTTACGGCGCTGGGCGTCCCGGTAGCTCACCACGAGCGCCAACAGGCCCAGGGGCACGGCAACAGCGAGGGCCCAGCCGGCTGCTGCCAGGAATTCCACTGCGACCGGCAGCGAGGCCCGGAAATCGGTGAATTCATTCACTCCTTCCACTACACCGTCCAGCAGCACGTCCAAGGGGCCGAGGAACTGTCCAACAACAGGGGTGTCAGCCAGCGAGGGAGCGTCCAGCCGCTCTTCCGCGCCGCCGCCCCAGCGCGAATCACCGAGATGGGATAGGACGTATACACCCGCTGCGATGTTGACCACGGTAAAGACGAGGACGGAGCCGAGCGCAGCCAAGTCAACGCGGCTAGGCCGCCAGAAACACAGCAGCAGCCCTGTGGCAATGGCCGACAGCCAGACCAGGACCTTCAACGAGTCGCCGCTTACGCCGCTCAGAATGTCCACAACACCGCCCCTTCCAAGACTCCCTTGGCAGGTTACCGGCGATTGCCCCCGTCCCCGGGTGCGACACGTCCGACCCGTGCGCGGTCGGCAATCCCGGCGCGGTGATCGTCTCCGATTCCCAACTCCGGCCCCGTCACCTGCCTTCGCTGCACTTTCCGCCGCCTGAGCCAGTGGAGACCTGGCTTTCACGGCGGCATCCCAGCAGAGGATGGGAGCATGGGGACATGACTCCTACTCACGGTGTTTCCGGCTTCTTCCGGCGTCCCCAGCCCATCAAACCCAAGGCCGGTCAGGAATCGGTGTGGGACTACCCGCGGCCGCCAAGGGTCGAGCCGAGATCGGAACGGGTTATCGTGCGGCTTGGCGGGCAGGCTATTGCCGACACCACCGATGCAGTGCGCGTCCTGGAGACGAGTCATCCCCCTGTCTACTACTTGCCATTTGAGGCTTTCCCTGCCGGTGTACTCGTCCCGGTCGAGGGCACAACCTTCTGCGAGTTCAAGGGGGAAGCGCACTACTTCGATGTCGTTGCCGGCGGCGGCGTTGTTCCCCGTGCCGGGTGGACCTACCCGGTACCCGCCCGGGGTTTCGAGGCGCTCAGGACCCGGGTCGCCCTCTACCCGGGTCACATGGACTCCTGCGAGGTCGACGGTGAACAGGTGACCTCCCAGGAGGGGGACTTCTACGGCGGTTGGATCACCACCAAGATCGTTGGGCCGTTCAAGGGTGGCCCGGGCACGGACGGGTGGTGAGCGCATCGCCCTTGCGCCGGGACGGTCCCATCGGAGCGCCGGCGCGGGATGTCACGGTGCGGAACGGGAGCACCCTGCCGGTTTCCCTTGCCATCCAGGTCAAGCGGAAACTCGTTTGCTTTCGGTTTAGGAGGCGACGTTCGAGGGCGTTTCTCCGGTCCGGAGCTCGTCGCCGTGGGCGATGATCGCGTAGATGATCAGCACGTCGATGGCGATTACGATCAAGGACCACCATGGCTGCGCCGGAATGAGCATCAGCTGAACGACCGCGCTGACGCCCGCAACGACGACAGCAACGATCCTTGCCCACGTTGCACCGGAGAAGAGCGCGACAGCGGTGAGGATCAGGAGCACCCCGAGAGCCACATTCCACCAGCCCCACCCCTTCGCGTCGAAGAGGAACAGCGCGCCCTGGGTCGACAAGTAGTAGGTATCGGGTCCGGTGAGCGCGACGAGACCTTGAAGGCCGCTGAAAACGCCGTTGATGATCAGAATGACTCCGGCGAAACGGACCCAACCGGTCCACCCGGTTGAAACGCCCGGATGATGGGCAGTACTCATTTTGTCCACCGCTTTCCGTTGAAATGTTCTGTCGTCGGCCTCATGGTCGGCGCAGTCGTGTCGTGAAGCTAGTACCGATTCCGCTGATGTTCCTCACAGTCCGGGCCGGTCAAACGGGATCCGACGGACCGATGCAGCTCCATCCTGTGCCCTCTGTGAAGTGCGGCACCTCATCCGCTCCGGGTGAATTCACGCACCGGGGTAGGGCTTGCGGTTCTCCGGGCCCTCGGTCTGGTCGGATGTCCAGTGAAAGTATCCGACCCGAGTCGCGGTGCCGGCACCGGGTCGGGCTGTGACTGCAGCGTGCTCTTGACGCGGCCAGGGCCACAAGGGTATATAAGGGCCATCCCGGTGTCGTCGCGGGGGCAACGACCGCAAAATAGGCGCGGGCAGCGCGGGACCGCCATTAGGAAGACGCGGCGGACTGGCGGAGTGAGGTGTGAGCGATGACCGGATTATCTGCCCTCCGCTTCCTGGCGCTCGGCTGGGCAGGCTTCGTCGCCGCGGAAACAGGGGTTGCGGACGAATGGGCGTACTACTTCGGCGTCTTCGTGATAGTGCTGGCCCAGTGCGCCGGTGTGCCGCTTCCCGCCGTGGCCGTCCTGCTTGGGGCCTACGCCTCGGCACGCCACGGAGATCTGAACCTCGCTGCCGTGATCGCTGTCGGCAGCCTGGGCGCCATGATCGGGAGCACTATTGGCTACGTACTTGGGCGGGTGGGCGGCCGCCCGTTGATGCTGCGACTTGCCCAGCGCTTCCACGCCGACGAGAGTCGCATCGTCCAGCTGGAGTCGTTCTTCGAACGGCACGGCGGCACAGCCTTGTTCTTCGGCCGCTGGATCATTGTCGTCCGGCTCTGGGGCGCCATTGCCGCGGGGGCTGCCAAGATGCCGTGGCCCAAGTTCCTGCTGTGGACCATCACAGGGTCCATTGCCTGGGTCGCGAGCCTCAGCGTCCTCGCCTATCTGGCGGGGGCACTGGCCCATGCCCTCGGTGACGCTCTCGACATCGGCGGCTGGGTACTGGTCCCCATCGTCGTGCTTGGCCTGGTGATAGTCCGCCGCCGGGGCAGACGCCGGAAGCTCAAGCCAGCGGAAGGGTCAGGGGACGGTGTGCCCGACGCCAAATGAAGCCGGCGCCTACGTGATCGACGACCGGCGCTGAAGTCCCCCAGCCTCAGCAGGTCAGTACGGCAGTCATGGCCGCCTCAGAAGTGACCCTTCACAAGGAAGGGCCACCCCCGATAGGTTTTGAGTGGCGCCAAGACAGTTAATGTGTCGTTGACTACATGCTGCCGGTCGGGCGCAGTTCCTAGGAACAGGGATTCACGAAGGAGTGAACACCATGGCTTACACCGCCGAAAACTGGCCCATCACGGCAGCCCTGCTGCAGTTCCCCGGCACCGACGCCACGGGAACCGAGATCAACGACGCCGAGGCCTCCGCGTGGGCCGAGGTCCTCACCGAAGTCAAAGACGCCGGCTTCGCCAACGCGGACCTCACCGACAGCTGGGTCCGCCCCGGCGACCTCAGCCCCGCCCGCCTTGCCGAATTCAAGCAGACCGCCGCAGACGTGGGCATCGGCATCCCGGTCATCTCCGCCATCCGCCGCAGCGTCATCGAGGAAGGCAACTGGGAAGCGAACCTGGCCTACAGCCACCGCACCATCGACGCCGCCGCCGAGCTCGGCTGCGAGGTGGTCTCGTTCGGGCTGCACCAGGCCATCACGGCGGAGCAGAAGAAGCAGCTCTGGTTCTGGACCGTCGAAGGCTACAAGGACCCGGTGGGGGACAAGGAAACCTGGGACAAGGCCGTGACCCGCCTGCGGGATCTCGGCCGGCACGCGGCCGATGTCGGCGTGCTGCTCTCGCTGGAAATGTACGAGGACACCTACCTTGGCACCGCGGATTCCTCCGTCCAGCTGGTCCAGGACATCGGTCTGGCCAACGTCGGGATCAACCCTGACATCGGCAACCTCATCCGGCTGCACCGCCCGATCGAGGACTGGCGCGAGATGGTCGCCAAGACCCTGCCGTACTCCAACTACTGGCACATGAAGAACTACATCCGCGACGAGGACGTGGCCCGCGACACCTACGTCGCGATGCCGGCCCCGATGGAAAGCGGCCTCATCAACTACCGCGAGGCGTTCAAGGTGGCGCTCTCCGTCGGTTTCCAGGGCATCCTCTGCACCGAGCACTACGGCGGCGACGGCCTGTCCGTCACGGCCAGCAACCAGGACTACCTCCGCCGCCAGGTCCTGCCCAAGACCGACGGTTACACCCTGGGCAAGAGCCAGGTGGCCCAGGGCCGGCAGCAACCGGCCGGTAGCCACCAGAACTGATTACCCCGACGGATTCGATGAGGAACGATGACCCAGATCTTCGATAATCCTGCCGACTTTGCGGATGAAGCGTTGGACGGCTTTGTGGCAGCCAACCGCGGGTACGTTGCCCGTGTGGACGGCGGCGTCGTCCGTTCCACCGAGGTCCCGGCCGGGCAGGTCGCCCTCGTCGTCGGCGGCGGCTCCGGCCACTATCCGGCCTTCGCCGGACTCGTGGGACCCGGCCTGGCCGCGGCTTCGGCCTGCGGCAACATGTTCGCGTCCCCCGCAGCCGGCCAGGTCTACCGGGTGGCCAAGGCCGCCAACGCCGGCGGCGGTGTCCTGCTGAGCTACGGCAACTACGCCGGCGACGTCCTGCACTTCGGCCAGGCCCAGCTGCGTCTGAACGCCGAGGGCATCCCGACCCGCACGGTCCTGGTCACGGACGACATCGCCAGCGCCCCGCTGGACCAGATCGGGAAGCGCCGCGGGATCGCCGGGGACCTGACCGTCTTCAAAATCGCCGGAGCCGCCGCCGAAGCCGGACTGGACCTGGACGACGTCGAACGGCTGGCCATCCGCACGAACTACCGCACCCGCTCGCTGGGCGTGGCGTTCGGCGGCTGCACGCTGCCGGGAGCCGACGCGCCGCTATTTTCCGTCCCCGCAGGACAGATGTCCCTGGGCCTGGGGATCCACGGCGAACCCGGGATCTCCGAGCACCCGATGCCCACGGCCTCGGAACTCGCCGACCTGCTCGTCACCAAACTCCTCGCCGACAAGCCCCACGACGCCGGCGACCGGGTCGTGGCGATCGTCAACGGCCTCGGCACCGTCAAGTACGACGAGCTGTTCCTGCTGTTCGGAAAAATCGAAAAGCTGCTCCTCGCCGCCGGACTCACCGTGGTGGAGCCCGAATGCGGGGAGCTCGTCACCAGCCTGGACATGTCCGGACTTTCCCTGACCCTGCTCTGGCTGGACGAGGAACTCGAGCAGTACTGGGCGGCCCCGGCCGACACCCCGGCGTTCCGAAAGGGCAACCTCGCACCCCGCGCCCGCCGCGAACTCGCCGCGCCCGACGAGACCGCCGCCGAAGCGACTGAACACCCCACGGCGGCGGCAGCGGACCTGGGCCGGCAGGCCGTCGCAGTGCTCCGCCAGGTGCGGGAGGTCGTCGTCGAACACGAAGAGGAACTGGGCCGGCTGGACGCGATCGCCGGCGACGGCGACCATGGCATCGGGATGCGCCGCGGCGTGGAGGCAGCGGTCACCGCTGCCGAGCAGGCTGTGGCCGCCGGAGCCTCCGTTGAACGGGTCCTCACCGCGGCCGGGGAGGCCTGGAGCGAACGCGCCGGCGGCACCTCCGGCGCGCTTTGGGGCTCGGCGGTCATCGCGGCCGGACTGGCCCTGGGCAACCGGGACAGCTACTCCGCCGGGGACGCAGCCGCCGCGGTCACCGCCTTCGTTGACGCGATCACCGAACTCGGCAAAGCCGAGCTGGGCGACAAGACCATGGTGGATGCGCTCCTGCCGTTCCGGGATGCCTTCCTCACGGCGTTCGACGTCGGCACGTCCCTGCCCGATGCCCTCGCCGCCGCGGCTGCCGCCGCGCAGACAGCCGCGGACCGGACGGCTGATCTCCGCCCGCTCAAGGGCCGCGCCCGTCCGCTGGCGGAAAAGAGCCTCGGAAACCCCGATCCCGGCGCGGTCTCCTTCGCCTTGATCTCCGAGCGGATCGCCCGCCACCTCGCGTCGGTTCGGGCCAAGCCTGAACCGACCACATCCGACACGGCCTCAGGGGCCGGAAATGGAGCACAACGAAATGACTGACACCGAAGGTTTTCGCATTGTCATCGGAAACGATGAGGCCGGCGTCGCATACAAAAACGCACTGAAGGCCCTCCTTGAAGCGGATCCCCGCGTGGCGTCGGTGGTGGACATCGGCGTCGGCGCCAACGACGCCACCGCCTACCCCCACCTCGCTGTCAACGCGGCAAGGAAAGTGGCCGACGGCGAAGCCGACCGGGCGCTGCTGATCTGCGGCACGGGCCTGGGCGTGGCCATCGCGGCCAACAAGGTCCCCGGCATCCGTGCCGTCACCGCGCACGACAGCTACTCGGTCGAACGCTCGGTCCTGAGCAACAACGCCCAGGTCCTCACCATGGGCCAGCGCGTCATCGGCCTCGAACTCGCCAAAAAACTCGTGGGTGAATGGCTCAGCCACCGCTTCGACGAAAGCTCCTCCTCCGCCGCCAAGGTGGACGCGATCGGCTCCTACGAATCCGACTACACGGAGGCTGACTGACCATGACCGAGACGCCGAACAGCTCACGACGAATCGCCGTCGTCGGGTCCGGGTACATGGGCGGCGGGATCGCGCAGGTCCTGGCGCTCGGCGGTGCCCGCGTGGCCCTGGCCGATGTGTCCGCCGAAGTCGCCCAGAAGAACTACGAGCGGCTCCTGGCCGAATCCGATCAGTTCGTCGCCGACGGACTGTTCCCGGAAGGCTCCACGAGGATATTGGAGCAAAATCTCTGGGCCGCCAAGGACATCGAGGAAGCCGCGGCGGACGCCGACTTCATCGAGGAAGCCGTCCCCGAAGTCATCGCCATCAAGCACCAGACCCTCGCCCGCATCAGCGCCGCCGCCCGCCCGGACGCCATCATCGGCTCCAACACGTCCACCATCTCCATCGCGGAGCTCGCCGAGCCCGTCGCGCACCCGGAACGCTTCCTGGGCGTGCACTTCTCCAACCCCTCCCCGTTCATCCCCGGCGTGGAAATCATCCCCCACGCCGGCACCTCGGCGGCCACCGTCGGCGCTGTCCGTGACCTCGTGCATGCGGCCGGCAAGCAGACCGCCGTCGTCAAGGACGTCACCGGCTTTGTGCTCAACCGCCTCCAGTACGCCCTGTTCCACGAGGCCGCCCAGCTGGTGGAGCAGGAGATCGCGACGGCGGAGGACATCGACACCCTGGTCCGCACCACCTTCGGCTTCCGGCTGCCGTTCTTCGGCCCCTTCGCCATCGCCGATATGGCAGGACTGGACGTCTACAACTTCTGCTACAAATCCCTGCAGACGGAATTCCCGGAGCGCTTTGCGACGCCGAAGATCCTCAGCGACCTCGTGGAGGCCGGCAAGCTGGGCACCAAGACCGGTGCCGGCTTCCTCAACGTCCCCGCCGAGCGCACGCCCGAGCTCATCGCCTACCGGAACAAGGCGTACGTGGCCATGCAGAAGCTCATCGACGAACTCGGCCCCGCCCCCATCAACTGAACCCCACCCGGGTACACACGGATGCACCAAATTTGGTGACTATTGCGCCACAGAGTGGTAAACCTGAACTGTTCCGCTGAGGAACCCGGCGGGCTCGTCTCTGACAGCGAGGTGCACCATGACTTCCAGTAATCCTGCTAATCAACTCGACGAGCTGGGCCAGCGCACTCTGCGCCGGGTGCGCCGCCGCATTATGCCGCTCATTGTCCTGCTCTACTTCATTGCCTATCTAGACCGGAACAATGTCGGCTTCGCGAAGCTGACCATGAGCGAGGATATTGGCCTGAGTGCATCTGCCTATGGCCTTGGCGCAGGCATCTTCTTCCTCGGTTATGCCCTGCTGGAAATCCCGAGCAACGCCGGCATGTACAAGTTCGGCGCCCGCAAATGGATCGCCCGGATCCTCATCTCCTGGGGTATCTTCGCCACGGCCATGTGCCTGGTGACCGGCGAGACCAGCTTCTACATCATCCGGTTCCTGCTGGGCGCGGCCGAGGCAGGGTTCTTCCCGGCCATCCTGTTCTACCTGACGCTGTGGTTCCCGTCCGCCCAGCGCGTCACGGTGCTGGGCATCTTCATCCTGGCGCAGCCCATCTCCAACGCCCTCGGCGCACCCGTTTCAGGCCTGCTGCTGCAGATGGACGGCATCTGGGGCCTCCAGGGGTGGCAGTGGCTGTACATCATTGAAGGCATCCCGGCTATTATCCTCGGCATTCTGACCCCGGTCCTGATGACTGACCGCCCCAGCCAGGCGCATTGGCTGGCCGACGACGAGCGCGAATGGCTGACCACAACCATGGACGATGAGCTTGCCCGACACCAGAAGGGGCGGCCGCATCACTTCCTGGCCGGCCTCAAGGACCCGCGGACCATTGCCTACTCCGCGCTGTACTTCGGACTGGTCTGCGGTATCTATGGGCTCGGGCTGTGGATGCCGACGATCGTTGCCGCACTGGGCGACTTCACCACCACTCAGGTCGGTTTTATCGTTGCCATCCCCTACACAATTGCGGCGGTTTTCGTGTACTTCTGGAGCAAGCGCTCGGACCGGACCGGCAACCGGGTCCTTCATGCGACTCTCAGCATGGTCATGGCGGCCATTGGCCTCCTTGCCGCCGGCTACCTGGTCCAGGTCAACGCGATCCTGGCACTTCTGGCCCTGACGCTGGCGGCAATGGGTATTTACTCCGCCATTGCCCCGTTCCTGGCAATGCCTGCGACGGCCCTGGTCGGCGCTGCGGCAGCAGCCGGGCTGGCGATGGTCAACTCGCTCGGTAACCTCGGCGGGTTCGTGGCTCCCTACGCCGTGGGGCTGTTCAATGACGCCACCGGAGACAACCGCTCCGGCCTCGTGTTCCTGTCAGCCTGCCTCGGCATAACCGCTGTGGCCACCTATCTCTACGCACGCAAGCGTCCGGAAGGGCATGTGAAGCCCGGTACGCCGGCCACCGTCGGCGAGGAGGCTGTAGCTGCCGACGACTTCGACATCAAGAACTGACAACCAGGCGACAAGGGGCTTGAGGACATGACTCAGCAAGCAAAGTTCCCGGCTGAGCGGACGGCGGTGCTGACCGGCGCCGCCTCCCCGCGCGGCATCGGACGGGCGACGGCGGAAATGCTCGCCAGCGGAGGCTGGGCGGTTGCGATCCTGGACATCGACGGCGGCGCGGCGCGGAAGGCGGCGGAGGAAATCACCGACGTCTACGGCGTCAAGGCGGTCGGGGTTGGAGCTGATGTGTCCGATCCGGCAGCCGTCAACGCTGCCATCGATGAGGTCGAATCCACGCTGCCGCCGATCATAGGCCTGGCCAACCTGGCAGGCATCAGCTCACCCACGGAATTCATGGACGAGACGCTCGAGGCCTGGGAGCGGGTGTTCAAGATCAACATGACCGGCACGTTTCTGGTCACCCAGCGCGTGCTCAGGGGCATGATCGAGCGGAAGCTGGGCAGGATCGTGAGCGTCTCGTCCATCTCCGCCCAGCGCGGAGGCGGCACCTACTCCAAGGTGGCCTACAGTGCCTCAAAGGCTGCGATCATCGGCTTCACCAGGGCACTGGCCCGGGAAATGGGCCAGCACGGAGTCACCGTCAATTGTGTGGCGCCCGGCCCCGTGGACACTGACATCATGGGTGGAACCCTGACGGAGGAGCGAAAGGCCGCCATGGCGGCAGACATCCTGGTGGGCCGGGTGGGAACCGTGCGGGACATCGCCGCGCTGATGGTGTTCCTCATGGGCGAGGACGCCGGCTTCATCACGGCCGCGACATATGACATCAACGGAGGGCTGCAGATTTCCTGAATAAAATGCCGTATAGCGGAGTGGCCGTTGCCCTTCTCACGCCCTAGCGCGCTTGACCGCCTGTCAGCCCAACGTCTGGGCTGGCAAAACGACGACGACATGCGTCTAATCCCGCCTAAGTCCGGCAGCTTCCTGTGCGAGCTTGGTGACCTGCTCCCAGTCGTTATTCTCCATGGCCGCCTTCGGGGTGAGCCAACTGCCTCCCCCGCAGGAGACATTCGGCCAGGCCCCAGCCGCAGCAAGCGTCAGAGAGACCCGACCAGGGTCAATGTCCACACGCTGAAGCAAAATCCCCAGACGAGCGGGATGCTGTGCGGTTCATGGCTTCCGTGGCCGTTCGCCCGGGAACTCGATTCCGAGCTGGTTCCTGATAGCGTCGGCTACCGCCATGGTCCGGATGGATTCGGCGGGCGGCCGCTGCGGCACCTCCAGTTGCCCCGCCGCAATGGCACCGGCGACGGCGGCAGCCTCGTAGTGCAGGCCGTCAACTTGCGTTCCGACCGGCTCTTCATAGGCCAGCTGGGTGCCGTCCGGGAAGCGGATGGTAAAGCCGCCAGGCATATTGAACGGCCCGTCGATGGTCAGGGAGGCCTCCGTGCCCACGATAGTGGCCGAGGTCGGCGTGAAATTGTACAACTGGGTGTTCATCATGGCCTGGCGTCCGCCGGCAAAGGACATAACAGCGGAAAGCTGGGCATTGACACCGGATTCGTGCGGTTCACCGAGCGCCAGGAGGCGGTCCGGTTCGCCGAGGACGGACGTGATGAGCGCAAGCGGATAGGTCCCGAGGTCCAGCAGCGGGCCGCCTGCCAGGGCCGGGTCGAAGATCCGGTGGTTTCGGTCGAAGTACTCGCCGTATTCAGCAAAGACCGTTGTGAGGTCCCCGAGCATCGCGGAGTCGAGCACCTGGCGGATGACGTCGAACTTGGGCAGGAAGAATGTCCACATGGCTTCGGCGGCGAACAGGCCGGTCCCGGCTGCCCGGCGGGCGATGCCTGCCGCCTGTTCGCGATTGATGCCGATCGGCTTTTCAACCAGGACATGCTTGCCGGCGTCGAGCGCCATGAGAGCAGCCTCGTAGTGGAAATTGTGCGGCGTGGCCACGTAGATGACGTCGACGTCGGAGGCCGCCAGTTCCTCATAGCTGCCAAAGGCTGCGGGGACGCCGTGTCGACCGGCAAACGCCTCGGAACGGTCCAGGGAGCGGGAGCCGACCGCGGCAATCACCTGCGAGGTGTGCGCCTGCACGGATTCCGTAAAGCGTTCCGCAATCCAGCCGGGACCCATGATCCCCCAGCGGAGCGGGGGTGCATCGCGGGATTCTGGAACCCGAGACTCAGGGAGCGAGCGTTTACCGGTCACGTTAGTCCTCCTTAGGGTCGATATCGATTCTCACGAAGGCGCAGGGCCCTGCTCGTTTTGTGGCAGGCACGTCCATGACCCGCCGGTCAAAGCTCCGGTGCGTGCTCCTCGGGTAGCGCGCCTTCATCCTCGGGGTGACGCTTGAGGTTGAGCAATGCAACCGCCAGGCCGCCCCACACCGTGAGGATGGCAATGATCATCATGGTGATTGCGATCGGTGTCATCGTGCTGCCTCCGCTTCGTCCTCGTCGATCATGGATTGATACTCCGGGTCATGGTGGGCCTTGGATTTGCGGCTCCAGGGGATGAACGTCAATACCAGAGCCAGGACCACGAGCCCGCCAGCCATGCCCCAGCCGAACAGGCCCACAAACCACTCGGGATAGCCCTCGTAGGTGGCGGAGATCTTGCTGATGAATTCGTTGAACACCAGGTAGATCAGCGCAAGTGGCACCACCCCGGCCACCAGCACCATCCACGCCCCGCGCATCTTGATCGTCGAAGTGCGGTTGAGGTGGGCCGACAGCAGTGGGAGCTTACGCAGGAACCATGCCAGGACCACCACGGTCACCAGCGCCCCGAGCGTGATGCCAAAGCTGTTGACGAAAGCATCGGAGGTGTCCAGGAGGTATAGGCCCGTTGCCGTCGGGAAGAGTGCCAGCGACACGGCCGCGACCAGCCCGCTGACCACTAGTGAAGTCCTGACCCGCCCCCAGCCCAGCTTGTCCTGCACCGCGGCCACGATGACCTCCAGGACGGAGATCAGTGATGTAACCCCCGCGAAAACCAGGGATCCAAAGAACAGCACCCCCATGAGCGCCCCGAGCGGCGCCTGGGAAACAATG
Source organism: Pseudarthrobacter oxydans (assembly GCF_030812335.1). Classification (GTDB taxonomy): domain Bacteria; phylum Actinomycetota; class Actinomycetes; order Actinomycetales; family Micrococcaceae; genus Arthrobacter; species Arthrobacter oxydans_B. The sequence continues at coordinate 234,163 of NZ_JAUSSN010000009.1, forward strand.
GTGGGGAACGCTACGAACGCCAGCCCGATGCCTTGGGTGACAACATCGTTTACGCCGGCTCCGGCGGCCTGGGCCATGAACCCCAGTGCGGCGAACACGCCGATGCCGGCCAGGATCTCGAATCCCGAATTCGAAAACGCGACCACCATGCCGGAACCGGTCAGGTCGGTCCTGCGCTTCAGGTAGGAGGAGTAGGTGACCATGATGCCGTAGCCTACCGACAGCGAGAAGAAGATATGTCCGTAGGCAGCAGCCCATACTGACGGATCGGCCAAGGCGGCCCAGTCGGGGGTGAAGAAGGCGTTGAGGCCTTCGGCAGCACCCGGCAGGAACAGCGACTGGACCACCAGCAGCAAGAACATCACCATCAGCAGCGGGAGCAGAATTGAGTTGGCGCGTGAGATTCCCTTGCGGATTCCGGCCACCATGATGATGATGACAACGGTCCAGATCAGCAGCAGCGGGAAGAAGACGGACGGCACGTAATTGAAGCCGACACCCGGCGCCTCGGAGACCTTGAGGAATGTCCCGAAGAAGTAGCCCTCGGCGTCGTCGCCCCATGCCTCGGTGAAGGAAAAGATGGTGTACATCAGGGACCACGCGACAATCACCGCATAGTAGGCTGCGATGACGAAGCAGACCAGCACCTGCCACCACCCCAGCGGCTCGGCCGCCCTGTGGAGCCGGCGGTAGGCAAGCGGGGCGGAGCCGCGGAATTTGTGCCCCACGGCATAGTCCAGGAACAGCAGCGGGATGCCTGCTGTCAGCAACGCCACCAGGTACGGGATCAGGAAGGCGCCGCCGCCGTTGTCATAGGCGATGTACGGGAAGCGCCAGATGTTGCCCAGACCCACAGCTGAACCGATGGCCGAAAGGATGAACAGCCTGCGCGTGGAAAAAGTCTCGCGCTTCACTGGTTCGGCGGAGGAAGAGGACGGACTGCTCATCCCGTCACGCCCTGCACAACGGTTGAGTTCTTAGTGATGTTGAAGCGCTGGACACCGCGCTTTTCTGGCCGGTCCATGTGGGCTCGCTCTCGGATGAAGGATGAAGTCCGATTCACTGGCTATGCCGCGAACTTTACTTTTACCTTTCGTTTCAGGGAAGCCCCGGGCTTTCCGCCCGGCCTTTCCCCCGGGAATTTCGTCCTTCCGCAGGAGTAGGGTCCCGTCATGGACATCGTCCTGGTACCAAGTTTCTGGTCGGACGCATCCTTGCGGGAGGAAGCCTCGCTAGTCCTTTCCGCCGCTGGCAGCAGTCGCACGCACTCGCGTTCCTGGGGCTGGAATCAGTGGACGCCCGCCTGTCGCTCGTGTCGCGTTTCGTCGCCGGCGCGTTCTCGGGAATCATCTGGGGAATGCTGCCGCCTATGGCCGGAAGATCAGCCCGCCCTCCCTAGCAGGGCTGTCGCTGGGGATCGTCTCCGTCGCGGCACCAGTCGGATTCGCTTTCGGCACACCCCTGGGGTCCTGGCTCGGAACGACATTCGACTGGAGGTGGGCCTTCGCCGGGCTCACCGCGGCGGCCGTAATCGCCGGTGTGATCATCGCTGCCATCGCGCCCCTCAGCGTCGACGTCGAACTCTTCCTCTTCGGGGTCGCCTCGATCGCCGGAATCGTCATCACGGGCGCGCTCCTGGACCGCCATCCCCGTCTGTTGCTCCACGGAAGCGTCGCCCTGTTCATCACCGCCGCGGTGGTGCTGTTGCTCGGCCACACATCGCCCCCGGCGATCATCGCCGCGACCGTGCTGTGGGGGATCACGTTCGGCGGGGCGGCAGCCCAGCTCCAAGCCGCCCTCACCACCACCGGAGGCGCGGACTCGGACGTCGCGAACTGGTTCCTGCCCGTGGCTTTCAACCTCGCCATCTTCACCGCCGGCATCCTCGGCGCCGCCCTGCTGACAAATTTCAGCGGCCTGGTACTTGCGGTCGTGATGATCGTCGCCGGCCTGGCCGCTCTCATGCTGACCATCTGCGGACGCCGCACCGCTTTCCCCGCCCTTCTCTAAAGGCAACACAGCCGGTCACGGCAGACCTTGCCCTCCCGCAGTCCCCGGAAAGGATCCCCATGACCACTCGCAAGCGTTTCACTGACAAATCCGCCTTCGGCGCCGGTTCGGGTACCTGCAATTCCCATCGCCTTGCGCACTATCTTCCGGAGACTGTGCTGCACCTGGGTCTGATCGGCCTGGCCGTGGCTATCATCTGGCTTTCCACCTGGATGCTCCGGAACATCCCTCACGAAAACGCCGACCGGACCGCGGCCCGCGGCCCAGCAACAGGCGTGATTTCGGGCTTGTTCAGTCACGTACCCCGGAAAAGCTCGGCTCCCAAGGTTCGGAAAGCCGTCGGCAGCACGAGGGTCGCACTGAGTTATCCGGAAGCGCCGGGTGGTGCGGCGACTCCTGATAAGGGACCGGACCGGACTCGGCAGCTCGTCGTCGAACTGAAACGCGGACGCACACCGACAACAGCCTCAGCCAGATCCAGTGCTGTTTGGGCGTCGTCCAGGAGGCTGTACGAGAACCCGGCGGCTGTCCAGCAGGGAGACACCCGGTCACCAAACTCGACAGGTTCGCCGAGCGGTCCGGACTACTCGGCCCGCTCCGTCCCGCGGCTGCACGGCGTGATGATCCACGAGAGGCCCCCGGAGCGTTATCGGCTAGCCTGCTGACACATCGATCAGCACCTTGCCGACGATGCTCTCTTCCACCGCAGTGTGGGCCGCAGCCGTGTCAGCCAGGTCAAAGCGATGCAGCGGCAGGCCTGCGGCCTCTCCCACCGGAAGGGCGCCGTCGGCGATGGCCGCATTGATGTCCTCGGCGGCGGCGTGCACCGCCGCCATGCCAACGGTGTACAGCAACACGAACTGGTAGCGGATATTGAGGCTGAAATGCCTGCGCACGTCCAGGCTCACCTGATCGCCGCCGTTGTTGGCGTAGACCGCGACTGAGCCGCGGTTGCGGATCACTGCCAGGTCGAGTTCCGCGTTCTGCGCGGGTGCCACCTCCACGATCTGGTCGACGCCCTCGGGAGCGATCCGCCGGATCTCCGCGGCGGCGTGGGTTTCCCGGTAATTGATGACGTGATCGGCGCCGGCGGCCGTGGCCAGTGCAGCCTTCGCCGGTCCGCTCACGGTCGTGACCACGACGGCGCCGGCCCACTTGGCGAGCTGGATCGCCGCATGGCCCACGGCGCCTGCCCCTCCAGCAACGAGAACTACCTTGCCGTCCAAGGCTCCCGGGCGGAGCCGCCGCGGGCCGTCCTCGGCGATGGTCAGGGCCCGGTGGGCGGTGATCGCGGGAACGCCAAGGCTTGCGCCGAGGTCGAACCCGGCGTTCTCCGGCAGCGGAAAGACCCGCTCGGCCGGCAGGACGGCGAACTCTTGGGCTGTCCCGCCGTCGGCGCGCTGGTAGGCGGCCAAGGCCACCCAGACCCTGTCACCGACGTGGAGATGCTCGACGCCCGGTCCGACGGCGTCCACCACTCCTGCGCCGTCTTGGTTCGGCACGACCTCCGCGAAGGGCAAGGGCTCGCCCGGTTTGGCGCCGCGGCGCGACTTCCAGTCGGTGGGGTTCACTGCGGAGACCATGATCCGCACGCGCACCTCCCCGCGCCCCGGGTCCCGGTTCTCGCGGTTGACGAGCTCGAGAACAGACGGATCGCCGGTGGCACGGTACACGATTGCTTTCATACTCAGACCTAACGCCGGCCCGGACCGAAAATTCCCGCCGGGTGCCGTGACCGAATCGCCACATCAGCTGCTGCGGTCCCCCAAGTTCCACTCCAGGCCCCCGGACTTTCATCCACCGGTCAACGGGACTTTGCGGGCCACACCCCGCCTCCGGGAGCATTCCTGGATCCGGGGACCACCCGGGTCGCTGATGGCATTGAGGCCCCGGGTGCCATCGCTGGCATGATGCGTTCCGGACGCGTCGCGATAAACTGGATCGATCATGATCGGTGCCCCGCCCCGACTTCTGGTCTGGTTCGTCATCATAGCGACCCTCATCTCGGCCTGCGCGCCAACGATCAGACTCGATGAGGCCACCACCGTTCCACCGATCCAGACCTCCTCGGCCCCGCCGGCCGCACGCGATGACGTCCACGCTCCTCACCGGCCCCCGTCCCCCACTCCGACGCCGGTTTCCACGCCGCCCCCGGCGCCCCAGGCGTTTGCGCTCAACCTCTACCAGGAGGGGGACTTCGTGCCGCAGTACACCTTTGACTGGTGTGTGGCGGCGAGCATCCAGATGATGCACAACCTCATCGACGACACCGGGGCCGGCACGTGGTCCGATCGCGTCCAGCAGGGGGAGCTGTGGGAGATGGCCCGGGCGCGGTCGTTCAACTCGTTCAACGGTGCCAATCCCTTGGGTTGGGCGGAGGTGCTAACGGAGGTTGGGATGGGGCCGTACGCCGTTGTGAGCGTCGCCGACTATGAGGAAGCGCTGCAGACCGCGGCGCGCGCCATTGCCGACACGGACCGGCCGGTCGGGCTGGTCATGTGGCGCGGGCGCCACGTATGGGTGATGAGCGGCTTCGAGTCACTCGGTGATCCCGACCAGTTCCCGGATTTTCCGGTCACGGGCATCCGTGTCCAGGATCCGCTCTACCCGTACGGCGACGACCGGTGGGGACCGTCCCCCGCGCCCAACGCCCTGCTCACCCCCGAACAGTTGGCGACGCAGTTCGTCGTTCGCGAGCCGCGACGCTGGAGCAGCGATCTGCCGACCGGCTACATGCTGGTGCTGCCGATCGCTAAGGCCTGATCAGCCCCTGATAGCCCGAATTCCCTGATGCTGACGCATGAAGGTTCCAAGGACCGAGCGGCCGCTCTTGAAATCTGAAGGGCGCTGGGCGTAGAAGGTCGCAGACCAATCACCCGAGGAGGTCACCATGACGGTCACTTTCAACCACACCATCGTCTACGCGACGGACAAGCGCCGTTCGGCGGAGTTCCTGGCCAACGTGCTCGGACTGCCGAAACCCCAAGCCATGTGGTCTTTCATGACCGTGCCCCTCGACCACGGAGTGGCCCTCGATTTCGCCACGGCAGACCGGCCCATCTCCCCGCAGCACTACGCCTTCCTGGTCAGCGAGGAGGACTTTGACGGAATCTTCGCAAGGATTCAGGCCCAGGGCATCCCCTACTGGGCAGACCCGGGACGGTCCCGCCCGCAGCAAATCAACCACAACGACGGCGGACGTGGCGTCTACTTCGCGGATCCGGACGGGCATTTCCTCGAAGCGATCACGCGTCCGTACGGATCGGGTGCTGCATAAAGCCTCGATTCCGGCCGGTTCCCCAAGTTGCACTCTGGCCCCTGCCACCAGCAGTGATTCCTCCATCAGAACGGCACCCAATCCCAGGGCCACAGATGGAAGGGCTGGCAATATCGAGGCCTGTACCAGAAAATCCAGAGATGGTTCTGGGAGACTGATAAGTGAGACTAAGCTGCCAAATGTTGGTTAGCCAGATCAACGGCGCCACTTCGTGGCCGGATCGAGAGGGGCTGATTGTGATGAGCAAGGTGCATTCCGGCGGCTCCGAGGGCTCGAAAAGGGAAGGCGGCGAACCTAGGGTTAGTTATGCTCGCGGCCAGGAGGAAGTAGTCGCAGCGGTGAGCACGTGGCTATGCTACCTCCCTGATGTTTAGGAATTACGCCCAGTGAAAGGATGGTTCACCAGAATCGACGGCGACCATGTGGCAACCACCAAGATGACGAGTCAGTGTCATGCCGGCCCGGCTCTCACAAAACGTCAGCGACGAGGCGCCGAATGCCCTCCGACGGCGCAAGGCCCATGTCCTCGTTCAGCTTCGCTCGATACTCTTCGAAGGCCCGAGCCGCGGCAGCATTGTTGCCCTGCTGCTTTTGAGCCTGAATGAGAAGTCCAACCGCACTTTCGTAGAGCGGTTCAAGTTGAAGTGCCGCCTCCGAGGCTTCCAGGGCACTCTCGTAGTCACGGCGCGCCAGCGACTCGCGACCAATGATGTGGAACGCGTGGAGCCGATCCTGCCGCAATCTGCTCTGTTCAAAGAGCACCCAATCGTCATACCAGCCCGGGAGCAGTTCGGCGTCGCGCAACAGGTCCAGTGTGGACGCGACGTTCCCGTTGAGCCCGTTCTGGCTTAACTCTCGAACACAGGACCGGACGCGGTGCAAGTCGACCTCCACCGATTCGCTGAGGGAAAGCTCAGAGCCCCCGTTGACCAGTAGCCCCGGGACGTGCCGTGAGACCAGGTGCATGCTCACTCGCAGACTCTCCATGGCTAGACTTTCGCAACTGTCCGGCCACAAGAGTCCGACCAGGTAGCTTCGAGGTCGGGGACCGTGGATAGCCAAGGCAGTGATGAGCCGCTGTTGACGCACCGCAACATGCAGAACGCACGAGTCCCGGCGGAGCTTCCACGATTGGAAAAGGCTCAGCTGAAAATGGCAAAAGTTGCCGCTTCCCATTTGTACCCCCAAATCCAGCGTGACTGCCGGCTGGAATAGTTCTAGCCATGAGGATCCGCATTTCGGCAGGGGATGTCAATGGCTTTCGGCATACTGCAGTTTTGTGAACGCAATAGCCTTAGCCGAGCACACAGACCGCTAATGCACATGAGGGGCCACCCTAAAGACTTGTTCCCGCAATCAGGGCCTAAGGGCCCTAGCGACGACATTTATCAAAAGATGGCTAGTCAAGCCAAACTCTGCCAATATAGTGAACTTTCTATACCCGAAACACTGCAATGGGCTCCTGGGTATTCCCAGCCCGACTTCTTCATGGTTTCCCGCTTCCTCGTCGGCGATCGTGGACTGGCCCGTTCCGACCTAGAAACGATTACTTCGGACAACTTCCACGCATACGGCTAGTTGCCTCAGCGCCACTTGATTCAATTCGGAATTGGTGCCGGACCGCAGCCAGGAAGTCCCCGCTCACGCGGCTCGATTAGCTTCCAGTCCCTAAAGGATCCAGACGCGCGCTGGTACCTTCATCCGGGGCCATAATAATTTGTTGGCAATCGATGGCAGACCCTCAATTACTGCCGATAAGAAACACATGACAGCGTGGGAGACGGATTGTTAATACACATTATGCGTTCTTCGCCAAAGAACAACTGTAGAGAATCGGCATTTGCAGGGCGTCGTATGACCGGTGGCCGGACGCGGAGGATTCCCGGACGACCCCCGGCATCGGGGGCTGACAAGACAGATGAGGACAATTATCTACAACTTACGCCGGCGCCCGCCTCAACCCTGAAGACACCTCTGGTGCGGCCCGACCGCCTTGGCTATGCCCGACCCAGCACTATCTCTTGAACTCGATCCGGACCGAATTGTCGTCCGGGAGCACAATCACCGTTCCGTCCCCGCGGAATCCAGCCGTCATGCAGGAAGAAGAAGCGTCCGCCACTGAGCACCAGCAGGCGGAGGCCGTCGCATCGGTATACCGCGGTGTCCCCGCTACCCACTTTCACCTCTTTGACGGCCTCCGAGCCGATGCCCAGCGGCTTGAGTGAATAGACCTCCGCCCTCGCATGTATTGGACTCCCTGCTCGAAGTTAACGGCCAACCGCCGGCCCAGTGCCTGGGCGTAGTTAGCTGTACCCCAGAAGAGCCCCAGGCGGCGGAGACGGACGCACCACGTAGCCGCGAGCACGCCCAGCGCCATCAAGTACGGCGTGAAGAGCGCCGTCCGCGCAGGCTCGAGGATGGCCTGCAGCAGACTAATGCCGACCATGAGCCCACTGACTAGGGCGGCAATGCCGGCGTTTCGTACGATGATCGCCCGGCCGCGGCCTTCCTCGATCCGGCGGCGCAGCAAGCGGTCCAGGGCCACCCAGACAACACCGGCGACCAGAAGGCATACCAGCAGCAAAAACAGCGCGTTGATGCTGATCAGCATGTAGTCCTGCCCCGTATACCCAAACAGGCTGACGTTCAGGCCCCATCTGGGCCGCCTGCGCGTCCGCTCGCGCCCAGCCGAAGTAAAACAGCAACGCCGTCGCCACCGTGATTGGCGGACCGATCGCCGAAACCACTCCAAGCGCCCGGGACCACGCGGATCGCTCGTTCCCGTTGTCCTCCGTCACTGGATGCTGCAGGCGATGGCGGGCACGTGCTCTGGTCCGCTGCACGCTCGAATGATGCGGGTCCCTCCACGGACCAATCGGCATCGGCGAACGTCACGTTCACTGTGGTGGGCTCGCCCGGCACGGGAGCCGGTGCCTGGAAGAAGAATTCTCCGAACGGGTAGTTGTTGTCCTCCAGGCTCTTGCGATTTCGGCACATCTGGCTTTTGCCTTCGGAAAGCCGCTACATCCCGCAACTTTTTGTAGGCGACTGCGGACCAGCAATCACCCGGGTCTAGCTCAGCCATCGCCTCCAGCGCCGCCGCGCCCTCAGCCCAGGCAGCCTGGTCACCGTTCAACCCCAGGCACAGCTTCTTCGCCGCTTGATCCTTGGTTTCCATGGCACCGCTGACGTCCTCGAGTTTGTCGCAGTCCCTCCAATACGGCCGCCGCTATTCCGAGGAGTCCCTGTCGGAGGGCGTCCGCCAGCTCCTCGCTTGGTTGACGGACGGGCCGAGCGTACCGAGTCCATAGAGCGGTAGCACCCGATTTTGGGCTATGCCACTGCGGGAGTTCACCAGCAGCGGACCGGCCTGCTGGTCGGATCCTTGAGGCAGTAACACCCGAGTAACGCTAGATGATGAAGACTCAGCGCGAAGAGGCTGACAGGGATTCTTCTTGCGTTGGGGGCCAGAATTGGGAGCCGGCTGTGAAACTCGTCCTGTTCGATCTCGGCAACACCCTGGAAAGCAATGGTGTCCTTCTACCTGGGGCTATGGAGGCGCTGGAGGCTGTTGCATCCCTCCGCGCTGGAGGCCGGCCAGCAGCGCTGTTGGGTCTCGTGTCGGATTTCGAGATGCCGCGCCAGCCGTCGGACGTGCCCATCATCCAGCAGCGGTATTACGAACTGCTTGACGACCTCGGCATCCGGCCGTTCTTCGAGCCCCTCGCCGAGCGCGTCACCTTGTCCACCGAGGTTGGCGTGTTCAAGCCCGACGAAGCGATCTTCCGGGCCGCGACATCGAAGGTCGATCCCACCTTGGAGTTCGACGACGTGCTGTTCGTCACCGAGAATCCTTCGCATGTCCTGGCCGCACGCAGTCTTGGGCTGAGCGCTGTGCACTTGCGCGGGCCTGGGCAACCGCTCGGTGAGGTGGAAACCCTGCCAGATCTCGTTCCGCTCATGCAGGCATTTGTCCAGGGCGAAGAGCTGGTCCAAACGGTTGTCTTGGACGCGCCAGATGCGAATAGCACGGCCATGATCACGAACCGGAGCGCGGCCATGGACGCGACGTGGACGAGGCTCGGGGACGTGCTCGTGGTGCGAGCCACTGCCACACTCGCAGGACAAATCCTCGCTCACCGCGAAATGGCGGATTCCGCCCGCCGCCTATTCATTCCGAAGCAGCGTCTTCATGTAGTAACGCAGATTGCCCGCCTCTTCCAGGAGGATCATCCCGACGTTCGGGTGGTGGTGGACAAGGGCCGATATCTGGTTGTCGACCTTGATCCGGGAATGCCCTCGCTCGTCGACGGGCCGCACGCGTCCTGTTACGCCGTCCGCCCTCTCCCGCCCGACACGGTGGTGTTTGACCATCGGGCTGCCCGACCGCGGCACACGACCGCCCCGGTGGAGGAGGTTGGCTTGCTGGCCGGTGAGCTGTCCCGCATGGCGTTTGAGGAAGACCTCGGCACGTTGGCCCGTCTGCCAACACGACACTCGACGAGTGCCCAATTCCTCGGCGCACTCGATTGGGCCAGCGACCGCCTGACGGATCTTGGCTATGCCACCCATATCCAGACCGTCGCGGTGCATGGCGGGACAACGCGCAACCTCATAGCAGACCGCCCCGGGGAAGGCACAGACCGGAACGTTGTGCTGGTCAGCGCGCACCTGGATTCCGTCAATACGCGAGGGGCGGCGGCAGCAGCGCCAGGTGCCGACGATAACGCTTCCGGTAGCGCCGGCGTGCTGGCTATCGGCCAGGCGCTAGCCGACCGGACACGCCGGCATGACCTCCGGCTCATCCTATTCGGTGGCGAGGAGCAGGGTCTGTTTGGCAGCCGTCACTACGTGAGTGGGCTCGACGCGGCCGAACGGGCTCGAATCAGCGCCGTCGTCAACATGGACATGATCGCTTGCCGCAACACCGGCAATTCGACCGTACTGCTGGAGGGTGCCTCCGTGTCGCAGGCCGTGATCGAGAAGCTCGTCGGCATTGCCCAGGCGCACACGTCGCTGGCCGTTCAGACCAGCCTTGAGCCTTTCAACAGCGACCATGTGCCCTTCATCGATCTGGGAATCCCGGCCGTCCTGACGATCGAGGGAACCGACTCGGCGAATGACCGGGTCCACACCGAACGCGACACGCTGGACACGCTCGACATCGACCTCGCCCTAGAGATCCTGCGGATGAATCTCCTGTTCGTAGCGCAGGCCCTGGACAGCGACATCCATAGCCCGACCGATCAGCTGAAGGAGAACTTACGATGACCGACGCAAACCAGCCGAACCTCACGAACCCGCGTATCCGTGAACTGTGCGGGACTATGGAGGTGCACCGCCGGCTACTGAACGAGAGCATCACTTATCAGGAACGTCGTGCCCTCATCGATAACCGTGCCCTGGCGTACGAGCACGAGACCCGCGGCATCGCGCGCAGGGGCGTACTCATCATCCCGGTCGTGGTTCATGTGGTGCATAATCCAGCTGATCCTTCCCAGGACATCAGCGTGACGCAGATCCAAAACCAGATTGATATCCTCAACCAGGATTTCCGCGCCAGCAACCCCGATGTGACACAGGTGCCGGCCGTGTGGACGGACCGGGTGGCAGACTGCAACATTGAGTTCCAGCTTGCGTCTCAGGACCCGGACGGTAATCCGACCGAAGGGATCACCCGGACGCCGTCGACCTTGCAGTTCTTCACGACTGAGCTCGACGACGTCAAGTCGAGTGCGACTGGCGGGGCAGACCCATGGCCCAGCGACGACTACCTCAACGTCTGGGTGTGCAATGAACTGAGGGACGCGATCGGTCGGGTGATCCTCGGATATGCGCAGTTCCCTGGCGGTCCTCCCACCACCGACGGTGTGGTCATCGCGAACTTCTGCTTCGGCACGGGTGGCACGGCACAGCCGCCCTTTGATCTCGGCCGGACCGCGACACACGAGATCGGCCACTGGCTGGACCTGCGGCACATTTGGGGCGACGACCGCGGCTCATGCAGCGGAAGCGACCTGGTCGATGACACGCCCAACCAGGCCGACGCCACCTTCAACAATCCCCCGTTCCCGCAAATCAGTTGCAACAATGGGCCCAACGGCAACATGTTTATGAACTACATGGACTACACGGATGACGCCGCCATGTTTATGTTCACTCACGGCCAGTCAAGGCGGATGGACGCTTGCCTGGAGGGTGCCCGGGCTTCGTTCCTGGCCGCGCCGGCGTTCGCGTTGCCTGCCGCCCAGCCCACACCCACCGTGGCGACCCCTGGGGCAATCGCTCCCTCGCAGGCGCAGGGGGACGGTGAGATAGTCCGGCTTCGGCACGAAGTCGAGCGGCTGCGCCGGGACTACCAACGGGCCGAGTCGATCCTGGATAGCATCCGCGCGACACTGGACAGTGACGCCGCCATCCCATCCGGTGGATGATGGGGTGATGACGACACCTAACTGGCGGGTGCAACTGTGAGTGGACCCCCAGCGGAGATTATTGGAATCTGGCTGCACTCCCACGAGGAAGATGCTGCCCCGACAATGGTGTTCCGCCCCCGCGACTACGCCTTCCGGCCCGCTCGCTGGCGGGACGCAATTGAGTTGCGGGCGGACGGTACGTGCGTCTGGCACGGCAGCGGCCCGGACGACCGCGGGCAGGCGGTTGAAGGTCACTGGGAGGACCTCGGGAACGGGCGGGCGCAAATCACCTTCCCCACAGCCGAAGGGCAAACATCCCACCGCCGGATACAGACGTGGTCTGCTGACAAGCTCATTGTGGAGAAGGAAGGCTAGCTGTATTGCCCACGGACGTTGGTGACAGGCGGCGTGGTTCGGTGACAAAAAGAAGACCTCCGGGTGGAGTGGGGCTTGTCTAGAGTCCAGTTCCAC
>NZ_JAUSSN010000010.1 GCF_030812335.1 Pseudarthrobacter oxydans
ACTGGACTCTAGACAAGCCCCACTCCACCCGGAGGTCTTCTTTTTGTCACCGAACCACGCCGCCTGTCACCAACGTCCGTGGGCAATACACCTAGGTGAGGCGGATCTGGCGGTTGACGTCCTTGTAGAGCAGGTAGCGGAACGGGCCCGGCCCGCCGGCGTAGCAGGCCTGCGGGCAGAAGGCACGGAGCCACATGAAGTCGCCGGCCTCGACCTCCACCCAGTCGTCGTTGAGCCGGTAGACGGCTTTGCCCTCGAGGACAAAGAGTCCGTGTTCCATCACGTGGGTTTCGGCGAACGGGATGGAGCCGCCGGGCTGGAACGTGACGATGTTGACGTGCATGTCATGGGCCAGATCGTCCGGATCCACGAAACGCGTGGTCGCCCAGGCACCGTTGGTGCCCGGCATGGGCCGCGGCTCGACGTCCTGGTCGCGGGTCACAAAGGACTTCGCGGTGAAGCCGGCCAGCGGCTCATAGGCCTTGCGGATCCACTGGAAGCTGGCGGCGTCCGAGGCGCCGTCGTTGGTGACCTTCCAGTCCGAACCCGCGGCGAGATAGGCGTAGCCGCCGGACTCCAGGTGGTGGATCTCGCCGTCGAGCGTCAGCGTCAGTTCGCCCTTGGTCAGGAAGATGACGCCTTCGACGCCGGCCTCCGCCTCGGGCTTGTCGCTGCCGCCGCCCGGCGCCACTTCCACGATCAGCTGCGAGAAGGTCGTGGCGAAGCCGGCGATGGGCCGGGCGATGATCCAGGCGCGGGTCCTCGTCCAGCCGGGGAGGTTGGACGTGACGATGTCGCGCAGCACCCCTTTGGGGATGACCGTGTAGGCCTCTTTGACCACGGCGCGGTCGGTGAGGAGCTGGGTCTGCGGCGGCAGGCCGCCTTCGGGGGAAAAGTAGTTGCTCATGGGTGCACTCCTTTGTGTAAGGGTCAGTGGTTGGGGGCGGCGGCCGGCTGTGCCAGCCGGGGGTGGGCCAGGACGGTCAGCTGGGGCAGCCCGATGCCGGTCAGCCCGCGGACTTCCTCGGCGCCGGCGGCACCGCACTGGATACCGCGCAGCACGAAGGCCGCGAGGGCCCTGGCCGTGGCGGGCTCGTCCATTACGCCGCCCTCGGTGCGCTCCGCATAGTTGCGGAGCCGCGCGGCCGCGGCGGGCAGGCCCTGCCGGTAGAACGCGTAGGTGGCGGCGAAGCGGCTCGGCAGCTGGGCGGGGTGGAGGTCCCAGCCCTGGTAGTAGCCGCGTTCCAGCGAGCGGCGGACCAGCCGGCCGTGGAGCCGCCAGGCGTCCTGCACCCCGTCGCCGACGGGGATGACGTTGGTGGACCCGTCGGAGAGCCGGATGCCGGTTCCGGCGACGGCCAGCTGCATGACCTCTTTGGCGAGGTCCGCCACCGGGTGTTCCATCGACTGGTATTCCGCGGAGATCTGCAGCGAGGCCGAGTAGTCGTAGGTGCCGTAGTGCAGGGCGCTGATCCGGCCGGGGACGGCGTGCGGCAGCTGCGCCACGGGGGAGGTGCCGTCGGGGCCCAGGATCAGCTGCGGCGTTTCCACCTGGACTTCGAACCGCAGCCGGCCGGCGGGCAGCGAGTGGGCTTCCTCCAGCCGGGACACGGCGTAGTCCATTGCCTGCACCTGGGCCACGGTGGTGACCTTGGGCAGGGTGAGGATGAGCCCGTCCGGGAGCTCGCCGGCGGCGGCCAGGCCGGAGACGAACAGGTCCAGGGTGCGCAGCCCGCGGGCGCGGGTGGGCGCCTCGAAGCATTTGAACCGGATCCCGATGAACGGCGGGGCGGTGCCGTCCGCCACCGCGGCGGCCACGGCGGCGGCGGCAGCGACGGCGTCGGCGTCCTCGGCGTCGTCACCGCGGTCCCCGTAGCCGTCCTCGAAGTCCAGCCGGAGGTCCTCGATCGGTTCGCTGCCGAGTTTCGCGGCCACGCGGGCTGCGACGGCGGCGGCCAGTCCGGGCTCCTGGCCGAGCAGGGTTCCGAGCCGTTCCAGGCCGCCGTGGGCTTCGGCCGCGGCCAGCGCCTGGGCACCCCAGCCGGCGGCGAACCCGGGGGTGAAGCGGTCGGCCGGGATGTAGACGGTGTGGACCGGCTGGCGGGTGCCGTCGTCGCCCGGGTAGTTCCGTTCCAGCAGCTCATCCGTCGCCGCCAGCAGGGCATCGATCCGGCCCAGGTCGGTGCCGGAGAGTGCCCCGGAGGGAGGCCCGGAGCGCGGCCCGGAGGGAGATAGGGCCATGGCTCAGCCCACCAGTTCGTAGGCCGGTGTGGTGAGGAAGTCCGTGTAGTCCTCGGAGAGGCAGATGTCGCCGATGAGCTGGCTCGCGGGCAGGTAGTGCTTCGCGAAGGCGTCCTCGCCCACCTCGCCGCGGAGCTTCTCGGTTTCCTCGGCCAGGATTCCGGCCACCAGCTCGCGGGTCACGGTCCGGCCGGTGTCGGCGAGGACCACCTGGTTGCGGATCTGCTGCCAGACCTGAGAGCGGGAGATCTCCGCCGTCGCGGCGTCCTCCATCAGGTTGTGGATGGCGACGGCGCCGTTGCCCGAGATCCACACCGCGGTGTAGGCGACGGCGACGTAGAGGTTCAGGCGCAGGCCCGCCTCGGTGACCGTGCCGTCCGCGGAGGCGATGTCCAGCAGCTGGTCGGCGGTGACCGAAACTTCCGGGCGCTGCTTGTCCAGCTGGTTCGGCCGCTCGCCCAGCACGGCGTCGAAGACGTCGCGGCAGACCGGGACCAGGTCCGGGTGGGCCACCCAGGAACCGTCAAAGCCGTCGTTCGCCTCGCGGGTCTTGTCCGCCCGGACCTTCTCGAAGGCCTGGGCCGTCACCTCGGGCTCGCGGCGGTTGGGAATGACGGCCGCCATGCCGCCCATCGCGAAGGCGCCGCGGTGGTGGCAGGTCTTGACCAGCAGCTCGGTGTAGGCGCGCATGAACGGCGCGGTCATGGCCACGGTGGCGCGGTCCGGCAGCACAAAGCGCGGGCCGGCGTCGCGGAAATACTTGATGATGCTGAACAGGTAGTCCCAGCGCCCGGCGTTCAGGCCGGAGGCGTGGTCGCGGAGTTCGTAGAGGATCTCGTCCATCTCGAAGGCCGCCGGGATGGTCTCGATCAGGACGGTGGCGCGGATGGTGCCCTGCGGAATGCCGAGGTAGTCCTGCGCAAAGACGAAGATCTCGTTCCAGAGGCGGGCCTCGAGGTGGCTCTCCATTTTGGGCAGGTAGTAGTAGGGGCCCTGGCCGTTCTCCAGCAGCTGCCGGGCGGTGTGGAAGAAGTGCAGGCCGAAGTCCACCAGGGCGCCCACGGTGTGCTCGCCGCCGATCAGCAGGTGGCGCTCGCTCATGTGCCAGCCGCGCGGACGGGCGATGACGACGGCCAGCGGGGCGTCGGTCCGCAGCTTGTACTCCTTCCCTTCCGGGGAGGTGTAGGCCAGGGTGCCCGCCGCGGCGTCGCGGAGGTTGAGGATCGATTCGATCACGTTGGACCAGGTGGGGGTGCTGGCGTCCTCGAGGTCGGCGAGCCAGACCTTGGCGCCGGAGTTCAGGGCGTTGATGGCCATTTTGGCCGGTGCGGCCGGGCCGGTCATTTCCACCCGGCGGTCCTGCAGGGCCGCCGGGGCGGGGGCTACGGTCCAGTCGCCCTCGCGGATGTCGCGGGTCTCCGGAAGGAAATCGAGCCGGCCGGTGCGGGCCACCTCCTCGCGTTTGACCGCGCGGGCCTTGAGCAGATCCCCGCGGGTGGCGGCGAAGCGCTGGTGCAGTTCCTCGATGAAGGCCAGGGCCTCGGGGGTGAGGATCTCCTCCGCGCGGTGAACGGGGCGGTGGGCTGAAATGGTGAGAGCCATTGTGGTCCTTCCTGTTCGGTGAATCAGGGCTGCAAATGCGGTTCAGGCGCGGGCGTGCGCGGCGGCGTGGGCCGAAGCATGGGCCGCTCCGGCAACGGCGGCGGCGACGTCGGCGGCCACGTGGGGGTCGAAGACGCTGGGAATGATGTAGCTGGCATTGAGCTCATCGTCAGCCACCCGGTTCGCGATCGCCGCGGCGGCGGCCACGAGCATCTCGGGGGTGATGTCCGCCGCCCCGGCATCCAGCAGACCGCGGAAGAACCCGGGGAAGGCCAGGACGTTGTTGATCTGGTTGGGGAAATCGCTGCGGCCGGTCGCCACCACGGCGGCGTGCCGCGACGCGATGACCGGATCGATTTCCGGCGTGGGGTTGGCCATGGCGAACACAATAGCGTCCCTGGCCATGGATGCCACCTGCTCTTCGCCGATCACGTGCGGTGCGCTGACGCCGATGAAGACGTCGGCTCCCTTGAGGGCTTCGTGCAGGGTGCCGGAGAATCCCTGTTCGTTGGTGTTCTCGGCGATCCAGGTGCGGTGCTCGTCGCTGTACTGTTCGCCGAAGTGGATGGCGCCCGAGCGGCCTGCGGCGATGATGTTCCGCGCCCCCTGGGCCTTGAGCAGCTGGATGATGGCGGAGCCGGCCGCCCCGACGCCGGACACGACGATCCGGACGTCGGGGAGCTTTTTGCCCACCACGCGCAGGGCGTTGGTCAGGGCCGCGAGGGTGACGATGGCGGTGCCGTGCTGGTCGTCATGGAAGACCGGGATGTCGAGTTCCTCGCGGAGCCGGGTTTCGATCTCGAAGCAGCGCGGCGCGGCGATGTCCTCGAGGTTGACGCCGCCGTAGACCGGAGCGAGCGCCTTGACGATCTTGATGATTTCCTCGGTGTCCTGCGTGTCCAGGCAGACCGGCCAGGCGTCGACGTTGGCGAACTGCTTGAACAGCGCCGCCTTGCCTTCCATCACCGGCAGCGCGGCGGCGGGGCCGATGTTGCCCAGGCCCAGGACGGCGGAGCCGTCGGTGACGACGGCGATGGTGTTGCGTTTGATGGTCAGGTTCCGGGCGGCCTCGGGGTTCTCCGCGATGGCCATGCAGACACGCGCGACGCCGGGAGTGTAGGCGCGGGAGAGATCGTCGCGGTTGCGCAGCGCGACTTTCGGGACGACCTCGAGCTTGCCGCCGAGGTGCATCAGGAAGGTGCGGTCCGAGACGTTGCGGACGGTGACGCCGTCGAGCGCGTTTAGCGCGTCCTTGACGCGGGCGGCGTGGTCGTCATCCGTGGTGTTGCAGGTGACGTCGACGACGAGGGTCTCGTGGTGGGATTCGGTGACGTCCAGGGCGGTGATCGCGGCGCCGGCGGCACCGACGGCGGCGGCCAGTTCGCTGGTGGCCGTGAAGCTGGACGGCGCCTCCACGCGCAGGGTGATCGAATTTCCGGGGCTCGGATTCGCCATTGAATTTCCTCCTGGTCGGCCCGCGGGCGGGCGTTCGCTGATCTTAACTATTTCGTATTATGGATATTATTATCTACCCTGTGGAAATACAAGCCCCGCGGGGTGGCATTTCCGGTGTGTCACCGCCGCAGGGACGCGGCGTAGACGCGGCGTGGACGCCGCTTCGACGGCGCGCCGGACGTGCTGTATCTTGGGTCTACTAAGCACTTTTTCACGATGCGGATAAAAGTTGTCGCAAGCCGATCCCTCAGGAGACCCAAGTTATGGCGGAAAAAGCCCCCGGAGGCGTGCAGTCCGTTGAGCGCGTTTTCGAACTTCTGGAGCTGATCACTGATGCCGGCGGGGACGTCACCCTCAGTGAACTCTCGTCCTCCACCGACCTGCCGCTGCCCACGATCCACCGGCTGCTCCGCACGCTGGTCACCCTGGGATACATCCGGCAGCTGCCGAACCGCCGCTATGCCCTGGGCCCGCGCCTGATCCGCCTGGGCGAGGCGGCGAACAAGCAGCTCGGCGCGCTCGCCCGGCCGCAGCTCCAGTCGCTCGTGGAGCGGCTCGGGGAAACCGCCAACATGGCGGTGCTGGATTCGGACATGGTCATGTACGTGGCCCAGGTCCCGTCCCTGCACTCCATGCGGATGATCACCGAGGTGGGCCGCCGCGGCTACATGCACGCGACCGGCATGGGCAAGGCGATCCTGGCCCAGCTCGACGACGAGACGGTGCGCGGCATCGTCGCCCGGAAGGGCATGCCCACCCCCACGCCGAAGAGCATCGGCGACGTCGAGGCCCTGTTCGCGGACCTGAAGCTGATCCGGGACCGCGGCTACTCCATCGACGAGGAGGAGCAGGAGATCGGTGTCCGCTGCTTCGCCATCGCCATCCCCAACGCGCCGACCCCCGCGGCTATTTCGGTCTCCGGCCCCGTTTCCCGGGTGGACAAGTCCTTTGCGGACCGGGCGGTGCCGCTGCTGCGTGAGGCGGCCCGGGCGATTTCCCAGGACCTCAACAAGAGCTGAACCCCGGCGGTACCACAGCCGGCGCCGCAGCCGGCGAGGCCACAGTGCGGCCCCTTTCCCTTCCGGGAGCGGGGCCGCACTTGCCATCTCAGTGGTGCCGCCGTCGGTCAGTGCTCGGATTTCGACGCCGACTCGACCGCAACTTCCTTGCCGTCGCAGTCGATCAGTTTGCCGCCTTCGAAGCGGTCGCCGTCGGCCAGGCACTTGAGGTCCTGTTCCCGCACGATCCGTTCGGTGCCGGCCACAAACACCGACTGGTTCTCCGAGTTGCCCGCCTTGAAGTGGTTGAACAGCAGGTTCAGCAGGATGGCCATCACCGCGGCCGAGCTGATGCCGGAGTGGAAGATCGTGGCGAACCAGGACGGGAACTGGTCGTAGAAGGAGGGGGCGGCAATCGGGATCATGCCGAAGCCGATCGAGGCGGCCACGATGATCAGGTTCATGTTGTTCTTGTACTCCACCTTGGCCAGGGTCCGGATGCCGCTGGCCGCCACCGTGCCGAACAGCACGACGCCGGCGCCGCCCAGCACCGGGGTCGGCACCGCGGCCACCACCCGGCCCAGGACCGGAAGCAGGCCCAGGATCACCAGGATGGCGCCGCCGGCGCTGACCACGAAGCGGCTCTTGACGCCCGTGATGGCGACCAGTCCCACGTTCTGGGCGAACGCGCTTTGGGTGAAGGAGTTGAACAGCGGCGAGATGGCGCTGGAGAGCATGTCCGCCCGCAGCCCGTCGCCGATGCGCTTGGAGTCCACCTTGGTGCCCACGATCTCGCCGACGGCGATGATGTCCGCGGACGTCTCCGTCAGGGTCACCAGGATCACGATCAGCATCGAGATGATTGCCGCCACGTGGAACGTGGGCGGCCCGAAGGCGAACGGGGTGGGGAACGCGACCACGTCGCCCTGGCCGACCTTGGAGAAGTCGGTCATTCCGGCGATGAAGGCGATGACCGTGCCCAGCACCATGGCCAGGAGGATGGACAGCCGCGAGATGGTGGCGCTGCCGACCTTGCTCAGCAGCAGCACGATGGCCATGGTGGCCGCCGCCAGCCCGATGTTGGCCATGGAGCCGTAGTTGGGCGCCGCCTTGTTGCCGCCCATGGCCCAGTTCGCGGCCACCGGCATCAGGGTCAGCCCGATCACGGTAATGACCGTTCCGGTGACCACCGGCGGGAAGAAGCGGATGATCTTGGAGAACAGCGGCGTGATGAGCAGGCCGATCAGGGAGGCGGCAATCACCGAGCCGAACACGGACTGGATTCCGCCGCCCTCGTCGACGATCGCCACCATCGTGGAAACGCCCGCGAACGAGACGCCCTGGACCAGCGGAAGCCGGGAACCGAAGAACGGGATGCCGATGGTCTGGAGGATGGTGGCCAGGCCGCCCACAAAGAGGCAGGCCGCAATCAGGAGGCCGATTTCCTGCGACGGCATTCCGGCGGCCGCGCCGATGATCAGCGGCGGCGCGATGATGCCGCCGTACATCGTCAGGACATGCTGGAGGCCGTAGGCGAAGGTGCTTCCGATCGGAAGCCGTTCGTCTTCGGGCCGGTCGGACGGTGTGCGGCCGGGGCGGGACTTAACCGCTGACGGCTTCTTTTTCATGTTCATGGCAGACTTTCTTGGTTCATGGCAGACGTCTTTGTCTGGCTAACGGTGTCTGGCTAACAGATGTGGCTTATGGGGTGCTGCTCGCTTTTCTGGCTGCCTGTTCCGGGGCCGGCACGGGTGCTGGCCCCGGAACAGGTCGCGAAGCCGGCCTTCCGGGCCGGCGGGGCCGAAGCTCCTTAGCAGAAGCCGGCGATACCGGACCACGCGGCGTCGGCCGGTGCTGCGT
Source organism: Pseudarthrobacter oxydans (assembly GCF_030812335.1). Lineage (GTDB taxonomy): Bacteria > Actinomycetota > Actinomycetes > Actinomycetales > Micrococcaceae > Arthrobacter > Arthrobacter oxydans_B. Next base: position 8,157 of record NZ_JAUSSN010000010.1, read on the forward strand.
CCTCGCGCTGGACCGTTGCCTCGATCAGGCCGTACGGCCGGTCGGCGGCGAAGAACACCTCGTTGGGGTTGTCGAGGCCAAACGGCGAGAGGTCCACCAGGAAGTGGTGCTTGTTGGGCATTGAGAACTTGATCTCGTCGATCTCGCTGTGTGCCTCGAGGACCTTGGTGCCCATGTCGAACAGGGTCTGCTGCAGGGCGTGGGAGTACTTTTCGGTGAAGCCCTCCAGCAGGAGGGCCTTGACGTCCTCGTAGCTCTTGTTGAAGTCGAGGGAGCCGAAGTCCGTGCCGGGGTTGTAGCGCCAGCGGGCGGAAACATCCGTCGCGAGGATCCGGTCAGTGGTCTCCGGCAGGGTGGTGTACTTGTCCCGCGGGTAGCCGACGAAGCCCGACTGCGTGGACTTGAGGACCGTCAGGTCCTTGAGCCCCGAGATCAGATGCCGGTCGGCGCCGTCGCGGACCAGCACGGCGGTCCGGACTTCCTGGCCGTTGCGCACGAAGGAGTGGTCGTGGGCCGCGCCGTGGGCCTGGATGCGGTCCCAGCTGTAGGACTCTGCCTCCCAGCGGCCGCCGGTCACCCAGTCGAAGCTCGAGGTGAAGTGGTCGCCGAGCCGGAGCAGGAAGGCCTCCGGGGAGCCGATGCCCTCCCGGGCGAAGGCGTAGATGGTGTTCTTCTGCGTGTCCGTGGCCACCACGTGGCTGTTGTCGCCTTCCAGGTGGGCCGCGGCGAAGTCGCCGCGGAGCTGCGAGGTGACGTTGAGGTCTTCGATCTCGTGGCGCTCCGTGTCGCGGGTGATCTTCACGACGCGGACTTCGGCCTTACCGTACTGGTTCTGTCCGAGGACGATCTTGTTGTTCATGGAGGGGTTCCCAACTTCCGGTATGTGGAATCAAACTCCCACATAGAAATTTCGGACGCATTTCGCGTTCGTTTCTTTCTCCGCCGACCCATAAAAAAGAGCCGACGTCAGTTGACGCCAGCTCATTACAACCCTGCCTGCTGCTCCCAGGTTACGTGACCTACGCCACGAATTACCTTCAAGGCTAGCCCAGTCCGGCCGTGGTGTACATCACAATCTGAAATTTGCGATTGTGACCGGCGGCGCTGAGTGACGGCGGTCGCAAGCCCTTGACCGCACCGGGCCCCGGTCCTATCGTTTCCATATAGCAAGAACTAAGTTTCGTATAGTGAAAATAGACTTCGAGAAAACAAGCCCAGAACAAGGAGCAACAAAATGCAGCAGCACCAGCCAGCCGCCACGGCCGCGGAGCCCCCGGCACCGCCCGCCGAGATCTACCTCCCCCGCGGCGGCACCGATCCGGACTTCCACTTCCCGGCGGACCGGGGGCACCGGCCCGGCCGGGTCTCGCGCTGGATCAACAGGCTGCGCGCGGCCAGGGCTACCCGGCCACCAGCTTCCGCGCCGCAGCCGAGTGCTCCGCAATGAGCCCGGCGACGTCCAGCCCGGGAATGTTGCCGTCCACCACGCGCCACTGCCCGCCCACCATGACGCGGTCCGCCCGGTCGGCCGCGCACAGCAGCAGGGCAGCGACGGGGTCGTGGCTTCCGGAGAAGCGCAGTTCGTCGAGTTTGAACAGGGCCAGGTCGGCCTGCATCCCGGGGGCCAGCTGGCCCAGGTCCGGCCGGCCCAGGACGGCGGCGGAGCCCCGCGTCGCCCAGCCCAGCGCCCGTTCCACCGGGACCTGCGCGCCGTAGCGCAGCCGCTGCAGGTACAAGGCCTGCCGCGCCTCCAGGATCATGTTGGACGCATCGTTCGACGCCGAACCGTCCACTCCCAGGCCCACCGGGACGCCCGCGTCCTCCAATTCCAGCACCCTGGCCGTGCCGGAGGCCAGCCGCATGTTGGAGGTGGGGCAGTGCGCGACGGCGGTGCCGGCGGCCCCGAGGGCGGCAATCTCGCCGTCGGTGAAGTGGATGCCGTGGCCCAGCCAGGTCCGGTCGCCCAGCCAGCCCACGCTGTCCAGGTAGTCCACGGTCCGCAGGCCGAACATCTCCCGGCAGAAGTCCTCCTCGTCTAGGGTCTCGGCGAGGTGGGTGTGCAGCCGGACATCGTGCCGCTCCGCCAGGGCCGCGCTCTCCGCCATGATCTCCCGGGTGACCGAAAACGGCGAGCACGGCGCCAGGGCAATCTGGAGGGTGGCGCCGTCGCCGCGCTGGTGGTACTCGCCGATGAGCCGTTCGCTGTCGGCCAGGATCACGTCCGGTGACTGCACCGTGGACTGCGGCGGCAGGCCGCCGTCGTCCGTTCCGAGGCTCATGGAGCCCCGAGTGAGGGTGGCGCGCATCCCGAGCTCGCGCACCGCCCGGACCTCGATGTCGATGGCGTCCTCCAGACCGTCCGGGAACAGGTAGTGATGGTCCGCGGCCGTGGTGCAGCCGGAGAGCAGCAGTTCCGCGAGGGCAACCGTGGTGGCCAGTTCCAGGTCGCGGGGGGTGAGGCGCGCCCACACCGGGTACAGGTTCTGCAGCCAGGGGAAGAGCGGCGCGTTGGCCACCGGAGCCCAGGCCCGCGTGAGGGTCTGGTAGAAGTGGTGGTGCGTGTTGATGAGCCCCGGCAGCAGCACGTGGCTGCCGGCGTCGAACGTTTCCTGGCAGGGCGCCGCGGGCAGCTGCCCGGCGGCCAGTACTTCGACGATGACGCCTCCGCTCACCACCAATCCGCCGGAGGCGTCGAGGCTGTTGGCCGTGAAGGCGCCGAGCGGGTTCTTGATCCAGAGCCGCGTGCCGGGAACGGGACGGGGCGTGCCTGAAGGGCGGGGGAGGGTCATGGGGGATCCTTGTCTGGTGGTTGCCGAGATGCGTGCAATTCCAGCTCAGTGATGCCCTGTCTGCTGATCCAGGTGGCCGGCGGAGAGGCGCCGGCTGGGGACCAGCGTAGGGCCGCGGGAGGCCGGACGTCAACGGCGCGCAATGTGACACGGGGCGGTGACACCCCGGAAACATGAATTTCACATCCTGAAATTAAGTTTCCAGAAATCTATGGCGCAGCTCACGTTCCGGTGCTAATCTCGATCTTGCCAAAGGCGGGCACCCGGACTCCGGGGAAGCTATCTACCAGGCGCAACTTAACCTTCACAAGCACATGCTGAAGTCTGGTAACCGTCGCATCTGGCCCTTCCGTCTCACCTCGGTATACCGGCTTCCCAGCAAAGGGAGTCGCATCATGAGCAGCACCGTCACGGCCGAACATTTTCTGGCCAGATCCATCCAGCTGGCCACGGCCAACGTCCTGAACAGCGGCGGGCCGTTCGGCGCCGTCATCGTCACCGCGGGCGGTCAAGCGTTCGACGGCGTCAACCGCGTCACCGCCACCAACGATCCCACCGCCCACGCCGAAGTCACGGCCATCCGGCGGGCCTGCAGCGAACTGGGCACGTTCGACCTGCGGGGAGCCACCCTCTACACGAGCTGCGAGCCCTGCCCGATGTGCCTGGCCTCCGCGCTGTGGGCGCGGGTGGAGCGCGTCGTCTTCGCGGCAGACCGGCACGACGCCGCCTCCGTCGGCTTCGACGACGCCGTCTTCTACGAGTACTTCGAGAACGAGAACCGGGATGCCCTCATGCCGGTGTCCAAGCTGGACCTGGGTGATCCCCAGGCCCCTGCAGTGCTGGAACCGTTCAACACCTGGAACACGCTCGGCTCCAGGATTGACTACTAGGGCCGGCGACTGACATGACAATCCTCGATCAGTCCCACGAAGGCCCGCAGCCGGCAACAACGCCGGCCCCCAAGACCGCAGCCCAGACCAAGCGCCAGAACCGCAACACCCGGCCGCCGGCGTCGAACGCTTTCCTGGACCGCTTCTTCCACATCACCGAGCGCGGTTCGACGCTTGCCCGCGAGTTCCGCGGGGGCCTGGTCACGTTCTTCACCATGGCCTACATTGTGATCCTGAATCCGCTGATCCTGGGCGGCTTCAGCGCCGGCAACGCACCCACCGACGTGGCCGGCGGCTGGCTGTCCGCCGCGCAGGTCGGCGCCGTCACCGGACTCACCGCCGGTGTGATGACCATTCTGTTCGGGCTCGTAGCCAATCTGCCGTTCGGCCTGGCCGCGGGACTGGGCATCAACTCCTTCCTCGCGGTCTCGGTGATCAACGAGGTCACGTGGCCCGAGGCCATGGGCCTGGTGGTCATCAACGGCATCCTGATCGTCCTCTTCGGCGTCACCGGCGCCCGGACGGCCATCTTCCGGGCCGTCCCCAAGGAACTGAAGGCAGCCATCACCGTCGGCATCGGCCTGTTCATCGCGTTCATCGGCTTCGTCGACTCGGGCTTCGTCCGGGCGACGACAGCCGGGCCCCCGGTGCAGCTGGGCGACAACGGCTCCATCACCTCAGTACCCACCCTCGTCTTCATCGTCGGACTCCTCGTCATGGGCATCCTCGTGGCCCGCAAGGTCCAGGGCGGACTGCTGATCGGGATCGTCGCCACCACGGTGCTCGCGGCCATCGTCGAGGCGGTCCTGCGCATCGGTCCCGGCAGCGCCACGAACCCCGGCGGCTGGCACCTGAACACCCCGGTGCTCTCCGGCCAGCTCGTGTCGGCGCCCGACCTGGGCCTCGTGGGACAGTTCGACATGTTCGGTGCCTTCGGCCGGATCGGCGGGCTTGCCGCCACCATGCTGGTCTTCACGCTGGTCTTCACCAACTTCTTCGATGCCATGGGCACCATGACCGGACTCGCCAAGAGCGCCGGTGTCGCCCACAAGGACGGCACGTTCCCGCGGCTGAAGTCGGCCTTCATCGTTGAAGGCATCGGTGCCGTTGCCGGCGGCGCGACCTCGGGGTCCTCGAACACCGTCTACATCGATTCCGCCGCGGGCATCGGCGAAGGCGCCCGGACCGGGCTGGCCTCCGTGGTCACCGGTGTCCTGTTCCTTGGCTCCATGTTCCTGACGCCGCTCACCAGCGTGGTTCCGCTGGAAGTGGCCGCCGCCGCCCTGGTGGTGGTGGGCGCCATGATGATGGCCCAGATCCGCGAGATCAAGTTCACCAAGTTCGCGGTGGCCCTGCCGGCGTTCCTGACCATCGTCACGATGCCGCTGAGCTACTCGATCGCCAACGGCATCGGCGTCGGCTTTATCTCGTGGGCCATCATCGGGGCAGCGTCCGGGAAGGCCAAGAAGATCCATCCGCTCATGTGGGTGGTGACGGCCGGATTCCTGGTCTACTTCGCCCGCGGCCCCATCAACGCGCTGCTGGGCGCCTGACATCCGGACTTGCGCTGCGCTTTCGGACCGCCGCACCGGGGATCCCCGGCGCGAAAATCCGGAAGCGCAGCGCTTCCGGGCCACGCCGCCGCGGCGGTGCTGTCCCCGGACACCGATTGGAACGAGAATATGCACACTATCGCCGCACAGGAAAAGAGAGTGCAGCCATGTTGGATCTGATGCCGTCACTGGGCGAATGGTGGCCTGCCACATCCGGCCGGCGCTGCGCCGTGGCCACGGTGGTGGGGACCGGCGGTTCCGTGCCGCGCCCGGTGGGAACCTCCATGCTGGTCTCCGAGGCTGGCGATGTCCTCGGCAGCCTCTCCGGCGGCTGCGTTGAGGGCGCCGTCGTCGCGGCGGCCCTGGAAGTGATGGCCGACGGCGGCACGCGCCGCGAGTTCTTCGGCTACAGCAACGAGGACGCCTTCGCCGTCGGGCTCACCTGCGGGGGCGAGCTGGACGTCCACATCGAACTGCTGGCGGACACTCTCGGGGGCCTCCGGCCGGAGGGCCTGACCGCCCTGGACGCCCACGATCCCGCAGCGGGCCTGGCGCTCATACGCCGGATCGATGCGCACGGCCCGGAAGGTGCCGGGTATCCGCGCACCGCCGGCGCCGTGGTCATCCCGGATCCGGCCAGCTACCGGGTGGCAGAGTCCGACGCGGTGGCCGCCCTGCTGGCAGTCGACGGCGGGGCCCGCTCCCTGCTGCAGGCGGCCGCCGCGCAGCTCGAGCCCCTGCTGAGAAACGGGACCACCGGGGTGGTGCGGCTGGCAGCGGAATCCGGCTGCCACGGCGACGCCGCGGCGGGGCCCGCCACCGAGCCCATCACCCTACTGGTGGAGAGCAGACTGCCGCCGGCCCGGATGCTGGTGTTCGGGGCCAACGATTTCGGCGCGGCCCTGGTGCCGGCCGCCCGGCTGCTCGGCTACCACGTCACCCTGTGCGACGCCCGGCCGGCGTTCGCGGGGCAGGACAGGTTCGCGGCGGCGGACCAGGTGGTCACGGACTGGCCGCACCGGTACCTGGCCGCCGAAGCCGCGGCCGGCCGGCTCGACGCCCGGACCGTGGTCTGCGTCCTCACGCACGACCCCAAGTTCGACCTCCCGCTGCTGCAGGCCGCGCTCGGCCTCGAGCTGGCCTACATCGGGGCCATGGGATCGCGGCGGAGCCACGCCCAGCGGATGGCATCGCTGCTCGCCGCCGGGGTGGCGCCCGAGGAGGCCGAGCGGCTGCATTCCCCGATCGGACTGGACCTGGGCGCCGTCACCCCGGCCGAGGTGGCCGTCTCCATCACCGCGGAGCTGGTCGCCGGCCGGAGCCGCTCCGCCCCCGGGCTGTCCCTGAAACACGGGAGCGGACCGATCCACCACTTCGTCAACAGCCCGCAACACCAGGAGATGCCATGGACATGAACACCATCGAGGCCGTGGTCCGCACCGCGGATCCGGCCGACTGGCAGGCCGGCGACGCCTGGCTGGCCGGCGGCACCGTGCTGTTTTCCTACGGCAGCTTCGCGTTCGGCCAGGAACCGCTCCGGCGGCTCCTGGACCTCGGCTCCACCGGCTGGCCAGCTGTCACGGTGTCCGACGCCGGAATCGAACTCGCGGCCACCTGCACGATCGCGGAACTCTACGCGCTGCCCGCCGGCGAAGCGGGCCGGACGCACGCGGGCACCTGGCCCGCGCTGGAGCTGATCGGGCCGTGCTGCGATTCCTTCGTGGCGTCCTTCAAGGTCTGGAACATGTCCACCGTGGGCGGCAACCTCTGCACCTCCCTGCCGGCCGGGCCCATGATCTCGCTCTGCGCGGCCCTGGGCGGCGTGGCCACGGTGCTTGGCCCGGGCGGGTCCAGCCGCACCGTCCCGGTGGCGGAGTTCGTGACCGGGGATGGACGCAACTGCCTGGCACCCGGCGAGCTGCTCCGCAGTGTCCACCTCCCGGCGTCGGCCCTTGCCTCCCGGGTGGCGTTCCGCCGGCTGTCGCTGAGCAACCTGGGACGGTCGGGGGTGCTGCTGATCGGCAGGCTCGACGCCGACGGCAGCCTGGTCCTCACGGTCACCGCCGCGACCAAGCGCCCCGTGCAGCTGCGCCTCGCGGCGCCTCCCGGCGCCCCGACGCCGGCGGCCCTGGCCGAAGCGCTCGACGCCGCCATCCCGGACGGGCTCTACCACGACGACATCCACGGCCTGCCGGCCTGGCGGAAGGACATGACCTACCGGCTGGCCGAGGAAATCCGGGCAGAACTGGCGGGCCCGGCCGGGGTTCCGCCTGCCCGCGTCTCCGGGGACTTCTGGCCGCCGCAGGGCGACGCGCCCCCTTCACCGCACACAGTTTCTTCACAGCACACAGTTTCGCCGCAGCAGGAAAGGGCCTGAGCATGGCTATCGAGATCAACGGGACCCCGGCGCAGGCCGAACCCCGTCCCGGGCAGTGCCTGCGGACGTTCCTGCGCGAGCAGGGCAACTTCGGCGTCAAAAAGGGCTGCGACGGCGGCGACTGCGGCGCCTGCACGGTCCACGTGGACGGCACCCCCGTGCACAGCTGCATCTACCCGGCCGTCCGCGCCGAGGGCCGCGCCGTCACCACCATCGAGGGGCTCGCCCGCACCTGCGGACCCTTCGAGGGGCCCGAGACGGCCGGGACTGCGTCCGGCGCGGGCGCCACGACCGGGACAGCGTCGGATGCCGGTGGCGCGGGCGCCACGACCGGGACTGCGTCCTCCGACGCCCTGCACCCGATGCAGCAGCAGTTCCTGGAACGGCAGGGCTTCCAGTGCGGGTTCTGCACCGCCGGCATGGTGATGACGGCGGCCACCTTCGACGACGAACAGAAGGCCGACCTGCCGCGGAACCTCAAGGGGAACCTGTGCCGCTGCACCGGCTACCGGGCCATCGGCGACGCCGTCTGCGGCGAGGCCGCGCACGGCGCATCGAGCCACCCCGCGGGACCCGGATCCGGGACCGCCGGCGAGAGCCAGCCCGAGCCGCATCCGGGCCAGCTCGGCGACGACGTCCCGGCCCCCGCCGGCCGGGCGGTCGTCACCGGCACCGCGCGCTACACCCTGGACGTGCCGGCGTCGGAGCTTCCGGGGCTGCTGCACGTGAAGCTCCTGCGCTCGCCGCACGCCCACGCCCGCGTGCTGTCCATCGACGCCACGGACGCGCTGCGGATCCCCGGCGTCGAGGCGGTCCTCACCCACGAGGACGCGCCCGCGCAGCTGTTTTCCACCGCGCAGCACGAGCTGTACACCGACGATCCGGACGACACGCGGGTGCTCGATGACGTGGTCCGGTTCGTCGGGCAGCGGATCGCCGCCGTCGTCGCCGAGACCGTGGCCGCGGCGGAAGCCGGCGTCCGGGCGCTGAAGGTGGAGTACCAGGTGCTGGACGCGGTGTTTACCCCGCAGGAGGCGCTGCTCCCCGGCGCCCCGCTGGTCCACGGGGATAAGGACGCCGCCACGGCCCGCATCGGGCGGCCGGAGCGGAACGTCGTCGCCGAGCTGCACTCCGAACTGGGCGACGTCGCGGCGGCCTTCGCCGCGGCGGACTTCGTCCACGAGCAGACCTACCGGACCCAGCGGGTGCAGCACACCGCGCTGGAGACCCACGCCGCCATCGCCTCGGTCGACGACGACGGCCGGCTCCAGGTCCGCACGTCCAGCCAGGTGCCGTTCCTGGTCCGGCGCACCCTGGGCCGGGTCTTCGGCCTGCCGGAGGACCGGATCCGGGTGGTCGCGGGGCGGGTCGGCGGCGGCTTCGGCGGCAAGCAGGAGGTCCTCACCGAGGACATCGTGGCGCTCGCCGCGCTGAAACTGCAGCGCCCGGTGCAGCTCGAGTTCACCCGCACCGAGCAGTTCACGGCAGCCACCACCCGGCACCCGTTCACCATCCGGCTCAAGGCCGCCGCCAGCGCCGGGGGGAAACTGACCGCCCTGCAGCTGGACGTGCTGACCAACGCCGGCGCCTACGGCAACCATTCGGTGGGCGTGATGTTCCACGGCTGCGGCGAATCCCTGGCCGTGTACAACTGCGCCAACAAGAAGGTCGACGCGCAGGCGGTGTACACCAACACCGTGCCCTCCGGCGCGTTCCGCGGCTACGGGCTGAGCCAGACGGCCTTCGCGATCGAATCCGCGGTCGACGAGCTCGCCGCCGGGATCGGCATGGACCCGATGGAGTTCCGCCGCCGCAACATGGTCCGCGAGGGCGACGACATGCTCTCCACCCACCCCGACCCGGAAGAGGACGTCCTCTACGGCAGCTACGGGCTGGACCAGTGCACCCGGCTGGTGCAGGACGCCCTGGACCGCGGCCGGGAACGCTACCGGGAGGCCGGGCTCGAGGACCTCGGCCCGGACTGGGTCACCGGGGAGGGCTCGGCGCTGTCCATGATCGACACCGTCCCGCCGCGGGGCCACTTCGCGCACTCCCGGATCCGGCTGCTGCCTGACGGGAGCTATCAGGTGGACGTGGGGACCGCGGAGTTCGGCAACGGCACCACGACCGTGCACGCCCAGCTCGCCGCCACCGCCCTGTCCACCACCGCGGGCCGGATCACGGTCCGGCAGTCGGACACCGACCTGGTCGACCACGATTCCGGCGCCTTCGGCTCGGCCGGGACGGTCGTGGCCGGGAAGGCCACCCTCGCCGCGGCCGAGGAACTGGCGGTGCGGATCCGCGCCTTCGCCGCCGGCCTCCGGCAGGTCCAGGCCTCCGGGTGCGTGCTGGAGGGGGACGCGGTCCTCTGCGGGGGAACCCGGGTGCCGCTGACGGAACTATTCGACGCCGCCGCAGCGGCCGGTGTCGAACTCTCCGGCGAGGGGCACTGGGGCGGGACGCCGCGGTCGGTGGCGTTCAATGTCCACGGGTTCCGGGTGGCCGTGAACACCGGGACCGGGGAGCTGCGGATCCTGCAGAGCGTCCAGGCCGCCGACGCCGGCGTCGTGGTCAACCCGCGGCAGTGCCGCGGGCAGATCGAGGGCGGCATCGCGCAGGCCCTCGGCGCCGCGCTGTACGAGGAGGTCAGGGTGGACGGCGCCGGGCGGGTCACCACGGACATCCTCCGGCAGTACCACATCCCGTCGTTCGCCGACGTGCCGCGCAGCGAGGTGTACTTCGCCGACACGACCGACAAGCTGGGCCCGCTGGGCGCAAAATCCATGAGCGAGAGCCCGTTCAACCCCGTGGCGCCGGCGCTGGCCAACGCCATCCGGAACGCCACTGGGGTCAGGTTCGCGGAGCTGCCGATCGCCCGGGACAAAATCTACCTCGGCCTGAAGGAAGCGGGGCTGGCAACGCGTTTGGAGAGTGCCGACGGCCTATAGTCGGATGATGGAAAAGCGAATCTTGGGCAAGACCGGACGGAACGTCTCGATTGTTGGACTGGGGACCTGGCAGCTTGGCGCGGACTGGGGGAACGTGGACCCCGCGCAGGCGCAGGCGATCCTGGCCGCCTCTGCGGAAGCCGGGGTCACGTTCTTCGACACCGCGGACGTGTACGGCGACGGCCGCAGCGAGCAGGCCATCGGCAAATTCCTGGCCGACAACCCGGGCCTGGACATCACGGTGGCCACCAAGATGGGCCGCCGGGCGGAGCAGCTGCCCGAGAACTACAACCTCGCCAACTTCCGGGAGTGGACGGACCGGTCCCGGCGGAACCTGGGCATGGAGCAGCTGGACCTGGTCCAGCTGCACTGCCCGCCCACCGCCGTGTACAGCAACGCCGAGGTCTACGACGCGCTGGACACCCTGGTCGCCGAGGGTGCCATCCGGAACTACGGCGTCAGCGTGGAGCGGACCGACGAGGCCCTCGAGGCCATCCGGCACGAGGGCACGGCCACCGTGCAGATCATCCTCAATGCCTTCCGGCTCAAGCCGCTGGACGAGGTGCTGCCCGCGGCGGAGGCGGCCGGCGTTGGCATCATCGCCCGCGTGCCGCTCGCCTCGGGGCTGCTCTCGGGCAAATACACCTCGGACACGTCCTTCGCGGCGGATGACCACCGGAACTACAACCGCACCGGTTCCGCGTTCGACGTCGGGGAGACCTTCTCCGGTGTGGACTTCGGGCAGGGCCTGAAGGCGGTGGCCGAGTTCGAGGAACTGGTGCCCGACGGCGTGAGCACCGCCCAGGCGGCCATCGCCTGGATCGCGGCGCAGGACGGCGTCAGCACCGTAATCCCCGGCGCGCGGAACGTGGACCAGGCCCGCTCCAACGCCGAAGCGGCCGGGGTCAGCGGGATCGACGCCACGTTCGACGTCGGCGTCCGGGAAATCTACGACAAGTACTTCCGCGAATCGATCCACCCGCGCTGGTAGCAGCCGGCGCCGGGATATCCGGTTAGTCCGCCGGATACCAGACCCGTTCTCCGTCCACGCGTGCGAAGGAGGTCAGGGTGTGGGGTTTGGCGGACTTCTCCGACATGATGTCCAGCACGTCAACATTGCGGACCAGGAGCGCGTCACCGATCAGCGAGCGGTGGCAGCGCCACGGGACGGCTTCCGCGCACATGACCGCCAGATTGTTGGTCCGCCCGCGTTCCAGCAGCTGGCCGATGGCGGTGGAAAATTCCTCGGTCTGCATGTAGTCCGCGTACCCCCGGAACGACGCGTTCCGCCAGGCGCCGTTGGGGCTGTCCTTGCGGGGATGCCGCAGGCCGCCGAGGGAATCCATCCGCCGGTAGGTGATCCCCGACGCCCGCACGCTGGCCGCGAGGGCGTCCGCGTTGAACTGCGGGTTGTGCCGCGACTTCGGGACGGTGCGCACATCGATCCTGACGCCGTGGGCCGTCAGGAGGCCGATGAATTCGTCGATGGGGTGCGTGGAGTGCCCCACCGTGAAGATGGTCATGTCCGTCATGCCCCCATGCTAGAACGGCCTGGAAGCCCGTACCGGCGGCGGAGCGGCCGGGATAGTCTGATGACCCGACAAGCTGCCAAGGGAACGGGCCCGGAATGACTTCATCCTCCATCGACGGCTTCGTTGACCGGCTCGCGGCCGTGCCGACAGGGCCGGGGTGCAACAACTTCTTCGACCACACCGTGCCGGGAAATGCCCAGCGCCGCCGGAACCTGGCGATCTACCTGCGGGAAATGCAGGACCGCTCCCCGAAGGTGCTGCTGGTCGGGGAAGCGCCCGGCTTCAGGGGCATGAGGATCACCGGAGTCCCCTTCACCAACCGCACCATGTTCGAGGGTCCCGCCAACGCGTTTGGGCTGTTCGGGCCCGGAAAGGGCTACGTGCTGCCGGCGGAAGCTGCGGCAGTGGCGGCGGAGCCGACGGCCACGGTGATGTGGGAGGTGCTGGCCGAGCTGGAATTCCTGCCCCTGCTCTGGAGTGCCTGCCCGTGGCATACCCACGTGCCGGGGCAGCCGCTGTCCAACCGCACCCCGGCGGCCGCCGAGGCGGCACGGGGAACCCCGTTCTGGCAGGGACTGACCGAGATTTTTCCTATCGAAACGGTGGTGGCCGTGGGGAACGTGGCGCACCGCAGCCTGCAGCGGAGCGGTCTGGAGGTGCCGAAAATCAGGCATCCCGCCCACGGCGGCCGGTCCGGATTCAAACGGGGGCTGGAAGAGCTGTTCGTCCCCGCCCGCTAAACCAACGCGGGGTCAGATCCGGCCCATGGTGGGGCGTTTCTTGGGCCGTAGGTGACCCCGCGTTGTGGTGGTGGTTGCGCGGCGCCGCGGGCCCGGCTGCGGTGGACCCTAGTCGAGGAGGTGCAGCTGGCCGGGGGTGTCGAGGTCCTCGCCGCCGGAGAGGTCGCTGCAGTCCACAAGGTCGATCAGCTCCGGGTGGGCCTGGAGGAAAAAGCGTGCCCCGGCGTCCCCCGCTGCCGTTTCCGCAGCCTCCGCCCGGAGGCCGGCATCGAGGAGCAGCGGATGTCCCCGCCGCAGCTTCCCCTCCGCAGAGCGGTAGCCGGCCGCCGTCACCCGGCCGGGCCGGTGGGATGCCAGCAGCCGGGCCACGGCCGCAGCCGTCAGCCCGGGCTGGTCCACCAGCGCGATGAGCACGTGGTCCTCCGGGGCGGCCGCGGTGACGCCGAGCCGGAAGGAGCTGCCCATCCCGCCGGCCCAGTCCGGGTTGTCGATGACCCGGTGCCGGCTCAGGTCGGTGCCGGCCCGGACCGCTGCCGCATCCGCGCCGAGCACCGCCACGACTTCCCGGCAGCCGCCCGCGAGCAGCACGTCGGCCAGCACTTCCACGAGCGTGCGGCCGCGGGACGGGAGCAGCGCTTTCGGCCCGAGCCCCAGCCGCGTCCCGGCGCCGGCGGCCAGCAGCACCGCCGTCGTGCCTGCTGCCCGGCTGTGGCCCGGTGCTCCGCTGTCGCTCATCTGCCCACCCTAACGCCGCTGGTCAGGCCTCGCCCCCGGTTCCGCCGGTGGTCCCGGCGGTGACGTCCAGGAGCTTGTAGCGGTCCATCGCGTAGGCCGGCACGCCGCCGTCGACCTCCCCGCGCGCGGCCAGCAGCTGCAGGGTCTTCACCACAATCGAGTGGGTGTCGTTCTTGAAGAAGCGGCGGGCGGCGGCGCGGGTGTCGGAGAAGCCGAAGCCGTCGGCGCCGAGCGAGGCGAACTGGTGCGGCAGGAACTGGCGGATCTGGTCCGGGACAGCCTTCATGTAGTCGGTGACGGCCACAATCGGACCGGTCGCGCCGGCAAGCTGCTGGGCCACGAACGGGACGCGGGCCGGCTGGCCGGGGTTGAGGAACGCCTCTTCCTCGGCCGCGAGCCCGTCGCGGCGCAGCTCATTCCAGGACGTCACGGACCAGACGTCGGCGGAGACACCCCAGTCCTCGGCGAGGAGCCGCTGGGCCTCCAGGGCCCACGGGACGGACACGCCGGAGGCCAGGATCTGGCTCTTGGGCCCTTCCAGGTCCGACGCCGACACTCGGTGGATGCCTTTCAGCACACCGTTGACATCGAGGTTCTCGGGTTCGGCGGGCTGGAAGGTCGGCTCGTTGTAGACCGTGAGGTAGTACATCAGGTTCCGGTCATTTTTGCTGCCCGCGGCGGCGTCGCCGTACATCCGTTCCAGGCCGTCCCGGATGATGTGGCCCATTTCGTACCCGAACGCGGGATCGTAGGTCAGGACGGCCGGGTTGGTCGAGGCCAGGATGGGCGAGTGCCCGTCGGCGTGCTGCAGGCCCTCGCCGGTCAGGGTGGTGCGGCCGGCGGTGGCGCCGATGATGAACCCGCGGGTCATCTGGTCCGCGGCGGCCCAGAAGGAATCGCCCGTGCGCTGGAAGCCGAACATCGAGTAGAAGACGTAGATCGGGATCAGCGGTTCGCCGTGGGTTGAGTAGGACGTGCCCGCGGCGGTGAACGCCGCCACCGCGCCGGCCTCGTTGATGCCCGGGTGGATCAGCTGGCCCTGGGCCGATTCCTTATAGGCGAGGACCAGGTCGCGGTCCACGGAGAGATAACCCTGGCCGTCCGGGTTGTAGATCTTCGCGGAGGGGAAGAACGCGTCCATGCCGAAGGTGCGGGATTCATCCGGAACGATCGGGACAATGCGGTGCCCGAACTTCTTGTCCCGGAGCAGGTCCTTGAGCAGGCGTACGAACGTCATGGTGGTGGCGGCCCGCTGTTTCCCGGACCCGCGCTTGGACACCTCATAGGTTTTCGGGTCTGGGAGTTCTATGGGCGCGTGGTCCGGCCGGCGTTCGGGGACGAAGCCGCCGAGGGCGCGGCGGCGTTCCATGAGGTACTGGATCTCGGGGGAGTCCATGCCGGGGTGGTAGTACGGGGGCCGGTAGAGGTCCGTTTCGAGCTGGTCGTCGGTGATGGGGATGCGCAGGTGGTCGCGGAAGGCCTTCAGGTCCGCGAGGGTGAGCTTCTTCATCTGGTGCGTGGCGTTGCGGCCCTCGAAGTGGGTGCCCAGGCCGTAGCCCTTGACCGTGTGGGCCAGGATGACGGTGGGTTTGCCCTTGAACTCGGTGGCGGCCTTGTACGCGGCGTAGACCTTGTTGTAGTCGTGGCCGCCGCGCTTGAGGTTCCAGATCTGGTCGTCCGTGAGGTCCTGGACCATTTCCTTGGTCTGCGGGGTCTGTCCGAAGAAGTGCTCGCGGACGAACGCGCCGGACTCGGCCTTGTAGGTCTGGTAGTCCCCGTCGACGGTTTCGTTCATGATCTTCACGAGCGAGCCGTCCTCGTCCTTGGCCAGCAGGTCATCCCATTCCCGGCCCCAGACGACCTTAATGACATTCCAGCCCGCGCCGCGGAAGAACGCCTCGAGTTCCTGCATGATCTTGCCGTTGCCGCGCACCGGGCCGTCGAGGCGCTGGAGGTTGCAGTTGATCACGAAGTTCAGGTTGTCCAGCTTGTCGTTCGCGGCGAGCTGGAGCAGGCCGCGGGACTCGGGCTCGTCCATTTCCCCGTCACCCAGGAACGCCCAGACCTGCTGGTCCGAGGTGTCCTTGATCCCGCGGTTCTGCAGGTACCGGTTGGACTGGGCCTGGTAGATCGCGTTCATCGGCCCGATGCCCATCGAGACCGTGGGGAACTCCCAGAACTCCGGCATCAGCCGCGGGTGCGGGTAGGAGGAGAGGGCATGGCCTTCCTTGGACTTCTCCTGCCGGAACCCGTCCAGGTCCTCCTCGGAGAGCCGGCCCTCCATGAAGGCCCGGGCGTACATGCCGGGGGAGGCGTGGCCCTGGAAGAAGACCTGGTCCCCGCCGCCGGGGTGGTCCTTGCCGCGGAAGAAGTGGTTGAACCCGACCTCGTAGAGGGTCGCGGCCCCGGCATAGGTCGAGATGTGCCCGCCGACGCCGATATCGGCCCGCTGCGCCCGGTGCACCATGACCGCGGCGTTCCACCGCAGCCACGCCCGGTACTTCCGCTCGATCTCCTCGTCCCCGGGGAACTCCGCTTCCTGGTCCACCGGGATCGTGTTGACGTAGTCCGTGGTCGTGACCATCGGAACACCCACGGACTGCGCGCCGGCCCGCTGGAGCAGGCTGCGCATTATGTACTGGGCACGCTCGGTGCCCTGTTCCTGAATCAGCGTGTCCAGGGACTCCAGCCATTCGGCGGTCTCTTCCGGATCATGATCAGGCAGCTGGTTAGTCAACCCGCTGAGGATATGGGAGGTCTCTTCTCCTGCAGCCACGTCCAACCTCTTTTCGTCATTGAATGGTCGGCTCAAGTTTTCATTCTGTGAGAAAACTTTCTTGCAATTCGAGATTATCGACGCCAGTGCGGGCGCGTCAACATCGGCGGCGGGGCGCCGCGGGTCCGGCAGTCACAATCGGGTGAAAGGACCGAGGACCACCGCGGCGGACGCACAGGAAAGGCCCGCAGCGCCGCCGGGGGCCTTTCCTGCCGAGGCAGGTGCTGCAGGTTCCGGCTGCTCAGCTGCCCCGGTAGGTGGAATACGCGAACGGGCTCAGCAAGAGCGGCACGTGGTAGTGCGCCTCTGACTCCACAACCCCAAAGGTGAGGGTCACTTCGGGGAAGAACGTTTCGGTACCGCTGGCGGCAAAGTACTTGCCCGTATCGAAGGCCAAGCGGTAGGTCCCCGTCGGCAGCCGGTCCGGCCCGAGTTGTTTGACGCGCCCGTCCGCGTCGGTGGCGCCCTCGGCGATCTGGACCCAGCGTTCGCCGTCGAGCATGTGGAGGGTGACCGGGACGTCCGCCGCAGGCTTGCCGGAACCGGTGTCGAGTACGTGGGTGGTGACGTGAGACATGCTCATTATTCCATCAGTCCTTCGAGCCGGAGCACCGCGATTTCCCGCAGCTGCTCGCCAATAATTGCCTGTTCTTCTCCGGGGGTGTGGCCGAGCCTGATGTTGAGTGCGGCCAGGATCTCCTCCCGGCTGCGGCCGGCCGCGCGGATCAGGAACACCTGCCCGAACTTCTCCTCGTAGGCCCGGTTGCCTTCCGCCAGGGCTTCCGCGACCGCGGCGTCGGCCTCGCCGAGTCCGGCCTGCTCCGACTGGGAGAGCCTGGCCTCAGTGCTGTTTCCCCGGGCCCGCTCGCCGATCCGCGGGTGGTGGGCGAGTGCTGCTTCGATCTCGGCCGGGGTGAACGGGTCGGCCGCGGCGCGGCCTGCCGCAAGAAGTGCTTCGAGGGCGGAGTAAGGCCGCGCGTCGGCCAGATCGTCGATCCAGCGCTGGATGTCCAGGCAAGGCCGCAGGGCATCGGCGGCCTGCGTGCGGCTGGCCGCGTTGAACTGATCAAGGTGCATGAGGCAAGTCCTCGCGTTGTGATGCTGGCATCCACGGTGTAGGGCTATGCGGACAATGCATTCCGCATCATGGAACTGTTATTTCAGCATATGCAAAAAGTGAACCGCACCCGGCTGCCAGTGTCAACTTCCGGGTCGGCGGTTGACGGCGGAGAGCTTCCGGAGCGCCATGGGGTTTCAGGCGGAGCGGTCCGGCCGCCCATCCGCTCTCCACGTTAGTCTGGGAAGGATCCATTCCGCGGATGAAAGGCAGTGTTGTGAGTGATCCCAATGAACCCGGCACCGATCCGGCCGGCCTGCGCGGCCCCGGCGACCCGGACGCCGTCGAGTCCCGAGAGGCCGTCGAGGTCCGCCAGCCGCACGCCGAACCCGGCCAGGCCGGCAACATCCGCGAGGAACAGCTGACCCAGGCCGCGGGAACGGTGCCCGCCGCATACGTCGGGTCGGGTGACCCGGAGGCGGAGGACAAACCGGAGGACGCCGCGGACACCGGCATGTGGGACGAGCAGACGTAGCCGCCCCGGTGCGGTGACAGCTCTTCCATAGCTCGCGCGGCTAGCTTGGGCAGCTATGGAAGAGCCCACGCCACAGCAGCCCAGTTACCCTCCCGGCAGCACTGTCGCCCGGCGGCGTCGGGGTCGCCCGGCGCTCCGGGGGCACTTTGCGGCCCGCCGTCGTCGAACTGGCCGACGGCGGCACGGAGCCTCGTATCAAAGTGCCCCCGGACGGCAGAGGACGACGCCGGACGGCACCCCCGCGGCGGGTATCAGGCCAGAATTTCGGGCAAAAGGAGAGCCAGGGGACGGGTCCCCTGGCTCTCGGTACGCAGACGCGTGGGCTGCTGGGCGATCAGCGGTGGAGCCTGGCTACGTCGCTCTTTTCCCAGCGGGTCCAGTCAGACCAATGATCGCTGTTGCCGCTGCGGACGCGGAAGGAAACGAGTTGGTAGACTTCCTCGCTGCCCCGGCGGTCCAGGTTCGGCACGCGGTCGTAGCTGTGAATCGTAACGGCGTCGTCACGGCGATCGAAGGACTTCCAGAACGTGGACTTCCCCAGGAAATCGTCATGCCGGCCGCGGTCGTCTTCGAAGCGCAGCTGGCGGATCTCCACTTTCTTGTTGCCATTGCAGTCCACATAGATCCGGAAGTCCACTCTGACTTTGCTTGTGTCTTTGTTGTCGTGCTTGACGGGCTTGAGCGGATCGACTGTGCAACCGCGTTCGGAGGTTGATGCGACGGCCGGCCCGGCTGCTGCAACAGGTCCCCCGATGAGCCCCAGGGCGACGGCCGGGATCAGTGCGATCCTTGCCGCCCGGGAGCGGGTCTTTCTTGGTGAGTTGGTGATGGACATTGTCTTAGTTCTTCTGCCTGATGATGCGAATCTGTAGCTATGGACGGCGTCTGCCCGCCATCATCACACCGCGGTGGCGCTGTAATCAGGCGGCGGCCTTCCGTTCCAATTTCAATTAGCTCGCCCGTGATCGGCGGGGAGGCGAGCCGGCGTCCGCTCGTAGGATGAGTGACCCGGTGCATTAATCCTCCGCCCGCTGAGGCCCATGATCAAGAGGCGCATTTCCGGGCTGACCAGCGGATTTTCCCGGGCGGTCCGGGGCACTTTGGTCCCGGGCCTGGGGTCTGAACGGGACCTCAGAGGAGGGCTCTGGAGCGCTGCGCCGGCTGAAAGTAGTCAGTCAGGAATCCCGCCAGGTTACTGACCAGGACTAGGACGAGCGCCGGCAGGAGGGTGACCGGCCCGACGAAGTCGCGGATGTCCACTCTGAAGAGGAGAATCAGGATGACCGCGAGGAGAACATAGGACACAGCCAATACTGTTCCGATCGCTGTGATCGTCTTCCCCCGTGTCCGTCTCTTCTTCTTGGGGAACTGCCTCGCGTACTCCTCGGCCGTGCCGAATTCGGCTTCCGCGGGAGTCCCGGCAGCGGCTTCGTGTGAGCGCACCTCATCCAGTGCTTCGGCGATCTCGGCTTCGGACAGCCCGCGCAGCCTCAGGTTGAAAGTCAGTTTGCGCTCGTAGCTCATGGCTGTTCCTGTCGGGTCGTCCGGATATTTGTGAGAGTCTGGCCCATCCTGCGCCAGGCTGTCTCCGAGCGCTCCAGTGCATGCCAGCCCTGCTCGGTGAGTGTGAACTGCTTGCGGCCCGGACCTGCCTGGTCGTGCTGCCAGGTGTGCTCGACGAGGCCCTGGTCCTCCAGCCTCTTCAGCAGGGGGTAAAGTGTTCCGCCCTTGATGCGTGTGAAGCCGTGCTGCCGGAGGACCTCGGCGATGGCATAGCCATGACTTTCACCGTGGCTGAGCGCCGCGAGCACTGCCTGCGGCAGCGCCGCACGCGTCAGCTCCTGATCAAAGTCGATGTCATCCACGAATAGATAGTGTCACTATGTAGGTAGCTGCACAACCCTGAATGCGGATCATTTTCGCGGCCCACGATCAATAGGCGCACTCGCGGGCGGACCCGCGGCCCCCCGGCGGTCCGGGGGCACTTTGGAGTGGGCCGGCGTCCAAATGGACGACGCCGGCCCTGTGCGTCGTGTGAAAGTGCCCCCGGACGGCAGGTGCTAGCTAAGGCCCGCGCCCCGGACTGCTCACAGGGACTGCGCAAGCCCGCTCGGGATTGAGCCCCGAGCGCCACGGGCCGCTTCAGGCTACGCCTGCGGCTTCGCCAGGAACCCTAGCAGCACCTCGTTGACCTCGGCGGCATGGGTCCAGAGCATGCCGTGCGGGGCGCCGTCGATCTCCACATACTCGGCGCTGGGCAGGGCCTTGGTGAATAGCCGGCCCGTGGCGTCGATCGGCAGAATCCTGTCCGCGGTGCCGTGGACGATCAGTGTGGGGACGTCGATCTTGGGGATGTCGGCGCGGAAGTCCGTGAGCCAGGTGGGCTGCGCGGCTGCGGAGGCGGTGGGCCCGCCCGAGGTCGCCAGGTTCCAGCCCGCCCGCATGACCTCCTCGCTGAGCCGGGGCGTGCCGAGGAAGGTGTCGCTGTTGTAGAAGTTCTTGAAGAACTCGGTGAAGTAGGCGTAGCGGTCGGTGGTGACAGCTGCCATCAGGCCGTCGAACACGGACTGCGGGACGCCGTCAGGATTGTCCTCTGCCTGCAGGAGGTAGGGCTCCAGCGAGCTGAGGAACACGGCCTTCGCCACCCGGGCCGAACCGTACGTGCCGAGGTACCGGCCCACTTCGCCGGTTCCCATCGAGAAGCCCGCCAGCACGACGTCGTTCAGGTCCAGGTCGGCGAGCAGGGTGTTGAGGTCGGCGGCGAAGGTGTCGTAGTCGTAGCCGTCGGTGGGCTTGCTGGACTGGCCGAAGCCGCGGCGGTCATAGGTGATGACCCGGTAGCCGGCGCCCAGCAGGGCCGTGGTCTGCTTCTCCCAGGAGGATCCGTCCAGCGGGTAGCCGTGGATCAGGACCACCGGCTGC
The DNA here is from genome assembly GCF_030812335.1 of Pseudarthrobacter oxydans. Lineage (GTDB taxonomy): Bacteria > Actinomycetota > Actinomycetes > Actinomycetales > Micrococcaceae > Arthrobacter > Arthrobacter oxydans_B. The sequence continues at coordinate 29,011 of NZ_JAUSSN010000010.1, forward strand.
CCGCTGCCGTGGTCCTCGTAGTAGAGCTCGATGTCGGTGCTGTTCTCGGTTCCAACCTTGATGTAAGCCATGTCAGCGGTCCTCTCGGTACGGTTCGGAAGTCAGTTCGTGCAGGAGCGGCGCAGCGCTGGTGCCACTGTACGGAACCAACGCCGGCAGGCGACAGGGTGTTCCCACAGGATTTTGGCAGCGTTCATTTTGAGTCAAATACCCCATGGGGTATATTGGTGACAACAGACCCACCAACAAGGAGAACCAGATGTGCCGACAGGTTGCATGCAAGAAGTGCGGTAAGACCACTTGGGCCGGCTGCGGCCAGCACGTTGACTCGGTCATGCGGGGCGTCAAGAGCGCCGACCGCTGTAAGGGTCACGAGGGTGAAGTCAGCACCAAGACCGGCTTCTTCGCCAAGCTCTTCGGCCGCTAACCGTTTCTCCAGCTGGAATGCAGGGCCCCGTTGCACACCGTGCGGCGGGGCTCCGCACGTTAACGGCCTGGGCTAACGCCCTCCGCGCAAACGCCCGCGCCCGCCGCCGCCCTACTCCAGCAGCGCCTTCGTCACCACACCCGTCAGATCATGGATCATGGCCAGGCGCTTCTCGCTCCCGCCGTCCTCGCCCCAGCTGTAGATGGTCAGCGCGTAGGACCGGTCGCCGGAGCTCAGGATCGCCGCGTCGTGGAGGTAGCCCCCCAGCGCGCCGTACTTGTGCTGCACCGTGATGCCCGGGCCGACCGCGGCCGGAATGAGCCGTTCGTTGTTCGTCTTCTGCATGTAGCCGAGCAGTTCCTGCGTGTGTTCCGCGTTGATCAGCTTGCCCGTGGACAGCTGTTTGAGCAGGTCCGCCATCTCGGCCGGGGTCAGCAGGTTCTGCTCCGGGTCGTAGCTGATCCCGATCGATGCGGCGTACTCGATCAGCCGGGGGTAGCCGATGTCCTGCATCAGCAGCAGCCAGGCGTCGTTGCTGCTCGCGTTGACCATCGCCTGGATCTGGAACGCGGCGTCGTAGCTCCCCAGCGGCACGTCCAGTGACTTCTCGCCGGTCTCCACCAGATGGTAGTAGGCGGCCGCCGTGATGATCTTGGCGGTGCTGGCGGCCACAAACTCGGTCCCGTCGCCGTAGCCGCGCGGCTCCCCGCCGTGGGTGTCCGCGAGGACGACGCCGATCCGGTAGCCGGGGTTTTCGGCCAGGACCCGCCGCACCTCGGCGTCGAGGGCATCGAGGTCGACGGCGGCCTGCGGGGCTTCCGCCGGCGGGGCCGCGGCCGCGGGCTGTTCCTCCCACTGTTCCTGCCACAGGTCCTCGGGGCCGGCGACGAAGTCCGTCCCGGGAACCGGCCCGGTGCGGACGGCACCCAGGGTCACCATGCCCACCAGCAGCAGGGCCGTGGCCGCCCAGACCAGGAGCAGCTTTGCCCGGGCAGTGAGGGACTTGGCGGCCGGACGGGAGGGTCCCGAGGTGTTCATGGTGCAGGACCTTCCAGGTCAGTAAGGGAGAGGGGTTTCCTGCAATGTATGCCCGGGGAATGGGCATGTCCAAATGCCGCGCGGGGCGGCGCGAAGGTGAGGGCAAACTCCCGTCCGGGCCGGGGCCGGTTGTGTGACACGGCCCACGGCGGAAGCACCGTCCGGGGGCCCTGGCACCATTAGGCTGGCAGCTATGCCGAGGAAAATAACCGTGAGCCTGCCGGACCCGACCCTGCGCGAGTACCTCAATCCCCACCCCGACGTCACCGTCCTGGAGTGGGACCTGACCGGGGAGCCGCCCCGGCCGCGCCTCGACATCGTGGTCCAGCCCTACATGGGCAGCGCGGAGGCCCTGCGCGGCCTGGAAGCGGTGGACACCGGGCTCGTGCAGAGCACGTCGATCGGGTACGACGGCGTCGCGGAGTCACTGCCCGCGGGCCGGGTGTTCGCCAACGCCGCCGGCGTCCACGAGACCTCCACCGCCGAACTGACCCTGGCCCTGATCCTGGCCAGCCAGCGCGAGTTCCCGCGGCTGCTGCAGAACCAGCAGGAGGGCCGCTGGGAGACCCGGCCCACCGCCAGCCTCGCGGACCGGCGGGTGCTGATCGTCGGCTACGGCGGCGTGGGGAAGGCGATCGAGGACCGCCTCCTGCCCTTCGAAACCACGGTCACCAAGGTGGCCAGCCGGGAACGGACGGACCCGCGCGGCCACGTCCACGGCATCGACGAGCTGCACACCCTGCTGCCGGAGCACGACATCGTGATCGTGGGCGTCCCGCTCAGCGACGCCACCCGCCACCTCATCGACGACGCCTTCCTCTCGGCCATGCCCGACGGGGCCCTGGTCGTCAACGTGGCCCGCGGCCCGGTCGCGGACACGGACGCCCTGGTCCGGCACACCGCCTCCGGCCGGATCCGCGCCGCCCTGGACGTCACCGATCCCGAACCGCTGCCGCAGGACCACCCCCTGTGGCGGACCCCCGGCGTCATCATCAGCCCGCATGTGGGCGGGGCGAGCTCGGCGATGCGCCCGCGGATGGGAAAGCTGGTCCAGCGGCAGATCGAGCTCATGCTGGCGGGCGAACCGCCGGTGAACGTGGTGCTGAACGGCTAGGCGCCGGCGTAGCCGAGGTGCTCGATTGGCTGCGCGCCGTGCCGCAGCTCCCCATGGGTCCCGGGGCTTGTTCAGTCGAGTCCCGGCTTGCCACTGGAGCTAATCGGTCCGCCTTGGTAGCTTCAAGCATGGCCATCAAATTTGAGAACGTCGGTATCGCCGTTCGCGACCTCGAAGCAACAATCGCCTTCTTCACCGACCTCGGGCTCACGGTCGTCGGCCGTGACACGGTCAGCGGCGAGTGGACCGACACCGCCGTCGGACTTGACGGCAACCACGCCAAGATTGCGATGCTCCAGACCCCGGACGGTCATGGTCAGCTTGAGCTCTTCGAATACATCCACCCCCAAGCGAACGAGTCGAACCCAACTCGTCCCAACGACATCGGCATGCACCGCGTGGCCTTCTCGGTCGACGACATCGACAAAGCCCTTGAGATAGCTGCCAAGCACGGATGCCATCCGCTGCGCGGCGTGGCGACGTACCGCGACGAATACAAACTCACCTACCTCCGCGGTCCCAGCGGAATCATTGTGATGCTCGCCGAGAAACTCAAGAAAGACTGACAGCCGGATCGGCCAATTGAGTGCTGTGGCCTACCCCGTCGGCTGGACCAGGCTCCAACCGGTCACGGCCACATACCCGCCGCTGATCATGTCCAGGTCGGCCGGAAGACGGGTCCGGGCGGCGCCGGAAAAGGGCGCGACCAGGATCGCACCCACCCTGGTATCGCCGGCACCGGCCATGGCGTTCCAGCCCAGGGCCGCCTGGGCGGCGGCACCCGGGGCGACGGTGATAGCGCGCGGGCCGGGGTCCGTGGTCATAAACGAGCCGCCGCGGACCGTCAGAATGTCCATGGCCCACCCGCCGGTGTCGTCGAAAGCGACGTCGGGATAGGCGTTGAGCACGCACGGAACTGTGCCGGAATTGACGAGCCGGATGGGCATGCCGCGGTGGCCGGTGGCGGCGTCCGGTTCGCCGAGGGAAATCGCCACCTGCTCGCTGCTGCACCAGCTCGGATCCGGAGTTTGCTGCAGCGGGCCCACGGTTGGCGAGCCGTAGACGACCGGCTGCTCGGTGGGCGACGGCGAGGGCGCTGGCCGGACCTGGGCAGCGTTGGCGGCGGCGCGGGTTGCCGCTCCGGACAGCGGCGCGGCGGCCACCAGCAGGACGCCGCAGACGGCCGTGGCAGCGAGGAGGATCCCGAGCCGCGCCCGTGGCCGCTGCGGGCCAGTGGCTGCTGTCCGCGGAAGGTGCAGACCATCCGGGCCGCCGCCCGAGACGGCGTTGTCACCGTCGTCGCCGTTCCTGCTGCGGGCGGCCGCCACACGGATCCAGACCAAGGCAGGAATCCAGCCCCAGACAATGCCCCAGTAGCCGGCGGCCAGCAGGGAGGGGCCCGCACCGTCGAACACCATCGCCATGCGAGGTGGCGGCCACTGCGCCGAGATGCTCCCGGCGGACCAGAGCACGCTGGTGAAGAAGGACGCGAGCACCACGCACAGCCAGACGCTCATCATGGCCGTCCGGTTGTCGATGCGGTCCGCCGGGCGGGAAACCAGCAAGCGCAGCAGGAGCAGCAGCATGCCCAGCAGCGTCAAAACCGAGAGGGCGGGAATGAGGATCGGCCAAGGTGCGACCGCATGCCAGCTGGAAGCAGCCACCGTTTCCGGGACCACCAGCCGGGTTAGCGAAACCGGAAAGACGCTGAACCAGCTCAGTGCCGCGAACAATGCCGCGCTGATGAGCCAGCCGATTCCTGCTGCCGCTGCCGCTGCCGCTGCCGCCGTCGCTGCGCCGCGTGGCGTACCCCCAAAACCATTCCCCATGCCGGCCAGCCTAATACAGCCCGCGGCGAGGAACGGCGACGACCGTTGCTGCGGCAATGCTCCGGTTCCCGCGGAATGGCGTGGGTCGTCCGCGGCTGTCTCGTGCTCCCGGAAGGTGACGCCAGACGGTCAGGGAACGCCGCCAAATAGCGGCCAAAATCCACACCCCGGCAAAACCGGCCCGCAAGCGCGCAGCGTCGCAGCAGTCACAGCGGGTCCGCCCTCAGAGGAACCCGTTCCGCTCCCGGCCCCCGGACGTAAACTGACCTTCGGATCACTCGGCGGAACGCACGGCTGGGAGTACGGATGCTCTGGAAACTGCTCGTTGAATACCTGGCACCGCAACGCAGGCTGCTGCTCGCCGTCGTCGTCTTCCAGCTGGCGCAGTCCATCGCCTCGCTGTACCTGCCCACCCTGAACGCGGACATCATCGACCAGGGCGTGGCGAAGGGCGACACGGACTACATCCTGCGCGTCGGCGGGGTGATGCTGCTGGTGACCCTGCTGCAGATCGCCTGCGCCATCGCCGCGGTGTACTTCGGGGCGAAGGCGGCGATGGCGATGGGCCGGGACGTGCGCGGGGCGATCTTCGGCCGCGTGGCGGCCTTCTCCGAACAGGAGGTCACCCGCTTCGGCGCGCCGAGCCTGATCACCCGCTCCACCAACGACGTCCAGCAGGTCCAGCAGCTGGTGCTGGTCTCCGCCACGCTGATGGTGGCCGCGCCCATGCTCAGCATCGGCGGGGTGATCATGGCGATCCGGCAGGACGTGCAGCTGTCCTGGCTGATCGCGGTCAGCGTGCCGGTGCTACTCGGCGCGGTGGGGCTGATCATCACCCGGATGGTGCCGCTGTTCCGGCTCATGCAGACCCGGATCGACACCGTGAACCGGGTGCTGCGCGAACAGCTCACCGGCATCCGGGTGGTCCGCGCCTTCGTCCGCGAGGACGTGGAGACCGCCCGCTTCGCCCGGGCCAACGAGGACGTCACGGACACCGCACTGCGCGCCGGCCGGCTGATGGCGCTCGCGTTCCCCACCGTGATGCTGGTGCTGAACGTTTCGTCCGTGGCCGTGATCTGGTTCGGCGCGTTCCGGATCCAGGACGGCTCCATGCAGGTGGGCACCATGATCGCGTTCCTGAGCTACCTCATGCAGATCCTGATGTCCGTCATGATGGCCACGTTCATGGCGATCATGATCCCGCGCGCGGCTGTCTCCGCGGACCGGATCGGGCAGGTGCTGGGCACCGAGTCGAGCGTGCGGCCGCCGGAGCACCCGCTGGACTTCTCCGGCCGCACCGGCCGCGGCGAGCTTCAGATGCGCGACGTCGGGTTCGCCTACCCGGGTGCCGAGCAGCCAGTCTTGTCCGGGATCAGCTTCACCGCCCGGGCGGGTCAGACGACGGCGATCATCGGCGCCACCGGCTCCGGCAAGACCACCCTGGTGAACCTGATGCCGCGGCTCTTCGACGCCACCGCCGGCTCGGTGCGGATCGACGGCGTGGACGTCCGCGAGCTTCACCCGGACCTGCTCTGGGGGCACATCGGCCTGGTCCCGCAGAAGCCGTACCTGTTCTCCGGCACGGTGCGCAGCAACCTGCTCTATGGCAAACCCGACGCCACCGAGGACGAACTCTGGCAGGCGCTGTCCATTGCGCAGGCCGAGGACTTCGTCCGGGAGATGGAGGGCGGGCTGGATGCGCCCATCTCGCAGGGCGGCACCAACGTCTCCGGCGGGCAGCGGCAGCGGATCGCGATCGCCCGGGCTCTGGTGAAACGGCCCGAACTCTACATCTTTGACGATTCGTTCTCCTCCCTGGACACCGCCACCGACGCCCGGCTGCGGCAGGCGCTCCGGCAGCACACCGCTGGCGCCACCCTGGTGATCATCGCCCAGCGGGTCTCCAGCATCATCGACGCGGACCAGATCCTGGTGCTCGACGGCGGCCGGCTCGTCGCGCACGGCACGCACGAGGAGCTGCTGGCGACCTCGGAGACGTACCAGGAGATCGTGAACTCCCAGCTCGCGGCGGAGGAGGCGGCATGAGCGCCACCAACCGCACCGGGCCGGCGACGTCCACCGGCGGGCCAGGGCACGGCGGGGGAGCCGGGACACCCGGCGCCGCCCCCGCCGTCGAACGCATCCCCCGACCGCGCGGCGGCCCCGGCCACGGCGGACCGTTCGCCGGGATGAACGTGCCGGCGGAGAAGGCGATGAACTTCGGCCCCTCCGCCAAGCGGCTGCTCGGCCAGCTGCGCCCGGAGCGGCTCTGGCTGGCGCTGGTCCTGATGCTCGCCGTGGTGAGTGTGGCGTTCTCCGTGATCGGGCCGCGGCTGCTGGGGGAGGGCACCAACCTGATCTTCGCCGGCGTCGTGTCCAAACAGCTGCCGGCCGGGGTGAGCCAGGAGCAGCTGATTGCCCAGCTGCGCGCCGCGGGCGAAACCCAGCAGGCGGACATGCTCAGCGCCATGACGCTGACCCCCGGTGAGGGGATCGACTTCGCGGCGCTGGCCAGCGTGCTGCTCTGGGCGCTGGTGCTGTACGTGCTGGCCTCGGGCTTTATGTGGATGCAGGCATATATCCTCAACGGCGTCGTGCAGCGCACGATGTTCCGGCTGCGCGAGCGGATCGAGGCCAAGATCAACCGGCTGCCGCTGCGCTACTTCGACACGGTCCAGCGCGGCGAGCTGCTCAGCCGGGTCACCAACGACGTGGACAATATCTCGCAGAGTCTGCAGCAGTCCATCAGCCAGGCGGTCACCTCGCTGCTGACCGTGCTGGGCGTGCTGGTGATGATGTTCATCCTCTCGCCCACGCTGGCGCTGATTGCGCTGGTCACCGTGCCGCTGACGCTGGTGACGACGGCGCTGATCGCCAAGAGATCGCAGAAGCTGTTTGTGGCGCAGTGGAAGCACACCGGGGAGCTGAACGGGCAGATCGAGGAGACGTACACCGGCCACGCGCTGGTGAAGGTGTTCGGCCGGCAGCGGGAGGTGGAGGAGCGGTTCCGGCAGAAGAACGCGGAGCTGTATGAGGCCAGCTTCGGCGCGCAGTTCGTGTCCGGCCTGATCATGCCGGCCATGACGTTCATCGGGAACCTGGTCTACGTGGGGATCGCCGTGGTGGGCGGGCTGCAGGTGGCCGCCGGCGCGATGCAGCTGGGGGACGTGCAGGCCTTCATCCAGTACTCGCGGCAGTTCACCCAGCCGCTGGCCCAGCTCGGGTCGATGGCGAACCTGCTGCAGTCCGGGGTGGCCTCGGCCGAGCGGGTCTTCGAGCTGCTGGACACCGAGGAACAGTCGCCGGACCCCGTCCCCGGGGTGGCCCCCGCCGCGACGCGCGGGAAGCTGGTGTTCGAGAACGTCTCCTTCGCGTACACACCGGACAAGCCGCTGATCGCGGACCTGAGCCTGGTGGCCGAGCCGGGTCAGACCGTGGCGATCGTCGGGCCCACCGGGGCCGGGAAGACGACGCTGGTGAATCTGATGATGCGCTTCTACGAGCTCGACGCCGGGCGGATCACGCTCGACGGCGTGGACGTCACCGCGATGACAAGGGATGAGCTGCGCTCGCGGATGGGCATGGTGCTGCAGGACACCTGGCTGTTCGGCGGGACCATCCGGGACAACATCGCCTACGGCCGGCCCGGCGCTACTGAAGACGAGATTCTGGAGGCGGCGCGGGCGACGTACGTGGACCGGTTCGTCCGGTCCCTGCCGGAGGGGTACGACACCGTGCTCGACGACGAGGGCTCCAACGTCTCCGCTGGCGAGAAGCAGCTGCTGACGATTGCCCGCGCGTTCCTGGCCCGCCCGTCCGTGCTGATCCTGGACGAGGCGACTTCTTCCGTGGACACCCGGACCGAGGTGCTGGTGCAGAAGGCCATGAGCGCACTGCGGTCGGACCGGACGAGCTTTGTGATCGCGCACCGGCTCTCCACCATCCGCGACGCCGACCTCATCCTAGTGATGGATGCCGGCCAGATCGTGGAGCAGGGGACACACGCTTCATTGTTGGCTGCCGGCGGCGCGTACGCGGCGCTGTATGCGGCGCAGTTCGCCGCGCCGGTGGCGGAAGTTTGAGGGGGTCTCAGATCACGGCATTCCTAGACGGGGGCTCCCTCCGCCAAACTCCAATGTTGCCCGAGACCTGGTCAAGAGTCGACGTTTGGTAGACCAAATTCTTGTTCGGATTGCTAGTCAGCTTGGCGTAACTTCCTTGGATATACGAAGATATAGTTCTCTGAGCCTAATTGGCAGGCGATTCAGTATCGCTGTCCGGCGTTCATTTCTGTAATCCGCAAACCAAGTTTGAAAAAGACCCGCATTGGCAAGTTCAAAATGCTCAATCGTTCTCCTTCCCTCATCGGTGATTCCAATTATTGGGGCTGGTTTCATTCCTTTTGCATGATACCCGCCGATGATGTGTTGACTGACGGTGTCTAAGTATGGGTGCACTACGCTGAACCGGCAAGCCGTATATGAATCCCTAGCCGGCTGAAGAACCGGGTTAAAGACGTCTTTCATTGAAGAATTGCAACTGAAGCAAGCGACTACTAAGTTCAATGGTTCGAAAGTCCACCTGGGATACCCTAAACTAGATCCGTCTTTGGCCAGTTTTCGACTCTTTGGGGCAAAATGATCGATGGATGGTGTTCGCCGATGTGCGACAGTGCCCACGGGCAGCGTGCAGTAAGCGCATCGGCCCGCCTGATTCTGCACGGCCCACTCTAAGAACGCTTCCTTGAACTCCAGGGTTGCAGTGGCCCCTGATGACCACCCGCGCCATTCTCCTTCATCTGTTTTCAGCTCAGAAGGGGAAACGCGGAGCTCAAGCGGGGGTCTTTTGAGCTGTCTCAAAGTTGTCCTCCCATGACTTGGGGGAGATCGTTGAGGACAGAGTTGAGGACCTCAGTGTCCGGTCCAGAAATTTTGCGCAGGCGAGAGACGGCCCTTTGCACTTCCTCCGAGTCGAGGCCTTCAGAGTCTGGGGAAGCGAGGTATTCAATGAGAGTCGTCAGGTCGTCGTCTACAAGACTGTTTCCGGAGACCTTCGCGCCGAAGACTCTATAGAGAATATTTTCAACTGCACGGCCATTGAATGGGTCCATGAATTCCACAAACTCACCCCATTGGGCACCTGGAACGAGCACGTCAGAACCATCTGAAACTATATGGGGGGAGTGCGTCCCAAGAAAGAAATGGCAGCTCCAGGCGGCCGGAACAGTATCCTCAAGAAGCGGAATGTAGGCAGATTGCCAATTCGGATGCAGTCCGGTCTCGGGCTCGTCTATAAGTATCAAAGTGTCCGGACCTATGTTTGCTGCCAATCGAGAGAAGGTAGACAGAAGGAGAAGTTGACCGGCACTGAGATCATCCAAGCCGAAATAGGAATCGCCTCGCGATAGGTGTACGTCCACATCTGCGATTCTTGCCCTTTTTAGCAAACGACTGAGATCAGTCAGGTCAATGCCAAAAGAAGTTGAAATTTCCGACAGTTCTTGTATGTAGTTTCGTTGAGGACCTCCAGTCGCGGCATTTTCTGGCAACGCGGCACCGAACTCGTCGAGTCTAGCCGTCAACTCACCTGCGGTACGAGAAAGGTTCTCATCTTTTCGCAGATGCGGCAGATTTCCAAGGAACGTTCGAACAATTGACGCTCTATCGAATTTTCTATTTCTAACGGACGCGGGCAAGGGCCTGGAAAAGGCGGCTTGACAATTATTGAAGCCTAGGGTTTCCAGTGTCGGGGCAAGCATTGCCGTACGTTCCGGGTCGCTCATGCATAGGATTATCGACGCCACGGTCGAATCACGAAGGGACCCGGTGGACATGCTGTTGTTATTCTGTTTGAGCCCTAAATACCTGTACGTTTGATCCCGCTTCAAGCTGTAGGGAAAGACATCAATGGCCATATTGGATAATGCGAGAACCGTTGAAGGGGCGCCGATGACTGTTGTTCCATCAATGAAAAATTTTTCGTTTGAATCCTTGAAATATTTGTTCGCAATTTGTTTTTGATAATGGCTTACAATGCTTCTGAGGATCTGACTTTTCCCAGTTCCATTAGCGCCTATTATTACGGTGAATCGATGCTTAGACGTCGTTTTGTCCGTAGGTTCGTCTGGCAGGGAGAACGAGAGATTGCCATCTTGATATGTAAGCAAACGAAACATTAGGGTTCCTATCGGCAGCCTCGAAAGGCGCTGAAGTATTGGTTAAACTTGCGAAAATCATAACTGCAGCTCTCCGGACGCCTGGACCGAGGTGCTGGTGCAGACGACGCTGGAATCACGTTGCGGAGTGGCTCGCCTATCCTTCCAGCTCCTGCAGCTGCTGCCGTATTTTGGACATCTTCTTAAGGACCTTCGTGGTGTCTGCATGACCTAGCTTGAGCTCAGCGGACAGGAAGTCGTACTCCTGCTTGAGGTTCTCCGGGTCAGCAGGTGGTTCGTGTGGCGACACCAGTCGAGGCGACATGGCCCGGGAGGGGGAGAGGGCGTCGCTTGCGAGCTGGCGCGGGGCTCTCCGGACTGCGGGCGAGAGCACTGGCACGTTGCCAAGTGGAGGTTTCACGTAGTAGGGCTGGTTTGTCAGCGTCCGGAGAAGATCAGTGAATGTTTCCGGCTTGTTGACGTCAACGTGAAACCTTTGAAAACGAGCCATGTCATGTGGAATGTCGCTCGCACCCTTGCTGGCTAGGACGACAATCTTTAGCTTGTTCTGCAGGGAATCCTGATTCGTATTGAAGATGCCCTTGAGTGTGTCTGCTTCAACGGCCACGCCGGCACCAACGTTGGGCTTGTTCGTCCCGCTCCATCGTTCGGCCCATGCCTTCGTCATGGCAACTAGGACGTACTCTGATTCCTCTACCGCCTTTTGACCAAATCGGGTCCAGTCCGCCAACTTGTCATGCGAATAGAACAGGTCGACGTCGGCATCAATCCCGTTATGGCGGAGCACCAGGGCGAAGTCCATTACTTCGGTTTCCCAAGCGGCAGTCTCTTTCGTGTTCCAGCTTTCGTCTTTGTGTGCCCAGCTCACAAGTACTTTCAAGGATTTGGATACGGCTGTGGTTGTCAGCGATGGCTCTTTTTCTGAACGGGCACGACCTTCGACCCCTTCGTCGTGTTGGACGTTGCGTACGAAAGAAGGAGCCTCAGAAACAGTGGGGGGCGCTGTGATGGGTTCAAGAGTCGTGGTGATCTTCGGTTCAGACATGTTCGACAAATCTGTCTGAATGAGTTGAACTGCCTGCAGCACGTTCTTGAAGGCGTCTTTACCGTCCATAGAGGTGCTTTGCCATGCTCGCAAAAATGGAGTCGATTTGCTCCGGAGTTGCGGCGGGATCAATATGAACCTGCATGTCGATGTGCAAGCTCGGCCCATCCTGGTGCCTAGGTTTAGCGGGTGCGTGTGTTGGGTGGGCCTCGGTCGATGCATGTTCTGTCTGGCTTAGGACCGGTGAATCAATAGCAGTTGTGCTCGCCTTCGCTGGCTTAGCATCAGATCCGGGCGCTACTTTGGCCCTGGGCTTTCGCGGGGCTGATGGCTTTGGTTTTTCTTCGTCTTTAAGGGGTTCGGCAGCGAGAAGATTAAGATAAAACTTTGCTTGTGCCTTGGCTGAGGCTTCGCCGGATTTTGAGTGGCGCATGAACCACTGCGCTACCTTGACGGGATCCGAATTCGGGTCACTGAATACCTCTCTAAGCTCCAGAGGATAGGTATCAGCGATGATCTTTTCGCATACAGCAGGATATGAATCTTCGAACCTAAAGTCATGCGCGAGGTCGGTTGGCACCCCCGCAACATCGATGAGACCGATGTTGCGCAATTGGGGCATTATGTTCTGCACAGCCTTTTCCGACCAGTCGAGTGCGGATGCGAGGCTGTTGTTTGTGACTTTCGATGGCCAGGCGACTTTCTGGTAAGTCCGCCGCAGTTTAGCCCACGCAGTCAAAGACATGTAGGGAAACTTCTTCTGCTCAATTACTTCGTCGGCCACAGCCACCCCTTCTATCAACGACGTCGACTCCAGCGGGGTGCTCTGTATTGCTTGTTCTCACAGCTGCTGTTGCAGCGCTCGTTTCCCCCGGTGTATCACCCTGAACACGCGAGTGACGAAACACACCATATCTGCGGACAAGTAGTCAGCCCAAGCGACACGCTTGTATTACTGGATCATGAGGCCTCGAGAGCGACCAGGCGAACAGCATGGCGTTGTTCATGCGCTAGCCCCGCCGATCTTCAGCCCCAAAAGTGGGTTGCAGCTTTCGCGGCCATCTTGGCTGGAGGCCCGGTTGGGGACTACCTCACGCGGGTGGTCAGCGGAACTGTTCCGTCTGGTCATAGCTGTCACACTGGTCGGTGGGAGCGTCTCAATCACGCTCGGCGTATTGGCGCGTTCCTAGGGAATGTTTGTGGGAAATCGAGGCGCAGCAGGAATAGCACTTTGGCCGACAGGCACCCGCTCGAGCGGCGACATCTGAGAACCGTCGTCCTCTTTATTGGTTGACGCTTCAGTCAGCTCTGCGTCAAGGACGTTGGCCGCTGATTGTGCATTCCATGGGGTTTAGGCCGAGCGATGAGGGTGTTAGCGCGGTTAACGGGCGTCGTTGTTGAACCAAAGACCGGCAGGTTCAAGCCAAAAGAAATGGGGAGCTAGCTGAACTTCTTGATATCCGCCATCAACGGCCCTGTGAAGTTTCCGTGGAACGCCATGACCGTAGGGATCCTCGATTCAAGTAACGGGGATGCGCGCTTGGCTAACCCAGTGGTTGCCTCGGCCAACTAGCCTCTCGGAGTCATCGGTAGGCTCGCCGATGACCTGAGCGTCGAGTTCCCGGACATCAACGTCTGGGCTCGTTGTTTGGTTAGGGACGCTTCCTTCGACTAGTAGTTGAAGACCCGGGCAATGAGTGACGCGTAGGGCCCACCGCCGGCGACCACCCGCCGTCGTAGTACATGGACACACAGCGCACCGCACAGGGCCCCGCCCGTAGTCTGTTTAGATGCCTCGTTTTGCGCTCGATATTGACTCCGTCCCCCGCCCCGTCCGTTCGCAGGAACTGCTGGATGCGGTGAACCATCGGGTCGTGATTGCCGACGGGGCGATGGGCACCATGCTGCAGGACCGGGAACTGTCGCTCGAGGACGATTTCCTGGGCCTGGAGGGTTGCAACGAGATCCTCAACGCCACGCGGCCCGATGTCCTCGCGGACATTCACGACGCGTACTTCGCTGTGGGAGTCGACGCGGTCGAAACCAATACCTTCGGTGCGAACTGGTCAAACCTCTCCGACTACGGCATCGACGACCGGATTGAAGAGCTCGCCCGGAAGGGCGCGGAGATCGCCCGCGAGCGAGCTGAGGCGGCAGAGAAAACAGACGGACGGATGCGCTGGGTCCTGGGCTCGATGGGTCCGGGCACTAAGCTCCCCAGCCTTGGGCACACCAGCTATGACTACCTCAAGCAGACCTTCGCCCTGCAGGCCGGGGGCCTCATCGACGGGGGAGCGGATGCCTTCCTCATCGAAACCAGCCAGGACCTCCTGCAGACCAAAGCCGCGGTCAACGGCTGTAAGCAGGCCATAGTGGCCCGTGGTATCCGGCTCCCCATCTTCGTCGAGGTGACCGTCGAGACCACCGGAACCATGCTTATGGGCTCCGAAATAGGCGCGGCGCTCACCGCGCTCGAGCCGCTCGGCGTCGACGCCATCGGCCTGAACTGCGCCACCGGGCCGGATGAGATGAGCGAGCACCTGCGCCACCTGGCCAAGCAGTCCTCGGTGGCAATCGCCTGCATGCCCAACGCCGGCCTCCCCGTCCTTGGTGCCAACGGCGCGCACTACCCGCTCTCGCCCAGCCAACTCGCCACCGCGCACGAGCAGTTCGTCCGCGAATTCGGCCTGGGCCTGGTGGGCGGCTGTTGCGGTACGACGCCGGCGCACATGGCCGCCGTCGTCGAGCGTCTTGCGCCCTTGCGCGCCAGCGCCGCGGTCACCAGCGGCGGGAGGGGCGCCGACGGCAGCCGCGTTCCCACCGAGCGTGAAGCCGGCATCGCTTCCCTCTACCATCATGTGAATTTCGACCAGGAGTCGGCGTACCTCGCCATTGGCGAGCGGACCAACGCGAACGGTTCGAAGGCGTTCCGCCAGGCGATGCTCGAGGAGCGCTGGGACGATTGCGTCGACATCGCCCGCGCGCAGGTCCGCGTCGGCGCGCACCTGCTCGACGTCTGCATTGACTACGTGGGGCGCGACGGCGTGGCGGACATGAAGGAGATCGTCTCGCGGTTCGCTTCGGCCTCCACGCTCCCGCTCGTCATCGACTCCACCGAACCGCAGGTGCTGCAGGCCGGGCTCGAACACATCGGCGGGCGCCCCGTGATCAACTCCGTCAACTACGAGGACGGCGACGGCCCGGACAGCCGCTTCGGGCGCATCATGCCGCTCGTGAAGGAACACGGCACCGCCGTCATCGCCCTGACCATCGACGAACAGGGCCAGGCACGCACCACCGAGGGCAAGGTGGCCATCGCCTCGCGCCTCATCGATTCCCTGGTGGGTGAATGGGGGATGCGCGTGGAGGACATCATCGTCGACGCCCTGACCTTCCCCATCGCCACCGGCCAGGAAGAAACCCGCCGGGACGGCATCGAAACGATCGAGGCCATCCGCCAGATCACCGCGAAGTACCCCGGCATCCACACCACGCTCGGCGTCTCGAATGTGTCCTTCGGCCTGAATCCGGCAGCGCGCATGGCCCTGAACTCGGTGTTCCTGCACGAGGCAGTGCAGGCGGGCCTGTCCAGCGGCATTATCGACGCGGCCAAGATCGTGCCGCTCGCGTCATTGCCGGAGGAGCAGCGCAAGGTGGCCCTGGACCTGGTCTGGGACCGCCGCGAATACGACGCCGACGGCAACGTTACGTACGACCCCCTGAACAGCATGCTGGACCTGTTCGCCGGCGTCGACACCGCAGCGCTGAAGGACCAGCGCGCGGCGGAACTTGCGGCGCTGCCCACCGGCGAACGCCTGGCCCGGCGCATCATCGACGGCGAGGGCAAGGGCCTTGAAGAGGACCTCGACCTCGCGCGCAGCGAGGGCATGACCCCGCTCGCCATCATCAACGACCAGCTGCTCGAGGGCATGAAGGTGGTGGGCGAGCGCTTCGGCGCCGGCGAGATGCAGCTGCCGTTCGTGCTGCAGTCCGCCGAGGTGATGAAGACCGCGGTGGCTTTGCTTGAGCCGCACATGGAGAAATCGGATTCCTCGGGCAAGGGCACCATGGTGATCGCCACGGTGCGCGGCGACGTGCACGACATCGGCAAGAACCTGGTGGACATCATCCTCACCAACAACGGCTACAAAGTCATCAACATCGGCATCAAGCAGGGGATCGCCGAGATCATGGCCGCGGCCGAGGAGCACGACGCGGACGTGATCGGCATGTCCGGGCTGCTCGTGAAGTCCACCGTTGTGATGAAGGAGAACCTCGCCGAACTGCAGTCCCGCGGGCTCGCGAAAAAGTGGCCCATCATCCTCGGCGGCGCAGCCCTGACCCGCGCCTACGTGGAGCAGGACCTGGCGGAGCAGTTTGAAGGAACCGTCAGGTACGCCAAGGACGCCTTCGAGGGCCTGGCACTGATGGAACCGCTGGTGCAGGTGGCCCGCGGCGCCGACCCGGCCACCGTCGGCCTTCCGCCGCTGAAGAAGCGGATCCATAAAGGCGGCCCGAAGTTCACGGTGACCGAGCCGGAGGCGATGCCCGGCCGGTCCGACGTCGCCTCCGACAACCACGTGCCGTCGCCGCCGTTCTGGGGCACACGCATTGTGCGCGGCGTCGCGCTCCACGACTACGCCACGTTCCTCGACGAACGCGCCACCTTCATGGGGCAGTGGGGGCTCAAGCCCGGCCGCGGCGAGGACGGCGCCTCCTATGAGGAACTGGTGGAACGCGAGGGCCGGCCGCGCCTGCGGTACTGGCTGGACCGCATCCTCGGCGAGGGAATGCTCGACGCGTCCGTCGCGTACGGCTACTTCCCGGTGGTCTCCGAGGGGGAACAGGTGGTGGTGCTGCACCACGGGGAGGACCGCGACGGCGTCCTCGGCACCGCGGGACTGCTCGCCCCCGATGGCGGCTCAGGCGGCCCGATCGGCACCGAGCGGCTGCGCTTCAACTTCCCGCGCCAGCGCCGCGATCGGCACCTGTGCCTCGCCGACTTCGTCCGCTCGCGCGAATCGGGACAGATCGACGTGCTTCCGGTGCAGCTGGTCACCGCCGGCTCGAAGATAGACGAGGTGACGTCCGAGCTCTTCGCCGGCAACCACTACCGCGACTACTACGAACTCAACGGCCTGGTCATGCAGCTCACCGAAGCACTCGCGGAATTCTGGCATGCCCGCATCCGCTCGGAGCTGGGCTTCGCTTCCGAGGAGCCGAAGGACAAGGCCGGCCTGTTCAAGCTCGACTACCGCGGTGCGCGGTTCTCGCTCGGATACCCCGCGTGCCCGGACATGGAGGACCGCCGCAAGGTCACCGAACTGCTGAAGCCCGAGCGGATGGGCGTGGTCCTGAGCGATGAGCTGATGCTGCACCCCGAGCAGTCCACCGACGCGTTCGTGTTCCACCACCCGGAGGCGAAGTACTTCAAGGTGTGAGTTGCAGTCTGAATCGGCCAATGTCTTGACGCCCAAATTCTGGGCGAACGTAATGCTGCCACGCGTCAGGTTTAAACGCCCTGGGCGGAATGACACGCGGCAGGGCGGTCGCTGGCCCCATCGCCTGCGGGGGAGTCGTTGTCAATCAAGGCGATCTCATCACCGCCGACGACGACGGCGTGGCCGTTATTCACGGGTAACGAGGGCTTTTGGAACACCCGTGCCGGCGGCGCCTGTCACGAGCGGTTGTCGAGGTAGGCCAGAATCGCCCCGGCCGTTTCCTCCGGAGCGCTGACGTGGGGGCAGTGCCCGGTGGCCTGAAGCTGCACCAGGGTGCTGTGTTCCAGATTCTTGTGCAGGTAGGCGCCCACTTCCGGCGGGGCGAGCCGATCGTCGGAGCACTGCAGAATCAGGCAGCCGGTGCGCAACTTTTTCAGTTCAGGGCGGGTGTCGGAAAAGAAAGTTACTCCGGCGAAGTGCCGTGCGATGGTCGGATTTGTCCGGCAGAAGCTGACGCGCAGGTCCTCCGCTAATTCCGGCTCCTGCGGATTGCCCATAACCATGGGCGCCACGGCCGCGGCCCAAGCGAAATAGTTGCTGTCCAGAGCTGCCAGCAGGCCCTCGATGTCTTCCCGTGAAAACCCGCCCACGTAGCCGTCGTACGGGTCATCCGTATGTCGGGGCGAAGGAGCAAGCAGGACCAGGTGGGAGAAACGGTTGGGGTCCTGCACTGCGGCGATCACGGCGATCATCGTGCTGACACTGTGGCCCACCAGGATGACGTCCTGAAGTTCAAGGGCGGCGCAAATCTCCAGCAGATCCGACGCGTACCCATTTAGGGACCCGTATTTCTCCCAGTCATAGGCGCTGATGTCGGAGTGCCCTGCACCAACATGATCAAAAAGCACCAGCCGGTAATCATCAACGAAATAGGGCAGCAGCTTCCGCCACATAGCCTGATCGCAGCCAAAACCGTGGGCGAATATCATCACAGGCCCATCATCCCGGCCGAGTATGGTGACATTGTTCCGGCCGATTACCGCAGCAACTGCTTCGATCACATTCTCACTGACCCTCGCGTAGGGTGATTTCCTGTCCCAGACTATAAAAAATCCTAGGGATCCTCCCAGTATGACCTTCACTACCGCCTGCCCCGGGCCCACGCGGCCGGGCTGCTGCACAGCCGCCAGGAAAACGGCCTAGCCCACCGCCGCATTCCGCCACCTTTCCCGCGAAGGAGTCAAGTACTAACCGTGAGGCAGTACCGGATTTCAGCGCTCGACGGCGGCATCAGTTGGCCAAGGTGGGTCGCAGCCCCCCCGAGATCGAAGTTCGCGAGTAGCGCCTAGAGGTTCCGTCGATGGATCAGGGACGGTATGAGGCCCGGGTGTCGGGTAACCTCAAACCCCGATTCGAAGTTGGTCCCTGGACTGGGCGGGTTGGGCCTGTAAACCCTGCCCGCCTACGCTGGAGACCGGCTTTACCCGCCGGAGTGCGGCGAGGATGGCCCGCCCCACCACAGCGATTCCGATGACCGTGGTGACGGCACGCAGGGTGTCCCAGCCCGCCGTCGAAGTCACCAGCGAGTAGAGCAGGAAGCTGCTGAGGTTGGTGGCCAGCGGCGCGCCGGGCAGGTAAGAGATGCCGGTGCCGGCGCCCACCGCGAAGGGCCAGAACCACAGGTTCGTCAGCAGGCCGAACAGGTAGGACGCCAGGACGCCGTAGCCGCCCAGCATCCACAGCTCGGCCTTGCCCCGCACCCCGCGGGGGAGCAGGCCGGCCCCCGCACCCACCCACGCACAGGCGAAGATCTGGAACGGCGTCCACGGCCCGATGCCACCCCACAAGGCACTTGAGAGGGCGATGGTGGCGGCGCCGAGGAGCATGCCGAAACGGGGACCGAAGGCCCGGCCGGCCAGGATCAGCAGGATAAACACTGCCTCCACGCCCCCGACGCCGGTGCTCGCCACCCGCACCGCGGAACCCACTGCGGCCAGAACGCCGAGCAACGCCACCGTGTGTGCGGAGCGGACCGAGCCGTCCATTGACACGACGACGGCGATGGCGGCGAGCGGCGCGATGGCCAGCGCGGCGTAGGGGAGGGCCGCGGCGGCATCCTCCGGGAAGGCCGCGGCGAGCAGCGGCCAGCAGAACGCTGCGAGGGCCAACACGTTTGCCGCTGCGAGAACTGCGAGCTCGACGCTCCGCGGCATCCGGATGCGGCGCTGCCTTGCCGGGCTCTGGGTGTGTGTTTGTTCGATGAGCCGTGGCCTCGGTCCGGCATTTGCCTGCCGGGCAGGAGGGAGTTCTGACTCCGGCGTATGGGCCGCCGCGGAGGAAGGCGCGACGCCGTCACGCATCGGGAGGATCCGGGCACCGAGTCCGTGGGCAAAGTCGAGGTCATGCGTGGCGATCAGGACCGCCGCGCCGGAGTCCGCTGCCGCCCGCAACGCCGCCGACACTGCTGCGCGCGCAGCAGGATCGAGTCCTCGGGTGGGCTCATCGATCAGGAGTACCTGGGGGTCGTCCATGGTCTGCAGCGCGATGGCAAGGATCCTGCGTTCTCCTGCCGAGAGATCCCGAGGATGCTCGTGCCCGATGGGAATGCGGACCTCTCCCCGCAGGCGGGCCAGGTGTGCCGCCGCGGGCCTCGGGGGAATCTGGTCATTGCGCCGGTCCTGGTGACGCCCGGCGCGAGCCTGACGTGCAGCACGAGCCTGGCGCCGCTCTGCTGCGCGGAGCTCTCCCGCCACCGTATCCCTCGTGAAGAGGTCGTCCGAGGCGTCCGGCACGAGGGCGACCCGTCCGCCGTCAACCGTGCGGCCGTTGACGGTTCCTTCACCGAGGGCGAGCGCCACCAGGAGGGACGACTTTCCGGCGCCGTTCGGACCCACGAGGGCCACCACCTCACCGCGGTGCAGGGTCAGGGATGCCTCGCGCACGAGTGGCTTGCCCTTGCGGTGCACCGCGAGATTTGCCGCAGTCAGCACGGGCGCCCGCTTCGCTGGCTCCGCCGTCGTTGGACGGGCAAAGGCAGGGGATGAAGGCGCGGATGGCGCGGCACCCGGCACCAGGGCGCCGTCGTCGATGGTCCACCACGAATCGGCCACCGGTATGAGCTGCGCAGCCCGGTGCTCCGCCACGATGACGCAGACACCGCCATCGCGGGCGAGATCGTTGAGGACAGCGATGACGTGCCGCCGAGCTGCTGTGTCGAGGTCCGCCAGGGGCTCATCCACCAGGAGCAGTGCCGGATGCTCCACCACCGCGGCGGCGATGGCCACGAGCGTTGCCTCACCCGCCGAGAGGGTGCTGACATTCCGGTCCAGCAGCGCCGACACTCCGATACGCTCCGCGACCTCCAGCACCCGGACCTTGGCGGTCCCGGATGCCATGCCGCGCAGCTCAAGTGCGAGGGAGATTTCGTCCCGGACCCGGGTGCTGGCGAATGCTGCGCGGGGATTCTGCAGTACGACGCCGACGAGGCGGGCGGTGTCGCGGGGCGGCGTGGTGGCACGGTCCGTGCCGGCGACGCGGACGGTGCCGGAAATTTCTCCACCGTCTACGTGGGAGAGGAGGCCGGCGATGCCCCGCAGGATGGTGGATTTGCCGGAGCCCGTTGGCCCGGTTATGACAGTTATGGACCCGCTCGGCGGCGTGAAATCTGTGACGCGGAGCTGCGCGTCGCCGATGCGGAAGTGTGCGTCCCGGACGAGGACCGGTGGTTCGGTGCCTTGGCCGTGCTGGTGTGTCGCCGGGCTCCCGAAGCCGCGCAGCTCCAGGGCCGCGGCGACCCGGCCCGCGTGTTCAAGGGTGCGCTCGAGCACCGGCACCAGGGCGCGGGGTCCGAAGCGTTCGCCCCGCAGCCGGAACGCCAGGCGGACGGAGGTCACGGCGTCGGCAAGCGCCGGAAGCGCCGCCCACGCCACCACAAGCGTCCGGGCCAGGCCCTGCATGGGGCCGCCGCGGGCCAGGTGCACGAAGCCGCGGGCCACGTCCACCCAGGCGTTGAGCAGGCCGAAGGCGAGGAACATCCCGGCAATCGGCAGGGCGGACAGGACAGCCGCCCACAGCCCGGGCGCCGTAACGGGACCGAGGAGGACCACGTGGGCGTACGGGGCAGGCAGCCGGATCGCCGGCAGGTCGAGCAGCACCGGTTCGCCGATGCCCGCCCCGTTGAAGAGGATGCGGTAGATGACCCGCGCCGCGATGAAGACGACGGCGAGGACCGCCGCCGCGCGTAACGGCGCGGGTCGAAAGGTCATGCCGCGGGGGCGGCCGGTTCGCCGTCGACCGTGTAGAGCAGTTCCAGGCTCTCGCCCGGGCTCACCTGCAAGGTGGCTAGGCCTTCCTGCGCGTACGCCCAGTCACCGGAGGCCGGCTTAACCCAGAGCGCCCAGTAGGCAAAGGCGGCGGGCATCTTGCTGCATTCTTCCCGGTACGTGCCTCCCTTGTGGGCGATGTCGAGGTCTGCGGCGGGCACACCGTTCACACGGCACACCAGTTCGTTGGGATATTCGGCAGTGCCTTCGGTTTTCACCTTTGCCTCGTCGAGCACCTTGGAAGCGGGCGACGGCCCGTCCACGGTCACGCAAACGGAGGTATCAGCGGCGGCCTGCTTCAGGGAGCCCGAATCGACGATGACCTTCACACCGGCGCAGGGCTCGGAGGCGGCACTGGATGAAGATGCTGCCGTAGACGCCGGGGCAGCGGTGGTTGGCTGGGTGGCGGCAGGCGTGGAACAGCCGGCGAGGGTAAGCAGGAGACCGGCGGCGGCGAGGGAGCTCGCGGCGGCGGTGCGGATCTTAGTCAAAGTCACGTGTCAAGGGTAGGGCGTTGCTGATCCGGATGCGGAGGCCGTCGCGTTGTGTGACGTTAGGTCTCGAGGTGGCCAACGTCGCTACCCGCAGGCTCTTTATGGTCGAACACCTTGGCATTGGAGACAGCGTCGGTAGCTTCGTGCCCGTTAACCGCTGATGCTCTAGCCGTTCATAGGTCCCACGGCGTGAACGTTTTCCGACCCCGGACCCGTGAGCTTGACAGTGCACCGGACAACGAGCCGGTCCGGGGCGTTTTCGACGTCAACCAGCGTTTCTCCTGCCTGGAGGACCGCATAGCTTTCCTCGCCGTCTTGCACCTTGAAACCTCGTCTGGCGGCGTCCTGGGTTGCGTTCTTCAGAGCCTCGCGGCGGAGCTCGTCCATGTATCCGGGTTCATCCGCGCGGGCGGCGTCGCCAAAGGCCCATCCGAAAAGCGTCCCGGTTTGTTCCATGAAGTTGAGTTTACGCATGAAGGTGGAAGCCTGTGGAGCCCGTAGCCGTAAGTCCCTTAGAACAGCGGCCAGGGCACCGCCGACATCTCACCGCTCGGAGCCGGAAACCGCCCTGCCAAGCGCAACCGGGCGCAGCGCGCGGCGAGCGATGCGATTTCTTCGGCGCTGAGCAAGTCCGCCAGGTTTCTGCCCAGCCCCCCGTGCAGTCCGTCGCTGACACGATCGATGCCGTCGCGTTCCTCGGCGGTCAGAGCGTCTCCCAGCCATCCCCACAGCACCGTGCGCAGCTTGTGGTCACGGTGAAAGGTGAGCCCGTGGTCCACGCCGTGCCGGTGTCCGTCCGTCATGGCAAGAATGTGGTCGCCTTTGCGGTCGGCGTTGTTGACGACTATGTCGAACACCGCCATGCGTCTGAGCGCTGGGGAGTCTTCGTGAACGAGGGCGACCATCCGTCCGTTCTCATCTCGTCCCTTGAGAACGTGTTTCCAGCCCGTCTCCGGCATGTGGTCCGTCGCGACCAGGTCCACGGCACTTTGGGCGGGGTCTTGCTCCTGCCAGCGCTGCACCATTCCTTCGCCCATCGGACCATCGCGCAGCCAGGTCTGCGGCACGACGTCCCAGCCCAAGACCTGCGAGACCAGGTAGGCGGCCACCTCCCGGTGAGCCAGGGTGCCGTGGGGAAAATCCCACAGCGGACTTTCGCCTGCTATCGGCTTGTAGACGACCACCACGTCGCCGATGCTGCCCAGAAACGTGGCGTTTGAAGCCGTTGTGATGCGGCCGGTGAGTGTCAGCTCGGCGGTCGCCAGGTCCGGCGCTGGCATCAGACCTCGGGAAGGGTGCAGATGTGCCCGTCAGCGTCTATGGGGTAACCGCAGAGCGGGCACGTCGGACGCCCGGCGCCCACGATCTCCCGGGTGCGCTTGGCGAAGGCGCGGGCGGTGCCGACCGGCATTCGCACCAGCAGCATTTCCGGCTCGTTAGCGCCGTCCTCATCAAGCGATTCGTCGTTGTCATCGGCATCGGCCTCGGTGATGGGGTGGGCCTCCAGTACGACCTGGGCCGTGGTTGGGTCCCAGCCTAAGCTCATGGCGCCGGTGCGAAACTGCTCCTGAACGGCCTCGAGCTGGTCATTGTCGACAAGTTCAATGGGAGTACTCGTGGGAACGCTGAAGGGGTTGCCCTCGACGGTGATGAGCTGGTCGAGAATTTCATCGATCTTCTCCGCGAGCAGAGCCGACTGCTGCTTCTCCAGGGCAATACTGACGATCTGCGTCCCTGCGCGCACCTGCAGGTAAAACGTGCGCGCCCCCGGAAGGCCAATGGTGCCAACGACGATCCGATCCGGCCAGGCAAACTCATGAACACGTGTAGGCATGTCAGTATTTTAGGCACATGAGGTTCATGGCGCCTTTTGCCCTGCGCCGCCGCCCACCGGCGCATCGCCAGAGTGGATGCCGTTCGACAGCCACGACAGATCACCCGCGTCGGTGTTGGTCGCGTAGACGCTCGGCCGACTGGCGCCGTAGCGCACGATCGATACGGAGGCGGGGCCCACGTTAATTCGCTGGAACAGGTCAAGGTGCATGCCGAGCGCGTCGGCGAGGATTGACTTGATGATGTCACCGTGACTCACCGCCACCCACACGGCCCCTGGCCCGTACTCGGCTTCGAAGGCTGCATCGTGGCGCCGAATCGCTGCCACCGACCGGGCCTGCATCCCGGCCATGGATTCACCGCCGGGAAAGACGACGGCGGACGGTTGCGACTGCACAACCGGCCACAAATCCTCGGTCGCGAGATCACTGAGCGCGCGGCCCTGCCACTGGCCGTAATCGCACTCGGTGAGATCGAGCTCGACCGGCGCGTACGGCGTGCCCGCCTGGCGATCGAGGATGAGCTGGGCGGTCTGCTGACAACGCTCAAGAGGGCTCGCCACCACCCCGACTACGGGCACGGCCGCGAGCCGGTCTCCGGTCAGAGCCGCCTGGTCGCGCCCGATCTGGTCCAGTCCGACGCCAACGGCCCGGCCGGCCAGCAGTCCAGTGGCATTGGCTGTGGTGCGGCCGTGCCGCACGAGAATAACTGTCGCCATCCACCCAGCCTAACCACCCGCTCGACGGCGGTGTGAACCGTACCGGGTCGCGCCGGGTTTGGACTTTGCTGACACGGGTGCCGATCGGGCTCTCCCGTATCCGGGCCGGACCCTGCGCCGGTCGAACGGAGGCTGTTCCCAGCGCTGACCCATCTCGATAGGGTGATCACGGGCGGTGTCATGAAAAACTCGCCCGGTTTGGGATCAGGCGCCGACAAAGGGGTCTGATCATGCCATTCGATTCTCGGGAGGAAACATGACGACTAATCCAGAGCAGGAACCAAGCCAGGAAGGCCCGGCGGACGGTGGTGCGGCCGGCATCCCCGGCGCCCAGGATGGCGGTGCCGACGGGGGCGCCGATGGCGGTGCCGATGGTGGCGCTGACGGGGGTGCCGATGGTGGCGCCGATGGCGGTGCCGATGGCGGGGCTGATGGCGGTGCCGATGGCGGTGCTGATGGCGGCGCTGACGGCGGTGCTGATGGCGGCGCTGACGGCGGTGCCGAGCAGCGAAGCAGCTAAGTTTGAGCACTTCTAGGAACGACTTTCAGGGCCCCGATGCCGTTGATGGCACCGGGGTTCTGGAAACGCGCCTGATTGACATTGGCCGTGAAAGGTTCGCCAGTGACGTCTGGGGGTCCACAGCGCTGCTCACACGCGGTGTTAGCAACTTCTCTGATCTGTTCTCAGCTGAGGCGGTCGACGAACTGATCTCGCGCCGCGGACTGCGCACACCCTTCCTGCGCGTCGCCAAGGGCGGCTCCACATTGCCCGACTCTTCCTTCACCTCCCCGGCCGGCGCGGGCGCCAGTATCCCGGACCAGCTCGACGACACCGCGCTCTGGCGGCAATTCGCTGACGGGGCCACGCTGGTCCTGCAAGCGCTGCACCGCACGTGGGAGCCGATTTCGGACTTCAGCACCAGGCTCAGCACCGAGCTGGGACATCCGGTGCAGGCCAACGCGTACATCACTCCGCCCCAGAACCGTGGATTCGATGATCACTATGATGTCCACGACGTCTTCGTGCTGCAGATCGAGGGGACCAAGCGCTGGATCATCCACGAGCCCGTCCTTGTCGACCCGCTGCGCACTCAGCCCTGGACGGACCGTCGCTCCGCCGTCGCCGAGGCCGCGAAGGACAAGGCCTACATCGACACTGTGCTCGAGCCAGGTGATGCCCTCTACCTGCCGCGTGGCTGGTTGCACGCCGCTGAAGCCCAGGGCAAAGTCTCCATTCACCTCACGCTTGGCATCCACAACTGGACCCGCTACGCGTTGGCCGAACACCTCGCGCAGACCGCGCTGGCAAAGCTCTGCGACGACCCCGAGATGCGCCGCACCCTGCCACTGGGCGTAGACGGACTGGATGGGGAAATCGCCACCATCCGCGAGCGTCTCGCCGCCGCCGTCTCGGAGAGTGACCCCACGTCCGTGTTCCGCCGCGCCGCGCGGGGACAGGGACGCCCGGCACCGCTGGGGCCGGTGGCCCAGCTCGCGGCCGTCGATGGTCTCGGACCCCGGTCGCTGGTGAAACTTCGGGGTGCACTGGACGCACGGCTCGATGGCTCGCGCCTGATCACTCGCGTGGGTTGGCTCGACTTCCCCGAAACAGATTTACCCTCTGTAACGCGCCTGCTCGGCGGAGCTGTTCACACCGCGACCGATCTCGGCGTCGAACTCGTCGACAGACTGATGCGCGCCGGGGTTCTCGTTCCCGTTGACCAGTAACCTCGCCGCCATGGCCGCCACGGAACGTTTCTTCTGCGCAGAACGCGCCCAGCTTCGCGGCGACTCGATGGCAGGGACAGCCTCGCACGGCTTGGTTTGGGTCCTCATCGAGTACCGGGGAGGGTGGCCGCCCAACGGCTTCGACGGCCTTGATGTTGACCCTGAGACCAAAGCCTTGGTTCTCTCGGCCGCGCAAACCGCCCGCGCGCGGGTGCTGCTGGTGGAGCGGCCCGGCCGCCGCCGGCGCGAGGGCCCCAGCAGTTGGGCCGTACTGAGCCATCAAAAGTCCGGTGCCTATCTTCAACAATGGGGAACATGGAGCCATGATAAGGACCTCGCGGAAATTGCCACCGCTCTTACCTCCCCCGGAAAGCCAGGCCTTCCACCAGTCATCCTGGTCTGCACTCATGGTCCGCACGACCCTTGCTGCGCCGTGTGGGGACGGCCCGTGGGACGTGCACTGAGTCAGCACTGGCCTGAGCTGGTCTGGGAGTGCAGCCACGTCGGCGGGGACAGATTCGCAGCCAACGCCGTCGTTGCCCCCGACGGCGTGTACTACGGCGGACTCGACGCCCAGTCCGCTGTCACAACGATCGAGGACCACCTCGCCGGCCGTATCCGCGCAGATTATCTGCGCGGATATACGGACCTCTTCCCGCCACAACAGACCGCCGTCGCGGCCGCGCTCAAACTATTCGGCCCCGCCGGCCGGCATGATTATCAGATCGCCGAGACCTTGCGTGACGGTGACCAGTGGCGGATCCACCTCACCGGCCGCGCGCCTCACCCTGCGCATATCGACGTCGAACTGCAGTCCAGCCGGACGCCGCCTGGTCAGCTGACCTGCCGAGGTCCGGCTACGGGCTCGGTCGTCGTCTACGAACTCATTTCCATCCGGACGGATTTGGGGAAACCATGACTTCCGATGATGCGGCGGGCGACCTGACGCCCCGGCGGGCCACGACGGCCGAGGCCGCCGTCGTTGCCCAAATGCTTCATGATTTCAACACCGAGTTCTCGACGCCGACCCCGGACGTTCACGAGCTTCAATCGCGGTTGACGCAGCTCCTGGCGGGGGATGACGTGGTGGTCCTGCTGATCGGCGAACCGGCGAGCGGTGTTGCTGTGCTGAGTTTCCGGCCCAACGTCTGGTATCGAGGGCCGGTCGCGATCCTCGACGAACTCTACGTCCGTCCGGAGCTGCGCGGTCACCGCCTCGGCAGTGCACTCCTGGACGCGGCACTCGACCTGGTACGCGACCGGGGCGGTGCACTCATGGAGATCAACGTCGATGGCGAGGACACCGATGCGCGCCGCTTCTACGAAGCGCACGGGTTCACCAACACCGAACCCAACCAGACAGACCCGATGCTGTACTACTACCGAGAGCTCTGAACCGGGCAGTTGTGCGCCACGGAGAAAAACCATGGGAAGCATCGACGTTGGGAGTGCGGGACGTTGCCCCGTCCGGGCACGGGAGTCGTCGGTCTGCGCGGACTCCAGCACCTGCCGTCATCCCAGCAGATCGTCCTGATAGCACCAGCGCCAGTCTTCGCCCGGCTCGATGCTCCGCATGACCGGGTGCCCGGTGGCTTCGAAGTGCCTCGAGGCGTGGCTTCCGGGTGAGGAATCACAGCACCCCACTTTGCCGCACGCCAGGCACATCCGCAGGTGCACCGTCGTCGTGCCTTCCCTCCGGCAGTTCGCGCAGAAGGGGTCCCCGGGCACCTCCGGAGACCGGGCCGACTCGAGGTGGGCACATACCCCGCCCGGCCTCGCGATCCCTTCCCCGCCCCCCTCGCCGGACGTGTCCACCTCGTCCAGCGCCATGTCCAGCATGGATTCCTCAACATCCAGCTGGTCCAGCACACCACTGATGACCTCGTGCGCGTATTCGCCGCTTCGCCTCAGTTCCAGTACTTTGGCCCTTTCCGCTTCCAGCATGGCCAGCCGCAGCCAGGCGTAACGCGCGCTGGGGGTCGCCGTTTCCGCCAACGGGCGGCCGAGCCGTTCCCAAGCAGCCAGCCCGCGCTCCTGGGTGCGCCGTTTCAGCATGGCCACCACCTCCGGCGGATCGTTCTCTGTCCGCAGCTCCTGCAGGCGTGCCACGCCCGCAACCGTGGCCAGCTGCACCAGCGAAGCCTGGTTCAGCGCGTCTTCGCGCGGGTCTGGGCCTTGCACCTTCAGGAGCCGGACCAGCCACGGAAGAGTGAACCCCTGCAGCGTCAGCGTGCCGCCCACCACCACCAGGGCGGCCAGGATCAGCACCGAACGGTGCTCCAGGTCTGTGGGCAGCACCAGCACCGCCGCCAGGGTGACCACTCCTCGCATCCCCGCCCAGGAGACAATCGCCGCGTATTGCCACGGCGGCGCCGGGTCATTCCGCCGCACGGCCGGAATCAGGCGGGGCAGGTACGTCGCCGGGAAAACCCACACCGGCCGGAGCACCAGCACCGCCAGCAGGATCAGGGCGCAGCCGGCCCAGATCCGCCCGGCGCCCAGGGAGTCGTCTTGGACGCCGTCGATGATGGTCCGCACCTGCAGCCCGATCAGCAGGAATACCGCGTTTTCCAGCAGGAACTGCACAGTGTTCCAGTTGCTGCGCTGGCTCAGCCGGGCGGCGCCGTTGGGCATTGAGGGCGCCTTGGTGCCCATTATCAGCCCGGTGACGACGACGGCGAGGACGCCGGACGCGTGGATCGCCTCCGCGGGAAGGTATGCGACGAGCGGGGCTATCAACGACGTCGACGTGTTAATGGCGACGTTCCGGGTCCGCTTGCGGAGCTCGGTCAGCACGTAGGCGGCTGCCATGCCCACCACTACCCCGCCCCCGGCCGCGAGCAGGAAGTCCGCGGCGATCCCCGTCAAGGACACTGACCCCGAGATGGCGGCGATGGCAGCGCGAAGGCAGATCAGGGCGGTGGCGTCGTTGACCAAGGATTCGCCCTCCAAGATGGTGACGATCCTGCGTGGCATCCTCACCTTCCTCGCGATGGCGGTCGCCGCCACAGCATCCGGGGGCGCCACGACCGCGCCGAGAGCGATGGCGGCAGCCAGCGGGATTTCCGGGAACAACCACCAGACAACAAAGCCCACTGCGAAGGTTCCGAAGATGACATACCCCACCGAGAGCAGTCCGATGTCACGGCGGTTGGAGCTGAAATCGAAGAGCGAAGTCCGCAGCGCCGCGGCGTACAGCAACGGCGGCAACAGTCCCACAAGGACCACTTCAGGGTTCAGCTCAATGGGCGGAACGAAGGGGAGGAAGGACCCCGCCACGCCGGCCAACACCAGCAGCAGTGGTACTGAAATGTTGAGCTTTCTGCCCAGCGCGCTGCCGGCGCAGACCACAGCGACGAGAACCAGGAGTCCCAGCGCGATGTCCATTGGGACATTGTCTCAGTTGGAGGAAAAGGTGCCTGGGCCAACCAGGCATCTTCTGCGGCCTACGCCACGCCCCTCGCCCGGGCGGAGAGCAGTACTTTGACCACCGGCGGAGCGTCCCGGGGTGGTGGCCGCGGACCACGCCGTGGCGGGCAAGGCCGCCCTCCTGCCCTACCGGGATGACGCTGGACGGCCTATCGTGATCCTGGCACAGCCCGAGGAAAGGAATGACGATGTTCACTCTGCAGATTGGCTATCAGGTCCGGGACTACGGGGCATGGAAGAAAGTCTTCGACAGCGATCCCGCAGGCCGCGCCGCGTCGGGCGCCCGGTCCGTCCGGGTATTCCGGGATGCGGAGGACCAGAACAGCGTCGCCGTGTTCCTGGACTTCGACACCAAGGACGCTGCGACCGTCTTTCTGGAACGGCTACGCAGCCAGGTGTGGGACAAACCGGAGGTGATAGGGCAGTTGGTGTCCGCATCGCCGACAGCCAGGACTCTGGAGGAAGTGGCCCGCGAGGGCCAGGGCGCCGGCTGACGACTGAGAATCCCGCGGTCCTCGCCGGGTGAGTTAACTGCAACTTCGTGCGAGGCCAGCAGGACCGTTGTCCCGGATCGGTTTCCCGCCGGCGCCATCCTCGCCTCCGACGGCGGCTGGTCGGCGTTGTAGGGGAGCGGCACCAAACAGAAGCGGGCGACTGCGGGAAGTTCCCGCCCTCGCCCGCTATCCTGCTCGCTGTGGCTCAGGGAAATTCCGGCATGCCCTTCAGTCCTGTTGTGCTGGCGTAGCTCCAAATGGCGTGGTCGAGTTCCTTCTGCCCCTTGTTGAGCTTCTCGGCAGCCTTCTTGACGAGGGCGCCGGCAAATTCAGAAGGTACCCGCCGCCCGACTGCGCGCCCTACAAATTCAGTGATCCATGTGTCTGCCTTCACGCCGTCATGGCTCAGAAGCATGGTGAAGTATTCCCACGTTACGGGGCCGAGGCCCGACACTTCTGTGTACTGAGCCCTGTGATGAGCGTCGTCGGGCCTAAGGTGCGCTGGCTCGGTGACACCAATGGCAACGAAGCGCTTGGCCGCTTCCACGATGGCAAAAGCCTTGGTCTTTCCTGCATGCACTTTCTGGCGATTCAGAATCCTTTCGAGTGCAATCGGGTCCTGGGACGCCAAGTACCGCATCCTCTCTGAATCGGTGATGTGCTCCGAGTGCTTCTCGTATCGGAGAACGGCACCCCGGGCTCCGGTCCACGACCCGTCGCTGCGTGGTCTGCCATACCGGAAACGGATCGACATGACCGCATC
Organism: Pseudarthrobacter oxydans; assembly: GCF_030812335.1. GTDB lineage: Bacteria > Actinomycetota > Actinomycetes > Actinomycetales > Micrococcaceae > Arthrobacter > Arthrobacter oxydans_B. The sequence continues at coordinate 59,861 of NZ_JAUSSN010000010.1, forward strand.
GACTAATGCCGAATCCATGCGCTTATAACCGCCGGGCCATTTCTTCCACGGTGTCGCAATGGCCGAGATTGCGATGAGGAGTCGGTCGAGCTCGTGATCAGACGCACTCACAGGTAGCTCTTTACGCTCGCGCGGAGGGCTTCAGTGTGCTCGTAGATCTCTTCCAGCGAGTTAATAGGCACCCGCGTCTCTTCTTTGCTGTCGTCGAAGATGCCGATGTATTTCTGTGTGCGGTTGAAGTGCAAGCGCGCGATTGGCTTGCGGTTATTGTCGTCCAGCAGCACCGCGAAGTAAGACTTGGCGTCCCTCTGAACCACGCGAGCCGGCTTGACCTCGCTGCAGACGATAGCGCGGACGATCTGGTACCCCTCGATTTCCTCCAACGTAGTTTCCAGGCCGTCGGCCTCGGCCAGGTCCGCTTCGGCCACCGGGGCGCTGGTAACGCTGGCCGCCAATGTCGCGTCGTCGTTTGGCGGGAAGGCCGGGGCGCCGAGGGCTTTCTTTAGTCGCTCGTTCACCTGGTCGTTCAGGAACTGCCTGGACGCTTTGGTCACCAACGCGGTGAACTGCTCCCGCACCTTCTGGGTGTAGGGACCCGGATACACCCGGCCGGTAAGGAACTTGATCCACTCGTCCTCCGGCTCCTTGAATTGTGCTGCCAGGCTCCTCTTGAGTTCACCGATGTATTTGAGTTCGCCGGCCGCGCTGATGATCGAGTCGAGATCGAAGACGTCCTTGGACAGCTTTTTCAGCTCCGGAATGAGGGATTCGTCGATATCGTCCAAATCGAGCACGAGGAACGGCTTGGCGTCCATACGGTTCGGTGCATCGAGGTCAGTGAAGAATTGGTAGACCTCGCCGTTGGTGAGGATTGCGATCCTGGCGTTGGTAACGGCAAAGTACCGGAAGAGCTGAGATGCGTGCTCGATCTTCACTGGCTCCGTGGATTTCTTGCACTCGATCAGGATCTGGACCTCGCCGTCCTTGACGATCGCATAATCGATCTTCTCGCCCTTCTTGAGCCCCACGTCCGCGATGAACTCCGGAACGACTTCCATGGGATTGAAGACGTCATAGCCAAGAATGGTGGAAATGAAGGGCATGACAAAGGCATTCTTTGTTGCTTCTTCTGTTTGGATCACACCTCGCTGTTGACGCACCTTTGCTGCCAACGCGGAAAGTTTCTCTGCAAACTCCATTTGTCCCCCTGAAAATTGATGGTGCTGCCAAATGTAGCGCAGCCCTGTGACGCTTTGACGAAAGTAGCTGTCGAAAGGCGGGATCCCAGTTCGCGGCCGAACGCCTCGGCCCGCTGATGCAGACCACCGTCCCCGACGGCGGCTGGTCCGCACTGTAGGGGAGCGGCACCCCCGCCGGCGGCCAATGGGACAGCCCCGCCGTTGACCGCCGCCATCGGCGGGCCGCGGAGCCCCCGAAACTATTACGGCTTAGCCTGAAGAAACGGGCCCAGAACGATCCGCCTGTGCATTCCGCCCCTCCAGGAAAACCACACAAGGAAGAACTGACGATGTCCAACATTCGTGAAACCCCCATCCCCACCGTGACACTCAACAACGGAGTGCAGATCCCTCAACTCGGCTTCGGCGTTTTCCAGGTCCCGGCCGAGGAGACTCAGCGCATCGTGGAGGATGCCCTGGAAGCCGGTTATCGGCACATCGACACCGCCGCCGCCTACCGGAATGAGTCCGGCGTCGGCGCCGCCATCGCCGCGTCCGGAATTCCGCGCGAGGAAATCTTCGTCACCACCAAACTTCGCAACGGCGAACAGGGCGCAGCGCTCGAGGCGTTCCGGAGCAGCCGCAAGGCCCTCGGCGTCGACTACGTGGATCTGTACCTGATCCACTGGCCCGTGCCGTCCCAGGGACTGTACACCGCGGCGTGGAAGGTCATGGAAAAGCTTTATGCCGGGGACGAGGTCCGCGCCATCGGAGTCTCAAACTTCCTCTCCGAGCATCTGGATACGCTTCTCCAGGCCTCGGATATCGTCCCGGCGGTCAACCAAATCGAAATCCATCCCACCTTCCAGCAGCGAGACCTGGCGGCCAGGAGCCGGTCGCTGGGCATTGCCGTCGAGGCGTACAGTCCCTTGGGACAGGGCGCCGACCTCGGTGCAGCGGCAGTGCAATCCCTGGCAGCCCGGCACGGTGGAACGCCCGCCCAGGTTGTGCTCGCCTGGCACCTCGCCCAAGGAACGATCGTCATCCCGAAGTCTGCCGATGGGGCGCGCATGCGGGAAAACCTGGGGGCCGCGGCGCTCTCGCTCACCCCGGCCGAAGTAGGGGAGATAACGGCGCTGGAGGCAGGCGCCCGAGCCGGCGCCGATCCTGCCGTTGCCGCGCACAGCCAGCTGTAGCCCGTTCACCGGGTTCTGGCTTGGACAGGATCCGGCGCCCATTGGGTGTCAGCCGAAGTCACGGTGTGGGAGGAGCCCGACGACGGATGTGCTGCCACGGCCGCGGCGTGCTCGGCGAGGACGCCGGTCTGGTGCCTGAGCTTGAGGCGGTACATCAGGACACCTGTGACGACGACGGCGCCGACGAAGAGAACTCCGCCCCACTGCAGGTACCACTCGAACGGCGGCACCGAGTTGTAGATCTCCGGCCGCGGCCAGACCAGGTTCAGGGTCATGGCGCCTCCCCAGAGGACGGCGAGGACGTTCACCGGCAGTCCCCACTTGCCCAGGCTGAAACCGGGCTCGGTGTCGTCGTCGGGCAGCGGCCACTCCCTGACCAGGCGCTTCCGCAGCATGGGAACCGTGACCAGCAGGTAGGACAGGTAGATCAGGACAATGCTGATGCTGGAGAGGATCGTGAAGATGGCAGGCTGGGCAACGTTCACGATCAACGGAATGACCGCGATGATGCCGACGACTATGGCCGCCACCGTGGGGGTCTTCCGGCCCGGATGGACCTTGCTGAGCTGGCGGCTGAAGGGCAGATTGTTGTCGCGGGCCATGGCAAACATCATCCGGATGGCAGCGGCGTGCACGGCCAAGGTGCAGACGATCACGGCCACCACGATGCACACCAGGAACGCCTTGCCGAACGGGCCGCCCAGCACGGAGAGCACAATGTAATGCAGGCCGCCGTCAGCAGCGCCGAGCTTCGGGTCGCCCAGGTCAGGGGCGGCGAGGAGTCCGCCGAGCAGGATCAGCCCGCCGAGGACGAAGGATGCGGTGATGGCCCGCAGGATGGCCTTGGGTGCAGTACGCTTCGGATCCATTGTTTCCTCACCGAGGGAGCTGGCGGTATCGAAGCCGTACATGACGTAGCCGGACGCCATGGCACCGATAAGGAACACTCCGAAGAAGCCGAGGTCGTGCCCCTCCCCGTAGCCGGCGGTGTCGAAGAAAACCTCGGGACCCCGCACTACGTGCCAGGCGAGGGCCAGGATGAGCAGCACCGCCGCAAGCAGCTCCACGAACACGCCGATGCTGTTGATCTTGGTCATGAGCTTCACGCCGAAGGCGTTGATGAGGGTGGAGATGCCGATCATGATGCTGGCCAGGAGAACGCCGTTGACCGCGAAATCGTATGGGCCTGTCCCGTCACCGACCAGCTGGAACCCGGACCAGATCTGCGGCAACGTAAGTTGCAGGGCCAGGGCCACAGCCCCCAGCGCCATGATCGAGGAAATCAGCAACAGCCATCCTGCAAGCCAGGCAAACGTGCCGGAGGAAAGCCTTTTGGCCCAGTTATACACCGATCCGGCCACCGGATAACGGCCGGCCAGTTCGGCGAAGCACAGCGCCACCATCAACTGCCCGGCGAAAACGAGCGGCCACGACCACGCGTAGGCAGGTCCTGCCATCGCGAAACCAAAGTAGAACAGCTGAAAAACACCGGTCAGGATGGAAATGTAGCTGACGCCTGCGGCGAAACTGGCGAACTTGCCGATGCTCCGGTCCAGAGTCTGGGCATAGCCGAACTCGTCCATTCCGCTGGTGTCTGTGCTCTTGCCGGGTCCTGCCTTGCTGGGTTTTAGCATGTGAGCTCCTATGTATAAAAGCACGATGGTGATGCCCGCGACCGCCATTGGACGCAGGTGAAATCAACGGCCGGGCGCCAAACTGTGGGCACCTGGCCGATTTCTCCCATTGGTGGGCGCGTTGATGGGCGCGCCGCCGGTCAGGCGAGGGACGCGCTGAGCTCCGGCTCCGCCGTCGTTGTTTCACCGGTTCGGCCGGCGCGGATGAAATCCGCACAGCGCTCGCCGATCATCATGACGGTGATGTTGGGGTTGACCGTGACGTGTCCAGGCATCACGGACGCATCCGCAACGCGCAGGCCGGTGACGCCCTTGACCCGCAGCTCGGGATCCAGCGGTGACATCCCGTCGTCGGCCGGGCCCATCCGGACAGTGCCCACGGGGTGGTACACGGTGTTGTGGGTCTTGCGGATGTACTCCCGCAGCTCCTCGTCCGTCTGCGCCCCGACGCCGGGCGATAGCTCGCGGCCGGTCCATTCGGCCATGGCGGGCTGGGCGGCGATTTCGCGGGCCTTGCGGATGCCGGCCACCATGACGCGCATGTCGTGGCCGTCGGGATCCGTGAAGTACCGCGGGTCCACCATGGGCTTGTCGCGGAAATCGCGGCTGCGCAGCCTGACGGTGCCGCGGGAGCGGGCGTGCGTGACGTTCGGGGTGAGGCTGAAGCCGTTCTCGGTGGTGGGGTAGCCGTGCCGCAAGGTGTTCATGTCGAACGGGACGGAACCGTAGTGCATCATCAGGTCCGGGCGGTCCAGGCCGTCCTCGGTGGGGGTGAAGATGCCGATCTCCCACCACTGGGTGGACGTTTGCACCATGGGCTGCCTGGCTTCGAACTGGACCACGCCTTCTGGATGGTCCTGCAGGTTTTCGCCCACGCCGGGGGAGTCCACCAGCACCTCGATGCCGTGCTGAGCGAGGTGCTCGGCCGGGCCGATGCCGGAGAGCATGAGCAGCTTGGGGGAGTCGATGGCGCCGGTGGACAGGATGACCTCGCAACGCGCTGAGAGCCGGTGGGTCCGGCCGAACGCTGAGTCCACCACGTCCACGCCGGTGCAGCGCCTGTCAGCGTCGAACACGAGTTGGCGGGCGCGAAGGCCTGTGAGCAGGGTGAAGTTGCCGCGGTCCATGATGGGGTGGATGTAGGAGACCGAGCTGGAGGCCCGGGTGCCGTCCGGGCGGCGGTTGATCTGGAAGAAGTTGGCTCCGTTGATCACGGTGGTGCCGGTGTTGAACTTCGCGCGGGGAATGCCCGTCTGTTCGCAGGCGTTTAGGAGCGCGACGCCGGCAGGATCCACCGGGGGCACGTTCATCAGGTGCACGGGTCCTGAGTCCCCGTGGTGGGGTGCGTCCGGACCGGCGTCCTCATTGGTTTCCAGCCGCTGGTAGAGGGGCCACGCGGCGTCGGCGTTCCAGCCGGCGGCACCGTACTTGGACTCCCACTCGTCCAGGTCCTCGCGGGGTGCCCAGAAGGCGATGCAGGAGTTGTGGCTCGAACAGCCGCCCATCACCTTGGCGCGCGCGTGGCGCATGAAGGAGTTGCCGTTTTCCTGCGGTTCCACCGGGTAGTCCCAGTCGTAGCCGGATTCAAGCAGCTCCATCCAGCGGTCCAGCTGCAGGATTTCGGGCAGGTTGCGGTCATCCGGGCCGGCCTCCACCAGGGCCACGGTCACGTCCGGATCCTCGCTCAGCCGGGCGGCGACGGCGGCACCCGCTGACCCGCCGCCGATAACGACGTAGTCGAACCCGCGCTCGGTGAGGTCCTCAATGTTGTCGAAGTGCATCTAGTTCTCCTCGCCGTGGTCAGCAAACCAGCCGGTGACCTGCGGGCTGGTGTTCTGGTAGATGTGCTTGGCTTCCTGGTATTCGGCCAGGCCCGTGGGGCCCAGCTCGCGGCCGACGCCGGACTGGCCGAAGCCGCCCCACTCGGCCTGGGGGAGGTAGGGGTGGTAATCGTTGATCCAGATGGTGCCGTGCCGCAGCCGGGATGCCACGCGCTGCGCCTTCCCGGCATCCTGGGTCCAGACCGCGCCGGCCAGGCCGTAGATAGTGTCATTGGCCGTCGCCACCGCTTCGTCCTCGGTGCGGAACGTTTCCACCGTCACCACCGGGCCGAACGCCTCGTCGGAGACCACGGACATCCCCCTCTGGACGCGGTCCAGGACGGTGGGCTGGTAGTAGAACCCGCCGTCGTACTTTCCTCCTTGCGGTGCCGCGCCGCCGGTCCGCAGCCGCGCACCCTCCTGGACGCCGCGCTGGACATAGGCGTGGACTTTGTCACGGTGGGCCGCGGAAATCAGCGGCCCGGTTTCGGAGGCGTCATCGAATGGCCCGCCCAGCCGGATCTCCCGGGCACGGCGGACCAGCTCGTCCACGAAGCGCTCGGCGATCGATTCCTCCACCACCAGCCGCGCCCCGGCGGAGCAGACCTGCCCGGAGTGGACGAACGCGCCGTTCAGGGCATTGTCGACGGCGGCGTCGAAGTCCGCGTCCGCGAACACCACGTTGGGGTTCTTGCCGCCAAGCTCCAGTGCCACCTTCTTGACGGTGCCAGCGGCGGCCGCCGCGATCCGCTTGCCGGTTTCCAGCCCGCCCGTGAAGGAGACGAGGTCCACGGCGGGGTGTTCCGAGAGCGGTGCGCCCGCCTCCGCGCCGGGTCCGGTCACGAGGTTGGCGACGCCGTCCGGCAGGCCGAGGTCCTGCAGCAGCTGCATGGCCAGGATGGCTGTGGATGGGGTCAGCTCGGAGGGCTTGAGGACGAAGGTGCAGCCGGCGGCCAGTGCGGGTGCGATCTTCCACGCGGCCTGGAGCAGGGGGTAATTCCACGGCGTGATCAGGCCGCAGACGCCCACGGGTTCGTAGACGATCTTGCTGGCGACAGCGGGGTTCCCGGCGTCGACGATACGGCCCGCCTGTTGCCCGGCGAGCCTGCCGAAGTACTCGAAGCAGGCGGCAATGTCGTCCATGTCGATGCGGCTTTCGACCATGCGCTTGCCTGTGTCCAGCGACTCCGCCCGGGCGAACTTTTCCCGGCGTTCGCGCAGTCCGGCGGCGACTTCGAGCAGGAAGGTGCCGCGTTCGGGTGCCGGGATGGAGGACCAGACGCCGGAGTCGAAGGCTGCACGGGCTGCGGCGATTGCGCGTTCCGCATCTTCCCGGCCGCCCTCGGACACCGTGGCCACCAGTTCGCCGTCGGCGGGGTTGTGGATTTCGCGCACGGCACCGGAGGCGGCCGGCTCCCAGGCACCGTTGATGAACAGGGTGGATGCTGCCTTGGTCGTTGAGGCTCGAATGACGTCGTGGGCTGGTGTGGCGTAAGTCATACGAAGGACAGTAGTGCAGATTGAACGAGTGTTCAATGTTTTTCTTGAACAATCGTTCAATGCTATTTATGGAGCTAGACTGCCCGGCGCCGGGTGTTCAGGACTTGTGCAGTCCATGGTCTTAGCGGGTGTGGTCCTGACGCGGTGCGAAGGCGATTTGCTCCGTGCGGGCGATGCTTCGCTGGATGGAGGCCTCATCAACACCGAGAAGCGCCGTCAGCCACATGCCGTTTTGGATGACGACAATGTCAGCCGCCCGCTCCCGGCATGTCTCCCACGCCAGACCGGGTTGGGCGTTGGAAACCAGTGCAGCGAGTCCGTCGAGATATCGGTCGAAGGCCTCGGCGTTGATCTGTGCATAGCCCTCGTCCGCTTGGGCGAGGGCCCACAGGTGCAGGCGCAGGGACAGGTAGCGGGTCGTCAGCAGATCGGCGGCTGCCACTCGCCGCAAGGCGCGGCGCAGCTGTTCTTCCGGGTCTGACGACGGATCGGACGCCACCAGCAGAAGGTCGTGCTCGTCGACCCGGCGCAGGGCTGCCCGGATCAGGCTCGTCTTGTCGTCGTAATAGTAATTCACCAGGCCGAGCGCGACGCCGGCCTCGCGGGCCACGGCCCGCATGCTCACACCTGAAATCCCGTGGCGGGACAGCAGATCCAGCGCCGCCTCGAGAATGCGCGACTGCCTGTCCATCTGTTCGCCGGAGTTCACGGCCTTGGTCCCCATCTGGCCAGACTATTGCCTAACCCGTAACGAGTGCACTTCCAGGGGCCGCATGACCTTGGTGCAGCCGGCTAAACCAGCGGCCACGGGTACCTCATGCCGGTACGGTCAACCGGCAGCACCCCTAGGTGCAGAAGGTGCAGGACGCGGTGCTGCAGGGCGGTGACCTCCTCTTCGTCGAGGAGTTCGGCCACCTCGGGAGGCACGTCCTCTGCGAGCGGGGCGATGTCCTCGAGCAGGGCGTCGGAAATGGGTTCGCCGGCGAAGTCCCAGATTACGGTGCGCAGCTTGTAAGCTGCCGAGAAGCACAGCCCGTGGTCGATGCCCCAGACCCGTCCGTCGTCGCCGCGCAGCACGTGGCCGCTTTTGCGGTCGGTGTTGTTGGCGACGTAGTCGAACAGGGCGATCCGCGCCAGCTCGGGGTGGGTCTCGGGGGCGTCTGCGTACAGCGTGAAGTAGTGCTCTTGGAAGTCGCACTCGATGAACCGCTGCAGCGAGCCGATTCCCAAAGGAGCGTCATCGCGAATGACAGTCAAAGGCACGATGCCCCACCCCAGGGACTCGCTGAGCAGGTAGGCGGCGCGTTCCCGCCGGAAGAGCCCGGGCTCGAAATCGGACAGCGGCCGTTCCCCGGCCTCCGGCTTGTAGACCGCATACGCCTCGTCGTCCCCGCAGGAGACCTGGGCCAGGAACGTCTCATTGCTGCTGCGCGGGATGCGTCCGAGCAGCTCGACCCGGCCCTCGGCGAGCAGCGTCAGCTCCCGGCCGGACAATGTCGCTCCCGATTCAGTGACTGCCCCATGTCACAGCCCCCTTAGCCCGCTCAGTGGTTCCGACGTCGAATTCACCATGAGCACGGTGGGTGCCTGACCGTCCACGAATGAAACGGCCGACACCGAGCCCGGGCTGATCACGATGCGCTGGAAGAGGTCCAGGGGCGTGCCGAGGGCATGGGCGACCGCGGCCTTGATGGGATCGGCGTGGGAGAAGCACACAATGACGCCCCCGGCATGGGCTGCACGCATAACCTCCAATGCTCCGACAATCCGTGCCTGCATCTCCGGAAAGCTCTCACCGTTCGGGAAGCGGAACTCAGCCGGGCTGTGCTGCACGATCTGCCATTCCGGCAGGGCCGCCATTTCGGCGATCGCGGCGCCAGTCCAGTCACCCTTGTCGCATTCATTCAGGCCGTCGTCGTACTTCACGGCCAGACCCGTGCGGGCCGCCGTCGGCTCCGCCGTCTCGCAGGCGCGCTCCAGCGGCGACGAATAGAGGGCATCCACCGGCAGGCCAGAGAGCCGTTCCGCGACCCGTTCGGCCTGGGCCCGGCCGCGGTCGGACAGATGCAGTCCCGGGGCCCGCCCCGGCAACACCGTGCCCGTCGTCGGCGTCTCCCCGTGACGCACCAGCAGCAGGAGCGTGCCCTGCTGCTCGGGTGAGGTTCCGGGTGCCGGTGGTGCCGGCGGTGTTGGTTCAGTCATCAGCATCCAGCGTAAGTCGCACCGCTGCCCAGTGAGCAAGGAATCTGAAGAATTTGCTCGATTCCCGGCACAACGGGGGATTACCTTAGAGGGGTGAGTGATCGCCCCGATATCTTCACTGTTGGTGAGCTGCGTGCCTCCGGCCACGTGCACAAGGACCTGCGCCGCGAAATCCGCGACAACCTGCTCGCCGCGCTCTCCGCCGGCCGCGACCCGTGGCCCGGGATGTACGGTTTCAGCCGGACCGTCCTGCCCCAGCTCGAGCGGGCCCTGCTCGCCGGGCACGACGTCGTCCTGCTCGGCGAACGAGGCCAGGGCAAGACCCGGCTCCTGCGCACCCTGGCCGGGCTGCTGGACGAGTGGTCGCCGGTGATCGAGGACTCGGAACTGAACGAACACCCCTACGAACCCATCACGGAGCACTCCCGCGCCCTGGTCCTCACCGAGGGGGACCGGCTGCGGGTGGCGTGGCGGCACCGCTCGGAACGGTACGTCGAGAAGCTCGCGACGCCGGACACCTCCGTCGCGGACCTGATCGGCGACGTCGACCCGATGCGCGTGGCCGAGGGCCGCCGGCTGGGGGACCCGGAGACCATCCACTACGGCCTGGTCCCGCGCTCCAACCGCGGCATCATCGCCATCAACGAACTGCCCGACCTCGCCGAGCGGATCCAGGTCTCGATGCTCAACGTGATGGAGGAGCGCGACATCCAGATCCGCGGCTATGTGCTGCGGCTGCCGCTCGACGTCCTGGTCGTCGCGTCCGCCAACCCGGAGGACTACACGAACCGCGGCCGGATCATCACACCGCTGCGGGACCGCTTCGGCGCCGAGATCCGCACGCACTACCCGATCGAGCTCGACGACGAGGTCGCCGTCATCCGCCAGGAGGGCCACCTGGTGGCCGGCGTCCCGCCCGTCATCCTGGAGATTCTGGCCCGCTACACCCGGGCGCTGCGGCAGTCCCCGGCGGTCAACCAGACCTCCGGGGTGTCCGCGCGGTTCGCCATCGCCGGTGCCGAAACCGTCGCCGCCGCGGCCCTGCGCCGGGCCAGCGTGCGCGGGGAGGACGAGGCCGTCGCCCGGATCATCGACCTGGACGCCGCCGTGGAAGTCCTCGCGGGAAAGATCGAGTTTGAATCGGGCGAGGAAGGGCGGGAGCAGGACATCCTGGACCACCTCCTGCGCGTGGCCACCGCGGAAGCCGTGCGGGCGCACTTCCACGGCATCGACATGGGTGCGCTCGTGGCAGCCTTGGACGGCCACACCTCGGTGACCACCGGGGAACTGGTCACCGCGCGGGAGTTCCTCGAAAACCTCCCGCCCCTCAACGGATCGCGGCTCTACGACCAGATCACTGAGCGGCTGGGCGCAACCAACGACGGACAGCGCGCCGCCGCCGTCGAACTGGCACTGGAAGGTCTCTACCTCGCCCGGCGGATCTCCAAGGAGTCCGACGACGAGACGACGATCTACGGGTAGGCAGGCCAAACACAGGAGGGCCCATGAGCGTTCACAACCGGTCCCGGTACGGCCGGTACACGGGAGGACCGGATCCGCTCGCCCCGCCGGTGGACCTGGCGGAGGCGCTGGACGCCATCGCCGAGGACGTCATGGCCGGCTACTCCCCCCGGCACGCCCTGCAGGAGTACCTGCGCCGCGGCGGCCGCAGCCGGGAAGGGCTCGACGACCTCGCCGGCCGCGTCCAGCAGCGGCGCAGCGAACTGCTGGGCCGCCACCGGCTGGACGGCACCCTCAACGAGGTGCAGAAGCTGCTCGACACCGCGGTGCTGGAGGAACGCAAGCAGCTGGCCCGCGACGCGATGATGGACAACACCGACCGCGCCTTCCGGGAGATGCAGCTGCAGAACCTGCCCAAATCCACGGCCGCGGCGGTCAACGAACTCGCCTCCTACGACTGGCAGTCCAGCACCGCGAGGGAAGCCTACGAGCGGATCAAGGACCTGCTGGGCCGCGAACTCCTGGACCAGCGGTTCGCCGGCATGAAGCAGGCGCTCGAGAGCGCCACGGACGAGGACCGCGCGGCCGTCAGCGAGATGCTGCAGGACCTCAACGAGCTCCTCGGCAAGCACCGGCGCGGCGAGGACACCGACGCGGACTTCCGGGAGTTCATGGCCCGGCACGGCGACTTCTTCCCGGAGAACCCGCAGTCCGTCGAGGAGCTGATCGACGCGCTGGCCCAGCGCGCCGCCGCCGCCCAGCGGCTCCTGCGCTCCATGTCCGCCGAGCAGCGCGAGGAGCTGATGCAGCTCTCCGCCCAGGCGTTCGGCTCGCCCGAGCTCATGGCCCAGCTCGGCCAGCTCGACGACAGCCTGCGCGCACTGCGCCCCGGCGAGGACTGGACCGGCTCCGAACGCTTCGAGGGGGAGGACGGGCTCGGGCTCGGCGACGGTACCGGCGTGCTGCAGGACCTCGCCGAACTGGACGAGCTCGCCGAACAGCTCTCCCAGTCCTACAACGGCTCACGCCTCGACGACCTGGACCTGGACGCCCTCGCCCGCCAGCTCGGGCAGGACGCCGCCGTGACCGCCCGCACCCTCGCGGAGATCGAGCGGGCCATGCACGACGGCGGCTTCCTCCGGTGGGGGGCCGACGGCGATCTCCGGCTCTCACCGCAGGCCATGCGCAGGCTGGGCAGGTCGCTGCTGCGGGACACCGCGAAGCAGCTCTCCGGCCGGCAGGGGCGCCGGGACACCCGGGTGGCCGGGGCGGCGGGGGAGCAGACCGGCTCCAGTCGCCAGTGGGAGTTCGGCGACGCCGAACCGTGGGACGTCACCCGGACCATCACCAACGCGATCCGTCGCACCATCGCCGACGGCGGCGATCCGCGCCGCGGCTTACGGCTGGCTGTGGGGGACATCGAGGTGACGGAGACGGAGGCGCGCACGCAGGCCGCCGTCGTCCTGCTGGTCGATGTGTCCTTCTCGATGGCCGCCGAGGGGCGCTGGGTGCCGATGAAACGCACCGCGCTCGCCCTGCACCACCTCGTTTCCACGAAGTTCCGCGGCGACCGGCTGCAGCTGATCACGTTCGGCCGCTACGCGCAGTCCATGGACATCGGCGAGCTCACGGCCCTGCCGGCCCTGCGGGAGCAGGGCACCAACCTGCACCACGGGCTGCTGCTGGCCGGCCGGTTCTTCCGCCAGCACCCGTCGATGCAGCCCGTCCTGCTGGTGGTGACCGACGGCGAACCCACCGCACACCTGCTGGCCGACGGCGAGTCATGGTTCGGATATCCGCCGGCCGCGGAGACCATCCGCGTGACGGTCGCCGAGCTGGACCGGCTCGGGCGTGCCGGCACGCAGGCGACGTTTTTCCGGCTGGGCGATGACCCGGGCCTGGAACGGTTCGTCCAGAAGATGGCCCGCCGGATCGGCGGCCGCGTCGTCGCGCCCGAGGCCGGGGACCTGGGTGCAGCCGTGGTCGGGGAATACCTCCGCGCCCACTTCCGCGGACGCCCCTACGACGACGCCGACTGGGCCCAGTAGAGTTGCTGTTCGAGGGCCGGATTGTATTCCGGGAGACGGAAGGCGGAGCCCTGAATGGCGGGAATGCCACCAGCCACGATGGAAGTCAGTGATGCCGTCGTCCAGTGCCTCGTCCGGCAGCAGCGGCCCGATCTCGGCGACCGTCCTCTGGTCCGGGTCGCGAATGGCTGGGACAACGCGACCTTCCGGCTCGGCGACGACCTGGCCGTCCGGCTGCCGCGCAGGGCGGAGGCCGTGCCGCTGATCCTTCATGAGCAGCGCTATCTTCCTGACATAGCCCGCCGTTCCCCGGTGGCGGTTCCTGTCCCCGTCCATGCCGGCCAACCGACGTCGGACTTTCCCTACCCGTGGAGCATCGTGCAGTGGGTCCCCGGAGCCGGTGCGGACGACGTCGGCCCCGCCGGCCGTGGGCCGGCCGCTAAAGGTCTGGCCGATTTCCTCCTCTCCCTGCACGTGCCCGCCGAAACCAGTGTCCCGGTGAATCCTTTCCGCGGCGTGCCGCTGCTGGATCGTGACTCTGCGGTCGTGGAACGGCTCGGGGACCGCGAACGCTACCCGCACGCAGCAGCGCTGAGAGCGGTGTGGGAGCAGACCTGTACCGCTAAAGCCTGGGACCGTCCCCCGATGATGCTCCACGGGGACCTTCACCCGGGCAACGTCCTGCTGACGGACGACGGCTCGCTGGCTGGCGTCATCGATTTCGGCGACGTCGGGGCAGGGGACCCGGCTGTCGATCTTGCGGTGGGATGGCTGATGTTCGACGCCGGCGCCCGCCACCGCTTTATGGACGCCTTTGGCCCTGCAATGGATGGCGACACCTGGATGAGGGCCCGGGGCTGGGCTCTCATCCTCTCCACCGCCCTGCTGAGCAACTCCGACGACAACCCGCGGATGTTCTCCGTGGGAGCGTTCGGGATCAGGCAGATCCTGGAAGACTGACGCAGGGAAACACTGGCAGGGCCACACTCAGCCCACCACGCCAATGATCCTTCCCAGTTCACCCGCCAGCAACCAACACGCCCTCCAGCGTTCTCCCGCGACCAGCAGTCTTTTCACGCACCCTTTTGCCCGGCACGTCCCCATGTGCCGGGCGGAGAATCCCCGGTATCTAAGGAGTACTCCTTGTTCGTGAAAAGCACCCTTGCCGCCGTCGCCGTCCTTGCCTCCCTGGCCGGGACAGTAGCAGTCCCTGCCCAGGCAGAGGCGGCCAAGCCGGCTCCCGTCGTCGTCGGCCAGCCACTCGCCCAGGCGCATGCGCACAACGACTATGAGCATGACCGTCCCCTCAATGATGCGCTGGAGCATGGCTTCACCAGCGTGGAAGCGGACGTGTGGCTGGTGGACGGCGAGCTGCTGGTTGGCCACGACCTGGAGGATGTCCAGCCCGGCGTTACGCTCGAGAGCCTCTACCTCGATCCGCTCCAGGACCTGGTCCGCGGCCAGGGCCACAGCGTCTACCCGAACTGGGATGGTAGCCTGCAGCTTCTGATCGACATCAAGAGCGACGGCGAATCCACCTACGCCGCAATCGAGCAGGAACTGGCCGAGCACCGCGACATCATGAGCCGCTACAGCCACGGCGCCACCAAAACCGGCCCGGTCACCGCGGTCATCAGCGGAAACCGCCCGCTGGCCACGATGCAGGCACAGGAGAAGCGCTTCAGCTTCTACGATGGCCGCTCCGCAGACCTCACCTCCGGAAAGCCTTCGGGCCTGATGCCGCTGGTCAGCGACAACTGGACCAAGCTCTTCACCTGGCAGGGCGTGGGTCCCATGCCGGAGGCCGAGCGCGCCAAACTGCGCGACTACGTGGCGGAGGCGCATTCCAACGGCTACCGCGTCCGCTTCTGGGCCACCCCGGACGCGCCCGGCACCGCACGCGAAGCCATCTGGAACGAACTCTTCGACGCCGGCGTGGACCACATCAACACCGACGACCTCGCCGCACTGCAGCAGTTCCTGACCGCCCGCGGGGCCTAAGCCGCGCACCTCAAGCCCCCTACCCCGCAAAGAAGAGGAACACCGTCATGCCTTCAAAGACCATCAAAACGACGACGGCGGTAGCCGTCCTGGCGCTCGGCCTCCTTGCGTCCCAGCCCGCCACCGCCGCCGACAACACCGCCGACAGCCAGGCGTTCACGTTCGGCGTGATCGGCGACATCCCTTACGGCGAGGCCGAAATCGCGAAGTTCCCCGCCCGCATCCAGGACATCAACGCCGACAGCACGCTGAAGTTCGTCACCCACGTGGGCGACATCAAGAACGGCTCCTCGGTCTGCTCGGACGAGTACTTCGAGAACATCCGCACGCAGTTCGACACCTTCGAGCACCCGCTGGTCTTCACCCCGGGCGACAACGAATGGGTGGACTGCCACCGCACGAACAACGGTGCGTACAACCCACTGGAACGGCTCGACAAGCTGCGGGACGTCTTCTTCGACGAGCCCGGCAAGACCCTCGGCGCCACCATGCCCGTCAAGACCCAGGCGGACCTCGGTCTGCCGGAAAACGTCCGCTTCACCCAGAACCGGGTGGCGTTTTCCGTGCTGAATATCCAGGGCAGCAACAACTCGCTGCAGCCGTGGACCGGCCTGGGCGAAACCACGGCCACGCCCGAGCAGTTGGACGAAGTTGAGTTCCGCACGGACGCCGTCCTGGCCCAGATCCGCAGCACCTTCGCCGACGCCGAACGCCGCAACGACCGTGCCGTTGTCCTGATGACCCAGGCCGACATGTTCGACCCGTCCCTGCTCGCCGCCGCGACCGCCAACCCGGACACCATGTCCGGCTTCCGCGAAATCGTGCAGGCCATCATCGACGAAACCAACAGCTTCGACGCCCCGGTTTACCTCATCAACGGCGACAGCCACGTCTTCGCCGAGAACCAGCCGCTCGCGGAGGGCTCACCCTGGCTGGACATCTACGGCCAGCCCGCAGCCGATGACCTGCAGCGCATCACCGTGGACGGATCCGCCAACGCCACCAACTACGTCAGGTTCACCGTCGCCGGCAACAGTGCCGACGGCGCGGACGTTCTGGCCTGGGAAAAGGTCCCCTTCAGCCAGTAGGCACCAGAGGGCAGCGGACGACGTCGGTAGGTCCCGGCGTCGTCCGCTCACGACTCAACGAGCATCAGTATTGTTTCCGGACGGACACCGTCGAATTTCATCGCTTCGGCTGTCTCTGGGGACTCCATGATCCGCTGGAACATTTCCATGTCGGGGACTTGGACGATCAAACCTACACGGTGGCTTTTTGCCGGGTCGATAAACGTTCGAACCGTGATGCCCAGCGGCCCGAATACCTCTTCCCTTTTTGGTGAGCTGAGCCAGTGCTCAACGTCGTCGACTTCGTGGAAGACCATTAATGTTGGCATCGTTGCCTCCGCTTTCTGGGGTGGTGCCAGGAGCCGGGCTGGTCAAGGGGCCGCGTCCGGACGTCCTGATCACGCTGAACGTACCACGGCCTCGAATGCCGCGGTAGCGGGGAAATCGACACTTCGGCCCCTCGCAAAGCGGCCAGTCGAGAAGCTGGGAAAGATGGGCCCGGTCGGGCATTAACGCGCCGTCCTAGATGTCTGCCAGGGTCAGGGCCGGCGGCGAACTTCCGTCGATGTCCAGCACGCCGAACTCCTTCGCGACCGCGGCGGCGACGAGCACCTGGCCGGTGCGCGACATCAGGGTCGGATCGTGGACCAGCGCGTTGATCACGCGGCCGATGAATTCGGGGCTTTCGCTGGTCGAGAGATCGAATGCGCCGCTCTGCGCCGCCGCCAGCACCGCCTCGGTCCGCACCAGGCCGGGGTAGAGCGAGATCACCGGGACGTCGAACGGTTTCAGCTCGTCCGACATGTCGGACGTCATCTTGTCCGTCGCCGCTTTGGCGATGCCGTAGATCGTGTTGCCGAGGTGGCGCTGCGCGGCCCAGAAGCTGATGTTGACGATCAAGCCGCGGCGCCGCGGCGTCATCAGGCGCGCCGCGTGCGCCGAACAAACAAAGGCGGCACGGACGCCGGCGTCCATCATGCCGGTCCAGCGGTGCATCGGCTGGTCCCAAAACGGTGCAGGCCACGTGAACGCGCCGCCTTCGACCATCTTCTCGTAGCCGCCCCAGGCGCAATTGACGAGGAGATCGAGGCGGCCGCACTCGGACCGGATCACGTCAAACACGCGGGCCGTCTCTTCGTCTTTGAGATGGTCGCAGCGAAGCCGCCGTATCTCCGGCGGCAGATCCGCCTGGTCGATCGAGCGGCCCGTGCCGTACACCCGGAACCCCGCGGCCAGAAGGGCCAGCGCAATGCCCCGGCCTACCCCTCGGCTCGCGCCGGTGACGAGCGCAACGTTTCCCGTTGGCGCCTCGTCGCGTTCGCTGGTCATGCCAAGCTGCCCCGCTTACCTTTTTTGGTCCGTGACCCCATCGTAAGCCGGAGCCGGAGCCGGAGCCGGAGCCGGCGCCTTGGGCACGGCGCCCGATAACGCTTCGTTCGGGAGCCAACATCCCGTCGGGGCCTGGGTAAAAAAGGATCGGCTACGCCGCTGCTTGCGTGCCAGAATCCTCACATGACCAACGAACGCAGTGAACTGAAGAGCGTAGGATACGAGATCTTTATCGGTATCCTTTCGATCCTGTCGATCGTCAATCTCGTGCTCTTGTATGTTGTGCGGGAGAAATCCCTCGACACCGTGCTGACGGTGATGAACGCCCTTTTCAGCGTGATCTTCGTCGTCGACTTTCTCTACCGGATCGTCACCGCGCCATCGGCGGGCGCTTATTTCTTCAGGCACTTCGGCTGGGCCGACCTGTTGGCCAGCGTGCCTTTGGCGCAATTCAAGATCCTGCGCGCCTTCCGGCTGGTCCGGGTGTACCGCCTGCTCCGCGACGTCGGCACCCGCACGGTCGGCCGCGCTCTGATCAAAGACCGGGCCGGCAGTTCCCTGTACATACTGCTGCTCATGGGCATTTTCGTGCTGGAATTCGGAAGCCTCATGATCCTCGGTGTCGAGGAGGGCGCCCCGGGGGCCAACATCACGACGGCCTCGGACGCCCTCTGGTACACGATCGTCACGATCTCAACAGTCGGATACGGGGACCAATATCCGGTCACCGATGCGGGCCGCATGATCGGGACAGGCATCATCATCGTCGGTGTCGGGATCTTCGGCACGTTCACCGGCTACCTGGCCAACTTCTTCCTGTCCCCCAGGAAGAAGTCCTCCGCACCGACCGCCGCTGAGGCCGGCTCGAGGACCGCGACGGTCGAAGGGCTCCGCCTGAGCCTCGAAGAGTCCGAAGCGAAGCTGGCCGAGATCAGAAAGCTGCTGGCCGGGCCAACCCAGTGAACGGCGCACGGCTCGGGATCTCGGGTGGGCGCTCAGGGGAGTTTGTACACGCGGCGGGCGTTGTCGCGTGCGACGAGTTGCACGATCCTGAGGGCGTCCGCCTCGGAACAGTCGTCGTCGTCGATCCATCCGCCGACCACCTTGGTGATGGCGTTGCGCCACAGCCTCGCCCCGAGGTAGTGGAGTTCGGCCGGGCCGAAGGCGTCGGAGGAGTAAAGAATTTTCGTGAAAGGAGCCAGCTCGAATGAGCGGGCCACCAGGTCCCGGCTCCGTGACCCGGTGAAGTTCACGGCAAGGCCCACATCGATGTAGACGTCTTCGAAGGCGTGGGCCAGATAGCCGGCCTCGCGCTCGAACGGATAGCAGTGCAGCAGCATGATGGGTGTGTCTTGGACTTCGGGGGTCCGCAGGAAATCCAGGAGGTACAGCGGATTGGTCTTGTGGAGGTCCAGGTCGCGGTCGCCGAATCCCACATGGAACTGCAGCGGAAGCTTCATCGACACCGCCGTGTGGATCCCGTGGGCAATGAGCGTCACATCGGTGAGCTTCGGGTTGGTGCCGGGGGACAGGTTCTCCTGCCAGCGGCGGGCTGCTTCAACGACCGCGGCCGGTGCCGGCCGGCTGAGATTCCGGTCGAACCCTGCGCGGTAGGCGAGGACTGTTTTGACGCCGACGGCGCCGAGGGTGAGTTCTTGAAGCCGCCGGCCGAACTCGTCGGCGTAATCTGCCGGGTTTGCGATCTCCTGGATCAGCGACTCGGCGACCAGTTCCAGCCGGACGATCTCGTGGGTTCGCCCGCCGGAGACCTCGGCCATGCCGGCCGTGCCGAGGTAGTCAGCGGCATCCAGGCCGGTATCGATCAGCCAGTCGCTCACGCCGGCAGCGCGGGTCATACGCCGGCACACCTCGAGTTCTCCAAGCTCGGAGCGCCGGCTCCAGTAGTCCGCCGGTGAGGCGTGCCGTGGCAGCTCGAGAATGCCGCTGCACCAGCGCCGGATGGCGAGCCCGATTTGGGTGTTGTAGCTGTCCTCGGGGTTGGCCAGGGGTTCGGTGTTTCCTTCGTTGAGCGAGTTCTGAAAACGTGCCTCATCGCCGTCGGCGTGAAACGCGCCATGCACGTGGTGATCGACCAGGCTGACGTGTTCGACGAAGTCCGGGAAGGAACCGTCCGCCATTAGATGGACCAGGCAAGGCGAAAGCGTTCAGCAAGCTCGTCCGGCGGGAGTTCCGCGGACATCCGCTGTTCGTAGCGCCGGACGGCCACCGTGGCATCGACGATGGCGTCTCCCAGAAGCCCGCGTGCCAGGCGTGACTTGTCCAGCGTGTCGATGATGGCGGCGGGGGAGTCTGAGAGCAGCCGGATGTTGGCCCGTTGCCGCTCGCCTTCCGAAAGCCGTCCGGGGTCGCCCGGGATCTCTGCCGGAAGCCTGCGCCCGCCGCGGATGCCGTCAAGGGCGAGCGCAAGGATGGCTGCGGACGCCAGATACACGTTGGCCGACGGGTCGATGATTTTCACCTCGACGTTGGCTCCGTGCGGATTGCTCTCGCCCTCGTTCAGAAAGCGCACCGAGGCTTCCCGGTTCTCCAGGCCCCAGCACAAGTAGGCACCCGACCACGTGCCGGGTGCCAGGCGGCTTCCGGACAAGATTGATCCCGTGAGGAAACCCTGGATATCGGGGAGTCCTGCGATGATTCCTCCAATGGCCGCGCCCCCCTCGTCGCGGATGCCGTGCGGTCCGCTGCCGCCGGAGAACAGCGGCAGGCCGTTCCTGTGGAGCGAAAAGTGCTGGTGGGCACCGTTTCCGACGGTGCCGGTAAAGGGCAACGGGGAGAACGAGGCCTGCATATCGTGGGCCCGGGCGATGATGCCAACGATGATCTTGGCAAGGACCACCGTGTCCGCGGCCTGAACCGGCGAAGCAGGGGGCAGGGAAAACTCGAACTGGTTTCTGCCGTACTCGGCGTGGATCTGCTCCATCGGAATGCCGGCATGGTTCAGCCTTGACAACAGCTCATCGAGGAATTCTGATCGGTCCAGAAGGCCGGTTGCGCCGTACGGAACCCAGGGTGCGGTCTCCAGCGCTGAACCGTCCGGGGCGACGAGGAAGAATTCAAGTTCATGGCCCACGAGTGCCTGGTATCCGGCCTCGTCGAGGCTGTCGTCCACAGTGGCCAGAAGGCCGCGGGCACAGGCCAGGGACGCGGCGCCGTCCTGTTCGAAAAGGCTGCCCGGTGCCCATGCCCGGCCACCCTGCAGGACACGGAGTCCCGCGATATCGATCTTGAGGCGCATATCGCCAACGGTGGTGATGCTGTCCGTGAACGCTATCCCGCCGTCGATGGTGAAGACATGCCAGACGGGGGCAGCGCCCATGCCGGATTGCTGGAACGTTTTGAGCCGGGCCACCGGAACGCTCTTGGCCAGCGTGATGCCCGAAGCGTTCACCACCGTCCCGATCACGGTGCGGACCCCGGCCTCTTGGAGCTCGTGTTGAGCCTTGGCAACAGCGGAATCGCCGGCTGACGCGAATTCACTCATGCGCCTATCATGCGGCGCCTCCCCGCCCAATGAAAGGTTCGAAAGCTGCGCCGGCTGTTAGCTTGCCCCGCTCAGCATGTTCATTCCTGGGCGCTGAGGTTCCAGTGGACCCGGATGGCCTCAGCAATTGGGCCAGCGGTGACGTCGACCCGGAAAGCAACGGGCGCGGTCCCTGTCTCTTCGATGACCGAGTCACGGTAGACACGGCCGCAGGAGGGACACAGGGTGTAGAGGTCCTCATCCGCCGGCCATTCCGCCAGCCCGGCGGGAACCGGGCTGCTGTCTCCGATGTAGACGGGAACGCCTTGGGAGTTGGCCTGAATCAGCCCGTCGTTGCTGACAGTGTTGCCGCACACGCAGGTGATGGTGGTGACATCATGATCGATTACATCGGCGGTTTCAGAGTCCATGATGACCTTCCCGGCGCTGGAAAAGACGTTCTGGTACCAGCTTATGCCTGCCGATCTCTGGCCGCACCGGAACCGGATTGGGGACTACACTCGACAAACTCTCTGATTACCTTCACCGGCTACACCTGGAGGACGACATGAACAGGGTTAAATCAGCGGACGGGACGACGATTGCCGTCGACAGAACGGGAACCGGGCCGGCTCTTATTGTGGTGGCGGGGGCCTTCTGCGATCGTCACTCGAAGAATTCGCTGGCCACAGCTCTCTCGGACCGGTACACGGTATTCCAGTACGACCGCCGAGGTCGAGGTGACAGCGGACCGGTCGGTGGTGTCACGGTCGAACGCGAGATCGAGGACTTCGCCGCCGTCGTCGCGCAGACAGGGGAGAAGCCATTCGTCTTCGCTGACTCCTCAGGTGGCGCCATTGTCATCGCGGCAGCAGCCGCCGGGGTCGAAGTTCGAAAGATTGCCACCTACGAGGTGCCGTTCACGCAAGGTCCCAGCTTCGAACTCGCGGATCAACTCGCGGCATTGGTCGCCTCCGGCGACCGGAGCGAGGCAGTGGAGCGTTTCCTGCAGCTGATGGGAATTCCCCCGGAAGCCATCGAGGGCATGAAGCAGGGTCCGGGCTGGCACCAGATGGAATCTTATGCGGCAACTCTTCCCATCGACGTCAGGCTGTGCAATGACGGCCGCATCCCCCAAGACCAACTGGCCAAGGTCACGGTTCCCCTCCTGGCCATCGCCGGTGATCGTGGGCCCTGGGCGGTGAACGTAGCGAACGACATCGCAGCGGCAGCGCCGAAGGGCGAGCCGCGGATTCTGGCTGGCTACGGGCATGACGTGCCTGACGCCGTTCTCAGCGGGGTCGTGTCGACGTTCTTCAACTGATGCCGCAAGCTCCGTGGAATCGCGGGACAGCGCTGTGCCCGCAGCAGTATGGTGTGCTCCTGGAAGGGGGCTGTTATGGGTGTGCTGCAAGGGCAGGCCATTTCCCTATGGCTTGCCACCGCTGCAGGCACGGGCTATCCGTCGCTCAGCACCGACGTCGACGTCGACGTCGCGGTGATCGGCGGTGGCGTTGCCGGTCTGACGGCAGCGCTGGCCTTAAAGCGTGCTGGTCAATCGGTCGCGGTTATTGAGGCGGCACGTGTCGGCACAGGCGTCACGGGCCACACCACCGGCAAGGTCACCTCCCTGCATCGCTTGGTGTACACCGAGCTTGCCGGGCGCCACGGCCTTGACACGGCGAGCCAGTACGGGCAGGCGAACCAGGCGGCCATCGAGCACATCGCCCGCGTCGTCTCGGACGAGGGCATCGACTGCGGTTTCCGCCGCGTACCTAACTTCACCTACGCGGAAACGGACGGGGCGCTGAACCTCGTCCAGGATGAGGCGGCGCTGGCCGCCAGGCTCGGTCTCCCATCCGTCTTTACCGCCGATGTGCCGCTGCCTTTCGCCGTCAAGGGAGCCGTCCGCTTTGATAATCAGGTGCAGATCCACGCCGTGAGATACGTGCAGGGCCTGGCCCGCGCGGTCGACGGCGGCGGCAGTTTTGTGTTTGAGGAATCCAGGGCCCTTGCGCTGCGGGACGGCTCACCGGTTGTCGTGGCGACAGAGCGGGGATCCCTCCGCGCGCGGGATGTAATCATTGCCACCAATGTGCCCTTCAGCGACCAGGGAAGTTTCGCCGCGAAGTCCTTCCTGCACCGTTCGTACGTCGTCGCCAGCCGGGCGGGTTCCCCTCAACTGGAGGGGACCTACATCAGCGTCGACGAGCCGATGCGCTCGATTCTGGGCATCGAGATCGATGGCGCCAGCTACGTGCTCGCTGGCGGCGAAGGCCACCGGCCCGAAGACTCCGGCGACACCGCAGAGCGGTATCGCCGGCTGACAGCTTTCAGCCGTGACCGTCTCGGCACCCATGAGCCCGTATTCCGCTGGTCCACCCAGGACAGCATTTCCGTAGATGGCCTCCCGTCCGTGGGCCTCATGTCCCCGGACTCCACGCACATCCATGTGATCACCGGTTTGCGGAAGTGGGGCCTGACTAACGGCTCCGCGGCGGCCCTGATCCTGGCCGACAGCTTGTGCGGCCGGGCGAATCCTTGGGCGCGTATGTTCGACAGCACCCGGACGCCACGGGCCGAGGCCACGGCGCCCGCGCTTCCGAGCGTTTCAAACCCGCCCGTTCCACAGCATGTGGCGCCGGATCAGGAAGACAAGAGTGCTCCCGTAGTTCCCGCCCCGGGGGAAGGCGCAGTCATCGAACGGGAAGGCGAAAAGATCGCCGTCTATGCTGATCCGGCCGGTAGAGTGCGGTCGGTCTCGGCGACCTGCACGCATTTGGGCTGCACTGTCGAGTTCAATGTCACCGATACGACCTGGGACTGCCCCTGCCACGGTTCGCGGTTTGCCACCGACGGCACGGTCATTCAGGGTCCGGCCAGCACCAACCTCGCCCCTCGCCCCTCACCCCCCTATGAGGGATGATCCTGCATTAGTCCTTTCACCCGCTTTGGGTGATGACGGCCCCCGCTTGGAGCGCTAAATTTGCGAACGTGTGATTGACCGGTCTCAACTCCTTGTGAAACCCCACTGAAGGCTCCCGCCGTCTGGCGGGCGGCCAGCGGAAGGAGAGGGATGCTCAACGGTTACCACGGGCGCACCGAACCCGTTCCCAGCGTGATGTTCTGCTCGTTGATCGTCGGTGACTCCCGGGGCAGACGGGAATGAGCCAGCCTGCCGCGCCGCCGCCCGATATCGATCCGGTCGCCGTGATTCGTTCCAGGCCGTACATCGCTGCGCTTGTGCTGGCAGCGGTCCTGGGCGTTCCCATCTCGGTCATTGCCTACGGTTTTCTCGCTTTTGTCGCGGCGGTCCAGCGGTTCGTTTTCGTCGGGCTGCCGAATCAGGTCCTCGGGGGTCCGGCTCCTGCGTGGTGGCCGGTTCCGTGGTTGCTACTTTGTGGGCTGTTGACGGCGCTGACCATCCGGTATCTGCCGGGAACCGGGGGCCACTCACCCGCTTTCGGATTCAAGACGGGCGGCGGTCCGCCCAGCGGCCGGGAGCTCGTGGGCATCGTTCTCGCGGCCCTGACCACACTAAGCCTGGGTGCGGTGCTCGGGCCCGAAGGGCCGCTGATCGCGATCGGTGGCGGCCTCGGGGCGCTGGCGGTGCACCTGGTGAAGAAAGACGCACCGCCGATGTCCCTGACCATCATGGCGTCGGCCGGCAGCTTCGCAGCGATCAGTACCCTGCTCGGGTCTCCCGTGCTCGGTGCCTTCCTGATCATGGAGGCCGCCGGGATCGGCGGAATGACGCTGAGCCTGGTGGCCCTGCCCGGGCTGATCGCTTCCGGCGTCGGGGCGCTGGTGTTCGTCGGACTGGACGGCTGGACCGGGCTGGGCAGCTTCTCGCTGGCACTGCCCGTGGTGCCGCCCGCGGTGCCGCCGACGTTGGCGACGATGGGCTGGGCGGTGGTCATGGGCGCGGTCGGCGCGCTGTTGGGATGGCTGATCCGGTCGGTCGCGCTGTCGCTTCGCCCGGTCGTGCATCTGAACCGGGTGTTGGTGACGTCCGCGCTCGGCTTGCTGATCGGTCTCACCGCGATGGCGTACCAGTTGATCTCCGGGCGCAGTTTCACGCAGGTGTTGTTCTCGGGGCAGGACGCACTGCCGGAGCTGGTGGAACACGCCACGGACTACTCGCTTGCGGTGCTGGTCCTGCTGATCGCTTGCAAGACCCTCGTCTACGGGCTCTCGCTGAGCGCATTTCGTGGTGGGCCGGTCTTCCCGTCGATGTTCATCGGTGCGGCGCTCGGTATTGCCGCCAGCGGGTTGCCCGGAATGAATCTCGCCGCAGGGATCGGCATGGGCATGGGAGCCATGTGCGCAGCCATGCTGCGGCTGCCGTTGACGTCGACGCTGCTGGCCACGCTGCTGCTGGGTGTGGACGGTCTGGCGGTAACACCCCAGGTGGTGGTGGCTGTGGCGGTGGCCTTCGTGATCACCAATCTGCTCCCGGTCCCGGGCCCGGGACCGGGCGCGACGGCGTCCGGGGCGCCTGCCGACGTCGGCCCCGTCCAACATCGGGGTGCCCCGACGGCCGGCCAGGCAACTGAGATCGCGAGCGCGGGCCCGTCGACCGCACGGGACCGGTGGATCGCCTGGCTGTTCATCATTGGCTCGAGTCTGTTCGCCTTGGGGGCGATGCCGTTCTACGCCGAGGCCGTGGGATTGCGCTGGTGTGCAGCCACATTCTTCGTCGGTTCGCTGTTCTTCACCTGTGCGGCGTTCCTGCAGTACCGGGAGTCCGTTGACGCGCTCCCGGCCGCGGGTGCCACGCGGCGCCATGCGTTCTGGGTGTGGGCGCCGCGGAACCTCGTGTGGCTCGCTGCCGCGGTTCAACTTGCCGGCACCCTGTGGTTCAACTGGAGCACGGGAAACGCCCTGCGGGACAATCTCAGCGCGGCGCTGACCGAGCAGCGGGTCTGGCGACCCGACGCCCTGGGTTCCATCGCCTTCCTCGTTGCAAGTGCTGTGGCGTTGCGGGAGGCCGGTCGCGGGGTCATGGCCGGCCGGCCCAGGCCCCGGACGTGGAAGATCGGCGTGGTCAACTTGGCCGGCTCTGTTGCGTTCGGCATCTCGGCTGTCGCGGCCTTTATCATCCCGTCGAGCGGCAATGTCTTGAATGCCGAGCTGTCCAATCTTGGCACATTCGTGGGAGCCCTGTGCTTCCTCGCCGGCGCGATCCTGATGCTGGGTCCGATCCACCGCCGCCTTGGTTCCCGCGTATCGGGGACCTCATCCGGAACCCCTTTTCACCAGTCCCTGAAGGAGAAGTGATGTCACGAGATTTCCAGCCGGCGGATGCCGACGTGGCCCTGTTTGGCAACCGATTCGTCACCCAGGAGGTTCCGAGCCGGGAGTTTCCGGAGACCGGCATTCCTGCCCAGGACGCTTTGCGGCTCGTGGCGGAGGATCTGGCGCTGGAGGGTGATCCAGCCCGGAACCTGGCGACCTTCGTGACGACGTGGATGGAGCCGCAGGCCCAGCAGATCATCGCCGCGAACCTGCACCGCAATTTTATCGACCACGCCGAATATCCCCGCACGGCCGAGATTGAGCAGCGCTGCATTCGGATGCTCGCCGACCTCTTCCACGCGCCGGGCGAGACGACGGGAGCCCGAACCCAGGGATCGTCCGAGGCGATCATGCTCGGCGGCCTGTCCCTGAAGTGGAACTGGCGGAAGCGTCGCGAGGCCGCCGGGGAGTCGACGTCGAGTCCGAACCTGGTGTTCGGCGGCGACGTGCACGTCGTGTGGGAGAAGTTCTGCCGCTACTTCGACGTCGAGCCGCGGATCGTGCCGCTGCAGCCCGGGAAGTACACGATCGGCCCGGAAGACGTGCAGGCCCATGTCGATGAGAACACCATCGGCGTCGCAGCCGTGCTGGGTACGACGTTCACTGGGCACAAGGATGACATCGCCGGGATCAACGACCTGCTGCTGCGGATCAAGCGCGAGCGGGGCCTGGATGTGCCGCTGCACGTGGACGGGGCCAGCGGGGGGTTCGTCTGGCCCTTCCTCTACCCGGACTCCAAGTGGGACTTCCGGCTCGAGCAGGTCCGCTCGATCAATGTCTCCGGGCACAAGTTCGGACTGGTCTACCCGGGCATCGGCTGGCTGATCTTCCGGGAGAAGGCCGACCTGGCCAGGGAACTCGTTTTCGAGGAGAACTACCTCGGCAAGACCGACTCGACCTTCACCCTGAACTTCTCCACCGGCTCGTCGATGGTTCTCGCCCAGTACTACAACTTCGTTCGCTATGGCCGCGCCGGCTACGCCTACATCATGAAGAACATGCAGACCAACGCCCGCGTCCTGGCCGAGAAGTTGGAGGCCATGGGCCGGTTCGAGATCATCGGCCCCGACGAGGAGCAACTTCCCCTCGTCGCGTTCCGGCTCGCCGCCGACACCGGCTACGACGAGTTCGACATCGCCTGGCAGCTCTCGGCCGAGCGCGGCTGGATGGTGCCGGCATATACCCTGCCCCCGAATGCCCAAGATGTGACGATCATGCGGGCCCTGGTCAAGCAGACGATGAGCCGCGAGCACGTCGACACGCTCGCCCGGGACATCGAAGAGGCGTGCTCCACGCTGGCGAAGAAGGGCGGCGCGCACGAATCCGAACGCAACAAGATCATCACCGGACCCGGCCATTGACCCGGTGCAACACGCCGGCCCCGACACCTCCGGCCGGGCGGACGGTTCGCCGGGCTGTCGGACTATGCCTTCGGCGCCGTTTTCAACCGGCTCGGCATAAGGTGGGTTGTCGGCAAATTGAAATGCCTAGTCAACTTCTATCTGACAAAGGCGGAATCGGAGGAGGCGCGAGGGCGCCCACTCACCTCTCGAAGGATGGAAGAACGCATGATGCCCGCTGCCACCCGGAACGCGCCGGACCGCACTGCCAGGTTCGGCGTCGCCTTCATCGGCCTTCTGCTCATCGCAGTTAACCTTCGGGTGTCCTTCGTCAGCGTGGGACCGGTACTCGGGAACATCAGCAGCGACCTCGGGTTATCCAGTGCCGCAGCAGGGCTCCTCACAGGTCTTCCGCTCATTGCTTTCGCAGTCTTCTCCCCGCTGGCACCCGGCTTCGCTTCCCGGCTGGGTCTCGACCGGGCACTGTGGGTGTCACTGCTGATCCTCGCGTCGGGCATCGTGCTTCGCTCCCTACCCTTGCCGGGCATTATCTGGGCGGGCACCGCCCTGATCGGCTTGGCTATCGCGTTTCTCAATGTCCTGGTGCCCTCCCTGGTAAAGCGGGACTTTCCGATGAGGGTTAGTCAGGTCACCGGAGGCTACACCGCCACACAGGCCGCCTTCGCCGCGATCGGGGCAGCCGTCGTCGTTCCCGTGGCACAAACATCCCCGGCGGGATGGCGGCTTGCCCTCGGAATCTGGGTGGGACTGGCCCTCATCGCCATGGCGGTGCTCCTGCCGTGGCTGCGCCGGCACAGGTCAGGGACCGCGCACGCCACCAGGCCGGAGGTCTCTTTCCGGTCGCCCTGGACCTCAGCCTTGGGCTGGCAGGTGACGATCTTTATGGGACTGCAATCGATCGCCTTCTACGTCCTGATGGCATGGCTACCCACCATCGAACAAAGCCAGGGGGTTCCCGCCACTGTTGCGGGCGTCCATCTGTCCGTCTTCCTGCTCATCAGCGTGTTCGCCAGCCTTGCCACAGGGGGAATCCTGCACCGCGGTTCGGACCAGCGGCTTGTCTCCTTCACGAGCGGCGCGCTCACGTTCGTGACGTTTCTCGGGCTGGCACTGGCGCCGGACCTCATACTGCTGTGGGTCATTCTTGGGGCAATCGGGTGCGGGAGCCTCATAGTCATCGCCCTGTCGCTGTTCAGCCTCCGGACCGTAAATTACCCGCAGGCAGCGTCATTGTCCGGCATGGCGCAATCTGTCGGCTACGGTCTCGCCGCGGCGGGGCCGGTAATGTTCGGTGGTCTTCGCGACGCGAGCGGAGGCTGGACGCTTCCGCTCCTGGTCACCGCGGGCCTCATGGCGGTTCTCGCCGTGACGGGTCTGCTTGCCGGGCGTGACCGGGTGATCAGCGGGTCAGCCTGAAATAAAGGTCCATCGTGCGGACCTGTCGGGCTGCCGCGGCTCTATCTAGACTTGAATTGCGCCGGAGCAGACGCACGAATTCGTTTCGGAAGGGCAAGGATCATGACAGACCGCAGCGACTCTGAATTGCCTACAGATCAAGCATCCAGAAAATTGGAACCAGAAGAATCCCCAGATGCTACATCCCAGGCCCGGCGCGCTTCGTCCGGTGCTGACGTCCAGGCCGAGGACTCCCGCAGCGGTGCAGATGTGGGAGAGGCGATCGATATCGCGGAGTCAGGCACCAAAGCGCAGGGGGATCACTCGCATCCCGAACGGGCCAAGACAGGCGAAGCGCCGGTCGAGCAGGTGTTCAACGACCCCGCCATGACCAAGGGGCAGCGGACCGCGACCGGCTCGCCAATAACAACCGGGGGCGTACCGCCTGGACCTTCACCTGCCGAAGCCGGATCCGGGGGAGCCCAGTCTGTTGTTGGGGCTCGTGAATCGGACCGCCTCGCGGCGGGAGAGCCGCCAGCCGCGGGCGCGCCCTTCGAAACCGAAACGGAAGACCAGAAAACAGAGCCGCCAGGCCAGTCCTAGCGTTCGAGCCCGGGGTGTGTCCGGCCGTGGATAACGGCCACGGATGCCGCCAGTTAGAATTCAGGGGTGAAAGCAGACGTGTTGGCGGTGGCGGCATGAGCGAGGACGCAGCGAAAGAGTCTAGGCGCCCTCCCACCGCCCAGGCTTTCGTCCTAACCGAGCTTCGGCGCGCAATCATCGCAGGGGAATTCCTGCCGGGACAGCCGCTTCGCCAGAACACCCTCGCCGAGCGATTCGGTGTCAGCCGCGTTCCGGTCCGCGAAGCTTTCAAGGTCCTCGAAAGCGAGGGCCAGGTGGTCTACGAGCCTCACCGCGGCCATAAAGTCGCCAGCCTATCGCTCACGGACCTCCTGGAGGTCTACCGGCTCAGGCAGCTGCTGGAATCCGAGGCCGCCCGGGTTGCCGTAGGGAACCGCAGCGACAGCGTGCTCGCCGCCATGAAGGTGGCCGCCAGGGACGTTGAATTGGCCAGCGCCGCCGGTGATCTGATCAAGATGACCGAGGCGAACCGGCGGTTTCACTTCGAACTGTTGGCAGCGGCCCGCATGCCGCGTCTGGAACGGATCGTTCAGGTTCTGTGGGACGCGACTGAGGCCTACCGGTTCGTGTACTACGGGGCGGAAAGCAACCGGGCCAGAGTAGAGCGCGAGCATGCCCGCATCGTCCAGGCTTACGCGGAGGGCGACGCGGAGCTGCTTGTCGCACTGCTGGACGAGCACCGGGAGCATGCAGTGGATGCCCTCCGAACCTTTCTGGAAGTCCCAAGCCGCCAGGTAATATAAAGATTGTGTGACATGGGTTACATCTGATTACAAAATTGGATACATTATCCAAATGGTCTTTCGAGCAACCCGCAGCGATGCGGCCTTCAATGCAGGCGTGCCACGGCCGCCCGCCGGAAAGTCGTGGCGTCCGTGAAGGACTGGCTCGGGTTGAGCGGCGCGAGGGTGCTGGTTGCCGGGGCGGGCGGAATTGGCAGCGCCTGCATCGGCGAATTCGTTGCAGCCGGGGCGAGCGTACTCGCGGTTGACCGCGATGACTCCCGGCTGACCGCCCTCGGTCCAGGCGTGTCCACCGAACGGCTCGACCTCACGTCCACGCAGGGCTGTGAGGATGCCGTTGCCGCAGCCCAGGAACGGCTCGGCGGCCTGGACGTTCTGGTGCACTCCATCGGCGTCAACCACCGGGTGCCGATTCTCGAAACTACGGATGAGGGCTGGGCACGCATCCTGGAGCTCAACCTCACCAGCGCCTTCCGGCTGGGCCGCGCCGCCGGCCGCGTCATGGTCGAGGCCGGCTTCGGGCGCCAGATCTACTGCTCGTCGGTCTCCAGCATCCTGGCACATCCGGACCATGGTCCTTACGCAGCCAGCAAAGGCGGCATCAACCAGTTGATCCGGGTCATGGCCCGCGAATGGGCCTCCAGCGGAGTCACCGTCAACGCCATCGCCCCCGGCTACGTGGACACGGAACTTACCAGGGCGCACCTGGACCGCCCCGGGGTACGCGAGCACTACACGTCGATGGTCCCGGCCGGCCGGCTCGGGACGGTCGACGACCTCACCGGTCCCGTCCTCTACCTGGCTTCCCGCCAGGCGGCGTTCGTCACCGGTCATGTCCTGTTCGTGGACGGGGGCAGGACCCTTGTGTAAATCGGTCCGCGAGGAAGCCGGGTCCGCCGTTTCCGGGCCACGCCAGGGCGGGCGCTTTCCCCTCCTTGCCCCTCATGAACTCTCGGACCAGCAGCGCCGGCTGTATGACGCCATCGCAGGCCCGCCGAGGGGCAACGGGCCGTTTTCCCTCGCCGACGAAGCCGGTTGCCTCACCGGCCCCTTCAACGCGCTGCTGCACTCGCCCGCAATCGGAGACGCGGTACAGGCCCTGGGTGCCGTCCTGCGCTTTGGCGGATCACTGCCGGACCGCACGCGGGAATTGGTCATCTGCGCTGTCGCCGCGGAACTGGAGTCCGCCTACGAGTGGTATGCGCACAGCCGGGTCGCCACGAGCGTGGGCGTCAGCGGCACAGAGCTGGAGAAGCTTCACGACGGCGAATCCCCGGACACTCTGACCGCGGACGAAAGCGCGGCGCTGGGCCTGACGCGTGCCCTGCTACGCGGCAAAACCGTCGGCCTGGAAGTACATGCGGCCGCCCTTGAACACTTCGGACACGGTGGCATTACGGAGATTTCGGTGCTGGTGGGGTACTACCGCCTGCTGGCAGGCATCCTCTCCGCCGGAGATGTTCCCCATCCGCCAGCCGCTACCGGAGGACTGCGAACCAGACCGGCTGACACTCATTCAATCAACACCATCACTACCCAGGGAGAAAAACCATGACCGCAATGACCATCCCTGCCCGGAGGCGCATGCAGCGTCTGTGGGCGGCAGCAGCCCTTGTACCGGCAGTTTTCCTGACCGCGTGCGGCAGCCCCGCTCCCAGCGGGGGTGGCGGAGCCGGAGGTGCGTCGGGCCAGGGCGGCACCTTGTCCATCGCTACGGGCGGCACCGGCGGCGTCTACTATCCGCTGGGCGGTGGCTTCGCCACCGTCATCGGGGACAAAGTCGAGGGCTATAACGCCACCGTCCAGGAAACGAACGCTTCCGTGGACAACATGCTGCTGATCGAGAATGGGTCGGCGCAGCTCGCCTTCTCGGTGGGCGACGTGGTTTCCGATGCTGTCAAAGGCGAGGGCGAATTCAAGGGAAAGCCGCAGGAGGTCTGCTCCCTTGGCAACATCTACAACAACTTCATGCAGGCCGTCACTGTCAACGACAAAGGGATCCAGAACGTAAAGGACATGGCGGGCAAAGTCGTCTCGGTCGGCGCGCCCAGCTCCGCCACGGAGGTAGGGGCGTTGCGCATCCTCGAGGCCGCCGGAATCGATCCGACCTCGGGCATCCAGCGCCGCCAGCTCGGAGCGGCCGAAACCGTCGCGGCGCTGCGCGACGGAACGATCGACGCCGGATTCTGGTCCGGCGGGCTACCCACCGGCGCGCTGATTGACCTGGCAGGCGACGGCGACATGAAGCTGCTGCCGATCGGGGAGTACGCGGACCCGCTCGCGCAGAAATACGGCGCCTACTACGTGAAGCAGGACATCCCGGCCAACACCTACGAGGGGCAGACCGAGGCCGTCCCGGCGATCGCTTCGCCGAACATCCTGGTTGCCAGCAAGAAAATGGACCAGAAGCTTCAGCAGGACATCACCACCGCACTCTTTGACAACAAAGAGACCCTGGTCAAGGTCCATCCCGCAGCCGGTGAGATGGATCCGGCCACCGCGGGGAAGGTCGCCTTCGTGGAGACCTGCCCGGGTTCGAAGGCCTACTTCGACAAGGCCGGAAGCTAGGACCCCATGCCTAAGCCAGCCGCCGCCGTCGTCGGCCTCGTTTGCCTCGCCATGCTGGGAGCGGGTGGGATTGCCGTTGCCGTTGCCGGCGCGCCGGCTGAATCCCGCGGTCCCCGCGCCCTGGTGATCAGCAACGACGGCGGCGTGCTGGCCAGCATTCCCCTCTCCGGGGACACGTTCGCGGTGAGCTACCGCAATTCCATCTACGGCACCGTCGCTGAAGAGCGGTACACCGTGCAGGAGGACGGAAGCTACCGCCTGGCGCAGCTGGCCGCCGACCAGCTGGCGGTGCTTGAAGAGTATTACGCCGTCCCCGGAGCGCCGTCTGCGGCCGGGGACACCGACCGCAGGGAATGGGTGACCGACCCCGACCCGGGGCACCCCGCGGAGTTCAGCCGGCTGTCCCTGGCAGCAACGGACCTGGGCCGCCGCACCGTGTACATCCCGGGTGCCCCGCCGCTTGAACTATGGAAGTTAGTCGAAGACAGCGACCCGTTCGTTGTTTTATCCCTCAAGGAGACCCCATGACCGAGACACCCAACGGCAACGGAGCCGTTGACGCACGCACCTCGCCTGAACCCCCGGGGAGTACCGTGCGGAAGGGGAGCACTGAGCCGGCGGGGAGCACCGTGCCGAAGGGAAACACCGAGCGCGCGGGCGCGGACAATGACGCCGACGTCAACCCTATGGACCTGGCCAGGGACGGGGTGATTGATGAAGAGGCGCTGATCGCGGAGTTTGAGGCGGAGAAACCCGCACGCCACTTGAGCGGGATCCCCGCCACCGTGGTGAAAACCCTTTGTGTGGCAATGTCCCTGTTTGTGCTGTATTGGGTCTTCAACCCGATGCCCACCCAGTTCTACCTGCCCGCGTTCCTGATGTTCGGGCTGCCCCTGACCTTCCTGGTCTACCGCGGGTGGGGCCGCTCGGCTGCGGCCAAGGAGGCCGGACGTTCCGACAACCCGCCCATCCTGGACTGGCTGCTCGCCGCAATTGCCGTGGTTCCGTTCGCCTACATCATCTCGGACTGGGACGGCTTTTTCCGCCGCGCAATCACTCCGACCTACCTTGACCTGGCCATGGGCGTGATCGCGATCCTGGTCACGCTGGAGGCAGCCCGCCGGACCGTGGGCATCCTTGTCCCGCTCGTCGTGATGGGTTTCTTCGTATATGCGGCGCTCGGTTCCTTCGTCCCTGCACCGTTCAACACGGCTTCCTTCAACTGGATCCGGCTCGTCGGCCACAACGTCATGGGGACGCAAGGGCTGTTCGGGGTTCCCACCGACGTCGCGGCGTCGTACATCATCCTTTTCACCATCTACGGCGCCGTTCTGGGCGCCTCGGGCGCCACCAAATTCTTCATCGACCTCTCGTTCTCCGCTTTCGGGCAGTCGAAGTCGGGTCCGGGCCGGACCGTGACCCTGGCCGGCTTCCTGCTCGGCACCGTGTCGGGTTCCGGCGTCGCCACCACCGTGACCCTCGGCGGCATCTCCTGGCCGCTGCTGCGCAAGGCCGGCTACCCGAAGGAACACGGAGGCGCCATCCTGGCGGCTGCCGGTATTGGCGCCATCTTGTCCCCGCCCACCCTCGGCGCCGCAGCCTTCATCATCGCCGCGCTGCTGGGAGTCTCATACCTGCAGGTGCTCATCTGGGCCACCATTCCCACCGTCCTCTACTACTTCGGCATCATCCTCGCCATCGAAATGGACGCCCGGCGGTTCAAGACCCGGGCGGTTGAGCTGGACGTCAAGCCGGTCGGCAAACTGCTGCTGCGGTTCGGCTACCACTTCAGTTCCCTCATCGCGATCGTGGTGTTCATGTCCATGGGCATGACACCCTTCCGGGCCGTGGTCTACGCCACGGGTCTCGCATTTATCCTCAGTTTCCTGGACCGTCAGTCCTGGCTGACGCCCAGACGCATCTGGGACGCGCTCGCCCTGGGCGCCATGGGCGCCCTCTCCGTAATCCCCGTGATGGCGGCCGCCGGCCTGATCGTCGGAATCATGACCCTCACCGGCCTGGGCCTGAAGCTCGCGAACATCATCGTGGACTTTGCCGGCGGCAGCCTGCTCCTGACCGCCATCTTCTCCGCGATCTCCGTCACCCTCCTGGGACTCGCGGTGCCGGTCACTGCCAGCTTCATCATTTCGTGGGTGATCATCGGACCCGCCCTGCAGGACGTCGGGGTGCCGGCCTTCGCGGCCGCAATGTTCATCTTCTACTACTCGGTGCTCAGCGAGGTGTCACCGCCGACGGCACTGTCGCCGTTCGCGGCGTCGGCCATTACCGGCGGAAAACCCATCAAGACGATGTGGCTGACCTGGCGGTACACGCTGTCGGCGTTCCTGGTCCCGTTCATCTTTGTGCTGTCCGACGACGGCGTCGGGCTGCTCCTGCAGGGCGGTCCGGGGACGGTTGCACTGGCGTTCGTCGTCTCGCTCCTGGCTGTGGCCTCCCTTGCTGTGGCAACCGGAGCCTGGCTCCTCGGCCCGGCCCGCTGGCCCGAAAGGATTCTGCTGGGCGTCGGGTCACTGCCCATGCTGGTCATGGAGCCCCTCTATATCGGCATCGGGGCGGCCATCATTGCCGTGGG
Source organism: Pseudarthrobacter oxydans (assembly GCF_030812335.1). GTDB lineage: Bacteria > Actinomycetota > Actinomycetes > Actinomycetales > Micrococcaceae > Arthrobacter > Arthrobacter oxydans_B. The sequence goes on from NZ_JAUSSN010000010.1 coordinate 95,357, forward strand.
CGTCCTGGTCCATATCCTCGGGCTGCGCCGGCATCGCCGGGACGAACCGGGCGGCGCCGCCGCCGTGCCCACGTCCCGGGAGGCAAAGCCGGAACGGACGTGACCTCAAGAGGCGTTTGATCCGGCGTCCGCAATGCCCGGCCGCCGGCCCCGGCGTCGCCGCCGGCCAGCGCCGCCCCACAGTTTCGATGGCCCATGGCCGAAAGGACAACACATCACTATGACGACACCAATCCCACACCTCGCCCCCGGGCTCTGGGGAGTCCTGGCAACACCGTTTAGCGGACCGGATTTCGCCGTGGACACCGATTCCCTGCGCCGCGAAGTGCGGCTTTACACCGCAATACCGGCCACCGGAATGGTGGTGCTGGGCGTCTTCGGCGAGGGGGCATCCCTGGACGCCGGGGAGCAGGCCCTGGTTGTGCGCACCGTCGCCGAGGAGGGGAAGGGCGCGCCTCTCGTGGTGGGCCTTTCAGCCCGCTCAACGGCAGTGGCGCTGGAGCAGGCCCATACCGCGGTCAGTGCGGCCGGCAGCCACCTCGCCGCACTGATGGTGCAGGCCAACAGCTCCGATCCAGAGGTGCTTACGGCCCACCTGACCGCCGTGCACCGGGCCACGGGCGCGGGCATCGTGCTGCAGGACTACCCCGTGGCATCCGGCGTGAACATTAGTGCGGCGCAGATCCTTGAGGTCCTGGCGCAGTGCCCGTTCATCGTGGCCGTCAAGTCGGAAGCACCGCCGACAGCCTCCGCCATTGCCACGCTGACGCGCGGCACATCCGTGCCGGTGTACGGCGGGCTGGGGGGAGTGGGACTGCTGGATGAGCTGGCCGCCGGCGCGGCCGGTGCCATGACCGGATTCTCGCATCCCGAGGGCCTCCAGGCCGCACTGACAGCCTGGGCCGACGGCGGCTTCCAAGCCGCCCGGGAGGCCTTCGCCCCGTGGCTGCCCCTGGTGAATTTCGAGGCCCAGCCCGGCGTCGGACTGGCCCTGCGCAAGGAAGTACTGCGCCGCCGCGGCATCATCTCTGAATCCATCGTGCGGCCTCCCGCCCCGAAACTTCCGCCAGCGCTGGCGGACCTGATCGATGCCCACCTCGAAGCCGTCCGGGTGGTGACCGACTGATGGAGACCGGTCTGAGGGGAAAAAACGTCCTGGTTCCGGGCGCAAGTTCGGGGATAGGCCTCGCCATCGCCAGGGCGTTGGCCGCGGAAGGCGCCAACGTGGTCTTGGCTGCCCGGCGCGGGGACCTGGTCCGGGCGGAAGCTGCGCGCCTGGAGTCCGCCGTCGGGATCGGCATCGACCTCACCGACGGCGGCGCCCCGGCGGCCCTGGTGGACGCCGCGGTGGGGGCCTTCGGCCCCATCGATGTACTCATCCTCAACAGCGGCGGACCGCCTCCCGGCGGCGCCGCGGACGTCTCCGACGAACAGGCCCTGGCCGCCGTGCACCAGCTCCTGCTGCAGCACATGCGGCTCACCTCCCTCGTGCTTCCCGGCATGCGGGAGCGCGGGTGGGGGCGCATCGTGGCAGTGGGCTCCAGCGGGGTGCAGCAGCCGCTGCCCAACCTGGCGCTGTCCAACATCGGCCGGGCCGGGCTCGCCGGTTACCTCAAGACCCTGGCGGCGGAGGTGGCCAAGGACGGCGTGACCGTCAACATGGTGCTCCCGGGCCGCATCGACACCGACCGCGTTGGCTCACTGGACGCAGCGGCGGCCAAACGCACCGGACGATCGCCGGAGGAGACGCGGGCGGCCTCGGAAGCATCGATCCCTGCCGGCCGGTACGGCAAGCCCGAGGAATTCGCCGCCGTCGTGGCCTTCCTGGCGAGCGGACCTGCATCCTACGTGACCGGGGAACAGATCCGCTGCGACGGCGGACTCGTCCGTTCCTACTAACCGAAAGAACAAGGCCATGACTTCCCGCATCCTTCACCTTTGCGCGATCCGCGACGGCTCCACCCCCGACACCGCCAACCCCGGGCAGGCCCGCGAGGAGGCCGCCGTCGTCCACCCGCAACGCGGAGCCGCGCTGGTCCGCGACCTGCTCCCGGGCTTTACCGGCGACATCCTCGACGTCCTCACCGGAGACCTGCTCGGGGACCTGGAAGCAGCCGCAGCCAAGGCTGACGACGCCGTCTTCCGCGACCCGGAACACCTCACCTACGGCGCCCCGTACCGTCACCCGCGCATGCTGTGGGGGATCGGACTGAACTACGTGGAGCACGCCTCCGACCTCACCGAGGCGGTGCCCGACGAGCCGGCCTCGTTTATCAAGGGCGACCATACGGTCATCGGCCCGGGCGAGAACATCCCGATCCCGGAGCAAAGCCAGCGCACTACCACCGAAGCGGAGGTCGCCGTCGTGATCGGCCGGTACTGCCGCAATGTCGAGCCGGAGGATGCGCTGTCCTATCTGGCCGGCGTCGTACCGGTACTGGACCAGACGGCCGAGGACATCCTGCAGCGCAATCCGCGGTTCCTCACCCGCTCCAAGAACTTTCCGGGATTCTTTTCCTTCGGCCCCCGGATCGTGCCCCTCGCCGAGGTGGAGGCTGCCGCCGGCTCCCTGGCCGAGGTCACGGTATCCACCGTGGTCAACGGGGAGGTGCGCCGCAGCAATACGGTGTCGCACATGCGCTACGACCCGGCCTACCTGATCAGTTTCCACAGCAAGGTCATGCCGCTCTTCCCCGGTGACATCATCTCCACGGGAACGCCCGGAGCCGTCCACATCGAACCGGGGGACGTCGCCGAATGCCGCGTGACGGGGCTTGGAACCCTCCGCAATCCCGTGACCGCCTCCAGCGGAGACCCCGGCACCACCACCGAAGGAGCTGACGCTCGTTGAACAGCGCACAACTTGTCCCTGACGGCCCTCCCGCCGCCGCACCGCTAGCCGGCATCAAGGTGGCGGATTTCTCCCGGGTCCTCGCCGGACCCTTTGCCACCATGATGCTCGCTGATTTCGGCGCCGATGTGATCAAGGTCGAGAGCCCGGCCGGCGACGACACCCGGGCCTGGGTGCCGCCCGTGGACGAACACGGCGCGGGCACCTACTTCTCCAGCGTCAACCGGAACAAGCGCTCGGCCGTGTGCGACCTGCGCACCGAGGAAGGACTCGCGCAGGCGAGGAACATAGCACTGGCCGCCGACGTCGTTGTTGAGAATTTCCGGCCGGGCGTTATGCAGCGGTTCGGCCTGGACTATGAGACCCTCCGGGCGGAGCGACCGGACCTGGTCTACTGCTCCATCACCGGATTCGGAAGCAAGGGCGGGGCGCACCTGCCCGGATACGACCTCCTGGTCCAGGCCGTGGGGGGACTGATGAGCGTTACCGGATCCCCGGAGTCGGAACCGAGCAAGGTGGGGGTGGCACTGGTGGACGTGGTGACCGGCCAAAACGCAGTGGTGGGCATCCTGGCCGCGCTGCGCAGCCGCGACCAGACCGGCAGGGGCCAGCGGGTTGAAGTCAACCTGCTGTCCTCGCTGCTTGCCGGACTCGTCAACCAGGCATCCAGCACCCTCGCCACCGGCGAATCCCCGCAGCGCATGGGCAACGCCCACCCCAGCATTGCGCCGTACGAGACGCTGCGAACCGCAGACGCGCCCCTCGCCCTGGCGGTCGGAACGGACAAGCAGTTCGCCTCCCTGACACGAGTGCTGGGCGTTCCCGAACTGTCTGATGACAGCAGGTTCCGCGGGAACTCGAACAGGGTGGCCCACCGCGATGAGCTGAAGACCCTGCTAGAGGAGCAGCTTCGGAAAAAGCCGGCGGCGGAATGGTCGGGACTCCTGAGCGAGGCGGGCGTACCCGCCGGCAAGGTCAACTCCATCGTGGAAGCGATCCAGCTGGCCGCCGACCTCGGGCTGGAACCCGTGGTGGAGATCGCGGACGGGTCCGGCCCCCGGACCTCCCGACAGGTGGCCAACCCCATCCGGCTCTCGGAAACTCCCGCCTCGTACCGGCGGCTGCCGCCGCTGCTCGGCGAACACAGCGGCGCGACCTTCACGGAGCAGAACAAACCGGCCGCCCTCCACCCCACACCCACCGGAAAGTAGAACCATGACTGATACTTCAGACCTCATCGGCATCGACACACTGCTCACGCCGGAGGAACTCGTCGTGCGGGAGAAAGTCCGCGGATTCGTGGACTCCGACATCAAACCGAATATCGCTGGCTGGTACGAGCGCGCGGAGTTCCCGCTGGAGATTGTCCCGCGCATGGCGGAACTGGGCCTGCTCGGCATGCACATCAAGGGCTACGGCTGCCCCGGCCGGAGCTCCGTGGAGTATGGTCTGGCCGCCCTGGAGCTGGAGGCCGGCGACTCGGGTCTCCGGACGTTTGTCAGCGTTCAGGGTTCGCTGGCCATGAGCGCCATAGCCAAGCACGGATCGGAAGAGCAGAAACTCGAGTGGCTTCCGCGCATGGCCGCCGGAACTGCCATCGGGTGCTTCGGCCTCACCGAGCCGTCCGCCGGATCCGACCCCGGAAATATGCTGACCTTCGCAAAGCGCGACGGCGACGACTGGATCCTCAACGGCAGCAAGCGCTGGATCGGGCTGGCCTCGGTGGCGCAGGTGGCCATCATCTGGGCGATGACCGACGACGGCGTCCGCGGCTTCGTCGTTCCCACCGGGACTCCGGGCTTCAAGGCCACCCCCATTGAGCAGAAGCTCTCCATGCGCGCCTCCATTCAGTGCGATATTGAGCTGACGGATATCCGGTTGCCGGCGAGTGCCATGCTTCCCAACGCCAAGGGACTCCGCGGCCCGTTCGAGTGCCTCAACGAAGCCCGGTACGGCATCATCTGGGGTGCCATGGGGGCGGCACGCGACAGCTTCCTCACGGCCCGGGATTACTCGCAGCAGCGCATGCAGTTCGGCAAGCCGCTCGCCGGCTACCAGCTGACCCAGGAGAAGCTGGTGAACATGGCACTGGAGATCAACAAGGGCACGCTGCTGGCCTTGCAGTTGGGCCGGCTGAAGGACGCCGGAGTCCTCCAGCCGCACCAGATCTCCGTGGGCAAGCTGAACAACTGCCGCGAAGCGATCAAGATCTGCCGCGATGCCCGCGCCATGCTCGGCGGCAACGGCATCACCTTGGACTATTCCCCGCTGCGCCACGCCAACAATCTTGAGAGTGTGCGCACCTACGAGGGAACGGACGAGGTGCACACGCTGATCCTGGGCAACCACATCACCGGGATTCCGGCTTTCCGCTGAGGGGACCCTGCCGGACGCATGGGTGGCTTTCATTTCGAAGGTCTCTGCCGGTGGCCTCGGCGTTGATGACGGTGTCCTTCCGGCGGCCGTCGGGGTACTGAGTGGCTGAAAACATCACCATGGGCGGGTCGGACATCAGGTTCTGCCACTGTGGGGGTCACTGCAACCCACTCATCCTCGCAGAGGCCGTCCAACGCGCATCGACCCAACTCATCGACTGTCCAGGGGCCCACGCCGAGGCACCTAGTCGAACAGACTCAGCACGGCCTGCCCGAACGCCTCCGGATCCTCCTGCGGAACGTTGTGTCCAATTCCGGGAAGGACGCGTTGGATGTAGGGGCCGGTGAAGTAGTCTCTGCCGGCCGTCGCCGTGGGGCCGCCGACGCCGTCGTCCCCGCTTTCGAGCACCACCGTCGGAACGGTGATGTGCGGCTCCTGGGCGATCAGGTCCTCGAACCGCTGGTACCGGGGGTCGCCGTCGGCCAGTCCGTACCGGTGGCGGTAGGAGTGGATGACGACGTCGACGAAATCGGGGTTGTGCAGGCTCGGGGCGCTGGCGGGAAACGCCTCGCGTGCGCCACCCCAGGCGGGCGACCAGGTGCGCCAGAGCAGCTCGCACAGTTCGTCACGGTTTCGCTCCAGCCCGCGGCGCCCCCGCTCCGAGTGGAAGTAGTACTGGTACCAGTAGCTCCGCTCCCATTCCGGGATGGCTGGTTCGCCGGAGCGCGCGAGGTTGTGCATGTTGTAGCCGCCGACGGTGACGAGGCCGGCGACGCGTGCGGGGTCCAGTGCCGCCACGATGCACGCCGCCCGGCCGCCCCAGTCGTAGCCCGCCACGACGGCCTGGTCGATGTTGAGGGCGTCCATGAAGTCGAGGAGATCCTGCGCGAGGGCGGCTTGCTGTCCCGAGCGGACCGTCGTCGGATCGAGGAAACGCGTCGGGCCGAAGCCGCGAAGGTACGGCGCGAGCACGAAGGCGCCCTGGCCGGCGAGCATCGGCGCGACGTCGTCGAAGGCCCGGACGTCGTAGGGGAACCCGTGCAGCAGGATGACCGGAGTCCCGCCCGGATCACCCGCGGACTCGTACCCGATGTCCAGCACAGGGGTCTGGATGCGGCCGAAGGATGAAAAGCTCATGCTGCCATTCTGACCCAACGCACAGCCATTGCCCTTGGCGTCTGCGACGCATAGCCTTACCGTGCCGAGCAGGGAGAAGACCATGAAGCTGACAGTGACCGAATTCGTGAGCCTCGACGGCGTATCGCAGGGCCCGGGATCGCCGGAGGAAGACACCAGCGACGGGTTCACCCGGGGCGGATGGCTGGTCCCCTACATGGACCAGACATTCATCCGCCAGGCCGCGGAATGGCTCGGCCAGGCCGACGCACTCCTGCTCGGCCGGCGCACCTACGACGCCTTCGCGCGGGACTGGCCGCAGATCACGGACCCGAATGATCCCTTCACCGTGCTCATGAACAGCCTGCCGAAATACGTCGCCTCGCACACCCTGACAACAGGCTCCTGGAACCCGACCACGGTCCTCTCCGCCGACGTCGAAGCCCAGGTCGCGGAACTCAAACAACAACCCGGACGGGAACTCCAGATCCACGGAAGCGCCCGCCTCGTCCAGTCCGTGCTGGCCGCAGACCTGATTGATGAGTTCCGGCTCGTGGTCGCCCCCGTCATCGTCGGTCTCGGCCGCCGCCTGTTCCCCGACCGCGGCCCGTCCGCGGGACAGCGCCTCGTCAGCAGCCAGAGCACCCCGGGCGGACTTTCCCTCCAGGTTTATGAACGGGCCGGACTCGCCACCTACGCGACCTACACGGGCGTCTCGGATGTGCCTTAAGGTGCAGCACTCGCCAAGGGGCTACTGAAGGTTTGGACCACTCCATCGGCGTGACGCGGTGGAAGTTCCCCAAGGGCAACGGCGTAGCTGGCTCAGGCGGACGCCCCGAGTTGGAGCAGTATCCGCTCTGCGGTTGACTCGATCCCTTCCTCCGACATGACGGCTAACCCGGATTCATCGGCTTCGAGCGGTTCAAGTGTTTCGAGCTGTGAGGTGAGGAGGGAAGCTGGCATGAAGTGTCCGGGGCGCAGGGGAAGCCGGTCCTGCAGCACCGGAGTTGCGACGTTCAGCAGGACAAAGGTAGTTGACGGGGCCGAGGCCCGGATCGCGTCCCGGTATGCGCGCCGGAGGGCTGAGCAAGCTACGACAACTCCACTGGTGGGCGCGGAAAGTGCCGCGCCCACCAGCTTGAGCCAGGGCCATCTGTCTTCATCCGTCAGGGGATTGCCTGAGGCCATCTTTTGCACGTTTGCCGGCGGGTGAAGTGAATCGGCATCCAGGAATTCTGCACCCAGGCGTGCGGCGAGGGCCGACCCAACCGTGGACTTGCCTGCGCCCGAAACCCCCATAACGACAATCGGACGCGTCATCAAAGTGCCCCTTGGCTTGCGGTTCCCGCAGGGATGGCCACCAAGCGGGTGACTTCTACCGGCACTTCCAACAGTCCTTCGAGTGAGGAATTGAGTCGCTTGACTGCGTCGCCGTCGCCGTGGGCATCGAGCAGATCTGCGGACTGCCATTTCTCAATCATGACGATCTGGCCGTTTGGGGCTTCGTGGATGGCATAAAGGAGGCAGCCCGGTTCCTGGTGGACCTCCGCAATGGCGGGGGTGAGGGCGGCGGCGACCTTGTCGAATGCGCCGTGGATCGGAGTGAAAACTGCGGTGACGATGATGGACATGTGTGTCCTGCTCTTTCTGGGGGTCGTCTGGACGAGGGGATGAGTTGCTCGTGGCCGCACAGCACACGTGCCCGCCATGGCTGTGACTTGTTGTCCTAGGGCATGCAAGAAGCCCGCTGCCCCGACGGATGGATTCAGTCCGCGCAGCGGGCTTCCTTTGGCTGGCTGAACTACCCGGGCAGCAGGGCAGCTGAAGTTTCGGCGGGGGCCAGGTTCAGCCCGGTATCGCCGTCGAAGTAGCTGGCCATTCTCGCCTCGGGCGTTACGGTGCAGGGATCGCCCGCCATCAGGCGGGTCTGCCCCGTCTGACGGATCCAGAGGAGATCGTCCTGGTTGAGCTCCCACATCTTCAGTCCCGATGCCGGGTCGGGCTGGACGCCGATCAGGGTGTCTGCCCCGAGGTCCTCGATTCTCCGGACCGTTCCCGCCAGGCCGGGACCGCCGACGTCGGCCGAGACTGTGAGGTGTTCCGGGCGCAGGCCCAGGGTCACAGTGCCGGTCCTGAGCCGGATCCCAGCAGGCGCCGGGAGCCGCAGCCCTCCGAGTGCCGGCTGCCCGTCATCCACGGCCGAGGTCATGAGGTTCATGGGCGGGCTGCCGATGAAGCGGGCAACATACGTGTTGGCGGGGCGGGCGTAGATCTCCTGCGGGGTGGCGTGCTGCTGCACCACGCCGTTGTGGAGAACCACAATCTGAGTGGCCATGGTCATGGCCTCCACCTGGTCGTGGGTGACGTAGACGAAGGTCTTCCCGGTCAGCCTGTGCAGCCGGACAATTTCGCCGCGGAGTTCCGCCCGGAGCTTGGCGTCAAGGTTGGACAGGGGTTCGTCGAGCAGGAACATCGAAGGGTCGCGGATCAGTGCGCGTGCCAGGGCCACACGCTGGCGCTGGCCGCCGGAGAGTCCTCCGGGCTTGCGGTGCGCGTACTCATCCAGTCCCAGCATCGACGAGACACTGGCCACCTGCTTGGCGATCTCCTTGGACGAGCCGAAGACGCGGCGTGCGACGGCGCTGATTCCCGGGATGTGGTGCCAGCCCTTGAACCTGTCCAGGGCAAGGGGGAAGGCGATGTTTTCCCGAACCGTCAGATGCGGATAGAGCGCGTAGGACTGGAACACGAAGGCGATGTCGCGTTCTCGCGGGCTTTGGCGGTTCACACGCAGGTTGTCGAAGATGATGTCGCCTGCGCTGGGGTCGGTGAGCCCGGCAATGATGCGGAGCAGGGTCGATTTTCCGGATCCGGATGCGCCGAGCAAGACGAGGAATTCGCCGTGGTCGACTTCCGCACTGAAGTCGTGGATGACCTGGGTGTCCCCGAAGCGCTTGCTGATGTTGCGTAGTGAGAGCTTTGCCATGATCAACCTTTGACTGAGCCGGCCGTGAGGCCTGAGACGATACGACGCTGGACAAGGAGGAAGAAGATCAAAGCCGGCAGGGTGAACAGCAGGGCCGCGGCCATCACCGAATTCAGCGAAGTCAGGTACTGGCCGATGAACGAGGCCAGGCCCACGGACGCCGGCCAGAGGTCGCGTTCGGCGATAAACGTCTTGGCCAGGAGGAATTCGTTCCACCCGTCGAAGAAGTTGATGACGGCGGCTGCGGCGATGCTGGGAAGAATCAAAGGGGTGAGCACCAGCGACAGGATGGTGACGCGGGGGCACCCGTCGACGGCAGCGGCCTCTTCGATTTCGTAGGGAATGGCATCGATCGCTCCCTTGATGATCCAGACGCTTACGGGCATCGTGAAGGCAACATTGGCCAGGATCAGGCCGCCCATGCCGTTGAGGAGCCCCAGGGACGCAAAGAGGGCGTAGATGGGGACCACCAGCAGCGCCTCGGGCAGCATCTGGGTGGCGAAGAGCAGGAACCCCGCGGCGCCCTTGCCGTGGAACTTGAATCGGGACAGGGCGTAGCCGGCCAAAACGGCGAAGACGAGGGAAAGCAGCGTGGTGCCGCCTGCGATGACTACGGAGTTCGTGAGCCATTTGAAGATGGGGACGCTGCCGATGAGGTCGCCGAAGTCAGCGAGCCGTTCCCAGTGGGGCCACCAGCCCTGGGCCTGGCCGTACAGTTCGGAGTCCTGGCTTAGCGCCGTGTTCAGCATCCAGTAGAGCGGGAAGCCTGAGAAGAGGACGAGGGCGGCCAGCATGACGTACCGGGCGGGTTTGCTGAAGTTTCGGTTGCCCGGTACCTTCAGCCGCAACTTGTGAGGAGCCGGCCGAGGGATTGGTGGTGCTTCTTGGGTGGTCATTGTTCTAGGCCTCCTTGGCGGCATTGCGCCGTTCCATCATGAAGTAGACAACCGTGACGAGCAGGGACAGCACCAGGCCGAGGGCGCCGATTGCCGCCGCGCGGCCCAGTTCCTGGTTGCTGAAGGCCTGGCGGTAGACGTTGACGACGAGGGTGTTGGTGGTGTCTACCGGGCCGCCGCCGGTCAAGAGATAGATGATCTCGAAACGGCGGATGGACCAGATCGTCATGAGGAGCGTGACTACCCTGACGGTGGGGGCAATGTGCGGCCAGGTGACGGCCTTGAAGGTTTCCAGGGCCCCGGCGCCGTCCATGCGGGTGGCCTCGTAGAGTTCGCTCGGGATTGATTGCAGCGAGGCCAGAACCACCAGCATGACGAGGGGCATGACCTTCCAGACCGAGGTCAGGACGACCGCGGCCATGCCGAATTTCGGTTCGACCAACCAGCCCTGCTGGCCGACGCCGAGCACTCCGACGACTTCGTTCAGGACACCGTCGGAGCGGTTGAAGATCCAGCTGAAGATCAGGGCGGTGGCCACCGTGGGAACGGCCCAGGGCAAGGTGATGACGGCCCGGACAATCGTGCGTCCCTTGAAGGCCTGGTTCAGGAGCAGGGCTGATCCTGCGCCGATGGCGACGGCGAAGATGACGGTCGCGGCCGTGTACAGGATGGTGGCGCCCAGTGAATTGTAGAACTGCGGGCTGCTGAGCAGGCGGGAGTAGTTGTCCAGCCCGACGCCGGTTCCGCCGTCGGGCCGGACGAGCGGAGTCTTCGTGAAGCTGAGCTGGATGCCCTGCACCACCGGAATGATCATGAAGATGATCAGGTAAACGACCGCGGGGCCGATGTAGATGTATGGAGAGATCCTCTGCCACATGTGATGCCGGGAAGGGGCATCCTGTATGGGAGGCGCCGCCACGGAGGGCGGGGAGATCGAAGTTCGGAGCGACATTGCCCGGATCCTTTGCCTAGGTCTGCTCAGCCAAGCAGCTGAGTTACTTGTGTCTGTGCGGTGGCGAGTGCCTTGGCAGCGTCGCCGCCGTCCACGAGGTAGCGTTCCACCTGCGTCATGACTTCGCGCATGATGGCCTTGGTCTGTGCCTCGTAGCCCTTGATGAGGGGGCTGCGGGACTCGGACGCGAGATCGATGAACGCCTTGGCCCACGGATTGGCCGCAGCATAGTCGGGAGCCAGCGGCACGTCCGTGGCCAGCGTTGACGGGCCCATTGCCGCCCGGAGCGCCGCTTGGCCTTCATCCGAACCGACCCAGCCGACGAAGTCGACAGCGAGGTTCTTGTTCTTGCCGTACCCGTTGACTGCCAGCACGATCTCCTGGTGGGCCGAGGGCCGGGGGAGCGGGATCCGTTCGGCAAAGCCGATGTCGGCCGACGTCAGGGTCTTGGAGGACCGCAGGATGCCGGCAACTGTGGACGAGACGTCGATCATCATGCCGAGGCGGCCTTCGCGGAACTTGGTGCGCATCGTTGACGCGTCGTCGCCGATAGGCATAGCACCTGAGCGGTAGATTTCACCAAATGCCTCAACGCCGGCGATGTTCTCCGCGGAGTCGATGGTCGGGCGTGAGCCGTCCGACCAAGCTCCGCCATGCCCATAGGTCCACACATCGAAGTCCATGAACCATGAATCGAATTCCGTCATCTGATGCCGGACGCCGAAGCCGTCCAGGCCTGTTGCGGAACGGATCTGGGTAGCGGCCGAGATCAGTTCAGCGACGTTCGTCGGCGGGGTTACGTTCGCCGTCTCCAGGATCTTGCGGTTCCAGAAGAAGTTCCAGTTCAGCCGTTCCCACGTGATTCCGTACTGCACGCCGTTGACCAGACCGGATTCGTTGGTGTGGTTAAACGGCGTGCCCTTGTGCGAGGAGATCACGGAGCTGAGCGGGGCCAGGATGCCGGCGTCCGCCAGCGGATAGAAATTGACGTCCTGCACGACGAAAACGTCAGGCCCGCCCTTGCCGCCCAGCTCTGTGTTCAGCTTGTCCGCGAACGAGAGGAACGGGGTCGTGCTTTGGGCCAGGACCGCGGACGGGTTGGCTTTCTGATAGGCCTGGATGGCTTTCCACATGGCCTCGCCGCGGCCCGGTTCGAGCCATTGCCAGCTGCCGAACTTAAGGGTTCCGCCGGCGGATGCCGCCCGGTTTGCGTCGAGGACCGGGGCGGCTCCGCAGCCGGCGAGAACCAAGCTCGCAGCCGTGGCTCCGAGGAAGGTGCGCCGGTCGATCATGCCGCCGGAACCGGGTTCAGTGCCATGGCCTCGGTTTCACGGCGCAGGGTTAGGGCTTCGCCCAGTGAGTTGTCGATTTCGACGTCATCCCAGCCCACGATGCCGCCCTCGGGGACATCTTTGACGAGTTTGACGTGGTGGGCCATTGCGACGGGGAGCGCGCCGTCCCGGACCGACTTTTCCGCGGAAATCAGCTTTCCCCAGACCGTGAAGCCGCCCTCGCCGTCGAGTATCCCTCCGGCGTGCAGGTCCTTCTTGGCGCAGGCGACAACATCAGCGTGGAAGCCTTCAGGCGCGCCCGTGGCGACGCCCCGTAGGACGGCGTTGGCGATTGAGACGTTGAGTTCCAGTCCGACGTAGTGGTACGGGCGGTAGAGGGCTGCGTACTGGCCGGTGGGGTCCGGGTGCCACGGGTATTCCTGGAAGCAGCCAGAGACGTATTTGTTGGTGGCCTTGACGACGACGAACACGCCTTCCTGTGTGTTGTGAGGGATCCAGTCGCCCTCACGGGTCACGCTCGACATGACGTCAACGCTGCCCTCGTGGGAGAGAACTCCGCCTACGGATGCCGGACGGCAGATTGTGGCGATACCCTCGACGTCCCCGGGAGTAAACGACAGGCCTTCATCCGACGGGCGCAGGCCGGCCGCGTTGGCCACAGCCGCCATCTCAATCGAGGCTTTGGTTCCGTCACGGAACGAGGTGTGCATGTAGGGGTTGAGCTGGCCGGAGTCGGTCAGCTCCTTCGAGAATTCCCAGTTCTCCCAGACATTGTCCGGGTTCATCTGGTGGTAGTGCGGGAGGTACTTGGCGCCCTTGCCGGCGCAGACGACGTCAAAACCCGACGTGCGGGCCCAGTCCACGAGTTCCCAGATCAGGGCCGGCTGATCACCGTATGCCAGCGAGTACACGAGGCCGGCGTCCGTGGCACGCTTGGCCAGGGCTGGGCCCGCGAGGGCGTCCGCTTCGACCGTCACCATGATGATGTGCTTCCCGGTTTCAATGGCCCGCAGCGCGTGGTTGATGCCGACGATCGGGTTGCCGGTGGCCTCAACAATGACATCAAGCTCCGCGTCGAACAGAGCTGACGCATCCGTGACGATCGTGGTGGCCCTCGTAGCAATGGCCGTCTCGATGTCTTCGACGAACGCCTCTTCAGGCCACTCGACGAGCTTGAGCGCGCCCTTGGCCCGCTCCGCGTTGATGTCGGCGATGGCCACCACGTGGATACCGGGGATGTTCCGGGCCTGCGCGAGATACATCGTGCCGAATCGGCCCGCGCCGATCAGCCCGACCCGGATGGGCCGGCCCTCGGCCTCGCGCTGTGTCAGGAGTTTGTGGAGGTTCATGGTTACCTTTCGTGGAAACGGCGCTGTCCCGGAGTGGATGCGAACCGACGGCGTTGGCGTTTGCGTGCCGTTGCAATGGGGTTCCGTCCTCTACTTCAAACGTGATCTCGCTGCGTACAGCCACGAAACGCAGGCCCGTCCGTTTGAAGTAGGTAAACATTGTGGAACCGGTTACACTTTTATGTCATACCTACTCATCAAGGTCAATACCCTAGTCTGAAAAAGTCACCGTCAGACGTATGGGGGAGTGGCTACGGCAGAACGAGGAGCAAGCGTGCAGAAGCAACCGACAATCCGCGATGTTGCCCACGCCGCAGGCGTATCCGTTGCGGTCGTATCCCGGGTCCTCAATCCGGGCTCCGGTCCCGTTGCGCCTCTGACTCGCAGCAGGGTCAACGACGTTATGGAGACCCTCGGCTACCACCCCCGGACCGCCGCCAGGGAGCTGAAGCACGGCCCGCCCACGACGCTGGGCCTTCTCCTGGCTGACGTCTCCAATCCGTTCTTCGCCCGCTTGGCCGATCGGGTGGTGCAGGAAGCGCATGCCCGCGGCATCCAGGTGCTGCTGATGACGACGCAGGAGGATGACCGGCTGGAATCCGAACGCCTTTCGACGCTGATGGAGCGCCGAGTCAGCGGGATCATTGCGACGCCCACGGGGAACAATCTTGAAATCTGGAGGAAGCTCCAGAGCCTCGGGACGGGTGTGGTCTTCGTGGACCGTTCAATCCCGGACATGCCGGACGTCGACGTCGTCAGCATCAACAACATTGAGTCTGCGCGGTCGGCAACGGCCCTGCTGGCCGCATACGGGCACAAGCGAATCGCGATGATCACCGGCCCGGCCACCTCGACAACCGGACGCGACAGGATCACCGGCTACCGTGAGGCTCTCAGGGACGCAGGACTGCCGCAGGACGATGCATTGATCCGTTCCGCGGCGTTTAGGGGAACAGCCGGCGGCGACGCCACCACAACACTGCTGAACCTGCAGGATCCGCCGACAGCTCTCGTTGTGGCCAACACCGCCCAGGTGACCACGGTGCTGCGCCGCCTCGTCCACTCCGGCGTCTCGATCCCGGATGAGCTTTCCGTTGTTGTGTTTGAAGATTCCCCCTGGACGGAACTGATGACGCCGCCGCTGACGATCATCCGGCAGCCTATCGACATGCTGGCCCGGCACTCCGTGCAGCTGGCACTCGCCCATGCCAGCGGGAGGACTTCGGCAACGCCAACGGTCGTCCGCGTCGACGCTGAGCTCGTCGAGCGGTCCAGCATCGTAGCGCCGAAAGCTCGCGCTTAGAACTCCCGACCGCTGGCGCAGGAAACCTGCGCGGCGGCAAGAATCACACGATGATTTACACTCGACATCCCGTGTGGTACAAAAAGTGTACCGATTCCACCATAGTTACACTCAGGCGGGGCACCGGCGCAGCCTGGTCGCTTCGGACCGCTATGCAGCCGCTGGCTGCCACGAATCAAAGGATTGAAATGACGGAAACCACGCGACCTTCGCTCGCCCTTCTGGGGCTCGGCCCCATGGGCGGGCCCATGGCCCGCCGGCTTCTGGCCTTCGACGGCGAACTGACTGTCTGGAACCGGACGTCCGCGAAAGCGGAACCGCTGGTTGCGCTGGGTGCGCGCACTGCCACAACGCCGGCCGATGCCGCATCCGACGTCGTCCTCACGGTCTTGCCCGACCTGGAGCAGGTCGAATCACTTCTGCCGGGACGGGACGGATTGATCTCCGGCTGGGCGGCGAAGGGCATTGCGCGCCCCATCCTCGTGGTGCACGGGACGGTTTCGCCGATCGCCGTCGCTGCCTTTGCGGAACGCGTGCACCAAGACCACGGGGTCACCGTCCTTGATGCGCCGGTCAGCGGCGGCACTGTTGGTGCGGAGAACGGAACCCTCAGCATCATGGTCGGTGGCGACCGGAACGCGGCGCAGTCGGTGGAACCCGTATTCCAGTCCATGGGCACCACGGTCCGGTATATGGGCCGGAGCGGATCCGGGGCACTCGCCAAGGCCTGCAACCAAATCGTTGTCGCCGCAACTGTGACGGCAGTGTCGGAAGCCATGCTCCTTGCCCGCAACGGGGGTCTCGACCTGGCCGTGATGCTCGAGCTGCTGCAAGGCGGTCTGGCCGATTCCGCTGTCCTCCGGCAGAAGGGTCATCGATGGATCAGTGACGACTTCGTCGGTGGCGGGAGTGCCCAGAACCAGCTCAAAGACCTCAGGTTCATTTCGGAAGCGGCAGCCAAGGAAGGCCTTAAACTGCCGTTGAGCGGCACAGTGCGGGAGCTATTCGACCAAATGGTGGCCCGAGGCGACGGTGCGCTGGACCACACCGGAATCCACCGCACCTTGGCGGTTCTCTCGTAGGTCAGGGCCGGAACCGGCCAGCGCAACTCAGGATTCGACGTCGGCCGCGGTAATTGCCTTGTCCGTGAGGATGGGCATCATCCCGAGCAGCGCGAGGGTCAGCACACCCATGATGCCGAACATGGCCTGCAGCCCCAGCCACTGGGCCAGCAGGCCGCCCGCAGCCGCACCGAGCGGCATGGTGCCCCACGCGAGCAGCCGGTAGGCGCTGTTGACCCTGCCCAGCAGGCGGGCCGGAGCAATGCGCTGGCGCAGGGACACCGTGATGATGTTCCACAGCATGATCAGCATGCCGCCCACAAAGAGGAGAGCGCCAAGAATATAGGGATTGTCGGTCACGGCGGGAGCACCTACCAACAGCGCGCTCCCGAGGATGGTGAGCGCCAGGGACTTCGACCGGCCCAGCTTCGCCTCCGCCCATTCGGAGATGAAGGAGCCAACGAACGCGCCGAGGGCGGAGGCCGTCAACAGGAGGCCGAACCCCGCTTCGGACAGGTTCATTTCCGACGCCGGGCCCACGGCAAACAGCACCAGGACCGCGAAGGCCGCGCTGGAGGCGAAGTTGAACACCCCGGTCATCACCGCGAGCGTGCGCAGGATCTTCTGGTTCCAGAGGAACCGCAGACCCTCGCCGATGTCGAACCGCAGGGTCGTCTTCTGCTCCCGCTCGATGCGGAAAGCCCCCGGCACCAGGAGCAGGCCGCCGACGGCCCCAAGCCACAGTGCCGCCGGCACGGCAAGGCCCGCCACGACGCCGACGGCCACCAGCAGCCCGCCCAGCGGGGGACCAATGAACTGGTTGGCGGTGAGCTCGACGGCGTAGAGCCGGCCGTTGGCGCGCGACAGCTGGTCCCGGTGCACCACCTGGGGCAGGATCGACTGCGCGGAGGTGTCGTAGAGCGTCTCGGCCACACCCACCATCAATGCGACCACGTACAGCGCCCAAATGGAGCCCAGATCCAGCAGAATCACGGCGGCCAGCACGGCGGGCAGCGCCGCGCGGCTAAGGTTGGCCCACAGCATGAGCTTGCGCCGGTCCAGCCGGTCGGCCAGTGCTCCGGCAGTCAAGGCGAACAGAAGCCAGGGAAGCGTCGCCGCGACGGTCAGCCCGGCAACCAGTGTGGGTGACTGAGTGAGCTGAACGGCCAGCAGTGGCAGCGCGATCTTGAAGACACCGTCCGCGAGGTTGGACAGCCCGGATGAGGTCCACAGCTTCCAGTAAGACGCACCCAGCGGCGCACGACCCAGTTCTTTCACCTGCGGGGCGTAATTGGTCATGGGTGCACCCTGCCCTATTGATTGATAAAATTCAAGGGGATTGAATTTAGTACATCAGTTTGTAGGATGGGTACATGGACGCAGAACCGACGGGCGCGGAGCAGAAGCCCGCCGCCACCGCCCGCGAAATCAAGGCGCTGGCCCATCCGCTGCGCCTGCGGATCCTGCGCCTGTGCGGGCTCCACGAACTGACCAACAAGCAACTTGCCGACCGGCTGGGACAGGATCCGGGGACGATGCTTTATCACGTGCGGCAATTGCTCTCCACCGGATTCCTCGAACCCGCCGAGGTCCGCACAGGGGAGAGCGGAGCGCTGGAAAAGCCGTACCGTTCCACGGGGCGGTCCTGGCATCTGGACACCGCACTGCGCGACGCCGGTCCGGACGGTCCGCTGGCACCGGTCGAGGCGTTTCGGGAAGAGCTGGCCGAGGCGGGGCCGGATGCGCTCGCCAGCCTCTCCCGCTTCGTGCTGCACCTCTCCGAGGCAGACGCCGAGGACCTCACCACGCGCATCCACGCTGTGCTGAGCGAATACACCGACAGTGACCGGCAGCGGCCGGACCAGCCCGCCTACGGCGGCATCTTTGTCCTGCACCGATCGCCGGACTAGACCGCCGGATAGCGTTCCACAGACAGGAGTGCCCCCGCGATTGCGGGGGGCACTCCTCGTGGGTTGCGCTTCGGTGCCGGTCCGTTCAGCCGATCAGTGTGGTGATGAGCCGCAGCGACGAGGCGACGATGGCGATGAGGCCGATGGCGCCGAACAGGTTCTGCCACCATCTGTTCCGCAGGTCCCCGATGACGGATTTCTTATTGGCCATGATGACGATGAGGACGCCGAGCATGGGTGCGATGAGCACGGTGAGGGACTGGGCGATGACGATCAGTCCGACAGGTGAGGACTGGAAGGACAGTGTGATGACCAGTCCGAAGGCCAGAATGACACCGGTGAAAATGCGGGCCGTGGGGGATCCGGCTGTGGCGCCGCGGCCGAGGGCGTCGGAGAACATGGTGCCACCGGCGGTGGCGTTGGCGATCATGGATGAAAAGGCGGCCCCGGAGAGTCCGAGGGCGAAAACCGTGGCTCCGACTGGCCCGGCCAACGGGGTGAAGACGGAGGCCAGGGCGTTGATGGTTCCCGCTTCGGCTCCGGTCTTGCCCAGCACGGCAGCGGAGACCATGATGACCAGCGCAGTCATGATGCCGGGGGCGACGATTCCGGGAATGGTGTCGACCAGGGTGATGTCCCGGTAGTCGGCGCGGGTGCGGCCGTTTTCCTTGATGCCGTAGGAGGTGTAGAAAGCGGCATTGATGGAGAAGTTGGTACCGACCAGGGCCACGATGAGGATCTCGCTTCCCGCCGGAAGGCTCGGGGTCATGCCTTCCATGGCCCGGTACCAGTCCGGTTGGGCGACGATGGTGCTGGCGATGAACGCGATTCCCATGAGCAGGACGATGACCAGGAGCGCCTTCTCCACGATTCCGTAGACGTTGCGGAAGGCCAGGACGAAACCGACGGCTGCTGTGCAGACGACCGTCCAGAGGACGGGGGAACCGCCGAAGACCAGTGAGAGGCCGAGGCCGGAGCCGACGGCGTTGCCGACAGAGAACATAAGAGTGATTCCGAAGACACCGCAGCCGGCCAGGACGCCGACCCACTTGCCGAGATGGTGCTTGATGGCGGTGATCAGGGAACCGGGTGCGGCGATGCCAAGCCGGACGCTCATGTCGGTGAAGAAGATCATGAGGATCGTGGAAACGGCGATGACCCAGATCAGGGTGTAGTCGTACCGGCTGCCGGCCTGCACGGCGGTGGTGAGGTTGCCGGGTCCGAACTGCCAGGCGCCGACAACAAAGGCGGGGCCCATGAGGGCGAGGTAGCCCAGGAAGGTCCGCCGTTTGGGCCGGGCTTCCGGGGCCGGGTGGTGGTCGGGTGTGGTGGCCATGTGTCCTCGGTGAGCGTGCGGGGAGGCAATGGTGTTCTTTGGCTCGCTCATTGCGAGTCCTCCTTCTACAGCGACACTGCTGCTGCGGTCGTCGTTGACCCAATTGGAGAATAAGGCATGGGATGCAGGTGGCGGGCGGGGCCCCGCCACCTGCCGGGATCCGGAGATCAGACGGGAACGGTGACGCTGCCCAGATTGGCGGACTTCAGTGCCTGTGCGATTTCGTCGCCGGCGCCTTCGGCCAGGGGGAGCAGCGGCGGGCGGACCGTGGCGTGCTCGAGGATGCCGCGGGCGATGAGGCCTTCCTTGAGGGCGACGGTGCCTTCCATGTGCGATCCGCGGTGGTAGACGTTTTTCGTCACGGGCAGGAGGCGGTCGTGGATGGCGCGGGCCGCGGCGTAGTCCTGGGCCTTACCGGCGGCGATGAGCTCCACCAGCGGCTCGGGGGCGAGTCCGCCGTAGCCGACGAGGGCGCCGTCGACGTCGAACATGGTGTGCAGCAGGTACTCGTCATGGCAGGTCAGGATCTGCAGGTCCGGGTAGGTGGCGCGAAGGACCGGGATCTCGGTGTCCCAGCGCTTCATGTTCCGTACCCCGTTCTTGGTCGCGAACACGCCTTCCATGCCGGCAATTTCGAGCTGGGTTTCCAGGTCGTACGTGGCCTTAGTGGCGTCCGGGTACTGGAAGAGGATCAGCGGCAGGCCGGATGTTTCGTAGATTTCCTTGTAGCGGGTCTGCGGTGCACCCTTCTGGTAGCCAAAGCGAAGCCAGCCGTGGGACGGGTAGACCAGGCCGGCCGCGGCGCCGGCCTCGACCGCGCGCTTGGCCTCCAGGGCAGCGACCATGTTGCCCTCGCCGGTGATGCCGGCGATGATCGGGATCTGGCCCTTGACGGCGTTCTTGAATTCGCGGATGACCAGCGCCTGCTCGTCCTGGGTCAGGAACGTGCCTTCCCCGGCGTGGCCGAGAACAACGAGGCCCTTGACGCCTTCGACGCTGGCGAGCCAGCCGCCCAGGCGGTGGATCGCGTCAACGTCGACGCTGCCGTCGCGGTTGAACGGAGTTACAGGTGCGGGAACAAGTCCGCGGAGATCGATGGTCATGAGAGCTTCCTCTGTCTTGTTGATCGAAGTCCCGCTAGACTGTGAGAACGTTTGCGGGAACGTTTTCATCATGACGTGTGTTGCACCTCACTGTCAAGGGGTGGATTTCAATAGGGGGAAAATAGAGTGTCTACCAAGACCACAGTGAACAGGAGAACGCACATGGAACCGGCCAGCCCAGGGACGACCGTTACGCTCAGGGACGTTGCCGCGGCCAGCGGTGTCAGTCTCTCCACGGCCAGCCGCGCTCTGGATGAGCGGGGAACTGCGTCGAAGTCGGCTGCGGCAGCGCACGTCCGGAAGGTGGCCGAGGAGCTGGGCTACCGCCGGAACTCCTTCGCCTCCAACCTGCGCAGGGGCGAGACCCGGACCCTTGGGGTGCTCGTGCCGCGGCTCAGTGACACCGTGATGGCCCTCATGTTCGAAGAGCTCGAGCGGGCGGCGTCGGACCGCGGCTACTTCGCGATGGTGGCCACCAGCGGCGATGATCCCGACGATGAACGCCGCGCCGCGGAAACCCTGCTCGACCGCAATGTCGACGGGCTGATCCTCGCCACTGCCCGGCTCGACGACGAACTGCCCCGGCACCTGCGCGAACGGGGTGTGACGCACGCGCTGGTGCTGCGTACGGACGGGGTCAGTCCGTCAGCACTCGGCGACGATGAGGTGGGCGGATACCTGGCGGTCCGGCACCTCATCGACCTCGGGCACCGTGACATCGCCGTGGTGACCGGGCCGTCCTTCACCTCCACCGGGGTAGCCCGCCTTGCCGGCGCTCGCAGAGCCCTGGACGAAGCGGGCGTCCAGACGCCGGAGGAATGGCTGATGGCCGCCGGCTACGGCATTGAAAACGGGTTCTCCGCCGGGGAGTCCCTGCTGGTCGGCAACGGCGGGAAACGCCCCAGTGCCGTGTTCGCCGCCAACGACAACCTGGCCATGGGGATCATCGCGGCCGCCCACCGTTTCCATGTCACGATCGGAGAAGACCTGGCCCTGGTTGGCTACAACGACATCCCCCTCTCATCCCGTCTGTCCACCCCGCTCTCTTCGGTGCGGGTACCTCTGGACCAGATCGCCGGCAACGCCATCGACCTCATTGTGAACCCCGGCAAGGAACCCAGAATCCGGAAATCCATGCCCACGCTGATACCCCGCGAATCGAGCGGTTCACCGAGATACTCCGCACCACACGTTCTCTAGAAGGCACGAACGAACCGAACCGCTTGGAGTCCAAAAACGATGCCCAGTAACACCAAGCTCTCCCGCATGCTCGCCGGCGGAGCGAACCTTACCGTTGACGGCGCACTTGCCACCGAGCTTGAAGCGCACGGCTGCGACCTGGAAGACCCGCTGTGGTCGGCCAAAGTCCTTCTGGAACAGCCGCACCTCGTCCAGCGCGTGCACCGCGATTACTTCCGCGCCGGAGCCGCGGTCGCCATCACGGCGAGCTATCAGGCCACGACCCTGGGATTTGCCCGGCGCGGCCTCGGCAAGGAAGAGGCCCTGGAGCTGGTGGCACTGAGTGTGCGCCTGGCCGACGAGGCTCGGCGCGAGTATTTGGTCGAAAACCCGGATGCGGGCCCCCTGCTCGTAGCAGGATCGGTCGGACCCTACGGCGCGTACCTCGCGGACGGATCGGAATACCGGGGCGACTACCTCCTCAGCCCGGACGAGTTCCGGGAGTTCCACCGGCCTCGAATTTCGGCGCTGGTGGATGCCGGAGCGGACTTTCTGGCCTGTGAGACGCTGCCTTCATTGCCGGAGGCCCAGGCCCTGCTGGCGCTCCTTGAGGAGTTCGACGTCGAAGCCTGGCTTTCCTTCACGCTGAGGGATGGTGGCCACATCAGTGACGGCACGCCGCTGGCCCAGGTGGCAGAGCTCTGCAGGAAGCAGCCGCTCGCGGTGGCGATCGGCGTCAACTGCGTGCCGCTGGAACTGGTCTCCCCGGCCCTGGAGGCCTTGGGCAAGGCCACCGAAACGCCACTGATCGCCTACCCGAATTCGGGAGAAACGTATGACGCAGTCACCAAAACGTGGGGGCCGGCGGCTGCCGGGGACAGCCCGGCGGGCCCACATGGCAAAACGCCCCTAAGCCTTGCGGAGGGAACGCCCACCTGGCGTGCACTGGGTGCCCGGCTCGTGGGCGGGTGCTGCCGAACGACCCCGCAGGATATAGCCGCCGTGGCCGGGCTGTCCGACAACCCCTGACCAGAATCCTCCCCGGCGGGGATTGTGATTCAGGAGCCCGCGTAATGGGCGACGGACTGGGCGCCGAGGGCCGCGTCGAGTTCTTCCAGGGTCGGAGGATTCGCTCCCGGGCGCTGTACGGTAATGGCCGCGGCTGCAGCTGCGGTGTGTCCGAGCTGGTCCAGGACAGCTGGGGCGAAGCCCTCGGTTCCCCGGGTGAGAAAGCCCAGGATGAGGGCGGACATAAAGGAGTCCCCGGCGCCTATGGTGTCGGCGACTTCGGATTTCACGGCGGGAACGCTGACGTTAGCGGCGGCGGTCGTGAATTGTGAGCCTTGCGCGCCCCTGGTGACTACGGTGAGTTCCGCGCCCAAACCGAGAATGTGGGCTGCGGCTTCGTCCAGGCTTTTTTGGGGGTACAGCCACCGGGCGTCCTCGTCGCTGAGTTTGACGACGTCGGTCAGAGGCACGAGCTCTTCAAAGATAGCTTTCGCCTCCCTGTGGCTGCCGAGCAGTGCTGGCCTGATATTCGGGTCGTAGGTGACCATGCAGTGTCTGTGGGCCTGTTCGAGCAGGGATTTCACGGCGCCGGCACCGGGGCTAAGGAACGTGGCGATCGATCCGGTGTGCAGGATTCTTGGGAAGCAGGCAGGGGCTGTCGGGGAGAGGTCCCAGGAGATGTCGAACTCGTACGTGGCGGAGCCGTCCGGTTCAAGGGTGGCCGTTGCCGATGCCGTCCGGGCCAGGGACCGTGATCCGGGCAGAAGCATGACTCCTGCGCTGCGGAGATGGTTTTCGATGGAGACCCCCCGCGCGTCCGGGGCAATTGCCGTGAGCAGGCCCGTGGTTACGCCGAGGCGGCCAAGTCCGTAGGCGACATTGGCCGGCGAGCCGCCCGGGTGTTCCACCTGGTGCTGTGACGTTGTGACCACGTCGATCAGCGCTTCGCCTACCACCATGACGTCGAGCGTCTGGTGAGGGTCGTGCCGGGCTGTCTTGAAGTAATCCATGGTCTGTCTCTCGTGGGAAGCGGATGGCGGGGCGTGTCCGGGCCACTTCAGTCCGCGGACCGAAATGGCCCGGTCCGCGGACTGAAGTGGCGGCAGCCGTTGTTCAGGCGCTGGCCGCACCGGTCATGATCGCAACTGCATCGGTCATGGTGTGGGATTGCGGGGTGATGGTGGCAGCGCACTTGCCCAGGCGCTGGATGTGGATCCGGTCCGCTACATCAAACACGTGGGGCATGTTGTGACTGATCAGGATGACTGGCAGGCCGCGGTCCCGGAGGTCCCGGACCAACTGCAGGACCTGGTTCGATTCCCGGACGCCGAGTGCCGCCGTCGGCTCGTCCAGCACGACCACCTTTGACCCGAACGCCGCGGCGCGGGCCACGGCGACAGCCTGGCGCTGGCCGCCGGAGAGGTTCTCCACCGGCACTGTGACGTCCTGGAGGGTGGAGATGCCCAGCCGGGTCAACTCCTGTTTGGCCTTCGTGCGCATGCCTTTGGTATCAAGCATCCGGAACACGCTGCCGAGGATTCCTGCACGCCGTTCTTCCCGGCCAAGAAACAGGTTGGAGGCGACGTCCAGGGCCGGCGAAACGGCAAGGTTCTGGTACACCGTTTCGATGCCGTGGGCACGGGCGTCCTGGGGGCGCTTGAAGTGGACCGGTTGCCCGGACACCATCAGCTCGCCGGTATCCGGAATTTCGGCACCGGTGAGGCACTTGATCAGCGTGGACTTTCCTGCGCCGTTGTCGCCGATGATGGCCAGGACTTCGCCGGGGTACAGGTCCAGGCTGACGCCGTCCAGGCCGACGACGCGGCCGAAGGTCTTGACGAGGTTCCGGGCCTGCAGGATGGGCTGGCGTACTTGGGTTCCGGCCGGCTCCAGGTGGGTGGCGGTCATGATTTCACCTTTCGGATCCACTGGTCGATGGACACAGCGAGGATGATGAGGACACCCACGGCGAGTGTCTGGTAGAGCACGTCAAGGCCTGCGAGGGAGAGCCCGTTGCGGAAGACGCCCACGATCAGGGCGCCCAGGAGGGTTCCCCAGACGGACCCGCGTCCGCCGAAGAGGCTGGTTCCGCCAATGACCACGGCGGTGATGGAGTCCAGATTCAGGTCGACGCCGGCGTTGGGGCTGGCTGCGTTGGTGCGGCCGATCTGTATCCAGGCGCCGACAGCCAGGACAGCGCCGGCGGCGAGGTAGACGCTCATGAGGACTTTGTTGACGGCGATGCCGGCCAGGCGGGCGGCTTCCTTGTCATCGCCCACTGCGTAGACGTGCCTGCCCCACGCGGTCTTGCCGAGGATGAACGCGATGGCGATGTAGAGCAGGAGCATGACGACGACTCCGGTGGAGATCCTGACCGGGCCGACCGGGAATGTGGTTCCGGTCCAGGTGAGCAGGTCAGGCATCGCCGAGCCGCGCACTGTCGCGCCGTTCGAGTAGAGCAGCGTCAGGGCGATGAAGATATTCAGCGTGCCGAGGGTGACGATGAACGGCGGGAGCCGAAACCGGGTGACCAGGAATCCGTTAAGGGCTCCGGCTGCGAGTCCCACGATCAAGCCGGCGAGGAGCGCGACAGGTGCGGGCAGTCCGTTGTTGACGGCGAGCTGGGCCACGACCATCGATGAAAGGATCATGACGGCTCCGACGGAAAGGTCGATGCCTGCGGTGAGGATGATGAGGGTCTGGGCGATGGCCAGGGTGCCGACGACGGAGACCTGCTGGGTAATCAGGGAGAGGTTCTCAACCCGCAGGAACCTGTCGTTGAGGAGGCCGAACACGACCACGGCGATGAGAAGTACGAGGGCGGGGCTGACGGCGGGGTAACGGTGGAGGACATTGCGAATCCGGCTGAGCGGCGTCTGTCGGTCAAGGAATTCCTCCGCCAGGTCGGCGGGCCCTGTGCTTGCCGGGCCGGCGGTCTGTTGCTGGGTCACGGTTGATCCTGATCTTCGGTGGGGTTCGCTAGGGCGGGCCTAGCTCGATGGGTGCAGTGCGGGGAGGCCGGCAGCGGGCGCCGGCCTCCCCGGCAATGAACTGGGTGGGCTACTTTCCCCAGCAGATGTCGGAGGCTTCCGTGGTGGTGATGCTCTTGATGCCGTCGGCCGGCTTGTCCGTGACGAGTTCGACGCCGGTGTTGTAGAAGTCCAGTCCCGCGGAGTTGGCCGGCTTCTGGCCTGTCTTGGCGAGTTCAACAATTGCCTTGACGCCCAGTTCGGCCATCTTGACCGGGTACTGCTGGGCTGTGGCACCGATGACGCCGGACTTGACGTTGTTGACGCCGGTGCAGCCGCCGTCCACCGAGACCACGAGGACGTCCTTCTCTTTGCCGGCCGCCTTCAGTGCCTCGAATGCACCCGCTGCCGCAGGTTCGTTGATGGTGTAGACGACGTTGATGTCCGGGTTCTTGGCGAGCAGGGTTTCCATGGCGGTGCGGCCGCCGTCCTCGGCACCCTGCGAGGCCTGGCTGCCCACGATCTCGTAGTCGCCTCCCTTGCCGCCGGTGTACGTGCCGGTCTTGGCTTCGTCGCCGTTCTTTTTGACGTCGACCGTGTCGATTCCGAGGCCCGTGAGGAAGCCCTGGTCCCGGTTGTAGTCAACCGAGACGACCTTGTCGTCAAAGAGATCGACGAGGGCAATGGTTGCCTTCTCCCCACCCAGC
Organism: Pseudarthrobacter oxydans; assembly: GCF_030812335.1. GTDB lineage: Bacteria > Actinomycetota > Actinomycetes > Actinomycetales > Micrococcaceae > Arthrobacter > Arthrobacter oxydans_B. The sequence continues at coordinate 121,751 of NZ_JAUSSN010000010.1, forward strand.
TGGGCTGCGGTCCACTTGCCGATCAGCTCGCCGGCGGCGAAGTTGTCGGTGGCGAACGTGATGTCTGCTGCGTCTGCCGGGTCCGGCGGCGTGTCCAGGGCGATGACGAACAGCCCCGCATCCCTCGCCTTCTTCAGTGCGTCCACAACGGAGGGGCCGTTGGGCGTGATCAGGATGCCCTTGTCGCCCTTGGAGATGGCGTTCTCGATGGCCTGGATCTGGGTGTCCTCGTCCCCGTCGGCCTTGCCGGCTGCGAGCTTCAAGTCCACGCCCTCGGCAGCGGCTGCCTTCTTCGCGCCGTCCTGCATGGAGACGAAGAAGGGGTTGGTGGTGGTCTTGACGATCAGGGACACTCCCACCTTTTCGGCGGACGCGCTTCCGGGGGTGGCGGTGGAGGTCCCGCCGCAGGCGGTGAGGCTGAGGGTGCCGAGGGTCAGTACTGCGCCCATGGCGAGCAAGCGGTGGGTCATGGTGCGCGGGGCTTTGGAACTCAACATTGAATCTCCTGTTTTCGGGGCACTTCCGATGCCTGACAACGATGTCATGCCTCATGTAATCAGCGTCACAAGGTAGAGTCAATGAAAATTCGAAGATGAAGGACGATGTTGTGACAACGATGTCTAATCGTTACCAAGCGGACCCCGCGAAGAATCGCCCCACCATGCGCCACGTCGCAGCCCTGGCCGGAGTAGGCATCAAGACGGTGTCCCGCGTGATGAACGACGAGCCGGGCGTTTCCGAAGCCACCCGCCGGCGTGTGCTGGACGCGTCCCAGCAGCTCAACTACCAGCTGGACATGGCGGCGGGCAGTCTCCGGAGGACCGGCCGGCAGACGCTCTCGATCGGGCTCTTGCTGCCCAGCGTGGCCAACCCGTTCAGCAGCGAGATCCATCGGGCCCTGGAAGACGCACTGGCGGCCCGCGGCATCGCCGTCTTTGCCGCCAGCCTCGATGACGACCCCGAACGGGAAAAGGCCCTGGTGGCCGCTTTCCTGGGTCGCCGGGTTGATGGCCTGGTCCTGACTCCCATTGCGCGGAGCCAGTCCTATGTCATTCCGGAACACTCCCGCGATCTGCCCATGGTGTTCATTGACCGCGAACCCGTAGGCATCGACGCGGACGCCGTGGTGACGGACAACGCCGTCGGAGCCGCCAGGGCAGCCGCCCACTTCCTGGCGCACGGCCATACCAAAATTGCCTTCCTGGGTGACCGCACGGACATCCAGACCGCCCGGGAGCGGCGGCGCGGCTTCATCGAGGAACTGGGCCGGGCAGGCCTTGCAACCTCCACAGTTCCGGTCCGCGACGGACTCCATGATGAGGAGTCGGCGCGGCTGGCCGCGCTTGAACTGCTCACGGCCGAGGACCCGCCAACGGCCATCTTCTCCAGCCAGAACCTCGTCACTTTCGGCGCCATGCGTGCCCTGAAAGAGCTCGCGTTGAGCAAGCGCGTGGCCTTGATAGGGTTCGATGACTTCACGCTTGCCGACATGATGGAGCCCGCCGTGACAGTCATCGCCCAACATCCCGAGCGGATCGGCAGGCTGGCGGCGGAGCGGCTGCTGGCCAGAATTGATGGCGACAAGCAGCCTGCGCGTACGTATGTTGTTCCCTCGGAGCTGATTCAACGAGGCTCCGGCGAAATCCGTCCTCAATCTTGAGGCCGTCTCTGGCTGAACCACCGATCGATTTGAAAAGGATACCCATGAGCAAGACCCTCTATGCCGAATTCACCGTCAAGCCCGGAAGTGAAGCCCGCGTGGCCGAAATGATGCTTGAACTAACCCGGAAGGTCCGCCAGGAACCGGGCAATGTTCTCTTCCTTCCGTACACCGGGGAGGAGAATCCCAGGGACTACTTTGTCTTCGAGGTGTATCGCGATGAGGCCGCGTTCCAGGAGCACATCGGGGCCGATTACGGCGCCCGGTTCAATGCGGAACTGGCTCACCACATCGAGGGTGAGGGGTCGGCGCTGACCTGGCTCCTGCCCCTGGAGTAGTCTTCAGCGGGGTCTCCGCCATCCAGCGTTGACTCGAGTCGCCAAACCATTGACTTGAGTCGCCAAAACCGTTGACGCGAGCCGCCAAACCGTTGACCTGAGTCGCCAAAACCGTTGACATGTCTGACGGACATCACTTAGCGTCCTTCCCACTGACAACGTTGTCTACCGGCAACGCGCGCGATGAAGGGCGAAACAAGAAGATGAAAAGAACGACCACCCGCAGGACGCATGCTGTCTCTGCACTGACGCTCGCGGGACTTACGCTGGCCGCGGCACTGGCAGGTTCCCTGCCGGCGTCGGCTGCCACAACCCTCGGGGACGAACCCTACCGGCCGGCCTTCCACTTCACGCCCGAAAAAAACTGGATGAACGATCCGAACGGGATGGTCTTCCACAAGGGCGTCTACCACCTGTACTACCAGCACAATCCGTCCGGAAACACGTGGGGGAACATGTCCTGGGGTCATGCCACGTCCAAGGACCTTGTCCACTGGGAGGAGCAGCCCCTGGCGATCTCCACCGACGCCCAGCAGGACATCTTCTCCGGAAGCGTCGTGGTGGATAAAGGCAACACCTCCGGTTTCGGAACAACCGAGAACCCGCCCCTGATCGCCATCTTCACCAGCGCGTACAAGGACGCTTCTCCGCTTCGGGGCCTGCAGGCGCAGTCGCTGGCCTACAGCCTGGACGACGGGCAGACCTGGACGCAGTACGATCAGAACCCGGTTCTGGACCGTAACTCGACGAACTTCCGCGACCCCAAGGTCTTCTGGTACGACCAACCCGGCGGCGGCGGTTACTGGGTGATGACGGCGGTGGAGGCAACCGAACACAAGGTTGTCCTGTACAAGTCGACCGACCTCAAGGACTGGACGGCGCTGAGCGAATTCGGGCCGGCCAACGCCACCGGGGGACTGTGGGAATGCCCGGACCTGTTCCCGCTCGCCGTGGACGGCGACACGGACAACATCAAATGGGTCATGGTCGTCAACATCAATCCCGGCGGCGTTGCCGGCGGATCCGCCGGACAGTACTTTGTCGGAGACTTCGATGGCACCACCTTTACCTCCGACACCACCAAGCCGGCCGCAGCGCTTCCTCCCGGCACGGTCCTGGCCGGGTTCAACGACGGAACCTACAACGGCTGGACTGTGAACAACGAGCCGGGCAACTGGAAGAACGGCCCTTTCGGTGATGCCCCCGCCGCCGGCGCTCTTCCCGGCCAGAGCCCGGTGACCGGATTCGGCGGCGCCGGCCTGATCAATTCCTTCAACGACGGCGACTGGCCGCTGGGGTCCATGCAGTCACCAACCTTTACGGTGTCCGATGACTATTTGAACTTCCTCGTGGGCGGCGGCAAGCACCCGCGGGTCTCGGACAAACTGGACAACACCCCACCCGAGGGAGAGCTCAAGTTCAACGGCTTCGAGGTTCCCCCAGGGACCACACTGGCCGACGCCGACTGGACCGGAACCGGCGACCTCACGCCCAATTTCCAGCCCTCCGCCAGTGGCGGGGACTTCTACATCGGGGCCAAGCGGGTCAACACCTTCGACACCGGGACGGCACCGGGCGATGACCGGCAGGGCACCCTGACATCACCGGTATTCCCCATCACCAAGGATTTCATGAGCATGCTCGTCGGCGGCGGCAACCGCTCCGCGGACTCCGGCCAGATCCTTGCCGTCCAGTTGCTCATCAACGGCAGCGTGGTCCGTTCCGTGGCGGGAGACAATGCCGGAATCCTGAACTGGAAGGGCTGGGACGTCTCCGAATTCGCGGGACAGAACGCACAATTGCGGGTCGTCGACCAAGCCACCGGCGGGTGGGGACACCTGACCCTTGACCACGTCATGCTCACCGACACCGCCGCTGTGCCCAGGTCCGATGAAGAAACCGTGAACCTGGTCATCAATGGAGAGGTGGTGCGCACGGCCACGGGAAGCAACAGTGAAACGCTCGACTGGGCATCATGGGATGTCAAGGAATTCGTTGGTCAGGAGGCGCACATCAAAGTCGTCGACAACAACCGGTTCGGCTGGGGGCACATCCTCGCTGACGGGTTCATGGCAAGCTCCGCACCAGCGAAAACCCGACAGCAGTCCTATGACTGGCTGGACTACGGCCGTGACTACTACGCCGCCGTGTCCTTCGCCAACATGGCTGCAGACAACAGGGTCATGCTGGGCTGGATGAACAACTGGGACTACGCCAACGACATCCCCACCAACCCGTGGCGCAGCGCCATGTCCCTGCCGCGTGACGTAAAACTGACGCAGACCCCGGAAGGTCCCCGGCTCGCCCAAAGCGCCGTGAAGCAGGTCGACAAGCTGGCCACAAAGCCAAGCTACTCAACCAAAAAAGGCACCGCGATCGCGGAGGGAACTACGCCGCTACCCGCGGCCGCTTCCGGTCAGGTCCAACGCGTCGACATCACTTTCGCTCCGGGTACGGCCATGAAATCCGGCATCACCGTGCTGGGCGATGGAAAATCATCCACCGTCGTCGGCTACGACGCCACGGCCGGGACGATGTTCGTTGACCGCACCAACTCCGGCAACACCGCGTTCCACCCGGCCTTCGCTTCAATCGAGGACGCCCCCGTCACCCTGGACGCGGAGGGGAACATCACGATGCGGATCTACCTCGACCGCTCATCGGTAGAGGTGTTCGCCCAGGACGGTCTGCGGACCATCACCGACCAGGTATTTCCCAATGCCGGAGCCGACAAGATGGCCCTCTTCGCGGAAGGCGGGACGGCCCAGCTCAAATCACTCACTGTCACCCCGCTGGAAAAGGCAATGTTCCTCCCCGACAGGACGCAGCCCTAGCCCGGCGCCGGGGCTGCTCCGGGGAGTTGGAGCTGACGAGGCTGCGTGCGGTATCGCTCTACTCCGATTCTCCCGGGGCGAGACCGTAGAAGGGCGTGAACCGGCCTCGGGCCCCCGGGGAAATATCGGAGCGGACGATCGCAGCGCTCTCCAGCGCTGCCAGGTGGTATCTGACCGAACCTCGCGAGGACGCGATGCCGTTGCTGATGTCGGCCACCTTGCTGGCACCATGGCTGGCCAGGTAGTTGATGATTCGTGATCTGATCGGTGCGCTTCTCGCCCGTTCAATCCGCTCAACGCGGTGCGCGTCCGTTGGGCGTTGGACTTCAAAGTCGGCGGTCATTGTCCAGGGCCTTTCATTCGGTATGAGGATAGGTTCGCTGATTGAAAATTGGATGGACGAGGAGTCCGGCGTGCATCGCAATGCGCTCGGGCTCCTCGTCACCAAGTCCCGGTTTCGCTGAAGCCGGGCGGATATTTGGGCACGACGGCTTGCCCGAGCTCCGTTGGTAGGGCGGGGTCAAAGTGTGCGCGTGGGCCCGCAACCGCAGGGTTCCCTGTGCCGGGCTTGCGAGGTTAGGGAGCGGTTGGGGATTATCTGCTCAGGTTGGCGAGGCGCTGGGGGCTGAGGAGGTCGGTGAGCTGCTCGGCGGTGAGCAGTCCGTGTTCGAGGACGAGTTCCGCGACGCCCTTGCCGGTGGCGAGGGCTTCCTGGGCGATGGCGGTGGCCGTGGCGTAGCCCAGGTGCGGGTTGAGGGCGGTGACGAGGCCGATGGATTGTTCCACTGTGAGGCGGAGGTGTTCGGTGTTGGCGGTGATGCCCCGGACGCAGCGTGCCGTGAGGGTGCGGCAGGCGGCTTCGAGGTGGGAGATGCTCTTGTGGAGGCTGTGGACGATGATCGGTTCGAAGGCGTTGAGCTGGAGCTGGCCGGCTTCGGCGGCCATGGTGATGGTGACGTCGTTGCCGATGACCTCGTAGGCGACCTGGCTGACCACTTCCGGGATGACGGGGTTGATCTTGCCGGGCATGATCGAGGAGCCGGACTGCACGGCGGGGAGGTTGATTTCGCCGAAGCCGGCGCGCGGTCCGGAGGAGAGCAGCCGGAGGTCGTTGCAGATTTTGGAGAGTTTCACCGCGACGCGCTTGAGTACGCCGGAGAGGTGCACGAAGGCGCCGACGTCCTGGGTGGCCTCGATCAGGTCCACCGCGGTGACGAGCGGCAGGCCGGTGATTTCGGCCAGGTGCCGGCAGGCGGCTCCGGCGTACCCTGCCGGTGCGTTGAGGCCGGTGCCGATCGCGGTGGCGCCGAGGTTGATTTCGTGGATCAGCAGGTCGGCTTCGGCCAGGCGGAGCCGGTCCTCGCCGATCGTGACGGCGTAGGTGCCGAATTCCTGGCCGAGCGTCATGGGGACGGCGTCCTGCAGCTGGGTGCGGCCCATCTTCACGACGGTGCGGAATTCCAGGGCCTTGGCGGCGAAGGCGTCTTCGAGTTCGGTGAGGGCTTCGAGCAGTTCCCGGGCGGCGAAGATCGTGCCGAGCTTGACGGCGGTGGGGTAGACGTCGTTGGTGGACTGGCTGAGGTTGACGTGGTCGTTGGGGTGCAGCCGTGCGTAGTCGCCTTTGGGGTGGCCGAGGATTTCGAGGGCACGGTTGGCGATCACCTCGTTGGCGTTCATGTTCGAGGACGTCCCGGCGCCGCCCTGGATCACGTCCACCACGAACTGCTCGCTGAGCTTGCCGTTCATGACGTCGGTGCAGGCTTCCTCGATGGCCCGGGCGCGGCCGGCGTCGAGCAGCCCGAGCTCGTGGTTGGTGCGGGCCGCGGCCAGTTTGACGGCGGCCAGCCCGCGGACCAGGTGCATATTGGAGGACAGCGGCTGGCCCGTGATCGGGAAGTTCTCCACGGCCCGGAGCGTGTGCACACCCCAGTAGGCGTCGGCGGGAACCTCCCGGTCGCCCAGCAGGTCATGTTCGGAACGGGTGTCTTGGGTGGTGCGGGCGATGATCATAGGGGTCCTCACGGGGCTTCGTTGACGGGCGTGGACGGAAAGGGGAGCGGGCAGGCCTGAGCGGCGCAGCCAGCAGGGCGGACATGGTGGTGCCACAGCAAAGGGACCGAGAGGGCCTTGTGGCGATCGCGGCAGGCAGGGCGGTACGTGAAAGTTTCGGGGTCAGGGGCTAGCGCGGATGGGTGGCCCGGGAATTTCCGCTTCCGGGGACGATGGTGCCCAGGGCGCATTCCACCCCGTGCAGATGCATTCTCATGGCCTGGGATGCTTCCTCGGCCGACCCGCGCTCGATGGCGGCGAAAATGCGGGCGTGCTCTTCACCGGATTCCTTGCGCCGGTCAGCCACGAGGTTAAGCGTGTTTGACTGGTTGGCCATGGCGTCGCAAATGTCGGACAGGAACGATTCGAACACGCCATTGCCGCTGCACCGGGCGATGGTCACGTGGAACTCCGTGTTCAGAAGCACCCATTGCTGGATATCGTCCTCCTCGGACATTTCCCGGAGGATTTCCCGGAGGGCCTCCACGTCTTCGCTGCTACGGCGTTGGGCAGCGAGGCCCGCGGCAGGCACCTCCACGTGGGGTCGGGCTTCGACGAGGGCGCTGGCCGAATATTTGCCGAGTTTGAGGTCCTGGGCGACTTTGTCAGCGATGACGAAAGTGCCCTTGCCCGTGTGGGTGGCGGTGAGTCCCAGTGCGGTGCATGAACGCAGCGCCTCCCTGACCATCGTCCGGCTGACGCCGTACTGTTTGGCCAGCGATGCCTCCGAGTCGAGTCGGGTGCCGACGGGGATCTTCCCGCCCTCGATTGCGCCCCGGAGGGATGCAAACACCGCCTCAGCCGCGCCAACACGGACCACTCGGTCTTGTCCAGCTGTCCAGCTGTCCAACAGGTTCATATAAACACTATGACACCTGTCACACTGCCCGTCAAGCCGGTTGGGCAGTTTGTCGCTAGGCGCCGGCCGGCTGGAACAACTCGACAACGTTGCCGGACGGGTCCTCCAGCAGAATCTGCTGCCCGCCCGGACCGGTGACAATATCGTTCCGGAAGGCGAGACCCGCGGCACGCAGCCGCTCCACCTCGGCCGCGATATCGCCCACTATGAGGTGAATGCGGTTCCATCCGCCCGGGGCCGGCACCGTGCCGTCCGGCATTGGCCGGCCCGCGGAGCTGCCCGGCCCGCTCAGCAGAAGCCGCAGTCGGCCTCTGGTGACGTCGGCGAACGCCGGTGCGGCGCTCGTGCGGAGGGTGAATCCGAGGTGTTTGGTGTAGAACTCGATCGCCGCTTCCACGTCGTCAACCATGTACCGGACGCTGACCGTATCCGTAAGGTCGCTGGGCATTGCTGGCTCCTTCCTAATTCGCTGGGGCGTACTCGATGGCGTACAGCAGGAACTGGATCCGCGTGTTCAGGTCGTCTGCCGTGCGGACGAACGCCGATGCGTCGTCCTGGTTGGCTGCTTTTTCGGCTGCCGGATCGGGAATGCTCCAATGCACCATCGCCGGTGGGCCCGGGAAGTCCGGGCAGACTTCCCTCACCCGGTCACAAAGGCTGATCACATAGTCGAACCGCTGCTCTGCGAATTCGCTTAGATGCTTGGGGCGGGCGCCGCTGATGTCCATGCCCCGCTCACGCATCACGCGCACGGCGTCGGGGTGCAAGTCCTTCGGGTGGCTGCCGGCGCTGGCGGTTTCGATCCGGGAGCCACCCCGGTGCGCCAGCATCGCCTCGGCCATCTGGGACCGGGAGCTGTTGCCCGTGCACAGGAACAGCACGCGAACGGGTGGCTGCCCGGGCGACTGACTGTTGGGTTCGCCAAAACCGCCCGCCGACTGTGATAGCTCGGTCGGGACAAGCCGCAGGCCCGGGTGAAGGGCCCCGCCGGCCTCGGCAAGGCGTTCGCGAAACGCCGACATGTTGAGGCTGCAGTAGGTGTCACGCCCGTCAGCCGAGCTACGCCGCATGGTCACCAGCCCGCCCGTGCGCAGTTGACCCAGATGGTAGGACGTCAGGCTCTGCCGCTGGCCCACCAGCGCCGTCAGCTCGCGCACCTGCCGGTCGCTGCGCGCCAGCTCGGTTAGCAGCTGCCACCGCACTGGGTGCCCGGCCAGGCGCAGAAACCCCGGCGGATCCGCCTGATACGCGGATGATGTGGTGTAGCTCACGAATCAATTATATCAATCTGACTAGATCGATCAACATGGTTTGATGGATCCCTGCCGGATCTGGCCCTTTTTCTCGGCGCCGCCCGGCGTTACGATGCCGTGTGAGCTTCACCCACGGCTACGCGGACAACCACGGGCTTCGCATGTATTACGAGGTCCACGGCCGGGCTGTGCCCGGCCAGCCGCCGCTGCTCCTTATCCCGGGCGGCGGCTTCACGATCGGCACCAACTTCAGGGAGCTCATTCCGGTGCTCGCCAAACAGCGCCAGGTGATTGCCGTCGAGGAGGAGGGCCACGGCCGCACCCAGCCCACCGGCCGTCCCCTTACTGCCGAGAACTCCGCCGGGGACATCCTCGCTGTGCTGGACCGGCTCAACGTGGAGAGCGTGGATGTGCTGGGGTTCAGCGCCGACGGCCACACCGCGATCGCGCTGGCCCTCGCGCGTCCCGCCGCCGTAAGGCGCCTCATCGCGGCCTCCACTTTTGCGAGCCGTGATGCCGTACCGGACGAGTTCTGGGACGCCATGGCTACGGCCACCCTGGATGACATGCCGGAGACCTACAAGGACGCCGACCGCCGTCTCAACGCCGAACCGGGCCACCTGGAGCGGCTCTTCGAGCTGGACCGCGGGCGCATCCTGGACTTCCCCGGATGGTCCGATGCGGAGCTGGGCACCATCGCCGCCGCCACACTGGTGGTGAGCGGCGACCGCGACGTTGTCACCGCCAGGTATGCCGCGCGGATGGCCGGCGCCATCCCGGGCGCCCGGCTGCTGGTCGTCCCCGGCGGCCACGGCGACTACCTCGGCGAGCAGTCCGCCAGCGGCGGGGACCTGCGGACGATGCACGCCACCGTCCCGTTCCTGCTGCGGTTCCTCGGCGAGTAGCGGGCCCAGCAGGCGGACAGCACGACAGCGGCACGGTGAGATGCGCATTCACCGCCCGGTGCGGAATAGTACATTGCCCTGTGGGAACGGCTCCTGGCCCGCAAGCCGGCAGCCCTGGGGTGGAACGAGTCCGCCGGTCTTCCCCTGGCGGGGCTTGACGGCATATCAGGTCCTGACCCGTCTGGGCCTCACGGCGGCACCTGGATGTGGGTCAACCCCGTCGGCGCCCAACTGCAGGAGCTCGCCGACCTGGTGGATCGGCACAACATCCGCGTTGAGGTTGCCCGGACGTTCCCGTTGCCGGAGGCCGCCGACGCCTTCCGGCTCAATATGGAAGGGCATACGCGCGGCAAGATTGTCATCACGGTCGACGACGCCGCGTGATGCGAAGCAGCGGCCGGATTCCGGCCGCTGCTGTTCCGCCGGTGCGGCTCAGCCCGGAACGCCGGCGGCAACCCGCTCTCCGTTGAAGTATTCGAGCTGCCAGCCGTCAACGGGATGGTGGTGGGCCAGATTGAGCGCGGCGTTATCGATGCTGTGCAGGGTGCGGCCGATCGCCCGGCTGAGGCTCACGCGGAGCAGGGAGCCGTGGGCGACCGCCAGAACGCGGCGGCCGCGGAACTCCTCGGCGAGAGCTTCCAGCGCGGCCAACCCGCGGCGGGCTGCACTGTCCTGGCTTTCTGCGCCGCGGAAACCGTCGGGGATGCGCAGCGCGTCCAGTTCGGGGCCGTCCTGCAAGCCTTCGGCGGGTCCGAAGTTGCGTTCGGTGAGCTCAGGGACGCGGCGGGCAAGGCCGAGTCCCAGCCCTGCCGCAATGAGATCTGCAGTTTCCGCGGGACGGCTCAGCGGCGACGACACGATCATGTCCCAGTCGTAGCCGGACAGGACGGCGACGGCGTCGCGCGCCTGGCCGCGGCCGACGTCGTTCAGGGGAATGTCGGTGGACCCCTGCAGCCGGCGCTGGGCGTTCCAGTCCGTCTGGCCATGGCGGACAAGGGCGAACGTCGTAAGGGTCATGCGTTCCATTCTCCCCTGAATCCCGGTGCCGGGAGTGTTCCTGGGGGCGAGGTGCAACATCGTCCCGTTCCTGCGCGGAACGGCAGAAGGGTTGACAGTTGCAAAACGTTTTGGATACTGTGATCAACACAACAGGCAAAACGTTTTGCAAAGGACAGGTCAATGGCGACAAAGATAGGCATCCGGGAAGTGGCGAAGGCCGCCGGCGTTTCCGTAACTACGGTTTCCCACGCCCTCAATGACGCCACCAGCTCCCGCGTCAATCCCCAGACCCAGCAGCATGTGCGGGCGGTGGCCAAGGACCTTGGCTACGCTCCCAACCGGCTCGCCAGCGGACTGCGCAACCAGCGGTCGCAGATCCTGGGCCTCGTCAGCGACGAAATCACCACCACGCCTTTCGCCGGGGCCATGATCAGGGGCGCCCAGGACGCCGCCTATGAGCGCGGTTACGTACTCATGGTGGTCAACTCCGGCCGCGATCCTGAACTCGAAAACCGCGAAATCCGGACACTGCAGCAGCACCAGGTGGATGGGATCGTCTACGCGAGGATGTACCACCAGGGCGTCAGCCTTCCGGCGGAACTGGGCACGTTGCCCACCGTCCTTCTCGATGCCGCTACGGCAGACCGGTCCATCTCTTCGGTGGTCCCGGACGAAGTTGCAGCGGCGGAAACAGCCGTGGAAGCCCTCATCAAGGCCGGCCATACCAGGATCGGGATGCTGAGCAACATCGACAACATCCCGGCGACCCACGGGCGGCTGCAGGGCTACCGGAACGCGCTGGACCGCCACGGCCTCCAGTTCAATCCGGAACTCGTGACCGCGGGGGTGCCTGATACTACTGCCGGGCGGGAAATTGCCCTGGAGCTGCTGCAGCGCCCGGAGCGGCCAACGGGACTGTTTTGCTTCAGCGACCGGGTGGCCATGGGCGCCTACCAGGCCGCTGCTGCACTGGGGCTCCGCATTCCCGAGGACGTCTCCATCGTAGGTGTGGACAACCTCGAGCTGATCGCCGCGGCGCTCTGGCCCGGACTCACCACCGTGGCGCTTCCGCACTATGAGATGGGACGCTGGGCGGTCACCCGGCTCCTCGACGATATCGAAGGCCCCGCGACGGCAGCCGTCCAGGAGATGTTTTCCTGCCCGCTCATCGAGCGGGGGTCCGTCGGTCCGCCGCCGGACTAGTCACCCTCAGCCATACCCACCCCAACGCCAGCACAGACCCATCCCGGACCCCGCAAAAAGGGACGCAGCCGTTGCACCGGCCGCGCCCCAAAGGACCCGGGCTAATCATCCGCGTACAAAATAAGCAGAAAGACTCACTCATGAACAAGCGATTCACTCGGATCCTGGCCACCAGCATAACGGCGGCCGCCCTGGTCAGCAGCCTCGGCGCCTGTGGAAAAGGCAGTGCCTCGGCCACCTCCGAAGGCTCCAACGAGATCACCATGTGGACCCACAACGCCGGCAACGTGGAGGAGCTGGCCGCGATCCAGGGCGTCGTAGACGCCTATAACCAGAGCAGTGACGCCAAGGCCAAGATCAAGGTGCAGGCGTTTCCGCAGGACTCCTACAACGACTCCGTGGTCTCTGCGGCCGCTGCAGGGAAGCTTCCCTGCATCGTTGACATCGACGGTCCCAATGTCCCCAACTGGGCGTGGGCCAAGTACCTGACCCCGCTCAAGCTCTCCACCGACCTTTCCGCCAACCTGCCCAGCACCGTGGCCAAGTGGGAGGGCGAAACCTACGCTGTCGGTCACTACGATGTCGCGCTGGCCATGCTGGCACGGGCTTCGGACCTGAAGGCGGCCGGGGTCCGCGCCGCAACAATCGAGCAGCCGTGGACGGAGGACGAGTTCCAGGACGCGCTGACCAAGCTCAAGGCCCTGGGCAAGTGGGAATACCCGCTGGATATGGGGACCGCCGGCAGCGGAGAGTGGCTGCCCTACGGCTACTCGCCGCTGCTGCAGTCCTTCGGCGCCGACCTCATCAACCGCGACGGCTTCCAGACGGCGGACGGTGTCCTCAACGGGGACAAGGCCGTGGAATGGGCCAAGTGGTTCCGCGGACTGGCAGACCAGGGCTTTATGGCCACGAAGAGCGGCAAGGACTCCACCCAGGACTTCCTGAACAACAAGAGCGGCGTGCTGTACACCGGCTCATGGGCCGCGGACAAGGCCCGCGCTTCACTCGGCGAGGACCTTGTGGTCATGCCCACCGTGGACCTCGGCAACGGGCCCAAGATCGGCGGCGCTTCCTGGCAGTGGGGCGTCACCGAGGGCTGCGCCAACACCGACGCCGCCATGGACTACCTCTCCTACTCACTGAAGCCGGAAAACATGGCCGCAGTTGCCAAGGCCACGGGCACCATCCCGGCAACGGAGGAGGCTGCAGCGCTGATCCCCGAATTCGCGGAGGGCGGCGCCAACCGGATCTTCATGGACTTCTCCCGCAAGTACGCCGTGATGCGTCCCGAGACCCCGGCCTACCCCTTTATCGCCACCGAATACGGCAAGGCCGTGCAGGACGTTCTCGCAGGCGCCGATCCCCAGGGAGCCCTGGACAAAGCAGTCAAGGCCATTGACGCCAATATCAAGTCCAACGGCGGCTACAAGAACTAGCAGCCCTCCGCGGAGGACGACGACGGCGGGAGAGTTCCGCCGTCGTCGTCCCCCCGGTGCTGCAGGTCAACGGAGAATCCCATGACAACAAGCCCACTTCCCACCCGTCCCCGCCCCGCCGTCGCAACGGCGCCCGCGCCGCTGCCGTCCGCACCGCGCCACCGCCGGGCCGGCTTCCTGCGCGAACAGATCAGCGGCTGGGGCATGATCGCCCCCGCAGCGGTGCTGCTGCTGCTCTTTGTATTCCTTCCGGCCATCCTGGGCTTCGGCCTGGCGTTCACCAACGCCCGGTTGATCTCGCCCCGGCCGGTGGAGTTCGTCGGCACGGACAACTTCGCCCGGCTGTTCGCGGACCCCACCTTCTGGCGGGCACTCCTGAACGTCACCTACTTCGCCGTGGTGGTGGTCCCCGTGCAGTCAGCCCTGGCCCTGGCCATGGCGCTGCTGATCAACAAGAAATTCCGCGGCGTGAACTTCTTCCGCACCGTCTACTTCCTGCCCGTGGTCACGTCCATGGTCGTGGTCTCCCTGCTGTGGCTGTTTATGTACCGCAAGGACGGCCTGATCAACGAGCTGCTGTCCACCTTCAGCTTCGGCCTCATCCAAGGAGCCGACTGGCTCAACGATCCCGCAACGGCCATGCCCGCCATCATCGCGCTGTCCATCTGGCAGGCCGCCGGATTCCATATGATTATCTGGCTCGCCGGCCTGCAGAGCATCTCCGGAGAACTGTACGAGGCGGCCCAGTTGGACGGTGCGAGCCCCTGGCATCAGTTCCGGTACGTCACCTGGCCCGGACTGAAGCACACCCGCAGCCTGGTCCTGGTGACCATCACCATCCAGGCTCTCGGCCTCTTCGACCAGGTCAGCGTCATGACCCAGGGCGGACCGCTCGATTCCACCACCACCATCATCTACGAGGCTGTCCGCTCCGGCTTCAAACAGCAGGAAACCTCCTATGCCTCCGCGATCTCGCTGGTTTTCTTCGTCCTCGTGCTGCTCATTTCAGCGGTGCAGCGCTACCTGACCCGAGAGAAGGACTGACGTGAAAAACTCGCCTCGACTCAGCACCCTCAATAATGCAGGGACCATGCTGCTGCGGATCCTGTTCGCCGCCGTCGCCGCCTTCCCGATCGTTTTTATGCTGGTTTCCTCGCTTAAGCCTGACACCCAGATCTTCGGGGACATGTCCTCCGCTGCGGCTTTCCTGCCGGTGGGAAACATCTCCTTTGACAACTACGCGGCGGTGTTCGACCGGGTCCCGGCCGCCCGTTTCCTGATCAACTCCATCGGCATCTCCGCCGTCACGGTGGTCCTGGGCATCTTCATCAACAGCCTCTGCGCCTTCGCCCTGTCCCGCATGGAAGTGCGTGGCAAACGGGTGGTGTTCACGGTCATCCTGGCCACGCTGATCGTGCCGTTCCAGACCCTGGCACTGCCCCTGGTCTGGTGGGTCAACCAGTTGCCGTACTTCGAGCTCAGCGGCTTCAGCCTCGAGATCTCGAAGGGCTGGCTGGACACCTATCAGGTCCAGATCATTCCGTTCATCGCCAATGCGTTCTCCATCTACCTTTACCACCAGTACTTCGAATCCATCCCCAAGGAGCTGGATGAAGCCGCCCGGATCGACGGCGCGGGCTGGTTCAAGATCTACCGCCAGGTGGTCATGCCGCTGGCCGGCCCGGCCACGGCCACGGTCGCGATCCTGACGTTCCTGCCGGCCTGGAACTCGTACCTTTGGCCCCTCATGGTGGTCCAGTCCGAGGAACTCCGCCCGGTCATGATCGGCATCCAGTACTTCTTCCAGCTCAACGTCTCCTGGGGTGAGGTCATGGCCTACGCGTCCCTCATCACGGTCCCCGTGGTGGTCCTCTTCATCGCTTTCCAGAAGTCCTTCATCAACAGCATCGCCTCCAGCGGCGTCAAAGGCTGATGCCCTTTATGGCCTCCCTCCTCATCCCGAAAGTTGAACCCGCAGCCATGAAATCAGGCTTCACCATTGACTCCCAGTTCCGGCCGCAGTACCACTTCACGGCAGCCCGCAACTGGCTGAACGACCCCAACGGCCTGGTCTACTCCAACGGCATTTACCACCTTTTCTACCAGCACAACCCGCAGGGCGAGGTCTGGGGCAACATGTCCTGGGGCCATGCCACCTCAGCCGATCTGGTCCGCTGGGACGAGCAGCCGGTGGCCATCCCCTGTGATGAGCAGGAAGCCATCTTCTCCGGTTCCGCCGTTGCGGATGTCCACAACACCAGCGGATTCGGAGCCGGGACAACCGTGCCGCTGGTGGCCATCTACACCAGCGCATACTCCGCCGGGTCCCGCCTGGCGGGCCGCCAGGCGCAGTCCCTCGCGTACAGCAACGACGACGGCGCAACGTGGACGAAGTACGCCGGGAACCCCGTGCTGGACCGTGCGTCGGCCGACTTCCGTGACCCGAAAGTCTTCTGGTACGACGGTAGCGCCGGCAGTTACTGGGTGATGGTGGCCGTGGAAGCGATGGACCGGGAAGTTGTCCTCTACAAGTCCGCCGACCTCAAAGCCTGGGAATACCTCAGCACCTTCGGCCCGGCGAACGCCACCGGGGGAGTGTGGGAATGCCCGGACCTGTTCGAGCTGCCGGTGGACGGCGACGCCGGCAACACCAAATGGGTGCTGGTGGTGAACCTGAGCCCCGGCGGAATAGCTGGCGGCTCCGGCGGCCAGTACTTCCTTGGTACTTTCGACGGCGTCGCATTCGCCTCCGAGACCACGGTCACCGAGGGACTCGAACAGGATGACAGCCGTATGGCCGAGTACGGCTGGCTGGACTGGGGACGGGACTATTACGCGGCCGTCTCCTTCAGCAATGCCCCGGACGGGCGCCGGCTGATGATCGGCTGGATGAACAACTGGCAGTACGGTGCCGTCACGCCTACGAGCGGCTGGCGCAGCGCAATGTCCCTGGCGCGGGAAATCAGGCTGGCGACGCGGGGCGGCCGCGTGGTGCTGATGCAAGCGGCCGTGGATCCCCTGGAAGATGGCGGAGCCCGTACCTACAGCGAAGCTGGCCGGTCTCTTCCTCCCGGGACGCGCTGGCTCCCGGCAGAAGCGTCCGGCGACGTGCTGCGGATCGACGCCGAACTCGAGCCCGGCACCGCCGGGAAGGTGGGCCTGCTGCTCCGGGCGGATGGCGGCGAACGGACGGTTCTTGCGTACGATCCGGGCACGGGCGTGCTGAGCCTGGACCGGACTGCATCCGGCAACACGGCCTTCCACGAGTCGTTCGCTTCAGTGGACAGAGTGGCGGTGCCGCTGGAGGAAGGCCGGCTGCGGCTGCGGGTATTCCTGGACCGCTGCTCGGTGGAAGTTTTCGCCCAGGACGGGCTGGCCACCATCACGGACCAGATCTTTCCCGGCGAAACAAGCACCTCCCTGGCGGTCTTCGCCGAGGGTGGGGGCGCCACTTTGGTGAGCCTCGACGTCGTCCGCTAACTCAAACGCTCGGCTGGGATATCCCAGCCGAGCGCCACCCGCGAGGCCCGGCCGGTCCGCGTCTTCGCCTGAGATGGCGGCGCGTATCATCGGTAAGACCCGTCCCCTGGAGAGTGGAGCAACACATGCAGCTCGGCGCTTTTTCCGTCAGTCTCGCCGTCAAGGACATCGCGGCATCTGCCGCCTTCTACGAAAAACTCGGCTTCAGCAGATTCGGGGGCGACATCACCCAGAACTGGCTGATCCTGAAGAACGGTGAGACGGTCATCGGCCTCTTCCAGGGCATGTTTGAGAAGAACATGCTCACCTTCAACCCGGGCTGGAACCAGAACGCGGAGGCGGTGGACCCGTTCACCGATGTCCGCGAACTCCAGCGGGAACTGAAGGCCAAAGGCATGGAGTTCCTTTCCGAGGCAGACGAGGGATCCACGGGGCCGTCGAGCTTTGTCGTCCTGGACCCGGACGGCAACCCGGTGCTCGTCGACCAGCACGTCTGAGCTGCGGGGCGCCGCTTCAGGCACCATGCCAGCAGGCACCGCGCCCAACGGAAACGGACGACGGCGGGAGCTCCCGCCGTCGTCCGTTCTTTCTGTTCCGAAGTCCGGTGCTGCGTGTCAGTGCCAGAGCCCCAGGGCGAACTCGGCGATCACGGTGGAGAGCAGGAAGGACGCGGTGATCGCGACCAGGCCCACGGGAATGATCTTCCAGCCGATGGTTTTCAGCAGCGGGATGTCCTTGCCCAGGGACAGGCCCGCGAGCGTCAGCATGACGGTGGCGATGGACAGGAAGTCGACCGTCTTGATGACCGTGGTGAGCGCTGCGGCACCGAAGAACCAGGGGCTGGAAACGTAGGCGCCGATGGTGGTGATGTAGACGATCGCCGAGATTTTCCGGGTGACCTTCGACAGCCCGATGCTGACCAGGACCAGGGCTAGCATGATTCCGTACCCGGCGACGATCGACAGGCTGAATCCCTTGGCCGCCACCGACGCCGTGCCGATGCCCAGGACCGTGAGGACGGACAGGGACAGCCAGAGCGGAAGCTTGATGGCTGCCGAGGACTCGGCGACCTGTTCGCGGAACCGGCGGTTTTCTTCGGCCTGGGCCTCGTCCCGGTCGATGTCGGCGGCGCTACGGACCTGGGCGGCGCCTGCGGCCACGACGGCAGCTTCGCGGGTTGCCTGTTTGCGGGTGAGCGCCTTGTAGAAGCGGTCGGCCAGCGGCAGCGCGATGTAGATGCCGACGTAGACGCCCAGGACCGTGGTGATCAGGTTGGACACGGCTGCCATGCCGAGGATGGCTTCCTGGTCGGCCGGGTAGGCGGCGACGATGCTGGCCGCGGACGCCGCCATCATGGAGCCGGAACCCACGCCGGCGCCCATGGCCAGGGCCAGCGGATCGAAGATCTTCCAGTTGGCGACGAGCGAGGTGAGGAGGGTGATGAACACGGCGCCGAACAGCGTTCCGAAGACGTACATGGCCAGCACACCGCGGTACTGGTCCGAATCGGGTCCGTATTTTTCCGAGACCATGGCGAACGACGGTTCCCGGTCCAGGGAGAACGTGGCGCCCACCGTTGCCTTGCCCATCCGGAGCAGGACGGCCAGGGGGAGCGCCAGCATGATCGTGCCCAGCAGGTGGCCGACCTCCTGAAGGAGCAGCGCCGGCCCGGCCTTGATCAGGCTGGGAAGGCTGGGCCCGATGTTGAAGGCCAGCCGGGCGACCAGGAGCAGGACGGCGACACCCACCAGGGCGGCCGCCACCCGCTGGAGGTCCAGGCCCAGCGGCTTGAACTTCTGGACGGAGACCAGGAGACCCAGAATGAGCCCCCAGACCATGGGGAAGATGATGATGGCGCCGATTCCAAGATCAATTTTGGCCTGGCCGATGAACTGCACCGCGACGGCGATGACCAGGGCCAGGGCGGCAACCGGGATGGTCAGTTTGGGGCCGGCCGTGTCTATCCGGGCTGCCTTGGTGGGGGTGCTCATGATGTGCCTTCCTGGGTGAAAGTACGACGGCGGTATGCCGCTTGGGTGAAGCGTGATCGTTCGGTGGGGGTTGAGGCCGCGGCGGCGACGGTCCAGGCCAGCGCGGTGGCGGCCTCGAACATCACGCCGTAGGCTTCCGGGGAGTCGGCCAGCGCGGCAAACGCGTGGGAGTGGATCGGGACGTCCGCGCCGGGGATGCTGAGCCACGGATGCAGGGACGGGATGACCTGGGAGACGTTGCCCATGTCGGTGGAGCCGCCGCTGAGGCCGGCGGAGGGGGAGATGTCCTTGCCGAACTCCGCCATCGCCCCGGTCCAGTGTGCGGCCAGGGCGTTGTCCTGCAGCAGCGGCTCGTAGAGGGGTTCTGATGCCTCGATGGCCAGGGTGGTTCCGGTGGCCACCGCGGCTCCCTCAAAACAGCGCCGGACGCGTTCGAGCAGCGCCTCATATTCCGTCATGGTGAAGGCCCGGCATTCGAACTGGACCACTGCCCGTTCCGGAATGATGTTCGTGACGTGCCCGGCTTCGGCCACGAAGCACGCGATGCGGTGGTCCGCGGGGATCTGCTGGCGCAGCAATCCGATGGCGACCTGGCTCAGCACGGCGGCGTCCGCGGCGTTGACCCCGAGATGCGGGGCTGCCGCCGCATGGGCGGCCTTCCCGGTGAACGTTGCCTTGTACCGGCCCACGGCCTGGGCGCTCGTGCCTGCCGGGTTATAGGTCAGGCCGTCCTGGACGGGATGAACCATCAGGGCCAGGCCGACGCCGTCGAACGCCCCGCGTTCCAGCAGGAGGGCCTTGCCGCCGCCGTGCTCCTCGGCGGGCGTTCCGATCGCCTTCAGCGTGATGCCCAGTTCGTCCACGTAGGGCCGCAGGGCCAGCGCGGCAGCGACGGAGGCGCCCGCGATCAGATTGTGCCCGCACGCGTGTCCGATGTTCGGGAGCGCATCGTATTCCACGCACAGGGCCACCGTCAGTTCCCCGCTGCCGGCGCTCGCGGTGAAGGCTGTGGGCAGGCCGCCGGTGCCGCGTTCCACCTCGAACCCGCCCTCGGCCAGCAGTGCCGCTGCCGCTTCGGCCGAGCGGACCTCCTCGAAGGAGACCTCCTTGTGGGCATGGATTTCCCGCGCCATGGCGTGGACCCGGGGCCTCCAGTCCTCGACGCCGTCGGCCAGGGCGGCGCGGAGGGTCGCCATCGCGGGGGTTGTGTCTGTCAGTTCCATGAGTTTCTGCCTGTTCTAGTAGGACAGCGACGGGAAGGGGGAGCCGGCTGCGCGCGTGGGCACCCAGATGGCCTTGGTCTGCGTGTACTCGTCCAGGACGCCCGGACCGGAGGAGCGGCCGTGGCCCGAATCGCCGAAGCCGCCGAACGGAACGGCCACGTGGATGGTCTTGTAGGAGTTGATCCAGAATGTGCCGGCCCGCACCTCCCGGGCAATGTGGTGCGCGCGGGAGACATCGGAGGTCCACACGGCCCCGGCGAGGCCGAAGTTGGTGTTGTTGGCGCGGGCAATCGCCTCCGCTTCCGTGTCGAACGCGTCGGCGCCCACCACGGGACCGAAAACCTCCGTGGTTTCGAGGCGGTTCTCGGGCGTCACCCCGTCGAGCAGGGTCGGCATGACCCAGTGCCCGCCGGCCAGCGGGGACCCGGCGAGTGCCTCCGGGAGCGCCGCTCCGGTGACCCGGCGTCCGCCGTCGCTCAGCCCTGCCTCGATGAGGGAGGTGACGGTGGCGAACTGCTGGGCCGTGATGATCGGACCCACCTCGGTGGCCGCGTCCAGCGGGTCGCCGACCCGCAGCCGCGCGGCCTTGTCCGCCACCAGTTCGACGAACCGGGCGTGCACGCTGCGCTCCACCAGAAGCCGTGATCCGGCGACGCAGGACTGGCCCGCTCCGGAGAAGATCGCCGAGATGGCGCCGTCGGCGGCACGGTCCAGGTCGGCGTCGGCGAAGACAATGTTGGCGCTCTTGCCGCCGAGTTCCAGCAGGGCGGGAATCCCGGCCTGCGCGGCCGCGACAGCCACCCGCCGTCCCGTGGGGACGGAGCCGATGAAGCTGATCTTGCCGACCCGCCGGTCGGTGGTGAGGGCCGCTCCGACGGTCTGGCCCAGTCCCGCCGCGACGTTGAAGACGCCGGCCGGCAGCCCCGCTTCGTGGGCCAGCTGGGCGAGCCGGACCGAGGAGGCCGGGGTGAATTCGCTGGGTTTGATGATGACGGCGTTGCCGGCGGCCAGCGGCGCGGCGGAATTCCAGCCGGCCGTGAACAGCGGGGCGTTCCAGGGGGTGATGGCGACGACGACGCCCCACGGGACGCGTTCGGTGTAGGTGTGCCAGAGCCCGGGAACGGGAATGGTCAGCCCCGTCAGCTTGTCGGCCCAGCCGGCGTAGTAGCCGAACATTTCGGCCACTTTGGCGGCTTCGACGCGGGCGTCGCGGATGGGCTTTCCCGTGGTGGCGGACTCGAGGATGGCCAGTTCCTCCGCGTGGGCTTCCACGACGCGGCTGACGTTGCGCAGGATGGCCGCCCGCTCGAATCCGTTCATTCCGCCCCACACCGCCGCACCCGCCGTCGAGCTTTCCAGGATGGCGTTGGCGCCGTCGGTTCCTGGGTCGGCGTACGTGGCAAAGGCTTCCCCCGTGGCCGCTGCCGTGAGGGTGATGCTCTCGCCGCTGCCGGCAACTGTCCGGCCGTCAAGGAAGGCGCCGAGGCCGGTGGGGAAGGCCGCGTCCAGGACCGCCCGGGCGGTGGCTGCTGAGGAGGTGGTGGGTGCTGTGGTGGGGCTCAAGGGGGTGTTCCTTCGTGGCTGGGGGGCTTAGGCGACGGCGGTGGTGCCGTTGGTGGTGCCGGGTGCGCCGGCGGGCGTGATGGCCGGGGCGACGGTCCTGGCGATTTCGGTGAAGTCGGCCCCCGGTCCGAGGACGGCCAGGGCGTCCTGCCACTGGCCCGCCACGGCTGCCAGCAGGGCCGGGCGTTCGCCGATTTGCGCGGCGACCTCCACGGCGAGGGCGGCGTCCCGGGCCATAAGGCCCAGCGAGAAGCCTGAGTCGTGGCTGCCGCTGAGCACCCAGTTCGGGTACATGTTCGCGGAGACCTTGCTGCCGCCGGAGGCCTCGCTGATGCTGGCCGCGGCCGTGGCAGGATCGATGCCGTAGGCCTTGGCGACGCCGAGGGCCTCGCCCACGGAGACCAGATTCGCCGCTGCCAGGACGTTGTTGAGGAGCTTGACGACGTTGCCGCTGCCGGGGCCCCCGATGTGGCTGTACTTGCCGCCGGTGAGGGCGAGCAGGACCGGCTCCGCCGCGGCAAGGGCCGCATCGGTTGCGCCGACGAAGGCGCTCAGGGATCCCGTTGCAGCCCCGTCGCGGCCGCCGGAGACCGGCGCGTCCACGAAGGCTGCCCCCTGCGCTTCGGCGAGGGAGGCCATGAGCTTGCTGGTGGCCGGTTCCGAGGTGGTGGTATCAATGATCGCGACAGTTCCCGGGGCCGCCAGGAGCCGGGGCACGGTGGTTTCCACGATGCTGGCTGCGGGCAGGGAGAGCACCGCGTACGGGGTCCCGGCGAGATCCTCAAGATTGGCCGTGGTGGCAATCCCAGATTGCGCGGCGGCGGCCCGGGCCGCCTCGGAGGGGTCGAAGCCGGTGACGTCCCAGCCGGACTTGTGGAGGGTGGCGGCCATCGCCCCGCCCATGGCTCCGAGGCCTATGACGGCGATGCGGCGGTCAGTGCTGGTGTTCATGAACTGCTCCTGAAGTATGCGGGTGGGGGACGGGTCAGGGTTGGCGGGGTCAGTCGAGATAGATGTCCAGGTCTTTCCACAGCTGCTGGGTGCGGCGGATGGCGGCGCGGCTGCGTTCGGGATGCGCTGCCTCCATGCCCGCGAGCAGGCCGTAGACCACTGAGTTTGCGGCCGTGACGGACTGGAAGAAGGAAATTCCTTCCGAGGCCACCACCAGAAGGTGGTCAGCCGCAGCTGCCAGGGGGCCGCGGCGCATGTCGCTGACGGCAATGACCGTGGCGCCTGCCTGCTTGGCGGCTTCGGCGGTGACGATGATCTGCCGGATGGAGCGCCACATGTTGATGACCACCAGGACGTCCCCTTCGCCCAGGGTGTTGGCGCTGGAAGCGAGGTGGACGCCGCCGCGGTTCTCCAGGGTGATGGGGTATCCCATGGTGGAGCCCAGGTGCGCCATCACGCTGGCGGGACCGGCGAAGGAGCCAAGCCCGACGACGGTGATGGACCGGGCGGCGGCCATGGCCGCGATGGCGGCCTCGGCGTCGTCGGCCGTATTGGACTCCAGCGTCAGGCGCAGGTTCTCGATGTCGTGGTTGAGCGCGTCATGGAGCGGACTGCGGTGTTCGCCGTGCTCGGCCAGGGTGTCCTCGGTGGAGATCATCACGAGGTACCGGGAGCGCAGCTCCCGCTGGAGATCGGGCCAGCCCCGGTAGCCCAGATGCTGGGCCGTGCGCACCACCGTGGAGTTGTTGACGTCGGCGCGCTGGGCGATCTCGGCGATGTCGGCGTAGGACGAAAGTTGCGGATTGCGGGCGATGACATCGACCACCCGGGTCTGGGCCTTGGACAGCGGAACGTCCGGAAGCGCGTCACCGAGCCAGGCATGGAAATCGTTGCCGGCGCCGTTGACGCCTGCCGCGCCGGCTTCAAGATCTGCCGCAGTGGTTTTCAAGTCCGGACCCCTTCTGTATCGCACATCACTCTGCAAGGCGGATTGCATCTAATGTACTCTGCAATTTCGTTTGCGAACAGGCTTTTTGGTTTCCGGCTTGTAAATACTCGTTGTGGTGGCGGCGCAACTGAGCCACCATGATCGTATGGACGCTATGACACCCAAGGCGGAGGAACTGAGCCTTCCCCAGGCTTTCCTCCTGCTGGCGACAAACGACAGCGACGGCAAACCTGCCGTGCCGGTATACGCACTCAGGACCACCTTGGCCGGGGCAATACTGGCCGAGCTGGACCTGCTCGGTGCCATTGAGCTGCAGGGCAAGCACATCAGGGCGACCGGCACCGCCCCGCACACGGACTTCCAGCGCGAGCTGGAGCTCATCCGGGGCAAATCCCGGCCCCACACTCCGAAGCGGTGGGTCGCCATGCTGGAGGGCCGCGCCGAGGTGCAGCGTGTCTACGAGCAGATGGCCTCACGGGGCATCGTGGAACCGGTCGGCGAGAAACACCTTGGTCTGTTCAAGTCCATGCGGTACCCGGAAAAGGATCACGGTCCGGAAGCCGCGCTCCTGCAACAGATCGAAGCGGCACTCATCGGCGCGCCGCCGGAACCCGCGAAGGCCGACGCCACGGCGCCCGCAGCCAAGCCTGAAACAGAGGCGCCCCATGCCGAGGCGCCCGGTGCCGTTCCTGGTTCCAGAGCCCCCGATGCCAAGCCTTCGCCAAAGGTGCCCGATGCCAGAACCACGGCGCTGATCGCCCTGCTTGAAGCGGCCGGGCTGCTCGGTAAGCTCTTCCCGGCAGCAGATCAGAGCAGGGTGAGGGAGCTGACGAATGGACATTGGCCCTCCCGTGCGGTGGTGGACGAACTGCGCATGATCAGACTGGCGGAGGTAGAAGCCGTCACCTAGCCAACCGTCGTCGGCTGCGGGCCAACAGCGTCTTCCGTTCGTCGATCAGCACGCCTGATCTGCTCCGTAGAGGGGTACAAATCCTCATTGTGGTGGCGGCGCGACTGCGCCACCATGAGCGTATGGATGCTAAGACACCTGAAACACCCAAGGCGGGGGAGCTGAGCCTTCCGCAGGCCTTCCTGCTGTTGGCGACGAACGACAAGGACGGCTCACACGAGGTGCCGGTGTTTGCACTCAGGACCACTGTGGCCGGGGCAATACTGGCCGAGCTGGACCTGCTTGGCGCCATCGAACTGCAGGGCAAGCACGTCAGGGCGACCGGCGCCGTCCCGAACACGGACTTCCAGCGCGAGCTCGAGCTTATCCGGGGCAAATCCCGGCCCCACACTCCCAAGAGCTGGGTCTCCATGCTGGAGGGCCGGGCCGAAGTGCAGCGTGTCTACGAGAGGATGGCGACCCTGGGCATCCTGGAACCCGTCGGCGAAAGACGCCTTGGTCTGTTCAAGTCCAGGCGGTACCCGGAGAAGGATCACGGTCCGGAAGCTGCGCTCCTGGAAAAAATCGAAGCAGCACTCAGCGGTGCGCCTCCGGAGCCCGCAAAGGCCGACGTCAAAGCGCCCGAGACCACACCTGATGCCGAGGCGTCCGCTGCCGAGGCAAAGGCCGCGGCGCCCGATGCCACGCCCGGTAACGAGGCGCCCGAGACCACGTCCGCTGCCGGGGAGCCCGAGACCACGTCCGATGCCGGGGAGCCCGGTGCCGCGCCCGCTGCGGGGGAGCCCGGTGCCGCACCCGAGCCCAAGGCCCCCGTTTCCAAGGCGCCCGATGACAGGACCACGGCGCTGATCGCCCTGCTTCACGCCGCCGGGCTGTTCGGCAAGCTCTTCCCGGAGGCAGACCGGACCCGGGCGGGAGAGCTGGCGAAGGATTATTGGCCTGCCCGCGCAGTGGAGGACGAACTTCGGCTGGTCAGACTGGCGCAGGAAGAAGCCGCCACCTTGTGATGCCGCCTGGAAGCGCTAGGCGGTGGAGTCGCCAGTCTGCGTGGACTGCAGCAGCCCGCCGCTGGCCCAGCGGCGCACCGCTGACTTCTCGGCGGCGTCGAACTCCAGCAGCGCCACCCGGCAGAGTTCCTCCACGTTCGCGGTCCAGGCTGCTGCGAGATCTGGTGCCGTGGCCTGGTCGTTGAGCTGGAAATTGGCGTAGGCGAGGCCCTGCAGGACAAAGTTCACCGCGTTGCGGGAGACCGGCTGGCCCGCGCTGACGCAGTCATCCCGGACCAGCCGGGACAATTCGGTGCGGTTGAGCGGATGCTCACGCAGCCTGGCCGCCATGGCCAGGAACACCTGCCGGAACTGGGCCTCGGACAGTGCCGGAACATCCGTCACCCTCGTGACCTGCTCCTCGATGCCGGGCTGCAGGTCTGCCGGGGCGGGAAGATCCTCGCTCGAAAACCGCTTGGCGTCCCAGACCCACCCGCCCTGTGCCGGGGAATATTCGACGCTTTGGCCGATCTGGGCGACCCAGGTCCCGAACTTGCCGAAGCCGCCCCAGTCTGTCTTCAGGGACGGGTCTGCGGTGAGGGCCCGATGCGCCACCATCGCGCCGACCACCGGTCCCGGAGCGGTGCGGACGAACTCCAGGACGTCACGGACCGCGGGCGAGGCCGCCTTGGTTTTCGGCTTCGCCGCGGCCGGGGCGTGCTGCTGTTTCGGGGACGCCACCGCATGAATCGGCTCCACCGTTGTGCCGTTGAGGATGGCGACGAAGTCGTGGGATTCCACCACATGGTCCGCCATCTCCCGGTAGGCGAAGGCCACGGCGCCGGCTGCGATGACGGTGGTCATCCGGTCGGCGGCGCGGAACCGCTGGATCAGGGACGTGAAGTCGGCGTCGGCCGAGGCGATGAAGAACTCGTCGATGCCGCCGCTGCCGGACAGTGCGTCCATGGCTTCCAGCACGAGGTTGATGTCCGTGCTGCTCTTGCCCCGCTGCGTCAGCGACGGGCAGTCGATCACGCGGAACCCGGCCCGGGTCCAGTATGTCCGGTACTTCGAGTACACCACCGGGTTGAGGTAGCAATTGCGGATCAGGAAGCGCCGGGATTCCCCGCCGGCACCGCCGTCGGCCAGCGCCTCCGTCCAGTGCTTGGGATCCTCGGCGAACCGTTTGGCGGCCGCCGGGTCCAGGGCCATCAGGCCGGTGTAGACGTTGTCGAAATCAACGAACATCGCGGCGCGGATGCCGGGCCGCCCGGACCGGGGGAGAGGATCACTCATCGGCTCAGTGTGCCAGCAGGATGGCGGGGCGGGCCAGATATGACCTCCCGCGGCGCTGCTTTTTTACGCGGACAAGCCGGCGCGACGCCGGGCGGGCCGCCAGCAGAACCGACTCCGCGCGTCCCTTGTCGGGCATGAGGGGCGTCTGCTTGCCTTGAGGATTTTGAAAACTGGCAGCGAGAGCCTCGCCGACCGCACCGCTGAAGGAAGCTTTCATGCCGTTTGCCTTTCCGGACTGACGGCTGTCACCAGGCCACCGCCTTCTTCTGCCGGGAATTGATGGCGGAAGTCTGGCCGCAGTTCGAGCAGGAGATCCGGTAGGTCCGGGACGTGGTGAGGATCGGGATGAAAAACAGCGTGAACTTGGTGGCGCGTTCCTGGAGGTGGTGGTGAACGAACCGGCCGCAGTACTGGCAGGTTGCCGGCCGTCCGGGGAGGTTGTTCAGGGCGGTCTTGAGGCCGAAGAGGAGAAGCATGGCTGGTGCCTTTCAGGGAGTTCGCCGAGCAGGGCGGGGCAGGCCAAGTAGTAAGCATGCTTTGCTTTCTCAGTCTACGCGCAAGTGAAGATAAGTTCCGCCGAAACCTTCGCCTGCTCACACCTGCGGGCCGAAGCTCTCACCGTTCTCGACGCGCAGGGAGCTTTTCAACGACGCGGTGACAAGCAATAATCAATTACTCAGCATACTTATTATTGTTATCTGAACGGAGTACGGCATGAGAGCACTAACCTGGCAGGGAAAGCGGTCGGTCAGCGTCGAGGTGGTTCCGGATCCGGTGATCCAGGAGCCCACGGACGCCATTGTGAAGATCACGTCCTCGGCGATCTGCGGTTCCGACCTTCACCTGTACGAGGTGCTCGGGCCGTACATGAAGTCCGGGGACATCCTGGGACACGAGCCCATGGGCATAGTCCAGGAAGTGGGATCCGCTGTCACGAATCTTGTGCCCGGGGACCGCGTGGTCATCCCGTTCAACATCTCCTGCGGACACTGCTGGATGTGCAGGCAGGGGCTGCAATCCCAGTGTGAGACCACGCAGGTTCATGACCACAACAGCGGCGCGAGCCTCTTCGGATTCTCCGAGCTCTACGGATCCGTCCCGGGCGGCCAGGCGGAATACCTGAGGGTGCCGCACGCAGACTACGGACCGATCAAGGTGGGCCATGAGCTGCCTGATGAACGCTATCTCTACCTCTCCGATATCCTGCCCACTGCCTGGCAGGGGGTGACCTACGCCGACGTCCCCGAGGGCGGCACGTTGGCAGTTTTCGGTCTCGGTCCGGTGGGGCAGTTCGCCAGCCGGATCGGCCGCCACCTCGGCCAGCGGGTCATTGCGATTGAGCCGGTTCCGGAACGCCGCCGCATGGCGGAACGGCACGGAGTGGAAACCATGGATTTCACGGACGACATCGGCGACCGGCTGCGCGAGATGACCGGGGGGCGTGGCCCCGATGCGGTGCTCGACGCCGTCGGCATGGAGGCGCACAATTCGCCCGTTGGCGCGTTCGCCCAGCATGCAGTGGGGCTCTTGCCCGACGCGCTGGCAAAAAAGGCGATGGAAACGGCCGGTGTGGACCGCATGACCGTCCTGCACTCGGCCGTGGACGCTGTGCGGCGCGGCGGCACCATCTCGCTCAGCGGAGTCTACGGAGGCACGGCAAGCCCGATGCCTCTGCTCACCATGTTCGACAAGCAGATCCAGTTCCGGATGGGCCAGTGCAACGTCCGGAACTGGACTGACCACCTGATCCCCCTCGTGGAAGACCCGAGTGACCCGCTTGGCGTGATGGACCTCAAGACCCACGAGGTTTCCCTGGACGGCGCCGCGGCCGCCTACGAGATTTTCCAGAAGAAAGAAGACGGCTGCATCAAGGTGATCCTGAAGCCCTGAACGGGGCCGCGCAGCAGTCTGTCTGGCCAGGTCCAACCGAGCGCAATGAAAGGCATAACCATGAGCACCTATCATCCCGAAAACGATCCCGCCAATCCCGACCCGCCGCGGGCGGACGGCGGAAAGAATCCGGGCGTGCCCGAATATTCGATCCCGGATCCTGCCGCGTCGGGTGACACCGATGCGGGGTCCTCGGCCAACCCCGATCCGCTCGAGGGCAAGATCACCGGGTTGGAGCCTGGTGGGGGAGTGCCGCCGGGAGAGACCCCTCCGGCCGAGGATCAGATGAGCCGCGATCAAGGGCACAGCGAGTAGCCGCCCGGGGTCCGCGCCCGCGGGCTGGGCACGTGTTGTGACGTCGGAGTCGACGCGCGGCTAAGCCGGGACGACGACGGCGGGAGGGTCCCGCCGTCGTCGTGGTGTTACGTCGTGAATGCGGCGCTAGGAGGAGACGGACTCGAGGCTGGCGGCGCCGTGGTTCAGGCTCAGCGTGAACGTGCTGGGGCCGCTGGCGTGGACCGCGATGTTGCTCTTCGGGGTGTTGTGACGGACCGAGAGGTCGTGGATCAGGGAGTCCAGCTCGTGGTGCATCGTGGAGCGGTCCCAGAGCTTGTGGGTGACAGAGGTGGCAGTTTCAAACGTCATTGTTCAGTGCTTCCATTCGTGATCCGGGTGTCCGGCTGCCGCACCGATGCGGAGCCGCCGTAGGGCCAAACCGGGAACGCTCCGGGACCGCTGGCGGCTCTGCGAGCTCACCGGTTTGGCCTCATTGCGTCCACCAGGATGGGTAAAACTGTCGCGGCCGGGAAATTTCCGTCCCCGCCATGCCTTTCCATAGTGCACAGCCCGGCGCAACCGCCTCAAGCTGATGTCGCATTATTGCCCGTGAGACTCATCACAGGCGGGCGGTACGAATCCGGCATACCGGTGGATCAGTTGCGGGTTGAATCCCGTTCCTGGCGGGGAGTCGGGAAGGAATTCACAAACCGGGAGAGTTGCTCCCGGAGGATTTCCCATCCGTCGAAGTCTGAAGGGAGGGCGGTGCTCTCAGCCTCGCGGGCTGCTCTGAGGGCCGCTTCCCCTGCGTCGGTTATCTCTACCTGGAACTGGCGGCGGTCATGGGGGTCTCGGGTTCT
Organism: Pseudarthrobacter oxydans; assembly: GCF_030812335.1. Lineage (GTDB taxonomy): Bacteria > Actinomycetota > Actinomycetes > Actinomycetales > Micrococcaceae > Arthrobacter > Arthrobacter oxydans_B. The sequence continues at coordinate 151,662 of NZ_JAUSSN010000010.1, forward strand.
CGTGACCAGTCCTTCTGCCTCCAGGCGCGTCAGGACGCGGCCCAGGGTCTGGCTTTGGACGTGGACGACTGAGGCGAGTTGTTCCTGGTTCATGGGACGGTGTGACATGGCCTTGAGTGCGATGACTGCGGCCCGGGTCAGGCCCAGGGGCGCGAGGGCCTCGTCAAAGCGGCGCTGGACAAGGCGGGCAGCCGTGGTCAGAAGCAAGTAGCCGTCACGGACGTGGTCCTGCGGGTCGAGGGGCATCGGTGACGGCCTTCCTTGAGCGGAACAGATGACGCCCTTCCTTGCTTGGGGAAGGGTTCAAACAGGGCAAGCAGGTCAGGGTTCCGGCCTTGGCCGGAACCCTGACCCGCCCCCGTCGCTATCGGCGCATTTTGTGGTCGCCGTCCGTTTCGTTGTGTTCCTTGCGTACTTCCTCATCGACAGATACTTCGTCGGTCACAGGTTCCGTGGTGACGTACTTGCGCAGCCGCACCGCTTCGCGGCGTTCCGCGTCCAGGCCGGCTGTCGCTTCGGTGTAGGTCCGACCCCCACCGCTCAGACCATAGTGGGCGTAGAGCCGGTCCTCCTCGTCGGGCTCGAGGAGGCGCCCGCCGTTGTCCACCCGCGGAGCATTCTTCGCCTGCTCCTTGGTGTCATCAATATGTTCCCTGGCGAGCATGATGCCTCCTTGGATCTGTCGTGCGGCGTAGGCTGCAGCGAATCCGTGGGGAATGCTGCACAACTACCATAAGCATGCTTAGTAAGTGCTTGGCAAGCTTACTTACTAATTTTTCACCCTGGGCGACGCCGGCCGGCGGAGCGTGCGAGCTTGATGCGGTTTTTGAATACAGCCGGAAGTCTTGCGACAAACAGGAAGTGTGCTTACTATTTATTTAGTAACCGTGCTTACTAATTCACCGGCCCCGCGGGTGCAAGACTCACCTCCGGGCCCCTCCTGAAAGAGAGCAACGATGACAGAGAACCAGTGGCCCCAGACGACTCCAGTAGGCTCCGCGGACGAGTACCCGACCACGGGCACGGTGTCCTCCGGCGGTGTGGCGGGCTCCCCGTCCACGACAGGGACGGCCGGCTCCGCATCCACGACAGGAACAGCGAAAGACGAAGCGGCGGCTGTGGCCGGGCACGCCGCAGCGGATATGAAAAACGTGGCCGGCACTGCCAAGGCGGAGGCTGCCAACGTCGCCGCCGAGGCAAAAACGAGTGCACTCGGCCTGCTGCAGCAGGCGAAAACCGACCTGACGGACCAGGCGGGCTCGCAGCAGCAGAGGGCCGCTGGAGGGATCCGCTCAATTTCTTCGCAGCTGAGCACCATGGCCGATGCATCCGACCAGCCCGGCGTCGCAACTGACCTTGTCCGGCAGGCCGCCGAGCGGTCCCGGTCCGTGGCCACCTGGCTTGAAAACCGCGATCCGGGATCTTTGTTGACGGAAGTGAAGTCCTTCGCCCGCCAGCGCCCGGGAACATTCCTGATGGTCGCAGCCGGTGCCGGACTGCTCGCCGGCCGGCTGGGACGAAGCCTGCAGGCCGGCGCCCCGGACACGCAGCAGCCGACGCCTGGGCCCGCACAGTTGTCGTCCCCGGCGGTCGCTCCCGCCCACCAGGAGACGGTGATTGCCGCTGGATCCGGCGACCGGTTCTTTGACGGGCCGGACCTTCCCGGCACGGCGGGCCCCGTTTCGACCCAAACATTGCCGTCCGGTATGGCAGCCGATACGACCCTGCGGGACGAAGTTCCGCTTCCTCGCCGGGAAGGGGGCCAGCTGTGAGCCACGAGATGCCAGAGGTACCTCCGACCGGCGCGCACGCCAAGGCTGAGACGACGTCGCTGGGTGATCTGCTGGGCGAGGTCACGCGGGACATGTCCACCCTGATGCGGCAGGAAGTCGAGCTGGCGAAGGTCGAGCTCAGGCAGTCCGCGACCCGTGCCGGGAAGGGCGCGGGGATGCTGGCCGGCGCCGGCGTCGCCGGCCACTTCGTCCTGTTGTTCCTGTCCCTGGCGCTCTGGTGGGCGCTCGGGACCGTCATGGGCCTGGGCTGGTCCGGCGTCGTCGTCGCCGCCATCTGGGGAGTCGTCGCCGCGATCCTGGCAGCCAGGGGCCGCAAGGAACTCAACGCGATCAAGGGCATGCCCCAGACCGCCGAGACGCTGCAGGAAATCCCGCCCACGCTCAAGCCCACCCCCTAAATACAGCGAGGAAACACTATGAGTGAGAACCCGGATGTCATCCGAGCAGATATCGAAGCAACCCGCGCGCGGCTGGGCACCAATGTCGATGCCGTAGCGGACAAGGTCACCCCGTCCCACATCGTCCAGCGCCAGACCGACAAAGTTAAAGAAAACGTCAAGGACGCCGTCTTTGGAGTGAAGGAGAAAGTCATGGGAGTCGCCGACCACACCGCTGGCAATGTCCACTCCGCCACCGGCACCGCCGGGGCGCACCTGGGCGACGCCGGCGCAGCCATCGGGGACGCCCCCGCGCAGGTCAGGACCAAGACCCAGGGCAACCCCCTGGCGGCAGGCCTGATCGCGTTCGGGGCCGGGCTGCTGGTCTCCTCCCTGATCCCGGCCAGCCAGAAGGAACGCGAAGCCGCGGATGCCCTGAAGACCGCGGCCGAACCGCTCACCACGGAACTCACCGAGGCCGCCAAGCACGTCGCCGAGGGACTCAAGGAACCCGCCCAGGCAGCGATGGACAACGTCAAGGCCACCGCCGCTGACGCGACCGAGCACGTCAAGGCCGAAGGCCAGGGCGCCGTGGCCGACGTCAAGGACCGGACCGCCGTGGCCAAGGACAACGTCCAGCAGGTCTGATCCCGCTGGCACCCGGCCGGCCGTTCCCGCGCTCACGCGCCGGGCGGCCGGCTGACGCCAACGGGCTGTGTCCGGACCGACTCTCTTCGGAACGGGGCGCAGCCTGGACCGGGGCCCGGACCCTGAATTATTTGGTTGACCGGGGGGGAGCTGGCGCTTCTGGATTCTTTGTGTTTTAGGAGGGTCTCTGCGCTGTTGATGCTTCACATTCATGCTGTTGCTGTTTCAGTTGAGCGGCTCTGCCGCCAGGATCCAGGAGGCCACGATGACGAAGACACCACTGGAAGATTTCCTCAAAGAGTGCGTCGCCCCGGATCCGGACGGGGACGGGCTAAGCATGGAAGAACTGTATGGTCTGTACCTGAGCTGGTGCGGGCTTGAAGGTCTGACACCCGTTCGCACCAGGGCGTTCAGGGCCGGACTGCGCGCTGCCAACATAGGCGCTGAACACCATGGAAGCAGGTGCCCCGGCCTGAGGATGGCCGGCCCGGCTGCCTGCGACTACCTTGTCCACCGCGAGCTCCCGCTTGTCGTGCTGGACGCTCCGGCCGGACACTTGAGCCTGACCTCGCCGCCGGTCCCCGAACTCGTCGCGTCGCTTCCCAGCCAGCCGGGCAGGGGAGACCGCGGCTCCGTGCCTGCCGCCTGACAGGCTACGGACGGGCCCGCTTGGGCCGGAAACGGGGGAGGGGTATGTGCTTTCGGCTCAACCCCCGAGCGGGCGCGGGCGTGACCGGCACCGGGCCGCCGGGCTCCGGTCCCGCTGCGGCCGCGGCCCGTCCGTAGCGGGCGGCCAGCGGCGCGGCGCTGAAGCCGTGGGCCAGGACGCTGAGCAGGACGGTGGCCGCGATGACGGCCACCGCACCGTCGGCCACGGCCCCGAGGGCTTCCAGCGCCAGAAGTGCGAATACGAGCGATGCCAGCCCGCGCGGACCGAACCAACCCACGAACAGGACGGTGGCCCGGTCAAGGCCGGCGCCTATCGTGGCCAGTGCCACCGGCAGCATGCGCACCACCGTGAGGCTGAGGACGGCGTACACGAGGGTCAGGGGGACAAAGTTCGCCAGCATCGTCGGCACGGCGACGGCTCCGAAGGCCAGCCAGACGAGCAGTGAGACCAGTCCACTCATCTGCTCGACGAAGACCAGTTCGGCCGGACCTCGCTGACCGGCGCACGTGCCGAACGCCAGCCCGCCGCAGAACGCGGCGACGAACCCGTTGCCGCCCACGGCGAGGGCGGCAGAATAGGCGAGCAGGCTCAGGGCGAGGACTCCGATGCCGGCGAAGTCCTCGACGGCGGTCCCGCGCTGGCGGGCCAGCTGCAGCAGCCACCCGCCCAGGGCCCCGGCCGCAGCGCCGACACCGGCCCCGATGAGCAGTTCGACGGCGGCGCTGCCGGGGCCGGCGGCGCTCTCCAGGCCTGCTGCGGCGGCGGCACCGGCGATCGCGACCATCACGACCGGGGTGGCGATGCCGTCGTTGAGGCCGCTCTCGACCGTGATCAGCTGGCGGATCCGCGACGGCACCGCCGGATTCGTCACCACGGGGACCCCGAGGGCAGCGTCGGTGGGGGCCAGCGCCGCGCCGACAAGGAGGGCCAGCCACAGCCCGAACTGGGGGAAGAACGAGATGGCCAGGGCCCACCCGAACACGATTGTCAGCGGCAGGCCGACTCCCAGCAGCCGCACGTACCGGCCCACGTCCCGGCGCAGCTGCTGGAGGGGCAGGCGGGCGGCGTCGGAGAAGAGCACCCAGACCAGCGTGAGCTCGAGCATCGGGGTGAGACCCTCCGGGGGCGAGGAGCCGTCGACCAGCCCCGACCAGGCCAGCGCCGCGCCGACCGCGGTGAACACAATCGGAGCGGTCAGGTCCGCCTGCTGCAGCCGCTCCGAAACCAGTGCCCACGCGAACAGGAGGGCAGTGATCAGGACAATGGCCGTCAGCTCCATGACGGACCCGCACCCGCAGCCGTGTCCGGTTCCTGGCCTGCGTCCGTGCCCGCTTCAAGGGCGCCGGTGCCGTTCTGGTCCCAGGCGCGGAGACGTCTGAGGAGGCTGCTTTTCTTCTGCGTATGGTCCTGCATCCGGCCGAGGATGTCCGCGAGCATGCTGATGGCCTCGTTGATGAAGGGTCCCTTGTTGAGCATGACGCACTCGGCGCGCTGGGCCATGGCGGCGTCCGTCACTTCGGCCCGGGACGGCATGCCGGTCCGGGCGAGGGTGTCGAGGACCTGGGTGGCCCAGATGACCGGGACGTGGGCGGCCTCGCAGAGCCACAGGATTTCCTCCTGGACCTCTGCGAGCCGTTCGAAGCCCGCTTCAACGGCGAGGTCGCCGCGCGCGATCATGACGCCGACGTCGGCCCACTTCATGAGTTCAAGCAGTATGTCGGGCAGTGCTTTGAAAGCCGCGACGGTCTCGATCTTGAGCAAAATGTCCAGGTTCCGGTCCCGCTCCGGGTCGAGGTGGGCGAGGAGTTCGCGTACATCTAATGCGCTGCGGACGAAGGACATGCTGACGATGTCGGAGAGTTCCCGGACGTGTTCCAGATCGGCGACGTCCTGCTCGGTCAGGGCCGATACGGTGAGCCGCGAGTCCGGGAGGTTGATGCCTTTTCCTGCGCGGAGCCGCGTGCCCTGCGGCGCGGCGGAGGTGATCCGGGCCGTGAGCTCTCCGGGGCCGACGGCGGTGATCACCCCGCCGATCTTGCCGTCGTCGAACCAGATCCGTTCCCCCGCGCGGGCATCCGCCAGGGCGCTGGCGAGCGTGCACCCGATGCGGTGTTTGCCCGTGGAGGTGCTGTCTGCGGGGGCGAGGTCGCTACTCAGCACGAGATTGTCACCCTGATGGATCAGGAGGCCCTCCTGCAGAGCCGGGAGCTCCCCAACACGGACGGAGGGGCGGCGCGAAGCGCGGCCCTTCTTACCGGCCGCCGGGTCCGGGACCGCGGTGAGTTTCGTCCCGGGCGTGAAGTAGGCCGTCTTCTCCAGCGTCACCAGGCACCCGGTGGGGGTCGTCTGCTCGACGTCGAGGGTGCGGCGTGCTCCGCGGGCATCCTTGAACCTGATCTTCTGGCCCCGCTTCTGGGAGCCGGCCCAGGCGTTGTTCTCCAGCGGAATCACCGGCAGCTCCGGGGGCGGTGCTGCGTCGGGTGCTGGTTCGAGTGCGGCGCCGAGCCAGACGCGTCCCGGTTCCAGGACCGTACCCGTCTTGCTGCGGATCGGCTTTACCCGGAGGACCCGGGGTCCGGGGCGGACCGGGCCGGTGCGCAGTTTGGGCCCGGCGAGATCCATGGCGACGAGGCAGCGTTTCCCGGTGCTGTTTTCTGCGGCGCGGATATGGTCGACCATGTGCCGCCACGCCTGGGGCCCGTCGTGGGCGCAGTTGATGCGGGCCAGGTCCATGCCCCGCTCGACCATGCCGCGCACGAGGGCCGCGTCCGTTGCCGCCTCGCTCGGCAGCGTGACCATGATGCGCGTGGAGCGGTCTTCCGGCTTGGGTCCGAGGATGTTGACAGCATTCCGGGCGAGCTGCTCGCCGCCGTCCGGGAAACCGGCGGGCGCCGCCGTGTGTTCGCCATCAGGGTTGACCAGCCGGCCCAGGGTCCAGATCAGTGTTTCGATACTGGGAAGCACATGTGATTCTGTGCGTCCGAGCGAGGACAGGCCGTACTTCGAGAGCCGGGCCTGGAGATCGCGGATGTCGTGGCGGCGCAGCTCGGTGTAGTGGACGAGGTTGAGGGCACTCTCGCGGTGCCGGGGCCTTACGGCGTCGATCCGGCCGCCGCTGCGTGTTTCGGCGTGCTTGATGCTGCGCCGGAGCCTGATGACTTCTTCAAGCAGTGCGCGCAGGTCTTCGATCTCCGCAGTGGACACGAGCACTTACTTCCGTGCGTCGTCGTCGCGGTCCACTTGGGGCGTGGCGGAACTGGCCATGCTCCATTTTAGGCGGGGCGGGCCTGCCCGGGCCTGTGCCCAAAGTCCCTAGGGATGCGACTCCAAGTACATGCCAACGATGTTGTCCACGGGGGGCGGTTGCCCGGGCGGGGTCTTCGACTGCCTAATTCTTGAGCTCACGGTGGAGCCTGGTCCGGGCGCTGTTTTCGATCAGCGTAGGGATATAAATTCTGATCCGCCCGGTTTCCAGGGCGTCGTATTCCTCCGCCACGATTCCTTCAATGCGGTGCCGGGGCGTCGCGGGAAAGCGGGGCGCGAGGCGGTCCGCAACCTTGCGGATGGTCGGTTCCCTCTCGGCGTCGCTCACTTTTTCATTGTGATTCAGGGCCGATTTCGGCGTCAAGCAACTTTTGTCGCGCGGTGGGCGGTGGCCGGGGTTGCGCCGAACCTGATTTCCTGTGCTGGGCAGATATTCCCTGTGCCGGCCCGTTAACCGGCCGTTAATCGGGCGCGCCTACGCTGGAGAGGACCCATCTCCGATCACGGGAAGGCGCCGCCATGAGCTTCGAAGGAAAGTCCGGTAGGAATGTTCACGGGAGTGAACTAAAGCGCGGGCAGGAGGTCCACGTCCGGGTCGGCGACCAGGACTTGGGCATCGGTATCGTCGATGAAGTGACCGTCGGCGGCGGCGGTGGCGTGTGGATCTTCTTCGCGGGGACCGCGCCGCGCCGCATCCCCACCGACCATGCCTTGACTGAATTCACCTTGCTGGAGTCCGAAGCCCGGTTCGCGTAGGTGACCCGCTGCCGCGGCAGCTGAAACCCGGCGCCCGGAACGCAGGCGGACGACGGCGGAACGTTCCCGCCGTCGTCCGCTCTACGCAGTTACCGCTTCACACGGAGGTCCTGGGAAGCTACCCGTGCTGTCCCGTGGGGGCCGCCGCGGTGAGGGCGGTAAGGGCGCCGGTGTCCACATCCTCCGACGGGCCCTGCAGGTAGCGCGCCAGGCTATCATCCATGGCATTGATCCAGCGGGTGTGGTGTCGCGCAGCCATCGTGCCGGTCATCACCGAGCGGTGCACGTTGTCCCGGTAGCCGAGGATGTTGTCTTCCTTGTCGTGCATCCACTGCTTGAACAGCGCGGAAACGGTGTCCAGATCGAATTCCGGGTAGTCCGTCAGTGCGATGAGGTCGCGCAGATAGTCCGTCTGGTAATCGGCTTCGGCATCGTGGCTCGCCAGGGCGGCCTGCCGCTCCAGCCAGACCGTGATGTCGGCGGCCCGCTCCGCGGCGTCCGGCACCTCGATGCGGCCAAGCATCACATCGCGGGCGAACCACGCCTGCGCGTCGAACATGTTGAAGGTGTAGTACTGGTCCTGCGCGCCGAGGTAGAACAGGTTGGTGTTGTCCTGCCAGATGACGCCCTTGTAGAGGTGGTCCGGGTAGAGCACGTTGCGCGACTTCAGCGACAGCCTGCTCGGCAGGAACGGGTACTTGTGCTGGTACCCGGTGCAGAGGACGACGGCGTCGAAGTCGCCGGTGGTGCCGTCGCTGAAGTGCGCCGTGCTCCCCTCGAAACGCGTCACCAGGGGGCGCTCCGTCGCGTTCTCGGGCCAGTCGAAGCCCATCGGGGCGCTGCGGTAACTGAACGTCACGGACTTCGCACCCATTTTATGAGTCTGCATGCCGATGTCCTCGGCGGAGTAGCTGCTGCCGATCAGCAGGATGTTCTGGCCGGCGAACCGTTCGGCGCCGCGGAAATCGTGGGCATGCAGCACCTCGCCCGGGAAGTCGCCGATGCCCTCGAACTCGGGGACCTGCGGGAAGGAGAAGTGGCCGGTGGAGACCACCAGCTTGTCGAAGACGTGGCTCTCGGTGGTCTCGGTGGCCAGGTCCTCGACGGTGACGGTGAATTCCTGGGCCTGTTCGTCATAGGAAACCCAGCGGGCCACCGTATTGAAACGGACGTACTTGCGCACATCGGACTTTTCCACCCGGCCCTTGATGTAATCGAAGAGGACCTCGCGCGGGGGATAGGACGAGATCGCCCGGCCGAAATGCTCATCAAAGGTGTAGTCAGCGAACTCCAGGCACTCCTTCGGGCCGTTGGACCACAGATGCCGGTACATGCTGCTGTGCACGGGTTCGCTGAAGGCATCCAGGCCGATCCGCCAGCTGTTGTTCCACTGCCCGCCCCAGTCGCCCTGCTTTTCAAAGCACATGATGTCCGGGATGCTGGCTCCTGCCTGCCGTGCCGATTCAAACGCCCGTAGCTGTGCCATACCGCTGGGGCCAGCCCCGATGATTCCGACTCGCATTGACATGCCTACTCCTGTTCGTTGGATCTTCTCCATCAGATTCGACGCTCGGAAGGCATGCGGTGGCCGCGAAGCACACCGGCCGCACCGCGGGCGGCGCAAAGGCGCACGGCGGTTAACGGCTTCTTCAATGACACTGCCGGCGCGGCTGCGCGCCGGGCCTCGATAATCAATCCCTGCCGGCCTGTGCCTGCAACGGGAGAAAGGGCCACGGGTGTCTGCTGTCGGCAGGAAAATGGTCCTGCACGACTGTTCCGAGCGGTCCGCCTACGATCCAATAAGGTCGGCGGTCCTCTTGCATTATGCTCATCCGGGCTGTGGATAAGTCAAAAGGAGGGCTCTACGGCACCCGGGACGGCCGCAGCAGAGTTGGCGTGCCGGCCTGCTCGGGTTCCAGAGGCACGGGGCTGATCAGCACGGCCGGACCGCGGTGCAGCAGGCCGTCCGAGAGCGGCTGGCAGCGCACCCCGCCCCGCCCGCGCATGGCCGCGTGCGCCCCCGGGGCGAGCATCTGGTCCATCCAGGCGCACGGGTGGGCCGGCCGGCCGGCCCGGAGCCGCACCAGGTCCCCGCGCGATTCGAGCGTGAAGTCTCCGCCAATAAGGGGAGCCAGCTGGGCGCCTCTGACGACCACATTGCGGCGGGTCAGGAGCGGGTCGAACGGTCCGGTTCCGAGCTCCGCGGCCATCGCCTCGAGGGCCTCGACCGCGATCAGCGTGACAGCGGCGTCCATGTGCGCGGCCTTGCCGAAGAACCGGTCGCCGACGATGCCCTTGCCCGCCACCAGCTGAACCCGCTCGGCGTCCGTCGTCGGGACGTCCGCTGCGCCCTCGCGGGCGCGGCCGAAGTACGCGTGTGCCGGGGACACGAGGAGGTGCACAATCTCGACGTCGTACCTGTAGCTTGCCGTCATCCCCTCAAACTATCCTCCCTGGCAGCGGCCGGCACGTCCCTGCGCCGTCGACAGACTTCCGGGCCGGTCCCGCACTGTCGTCCGGAACCCCGCTGCTGGTCCGGACGTTGGAAAGGCATGAACAGGCGCCTTGCCATGTCCGTCGCGGTCCTCCTGACCGCCGTGGCGGTCGCCGTCGGGCTGTATCTGTTCCAGCCGTGGCGGATCTTCACCAGTTCCACCGTGACCGAGGACATTCCGGCTGTTGCGCCGCCGCCCAGCCAAGGCGCCAGCGAGGCCGCGGCGCCATCGGCTGAGCCTTCCGCGATCGCACCGCGTGAACTCGTGACGGGCGGACTGATCAGCCACGAACATGCCAGCTCCGGAACCGTGAGAATCCTCGAACTTCCCGACGGGAGCCGGATTCTGCGGCTTGAAGGCCTCGATACCTCGGACGGCCCGGATCTTCGGGTGTGGCTCAGCTACGCCCCGGTGATCCAGGGGCCGGCGGGCTGGCATGTCTTCGACGACGGAGCCTACCTCGATCTGGGCGCGCTCAAAGCCAACAAGGGCGATCAGAACTACCAGATCCCGCCTGAAGCGAACCTGGCCGACTACAGCTCGGTAAGTATCTGGTGTGCGCGCTTCGCCGTTTCCTTCGCCGCCGCCGAGCTGACGGGTTAGGCACCGATCCGGCGGCGGCCGCCAGCAGCTCTTCGCAGCGGCTCGGACCAGGACCGAACGGCGACCGTCAGGTGGCGGCCCGGAGGAGGGCGTTGGCCGCCGTTTCCTCATCCAGTGCCAGGGCCTCCAGAGTGGCGGCCAGATCAGCGAAATGCGCCGCGCGGTCCCCGGCAGGGCAGCCCGGATCGATCATGTCCGCCAGCCCGTCCCATCGAGTTCCCAGCGCCTCATACAAAGGGGCCACATCCCGAAGGGCAGCGAGGCCATCAATTCCCGCGGCCTCCTCCAGGAATCGGGCGTACAGCGGCCGGAGCGCACCGGGTCCCGACCATTCATCGCCGGCCAGGAACCCCTGGATCTGGGTGAGCGCCTGGGACCGCCGCTCGTCGTCGGCGAACATGGCCGGCCACCCTTTCCTTGTGCGGATGTCGCGCAAGCGGTCCGCCCAGGTCCGGATTCCGTTGATGCCGAAGTTCCTGCTGAAACGCTCGGGAATCCCGGCCTGGCCGTGGGTGCTGAGCAGCGCTTCTGCCGTGTCCCGGATCGCGGACCGGACATGTGCTTCGTGAACGTCAGGATTCTTCGTTCCGGTCCCGGTCACGTGGGCCTGCCAGTGCTTGTCGGTCTTCCGGCCTGCCCTGGCGGCGGCCAGTTCCGCCGGGCCGCAGGCCTCCACCCCGCCACCGCCGTCGTCGATGAGATACCTGCCCTCGCTGCGTCCGGCCACCACAACATCCGCCGATTCTTCATATTCGGATACGGTCCCCGTCAGCCTGCTCGGAGTCAGCCGAACCACGACGGCGGCCCCGGTGTCGAGAGCGGACTCGAGCCGGGTCCTGGCCACCGCGGGACTACCGGTGGTTTGCTGCTCGATGGCGGCCCCCGACCGGGCGATCAGATTTCCCACATAGGGGCCAGGGTGGAACCGCGTGACCACCGTCGCCGTCGTCACCTCCTGGTACTCGAAAGTGAAGATCATAAAGCCGATACCGCCGGCCAGCCCGGCCAGCATCGCCTCGCTTAACGGCTCCCCGGTCAGCGGATCGGCGACTCCGGCGTGGGCCAGGACCCGTGACCACAACCCGGCGTCACGCTGGGTGGCAATGGCCTGGGGCCGGTATCCGGGTAGCAGCCCGGCAGCCGGCGCCGGCGCCGGGGCCGGCGTCGGTGCGGCGAGCAGCTGGCGGCGGGCAGCCGTGTAGCTTTCGCCGGTCTTGGCCATGCGTCCCCGGATCCGGGCTTTGAAGTGTTTGTTCTGGACCATGTCGCTCGCTTTCGATCACAGCCAATGCAGGGAGTCCCACGCACTTCCGCACCGGCTGGCACCGTCGAAAGGAACCGATCATCCTACCCGGAGGCCTGACCTCCTTTGCCTTCTGTGAGCCGGCAGCGTGGGTTCCGGAACGAAGGTTAGGCGCTGGGTCCGCCTGTTGCCCAACAATATGGCCGATACAGCCCGCCCGCAACACCATGGGCAACGCGAGGCGGCCAGGCGACGGCTGTGGCGGAAACCACCCTGCGGGAGCACAATGCATGGCATGGAGCCAACGACTGCGGATCAATCCAAGGCAAACGAGAATGTGGTCAACCGACTGATCGCCTGCATTAACGACCGTCGGGTTGAAATCATGGATGAGCTGTTTCATGACGACGCGGTCATGCACTGGCCGCAGTCCGGGGAACTCGTGCGCGGCGCCGAGAACCGGAGGGGAATCTACAGCGCCTTCCCGCAGCTGCCGACCATCACGCTCCGCAGACTGGTCAGCGGCGGGAACGTGGTGGTCGCCGAGGCGTCCCTGGACTATGGCGGGCCGAAGTATGAAACGGTCTTCATCTTTGAATTCCGGGACGGCAGAATTGCCAGGGAAACGGCGTACTGGAGTGAGGCCTTCGAAGCGCCGGCCTGGCGCGCCCAGTGGGTGGAGAAAACCTAGCGGGACATCCACGGCGTAGCCTGTTCCCAGCCAAGGGAGATTCTTGCGGAGACGAAAGATGGGATCGTGATGACGCCGGACCAGTTTGCCGCGTTGGCCGCTTGCATGGTGCTGGCCTGCCTGGCCGTCTTTCAGGGGGCTCTGATCGGCGGAGCGCCGTGGGGGCGGCTGGCGTGGGGCGGACAACACGAGGTCCTGCCGACCGGGCTGAGGATCGGCAGTGCATTGTCAATAGTTCTCTACGCCGTGTTCGGCTACGCGGCGGCGGCCAAAGCCGGCCTGGTGCTGCCCCTGGTCAATGAGAGTGTGACTGCCATCTCGATCTGGGTGCTGACGGCGTACTTCGCGCTCGGTGTGATCATGAACGGGATCTCCCGGAGCAAACCGGAACGCCTTGTGATGACGCCCACCGCACTCGTCCTCGCCGCCCTCTATTTGATCGTGGCGACAGGATGATCCCGGCCCGTGTCAGGCAGCCTGCTTGGCAAGGTGGCTCACGAGACCGGCCACGTTGACCTTGTAGGGGTGGACGTCGCGACGCTCCATGTACGCCAGGATCGCCGCAGACTTTCCCCGGTGGCCCAGGACGACAGCTGCCAGCGGTCCTGTCATGCTCATGGAAGCGGCCTGGGAGTAAACGACCCGGGTGGCGACGGCCCGACGCTGGGCATTGGACATCATGCCCCAGAGCGTCCGGGCCAGACGCAGGTAGGACCCGTAGGCCACCTTGAGCAGCTCGGTGATTCCCTCCTCCGAGTAGTTCCTCACCCCCTCGACGGCGAGGCTCGACCCGGGCCAGACACGGAGAGCGGCGTGGACACTGCGCAGCACGGCTGCGGCCGCCCCGGCCGTGGTTCCGCTCGTCGCGTCCAGCCGTTCGGCGTCGAAGACGTTCCTGAAGGTCAGGAAATCGAGCTTGATGCTGCTGGGGACGGCGGCCCACGTGTGGAGGAAGAACGCCAAGTCATCATCGGGCCGCAGATTCGCCGTCAACGCCTCGAGTACTGCGAGAGGCTCCTGCTCAAGAAGTCCCTCAAGCTCCCCGGTCTTGGGTCCCGGTTCCCCCGGGGCCGACGGTGCTGAGCGTCGGAGCCGCGCCTGCAAGGTGACGAGCAGCGGCCGACGGCGTTCCTCGTCTCCGCGCGGGAGCGTGGGCCCCGAACCGGGCGCCGGTCTGTGGCCGTCCGGGGAGCTTCCGCCGGGCCCGGGAAGCCCGGCCGCGGGAACGCTGCCCTGGCCAAGGAGCTGGGCGACGGGCAGCGGCGTCAGCCGTCTCCGAAGGGCAGGCAGCGCCAGGAACTGCGCGCAGACAATCAGGGCGGTCATGACGGCCGCAACCAGCAGGCTGGGGAGGATTGCTCCCAGGCCCCAGTACCGCCAGAGGATCCGCACAATCACGTAGACGTTCACCGCAAAGATCGCGGCTGCGAAAACCTTCTGCCAGGTGGTCAGCGCGAGGCGCCTCCTGAAGCGCGGCGCATCTGCAGTCGGCCAGTTCACTCTGTCCCCCCAAGACCCGAACAATAATTGAAGGACACCCTACGCTACGTGACAGGCAGTGGAACGCAAGGGCTCCGCACTGGCGCCGTCAGCAGGCGGCATTCAACGCCTCCACCACGGTCTCGGACATCTCGCCCACGATTCCGTTGTCCCTGACGCCGAAGGGCCCGGGTGGATGCGTCAATGACATGGAGACCTGTCGCGAACCGTCAGCGCTGGAGACTGAGAAGGTTCCGTACCCCGGCAGATCCCCTCCGTGGCCGTAGTAGAAATTGTTGGTGCACGTGTCGTTCCAGCGGCCAATGCCCAGGCCGAACCGCGCATAGGGCGGGCTTTGCATTTCGGCCACCAGGGCCAATGGCAGCAGCTGTCCCCGCAGCAGCGCCGAATAAAACGTGTTCATATCGCCCACGGTGGAGATCAGCCCGCCGTCGGGCGACCCGACGAGCATCTCGATACTGCTGACGTCCCGGCGCTCGCCGAAGACTGTGATGTAGCCGTGGACCATGTCGCCCGGGGCTGGACCGGGCTGGGTCATGGCAGTTCCCTTCAGATTCAGCGGCTCTACGATGTCGGTCCGCAGGACATCGCCGATGGGCCGGGCGCGAAGCCGTTCCACGATCAGTCCCAGGGCGACGTAGTTTGAATTTGAGTACTCAATGCCCTGGGCAAGTTTCCGTTCCCACTTCTGGGTTCCCGCCAGGGCGAGCCGCTCCGTGTGGCTCAGCGGGGTATCAAACACCTCGCGCAGGCTGCCTTGCTGCAGCATCGGGATCACATAGTCCGGCATGCCCGACCGGTGCTGCAGCAACTGCCTCACGGTGACCTGCTCGGGTGGGCGCAACAGGCTCTCGACCTCGGGAAGGATCTGGCTAACGTGGTCCTCAAGCCCGAGCCGTCCCTCCGCAACCAGCTTGAGGACCGAGACGGCCACGAAGCTCTTGGTCACGCTGCCCACCCATACCCGGTCGCCAATCCGGGCAGGCTCCTCACTTTCCAAACTCCGCACACCGTAGGCCCGCGACCATTCTTCGCCGCGCATCTTTGCCTGGACCAGAACCGCGGGCGCTCCGGCGTCGAGCATCTTGTTGGCAAACTCATCAAGAGAGGTCGTGACGTTGAGGGTCGTCGGGGATGGCGGTCCGGTGGGCTGGGGCACCGGAGTGCAACCCGTCGACACTGCCAGGACCGCCGCAGTAACGGCGGCCCAGATGGACCAGGACGCGCGCACCCATCCACAGGACATGGCACCAGATCCTTAGCTTGTCCTTGGGTCCGGCCAACCATCGAAGCGGGATCGGCTGGCCGGTCCGATGCCACAAATACTCCTCAGGCCGGCTCCAACCGTCAATGGCTGGTGACACAGACCTTTCACGAAGAGGTTGTCACCCCCGCGGCCGCACCCTGTTCCAGCCCGAGCGGTATCCGGCGGTGTGTGACGGCGTCGGCCAGGGCCACGTCGTGGGTGACCAGCAGCAGTGCGGCGCCGTTGCGGTCCACCTGGTCCATGAGGCAGCTGATGGTTTCCTCCTGGGTGATGAGGTCGAGGCGTGAGGTCGGCTCGTCGGCGAAGACCAGGGCAGGGTCCAGCAGCATGGACCGGATGATCGCCAGGCGCTGCAGCTCCCCTCCGGAAACCTGCCCGGGCCTGCGGTGCAGAAGTGCCGGGGCGAGGCGGAGCGAGGCCATGAGCTCGTCAAGGCGGCCCGTTGTCACCCCGTGGCGGCGGAGGACGTCGCCGAAGGAATCCCGGAGCGGGACCCGCGACGCGAAAGCCGCGGCAGGGTCCTGGTATAGCTTCTGCAGCCGGCCCCCGCGAAGCGCGGGGACGTGGTCCACGTGGCCGGTGTCCGGCGGCAGCAGGCGGAGCAAGACATTGCCCAGGGTGGTCTTACCGCTCCCGCTGGCACCGCTGAGCGAGACCCGTTCGCCGGCGCCGATCGCGACGGACAGGTCCGCGAAGAGCTGCTGTCCGGCGAAGGCCTTGCCCAGCCCTTTCCCCGCAATGAGCGGCCCGCCAGGTGCCTCTGCGGGCGGCTCGGCACGTGTCCACGAGTGCCTCCAGCGGGCAGGTTCGGCCGCCAGGAGCCGGCGGGTGTAGGGGTGCGCGGGCTCCGCCAGCACGCGCCCGGCCGGGCCGTGTTCCAGGATGTGGGCGTCCTTCATCACCAGCACGTTGCCGCCGAGTTCGCGGGCCAGATCCAGATCATGGGTGATGGTGAGCAGGATGCCACCCCCGCCAAGGTGCCGTTTCAGGAGTTCCGCCAGTTCGGTGCGGGACTGCCGGTCCAGGCCCTTGGAGGGTTCGTCCGCGATCAGAACGGGGGCGCCGCCGATCGTGGCGGCGGCGAACGCGACCCGTTGGGCCATGCCGCCGGAGAGGGTGTGCGGAAACGCCGCGGCGGCGTGTCCTAGTCCGAGGGAGGCGAGCAGGGTTCCGGCCGCACGCCTCGCGCTGCGCTTGTCCGTGGCGAAGGTGGCCGCACCTTCGGCGACCTGCTCCCGGGTGCGCATGGTGGGGTCGAGGGCCAGGCCGGGTTCCTGGGGCAGCAGGGCCATCACCGGTCCCCAGAGGTGGCGCCGGTTTCCCCGGTCGGCCAGGTCGTAGCTGCGGCCGTCGACGGACAGGCCGCCCCGCGCCAGGAGGTTGGCGGGGAGGGTTCCCATGATCGCGTGGGCCAGCAGCGACTTCCCGGAGCCGCTTTCGCCGACGATCGTCACCGGCACGCCTGGTTCGAAGTCCAGTCCTGCGACGTCGACCAGGACCGTGCCGGCATGGGTGACTGTCAGATCGTTCAGGCGCATGCTCACAGGCGGGCCTCCTTGTTTCGCAGGCTCAGCAGCCCGATCAGGATGGTGGTGAGAACCAGGACCGGGGCCAGCGACATCCAGGGGGCCTCGTGGTAGTAGGGGAACGCCTCGGTGACCATCAGCCCCAGTTCCGGAGTGGGCGGCCGGATCCCGATGCCGACGAAGCCGAGGGTGGACAACGCCAGGACGGAGGATCCGACGCCGAACGTTGCCATGGTCGTCAGCAGCGGCCGCAGCTCGGGCCAGAGGTGGCGGCGGACGAGGTGGGTGGGTCCCAGCTGGAGCATCCCGGCGGCCTCGACGGCCGGGCCGGCGAGGACGAGCCCGCTGCGGGAACGGACCATGCGGAAATACTCCACCCATTGCGCCAGGGCGAGCCCGACGTAGAGCGTCCACAGGTCACCGTTCGCGACGGCCGAGAAGATCAAGACCACCAGGAGGGCCGGAAGCGCAATGAAGGCCTCGGACAGGCCGTGCAGGACGGTGTCGATCCAGCCGCCGCGCCAGGCCGCGATGATGCCGGCGAGGGATCCGACCAGGAGGGCGGTGGCGACGCACAGAACGGCCATCAGCAGGGACAGCCGCGTGGCGTGGGCCAGCCGGGCGACGACGCTCCGGCCCAGATGGTCGCGGCCGAGCGGTTCCGCCAGGCTGGGCGGTTCCAGGAAGCGCGACAGGTCCTGCGCGGCGTGGTCCGGCCAGGCCAGCGGGCCAACGGCTGCGAAAAGCACCAGCAGGACCAGCAGGGCAGCGGCTGCGCGCTGGACCGGCGTGATCACAGGACCAGCTCCCTGCGGCGGGGACGGGGGTCCAGGGCGAGCGTGCCCAGATCCACGACGGTGTTCAGGGCGACCACGAGGAGGGCCAGGGCCAGGGCTGTCGCCTGGATCATGGGCAGGTCCCGCCAGAAGATCGCGTGCACGAGGGCGTGGCCCAGTCCGGGCCAGGCGAAGAGGCTTTCGACGACGACGACGCCCTCGATGAGGACCAGCAGCTGCACCCCGACGTAGGGCAGCAGGGTCACCCCGGTGTTCCGGAGCACGTGGCGCAGGAACACCAGCCCGCCGCCCAATCCCTTGGTCGCGGCGAACCGGACGTAGTCCGATTGCCGGATCTGGGCGACGGTGTCGCGCGTCACGCGGGCAAACAGCCCGGAGAGTCCGACGGCGAGTGTCACCGCCGGGAGCACGATGTTCCCGGCGGTGCCGTGGCCGGCGGCGGGAAGCACCCCGAGGTGGACCGAGAACACCAGGATCAGGACCAGCCCGAGCAGAAAGGGCGGCAGCGACCGTGCGCCGGAGACCCACAGGGTCGTGAGCCGGTCCAGGACCCCGCCGGGCCGGGACGCAGCCAGAACGCCAGCTGTGGCGCCGGCAACCAGCGCCATGGCCAGCGCGGCGGCGGCGAGCTGGAGGCTGCTGGAGAGATACAGGCCGAGTTCGCCGGCGACGCTGGCGCCGGTGACCAGCGAGGTGCCCAGATCCAGGGTGAGCAGGTCACCAAGCCAGGCGAGGAGCTGCTGCCAGGCCGGGCGGTCCAGCCCCAGCTCCGCGCGGACCGTGTCCGCCGAGGCGGCGGTCACCTGGTCGTAGCCGTAGCGCCCGGCGGCGATGCGGAAGGCGATGTCGCCGGGGAGGCTTTGGATGATGGCGAAGCAGGCCGTGGAGACGAGCAGGACCACCGTCGCCGCCTGGATGGCGCGCTGCCGCATCACGCGCAGGGCGGGGCCCGCGGGGGCCCGTGGTGTGGGTGGCAAGAAGTTCATACTGTTCGTCTCCGCTTACTTTGCCCAGGTCAGCTCGGTGAGCCGCCAGGACCGCTCGAACGGGTCCAGGGACAGGCCCTCCACGCGGTGGCTCACCACCGCGCTCTGCCGGTACCAGGCCACCGGAATGACGGGCAGTTCGCTCTGCAGGATGTCCGTCGCCTGCCGCCGCCCGTCCTCCAGTCCCTCGGGGTCGGTGCCGCGGGCCATGGCGTTTAGCGTCGACGTCAGGGTGGCGTTGTTCCAGCCCATGGCGCCGTATTCGGCACCTGTGGGCCCGAAATCGTCGGCCAGCGTCACCAGGGCGTCGGGGACGAGGGCGTAGTTGCGGGCATACAGTCCCAGTTCGAGGGAGCCGTCCTGGTGCCCGGCCGGGATCTCGCTGGAGTTGCCGACCTTCACGTCGAGGGCAATTCCCAGGTTTTTCAGCTTCGCCTGGATGGCGGTGGCAATAACCGGCAGTTCCGGCCGGTCCGGGAAGGTGCGCAGCGTGACAGCGAACTTATCGCCGTTCCGCTCCAGGATGCCGTCGCCGCCGGGTCGCCAGCCGGCCTCGGCCAGCAGCTCCCGCGCTCCGGACGGGTCGTGGGCGAGGGGTGTGATGGAGTCCCGGTGCCATTCCGGGAGGGAGGGCGGGAAGAGCTGGGTGGCGGCCATCTCCGGGTCCCGGAGCAGCGCCGTCGCCATCGACTCCCGGTCCAGCGCCATGCTCAGGGCGCGCCGGACACGTACATCACCGAGGATCGTGTGGCCTGCGTTGACCTTGAGCAGGATCGTACGGGGCAGGGTGACATCGGCGATGGTCAGCTTGCCGGCCTGTTTAAGGCGTTGCAGGCTGGTCGGGTCCATGCCGAAGGTAACATCGGCCTGGCCGCTCTCGGCCATCAGCGCCCGGCTTTCCGATCGTCCCGCGGCCTGGTAATCCACCTGGGTGATGGCCGGCTTCTTGCCCTGCCATTGCTCGAAGGCCGTCAATTCAATGGTCGCCGGCTGCTCCAGCCGCTCGACCCGGTAGGGGCCGGAGCCGACGATCTTGGTCACGGCCCGATCCCGGCCGTAGGAGCTCGGGGCGAGAATCTGCGTGCTGGTGTGTGCCAGAACGGCCGCCAGCGGGGCGAACGGCTGCGAAAGCGTCACCCGCACCTCCCCGCCGTCGGCGGTAATTGCCGCGACGGGAACCGTAGCCAGCGGCGTTCCGGCCTTTGTCCGGGCGGTCTCCAGCGCGGCGGCCACGGAACCGGCGGTCACCGGCGTTCCGTCATGGAACTTGGCTTCCGGGCGCAGGGAGAAACGCCAGGAGAGTCCGTCGGGGGAGGCCTCCCAGCCGGTGGCCAGTCCCGGCTGCAGGGCGCCGCGGAGGTCGGCGTCGACCAGGGTTTCGGCGACCTGCAGGCGGGTGAAAAACCCGCCGCTGGTGGAGGGGTCCAGGCTGTGCAGCTCGAACTGTCCCACGACCTTCAGCGGCCGCTGTGCGGCCTGGCCGCGTGGGGCGCCTTCCCCGGCGCATGCAGCCATCACCGCGACGGCGGCTGCCGCCGCGCTCAACATTCTTACCCTGCGCCAAACCATCTGCCGTTCCTCTTCCATCGCCAACTGACTGTCGTCCGCCGGTCAGCCTAGATGCAAATGATTATCAATAGCAATCATGTCGAAAAGGTCCGCAGCGCCTTGCTAATAAGAATTGTTCTCATGTAGAGTCGCGGCCGGAACGTAACGGGGGCGGCTAGCCTGTGGAGGAGCCCGGCGCGGCGAAGCCAGGATTCGAGGTCCGGTCCGGCATCGCGGACTTCCTCGCCCCGCACGGCCAGTCTTCGCCGATGGTCGCCCCCGGGTAGGACCTGGCGTAGTCCCGTCGTGGAATGGGCCACCATTGCAGATGACCTCGCCGCCGTGCTCCGCACCGAACCGGGGAGGGTCTGACCCTCCACGGCAACGACCATGCGGGTCGAGGGCGACTCGCGGGACTGAATGCGGGACTGAACATGGGCGCGAGCCCGCGCGTATCGAGGATGTGCGTGCAGCATCCCCGGCCGTACTAGGCTCACACTTTGTGAGCACAAGTCCTGTCCCTGCCCCAGCAGCGGGCGCACGACGGCGCGTCGAGCTGGCGGCCGTGGCAGGCATGGCAGGAGCCGTTCTCTTCGTATCCGTTTTCACCATCTACGGATGGCTGAACCCCAACTACTCCTGGACACGGATGTTCGTCAGCGAGCTGTCTCTTGGCCCCTATGGCTGGGTCCAGGTCCTGAACTTTGTACTGACAGGGGCCTTGATCCTGATGTTCGGGCGCGGCCTGGCCGCTCATTTCCGCGCCGGAGCGGCTTCCCGAGCCGGGCCGGTTCTGGTGCAATGCATCGGAGTCAGCCTGATTGCATCCGGACCGTTCGTCACCGACCCGTCGGCGATGTTCGGCCAATCCAGTACGCATGGCATCGTGCACGGTATCTTCGGCGCGGTCGTCTTCACGTTCGCGCCGCTAAGTTGCTTCGTCTTCTACCGGCGCTTCCGCAGCGACCCGCGCTGGCGACCCCTGTCGGTGTGGACGCTTATCAGCGGTGTTGTCCTGGCTCTCGGGATCGGCCTGCTAAGGATTAGCCAGCAGCCCGGGAGCGACCTGCTCGAATGGAAAGGTCTCGTGCAACGGGCCATTTTGGTCACGTTCATGGCCTGGATCTTCGCTGTGGCATTCCGCCTGCGCCACCTCTGCCGCGTCTGATCGGCGTTCCCGCAGGCTGGTCAATCCGGTCATCGTGTGCTGTGATGTTGCCGAGTCGGGGGTGGAGCACTGGAAGCGTCCGACAGCTGCGCGGCAAGCTGTGTGGCGGGACCTAAGGCCTCGGGAGGCGAAGGCGATGGCTTCCATGGATGGAACCGTGGTGATGGTTACGGGCGCGGCCAGCGGCCTGGGACAGGCAGTGGCAACCGGCCTGGCGCGCGAAGGCGCGTTGGTCGTGGTGGTCGGGCGCACTACAGCCCGGGCGGACGAGGCGATGAAGGACATCCGCCGGCTCGTCCCGGCCGCCCTGCTTGAGCCACTGGCCTGTGACCTCTCGGTCCAGTCCTCGGTCCGGACGGCGGCGGCTGAGTTCCTGTCCCGCCACGACAGGCTCGACGTCCTCGTCAACGCAGCGGGAGTGTTTCGCAAGGAGCGCCAAGTGACCCCCGACGGGCTCGAACTGACCTTCGCCACCAACGTGATGGCCTACTTCCTGCTGACCAGTCTCTTGCTGGGCGCGCTCCAAAAAGCCGCCGTGACGGGACCAGAGAGCCGAACCGCGGACCGGTCGGCCGCGGCGCAGCGCACATCCCGCATCGTGAATATCGCGTCCAAGTACGGCAACACCAGACTCAACTTCGACGACCTCCAGACTGCGAAGGGCAGGTACAGCTACCTTCGTTCGACGCCGCCCACAATGCTTGCCCGAGTTCTCCTCACCCAGGAGTTCGCTGAGCGCCTTCAGGGCACTGGAGTGGTGGCGAATGCCGTCCACCCGGGGCTGGTCAAGAACACGTCGCTGCTGCAAGACGTGGGAGGTCCTTTCCGCTGGGTCACGAACGCGTTCGGTGCACCGGCGGAAAAGGCGGCGGACACGGCGCTCTGGCTCGCCACGTCAACGGAAGCCGCGGCGGTCTCCGGAAAGCTCTGGGCAAAGCGCACGGAGCTGCCGACTCCGGGTATGGGATCGGACGCCGAAGCCCGCAAGCGCCTGTGGGACGCATGCTCGCGCCTGGCCGGGCAGCCGTGAAATTGTGCCTGCTAAATCTCAACGCACAGTCACCGGTGTTCCGTGGCAGACTTCGGCCATGGAGCCCATGGATTGTCTGGTCATCTACGTTCCCACCGCAGCTGCGCACGCCGTGCGGCAGGCCATTGGCGACGCCGGGGCGGGCAGGCTGGGCAACTACTCGCACTGCTCGTTCAGCGCCGAAGGCACCGGGCGCTTCACCCCGTTGGAGGGTGCGAACCCGACCATCGGCGCGGTCAGTTCCCCCGCGGAGGTGCCGGAAACCCGGATTGAGGCAATGTACCCGCGCTCCCGCCGCGACGCCGTCGTCGGCGCCGCACTGTCCGCGCATCCGTACGAGACGCCGGCATTCATGACCTTCCCCGTCGACGGCAGTCTGCCGGACGGAACAGGCCCGCTGTAGCCGGAGGCCTCCCGCCGGTGGCCCCGGGAGGCCGTGCGCCCTCAGAACAGCGTGACGCCGGTGAGTCCGGCAAGGATGTCGGTGAGCCTGTCCTGGAACGCGGTGTCGGTGACCGCCGGGGCCGGCTTCTGCGGCCGGCGGTGGTGCCAGTACCTGCCGGAGACCAGGGCGGCGGGGTCGTTGCTGACGGCGAGCCAGGTCTGAGTGTCCCCGCCCAGGGCGAGGTCGTCAGGGGCGGCGGCGCCGCCCATCCTGGTGGGCACCCAGCCGGGGTCAACGGAGTTGCTGAGCACGCCGGGCCAATGGCGGGCGACCGAGGCGGAGAGCGCCGAGACGTGGAGTTTGCTCTCGGAGTAGGCCGCGCCGGCATTCCAGCGCCGTGCGGTCCAGTCGATGTCGTCCAGGCTGCCGCCGGCGCCGCGGTGCATGCCGCTGCTGAGGTAGATCAGCCGGCCGGGCCGCTCGATCAGGGCAGTGAGGATGTACGGGGCGAGCACGTTGACGGCCAGGGTGCGGGAATGTCCCTCCGGGGTCGCGACGCGGCCCGGCGAGAGGTAGACGCCGGCGTTATGGATGACGGCGTCCACCCGCCCGTGCGCGTTGACCTGCCCGGCGAGGTCCCGGGTTTCGGCGGCGCTGCTGAGGTCACCAATCACGATGCCGGCCGCCTGCGGGGCGACTTCATCGAGTGAGGCCGCGCGTTCCCTGGTGCGGGCATGCAGCAGGACCTCGTGGCCCTCCTCCAGCAGCGTCCGGGCGTTGGCGCGGCCGAGCCCGTCCGTCGAACCGGTGATAAAAACGCGAGCCATGCCCCGATCCTAACCGGATCCATCCGTGACCGGACCGGGCCCCCGCTCGATCGTGACCGTGCCGGCGTCGCCGTCGACGCGGATCCGCTGGCCGCTGGTGAGCCGCTGGGTGGCCACCCCGGTGCCCAGCACCGCCGGGATCCCGTACTCCCTGGCCACGATGGAGCTGTGGCTCAGCGGGCCGCCGACGTCGGTGACCACGGCGGAGGCCATCGCGAACAGCGAGGTCCAGGCCGGCGTGGTGATGCGGGCGACCAGGACGTCTCCGGGCACCATCTGGGCGAAATCCTGGGGGCCGCTCAGGACGCGGGCGGGGGCACTGACCCGGCCTGAACTGGCGGCGGCGCCCTTGATGATGTCGCTGGGCTGGTCCTGCGGGCCCGCCGGCATCATGGCACCGAAGGCTCGCTCCATCCACCGGCTCTCCGGGAGAAGCTGCGGGGCGGCAGCCCGGGCCTGGCCCCGCCACAGCATCCTGCGCTCCTCGACGGCGCCGGCGCGGACGGGACGCTCTGCTCCGGTAATGGCCACCGCGCCCGGCCCGGCGAGACCGAACTCGACGGCGCTGCGAAGCTCCCGGTGGCGCAGCCAGAACACGTCGGCGGGATCGGCGATGACACCGGAGCCGACGAGACGCCGGCCGAGCTCGAACAGCATCCGCCGCAGCAGCGGCCAGGCCAGGCCGACGTCGGCCAGCGCGTCCTCGCGGATCGGGTTGGCGTCTTGTGCCCACCGCAGCAGCCGGAGGAACAGGGCCCGGCGGCGGGGCCCGAGCCGTTCGACTGCCCGGCTGGTCAGATCTTCCCGGCGGGCGGCCGACAGCCGCTGCCGCTCATGCGGGTCGCTGCCCTGTCCCCGGAGGTAGAACTTCACCGTTTCCAGCAGCGGGGCGGGATCGTCGGCCGGCACCGGGGTGACGAAGTCCAGGTTGTAGACCGCATGGCCGAACCGGCCGAGGTGGTCCTGTAAGCGGGGATGCCACTGCTGCCAGAGTGCCGGGTCGACGCCGGCGGGCGCGTTCCCGGTGCGCTGCGCCTCGGCCAGTGCCGCCGTCGGCGCATTAAGGATTGCCGCGGCCAGCCCCGGAATGCCCCGGGCCCAGGCTGCCAGGTCGTACAGCGACTTTTCCGCCCGGATGGGTTCGCTGTCGTAGCCGAGCAGGAATGTCTGGGCGGGGGGATCCCCGTCGCGCCGCACGAACTTGTCGTAATACGCCCGGAAGGACATTTCGCTGGTGGCGGCGACCGGAATGATGGACTGCACGGCCGTGTAGTAGACGGCGCCGGCGTCCAGCAACGCCTGCACACCCGCCAGCAGTTCCTCGCCGGAGAGCTCCCCGACGGGTGTCGCCGACCAGTCCTGGATCACCCGCTCGTAGCGGGGATGCGAGAATTCCCGCCACCCGGCCACTCCCATGTGCGCCTTGCCGCGGATCAGGGCCCGTGCCGCGGTCACCGTTCTGGCCGTCACCCGCCACATCGCCGAGGTGCGGTAGTAGTAATAGGCGTAGCCGTTGATCGTGGGCAGCCCCACGTCGTCCGCGCCGAGGATGTTCTTGCCGACCGCCCCCGCCAGCAGCGCCCGCAGGGACCGTGACACCGAGCCGTCGATCAGGTCGGCGAACAGCGGCGAGAGCGGATCGGGCAGCTGTTCCACGATGCTCGCCCGGAAGTAGAGCCCCTTCGGGTAGGGCACCGGCCAGGTATCCGGGGTGTCGGCCGCCGGTTCCGGCAGGGCGGTGATGGGCCGGGACTGCAGGATGAAAAACTCCCCGCCGGCCCGGGCCCACTCGATGTCCTGCGGCACCCCGAAATGCTCCATGATCCGGGTTCCGTAGCCGGCCAGTTCCGCGGCCGCACCGTCGTCCAATACGGGCTGATGGCGGCGCTCCGCCGGCACCGGATCCTCCCGTGTGCCGTGCTCCGCGCGGACCGTCATGACCTGCTTGTCCGCTGTCCGGCGGGAGATCACCCGCCCCGTCCCGGCTTCGACGACGACGTCATCCGTGCTGACCGTTCCGCTGACCACGGACTCGCCTAGGCCCCACGCGGCACTGATCACGAGCTGGTCGCGGCGCCCGTTGGCCGGGTTGGCGGTGAACATCACCCCGGCCGCCTCGGCCCCGACCATCCGCTGGACCACAACGGCGAGGCGGACCGTGCCGGGCCCGATGCCTTCACGGGCCCGGTAGGCCATGGCCCGCGCCGTCCACAGCGAGGCCCAGCACTCTGTCACGGCCACGGTCAGGGCCTCCATCCCGGCGACGTTGAGGTAGGTTTCCTGTTGCCCGGCGAAGCTGGCCGAGGGGAGGTCCTCGGCCGTGGCGGAGGAACGGACCGCCACCGCTGTCTCCCCGTTGCCGAGCAGCCCGTAGGCGGTGCCGAGTTCCGCCAGGATGGCGGCCGGCATGGCTCCGCCAGCGAACAGGGCTCGGATCC
Organism: Pseudarthrobacter oxydans; assembly: GCF_030812335.1. Classification (GTDB taxonomy): domain Bacteria; phylum Actinomycetota; class Actinomycetes; order Actinomycetales; family Micrococcaceae; genus Arthrobacter; species Arthrobacter oxydans_B. The sequence continues at coordinate 177,674 of NZ_JAUSSN010000010.1, forward strand.
GCGTCGCGGCCTCCTCGTAGTCCTGCGGCGCAGCCTCCGGGGACAGCGCGGCCAGCTCCTGGATGCCGGCCCCGAGGTGATTGGCTTCCACAAAGTCCGCGTAGGCTGTGGTGTTCAGCACAAACCCGGGCGGGACCGGCAGCCCGGCCTGGATGAGCCCGCCCAGTCCGATCCCTTTGCCGCCGGCCAGGGCGACGTCGCCTGGTCCCACATCGCCGAGGTTGTTGACGTAGGTCATGACAGTGCCTCCTTCGGCCCGGAGCCGGGGCGCCTCCCTTGAGCCTGATTCCCCACATACTGGCACTGCCGCAGGTCAGAGGCCAGAGCTGCGCGGGCGGCCGACGATTGCCGTCACGAATCCGGCCGGGGAAGGCCGCCGCCGGGTTTCTGCTCCGAAGTTGTGGTGCTCCTCAAGCCTCAGGCCGAAGGACGCCACGAATTCCGCGGAGCGCTCACTGGCGGGTGGCGTGTTGTCGATCCCGAACGTGAGCGGCTCTCCCGCGAACGCCGCCGCAGCGCGGGCGTAGCGCAGGAAAGGCGACCGGGAGGTGATTGCTTCTGCGGAGAAGTAGTCAAAAGCGACGACACTGCCGGGGGCCGTGGCGGCGATCCGGCGAAGCGTCGCCTCCACGGATGCGCGGTCCAGATACATTGTTACCGCTTCCCAGAGGAAGAACGCCGGCCTGGCCGGGTCGAAGCCCGCCCCGACGAGTTTCTCGAACCAGTCCTCTGCCTGCAAATCGGCGGGCACATAGCTTGCCAGGTGGGTTGCGAGGCCCGCTTTCTTCAACATCCTGAGCTTGAAGGCCTGCGTTGGGGGCAGATCGATCTCGAAGCACCGCACGCGGCCTGTCGGGGGCAGGCGGTAGACCCGGGTGTCGAAGCCGGCGCCGAGGATGACGAGCTGGTCGATGACGGGAAGATGCCGGCCAAGCGCCGCGTCGTAGAAGCTGGTCCGCGCGGTCTGCTGGTGGCGCGCCGGGGGCTCGCCCTCATACGGATAGCGGTAAATGCGCGGAACGTAGCCGGTCAGGCGATGGCCCGCGGTGGTGGGGACGGTTTCCAGGCGGAAGGCCGTCGTCGAAACATTGGGCATGACCATCAGGAGCCGGGCGGCCGGCTCGTCCGGCCTCGTCCCCAGCCGGTGCTGCATGTACCGGGTGTAAAGCGAAGCGAGCAGGGTCGCCGATACCGCTGTCCGCCGGCTGTAGAGCAGCAGCTTCGGAACGCCCCACAGGTACGCCGCAATCCCCACCGGCAGGAGTGCAACTTGGATCACGCGAAACGAGGCGGCCGCCCCCAATCCGGGCGTTCCACGCATTTCCCTGGCTCCTCAGCCCTCGAAGCCCGTGCTGAGGCTGAGGCCCCGCCACTGATCCAGGTCCGTGCGTTCCGCCCGGGCTACGGCGGCAAACGCGTCGAAGGCGTCCTGGCCCAGCACCAGCAGCGACGGCGGGTTCGGACTTTCGGCAATCTTGAGGATGGCTGCTGCGGCCTTGGCCGGATCGCCTTGCTGGGTGCCGTGGACCGTGTCGTGCTCCTTGCGCCGCTTCCCGGCCGTCTCCGCGTAGTCCTGGATCGCCGTCGCGGACTGGGTCAGTGAGCGGCCCGCGAAGTCCGTGCGGAACCCGCCGGGCTCGATGACGGTGACGTTGATGCCCAGCGGCTGCAGCTCCTTGCGGAGCGAACCGGACAGGCCTTCCAGAGCCGCCTTGGTGGCCGAGTAGTACCCGGATCCGGCCGGTGAGATCCGCGCTCCGATGGAGGAGATGTTCAGGATGGACCCTGCCCTGTTCGCGCGCATGTCCGGGAGGACCGCCTTGATCATGTCGACGGCGCCGAAAACGTTCGTGTCGAACAAGCGCCGGATGTCGGCGTCGTCCGCTTCCTCCACCGCGGCGCGGTAGCCGTAGCCGGCATTGTTGACCAGCACGTCGACGCCTCCGAAACGGCTCCGGGCCTGCTGCACCACCGAGTTGATCTGCGCCCGGTCGGTGACGTCGAGGGGGAGCGCGAGTGCCGTGTCGGGGTAAGCGGCCGCAATGTCCTGGAGCGTCGTGACGTTCCGTGCGGTGACGACGGCGTTGTGGCCGTGCGCGAGCACGGCCTGGGCGAGCGCCCGGCCGAGTCCGGTCGAACATCCTGTGATGAGCCAGGTAGCCATGGGTGGTCCTTTCGTAAGGCGTGCAACGGGGTGTCGGCGTCATGTCCATACAACACGAGACGATCCTCCAGCGGGAGGAACTGGTGATACAGGTACTCCCAGTGCCTCCCGCCCGCGGCTGCTGGCGGACCTGGACCAGGGCAACGCCGACGCCGCGGCCGAGGTGCTGGGCAACGCGGGCTTCGAGGTCAGCACCCTGACCGTCGACGTGTCCTCGCGCCATGCCGTTCAGGCCCTGGCCGGGAAGGCCGCGGCACTGGGTGATGTCACGGCGGCGTCACGGCATCCTACTTCTTCGGCGAACTCGCCCCGCAGTGATCAGCGGGCAGGCGCCGGGCCCTTGGCGCCGTCGGGAAAAGCGGCTGCAACAGCGCCCGCCAAGGCCGTGGTGAAGTCGGCTGCGAGCCGGGGGAGTGCGCCGGCACGGGGAATCCGGTGTCCGCGGAGTTCCACTTCGAGACCTTCGCAATAGAGGGTCATCTGCTCCGCTCCGAGCATGGCCGAGCTTGCCTTGAGGATAAGAACGGCGTCCAGGGCGGACACCGGGTCTGCCAGTCCCAGCGCTGCGTCCACCTGGGTGAGGCGGCGCTCGAGCAGGTTGAGGAAATCATGCGCGAACCTGGCGGCGGCGGTACTCCCGACGTGTTCGATCAGGGTGTGCAGCACCATCGGGTTCAAGACCGCTGCTGCTGTGCGGCCGGCACCGGAGGGCGGCTTCGTTGCCTGGTGATCGGGCTTAGGTGCCTCGGGCAGCGGTTTATTCATAGCGTCCCCCAACGTCATGCTGCCCAGCCTAGCCTGTGGCGCGGGTCAGCCCTAACGGTCCGGCTGCGGGGACGTGTCCACGGCCCCGCCGCCCGCCAGCCGCAGCCTGCCCACGCGCTCACCCAGGATCCGCCGGGCCTCGCCGGGCAGGCCCTCGTCGCTGATGAGCTCGTCCGCCTCGTCAAGTCCGGCGATGGTGCTGATGCCGAAGGTGCCCCACTTTGTGTGGTCGGCCAGCACCACCACCCGGCGGGCGGCGGCCACGAAGGCCCGGTCCGTCTCGGCCTCCAGCACGTTGGGCGTGGTGAACCCCGCGTCGGCATCGACGCCGTGGACCCCCAGGAACAGCACGTCCAGGTGCAGCTGTTTCAGGGCCGAGGTGGCCAGCGGACCCACCAGGGCGTCCGAGGGCGTGCGCTCGCCGCCGGTCAGGATCACGGTGGACGGGGACGAGCTCTGGTGGAAGACGTCGGCGACGCGCACCGAGTTGGTCACCACGGTGATCCGGGGCCCGGCGGACAGCAGCTGCGCCAGCGCCCAGGTGGTGGTGCCCGCGCTGAGTCCCACCGCCATGCCCTCGCGCACCTGGGCGGCGGCCTCGTGGGCGATCGCCATCTTCTCGTCCTGCAGCTGGGTCACCTTCAGCTCAAAGCCGGGCTCGTGGGTGCTCACGCCGCCGGGGAGCTTGGCCCCGCCGTGGATCTTCTCCACTGCGCCGGCCGCATCCAGCGCCTCGATGTCCCGCCGGACGGTCATGAGCGACACGCCCAGCATCTGTGCGAGGTCGGCGACGCGGACAATCCGCTCGCGCTGGACCTCCGCGATGATGGCGGAGTGGCGGGCTGCGGCTAGCATTCTGCATCCTTCGGGGTGTGCCGGCAGGGAAAGCGGGGGAGCGGAAGGCGGCCGGCTGCGCGGCTTCCTCCTCCACATCCTAACTTCCACGCACGACAAAAGCACACACTTTCTGCTTCATTTTGTTCTCTATTGTTTGAAAATGTTTTATTGTGTACAACTGGAACCATGACGCGAACCACGATGACCCGACTGGGCCAGACGACGCCCTGGAACGTCAGACCATCCAGCGCTGGACCGGTCTGGTGGTCCCGCCGGAACTTGTGGGCGGCCACGTCGGGCCCACCACTTCGCACACCACGGCCCGCACGCACGACCTCTCCTTCCGCGCTCTCACCGCCCTGTTCGGGCACTTCGGGATGGAATGGGACGTGCGGCAGGTCCAGGGTGCCGAGCGCGAGGAGCTCAAGCGCTTCATCGGCCTCTACAAGGAGCACCGGGACCTGATCCACTCCGGCCGGATGGTCCGCGCGGACCTGGCCGACGAGTCCCTGATGCTGCACGGTGTGGTGGCCGCGGCTGGCGGGCCCGCAGTGGCTGGCTCCACGGCGGCCCTGTTCACCCTGGTCAGCACCCGGACCTCACCCGCGGAGCAGTCCGGCCGGATCGGCATTCCCGGCCTGGACGCCGACGTCGACTACCGGGTGGAAGCGGTCTTCCCCGCCCCGGGCGACGCCGACTACGCCCGCACCTTCACCCAGGTCCAGCCCCCGGCCTGGCTGCCATCAGGGGCCACGGCCAGCGGCCGGTTCCTGGCGGAGGTGGGCCTGGCCATGCCAGCCCTCAACCCGGAGCACGCCCTGCTGCTGAAGGTAACCACCGCCTGACCGCCTGACCCCGTTCCCACCCATCCCACCCATCGATTGCTCCGCAACGGCCCTTTTGAGCCCTCAAAACGGCAGTTGTGGAGCAGTCGATGCAGGGTGGGACGCCAAAAAGGTGAGTTCGCGGGGCCGCGGGGGAGCTGCAGTGCCCTACCGCTGCAGCGGCAGGAACAGCACCGTGTAGATGCCCAGTCCGGCCAGCACCACGACACTGCCGGCGATGGCCGCCGTCGCACGGACGTTCGCGGTCATGGCCGCGCCGCCGATGCCGCTGGCCGCGCGGTGGTAGCGGCGCCGCTGCGTGAGGGCGATGCCGAGGGCGACCAAAAGTGAAGCCGCCACCAGGGTGCCGGCAAACCAGCCGTAGTGGGGTACCCAGCGCAGGAAGATGCAGGCCGCCGAGATCAGCGTCAGGGAGGTCCGGCGCCAGGCGAGGTCCGTGCGCTCCGGCTGAAGCCCCGGGTCATCGTGCACCGCCACGGCCCTGGTTCGTGCCACGGCTAGGCTGGCCGACCGATCACAAAAACGATCAGCACGGCCGCAACGATGGCGCCGCCGGCCGCCAGGATCGGCGCGATCAGGGGCACCGGAAGGGGCGCCTGGTGCCTCATGGCCCGTTCCACATTGAGCCAGCGGAAGAACGAGCCGCCGGCGGTCACCAGACCCAGCAGGAGCAGGAGCACGGCCACGGTCTTGCGGATTTCGGGGGCGAAGAGCTCCGAGGTGAAGGCCTCGACGGCGATGCCGCCGGCCACCATCGCCAGGGAGGTGCGGATCCAGGCCAGGAACGTGCGCTCGTTGGCCAGCGTGAACCGGGCATCCGGTTCGGTCCCGCCGCCCAGCGCCCAGGCCGAAAGCCCGCGGCGGTCGGGCGCCTCGCCGCCGGCGTGGGAGGAATCGTGTGTCTCTTCGTGTCCGGTCATGATGCTCTCAGGATGCCACCCCACGGCACAATTCCCCACTCGCTGCCGCCGCCCGGCACCTGTCAGTTGTTCATGGCGGCGTACAGGTTCAGGCTCGCCGAGAACACGAGCCACGAAACGTAGGGCAGCATCAGCAATCCGGCAGTCCTGCTGATGGGCCCGAAGAACAGCACGGTCAGCGTCGCCACCACGGCGTGGGTACCAATAAGGACCAGGGCCAGCCACAGGGCGGCGGTCCCCATCGTGGGGTACAGGCCGAAGAACATCAGCGGCCACGCCAGGTTCAGCAGCAGGAGAGCGCCGTACACCGTGAACGGAGCCCTGCGCGGGAGGCGCCTCTGCCGCCATACCAGCCACGCGGCGACGGCCAGGGCGGCGTAGAGCACGAACCATACGGAGCCGAAGATCCAGCCCGGCGGTGTCCATGGCGCCTTGTCGGCCAAGGCGTACCAGGCGGCGTTCAGCCGGATCGGCAAAGAGCCCAGCAGCGACACGATCCAGGACGCCGCGAGAAAGCCGGTCAGGGCCGCGGCCTGGCGCAGCCAGGAGCGACCGGCCGTCAGCGCGGGGCGCGGCAGACTTCGTTCAGCGTTGGCAGGCACTGACTCACTGTGGACAACCGGGGACGCGTACGTCAAACCGAGGCGGCAGTGAAGTCGGAAAGAGGCGGTTTGCGGAGCAGCTCAGGCCCCCGGCACCCGCAGCACCTCGACGGCTGCCAGCAGATACGGCACCGGATCCGGGTCCGTGCCGGCAGCCCACCGCATCCACGCTTCAAAGGTCGCAGCCAGATAGGCCGCACTCAGGTAGCCGGCCGTTTCCTCGGGAACGCCCAGGCCAATCAGGTGCCGCCGGGCACGCTCGCGCTGGGGCGCCAGGGACTCGTAGCTCCGGCTGGCGAGCTCGGGATGCTCGGCGATCAGCCGCAGCCGTCCCCGCGACACCGAAAGATCGGGAATGACCGCCACTCCGGCGACGGCGGCGGCGCGCAGCCCCGCCAGGAGGTCCCCGCTGTCTTCCCGAGCGTCGCGGGCCACTTCGAGGGCCAGCCCCGAAGCCGCAATCACCGGTTCCATGCCGCCCCAGATGAGGTCGGCCTTGCTGGAGAAATACCGGTACAGGCTCTTGCGCCCGATGCCGGCCCCGCGGGCGATGTCCTCCATCGAGGTCCGTTCGTACCCATGCTCGGCAAAGAGCCGCAGCGCGAGGCTGGCGATGGCGTCCGGATCGATGGTCACGGGACGCCCGGCGGAGCGTATGCCGGAGGGTCTGGGATCTTGCAGGGGCATCCCACCAGTATTCACCCTTCATAATGACACAGGGTGTCATAAGGTGGAAGGCGTCAGCACTGGAAACGTTCGGAAGGGCATCATGGGCAACGAAGCTTCATGGCAGGAATCCATCACGGCGGGCCGCTTCGCCGGCAAAACCGTCATCGTCACGGGTGCCGGTTCGGGCATCGGCCTGGCCACGGCCCTGCGCGTTGCCAAGGAAGGCGGCCGGGTCATCGCCGCCGACATCAGCCCCGAGCGGCTGGACGCCCTGGTTGCCGGGAACAGCGCCCTGGACGTGGTCCCTGTGGCCGGTGACATCTCCGACGAAGACACGATAGCCGCCGTCGTCGCCGCCGCGGGCGGCAGGGTCGATGCGCTCGCGAACGTCGCCGGCATCATGGACCACTTCGCCCCGATCCACGAGGTCGACGACGCCACCTGGGACAGGGTGTTCAGGATCAACGTCACCGCCCTGATGCGCCTGACCCGGGCCGTGGTGCCGCTGATGCTCGAGGCGGGTTCCGGCTCCGTGGTCAACGTCGCCTCGGAGGCCGGTCTCCGCGGTTCCGCCGCCGGCGCCGCGTACACCGCGTCCAAGCACGCCGTCGTCGGCCTGACCAAGAACTCCTCGGTGATGTACGGGCCCCGGGGCCTGCGCTTCAACGCCGTGGCCCCCGGCGCCACCATCACCAATATCGAGGCCACGTGGGGTTCCCAGCTCGCCGCCGAGCGCCTCGGCCCGCTCATGGGGGCGAACATTCCGGCCCCGGCCACCGCGGCCCAGTTGGCGGCCTCGATCACGTTCCTTCTCAGCGACGACGGCACCAACGTCAACGGCGCCATCCTGGCCTCAGACGGCGGGTGGTCCGCGGTCTGAGTGTTGCCCGGCTGGGCGGCAGCGCAGTGCTCGAAGTTCCCGAGTAGGCCGCCCCGACGACCCAAGTAGAGGCGCGGACGTAGCGCAGGCGCCGGAACAAAGAACCAAGTATTAGCCACTCGTGACAGAACTTTTTGTGAACTTTAAGCTCTAGGCAACGCCACCATCCAGTGGTAGCTGGGGGGCATGGGGGTTGTGCACAATCTTCGGCGGATTTCTATGAATTAGTCTTCTGGGTTCTCATTCGCTGATGGTTATGCCGCCGGCGCCGGAAATGTCGTGAAGTGGTGAGGCTTTTGTCCATTCCAAATTTAGTCCCTAATTCGCCG
>NZ_JAUSSN010000011.1 GCF_030812335.1 Pseudarthrobacter oxydans
CCAGCAAAGACAAACCACCCGGCTGGACCTCACCCTCCGGCCGGTACTATCCCAGCGAACAGCAGGACTGGGAACCACCCGACTGGCCACCAAACATTTTGAAGGCCGGCGAAGGCTTCGACGAAGAAGGCCCGCCCGCGCACCCGGGCTGGGATCCCGACCTGGACCTGCCCGCGCACCCGGGCTGGGATCCCGACCTGGACCTGCCCGCGCACCGGGGCTGGGATCCCGACGTGGACGCGCCCCCGGACCCCGGCCGGGACCCCAACTTGGAACTGCCGCCGGACCCTTTCCCTGACTGGTACTTGTTCGCGGCCGGGCACCAATTCCCTGCAGCAGTCCCGGCGGATCCGCCCTGGCCAGCGCCCTTGAAGGCCCTTTCCAGGGATGTCATCTAGTCCAATCTGGCTCAGCGGCCATCCGGGGACCGAAAGCGTTCCCACGCTGACTGGCGGGTCATGCCCAATGCAGCGCCAATGCGTGCCCAGCTGATACTTCTTTGTCGGGCGATCCCCACCCAGGCACATAGCCGCTGTTCGACTTGCGCGGCGACTGCGGAAACTTCCGGCAGGTGTGCGAGCAGTTCTTCATCAGTCATTTTCGCCCAGGGATCCTCTGCCGGTGAGCTGTCCGTGCCGCTCAAGAGCTTGACGGATGACCTGGCGCAGTCCCCGCAGATGGCGACACCCGGACCAGCCACCAGGCGACGCATACTGCTGGCTGGTCTTGCACAGAAGCTGCACATCACCGGGCCTTCAAGTGGCAGTTCGACTTCCACGTCATTCTCCTTGAGCACGTTGGCTAAAGATATTCAGTGTAGTTGACTTGTCAGGCTGATCCTGACACATTGTCAGGCGTGACCTTACAGCCAGTCGTAGATGCAGGGAGCCGGCCGCCCAACAAAACACCACTGATGCGGCTGGTTGCGTTCCGGAAGCTGTGGATGTCCAGCGCGTTCGAGGGTGCGGGCGATGGAGGAAGCCGCGTCGTGATCCCGATCATTGCTGTCTCGATGCTTGGTGGTGGCGCTCTGGAAGTGGGAATCATCAACGCCCTGAGCCTGAGTGCCTTCCTTGTCCTGGGCGTCCCAATCGGTGTCTGGGTGGACAGGCTTCGCCGACGGCGGCTGATGATCGCTGCGGACGTGTTCCGGGTACTGGTCGTCCTTAGCGTTCCGACGGCCTTCATGACAGGTGCGATGTCGATCGGGCATCTGCTGGTCTGCGTGGCGCTGCTCAGCGTCGCCGATGTCGTGTTCACCACCGCCCATGGAGCCTTCGTCCCTTCCGTAGTGGACCGCGAGCAGGTCAGCGACGCCCACGCCCGGCTGCAATCGGCCGCCAGTCTGGTCGCCGTCGGCTCCCCGTCCCTGACGGCGGCGCTGCTCATCGTCATCGCGGCACCGTTCGCCCTGGTATCGGCGGGGATCTCCTACGCTTTGTCCGCCCTGACCCTCGCGAGCATCCAGGTCGGTGAGGACGTCAAGCCGCCCCGGCACCACGAAGGGTTCTGGCCGGCGGCACGTGCCGGGCTGTCCTTCACCATCCACCACCCGGTGCTCAGAGGTCTCTTCCTGTCCGGCATGGTCCTCAACGCGGCCACCATGTTCGGCAGCGCCGCCACCGCGGTCTACGCCCTCGGCGTCCTGGGGCTCAGCGCCGCTGTTTTTGCGCTGCTTAGCACCTTCGCCGCCCTGGGCGGTTTGGCGGCCTCCTTCGCAGCACCGGCCATCCTGAAGAAATTGGGCATCGGGACGACCAGGATTCTCGCCGGCATCGCCTGCGTCCCGATCGTCGCGCTGACGCCCCTGGCCGCGGTCCTGCCGTGGTTCCCGGCCCTCTGGCTCGGCGCCTCCACGTTTGGGTGGGCCTTCCTCGTCGTGGTCATCTCGGTGGCAGGAGCCGGCCTCGTCCCGCGCATCGCTCCGGCCCACAGGCTAGGAACCGTCATGGCGAGCAGCCGACTCTTTGTCCTCGGAATTATGCCGCTCGCCAGCCTCGCCGGGGGCGCGCTGGCCGCATGGATAGGTGTCCAACCCGTGCTCTGGATCTGGGCCCTGCTCGCCGGTGCCTCTGTCGTCCCGATCGTCTTTTCGCCGATGCGGACCTGGCGGGAACTTCCGGCGGAATCAGACGCCGAAGCCCCCGTTACCGGCTGACTCCGGACGAGGCAGCAATCAGAAGCCCGGGCGGCGTGCGCGCAGCGCCACGGCCTCTTCGGCGACGTCCAGCAGCCTGCGGGCCGACTCGTCCCAGCTGAAGTCCGCGGCGCGTTCCACCGAGCGGCGGGACCGGGCCTTCCACAGGTCCGGTTCCTCAAGCTTCCGGACCGCGGCGGCGAACTCCGCCGGGGAATCAGCGTGGACGTAGCTGACGGCGTCGCCGCCCACCTCGCGGAAGATCGGGATGTCGCTGGCGATCACGGGCGTGCCGTGCGACATAGCTTCAACGAGGGGCAGACCGTAGCCCTCCGCCTTGGACAGGCTAATCAGCGCCGTGGTGCGGCCCAGCATGGCCTCATACTCGGCGTCGGTCACGCCGTTGTGGAAGACGATGTCGGCGCCCGCCGGTGCCAGGGCTTCGAGTTCGGCCCGGCGATCGGGGGTGATCCGGCTGAGTAGGTGCAGGGTCATGTCCGGGAGCTCCGCCATGCCCCGGATCATGGTCTCGACGTTCTTGTATGGCATGAAGGAACCCATGTACAGCAGCGTCTTGTCCGCCCCCGCTCCGGGGTCCCGCGGCGTATGGCCGTGTTGCGGGGCGTTCCCGACGATCCGGACGGGACGCTGGGTCAGCCGGTACTTCGAGATCAGCGCGGCGGTCGTGGAACTGATGGTGGCGACGACGTCGGCCCGGTTCAGCAGCAGCCGCTGCGGCCAGAATGCCTTGTGGTACAGCCGCCAGAGGACCCGGACCGGAGCCGGCAGGAAGCCGGGGGGTGCCGGGTGTTCGTAGTAGATCAGGTCATGCAGGGTCAGCACCAGGGCGTACTTCCGGCCCCAGCTGCCCATGGTCTGCATCGGACACACGACAACGTCGGCGCCGAGCTTGTTGACCCGCCCCGCGACGAACAGCTCGGCCGGGGACAGGGGGCTGTTGATTAGGGTGTACGGCACATCCGGAAGCAGGGCCAGCTGGCGGACGTCGCTGATCAGCATGGAGACATCGGCGATTTTTGCCGTCGCCTCGATCAGGCTGGACCCGTAGCGGCTGATGCCGTCATGGTGGTCCAGCCGGGTGAAGCGGGCATCGATGAGGATTTTCACGCGGAATGGTCCTTCAGGAAGCTGCGGATAAAGCCCGCGGCGGGTTCCGGGGTTTCGTAGTGGATCAGGTGGCCGACGCCGGGGATGACGTCGAGGTGCGCGTCCGGCAGCAGGGCCAGCAGCGTGTGCTGGTCCGGCAGTGCGGCGATCTCGTCCTTTTCCCCGGCGATCAGCAGCACGGGAAGGGTCAGGCTGCCGGCCACTTCCGCCACGTTGCTGCCGACCGAGGCCTTGAACGCTTCCAGCAGGCTCTCCCGGTCCGCAAACGCGGAGAAATAGGCGCTGTGCTGGGCATGCACAAAACGGCGGAGCTGCTTGTCCCGGGTCTTCGCCATCGTCTCGCTCATGACCCGGACGATCAGCTGGCTGCGCAGCAGGCCCTGCCCCAGGCCGCGGGGAAGGCGCGCGGCGGCTTCGTAGTACAGGACGGCGAACTTGGTCATGAGCCCCTTGGGCCCCTCCAGCGCGGGGGCGGCGATCGGGTTGACCAGGATCAGCTCGGAGACCGTGCCAGGGTGCGCCGCCACGTAGTGGCTCGCGACAATGGAGCCAAAGGAGTGGCCCAGCAGGACCGTGTCGGGCCCCAGACCCAGGGCGCCCATGAAGTCCGCGACGAACCGGCCGTAGCGCTCAACGCTGTGTTCGGCACCGACGAAGGCGGCAGAGCTGCCGAAGCCGGGGAGGTCCGGCATGATCAGCCGCATCTCGGGGAGCTGGTCGGCCACGCGGAGCAGGCCATGGTGGTCGCCGCGGAAGCCGTGGATGACCAGGATGGTCCGGGTCTCCGGAGTCACCCGGACCGGCTCGTAGCTCCAGTACGCGACCCTGGTGCCGTCAAGAACCACCTCGGAGGCATGGGTGCGGGCCTCGAGCCCGGCGCTGAACAGGGGAGTGGTGGGGGAAGGCTCGGTGGCCACGTGTTCCATTCGATAAGTCCTAGTTGACTGAGTCCGGGTTGGATCCGGTGCGGAAGCCACGTTCCAGACCGGACAGGGCGTCCATGGCGGCGGCGTCGAGGCTGAATCCGAAGACGTTCAGGTTTTCTTTGATCCGGGCGTAGGAGCTCGCTTTGGGGATGGCGACATGGCCGAGCTGGACATGCCAGCGGAGGATGATTTGCGCCGGTGTCTTGCCGTGCGCCGCGGCGAGGTCGAGCACCACCGGATCCTGCAGGACCTGGCCGCGGCCCAACGGACTCCACGCCTCCGTGGTGATGCCGAGCTCGCCGTGCAGGGTGCGCAGCTCCTCCTGCTGGAGCCAGGGGTGCAGTTCGATCTGGTTGACGGCCGGGACGACTTCCGCGGTCTGCAGCAGACGGTCCAGGTGGGCCGGCTGGAAATTCGAGACCCCGATGGCCCGCGCCCTGCCTTCCCGGTAGAGCGTCTCCATCGCGCGGTAGCTCTCGGGATACAGCCCGCGCTGCGGACAGGGCCAGTGGATCAGGTAAAGATCCACATATTCCAGTCCGAGGTTCGACATGGACGTGTCGAAGGCACGCAGGGTGGCGTCATAGCCCTGGTCGTCGTTCCAGAGCTTGGTGGTGACAAACAGGTCCTCGCGTGAGAGCGAAGGGGAGGACTCGCCGGAACCGCCGCGGGCGTCGTCGGTGCTCACGAAACTCGACAGCGAGCCAATGCCCCGGCCAACGCCCGTCTCGTTGCCGTACATGGCGGCGGTGTCGAAGTGCCGGTAGCCGGCCTCCAGTGCCATGGTCACGAGTCCGGCGGCTTCCGCGGGGGGTACTTTGTAGAGTCCGAACCCCAACTGGTCGATCAGTACTCCGTTGTTGAGGCTAAGCCGCGGCGAGGGTTTCATAGCATCGACTTTACCGACTCCGCCGGCGGGACTGCCCACGGCGGGCCGGTTCAGGACAACCCGTCAAAGCTGACCAGCCGGCGGGCGCTGGCCTCGTCGAGGATCAGGTCTGTGGCCAGCCCCGCGGCCAGGGCGCCGCGCAGGCCGTTGATCTTGGAAGCGCCCGACACCACACAGATCCGACGCCGGACCTGGCGCAACTGCGCCAGGTCCGGGCCGGTGGAGCGTTCGTTGAGGGTGATGCCGTCAGAGGATCCGTCTGCGCGGAAGAAGACGGTCGCCACATCGCCCACGACGTCCGAGGAGGCCAGGACCGCCAGGTCGTCTTCGTCGAGGTAGCCGCCCGCGTAGACGTGGCTGGGGTAGTCGGCGTCGACCGAGCCGACGCCGAATATGGCGATGCTCATGCGGGCCTGCAGTTCAAGGATCCGTTGCACACTGCGCTCATTCCACATGGCCCGCTTCGTCGCGGCGTGGTCGAAGAACGCCGGGACCGGGAACTGTTCCACCCGCGCCCCGTAGGCGCTGCCAAAGCGCCGCATGATGTCTGAGGCGTAGGTGATGCCCGTGGTTTGCATGTTGCCTGCGCCGTTGAGTTGCACGATCACACTGTCATGGGTGATCTTCCGGGTCAGGTGCCGGCTGACAGCGCTCAGGGTGGAGCCCCACGCGACGCCGATGATGGCATTGGAGTCGACCAGCGGGCCGATGGTACGCGCGGCCTGCATCGCTACACGGTCCAGTGTTTCCGCCTCATTCAGCGTGTCCACTACCGGAACGACGTGCACATCGACCTTGTATTCGGCGCGGATCATGCTTGCCAGTTCGGGGCCCGTGTCCAGCGGACTGCGGATCTGGATCTGCACCAGCCCCGATTCCCGAGCCGAGGAAAGCAGCCGGGACACGGTGGACCGGGACGTGCGGAGCTCGCGGGCAATCGCGTCCATGGTCAGGTCCTGCAGGTAATACAACTGGGCCGCGCGAAGGGCGTCGGAACTGCGTGAGGGTGTCATCCCATTTCCGTTCTGCACGTTTGTGCATAGTGCTTGACTCCATTTTCCATTAGTCCAAACAATAGTGTTGAACGGCGCCGCGTGGCGCGCCGCACAGGACCAAACCCAGAGGAGCAGTTCTTGGGACAGAAGGATTCAGCCCGCACCCAGGCGTCGGCCGGCGAGCGAGCATCGGTGCAGAAGCTGCGGATGCGGCCCCACGCCCAGGTGCTGATCATCGGCGGCGGCATTAACGGAGTGGGCACGTTCCGGGACCTGGCCCTGCAGGGTGTGGACGTCGCCCTCGTGGAGCGCGGTGATTACTGCCAGGGGGCCAGCGGCGCCTCCTCACACATGATCCATGGCGGCATCCGCTACCTCGAGAACGGCGAGTTCCGACTCGTCCAGGAATCGGTGGTGGAACGGAACCGGCTGCTGCGCATCGCCCCGCACTACGTCAAGCCGCTGCAGACCACCATCCCCATCTTCAGCACCTTCTCCGGCATCCTCGCCGCTCCGCTGCGTTTCCTGACGCACAGGCAGCAGGGCGCCCCGAAGGAACGCGGGGCCGTCCTGATCAAGCTCGGCCTGAGCATGTACGACTTCTTCTCCCGTGACGGCGGCGCCGTCCCCCGCCACCAGTTCCGCGGCCGCAAGCGGGCCCTGGCGGAACTGCCGCGCCTGCACCCGGGCATCAAGTATGCCGCTACATATTTTGACGCCTCCGTCCACAACCCGGAGCGCCTGACCCTGGACGTGCTCCAGGACGGTGAGAAGGCCGGCGCCGCCGGCGCCAGTGACGCCCGCGCCAGCAACTACCTCTCCCTCGTCTCCGTCCGGGACAGTGCAGGAACCGGGCGCCCCGGAAGCACCGTGGAACTCCGCGACGAGCTCACCGGTGAACTGTTCGACTTCTCCGCGGACGTCATCGTCAACACCACCGGCGCCTGGGTCGACCAGACCAACCAGGCGATGGGCGCGGCGTCGGCGTTCATGGGCGGCACCAAGGGATCGCACATCGTGCTGGACCACCCGGAGCTGCTGGCGGCCTGCAACGGTCGCGAGATCTTCTTCGAACACACCGACGGCCGGATCGTGCTGATCTACCCGATGGGGGACCGGGTCCTGGTGGGCACCACGGACGTCGACGCCGACATGGCGGAGGACGCCGTGTGCACCGAGGGGGAGATCGACTACTTCTTCGACCTGATCGGCCACGTCTTCCCGGACATTCCAGTGGACCGGGAGCAGATCGTCTACACCTTCTCCGGTGTCCGCCCGCTGCCCCGGCACGACGCCACCCAGCCCGGCTTCGTCAGCCGCGACTACCGGATCGAACGCCGCGCCGGCGCCACACCGGCCGCTGGAGCAGGACATGGCGGCGGCGCCGTCGTGCTCAGCCTCGTCGGCGGAAAGTGGACCACGTTCCGGGCCCTCGCCGAACACCTGAGTAACGACGTCCTCGCCGAACTCGGGATGGAGCGGAAGGTCTCGACGGCGAAACTCGCCATCGGCGGCGGCGCCGGCTTCCCCGACAGCGAGGACGGCGTGCAGCGCTGGATCAAGGCGCACATGACCGCCGGACGCGACGCGGACCGCACGGCCGGGCTGCTGACCCGGTACGGCACCCGCGCCGAGGAAGTCATCGGCTTCCTCGACGGCACCCCGGGAGCCGCCCCGGACCGGCTCCTGCACTCGACCCGAGAACTCAGCGTCCGCGAACTGGAGTTCATGGCCCGGAACGAGCAGGTCGGGCACCTGATTGACGTGCTGATCCGCCGCACCTCCCTCGCCTTCCGGGGGCTGGTGACCGGCGAGCTGCTGAACGAGGTCGCCGACATCCTCTCCGGCCCGTTGAGCTGGGACACGGCGACGCGTTCATCCGAGATCACCCACGCTCAGGAGGTGCTCAAACGGTTCCACGGCGTCCAGGTCCACAGCCTGGTCTCCTGATAGACCTCGGCGCCCGGACGGGGGACGTCCGGGCGCAAGGACTGCGTGGTCCCCTGGGGGACCGGCGCAGTGGCCGGCCGGCGGCGCCAACACGTCGCCGGCCCAACAGCCCTCAAACTCGCGAGGGCTGACAACAGAAAATAGAGGAGTCAAAGATGTCTCTTGGAATAGTTTTCCTGTCCGAAGTATTCGGTACCGCAATGCTGACCCTGCTGGGCTGCGGCGTTGTGGCAAACGTTGCACTCAAAGGCACCAAGGGCAACAACGGCGGGTTCCTGATGGTCACCTGGGGATGGGGCATCGCCGTCTTCTCCGGCGTTTACGTTGCCGCCATGTCCGGGGCCCACCTGAATCCCGCCGTGACCTTCGGCCTGCTGCTCAACCGCAAGACGGAATACGCACCGGGTGTCCCGGTCGACGTCGCCTCCACCCTCACCTACTTCGGCGGTGAACTGCTCGGTGCCTTCCTCGGCGCCGTGGTCATGTGGCTGGCCTACAAGCAGCACTTCGACGCTTCTGATACGGAGCCCGCCAGCCAGCTGGCCGTGTTCTCGACCGGTCCGGCCATCCGCTCCGTCCCGTGGAACCTGATCACGGAGATCGTCGGCACCTTCGTCCTCGTCTTCGTCATCCTGACCTTCGGCGGGACGCCTTCGGGGCTTGGCCCGCTCGCCGTGGCCCTGCTCGTTGTCGGTATCGGCGTCTCCCTCGGTGGCCCCACCGGCTACGCCATCAACCCGGCCCGTGACCTTGGCCCCCGCATCGCCCATGCCCTGCTGCCCATGAAGGGCAAGGGATCCTCGGACTGGAGCTACTCCTGGATCCCCGTTGTCGGACCCCTGGTCGGAGGAGGCCTCGCCGGTCTCGTCGCAGCAGTCGTCCCGATCATCGCCACCGCAGCCGCCTAACCCACCCGCTACGCACTCATTCAACTGCCAGCCCAAGACAAGGACGTCAACATGAACCAGTACGTAATCGCCATCGACCAGGGCACCACCAGCACCCGCGCCATCGTGTTCGACCACAGCGGCAACATCGTCTCCTCGGGGCAGATGGAGCACGAACAGATCTTCCCGCAGGCAGGCTGGGTGGAGCACGACCCCGCCGAGATCTGGAACAACACCCGTGAGGTCATCGCCTCCGCGTTGTCCAAGGCAAACCTGACCCGCCACGATATCGCCGCCGTCGGCATCACCAACCAGCGTGAAACCGCGGTCGTCTGGGACAAGACCACCGGCAAGGCCATCTACAACGCGATCGTCTGGCAGGACACCCGCACGCAGCCGATCGTGGACGAGCTGGCCAAGGACGGCGGACCGGAGCGGTTCAAGCAGAAGGTCGGCCTGCCGCTGGCGACCTACTTCTCCGGCACGAAGATCAAGTGGATCCTGGACAATGTCGAGGGTGCCCGCGCCAAGGCCGAGGCCGGGGACCTGGTCTTCGGCAACACCGACTGCTGGGTGCTCTGGAACCTCACCGGCGGGATCGACGGCGGCGTCCACGTCACGGACGTCACCAACGCCTCCAGGACCATGTTCATGGACCTGGAGACGCTCTCCTGGGACCAGGAGATCCTGGACGTCTTCGGCGTTCCGGCCTCCATGATGCCCGCCATCAAGTCCTCCTCCGAGGTCTACGGCACGGTGCACACGTCCCAGCTGCTGCGCGAGGTCCCGGTCGCCGGCATCCTGGGCGACCAGCAGGCCGCGACGTTCGGCCAGGCCGCCTTCGACGCCGGTGAAGCCAAGAACACCTACGGCACCGGCTGCTTCCTCATCTTCAACACCGGTGAGGAAATCGTCCACTCCAAGAACGGGCTGCTGACCACGGTCGGCTACAAGCTCGGCGACGCCGCACCGCACTACGCGCTGGAAGGTTCCATCGCCGTCACCGGTTCGCTGGTGCAGTGGCTGCGTGACAACCTCGGCATGCTCAGCAGCGCCCCGGAGATCGAGACCCTGGCGGCCTCGGTCGAGGACAACGGCGGCGTGTACATCGTGCCGGCGTTCTCCGGCCTGTTCGCCCCGTACTGGCGGTCCGACGCCCGCGGCGCGATTGTCGGGCTGACCCGCTTTGTGAACAAGAACCACATTGCCCGGGCGGCGCTGGAGGCCACCGCCTTCCAGACACGGGAGGTGCTCGACGCCGTCAACGCGGACTCGGGGGTGCCGCTGACGGAGCTGAAGGTCGACGGCGGTATGGTCGCCAACGATGCGCTGATGCAGTTCCAGGCGGATATCCTCGGCGTACCGGTGATCCGGCCCAAGGTCGTGGAGACCACGGCGCTGGGCGCCGCCTACGCCGCCGGTCTGGCCGTCGGCTTCTGGAAGGACCTCGGCGAATGTTCGGCCAACTGGTCCGAGGACAAGCGCTGGGATCCGAAGATGGAACAGTCCGAGCGCGAGCGCCAGATGCGTCTCTGGAAGAAGGCCGTCACCAAGTCCATGGACTGGGTCGACGACGACGTCAAGTAGCCTTCCGGCACAGAGGAGAGCTCCGGTCAGCAAATGCTGGCCGGAGCTCTCCTTTGTGCTCTAGACCGCCGCGACCGGTTCGGGCTGGCGCGGCCCGCGCTGGCGGGCCGGTCCCTTCTTGGCAAAGCGCAGGTAGAGCGAGGGAACAATGAACAGGTTGACCAGCGTCGAGGTGACGAGCCCGCCCAGGATCACCACCGCCATCGGATGTTCAATCTCATGACCCGGAATGTTCCCCATGACCACCAGCGGCACGAGCGCCAGGGCGGTAGCGAGGGTTGTCATCAGGATCGGGGACAACCGCTCGGCCGCTCCGCGCAGCACCAGGACCCGCCCAAAGGGCACTCCCTCGTACTTTTCCAGGTGCTGGCAGTGGTTGATGAGCAGAATTCCGTTGCGGGCTGCGATCCCCATCAGAGTCAGGAAGCCAACTAGCGACCCCAGCGAGAGAATACCGCCGCTCAAATGAGCCGCAATGATGCCGCCCACGAGTGCCGCCGGCAGCGTCAGGATCGTCAGGATCGCCAGCCGCCAGCTGCGGAATGCGGCCTGGAGCAGCAGGAAGACAACGATCACAGCGCCGACCGCGTAAAGCAGCAAGCGCTGCGAGGCGGCCTGGCGCTCTGCGTATTCGCCGAGGACAACGGCTTCGTAACCGACCGGGAACTCAACTGACTTCATTTCCGACTCGAGCTTCTGGACTACCCTGGCCAGGTCGCCTTCCTTGACGTTGGCGCTGACATCGATCCGCCGGGATCCCTCTGAACGCTCGATCACGTTCGGTGTGGGCTTGACCGAAATGGTGGCCACATCGGCCAGCCGGATCTTCTGGCCGCCCGGCGTATCGAGCGGAAGGTTCTCAATACTGGTGACGCTTGTCCGGGTCTCCGGAGCGCTCCACACCTGAACGTCATAGGCCTTGCCGTCCCGGTAGATGTCACCGACTTCTTCGCCTGCCACCAGGGTCGCCGCGGCCCGGCGCACGTCTCCGGGCTTAAGTCCGTAGCGGTTCGCCGCCTCCAGGTTCACTTCCACGTTGATTTGCGGAATGTTCGCCTGGAGAGCGACCTTCGCACCCACTGCGCCCTCGATGCCGCCCAGGATGGTCTTGAGCTTGTCAGCCTCCTTGCGCAGCGTATCGAGATCGTCACCGTACACCCGGATGACGACGGCGTAACCGGTGCCGGTCAGGACCTCGCGGATGCGCTCCTTGAGGTACGTCTGAACGTCCCGGACGATGCCGGGGTAGCCGTCAACAACTTCCTGGACTGCCGCGAGGGTTTCGTCATACGGGACGGCGGGGTCGACGCTGATCCAGTTCTCACCAAAGTAAACGCCCACCACTTCGTCGGCGTTAAAGGCCTGTCCCGTGTGCGCCCCGCAGTTGTTCACCCCCGGAATGGTCATGAGTTCCTTGCAGGCCAGCTGGCTGACCCGGACTTCCTCCGAGTTGGAGGTGCCGGGCTGGGTAAGCCAGTGCATCAGGAAATCGCGTTCCTTGAAGGACGGCAGCAACGACTGGCCCAACAGCGGGGCCGCCACGATGCCAATGACGCCAAGCGCGCCCAGGGCAAGGTAGCCCGGAACAGGCCGCAGGACGAGGGGCCGAAGCGCGTTGGCGTACCAGCGCTTGAGCACCCTCACGACCGGCGGGTCGCGATCCTCCAGTTTGGCGTTGCGCAGGAAGATGTACGCCATTGCCGGTGTCACGGTCAGAGCCACCAGCATGGAGGCCATGACCGCGAGGGTATACGAGGTGGCCAGCGGCCTGAAGAACGCCCCCGTCAGCCCGTCCAGGAAGAAGATTGGCACTGTGGCCGCCACGATAATCAAGGTGGCGTAAACGATCGGTCCACGGACCTCGAGCGAGGCATTGACCACCACCCTGGCGGTGCTTTCGGTACCGCCGCTGGCCCGGTGCTGGCGGAGCCGCCGGACGATGTTTTCGACGTCGATGATGGCGTCGTCCACCACCACCCCGACGGCAATCACCAAGCCCGCCAGCACCATGGTATTTATCGTGCCCCCGGTCCAGTACAACACCAAGGCCGCGGCCATCAGGGACAGTGGGATCGCCGTCACACTGACCAGTGCGGTCCGCCACTGGAAGAGAAACAGGCTCAGGACCAGGATCACCAGAAGGGTTCCAAGCAAGAGCGCAACGCCAAGATTGCCCAGGGATTCTTCAATGAAGGTCGCAGGCCGGAAGATCGCGGTGTCCACGGTGATCCCGGTGAGGCCGGGTTCGAGTTGCTTCATCGCGTCCTCGACGCCGCGCGTGACTTCCAGAGTGTTGCCCCATGGGAGCTTCTCGACGATCAGCATCAGGCCCGGACCGCCGTTGATGACCGCGTCGCCGATCAGCTGCTGGTGGTCTTCCACGACATTCGCAACGTCAGAGAGCCGGAGCGGCGTCTGGCCCTCCCGGTCTTCGACCGCGACCTTCGCCAGTTCCTCAGGGGACGTGATGGGCTGGACGTGCCGGATGCCCAGGGCCTGGCTGGGAGTATCGAGGGCTCCGCCGGTGCCGATGAGCGCCCCAGGGGAGTACTGCAGCAGCCCCGCGTCGAGCGCGTCACCGGTGGAGGTCATCACCGTTTCCAGCGAAACGTTGTGGGCCGCCAGCTTGTTGGGATCAACCTGGACCTGAAGCATTTGGAGGCGTTCGCCCCAGATCGCCACGTTGGCCACTCCGGGAACGCGGAGCAGATGGGCCCTGACGTTCCAGTAGGAGATCATGGACATTTCGATCAGGGACCGCGTGTCCGAGGACAGCCCGATCTTCATGACCCGGCTGGTCGAGGAAAGTGGCTGCAGCATCAGCGGCGGCGCGGCCCAGGTGGGGAGGGTCGGTATGACGGTTGCCATCCGCTCTGACACGAGTTGCCTGGCGGTTAGCAGATCCGTGCCGCTCTTGAATTCCATCACGATTGAGGACAGCTGCGGGACCGACTTCGACCTCATGTGGTCAAGGCCCACGATGCCGTTGAAGGCCTCCTCCAGCGGAACAGAAACCAGTTCCTCGACCTCTGCTGCGGTGAGTCCCAGGCAGGCAGTCTGGACTTCGACTTTAGGCGGGGCGAACTCGGGGAAAACGTCCACCGAGGCACCGCTGAGTTGCCCGCCGCCGACAACCATCATCGCCGCGGCGAGGGCAATGATGATCGACCTGAACCTGAGGCTGGCTGCGACTATCCGGCGCATGTCATTTGCCGGTGTTGAACTCGGCGCCGAACAGCTCAGCCGCGCCTACTGTGACCACCTGGGTTCCCGCCGGAGGTCCGGCGGTGGCCGTGACCACGCCGGCCTCCACCCTGCTCACGGCGAGCTCCTGGCGTTCGTAGACCCTCGGCGCCGGGTTGGTGTAAACCCATGTCTTGCCGTTGGCGTCGTACATCAGCGCCCCGTAGGGCAGCTTGATCTCTGTTCCCGAGCCAGCCGTAACCGGCTCGGTTTTCAGTTCCAGCCGATCAATGCCCCGCTGGGTCAGCGTGAGCTTAGCGATGCCGGTGTCAGCGTTCTTTTCCACCTTGGCAGGGGCTTCACCGGCGGCCGGCGGTGCGACGGCGGGCGTAGCGCAGCCCGGCAGGGAGAATGCGAGGGCTGCACAGACGACGGCTGCCAAAGATATGCGCCGTGGGGATTTTAGGCTGGTCATTTTGCTTCCACCTTTTCCTGCATGACGGGCTGAACGGGGACTTCCGCTTCGTAAACTTCCGACCACTCTTCCGGGGCGGTCCGCGGACCGAACCAGACGGCCAGGAGGGGGAACACCAGCAGCGCCACCAGCGTCGCGGTGATGAGGCCGCCAACCACGATCAGCAGCATCGGGGCGACCAGGGCCTCGCCGACGCTGCCGCCAAGCAGAGCCGGCGGTATCATGACCGCGACGGTGATCAGGGCTGCTTTGAGGACTGGCGCCACCCGCTCACGGGCCGCGGTCAGCACCTGTTCCGTACGGGGCGTTTGTGGCGCCGCCCGCCACAACTCGTCTGCCCGGGCTGAGAGCAGCACCGCGTTACGGGCCGTGACGGCCAGCACCGCAGCAACGGCAGTGAGTGAAAGCCAGGAGATCGACGCCGCACCCAGCCACGCGGCGAGGAACGAACCTGACATGGCCGCCGGCAGGGCAAGGAAGACAGCGAGCGCAAGCTTCCAGCTCCGCACCGCGGTCTGGAGCAAAAGCAGGATTCCCACCAGGGCTGCTGCTCCGAGCCACAGCACGAGAGCGTCAGCTGCGCGAAGTTCGCTGTATTTTGCGGGGATTTCGGCGTGGTACTCAAGCGGGAACTGAACCTGCTTTATGGCCGCTTCGATATCGCGGTGGACGTCGGCCAGGGGCCGTTCGGTGATGTCGGCCACGATGTCGATCCGCCTGGAGGTGGCGTCGTGCTGGATGACCACTTCGTTGGGAACCATCCGGACCGCGGCGATCTCGCCCAGCTGGACGTGTCCGCCGTCGGGGGTGTCCAGGAGCAGTTCTCGGATGCTGGTGAGATCATCCCGGACGTTCACCGCACCACGGACCACGACTTCGAACACTTTCTGTTGCTCGAACAAGTTGCCCACGATGACACCCTGCATCAGGGTCGCGGCGGCCCGGCGGGCGTCACCGGGCTTAATGCCCACGCGCTGGGCTGCCTCGAGATTGACTTCGACTTCCACGATCGGGTTCATCGCCGCCGCGTTGATCGTCGGGTTCTGCACGCCGTCGATCTTTTGCAGCGCCTTCCGGACGTCTTCGGCCTTTTCGCGCAGGACCGGCATATCGGTTCCATAGACGCGCACCGCGAAGCGCGGCTCCATGCTGTTGCGCATGTCGCCGACTTCCTGCTGTGAGTAGTTCGTGACGTTGTTGGAGATACCGGGGTAACCCTGGACCACGTCCCGTACCGCTTGCTCAGTTTCGCTGAAATCGGCGTCTGCAGCTATGGACACCCAGAGCTCGGCGGAATTGTTTCCGACCACCTGGTCCGAGGTGATGGCACGGCCGATATGGCCACCCACCCCGCTCACGCCCGGCAGTGCCCGCAGTTCCTCCGAGGCTTTCGAAGCGACCCGGCGGACTTCGTCGGTGGACGTACCGGCCATGGTGTCCCATTGCACCAGCAGCGTCCGGTCCGGAAGCGTCGGGACGACGGGCCGGTTGGCCACCAGCTGGGATCCGGCGGCGAGGCCCAGGGCACCGATGACGGCAACGGCCACCAGGCTGAGGGTGCGGCGTGAACGGGCACCATCGAGGACCTGGTTGTAGCGGGCCCGGGCGCGACGGGTTGCCGCATCCTCGGCCCGGCGTACGGGTTCCCGGGGCAGCAGCATCTGTGCCAGGACCGGCGTCACGGAGAGGCCGACCAGGAGCCCCGCTGCGAGGGCAAGCGCCAGCGACCAGAAGAGCGGATGGAAGAAGGAGCCGCCGACACCGGGTACAAACAGCGTCGGGATGAGGGCAACGACCATGATGAGTGAGGCGTGGAAGAGTGGAGTGCGGACGCCCCGGGCCACGTCCGTGATGCGGGACCTCAGGGTTGCCTCCGTTTCAGTTGCCACCGTGGTCAGGGGTCGGCGGCGCTGTGCCTGGAGGTCCTCCACAACGTCACCGACGATCACGGAAACGCCGAGCAGAATGCCCACGAGCACCGTGATGTTCAGCATCGCGTTTTGGGAGTACAGCACCACGGCCGCCGTCATGACCGTCACTGTGAGGGCTATCAGCGCGATCACAGCGACGCGCCAGGAGCGGAAGAGCAGCCAGAATAGCGCCACCGCAATCAGAAGGCTGAGCAGCAGCGCCGCACCAAGACCGTCCACGGTGTCCTGAACGGCAGTGGCGGGACGGAACACGCTGGTGTCGACGGTGATGCCGGTGAGCCCGGGACCCATGTCCTGCAGGGCTGCCTCGACATCGCGGGTCACATCCACCGCGCTGGTTCCCGGGAATTTTTCAACCACCAGCATCAGGCCTGCATCCTGGCCAACGACTGCGTCGCCGATCAGCGGCTGATGGTCTTCCTTGACGTTTGCAATGTCGCCCAGCACCATCGGCTGGGGCGCGTCCTCCACGCTGACCTTGGCCAGATCCGCCGGGGTGCGGATGGGAAGGACGTGCTGGATGCCCAATCGCTGGCTGGGGGACTCCACGAAACCGCCGGTGCCCGGAGTGGACGCCTCAAGGAAGCTCAAGGGGGAGACCCAGACCGCATTGCCGGCGGTCTTGATGATCTGTTCCAGGGTGATGCCCCGGTCGCGCAACTGGGTGGGAGTGACCTCCACCTGAAGCTGCTGTTCACGCTGGCCCCAAATGGACACGTTCGCTACCCCCGGAATGCCGACCAGGCGCGGTTTGATCTTCCAGCGAGCCAGGACGGACATTTCAATACCGGAGAGTTGCGTGGAATTCAACCGGACCATCAGCACGCGGCTGGTTGAGGACGTCGGCTGCATGATCAGCGGCGGGGACGAGACGTTCGGCAGGGCGTGGGCTTGGGTCATCCGTTCCGCCACCAGCTGCCGGGCGCGGAGCAGGTCGGTGCCCGGCTCAAAGACCAGTTCAATCGATGAAAGCCCCGGTACGGATTTGGACCGGATCTCATCCAGCCAGGCCACCCCGTTGAGGAGGTCGGCCTCCATCGGGGAAGTGATGAGCTGTTCCACCTCAACAGCGGACAGGCCCAGGGCTTCGGTCTGAATCTCAACATGCGCCGGTGCGAACTCCGGCAGGGTATCCACAGCGATGCGGGGAACGTTCACGACCCCGAAGGCAACGAGTCCGCCGGCGAGGGCCAGAACAAGGATACGGAAGTGCAAACTGAAGCGGGTTATCCAGCCGAACATGGCTAGGCCATTTTCTGGTGGCATCCGGCAGCGTCGATGCGCTCCGCCGGGAGAATTAATTTGTGCAGCACTGAAACTCGGAAGGGATTCATGGCAGGCTCCTCAACCCGAAATAAAATGACAAATCCCCGAGGGATCTTGGGAGAATAGTGTGCCTGTTCGCGGTCTTTGGCAAGACCGCTGGATTACGGGTATCGACGGGCATTTGGAGGATTCGGAAGATCAAGGAACTGACATTTCAACGGGTGTTCAGGACTACGTGGAGCGCCCCATATCAACCTCTTGGACGGCCGAAGTACTACCTGCTGAGTTGTGCGAACTACTCGCGCGAAATCTTCCGCCACTCGCCATTCAGGTAAATGGACTAAAAGTAAGTACTGCTGTTCTTCAGGTCCGGTTTATAACAATTCGGGCGCATGCCGCGTCCGCCGATTTCTCTCCTGCGATCCGGGCTGTTCAGCGTCGCCCTGGCCACAGCGGGAACAGGGAGGGGCCAGGCTCCACCCGCCGGGCGGCCGAGGCGCTAAAGTAGTTCTATGCGTACGATCCTTCTGCTTAGTTAGCCGCCCGGCATTCCGAGGAAAATTCGGACTGTCGAGCGGCCGCCCCTCCGTGTCGAGGGGCTTTTGTGCGTCTGGGCCATTTCGGGACCGGCGGCAGGGGGCAGGGGCCGAGCGCAACGGGCCCCGCTAGTACAGACTTGACGGTAATCAGGCTTGAAGAAACAGAAGAGGCCAGCAGTGAGCGTTCAGCCGGAGACAGAAACCGGAACAGCAGGAGTCGGGACGGACGGCCCTGAGGAAGGTGCCTACAGCTTTACGGCAATCGAAGCCAAGTGGCCGCAGGTCTGGGAAGACCTCAAGGTCTTCACGCCCGTCGACGACGGTTCGAAGGAACGGCGGTACGTGCTGGACATGTTCCCGTACCCCTCCGGAGATCTCCACATGGGCCACGCCGAGGCGTTCGCCATGGGCGACGTCGTCGCGCGTTACCTGCGCCAGCAGGGCTACGACGTGCTGCACCCGATCGGCTGGGATTCCTTCGGGCTGCCCGCCGAGAACGCGGCCATCAAGCGCAACGCCCACCCGAGCGAGTGGACCTACGCCAACATCGAGACCCAGGCGGCGTCGTTCAAGCGCTACGCCATCTCCGCCGACTGGTCCCGCCGGATCCACACCTCCGACCCGGAGTACTACCGCTGGACGCAGTGGCTCTTCAAGCGCTTCCACGAGCGCGGCCTGGCCTACCGCAAGAATTCCCCGGTCAACTGGTGCCCCACGGACCAGACCGTGCTGGCCAACGAACAGGTGGTCAACGGTGCCTGTGAGCGCTGCGGCACACCCGTCACCAAGAAGTCGCTGAACCAGTGGTACTTCAAGATCACCGACTACGCCGACCGGCTGCTCGATGACATGGACGAGCTGCGCGGCCACTGGCCCGAACGTGTCCTGGCCATGCAGAAGAACTGGATCGGACGGTCCGAGGGCGCACACGTCACCTTCGTGATCGAAGCCGACGGCGGAAAGCCCGCCAAGGACGTCACGGTGTTCACCACCCGCCCCGACACCCTGTACGGCGCGACGTTCTTCGTCGTCGCCGCGGACGCGCCGATCGCCGTCGAACTGGTCACCGAGGAACACGCCGCAGCCCTGGACGCATACCGCGAGCAGGTCAAGGCGCTCTCCGAAATCGAACGCCAGTCCACCGAGCGGGAAAAGACCGGCGTCTTCACCGGCCGTTACGCCATCAACCCGCTCAACGGCGAAAAGCTGCCCGTCTGGGCGGCCGACTACGTGCTGGCGGACTACGGCACCGGCGCCATCATGGCCGTCCCGGCCCACGACCAGCGCGACCTCGACTTCGCCCGGACCTTCGGCCTGCCCGTACGGGCGGTGCTGGACACCGGCGAAGAGGATCCCGCCGTCAGCGGCACGGCGACCTCCGGCGAGGGAACCCTGATCAACTCAGGTGCCCTGGACGGCCTGCCCAAGGCAGAAGCCATCCCGGCCGCCATCGGGATCCTGGAGCAGCAGGGCACGGGCGAGAAATTCGTGAACTTCCGCCTGCGCGACTGGCTGCTCAGCCGGCAGCGCTTCTGGGGCACCCCGATCCCGATCATCCACTGCCCCGCCTGCGGGGAGGTCCCGGTCCCGGACGAGCAGTTGCCCGTCACCCTGCCGGCCGACCTGCGCGGCGAGGACCTGTCCCCGAAGGGCACGTCGCCGCTGGCCGCCGTCGAAAGCTGGGTCAACGTCGAGTGCCCCAGCTGCCACGGCCCGGCCAAACGGGACACGGACACCATGGACACCTTCGTGGACTCCTCCTGGTACTTCCTGCGCTTCGTCTCGCCGCAGTACACGGACGGCCCGTTCGATCCGGCGAAAATCAACGACTGGATGCCGGTTGGCCAGTACGTGGGCGGCGTGGAGCACGCCATCCTGCACCTGCTCTACGCGCGGTTCTTCACCAAGGTCATCCACGACCTGGGCATGATCGACGCCGACGAGCCGTTCAGCGCGCTCCTGAACCAGGGCCAGGTGCTCAACGGCGGCAAAGCGATGAGCAAGTCCCTGGGCAACGGCGTTGACCTAAGCGAACAGCTGGACAAGTACGGCGTCGACGCCGTCCGGCTCACCATGATCTTCGCCTCCCCGCCGGAGGACGACGTCGACTGGGCCGACGTCTCGCCGTCGGGCTCCGCGAAGTTCCTGGCCCGCGCCTGGCGCCTGGGCCGGGACGTCACGAGCGCCCCCGGCGTCGACTTCGCCACCGGCGACCGTGCCCTGCGTGCCGTTACACACCGCACCATCGCCGACGCGGAAGCCCTGCTGGACCACAACAAGTTCAATGTGGTCGTGGCCAAGCTCATGGAGCTGGTCAACGCGACGCGTAAGACTATTGACGCAGCCGGCGGAGCGGGCGGCGCCGATCCGGCCGTCCGCGAAGCCGTCGAGACCGTTGCGGTCATCCTGAGCCTCTTCGCGCCGTACACGGCCGAGGATCTCTGGAACGTGCTGGGGCACCCCGCCTCGGTGGCCAACGCCGGCTGGCCGACGCACGATGCGGCCCTCCTGGTCCAGGACACGGTGACCGCCGTCGTCCAGGTCCAGGGCAAGGTCCGGGACCGGCTGGAAGTCTCGCCGGAGATCAGCGAGGACGAACTGCGGGAGCTGGCCCTGGCCTCGGAAAACGTCCAGCGCGCCCTCGACGGCCGTGGGATCCGCACGGTGATCGTCCGGGCGCCTAAACTGGTCAACATCGTCCCGGCCTAACCGGGAGGCGGCCGCCGGCACACACCGGCGGCCGGCCGATACCGCGAGTCCGTCAGCACATGCAGACAGCAGGAGGTCCTCCTTGCCCCACCGCGACCCCGCAGGGTGGCTGAAGGAGCGCCTCAGCGGGCTCCGGCAGGCCAAACCGTCAGCAGAAGGGTCCGCCGCCGGTCTCGAGGCCGTCGTGCGGACAGCCGTCGTCACGGACTCCGCCGCGGCACTGCCGGCCGACTGGGTCCATGCCGCCTCCGTCGACGGGCGGCTGTCGATCGTCCCGATGCCGGTGATGGTAGGGGCGGAAATCTACGGTGAGGGCGAGGACGACATCGCCGAGACGATTGCCTTGGCCCTTGCCAGCGGCAAGCCCGTGAAGACCTCGCGCCCGTCGCCCGGACAGTTCGAACATGCGTACCTGGCAGCCCAGCGGAATGGCTATGAGTCCGTCGTGTCGCTTCATATTTCCGGGGAGCTCTCCGGAACGGTGGACTCCGCCCGGCTGGCTGCCGCCCGCGTGGACATTCCGGTGGAGGTCCTGGACTCACGCACCGTCGGCATGGCGCAGGGGATGGGTGTCCAGGGCGCCGTTGCCGCGGCGGCGGAAGGCGCGGCCGCAGCGGACGTGCGTGCGTTCGCCGAGCATGAACTCGCCCGCACCAAGGTGTACTTCTACGTGCCGAGCCTGGAACAGCTGCGCCGTGGGGGACGGATCGGCGCCGCGGCATCACTCTGGGGAACCATGTTCTCGATTAAGCCCATCCTCGCGGTGGAGGACGGCAAAGTCATTCCGCTGGAGAAAGTGCGGTCGGCGGCGAAGGCCATCGCCCGGCTCCAGGAGATCGTTGTGGCCGACGCCGCGGGTCGGCCCCCCGGGCAGGCCCGGCTCGCCGTCCACCATTTCGGCAACCCGGCCGAGGCAGAACAGCTCGCGGCGCAGCTGGCCCAAGCGGTTCCCGGCTGTGCGCCCGTCCAGATCAGCGCCCTTCCCGCCGTGCTGGCGGCCCATGCCGGACTCGGTGTGCTGGCGGTGATCGTGGGGGAGAGCAGCACCCCGGCGGTCCGGGACATGCCCGCAGCGCCCGAGCCCGCCGCTCCGGAGTCAGGCGCGCCGTAGTCCGCCGCGCCGCAGTCCGCCGCGCCGCAGCTTTATCCCGCGGGTACGCGGTATCCACATAAGACCTGCGGGGCCCTGCCCGGCGGTTTTCCGATATCCACATACGACCCGCTGCCCCTGAACGGCGTGGCCGGAGCTTCGTACGATGGGCGCATGCCGCGCCACACTCCTGGAGACCCGCCCGCCGCCGAACCGGGCCGCGCCGACCACAGGCTGGCGGCCGCCGTTCGTCCGGGCGCTGTTCGGATAGGCGCGGGGTCGGCCCTGCTCGACGGACCGCCCTTCGCGTCACGGTCCGGAACGCAGCATGATCCCGGCCCCGACCATTCGCCGGTCCGCAGCCCCCGCATCAGGTGGCGCACCGGGCGCCGCGCCGCGGCGTTGCTGTGCCTGCTGGCCACAACGTTTCTCTGCTGGTTCTGGTGGCAGGCGGCGAACGCCACAGCGGAGGTCAGCCCGCTCAGTTCCATCAACCTAACGGAAGCCGGCGGACCAGAGGACCCGGAGCCTGAAGCTGGACCGTCAGCAGTCCCGGACAATTCTCCAGGCGACGGCGACGGCGACGGCGATAACGGAAACGGGGCCGGAGGGGCCACCCGCGACAGCGTGATCGTGCATGTCGCCGGCGCGGTTGCCCGGGCCGGCATCGTGGAGCTGCCGCGGGGAAGCCGCCTGCACGAGGCCATCGCAGCGGCCGGAGGCGGTGCCCCCGGCGCAGATCCGGACCAGCTCAATCTCGCCGCCGTCCTCGAGGACGGGCAGAAGGTCCTGGTGCCGCGGCAGGGCGAAACCGGGCCGGACGCGTCCGCCCCGGCGAGTGACGCGAGTGACGCGGGCGCCCGGGGAAGCCCGGGCAGCGGCTCCGCCCCCGCGGGAAAGATCAACTTGAACACGGCCGGAGCCGAGGAACTGGCCACCCTCCCGCGGGTGGGCCCGGTCCTTGCCCAACGGATCGTGGACTGGCGCAAGCAGCACGGCAACTTCCAGCGGGTGGAGGAGCTGGACGCCGTGGACGGGTTCGGGCCTAAGCTGCTCGAAGGCCTGCTGCCCCTGGTCCGGGTGTGAGGGCGTGCCGGACATGGAACGTGCGAGTCGCTGGCAACTGTACGTCGATGCGGCGGTCAGCCGGACACCCGGGAACCACCCGGCGCCGGAGCCCGCGGCGGACCCCCAAGCCCCAGGGGACCCCCGAGCCCCGGGGCACACGCAGATTCTGGCGGAATTCCCCCAGGGGGTCCGGCAGCGTCGACGCCATCTGGAGGTCCGCGGCTGGCTAGCGTCATTCGCAGTCCGCGGCCGCGCCGGTCCGGCCCGGGAGGACACCCTCCGCCGGACCGATGTGCGTCTGATTCCCCCGGCGGTCCTGGTCTGGGCAACGGCCGCTGCCGGACACTACATGCATCCCGCGGCGCTTGCCGCCCTCTGTCTGACCCTCGTGGCGTGTTCGGCACTGCTGTTGCTCAGGGCCGTATCCACCGCCTGGGTACGACGGCCCGGGGCACGGCCGCCCGGGGCACCCGCACACCGGAGCTTCCACGCGACGATGGCCGGCGCCCTGCTGCTGGCCGCTGCAGCGGGCGGCCACGGCGCGGCCGACTCCGCCCGCCGGCACGAAGGGGCTGTGGCCGGTGCAGCCGCCGCGAACACAGCCGTTGCGGTGGAAGTGGAGATAACCGGCTCGCCCCGGCAACTCAGGACGCCGGGGCGTTCCGGACTCGCGGACCGGTGGGCGGTCCCGGCCACCCTGATCGACATGACCTTCGACTCGCACCGGGTCCAGGCACAGGCCAGGTTGCTGATCCTGGGCGGCGCCGACTGGGAACATGCAGCCCCGGGTCAGCGGATCCGCACGACCGGCAAACTCAAGCCGCCCGCGCCGGGACAGCCGGAAGCGGCAGTCCTCTCGGCCAGCTCCGCCCCGCTGACACTCGGGGCGGCCGCGCCCTGGCAGCGGGGCCCGGCCGAACTCCGCGACCGTTTCACCAGGGCCGCCGGACACTTCGACGGTGACGCCCGGGGACTCCTGCCGGGCATGGTCACCGGTGACACCCGCCTCTTGGACGCGGAGCTGGACGCGGCCATGAAGTCCGTCGGCATGACCCACCTGACGGCCGTCAGCGGCGCCAACTGTAGCCTCGTCTTGGGCGCCCTCCTGCTGGCCGCCCGAAGCCTGCGGTTCAGCCGGGCGTTCGCAGCGGTCCTCTGCCTCACGGGGCTGGGCCTGTTTGTCCTGATGGTCGGACCGGAGTCCAGTGTCCTGCGGGCCGCCGTAATGGGCGCAATCGGGCTCGTTGCCCTCGCCGGCGGCCGGCCCGGGCGGGGCCTGAGCTTCCTGTGCCTCGCCGTGATTGGACTTGTGCTGGCCCAGCCGGGGCTCTCGACCAGCTTCGGATTCCTGCTCTCCGTGCTGGCGACCCTCGGAATCGTGGTGACGGGCAGGCCGATCATGGCTTGGTTCCCGGCGGCGGTGCCGCGCTGGCTCGCCGCGGGGCTGGCTGTTCCGCTGTCCGCTCAGGCGTTCTGCGGACCGGCGGTCGTCCTCCTGCAGCCGCAATTCTCCACCTATGCCCTGCCCGCCAACATGGCCGCCGCCGTCCTCGTCGCACCGGTCACGCTGCTGGGGACCGCGGCCGTGCCGCTGATGCCACTGGCCCCGGCCCTGGCCGCCGCGCCGCTGGGTATCGCTGCGGCTTTCGCCACCGGGGTCGGAGCAATCGCCCGCTGTTTCGCCGGGCTGCCCGGGGCGGTCCTCCCGTGGCCGGAAGGGGCGTTTGGCGCCGCCACAATGACACTCTTCTCCGCCTGTACCCTCGCCGCCTGGTGGCTGACTTTCCACCCCGCCCGCACCGTCGCGCTGGCCCGGGCGGCGCATGAACGGACAGTGGCCCTGCTCAACCGATTCCTGCCCCGCGGCAACGGCCTGCGGGCACCGCCGGGAGGGTCACGGCCCGGCTTGGTGCACCGCCCGGGCCGTGGCAGGCTTAGAGTCTGCAAACAATTTTCCGGGAGGAAACCTCAGTGGCTGCTGCCCAGACCCCACGCGCACGGTCCGCCGCGTCGAACACCGCCACCTGGCGCGACGTGACCCCGGCCGCCGTCGTGCTGGTCGGCGGACCGGAAGACTACCTGGGGTCCCGAGCAATGGACCGCATCCGGGCGCAGGTCCGCGCCGCAGCCCCCGACGTCGAAGTCACCCGGCTCAATGCCGGCAACTACGAGCCAGGCTCCCTCGCCATGAACGTCAGCCCGTCCCTCTTCGGCGAGCAGAAGCTCATCGAGGTGGAGGGCCTGGAGGGCATGAATGATGCCTTCCTGGCTGACGGGCTGAAGTACCTCGCCCGCCCCGAGCCCGACGCCGTGCTGGTCCTCCGCCACAGCGGCGGCGTGCGCGGCAAGAAGCTCCTGGACGCCGTCAAGGCCGGCGGGTGGCCGGTGGTGGACTGCCAGCCCCTGAAGAAGGACGCCGACAAGGTCGCCTTCGTGACGTCCGAGTTCAGAGCCGCGTCCCGGCGCATCGATCCCGACGCCGTGCACGCCCTGGTCAACGCCGTCGGCGCCCACCTGGCTGAACTTGCCGCCGCCTGCAGCCAGTTGATCGCCGATGCCGCCACCGGAGTGGATACCGCCATGGTGGACCGGTACTACGGGGGCAGGGTGGAAGCCACTGCGTTCAAGGTCGCCGACGCCGCGATGGCCGGCAACGCCCCGCTGGCACTGTCCACCCTGCGCCACGCCCTCGACACCGGGGCCGACCCCGTGCCGCTGGTGGCCGCGCTGGCCTCGAAGCTGCGCACCCTCGCCAAGGTTGCCGGCGCCCAGGGCTCCTCGTCGCAGATTGCCAAGCAGCTGGGCATGCAGCCCTGGCTTGTCGAGCAGGCGCAGCGGGAGGTGCGGCGCTGGACTCCGGAGGGGCTCGTCCGGTCCATCCAGGTGACCGCCGAGGCCGATGCCCAGGTCAAGGGCCTGTCCCGGGATCCGGTCTACGCCGTCGAACACGCCGTGACCGTGATTGCGACGTCCGTGCGCCGCTGACGCCGGGCCCCGCGTGCGCTTCCCCCGGGACGGGCGCCGGCCGGGCCATGATTTGGGCTAACCCGTGATTTTCCCGGCCACAATGTGCGGCTTAACTGGAAGTGGCCGGCACCCGAGGGTGCCGGCCACAATCATCAGTTCAAATGAACTGGAAACCTTTAGAGCGCGTTGACCTTCTTGGAGATGGCCGACTTGCGGTTTGCAGCGTTGTTCTTGTGGAGAACGCCCTTGCTGACAGCCTTGTCCAGCTTGCGGCTGGCGGAAAGCAGCGCGGTCGCCGCAGCATCCTTGTCGGTGGACTCAACGGCGGTGTTGACGGCGCGGATGGCCGTCTTCAGCTCGGACTTGACTGCGTTGTTACGCAGGCGTGCCTTCTCGTTGGTGAGGATGCGCTTCTTCTGGGACTTGATATTAGCCACGTGTGAACTCTCTTTTTCAATGCGGAAAATGGTCTAGAGGGCTTTCAGATTGGCCATTGACTGAGCGGCGTGGGGATACCTATGGCGACCAACCATCTGTGGCCGTCGACCTGCACGGACACACAGCTGTCAATAGTAGCAGAGAGGCCGGCGGAGTGGCGATTTAGCGGCGTTCAGCTCCAGCCGTGGCGGCTCTGCAGGACTGCAGCGACGCGGCGGAAACTTCCGGCGTCGAGGATGGCGCCCTCGCGCCGGACATCACGCGGGTTGATCTGCAGGACACGGTCCAGTTTCGCCTCGCTGGGACGCCATTGCCGGTCCCAAGGGCCGGTGCCGATATCCACGTAGTCGTCGGCGCGGCGCGCGTCGCCGTCGTGGTCCTTGCTGGTCAGCATCAGGCCGAGCAGATAGCGGCCGCTTGTGCCCACCAGCAGCACCGGGCGGTCCTTGCCCTGCGAGTGGTCCTCTTCATACGGCACCCACGTCCAGACGACTTCGCCCGGCTCCGGGCGGCCATTGGGGGAGGGTGCGTAGCTGACCTTGGCCGTTCCGCGGAAATCGCCGGGATAGGCGCTGGCCAGGCCGACGGCGGCGCCCCGGCCTGTCCCCGGGCGTCCGCCGGCTTTCGTGCCGGTCGGTCCCGGCTGGGCCTTCGTCCCGGACCTGGCCCGTGTTCCGGGCTTGGCCTTGGTGCCGGCCGGCCTGGCCGTGCCGGAGCTGCCGGGCGCTGAGCCCGGGCGCCCCTCCAGGAAGCGCAAGGTGCTGCGGATTGCATTGCCGATCGAGCGTAAGTTCCAAGCCATGGGGAAACAATACCGGCAGCGCACCCGGCCGGGCGGCAGCCGGGCGGCCGGCCGGAGGCGGGGATGCACTCCCACGGGCCCGGACGTGGGAGACTATAGGTGCAGAGATGCGGCGCCTCGCAGGCTGGGAAACCAGCCCTGCGCCGATCTGTGCAAAAGCCAACAGTATTGCCAACAGTAAGGACCCTGCGTGTCTCCCATGGCCCGCACCGCCCCGGTGCCCGCGGCAACAGATCCGGACATCATCCGGAACTTCTGCATCATTGCGCACATTGACCACGGCAAGTCCACACTGGCCGACCGGATGCTCCAGTACACCGGCGTGGTCCAGTCCCGTGACATGAAGGCCCAGTACCTGGACCGCATGGACATTGAGCGCGAACGCGGCATCACCATCAAGTCCCAGGCAGTCCGTATGCCCTGGGAGCTCGACGGGGTCAGCTACGCGCTGAACATGATCGACACGCCCGGACACGTTGACTTCACCTACGAGGTTTCCCGCTCGCTCGCGGCCTGCGAAGGCGCCGTGCTGCTGGTCGACGCGGCCCAGGGCATCGAGGCCCAGACCCTCGCCAACCTCTACCTGGCGATGGAAAACAACCTCACCATCATCCCGGTCCTGAACAAGATCGACCTCCCGGCGGCCCAGCCCGAGAAATATGCGGCGGAACTGGCCAACCTGATCGGCGGCGACCCCGACGAGGTGCTCCGCGTCTCCGGCAAGACCGGCATGGGCGTCGAGGTCCTGCTCGACAAGATCGTCCGCGACCTCCCGGCCCCCAAGGGTGACCCCAACGCCCCGGCCCGTGCCATGATCTTCGACTCGGTCTACGACACCTACCGCGGCGTGGTCACCTACGTCCGCGTGGTTGACGGCATGCTGCACCCCCGCGAACGCATCCAGATGATGTCCACCCGCGCCACCCACGAACTCCTCGAGATCGGCGTCAGCTCCCCGGAGCCGACCCCCTCCAAGGGCCTTGGGGTCGGTGAAGTGGGCTACCTCATCACCGGCGTGAAGGACGTCCGCCTGTCCAAGGTCGGCGACACCGTCACCAACCTCGCCAAGCCGGCCTCCGAATCCCTCCCCGGCTACGCCGATGCCAAGCCGATGGTCTTCTCCGGCCTGTATCCGCTGGACGGCACGGACTACCCGGTGCTCCGCGATGCGCTCGAGAAGCTGATGCTCAACGACGCCGCCCTGGTGTACGAACCGGAGACGTCCGCCGCGCTGGGCTTCGGCTTCCGCGTGGGATTCCTGGGCCTGCTGCACCTGGAAATCACCCGCGAGCGGCTCGAACGCGAATACAACCTGGACCTCATTTCCACCGCCCCCAACGTGGAATACGAGGTCACGCTGGAGGACAAGAAGGTCGTCCACGTGACGAACCCCAGCGAATACCCCACCGGCAAGATCGCGGAAGTCCGCGAACCGATGGTCGCCGCCACCATCCTGGCGCCGAACGAGTTTGTCGGCGCCATCATGGAGCTGTGCCAGAGCCGGCGCGGCGTCATGGGCGGCATGGACTACCTCTCCGAGGACCGGGTGGAGATCCGCTACCGCCTGCCGCTGGCCGAGATCGTCTTCGACTTCTTCGACATCCTCAAGTCCAAGACCCGCGGCTACGGCTCGCTGGACTGGAAGGCCGACGGCGACCAGGTCGCCGACCTGGTCAAGGTCGACATCATGCTCCAGGGCGAACAGGTGGATGCCTTCTCCGCCATCACACACCGTGACAAGGCCTACGCCTACGGCGTGATGATGACCGGCAAGCTGCGCGAACTCATTCCGCGGCAGCAGTTCGAGGTCCCGATCCAGGCCGCCATCGGTTCCCGGATCATCGCCCGGGAAAGCATCCGCGCCATCCGCAAGGACGTGCTCGCCAAGTGCTACGGCGGTGACATCACCCGAAAGCGCAAACTGCTGGAAAAGCAGAAGGAAGGCAAGAAGCGCATGAAGATGGTGGGCCGCGTCGAGGTCCCGCAGGAAGCCTTCATCGCCGCCCTCACCACGGACGAATCCAAGGACAAGGCCAAGAAGTAGCGGTGCCAGTGAAAACTATGCAGGCAGGTCCGGACCGTGCCTAGCGCCCTCCCGCTGGGCGACCCGGCGCCGCCGGACGGGCTGTTGCCGGCCCAGGCGCTGGAAGGCGCCGCAGACCGGGCCTTCGGGCTGTATGTACACGTCCCGTTCTGTGCCGTGCGCTGCGGTTACTGCGACTTCAACACCTACACCGCCACGGAGCTCGGCGGCGGGGCCTCCCAAGACGCCTACGCCGGCACCGCCGTCGCGGAGGTCGACTTCGCGGCGGCGGTCCTGCAGCGCAGCGGCCTGCCGGCGCGCCCGCTCAGCACGGTCTTTTTCGGCGGCGGAACACCCACGCTGCTCCCCGCCGCGGACCTGGCCCGGATCCTCACCACCGCCATCGCGGCATGGGGTCTCGAACCCGGCGCGGAGGTCACCACCGAGGCGAACCCGGACTCCGTCACCCCCGATTCCCTGCAGCTGCTGGCCGACGCCGGCTTCACCCGGGTATCCTTCGGCATGCAGTCCGCGGTGCTGCACGTCCTCAAAGTGCTGGACCGCACCCACACTCCCAGCCGGGTGCCCCAGGCGGTCCAGTGGGCCAGGGAGGCCGGCCTCGCCGTCAGCCTTGACCTGATCTACGGGACGCCCGGGGAGTCGCTGGCCGACTGGCGCTACTCGCTGGAGACGGCACTGTCCTACGGTCCCGACCACATCAGCGCCTACGCGCTGATCGTCGAGGAGGGCACCAAACTCGCCGCGCAGATCCGCCGCGGCGAGGTTCCGGGAATCGACGACGACGACCATGCGGCCAAGTACGAACTCGCCGACGAACTCATTTCGGCCGGCGGGCTCTCCTGGTACGAGGTCAGCAACTGGTCCCGCACCCCGGAGCAGGCCTGCCGCCACAACCTCGCCTACTGGCGGGGGGACGACTGGTGGGGGATCGGCCCGGGCGCGCACTCACACGTCGGCGGCGTGCGCTGGTGGAACGTCAAGCACCCCACCGCGTACGCCAACCGCCTCGGGTCCGGGCTCTCGCCGGCCGCCGGCCGGGAAACCCTCGATTCGGAGACCCGTAACGTGGAGCGCGTCATGCTCGAAGCGCGGCTGAACTCCGGGCTGGAGATCGCCAGCCTCGGCGGGCTCGGTGACACCGGGCGGCACGCCGTCGCCGGACTCATCGCCGACGGCCTCGTGGATCCCGTGGCGGCCTTCCGCGGCAGCCTCGTCCTGACGCTCAAGGGCCGGCTGCTCGCCGACGCCGTGGTCCGCAGGATCCTGCCGGACTGACACCGGCCGTTCGGAACTGAACTCAGGCCCGGCGGGAAGGCTCAGATCACGCGACCGTCCAGACCGGACGTCCCGGTCAGGGCAGGGGCTGCGGGCCTACTTGATCCAGCGGAGGTTGTACTCGTAGCGGTGCGGCTGGCCGCGGTTGACGTGGATGCCGGCCGCGACCGAGAAGCACGTCACGGCAATCCAGATGACCGTAGCCAGGACCGCGAAGATGTTGCCCACCACCGGAACGAAGACCAGCAGGTTGCACACCACGGCAGCAATCGTGGGGGGCAGCGTGAAGTTGAGGGCTTCCTTGGACTCCTGCGCCGTGAACGGGCCGCGGTCCTTGAAGATCAGGTAGATCAGCAGCGAGGGAACGCAGCCCAGGATGCCGCCGAAGTGCGCCAGCGTGGCCCACTGCCGGTCCTCGTTTGCCGTCAGCGGCAGCGCATTTGCGGGAACGCCGTGGTACGGGGGCTGGCCATGGCCGGCCTGGTTGCCAGTGTGTTCGCGTGCGTCATCTGCCACGGTGTCGTCCTTCGGATTGCGGTGGTGCGTTGCTGCCTGGAGGTGCCAGGGCTGCGCCGGGAGCGTAGCCGCCTTATCAAGAATACTTGCTCGGGCGCGGAATCACCGATCTTCCCGCTGGCGGAGGTGCGCGGCGGGGCGCTTCAGGGGACGGTGAGGAAGTCGATGACCTCCTCCACCCGGCCCAGCAGGGAGGGTTCCAGATCCGCGTAGCTCCGGACCGCACCAAGAAGCTTCTGCCAGCCCAGGCCGATGTCCTCCTTGGTGCTGTGCGGCCAGCCGAAGGCCATCAGGATCCCGGTCTTCCAGTCCACGCCGCGGGGGATCACCGGCCACCTCTCGATTCCCAGCACGGCGGGCCGGATCGCCTGCCAGACATCCACGTAGGGGTGGCCGACGATCAGGACGTTGCCGGCCGCGCCGGGGGACGCCATAACCGCCGCGGCGATCCGGGATTCCTTGGAATCGGGCACCAAGTGGTCCACCAGGACGCCGAGCCGGCGCCCGGGCCCGGGCCCGAAGGCCGCGACGGCACCGGCCAGGTCATCAATGCCGTGCAGCGGCTCGACGACGATGCCCTCCACCCGGAGATCGTCGCCCCAGACCCGTTCGACGAGCTCGGCGTCGTGCTTGCCCTCCACCCAGATCCGGCTCGCTTTGGCCACCTGGGCGCGCTGGCCGGACACCCGGACGGAGCCGGAGGCGGTTCTGGTGCCGCCGGCGGGTGCCGCGGCGGCCCGGGGCGCCGGCGGCATCAGACGGATCGGCTGGCCCTCCAGCAGGAAGCCGAAGCCGAGGCGGAAGGACCGGGATTTGCCGCGCCGGTCTTCGAGGGCGACCACGACCATACCGCCGGACTTCTCCACCCGGGTGACGGCCCCCACCCAGCCGGACTGCACATCCTCGAGCACCATTCCGCGCTCCACCGGCACTTCAGGCAGTTGGGTCTTGGCGGGGGCGGCCAGGTCCTGGGGGCCCCAATTCTGGTACGACATCGGTTACACACTGCTTTACGCTCGGTTTGCTGCGGCGGGCTGTGCCCGAAAACACCCGCCCCAGGAGGAACGCCCGGAGCGGATTCAATGCTAACAATGCGGCGACTCATATTAGACTGGTTAGCACTTAGGCATGTCGAGTGCTAATCACCATGTCTTGGTGCCGGAACAGTGTCCGGCGCGGCCGGCGACCGGCGGCACCGGATGCGGGACAGTCGAATGGAGGTGGAGCGTGAGCGAACCACGCAAGCTCGAAGTGCTGCGCGCCATCGTGGAGGACTACGTCCATTCACGGGAACCCGTCGGCTCCAAAGCCCTCGTGGAGCGGCACCACCTCGGGGTGTCCAGTGCCACGATCCGCAATGACATGGCGGCCCTGGAAGACGAGGGCCTGATCACGGCGCCGCACACCAGCGCCGGGCGCATCCCCACCGACAAGGGCTACCGGCTCTTCGTGGACCAGATTTCGGCGGTCAAGCCGCTCTCACCGGCGGAACGCCGCGCCATCCAGGCCCTGCTGGAGGGCTCCGATGACCTCGACCACGTCCTCGACCGGACCGTGCGGCTGCTCGCGCAGCTGACCAACCAGGTCGCCGTCGTGCAGTACCCCCACCTGAGCCGGGCCAAGGTCCGGCACATCGAATTCGTCCTGCTGGCGCCCCGCAAGGTGCTCGCAGTGCTGATCGCGGACACCGGCAAGGTGGAACAGCGCGTCATCGACGCGGGGCAGGAACTTTCCGAGGAGGTCCTCTCCGAACTGCGCACACGGTTCCTCGGCAGCCTCTCGGGCACCCCGCTGAACCTGCTGCCGCAGACGCTGCAGTCGGTCATTGCCAGCTGCCCGCCCGCGCGGCGCAGCGCCGCGCAGGCGCTGGCCCGCGGCCTGGAGGCGCTGGCCACCAGCAGCCGCGAGGAGCGCATGGTCATGGCCGGGACCGCCAACCTGGCCCGCTCCAACGTCGACTTCCCGCTCAGCATCGGCCCGGTGCTGGAAGCCCTCGAGGAGCAGGTGGTCATGCTCCGCCTGCTGAGCGACATGGCCGAGGACCCGCGGGGCGTGACGGTGAGCATCGGCCGGGAAAACCCCTACGACGGACTCGCCGAGGCCTCCGTGGTGGCGACCGGCTACGGCCCGGACGCGACAGCGAAAGTCGGTGTGCTGGGCCCCACCCGAATGGACTATCCGACCACCATGGCCGCCGTCCGGGCCGTGGCCCGCTACCTTTCGCGGATTCTCGGCCCCTGACGAACCGCGCAGACCCGGCTGGCCTGACGGCCCGACGGGCCGACACCAGACTTCTTGCCCCTAACAGGCAGTGCCCCACCGGCAGTACAAAAAGGAAGAGATACACATTTTGAGCAGCCATTACGACGTTCTCGGAGTCTCCCGCGAAGCTACCGGAGAAGAGATCAAGAAGGCCTACCGCAAGCTCGCGCGGACCCTCCACCCGGACGTGAACCCGGGGGACGATGCCTCGGACCGCTTCAAGGCCGTCACCCACGCCTATGAGGTGCTGTCCGATCCGCAGAAACGCCGGATCTACGACACCACGGGCAACGAGAACGGCACCGACAACGGCTTCGGCGGCGGTAGCTACGCCGGCCAGGGCTTCGCATTCCAGGACATCTTCGAGACCTTCTTCGGCGCCGGCGGCCAGGCCGGACCGGCTTCCAGGGTCCGCCGCGGCCAGGACGCCCTGATCAGCGTCCGGATCGACCTCCGCGACGCCGTGTTCGGCGTCAACAAAAAAATTGAAGTGGACACGGCCGTCACCTGCCCCACCTGCGACGGCTCGTGCTGCCGTGCGGGCAGCCACCCGGAACGCTGCGACATCTGCGGCGGCAGCGGCCAGGTCCAGCGCGCCGTGCGTTCCATCCTCGGCCAGGTCATGACCACGGCCCCGTGCGGGTCCTGCGAGGGCTTCGGCACCGTCATCAAGGACCCCTGCAACGAATGCGCCGGCCAGGGCCGGATCCGCAGCAGGCGTTCCCTGACGGTCAAGGTTCCCGCCGGTGTCGCCACCGGCACCCGCATCCAGCTGTCCGGGCAGGGCGAGGCCGGACCTGCCGGCGGCCCCGCGGGCGACCTCTACGTCGAGATCCGGGTCAACAACGACGCCACGTACGTGCGCGACGGCGACGACCTGCACGCGAGCCTCAACATCCCCATGACGGCCGCCGCGCTGGGCACCGAGCTGACCCTCGACACCTTCGACGGCCGGCAGGAGATCGATGTCAAGGCCGGCACCCAGTCCGGCGAGGTCATTACGCTCCGCGGGCTCGGCGTCACCCACCTGCGCGGCTACGGCCGCGGCGACCTCAAGGTCCACCTCCAGGTGGACACCCCCGCCAAGCTCGACGCCGCCCAGGAGGATCTGCTCCGCCAGCTCGCCAAG
Source organism: Pseudarthrobacter oxydans (assembly GCF_030812335.1). Lineage (GTDB taxonomy): Bacteria > Actinomycetota > Actinomycetes > Actinomycetales > Micrococcaceae > Arthrobacter > Arthrobacter oxydans_B. The sequence continues at coordinate 34,194 of NZ_JAUSSN010000011.1, forward strand.
CTGCGCGGGGAACAGTTCAGCGAAGGAAAGCTCGCCGCGAGCGGCGGTGTCTTCGCGAAGCTTCGGGACCGGCTCGGTAACCTGTAGCGGTGAGCAACCCGGTCTTCTTCACCGCCCCCGGCACCCTGGACGGGCTGGCCCCCGGTTCCGTCTTCGTCCTTGACGGTCCCGAGGCCCGCCATGCGGTCACGGTGAAGCGCCTTGGCGTGGGGGAGACCGTGGACATCGCCGACGGCGCCGGAAAACGCCTCACCGGCACCGTGGCCGCCGTCGCGCCCGGCGAACTGTCCCTGGAGTGCACCGGACTCGCCGAAGAGCCCCGGCCCGCGGTGCGGCTCGTCCTGGTCCAGGCCCTCGCGAAAGGCGACCGGGATGAACTCGCCGCCGAAACCGCCACGGAACTGGGGATCGACGCCGTCGTCCCCTGGCAGGCGGAACGGTCGATTGTCCGCTGGAAGGCCGAACGCGCGGCGAAAGCCCACGCCAAGTGGCAGTCCGTCGTCACGGCGGCGGCCAAGCAGGCACGCCGCGCCTGGATTCCCCAGGTCCGCCCCGCCGTCGACGGCGCCGCGCTGCAGGCGGCGGTGGCCGCGGCCGACCTGGCCATCATCCTGCACGAGGACGCCGTGCGTCCGCTGCGCCAGGTGCTGGAGGCCTGGCTCGCGGCCGGCCCGGCCGGCGGCTCCGGCGGCGGCACGGCTGCCGGCGGGACTGCCGTCGACGGGGCAGGCAAGGGCCGCGAGGTGCTGCTGATCGTCGGACCCGAGGGCGGCATCAGCCCGCGGGAAGTGACCCGGCTCTGCGACGCCGGCGCGGTGACGGCCCTGCTGGGGCACCATGTGCTGCGCTCGTCCACGGCCGGTCCGGCCGCCACGGTCCTCGCCAGCGACATCCTCGGCCGCTGGTAGCGCCCGGCGGTCCGGTCCGCCCCTAGAAGGCGATCGACTGCTCCGTAACCGCCGTTCTGAGGGTTCAAAAGGGCCGTTGCGGAGCAGTCGATGGTAGGGGTTTTCCGCTATTTGACCGTGAACCCGCGGGTGTCGACGTTCAGATCCTCGGCCGGGTTGCCCTCGTCGAGCTGCGACACCCGGACCTCATAGTTGCCCGGTCCCAGGCTGACCGAGAGGCCGAACGCTCCCGACTGGCCGGCCTCGGCCGAGGCCGTGACTGTCCCGTCCAGGTACCTGGTCTCGACGCTGCCGTCGATGCGCAGGATCTCCCACTTAAGTTTGCCGCCCGGAGCGGTGCTGCGGCCGGAGATCTTGACGGCGCCGTCCTCCACGGAGGTCCCTTCCTGGGGATCAATGATCCACACGGGGGCGACCATGCCGGCGCTGCGCGCCGTCGGGGAGCCAAGCCGGACGTGGTTGAAGGCGACGTAATCGGTATGCCCGTCCACGAGCACCACCACCTGGATCTGCTGGCCGGCATCGATCAGCCCCGCGCTGGCCGCGGCGGCCGTCGCGGTGTAGACGAGCTGCTGGACCGCGCGCTCGGCCATGGCCGGGTCCACGTTGCTGTTGAAGGCGTCGGCGGACATGTCCACCGTGATGACGTTCTTGCCCGAAATGGAGCTCGCCAGTTCCTTGGGGTTCTGCCACGGGGTGAAGAAGTCCGGATCGAGCGGCTTCTCGGACATCATGACCCGGAGAGCCCGCGTGACCGGGTTGTCCTGTTCCGGAACGTCACGGAACTCCCGGTAGAGGAACATGCTGTCGTTGCTCCGGCCGATCCAGTACACCGGCGCCTTGTTGGACGCCTGCGTCGTTTCCAGCGGCGCGCTCGTGGTCGGCGCCGACGCCTGGGCAGACAGGACCTGCGACGGGGCACTGGAATCCGTTATGCCGGTCTGGGGCGTGGCCACGCAGCCGGTGAGGGCCAGGGCCAGCGCTGCGGGCAGCGCCAGCAGCGGCATGCGCGGACGTGTCCGCCTGCCTGCCGCTGTGTTCCCAGTCCCGCGATCCCTGATGGCCGTTGCCTTCCGCTTTTCGTCTTCTTGGTGTTCTACCGCCTCCGGCCGGACTCAGAAGCCGCGACGGAGGCCGGTTTCCAGCATGGCATATGGGTCCGGCGGGAACGCCGGGATTCGGCCGGCCGGCGGGAACTGCAACGGGAACGATATGAGGCCGATACGAAGTTGATACCTAAAACCGGGAACGGCGCCGTATGACGCCGGGCGGCGGCCCGACAAGCCGTCCCGCCCGGCGCGGTGCGAAGCCCCGCACTGGCGTAAGATAAAAGGACCCGCTGACCCCCGGAACCAGAAGGCGCGCACCACTGTCACATCAAGCGCCGTCGGGGCCGGATCAGCGGACAGACCATTTTCGACTGGAGGGGACCAGAGGCCCGCGGGCCAACACCATGACTGAAGCAGCGAACGGCAAGGCCCGGATCAGCGCCGGAGAGCGCGCCGCAGGTGAATTTCCCCACTCCCTACCAGGGCTGCGGACGGAGGTGGTCCTGTTCGACAACTCCGATCAGATGGTCCAGTCCCTTGGCAGTCATGACGAAGCCCTGCGCTTCATTGAGGCCCAGTTCCCGGCCGTCGACTTCCATGTCCGCGGCAACGAACTCGCCATCAGCGGGCCGGCCGCCGACGTGCCGCGGATCATGCGGCTGCTTAACGAGGTCCGGGGACTCGTCGCCCGGGGCACGGTCGTCACCCCCTCGGTCCTGCAGCAGCTCGTGTCGATGCTCCGGAGCCAGTCCCTGCAGAACCCGGTCGAGGTGCTCACCCACAACATCCTCTCGAGCCGCGGCAAGACGATCCGGCCGAAGACGCTGAACCAGAAGAACTACGTGGACGCCATTGACGACAACACGGTGATCTTCGGAATCGGCCCGGCCGGTACCGGCAAGACGTACCTGGCGATGGCCAAGGCCGTGCAGGCACTGCAGCAAAAGGAAGTCACCAGGATCATCCTGACCCGTCCTGCCGTCGAGGCGGGGGAGCGGCTGGGATTCCTTCCCGGCACGCTCAGTGACAAGATCGACCCTTACCTGCGCCCGCTCTACGACGCCCTGCACGAAATGATGGACCCCGAGTCCATCCCGCGGCTGATCGCGGCCGGCACGATCGAGGTCGCCCCGCTGGCCTACATGCGCGGACGCACGCTCAATGACGCCTTCATCATCCTGGACGAGGCGCAGAACACCACCCCGGAACAGATGAAGATGTTCCTCACCCGGCTGGGCTTCGGCTCCAAAATGGTGGTCACCGGCGACGTCACGCAGGTTGACCTGCCCTTCGGGACCCGGTCCGGCCTCCGCATCGTGGAGGACATCCTGCAGGGCATCGACGACGTCAACTTCACCGTCCTGGACGCCTCCGACGTCGTCCGGCACCGCCTGGTGGGCGACATCGTCAACGCCTACAGCGTCTGGGACGAGATCCAGCGGAACCGGGTCAAGCATTCCGTGGCCCGCGACAAGCGGGAGGAACGCGCGTGAGCATCGAGGTCAACAACGAATCCGGGATCACCGTCGATGAGGCCGAGCTGGTCCAGCTGTCCCGGTTCATTTTTGAACGACTCTTCATCCACCCGCAGGCCGAACTGTCGATCCTCCTCGTGGACGAGCCGGCCATGGAGAAGCTGCATATCGAGCTGATGGACGAGCCGGGCTCGACGGACGTACTCTCGGTGCCCATGGACGAGCTGACGCCGGGCACCCCGGACAAGCCCACGCCGCAGGGCATGCTCGGCGACATCGCCATCTGCCCGCAGGTCGCGGAGGTCCAGGCGATGAACGCCGGCCACTCCACCCAGGACGAGATGCTGCTGCTCACGACCCACGGCATCCTGCACCTGCTCGGCTTCGACCACGCGGAGCCGGAGGAGAAGGAGGAGATGTTCGGCCTCCAGCGCGAACTGCTCGCTGCCTTCACCGGTAAAGACGCCCCCTCCGAGACGATGCAGTGACGCCACTGATTGTTGCCGGCATGGCGCTGGTGTTCCTCAGTTTTGCCGCGTTCCTGACCGCGGCCGAATCCGCCTTCAACTACCTTTCCCGGCACGACGCCGAGGCCGCGATCCTGCACAGCCGCGGTACCGCGCTCAAGCGCATCATGGCCCAGCCCGTGGCGCACATGCGGGCCCTGCGGTTCTGGCGGATCTGGTTCGACATGGCCTCCGCCGTCGCCGTGACGGTGCTGCTGAACAGCCTGCTCGACAACGTCTGGCTCTCCGGGCTGATCGCCACCGGCGTGATGGCCCTGCTCGGCTTCGTGATCGTCGGGGTGTCCCCCCGGCAGCTCGGCCGGGTGCACTCGGCCGGCCTGGTCCGCTTCAGCGCTCCGCTGATCCGCTGGCTCTGCTGGGTGCTGGGTCCCATTCCCGGCTGGCTCGTCACCCTGGGCAGCGCGGTGGCGCCCGGGGCGCCCGCGGACAACGAGGCCTTCTTCAGCGAAGAGGAATTCCGTGAGCTCGTGGACCGGGCCACGGAGTCCGACGTGATCGAGGACAACGAGGCCGAGATGATCCAGTCGGTGTTCGATTTCGGGGACACCCTGGTCCGCTCCGTCATGGTGCCCCGCACCGACATCCTTTGCATCGACTCCGGGTCCAGCCTGCACCGGGCCATGTCGCTGTTCCTGCGCTCGGGCTATTCCCGGATCCCCGTCATCGGCGAGAACACGGACCAGGTCCTGGGCATCGTGTACCTCAAGGATGTGGCCGCGGTCATCCACAACCTCGCCCCCGGGGAGGAGCCGCCGGTGGTTGACGAGCTCGCCCGCGAGGTGCGCTACGTGCCTGACTCCAAACCGGTGAGTGAACTGCTGCGCGAACTGCAGAAGGAATCGACGCACGTCGCGATTGTGATCGACGAATACGGCGGCACGGCCGGGCTTGTCACCCTCGAGGACCTCATCGAGGAAATCGTCGGTGAGATCGTCGACGAATACGACACCGAGAGCGCGGAAGCGGTGGAACTCGGCGACGGAAGCTACCGGGTGAGCGCCCGGATGAGCATCGAGGACCTCGGTGAGCTGTTCGACCTTGAGCTCGACGACGACGAAGTGGACACCGTGGGCGGCCTGCTCGCCAAGGCCCTCGGCCGGGTGCCGATTGTCGGCAGCACCGTCGAGGTCCACGGCCTGTCCCTCCGCGCCGACCGGCTTGAGGGCCGGCGGAACCGCGTCAGCCACATCATTGCCTCGGCCGTACCAACAGTAGAAACTGACCTTGAAGACCTACTCGACGAGGCCGCACCAATCCAACAGGGAGTCTCACGTGAGCAAGCAGAATAAGTCCGACGGCGAAGCGCCCGACGCCGGCTACCGGGCCGGTTTCGCGGTGCTGGTCGGGCGGCCCAACACGGGCAAGTCGACCCTCACCAACGCCCTGGTCGGCCAGAAGGTCGCGATCACCTCGGCCAAACCGCAGACCACGCGCCACACCATCCGCGGCATCGTGCACCGGGAGGACGGGCAGCTGATCCTCGTCGACACTCCGGGCCTGCACCGCCCGCGCACCCTGCTCGGGAAGCGGCTGAACGAACTCGTGGCGGACACCCTCGCCGAGGTCGACGCGATCGGCTTCTGCCTGCCGGCGAACGAGAAGATCGGCCCGGGCGACAAGTTCATCGCCGCCCAGCTCGCCGCCATCGGGAACAAACCGGTCATCGCCATCGTGACGAAGGCCGACACGGTGGACCGCCAGGCCCTCACCGAACAGCTGCTCGCCGTCGACGCCCTGGGCCGCGAGGTCCTCGGCGAGGACGGCTGGAGGGACATCGTCCCGGTCTCCGCCGCCGATGGCTTCCAGGTCAAGACCCTTGCCGACGTGCTGATCGGCCTGATGCCGCCGTCGCCGCCGCTCTACCCGGACGGCCACCTGACGGACGAGCCGGAAGCGGTGATGATCGCCGAACTCATCCGGGAGGCCGCCCTCGAGGGCGTCCGCGACGAACTGCCGCACTCCCTTGCCGTCGTCGTCGACGAGATCGTTCCGCGGGAGGGCAGGCCTGACGACAAGCCCTTCCTCGACGTGCGGGTCAATCTCTACGTGGAACGTCCGTCGCAGAAGGCCATCATCATCGGCAAGGGCGGCGCCCGGCTCCGTGAGGTCGGCACGAACGCCCGCAAGGCGATTGAGGCGCTGCTCGGCGCGCGCATCTACCTGGACCTGCACGTGAAGGTCGCCAAGGACTGGCAGCGGGACCCGAAGCAGCTCGTCAAGCTCGGCTTCTAGCCTTATCCCCGGCGCCGGCGAGGCCCGCGCCGCTCCCATGGAGTCCGCCATCGGGCAATTCCCAGATTCGGACTCTAAAATGGGCTGACCCCTGTTGTGAAAGAAGGCTCAACTGTGTCTCGACCCCGTGAAGACCGCGCAGACGGAACCGGACCCCCGGTTCGGTCAGGTTCTGCTGCCCGGCACACGGATGATCCCGCCGTCGGTCCGGCACGGCACCTGGGACGCATCCGCCGCATGCCCGGCTGGCTGAAGATGGGTACCGCCGTGGTCTCCATCCTGCTGGTGGGTGTCCTCGCGTTCAGCGCCTACTGGGTGCTCCGGTTGCAGGGCAATATCAGCAAGGCATCCCTCGGCGCCGGCAGCGACAAGACCGAAGGCGCCCTGGACGACTCGCGGGACCGGATGCAGATCCTCATTCTGGGCTCGGACACCCGGGACGGAAAGAACTCGAAATACGGCACGTCCGACGACGCCACCGGGTTCGGGCACTCCGACGTCATGATGCTGATGGACATCTCGGCGGACAACAAGCGGGTCAGCGTGGTCAGCTTCCCCCGCGACCTGCTCGTGGACACGCCCGCCTGCACCGACCAGGAAACCAAACAGGAATTCCCGGGGCAGGAGAACGTGATGATCAACGAGGCCATGTCGGAGGCCGGCATCGGCTGCGCCGTCGACACGGTCAACAAATTGACGGGCCTGGAGATTGACCACTTCATGATGGCCGACTTCAACGCCGTCAAGGAGCTCTCGAACACGGTGGGCGGCGTGGAGGTCTGCATCAGCGACGCCGTGTACGACCCGGATTCGAAGCTGCGCCTGCCCAAGGGGACCTCCACGGTCCAGGGCGAGCAGGCACTGGCCTTCCTGCGCACCCGGCACGCCTTCGCCGACGGCGGCGACCTCGGCAGGATCAAGGCACAGCAGGGCTTCCTGTCCGCCCTGACGCGGAAGATGAAGGATGACGGCACGATGTCCAACCCCGGCAAGATGCTGGAGATCGCCGACGTCGTGACCAGGAACCTGACCATCGACGAGGGGCTCGCCTCCATCCCGACGCTGCTGACGGTCGGGAACCGGCTGAAGAACATCGACGTCGAAAAGGTCGCCTTCGTGGCGGTCCCGACCGTGCCCGCCGTGAGCGACCCGAACCGCCTGCAGGTCGCGGAGCCCGCTGCGTCCCAGCTCTTCGCGGCGCTGCGCAAGGACATTGACCTCACGGACCCGACGGCGCCGCCGAGCCCGTCCCCGTCCCCGGACCCCAGTGCCAGCGCCAGCGCCGAGCCGACACCCAGCGAGACGGCCCCCGCCTACGACAAGGCGCTGCAGCCCGTCATGGTCGCGAACGGGTCCGGTGTCCCGGCGCGGACCCAGGAGATCCTCCAGGCCCTCACCACCGGCGGTTTCACCGAACTCGGCCAGCTGGCCGCTCCGCCGGTCGCAGCGACCGCCATCTATTACGGTGCCGGCTATGAGGTTGTGGCCGCCGATGTTGCCGCCCTGCTGGGCATTCCGGCGACGCATGTGCTCCCGGCCGCCGGTGTCGCCGGCGTCCAGGTCTACCTGGGCAGCGACCTGGTGGGCGGCACCCCGGGTGCGGACGCGGGCGTGCAGCTGCCCCCGGACATCGTCAACCAGACCGCCGGTGACGTCGTCTGCCAGCAGGCCAACCCGGCGCTGATCTCCCGGTAGCGGCGCCCCTGAAGCCACACAGAGGGCCGGCCGGACCGTAACGCCGGGGGTGACTACCAGATGCTGACGCGCGCCTCGGCCGGCATCCACATGCCGTCCTGCTCCGCCGTGCCGAAGGCCTCGTGGAAGGCGTCCAGGTTCTTGGCGATCTGGTTGGTGCGGAACTCATTGGGGGAGTGCGGATCCGTGGCGAGCCTGCGGATCGCTTCCTCGGTCCGGATGACCTGCCGCCAGCCGGCAGCCCAGGACGCAAAGAAGCGCTGCGCGCCGGTCAGGCCGTCCAGCACCGGCGGCTCCTGGCCCTCGAGGCTGATCAGGTAGGCCTTGTAGGCAATCGTCAGGCCGCCGAGGTCGCCGATATTCTCGCCCAGGGTCAGTTTGCCGTTGACGGTGTGCCCGGACGCCGCGGCGGGGGAGAGCGCATCGAACTGGGCCACCAGCCTGGCGGCCAGCGATTCGAAGGCGGTGCGGTCCTCTTCCGTCCACCAGTTGCGGAGCAGCCCGCTGCCATCGTACTGGGAGCCCTGGTCGTCAAAGCCGTGGCCGATTTCGTGCCCGATGATGGCGCCGATGCCGCCGTAGTTGACGGCGTCGTCGGCGTCGGCGGTGAAGAAGGGCGGCTGCAGGATCGCCGCGGGGAAAACGATCTCGTTGAGCAGGGGGTGGTAGTAGGCATTTACTGTCTGCGGTGTCATCAGCCACTTTTCCCGGTCCACGGGCTTGCCCACCTCATCAAGGTGCCGGTCGACGTCGGCGTTGTGCGCGCGCTCCACATTGCCGAGCAGATCCGACGGGTCGATTTCCACCGCGGAGTAGTCGATCCACTTGTCCGGGTAGCCGATCTTGGCCCGGAAGGAGTCGAGCTTCTTCAGGGCCTCGTGTTTGGTGTCCTCGCCCATCCAGGCCAGGCCGGTGATGGATTCCCGGTACGCCTCGATCAGGTTCGCGACCAGCGTCACCATCCGGGCCTTGTGCGTCTCCGGGAAGTGCCGGGCCACGTAGATCTGGCCCACGGCCTCGCCCAGCGCGGCCTCGACGACGGCGACCCCGCGCTTCCAGCGGTCCTTGTTCCGCGGAGTGCCGCTGAGGGTGGTGCCGTAAAAGCCGAAGTTGGCGTCCACGAACGCGGAGGAGAGGTACGGTGCGGCCGCGCTGACGACGCGCAGGGCAAGCCATTCCTGCCAGGCGGACAGCGGCTCGGAGTCCAGCAGGGCCGCCGCCCCGGCGAAGAAGTCCGGCGTGCTCACGACCAGTTCGGCGCGCTTCTCCGGCGTGATGGCGGCGGCGTCGAACCAGGCCGTGAGGAGCGGGAAGAGCTCGGTGGCCTGATCGGCGGATTTCAGGTTGTACGTCTTCTGCGGATCCCGCAGGGTGACTTTGTCCCAGTGGTGGCCGGCCAGCGCCGTTTCCAGTGCCACGACCCGGCCGGCCGCCGCCTCCGGGTCGGCGACGCCGGCGAGGGTGAAAACGGTTCCCACATGGTCCTGGTAGGCCTGGACCACCGCGGCGAACTTCTCGTCGCGGTAATACGATTCATCCGGCAGGCCCAGTCCGCCCTGGCCGGTGTAGAGCAGGATCCGGTCCGGGTTGCCGGCGTCGGGGGCGGGATAGATGTAGAAGAGGCCACCCACGTCCGCGCGGAACAGGCGCCCGGAGAGAGCCACGAGGTCGGCGACCGTCTGCGTGGCGAACACCTCGGCGAGCCGCGGCCGGACCGGGTCCAGTCCTTTGGCCTCCACCGCGGCCTCATCCATGAAGCTGTTGTAGAGGTCCCCGATCTTCTGCTCGATCCCGGTGGACTCCGCGCCGCGGGCGGCCGCGTCCAGGATGATCTCCTTCACCGCAAGCTCCGAGCCGTCCCGCAGCGCCGTGAACGTGCCCTCCAGGGGCCGGTCGTCCGGGATCTCGGTGCTCTGGAGCCAGGTGCCGTTGACATGCTGGTACAGGTCATCCTGCGGCCGGACACTGGCGTCGATATTGGGCAGGTCGATCCCCGAAAGTGGCACGGATGCTCCTTTGAGAGGCAGCCCGGGACCGCCGTGTTACGGGTCGCCGGGTCTGCATGGTGGACGTTACGGAGGTGTGGCTCCTTCATCTTACGCACCCGTGTTACTGTGAAAAGGTGCGCGCAGAACTGCTTCTTCTTAGCTGCCGCGGCGAGGCCTCAGACGCGATCTAGCGCAAGGCCCACCCTCGCTGCGGAGTTTGTGTTGCCCGGCCACCCTTTCATCAGGAATCACAGAAAAGGCCCCGATTGTAATGCGAAACGCACAGAAGCCCTCAGGAATGCCCGTCCACCGCTACGTCCCGTTCCAGGACCTGATCACGGTCGAACTGCCGGACCGCACCTGGCCGGACAAGGTCATCACCAAGGCCCCGCGCTGGTGCGCCGTGGACCTGCGTGACGGCAACCAGGCCCTGATCGACCCGATGAGCCCGGCCCGCAAGCTGAAGATGTTCCAGCTGCTGGTCCAGATGGGCTACAAGGAAATCGAAGTCGGGTTCCCCTCCGCCTCGCAGACGGACTTCGACTTCGTCCGCCAGCTGATCGAGGGCAACCACATCCCGGACGACGTCACGATCCAGGTCCTGACCCAGGCCCGCGAGCACCTGATCGAGCGGACCTACGAGTCCCTCGTCGGCGCCAAGCAGGCGATCGTGCACCTGTACAACTCGACGTCGGTCCTGCAGCGCCGGGTCGTCTTCAACCAGGACGAGGACGGCATCCTGGACATTGCCCTGCAGGGTGCGCGGCTGTGCAAAAAGTACGAAGAGACCCTGCAGGACACCCACATCACCTACGAGTACTCGCCGGAATCCTTCACCGGGACCGAGCTGGAGTACGCCGTCCGAGTCTGCAACGCCATCGCCGACGTGTTCGAGGCCTCCGCCGACAGCCAGGTCATCATCAACCTGCCGGCCACGGTGGAAATGGCCACCCCCAACGTCTACGCCGACTCCATAGAGTGGATGAGCCGGAACCTGCACCCGCGGGAGGGCATCATCCTGTCCCTGCACCCGCACAATGACCGCGGCACCGGCGTCGCGGCCGCCGAGCTGGGCTACCTGGCCGGCGCGGACCGGATCGAAGGCTGCCTGTTCGGCAACGGCGAGCGGACCGGCAACGTGGACCTGGTGACGCTGGGCCTGAACATGTTCGTCCAAGGCATCGACCCGATGATCGACTTCTCCGACATCGACGAAGTCCGCCGCACCGTTGAGTACTGCAACCAGCTGCCCGTGGCTGAGCGCGCCCCGTACGGCGGAGACCTCGTCTTCACCGCGTTCTCCGGCTCGCACCAGGACGCCATCAAGAAGGGCCTGGAAGCCCTGGAGAAGGACGCGGCTGCCGCCGGCATGGACGTCGCCGACTACGCCTGGCAGGTCCCGTACCTGCCGGTTGACCCGAAGGACCTCGGCCGCAGCTACGAGGCCGTCATCCGGGTCAACTCCCAGTCGGGCAAGGGCGGCGTCGCCTACCTGCTGAAGAACGAGCACAACCTGGACCTGCCGCGGCGCGCCCAGATCGAGTTCTCCGGGGTCATCCAGAAGCAGACCGACACCGTGGGCGGCGAAGTCAGCGGCGCCCAGCTCTGGCAGGTCTTCCAGGATGAGTACCTGCCCTCCGGCTCCGCCGACGAGCAGTGGGGCCGCTACGCCCTCGGCCCGTTCAGCACCGAGACGGACGAGGACGGTTCCATGACGCTGCACGCCGCGCTCAAGATCGACGGCACCCCGGTGCACCGCACCGGCACCGGCAACGGTCCGATCGCGGCGTTGCTGAGCATCCTGCGCGAAGACGGCGTCGACGTCCGCGTGCTGGACTACAGCGAACATGCCCTGTCCGAAGGCGGCAGCGCCCTCGCCGCGGCCTATGTCGAATGCGCCGTGGGGGAGCGGGTGCTGTGGGGCGTCGGGATCGACGCCAACACGTCCACGTCCTCGCTCAAGGCCGTCATCTCGGCCGTGAACCGCGCCATCCGGGACGCCCGCGCCTGAGCCGGCCCTCATTACTGCGCCGCCGGGTCCTCCGGCGGCGCAGTCTGCCTGAACTGCGGTGTTTCCCGATAGGCAGCGTTTCCTTCAAAGACAGTGCGAAGATTAACCGTGGCCCATCCCTCCTCCTTTGCCTCCCGCGCCTACCGTGATGACGGCGTCATCCTGCGCACCCACAAGCTGGGTGAAGCGGACCGCATCATCACCATCCTCACCAAGCACCACGGCCAGGTCCGCGCGGTGGCCAAGGGCGTCCGGCGCACGAGCAGCCGCTTCGGCGCCCGGCTGGAGCCCTTTATGGTCGCGGACCTCCAACTGATCTCCGGCCGCACCCTGGACATCGTTACGCAGGCGGTAGCCAAAGGGGCCTACGGCGGCAACATCGCCGCGGACTACGGCCGCTACACCGTCGCTGCGGCCATGACGGAGACGGCCGAGAAGCTCACCGACGTCGACGGCGAAGCGGGCACCGCCCAGTACAACCTCCTCGTCGGGGCCCTGGCATCGCTGAGCCGCGGGGACCACAGCCCGGAACTCATCCTCGATTCGTACCTGCTGCGCGCCCTCGCCACCGGCGGCTGGGCGCCGAGCTTCACCGACTGTGCCCGCTGCGGGGCCCGTGGTCCGCACACCGCGTTCTCGGCTCCGCTCGGCGGCATGGTGTGCGCCGACTGCCGCCCGCCGGGATCGCCCGCGCCGGCGGCGGAAACCGTTGTGCTGCTCGGCGCGCTGCTCACCGGGGACTGGGCGACGGCGGACGCGTCCGTCCGCGTGCACCGCCGGGAGGCCGCCGGCCTCGTGGCCAGCTACCTGCAGTGGCATCTGGAACGTGTCCTCAAATCCCTCAAACATGTGGAGCGAACGTAACTGTGGCGTTGGGTAAAAAGAAGAATCCGGTCCGGCAGCGGAGCGCCCCTGTGGTGCACCCGTACCCGCACGCCTCCGGAGCCGTGCCCCCGGCGATTCCGGCGGAGTTCATTCCCCGCCACGTCGCGATCGTGATGGACGGCAACGGACGCTGGGCCAACCAGCGCGGCCTGCCCCGGATCGAAGGCCACAAGGCGGGGGAGCCGGCCCTGCTGGACGTCGTGGCCGGGGCGATCGAGCTCGGCATCGAGTACGTGAGCGTCTACGCCTTCTCCACCGAGAACTGGCGCCGCTCGCCCGAGGAAGTGCGCTTCCTGATGGGATTTAACAAGGATGTGCTACGTCGGCAGCGCAACCAGCTCGATGAGTGGGGCGTCCGGATCCGCTGGTCCGGCCGGCGCCCCCGGCTCTGGGGCTCGGTGATCCGCGAGCTGGAGGAGGCCGAGGACTTCACCCGCGGCAACAGCACGTGCACGTTGAACATGTGTGTTAACTACGGCGGACGCGCCGAAATCGCGGATGCGGTGTCCGCGATCGCGGAGGAAGTCGCCGCCGGGCGGCTGAAACCGGGTGCCATCACCGAAAAGACGATCCAGAAATACCTGGACGAGCCCGACCTTCCCGACGTCGACCTGTTCCTGCGCAGCTCCGGCGAGCAGCGGCTCTCCAACTTCATGCTGTGGCAGTCGGCGTATGCGGAGTTCGTCTTTATGGATACGCTGTGGCCCGACGTGGACCGGCGCACACTGTGGGACGCCGTCGAGATCTACGCCCAGCGGGACCGCCGGTACGGCGGTGCGGTGGACGCGGCCCCTGCCGCCCCGGCCTGACCCCCCAGGGATCCGGCCTGGGTGTCAGCCCCCTCAGCCCGGGTAGAGGCTGAGCCAGAGGACGAGGTCGTCGTAGGCCTCCTGCCGCACCGCGCGGCGGGACAGGAAGATGTCATGGATCGCTCCCGGGTACCGGAAGACCGCCGTCCGGCGGCCCAGCCTGAGCGCGCTGCGTGCCGTTTCCTCGACATCGATCACGGCGTCGAGTCCCATGAGTTCCTCGGACCATTCCGCCTGGATCCGGGTGCGTCCGGACAGCATGACCAGCACCGGCGGGCGGATGTCGAGCCGCTGCGCGACGGCCGCGTGGCCGGCCAGGACTGCCTTCATCCAGCCCGGCCGGACGGGGAACGATTCCCGCGGACGCCACGCGGGATCCAGGACCCATTCGCCGTGCGCGGTGCCGCCCACGCTGTCCCAGTAGCCGGGCATGCTGGGCATCAGGAGCACCCGGCGCGGATCCGCGCGCGCCAGCGGTTCCACCAGATGTACCGCGATGTTCCGGATCAGGCTGCTGCCCTGGAGTTCCAGCCAGGGAGCATTGAGGACCAGCGTGCCCAGCTTCCCCGGATTCCGGTCCGCCCACAGCGCTGCCACGAGACCGCCGAGGGAATGCGCGAGCAGGTGCACCGTCGGCGCCGCGGAGGTGCCGGTGCGGCTGGCGATGTCGGCGCCGATCGCTGCCAGCGCTGCTGCGATGTCCTCGTCGTAGATGGCCAGGTCGGTGGTGTAGCCGGGGGTCTGCCAGTCCCGGAGGCTGCGCCCGAACTTCCGCAGGTCCAGGGCATAGAAGTGGAAGCCGCTGGCAACGAGGTGATCGGCGAGTTCGGCCTGCAGGAAATAGTCCGCCCAGCCGTGCAGGTAGAGAACCACCTTCGCCGGTGCCTGAGTCCCAGGCACGGCCGGGCCCGGAGCCGCCACCCATGCCGCAGTTCCGTCCGGTCCGGCGTGCCGGACCAGGGTCGCGACGACGGGGCCCTCGTCGTCCGGCGCCAGGGGCAGTTCCAGGCGTGCGAAGCGGCTGCCCAGCACATCTTCCCGCCACAGCGGCCGCACTCCGGCGAGCGTCACGCGGGGCCGCCGTCGTCCAGCACGTACGCCCGGAGCCAGCGGGCCAGCCGGGCGTAGGCGTCGGCGCGGACGCGCGGGGCGGACAGGAACACATCATGCAGGGCGCCGTCGATCCGTTCGAGCGTGACGGTCCGGCCCAGGCTGAGCGCCCGCAGGGCGATGGTGTTGACGTCCAGGACCGCGTCGGTGCGCCGCATGGACTCCTTCCAGAACATCCCGGTGGCGCTGGCTCCGGAGATCAGCACCAGAATGGGGACGTCGATGTTCAGTCCCCGCGCCACCCGCGACTGCCCGCTGAGGACCGCGCTCAGCCACCCGGCCCGGACCGGGAACGCCCGGGGCGGGCGGTAGTTGTCATCCAGGGTCCATTCGCCCTCCGCGGCGCTGCTGATGCTGCGCCAGTAAAAGCCGCGTTCGGGCAGCCGGATGACGGCTTCGGGCCGGAACCGCGCGAGCGGCTCCACCATCGTCCGCGCCGCGCGGCGCACGGCCGGACTGCCGTGCATTTCCAGCCACGGGCTGTCGAGGATCAGCTGCGAGACCATGCCCGGATGCCGGCTGGCCCACAGCGCGGCGATCAGCCCGCCGGTGGAGTGCCCCATCAGTGCCACCGTCGGCGCGGCTTCAGCGTCGGAGTGCAGGGAGGCGATGATGCCAATCGCCGCGGTGATCTCGGCGTCGTAGTCGTCCAGGTCGGCCACATAGCCGCCGGGTGCGCCGGCGTGGAGGCTCCGCCCGTGGTTGTGCATGTCAAGGGCGAAGAACGCGAAGCCCTGGCCGGTCCAGAATTCGGCGAGTTCCTCGTTGAAGAAATAGTCACTCCAGCCGTGCAGGAACAGCACGGCGCGGGGCCGGCCCCCGCCGGCTTCACCCTTTCCGGCCGGAGCCCCGCCGGCGGCAGTCCCTGCGCCGGGAACGTGCCGCACCAGCGTGGCGGTCCGCTCGACGCCGTCGGGCCCGGCGGCCGCGACGGTGCAGGCCTCGAAGTCGTCGCCGAGGATATCGGGCACCCAGTCCATGGCTTCATGCTAGCGCCCGGTGGCCTGCGGGTTTGGTCTGGGCGCCCGGAACCGCAAAACTAGAGCCATGCGCGTATATCCGACCTTCTTCCGGCTGGCCTTCTCATGGATGGACGCCGAACGCGCCCACAAGATCGGCTTCAAGGCCATCCGGCTCGTCCACTCCTGCGGCGCCGGACGGGTGCTGCAGAAGTTCACCGCCCCGGCGGCGTCCCTCCAGACCCAGGCGTTCGGCCTGACGTTCCCCTCCCCGTTCGGCCTGGCGGCCGGATTCGACAAGGAGGGCCACGGGATTGAGGCCCTCACCGAGCTGGGGTTCGGCCATGTCGAGGTCGGCACCATCACCGGGCAGGCCCAGCCCGGGAACCCCGCGCCGCGGCTCTTCCGCCTGGTCGAGGACCGTGCCGTGATCAACCGGATGGGTTTCAACAATGACGGCGCCGCCGCCGTGGCGCCCCGCCTGAAGTCCGCCCGCGCCGCCCTGCAGCGCCGCCACCCCGGCGTCCGCCCGGTGATCGGAGTCAACATCGGCAAGAGCAAGGTCGTGGAACTTGAAGACGCCGTGGCCGACTACCTGGTCAGCGCCCGCAGCCTCGCGCCCGCCGCCGACTACCTCGTGGTCAACGTCAGCTCCCCGAACACCCCGGGCCTGCGGCTGCTGCAGGATGTCGAAACCTTGCGCCCGCTGCTGACCGCCGTGGGGGAGGCGGCGGACCAGGCGTCCGGACGCCACGTTCCGCTGCTGGTCAAGATTGCCCCGGACCTCAGCGATGAGGACATCGACGACGTCGCCCGCCTGGCACTGGACCTGAACCTGGACGGTATCATCGCGACCAATACCACCGTCGCCCGCGCCGGGCTCTCCTCCAGCGCCGACAAGGTGGCGGCGTGCGGTGCCGGAGGGCTGTCCGGCGCACCGCTGAAGCGGCGGTCGCTGGAGGTGCTCGCCCGGCTGAAGGCGGCCACCGGTGGCAGACTGACCCTGGTTTCCGTGGGCGGCGTCGAAACCGCGCAGGACGTCCAGCAACGGCTCGACGCCGGCGCCACCCTCGTGCAGGGATACACGGCGTTCCTCTATGAAGGACCGTTCTGGGCCGCCCGGATCAACCGGCTCCTCGCGAAGCACCCGTCCCGGCGCTGAGCCGCCCTACACCGCACCGACCACACCCGTCCCGGCGCTGAGCCGCCCTGCACCGCACCGACCGTCCCCGGCTGCCGGGGGGACGACAAAGCCCCCGGCAGTCAGACTGCCGGGGGCCCTGTGTTGATGGCGTGAGTCAGGCGGGGTATTCGCCGCGTTTGACGAGGGGCTTGGGAAGGCGCAGGCGGCGGAACTGCAGCGAACGCATGGAGCCGTACCAGACGGTGCCGCGTTCCACGTCCCCGAACTTCTCCTCCAGGCGCTTCTTGAGCTTCCGGGACAGGATAAAGACGTCGACGAAGACCGCCAGGAACATCACCCAGAACCCGCCCAGGACGTAAATCATCTGTTCGCTGGTGGACGGGACGAGGAGTGAGACGATCACGAAAATGAGCGCGCCGAACATCAAATATTCGCCGAGGCTGAAGCGGGCGTCCACGTAGTCACGGGCGAAGCGCTTCTGCGGGCCCTTGTCGCGCAGCGGCAGGAACCTCTCGTCGCCGGTGTCCATGGCCTGCCGCATCTTGAGCCGCTGCTCCTGGACCGCTGCCCGCTCGGCGGCCTTCGAAGCCTTGCGGTCCTCGGGCACGAGCGGCCGTTTGCGGGCCGCCACCTGCGCGCTGCGCTTGGGCGTGGGCGCGCCCTTGCCGAGGGCGGTGTCCCGGGCTGCTGCCCCGGCCGCCTGCTGGTCAACTATGTCCTGCGCCGATGGCGCTTCTTTTTTACGTCCAAACACCCCTTCAGAATACCCCGGTGCGGCGCGCGCGAGACCCGGCCCACAGGTCAGATGACGCGCTGTTGCCCTGTTTGAAGTGATCCGCGGCACCGGTAGTGTTCTGGCCATGACTCCATTACCCGCGGGGAACCCGCAAACCGCCACTGCCCGGGTCGGAAATGTCGACACCGAGGCCCTCCGCCAGGCCGTTACCGAATTGTTCGACACCACGATCGCCCAGCTGACGGAGCTCGTCGCCATCCCGGGCATCGCCTGGCCCAGCTTCGACCCCGCACCGCTGAACGCCAGTGCCGACGCCGTCGCCGACCTGGTCCGTGCCAGCGGCTTCGACGAGGTCCTGATCCTGCGCTGCGACAAGGAAGACGGGACCCCGGGCGGCCCCGCCGTCGTCGCCCGCCGTCCGGCCGCCGCAGGCAAGCCGTCCATCCTGCTGTATGCGCACCACGATGTGCAGCCCACCGGAGACCTGGCGCTGTGGGAGACGGAGCCCTTCACCGCCGTCGAACGCGACGGGCGGCTGTACGGGCGCGGCGCGGCCGACGACAAGGCCGGGATCCTCGCGCACATCGCGGCCTACTCGGCCGTGACCCGGGTGCTGGGCGACGACCTGGGCCTCGGCGTGACCTTCTTCTTCGAGGGCGAAGAGGAGGCCGGCTCGCCGACCTTCCGGACCTTCCTCGAAACCCACCGGGAACTGCTGAGCGCCGATGTGATCGTCGTGGCCGACTCCAGCAACTGGAAGGTCGGCATCCCCGCGCTGACCACCAGCCTCCGCGGCCTGGTCGACGGCACCATCGAGGTCAAGGTCCTGGACCACGCCGTCCACTCCGGCATGTTCGGCGGCCCCGTGCTGGATGCCCCGACCCTGCTCTCCCGGCTGATCGCCACCCTGCACGATGATGCGGGCAACGTGGCGATCGCCGGGCTGGCCAGCCGGGACGACGTCACCGTTGACATCTCCGAGGAGCAGTACCGCGCCGACGCCTCGGTGCTCGACGGCGTCCGGCTCGCCGGCACCGGGACGATCGCCTCGCGGATGTGGACCAAACCGGCGCTGTCGATCATCGGCTTCGACGCCCCGGCCGTGGACGTCGCCTCCAACACCCTCCTGCCCCGGGCACGGGCCAAGTTCAGCCTGCGGCTGGCGCCCGGACAGGATCCGGCCGAGGCGATGGACGCCGTCCGCCGGCATGTGGAAGCCAACGCGCCGTTCGGCGCCCACGTCGTCTTCACACCGGGAGAGAGCGGCAACGCCTTCCTCACCGACACCTCCTCCAAGGCGGCCAGCGTCGCGATGTGGGCGCTCGGCGAGGCGTGGGGCGTGCCGGCCGTGGAGACCGGCATCGGCGGCTCCATTCCGTTCATCGCCGACCTGACCGAGCTGTACCCGGACGTGCAGATCCTGGTCACCGGCGTCGAGGACCCCGATTCCCGGGCGCACAGCGCGAACGAGTCCCTCCACCTGGCGGACTTCCGGAACGCCATTGTGGCCGAAGCCCTGATGCTGGCCCGCCTGAATGAGGAAGGACTGGCCTGAGCGGACCGGCCGGCGGTGCGCCCCGGGGAACATCCTGCCGGCCGGGACGGTTACGTCAGGAGTTAGAGCTACAGGGCTGATCGACGTAGCATGTAGCTATAGCCCGTACCGTTCAAGTAGGGGCGGGTGCCGCGGGAGCGGCGCCGCCACCACCGTCGTTAGAAGGTAGGCCATGAGCACTACAACCAATGAAAACAGCGCCGACAGCACCGCCACGGCGGGCGAGGAACTGGCAACGCACGAGGTCAAACTGACCGACGTCGCCGCCGGCAAGGTCCGCAGCCTGCTCGAGCAGGAAGGCCGCACCGATCTGCGCCTCCGCGTGGCCGTGCAGCCCGGCGGTTGCTCTGGCCTGATTTACCAGCTCTACTTCGACGAGCGGCTCCTCGACGGCGACGCCGTCCGCGACTACGACGGCGTCGAAGTTGTGGTCGACAAGATGAGCGTCCCGTACCTCAGCGGTGCCAGCATCGACTTCGAGGACACCATCTCCAAGCAGGGCTTCACCATCGACAATCCCAACGCCGGCGGCTCCTGCGCCTGCGGTGATTCCTTCCACTAAGGCCGGGCTGTCTGCCCGGCCTTAGTGCCGCAGGATTCACAACGAGCGGACCCGGTAAAAAGGTCCCGACGCACGGCGCGGACATGTGGGCGAAAACTCGCGGGGAGCGGTAAGCTCTACACCGAGTAGTAAAACTTTTCGTGTGCCCTGACCGCCATTTTGCGGCCCGGGCAACAGCAACAAGTAGGAAGGGCCGTCTGTGAGTTCGCAGAACCGAACCGGCAGCCGACGCAAACAGATCACTACGATCACTGGCTTGGCACTCGCCGGCGCGTTGGCTTTGACTGGATGTTCACCAGAGGTACAGAAAGGGTGGCTGCCCACCGAGCGTGGCACCACCAACCACACTGACCGCATCATGGACCTCTGGGTCAACTCATGGATTGCCGCCCTGATCGTGGGCGTCATTACCTGGGGCCTGATGATCTGGTGCATCGTCGCCTACCGCCGCCGCAAGGGCACCGTCGGGTTCCCGCGGCAGAACAGCTTCAACCTGCCCCTTGAGGTCTTCTACCTCACGATCCCGCTGTTCATGGTCCTGGTGTTCTTCTACTTCACCGACCGCGACCAGCAGGCGATTGACAACCGCGCCGAGCCGGCCGACGTCGTCGTTGACGTCCGCGGCAAGCAGTGGGCGTGGGACTTCAACTACAAAAAAGGCGACGTCATCCGCGAGGATGTCCACGAAGCCGGCGTCCAGGCGCACCTCACCGGCGAGGAAGTGGACAAGGAAAAGCTGCCCACCCTGTACCTCCCGGTCGACAAGTCGGTTGACCTCGAGCTGAACGCCCGCGACGTCATCCACTCGTTCTGGGTCCCCGCCTTCCTGCAGAAGCGCGACATGATCCCCGGAAAGACCAACTACATCAGGTTCACCCCCACCAAGGAGGGGACCTACGACGGCAAGTGCGCCGAACTCTGTGGCGAATACCACTCCGAAATGCTGTTCCGCGTGAAGGTCGTTTCCGACGCCGAATTCCAGGCGCACCTGGAGAAGCTGCGCCAGGACGGCAACACGGGCCTCCTCGGCGAAGAGTACGACCGCAACCCGGCCCCGACCGAAACCAAGTAAGGGGAGCGACGTGGCAACTACCTATTCACAGCCCACCGGGATCCTTGAGGCTCCCGTAGTACCGAAGTCCAAGGGACGCATCGTCGTCAACTGGATCACCACGACCGACCACAAGACGATCGGGTACATGTACCTGATCGCGTCCTTCGTGTTCTTCTGCTTCGGCGGAGTCATGGCGCTGCTGATCCGCGCCGAACTCTTCGAGCCCGGCATGCAGATCCTGCAGACCAAAGAGCAGTACAACCAGCTGTTCACCATGCACGGCACCGTGATGCTGCTGATGTTCGCGACCCCGCTGTTCGCCGGCTTCGCCAACGTCATGATGCCGCTGCAGATCGGTGCCCCCGACGTCTCCTTCCCGCGGCTGAACGCACTGGCCTTCTGGTTCTTCCTCTTCGGTTCGACCATCGCCGTGTCCGGCTTCATCACGCCGCAGGGTGCGGCGTCGTTTGGCTGGTTCGCGTATGCGCCGCTGTCCAACACCACGTTCAGCCCGGGCGTGGGTGGTGACCTCTGGGTCTTTGGCCTGGCGCTGACCGGTTTCGGTACCATCCTCGGTGCGGTCAACTTCATCACCACCATCATCTGCATGCGCGCCCCGGGCATGACGATGTGGCGGATGCCGATCTTCACCTGGAACATCCTCGTCACCTCCATCCTGGTCCTGATGGCCTTCCCGCCGCTGGCCGCGGCACTCTTCGCCCTCGGTGCGGACCGCCGCTTCGGAGCCCACATCTTCGACCCGGAGAACGGCGGCGCCGTCCTCTGGCAGCACCTGTTCTGGTTCTTCGGACACCCGGAGGTCTACATCATCGCCCTGCCGTTCTTCGGCATTGTCTCGGAGATCTTCCCGGTCTTCAGCCGCAAGCCGATCTTCGGCTACAAGGGCCTGGTCTACGCAACCATCTCCATCGCAGCGCTGTCCGTGACCGTGTGGGCCCACCACATGTACGTCACCGGCTCGGTCCTGCTGCCGTTCTTCTCCTTCATGACGATGCTCATCGCCGTGCCAACCGGCGTGAAGTTCTTCAACTGGATCGGCACCATGTGGCGGGGATCGATTACCTTCGAAACCCCCATGCTGTGGAGCATCGGCTTCCTGGCGACGTTCCTCTTCGGCGGACTGACCGGCATCATCCTGGCCTCCCCGCCGCTGGACTTCCACGTCTCCGACTCCTACTTCGTGGTGGCCCACTTCCACTACGTCGTCTTCGGCACCGTTGTCTTCGCCATGTTCGCCGGCTTCTACTTCTGGTGGCCGAAATGGACCGGCAAGATGCTCAACGAGCGCCTTGGCAAGATCCACTTCTGGATGCTGTTCCTCGGGTTCCACGGCACCTTCCTCATCCAGCACTGGCTGGGCGTTGAGGGCATGCCCCGCCGCTACGCGGACTACATGCCGCAGGACAACTTCACCTGGATGAACCAGTTCTCCACCTACGCCTCCTTCCTGCTGGGCGCCTCGCTGATCCCGTTCTTCTGGAACGTCTACATCACCTGGCGCAGCAACGAGCGGGTCGAAGTGGATGACCCGTGGGGCTTCGGCGCCTCGCTCGAGTGGGCGACCTCCTGCCCGCCGCCGCGCCACAACTTCACCTCGCTGCCGCGGATCCGTTCGGAGCGTCCCGCCCTGGACCTTCACCACCCCGAACTCTCCCAGTCATACACCGTCGAATCTCCTGCCCCGGCAGCAGCAACGCTCGGTAACGCCGACCAGAAGGATCAAGCCCAGTGAAAATCGAATCAAGGCTCTTCGGATTCGGAGTCTTCTTCTTCGTCCCGGTCGCGATCATCTACGGATTCCTGACCGAATGGACCGAGTGGGTCGGCACCCTTGGTGTTCTCCTGCTCGGGGGCCTCTCGCTCATGATCGGCGCCTACCTCGCTTTCACCGCCAAGCGCGTCGGGATGCGTCCCGAGGACCGCAGCGATGCGGAGATCCACGAGGGCGCCGGTGAACAGGGTCACTTCAGCCCCTGGAGCTGGTGGCCGCTGGTCCTCGGCCTGGCCTCGGCCGCAGGATTCCTGGGCCTGGCCATCGGGTTCTGGATCGTCTACATCGCGGCCGGTCTTGCACTGGTCGGCCTGGTCGGCTGGGTCTACGAATACAGCCGCGGAGACCACGCGCACTAACGTCCGTAAGGACACATACTGACCAATAACGACGGCGGGCCCCACCATTTGGTGGGGCCCGCCGTCGTTGATGGCTGGGGAGCCCGTGCAGGGCTGCTGTGGAGCTCAGCGGGACCGGGCGGACTCCAACACTGCCCGGAGGCCGTCCAAGGCCGCCTCGACGTCCCTGGTGCTGCAGCGCTCCGGAATAGCGCCGGGGGCCACGGCCAGTTCCACCTTGCAACCGTACTGGAAGTCCTCGGTCATGACTTCCAGCAGCGAGCGGGCATCCACCGCCGGCCTGCCGTCCCTGCTGATGGTGACGGGCAGCCCGGTTTCCAGGACAGCGCGGACGAAAAGCGCTGCAGGCCTTGCATGCAGTCCGACGTCGGCCTGGACGACTGCGTTCCGTACTGGCAACGGGGCTCCCTTGTCTCAAATGGTGGCGGTGGTGGGGCCGGCGGGGAACCGGCGCATTTAAGCCTAGCCGGGGCAGCGTTCCCGGGCGAACCAAGACAAGCGGGTGGTCTAGACCTGCGGGGGTGTGGCTTAACCTTGAGGTATGACTCATTCCGGAAGGCAGCGCAGTGGCGGCCTCTGACGCGGCACGCATGGTCGGCGAGATCGACCGGAACAACGGCACGCCCATCTACGTCCAATTGCGGGAAATCCTCAGGACCCACATTGTCAGTTCCTGTCCGCCCGGGTCGGCGCTGCCCTCCGAACGGGACCTCGCCGAGCGTTTTGGCCTGGCCCGGATGACGGTGCGCCAGTCCATCGACGCCCTCGTCGGCGAGGAAGTCATCGAGCGCGTGGTGGGCCTGGGCACCTTTGTCCGGAAACCCAAGCTGGACCTGCAGGTCAAGCTGACCTCCTACAGCGAGGAAATGCAGCGGCGCGGCATGGTCCCGGCAGCCAAGGTCCTCAGCTTCGAGCAGATCGGCGCCAGTGCCTTCCTGGCCCGGGAACTCCAGCTCGAGGAGGGGACGCCCCTGGTGCGGTTCCGCCGCCTGCTGCTGGCCGACAACGAGCCCATGAGCGTGGACGAGAACTTCATCCCGGCCCACCGCGTGCCCGGACTGCTCGACGGCGAACCGCCCACTTCCCTCTACAACGTCCTCAGTGAACGCTACGGGCTGGTGATGGAGTGGGGGGAGGACATGATCGAGGCCACGGCCGCCTCGCCGTCCACGGCCCGCCTGCTCAACGTCGAGGTCGGTTCGCCGCTGCTGAAGATCCAGCGCCACGCCTTCGTGGCCCGCGCCATGGTGGACTACTCGGTGTCCTACTACCGGGCCGACCGCTACAAGCTCTGGGTGCCGCTGCAGCGCCCCGGCGTCCGCCCGACCCGCAACTACGCCTCCGGCTACCGCCCGTAACTGCAACGCGGGGTCACGTCGCGCCCGTTGAACCCTTCGGGATGGGCGCGAGGTGACCCCGCGTTGCCTGCCGGAGTCCTGGAGCTCCAGAGGAACGCAGAAAGGCCCGGTCCTGATGGACCGGGCCCTTCTGGTGTTCACTGCAGCTGGCTAGCGACTGAGCGTCTTCTGGGTGTCGCCTGACTCGATTGCCTCGTGGGCGCCGTGGTGGCCGTGGGCCGCCTCGAGCTCAGCGGGCGTGGCCGGGGCAACCCGGTCCTCGAAGAACCACTGCGACAGCTTCGCGCGGCGCTTCTCCTTCTTGTCAACGACGCCGTTGGCGTTCGGCTCCGCGGGAAGCGGAGACGGCGACTCGAAGCCGACGAGCTTGTAGCGCTTGTACTCGTCCAGCGGGGCGTGGACCTCGATGAACTCGCCGTGCGGCAGGCGCACGATACGGCCGGTTTCGCGGCCATGCAGGGCGATCTCGCGGTCCTTGCGCTGCAGGGCCAGGGCAACACGCTTCGTGACAATGAAGGCGATGACCGGGCCGATGAAGAACAGTGCCCGCAGCCAGTAGGTCACATCGTTCAGCGACACGTGGAAGTGCGTGGCGATGAGGTCCGAACCGGCAGCTGCCCACATAACGCAGTACCAGACGAAGCCGGCCATGCCGATGGCCGTGCGCGTCGGGGCGTTGCGCGGACGGTCCAGGACGTGGTGCTCGCGGCCGTCCTTGGTGATCCACCGTTCGATCCACGGGTACATGAACATCACGGTGAAGAGGATTCCCGCCGGCACCAGGGCCGGGAGCAGAACGTTGAAGCTGAAGACCTGGCCGAACCAGACCTGCTCGACGCTCCAGTTACCGATGGTGCCCGGCATGAGACGGAGTGCACCGTCAACGAATCCGATGTACCAGTCAGGCTGGGTGCCGGCCGAGACGGGGGAGGGGTCGTAAGGGCCGTAGTTCCAGATCGGGTTGATGGTGAAGAACCCTGCCATGAGGGCGACAACACCGAATACGATGAAGAAGAATCCGCCGGCCTTGGCCGCGTACACCGGGCCAAGGGGGTAGCCGACGACGTTGCCGTCGTTGCGTCCCGGGCCGGGGTACTGGGTGTGCTTGTGCACGACCACCATAAAGAGGTGCATCACGATCATCAGGAGGATGAGCGCCGGGACCAGCAGGATGTGGAGCATGTACAGGCGGCCGATAACCATGGTGCCGGGGAATTCACCGCCGAAGAGGAAGAACGAAATGTACGTTCCGATCACCGGGATGGACTTGATCACGCCGTCGATGATGCGCAGGCCGTTGCCGGAGAGCAGGTCATCGGGGAGGGAGTAGCCGGTGAAGCCGGCAGCCATCGAGAGGATGAGCAGCACGCTGCCCACCACCCAGTTCATTTCACGGGGCTTGCGGAAAGCGCCGGTGAAGAAGACACGGAGCATGTGCACGGAGACCGAAGCGACAAACAGCAGCGCGGACCAGTGGTGGACCTGCCGCATGAACAGACCGCCGCGGACATCGAAGGAGATGTCCAGCGAAGAGCTGTACGCGACGGACATTTCGACGTTCTTCAGCGGCGTGTAGGAGCCCTGGTAGTGCGTCTCCGCCATCGAGGGGTCGAAGAAGAACGTCAGGAACGTGCCCGAGAGGAGCAGGATGACGAAGGAATACAGCGCCACCTCACCGAACATGAAGGACCAGTGGTCGGGGAAGACCTTGCGGCCGAATTCACGGAGCATCCCGGAACCGCCGACACGCTCGTCAACGAAGTTGGTGATGCGGCCGCCCTTCGTCTTGGCGACGAAGGCGGGGGCACTAGGCGTTGATGTTGCGGACATGCTGCTCACGCTCCCAGTAGCTCGGTCCAACAGGTTCATGGAAGTCGCTGGTGGCGACCAGATAGCCTTCGGAGTCCACCGCGATGGGCAGCTGGGGCAGAGGGCGGCTGGCCGGGCCGAAGATAACCTTGCACTGCTGGGTCAGGTCGAAGGTTGACTGGTGGCACGGGCACAGCAGGTGGTGGGTCTGCTGCTCATACAGGGCAACAGGGCAACCAACGTGGGTGCAGATCTTGGAGTACGCAACAATCCCGTTGTACGCCCAGTCCTCGCGGCCCGGGGAGGGGTGAAGCTCCTCCGGGTTCAGGCGCATGAGCAGAACAACAGACTTGGCCTTCTCGTTCAGCTTGCCTTCGTGCAGTTCGTTCAGCCCATCAGGGATGACGTGGAACGCGGAGCCGATGGTGACATCCGCGGCCTTGATGGGGGTGCCATCGGGGTCGCGGGTGAGCCGCTTGAGCTTGCCGTCCTGGGGGGCCCACATGGTGTGTGCCAGCGTATTGTCCGGACGCGGACCCAGATCACCGAAGATGGCGAGGGCCGGCAGGGGAGCCAGCGCCACGGCGCCCAGCAGGGTGTTGCGGATCAGCGGACGGCGCTTGATGCCGGTTTCCTCGGCGATGTCGTCGACGATCCGGACAGCGGCCTGGCGGTCTTCCTCGGTGCGGATGGCATGGCGCTCTTCCGAGACTTCATGGTCCGGCATGAGGGCTTTGGCCCAGTGCACGATGCCGGTGCCGATGCCAAGCATGGCAAAGGCGGTGCCGAGGCCCAGCAGCATGTTCTGCAGCCGAATCGTAGCGATCCCGGTGTCGTCTCCCAGATCGATGGCGAAGTACGCCACCAGGAATATCAGCGTGCCAACGACCGAGGTCCCGAACAGAAGGGCTACCTGCCGTTCTGCTCGCTTGGCGGCCTTCGGGTCCGTGTCAGCCAGGCGCAAACGATGCGGAGGAAGTCCAGGATCCTGGAACTTCTCCACCTCATTCTGACCAGCCCTAGCTACGGTGCCCGAGTGGTTCGGACTGCCGTCACTATGGTTGCCCATAATTCGCCTCATCCCTCTCTCGTCTCGGCAAGTGCCGAGTTAGCTTTCAATTCAAACTGCTGACGGGTCAGCAGAAAACTCTTACAGGTGCAACAGGTTGGCTTAGGACGTCCGGGACGTCAGCCAGATAGTAAAGGCAATGATGACGCCCAGGCCGGCGATCCAGACAAACAGGCCTTCCGACACCGGTCCCAAAGCACCCAGATCGGCGCCGCCAGGTGAACCGTTGGCTTCGATCTGCTTCAGGAAGGTGATGATGTCGCGTTTGCCCTCGGGGCCGACATTTGAGTCGCTGAAGACCGGCATGTTCTGCGGGCCGGTGACCATGGCTTCGTAGATGTGCTTTTCGGAGACACCGCTCAGGGCCGGAGCGAATTTGCCCCGGGTCAGCGCGCCGCCGGCAGCAGCAGCGTTGTGGCACATGGCGCAGTTCACGCGGAACAGCTCGCCGCCGTTGGCGGCGTCGCCCTGGCCATCAAGGACATGTGCCTCCGGGATGGACGGGCCGGGGCCGAGCGAGGCAACGTAAGCGGAGAGCTGGTGCGTCTGCTCCTCGTTGAACTGGGCGGGCTTCTTGTAGGCCTGCGGGCCGTTCATCTGCATGGGCATGCGGCCGGTGCCGACCTGGAAGTCGACGGCGGCAGCGCCGACGCCAACCAGGGAGGGGCCGTCTTGGGACCCGCTGGCGCCCATGCCGTGGCAGGTGGCGCAGTTGGCGGCAAAGAGTTTGCCGCCTTCCTCTGCGTCATTTGCGCTGAAGCTGGTGGTGGCCTTGGCCTGGTTGACGGTGGTGGCTACGGCGTACAGCCCACCAGTGACCAGGAGGCCCATCAGCAGCAGTGCAATTGCTGCTAGCGGGTGACGTCGCTTCTGCGAGAGTGCCTTCACGTGGTGGTTCCTTTTTTCGATCCTGCGTTGGCTCCGGGAGCCACTTCTTGAAATTCTGCCTCTTGTAGAAAAAGAGTCAAGTCTTGCTACTTGAGGACGTAGATGACCAGGAAGAGGCCGATCCAGACGACGTCGACGAAGTGCCAGTAGTACGAGGTGACAATCGCGGAGGTTGCTTCGAAGTGGCCGAACTTCTTCGCTGCGAAGGAGCGGCCCATGATGAGGAGGAAGGCAACCAGGCCGCCGATAACGTGCAGGCCGTGGAAGCCTGTGGTGATGTAGAACGCCGAACCGTAGGCGTTGGAGGAGAGTGAGACATGCTCGGAAACGAGCATGGCGTACTCAGTCGCCTGGCCGGCCACGAAGAAGGCACCCATGACGAATGTCAGGGTGAACCATTCGTTCATACCCCAGCGGGTGAAGCTGAGGGGGCCGCCGCTTCGTCGCGGCTGAAGCCGCTCAGCGGCGAAGACGCCCATCTGGCAAGTAAAGGAACTTGCCACGAGGACGATCGTGTTGATGAGCGCAAACGGGAAGTTGAGCTTGGCTGTCTCGTCGGCCCACATCTGTCCGGAAGTCGAACGGAGTGTGAAGTACATGGCGAAGAGACCGGCGAAGAACATCAACTCACTGGACAGCCAGACTACGGTTCCTACAGAAACCATGTTCGGGCGATTCAGCGTCGGGTGCGCCGGGGTACTGGGGGCATGGGTCGCAGATGTCACATAGACATTATGTCTATAAAACTCCCTCCTGCCCAACGCAAACCGCGTTTTGGGGGGACTTTTTCTACAAAGACGCGAATTCGCGCGGAAAAGTTCCCGGACCCGTCCACATTGGTCTTTGCAGTGCGCACCTCGATAGCATCAGAACGTGACTTCTCAGGCATCTGCACAGGCGGCAGTCAACACGTGGCCGCGGCTCATCAACGCTCTCATTGACGGGACGGATCTCACCACCGGCAACACGGAGTGGGCGATGAACTCGATCATGTCGGGGGAGGCCACCCCGGCCCAGGTCGCGGGATTCCTCGTGGCCCTGCGGTCCAAGGGCGAGACCGTGGATGAACTGGTCGGCCTCGTCGAGGCGATGATCGCGAACGCGAGCCCCATTGAGATAGCAGGGCAGAAGCTGGACATCGTCGGAACCGGGGGAGACCAGCAGAACACGGTGAATATTTCCACCATGGCAGCGCTGATCGCGGCCGGCGCCGGCGCCAAGGTGGTTAAGCACGGCAACCGTGCAGCGTCGTCGACTTCCGGGTCCGCGGATGTCCTCGAGGCCCTGGGGGTCCGGCTGGACCTGCCGATCCCGCGGGTGGCTCTCAACGCGGAAGAGGCGGGCATCACGTTCTGCTTCGCCCAGGTGTTCCACCCCTCGATGCGCCATGCCGCCGTCGCCCGCCGGGAACTCGGCGTGCCGACGGCCTTTAACTTCCTGGGCCCCATGATCAACCCGGCCCACGTTCAGGCCTCGGCCGTGGGGGTGGCCAATGAGCGGATGGCTCCGCTGGTGGCCGGAGTCCTGGCCAAACGCGGCAGCCGCGGGCTGGTGTTCCGTGGGAATGACGGACTCGACGAACTCACCACCACCGGACCGTCCCGGGTCTGGGAAATCCGGAACGGGGCCGTGACCGAGGAAATGTTCGATCCGCGCGACCTCGGCATCCGCCAGGCAACCCTGGAGGAACTGCGCGGCGGGGACGCCGCCGCCAACGCCGCCGTCGTGCGGTCCGTGCTGGCCGGCGGCCCCGGTTCGGCGCGCGATGCTGCCCTGCTCAACGCCGCGGCCGGACTCGTGGCCTTTGACCTGGATGCTGTCGGACCGTTCAGTGAGCGGATGGCCGCCGCGTTGAAGCGCGCGGAAGAGTCCATCGAGTCGGGTGCAGCGGCGGCCGTACTGGACCGGTGGGTCGCACTCTCGCGCAGTTGAACAGTCCGGGGGAACACCAGCCGGCGGGGCGGCTCAGCTGCCGGGCGCCGGCCTGCAGAATCCTACTGTTCGAACCCGAGGGCGAAGGCCGCGTCGAGGTCGTGCTGGGAATAGGCCCGGAAGGCGATCTGGGTGGTGGTGTGGACAACGCCGGGAACCTTGGAGAGTTTGTCCGCGATGACGTCGGCAAGATCGTCGTGCTTCGGGACCCGGGCGATGGCGATGAGATCCCATTCGCCGGTCACCGAGTAGACCTCGCTGATGCCCTGGATGGCGGAGATCTCTTCCGCGGTCTCCGGGATGCGGGAAGCGTCTGTCTTAATCAGGACGAAAGCGGTGACCACGTGTGAGCCTTTCCGGATCTGTTGCGCCGTTGCCGGCCAAGTGCAGGCGCCGGGCGGTACTCCACCGGGCCCCGGCCATGTCCCTGCAAGCCTAGTCCATTACGCCCCGCGGCGGCGTGTGTTGAACCGCCGGACGGCGGCGGCCAGGAGGCGGTATCCGAGCAGCAGAAGGCCCAGGCTGAGCAGCGCCACGATGACGAACGGCAGGACCACGGTCTGCCCGGTGACGGCCCGCAGGAGCATCCCGACAGTGACCGTGCCGAGCCAGACGCCGACGCCGGCCGGCAAGAGGGCCAGGGGCGCGCGCCACACACGCAATGCCAGCCAGGCGAGGGCCGCGCCCACGAGGAAGGGCCACGCCGTGGAGAATACGCCGAGGACGATGTCCCCGCGCTGATGGGCGTCCCGGCCGATGGCCGCGAAGACGAGAATCAAGGCGGCATCAGTGCAGGCTGCCAGCACTGCCGTCCGGCGTGCCGCCGTTCCCGGCGCGGAGGAGGTGGCGGCAGGACGGGGGAGCGGGGGCGTTGCGGAAGGCATGCTCCAAGCGTAGCCCGGCGGGCTGGAGGGAAGCAGATCCGGCGTTCGTCGTTACGGTCACGCGGGGGGAGGCCGGTCAGGCGGGGCCTTTCGTTGTGCC
This sequence comes from Pseudarthrobacter oxydans, assembly GCF_030812335.1. Taxonomy (GTDB): domain Bacteria; phylum Actinomycetota; class Actinomycetes; order Actinomycetales; family Micrococcaceae; genus Arthrobacter; species Arthrobacter oxydans_B. The sequence goes on from NZ_JAUSSN010000011.1 coordinate 65,084, forward strand.
GGTTATCCCGCGGGACTAGGCTCGGGCTGACAACCCCGCGCTGCCGCCGGATTCCGCCTCGCGGCACGGGCCCGACGGAAAGAGGACAAGACCGTGGCCGAGAAGATCACCACCTGCCTGTGGTTCGACAACCAGGCGGAAGAAGCCGCCGGGTTCTACACCTCCGTCTTCGACGGAGGGAAGGTACTGGATGTCTCCCGCTACGGCGAGGGCGGTCCCGGCCCGGCCGGCCAGGCGATCACCGTGCGGTTCGAAATCGAGGGGCGGACCTTCACGGCCTTGAACGGCGGACCGGCCTTCACCTTCAACGAGTCGGTCTCCTTCGTCATCGATTGCGCCAACCAGGCGGAAGTCGACCGCTACTGGGACGCCCTGCTCGCGGGCGGCACCGAAAGCCAGTGCGGCTGGCTCAAGGACCGGTACGGCGTCTCATGGCAGGTGGTCCCCTCCGCGCTGGGCGGGCTGATCGGGGGCCCGGACCCGGAGGGGTCCCAGCGGGCCATGCAGGCCATGCTGGGAATGCGGAAGCTTGATATCGCGGCGCTGCAGCAGGCCTACGACGGTAAGTAGGTAGGGACAGCGGCCCCGCACAGCACCGGCGCTGGGCGGAGTTGGCCGTTGCGTCTTGCCGTCGGTTCCTCCCAGGGTGTCCAATCCATATAGACAGCGGCACGCTTCACGGAGGCCGGCGGTTCGGCTCCCGACGGATGCAATCCAGGAGGTTCCCATGGCCACGAAAGACGCCAAGGTTCCGGCGAAGACCGCCGGCCGGGGCACATCCGAACTCCGGCGCGCCGACGCCTCCGATGTCCGGCCGCCCGAACAGCCGGGGTTGCTCCGGAACGTGGCGCTGGTTGGCCATTCGGGCGCCGGGAAGACGATGCTGGCCGAGGCGCTGCTGGCCGCAACAGGTGTGATTTCGCGGAAGGGCTCTATTACCGAAGGCACCACCGTGAGTGACTCGGAGCCTGCCGCGGTCCACCAGCAGCGCTCCGTCGCACTCTCCGTGGTGCCCGTACTGGTTGGCGATGTCAAGGTGAACCTGCTCGATACGCCGGGCTACCCGGACTTCATCGGCGAACTGCGGGCCGGGCTTCGGGCGGCGGACGCGGCGCTGTTTGTCGTCTCGGCGGTCGACGACATCGATGCTGCCACCACGGCCCTATGGGGAGAATGCCAGCGCGTTGGGGTGCCGCGGGCGGTGGTGATCAGCCGGTTGGACCACCCCAGGGCGGACTTCGACGCGGCGCTGGAGAAATGCCAGCGGGCGTTCGGCGACACGGTGCTGCCGCTCTACCTGCCAGTGCGCAACGGGGCGGAGGTCACCGGACTGCTTGGCTTGCTCTCGGGCACTGTCTCGGAAGGGCCGGCGGACGGGGCGCTGCCCCTGTCCCGGAGGGCCGACGACGTCGAACGCGCCGCCTCTGCGGCGGCGCGGGGAGCGCTCATCGAAGGGATCATCGCTGAAAGCGAGGATGAAGCGCTGATGGACCGGTACCTCGGAGGCGAGGACATCCCTGCCGAGGTCCTTATCGGCGACCTGGAGACGGCCGTCGCCCGGGGTTCCTTCCACCCGGTCATCGCCACGTCCGCCGAGACCGGCGTCGGACTGACGGAACTACTGGACGTTGTGGCACGGGCCTTCCCCCCGCCAACCGAACACGGGGGTCCGGCGGTGTCCCACCTTGACGGCACACCGGCCGCCACACCGGACTGCGACGCCGCGGGGCCGCTGCTCGGTGAAGTGGTGCGCACCAGCATCGACCCGTTCCTGGGCCGTGTCTGCCTGGTCCGCCTCTTTTCCGGCACACTGCGCGAGGACACGGCCGTTCATGTGGCCGGGCACGGTCTGGCGGACCGGGGCCACGCCGACCACGACAGTGACGAGCGTGTCTCCCACGTGTATTCGCCGCTGGGATCCAGCCTGCGGCCGGTGCCGTACAGCGTGGCGGGGGACATCTGCGCCCTCACGAAACTGGGGCCGGCCGAGACCGGCGACACGGTATCGGCCAAGGACATGCCGCTGCTGATCCAGCCGTGGGAGTTGCCGGACCCGCTGCTGCCTGTTGCCGTCGAGGCGGCCTCCCACGGCGACGAGGACGCCCTCGCCCGGAGCCTGGGAAAGGTCGCCGCCGGGGACCCGGCGCTCCGGGTGGAACGGAACGCCGAGACGCACCAGCTCATCCTCTGGTGCATGGGCGAGGCGCACGCGGACGTCGTTCTGGGCAGGCTGCGCGATCAGGGCGTGAACCTGCAGACCGTCGACGTCGTCACCCCGCTGCGGGAGACGTTCGCCGGGCGCGCGGCAGGCCACGGCCGGCACGTCAAGCAGTCCGGCGGCCACGGCCAGTACGCCGTCTGCGATATCGAGGTGGAACCCCTGGAACGCGGCGCCGGTTTTGAATTCGTCGACAAAACCGTGGGAGGGGTCATTCCGGGACCCTTCATCGCCTCGGTGGAGAAGGGCGTGCGGGCGCAGATGCAGAAGGGCGTCTCGGCCGGTTTCCCGGTGGTGGATATCCGTGTGACCCTGCTCGGCGGCAAGGCCCACAGCGTGGATTCTTCGGACGCCGCCTTTCAGGCGGCGGGGGCGTTGGCCTTGCGGGAGGCCGCGGCCGCCGGGAGCATCCAACTGCTGGAACCCGTCTCGGCGGTCACCATCAGCGTGTCGGATGAGCATGTGGGCGCGGTGATGAGCGACCTGTCATCGCGCCGGGCCCGGTTGACCGGAACGACGTCGACCGGGGGAGGCCTGACGGAGATCACGGCCGAAGTGCCGGACCAGGAGCTCCTGCGGTACACGATCGAGCTTCGCGCCCTGACGTCGGGAAGCGGCCGTTTCGACCGAAGCTACCTGCGGCACGAGCCGGTGCCCGCTGCCGCCGCCCGTGCCGCCACCAAGGACTAAGGACCCGTCCGGGACGCACGCCGGCACCCCCGGCAAGTGGCCTATTTGAGGACAGAACTGAGGGGGACGTACTGTCCACGGAACTGCGGCTGGTTCCGGCGTCAGGTTCCGCGCCGTATTTCCAGACGCCGGTGCCCTCCTGCCTACTACAGGTGGCCGAGCTCATCGTCAGCGACGCAGCTCTCGGTGATGCTGCTGACCGGCAGCGTCCTGACGGGGACGGCGTCGACCTTGCCTGCCCCGTCATCGACCAGCTCGAATTGCTCGACCGATCCGGGCCTGTTGGGGGTCACGAAGGCATAGAACTTTCCGCTGGCCCTGCTGCGGTACGTGCAGAAGCCGTAGTTGGGTGCCTCCGTCCCGATGCTGCGGGATGCGACCGGTGACAGGGTCCTGGCTGCGGTGTCCAGGGACCAGAGAGACAGCGTGTTGTTCGACCGGTTGTTGCCCCGACCAGGACCAGTGACGACCCCGACGACGGGAAGCCGGCCCTGAGGTCAGGGTTGCCGATCATGCCGTCAGGCCGGAAGTGGATCAACGTACCGTTCATGTCGAAGACGCCGATCCCCCCGCCGGACGTGGACTTCTTGTCAGCGATGACCACGCTGTTGGCCGGGTCGGCGGGACCGGCCCGGGTTCACAACCGACCAAGGCGGGGGTGCCCAGCGCAGCGGCGGTGAGCAATACCGCTAAAGATCGGACGTGCCGGCCATTGTAAACACCGCGTCACGCTGTTTAGCACACCGGACGGGAACGAAGAAGCATTGAATTATAAGCAAGCTTATGTTTTCCTGCTTCTAAGTCTTGCCACGGGCTTACTCCGAATCCATGGTCAAAGGAACGCGGACATGGTTGATTTCACGGAATTTTCGGCACCAAACGGGCAAATCCGGCAGGCCTTCGAGAACCAGCTCGTCGTGGACTACCTCGATCTGGCGGAGTCCCTGGCAGCTCGCTTCGCAGGCAGGGGCCGCGATCGCGAAGACCTGATCCAGGTGGCCTATCTGGCGCTCGTGAAGGCGGCGCGCGCCTTCGACGAATCCAAAGGCACCAGCTTCCCGGGATTTGCCGCCCCGACCATCACGGGGGAGCTCAAACGCTATCTGCGCGATCGGTGCTGGGTCGTCCGGCCCCCGCGGCGTGTCCAGAACCTCCGTACCCAGCTTCTGCGCGAGGGGCCCGAACTGGCCCAAGCCCTGGGCCGGACTCCGACTGCGGCGGAACTGGCGCAGGAGATGGGCGTTCGTGTCCAGGACATCCGGGAGGCGACGGCGGCCGCGTCCAGCATGCGGCCGGATTCCCTCGAGGCCACCGCCGGCGCTGGCGAGGGTCCGCCGCTGGCGGAGGCTCTCGCGGAACAGGATCCGGCGTTCGAGCGGCTGGACGAGCTCATCTGCCTGACTCAGGCCATTCGGGAACTGCCCGTTGACGAGCGGGAGCTGCTGTACCGCCGGTACTTCTGTGAGGAGAACCAGACCGACCTGGGCAAACGGTTCGGAGTGTCGCAGATGCAAATTTCCCGCCGCCTCTCAGGAGTGCTCGTCCGCCTGCAGCAGCGGCTCTCCGAGGGGGAGTCTCAAAGAAGCCGCAGATCCCGGACCGCGTCGAGCACTTCCTGAGCTGAGACGCCCAACAGTGCCGGGTCCGGATCGGAGGCGAAAATGTCGCCTCGGCGAAGCTCAGCCTTGGTCAAAGCGATGTGCGGCCCGGGCGGTGGACCCCATTCCTCGGGCGTGGCGGGCCCGAACAGCACTACGGAGGGCCGTCCGTAGGCGGAGGCAAGGTGGGCGGCTCCGGTGTCGGCGGAAACCACCAGGCGCGCGCTGGCCACCAGGGCTGCGAATTCCCTCAGCGACTGGGTGCCAGCCAGGACGGCCGGCGATGCTATCCCGGCCCGGCCCGCAACGTCCAGAGCCCGGTCCCTCTCGGCAGCGCCGCCGGTAAAGACCACGGTGTGGCCAGCGGTTTGCAACCGCCGGGAGACGTCGGCGAAGCGGCCGGCAGGCCATAGCCGGCTGCCGTAAGCAGCACCCACATGGACGATCGTGGCCCCGGGCGGTTGCGCGGGGACGTCTGGGTTGGCGATGAACAGGTCCTGCGGGTCGGCGTCGATTCCATGCCACTTTAATAGCCGCGTCCAGCGCTCCCGCTCATGGATGCCATCGCGCCACGGTGGCCCCACGGTCCGCTCCGACCCGTGCGAGATCGTCGTGTTTGGCAGGAGTTCCTCAATGCGGAGCTGGCTCTCGGGCCCGCGGCCGTGCAGGTTGACCGCAATGTCCACCGTCCCGGGCCTCAGGGCCAGAGGCTCGTCCAACCCGTGGGTCGCCAGCAGCTCGAATCCGCCCACCAACGCAACAGCGTCCCCGAGCCAGTTCTGCGCCGCATACAGCAGTTGATGCTGCGGGTACGCCCGGCGTAGGGCATGCAGCGCCGGGACGGCCACCAGCAGGTCGCCGAGCTTTAGCGCCCGCAGGACCAACAGCACCGGTCGGCCATTTCCGCGGAATCCACCCATCGCAGCCGCCCTTCCTGGTTCGTTAATTTCGGAGTCTAGTCCGGCGCCGCGGCTGCGCGTTGTTTAGCCGACGCATCATGGGGGAACGGGGCAGTTATGGAACCTTCTTCCGGACTACGGCTGAAAGCTGTCCTGTTCGACCGGGACGGCACCCTTGTCCGCGACGTGCCCTACAACGGAGATCCGGACAGGGTGCGCCCGATGCCGCAGGCGAGGGTGGTGCTGGACTGCCTCAGGGCCCAGGGCATCGCCACCGGCGTGCTCAGCAACCAGTCCGGGATCGGCCGCGGCGTACTGACCGTCGGCCAGGTCGCCGCTGTGAACGTACGGATTGAACAGCTGCTGGGCCCCTTCGATGTCTGGGATATCTGCCCGCACCGGCCCGAAGACGGCTGTTCGTGCCGCAAACCGGCGCCGGGCCTAATCCGCCGGGCCTGCCGGCGGCTGGGTATCGCACCCGGGGAGGCAGCTTACATCGGAGACATTGGATCAGACATTGAGGCGGCCCGGGCGGCGGGGGTGCGAGGCGTGATGGTCCCCACAGCCTTGACCCTGCCTGCTGAAGTCGACGCCGCACCGGAGGTGGCTGCCGACCTGCGATCCGCGTTGGTCCTGCTGTTGCCGGCAGCCGGTCGGAGCGTCCCGTGAGCCGCGTACTGGTTGCCAGGCTTGACGGAGCGGGCGATGTGCTGCTGGCGGGACCGGCAGTTCGCGCAGTGGCCTTCGGCCGGCGACCGGACGGCGGGGCTCCTAACGATGTCGTCGTCTTGTGCGGTCCGGACGGGGAGTCTGCCGCTTTGCTGCTGCCCGGCACTTCGGAGGTCTACAGCTGGAGCTGCCCGTGGATCGTGAAGCCGGCCCCCGGGGTCGACGGACGGCACCTTGAGACGCTTGCCGCGTTCGTCCGGGACTCCAGGATCGACGAGGCCGTCATCCTGACATCGTTTCATCAATCGCCGTTGCCGCTTGCCCTGCTCCTGCGGCTGGCAGGCGTGGACCGCATCACGGCCGCCTCGACGGACTATGCCGGCAGCCTCCTGGACGTCCGGTTGCGGCCGGGCGAGGACTTCCCCGAAGACCAGCCAGAAGCGGAGCGGGCCCTCGGCATCGCGGCCGCAGCCGGCTTCCGGTTGCCCCCGGGAGACGACGGCAGGCTCCGCGTCAAGGACTATCCCGACGTGCGCCCGTTGGTCGGGGACGAACCCTACGTCGTGGTCCACCCCGGGGCTGCTGCCCCGTCACGGGCCTGGCCCCCGCTGCACCACGCGGCGGCTGTGGAACTGCTCGAAGGAGCAGGGCACCGCGTCGTGGTGACCGGCGGCAGCGGCGAAACCGGACTGACAGCCACAGTCGCCGGACCGTCCGCCTTGGACCTCGGGGGGCGTACAGACTTGAGGACGCTGGCGGGTGTGCTCGCCGGAGCGGAGGCCCTGGTGACTGGGAACACCGGACCGGCGCACCTCGCGGCCGCGGTGGGGACACCGGTGGCGTGCTTGTTCTCCCCGGTCGTGCCCGCGGTCCGCTGGGCACCCTACGGTGTGCCGCTGGAAATCCTCGGAGACCAAAGCGCGCCCTGCAGGCTCAGCCGCGCAACAGAGTGCCCCGTCGCCGGGCACCCGTGCCTGTCCTCCGTGGCTCCCGAGCAACTGGTCGATGCGGTGGAACGACTCATCAGCGGAGTGCCCTCGCTGTCTACCCGCCGAAAGGTGCGCAACCCATGAAAATACTTCTCTGGCATGTCCACGGCTCGTGGACTGATGCGTTCGTCCGCGGCAGCCATGAGTACCTCCTGCCCGTGCTTCCCGGGCGCGGGGCCTGGGGTTTGGGCCGGGCAGGCCGTCCTTGGCCATCGACTGTCCGTGAGGTCCGGCTCGATGCGCTCGATGCGGACAGCGTCGACGCCGTCGTCCTGCAGCGTCCGGAGGAACTGGCGGAGGTGTACCGGGTCCTGGGCCGGAGGCCCGGCAAGGACCTGCCGGCCGCCTACGTGGAACACAACAGCCCCAGAGGGGACGTGCCGAACACAGTTCACCCTCTGGCCGACCAGCAGTCCATTCCGGTTGTCCACGTGACGCACTTCAATGAACTGTTTTGGGACAACGGCTCCGCGCCGACGATCGTGATCGAACACGGCATCCCCGACCCGGGCCCCCGCTACACCGGCGAGATCCCGGAACTCGCCGCCGTTGTCAACGAGCCGGTCCGGCGGCGGAGGGTGGCCGGAACGGACCTTCTGGGCCGATTTGCCGAGGCCGCGCCAGTGCGGATCTTCGGCATGGGCAGCGACGGGCTATCCGACGTCGCGGGTCTCTCGGCACCAAGGCTCACGGTCCGCGGGGACCTGCCAATGGAAGAGCTGCACCGTGAAATGTCACGCTGCCGGGTCTATCTCCATCCCTTTCGCTGGACATCCCTGGGCTTGGCGCTGCTCGAAGCCATGCAGCTCGGAATGCCTGTGGTGGTCTTGGGGACCACGGAGGCGGTGCGCGCGGTGCCGCCTGAAGCGGGAGCGATTTCAACCAATGTGGACGAACTTGTCCGCGCCGCGCGTCTGCTCATCGACGACCCCCAGGAGGCGCGCCGGCGGGGCGCGGTAGCCCGCGAGGTGGCGCTGGACCGCTACGGCCTGCCCGCTTTCCTGGCTGCCTGGGATGCCTTGCTGGGGGAGTTGTCCAACCCGCGGTTTCGGACCGGACGTGTTCTCGAGCCACCCCATGAAAGGACAAGCCAGTGAGGATTTCCATGGTTTCCGAGCATGCCAGCCCGCTGGCGGCCCTCGGCGGTGTTGACGCCGGTGGCCAGAACGTCCATGTGGCGGCCCTGTCCGAGGCGCTGGCGAGGCGGGGCCACCTCGTGACGGTGTACACGAGGCGGGACGCGGACGACCTGCCGCGCAGGGTACGAATCAACCCGCGCCTCGAGGTCGTCCATCTCCCGGCCGGCCCGGCTGCCCCCGTACCCAAGGACGAACTCCTTCCCTTCATGGGGGAGCTGGCCGAGGGCCTCCAACGCGACTGGGAGCACCGGCCGCCAGACCTGGTCCACGGGCATTTCTGGATGTCCGGCCTCGTGGCCCTCGCCGCGGCCCGCCCGGGACCAGCCGGGGTCCCCATCCCGGTGGTCCAGACCTTTCACGCGCTGGGCACGGTCAAACGGCGCCATCAAGGTACCGCAGACACGAGTCCGTTCGAGAGACGGTGGCTGGAACCCACCGTCGGGCGCAGGGCAGACCGGATCATCGCCACCTGCTCCGATGAAGTGGTCGAGCTGAAGGCGATGGGGATCCCGGCGGAGAGAATCTCGATAGCCCCGTGCGGGGTGGACCTGGACCTCTTTCCGGGCTCCGCGCCGGCCGACCGGTGCGACCGAACCCACCGGATTCTCTCGGTGGGGCGTCTAGTGCCGCGCAAGGGCGTCGACGTCATCATTCGGGCCTTGTCGCTCATACGCGCGGCAGGCCTTCGCGACGTCGAACTCCTCGTCGTCGGCGGCGACGGTGACGCCACAGCGACGGAGGCGGACTCCGAAGTCCGCCGCCTGCTGGCCATCGCCGCGGAGCAGGGCGTGCGACAGCAGGTCACCTTTCGGGGACAGGTGCCCCGACAGGCCATGCCGGGCATCGTCCGCAGTGCGGATGCGGTCGTTTGCACCCCCTGGTACGAGCCCTTCGGCATCGTCCCCCTCGAAGCGATGGCCTGTGGCATCCCGGTGGTAGCCGCTGCCGTGGGCGGTCTCAAGGACTCGGTTGTGGACCAGGTCACCGGGCTGCACGTGCCGCCCCGGGATCCGCACGCAACCGCTGGGGCTCTCATCCGGCTACTGTCCGAGCAGGGCCTGCGGCAGGACCTGGGCCGCGCCGGCCAGCAGCGTGCCCGGGCACTTTACAGTTGGGACCGGGTCGCCGCCGAAACGGAGGCGGCCTACCTGCAGACGCTCACCGAGGTCAGCGCCGGCACGCCGCGCGGTGTACCGGGCCGGCTGCATCCAGTGGAAGGAGCAGCGCTGTGACCGCCGAATGGCCTCTGACGGAGCCGCAACTCTGGGACCCGTTCGCGCCCCGGGCCGGGGCGCCGGGAACCCCTGACCGGATGGTCGATGGACGGGCTGTTCCGGACCCCGCCGCGGCCGTCGAGGCCCACCTGTGCAATGTGTTGCCGGCCCTGGAATCCCTGCGCAGCCACTCGCCAAAACTGGTCAGCTGGGGCCAGGAACTCGCCCGCCGGCTGCTGGCCGGGAACCGCTTGCTGGCCGCCGGGAACGGAGGGTCCGCCGCGGAGGCCCAGCACCTCACGGCCGAGCTCGTGGGGCGCTTCGACGGCGAAAGGGCCCCGTTTTCCGCCATATCCCTGCACGCCGACACCTCGGCTGTAACAGCCATCGCCAATGATTACGGGTTCGAAGAACTCTACGCACGGCAGGTTCGGGCGCACGGCCGCCCCCGGGACGTCCTGATGCTCCTCTCCACCAGCGGCAACAGCCCAAATCTGCTCAGGGCCGCGAAAACTGCAAGCCGCATGGGAGTCAGCACCTGGGCCTTGACCGGTCAGGGACCGAACCCGCTGTCACTCAGCTGCGACGAATCAATCGCCATCGATGGGCCCGCGGCCAACGCCCAGGAGTGCCATCTCATCGCCGTGCATGCCATTTGCCGGGCATTCGACGCCGAGGTGCAGGGAACGCGACAGGGGGTACGGCCATGAGGATCGTCGTTGCCGGCGATGTGCTGCTCGACGTTGACCTGGACGGCGCGGCCACCCGGCTCTGCCCTGACGCGCCGGTCCCCGTCGTCGACGTGTCGACCGTGAGGGGGAGAGCTGGAGGCGCCGGCCTGGTGGCCCGGATGCTTGCGGGCGAGGGACACCGGGTATGCCTCGTGACAGCAATTGGCGGGGACGACCCGGGGCGCCGGCTCCTTCAGGAACTAGGCGGAATCACCGTGGTCGCAGGGCGCTCGGGTGCCCCGACCCCGGTCAAGACCCGGCTCCGGGCGGACGGCCACCCGGTGGCCCGGTTCGATGAAGGTTGCCTGGACCGTTCCGAGCCCGAAGTGACACCGGACATGCTGACAGCCGTGGAGGAGGCCGAGGTCCTTGTTGTCGCCGATTACGGGCGGGGCCTGACCTCGAACCCGTCCCTTCGCGCGACCATCGCCCGGCTCGCACACAGCATTCCCGTTATCTGGGACCCGCACCCGGCGGGCGCCGATCCCGTTCCCGGCGTCGCTGTTGTGACGCCGAACCTCTCCGAGGCCCGCGCCGCCGCGGCAGTCATCACGGCGGGGGAGCCGGGCCGGCCTCCCGGGGTAGCAGACATTGCCGGGAGGCTGCTTCGGCATTGGCAAAGCAAAGCGGTCCTGGTCACGCAGGGTGCGAACGGAGCGACGCTCGTGTGCGCTTCGTCGCCGGCGCCCCTGCACCTCCCCGCACCGCGCGCCGCCGTCGCGGATTCCTGCGGGGCGGGCGACAGGCTGGCTGGCAGCCTCGCAGCCCATCTCGTGGCCGGAGAGGGCCTCGAGGAGTCCTGCCGCCGGGCTGTCCGGGACGCCGCCTTGTTCCTGGCAGCAGGCGGGGTCGCCGCCCTGCCTCTTGCGCCGCCGGCGCTGCCGTTTCCGGGGAATGCACCCGACGCGCTGGCTGTGGTCCGCCGCGTACGGGCAAACGGCGGGACCGTGGTGGCGACGGGGGGGTGCTTCGATCTCCTGCATGCCGGGCACGCCCGCACCCTTACGGCCGCCCGGAGCCTGGGGGACTGCCTGATCGTCTGCCTGAACTCAGACGCGTCCGCCCGGCGGATCAAGGGCGCCTCCCGTCCCATCATCGGCCAACAGGACCGGACGGAACTGCTGCTGTCGCTCGAGAGCGTGGACGCGGTCCTCGTTTTTGATGAGGACACCCCGGAACAGGTCCTGGGCCGGCTGCGCCCGGACATCTGGGTGAAAGGCGGGGACTATGACAGCGCCGAACTGCCCGAAGCTGCGCTGGTGGAGAGCTGGGGAGGCCGCTGCCTGGTAGTTCCCTACCACCCCGGGCGCTCCACGACCGGCCTCGCGGCTGCGCTGGCCCGGGTCGGTTGAAAGACAAACCAACTGAAACGAACCGGGTCTGCCGTGCCGTCCGGCAAGACGCAGCCCGGGAAAATGAAAGGAACATCATGAAAAGATTTACGTCACCCGCCCTGCCCGGTGCCGGCCGCGTGGTGGTGAGCGGAGGGGGATCCGGACTCGGCGCCGCCGTCGTGGACGCCGTCCTTGGGGCCGGCGGCACTCCGTTCGTCCTCGACCGCGATGTCCGGAACGTGTCCGCGGCGAAGGCCATCGAGGTGGATGTCGCGGACCGTGCGGCGGTGGTGGCAGCGGTCACGCAGGCGGCGGAGGCTCTGGGCGGGCTGGACGCCGTGGTGACGGCGGCAGGGATTGACCGGTGCGGAAAGCTGGAGGACGTCCCCGCCGACGACTGGGAACAGGTGATCTTTGTCAATCTTCTCGGAACGGTCTCCGTTGTTCGGGCGGCCCTGCCCTACCTGAAGGCTTCGGGGGGCCGCGTGGTCACAGTGGCCTCCACCCTCGGTAAGCGGGCGTTGCCGGAGGCTTCTGCGTATTGTGCGTCCAAGTTTGGCGTGATCGGGTTCAGCCAGGCGCTTGCGGCGGAAACCGGTGCGGAGATCGGGGTGACCACTCTGATTCCGGGCGGCATGAAGACGCGGTTCTTCGATGACCGGGCCGCGCAGTACAAACCCCAGGACGATTCGCGGCTGAACGATCCCGTGAGGGTCGCCCAGGCAGTGATGTTCGCGCTGTCGCAGCCTCCCGGCTGCGAGATCCGTGAACTGCTCATCTGCCACGCGCAGGAGGATTCGTGGCCGTGAACGCCCGCACATCCCGGTAGACGTCGGCCGCGCTGATCCCCGCCAGGAGGGACGAATCGTGCTCGCAGCGGGCAGCCGTCCAGCCCACTTGGGTGATGTCAGCGCCGCATTCAGGGCACCGGGTCGCCCAGGAGAGGTGGATGCGGTGCAGGCTGCGGCCCAGCGGGCCGGCGTTGATGAGGTTTCCCACCCAGTACAGGCTAACGGTCGGAATGCCAAGGGCCTGGGCCAGGTGCCGGGGGCCGCTGTCATTGCCCACGAGTACATCGCAGCTGTCCAGCAGCGCCGCCAGCGTCCCGAGGCCGAACCTGCCGGCCAAGGAAACGACCCGTTCCGACCCGGCGGCCGCCACGACCTCGCCCGCCAGTTGCCGCTCGTCTGCGGTGCCGACGACCACTACACGGCACCCATCGGCGGCGCAGGCCGCGGCGACTTCGCCAAAGCGTTCCGCTGGCCAGCGGCGGCGGGGGTCCGTGGCCCCGGGATGGATTGCCACAACGGGAGTTCCTGGACTGTCATCCTGGCGATGCAGTAGCCCGTCGAGCTGGCCGGCGGTCCTCTCCAGCGGCCGAAGCCGGGCTTCGAGCATGACCGGGGGAGCGCCTGCCAGCCCCGCTACTTCCAGCCCCCGGAGCGGTTCGTGCTGGAAGTAGAGATACGGCACGCTCCGTTCCAGTGGCGCAGCATCTGCCGTCCTTGACCCGACGGTGTGGCGGGCCCCCAGCCGCAGCAGGAACGGATTCGAAAACCGCCCCCCGCCGTGGAGCTGAACGGCCAGGTCGAAGTTTTCACGCTGTAGGGAAGCGACGAACGCCTCAATCGCGGACGGGTCTTCCAGTCCCGGCCGGATGCCCTCTGTTATGGGCAGGACCCGTACATCGCCGACTGGACCCTCGGCGTGACCAAGAAGTTCGGCGTGCCCGGGGGATCCGAGCAGTGTGACATGAGCCCCGGGGTAGGCCGCGGCAAGCGCAGAGACGGCGGGCAGGGCAAACAGGAGATCCCCCAGCCCTCCGCCCCGCAGCACGGCGATCTTCAAGACGTCCGGGAACTTCTCGAGAACAGGGCCGACGCCCCAGCCCTGGATGCTTGCCCCGCCGAATTCCGCCCTGAGGTCTTCCACCCAGCAGTCCTGTCCGTCCGATGCCCATGTGGTCGGCCCACCCTAAATCCCTGCGCCGTGGTTTGGCTAGCACCAGGCGGCGCGACGGTGCCGCGGGGATCCGACTTGTCGGCGGACCCCTCCCGCAAGGTCGATGGCACCCGGCGCGGGGTGTAGAAGCCGCCGTGTGGGGGTAAGAGTCTGCATATGGGGCCCTGTTGCAGGATCGCAGTCCCGGCGGAGGCCCGCCGTGCCAACCGCTTTATGGCGGCCATACCGGGAGGGAATCACATGTCAGCGATAGTCCAGAGTGGCCGCGGTGCCCCGGCGGAAATGCTGAGTACCTTCAATCACCGGCCCGGCTGGGGCATACTATGAGCCGCCCACAACAGCATGACAACGACGCCCTCCGGGCCAGTCTGAGGCAACAGCGCGGCCTGACCGGATGGCTGCCTCGCCAGCTGGCGGCGATGAAGCCGTCCATCGCCGTTGTCGGCGATCTGATGCTCGACGGGTGGTGGTCCGGGTCGATCGACCGGCTCTGCCGGGAAGCGCCGGCCCCGGTGGTGGAAATCGGCCAGCGGCGCTTCGCCCCCGGCGGAGCCGCCAATACGGCCATGAATCTCGCCGCCCTTGGGGCGAAAGTGCGACTCGCCGGGATCACCGGGTGTGACGACGCCGCGGCGGAGCTGCTGGGCCAGCTGAGGGATGCCGGCGTGGACACTACCTATGTGCAGCAGATTCCCGCCGCGGTCACGACCACCAAAATCCGCATCTGCAGTAACGGCCAAGTACTGGTCCGGATGGACGATGTTCAGCACGGCAGCTCGGCGGAGGCCCTGGACCTGCTGGCGCTGTCCATCCCGGAGGTACTGCTGGACCAGCAGGCCGTGGTGGTCTGCGATTACGGCGCCGGAACGCTCAACGGACCGGTCCGGAGCAGACTGGTGGATCTTCTTCCGGGACGCTCGGATGTGCTGGTGGTTGTGGACGCACACCGGCCGCAGGTCTGGGCCGGGGTGAAACCTGACCTGGCTACTCCGAACGCCATGGAAGCGGCTGACATGCTTGGCCTGAAATTCGACGCCGAAACAAACCGGACGGCAGTGGTCGCGGGTCATCGCCAGGAACTACTTGACGCGGCAGGAGCTGATGCTGTGGTTGTCACACTGGACCGGGAAGGTGCTGTCCTGCTGCCCAGGTCCGGGGACGTCCACCGAACCTGGGCGCGGCCGGTCCAGGAAAAGCAGGCCTCCGGGGCCGGTGACACCTTCGTCGCGGCACTGACGCTTGCTCTGGCGACGTCGTTGCCCCTGACCACCAGCGTGGACCTGGCCCAGGCTGCGGCGGATATCGCAGTTCACCGTCCGGGGACCTCCGTGTGCAGCACGGACGACCTCTGCCGGCATCTGGAGGGCTTCGTTGACACCGCCGTCGACGCCGATGAGCTCGCGACACACATCCGACGGCACCGGGAGGAGGGACACCGGATCGTCCTGACTAACGGCTGCTTCGATGTCCTGCACCGAGGCCACACCCGATATCTCAACCAGGCAAAGCAACTGGGCGACGTTCTGGTGGTGGCGCTCAACAGCGACGAATCCGTCCGTCGGCTCAAAGGCCCTGGACGCCCCATCAACAACATCACGGACCGCGCTGCCGTGATCGCCGCGCTCAGTTGTGTGGACTACGTCACCGTCTTCGACACGCCCACGCCCATTCCCCTGATCCAGAAGATCCGGCCGGAGATCTACGCCAAGGGGGGCGACTACACTCCCGAGATGCTGGCGGAAACGGCCGCCGTGGAGGACTACGGGGGCCGGGTCGCCATTCTCGATTACGTCGCGGATCAGTCCACGACTGCGGTTGTGGAGCGGATCCGCAACGGCAACGGCGAACCCAACAGCGGGGACTGACCTGAGTGCCGGTCCCACGTCCGGCCCGAGACGCCCGGTCAAGAGTCCGGCCCGGCGGTTCGTAGGAACAGCCGGGCCGGGCATTAAGTCCGAATGGGTCAGTGCTGGCCCAAGCTTCCTCCGGCCGGAGGGATAGGGCCGGGCCGGTCGCCCAGGCCCCGCTCGCGCTCGCCCTCGCTGGTGGTATCGCTCAGGGCTGTCCCGTCGGATTCGCCTTCGGTGTCAACCAGGCCGTTCGTCTGGTCGAAGGGCTTCGCGTCGGAGCGTCCGACCGTTTCGTCCGCGGGACGGGCCGTGTCGTAAGGAAGTCCCTCGCCGGGGAAGACGCTGCCCGCGGTGCCGGTGGGAGGCACACTTGCCGGCGGCGTGGTGTGGACGGCGCCGGGTGCCGGGTCGTCGGCGGGTTCCTGATGCCGTGTTGCGGCCGCCACCCCTGCGGCGGCCGCGGCCGCGAGTCCGACGCCGGCAACTACTTTGCCGGAGACCCCGGCTTTGCCGCTGTCGCCCCGGGAACCGGCTGCCGCATCAACGCCAGGCGTGCCCGCATGGGCCCCCTCGCTCACGGTTCCGCGCCAGGCGCCTGTCGCGTAGCCCTCATCTTCGATGAAGGTCTTGAACCGGTTCAGGTCGTTCTCGGCCTGTTTGTCCACGACGTTGAGCTTGTCGCCTACTTTTTCGACCATGCCTTCGGGCTCATATTCGAGGGAGAGCTGGACTGAGGTCTGCCCGCCGCCGAGGTCCTCGAAGGACACCGACCCCGCGTTGGTGGCGCCCTCGGTCGCGGCCCACGACACCTTCCGGTCCGGTATCTGCTCCAGGATTCGAGCCTGCCACTGCCGGCGTACTCCCGCGATTTCCGCCACCCACTCAAGGCGGTCGTCGCTGAGCTGCTTGACGCTCTTCACTCCGCCCATGAAGTGGGGAAACTCTTCGAACTGGGTCCACTGGTTATAGGCCACGCTCACCGGAACGTTAACCAGGATCCGCTTTTCAACCTTGGTGCTCACGATGTCTCCTTTGACTGGATTCGGGAACTGACGAGAGACCAACTAAATCGTCAGTATGCTTACCATATCTGCTGGGAGGCGCTCAGGCCAGAGGAGACGTGGGGGTTTTCAACCGCCCGGCGTGGCCGAAGCGCCGGAGGATGCGGCCGCCTGCAGCGGAAGCTTC
Organism: Pseudarthrobacter oxydans; assembly: GCF_030812335.1. Classification (GTDB taxonomy): domain Bacteria; phylum Actinomycetota; class Actinomycetes; order Actinomycetales; family Micrococcaceae; genus Arthrobacter; species Arthrobacter oxydans_B. The sequence goes on from NZ_JAUSSN010000011.1 coordinate 81,565, forward strand.
AGTTTGGACGTCGCGATGGCACTGTCCATTACCACCCGCGTCAGCACGCCAAGGTCGAAGTGTCCCTTGGCCATCGCAAACAGATTCTGGATGGCGATGCCGTAGGCTACCGGCCATTGCTCCGGGTGGGGTGCAGCCTGTCGAACCGAGGGCTGCAAGGAGTCCCAAAGGACCAAATAGCTGCGCGGCGTCCCACTGGCATTGGTTCCCGGAGCGAAACGCGGCACACCGAAGTCAGCCCCGCCCAGGGTGCTCACACTGTGACGGAAAAGCTCGTTGAGGTCTGGCACCTGGCCGCCGTGCTGATTGGCTGCCCCCGCCACCAGACCCCAGACGGAGTACTTGGATTCTGCGAGCGGACGATTGATGGCATCTCCCACGTAGTACTCGTCCCCGTTGGCGCCACCCACGGTCATTACGGAGAGCCCCTGGTACTCCGCGGCGCCCGAGTTGAGCCCTTGCAGCGCCGCGATCTGGCACGCGCGCCCGGCCAGCGCACCAAGCGCGGTCGCCAGGGATTCGACGTGAACGCCACGTTCATCCTTCATGGTCCCAAGCAGCCGCTCAAGGATGATCCGGCCGCCGAGCTGGGCTCCCGCCAACGGGTCGCTGGCGGCAACGGCCGGGGCACCGTCGTGCGGCCCGTCGTTTTTCCGGCTGAACTTTCCGAACATGTTGTCCCCCAACGAGAAGGCCTACCGGGCGGTCACTGGTTGATGCGGTAGACGAATATCCAAGCAATCGAGCCAGCATATGCCGTCAGGAGGACACGATCCAGATATCGGGCCGTGTTGACCCGCGGTGACGGGCGGGACGTCCGTGAGGCACGGGACCGATGTGGTCCGGCGCTGTGAGCCTGCCGGCGGGTGGGGATTTGTTCGCGCCCATAGTGTGCAACGCTGGTTGTATGGATCTGGAGGTGTCGCCCGCGCTCACGATTCCGGCGTCGGAACTCGGCTGGCGGTTCTCGCGGTCCTCCGGTCCCGGCGGTCAACACGTCAACACGTCGGACAGCCGCGTTGAACTTTCGTGGAACGTCGTCGGCTCCGCGGCGCTTTCGGAAGACCAGCGGCTGCTGCTGGTCACGCGTCTCGGAGGACGTCTCGTCGCCGGGGTGATCACGGTGACCGCCTCGGAGCGGCGCTCTCAACTGCGCAACCGTGAGGTCGCCCTGGCCAAGCTCGCCGGTCTCGTGGCAGACGGGCTCGCTCCCGAACCTGCCCGACGCCGTGCGACCAAACCTACCCGGGGCTCGAACCGACGGCGTCTCGCCGCAAAGGAGCAGCGGTCGGCGACAAAGCGGCAACGGCAGCGGCCGTCCGCCGAGTAGCGCCATCGAGCCGGCAGTATTGCGGCCGGGGGGCCGCGGAACTCTTGCAGACGTGAGCGCCGGGGGAGTGGTGATATGGACTCGCATCTTGTGGTTCAACAGTCTCTGGCGGTGGGGGAGTTTCTGCGGCAGCAGCAACGGGCCGTCCGACTCCGCGAGGCACTTGACTTTTTTTCCTGACAATCAAGGCTATATTTCCCAGGGATCAAACCCTAAGCTGGGCCCCACATTCCTCGACCCGGGAGGCTCCTGTGCATCTGTCAGATAGAACCGCCACGACCGCTCAAGCCCGTCACCTGCAAGAGGCGCTCCTGGAGCGTCTGGAGAAAGGCAGGGAATGGGCGACGCCCGCCGTCGAATCCGCCCTCCGCCGCGCTCTGGCGGGGGTTGACAGCGGAATTGATGTGGCATCGCCGCGACTGCAAGCCAGCTTGAGGGCTATTGCCGAAGAACTGGCCGGGGGAGTTGAGACGGTCACCCCCAGACTCCATGAGGGTATCGCGCGGATCATTGCCGATGGCACGCCGCCGGCTTCCACGAGAAAGCACCCAGGGAAAGCGTGGTGGGTTGCCGGCGCTGCCGTGGCGGCTGCGTTGAGCGGGCTGGCAATTTGGCGCGCGTTTCGAAGGCCCGAACCATCGGGAGATCCCAAGCGCCCCTCAGGCACCGAAGACCGCCCGGACCAGATGGGACCTAACCCGCCAAGCCCCCCACACTCGGCGCCCCCGTCCCGCACCTGACATATTGCAGCCCACGTGCAGGGACCTCGGCCGGGGTGCTTCTGATCTCAATGTCGCCTGAATGGAGGCTGAAGCCCCACGGGGGAGAGGTTGCGGCTCCGGATGCTGTCGGCGTAGGCACGCCGCCTGGGACCTCTTTCCAAATGAGGTGGTCTCACCCGCGGCGTTCTTGTGCGCCGTCTTCTCCATGGCGCAGGAAGGCCAGTCCTAGATCTCCGCCCAACTACAGGGGCGGATCAGGGGCGGATGCGGTGCTCCGCGCACGCACTTCCATGGCCTATCTGATCCTGGTCCCGCGGGCCGGGGCTAACCGAGGGGAGGGCGCGTCCATGGGCCGTAGGCCCGCAGACTCCTCAACGGAATTAGATCTACTGGTAACCGTGCATATTCGGCTTCGAACTATTCGGCCCGGTGACCGGCATAGTTCGTGGGCAGCGCTCGCCTGGGTAACACCAGACGAATATGAAACAAAAGCAGTGTCGCCCTTGTGGCCGGAAACACGGTAACCCCGACTCCAACCGTTGCAACCGGGTCGGGCAAATCCGACGGATATGAATCACGAAAAATCATGACTGGAGTAATGACAGGAAGCACTCCTGACTGTGATGATAGTCGTGGCTCGGCCTCACTGGCTGGAGTTCAATGGGGCTGGCACTTCGCTAGCTTGGGAGGATTTGCATGTTTAGAGTCGAAAAAACCGAGGACAGTCTGGTGCCTCGAGTCGCAGATGCCGACGCCGGTGTATATCTCGAATGGTTAGTAACAGGCAGCCGTTACACCACCGAAGTTTTCGAGCTGGTAAATGCTAGTGGGGGAATTCCTTTTACTACCTCGAGAGAATACGGGGTAGATCCTGAAACCGGACGCAAGTCTACCTTGTTCAAATTCATTAGTTTCGGCAGCGCCCCTAGAGCTCAAAGTAGAGCGGAACATCTCGTCAATCGTACGTTTAAAGATGATGACGAAAGGCGATATTGGATGAGGATTGCAACGGAAGCACTGCTAGTCTTCGGAACTTCCTTCAATGGCTTAGAGGCGCCGTATAGCGGATTTACGCGGGTCGAAATGAATGGGCGGAGCTATACTCTTGGAGATTTCGGCTACACGCTAGACCCGAAATAGAACGTTACGGGTCGAACGTGGGGGGAGTGGCTGATTTAGACTAAATACAGCATTTAGGGAAGACTGCTTCAGGTGCAGCAATCACGGTTCAAGCGGGAACTGCACATATCGCTCCGAGTCCTATGCGGCCCTGCAGTTCCCGCTTAGCTGTCGGTTTCCCGTTTGCTGCCCGTCGGCTATTAGAAATACATACCGAATATGGACGCCACGTAAGCAAGGAGCAGTACGTATCCGAGTGCGAAGGTCGTTTGGTAGGGCCATCGAGTGCGGCGAAGTTCCGGTTCACCTACTGAGTGCTGAGCGGCCGTCCGGGGGCGGACCGCCCGAATTGGAGGCAGCTGGACTCGAAAGATGCTCACAGCGAAAACTTGGAGGCTTGCGGCCGCGTAGGCCAGCAAGGGCTGGCCGAGGAAACCGGTGACGGCAGGAAGCAGGAGTTCCACTCCGATGGCTACCACGTTCACTGCCAACTGGAGCCGTTCGAAGAAGTGATCCGCTCGGGATCCTTCCTTGATGGGGAACCGATAGCGTCCGGCTATGCAGACTGCCACTGAAGCAAGGACTATGGCCAGCAGTATCAAAAACCGTTCCATCTGGGTCACCTCCGGCTAGCCGTCGGGGCAGCGCGCTCATGGATACGGGGATCGCAGTGCACTCCAATGAGGTCCCCGCGCACTAGCAGCCACGTCCCCAGGTAGGAGCCTTGCAGATCACCCGTCACGAGACCGACCTTAGTTGTTCGCAGACCCACCATGCGGCAACCGAGGTCAGGCTCGTCAGGATCCCAGAGGAGTCAGACGCGCACCACCTGCGTAGCCGGCCATTGGGACACCGGCGTCGGCGGCGTGTTTGTGAATGACTTGGTAGCAGTACCCAGGTTCTGCATATTCTGCAAGTTCTTCAATCGGATCACTTCTACTTGACATAATGTTGATTATCGGCGTTTAAACGACGGGGTAGAAGTGGATGCCACGGGCGGTGAATGTCCCTTCTGATTCCAGATGTCAGTTTTCGCATTGAACCTGTCAGTGTGCGGATTCTGGGAGATTCTCACTTAAGTTCCCAGCGTGGTTCGTAGTTGTCGAGTACGACCTGCTCGCATGTGGGCTTTGGGAGTCTGCTGGAGCGGGATTTCCTGATGCTTGCCGACTACAACAGCAGCGTTGTCGGCATCGCGTCCCAACCGTTTGTTGTGCTGGCCTAAAGGGTCCAGGGATGCCCGTGGAACGCGAGATGGCCTTGAAGAATCTCGCCACCAATCGCATCCGACGACTTCCCGTGGCCGATCTGTTGATCGACGTCTCTTACTTGCGGGACGGTCCCCGACGCTTCCCTCTCTGGACAACGGGGCTGCTCTGGAGACACTCCCCCGGCTGGATCAGGAATGTTTCGTTCCTCGCCAACGGTCCGGTTCAGGTGGCCTTTCTACAAACCGAGGCGTTGAACTGCCCCCTTAGTCAGTACTTCCGCCCAGCACATCCACGTGCACGTGGTCGAGGTGACGCAGGATCTCGTTGCCGGGGTCAGGTGCGGCGTAGTCCTGCCATTGCCCCCGAGAGCTGTGCGCGCTCCAGAACCGGTCGTCGAAGATGACGTACTGGATGTCCAGGTCCTCGGCATGGGCGACGAGCCAGTGGGCCAGTATCCACCCCTCACGCCGGTTCTCCTCCGTCACCGGGCGGAAGAAGATGTCGATCGCCCGGCCGTCATAGTGCGTCGAGTCCGCTCCGTGCCCCTGTCCGACGCCGCCCGGGGCGAACCCGCCCAGGCTCTGTTCACCGAACACTTCGGTCATGGCTTCGCGCAACTGCTCGGCGCGCGGCGTCAGGCCGGTGACACTCAGCTGCTCTTCCTGGAGGTCGCCGGAGCCTGAGCCCTGGCATGTCAGGCTGGCACCAGCGTCTTCGGGTGGCCCGTCGGCCAGCCGCTGCAACACCGCCCCGTCGATGCCGGAAGTGTCCGGGGTCTCCAGCCCTCGGGCCACGAGCGCTACTGTCGTCGTGGCCAGTTGCGCCTCCTCACGGCGGAGCTTGAACTCTCCCTCCGAAGTTTCGACCGTGCATGCCGGGCCCCCGCGCAGCGGACCGTCCTCGGCGCGCAAGCCGCTGAGCAACCCTGGTCCGAGGAGCACCAGCGTTGAAGCGAGCATCCCGAGCAGGAGAAGGCGCAAGAGCGGCCGGATTGCGCGGCGCCAGCCTCTAGGCGTTGCGCCGCTGGTCATCACGGGTGCAGACGTGTACGCCGCACGCAGGCCTCGTGGGTGCGGGTACGGGCCAGGGCCGATTCGAGGAGTTCAGCGCCAATCACGGAGGTCTTGCCTAAGATGGCGCCCCTTTCGTTCATAGCGATGCTCCAGTTGTGGCAGAGGAAGGGACTGTTGAAGGTTACCTGACGGCCGGCTACCGGTCCCCGGTACGCGCCTGCCTGGCTGTTTCAGGCGGAGGTCGGCACGATGTTGTGGTTGAGGCGGAAAAGGTTGTGCGGGTCGAAACGGTTCTTCAGTGCCACCAGCCGGTCATATGTGTCCGGCCCGTAGGCCTCACGCCCGGCTTCGATGATGTCTTGTCCGGCTTCTGCACCGAGGAAGTTGACGTACTGGCCGTGCTCGCCGAACGGCTGCATGAGAGTGTAGGCGTTCCGGGCGAATGCGCTCAGCCGCTCGTCCTCTGCCGGGTCGGTCCAGAATCCGTAGATGTTCAGCCAGTACTTCGCCGAGCGGTTGGGAAACGCTGTGGCCTCCTCCGGCACGCGCCCGAAGGCCCCTTCCATGTGGTGGATATCGATCCCGGTCCCGAACCAGGTCACCTCGGAGGCGAAACCGACCAGAACGTCGACGGCGTCTTCGTCCATCCGGGAGAATGACAGGTTTTTCCAGTACCCCCGGGCGCCCTTGGGAAAGACGCTGTCCATGGCAGACTGCCACTCCAGCCAGGCGGTCGGCGCGACTTCCTCTTCGTCCGGGGGCGCGGCGGCGCGCAGCTGCTCGATCAGCTCGAGCCCGGGCTGGAGGTTCTCCGAAGCCCAGGCAAAGCCGATGATCATCCACGGCTCCTCCCCCATCTCGAAGTCCGGCGGGAGCACCAGGAAGGAGATGATCGGGTTCATTTCCTCGGGGAGATCCTGCGTCCACCGGGCGAAAGCGCTCAGCGCGCTCTTCCAACGGGTCGGGCGGTAGAAGAAGTTTCCACCCAGTACGGCAGCCGGCAGCGGCCGGGCGCGGAAGGTGAAGGAGGAGACCACCCCGAAGTTCCCGCCCCCGCCGCGCAACCCCCAGAACAGCTCGGGGTTGTCCTGTTCGCTGGCGTGCAGGTGCTCTCCGGTGGCGGTGATGACATCGGCGGAGACCAGATTGTCCAGGCTCAGCCCGTTGGAGCGGGTCAGCCAGCCCACGCCTCCGCCGAGGGTCAGCCCGGCGACCCCGGTGGCGCTGATCACGCCAAGCGGCACGGCCAGTCCGTGAGTGGTGGTGGCCCGGTCCACGTCTGCCAGGGTCGCCCCGGGTTCGACGGTCACGAGCCGGTTTTCCACATCGACTTCCACACCGCGCAACTGGCCAAGATCCAACACGAGGCCGCCGTCGACGGTGCCGTGGCCGGCAATATTGTGCCCGCCCCCGCGAACGGCAAGCGGCAGGCCGGTGCGCCGGGCCGTGTGAATGACGGGATCAATGTCTCCGACGGCTCCCGCGCGGATTACCGCCCGCGGGCGCACGTCGATCATGCCGTTCCATACTGCCCGGGCCTCGTCGTACAACGGATCCTGTGGTTCGATCACCGACCCCGCCAGTTGCCCGCGCAACTCCTCCAGGGCGCGGTCCTCTTCGCCGGCCTGCTCCTCCTGATGCAATGTGCTCATCGGTCTGCTGCCTCCGTGCCAGGGGGGTTGGTACCCCAGGTCCAATAGTGGAATTGATCTCGCCGGGGTCGGCGGTGCAGGGCGATACGTCCAGCCGCCAAGGCACTGGAACAGCTCGCGGTGTCCACAGTATAGATTCGCCCGCGGCGCCGGACAACGGGCAGCAGGCAGCCGCGCCTAGGCACCCCGCGCACAGAAGAGTAAATTACGAATTGACTGCGAGGCGGGCTGCCGAGTGGGGGCTGGTGCCGGCAGCGGCAGGAACGTTCAGCGGCGGCCGGGCGAGACAGGAGGGCCGGAGTGGGCCGGTACGTGAATGCCGGGGAACTTGAAATCTGGACTGAGCAGGTCGGCGAGGGGCCGGATGTACTGCTGATCGGCGGGCTGGGGGACACTGTCGAGTCCTGGCAGTTCCAACTGGACGGGCTGGCGGACCGCTACCGGATGACAGCGTTCGATAACCGGGGTGCGGGCCGCACGGCCATGCCGGCGGGGCAACCGACGGTCGAGGCGATGGCGGACGACGCGGCCGCAGTGCTGCAGGGCCTCAACATCTCCTCAGCGCATGTTGCAGGGTTCTCCGGCGGCAGCATCATCGCCCAGGAGCTTACTCTCCGGCACCCGAAGCTGGTACGAAGCCTGGTGCTGCAGAGCACTTGGCCCGGAATGGACCAGTATATGAAGACGCTCGCCCGGTCCATCCACTGGCAGGCCAAGCTGGCACCGGACGCACGCGCTTTCCTGGAGTTCTTCTTCCTGCTCGTCTACACCCCACGGGCACACAACAGCGGAATGGTAGGCCAGATCATCGAGGACGCCCTCGCCTTCCCGCATCAGCAGTCCACCGAGGATTTCCTGAAGTTCCTGGACGCGTTCGTGGTCCACGAAACGGGAAGCCGGTTGGGCCAGATCAACGCGCCCACCCTTGTCCTTGCCGGCGGAGTGGATCCCATGACCAGGCCGGAACTGGGTGAGGCCGTGGCCCGTCGCATACCGGGCGCACATTTCGAGGTCCTGCCGCTGGAATCCCACCAGCCCTTCCAGGAGATCCCGGACGACTGGAATGCGCGCGTGGACGAGTTCTGGCAGGAGACGGCGAGGCTGAGCACACAGAGACCCGGTCACCGCGCGACGTAAGCCGCCAGGTGCTCGCCGGTGAGGGTGCTGCGGCCGGCGATCAGCTCGGCCGGTGTCCCCTCGAAGACGATCCGGCCGCCGTCGTGGCCGGCGCCCGGGCCGAGGTCGATGATCCAGTCGGCGTGCGCCATGACCGCCTGGTGGTGTTCGATGACGATGACCGACTTGCCGGAGTCCACAAGTCGGTCGAGAAGGCCCAGCAGATTCTGGACATCGGCCAGGTGCAGGCCGGTAGTGGGCTCATCGAGGACGTAGACATCACCCTTCTCGGCCATCTGGGTGGCCAGCTTGACCCGCTGCCGCTCGCCGCCGGACAGAGTGGTCAGCGGCTGTCCCAGGGTCAGGTAGCCCAGCCCGACGTCCACGAGCCGGTCGAGGATCTTGTGCGCCGCCGGCGTCTTCGCCTCGCCGGCACCAAAGAACGCCTCGGCCTCGGTCATCGACAAGGCCAGCACTTCGGCGATGTTGCGGCCGCCCAACTGGTATTCAAGGACTGACGCCTGGAACCTCCGGCCCTCGCAGTCCTCGCAGGTGGACTCGACGGTGGCCATAACACCCAGTTCGGTGAAAATGACGCCCGCGCCGTTGCAGGTGGGACAGGCGCCTTCCGAATTGGAGCTGAACAGGGCCGGTTTCACGCCGTTGGCCTTGGCAAACGCCTTGCGGATCGGCTCAAGAAGGCCGGTGTACGTCGCCGGGTTGCTGCGCCGGGACCCCTTGATCGCCCCCTGGTCGATCACCACCACGCCGTCCCGGCCGGCGACCGAGCCCTGGATCAGCGAGCTCTTGCCAGACCCGGCCACGCCGGTGAGCACGCACAGCATCCCGAGCGGGATATCGACGTCGACATCTTTGAGGTTGTGTGTCGAGGCACCTCGCACCGCGAGCGTCCCGGACGGTTTACGCACCGATTCCTTGACCCTCGCCCGGTCATCGAGGTGGTGTCCGGTGATGGTGTCACTCCCCCGCAGGCCCTCCACGCTTCCCTCAAAGCAGACGCGGCCGCCCTCGGTGCCGGCGCCGGGGCCAAGGTCAATGACGTGGTCGGCGATGGCGATGGTCTCCGGCTTGTGCTCGACGACGAGCACCGTGTTGCCCTTGTCGCGCAGCTGCAGCAGGAGCCGGTTCATCCGCTCGATGTCATGCGGGTGCAGGCCGATCGTCGGCTCGTCGAAGACGTAGGTGACGTCCGTGAGGGACGAACCGAGGTGCCGGATCATCTTGGTGCGCTGGGCCTCTCCCCCGGACAGTGTGCCCGCCGGCCGGTCCAGTGAGAGGTAGCCGAGTCCGATTTCGGCAAACGAGTCGAGCAGGTGCTGCAGGCCCTTGAGGAGCGGCGCGACCGACGGCTCGCTGAGCCCGCGGACCCACCCGGCCAGGTCGCTGATCTGCATCTCGCACAGCTCGGCGATGTTCTTGCCCTGGATCTTCGAGGACCTGGCCTCCGGGCTCAGCCGCGTGCCGTCGCACTCCGGGCAGGCCTGGAACGTGATGGCGCGCTCCACGAACGCCCGGATGTGCGGCTGCATCGCGTCGACGTCCTTGGAGAGCATCGATTTCTGGATCTTCGGGATCAGGCCCTCGTAGGTCAGGTTGATGCCCTCGACCTTGATCTTGGTCGGCTCCTTGTAGAGAAGGTCGTGCATTTCCTTCTTGGTGAAATTCGCGATCGGCTTGTCCATGTCGAAGCCGGCGCCGCTGAAGATGCGGCCGTACCAGCCGTCCATGCTGTAGCCGGGGATCGTCAGGGCACCTCCGGCGAGTGACTTGCTGTCGTCGTAGAGCGCCGTGAGGTCGAAGTCGGAGACGGCGCCCATGCCCTCGCAGCGCGGACACATCCCGCCCAGGTAGACGGCGTTTTGGACAACGCTTTTCTCCACCCTGCCGCCCTTCTCGGTGCTCATCACCCCGCTGGCCTTCCGCGTGGGGACGTTGAAGGAGAACGCCGTGGGGGGCCCCACATGCGGGGAACCCAGCCGGCTGAAGAGGATCCGGAGCATCGCGTTGGCGTCCGTGGCGGTACCCACCGTGGACCTGGGGTTCGCGCCCATCCGCTCCTGGTCGACGATGATCGCCGTCGTCAGCCCCTCCAGGAAGTCGACATCCGGCCGAGACAGGTTGGGCATGAACCCCTGGACAAAGGCGCTGTAGGTCTCGTTGATCATCCGCTGCGACTCAGCGGCGATCGTGGCGAACACGAGCGAGCTCTTGCCCGAGCCTGAGACCCCCGTGAACACCGTCAGCCGGCGTTTCGGGATCTCGATGCTGATGTCTTTGAGGTTGTTCTCGCGGGCGCCCTGCACACGGATCAGATCGTGGCTGTCGGCAACATGCAGCGCACGCGGCTGCCTGTCCGGCTGCGCATCCGGCTGCGTGTCCGACGTCGTAGCCATGCTCATCGTGTCTCCATCTCTTGGGCGGGGCCGCGTCCGCGGTCTCCGCCGGCGTCGTCTGGCTCTATCTAACCAGCTTCGAGCCCGCAGCCGCAGGCGAATCCATTGTCTTCTGCGCCGACCTCACTGAGAATGAACCATGACGGTCTACCTGAGGTCCCTGGAAACTGCTGTCCCGCCCACTGTCCTGATCCAGACGGAGGCACGGGACGTTTTCGCGGCCCAGCCGGGGCTCACCAGGCTAGGCACCCGTCTGGTCAGCACGTGCTTTGATTCCGCCGCGATCGACACCCGCCATACGGCCGTCGCGGAACTGACAAAGAACCACCAGGCCGAGAACCCGCGGTTTTTCAACGCCGGCACGGGGCTGCTCCTGAGCCCCAGCACCAAGGTCCGCAACGACATTTTCGCCACCGAAGCCACCAAACTCTTCATTGAGGCAGCACAGAAAGCCCTGGACGCCTGTCCCGGGATCACTTCCCTGGACATCACCCACCTCGTCACGGTGTCCTGTACCGGGTTCTTCAACCCCGGCCCGGACTACAAAATCGTCCGGGCCCTCGGCCTGGATCCCGCCGTGCAGCGCTACCACCTCGGATTCATGGGCTGTTACGCGGCGTTCCCCGCCCTGCGGGCGGCAAAGTCCTTCTGCGAGGCCGATCCCGACGCCGTCGTCCTGGTCGTATGCGCCGAACTTTGCTCATTGCACGTCCGGACCTCGAACGACCCGGACACCATCATGGGCTCGGCATTGTTTGCCGACGGCGCGGCCGCTGCCCTCGTCACCGCCCAGGAGCGCCCGGACGAACCGGCACTCCTGCAGTTGGACCACTTCGAGACCGTCCTGACCCCGGTCGGCGAGGAATCCATGGCGTGGAACATCGGCGATGAAGGCTTTGAGATGGTCCTGGGGAACTACGTCCCGCACATCATTGATGACCACATCATCGGCGCCCTGGAACCGCTCCTCTCCCGGGAGGGCGCCCTGCAGGGACTCCCCTACCGCGACATCCGGCACTGGGCCATCCACCCCGGCGGCCGAAGCATCCTGGACAAGGTCCAGTCAAGGCTGGAGCTGAGCGACGAGCAGCTGGTCCCGGCCCGTGAGACCCTGCGCAACTACGGGAACATGAGCAGCGCCACCGTGCTCTTCGTGCTCCGGCACATCCTTGATCTGCCGCCGGCGGAGGGTGAGGACGACGGGGCGGAACGGATCTGCTCCATGGCGTTCGGGCCAGGGCTGACGGTGGAAACTGCGCTGTTCACCAAGCTCAGCAGCCCGCGCCGTGAAGACGCGCCAACGCTGGGCGGGGATGCGGCGAAGGCGGAGTCCGCCCAGCCGGAATCGGCCCTGGCCTGAGACCCGGTGCACCTGCTGCGGGAACGTGCGGCGCACGCCGTCGAGGAGATGGACCTGCCCGGCTGTGATCCGGTCCGGCTGGACCGAACCTATGCCCAGTTCGCGCTCGTGAACCGGGCCGTCTCCGGCTGGCGCGGCATCTACCGGAGCCAGCTCAGGCCACGCCTCCGGAAGGGTCCCGCGACGTTGCTGGACATCGGCTGCGGCGGCGGCGACGTGCCGGTGATGCTGTCCCGCTGGGCCGCCCGGGATGGGCTCCAGCTGGAGATCACGGCGATCGATCCGGATCCGCGCGCCAGCCGCTTCGCTGCCGAACGGCACCGGGGCGCAGGCGTGACGTTCCGTCAGTCCACGGCAGCCCAGCTCGCCGGCGAAGGTCTCAGCTTCGACCTCGTGGTGTCCAACCACGTGCTGCACCATCTGCCCGAGGACGAACTCCCGGCGTTCCTGGCCGAGTCCGCCGGGCTCTGCCACGGCAGGGTCATCCACAACGACCTCCGGCGCAGCCCGGCCGCCTATGCCCTCTTCTTCGCCGGCTCCTGGCCCTTCACCGGCTCGTACATCAGGCAGGATGGCCTCACGTCGATCCGCCGCAGCTACACCTCCGCCGAACTCCGGGCGTCCGCTCCCCCGGGCTGGACCGTCATCCGCCGCACCCCCTTCCGCAACCTGCTGGTCCTCGACCGGGACAGGGCTCATGGCTGACGTCCTGGTGATCGGCGGCGGCCCGGTGGGGCTGTTCATGGCCGCGCTGCTGCTCCAGCACGGCGTGAGCGTGCGCGTCCTGGAACAGCGCACCGGCGCCGAACCGCACTCCCGGGCCATCGGCATCCATCCCCCGTCGCTGGACGCGCTGCAGGGCATCGGCGTGGCCCCGGCCATGGTGGCCGAAGGGGTCCCGATCCGGCGCGGCATCGCCGTCGGCGGCGGCCGGACGCTCGCCCGGATGTCCTTTGCCGGGGTCTCAGAGGGCTTCCCGTTCGTCCTTGCCCTGCCACAGTCCCGCACCGAAGCGGTCCTAGAGCAACGCGTCCGGCAGCTCGACCCGGACGCCGTGCACCGCGGCGTTCGGGTCACGGGGCTGCACGACGACGGCGGCCGGGTCACCGCGGACGCCACCGCGGGCGGCTCGGCGGTCCGCTACACGGCGGCCATTGCCATTGCCGCCGACGGTGTCCGGTCCACGGTTCGGCCGCTGCTCGGGACGGCCGTCCGTGCGAAGGATTACCGGGACAGCTACCTGATGGGCGACTTCGCGGACACAACCCGGTTCGGTCCGGACGCGGCCCTGTTCCTGGAATCCGCGGGGATAGTGGAGTCCTTCCCAATGCCGGGGGCGTTGCGGCGCTGGGTGGTGCGCCTCGCGGACCCCGGGGACGGCGGGGACGCCGGCTGGCTCGTTCAAACGATCAGGGAACGCACCGGAATCGACGTCGATCCCGCGAGCAACAGCATGCTGAGCCGGTTTGGCGTCCGGACCCGGCTGGTACGCAGGATGGTGACGGGCCGGACCGTGCTGATCGGCGACGCCGCCCACGAGATCAGCCCGATCGGCGGGCAGGGCATGAACCTGGGCTGGCTGGACGCCGCCGCCCTGGCTCCTTTGGTTCTCGCGTCGCTGGACGGCTCGGACGTGGGGGCGGCGCTACGGAACTTCGAGACCCGCCGCACGGCCGCGGCCGCCCGGGCGGCACGCCAGTCAGAAATCAACATGGCACTGGGCCGTCCCCTGACCGCCGGGCAGTGGGCCGTGCGGAACCGTGCCGTGGCGGCGGCCGCCGCCGTGCCCGCCGTCAACGGGTTCGTGGCCCGCCGGTTCACCATGCAGTAACCGGCGACGGCGGAACGCCGCACACCGCTGGAACGACGGCACCGCCCGAACGACGGCCCGGCTCAGGCAGGCGGGGGCATGAAGTAGCAGTCGTAGCTGTCCTGGCTGACGACCCGGCCGTCCCGGACTTCAAAGACGGACGCGACCCTGGCCCGGATGACCTCACCGGCGTCCCAGTGCGGCAGGTCCATCAGCAGGGTGGCGCTCCACTCGGCCTCCACCACCACACGGCTGCCCTCACACGTCGTGCGCCGCACCACGAACCGCTGCCCGGAGACGACGTCCTGCGTTGCATCCGCCCCGGCCAGGGCCTCGTCCCGGTTCCTGGTTGCACCGGACGGAGCCAGCAGATGCGGCGCCTCGCTCAGGGTGTAGTCCCGGGCCAGGAGCGGGGCGATCTCCGCCGCACCGCCGCCGCCCTCGATAGCGCGCAGCAGCGCGAGGACGCAATCCAAAGGGGCCTGTGAAGTCATGGAACGAGACTATCCGAACGCACCGGCAAGGCCGCGCCCGCACGGGCCTGCGCCCGGAATACACTGGCCCCATGGGCCGCTTCCCCCCGCTCCTGCGACGCCCGGCCGGCGCGAACCGTCACTCCCTGGTCCCCGGATTGGCCGCCAGACTGGCCGCCGCCGGCGCCGCCCTCGCCCTGACCGCCTCCTGCAGCGCCGGTGCATCCGGAACGGGCAGTTCGACCGGCACCGGCAGTTCGACTGGAACCGGCAGTCCGTCGGGCACGCCGACGCCGACGGCAGCGGCCCCGGTCACCGCGGTCATCAATCAGCTCCGCGACAACTACAGCCAGCAGATCATCGCCGTGCAGTTGACCAACAACACCGCCGGGCCGCTGACCGTGCTCAGCGCCGCCGTGACCAGCCCGCTCTTTGCCGGCCCCATCGAGTGGCAGCCGGCGCCCGGCGGCATCGAGCTGCCGCCGGGCCAAACCAAGATCCTGCCGGCACAACTGCGCGCCCCCGCATGCGGAATCCGGACGGCGCCGGCGAACAGGGGCGCGGCCGTGGAACTCCGTATTGCACCGTCCAGCGGCCCCGGTCCCGGTCCCGCCATAGCCGGGCCCGCCACAAGCGTGCCCGCCACAACGGTGCCGGCCACAGCCGGCCACGCCACAACGGTGCCGGCCGCAGCCGGCCCTGCCATAACGGTGCCCGCTGCTGATCCCTATGGGGTGCTGGAACGGAACAACGCGGAAATGTGCCTGGGCCAGGCGGCCGCTGCGGTCGCCGGGCTGCGGCTGGAACCGGAACTCGAGGTCGCTGCCGACGCGCAGAGCGCCGTGCTGACACTTGCCATCACGCCGCGGAGCACCCCCGGGGCCGTGAATCCCGGTTCAACCGCGACCCTGACGATCAACCGGATCGACGGGACCACCTTGCTCGAAGAGGACCCAAGCGCCCCCTGGCCGCGCTCCGTCTCGGTGCACGCTGGCGGCGCCAGCCAGCAGTTCCGGCTGGGGATCCGGCCGGCACGCTGCGATCCGCACGCCGTCGCGGACGACAAAGTGGGCACCCTGCTGCCGTTGCGGGTGTCCGCGGGCGGGCGGGACGGCGTCCTGAAAGTCGACGCCGGAGCGCTGCTGCGTGGACGCATCTACGAGTTCATTACAACGGCTTGCGGACGCCAGTAGTCTGTTGCCATGTTCCCTGACGCCAAGCCCACTGACTTCAGCGCCGCCCGCATCCATGAAACCGTCCAGCAGGTGCTCGCTGCCGGAGTGCTCCCCGCCATTGTCCAGGCCGGGCATCCGGTGTTGCGCCAGCTAGCCGCGCCTTTCGACGGGCAGTTGAGCGGCGCCGAACTGGGCCAACTGATCGACCTGATGCGCAGCGTGATGCACAAGGCGCCCGGCGTGGGCCTGGCGGCGCCCCAACTCGGCATTCCGCTGCAGCTCGCCGTGCTCGAGGACCAGTTCGACGTCGATCCCGAGGTCGCCGCCGCCCGCGGACGGGAGCCGCTGCCGTTCTTCGCCATGCTCAACCCCTTCTACCAGCCGACGAACGCCTCCACTGTGGCGTTCTATGAAGGGTGCCTCTCCGTCAACGGACTTCAGGCCGCCGTGAACCGGCCCGAGTCGGTGCGGCTGGATTTCACCGCGCCGGATGGAACCAGGCAGCAGCGCGAATTCACGGGCTGGCAGGCCCGGATCGTCCAGCACGAAACCGACCACGTGCACGGCATCCTGTATCTGGACCGGGCCGAGCTGCGCTCTATCAGCAGCAACGCCGAATACTCCGCACGCTGGGCGCAGCCCGACATCAGCCTTGCCCGGAAGGAACTTGGGTTCCTCCCGGGCCCGTGACACTCCGGCCGCTCCCCTCAGCCCCGGCTCCCTCAGCCCCGGCTCCCTCAGCCCCGCTCCCCCTCAGCCCCGGGCCGCAGGGGCGGGATTTGCCGCCGTCGGAAGGTGGCTGGACCACCACTGGAGGATCTGGTCGAAGCGCTGCTTGCGGTGGTGCGGCGTCCCGGTCCGTGAGAGTTCATGGTTCTCGCCGGGGAAGACCAGGAACGCGGCCTCCACGCCGAGCTGTTTTAGGGCCGTGAAATACCGCTGGCCCTGCTCCACCGGGCACCGGAGGTCCTCCTCGCTATGGATGATCAAGGACGGTGTGCGCACCTGCTCCACCCGGGCCATCGGGCTTTGCGAAGCCATCTGCTCGGCCGAACGGCCGGTGTACTCCCCGCCGAAGAACCAGCCGATGTCGGAGGAGCCCGTGAAACTCACGGGATCGAGGAACCCGCGTTCCACGATGGCGGCCTTGAAGCGGTGGTCGTGGCTGATGGTCCAGGCGGTGAGGTAGCCGCCGTAGGAACCTCCCATGATGCCGAGCGCAGCGGCGTCGAGTTCCTCGAACTTGCCGAGCGCGCCGTCGAGGAAGGCCAGTACGTCCTCCATGTCCAGGGTGCCCATCTTCTCCTTGATGGCCCGCCCGTGCTGCTGGCCGTAGCCGGCGGACCCGCGGGGGTTGCACATCAGGACGGCGTACCCTGCCGCGGCGTAGACCTGCGCCTCGTCGAAAAGTGCTCCTGTGAACTGCGCAAACGGTCCGCCATGGATGTTCAGCAGGACCGGGTGGGGTCCCTGGCCCGGCGGTTTCACGAGCCAGCCGTGGACGGGGTAGCCGTCGCCGGACGGGACCGTGAGCTCGAGCGGTTCTATGATTCCGGCGCCGGAGCGCAGCGGCGCGGAGAAATCGGTCAGGACACGCAGCTGCCCGCCGTCGACCACGGCGACGTCGCCCGCGGTCGAGGCGTCGGCGAAACTGACCACCAGCGAACCGCCGTTGGCGACGCCACCCGTCACCACACGCTCGCCGCGGACCAGTACCTCGTGCTTCCCGGAGGCCTGGAACTCCAGCAGCTCGACCGTTCCCCGGGCGTTGTTGAGCGGCAGCACCGAGTCGGGACCGCCCGGTTCGAGCCTGCCGTTGCAGCCGAGGTCCATCGTCTCGACGTCGCTCAGGCGGGTGGCGTCGCCACCGCCTGCCGGCATCACGTAGAGCGCGGTGTTGCGCGCCACGAAGTCCTGGCCCGACGGGCCGAGATCCTGGGCGAGGAAGAACAGCCACTGCCCGTCCCGTGACTCGCGGACGGCGTGGACGCTCTGCCGGCCGGTGTTGGCCGGGGCGACCGGTTCCGGCTCCCCTTCTGTTTTCGCTCCTGCGGAGCCCTGCCCCACTGCGATGCGGTAGATGCCGCTCGCGAGATCGTTGTCGCTGCCCTCATGCAGGGCGGCTGTGAAGTAAATGCTGCGCCCGTCGGTGCTGAAGCTCGCGCCGGTGTGGTCGGTGGCAGCGGACGTGAGCTGCCGCGCGGTCGGCAGCAGCCCGGCCGGCGTCCCGCCGGCGTCGGGCTCGGGCCGGCCCGCAAGTGCCGCGGTGCGGGCCTTCAGCGCCCTGCCCTGGGGCGCCACCTTGGGTTCCGCGCCGGGGTCCGGGACGTCGACGAGGAAGAGCTGGACCGGCTTGTCCGCGGTATACCCGACGCCGTTCATCCGGTACTGGTAGTCGGTGATCAGCCGCGCGTCCTCGCCGCCGGCGGAAACCCCCTCGGTACTGCCGTAGCGGCCCTCCTCCGGAGTCCGGGCGCTGTAGACAAGACTCCGGGAATCGGGCGACCAAGCGAACGCCGACACTCCCAGCGGCGCGTCGGTGACGGGCTGCGGCTCGCCGCCGGCGGCCTCCACAATATGGAGCTGGGGTTTGCCGCCGGCCGCGGCGCGCAGGAACGCCAGCACCTGCCCGTCCGGGGAGAAGTCCGGGGCCGTGTCGCGGAACCCGCGGGTCAGGCGGCGCGCGGGCCGGTACGGGTCCAGCGGCACCGTCCACAGCTGGCCAACGTAGGCGTCGGCGTCGAAGTCGGGCCGGATCACGGACACCACGGCACGTGTGCCGTCCGGATGCAGGGCAGGGGCGGAGACGGAATTCAGCAGCGGCAGATGTTCGGATTTCACGTGTGAGAGCCTAGCCCCAGTTTCCCCCACTGTGAAATGGCTCACCCCGGCGGGCGTGGACGCCGGACGGCGCGGCCCTGCCGGCCCGGGCCGGGCACGCCACCCCTAGGATGGACACTATGCCCCCCGCCTCCGCCGCCTCGCTGCTGTGCCCGGTCTGCCGGAACCGCCTCGGATTCAGCGACGACGCCGGCCGCACCCTCGGGTGTCCGGCCGGCCACCGCTTTGACGCGGCGAAACAGGGGTACTTCAACTTCCTCGTCGGCAAAGGCACCGTTTTCGAAGCGGACACGGCAGACATGGTGGCGGCCCGCTTCGATTTCCTCTCCGCCGGCCATTACCGTCCGCTCGCCGCGGCCGTGGCGGAACTGGCGGTCCCGGCCCTCGCCGTCGGAACCGCTGAAACGCCGGGGACGGTGCTCGATGCCGGAACCGGGACCGGCCACTACCTCCGGGCCCTGCTGGACCGTGCGGCGCTGGACCGGACACCCGCCGGGGCTATCGGCCTGGACATCTCGAAGTTCGCGCTCCGCAGGGCCGCAAAACTGAACCCGGAGGCCATCAACCTTGTCGGAGACGTGTGGCAGCCGCTGCCGGTCGCCGACGACGCCGTCGACGTCGTCACCGTGGTCTTCGCGCCCCGCCACGCGGCAGAGTTCGCCCGGGTGCTCCGCCCGGGCGGCCGGCTGGTGGTCGTCACTCCCCGGCCGGGCCACCTCGAGGAGGTGGCAGGCCAGACAGGCATGCTCGGAATCGAACCGGCGAAGGACGAGCGGCTCGCGGCCTCGCTCGCGGGACACTTTTCGGCGCTCTCCGCCGACAACCTCGACGTGCCGCTCCAACTGTCCCCCGGGGATGTCGCCCGGCTGGCGCTCATGGGCCCCGCCGGACACCACCTGGACCGCGGAGCGCTGGCGTCCCTCGCCGCCGGGCTCCCGCCGCTGACCGCCGTCTCGGCCCGGTTCCGGATCAGCGTTTTCGAGCCGCTCCGCTAGTGGCTCCACCAGCGCCAAAGGAGTGTCCGCAGGTAACGACTTGGCCACTTTCACCAAGTGCGTAACCCGGCCCTCCGCAGGCGTTGCCGTTCGGCTTAGGATGGAATCACAGTGACTGAGGGTCTGCACCTGCAGCCCCCGGGGCAAAGGGGGAAAAGATGTTCGAATGGCTACCCGAAAACTGGTGGGCGCTGTGGCTCACGGTGTTCCTGGTGTTTGCCGTGGTGGAGATGATCACCCTCGACCTGTTCTTCATCATGCTCGGCGGCGGCGCCCTCGCCGGACTGGTGGCGGCCCTGGCCGGAGCCGACCTGGGCCTGCAGGTCGTGGCCTTCTGCGTGGTGTCCCTCCTGATGATCGGCTTCGTCCGTCCCGTCGCGCTCAAGCACCTGCATAAAGGTCCGGCCGACCGCCGCAGCAACGTCGAACGGCTGATCGGCGAATCCGCCCTTGTTATGGAGCCGGTGACCGCAACCGGCGGCCTGGTCAAGATCGGCGGCGACGTCTGGAGCGCCCGCTCCGAAACCGGAGTCCTTGCGCCCGGACAGCACGCGATTGTCAGCGCGATCGACGGCGCCACGGCCGTCGTCGCCCCGCAGCCGGAAACCGCCATCCAGTAGCACCCGCAAGAATTCCGGCGGCCGCCACCGGCACCGGGCAAGCGGTGGGAAACCGCCGCACACCATAGCAAGACCAATCTGGGGAATAGGTGATGTATGGATATCGCAGTCGCAATTGTGCTGCTGGTTCTCGTTGCGTTCGTAATAATCGTGCTCGTTCGGGCAGTGCGGATTGTCCCGCAGGCCCGCGCCGGCGTCGTCGAACGGCTGGGCAAGTACCAGCGCACGCTGAACCCCGGCCTCACGATCCTGATCCCGTTCGTGGACCGGCTGCTGCCGCTGCTTGACCTGCGTGAACAGGTGGTCTCCTTCCCGCCGCAGCCGGTGATCACCGAGGACAACCTCGTGGTCTCCATCGACACGGTGGTCTACTTCCAGGTGACCGACGCGCGGGCGGCCACGTACGAGATCGCCAACTACATCCAGGCCGTTGAACAGCTCACCACCACGACACTCCGCAACGTCGTCGGCGGCCTGAACCTCGAAGAGGCCCTGACCTCGCGTGACCAGATCAACGGGCAGCTCCGCGGCGTCCTGGACGAAGCGACCGGCCGTTGGGGCATCCGGGTCTCCCGGGTGGAGCTCAAGGCGATCGATCCGCCCCACTCCATCCAGGACTCGATGGAGAAGCAGATGCGGGCCGAGCGCGACCGCCGCGCCGCGATCCTGACCGCGGAAGGCACCAAGCAGTCCGCCATCCTCACCGCCGAGGGCCAGCGGCAGTCCTCGATCCTGAAGGCCGAAGGCGACGCGAAGGCGGCGATCCTCCGGGCCGACGGCGAGGCCCAGGCCATCCAGAAGGTCTTCGACGCGATCCACAAGGGCAACCCGGACCAGAAGCTCCTCGCCTACCAGTACCTGCAGACCCTCCCGAAGATCGCCGAAGGCTCGGCCAACAAGCTGTGGATCATCCCGAGCGAAGTCGGCGAAGCCCTCAAGGGCATCGGCAACGCGCTGGGCGGCAGCAAGGACGGCCAGTTCAATGACGGGCTGTTCGGCCCCGATTCCGACGCCGCGACGGAACCCGCGGCGACCCGCCCGGCCGCGCCGGCCGCAGGGCCCGCCGCCGGTTTCCCGGGGCACCCGGAGGCCTAGGCGCTTCAACGAAGGAACGGGGAGGCATCCGCGCGGCGGATGCCTCCCCGTTGCGTTGCGCGGAACTCCCCACCCACCCCTGCAGGCTTTACCCGGGGTGCCCTGTTCCCGTATACTTGAATATTTGTCCGGCTGGTTCAGTCCGGCGGAACAATTAAGCTTCGCTAAGCGTTTTATCCTGTGACGATTCATCCGGTTTGGGTCCAGTGAAACGGCGCAATGCAAACAGTAGTCCGGCGCGGTCTCACAGCCCCCGGCTAACGCAGGGCATGACCCTGTGAACCGAATAGAGGGAGAAAAGATGAGCGATCGCAGCCTGCGGGGTATGCGCCTTGGCGCACAGAGCATGGAGACCGAATCCGGTGTCGAGCCGGCTCCGCGCCAGCGGGTCGAGTACCGCTGCGCGGACGGCGAGCAGGTATTCGTGACCTTCTCCTCCGAAGCGGAGATCCCCCCGGTATGGGTGTCGAAGACCGGCAAGGAAGCCTTGCTCGTCGACGGCGAACGCCCCGTGAACCTCAACGAGAAAGCAGTCCGCACGCACTGGGACATGCTCCTGGAACGTCGGTCCCTGCCCGAACTCGAGCAGATCCTCGAAGACCGTCTCACGATCCTGCGTGAACGCCGTGGCGAACGGCGCTCGGCCTAGACAGCCCCGCACCCGCCACTTCAGAGCAAGGGCCGGTCATGCAACGTCATTGACGATGCATGACCGGCCCTTTGCTGTTTCCCTTTCGGGACGAGGTGGTCTGTGGCGGCCCTACCTGGCGGCTTTTTTGCCGGTGAGCTTTCCGGCGAGCGTGTTCCAGCGGGCGGTGAGGCCCCACCGGGTGACATTGATCATCGCTTCGACCACGATGTTTCCGCTCATCTTCGAGTCGCCCAGCTCGCGCTCGACGAACGTGATGGGGCGTTCGACGATCGTCAGGCCGAGCTTGGCGACGCGCCAGGCCAGGTCCACCTGGAAGCCGTAGCCGACCGAGTCGACGGTGTTCAGGTCCAGTTTCTCCAGCGTGCCCCGGCGGAACGCACGGAACCCGCCGGTGACGTCCTTGATCTTGAGGCCCAGCATGATCCGGGCATAGGTGCTGCCCACGCGGGAGATCGCCTGCCGGTACAGCGGCCAGTTGACGACACTGCCGCCGGGCACCCAGCGGGAACCCATGGCCAGGTCGGCACCCTGCTCCACGGCCTCGAGCAACTGCGGAAGCTGCTCCGGCTGGTGCGAGCCGTCGGCGTCCATCTCCACGAGGACGTCGTAACCGGCGTCGAGTCCCCACTTGAAACCGGCGATGTAGGCCGCTCCGAGTCCGGCTTTGCCGGCGCGGTGCAGGACGTGGACCTGGCTGTCCTCAGCGGCGAAGCGGTCCGCCAGCCGCCCGGTCCCGTCGGGGCTGTTGTCGTCGACAACCAGGACATCGGAGCCTGGCACCGCGGTGCGCAGCCGCCCGAGGGTCTTGGGCAACGATTCCAGCTCGTTGTAGGTCGGGATGATCGTGAGGACACGCACAGCGGGGCCTTTCCTTGGAGGGAGCGGTCGAGAGCCGGGCGGTCAGTGCTTAGCTGACACCAGGCGCAACTCTCCATTATAGGGAGTCGCCGGGGCCGCTAAGGCCGATGCCGGTCCCCCGGGCAGGTCCACCCGCCTCGGGCCAGTTGCGGCAGGGCGCGAAAAGCGCCGCCGGAACCGTTTTCTGCTGCGAAGTGGACCCGCCCCCTGGGAGTACCCATGGCCACGATCGAAGAAGCTGCCGCGCTGGCGGCAACCTGGAACTGACCGGGGACGTCCGGAGTCTGCGGCTTACACAACCCTCCGTTGCCCCTCAATGCTACGGGGCGGCCCCGATCTGTCAACCGCTCCGTGACCTGCCGTTTCGTCCGTCATCGCAGGTCAGAGCCGTCTTGTGGCCGGCGAAGTTTCGGGCCGGGCCGGCGCTTCGGCGCCGGCCGTCAGCCCCGGAGCGAGCCGCTGGCGAACAGTTCCCGGCCGTCCTTGACGGTCTGCAGGCACACCGGCTCGGAGCCGGCGTCCAGTGCCGGCAGCAGCGGCGTCCGCGCGCGGGGGTCCGTGCTCCAGGACTGGACCCGGCCGTCGGCCACCTGGACCATGAGTTCCTCGACCTCCCACACGGCGAAGCTGGCGGGGGCGCCGGGTACCAGCTGGCCGGCCATCGGGTTCCGGTACCGGGCGGCCCGCCAGCCGGCGCGGGTGTGGCCGAGGAACGCGGCGCGGGCGGAGATCCGTTCCTCCGGGTTGCTGTGCTGCAGGCAGGCCCGGACGCTGGACCAGGGACGCAAGGGCGTGACCGGGCTGTCACTGCCGAAGCAGATCGGGACTCCCGCGGCGTAGAGGGAGGCGAAGGGGTTCATGCCGCTGCGCCGGGATCCCAGGCGCTGCTGGTAGAGGCCGTCCGCCGCGCCCCAGGCAGCATCGAAGCCGGGCTGCGCGCTGACCGTCACGGAGTAGCTGGCCAGCCGGCGGATGGATTCCGCATCGGCGAGCTCGACATGTTCCAGGCGGTGGCCCGCGGCGCGGACCTTCTGCTCTCCGACGTCGGCCGCCGCCAGGTCCAGCGCGTCCAGTGCGGCGTCGAGGCCGGCGTCGCCGATGACGTGGAAGCCTGCCTGGATCCCCAGCAGCGAGCACGCCGCGAGGTGGGCCGCCGCCTCCGCGGACGAGAGGTAGAGGCTGCCGCGCTCCCCCGCGGCGTCGCTGTAGTCCTCCCGCAGGGCCGCGGGCCGCGAACCGATCGAGCCGTCCAGGTTCAGGTCCCCCGCCAGTCCGAGGACGGGCACGTCCAGGCCGTCGAGGATGGACCGGGCATGTTCCTCGGAGCCGGCCAGTTCGCCCCAGTACGGCAGGATCTCGGGAGCCGCGTCCGGGCCGGTGTTCCAGGCAACGGCGAGCCGGAGGTCCTCGATGCTGCCGATGTGCGGGGCCGCCATTTCCGCCAGGGCCACGTAGCCGTTGGCTGCCGCCTCCGCGAGGGCCCGCTGCTGGTAGCCGCGGAGCGCAGCGGCGGGCAGCCGGCGCGCGGCCAGCCGGGCGGATGTGTGCGCGTCCCGCTTGACCTGGCCGCCCGCCGCGGAGCCGTCCGTATCGTTGCTGCCGGCCGCGCGGAGGCCGGCGGCAGCCGCCAGCGAGGAGGACACGAGCGCCGAGTGCACGTCGACGCGGGAAAGGTAGACCTGCCGCCCGCCGGCGGCGCGTTCCAGTTCCTCGCCGGTGGGCAGGGCGGAGTCCGTCCACTGGGTCTCGTCCCAGCCGTGGCCCAGCACGGTGCCGCCCGCGCCGGAAGCGGAATTGCTGAAGCCGGCAACGGCGTCGAGCAGTTCCCGGGCCGAGCGGACCCCGCCGAGCTGCAGCGAGTCCAGGGCGATTCCCGTTTCGGTGAGATGGACGTGGGAATCGACGAAGCCGGGGGCGAGGAGCGCGCCGTGCAGGTCGATGACCTCCATCGAGGCGTCGGCTATCGAGGTGGCCGCCTGCTCGGAGCCGACCCAGGCGACGGTGTCGCCGTCGACCAGCATCGCCGTCGCAAAGGGGTCGGCGGCGGTGTACACGGAGCCGTTGCGGTACAGCGTTACCTTGTGCGGCGCGGGGGCGGCCGGTGCATCGGTCATGGGTCGGGGACTCCTTATTGCTGGTGGCCGGCGCGGGCCGGACGTGTTCGACGGCGGGATGTTCCGGCCGGGGGGCCGGCCGCGGCGGTCAGGCCACGGAGGAATACGCGACGACGCCGCGCTTGATGAGTTTGATCGCGTCGGCGCACAGCCGCGAGACCCTGGGGTCCAGCGACGGGATCTTCGCCAGCTGGTCCAGCAGGTCGATGACCTGTTTGACCCAGCGGACGAAGTCGCCCGCGGCCAGGTCCGTGCCGCTGAGGACGTCCTGCAGGTGCCGGCCTTTGGCCCACTTGAAAATGGGCCACACGAGGCCGAGTTCGGGTTCACCGGTCAGGGGGAGCTTGCTGGCTTCCTCGACGTCCTCCAGGGCGGACCATTCGCGCACCACGATGTCGACGGCGGATTCCAGTGACACGCTCGGCATCTTGGGCCGGAGCCCGCGGTCCTCACGTTTGGCCTGGTATACCAGGACGCTGGCGAGGGCGGCGACCTCGGCGGCGTCCAGGTCGCTGAAGGCGCCCAGCCGCAGGGACTGCGATATCAGCAGGTCCTTCTCGCCGTAGATCCGGCGCAGCCGCTGCCCGTCGGGGCTGATGGTGAGCACCCCGGCGTCGGAGGTTTCCAGGTAGCCGTAGCTGGACAGGACGCCGCAGACCCGGTCGAAGGTCTTGGCGATGGTGTTGGTGCGGCCCTGGATCTGGCGCACCAGCCCGTCGGTCTCCTGGCGGAGCTTCCAGTAGCGCTCGGACCAGCGTGCGTGGTCCTCGCGTTCGCTGCAGCCATGGCACGGGTGCGCGCGGAGTTCGCGGCGCAGCTCGGCGATCTTCCGTTCCTGGTCCGGCAGGGCGGCGGCGCGGCCGAAGTCGTCATTCCGGCTCGGCGGCGCGGGGGGCCGGTTTTCCCGGAGGGCGTTCCGGACCGAGGACGCCAGGTCGCGCCGTGACTTGGGCACCTTGGCGTTGAAGGATTTCGGGATCCGGACCCGGGTGATGGGAGCCAGCGGCCCTTCCACGTCCTGGGTGCCGATCCGCCGCAGCTGGTTGTCCAGGGTCATCACGGCGGGCCGCGGTTCCCGGGAGTGATGGTCGGAGCTGAGGACGACGGCGAGTCCGGGCGCCCGGCCGGTGGGCACGTCCACCACGTCCCCGGGGAGCAGCCTGCTCAGGGAGTCCTCGGTTACGGACTTCCTGGCCCGGGAGCTGGTCTGGGAGGCGTTCTTCTCGGCGTCGGAGAGCGCCCGCCGGATCCGGGAGTAGTCGGTGAAGTCGCCCAGGTGGCAGCTCATTGCCTTGCTGAAGCCGGCCAGGGATTCCTCGCGGCTGCGGACCTGTTTGGCCAGCCCGACGACGGAGCGGTCGGCCTGGAACTGGGCGAAGGAGGATTCGAGGATCTCCCGGGCCCGGGGCCGGCCGAATTGCGCCAGCAGGTTGATCGACATGTTGTACGTGGGCCGGAAGCTGGAGTTCAGCGGGTAGGTGCGCCGCGAGGCGAGGCCGGCGACGGCCGCCGGATCCGTGCCGGGCTGCCACAGCACAACGGCGTGGCCCTCGACGTCGATCCCGCGGCGGCCGGCGCGCCCGGTCAGCTGGGTGTACTCCCCCGCGGTGATGTTGACGTGCGCTTCGCCGTTGAACTTGTCGAGCTTCTCCAGCACGACGGAGCGTGCCGGCATGTTGACGCCGAGCGCCAGGGTTTCGGTCGCGAACACGGCCTTGACGAGCCCGTCGACGAAGAGCTTCTCGACGACTTCCTTGAAGGTGGGCAGCATGCCGGCGTGGTGGGCCGCCAGTCCGCGGAGCAGCCCGTCGCGCCAGCTCCAGAAGCCGAGCACGTCCAGGTCGTCGGAGGGGATGTCCTGTGCGGCCTCGTCGACGCGCCGGGCAATGATGAGCTGTTCCTGCTCGGTGGTCAGCCACAGCCCGGCAGCGACGCACTGTGCCACCGCGGCGTCGCAGCCTGCGCGGGAAAAGATGAAGGTGATCGCCGGCAACAGGTCCTGCCGGTCCAGGCTGGCGATGACCTGGGGGCGGCTGGCCTTCCGGACCGGGCTGCGCGGGCCGCCCTGCGGTGCATCGTCGCGCTGGTTCCGCTGGCGCCGGACGTTGCGGCCGCCCTGGCCGAAGCGTCCGCGGAAGTTCATCTGGCTCTCGGCGCGGGCCATGGAAAGTAGCTCGGGGTTGACCTCGAAGCCGGGGCGGGCACTCAGGTCGGCGGTTTCCGCGGTGGCGGATACGGCGGACACGGCGGCCTCGCCGGCCGGGGCGATCTCATCGAAGCTGGTGTCGCCGGCGAAGAGGTCCACGATCTTCCGGCCCACCATCACGTGCTGCCACAGCGGCACCGGCCGATGCTCGGACACGATGACGTCGGTCTGGCCGCGCACCGTGTCCAGCCAGGCGCCGAACTCCTCGGCGTTGGAGACGGTGGCGCTGAGCGAGGCGACCTGGACTTCGCTGGGCAGGTGGATGATGACCTCTTCCCAGACGGCGCCGCGGAAGCGGTCCGCGAGGTAGTGCACCTCGTCCATTACGACATAGCCGAGGTTGGCCAGGGTGCTGGAGTCCGCGTAGAGCATATTGCGAAGCACCTCGGTGGTCATCACCACCACCGGGGCGTCGCCGTTGATGCTGGTGTCGCCGGTCAGCAGCCCCACCCGGTCGGCACCGTACTTGTCCGCCAGCTCCGAGTACTTCTGGTTGGACAGGGCCTTGATCGGGGTGGTGTAGAAGGCCTTGAGCCCGCGCTGGAGGGCCAGGTAGATGGCAAACTCCCCCACGATGGTCTTGCCGGCACCCGTGGGGGCGGCCACCAGGACGCCGCGGCCGGCCTGCAGGGACAGGCACGCTTCGCGCTGGAAGTCGTCGAGGTCGAAGGCGAGCGAACGGATGAAGCCGCCCAGATAGGTTTTGGCTTCTGCGGCCCGCTCGACGCTGGCCCGGTAGCGTTCAGACGGCGATTCCGGCCCGGGGATTGAAGACATGGTTCCAGCCTAGTGCGCCAAGGGCTAGAGATTCTCCAGCTCGGAACTGGGAGTCGCCCGGTCCGCGGTGGCTTCGGTCTCCGCGGCCCGTTTGACGGCGCGCCGTTCACGCCGGCGGTCGTTGAGCAGGCACAGTCCGATGGCGGCGAAGAACAGGAGCAGCATCGGCCCGGCAAGGTAGAACATGCTCATCGCGTCCGCGCCGGGCGCGGCCATGGCGGCGAACAGGCAGACCAGGAACACGGTGATGCGCCAGCTCTTGACGAGCTGCTTGCCCTTGATGACTCCCGCCAGGTTCAGCCCGACGAGGACCACCGGGAGCAGGAAGGCGATGCCGAAGGCCAGCAGGAGCCGCAACACAAACGCCAGGTACACCTGGGCGCTGATGAAGTTGGAGCCGCCGGAGGGGGTGAAATCGGTCAGCACCCGGACCGCGTTCGGAAGCACCAGCCAGGCCAGCAGGACGCCGCCCACAAACAGCGGAACGGCGGCCGCCACGAAGGACAGCGCCATCCGGCGTTCCTTCTTGTGCAGGCCGGGGACGATGAAGGCCCACAGCTGATAGAGCCAGACCGGGCTCGCGACGATCAGGCCCAGGAAGACGGATACCTGGATCATGAGGTCGAAAGAGCTGGCCACGCCGTCAAAGTTCAACGTCGCCTGCCGGCCCTCATGTTCATTGAGGTCAGCGATCGGTTTGATCAGTGCCGCAAGCATGGGCTGGTAGACGAGGAACCCGACGACGGTCCCCAGGACGACGGCGATCGCGGACTTGAAGAGACGGTTCCGCAGCTCTTTCAGGTGATCGAGGAGCGCCATCCTCCCCTCGGGGTTCGACCGGCGGCCCATGGTTACTGCCACGCGGTGGCTAGGCGCGGTTCGGCGGCGGAACGTCGGTTCCGTCGCCGGTGCGGGTTTCCGTGCCGGCGGACTTCGGGTGGTTCACGACCCGGCCCTCGACGGGCTCAGTGCCGTCTGTGGTGTCCGTGGCACCGTCCTTCTTCATCTCCCGGACTTCCGACTTGAAGATGCGCATCGACTGGCCGAGGCTCCTTGCCATGCCGGGCAGCTTTGGTGCAGCGAAAAGCACCAATGCCAGAACGATGATGATGATGAGATGCCAGCCTTCAAGCCTCATAGCGGGAGGTCCTTTCGTTTGAATACATCCTACGTCTAACTCAATTCGATGTCGTGTAGCCGCTGGGGCTGCCCGCGGTCCCGCTTGCGCTGGACGCGGCGCCGGCGGCGGGCTTCCTGGCGGGCGACCTTGGCCGCCCGGTAGTCATGCCCCATCTGCACGGGTGAGGCGAAAACGGCGGATCCGGGGTCGGCCGGCGGTTCCGCGTCCGTGCCGTCCGCACCCGGGCCGTCACCGCTGGCCGTGGACGGGGCGGCCGCGGCCGGCAGGGTGGAGAACCGCTCCCCCGCTTCGCCGAGTTCCTTGGCCGTGGCCATGAACTTCCGGAACAACCGGGCGCCGAGCACAACAAAGAACAACAGTGACAGCGCAACGAGCGCTATCCAGATTACGATCCAGGACCACCAAGGCATGCTGAGTAGTCTATCCGCCGCACTGGCTAGTCTTCATAATTGGCCAGGCCGGCGGCCAGCCACTCGCGGGATGCCTCCGCCAGCTCTTCGGGCTGCAGGATCCGGGCCGCCCCGCCGTGCTGGGCCACGAACATCGGCAGCCAGCCGGTGCTGCCGAAGCGGATTTCGGCGAGCAGCCCGCCGCCGGGAAGTTCCGCGGTCCGCTCCGCGTAGTACTCATCGGCCAGGCCGATGCCGCGGCGGGTGAGTTCAACCACCACCACGGTGTCGTCGTCGTTCGGGGTGAAGAGTTTGACGGGGAAACTGCTGCCCGGCGCCGCCGTCTCCGAGACGGGCAGGCCGGTGCTTTCCAGGGCTTCGATCCGGTCCAGCCGGAAGTTGCGCAGCCCCAGCGCGGAATGGCAGTAGGCCTCGAGGTACCAGGTGTTGTCCAGCGAGTAGAGCCGCAGCGGATCGATGTTTCGTTCGGAGACCGTGTCCCGCAGCGGCGAGAAGTAGCGCAGCCGCAGCTGGACGCCGGCCCGGATGGCTTCGCGCGCCGTTTCCAGCGCTGCGGAGTTCCCGGGCCCCACCTCGGGGCCGGAGAGGGCGGCCGCTTTGAGGCCCTCCTCCCCCGCCGCTGCCATGAGCTTGAGCGTGACGGATTCCAGGGCGCTGCCCGCGGCCAGCTCGGGCAGGCCGTTGAGCGTCTCCAGCCCGGTCAGCAGGGCGCAGGCCTCCTCCACGGTGAAGCGGACGGGCCGGTTCAGGTCGAGGTGCTCGGTGATGGTGACGTGGTCATCGTCCCACTGGATGTCCAGCAGGTCGTCCGGGTAGCCCTCGGGCAGGCCGGAGCAGATCAGGATCCGCAGGTCCGCTTCCAGCTCCTTGCGGGTGATCCCGAACTTCTGCGCCACGTCGCTGATGTGCAGGCCCTGGTTGTGCACCAAGAACGGCACCAGCTGGAGCATCCGGGTCAGCTGGTCCTCGGACGTGCGTTTGCGGCCGTGCCGGGGTTTCCCCGGGGAGGAGGCCGCCGAGGAGTCCGCCGGGAAGGCGATCGGCGGGACGGGCGCTGCGGCGAAGTCGGCCGCGGCGGCCAGGCGTCGCCGCACGGAGCTGACGAGTTCGGGCGGGGACACCGCGACGGCCAGGGGTCCGTAGGAGGCGAGTTCCTCGGCGAGCGTCTCGACGTCCCGGAACGGCACGCTGAGGCGGTCCCGGCCCGTGGCGGGCAGCCCGGCGCCGGTGTCGGCCGCGGGGACGGGGAGGGCACGTTTACGGAGTCCGCGCAGCCTGCCGGGCCGGACATCGACGGCGGCTGACCGGACCGGCAGCTCCGCGAGCCCGGCCAGCTCGGCGCGCACGTTGAAGTCCGACGGCGGCGTGAAACTTTCCTTCTCCAGGACGGTCACGGCGGACGTGACGCGGGAGAGGCGGAAGAAGCGCTTGTCCCCCCGGGCCCGGTCGTGGGCCACGAGGTACCACTGGCCGAAGCGGTTGCCGAGTCCCCAGGGTTCCACGAGCCGCTCCTCTTCCTTGCCGGTGCTGCCGGCGAGGTAGCGGAAGCTGACAGGGTGCTGGGCGTGCATGGCCGCGACGAGGTCCTCGAACGCCTGCCCCGCGGGCCGGATCCGCGGCTGGACACCGGCGGGGAGTTCGGCGTCGACCAGGCCGCCGGAGGCCTGCAGCTTGCGTACAGCGTTGAGCGCTGCGGAGCCCAGCGCGGCGTGTTCCCAGAGCTGAGCCGCGAGCATAAGCACGGTGCACTCTGCCGGGGTGAGGCTGACGTCCGGAAGCCGGTTGGAGTCCTTGCCGATCCGGTAGCGGGTGGTGGCCGGATCATCGGAACCCCAGCCCTTGTCCGTGACGGTCTCGACATCGAAGCCGAACCGCCGCAGCTCGCCCTTGTCGCGTTCGAACATCCGGCCGAAGGCGACGTCGGTGCTGCTGGTGTCGTGGTAGACCTTCTCGCGCAGTTCACTGCGGCGCAGGCCGTAGGTGGTGTTGAGCAGGGCGATGAGCAGGTTCAGGAGGCGTTCGGTACGGGAGGCTGACACCCCGCAAGGGTACTAAAGTCCCCGCCCGAAACTGACAAAAGCGCGGCAACAGCCGGAAGAACTTTTCCGATTGTTACCGCGCCTCGTCAAGCAGGACGCCGTCCGGTCAGGACGGCCGCCGGTGGTTCCGCTGAGGGAGCCGGTGGGGACTAGCGGACGGCGACGAGGTCGACGACGAAGATCAGGGCCTCGTTCGGGCCGATCGCTCCGCCGGCGCCGCGCGGGCCGTAGGCCAGTTCGGAGGGGATTTCGAGCCGGCGGCGGCCGCCGACCTTCATGCCCAGCAGGCCCTGGTCCCAGCCCTGGATGACCTGGCCGACGCCGACGCGGAAGTCGAGCGGTGCGCCGCGGCCCCAGGAGGCGTCGAACTCTTCGCCGGTGGACCAGGCCACGCCGACGTAGTGGGTGGAGACGGTGTCGCCGGCCTTGGCTTCGGCGCCGTCGCCCTCGATGAGGTCGGTGATGACCAGGTCGGTGGGCACGGGACCCTCCGGGAAGTCAATTTCCGGCTTCTGGCGGTCAATGTTGCGCTGTCCAAATGACATGGTTGCTCCTTCTAGCGTGGCTTGGGGTGCTGCGGGTGTGGTGGTTACTTGACGCCGAGGATGTCGACGACGAAGACGAGGTCGCCGACAGGCTGGCCACTGTCAGCAGTGGCATCGGGGTACGCGAGGTCCTTGGGGATGACCAGGAGGACACGGGAGCCGACCGTCTTGCCGGTCAGGCCCTGGGTCCAGCCCTTGATGACGCCGGTGAGCGGGAAGGTGGCCTTCTCGCCGCGGTCGAAGCTGGAGTCGAAGACCGTGCCGCCTTCCAGTGCCACACCGACGTAGTTCACGGTGAGGGTGTCGGTTTCCTTGACCTCGGGGCCGGTGCCCTTGATGAGGTCCTGGGAGACGAGGGCGGTCGGGGCGGCGACGCCTTCCACGGAGATCTCCGGGATGCCCTTGTCGTTGTCCTTGACGGTCGGCAGGCCGGCCGGCGGAGTGACCGTTTCGCCTTCGGGCTTGTCCAGGACCTTGGGTGCGTCCTTGGTGGAGAGCACCTTGACGACGAGGAGCTGGGTGGGCTGAGCCTCGGCGCCTTCAGCGGCTGCCGCGCCGGGAACGGCGAGGGCGAGGTGGGTGCCGATCTTAGCGCCTACGAAGGCGTTGTAGATGACGGGGCTTTCGGACTTGAGGTCGTCGGTGAGTTCGAGTTCCTCCGGCTCCCCCGGGAAGGTGTCCTCCAGGGTGGAGCCGTCCTTGCCGCTCAAGGCAACGATGGAGATTGATGCGATCTGGTTGGCCTTGACCCGGTCGCCGTCGCCGTCCTTGACCACCTTGACGGTGGGTTCCGTGACCTCAAGGGGCTTGGTGAATTCAACACCGGGTGCCTTCTTGTCGCCGTTCTCCGTCAGCTTGAGGGAGTCCAGCTTGGCGGTCTCGCCGGCGGACTGGCTGGTGGCTTCCGGGGCGGCTGGTTCTCCGCCGCCGCAGGCGGTCAGCAGCAGCAGTCCGGGAAGAAGAATTGCAAGTAGTCGGCGCACTTAAGAACTTTCGTCGGGGCAGGATGGACGCCTCGCCCCGGCAAGTGCCAGCGGCAAAGCAAGCGTTGGCCGCGAACGGCAACCCCTCCAGAATAACGTGGAAAGCTGGGTATCAGCCCATAGAGTTCAGCAGGGCATCCACCCGCTCGTCCACACTGCGGAACGGGTCCTTGCAGAGAAGGGTCTGGTGGGCACGGTCGTTGAGCTTCAGGTGCACCCAGTCCACGGTGTAGTCGCGGCCCAGTTCCTGCGCCCGCCTGACGAAGTCGCCGCGGAGCTTGGCGCGGGTGGTCTGCGGCGGGGCGTCCACCGCATCCTTGACCGCAGTGTCATCGACCACGCGGCGCACGGCACCGCGGGACTGGAGCAGGTAGTAGAGTCCGCGGGTTCGGGAGATGTCGTGGTAGGTCAGGTCCAGCTGGGCAATCCGGGGCGCGTCGAGGCCCAGGTTATGCCGTGCGCGGTAGTTGTCCATGAGCTTTTTCTTGATCGCCCAGTCCACTTCGGTGTCGATCTTGCTCGTGTCGCCGCTCTCGATCGCATCGAGGGTGCGTTCCCAGAGGTCCAGGATCAGCGGTACGTGGGGGTTATGGGCGCCCTGTTCCGCGACGAAGGCCGTGACCTTGCCCAGGTATTCGCGCTGGATTTCCAGGGCGGTGAGCTGCCGGCCGTTGGCGAGCCGGACCAGCGCGCGGCCGCTGAGGTCATGGGAGATTTCCCGGATGCTGCGGATCGGGTTCTCCATCCGCATGTCACGCATGATGACCCCGGCTTCGATCATCCGCAGGATCAGGTCCACGGTCCCGACCTTGAGCAGCGCCGTGGTTTCGGACATGTTGGAGTCGCCAACGATCACGTGCAGCCGGCGGTAGAACTCAGCGTCGGCGTGCGGCTCATCGCGGGTGTTGATGATCGGGCGGGACCTGGTGGTGGCGGAGGAGACGCCCTCCCAGATGTGGTCGGCGCGCTGGGAGAACGCGAACGTGGCCCCGTGCGGGGTCTTGAGGATCTTCCCGGCCCCGGCGATCAGCTGCCGGGTCACGAGAAACGGAATCAGGATTTCGGCCAGCCGGGAGAATTCGCCGCGCCGCGGGATGAGGTAGTTCTCGTGGCTGCCGTAGGAGTTCCCGGCGGAGTCGGTGTTGTTCTTGAACAGGTACACGGTGCCGTTGAAGCCTTCCGCCGCCAGGCGTTCCTGCGCCTCGTCCACGAGGTCGTCCAGGATGAGTTCTCCGGCTTTGTCGTGCGCGATCAGCTGGGCGAGGTCGTCGCATTCCGCGGTCGCGTACTCCGGGTGGGACCCGACGTCGAGGTAGAGCCTGGAGCCGTTGGTCAGGAAGACGTTGGAGGACCTCCCCCAGCTGACCACCTTGCGGAACAGGTAGCGGGCCACCTCTTCGGGGGCCAGCGGGCGTGACTCCGGGCTTGAGTAGGAAATCCCGAACTCGGTCTCAATGCCGAAAATGCGCTTGTCCATCTCAGTTCTCCTCAGCGAGCAATGCCGTGATATCTGCGTCCTCAAGCCGGCGGAACGCCCGGCGGGTGCCGCGGCTGCTTTCCGAGCCGCGGTCCAGCACCGCCACCTCCACGGCCGAGGGGGGCAGCGTGGTGGTTTCCTTGTCCGCAACGAGGCCGGCCAGGGCAAGCCTGATGGCGCCGGCGAAGTCCAGTGCGCCCTGCCAGCCTGCCGCGACGGCCTCGGAGACCTTGTCCGCCTGGCCGCCCATCACGATGAAGCCCTTCTCGTCGGCGATCGACCCGTCGAAGGTCAGCCGGTACAGGTGGTCCTCGTCCGGGGAGGACCCGACCTCGGCCACGGCCAATTCGACTTCGAAGGGTTTTTGTTCCGCGGTGAACACCGCCCCGAGGCTCTGCGCGTAGACGCTGGCCAGGCCCCTGGCGGTGACGTCCTCCCGGTCATAGGAGTAGCCGCGGACATCCGCGTACCGGACTCCGGCCTGCCGGAGGCTCTCGAATTCGTTGTATTTGCCCACGGCCGCGAACGCGATCTTGTCGTAGATTTCGCCGATCTTGTGCAGTGACGGCGAGGGGTTTTCGGCCACGAGGGCAATCCCGTCGCGGCAGCTGACGACTACCACGGAGCGCCCGCGGGCGATGCCTTTCCGCGCGAAATCCGCGCGGTCCTTCATCAGTTGTTCGGGCGATACGTAAAACTGCTGGGTCATCTCAGGCCTCCCGCTGGGCCACGGCCCGGGACTCGATGATGGCGCCGGCCATTGCCGCGAGTTCGCGTTCCGGAACCCGGAAGGCACCTGTTCGGTTGACCACGTAGACCACCGGCCAGAGCTGCCGGACGGGGTCGGGGCCGCCAGTGGCGGAGTCGTCGTCGGCGGCGTCGTAGAGCGCTTCGACGGCGACGGAGACGGCGTCGCGCTCGGGGAGGTTGGGCCGCCAGAGTTTCTTGAGCGCGCCGCGGGCGAACATCGAGCCGGAACCGACGGTGTGGTGTTCCTGCTCCTCGTACCGGCCGCCGGTGACGTCGTAGGAGAAGAGCCGGCCCATACCCGCGGGACGGTCGAAGCCGGCAAACAGCGGAACGACGGCGAGGCCCTGCATCGCCATGGGCAGGTTGCTGCGGACCATCGCCCCGAGCCGGTTGGCTTTGCCGTCGAGGCTCAGGAGTGTCCCTTCGATCTTCTCGTAGTGTTCGAGTTCGACCTGGAAGAGCCGGGTGATGTCGAGGGCGATCCCCGCGGTGCCGGCAATGCCGAGCACGGAATACTGGTCCGCGGGGAACACCTTCTCGATGTGCCGGCTGGCGATGACGTTGCCCATCGTGGCGCGGCGGTCACCCGCCATCAACACCCCTCCGGCGTAGGTCAGCGCGACGATGGTGGTCCCGTGCGGCGCCTGCAGGGGCGTGGCGGCGTTCCCTGCCGGGAACTGCTGGGCGGACGGCTGCTGGCCGAAAGGCAGTTGGCCGAAAGGCAGTAAGTCGGGGCGCTGGCGCTGCAGATGTTCGGTGAAGGAGGACGTGGCGTTGGCTGCTACTTGGTTGGCGGTGGTTTCCTGCACTGGTGCACTCCCTCAACGTAGTGAATCAACGACTTCCGGCCCTCAGCCCTGTGCCGGCGCAACCCCTGGGCCGCCGCGGTCCGGGCGGTGCGCTACTGGCCGCCCTTTTGGACAAACGCCCGGACGAACTCCTCGGCGTTGGACTCCAGCACACCGTCGATTTCATCGAGCAGATCGTCGACGCCCTGGGTGGCGGCTGACGCCTGGCCCTCCGCGGGGGCCGGCGGGGCGGCGGGAACGTCTTCGTCGACTTCGGTGTCCCGCGACTGCGGCTGCTGCTGCTCCTGGCCTGCCATTGTTCTCTCCTTCTGTCCGTCCCCGCTTTGCAAGGGACTTCATGTAAGCCATATTGCCACGCCCGGAGCCCCTGCGGGGACTCTTTGGCACTAGGAACCGGGAGGGAGTCCGAGCAGCTCGGACAGGAACGGTCCGGCCTCCCGGTGCCGGGCGAAGAGGCCCCCGGTGAGGGCCTCGGTTCCGCGCAGCGGTTCCCGGGTGGGGACCCGCTGCAGCCTGCCGCGGCCCGGCACATCGAAGATCACGGAGTCCCAGCTGGCGCCGACCACGTCGGCCCCGAAGCGGCTGACGCAGCGTCCCCGGAAGTAGGCCCGGGTGTCCGACGGCGGTTCGGTGACTGCCCGCTGGATCATGCCGTCGTCGACGATCCGCCGCATCCGGTCCCGTGCCAGCAGGCGGTAGTAAAGCCCCTTTTCGGGCCGGATGTCCGCCCACTGGAGGTCCACGAGGCCCAGTCGCGCGTGGCCCCATTCGAGTCCGTCGCGGTCCCGGTAGCCCTCCAGCAGCGAGAGTTTCGCGAGCCATTCCACGGAGGACGCGGCCGCGGCCCGGTCGTTGGCCAGTTCGGTCAGTGTCGCCGACCAGCGTTCGAGCACGTCGTGGGTGTGGCCGTCCCCGTCCACGGCATCGGCGACGCCGGTATCCTGGGCATGCTTCGCGGCCGCTTCAAAGTAGATCCACTGCAGGTCCAGGGCGGTGATCCGGCGCCCGTCGAGCAGCCGAAGGGTGGCAGTGAGCGAGGTGTCATGGCTGACGGCCTGCAGCGCGGCGACCGGCTCGTGGACTTCGAGCTTCGGGGCCAGGCCGGCCTCGATCAGGCTCAGGACCAGGGCCGTCGTGCCGAATTTCAGGTAATTGGCGGTCTGGCTGAGGTTGGCGTCGCCGATGATGACGTGCAGCCGCCGGTACTTGTCCGCGGTCGCGTGCGGTTCGTCACGGGTGTTGATGATGGGGCGGCGGATCGTGGTTTCGAGGCCGACCTCGGTCTCGAAAAAGTCCGCCCGCTGGCTGATCTGGTAGCCGGGGCGGGAGCCGTCCTGTTTCATGCCGACCCGGCCGGCGCCGCAGAAAATCTGGCGGGTGACGAAGAACGGGGTCAGGCCGCGGACGATGTCGCCGAACGGCACCGCGCGCGGCATCAGGTAGTTCTCGTGGGAGCCGTAGGAGACCGACTTGTTGTCGGTGTTGTTCTTGTAAAGATTGACCGGGGGCAGCTCGGGATCCGCGGCCAGCCGCCGCACCGCTGCGAGGGCCACGAGGTCCCCGGCCGCATCCCAGGCGACGACGTCGCGCGGGCTGGTCACCTCCGGGCTGGAGTACTCGGGGTGGGCATGGTCGACGTACAGCCGGGCACCGTTGCCGAGCACCATGTTCATCAGCAGGGTGCCGGACTCGTCCTCGCCGTCGGCTTCCAGCTCCTGCCGGCCATAGGCCAGGGCGACCGCCTCGGCGTCGAGGACGGGCGGCTGGTCGGTCAGCTGGTCCGGTTCGGCCTGGCTGCGCTCCAGCGTCCAGCCGCGGGCGTCATGCAGCGGTTCCTCGTCGGTGTAGTCCCAGCGGGTCTCGGCCCCGCCGGCGGCGCGCTGCCGGGTCACCTGGGCGTAGGCCTGGATCACGCGGGCGGACATCATCGTGGCGTTGGCGCCGGGCGCGGACGGGGCGTGGATGCCGTATTCGGTCTCCGAGCCCATCACCCGCATGGCGCCGCCGACCGGCAGTCCGCCGGACACGCCGGCCGGCCTGCCGGGTACAGCCGACGTCACAGGTACTGGCCCGTGCTCGGCATCGTCTCGATGGACTTGCCGGGTTCCTGCCCGGCCTTGCCCTGGACGATGGTGCGGATGTACGTGATGCGCTCGCCCTTCTTGCCCGAGATCCGTGCCCAGTCGTCCGGGTTGGTGGTGTTGGGCATGTCCTCGTGCTCGCGGAACTCGTCGACGACGGCGCGCAGCAGGTGGTCGATCCGGATGCCCTTCTGGCCCACGGTGAGCAGGTCCTTGATGGCGTATTTCTTGGCCCGGTCGACGACGTTCTGCACCACGGCGCCGGAGTTGAAGTCCTTGAAGTAGAGCATTTCGGTGTCGCCGTTGGCGTAGGTGACCTCGAGGTATTCGTTGGACTTGTCGGTGGAGTACATCGCCTCGACGGTGCGCTGGACCATCGCATCCACGGTGGCCTGCACGTCGCCGTGGTGCTCGGCGAGGTCGGACTCGTGGAAGGGAAGGTCGGCGGTGATGTATTTGTTGAAGATGTCCGCCGCGGCCTCCGCGTCGGGGCGGTGGATCTTGACCTTGACGTCCAGGCGGCCGGGCCGCAGGATCGCCGGGTCGATCATGTCCTCACGGTTGGAGGCGCCGATCACGATCACGTTGTCGAGCCGCTCCACGCCGTCGATCTCGCTGAGCAGCTGCGGGACGATGGTCGTTTCGACGTCGGAGGAGATGCCGGTGCCGCGGGTGCGGAACAGCGAGTCCATTTCGTCGAAGAACACCACGACCGGGCTGCCCTCGGAGGCCTTCTCCCGGGCGCGGGCGAAGATCAGCCGGATGTGCCGTTCGGTCTCGCCGACATACTTGTCCAGCAGCTCCGGTCCCTTGATGTTCAGGAAGTAGCTCTTCATGTCCGTTTTGCCGGTGCGTTCGGCGGCCCGGGCGGCGAGGGAGTTGGCGACCGCCTTGGCGATGAGCGTCTTGCCGCAACCCGGCGGGCCGTAGAGCAGGATGCCTTTCGGGGCCTTGAGCCCGTGTTCGCGGTACAGGTCCGGATGCAGGAACGGCAGTTCGACGGCGTCGCGGATCTGCTCGATCTGCGGCCCCAGCCCGCCGATGTCCTGGTAAGTGATGTCCGGCACTTCCTCGAGGACGAGGTTCTCCACCTCGGACCGCGGGATCTTTTCGAGGGCGTAGCCCGTGCGGGAATCGATCGAGAGGGCGTCGCCGACCCGGAGCTTCTGCGAGAGCAGGGCGCCGGAGAGCCGGATGACGCGTTCCTCGTCGGCCCGGCCGACGACCAGGGCACGGTCCGTGCCCAGCATCTCCTTCAGCGTGACCAGGTCCCCGGCCCGTTCGTAGCCGAGCCCGGCGACCACCATCAGCGCCTCGTTGAGGAGGACCTCCTGGCCGACCGCCAGCTGGTTCATGTTGACCAGCGGGCTGATCCCGACCCGCATCTTCCGGCCGGCGTTGAAAATGTCGACCGATTCCTCGGTGGCGGCCTGACCGCCGTTGCCGGCGGAGGGATGGCGTCGAGGGTTCAGCTGCAGCACGGTGCCGAAGCTGTACGGCGGCTGGCCTTCCTGGTCGAGGGCGTTCTTGAGCCGGAGGATTTCCGCTTTCGCGGTTTCCAGCATGCCCACGAGCTTGGAGTTGTTCTGCGTCGCGGCGGCGAGCTGTCGGTCAATGTGCCGGAGTTTGTCCCGGAGGATATTGACCTGCCGCTCGGCCACGGACAGTTCGCTGGCGTGCGCCTGCCCCGCGGATGCTGCCGCGTCCTCTGCAGGCGTCTGGCCCGGATCGGTGTTCGGAGTCTCCATCGTGCATCAGCCCCTTCCTACGCTTCTATTAAGACATTAGCCCCAAGACGCCGGACCCCGCTGAAGACTTCCGAAATGCGGACTACTTCGTAATATCAGGATCGTCCTTGACGTTGGTTCCGGCAATGGCGTCGCGGGCCGCCCGGCGCAGCTTCTTGTCCGACACGGCGCGCTCCCCCACGGCGCCGGGCGTCCAGGCGTTGACGTCCTCCGCGTTGAAGTCTGTCTTGGACGGGCGACGCTTCACGGAGATTCCCGTGACGCCGTCGGCCAGCCGGCGGGTCACGAGCAGGAAGCCGGTGTGTGCGACCATCCGGTGGTCCGGACGGACCGCCAGGCCTTCGAGGTGCCAGCCGCGGACCATGGATTCCCAGGCGTCGGGCTCGGTGAAGCGGCCGTCGGCGCGGATGGCCTCCGCGGTCCGGGACAGCTGTGTCACGGTGGCGACGTAGTTGATCCACACGCCGCCGGGGGCCAGCACGGTGGCAACCGCGTCGAGGCACTCCCAGGGCGCCAGCATGTCCAGGACCACGCGGTCCACGGAGCCGGGCTCCTCGGTGCGGACCACTTCCTCCTGGAAATCCCCGATGGAAATCTGCCAGGCCGGGTGCGGGCCGCCGAAGATCGTCTCGACGTTGCCGCGGGCGATGTCGGCGAATTCTTCCCGGCGCTCGAAGGAGTGCAGGTAGCCGTTGTCGCCGACCGCGCGGAGCAGCGAGATGGACAGGGCGCCGGAACCGACGCCGGCTTCCACGACGCGTGCGCCGGGGAAGATGTCTGCCATGGTGACGATCTGGCCGGCGTCCTTGGGGTAGACGACGGCTGCGCCGCGGGGCATCGAGAGGACGAAGTCCGAGAGCAGGGGGCGCAGCGTCTGGTACTGCTGGCCGACGTTGTTGACCACCACGGAGCCGTCCGGCTTGCCGATGATCTCGTCGTGGTTCAGGAAGCCGCGGTGCGTGTGGAAGGCCCCGCCGACTTCGAGGCTGATGGTGTTCATGCGGCCGCGCTCGTCGGTGAGCTGCACCCGCTCGCCCTCCCGGAACGGTCCGCGGCGGCGGGCCGCGCCCACGGGTGCGTCGAGGGCACGTGCCGGGGCCACCGCCGGGGCATCTGTGCTCGTGGCCGGACTATTGTCAACACCTTCGGCGGGTACGCCGTCGGCGGTTGCGGCGTCGTCGGGGCTGGTGCTGGCGGCGGTGTCGCTGCTCATGAAAGTGTTCCTCGCTCCTGTAAAGCTGTGTGGCCGCGGAAATCGCCGGCGGTCCGGCTGCTCGCGCCCAGGGCGGTGCGCCCAGGCCGGAAATACACGACCGGCAGGTAACTCTACCGGCTTTGCCCGAACATCCGCTTGCCGGACCCGGGATTCTTGCCCGTCAGGGCGCCCAGGACCGCGGACTGGCGCAGCAGGCCCGTCACCGTTCCGTCGCGGTCGACTACGGCGTATTCCAGGCCGTCGAGTTGGGCCAGGTACTGGATCAGTTCCTGCCCTTTGGACCACTCCGGGACGTAGGCACCCTCCCCGAGGGCGTAGGACACGGCCGTGAGGGGCGTGGTGGCGGCGGCGGACGCGGAGACCGTGGCGACGGCCCCGGCGTCCACCACGGCGGCCGGCCGCCCGTCCTGACGGTAGAGCACGACGGCGGGACCCGCCCCCGTGGTGGGATCCGGGGCCAGCGCCAGCACTTCGGCCACGGACGCTCCTTCCGGGAGGCCCACCGCCGGTTCGGCCAGCGCGCCGGCTTCCACGAGCGGCAGGCGGCTCCGCAGCCGGGCCTGTTCGATGGAGGCGGTGGCGCCCATCCAGAGGAAGCTGCCGACGAGGACGGTGATGAGCATCAGGGAGATGTCCGGCCGGTCGCCGCTGAGCAAGGGCAGGACCACAAACCAGGCCACAAGGCCGATCACGATGATCCGCCCGCCCCAGCCGGCCGCCACGGTGCCCTTTTCCTGGCTGCCGGTCAGTTTCCAGACGGCGGATTCGACGAGCCGGCCGCCGTCCAGCGGCAGCCCCGGCAGGACGTTGAAGATGCCGATCAGCAGGTTGGCCCAGACGAAGATGTTGGTCAGGATCCCGGGGACGCCGGTCAGATCGCCCCCGGTCCGCAGGAGCCAGCCTGCGCCCGCAAGGACGAAGTTCGCAGCGGGACCGGCCATGGCGACGAGGACAGAACGCCCGGGAGAGGCAGTGAAGCTCTGGAACTCGGTGTGGCCACCCCAGAGGTTGAGGACAATTTTCTCCGTGGGCCAGTGGAACAGCTTGGCGGTCAGCGCATGCGCGAGTTCGTGGACCAACACGGAGATCAGGAGCAGCAGCGCGTAGGCGAAGGCGACGAAGAAGGCGGTGACGCCGAGGCGGGGATAGTCGCTCTGCAGGACCGGCCCGAACGCAATCACCGTGAACGCGGCAATGATGAACCACGAGTACGCGAGGATCACCGGGATGCCGGCGATGCGCCCCAGCGGGATTCCCTCCTTGCGGCCCTGCTTCTGCGGGTCCTGTCCGCTGCGGCCGCGGGTGTCGGTGTCAGTCATGGACCGGGACCTTTGCCGCGACGTGTTCCGGCCGGCCGCCGGGGACGCCGTTGAGGCCGCCGGCCAGGCCGAAGGTAGCGTCCGGGAATTCGTGGCGCAGCGCGACGAGCTCTTCGAGGTCGGCCACGGTTCGCCCGGCCAGGGTGTCCCACATGGCGTGGCGCGGATCATGCGGCAGCGGCACGATGTGCGGGATGGCGACGGTCAGCACGCCGGAGGCGACGGCGGCCGCGACGCCCGGCACGGAGTCCTCCAGCGCGATGCAGTGATGCAGGCCGAGTTCCGGGTCCTGTTCCTGCAGCAGCCCGACCGCCGTGAGGTAGGCCTCGGGGTGTGGTTTGCCCTGCGTGACGGTGTCCCCGGTGATGAGGAATTCGAAGTAGGGCCGGGGCAGACTGGCCACGATCTCCCGGGCCAGGGGGGCCTCGGACATGGTCACCAGGGCGCAGCGGATCCCCGCGGTGTGGAGCTCCTCCAGCAGTTCGCGGGCACCGGGCCGCCACGGCACGGAGGCGCGGACCTGGCTGATGACGTGGGCCGTCAGGATGTCGATGATCTCCCGGCGCTCCAGCGCCACCCCGGCGTCCTGCAGGATGCCCGCGGAGAAGACCAGCGACTGGCCCACGAGCTGCATGGCCTTCTCATGGGACCACTGCCCGCCGTGCGCGGCAACCAGGGCGTGTTCGGCCTCGATCCAGTACGGCTCGGTGTCGACGATGGTGCCATCCATGTCCCAGAGCGCGGCTTTGAGCAGGGGCTGGGGAGCTGAGGATTGCATGTTTTCCAGTCTACGGGGCGGCCCTGTGAGGGGCCTGATACTACGCCTACGGCGAATATCAGCCGGGGACTGCCGTTTTCCGGCGCTTCATTCCCTGCGGGGGCCGGGTCCTTGGACGTAGGGTGAAGGGATGAATAGCTTCGAGGTAGACCCCGCGGAAACGGGCGACGTGCCCGAGCCGGAACGGCTGCTGCAGCCCGTAGCCGAGGGCCGGCGCATCACGGTGATGCTCGCCGCCTTTGAGGGCTGGAACGACGCCGGGGAGGCTGCGAGCGATGCCTTGCGCTACCTCAACAAGCTCTGGGGCGGCAAGAAGGTCGGTTCGGTCGACGCCGACGAGTACTACGACTTCCAGTTCACCCGGCCCACGATCCGCCGCACGTCCTCCGGTGAGCGGAAAATCAAGTGGCCCTCCACCCGCATCTTCAAGGCCAGCGTTCCCGACTCAAACGTGGACGTCATCTTCGTCCAGGGCACCGAGCCGTCGTACAAGTGGCGGGCCTACACGGCCGAACTGCTGGTCCACGCCGAGGCACTCCATGTTGACTACGTCATCCTCGTCGGCGCCCTCCTCGCCGACGTGCCGCACAGCCGGCCCATCCCGGTGAGCACGTCGACGGATGACCCTGCGCTGCGTGAGCGGATGGACCTTGAGGCCTCACAGTACGAGGGTCCCGTAGGGATCGTGGGGGTCCTCGCCGAGGTGGCGCTGCTGGCCGGGCTGCCCACGGTCTCACTCTGGGCCGCAGTGCCGCACTACGTGGCCCAGGCGCCCTCCCCCAAGGCACAGCTCGCGCTGCTGCACCGGATCGAGGAGCTCCTGCAGGTTCCGCTCGACACCCAGGATCTCGTCGAGGAGTCCGATGCCTGGGAACGCGGCGTTGACGAGCTGGCGACCGAGGACCCCGAGATCGCGGCGTATGTGCGCCAGCTGGAGGAAGCGAAAGACACCGCCGACCTGCCGGAGGCCAGCGGCGAGTCGATTGCCCGGGAGTTCGAGCGCTACCTCAAACGCCGCGGCAAGGACAAGCCCTAGAGTTCGACGCCCAGCAGGGCGTTGATGGCATCGGCCGCCAGGGCGGCGTCCGGGGCGGATCCGGCCTGCCCTCCCTGGAGGGCCGCCGCGGCCCACTCATCCATGGCGGCGACAGCCCCGGGGGCGTTCAGATCGTTCGAGAGCTCGGCACGCAGCCGGGACACCAGCCCGGCGGCCGAGCCCTCGGGCGCCGCGTCCAGGGCAGCCCGCCAGGTGCGGAG
The DNA here is from genome assembly GCF_030812335.1 of Pseudarthrobacter oxydans. Classification (GTDB taxonomy): domain Bacteria; phylum Actinomycetota; class Actinomycetes; order Actinomycetales; family Micrococcaceae; genus Arthrobacter; species Arthrobacter oxydans_B. The sequence goes on from NZ_JAUSSN010000011.1 coordinate 125,671, forward strand.
CCGTTCCTTGGCCTGGGCGAAGCCGGCCTCGGTCCAGGACCAGTCGCTGCGGTAGTGGTGGGCCAGGATGGCCAGCCGGATCGCGGCCGGGTCCTCGCCGGCGGCGCGGAGTTTGGAGACCAGTACGAGGTTTCCCTTGGACTTGCTCATTTTCTCGCCGTCGAGCCCCACCATGCCGGCGTGCGCGAAGTGTTGGGCCAGCGGCACACCGGTTAGGGAGTAGGCATGCCCGGCGCCCATTTCGTGGTGCGGGAAGATCAGGTCCGAGCCGCCGCCCTGCACGGTGAACGGGGCGGGCAGGTACTTCTGGGCGATGACGGTGCATTCGATGTGCCAGCCGGGCCGGCCCTCCCCGAGCCCGTCGCCGGGCCAGTACGGTTCGCCTTCGCGGGCTACCCGCCAGAGCAGCGGGTCCAGAGCCTGGCGTTTGCCGGCCCGGCCGGGGTCGCCGCCGCGTTCGGCGAAGAGCCCAAGCATCTCCGCGTCGGACAGTCCGGAAACGGCGCCCAGGGTCCAGGCGTCCGTGGCCTCGGCGGAGTGCTTGCCGGCCGCTTCGACGTCGTAATAGACGTCGCCGTCCGGCTCGCCGGCGGTGCCGGCCACCCGGTAGGCCAGGCCCCGCTCGACCAGGCGTTCGATCGCGGGAACGATCAGCGGGATGGCTTCCACCGCGCCCACGTAGTGGTCCGGGGCCAGCACGTTCAGGGCTTCCATGTCGGTCTGGAAGAGCCTGATCTGGCTGGCGGCGAGGTCGCGCCAGTCCACTCCGGTGGCGGTCGCGCGTTCCAGCAGGGGGTCGTCGACGTCGGTGACGTTCTGGACGTAGGAGACCTGCTGGCGGCCGTCGCGCCAGGCGCGGTTGAGCAGGTCGAACGCGACGTAGCTGGCCGCGTGGCCCATGTGCGTGGCGTCATACGGGGTGATTCCGCAGACATACATCGACTGTTCGCCTGCTGCCCCGAGGGTGACGACGCTGCCCTTGGCGGTGTCGAAGAGGCGCAGGGCAGGCATGCTGCCCGGGAGCTGGGGAACGGGGCGGGAGATCCAAGACTTCACAGCCCAAGCCTAGTGCTAGGCGCTGATGACGCCGAAACCGAGCAGCAGGTACAGGGCCAGGCCCAGGAGAATCCGGTACCAGACGAAGAGCCGGTAGCCATGGGTGGAGACGTACTTCAGGAACCAGCCAATGATGATGTAGCCCACCACAAAGGCGACGGCGGTGGCCAGCGCCGTTTCCAGGAGGCTGTAGGGGCCGGTGATGCCGTCCGCGGAGACCACCTTGTAGAGCTGGTAGAGGCCGCTGCCGAACACGGCCGGGATGGCCAGCAGGAAGGAGTAGCGGGCCGCCGCTTCGCGGGTGTAGCCCATCAGCAGCCCGGCGGTGATCGTGCCGCCGGAGCGGGAGACCCCGGGAATCAGGGCCATGGCCTGGGCCAGGCCGTAGAGGATGCCGTGTTTGTAGGTCAGCTGGGTCAGCTCGCGTTCCTGGCGTCCGAAGGCGTCGGCGACGGCGAGGATCATCCCGAAGACAATCAGCATGGTGGCGACAATCCAGAGGCTGCGGAGCACGGACTCGATCTGGTCCTGGAACAGCAGGCCGAGGATGATGATCGGCAGGCTGCCCAGGATCACCAGCCAGCCCATCCTGGCGTCCGGGTGCTGCCGCGGGACTTTGCCGGTCAGCGATCCGGCCCAGGCAGTGACGATCCGCACAATGTCCCGCCAGAAGTAGACGATGACGGCGGTTTCCGTGCCCAGCTGGGTGATTGCCGTAAAGGCGGCCCCGGGGTCGGCAGCGTTGGGAAGGAAGGAGCCAACGATCCGCAGATGGGCGCTTGAGGAAATCGGGAGGAATTCTGTCAGTCCCTGCACAAGGCCCAGAAAGGCCGCTTCAAACCAGTTCACGTAGATAGACCCTACGTCATGAAGGCGTCCGAACCCCCGTAAGCTAGCTGACATGCAGCAGCGTTATGTCGGCAACAGTGGGTTGCGCGTGTCCTCTCTTTCCCTCGGCACCATGTCCTGGGCCCGGGAAACCGATGAGCAGGATGCCTCGGCCCTGCTCCGCACCTTTATGGACGGCGGCGGCACCCTGATCGACACGGCCGCGTCCTACAGCGACGGCCAGGCCGAGGCGATGCTGGGCGGAATGCTGGGCGACGTTGTTGCCCGCTCCGAAGTGGTCATCTCCACGAAAGCCGGTCTGTCGACGTCGGACGGCCGCCGCGGCGTGGACACGTCCCGGAACGGGATGCTCTCCGGCCTGGACGCGAGCCTCGCCCGGCTGGGCACCGACTACGTGGACCTGTGGTTCGCCCAGGCCTGGGACCCCAACGTCCCGCTGGAGGAGACGCTGTCCGCGCTCGAATTCGCCGTCCGCTCGGGCCGGGCCCGCTATGCGGGGGTCTCCAACTTCAACGGCTGGCAGACGGCCAAGGCCGCAGCCGTCGCGGGGTTCCCGCTGGTCGCGAACCAGTCGGAGTACTCCCTGCTGCACCGCGCCCCCGAAGCTGAACTCATTCCCGCCATCGAGGACGCCGGCCTGGGCCTGATGGCCTGGGGGCCGGTGGGGCGCGGGGTGCTGAGCGGCAAGTACCGCGGGCACATTCCGGCGGATTCACGGGCAGCCCATGCGCGGCTGGCCGGCTATGTCGAGCCGTACCTCGAGGGGACCTCTTCCAGTGTGGTGGAGGCCGTGGCGATGGCGGCGAAGGGGCTGGGCCGGACAGCCCTGGACGTCTCTTTGAGCTGGCTGCTCTCCCAGCACGGTGTGGCGACAGCGATTGTGGGCCCGCGCACGCCGGTTCAGCTCAAGGAGATCCTGGATTCAACGCTGGCACCGCTTCCGCCGCAGATCGCCCAGGCCCTGGAGGACGTGTCCAGACCCGCCTGAGCGGCGTCCCGGCCGGACTGAGTCACTGCCGGATCCAAGGTCACTGCAGGATTTCGAGGTCTTCCTCGTCGTCGACGTCTTCTTCCTCGTCGTCATCGCCGTCGTCATCCAGGACCCCAAGTCCTGTCACTTCGCCGTACGCTTCATAGAGGGAGTCGTCGTAGACTTCAAAGGCATCGGCAACGGCAAAAAACGCCGCCTCGACCGCGGGGTCCCCGGGTCCCCGGCGTGCTGACGCAGCGGCGAGGTGTTCCTCCAGGGCAGCCGTCAGGGCTTCAAGCGCGACACGCGGATCGATGCTCATGACTTCACGTTAGCCGGAAAAGGAAGAAAATGGAGAGCAATGAAGGAACATTTTCTCAGCAGTTCAGTCCGGCGGGAACGGGACTATGTGAGGCAGTACGAGTACCTCGTACTGACCGTCAGTCCTGAGGATTCCCTGCCGGAAGCGCGCCGCCTCCTGGTGGAACACTCCGAGTACGGCAAGTGGGAACTGGAGCGCAGCGTACTGTATTTAGGCGGCGGCCGCCGCTTCTGGCTCCGCCGCCGGGTCACCCAGGTCCAGCGGACCGTCTAGGGTCCTGGAGACCAGCGGACTGTCTAGGGCGTCTCGAGCGGTCCCAGCCACGCGTTGGCCACTGTGTTGTGCGCCGATTCGTCGTCGGAGGGGTGGAACATTCCTGCGAGCACGTCACGGTACAGCCGTTCCAGCTCGGAACCGCGGAAGTAGCTCGATCCCCCGGATACCCTGATGGCCAGGTCCACGACCGTGCGGGCCGTCTCCGTGGCGCTGACTTTAAGCCCGACCAGTTTCGGGAACCACTGGCTGCCGTGATCGGCCAGCGCGTCGACGTCCGTGGCAACGCTCGAGAGTTGCGGGTACAGCGCGTCCATCGCCATGGCCGCGGCTGCCACCTTCCAGCGGATGTCGGGGTCCTGGGCGTAGCTGCGCCCGCCGTTCTTGAAGGACGTCCGCCGCTTGACCGCGTCTACGCCCAGGGTCAGGGCCCGTTCGCCGATGCCCGTGTAGACCGCGGCCAGCAGCGTCTCGAAGCACGCGAAGATGGCGAAGATCAGCGGGTCCGCGTTCGGGCCGACCGGCAGCGTGCGGAAGATCCGCTCCGCCGGCACCACCGCGCCGTCCAGGACCGTGGTGTTCGACTGGCTGGCGCGCATGCCCAGGGTGTCCCAGTCCGCCAGGATCTCGTACCCGGAGCTCTCCCGGGTGAGGAAGCCATGGACCAGCTGCCCTTCGCCGTCCGCGGCAGAGGCGTCCTTGCCGAAGATCCCCAGCCGGGTCCATGCCGGCGAGAGGCTCGTGAAGATCTTGCGGCCGGTGAAGGCATAGCCGCCGCCGGCCTGCGGGACGGCCGTGGTGCGGGAGTCGAAGAGCACCGCGTCGTTCCCGGCCTCCGAGTTCCCGAACGCGAAGATCTCACCCTGCCCGGCCTCCCGGAGGACAAAATCGAGTGACGAGTCGCCCCGGGCGGCCAGGACGTGCGCGACGCCGGTCCAAACCAGATGCATGTTGATCGCCAGTGCGGTGGCAGGGGCCGCCGTCGCCAGCCGCCGCTGCAGCTGCGCCGCCGCCTGGAGCCCGAGTCCCAGGCCGCCGTCGGACGCCGGAACGAAGATTTTCAGGTAGCCGGCCGCCGCCAGCTCCGTCAGGTCCTCGTGGAAGAAGGCGTTGTCCCGGTCATAGCCGGCGGCACGCCCGCGGATCCGCTCCAGCAGGGCATCGGGCAGGACATCTTCGGGGCTCATGGGGCGGGGTCTCTCAGGCTTCAAGTAACAGGCTTCAGTAATTGGTGAGCAGGGTATCGAGCACCCGGGCGCCGAATTTCAGGGAGTCGGTGGGGACGCGCTCGTCCACGCCGTGGAACATCCCGGTAAAATCCAGTTCGTCCGGGAGCTGGAGCGGCGCGAAGCCGTACCCGGTGATGCCCAGGCGGCTCAGCGACTTGTTGTCCGTGCCGCCGGACAGTGTGTAGGGCAGCACCTTGGCTCCCGGGTCCTCGGCGTGCAGCGCGTCGATCATGGAGTCCACGAGGTTCCCGGCGAACGGCACCTCCAGCGAGACGTCGTTGTGGACGTAACTCACGTCCACGCCCTTGCCGGCGAGGTCGCGGACGATTTCGAGGACATGCTCCTCCTGGCCGGGCAGGGTCCGGCAGTCGATGAGAGCCTCCGCGGATTCGGGGATCACATTGTGCTTGTAGCCGCCCTTGAGCAGGGTGGGGTTCGTGGTGTTCTGCAGGGTGGCGCCGACGAAGCGGGCCACGGTGCCGAGCTCCTTGAGGATCTTGTCCGGATCGTCGGGGTCGAATTCCACGCCCGTGAGTTCCGTCACGCCGTCAAGGAACTGCCGCGTGGTGGGCGTCAGCTCCACCGGCCAGCGGTATTCCCCGATCCGGGACACCGCGCTGGCCAGCCGCGTGACGGCATTGTCCGTGTTGATCTGGGAGCCGTGGCCGGCGCGGCCGTGGGCGACGAGGCGCAGCCAGGACAGTCCCTTTTCGGCGGTCTGGAGCAGGTAGGTGCGCTGGCCGCCGATCGTGGCGGAGAAGCCGCCGACCTCGGAGATGGCCTCGGTGGCGCCGTCGAAGAGTTCGGGCCGTTTCTCGATCGCGTAGCGGGCGCCGTAGGTGCCGCCGGCTTCCTCATCGGCGAAGAACGCGAAGATCAGGTCCCGCTTGGGTTTGCGTCCGGTGCGGGCGAAATTCCGCAGAACGGAGAGGATCATGGCGTCCATGTCCTTCATGTCCACGGCGCCGCGGCCCCAGATCATGCCGTCCTTGAGTTCCGCGCCGAAGGGATCCACCGACCACTGCTCGCGGAGTGCGGGGACAACGTCCAGGTGCCCGTGGACCACGAGGGCGCTGGCGGAGGGGTCTTCCCCGGCCAGCCTGGTCACCACGCTGGCGCGTCCCGGGGCGGCCTCGAAGATCTCCGCATCCAGCCCCACTTCGGTCATCAGTCCCGCGGTGTATTCGGCGGCTGCCCGCTCCCCCGGGCCGGAACCGTCGCCGTAGTTGGACGTGTCGATCCGGATCAGTTCCTGGCAGATCCTGACGACTTCGTCCTCGGGCCTGATGTCAGTCATGTTCACTCCTCGTGGCGGCGGCTCTGTTGCTGGCTTCAGCCTACCCACATGCTCGTTCAGGCCCCGATTATTTGTTTCAGGAAAGTTCATGCTAGAGTCTTTCTCGCTGCTTCGGAGAAAACCGAAACGCTGAAAGGCGAAAAGGTACACCGAATACCACCTGCGCGGGTGGCGGAATGGCAGACGCGCTAGCTTGAGGTGCTAGTCCTCGAAAGGGGGTGGGGGTTCAAGTCCCCCTCCGCGCACAAAAGGAAAACCCCCCAGAATCCAAGGATTCTGGGGGTTTTTTTCTTTCCCCACCCACGCGGGCTTCCGTTTCACCCACACGGTTCCGGCTCCTCGGTCACGGCGGGAACATGAGGGTACGATGCAGTCAGCACCCCCGACGGGAGACTAGAAGGCGACGGTGCCGGCCGATGTTTTGGGGGAACACAGTGAGACGACGAACGGGGACCATTCTCGCCGCCGTAGTCCTGATCGTGGGGATATCGTTTTTCCTCATCCGGGCCGCCGACGACCGGACCACCGACGAAATGATGTCCCGTTCCGCCCGTCTCGCGATCCCGTCCACCTGGAAGCAGCTGGACAACATTGTGCGCAGGGAGCAGTTCCTGTGTATCAGCACCAACCCGTGTCCGAGCCTCGCCCGGCGGTGGGCCACCGGAACGGAGCTGACCCCGGCAGACCTCCAGGCCATTGCGGCGCCGGCGTCCCTCTCCCTGAAATTGGAAGGGACCTGCCAGCGGCGGCCCAATTCGGGAGGCAACATCCCGGTATGCACCGGCACCGCAGCGGACGGCGATTACGACTACAGACTTGCAGTCGCCAGCCCCGGCCCCGGAAAACCCGTTGAAGTCATCCTTGAGGTCAAACCCGCCAGCGGGTAACGGAAAAACTGGCACCGCGCCGGAGAGTCCCGGATATCGGTGCCGGTCGCCGTTTCTTGACTTTCCTGGTGGGGCCCCCAGGAGGGGACACCTTCACCGCACGGCGGGCGGGCAAGACGATAGGCGTACGCCGGAGTCCGGTTGACGGGTAGCGGCTACCTAATTTGACGGTGGATGGCGACCCGCCGCGACGTCCCGCGGTGCCGCACCTTGAGTCTCCTCGGGGTTCCGGCCCCATGCCTCCGCCCGACAGCATCAGCACGCTGGCGCGGAGGTCTCAGCCCTGCCCGGCGTTCGGAGTGAGCGAGATGGGCGAGCATCCCCCAGGTAAAAGCCATCCAGAGAACCGCCGCAGCGAGGACGATACAAATCAGGGTCAGAGGATGCATGTGAGCCCTCCATGGGTACTTCCGGTGTGGGACGGGACGCAGCCGGCCCGGCTGCTTTAGTCCCTCCCCTGCTTGAATGATCTCAGGTTCGTCCCTCCTCCGGAAGTAGCTCCCACCATGGGCCCTGATGCCTGAGGCTAAGGGGTGGGGCATGGCGGAAGCACCTGTGGTGAAGCTACTGGAGTCTTCCGGACCAGCGTGATTGGTCGCTGGTCGCTGAGCTCGGGGAGCAGTTCAGCGCGGCGTCAGAACTCGACGTCGCGCACGAGGGTGATGAGTTGCTCCTTCGTCTCCCCGGCAGTGGGCCCCGTCGGGGAGATCAGGACCTCAGCACGCAGACCGCGTTGTTTGTCGTCGCCGGCGGACCCACGGGAGGGGCGGCGGGGACGCTGAGCGCGGTGCCGTTGCCCCAGCCGCCGTCCACCGCTGCCTGCGAGAGCGCACGGGCCATCGCATCGCCGTCCGGGATGCCGGCCCCGGCCATGGTAGGCCTTGCTGCCCGGCGGCCTGGCCGGGCTGATCTGGCCCACCGGCACAAGCCCGGGTTCGGCTTTCGCCGCAATCTCCGGTGTGATGAGATCGCAGGCCGGGTTGCCCGTGCCGGAGGAGGGGGCCCGGGACGACGCCGGCCCGCTCCGGCCCGCGGGCTGGGAGCACGCGGAGAGGAACACGCCGAGCAGGGACACGGACACGACGCCGAGTCGAGCCGGGCGGGACCGGCGGCTAGGCATGGGACCCCTCTCCGGGTCCGCGGGCGAGGCCCACCCGGGCATTGCCGGCGAGGTGCACAAGCACCCCGACCACGAGGAACGCGGCGAGCACCTGGGCGCTCGTGGCGATTACGGCAGGCCAGCCGCCGTCGAGCCCCGGGTTGAGGAAGTCGTAGGGATACCAGCCGTCGAGGGCGCCGCGCACCCACGAGAAGACCAGGAAAGCGACCGGGTAGCAAAGCCAGACGAGGGGCCTCCGCCACTGGCCGCGGACCGTGCGGGTGACCAGGAGCCAGTCGAGCCCCGCGACCAGCGGTGCGATGCGGTGGGTGATCATCCACGGCCAGTACATGTCCAGTGTCCACCACGCTTCACCGGGCGGAGCCACGAGCACCACGTAGATGATGCCCGTCATCACCAGGTAGAAGGCGAGGGCTCCGAACAGGTGATCCCACCACAGGGGCAGCCGTGCACGCTGCCGCGCGGCGGACACCAGAAACACGAGCCCGAGGACGAGGTTTGACTGGAAGGTGAACTGGGAGATGAGTTGGGGGATGTCGACGGAGTTGCCCGGCTGCGTCGCGTCGTAGATCTCCTGGGCGAGGGCGGCGAGTATGGCAAGTCCGGCCCCGCCGCGCACCAGCCGGGTCCACAGACGGTCCGGATGCAGGGCCCGGTTGGCGCCCGCGTTGCGTTCGACGGGGGGAATCAGCGTCAGCACATCACTCATGGCAGCAGTGTGTCCGGTGCGCGGCGCCGGGCCCCAGAGCCGTAAGGACCGGGTTGCCTCAATCCGCCCCGTCAGCCGCGATGGGCGCCAGGAAGCACGGGGCCTATGCTGGTGCCGTGACACCCTCCCCACTTCCCGTCGACGTCGTCGTCCAGACCGGTCCCGCCGAGTGGTGGGAGGTCCTGGCCGCCCTGGGTCCGCTGGCCGTGCTGCTCGCGGCGGTCATCGGGGCAGCCGTCAGCCTGCGCACCCTGAAGCAGCGCGCCGCCGCTGACACGGCCGCGCTGGCCCAGCAACGGGAAGCCGACAACCGGAGCGAATGGTGGAACCGCAGCCAGTGGGCCCTGGACAGCTCCCTCTCCGAGGACCCGCGCCGGGCCGAACTGGGCCTGGGGGTCATGGCCGTCCTCGCCGAGAGTGGACTGGCCAGCCCTGAGGAACTAAAGATCATCACGGTGGCCTGGGAAGATCCGCTGGACCGCGCCCCGGCCCGGCCGGCCGTCATCGCGCGGCCGGAAGCCGCCGTCCCCGGACACCGTGCCGCCTCCCGCGACCCCGGCGTTCAGATTGCAGCCGCCAGGCTCCGCCTCGTCACCGACCGGCGCCTGGGCCTGGCCACCCCGGACTGGGTCAAGGATCTTGCCGCCGGGACCCGGCAGCGCTAGTCCTTCACAGGGTTGCCTCCGCGCCGCGGGTCCGGCGAAGACCGTCGCGACCCGGCTGCCCGGGATCGCCGCGCACCGCACTGCGCCCCCGCCGCTTCTAGGCATCCGGAGGCAGCGCGGACCGGATGGTACCGACGAGCGAACGGAAGCCGGGATCGGCCTGCAGCGCATCCAGCAGGACGGGTCCGCGCGGACCGGCCAGCGGTATGCGCCAGTTGGGGTACTGCGTGCTGGTCCCGGGCTGGTTCTGCGTCCGGGTCTCCCCCACCGCGTCAACGAGGGCGACGCCCAGCAGGGACGAGGGCGTCAGCGTGGTGAAAGCGTAGAGCGCCTCGACGGTGGCCTGCACGTCCTGGTGCCCCGGCTCCGGCAGGAGACCGCGGTCCCGCAGGAGGCCGAGCACCGCCTGCTGCTCGGCGGCGGCCTCGGCGCGCTCCTCGTCCACCGGTCGCTGAAGCAGGCCCAGGGATTCGCGGAGGGTGACGTGTTCGCCGGCCAGGTAGCCGGCCGTCGGGGGCAGGTCGTGGGTGTTGACGCTGGTCAGGCACTGCTGGCGGTACCGTTCCGGCGGGATCGGGCCGTCGGCGTCGTGCTCGAACCAGAGGATCGACGTGCCGAAGATGCCGCGTTCGGCCAGATAGTCCCGGACCCACGGCTCAAACACGCCCAGGTCCTCGCCGATCACGATCGCTCCGGCCCGCTGCGCCTCCAGGGCAAGGATGCCGATCAGCGCCTCGTGGTCGTAATAGACGTAGGTGCCGTGCTCCGGCCCGGCCCCTTCCGGGATCCACCACAGCCGGAACAGGCCCAGAATATGGTCCACCCGGATTCCGCCGGCATGGCGCAGCACGGTCCGGAGCATGTCCCGGTAGGCCGCGTAACCGGATTCGGCGAGCCGGCCGGGGTGCCAGGGCGGCTGGGTCCAGTCCTGCCCCTGCTGGTTGAACATGTCCGGTGGGGCGCCGACCGTGACGTCCCGGGCCAGCACCCCGGCAAGCGACCAGTCGTCCGCGCCGCCGGGTTTCACCCCGACCGCAAGATCGTGGATGACGCCGATTTCCATGCCCGAGAGCCGGGCGGAGCGCTGGGCGGCTTCGAGCTGCTGGTCGCAGAGCCACTGCAGCCAGCGGTGGAACTCGATCCGGCCGGCCAGCAGGGCCCGCTGTTCCTTGCAGTAGGCGGTGCCCGGCGAGGTGGCTTCCGCCGCCCACTGCGGGGCGTCCGGGGGCAGCTTCTCGGCCAGGGCGCACCACAGGGCGAAGTCGTCGAGTCCCTGCCCCTCCCCGGCGCAGAAGTCAGCGAACGCGACGCTGCGGGCGGGGTCGCGGGGGACGCCGAACAGCAGCTCCAGCGCGGTGAGTTTGGCCCCGTAGCTGGAGTTCCGGTCCAGCAGAGCCTTGGAGTGGTTCGCCGCGTGCTGTTGATTCGCCAGCCGCTCCACCTCGGCCCGGCCGGCCGGGCCGAGATAGCCGTATTCGGGGATCTCCTCCACCCGGAGGTAGAGCGGGTTGAAGTAACGCCGTGTCGTGGGCAGGTAGGGCGAGTCCTCGACCGGCGGCCGGGGCTCGGCGGCGTGCAGCGGGTTGACCAGCAGGAAACCGGCTCCCTCCTGCCCGGTCATGGCGGCGAGATCGGCGAGGTCGGAGAAGTCGCCGATGCCCCAGGACCGGGAGGAGCGCACGGAATAAAGCTGCGCGGTCAGGCCCCAGTTCCGCCGGCCGGCGAGCGCCTCGGTCGTGCGGAGCCTCCGCGGTGTGACGATGAGCGGGCACTGGGCCATCGTGCCCTCATTGTCCGCCAGCAGCGTGTGCCAGCCGAGGGGCAGATGGCCCGGGACCGCGAACACCGCCCGGCCGGTGAGAACGCCGTCGACGTCGGCCGGCGCGTCCCAGTTCTCCCGCTGCGTTGCCTCATACCGCTGGCCGTCCTCGGTGACGATCCAGACGCTGACGGCACTCCCCTGCGGGACGTGGACGTTGACGGGGAGTTCCTGCCCTTCGCGGGCGACGGCGACCGGTGGCAGCAGGCGCCGCCACGGCGCCAGGCGGGCCTCAGCGAGGGACCGTTCCATCTCGTCCGGTTCCCCGGCCGGGACGCCCAGCGCGGCCAGGACGCCGCGCAGGGTGCCGTCCGCGACGGAGCGTTCGACGCCGTCCCAGCCCCAGTAGGAGGTCCCGACGCCGTGGGCGGACGCCAGTTCCCGCAGGAGTGTGGCTGCGCCGGGCCCGTTGTTGTGGTTCATTCCTTCAGCCATGGGGCAACTCTAGACGCTGCCCCCGTGCCCCGTACCGTGTCGATGGGCGTGGGTTTCGCCGACCAGTTCATGCAGCCCCTCGACGGCGCGGGCCAGTGACAGTTCCGGGGATGCCACGATGAACGGCATCAGGAGCCGGTTCTCCTTCTCCACGTGCAGGGCGAAAATGCTCCGGATGGAGCCGGCCGCCACGGCGGCGTCCACCCCGGTGGATCCCCGCAGTTCCTCGACCAGTCCGACGATCACCTGATGCTCGGCGAGCATCCCCTCCACGAGCAGCTTTCCCTGCGGCAGGTTCCGGGGCGCACTGTACAGCGGACCCTCCTCGGCGAGCGCATGCGGGACGAGATCGGTCTCGCACCACTCCACCAGCACCTCATGGGCGTCGTGCTCCGCCACGGTGTCACCCGTCCGGACAGCGCGGACCAGGGTCGCCGTCAGCGCGCGGAGGCGCTTGAGCATGCCCGCATGGTGGTGCTCCACCGCGGCCAGGGCCTCGGCGTCCTCGTCGGCGTTCTTGTTGGTGCTGGCCGCTGGCTGATCCATGACGTCTCCTACGTCCGCTGATACGGGTACTGGTAAGTACGGTTTGTGCCGGCTAGACGGTGCCGTTGCCGGCACACCAATTTTCGGGGCACGTTGAGGGGCAAGCGCTCCCTTCCCCACTGTACGGCGGAGACCCACCCGGGCAAGGGGCCTTTCGGCCCGGCCTGCTGGGGCCGGCCTGCCCGGGTATTTCGTCGCCGGCTTTAGACTCGGCCGCAGCGTCCGCGCTAGCCTTGCAGCCTATGGTCGACGTCGAACGGTTCCGGGCCCTCCTCCAGGAGGAGCGCCGCCGGAAACTTGTGCTCCTCCCCGCGCTTCGCCGGGACATCTCCTCGGTGAACGCCGCCCGGCAGGATTCCAACGTCGACGACGAACACGATCCCGAGGGAGCGACGATCGCGTTTGAGCTCTCCCAGGCCTCCGCCCTGCTGGAGCAGAGCCGTCAGAGCCTCGCGCAGATCGAGGCGGCCCTGGAACGCATCGACGCCGGCACGTACGGCATCTGCGCCGTGTGCGGGGAACACATCGCGGAGGGCCGGCTGGAGGCCCGGCCCTGGACCCCGTACTGCATCCGCCACAGTGCCGGACCCGCGGGCGCCGCTGGAACACCGGGCCGGACAAGAGCATGACCAACGCTGACGAGACGTGGTGGAACCGGATTGTCGCCGGATTCACCCACTCCCCCGTCCCGCACGTCACCGGCACTGAGCTGGCCCTCGTCATCCTCCTGGCCGTCGCCCTCTCCCTGCCGCGGGTGACCTGGCGGTACTTCGGACTGCTGGCCACCGTCACCCACGAACTCGGCCACGCCTTCGCGGCCCTCATGACCGGGCAGCGCCTGGGTGGCATCCACCTGCGCCTGGACCACTCGGGCACGACGACCACCTTCAGCCGCAGACCCCTGGCCGCCGTCTGGTCCACGTTCTGGGGCTACCCGGTGCCGGCCGTCGTCGGCGCTGCGATGGTCTGGAGCGGCTTCAACGGCTGGGGTCCGGCGGCGATGTCCCTCGGGACCCTCATCCTGCTGGCCTCGTTCCTGTTCATCCGCAACGGCATCGGGCTGCTGATCACCGCCGCCGCGGTCCTGGCCGCCGCCCTGCTGGTGCTGTTCGTCCCGCCCGAATTCAACGGCCATGTCATGATCGTGCTGGGCCTGGCACTTCTCGTCGCCGCCGTCCGGGACCTCGGCAAGCTCGCCAACGTGCACCTGAAACGGCGGGACCGGCTGGCGACGTCGGACGCGTACCTGCTCTCCCGGGCCACCCGCATCCCAGCCGTCGTCTGGATCGTGCTGTTTGCCGCCGTCGTCGGTGCCGCCTGGTGGGTGGCGTGGCAGCCGATGTCGCAGGTCTTCGCAACACTGCCGTCCCTGACCGTGCCCGCAGTAGGCGGCACCCCGGCATAGGCTGGGACCATGAGCACAACACACACGGACAACCCGGGATTCAGCACCAAGGGCGCCTACGTCACCGGAGGTGCGGAGTTCAACCGCGACACCAACTACATCGAGGACCGGATCACCCGCGACGGCGCCCCCGGCCGGAACGGTGAGCCCGGCTGGCCGGTGGAGCCCGGACGCTACCGGCTGGTCGCGGCCCGCGCCTGCCCGTGGGCCAACCGGACCGTGATCGTGCGGCGGCTGCTCGGCCTCGAGGACGCCATATCCCTCGGCCAGCCCGGCCCCACCCATGATGCACGCTCCTGGACCTTTGACCTGGACCCGGGCGGCAAGGATCCGGTGCTCGGCGTGGAACGGATCCAGGAGTCCTACTTCCGCCGGTTCCCGGACTATCCCCGCGGCATCACCGTGCCGGCCATCGTCGACGTCGCCAGCGGCCAGGTGGTGACCAACAACTTCCCGCAGATCACCCTCGACTTCGCGACCGAGTGGACCGCGTACCACCGCCCCGGCGCCCCGGACCTCTACCCGGAGGCACTGCGCGGGGAGATCGACGCGGTCAACAAGCGGGTCTTTACCGAGGTGAACAACGGCGTGTACCGCTGCGGCTTCGCCGGCACCCAGGAAGCCTACGATGCCGCCTACGACCGGCTCTGGACCGCCCTGGACTGGCTGGAGGAGCGCCTCACCGGACAGCGGTACCTCGTGGGAGACACGATCACCGAGGCCGACGTCCGGCTCTTCACGACGCTGGCGCGGTTCGACGCCGTCTACCACGGGCATTTCAAGTGCAACCGGCAGAAACTCACCGAGATGCCGGCCCTGTGGGCCTACGCCCGCGACCTGTTCCAGACCCCGGGGTTCGGCGACACCACCGACTTCGTGCAGATCAAGCAGCACTATTACATCGTCCACGAGGACATCAACCCCACCGGGATAGTTCCGGCGGGGCCGGAGCTCGGCAACTGGCTGACCGCCCACGGCCGCGAGACCCTCGGCGGACGCCCCTTCGGCGGCGGAACAGCGCCGGGCCCGGTCCGGGCCGGGGAGGAAGTTGCCCCGGGCCACGGGGCGGAATAGGGCATGTCTCCCGATTCCCTGAGCCAGATGGTGACGGCGCCGAGGACCGCCCGGCCGCGTTAGGTGTGAGGCATTCTGTCTAGGACCAACTCTTCCCGCCCACCAGGCCCGTCCCTATTTAGGGCAGTCCGTCCACCCGGCCGAGACCGCACCGGGCGACGACGTACCCCCAGAACAACAGAGCGTGGGGACGGGTTCCGTGCCAGCTCAAGGGGACCGGTGCGCCGCCCTGCTCGACGACGGTAGCTGTCCAGCGGCGTCGCACCAGCCCGGGCCGGCGCAGCCGGAGCTTGCTGAGGGAGGAATAGGGGATCCACCTCCCTGCATGGCGCTTTGCCAGGCCGGCTGCACGAGCCGACGCAACGGTGGCGCGCTGAAAGTGTGGGTTCTCGCTGTCGTCCAGGGGGCCGTGAGGGATGGTGCCGGCGGGCAGGATGAGGATGCCATTACGGTTGACCCATATTTGAACGCTCCGGCCGTCACTGGCCGCGTCCCCGGAGACCAGGCGGCACAGGTCGTCGTCTTCGGGAGGTTCCACCGTCTGTGCCGACTGGGTTGTCTGCGCGGTGGGCGCCGGGGCGGGCGGGGCGGCGCTGTCTCCGGCCGGGGTGCCCGGCTGACCGGCCAGATGCGGGTCGTGGGCCATCCTGTTGGCAGCAGCGACGGCTTGCAGAACGGCTGCCCGCAGTCCGTCGTCACACAACCGGGGAGCGTCAACGGCGAAGACTTCGCGATCGAGCTGGACAACCGAACGGACACCGACCTGCTCTCCCAACAGGTCCGCCAGGTCGTCGTGATCGGGGCGAACGAGCAGACTGACCTCGTCGTCCAGTTCCACCAGCCAGCCGTGTTCCGCGATCTCGGGTTCGTTCTCGGCCTCGATATGGATCCAAACTGCCAACTCGGCCGGCCGAACAGGTCTGTCTTCCACCTCCGCGATGCAAGGCACGAGGAGTCCGAGACGCTCGACAACATCAGTGGTGTGCAGAGTGCAGTCATGCTTCTTCAGCCGGTGTTGCACCATTCCCGTCCGTCCTCACCCGAGCATCGACTGTTCCCCAGCATCCGCGAGTCTACGGCACCTGGCGTCCGGGACAAGGGCCATCCTCCGCGACAACCCGGCCCTTCATGACAACGGCGCACTGGCATTCGGCGACGGCGCCGAATCCCAGCCGCGGTTCAGCAGGCCGGGGTTCGTCCAGTTGTCGCAGCAACATCCCCGCCCTAGGGTGAGCCGGGTGACAACTACAGACGAGGCCACGCACACCGGCGGCCCCTCCCTGCCCCGGCGGCTCTGGCGGATGGTGGCCGGCAACGTCCGCGCGGCGGTGCTGTGGCCGCGGCTGCAGCTGGCCCTGAAGGCAGGGCTGGCCGCGGGGATCGCCTTCGCGATCGCCCCGTTTATGCCCGGCTCCGCGGCCGACTACCCCTACTACGCCCCGCTGGGCGCCCTGGTGGCGATGTACGAGAACGTCGCCGGGTCCATGAAGCAGGGTGTGCAAACGCTCGCGGGGCTCGCCATCGGGGTCGGGCTGGCCTTTGTGCTGTTCATTCTCGGCAGCCCGACGCCGCTGACGGTCGGTGTCGTGATGGCTTTCGGCGTCGTCCTCGCGGGACTGCCGAAGATCGGCGCGGGCCGGGACTGGATCCCGACCGCGGCGCTCCTGGTCCTGCTGGTCGGCGGCCACAATCCGGACCAGTTCTCCTTCGGCTACCTGCTGCAGATGGGGGCCGGGGTCACGGTGGGCATCCTCGTGAACCTGCTCGTGTTCCCGCCGCTGCACTTCCGCGCCGCCGAGCTCAGCATCGCCGAACTTCGACTTGCGCTGGCCCAGCAGCTCTGGGACATGGCCAAGGCGCTGAAGGAGAGCTGGCCGCCGGAACACGAGGACTGGTCCAAGCGGTCCGGTGCCCTCGAGACGTCCGCGCGCGCCGTCCGGCTGGCCGTGGAGAAGGCGGACGCCAGCCGGCGGGCCAACCCCCGGCGCCGGCTGCATCCGCGGGACATCGAGCTGGACTACCGCAACCTCCGGGATCTGGAACGGGTGACCTTCCACGTCCAGGACGTGACGCAGGTGCTCTCGGATGTCATCTGGGCCAAGGACACCCCCTTTGTGGTGCCGGACGAATTCGCCGCGCCGCTCGCGGACTCCTTGGCCGCCGTCGGCGACGTCCTGGAAGCGGTCGAGAAGGAGAGCCCGGACCGGCAGGCGGAGCTGAGCGAGGAAGCCGACGCCGCCGTCCGGGCCCTGACGGCACGCGTCGGCGCCGAAGAAACGGCAACCGATTCCCCCAGCGCCGTGGAATCAATCCTGATGAGCCTGCACCGGATGCTGCGCGTGGTGAAGGCCTCCGCCGACCGGGCTTAGAGTGCGGCCACCGACCCGCTGAAATGCTTGCGTCCGGACCGCGAGTTCCAGGCGACATAGTCCGAGCGTCGCCACGCCCCGTCACTGTCCTGTCCGGTGCTGATGTCCAGCGCCACGCGGGCCGGCAGGAACACCGGAGCCTCGAAGGCCACATCCCAGCTGAAGGCATCGCCCTTGGCGGCCCCCACGTCCGCCAAGGCCCGCGATGCCAGATACATCCCGTGCGCAATCGACCGGCGCAGGCCCAGGGCCTTGGCCGAGAGCACGCTCAGGTGGATCGGGTTGAAGTCGCCGGACACAGCGGCGTAGGCCCGCCCCGTGTCGACGCCCAGCTGCCACAGCGCGGTCGGATCCGGCGCCGAGAAATCCGCCGCGGCCGAAGCGGCCGTGGGCTTGTCGATTCCGGGCAGGAACACGCCTTTCGCCAGGTAACTGGAGACGCCGCGCCAGCTCACGGCGTCCTCTCCCGCCCGGCGCACCTCCGCGACGAGGTCCAGCTGGGTGCCGGCCCGGTGTCCCCGCAGGTTCTCCGCCCAGGCCTGCACGTCCAGCGCCTCGGTGAACCGGAGGGGCGCGGACTGCACCACCTTGTTTTCGAGGTGGATCATGCCCAGCAGCGGCAGCGGAAAGTCATCCCGGTTCATCACG
Source organism: Pseudarthrobacter oxydans (assembly GCF_030812335.1). Lineage (GTDB taxonomy): Bacteria > Actinomycetota > Actinomycetes > Actinomycetales > Micrococcaceae > Arthrobacter > Arthrobacter oxydans_B. Next base: position 143,344 of record NZ_JAUSSN010000011.1, read on the forward strand.
CTCATGGCCAGCGGGAACGTCAGCGCATGAATGAAGCCGGCCGGCAGCACATCGCTCGCGGTCTCGCCGATCAGGTGCTGGTACGCCGTCAGGTTTTCCACCGACGCCTTGACGCCGCGGACCTCGTGCCGTGCCGCCGGGAGCCCGTCGCCCGCCTGGGTGCCGAGCACCCGGCGGCGGGCTGCGGTGGCCGCCGCGTTGACGTAGAGCTTGGACAGCGACGGCATCTCCCCCAGGATGACGGGCTGTGAAAGGGTCATGCCCCCACCAGGTTCTGCCCGCAGACGCGCAGTACCTCGCCGGAGATGCCCCCGGCGGCGTCGCTGGCCAGGAACGCGATGGCCTCGGCGACGTCGCCCGGCTGGCCGCCCTGCTGCAGGGAGTTCAGCCGCCGGGCGATCTCGCGGGTGGCGAAGGGGATCTTCGCCGTCATCTCCGTCTCGATGAAGCCCGGCGCGACGGCGTTGATGGAGCCGCCGTACGAGCCGATCAGCGGAGCCGTGGCCCGGACCATGCCCATCACCCCGCCCTTGGACGCGGCATAGTTGGTCTGGCCGCGGTTGCCGGCGATGCCGCTGGTGGAGGCGACGGACACGATCCGCGGGGAGCTCCGGAAATGCTCAGAGGCCAGCAGGGCCTCGTTGATCCGCAGCTGCGCGGCGATGTTGACCGCGATCACCGAGTTCCAGCGGCCCTGGTCCATGTTGGCGAGCAGCTTGTCCCGGGTGATGCCGGCGTTGTGGATCACGATGTCCAGGCCCCCGTGACGCTCCACGGCGTGGTCGATGATCCTCTGCCCGGCGTCCTCGCGGCTGATGTCCAGCTGCAGGGCCGTGCCGTGCACCTCGTTGGCCACGGCGGCGAGGTGGTCACCGGCGGCCGGGATGTCGACGACGACGAGCGTGGCGCCGTCGCGGTAGAGGGTCCGCGCAATCGCGGCGCCGATTCCGCGCGCCGCCCCGGTCACGACGGCGACCTTCCCCGCGAGCGGCTTCTCGGCGTCGGCCGGCAGCTGCCCTTCGGCGGAGCCGACGGTGAGGAACTGCCCGTCGACGAACGCGGACCGGCCGGAGAGGAAGAAGCGGAGCGCGCCGAGGGTGCTGGGGCTGGTGGTGCCCGCGCCGCCGGAAAGCAGGATGCCGTTGGCCGTGGCGCCGGCACGGAGCTCCTTGGCCAGCGAGCGGAGGAGCCCGTCCACTCCCTGGCGTGCTGCCGCGGCGGCCGGGTCCGCAGTGGCCGGATTTTCAGCATCCGCCGCCGCGCGGGAAACGGTGATGACGCGGGCATTGGCGGCCAGGTCCCGGAGGGACGTCGCCGCGGTAAGTACCGGCTTTTCCAGGTCCTCCGGCCGGCCCAGCTCATCCAGCACGAGGATGATCGCGCCGAGCTTCTCCTTGGGCACCGCATGGCGGCGCACGTCGAGGTCCCAGGACAGGAGCGTCGAGGCCAGCGCGTCGGCGCCGCTGCCGCCTCCCTGGACCAGGACGGGCCCGCTCACGAGCGGCTGTCCCGGCTGGTGGCGGCGCAGCACCACCGGCTGGGGCAGCCCGAGTTTCCTGGCGATGTCCCTGCCCGGGCCCTGGCTCACGAACTGCGTGTATTTGTCGGTCATCGGATCCCCCTAGAGTGCTTCAAGAATAGCGACGACGCCCTGGCCACCGGCGGCGCAGATGGAGATGAGCCCGCGGGCCGGGCGGCCGTCAACGTGGCCCCTGGCGTGCAGCATCTTCGCGAGCGAGGCGACGATCCGGCCGCCGGTGGCCGCGAAGGGGTGGCCGGCCGCGAGGGAGGACCCGTTGACGTTGAGCCTGGACCGATCGATGCTGCCGAAGGCCCCGTCCAGACCCAGCCGCGTGCGGCCGAACTCCTCGTCCTCCCACGCGGCCAGCGTGCTGAGAACGGTCCCGGCGAAGGCCTCATGGATCTCGAAGAAGTCAATGTCATCGAGGGTAAGCCCGTTGCGGGCCAGCAGCCGCGGCACGGCGAAAGCCGGGGCCATCAGCAGGCCGTCTTTGCCGTGAACGAAGTCGACCGCGGCCGCCTCCCCGTCGACGACGGTGGCGAGCTTGGGCAGATCATGGGCATCCGCCCAGTCCTCGGCCGCGAGCAGCACGGTGGAGGCGCCGTCGGTGAGCGGGGTGGAGTTGCCGGCCGTCATGGTGGCCGCTGAACCAAGGTTCTTGCCGAAGACGGGCTTGAGGGTGGCGAGCTTCTCGAGGCTGGTGTCAGCCCGCAGGTTGGAGTCCCGGGTGAGGCCGCGGTAGGGGGTCAGCAGGTCATCGAAGAAGCCGGCGTCATACGCCGCGGCCAGGTTGCGGTGGCTGTTGAAGGCCAGTTCATCCTGCGCCTCCCGGGTGATCTTCCACTGCGCCGTGGTGAGCGCCTGGTGTTCCCCCATGGACAGGCCGGTGCGCGGTTCGCCGGTGTTGGGGGCGTCCGGGGCGAGGTCCTTGGGCCGGAGCCGGCTCAGGACCTGCAGCCGCTGCGGCAGCGTCTTGGCCCGGTTCAGGTCTAGGAGCACTTCGCGCAGGCCCTCGCTCACGGCGATGGGGGCGTCCGAGGCGGAGTCGACACCGCCGGCGATCGCGGAGTCGATCTGGCCGAGCTTGATCTTGTTGGCGAGGCCGAGGACCGTTTCGAGCCCGGTGGCGCAGGCCTGCTGCAGGTCGTAGGCGGGGGTCTCGGCGGACAGTGCGGAGCCCAGCACGGCTTCACGGGTCAGGTTGAAGTCACGGGAGTGCTTGAGCACCGCCCCGGCGGCAACCTCGCCGATCCGTTCGTCCTGCAGTCCGAACCGGGCGATGAGCCCGTCCAGGGCCGCGGTCAGCATGTCCTGGTTGGACGATTTCGTGTAGGCGCCCCCGGTCCGGGCGAAGGGAATGCGGTTGCCGCCGACGATGACCGCCCTGCGCAGCCGCGGCGCTGTCCGCCCGGTCGGTTCTGCGGCGCCGGCGGCGGGGCTTCCCGCGGAAGGGGAAGCGGCTGCCGTGACGGCCCCGGGCGTCGCCGGGGTGGTTGATTCCTTTGGTCCGGGTGCGGACTGTCCGTTGACGGACATGGGCTGTCTCCTTTGATCAAAGCGGTTACCGATACCCAGCGTACCTGATACGCTGGGTATCGTGAACATCCCCCAGACCGACCTTCCCGGCGGCGGCGCGGCCGGCTCCGGCCCTGCCGTTGCCGGCGGCGTGGACGGCCGCGCCTCCCGGTGGCAGTCGCACCGTGAAGAGCGCCGCCGGGAGCTGATCAAATCAGCCCGCAAGGCCGTGCACCGGCTGGGCAGTGATGCGTCCATGGAAGACATCGCCGCGGCGGCCGGCACCTCCAAATCCGTGTTCTACCGCTACTTCGGGGACAAGGCCGGGCTCCAGCAGGCCGTCGGCGAAGTCGTGCTGAGCCAGATGCAGCGCCGCATCCAGGAGGCCGCCCAGAGCGCCCAGACACCCCGCGAAGGGCTGCTGGCGATGGTCTCGGCGTACCTGCAGATGGCGGAAACCAGCCCCAATGTTTACACCTTCGTCACGCGGTACAGCCCCGGCGACGCCACGAGCGGCACCATCGCCACCGCGGGCGCCCTCGGCCATTTTTTCGCGGCGATCAGCGACATGATCGCCCGGCCGATGCGCAGCCACCTTGGCGACTCGGCCGGGCGCGAGGCCGTGATCGGCTACTGGCCGAACGCCGCCATCGGCCTTGTCCGGAACGCCGGCGAACAGTGGCTGGCCAGCCCGGAGTCCCCCGACAAACCTGACCAGGCGGCCATGGCACGCCAGATCACCGACTGGCTGTGCCTCGGCATCGCTCCGGAACTGCGCCCCGCACCGCCGGCCCCAGCACCCCCGTCCGCACCCACGTAAGCACAGACTTCAGCACCCACTTCAGTACCGACCTTGTCAGAACCAACGAAGGAATCGACATGACCGAACTAGCCGACCGCCCCGCGGGCTCCCCTACGACCGTCCCTGCCCGGATGCCGGCATCCCCCCGCCCGGTGGCCGCGCCCGGCGCGACTGCTGCCGCGGCACCCGCCGTCGACGTCGCCGCCTTGGGCGAGCTGCTGCTGGGAAAGTGGGCCGACACCCGCCGCGCCGCACGGGCACTCGCAGGCCGGTCGGAACTGCACAAGACGGAAGGGCTGACCCACACCGAGCACCGCCGCCGCGCCTTCGGCCAGCTCCAGATCCTGGTCGACAACGGGGCCGTGCACCGCGCGTTCCCCGCGTCCGTCGGGGGCGCCGACGAACACGGCGGCAACGTGGCCGGATTCCAGGAACTCGTCATCGCCGACCCCTCGCTGCAGATCAAGGCCGGAGTCCAGTGGGGACTGTTCGGCTCCGCCGTGAACCACCTCGGCACCGAACAGCACCACCAGAAGTGGCTGCCCGGCATCATGAACCTGGACATTCCCGGCTGTTTTGCCATGACGGAGACCGGGCACGGCTCGGACGTCGCCAGCATCGCCACCACCGCCACCTACGACCCGGCCACCGAGGAATTCGTGGTGCACACGCCGTTCCGGGCCGCATGGAAGGACTACATCGGCAACGCCGCCGTGGACGGCGTCGCCGCCGTCGTCTTCGCCCAGCTGGTGACGCAGGGCGTCAACCACGGCGTCCACGCCTTCTACATGGACCTCCGCGACCCCGACACGAAGGAATTCCTGCCGGGCATCGGCGGCGAGGACGACGGCGTCAAGGGCGGACTGAACGGCATCGACAACGGCCGGCTGCACTTCACGCAGGTCAGGATCCCGCGCACCAACCTGCTCAACCGCTACGGCAACGTCGACGCCGACGGCAGCTACAGCTCCCCCATCGCCAGCCCGGGCCGCCGCTTCTTCACCATGCTCGGCACCCTGGTCCAGGGCCGCGTCTCGCTCGACGGCGCCGCCGTCACCGCGTCGAAGCTCGCCCTGAAGACGGCCATCCAGTACGCCACCGAACGCCGCCAGTTCAACGCCTCCTCACAGACCGACGAGGAAGTGCTGCTGGACTACCAGCGGCACCAGCGCCGGCTGTTCACCCGCCTCGCCACCACCTACGCCGCCGGGTTCGCCAGTGAACAGCTGCTGCAGAAGTTCGACGACGTCTTCTCCGGCCGGGCCGACACGGACGCGGACCGCCAGGACCTGGAAACCCTCGCGGCGGCGCTCAAGCCGCTCAGCACCTGGCACGCGCTCGACACGCTGCAGGAATGCCGCGAAGCCTGCGGCGGCGCCGGCTTCCTGATTGAGAACCGCTTCGCCTCGCTGCGCGCAGACCTGGACGTGTACGCCACCTTCGAGGGTGACAACACGGTCCTGCTGCAGCTGGTCGCCAAGCGGCTGCTGGCCGATTACGCCAAGGAATTCCGCACGGTGAACTTCGGCGTGCTGGCCCGGTACGTCGTCGGCCAGGCCACCGGCGCCGCCATCCACCGGACCGGACTGCGCGGCGTCGCCCAGTTCATGGCCGACACCGGTTCGGTGCAGAAGGCCGCCATCGCAATCAAGGACGAGGCCAGCCAGCGCGCGCTGCTGACCGACCGGGTGCAGACCATGGTCGCCGAGGTCGGCTCGGCCCTCAAGGGCGCCAACAAGCTGCCGCAGCAGCAGGGCGCGGCACTGTTCAACAGCCACCAGAACGAACTCATCGAGGCAGCCCAGGCGCACGCCGAGCTGCTGCAGTGGGAGGCCTTCACCGAAGCGCTGGGCACCGTCACGGACCCGGGCACCCGGAAGGTGCTGACCTGGCTGCGCGACCTCTTCGGGCTGTCCCTGATCGAGGACAACCTGTCCTGGTACCTGATGAACGGCCGGCTGTCCATGCAGCGCGCCCGGACCGTGGGCGACTACATCAACCGCCTGCTCGTGAAGATCCGCCCGCACGCCCTGGACCTGGTCGACGCCTTCGGGTTCGGCCCGGAACACCTCCGCGCCGAAATCGCCACGGGCGCCGAGAAGCTCCGCCAGGACGAGGCCCGGGAGTACTTCCGCACCCAGCGTGCCAGCGGCGATGCCCCGGTGGACGAGAAGATCCTGCTGGCCCGCAAGGGCCACGGGACCAGGGCCTCCGGCGCCTGACCCGGCGGTAATTCGACGACACAGACGACGACGGCGCCGCCCCTGAGCCGGGCGGCGCCGTCGTCGTCTGTTCCGTCGTCTGTTCCGTCGTCTGTTCCTCGGCTGCCGGGGGTCAGGAACCCTTGGGGAGCACCGAGCGGTAGACCTCGAGGGTGGTCTCGGTGATGGATTCCCAGGAGAAGTGCTCCTCGGCACGGCGCCGGCCGGCCTGTCCCATGGCCCGGGCGCGGGCGGGATCAGACACAACCTCGATGAGCGCCTCGGCGAAGTCGGTGACGAATTTCTCCGGGTCTAGGGGGATGCCCGTGCCGTCCGTGACCTGCTCGATCGGAACCAGCAGTCCGGTCTCGCCGTGCTGGACCACTTCGGGGATCCCGCCGGTGGCGCTGGCCACGACGGCGGCGCCGCAGGCCATCGCCTCGAGGTTCACGATGCCCAGCGGCTCGTAGATGGACGGGCACGCGAACGCGGTCGCGTGGCTAAGCACCTGGACGACCTCGTTGCGGGGCAGCATCCGCTCGATCAGGATCACGCCGCTGCGCTGGCTCTGCAGCTCCTCGATCAGGCGTGCCGTCTCGGCCGCCAGTTCCGGAGTGTCCGCGGCACCCAGGCACAGGACCAGCTGGACCTCGGCCGGGAGCTTGGCGGCGGCCCGCAGCAGGTACGGCACGCCCTTCTGCCTCGTGTTCCGGCCCACGAAGACAACGCTGGGCCGCTCCGGATCAATGCCGAGTCCGCGGATGATGTCATCACTCTCATCCCGGTTCCACTGGCTGACATCGATGCCGTTGTGAACCACCTTGACCTTGGCCGGATCAACGTCCGGGTAGCTGCGCAGGATGTCCTGCCGCATGCCCTCCGACACGGCGATGATCGCGGCCGCCGCCTCGTAGGCGGTCTTTTCCACCCAGGACGACACCGCATACCCGCCGCCCAGCTGCTCGGCCTTCCACGGGCGCAGCGGCTCCAGGCTATGGGCGCTGAGGACATGCGGGATGCCATGGAGCAGCGACGCAATGTGCCCGGCCATGTTGGCGTACCAGGTGTGGGAATGGACCAGGTCCGCGCCGGCGATGTCCGGAACGATCCGCAGATCCACCCCCAGGGTCTGCAGTGCGGCGTTCGCCCCGCCGAGATCCTCGGGCACGGCGTAGGACGTCACCGTCGCGCCGTGATACCCGGGTTCACGGGGCGCGCCGAAGGCGCGCACCTGCAGATCCACGTGCTGGGCGAGCACCCTGCTGAGCTCGGCCACGTGGACCCCGGCGCCGCCATAGATTTCGGGCGGGAATTCTTTGGTCACAATGTCTATACGCACAAACCCCAAGGTAGTCGTTACGGTGGAACTGATCTAGTGTGAAGACGTTCGGGCGTGCCGGACTGTTTGGGGAAGTACAAAGGCGTTCAGGAGCGATCACCATGCCGAATAAGAAAGTTCTGGCCATTGTCCTCGCAGGTGGCGAGGGAAACCGGCTCATGCCATTGACGGCGGACCGGGCTAAACCCGGTGTCCCGTTCGCCGGAAGTTACCGGCTTATTGACTTTGCATTATCGAACCTGGTCAATTCCCGCTATCTGCAGATCGTCGTCCTGACGCAGTACAAGTCGCACAGCCTGGACCGCCATATTTCCGAAACCTGGCGGATGTCCACGCAGCTGGGCAATTACATCGCCTCGGTCCCCGCGCAGCAGCGCGTGGGCAAGAGCTGGTTCCTCGGCAGCGCCAACGCCATCTACCAGTCCCTGAACCTCATCCATGACGCCAACCCTGACATCGTCGTCGTCGTCGGCGCAGACCACGTCTACCGCATGGACTTCGCCCAGATGGTGGACCAGCACGTCGCCAGCGGCGCCAAGGCCACCGTCGCGGCCGTCCGCCAGCCGCTGCACATGGCCGACCAGTTCGGTGTGATCGAAGTGGACCAGGACAACCCGGAGAGGATCGCCGCCTTCGTCGAGAAGCCGTCCTCCACCCCGGGGCTTGCCGCCGACCCCACCCAGTTCCTCGCGTCCATGGGCAACTACGTCTTCGACGCCGACGCCCTCGTCGAGGCCTTGCATGTCGACGCCGAACGCCTGGACACCAAGCACGACATGGGCGGGGACATCATTCCCTACTTCGTCGACCAGGGCGAGGCCGGGGTCTACGACTTCACCCTGAACCAGATCCCCGGCTCCACCGAACGCGACCGCACCTATTGGCGCGACGTCGGCACCATCGACTCGTTCTACGACGCGCACATGGACCTCATCTCGCCCGTGCCGGTTTTCAACCTCTACAACTCGGAATGGCCGATCTACACACGGCAGAGCATCTCCCCGCCGGCCAAGTTCGTCCGCGGCCAGAAGAACACGGTCGGCACGGCCCTGGATTCGATCGTTGCCAGCGGCACCGTGATCTCCGGCGGCATCGTGGAAGGTTCCGTGCTGTCCAATGACGTCTACGTCGGAACCTCCAGCCGGGTGCTCGACTCCGTGCTGATGGACAAGGTCAACATCGGTGAAGGCGCCGTCGTCAAGCGGGCCATCATCGACAAAAACGTCCAGGTCCCGGCGGGCGCCGCCATCGGTCTCGACCCCGAACTGGACCGGGCCCGCGGCTTCAAGGTCACCGACTCGGGTATCACCGTGCTGTCCAAGGGCCAGCTCGTCCCGGAGCCCGGCGAGGACGAACGCGCCCTGTCGGCCGCCAACCTGATCCTGGTGCCCGACGCGGTCAAGGCCGCCACGGAGCACTGGCCCGCCCTGCGGGAATCCGTGGACAAGGTGGCGGAAGTCCAGGCGGCCGCCGTCGGCGTCACGGCTCCGCGGTCAAGCAACGCTCCCTGAGCCTGAACTGCTGCAGCGGGAGTCCGGACCCGGCGTCGGGCCGGGCTCCCCGCAGGCTGTAAAATTGGGGCAATGAGCTCCCCCGATCTGCCGTCCGATCTGACCCCCGAGGAAATCCAGGCCTGCCTGAAGGTCCTGAACAGCATCCACGTCTACGACGAGGAGCACCCGGACTACGTTTCGGTGCGCCGTGCCACCGGCAAAATGTTCAAGGCCGTCAAGCGCCACCGCCGGGTCAGCAAGCGGGACCTGATCGCCGAAGCCGACCGCGCCGTGATCGCCCAGACGGCGACGGCGGCCCCGGACCGGATCGACGACGAAACCCGCGGCAACAAGCTCGCCCCTTCCACGACGGGGAGCATCGCCGGGCACTTGATCAAGTCCAGGCCCTGCTACATCTGCAAGCAGCACTTCACCCAGGTGGACGCCTTCTACCACCAGTTGTGCCCGGAATGCGCCGCTTTCAGCCACAGCAAACGCGACGCCCGGACGGACCTGAGCGGACGCCGCGCCCTCCTGACCGGCGGCCGGGCCAAGATCGGCATGTACATCGCGCTGCGGCTGCTCCGCGACGGCGCCCACACCACCATCACCACCCGCTTCCCCAAGGACGCCGCGCGGCGCTTCGCCGCGATGGACGACAGCGGCGAGTGGCTGCACCGGCTGCGGATCGTCGGCATTGACCTGCGCGATCCCTCGCAGGTGATGGCGCTGACCGATTCCCTCGACGCCGCCGGCCCGCTCGACATCATTATCAATAACGCCGCCCAGACCGTGCGCCGCTCCGGGAACGCGTACAAGCCCTTGGTCGACGCCGAGGACGAGCCCCTCCCGGCGGCCCTTCAGGCGGCCAACGGCGGTCCGGAACTGGTGACCTTCGGCCACGCCCACGACAAGCACCCGCTGGCCCTGGCGAGCACCGTGCTGGAGCATCCGGTGCTCGCCGGGGACGCGATCACCTCGCTGGCGCTGTCCACCGGTTCCGCCTCGCTGGAACGCATCGCCGCGGGCACCGCCATCGACGCCGGCGGGCTGGTTCCCGACCAGGCCACCATCAACAGCTGGACCCAGGTAGTCGACGAGGTGGATCCGCTGGAAATGCTCGAAGTCCAGCTGTGCAACGTCACCGCGCCGTTCCTGCTGGTCAGCCGGCTCCGCGGGGCGATGAAGCGCTCCACCGCGCGGCGGAAGTACATCGTGAACGTCAGCGCCATGGAAGGCCAGTTCTCCCGCGCCTACAAGGGTCCCGGCCACCCGCACACGAACATGGCCAAAGCGGCGCTGAACATGATGACCCGGACCAGCGCCCAGGAAATGCTGGAAGAGGACGGCATCCTGATGACCGCCGTGGACACCGGCTGGATCACGGATGAACGCCCGCACTATACGAAGGTCCGGCTGATGGAGGAGGGCTTCCACGCCCCGCTGGACCTCGTCGACGGGGCCGCGCGGGTGTACGACCCGATCGTCATGGGCGAGTCCGGCGAGGACCAGTTCGGGGTCTTCCTGAAGGACTACAAGCCGAGCCCCTGGTAGGCGCCGGCCATATCAGAGCCGGCTGGCCCGGGCTACAGGCCTAATGGCCCTAATGGGTGCCCGGCACAGTACGTAACGTGGGTCCACATGAACACAGAGACGACGCCTGCGCCCGATTTCGGAATATCCATCGACCAGTGCTGGGTACTGCTGGACACCGAGGTCGTGGGGCGGATCGCCCTGATCGTTGACGAGCATCCGGAGATCTTTCCGGTGAACTTCGCGCTCGAGCGCCGCTCGATCGTGTTCCGCACCGCCGGGGGCACCAAACTGTGGGCGGCGATGACGGCCAAACCCATCGCCTTCGAAATCGACGGCTACGACTCCCACGAGCAGGAGGCCTGGAGCGTCGTGGCCCGCGGTGAGGCCGCACTGATCGAAAACCAGCAGGAGAAGGACGCTGTCGACGCCCTGCTGCTGGAACCGTGGCAGCCGGGCGACAAGGATTATTACGTCCGGCTCTCCCCGAAGGCCCTGACCGGGCGCCGGTTCAAGGTCAACCGGCCGGATCTGTGGACCACCCGGCTCTCCGATCCCCGCCGGGCCTCGTTCGAATAAGGCGCCGTTCGAACAGGGCGCCGTTCGTTGGGGGCCGGCCGGACCTACTTGGCGGCCTTCACTTCCGGGGAATGGACGACCAGGACGGGGCAATGGGCGTGGGCCACCAGGGCAGAGCTCACGGATCCGATCAGCATTCCGCCGAAGCCTCCGTGCCCGCGGCGTCCCACCACCACCAGGTCCGCGTCCTTGCTGGCTTCGATCAGGGTGTGCCGCGGGTGTCCCTGGACGAGGCGGCTCTCGACGTTGGCCGGGGTGTCCGCCCCGAACGCCTTCTCCACCGTTTCCTGCAGGATTTCCCCGGCACGGATATCGAAGTCATCGATTCCCATCGCGACGTAACCGTCGTACACCGGGGGGACGTCCCAGCTGGCCAGAGCCACCAGCGTCGCAGACAGTGGCACGGCGAGGCTTTGGGCCTGCCGAAGGGCCTCCACCGACGCATCGGAACCATCAACCCCCACCACGATGGTCCGGATGTCCCTGGCTTCGGTCATGGCAGATCCTTTCGTCACACGGCTGTCGCGTCCAGCCTATAGTGCCGTGCGGGCCGAAGGAGCAGCTAGGGCCGAAAGTCATCCGGGACAGCCCGACGGCCCGTCCCGGCGGGACCAATGACCCTTGCCGGGGCCCGCTACCCGGAGAAGAATTGCAGTCTCCGGGACACAACACGTCCCCGGAGTGGACAATGTAACAAGGGGACAAGGTAACAACGGGACCAGGTAACAACGGGACCAGGCACCAATGTCGGCAGCGACGGCGGCACCTGGGTCAGCGACAATGGATTTAGCAGGCACAACCTGCGGGCGCCATTTGCGAAAATCAGGCTGGGGAGCACCTCACCATTCATGGCAGCGCAAGCCGCCGGACAGGAGAATCATGATTGCCTGGGCAGACGCAGGTCTCACTGCACCCGACGGGGCGCCGTCCGTCATTCGGGTTTTCATCCTGGATGACCACGAGCTCGTCAGGCGCGGACTGCAGGAGCTCCTCGAGGGTGAGGGCTTTTTGGTGGTCGGGAGTTCGGGTTCCGCCGTCGAGGCGACCCGCCGTATTCCCGCGCTCCATCCGGACGTCAGCGTTCTGGATGCCCGGCTGCCGGACGGGACCGGGATTGAGGTCTGCCGGGACGTGCGCTCGGTTGACCCGTCGCTGAACTGCATCATCCTGACCAGCTTCGATGACGAGCAGGCGCTGCGCGGCGCCGTGCTGGCGGGCGCGAGCGGCTATGTGCTCAAGGAAATCGGCGGCACCGACCTCATCGGGGCACTGCGCCGGGCGGCCGCCGGCGAGTCGCTCTTCGCGGAAGGCGTCGCGGCGGGCATCGTGGACAGCCTCGTCGAGGCCGAAGAGGTGGACCCCAGGACGTCCTCGCTCACGCCGCAGGAGCGCCGGGTCCTGGAACTGGTGGGCGGCGGGCTCACAAACCGCCAGATCGCTGCGGAAATGTTCCTCGCGGAGAAGACGGTCAAGAACTACGTCTCGTCCCTGCTGGCCAAGCTGGGCTTCGAACGCCGGACCCAGGCCGCGGTTTTCATCGCCGGGCCCTCATCACCGGTACCGTCCGGAAGCCATGCCGAAACCAGCCGCCCGCACAGTGTCCGCTAGCCGCAGCGTCCGCTGGCTGTCGTCGTGAAGTCCGCGCCCGGCTGTCGTCGTGAAGTCCGCGCCGCCTCAGGTTAGAGCGGCACCGACCACTCAAGGCTCGTGCCGGCGTCCGGGGCGCTGGTGATGGTGCATTCGCCGTCGAGCATCCGGGCGCGGTCCTCGAGGTTGGCGAGTCCCCGGCGTTTTTCGGGTTCGGCGAAGCCGGCGCCGTTGTCCGTGATGACCACCGTCACACGACCCTTGACGACACCCACCGACACCGAAATGGTGTCCGCGCCGGAATGCCTGATGGCGTTGCTGAGCCCCTCCGAGACCACAGCCACGACGTTGTCGGCCTTGTCCGGCGTGACGGCGTCCACCGGGCCGGTGATGATCAGACGCGGCGTGAACGGCATGGACTTCGCCGAGCTGCGCGTGACCCGCCGGATCCGTCCGCTGAGCAGTTCCGTTTCGCCGCTGCTGCTCTTGAGCGAGTAGATGGTGTCCCGCAGGCTCCGGATCGCCTCGTCGAGCTCGTTCGTGATGTTGCGGATCCGCTCGGTGGCAAGTTCGTCCTTGGTGAAACGGGTGAGGCTCTGAACGCTGAGGCCGGCCGCGAACAGCCGCTGGATCACCAGGTCGTGCAGGTCGCGGGCGATCCGGTCCCGGTCGGTGAAGACCAGCAGCTCCTCGCGGAGCCGGTGAACCCGGGCGAGTTCCAGGGCGAGTGCGACGTGGGAACCGAAGACGGCCCCCATCTCGATGTCTGTGCGGGCGTAGCGCAGCGCGTTCGGGTCCCGGATCAGCAGCAGGAGCCCGTGGTGAGCGCCCTGGGTGCTCAGGGCCACCGCCAGCAGCGGGCCGGTGATCCCGCCGTCGATCTCGCCGAAGAGGGCGGAGGCGTTGTCAAGGACCACGGGCTCGCCGCCGTCCAGGACACTTTCCAGCAACGGCGAATCGAGCCTCAGCGTACGGCCGGAAAACTGCGGGCTGCGCTTGCCGGCGGCGCCTGCGACGATATGGCCGCTGCCGTCGGTGGCGGGCGCTACGAGCAGGGCCAGTTGCGACCCCGATTCCTGCAGGGCTCGGCTGGCAATGGGATCCAGCCCGCCGGAGGTGTAGTCGCGGTCGCTGCTAAGCATCAGCCCGGAGACGTCCATGCAGGCTTCCAGCCAGCGGGCCCGGCGCCGGGCGTCGTCGTAGAGCCGGGCATTCTCAATGGCAACGCCCGCGGCGGCCGCCAGGGCGACGGCCAGGCCCTCGTCCTCGGCCGTGAAGTCGCTGCCGTCTTCTTTTTCCGTGAGATACAGGTTCCCGAAGACCACGTCCCGGACCCGCACGGGGACGCCGAGGAAGGACTTCATGGGGGGATGGTTCGCCGGGAAACCGTAGGATTCCGGGTGGTTGTGCAGGTCAGGGAGCCGTAGGGGCCGGGGATCGGAAATCAGGAGGCCCAGGACGCCGTGGCCGGTGGGCAGCGGCCCGATCCGGTGGGCCATCTCCTGGTCGATGCCGACCGTGATGAAGTGGCTGAGCGCCTGGTCGTCGCCGATGACGCCCAGGGCGCCATAGCGGGCATGAAGCAGGCGGCAGGCGGACTGCACCACGCGTTCCAGCACAGCATCCAGGCTGAGATCTTCGGCGACGGCGACAACTGCCTCCAGCAGGCCGGCCATCCGTTCCTGGGACTGGAGCAGTTCCTCGGCCCTGGAAACGAAGCCCCTGAGGACACCATCGATCATGGGTTGTGGCTCAGTGGCGGTCTGGTCTGGTCGTTCCCCCATTGAATGCATGGTCAAGGCCCCAATTCGATACAACGAACACAACGATCGTCCGCGCTGACGATAGTGATGCCAGAATACCCTGAAGCGGGGGCAAAGGCCCTAGACGTCGGACGATATTGCTTCGGATTGTGACCTTATCCCCTACCCCGTCGCCGCGTGGCAGGCGTAGGCTCGCCGGCATGAGTACTGATCCGAAGCCGGGAAAAAACCAGCAGGCACACGAAGTTGAAACCCTCGATCATCACGAATGTTGGCGTTTGTTACGCGGCGTCAGCGTGGGCAGGCTCGCTGTCTGGGTGGACGACCATCCCGACATTTTCCCGATCAATTACAAGGTGGACCACGGTACCCTGGTGTTCCGCACGGCGGACGGCACCAAGCTCCAGGCGGCCACGAGCGACACCCCGGTGGCGGTGGAGGCCGACGGCGTTGACGCCGACAGCGGCATCGCGTGGAGTGTGGTGATCAAGGGACAGGCCGCGCCGGTACAGAACCAGCAGGAGGTCATGGACACCGTGGGGCTGCTGCTGTTCCCGTGGCAGGCCGGCAAGAAAGAGCACTTCGTCAGGATCACCCCGGACACCGTGACGGGACGCCGGTTCAAGGTGGTCCCGCCGCTGACCTGGTGGACACCGCTGGACGACGCCACCCGCTCCGGACTCGAATAACCCCCGATTAACCGTCGATGCGCTATCACACCATGCTGTTCTGGGGCCCCAGAACAGCATGGTGTGATAGCGCATCGGGGAATCAGGCCAGGCGGGTGATCTCCACGCTCACGCTGAGGGCGGAGCCGCCGCCGCCGGACAGGATTCCCTTGAGCGGGGGCACGTCGCGGTAGTCACGGCCCCTCGCCACGGTCACGTGGAAGTCTCCGGCGGGCTTGTGGTTGGTCGGGTCCCAGCTGCGCCATTCGCCGTCCCACCATTCCAACCAGGCATGGGACTGCCCGGCGACCGTCTCGCCGAGTTCCGCCGTCGACCGCGGGTGCAGGTAGCCGGACACGTAGCGTGCCGGGATGCCCCGGCTGCGCAGCGCACCGATGGCCAGGTGCGCCAGGTCCTGGCAGACGCCCTGGCGCTGGTTCCAGGCCTCCTCGGCGTTCGTGGTGACGCCGGTGGAGCCCTTCATGTAGGTCATTTCGCCGCGCATCCAGTCGAAGACCGCCAGGGCGGCCTCGTGCGGGTTGCGGCCCTCGACGACGCCGGGGATGATCCCGAGGACTTCGGCGCCCGGCCCGGTGAGCTGCGACTGCGGGATCCAGTCGCTGAACTTGTTGTGCGTCTCCGGGGCGTCCAGGACGTCCCAGCCGACGATGTCGGCTGCCGCCGGGATCCTTTCGGAGCGGTGCACCTCGACGGTGGTGGTGGACAGGACCTCGAGGTGCTCGTGCGGCATCTGCATGTCAAAGGCCGTGACGCGGGTGCCCCAGTAGTCGCGGTAGCTGCTCAGTGCGGCCTGGGACGGCGAGACCTTCAGGGAGGATTCCAGCACCACCTGCTGGGGATCCGTCAGCGGGGTCATGCGGGCCTCGTTGTAGGAGAGCGTGACGCGTTTGTTGTACTTGTACGCCGTCTTGTGGATGATGCTCAGCCGGGTCATGAAACTTCTCCCACCCAGGCCAGTTCGTCTGCCTGATTGAAGTACTTACGGGAAATGGCGTCCGAGGCCTGCGAGACGGCCTTCTGCACGCGCTCCATGTGCTCCGGCAGTTCCGACATAAGGTCATCGGTGCGGTGGAACTCCAGGAAGGTGCGCGCCTGGCCCACGATCCGGCGGGCGTCATTGATGAAGCCGACGCGCTGGGCCGAGGGGTCCAGCATGGCGAGGCACTCGTCGGCGTCGCGCAGCGCATACACGATGGAGCGCGGGAACAACCGGTCCAGGAGCAGGAACTCGGCGGCGTGCTGGTCGCCGAAGGCCGCGCGGCGGGTCCGCAGGAACGACTCGTAGGCGCCGGCGCAGCGGAGCATGTTCACCCACGACATGCCCGCGGAGAGGACGTCCCGGGTGGAGAGCATCCGCGCGGTCATGTCGGCGCGTTCCAGCGAGCGGCCCAGGACGAGGAACTGCCAGCTCTCGTCGTGGCTGACCGTGGTGTCCGCGAGGCCGCTGACCATGGCCGTGCGTTCCAGCACCCAGTTGCAGAAGCGGTAGGTGCCGACGACGTCCTTGCGGTGCTGGTTGAGCCCGTAGTACGTGGTGTTCAGGCTCTCCCAGAGCCCGGACGACACGGTTTCCCGGGCGCGCCGGGCGTTCTCCCGCGCTGCGCCGAGGGAACCGGCAATGGACGTGGCGCTCTGCTTGTCGTACGCCAGCGCATTCAGCAGTTCGGGGAGGCCGAAATCCTCGCTCTGCGCCCGGGCGCCCATGACGGCGAGGAGTTCCTGCGCCACGCTGCGCTGTTCCTCCATCGGCAGGTGGTTGAGCCGCTCAAGGTGGACGTCGAGGATCCGGGCAGTGCCGTCAGCCCGTTCCACGTAGCGGCCGATCCAAAACAATGACTCGGCGATACGGCTAAGCATTCGCGGTTACCTCCAGCGCATCGGAAATCAGAAAAGAATAGGTCGGCGGAACAATGATCGACACGGTGCGGGTCACTGCTGCTGCTCCTTCTGGCTGTCGCGCCAGTTGCTCTCGACGGGCCAGACCGAGACCCGTTCGCGGACCGTGATGGCCGGGCGCGGCAGGGCCTCCACCGGAACCTCCGGGGAATCCGCAAGCACCCAGGTGTCCTTGGAACCGCCGCCCTGGCTGGAGTTGACGATCAGGGAGCCTTCCTTGAGCGCCACGCGGGTCAGGCCGCCGGGCAGGACCCAGACGTCGTCGCCGTCGTTGACTGCGAAGGGGCGCAGGTCCACGTGCCGCGGGCCGAACCTGTCGCCGCTGAGCGTGGGAACTGTGGACAGCTGCAGCACCGGCTGCGCGATCCAGCCGCGGGGGTCCGCGATGACGCGCTTGCGCAGGGCCTCAAGCTCGTCCTTGGTCGCGTCCGGGCCGATCACCAGGCCCTTGCCGCCGGAACCGTCCACGGGCTTGACCACCAGTTCGTCCAGGCGGTCCAGGACCTCTTCCCGGGCCGCTTTTTCCTCGAGCCGGAAGGTGTCCACGTTGGCGATCACGGGTTCTTCATTGAGGTAGTAGCGGATCAGGTCCGGGACGTAGCTGTAGACGAGCTTGTCGTCGGCGACGCCGTTGCCCACGGCGTTCGCAATGGTGACGCCGCCGGCGCGGGCCGCGTTGACCAGGCCCGGGCAGCCGAGCATGGAATCGGCGCGGAACTGCAGCGGATCCAGGAACTCGTCGTCGATGCGTTTGTAGATCACGTCCACGCGCTGTTCACCGGCGGTGGTGCGCATGTAGACGCGGTTGCCGCGGCAGATGAGGTCGCGCCCTTCGACGAGTTCCACACCCATCAGGCCGGCGAGCAGGGTGTGCTCGAAGTAGGCGCTGTTGAAGACGCCGGGGGTCAGGACCACCACGGTGGGGTCGTCGACGCCGGTCGGTGCGGTCTTGCGCAGGGCGGACAGCAGCCGGCGCGGATACTCTTCGACCGGCCGGATGAGCTGCTGGCCGAAGGCCTCGGGCAGGCCCTTGGCCATCGCGCGGCGGTTCTCCAGCACGTAGCTGACGCCGGAGGGGACCCGGACGTTGTCCTCCAGGACCCGGAACGTCCCGGCGGCGTCGCGGACCACGTCGATGCCGGAGATGTGGACGCGGACACCGCCGGCGGGCTCGAAGCCGTGCACCTGGCGGTGGAAGTGGGCGCTCGTCGTGACGAGCTGGCGCGGGATGACACCGTCGGCCACCACGGTCATCTTGTCGTAGACGTCGTTGAGGAACGCCTCCAGGGCCCGGACGCGCTGCGCCACGCCCTTCTCCAGCACGGTCCACTCATCGGCCGGGATGACCCGGGGCACGATGTCCAGCGGGAAAGGCCGCTCCTCCCCCGCGAAGTCGAAGGTGACACCGCGGTCCAGGAAGGTCCGGGCCATGGAATCGGCGCGGGCGGTGACATCGGCCAGCGAGAGTTCACGCAGGGCTTCGGCGACCTGCCCGTAGGACTGCCGGGGCTGTTGCTCGGGGGTAAACATCTCGTCGTAGGCACCGGAGCGTTCGGCGGCCACTGAGTAATCCTGGAATAGGTCAGACATGTCACTAGACAATCACCTTTTTGTTGCGAAATCATTTCGGCGCGCACCCGGCGGCGCCCGCCGTGGCGGTGACGGCTTTTCCCGGCAGTTGCGTCAAGGTAGACACGTGCCACCGTTTACGCTCACACCGCTGCTCCGGGCTGACCCGTTGCCGCGCCTGCTTCCCGGGCTGCTGTCCGCGGCCGCCGCCGTCGTGCTTGCCCTCGCCGTCCACAGCATGGTTCCGGTGCTCCCGGCCATGACGTTGGCCGTGGCGTTCGGGCTCCTCGCCGCGAATGTCCCGGGGCTGTCCGGCTGGACCGCGGGCCGGGGCCGGCCGGGCCTGGACTTCGCCGGCAAGCACCTGATGCGCGCCGGGATCGTGGTCCTGGGCCTGAAGGTCAGCCTCGTCGATGTGCTGGGACTTGGCTGGGCCGCGCTGCTGCTGATCACGGGGGTGGTGCTGGCCGCCTTCGCCGGAACCTACGGCATCAGCCGGCTGTTCCGGCTGCCGCCGCCGGTAGCGCTGCTGATCGCCACCGGTTTTTCCATCTGCGGGGCCTCCGCGATCGGGGCGATGGCCGCGGCGCGCCGGATCCGGCAGCACGACACCGTGCTCCCGGTGGCCCTCGTGACCCTGTGCGGCACCCTCGCCATCGGGGTGCTGCCGCTGCTGATCCGGCCGCTGGGCCTCAGCCCCGCGGTCTTCGGCGCCTGGGCCGGGGCATCCGTGCACGACGTGGGCCAGGTGGTGGCCACCGCGCAGACCGCCGGGGCGTCGGCGCTGGCCGTCGCCGTCGTCGTCAAGCTCACCCGGGTGATCCTGCTGGCGCCCATGGTCGCCGCCGCCGGGCTGCACCACCGCAGCAGCGCCGACGCCGGCGACGGGCTGAAGCGGCCGCCCATCGTCCCGTTGTTCGTGCTCGGTTTCGTCGCCCTGGCAGCGCTGCGCACCACGGGCTGGCTCTCCCCCGGCGTCCTCGACGCCGCCGCGGTCCTGCAGGACGTGCTGCTGGGGATGGCCCTCTTCGGACTCGGCTCGGCGGTGCGGGTGGGCGAGTTGCTGCACACCGGTGCGCGGGCCCTGCTGGCCGCGCTGGCGTCCTGGCTGCTGATCGCCGCGCTGGGGCTGGGCGCCGCATTCCTCATGATTAGATAGCGGGGTGCCGAACCAGAACCTGCGCCGCGATGAAGCCGCAACCCGCTCTGCCCTGATCACCACCCACAGCTACGACGTCTCCCTGGAGGTCCGGCAGGCCGCCGATCCGGACGTCGCCGGCTACCCGAGCCGCAGCGTGATCACCTTCTCCGCGGGCGAACCCGGTGCCTCGACGTTCCTGGACTTCATCAGCAGCGAGGTGCACAGCGTCTTGCTCAACGGCAAGGAACTCGCGGTCGCCGACGTCGTGGACGGCTCCCGGATCCGGCTCGACAACCTGCAGGCGGACAACCAGGTCACCGTCACGGGCACCGCGCTGTACAGCACCTCCGGCGAGGGCATGCACCGCTTCTTCGACCCGGCCGACGGCCAGTGCTACCTCTACACCCAGTACGAGCCCGCCGACGCCCGCCGGGTTTTCGCCAACTTCGAACAGCCCGACCTCAAGGCCGAATTCACCTTCCACGTCACGGCACCCTCGGCGTGGCAGGTGGCCTCGAACGGCATCGAAACGCAGCGCACGCCCCTGACCAGCGACCCGGACACGAGCCGCTGGGACTTCGCCCCGACGAAGGCGATGTCCACGTACATCACCACGGTGCTGGCCGGCCCGTACTTCAAGGCCGAGGACTCCTGGAGCAGGGAACTCGACGACGGCACCCGGCTGGACGTGCCGCTGGCCCTCTACTGCCGCGCCTCGATGGCGCCGTCCTTCGACCCCGAGGTCCTCTTTACCCTCACCAGGAACGGCCTGGACTTCTTCAACGAGCTCTTCGAGTTCCCGTACCCGTGGGGGAAGTACGACCAGGCCTTCGTGCCCGAATACAACCTCGGCGCCATGGAAAACCCCGGGCTGGTGACCTTCACGGAAAGCTACGTCTTCACCTCCCGGGCCGCCGATTCGCAGTACCAGGCCCGCGCCAACACCCTGCTGCACGAGATGGCGCATATGTGGTTCGGCGACCTCGTCACGATGCAGTGGTGGGACGATCTGTGGCTCAAGGAGTCCTTCGCGGACTACATGGGAACCCTCGGCGTGGACCGCACCACGGACTGGGCCACGGCCTGGGTGAACTTCGCCAACAACCGAAAGGCCTGGGCCTACGTCCAGGACCAGCTGCCGACCACCCACCCGATCGTCGCCGACATCCCGGATCTGGAGGCTGCCAAGCAGAACTTTGACGGCATCACCTACGCCAAGGGCGCCTCGGTCCTCAAGCAGCTGGTCGCCTACGTGGGATTCGAGGCCTTCGTGGCCGGCTCGCGCCAGTACTTCAAGGACCACGCCTACGGCAACACCACCCTGGCGGAGCTGCTGGCCGCGCTCAGCGCCGCCTCCGGCCGGGACCTCGCGGACTGGGCCCGCCAGTGGCTGCAGACCTCCGGCATCTCCACCCTCACCAGCGAGATCGAGGAGCACGGCGGCGTCCTCGGCACAATCACGATCATCCAGGACGCCGCGGACCCGACGACGGGCCGGCAGGAGCCGCGGCCGCACCGGCTGCGGATCGGCCTGTATGGGACGGACGACGCCGGCGCCCTGGTCCGTACCGACAGTGTCGAGACCGACGTCACCGGGGCCCGGACCGAGGTGACGGCCCTGTCCGGGAAGCCGCGGCCGGCCCTGCTGCTGGTCAACGACGCAGATCTCAGCTACGCCAAGGTCCGGCTGGACCCGCACTCCGAAGCCACCGTCCGGGCGTCCCTGGGCGCGCTCGGTGATCCGATGGCCCGGGCCCTGTGCTGGACCGCCCTCTGGGACTCGGCCCGGGACGCCGTCACCCCGTCGTCCCTGTACGTGGACGCCGTCAAGCGCTTCGGGCCCGCGGAAACCGGCATCGGCGTGCTGCTCACTGTCCTGGGCAACGCGGCCACGGCGATCGAACGCTACGTCCCCGCGGCCGACCGGTCCGCCGTCCGCCACGGCTTCCTGTCCCTCGCCGCAGACGAGCTCCAGCGCGCCGCCCCGGGTTCCGACCACCAGCTGGCGTGGGCGCGCACGGTCGCCGCCGCCAGCCGCTATGACGGCAGCCGGCTGGACCTGGTCCGCGGCGTCCTGACCGGCAGCACGGTCCTTGAGGGCCTGGCCGTGGATGCGGAGCTGCGCTGGAACTTCTGGCACGCCCTGGCAGCCAACGGGGAGGCCACCGGGGCGCAGCTCGACGGGGAGCTGGCCCGCGACAACACCGCCGCCGGAAAATCCGGACACGCCACCGCCCTCGCGGCCCGCCCCGAGCCTGCCGTCAAGGAGGCGGCCTGGACAGAAGCGGTGCACGGCACCGCGCTCTCCAACCAGCTGCTCAGCGCGACCATCGCCGGGTTCAACACCGGCCCGGCAGCGCTGCTGCGCGGCTTCATTGACCGGTACTTCGAGTGCCTGGAGGACGTCTGGGCCGGGCGCAGCATCGAAATCGCCAGCCGGATTGTCCGCGGGCTCTACCCGGCCGGGCAGGACCTGGACGGCGGCACTCCGGACACGCACCCGGTCATCGTCCGGACGGATAACTGGCTGGCCGACCACCCGGACGCCCCGCGGGCGCTGCGCCGCATCATCATCGAACAGCGCAGCCACCTGCACCGGGCCCTCACGGCGCAGACCCTGGCCGCGAACCCCCCATCGGCTGCTCCGTAACCGCCCTTTTGGGGGTCCTAAACGGCCGTTACGGAGCAATCGACGGGGCGGTGGGGGCTTAGGGGACGCGGTGCAGCCACTCCGGCGTGCCGAACTTGGCGTCGACCCGGTGCTGCGCGGCGGCGAGCTCGGTCTCGGTGAGCTCCGAGGGGGTCGCGGCGTAGCGTTCGGCGAAGACCTCCATCATGGCCGCGACGATCTCGGTGCGGGCCAGTCCGGTCTGGCGCCGGAGCGGGTCCACCCGCTTCTTCGCGCTCCGAGTGCCCTTGTCGGAGAGCTTTTCCTTGCCGATCCGCAGGACCTCGACCATCTTGTCCGCGTCGATGTCGTAGCTCATGGTGACGTGGTGCAGCATGCCGCCGTTGGCGAGCCGCTTCTGCGCGGCGCCGCCGATCTTCCCGTGTTCGGTAGCGATGTCATTGAGCGGGACGTAGAAGGCGCTGATCCCCATCTTCTCAAGGGCCGCCATCACCCACGCGTCCAGGAAGCCGTACGAGTCGGCGAAGCTGATGCCGTCCACCAGCGTCTGCGGCAGGTACAGCGAGTAGGTGATGCAGTTGCCCGCCTCCATGAACATCGCTCCCCCGCCGCTGATCCGGCGGACCACGCTGATGCCGTGGCGTTCGACGCCGGCGGGGTCCAGTTCGTTGCGGACGGACTGGAAGCTGCCGATCACTACGGACGGTTCCTCCCAGTCCCAGAACCGCAGCGTCGGGTTGC
Source organism: Pseudarthrobacter oxydans (assembly GCF_030812335.1). Taxonomy (GTDB): domain Bacteria; phylum Actinomycetota; class Actinomycetes; order Actinomycetales; family Micrococcaceae; genus Arthrobacter; species Arthrobacter oxydans_B. Next base: position 166,343 of record NZ_JAUSSN010000011.1, read on the forward strand.
GGCGCCCGGCGCCGACCTCTTCGGCCAGGACCTCGTCCAGTGCGACGTTGACGTGGGTGGGCAGCACGGACGGGGCGATGATGTTCCAGTGGTGGTCCGCCCAGCCGGTGGCCTTCGCGAGGGCGCGGCGGACGGTGACGGCCACGGCGTCGGCGGAAAAGCCGAACAGCACGGCCCCGGCCGGCAGGGCCGCAGCCACCGCGGCGGAGATGTCCCCGGCCCCGGCATCCGCCGGGAGGCCGGTGAGCGCCCGGTTGATCTCCAGCAGCGCCTCGTCCGGTTCCAGGAAGAAGTCCCCGCTGAGCGAGACGTTGGTGAGGACGCCGTCGGCGACGTCGAAATCGGCCACCACGAGTTTGCCGCCGGGAACCTTGTACTCCCCGTGGCGGCGGGCCCCGCCGTCAGTGCTGCTGGAACCACTGGAACCGGGAACCGGGTGTTGAGTTGTCATGGCGTTAATCCTGCCACGCGCATCGGCGACGGACGCAAAAAGCCCGCACCGTCACCGGTGCGGGCTTTCCAAAAGACCTTGGGGAGAAGTAGTTACTTCTTGCCGCCGAAGCCCTTGAAGCGAGCGTTGAAGCGCTCGACGCGGCCTGCAGAGTCCATGATGCGCTGCTTGCCCGTGTAGAACGGGTGGGACTCGGAGGAGATTTCGACGTCGATAACCGGGTAGGTGTTTCCGTCTTCCCACTCGATGGTCTTCTTGGAAGACACGGTGGACTTGGTCAGGAACTTGACGCCGGAAGCCAGGTCGTTGAAAACAACAGCTTCGTACTTCGGGTGAGTATTAGTCTTCATAATTGGACCTTCGTTCGCACAACTGGATTTTGCCAGTTGCCAGGTATGAATGGGATGGCCAGCGGAATGCACCGGACGGCCAGCTATCAATGATAGCGGAAAGTTGGCGCCTTCGCCGCCTGACCAGGGCCACTGACCAGCAGCGCTGGTCCCTGCAGCTGTTCAATGGGGCGGTTCAGTCCCTCGGACGCAGCTCCCAGAAGGCGACGGCGGACGCCGCCGCGACGTTGAGGGAGTCAACGCCCGCGCGCATCGGGATCTTCACGGCGAGGTCGACGGCGGCGAGGGTGTCCGCGCTCATCCCGGCACCCTCGGTTCCCAGCACCAGCGCGAGTTTCTCCGGCCGGCGCGCCGCCAGCGCGTCAAGGTCCACGGCGTCGCCCGTGAGCTCCAGGGCGGCCACGGTGAAGCCCTGGCCGCGGAGCGCCTGCAGGTCCCCCGGCCAGTCCGCCAGCCGGGCCCAGGGCACCTGGAACACCGTCCCCATGCTGACCCGGACGCTGCGGCGGTACAGCGGGTCCCCGCAGCGCGGCGAGACGAGGACGGCGTCGATGCCCAGGGCCGCGGCGGAGCGGAAGATCGCGCCGACGTTGGTGTGGTCCACGATGTCCTCCAGCACGGCAATCCGGCGGGCGCCGGCCAGCAGCTCCGGCAGCGGCACGGGCTCCGGGCGCTGCATGGCCGCCATCGCGCCGCGGTGCAGGTGGAAGCCGGTGATCTCCTCGAGGAGCGCGGCGGAACCGATGTACACGGGAACGTCCGGGTACTGCGCAAAGATGTCCGAGAGGTCCGCGAGCCATTTCTCGGCGAGGAAGAAGGACCGTGGCGTGTGGCCGGCCGCGAGGGCCCGGCGGAGCACCCGGGAGGACTCGGCGATGTACATGCCCTCGGCGGGTTCCCGGAGCTTGCGCAGGTGCACGTCCGTCAGCTGCGTGTAGTCCGCGACCCGGGGGTCAGCGGCGGATTCAAGGCGGTGGAAGGTCACAGGCGGGTCATTTCAGCGGGAGCGTGTGCGGTCACAGGATCGGGTTACTTGAACAGGTTGGCGATCATGAACCCCAGCGCGACGAGGCCCAGGACGAAGATGACACCGCGCAGCACCACCGGGGACAGCCGGCGGCCCACCTTGGAGCCGATCACGCCGCCGATCAGTGAGCTCACGGCGATCAGGCCCACGACGGTCCAGTCGATCCGGCCGGAGGCGAACAGCAGGTAGGAGACCGCCGCCACCATGTTGACGGCAAGGACCAGGAAGTTCTTCATGGCGTTGGCGTTCTGGATGGTCCCGGTCATGAAGATGCCCAGGATCCCGACCAGCAGGATGCCCTGCGCCGCGACGAAGTAGCCGCCGTAGACGCCCGCGAGGTACACGAGGGCCACCAGGACGACGCCGTGGCGGCGGTCCCGGATGGCGTGTTCGGGGTTTTGCTCGCGGTCCCGGACCCACTGCTGCAGCCGGGGCTGGAAGGCGACCATCAGCAGCGCCAGCACGATCAGGACGGGGGCGGCGTAGTGGAAGACCTTCTCGGGCAGGTGCAGCAGCAGGTAGGCGCCGGAGATGCCGCCCAGCACCGAGGCGGGCAGCAGCTTAAGCAGTTGCCTGCCGCGACCCGACAGTTCCTTGCGGTAGCCCCAGGCGCCGGCGGCGCTCCCGGCCACCAGGCCCATCGCGTTGCTGATGGATGCCGTGACCGGTGCGTAGCCGAGGGCGATCAGCACCGGGAAGGTCACCAGGGTGCCGGAACCAACCACACTGTTGATGGTGCCGGCCCAGAGCCCGGCGAAGAAAATGAGGACACTATTGAGGAACTCCACGCGCGGTCAGCGGCCCGGTCAGCGGCGCGCGGTGGCCGTGTACCGGCCGGCGGCAACGCTGACGTCCAGCGGCAGCCCGAACGTGCGGCTCAGATTCTCGGCCGTGAGGACGCCTTCGATCGGGCCCTGGGCGACCACGCCGCCGTCGCGCAGCAGCATGGCGTGGGTGAAGCCCGGCGGGACCTCTTCGAGGTGGTGCGTGACCAGGACGATGGCCGGGGCCGCCTCGTCGCGGGCGAGTTCACTGAGCCGGTGCACGAGGTCCTCGCGGCCGGCCAGGTCGAGTCCGGCGGCGGGTTCGTCCAGGAGCAGGAGCTCGGGATCGGTCATCAGGGCCCGGGCGATCTGAACGCGTTTGCGCTCCCCCTCGGACAGCGACGCGAACGGCCGGTTCAGCAGCGGCCCCATGCCCCACTCGTTCAGCAGGGCGAAGGCGCGGCGCTCGTCGTCCTTCTCGTAGCCCTCGCGCCACCGTCCGGTCACACCGTAGGCGGCGGTGACAACGACGTTGAGGACCTTCTCGTGCTCCGGGATCTGGGTGGCCAGTGCGGCCGAGGACAGTCCGATCCGGGGCCGGAGTTCGAAGACGTCGACGGCGCCCAGGATCTCCTCGAGGATGCCGGCCATGCCGCTCGTGGGATGGATCCGCGCGGCCGCGAGCTGAAGCAGAGTGGTCTTGCCGGCGCCGTTGGGGCCCAGAATCACCCAACGCTCGCCTTCCTTGACCTGCCAGTCGACCTTGTCCAGCAGGGTCTTTGCCCCACGTACAACGCTGACGGCGGCCATTTCAAGAACATCACTCATAGGAGTAGACACTAGGACAAAACAGCGGACGACTGATAACCGGAACGCCGGGACGGCGCCGGGCCCGGGCGGCGTGCCGGCCGCCCGGCTGCCGCGGCGTCACCGGAGCGCAACGAATTCGGGCCCGCATCGGCGTGATCGCTAGGATTGCAGCTATGAACCTGTTCGTGACCGCCGTGAGCTATGCCCCGAAACTGACCCATCCCGAGGTGCAGCGGCTCCGTTCGCTGCTTGCAGCGGCGGGGGTGGCGCTGGACGCGGAAACCCGCACCGGAGACGACCGCTTCGAGGCCTACACGGCCGACGGCAGCATGGAGCTGGCCCCCGGCCCGGACCACGGGGTGACGGCGCTGGCGGAACTGCGCCGGGCCGTGGCGGATCACGGCCCCGCCGGAGTGGACACGGCGATCGTCCCCGCCGCCCTCCGGAGCGCGCAGCGGAAGTTCCTCATCATGGACGTGGATTCCACCCTGATTCAGCAGGAAGTGATTGAACTCCTCGCCGCCTACGCCGGCAAACGCGAGGAAGTCACCGCCGTCACGGAGGCCGCCATGCGCGGCGAAATCGACTTCGCCCAGAGCCTGCACGCGAGGGTGGCGGTGCTCGCCGGACTCCCGGCCGCCGTCGTCGAGGCTGTCCGTGCCGAGGTGAAACTGAGCCTCGGTGCGGCGGAGCTCGTGGCCGCCTTCCACGCCGCAGGCCATGTGGTGGCGGTGATCTCCGGCGGCTTCAACCAGATCCTGCAGCCGATCGCGGAGGGCCTCGGACTGGACTACTGGGTTGCCAACGAACTTGAAATCGTCGACGGCGCGCTGACCGGAAAGGTCAGCGGTGCGGTGATTGACCGGGCCGCGAAGGAAAAGTACCTGCGGGAATGGGCCGCCCGGGAAGGCATCCCGATGGAGCACACGATTGCCGTGGGCGACGGCGCCAACGACCTGGACATGCTGGGCGCTGCGGGGATCGGCGTGGCGTTCAACGCCCAACCGGCCGTCCGTGCGGCCGCGGATGCCGCAGTGAACATGCCCTATCTCGACGCCGTGCGGCACATCGCCGGCGTCTGAGGCATTTCCCGGCAACCGGGAACAGCAGCGAAGGCCGGGGCGGTTGCCCCGGCCTTCGCCTGTCTACTGCGCTATGGCTGCGGTTCTCATTTCCGCGTGCCCATTTTCCGCGTGCCCTTTTCCGCCTGCCGCGGGTGGCGCGGATGCCTGTTAGTTGCTGCTCTTGTCGAAGTAGTCGGATCCGCCGACGTACTCGGTGTGGCCGGATTCGACGTCGGCGGTGACCATCTTGGCGACCTCGGCGGCGAACTCCGTGACCGAATACAGCTTCCCGGCCTCGGCGCGGCGGGCCTCGATGGCGCCCGGGTTTGAGCGGTCCAGCAAGGTGGCCGTGACGGTGCCCTCGATCATGTCGCCGGAGACGACGACGAGGGAGATGCCCTTCTCGGCCAGGTTCGGGATGAGTTCGCGCAGGGCGTCCTCGCCGGCACGCTTGCTGCGGGCCACGGGCTCGTAGTTCTCCATGGTGGGCACGGTGTTGATGAAGTGCGCCTGGTGGCTCGTCACGAAGACCACCCGGGAGCCCTCCCGCATCAGCGGCACGGCAGCGTTGAGCATGTTCACCTGCGCGTCCCGGTTGAGCTTGAGCGCGTAGCCCTCCTCCATGCCGGATTCCATCCCGCCGGAGGCGTTGAGGACCAGGACATCCAGCGAGCCGAAGTTCTCCATCGCGGCGCTGGCCAGGGCCTGGACGCCTTCCTGGGTGGTGAGGTCGGCGCCGACGGCGGCGGCACGGCCGCCGGCCGCCGCGATCTCCGCAACAACCTTGTTGGCGCGGGGCGCCTTCTGGCGGTAGTTCACGACGACGGCGGCACCCTCGGCGGCGAGGATCTTGGCGACTTCAGCGCCGATGCCCCGCGACGATCCGGTCACGATTGCAGTCTTGTTGTCCAGCAGTCCCATACGAGCTCCTTTGTTCCAAACGTCCAAAAACGGTGGGTCTGCAGTCCATCATGCCAGCGGTGCCGGCGTTTTCCCTTGTCCGGGTTCCACAAAGAAGCCGCCGCCGGCTAGTTTCGGCCGGCCCGCGGGCGTACGATCGCGGGCATGGAATGTCCCCGCGGTGTGTGCCGGAAGGCCGGGCAGAGGGCCGGACACCAGGGGACACTGTGCCGCGGGGCGTGAGTGAGGAGTCCACACCGGAGCAGGTCTTCAGCGGCTCCCCCCGTGGCCTGGAGCTGTTCCATGCCGTGGAAAGGCTGCTGGCGGAGCCAGACGCGCCAGCGACCCGGGCGACGAAAAGCCAGGTGGCCTTCCGGGAGAAACGCGGTTTCGCGTACGTGTGGTGGCCGGGGCGGTACCTTGATTCCGGGGTGCCCGCCGTGCTGTCGATCGCGCTGCCGCGGCGCATCGATTCCGCCAGGTTCAAGGAGATCGCCAACCCGACGCCCGGGGTTTGGATGCATCACCTGGAGCTGCACGACGAGCGCGAGCTCGACGCCGAGGTTGCCGGCTGGCTGCGGGAGGCCCGTGCGGCGGCGGGCTGACGCCGGCGCCGGGCGGGCTCAGCCCGTGCCGGCGGCCTCAGGCGGTCCGGGGCTGCTGGTGGCAGAACGGGGCGGCTGGTGGCAGAACGGGGCGGCTGGTGGCAGAACGGGGCGGGCGGACCGGGATGGTCCGCCCGCCCGGCCGCGTCGCCTGCTACATGTGGTCGATCCGGATCTTCTTTGCCGTGGTGTCGGGGGCGGACACGGGGGCCGGTGCCCGTACCTCAAGCACGCCGTCCTTGTAGGTGGCCGTGACGTCCTCTTCCTTGGCGCCCGGCGGCAGCGCAACACTGCGCGAGAAGGAGCCGTAGCGGAACTCCGAGCGGTAGCCATCCTTGCTCTTGTGCTCGGTTTTCTCCTCACGCTCCGCCCTGATGTGCAGCATGCCTTCGCTCACGGAGACGTCGACGTCCTTGTCAGGATCAATCCCCGGAACCTCCGCGCGCACCACCAGGGTGGTGCCGTCCACAAACTGTTCGACCTTGATGGACGGTGTCATGGTCAGGTCCCCGTCGAGGAAACGCTTGATCGGCTCCAGCACGTCCGATGGGACCCACTTGTTCAGTTCAGCCACGATTGTCCTCCTGATTCCATGCCCCTGCCGAGGTGTGGTCAGGGGCTGTAGCCCCATTACACACCGCGGCAGCGCCCGCGCTAAGGGCTGAAAGTCCTAGTGGCCCATGCCCAGGCCGCCGTCGACCGGGATGACGGCGCCGGAGATGTAGGCGGCCTCGTCGCTGGCGATCCAGCGGACCACGTTGGCGACCTCGGAGGCCTCCGCGAAGCGGCCGGCGGGAACCTTGGAGAGGTAGTCCTTCGCGGTTGCTTCGGCCAGTTCCGCCGTCATGTCCGTGTTGATGAAACCCGGGGCCACGACGTTCGCGGTGATGCCGCGGGCACCCAACTCGCGGGTCAGCGAGCGGGCGATGCCGACGAGGCCGGCCTTGGACGCCGAGTAGTTGATCTGGCCGGGCGCGCCGTAGAGGCCCGAGACGGAGGAGATGAGGACCACGCGGCCCTTGCGTGCCCGGATCATGCCCATGGAGGCGCGCTTGATCACGCGGAAGGCGCCGGTGAGGTTCGTGTCGATGACCGAGGTGAAATCATCCTCGCTCATGCGCATCAGCAGGGTGTCCTTGGTGATGCCGGCGTTGGCCACCAGCACCTCGACCGGGCCATGGGCTGCTTCCACTTCGGTGAACGCGGCATCCACGGACGCCTCGTCCGTGACATCGGCCTTGACGCCGAGGATACCTGCCGGGAGCGACGACTCGCTGCGGTAGGTGACGGCCACCTTGTCGCCGTTGGCGAGGAAGGCTTCGGCGATGGCGAGGCCGATTCCGCGGTTTCCGCCGGTGATCAGGACACTGCGGCCGGTGGTTGCTGTTTCAGACATGGTGGGGCTCCGGAATTCTGCGGCGGGGCGGTGCCGCGCTGGGGGCGGGATTTTCCTGCCTCCGATCTTAGCGCCCGGTGCCGCCCGCGTTTGGGCGGCTCTCCCGTTGGTGAGAGAATTGCAGTAAGCCTTGGGAGCGTGATCTGACAGCCTTGACACTCAAAAACCGACCCGGTGCACGTGTGCCCGGGAGCCCGGACGTACCGTCCGGTGATTCCGAGGTTCACAGCATCACGGACGCCGCCGCGGCGCACTCTGAAGAGATGCGCCAGCGGATGATCAAGTACGCCGTGGCGATGGGTATCCGCATGGTCTGCCTGATCCTGATTTTTGTCGTGGACGGCTGGTTGAAGATCCTCCCGGTCATCGGGGCCGTGTTCCTGCCCTGGATTGCCGTCATCATCGCCAACGGAAGCGACACGGCGGAAGTCCACGCCGACTCGCTGCTGGACTCCGCGCCGCTGGCCCAGCTCGATGCGCCGGCCGCCGGGCCGGCAGACCAGGACGGCGCGGTGCCGGACGACCCGTCGATGACGCTGCTGCAGGGCGAACTCGTCGATGACGAGGACTCCCCGACGGGCGGCCTCGGCGGTCCGGCGGTCCCCGGAGGCCCCGACGTCCCCGGCGGACACGCCGACGATATCGGCGGCCGCGGACGGGCCGCGTCATGAACCTTTTTGACCTCACCGGGAACGGCGGGGCCGCCGGACCGGCGGAAGCCGTCTGCTCCCGCAAAGCGTGCCGGAACGGCGCCGAATGGCAGCTGCTCTGGAACAACCCGAAGATCCACACCCCCGATCGGCGCAAGATCTGGCTGGCCTGCGGAGAGCACCGGGCCTGGCTCGAGGACTATCTGCAGACCCGCGGGCTCTGGAAGGACACCGTGGCATTGAACCCGGCAGGCAGGGCAAGCTGAATGTACCGTTTTCTTTTCTCCAGCAAGTGGCTGGGGTATCTGTTGCTGGCAGCGATATTTGCCGCGGCATGCGTCGGTCTGGGCCGCTGGCAGATGGACCGCCGCGCCGAGACACTCGCCGAGATCAACCGGGTCACCTCGAACTACTCCGCCACCCCCGTGCCGTTCGCCCAGATCAAGGACCAGTTCAGCTCACTGGAGGCGGAACGCGAGTGGACCCAGGTGGAGCTGAAGGGCACTTACGACGTCGCCGGGCAGCGCATCGTCCGCAACCGCCCGCTTAACGGCCAGCCCGGCTACGAAGTCGTCGTCCCCTTCAAGCTGCTCACCGGCGAGACCGTCGTAATTGACCGCGGCTGGCTGCCGATCGGCAACAATAACCCGGGCAGCCCCGACGCGGTGCCCGCGCCCCCGCAGGGGACCGTAACCGTCGTCGCCCGGCTCAAACCCGCCGAGCCCGAGCTCCAGCGCGGCGCCCCGGACGGGCAGCTGGCCTCGATCGATCTCGCCGGGTACTCCGCGGAACTGGGCTACCCCCTGCTGACGGGCGCGTACGGGCAGCTGGCCTCGGAGAGCCCGGCAGCAGCGGACATGCCCTTCCCGTTCCCCAAGCCCTCCACCGAAGAGGGCACCCACCTGTCCTACTCGCTGCAGTGGTTCGCCTTCGGCGTGCTGATGTTTATCGGCTTCGGCTACGCGGCCCGGCAGCAGGCCCGAAACGCCGCCATCGACGCCGAGGACGCCGCAGCCCAGGCCGGAGACGGAGACTCCGACGCCGTCTTTATGCACTCCAGCGGCCCGGTGGCCCGCCGTCGTCCTGCCCCCCGCAAGCGGAAAAACGCGACCGCGGAGGAAGAGGAAGACGCCATCCTGGACGCCCAGGGGTTCTGAGGAGTGGCCGCCGTGGTCCCGGAGCCGGTGGCCCGGGTGAAGTACGCGCTGATCGTCCTCGGCGCCGAGGACACCGTCACGGTGTTCGATTCGACCGTCCCGACGGCGGCCGCCGCCGCTGCGGCGCTGGGCTGCAAAGTCGCGGCAATCACCAACAGCCTCGTGTTCGACCTTGAGGGCGCGCCGCTGCTGATCCTGGCCAGCGGCGCCGCCCGGGTCGATGTCCGGAAGGTTGCCGCGCAGCTGGGCGCCGGAAGAATCCGCCGGGCCTCCCCCGAGTTCGTGCTGGAACACACCGGCCAGGAAGTGGGCGGCGTGGCCCCGGTCGGGCATCCGGAGAAAATCAAGACGCTGCTGGACGAGTCCCTGCGGGTCCATGAGGTCCTCTGGGCCGGAGCCGGCGACCACCACTCGATGTTCTCGATCAGCTACGACGAGCTGCGCAGGATCACCGCCGCCAGAGAGATGCCCGTCCGCTGACGATGCGTTGATCCACCGGTGGCAGTGAGATCCTGTTCGGCGTTTCAGACACGAAATGCCCGTCTTTGCAGGGAAAATTGGGCGTCGCTGCCCGGAAGCCCCGGAGCGGAGGCCTTCGTGTTCGTGGGTATCGATCCCACGAGCATCGAGGTTCCAGCGCTGAAACAGGCAGTGCTCCGGCCACGGCTGCTCCGGAATCCGGGGCCTGAACGCGCTGCTGGCTGCCGGCTCGACAGAACTTTTGCCTCATACTGAGGGGCGAAGAGGTGGTTTCCCTGAAGCTGACAACATCCGACCCTGTGGACGACCGCGCCACCGGGCGCCCCGTCGGTCTGCCCGGGCGCCGCTGGCCGTGGCTGCCCGCCAGTCACGTGGGGCCGCAGTGGTTTGCCGCGGTGATGGGAACCGGCATCCTTGCTACGTGCACGGAGCGGCTCGCCCTCTTCATCCCCGAGCTGCACGCGGCGGCCCTGGGTCTGCTCGTCCTCACGTGGAGCGTGCTCGCCGCCGTGGCAGCGGCGTTTGCCAGCCATGCCGTGCGGCACCCCGCCCGGTTCCGGGCGAGCATCGAGGACCTGGGCATCCTGCCGTTCTACGGGGCCGTGGCCATGGGCCTGCTCGCCACAGGCGGGGCGACCCTGGCCGTGGCGGAGGCTCATCTGCCTGCGACGGCGAGGGTGCTGGCTTGGGTGCTGTGGTCGGCCGGCACACTTATCGGCGTGGTGTCCGCCGTGGCGTTCCCGGTGCGGCTGATCGCCGCCGGGCCCGCTGAGCGGGGGGTGCCGACGCCGGTATGGGTCCTTCCGGTGGTCCCGCCCATGGTGGCGGCGGCCGGCGGGGCAGTCCTGGCGGACGCGTTGCCGCCGGAGGGGGCGTACACGCTGCTGCTGGCCAGCGGATGCCTGTTCATGCTGACACTGTCCCTAAGTGTCGTGATGCTCATCCTCGCCTACGGCCATCTAGTCCGCGGTGGCCCGGTGCCGCTACCGGCTTCGCCGTCCTTTTGGGTCCCCGTGGGAATCGCGGGCCAGTCCACGGCGGCCGCCAACTTCTTCCTGGCGCCGGCCGAGGTCGCTCTCTCCTCAACCGCTCAAGGAATTATGCTGATGCTGACCGTCGCCTATAGCACCCTGGCCCTGTCACTGGGAACGGCCGCTGCTGGGGTGGCGCTGTGGATTACCGTCCGGGCGCTGCGGCGGGGAATGTCCTTCGGCCTGGGCTGGTGGAGCTTTACCTTCCCCATCGGCACCATGAGCCTAGGGCTCTCGGCGTTCGGCACGACGCTCGATGCCGCGTGGCTGCACGGGGCATCGGCGATGGTCTGGATCATCCTGTCCGGAACGGTGGCCCTGTGCCTGGTGCACTCAGCCCGGCTGTGGACGACGGGGCGCACCGAGCGCAGTGCCGGTGCCGGCTAGCCGCGCCGCGCCATGCCATGCCCGCAACCAAAACCGCGGCAGCCCCGACAATCAGTCAGGACCAACCGCGGATCGGTGTAACACGGCTAAGGCTCCCGGAGCCGCCTACGCCAGCGTAATGAGGTCCAGGTAGTCTTCGTTCCAGTGGTCCTCGATGCCGTCCGGCAGCAGCACCACGCGCTCCGGATTCAGCGCCTCAACGGCACCTTCATCGTGGCTCACCAGCACCACGGCGCCGGTGTAGTTGCTCAGGGCGCCGAGGATTTCGGCGCGGCTGGCGGGGTCGAGGTTGTTGGTGGGCTCATCTAGCAGCAGCACATTCGCACTGGACGCGACGATGGTGGCCAGGGCCAGGCGGGTTTTCTCGCCGCCGGACAGCACACCGGCGGGCTTGTCGACGTCGTCGCCGGAGAACAGGAACGAGCCCAGGATGTTGCGGACTTCCGCGTCATTCATGTCCGGGGCGGAGGAGCGCATGTTCTGCAGCACGGTCCGGTCCACGTCCAGCGTCTCGTGCTCCTGGGCGTAGTAGCCCACCTTCAGGCCGTGGCCCGCCACGACCTGGCCGGTGTCCGGCTTGTCGACGCCGGCGAGCATCCGCAGCAGGGTGGTCTTGCCGGCGCCGTTGAGGCCGAGGATGACCACCTTGGAGCCGCGGTCGATCGCGAGGTCAACGTCGGTGAAGATCTCCAGCGAGCCAAAGGACTTGCTAAGGCCGTCCGCGGTGAGCGGGGTCTTGCCGCAGGGCGACGGATCCGGGAAGCGCAGGGCCGCCACGCGGTCGGTCGCGCGAACGGCTTCAAGGCCGCCCAGGAGGCGTTCGGCACGCTTGGCCATGTTCTGCGCGGCGACGGCCTTGGTGGCCTTGGCGCGCATCTTGTTGGCCTGGTCGAAGAGGACCTGGGCCTTCTTCTCCGCGTTGGCGCGCTCCCTCTTACGGGCACGCTCGTCGGTTTCGCGTTGCTGGAGGTAGCGCTTCCAGTCCATGTTGTAGAAGTCGATCTGCGCACGGTTGGGATCGAGCAGGAACACCTTGTTCACGGTGGCCTCGAGCAGCTCCGTGTCGTGGCTGATCACGATCAGGCCGCCCTGGTGGTTCCTCAGGAACTCGCGCAGCCAGGTGATGGAGTCGGCGTCGAGGTGGTTTGTGGGCTCATCCAGGAGCATGGTTTCGGCGTCCGAATACAGGATGCGGGCGAGCTCCACACGGCGGCGCTGGCCGCCGGAAAGGGTCTTGAGCGGCTGGTTCAGCAGCCGGTCCGGGAGGGCGAGGTTGGAGCAGATCGCTGCGGCCTCGGCCTCGGCAGCGTAGCCGCCGGCAGCCAGGAACTCGGATTCGAGCCGGTCGTACCGGTTCATCGCCTTGCGCTGGACCTCGGCGTCGTCGCTGGCCATGTCCTCGTGGGACTGCCGGAGTTTGCCGACGGCGATGTCCAGGCCGCGGGCGGACAGGATCCGGTCGCGGGCCAGCTGCTCCATGTCCGGGGTCCGGGGGTCCTGCGGCAGGTAGCCGATCTCACCGCTGCGGGTGACCTTTCCGCCGGCGGGCAGGCCTTCGCCCGCGAGCACCCGGGTCAGCGTGGTCTTGCCTGCACCGTTACGGCCCACAAGGCCGATCTTGTCTCCCTTATCGATCCGGAAGCTCACCTGGTCCATAAGGAGGCGGGCGCCGGCGCGCAGTTCGAGATCCTGGACGGTAATCAATGCAGCTAAGGCCTTTCACAACAGGGAACGCCGCGGCACAACGGTGGTATCTGAAGGGGGCCGGGGCAGTTTGGCCGAGAGAACGGCCTCTCTAAGTCTACCGGCCCAGCCTCCGCCCGTTGACAAGTCCCCGCCGGCTGCCGGAAACCCCGGACGACGGCGGTGCCGGCCGTGCGCTGCCCGGCGCCGCCCGGGCCGTTGGTGCGGCCCTCCAGCTCCCGGGCCCCCGGTTAGTGGAGCCCCTACAAAAAACCCGTCCCGGCATGCTCGTAAAGTCAGAATCAGCAGCAGAACCGATTCACTCGCGATAGGAACTCCCCATGACGCAGACCGCCGGCAGCGCAGCCGCCACCTCCTCCCGGCAGCGGAACCGCTGGAACGCCACCGACCTCGGACTGATTGCGGTCTTCGCCGCGCTCGTGGCCGGCTCCGCCCTGATTGCCGCCATTCCGGTGGCCGGGATGGGCGTTCCCATCACCGTGCAGACGCTCGCCGTGATGCTCACCGGCCTGGCCCTGGGCCCCGGCCGGGCGTTCGCCGCCGTCGGGCTCTACGTTCTCCTCGGTCTCGCCGGGCTGCCGATCTTCAGCGGCGGACGCAGCGGGCTCGGGGTCCTGGCCGGTCCCTCGGCCGGCTACATCATCGGCTTCGTCTTCGCCGCGACGGCGGCGGGCTGGCTGACCGTCCTCGTGCTGCGCCGCACGGCAGGCCGTCCCGGCAGGCTGCGCGCGGTCCTGCTTTTCGCGGCCGCGATGGTGAGCAGCATCATCTTCGTCCACGGCCTCGGCATCCTCGGCATGATGGTCAACGCGAAGCTCGACTTCTCAAAGGCGTTCCTCGCGGACTTGGTGTTTTACCCGGGAGATGTGATCAAGAACGTACTGGCCGTGACCATTGCCCTGGCCCTGCACAAGGCGTTTCCGGATCTTCTGATCCGCCGCGTCCGGACCGGGGCCGGCGCCCCGGCCGGCACGCCCGCTGCCCAGGCCACGGTGGATCACCGGCCGTGAGCATCATCGCGCTGGACCGGGTTGCGGTGCGGGTGGCTGTTGACGGCCGCCCCGCGCCGAAGACCCTGCTGGCGGAGCTGACCCTGCGGCTCACCGAGCAGCGGATCGGCATCATCGGCGCCAACGGCTCCGGCAAGTCCACCCTGCTGCGCCTCCTCAACGGGCTCGTGCTGCCCAGCAGCGGGACCGTGACGGTGGACAAATGGGACACGGTCCGCGCGGTCCGGGAAGTGCGCCGGCGCGTCGGCTTCGTCTTCACCGACCCGCTGTCCCAGCTGGTCATGCCGACCGGGCGGGAGGACGTGGAACTGTCCCTCCGCCGCTCGGTCCGGAACGCCCGCGAACGCAGCCGCCAGGCGGAGGCAACCCTGGACCGCTTCGGGCTGCTGCCGCTGGCCGACCAGAGCATCTACGAGCTCTCCGGCGGGGAACGCCAGCTCCTGGCCCTCGCCGCGGTCCTCGCCGTGGACCCGGAGGTGTTGGTCCTGGACGAGCCGTCCACCCTGCTGGACCTGCGCAACCGGGAGCTGCTGCGCCGGACCCTGGCCGGCCTGAGCCAGCAAGTCATCCTTTCCACCCACGACCTTGAGCTCGCGCTGGACCTCGACCGGGTCCTGGTGGTCGACGCCGGCGCGGTGGTGTTCGACGGCGGCCCGGCCGGCGCCGTCGCGCATTACCGGGCGCTGTGCGCGGCGGGGCTCCCGGCTTCCGGGGCGGCGGACGCGGCACGGCCGGGGCGGCCGGGGCCGGAGAGTCCGCCCAGGGAGAATCCGGACCTGGCGCGGCAGCATCCGGGGCAGCCGTGAGCGGCCACGGGTTCCTGCTGGCCAACTATGTGCCCGGCAACTCCCTGCTGCACCGGGCGCCGCTGTGGCTGAAGTTCCTGCTGGTCGTCGGCTGCGGCATGGCGTCGTTCCTGATTGTGGACTGGGCCGTGGCCGCCGCCGCCCTGGCCGTGATGTGCGCCCTGTTCCTGCTCAGCGGGGCGGGCGCGGCGCGGCTGTACCGGGCGGTCCGGCCCGTGCTGCCGGTCCTGGCGGCGATCGGGCTGTTCCAGTGGTGGCAGCTCGGCGGCCCGACCGCGACGCGGATTGTGCTCAATGTGCTGGTCTGTATTGTGGCGGCGTCCATCCTCACGGCCACCACCCCGGTGCAGCGTCTGCTCGACGGTGTGGCTTCCCTGGCGAAGCCGTTCCAGCGCTTCGGCGCGGATCCGGAGCGCTTCGCACTGACCATCGCCATCATGCTGCGCAGCATCCCGTTCATCGCCGGCGCCTACAGTGACGTGCGCGATTCCGCCCGTGCCCGCGGGCTGGAGCGCAACCCCCGGGCCCTGATCCTCCCGGTCTTCATCACCACCGTCGCCTTCGCCCGGCAGACCGGCGACGCCCTCGCCGCCCGAGGCCTGGGTGAGGCCGACACGGAGGAGCATGCACCACCCGCCGCCCCCGCCACGGGACATGCCCTCCCCTGACCCCGCGGCCCCACCGGACATGCGCTCCCCCGACCGCGGCGAGTGGACATAAGCCCACTATGTTCAGTGGCCGCGCCCAGGACTGGGCATGTCCCCCGGTCGCGTAGCGCGGATCAGGGTTCCAAGGCCGCGGTCCCGCTGAACATGCGCTCCCCTACGCGCGGCCAGTGGACATAAACCCACTATGTCCATTGGCCGGGCCCAAAACTGGGCATGTCCCCCGGACGGGCCAGGAGCGAGAGCGGCTAGGTGAGCGTGCGGTACTCCAGCAGCGCGGCGGTCCCCATGCCTCCGGCGATGCTGATCAGCGCCAGCGCAAGCTGCCCCTCGGCCGGGCTGCGGCGCGCCTGGGCCAGCAGCCTCGTGACGAGCACCGCGCCGGACGCCCCGTAGGCGTGCCCCAGGGCCAGCGCGCCGCCGTCGGCGTTGGCGCGTTCCGTGGTGATGCCCAGCTCGTCCAGGCACGCAATGGTCTGGGAGGCGAACGCCTCGTTGAACTCGACCAGGCCTAGCTCCGCGGCCGCGACGCCGCTGTCTTCGAGCAGGCGTTCGGCCGCGCGGGCCGCCCCGATGCCCAGCAGCTGCGGGTCCACGCCCGCCGTGTCCGTACCGCGCACCAGGAGGCCGTCGGCGGCGCCCAGTCCGCGGGCGCGTTTCACCGAGGTGATCACGACGGCGGCGGCACCGTCCGCGTCGAAGCAGGAATTCCCGGCGGTGACGGTCCCGCCGGCGGTGAACACCGGAGGGAACCGGGCCAGCACCGCTGCCGTCAACCCGCGCCGCGGCCCGTCGTCGGCACCGACCGTGCGGGGGCCGTCCGGTCCGGACACACCGGGCAGCGGGACGATCTCGGCGTCGAAGAGGCCCGCCGCGGCGGACGCGAGGGCGCGCCGGTGGCTGCGCAGCGCCAGCGCGTCCTGCCGCTCCCGGCTGACCCCGAAGCGTGCGGCTACATTTTCGGCGGCCACACCCATGTCCGGATCGCCCAGGCCCAGCGGCGCGAACTGTGCCCGCGCGAAGAATTCCGGGGCCCCGCCGGCGTCCCGGCGGGCCCGGAGCGGCGCCGTGCTGATGCTCTCCACGCCGCCGGCCAGGTACACGCCGCCGCCGCCGGCCACGAGACGGGAGGCCAGGGCAATCGCGTCGAGCCCGGACCCGCACTGCCGGTCCACAGTGAGGCCGGGGACGCTGACCGGCAGGCCTGCCTCGAGGGCCGCGAGCCGGGCGACGTTCCCGCCGCCGCCGACGGCGTTGCCGATCACGACATCCGCCACCGACGCCGGGGCCACGCCGGTGTCGCTGAGCAGGCGGCGGAGTACGGGTGCCAGCAGCTCGTGCGCGTGCAGGGTCTTCAGGGCGCCGTGGGCGCGGCAGATCGGGGTGCGCCGGGCGGCGATGATTATCGGCTGCCGGTCGTCGGGAAGACTCCGCGGATGGGTCTCAGCCAAGGCGCCGGATCCGGGGATCGCCGCGGGCAATCCAGTCGAGCAGCAGCTCCCGGCTGATCTTGCCGCGGTCCGTCACGGGAAGTTCGGCCAGGGCGAAGTACTCCAGCGGCCGCTTGCTGCGGGCCAGCACGTCCTCGACGCCCGCCTTCAGCTGGGTCGCGGTCAACCCGCCGTGCGAGGGAACGATGCCGGCGACGACCTTCTGGCCGCGCAGATCGTCCGCGAGGCCCGCGGCCACGGCGGCGGCCACACCGGGCACCGAGGCCAGGGCGAGCTCGACCTCATGCGGGTAGACGTTGGTGCCGGCGGTGATGATCATGTCCGAGCGGCGGCCCAGCATGTGCAGGGTCCCGCCGTCGAGGTAGCCCTGGTCCCCCACGGTGTGCCAGCCGTCGAAGCTCTGCAGGGCCTGGCCGTCGTCGCCCCAGAGGTAGCCGTCGCTGACCATGCCGCTGCGGACGCAGATGTTGCCGTCGGCGCCGTCCGGCAGCGGGGCTCCGCCGTCGTCGAGGATGCGGATCTCAACGCCGGGAAACGGCTTGCCGATCCCGGTGCCGCGCTGTTCGGGCTGCTGCCCGGGGGCGAGCCCGGCGCCGGACACGAAGCTGAGCTCCGAAGCGCCGTAGTACTCGAAGATGGTCGCGTTGGGCGCCCAGCGGCGGGCGGCTTCCAGGGTCCGGGCGTCCAGTTTTGAGCCGGCGCAGATGATGCTGCGGATGCCCGAGGCGTCGACGCCGCCGCTCAGTCCCCGTTCGCTGAGGATCCGCAGCATCGTGGGGACCAGGACCAGCCGGGTGATGCCGTCGTGGCTGACGGCGGCGTGCGCGTCGCCGACGTCGAACCGGGCCAGGGTGTGGAACTCCGAGCCGGCGTAGAGGCATTCGGCCAGCGCGTAGAGGTTCAGGCTGGCGGCGAGGGGCCCGGGCGCCAGGGTCCGGTCGTCCGCGGCCAGGCCAAAGAACTCCACCGACGCGTCGAAGGACAGCTGCCAGGACCGGCGCGAGCGGCTGAAGGCTTTGGGGACAGACGTGGTGCCGGAGGTCAGGCCGATCAGGAACGGGGTCCCGGGCGCCCCGTCGACCAGTTCCAGACTGTCAGCAGGCTCCGGCGCGGACGTGGCATCCGGCACGGACGCGGCGACCGGCGCGGGAACGACGGACCCGCGGAGCCGCTCCCTGATGCTGTCCTGGAGCGGCTGCGGCCACGTCGGGTCCAGCACGGCGCATTGCCGCTCCCCCGCGACGGCGGCCGCGAAGGCCGCGGCGAAGTGCAGCGAGTTCTCCTCGGACAGCACGGTCACGGCGGGGCTGCCCGGCACCAGGCCGGCGGCCGCGTCCCGCAGCTCTTCCCAGCTCAGGCGCTGGCCGGCCACGACGACGGCGGTCCCGTCGGGGCGGTCATCGGCCCAGCGCTGGAGTCTGTCGAGAAAAGGCATCAGACCAACTTTACCGGGCCGGGGCGGCCCGAAAGCAGGGACGCGATATTGTGACAGCATGAGTTTCAATGACAATGTCCAGCTGGACCCCTCGCAGGTCCAGGACCGGCGCGGCATGGGCCGCGGCGGAAAAGTCGGGATCGGCCTCGGCGGCGGCATCATCCTGCTGATCGCCTCCCTGCTCGGGATCAATCCGGGCCTGCTGGAAGGCCTGGCCGGCAGCACGCAGGATCCCGGGACGCAGAACCAGGGCACCGCCCCGGCCTGTGCCACCGGCGCCGACGCCGACGCCCGGCTCGACTGCCGCATCACCGGCACGGTCAACAGCCTGAACGCTTTCTGGCCCGCCTACCTTGCCCAGTACGACCGGGAATACCCGCAGCCCGGCACGGTGATCTTCGAAGGCGGCACCAATACAGGCTGCGGCGCCGCGACCTCGGACGTGGGGCCGTTCTACTGCCCGGCGGATTCCACCGCGTACTTCGACCCGGGATTCTTCCAGGATCTCGTGGACCGCTTCGGGTCCTCCGGCGGGCCGCTGGCGCAGGAGTATGTGGTGGCCCACGAATTCGGCCACCACGTCCAGAACGTGCTCGGCAACCTGGACCGGGCCCAGCAGGACCCGCAGGGACCGGAATCCGGTGCCGTCCGCGTGGAGCTGCAGGCCGACTGCTACGCCGGCCTGTGGGTCCGCTACGCCACGACCCAGGAGGACCCCCAGACGGGGCTGCCCTTCCTGGATCCGCTGACGGAACAGGATCTGCAGGATGCCCTGTCCGCCGCCTCGGCCGTCGGTGATGACCGGATCCAGGAGGCTGCGACCGGCCGGGTGTCCCCCGAGGCCTGGACCCACGGATCCAGCGCGCAGCGCCAGAAGTGGTTCTACCAGGGGTACAAGACCGGCGACATCAACCAGTGCGACACGTTCGGCGTCGCCGCCCCGTAACCCCGTCCGCTGCTCCGTAACTGCCGTTATGGGCTGTCTAAAGGGCGGTTGCGGAGCACTCGATGAACGACGACGGCGGGGGGGGGGCCCCCCCGTGGAGGGGAGACCCGCCCCCCCCCCCGAAAGGGGGGGGGACAAGTTTTTAGACCCCCCCCCCCGGGAGGGGGGGCCCGCCGGGGGGGTGAC
>NZ_JAUSSN010000012.1 GCF_030812335.1 Pseudarthrobacter oxydans
GCACCCGGGAGGGTGTGGGAGAGTAGGTCACCGCCGGAACATCATTAAACGGTCGAGAGCCCCAACCACACGGTTGGGGCTCTCCCGCATTTAACAGCCATTCAAGGTGGAGCGTGCTCCTTCCCCGCCTTCCTCGGCGTCGCAGGAGCTCAGCGGCATCAGCGGGGTTTGTGGGGGCCCCGCAACGGCGGGAGGCGCCGCCGTCGTCGGGCTCCCAAGGGAGTCCGGGAGCGTTGCCCCGGATCATGCAGGATCTGAAGGAGCATCAGGGCGGACACCGCCCCGGCTGAGAGAGCGTCCGCTGTTGGCGAAATAAGGCCCCGAAAGGCGTCGATTCCCGGGTTTTTCCCCAAAAAAGGCCGAAAACACGCGGAATTTGCCACCTCGGCGGCGGCAAGCTGGTAAGTTTTCGGACAGTGGCTTGTGCGCATGCCGTGTGCAGGCTCCAGAAATCATGACAGTCCAGGAGGACATAAATGGCTAAGAACCGTAGTGAACTTGTTGCAGAGGTAGCAGGCAAGGCCGGCACCAGCCAGGCAGCCGTCAACTCCGTGCTGGATGCACTGTTCGAGGTCTTCGAGACCTCTGTCGCCGCCGGCGAAAAGATCACCATCCCGGGCTGGCTCGCCGTTGAGCGCACCGACCGTGCAGCTCGCACCGGCCGCAACCCGCAGACGGGCGAGACCATCCAGATCGCCGCGGGCCACAGCGTCAAGCTGACCGCCGGCTCGAAGCTGAAGGCTGCGGTCTCCAAGAAGAAGTAGTCTTCTCTGAACGCTTGAAAGGAGCGGCGACCCCCTGGGTCGCCGCTCCTTTTTCGTTAACCAAACAGCCCGGAGGCTGTTCCCTGGCAGGTGGCGGGCAGCTCTCGATTCGGCGGGCAGGCGGGGCGTAGCGGACAATGGAACTGTGCCTTCCGCAGCAAATCCCCGTGCCACCACCGCCGCTCCCACCCCGACCGGGGGAGGGCGGGGCGCCGTTGCGGGTTCCGGCGAAATCTCCCGGGCCTGGCTGTTCGCCGGCCTTGCCGCGCTGTTCCTGGGACTAGTCGCCGCGCTGGTGTTCTCCGGCGCCGCGGCCGCCCGCGAGGTCTCCGACCCGGGCGCCCTGGTCCGCTGGGGCCTGCCGGTCAGCAAAGCCGTGCACAACATGGCGCTGGCCACCGTGATCGGCAGCCTTCTCTTCGCCGTCGGAATCCTGCCCCGTTCCCATGCCGGCTCCCGGTCCAAGGACGACGACGCCCCGGAACATCCGGCCTTCACGCGGACGCTGGCGGCCGCCGCCGCCGCCGGGGCCGTCTGGACGCTGTCGGCGATTGCCGTGCTGGTGCTCAGCTACTCGGACATCGCTGGCCAGGGGATCTCCGGGGATCCGGAATTCACCCGCTCCCTGGTCTATTTCATGACCGACATCGAGACCGGCCGGGCTTGGCTGGCCGTAGTTATCATCGCCGCCGTGGTCACCACGGCCCTCTTTGGGGTCCGCTCCCGGGGAGCCCTGGCGGCAACCCTGGTTCTGTCCCTCATCGGACTCGTCCCGTCAGCGCTGATCGGACACTCCGCCAGCTCCGCTGACCACGAAGGCGCCATCAACTCGCTCGGCCTGCACCTGGTCGGGGTATCGGCCTGGGTCGGCGGCATCATCACGCTGGCCCTGCTCTCCGGCACGCTGGCAGGCACCGCGGCCGGCTCGAAGTCCGGCAGCCGCCCCGATATCACCGAGCCGACGTTCCGGCGCTTCTCCGCACTGGCCGGCTTCGCCTTCGTCCTCGTCTTCGCTTCCGGCGTGATCAACTCCAGCATCCGCCTCACATCCTGGAACGACCTGTTCGGCTCGGCCTACGGGCAGCTGATTCTGGCCAAAGCAGCGGCGACCCTCGTCCTTGGCGGTATCGGCCTGATGCACCGGCATTGGGTCATTCCCCAGCTGGGCAGCCAGGGCGGGGGGCTGTCAGCCCGCCGCGTGCTCTGGCAGCTCGTCGTTGCGGAGTTGCTCATCATGGGGGCGACGTCGGGCATCGCTGTCGCGCTCGGCCGCTCGGCGCCGCCGCAGGGCGAGGCCCTGGCGCCGAACGCCTCACCGGCCTTTATCGTCTCGGGCTACGAACTGCCGCCGGAGCTCACCCCGGAACGCTGGCTGACCGAATGGCGCCCCGACTGGCTCTGGGTCGCCGTCGCGGTCTTTGGCCTGGTGGCCTACATCCTCGGCTTGCGGAAGGTGCTCCGGCGCGGGGATTCCTGGTCCTGGTTCCGGGCCGTCAACTGGGTGATCGGGCTCGGGGTGCTCACGTATGTGACCTCCGGCCCTCCGGCGGTCTACGGCCGGGTGCTGTTCTCGGCGCACATGGTGGACCATATGGCACTGACCATGGTGGCCCCCATCTTCCTGGTCCTGGGCGCCCCCGTGACGCTGGCCCTGCGCGCGCTCACGGCGCGCCGCGACAGTTCACGCGGCCCGCGCGAATGGCTGCTGATCGTCATCCACTCGAAGTTCTCCCAGCTGGTGACGCATCCGCTGTTCGCCGCTGCCAACTTCGCCGGCTCGATCGTGCTGTTCTACTATTCGGACGCGTTCGGATATGCGATGCGGGACCACATCGGCCACGAGCTGATGAACCTGCACTTCGCCCTCACCGGCTACATCTTCGTGCTCACCATGATCGGCACCGACCCGCTGCCCCGGCGCGCGCCGTACCCCATGCGGCTGATGCTCCTGCTGGCCACCATGGGCTTCCACGCCTTCTTCGGGGTCGCGATCATGGGCGGCACCGGGCTGCTGGCCGCGGACTACTTCGGCAACCTCGGCCGGACCTGGGGCCCGTCGGCCCTGCTGGACCAGCAGATGGGCGGCGCCGTGGCCTGGGGCATCGGCGAAGTGCCCACGCTGCTGGTGGCGATCGGCGTCGCCGTCCAGTGGTCCCGTTCCGATGCGCGCGAGTCCAAGCGCACCGACCGGGCGGCGGACAGGAATAACGACGCCGATCTCACTGCTTACAACGATATGTTTGCCAAGCTGGCCGAGCGCGATGCCCGGCTGGCCGAACGCAAGTCAAAGCTGGAAGGACGCTCATGACCGAAACCGTACGCACCCACCTCCGGGTCCGGGCCTCCGAGCTGGTGGGCCGCAACTGGCTCAACACCGGCGGGAAATCCCTGGACCTGGAATCCCTGCGCGGCAAGATCGTGCTGCTCGACTTCTGGACATTCTGCTGCATCAACTGCCTGCACGTGCTGGACGAACTCCGCCCGCTCGAGCAGCAGTACTCCGACGTCCTGGTGACGGTCGGTGTGCACTCCCCGAAGTTCGAGCACGAGGCTGATCCGGTGGCCCTGGCCGCCGCCGTCGAACGCTACGAGATCCGCCACCCGGTCCTGGATGATCCTGAGCTGGACACCTGGAAGGCCTACACGGCACGGGCCTGGCCCACCCTGGTGGTCATCGACCCCGAGGGCTACATCGTGGCGCACCTCTCCGGCGAGGGCCACGCCGACGGCCTCGCCGTGCTCATCCCGGAGCTGATCGCCGAACACGAGGCGAAGGGAACGCTGCACCGCGGCGACGGGCCGTATGTGGCGCCGGAGCCGACGTCGGGCACCCTGCGGTTCCCCGGCAAGGCCCTGTTCCTCCCCGACGGCCGCGGCGTTGGAAGCGCTTCAGCGGCGGGTTCCTGGCTGGTCACCGACACCGGCCACCACCGCCTCGTGGAGCTCTCCACCGACTTCCAGACCGTGCTCGCCACCTACGGCTCCGGCGAGAAGGGCCATGCCGACGGCAACGCCGCCACGGCCCGCTTCAACGAACCCCAGGGCCTGGTCCTGCTCCCGGAGGACGTCGCCGCCGAGACCGGCTACGACGTCGTGATTGCCGACTCCGTGAACCACCGCCTGCGCGGACTGTCCCTCGCGGACGGAACCGTCAGCACCCTCGCCGGCAACGGCGTCCAGCGGCTCCTCGAGACGGGACCGGCCCGGGTGGACGAGGAAGGCGCCGCCTACGGTGCCCGGCTGGAACCGGATCCGCTGCAGGTCTCCCTCAGCTCGCCCTGGGACGTGGTCTGGTCCACCAAACTGCATGCCGTCGTCATCGCCATGGCCGGCGTGCACCAGATCTTCAGCTTCGACCCGCGCTCCGGCGCCGTGTCCATCATCGCCGGCAACGGCCTCGAGGGCCTGCTGGACGGCCCGGCCGAGGAAGCCTGGTTCGCCCAGTCCTCCGGTCTCGCCGAGGACGCCGACGGCAACATCTGGGTGGCGGACTCCGAAACCTCGGCGCTGCGCAAGCTTGTGATCGGCGACGGCGGCGCCATCACCGTTGAGTCCGCCGTCGGCAAGGGCCTGTTCGACTTCGGCTTCCGCGACGGGAAGGCCGCCGACGCCCGGCTGCAGCACCCGCTGGGCGTCACCGTGCTGCCGGACGGCTCGGTGGCGATCGCGGACACCTATAACGGTGCCGTCCGCCGCTACGATCCCGCCTCGGGCACGGTGTCCACCCTGGCGCGCGGGCTGTCGGAGCCCTCCGACGTGATCGTGGACCACACCCAGGTCGCCGGCGCAGAGCCGCTGCTGGTGGTGGTCGAAGCCAACAAGCACCAGCTCGTCTACGTGCCGATCCCCAAGGAAGCGCAGCAGGTGGATGAGGGCGCGGCCCAGACCCACCGGCCCAAGACCCCCGTGGCCGCCGGGCTGCTGGAGCTGGCGGTCCGCTTCACCGCACCCACGGGCCAGAAACTGGACGACCGCTGGGGCGACCCGACCCAGCTGAAGATCTCCTCCACCCCGCCGGAACTGCTGCTGGCCGGCGGCGGAACCTCGGTGGGACTGTCCCGCACCCTGGAACTTTCCGCCGACGTGCCGGAGGGCGTGCTGCACATCACCGCACGCGCCGCTGCCTGCGACGGCCCGGAGGACGCGGACGGCGAGATCCCCGACCACGCCGCCTGCCACCTGTACCAGCAGGACTGGGGCATCCCCGTGCTGCTGCAGGCCGACGGCGACACCGAGCTGGTGCTCGACCTGCGCGGCATGGACTGACATCCGCCTGAGCGCCCCGGGTGGGCTGCTGTCCGTGACCCGGCGTCACGGACAGCAGCCTTTTGGCTTTAACCTGGCCCCGGATCCGCGGAATCCCGGCGTTCCACGGTCGTTGCGGCCGCAAAACGCTGCGCCGCGTGACGTGAAGATGTCCACATAGCGGGTCCACGGACTCCCGGCGCCGCGTGGCCGGGTAAACGATTGCCCCATGGATGTCTTCAGGGCCCTGGCCATCTGCGGGGGAGCGGCCCGGCGGCCTGCGCTGGCCCGCTTGGGAATCGACGACGCCGCGCTGCGGCGGGCGGTGAGGGCCGGCGTCCTGCAGCCGGTCCGGGGTCTCTATGCGCTCCCGACGGCGGCCCCGGACCATGTGGCGCTGCTGCGGCACCGGCAGCTCCTCACATGCAGCAGCGCGGCGCCCTTCTACGGGCTCTGGCAGGTGAACTCCGCCGGTCCGCTCCATGTGCATCACAGACGCGGTGCAGCCTTCGAGGGGCAGGCCGGGCACTACGGACTGCTCCTCGAGCCGCACCCCTACCGCCCGGTTGCTGCGCTCGGTGACGTGCTCATCCACGCGCTGAGATGCCTGCCGTTCGCTGAAGCCCTGGTCATGGTGGAGTGCGCCGTCGGCCGGGGCGACATGACAGTCGGGTTCCTGCGCGACCGACTCCCCGGGAAGCGAAATGGCCGCGCCCGACGGGTCCTTGACTGGGTGGACCGCGGAGCCGAATCCCTGCTGGAGACCCTCGCCAGGACGTATTTCCGCCAGGCCGGCATCCGGGTGGAAACGCAGGTCCACATCGACGGCGTCGGATATGTGGACCTCCTGCTGGAGGGCACCCTGATTGTGGAGCTGGATGGGCGCCTTCACGGTGGGTGGGTCCAGGTCAGGAAGGACCAGCGGCGCAACAACGTGTCCGTGGTTCAGGGCTACTCCGTGCTCCGGTACTACTACGACGACGTTGTGCACCACCCCGCGGATGCTCGCCGAGGTCCTGGCAGTCCTCGGCCGGACGCCCGGGGAGGTGCAGGCGTCACGGCAGGCAGGTTCGTGGCCGTTTGGAGCAACGGATTCCGCGGAATGGCGGGGTGCGTTGGGGCCGGTGGAGTCAAAAGACTTTCCGGAGTGACGCCACTGCCACGACCACTGCCACCACCACGGCCGCCGCAGCCGCCGCGGGGCCTAGTAGCTCAGGAGCGGCGTGACCTTGACGGTGTCGGCGTCGATATCCAGGCGCGCGGTGAAGCTGAAATCGTGGACGGTGTTGAGGGACGTCACGGCACCGGTGAACAGATCCACCTGCTGGGCCTCGATCCGTGCTTTGCCGTTCAGGGGCGCCATCACCCAGCGTCCGCCGAAGGGTTCGATGCTGATGGCGGGGTACTCGGTGATGCTCCAGTCGATGGTGCCGTCAATGACCCGGTTGTTGGTCGTGTGGTAGAACGGGCAGTCCGGCTGGAGCTGCTGCTGCTTGTCGGCGGTGTCGGCGCAGGTGTCCAAGAACTCGTTCACTTTGCTGCCCACCGCGTCCTTCAGCCCGTCGGTGGCTTCCGTCATCACGTTCAGCGGTGCCACGGGGACATCCCGGCCGGACACGGTGGCCTTGGTGGGCGCGGCGGAGAAGTATTCACCGGCCAGGGAGGCCTCGTACTCGCCCGGGTAGAAGACGGCGAAGGTGTTGCGGCCGTTGGGCATGTTCACCGGGACCCCGTTGAGGGTGGCCTCGCTGGCGTTGACCACCGTGACATCCAGGACCGGAAGGGCTGCGGGAACAAGGGCCCATTTGTGGAAGAACAGCCACTCCGTGCCGGATCTCTCCAGCAGGAACTCGGTCCGGAGCTCGCTGCCGTCAATGGTGTACTCGATCGGCACCATGACCTGGTTGTTGCCGCGGTCCTCGGCGTCGCCGTACCTGATGCCGCTGATCCGTGCGGTGGCGGTCTGCAGCGCCGTGCCGTCCAGCATGGCGGCGTTGCTCTGCGGAACGGATGCGCTCAGCAGGCCCAGGGCTTTCTCGCCTTCGCCCTTCTGCAGGGCATCCATATATTCACGCACAGGCTGCTGCGGGCTCGCAAGGGAGTTGTTCACGACGTTGACCGCAACGATGCCTCCGGCCACGGCAAGCATCAGGACCAGCAGCCATGCGGCTGCGATCCTGACTAACGCCTGACTCATTTGCACTCACCTTACGTTACCTGCACCCCGCAGGAATTCTCCTGTCACGCGGGCCCGATGTGACAAGGTCCGCCTAGCGGCGGCGCTTGGAGGCGGTGCCGAAGACGCCGCGCAGCAGTTCGCGGCCGAGCTGGGTCCCGAGCGAGCGGGCCATGCTCTTGAGTCCGCCGCCGAGGGCACCGCCCAAGACCCCGGCAAGGTCTCCGGCCATGCCGCCGTCGTCCGCCGGCTGCCGCTGCGGCTGCCGGGGTGACGGCCGGGCCTCCCGACCCGGCTCTTGCCGTGAGGGTGCCGCAGCTGGCCGGCTGCTGGGGCGGCCCAGGATTTCCTCCTCGATCCGGCGTGCCTCGGCGTCGACGTCGGAGGCGCCGCCGCCGGTGCCGGGGGCCGGGGCGGGGGCCGCCGCAGCGGCGTCCGCCGCGGCCTTGCCGGAGATCTTCTCGTAGGCGGAGACGTTGTCGACGGCGGTGCCGTACTTGGGCAGCAGCGCAGAGGCGGCCACCGTGCTGGAGATCAGGGCGTCGGCGCTGGGCCCCATGACGGATTCCGGCGCGCGCAGACGGGTGAGCGCCACCGGCGTCGGGGCGCCCTTCTCGTTCATGACGGTGATGACGGCCTCGCCGATTCCGGCGGAGGTGAGGGTTTCCTCAAGGTCGTAGTCGCTCATCGGGAACGTGGAGACGGTGGCTTTGAGCGCCTTGGCATCCTCCGGCGTGTAGGCGCGGAGGGCGTGCTGCACCCGGTTGGCTAGCTGCCCCAGGACCTCCGCGGGGACATCCTTGGGGGTCTGGGTGACGAAGAAGATGCCGACGCCCTTGGACCGGATCAGCCGCACGGTGGTGGTGATGGCGTCCAGGAACGCCTTCGAGGCGCCGTTGAACAGCAGGTGGGCCTCGTCAAGGAAGAACACCAGCTTCGGCTTGTCCAGGTCCCCGGCCTCGGGCAGGTCCTCGAACAGGTCGGCCAGCAGCCACATCAGGAAGGTGGAGAACAGCATCGGCTTGGTCTGCAGGGTGGGCAGCTCCAGGCAGGTGATGACGCCGCGTCCGTCCGGGGCGGTGCGCATCAGTTCGGCGGTGTCGAACTCGGGTTCGCCGAAGAACTTCTCCATGCCCTGCGCCTCGAGCGTGATGAGTTCGCGGAGGATCACTCCGGCGGTCGACTTCGACAGTCCGCCGAGTTCCTCGAGCTCGTCCTTGCCTTCGGCGGAGGTGAGGAACTGGATGACGGCGCGCAGGTCCTTCAGGTCGATCAGTTCGAGGTTGTTCTTGTCCGCGAAGTGGAAGACGAGCTGCAGGCTCGATTCCTGCGTGTCGTTGAGCTCCATGATGCGGGAGAGCAGGATGGGGCCGAAGGACGTGATCGTGGCGCGGACCGGGATGCCGTTGCCGTCGCCGCCCAGGGCCAGGAACTCCACCGGGAACGTCTTGCCGGACCAGGGCTGGCCGATCCCGGCCGTGCGGGCCATCAGTTTTTCGCTGCCCGTGGCGGCCGTGGCCAGCCCGGACAGGTCGCCCTTGATATCCGCCAGGAACACCGGGACCCCGGCGGCGGAGAGCTGCTCGGCCATCATGTGCAGCGTGACGGTCTTGCCCGTACCGGTTGCCCCGGCCACCAGCCCGTGGCGGTTCATCATGGACAGCGGGAGCCGGACGGGGGCTTCCTTGTGGACCTCGCCGTCGATGATCGCGGCGCCCAGCTCAATGGTGGGGCCCTCGAGGGTGTACCCCTTCTGGAGGGTGGCGACTTTGTCTGCGGTGGATTTGATGGCCATGCGGACAGCTTAGCCGGGTCCGGCAATCCGGACCCGGCTCCGGCGGGTGGTGTTCCGGCGGTGCTACCCGGCGAGGGCCTTGAGGACTTCCTGCGCCACGTCCTCGCTGGACTGCGGGTTCTGGCCGCTGATCAGGTTGCCGTCGCGCACCACGTGGGAGCTCCACGCGGCGGCGTTCTCTACGACCGCGCCCTTGTCCTTCAGCACGTCCTCCACGAACCACGGCGTGTTGGGGCCGGTGCCGCCGCCCAGTTCCTCCTCGTTGGTGAAAACGGTGAGGCGGCGTCCCGCGAAGGCGAAGGCCCCGGCGTCGTCCGTGGCGCTCAGCAGGCCCGCCGGGCCGTGGCAGAACGGGGCGATGATCTTGCCGGCCGTGTTCGCCGCGATCAGGAGTTTGCCTAGGTCGGCGTCCCGGTAGAGGTCGGCCATCGGGCCGTGGCCGCCGGGCAGGACGACCGCGTCGTAGCCGGCGGGGTCGACGTCGGCCAGCGCCAGCGGCGCGGACAGCTCGGCGTCGATCCCGGCGAGGTAGCTGCGGAAGCTGTCGGCGCGGTCCTGGCCGCCGGCGGACCCGGCCGCCAGGCTCACCTCGTCCACGGTCGGCTTCGCGCCGCCGGGTGTGGCGATGTGGACGGTGTGTCCGGCGTTGCGAAGGGTCTGGTGCGAAACCACCAGTTCCTCGGCCCAGTAGCCGGTGGGGTGTTCGCTGCCGTCACGCATGGTGAGGGAGTCGGCGGCGGATACGACCATCAGAATGCTAGCCATGTCAGGCTCCTGTTCTGCCGGCCACGCGGCCGGCGGGTATCAGCAAGGGGTGTTAGCGTGCGGCTTCGAGTTCGGCGTACGTGGTGTCATCCAGCACGACGCCGGCGGCGGCCAGGTTCTCTTCGAGGTGCCGGATCGAGCCGGTGCCGGGGATCGGCATCATAACGGGGGAGCGGCGCAGCAGCCAGGCCAGGGCCACCTGGGACGTGGTGGCGCCGAGCCGCTGGGCGGCGGCATCCAGCGGGCCGCCGGGCCGGGACAGCTCCCCGGCGGAGATCGGTGCCCAGGGGATGAAGCCGATCCCGTTCTCCTCGGCGTAGTTGAGCACGTCCTCGGAGCTGCGGTCGGTCAGGTTGTAGCGGTTCTGGACGGTGGAGACGGTGAAGTACTTCCCGGCCTCCTCGAGTTCGGCGACGCTGACCTGGGACAGGCCCAGCGCCTTCACCTTGCCTTCCTTCTGCAGGTCGCGAAGCACGGTGAACTGCTCCTCGGGATCCACCTTGGGGTCGATCCGGTGCAGCTGCAGCAGGTCGAGCGCGTCGACCTTGAGCTTGCGCAGGCTCAGTTCGGTCTGCTGCCGGAGATATTCGGCGCGGCCCAGCGGCACCCATTCGTGCGGGCCGGTGCGCGTGAACCCGACCTTGGTGGCGATCTGAAGGCCGTCCCGGTAGGGGTGCAGGGCCTCGGCCAGGATCTCCTCGCTGATGTTCGGCCCGTAGGAATCGGCGGTGTCAATGAAGTCGACGCCGAGTTCGACGGCGCGGCGGACGACGGCGACGGCGGCCTTGCGGTCCGCCGGCTCGCCCCAGACGCCGTCCCCGACAATGCGCATGGCGCCGAACCCCAGTCGGTGGACGGTGCCCAGGTCCTTGAGGCCGATCGTGGCGGACAGTTCCGGATGCTGTGAATTGTCATGGCTCATGGGGGCGGCAACTCCTTCAGCCTGCTGAGTATTCCAACCGGCGACCCGCGCGGCGGGTTTCCCCGCCCGGGGCAGGGGCCGGAAGTAAGCTGGAGCATGGCTACCCGGGCATTGAAAAAAGTTCTTTCCGCCGCCATCACGCTTGGCCTGCTCCTGCTGGGCGGAGTGCCGGCCTCGGCGGCCCCTCCCCGGAACGCCGAGCCGGTCGGCATCGACGTTTCCTGGCCCCAGTGCGGCAAGACCCTCCCCAAACAGCCGGCGTTCGCCATCGTCGGGGTGAACAACGGCCTCGCCAACACCACCAACCCGTGCCTGGCCACCCAGCTCGCCTGGGCCAACACCGCGCCGTCCCCGGCACGCACCGCCCAGCCCCGGGTGGCACTGTACGTCAACACGGCGAACCCCGGCCTGCAGGGTTCGTGGTGGCCCACTTCCAACCACTACGGCGGCGATAACGTGGCCAACCCGTACGGTGCCTGCCGCGGCGGCGGCAGCGGAGCGGAGGACTTCCGGGCGTGCTCCTACATGTACGGCTATGCAAAGGCCTACGACGACGCCACAATCCGCGGGATCGACAACCCGGAGAAATACCTGTGGTGGCTGGATGTGGAAACCGAAAACAGCTGGCAGCCGGACAAGGCCGCCAACGTCGCGGACCTCGAAGGCATGACCGCCTACTTCACCAGCATCAACGCCGAAGTCGGCCTGTACTCCACCGGCTACCAGTGGAACCAGATTGCCGGCACCGTATCGGCGAGCAGCCCGCTCGCAGGGCTGCCCAGCTGGCTGGCGGGGGCGCGGTCACTCACGGGCGCCAAATCCAACTGCTCGCTGCCGGCGCTCACCCCCGGCAGCCGCGTCGCCCTGACGCAATACGTCTCCGCCGGGCTGGACTACAACTACTCCTGCCCCTGAGCCGCCGCCTGCTTCATGGGCAGCGCCACAGCTGGGGCAGAAATATCCCGGGGCCTGGCGTCGTTGTCGATAGTGTGCCCGCGCCGGGATCCGGCGCTGCGCCTGAGACTTCCCCGCTACGAAAGGCCGGCTTTTCCGTGACTGTTCCGCTTTCCATCCTTGACCTGGCAACCATCGGCAAGGGCCAGACGGCGGCAGAGAGCTTCGCGGGAAGCGTCGCCATGGCGCAGCTCGCCGAGCAGCTCGGTTACCGGCGGGTCTGGTACGCCGAGCACCACAACATGTCGGCCATCGCCTCCTCGGCCACGAGTGTGCTGATCGCCCACATCGCCGCGCAGACCGAGAGCATCCGCCTCGGTGCCGGCGGCGTGATGCTGCCGAACCACTCGCCGCTCACCATCGCCGAGCAGTTCGGCACCCTGGAGACCCTGCACCCGGGACGCATCGACCTGGGCCTGGGCCGCGCGCCCGGCAGCGACCAGAACACGCTGCGGGCCCTGCGCCGCGACCCGATGTCCTCGGACAGCTTCCCGCAGGACGTGCTGGAACTCCAGGGCTACCTGACCGGCCCCACCCGCATCCAGGGCGTGGAGGCCACCCCGGGCAAGGGCACCGACGTGCCGCTGTACATCCTGGGCTCCTCGCTCTTCGGCGCCCGGCTCGCCGCGCAGCTGGGCCTGCCCTACGCCTTCGCCTCGCACTTCGCGCCCAACGCGCTGCAGGACGCCGTCGCGATCTACCGGCGCGACTTCCAGCCGTCCGCGCAGCTGGACGCCCCGCACGTGATCGCCGGCGTCAACGTCATCGCGGCGGATTCCGCGGCCGAGGCGCAGCAGATGTTCCAGGCCACCAAGCGCGCCCGCGTCTCGCTGTTCTTCGGCAACGGCCGCGAGTTCAGCGACGACGAGGCGGACATGATCCTGGACTCGCCGCAGGGCCAGCACGTGGCCCAGATGATGAAGTACTCCGCCGTGGGCACCCCGGACGCCGTGCTCGAATACCTGGACGAGTTCACCGCGCACGCCGACGCCGACGAGCTCATCGTCGCGCACCAGAGCACCGGCACCGAGGCACGGCTGCGCTCCGTGCAGCTGCTCGCCGACGTCGCCGGTCTGGTCCGGGTCTAGCCAACCCGGGTCCCGGCAACCCGGGTTCCGGGCAACCCGGGTTCCGGGCCGCGGGCCCGTCGCCGGTCCCGTCATGCCAGGGTATCCGTCACGCACGGCAGGCTTTAGCGTCGTTCGACCCGCCGTGCCGCGGACCGGCGCGGCAGGACGGCACTTCTCGCGCCAATAACCCGCCCTGCGTGACGCGGCCGGCTGCCGGGCCGCCTCCCGCCCGGTCCCAGCCTCTCAGGCAAACGCTTGACACATCTCAACTGAACCGGTTTAGTAGTACACATCACTTAACCGGTTCAGCGCTTAACGATGCAGCTGAACCCCTCCGAAAGGGAACGGCCCATGGCAGTCACCATCAGCGACGTCGCCCACGCGGCCGGCGTCAGCAAGGGTGCCGTCTCCTACGCCCTCAACGGCCAGCCCGGCGTCAGCCAGGACACCCGCGACCGCATCCTGAAGGTTGCCAAGGACCTTGGCTGGAAACCGAGCCTGCGGGCCAAGGGGCTGTCTTCCGCCAAGGCGTATGCGCTGGGCCTGGTGGTCGCCCGGGATCCCTCGCTGCTCGGAACGGACCCCTTCTTCCCCGCGTTCATCGCCGGGATCGAGACGGCACTTGCCGAGCACGACTACACCCTGGTCCTGAGTGTCGCCACTGCCCCGGGAGCCGAGGAGCGCTGCTACCGAAAGCTCGTCGAGAACGGCCGGGTCGACGGCGTGATCCTCACCGACGTCAGGCACAACGACTCCCGCATCGGCCTGCTGAACGAGCTGAAGGTGCCGGCCGTGACCCTGAACCGGCCCGACGCCAACTCCCCGTTCCCGGCGGTTTCCGTGGACGAATCGGCCGGCATCGTTGCCGCGGTGGAGCACCTCGTGGCCCTCGGGCACACCCGGATCGCCCACGTCGGCGGCGGGCAGGAATACATCCACGGGCGCAGCCGGCGCAAAGCGTGGGCGGATGCGCTGGCCGCGGCCGGGCTCGCGTCTGATCTCTTCGCCGCGGCCGACTTCACCGCCGCCGGCGGCGTGGCGGCCACCGCCGAACTTCTCCGGCGGACGGACCGGCCGACCGCCATTGTGTACGCGAACGACCTCATGGCTACCGCCGGGCAGTCCTATGCGCAGTCGCTCGGGCTCAGCGTTCCCGGTGACCTGTCGATCACCGGTTACGACAACGCCGAGTTCACCCAGTACCTGAACCCGCCCCTCACTACCCTCGCCACGGACCCCATGCTCTGGGGCCGGGTGGCCGCCCAGGTGCTGCTGAACCAGCTCGCCGGAACGCACGGCGGCGGAGACACGGCCCTCCCGGCGCCCCGGCTCGTGGTCAGGGCCTCCACCGGCCCCGCCCCCGGCCATCCGACGGCCGCCTGACCGGCCGGCTGTCTGACGCGACCGGTCGCCTGACCGGCCGCACCGATCTTCCGCACCCCACCACGAACACCAGTCCCACAACCCCTCCCAAGGAGACGCAATGAAGCGCTTTTCAACTGCCACGCGAGTACTGTCCGTAGCCGCCCTGACCATCATGGGAGCCGGCCTGGCCGGTTGCGGCGGCGGCGGCGGAGCCGGCGGCAGCACCGCGGAGTCCGCCACCACGGCCAAGGGCCCCATCAAGATCTGGTACTCCAACAACGAGTTCGAGGTGAAGTGGGGCAAGGCCATGGTCGAATCGTGGAACGCCGCCCACCCGGACGAGAAGATCGATGCCCAGGAGATCCCGGCCGGCAAGAGCTCCGAGGAAGTCATCGGCGCCGCCATCACCGCTGGCAACGCCCCCTGCCTGGTCTTCAACACCGCCCCCGTCGCGGTTCCGCAGTTCCAGAAGCAGGGCGGACTCGTCGCCCTCGACTCCTTCCCGGACGGCGCCCAGTACATCAAGGAACGCACCGGCGATCTCGCGGACCAGTACAAGTCCACCGACGGCAAGATGTACCAGCTTCCGTGGAAGTCCAACCCGGTGGTGCTCTACTACAACAAGGACATCTTCACCCAGGCCGGACTGGACGCCGAGAACCCCAAACTGGGAACCCAGGCGGAATTCGTTGAGACCGCCCGTGCCCTCGTGAAGTCCGGCGCCACGGCCAACGCCGTGTGGCCGTCCCCGGCCAGCGACTTCTTCCAGTCATGGTTCGATTTCTACCCGTTCTACGCCGCCAACTCCCAGGGCGCCCCGCTCCTGAAGGATGGCAAGGCCACCTTCGACAGCGAGGAGGGCAAGCAGGTCGCCGCCATGTTCGAGACCCTCTACCAGGAGAACCTGGCCTCCAAGGAGGTCTTCCAGGGTGATGCCTTCGGCGAAGGCAAGTCCGCCATGTCGCTGGCCGGTCCGTGGGCCATTGCCGCCTACAAGGACAAGATCAACTGGGGCGCCGTTCCGGTCCCGGGTTCCGAGGCCCAGTCTGACGGCTCCACGTTCTCTGATGCGAAGAACGTCGCGATGTACTCCGCCTGCGAAAACCAGGGCACGGCCTGGGAGGTCATGAAGTTCGCCACGAGCAAGGAACAGGACGGCAAGCTCCTCGCCGACACCGGCCAGATGCCGATGCGCCAGGACCTCCCGGCCACCTACGCCGACTACTTCGCCACGAACCCGCTCTACACCCAGTTCGCGGAGCAGGCCGGCCGCACCGTGGAGGTACCGAACGTCCCCAACTCCGTTGAAATCTGGCAGACCTTCCGGACCGCCTATGCCAAGTCCGTGATCTTCGGCAACGAATCCGTGGACGCCGCGTTCACCGGTGCCGCGGAGAAGGTCAACCAACTGGCAGCCCAGAAGTAACGGGCGGATCCCCATGTCACTTCGCTCAGCCGACGGCGGCGCGGCCAGCGGCCAGACTGCTGGCGAAACCGCCGGGCGGGCGCCGGAGCGGCGGCCGGAGGCCAGGAAGCGCAAAAACTTCCTGGGCCGCCAGCCGCTGGGACTGCTGTTCAGCGCCCCCTATGTCATCTATGTCCTGGCCGTGCTGGCGTTTCCGCTCGGCTACGCCGTCTACATTTCCTTCCACGACTACTTCTTCACCGCACCGAGGGTCAAGGTGGACCGGCCGTTCGTGGGCCTGGACAACTACATCACCGTCCTGACCGATCCTGCCGTGCAGCGCTCCTTCGCCAACATCGGCGTCTTCCTGGTCATCAACGTTCCGCTGACCGTGGGCCTGTCCCTCGTCCTGGCGAACGCGCTGAACCGCGTGACGAAGCTGCGGACCTTCTTCCGGGTCAGCTACTACGTCCCGTACGTCACGGCGAGTGTCGCCGTCGTCGGCGTCTGGCTGTTCCTGTTCCAGCAGAACGGCCTGGTCAACGAGCTCCTGGGGCCGCTGGCCCCGAACCCCTCGTGGCTGGTGAACTCGTGGCTGGCGATGCCGACGGTGGCCCTGTACGTGACCTGGAAACAGCTGGGGTTCTTCATCCTGCTGTACCTGGCCGCGCTGCAGAACATCCCGGACGAGCTCTATGAGTCCGCCTCGGTGGATGGTGGCAGCAAATGGGTCCAGTTCTGGAACATCACCGTTCCCGGCGTCCGTTCGGCCAGTGTGCTGGTGACGCTGCTGGCCACCATCACCGGCGCCAACCTCTTTACCGAGCCGTACCTGCTCACCGGCGGCGGCGGCCCGGACGGCGCGTCCACGTCACCGGTGTTCCTGATGTACCAGAAGGGCATCCTGCAGGGGAATCCCGACCTGGCCGCCGCGCTGGGCGTGGTGCTGGTGATCGGCGTGCTGCTGATCGCCCTGATCCAGAAACGCCTCGTCGGCGGGAAGGAGGATTAACGTGTCAATTCTCAACAAGGCAACCGCGCCCAACGATGAGAACAACGACGACGGCGCCCGCCGCGGCGGTCTGCCCGGCGGGCCCGGCAGGAAACCGGCCGCAGCGGCCTCCGCCGTGGAAAAGCGCAAAAACCTGGGCCTCGGCAGCTTCGTGCTGCTGGCCGTCGGCGCGTTTGTGTTCCTCTTCCCCTTCTACTACATGTTCATCGGTTCGCTGCAGACCTCACCGGACACCTCGGTGGCGGGCGCGTTCCCGAACCCGTCGAACGTCACGGGTGAGAACTACACGAACATCAACAACTCCATCAACCTGCTGAAGGGCCTGGTGAACTCCGGGATCTTCACCGGCGGCGTCATCTTCTTCACGGTGATCTTCGGGCTGCTGGTGGGGTACGCCCTGGCGCAGATGCAGTTCCGCGGCAAGGGCTTCGTGTTCGGCATGATGCTGCTGGTGCAGATGATCCCGTTCCAGCTGCTGCTCATCCCGCTCTATGTGATGATCGTGCGCGACTACGGCCTCGCCGACACCTACCTCGGCATGATCCTGCCGTTCGCGATCAACTCCACCGCCGTGTTCGTGTTCCGCCAGTACTTCCTGCAGCTGCCCTCGACCCTGTTCGAGGCGGCCCGGATCGACGGCGCCTCGGAACTGCGGATCCTCTGGCAGATCGCCATCCCGCTGGTGAAGCCCGCGATTGTCACAGCGGTCCTGCTGACCTTCATCGGGCCCTGGAACGAATTCCTGTGGCCGTTCCTGGTCACGAAGGACCAGGCCATCCAGCCGCTCGCCGTCTCCCTGGCGAATTACATCTCCAACGTCTCCGCGACGGCGTCCAACCCGTTCGGAGCCATCCTGGCGGGAGCGTGCGTCCTCGCGGCGCCCGCCGTCGCACTGTTCATTTTCTTCCAGCGTCAGTTCATTTCCACCAATATCGGATCCAGCGTAAAGGGCTAATCTATGACTTCCCCCCAGACTTCCGCACTGCCCACCGTCCCCTTCACCCTCACCCGCGCCGGCGTCATCATGTCGCCGGAACCGGGCAATGAGTTCGAGGCCGAGGGTGTGCTCAACCCGGCCAGCGGCCGCGGCCCCGACGGCGAGCTCTACCTGCTGCCGCGCCTGGTCGCCAAGGGCAACGTCTCCCGCGTGGGGCTGGCCAAGGTGATCATCGAAGACGGTGTCCCCACCGGCGTCGAGCGCCTGGGCATTGTCCTGGCCCCCGACGAGGGCTGGGAGCGCGGCCTGAACAACGCCGGCACCGAGGACCCCCGCACCACCTGGGTCCCCACGCTCGGCAAGCACCTCATGACCTACGTCGCCTACGGCCCGCTGGGCCCGCGCCTGGCCTTCGCCCACTCCGAGGACCTCCGCAGCTGGGAACGCCTGGGCCCGTGCCTGTTCGGCTATCAGGCGGACCTCTCCCTGGACCTGAACCTCTTCCCGAACAAGGACGCCGTGTTCTTCCCGGAGCCGGTCAACGACCCCGACGGCGTGCCCTCCTACGCCATGCTGCACCGCCCCATGTGGGACCTGGGCTGGATCCGTGAGGGCGAAGGCGAGCACCTGCCGGCCGGCGTCACCGACAACCGGCCCGGCATCTGGATCTCCTACGTTCCGGTCGCGGACGTGGAAAAGGACATCCGCAACCTCGTGCACATGTCCAAGCACCGGCTCGTGGCGCTCAGCGAGTTCCCGTTTGAGGAACTGAAAATCGGCGGCGGCCCGGCCCCGATCCGCGTCGAGGAGGGCTGGCTGCTGATCCACCACGGCGTCGCCGGCGCCCTGGAGAAGTCCGCGTTCGACCACCAGCAGAAGGTCAACTACACCGCGGCCGCGATGATCCTCGACGCCGATGACCCGTCCAAGGTGATCGCCCGCAGCGACAAGCCGCTGCTGGCGCCCGAGACCGAGGACGAGATCTCCGGCATCGTGCCCAACGTCGTCTTCCCGACCGCCATCGAGAAGATCGGCGAGCAGCTGTTCGTGTTCTACGGCATGGCTGATTCGAAGATCGGCGTCGCCAAGCTGGACCGGATTCCCGCAGCCCACTAGTACCGCCGCCCACTAGTACCGCCGCCCGCCGACCCGACCGACAGAGAACCCCAGCAGGAGTACCGATGACGAACAACGATGTCCGCTCGAAACTGAGACCACAACCCACGGCCGTCGCTGTGGCCGTATCGATGCTCCTGCTGGGGACGGGTGCCGGTGCCGCGACCGCGGCACCGGCACCCCCGGCGGCGGTCGGGCTGGAGCCTGCGCAGCCGGGACCCGCCGCCCCCGCGCCGCCCCTGACGAACCTTCGCCACCTCGACTTCCTGATGGACACCGTGCCCCTCGCCCCGGTGGAGGGCCACACCACCTACCAGCTCGACCAGACCCCCTCGGCGCAGGCCCCCTGGACTTACGCGGACAAGAAAGCGGACGGCAGCTACGCCCGGATCGGCGGCGGAGACCTCGACCCCGCCACCGGCCACTGGACCCAGGGCGCCTACAACGCCGACGACATCGCCCGCACCGCCGTCGTCTACCTCCGCCACTGGCAGCAGACCGGCGACGCCGCCAGCAGGGAACGCGCCTTCCAGACCCTGCGCTCGCTGACCTACCTGCAGACCGTCAGCGGCCCCAACACCGGGAACGTCGTCCTCTGGCAGCAGGCGGACGGCACCCTGACCCCCAGCGCCAAGCCCGTGGAACTGCCGGACCCCTCCGATTCGGCCGAGTCCTACTGGCTGGCCCGCACCGTCTGGGCGCTCGGGGAGGGCTACGCGGCCTTCGCCGCCGCCGATCCGGCGTTCGCGTCCTTCCTGCAGGAGCGCCTCCACCTCGCGCTCGGCTCCCTGAACAAGCAGTCCCTCGGCAGATACGGCTCGTATGACTCAGCCGACGGCGTGCAGGTCCCGGCCTGGCTGATCGCCGGCGGGGCCGACGCGTCCGCCGAGGCCGTGCTCGGGCTTGCCGCCTACGCCCGGGCCGAGCCCGACGACGGCCTGGCCACCACGGCGCTCACCCGGCTGAGCGAGGGCGTCGCCGCGATGTCCTCCGGCTCGGGCACCGAATGGCCCTTCGGCGCGATCCTGCCCTGGAACAAATCCCAGACCCTCTGGCACGCATGGGGCGGCCTGGCCCCGGCCGCTGCCGCCACCGCCGCCGACGTCCTGGACCAGCCCCGGCTGCTGGAGGCCGCGGTCAAGGATTCAGCCCAGTTCACCCCGCAGCTGCTCGCCGCGGGCGGGCCGGACAACGCCTGGAGCCCCACGCCCGGCGAGGCGCAGATCGCCTACGGTGTGGACTCCCGCGTCCAGAGCCTCGTCGCCACGGCGGACGCCGCCAACGCCCCCGGGCTGCTGGACCTCGCGGCCATCGCGGCCGGCTGGTTCTTCGGCGCCAACCCCAGCGGCGCGCCCGCCTACCACCCGGCCACCGGAACCGCGATCGACGGGATCGAACCCGACGGCCGGGTCAACCCGAACTCCGGCGCCGAATCCACCATCCACGCCCTGCTGACCATGCTTGCCCTCGACGCCCGCCCGGAGCTCAAGGCCCAGGCCCTCGGCATCAACCGCACCGTCTCCACCCACGGGCTGAGCGTTGTCGAGGCCGAATCCGGCACCATCACCGGCGGCGGAACTGTGGTGAAACCCGCCTCGGCCTGGACCGGGGAGGCCAACATATCCGGCGGCGCCTACGTCGCCCTGGCGGCAGGCGCGTCCCTCAGCGTTCCGCTGCCCGCCGCCGACGAGCCGCGGAACATCTACCCCATCGTCAACCAGGGCATTGCCCCCTCCGGCAGCACGAGCTGGACCACGGCCAAAGGCCCGCTCGGCACGACCCGCAACGGCGGTGCCGGGGCGCAGGGCATCACGGACGCGCCCGGCATCCTCTTCCCGTTCACGCTGCAGCGGGCGCTGCCCGCGGGGGCGGCCGCCGTCGTCGGCACCACCGACGGTGACGTGGCACTGGACGCGCTGCTGGTCCAGCCGCAGCTGTCCACCGTCTCGGTCGACGGCTCCGGCGGTTCGGCCACGCTGTATGTCAGCGCGGCGAAGTCCACCACCGTCAAGGCAGTGCAGCTCCCGGCCGGGTTCGTCATGGAACAGCAGCAGTACGACAGCACGGGCAAACCGGTGCAGGGGAACGGCAACGACGCCCGGTCCGGGAACGTCACCGTCGCCCCCGGAGGCTTCACCCTGGTGAGCTTCGTGGCCCGCTAGACGGGAAACGGCACCTTCGCACGGGTTTCCCGGCGGTTGCGGATGTTACACAGCTGCAACCGCCGGGACACCCGCGGGAAATCGGGGCGGGAGGATACTGGAAGTACGTCCTTCACGGACGGTCTCACGCAGGCATTGGGGACTATCGAAGGACTCCGCACATGCCCACTCCTCTTAACCAGTCCCTGGCCGACTCTGCCCTCCTGACGAAATCCCTGCCGCTGGGCCTGCTCCGGGCCTTTGTGCAGACCAACGCCGCCGACGACGGGCTGACGCCGCAACTGCTGGCCGAACTCAAGATCCTGGCCCGCACGCCGGGTTTGCTCGTGGCCTGCAACTACGGCGGGACCCTGTGCGCCGCGGAAGGCATCTCCACCGAGACCCTGCCGCTGGGCAGCGCCGCGATTGCCCTCCGGGCGCTGGCCGCCCTCCCCAACACCCACGCGGCCGTCATCTCGGGGCGTTCCCTGCGCGACCTGGCCGCCGTCTCGCGGCTCCCGGCCGAGGTGCACCTGGTTGGCTCGCACGGCGCCGAGTTCGACATGGGCTACGCCCACGGGCTGTCCCTGGCCACCGAATCCGCGCTCCAGCAGGCCAGCCAGGCGCTCGCGGAAACGGTCGGCGCCTACCGCGGCATCACCATCGAGCGGAAGCCTGTGGCCGTGTCCGTGCACACCCGCCCGGCCGCGCCCGAAATCGTCGCGCTGGCCACCGAGCAGGCGGAGGCGATCGCCCGGGCGCACGGGCTGTCCTTCATCGTCGACGGCTCGGTCCTGGACCTGTCCGTGGTGGAACCGGCCAAGGCCACCGCCCTGGAACACCTGCGCTCCATGCTCGGCGCCAGCGCGGCACTGTACGCGGGGGACGCGGCCAGCGATGAGCTGGCGATGGCAACCCTGCGCGGGCCGGACATGGCCCTCCGGGTGGGGGAGGGTCCCACCCTGGCCGCGCACCGGCTGCGCGATCCCGAGTCCTTCGCCCGGGTGCTGGCCATCCTCTTTGAACTGCGGCGGGCCTGGCTGTTCGGGGAGGACGCCGTCGGCCTGGAGCGGCATTCGATGATCGGCAACGGCTCCTCCACGGCGCTCATCACCCCGGACGCCAAGATCTGCTGGATGAGCCACCCGCTGCCGGACTCGGGGTCCCTTTTTGCGCATCTCCTCGGCGGCGACGCGGCCGGCCACTTTTCTGTGGAACCGGTGAAGGCCTCCCAGGTCCTGGGCCAGCGGTATGTGGACAGCACCATGATCGTGGAAACCCGCTGGGCCGACGTCACCGTCACGGACTACCTGGAACCTGCGCCGGAGGGCGTGACCAGCCTGGTGCGCGTACTCTCGGGCACGGGAACGGCTCGGATTGTCTTTGCGCCCCGCCCGGACTACGCGAACGCGCCCTTCAGCATGGAGGCCCGCGGGACGGAGCTGCACGTGGTGGGGACCGCGGACCCGATCATGCTGCTCGCCCCCGGCGTCAGCTTCACCCTCACCTCGGACGGCCGCCACGGCACTGCGACGGCCGACGTCGAACTGCGGCACGGCCCCGTGGTGCTGAACCTGCGCTGCGGCGACACGGAGCCCCAGCGCGCGGAACCGCCGGAGGAAAACTCGCGCCGCGCCGCCGTCGCGCATCATTCCCGGCGCTGGGTGCAGGCGCTGCAGCTGCCCGCCGTGAAACCCTCCCTGGTCCGCCGGTCCGCCCTGGTGCTCCGCGCCCTGGTCCACGAGCCCACCGGCGCGGTGCTGGCGGCGCCGACCACCTCGCTGCCGGAGGGGATCGGCGGCACCCGGAACTGGGACTACCGGTACTGCTGGCTGCGGGACGGCTCCATGACGGTCAACGCGCTGGTGAACCTCGGCTCGACGTCGGAGGCGGAAGGGTTCCTGGCCTGGCTGGGCCGGATCCTGGCCCACGCCCCCGGACCGGAGTGGCTGCACCCGCTGTATTCCGTCACCGGGGCGCCGCTGTCCACCGAAGCCATCATCGAGAGCCTCCCCGGATACGCGGGCTCCCGGCCGGTCCGGATCGGCAACGCCGCGGACCACCAGGTGCAGCTGGACGTGTTCGGGCCGATCGCCGAGCTGATCGACGCCCTGAGCGCGCGGCAGGGGGCGCTGGACGACGCGCACTGGGAGCTGATGGTCCAGATGGCCTCGGCCGTCCTGGCCCGCTGGCACGAGGCGGACCACGGGATCTGGGAAGCCCGGCGGGCACCCCGGCACCATATCTACACCAAGGTGATGTGCTGGGTGGCGCTGGACCGGGCGCTGCGCACCGCCGCCCGGCACGGCCGGACGCCGCTTCCGGAATGGGAGCCGACGGCGGCCGTCATCCGGGAGGAGGTCCTGCGCGAGGGCTGGGATGAGAGTGCAGCGTCCTACACGGTGGCCTACGACAGCCCGGACCTGGACGCCGCGGTGCTGCACATCGGGCTCTCCGGGCTCCTGGACGTCTCCGACCAGCGCTTCCTGGACACCGTCACCGCAGTGGAACGGGAACTGCGTGTGG
This sequence comes from Pseudarthrobacter oxydans, assembly GCF_030812335.1. Taxonomy (GTDB): domain Bacteria; phylum Actinomycetota; class Actinomycetes; order Actinomycetales; family Micrococcaceae; genus Arthrobacter; species Arthrobacter oxydans_B. The sequence continues at coordinate 23,194 of NZ_JAUSSN010000012.1, forward strand.
GCCCCACCGTGTTCCGCTACCGGTACGACGACGGCCTGCCGGGCCTGGAGGGCGGCTTCCACATCTGCACCACCTGGCTGATCGAGGCTTACGTGGCGGTGGGGCGGATCGAGGAGGCGTGGGACCTGTTCGACCAGCTGGTCAACCTTTTCGGGCCCACCGGGCTGCTGCCGGAGGAGTACGACCCGGGCACCGAAACGCACCTGGGGAACCACCCGCAGGCGTACTCGCACCTGGGCTTCATCCGCTGCGCGCGGCTGCTGGACGCGTTGCCGAAGAACTAGGCGCCCGGGGTTGAATGAGCAGGCCCGCTATTCGCAGGCCTTCCACCATTCGCTCGCGACCCGCAGTTCGCTCGCGTTCCCCTATTCGCAGGCGACGCCGTCGCGGTCGCCGTCCATCTGCTCGCGGTAGCCCGGCTGGCCTGCCCGGAGCGGCGCGGCCCCGGCGGCACGGGCGGCGGCGCAGTTCGCGTAGTACACCGCACCAGGGGCCGGTGCGGCGGGTGGGGCGGCCGGTGCGGGTGCGACGTCGGCCGGGGGCGCCGGCTGGGGTTCGGCCGGTGCCGGTGCTGCCTGGCCGGCGGGGGTAGCGGTGTCCCGGCAGTCGGCCAGCACCCGAGCCATGGCGTCGTGTTCCGCCCGGGTGACCCACAACCCGTAGCTGGACTTGACCGAGATCTGGCGGGCCACGTAGTCGCAGCGGTAGGACTTGTTCGGCGGCAGCCAGGTGGCGGCGTCGCCGTCGCTCTTCTGCTGGTTGGTGGGGCCGTCCACCGCGAGCAGGTTCAGCGGGTCGTTGGCGAAGGAGAGCCGCTGGGCCTCAGTGAGCTGCTGGGCGCCCTTCTGCCAGGCATCGCTGAGTGCCACCACATGGTCGATCTGCACGTCGGGGCTGGTGCTGGTGCCGCGGAGGAAGTTGATCAGGGTTGCCGTGTAGGGGTCGTTGAGGATGCCGGAGAGGACAACGCAGTCCCGGGTGCCGGGCTTGAGGGCGAGGCCGGTCAGGTCCCGGCGGAGCATGTCGTTGCGGGTGTCGCAGCCGTTGCGGTCGACGTCGGCCCAGGCCTGGCCGAACTGATCGCGCGAGTAGCCCGTCTTCGGGGCCCGGCCCTTGACCGGGATCGTGGCCAGCACGTCCAAAGCCTTGCCGGCGGCGGCCGGCTGCGGGGTCGTCGGGGCGGCGTCGCTGGTGCCGGGGTCCGGCGTGCCGGTCTGTGCGGCGGGCGCGGGGCTCGAGCCGGGGGCGGTGGAGCTAGCGGCGGGGGCTGCGGCCGGGGCCGGGGCCGTCGCGGTGCCGGCGCAGGCCGTGGCGGAGACCAGCAGCAGTCCTGCCAGCCCGGCGGCGATCCAGTCGACGGCGCCGGACCTGGCGGTGCTGGATCCCGCCGTGCTGGTTCCCGCTGTGCTGGTTCCCGCTTTGCCGCGCGGTTTTACCCTCTGCAATTCTTCCCCACTTCGTGCCGTTGCCCCGGGTCTTGGCGGAGCAGCCTGAGACCGGTCCCAGCCTACCGGCGCCCACCGCAACGCGGGGTCACCTCGCGCCCATGCCGTGGCCCGGGATGGGCGCGATCTGGCCCCGCGTTGTCCCTGGTGAGGGCTGGCCGGGGCCGTGGGGTCAGCGGACCCCCGGGCGGGACGCAGAGAAGATCGCCGGCGCTGGCCCTGCGCCGGTGGCGAGGTCGGCGAGGATCCGCCCGATCACGGGGGTGAATTTGAACCCGTGTCCGGAGAAGCCGGCGCCGATCACGAGCGGTCCGATGCGGTCGAGGATGAAGTTCTCGTCCACGGTGGTGGTGTAGGTGCAGCTGATGTCGGTAAAGGAGTCCGCGTCCACTCCGGGCAGCCAGCGCCGCGCGTAACGCTGCAGCGCACGCATCTGCGCAGGCTCCGGCGTGAACGACCTTCGGTCCGGGTCCACAACGGGCCCCACCCCGTGCCAGCCGGCCTTGACCCCCTCGCCGGGTGTCGGCATGCCGTAGACCGGCGAGTACCAGTCGGCGAACTCCGCGCCCCGGCCCGGGACGTGGTTGAACCCGGGCCACAGCGCACCCCCGTCCGCAATGGCGAAGTGCGCCGGCTGCTCCTGCGTCACGGTGAGGCGGGGGAGGGGCGCCTGCGTGCCGAGCAGTTTCGCGGTCCAGGCGCCGGCGGTGACCACGGCCTGCCGGGCGGTCATTACCTCGGTGCGGCCGCCGGCGTCGACCGTGAGCCGGACGCCGTCGTCCTCCACGGCGAGATCCAGCACCTTGACCCGGTGCCGGATGTCCGCCCCGCGGCCCGCAGCGAGGCGCTGCAGGACCGGCAGCGCCGCATCGGGATTCAGCTGCCCGCCGTCGGGCATGTGCAGCACCTGCTGGTCGAACCGGATGCCGCGCCAGCGTTCGGCGGCTTCCGCGGCTCTCAGGAATTCGGCCCGCAGCCCGGCCCCGCGCAGGGCGGTCCGCACCTCGCCCAGGCGCGGATCAGTGCCGTGGTTCACGATGCCGGTGCGCGCCAGGAGGCGCTCGCCGCCGTCCGCCTCGAGCTCGTCCCACAGCCTGACGGCCTCGGCCAGCATCGCCACGTAGTCCGGGTCCGCATAGCCGGGATTGAAGTTCCGGGTGGCGCCGTGCGACGCGCCGTTGCGGTGTCCGGGGCTGAACTGCTCCAGCAGGGTAACGGCCCGGCCGCGGCTGGCCAGGGCCCAGGCGGCCGCCGAGCCCATGGCCCCGCCTCCGATGACGACGGTGTCCAGGCTGGTTGTCATGGGTCCTCCGGAGGGTGTTGGTGCTGGCATAAGGGAGCGTCAGGCAAGGCAAGGCGTCAGGCAAGCAGCAGCGCGACGCCGATCATGGCCGGGACGGCGACGATGGTCGTGATGAGCACGGTGTCCTTGGCGACCGTGAGGCCGGTCTGGTACCGACTGGCGGCGACGAAGACGTTCTGCGCCGTGGGCAGGGCCGAGGTGACGACGACCGCGAAGAGCGCCAGGTCCTCCATGCCGAGGGCGAAGCGGGCGAAGACATAGGCCAGCGCCGGGTGGACGATGAGCTTGAAACCGCTGGCCAGCAGGGTGTCCAGGCGCCGGCCGGCCGAGGCCTGCAGCGGCCGGGAGCCGTTGAGGCTCATGCCGAAGGCCAGCAGCATGGCCGGAATCGCGGCGCCGCCGATCAGGTGGATGGGCTGCATCACCAGCTCCGGGACCTGCCAGCCCGTCCCCGCGACGAGGAGGCCGAGGCCGGAGCCCACGATCATCGGATTCCGCAGGATCATAAGCCCGAACCCCAGCGGCGTCGTCCGGTGGCTGCTGGTGGTGGCGTCGAGCGCCATGAGGAACAGAGGTGTGAAGAAGGCCAGCTGGAAGATCAGCAGCGGGGCCACGTAGCTGGCGTCTCCGAGGACGTAGACGGCGATGGGGATGCCCAGGTTGGCGGAGTTGGCCAGCGAGGCGCCCATCGAGGACATCAGCGATTCCGGCACCGAGCGTTTGAGTAGGAAGCGGACGATGATGAAGAAGAGCGCCGCCGTCGCGATGGCCCCGAACGCTGTGACCAGGAGCGGCGCGGCGAAGATGTCCTGCAGTTTGGACTTGCTCAGTGTTTCGAACAGCAGGGCCGGGCTGGCGACGAAGAACGTCAGGGCGCTCAGCACGGAGCGGGCGTTCTCGCCCAGGATGCCGCGCCGGCCGACGAACATGCCCACCAGGATGATGCACCAGACCACAAAGAAGCCGGCCAGGACCCCTAGCACGCGGCGGTCCGCGGCGTGGAAGGCGGGGAAGGGGTGGCAGTCACCCTCCCAGACTAATCAGCTTTAATAATGCCGGGCGCCTGTTACGGCGGAAGTACGTCCGCGGTTTGCAGGCGTCAGTTGAGCGCGGCGTTGTTCAGGGCGTACGGCGGGCGCATGATCCCGGGGGTGTGGCCCTCCGCGGGATCGTTGCCGATCTGGACAATCTTGTTGTCCTTGTCCACATGGACCACCTTGGGGCTGTAGGCCTTGGCCTCATCCGTGGTCATCTGGGCGTAGGTGATCAGAATGACGATGTCGTTCTCGTGCATGAGGTGCGCGGCAGCGCCGTTGATCCCGATGACGCCGGAACCGCGCTCGCCGGCGATCGTGTAGGTCTCCAGCCGGGCGCCGTTGGTGACGTCAACTATGGACACCAGTTCGCCGGGCAGGATGTCGGCCGCTTCCAGGAGATCCAGGTCCACGGTGACCGAACCGACATAGTGGAGGTCCGCGTGCGTGACCGTGGCGCGGTGGATTTTGGACTTGAATATTGTGCGATTCATAACGGCACCAGTCTAGCGCCGGCCCGCCGGAATCGCTGTGAGCCAACCGACACCGCCGGCCACGTTACGGGCCGGCGGGCGGGATGGACGCGGCAGTCTCGGCGAGGATCTCTCGGGCGGCGAGGATGGCCGGGCGCTTGGCGCTCGAGCGCCGCACCGAGGTGAAGATGGTCCGGTGCGGATCACCCGGCAGAGTGATCAGTTGCGACGTCGTCCCCCGGCCGGTCCAGACCAGGTCCGGCATGAGGGCCACGGCGTTGCCGGATTCGATCAGCCGGATCTGGGCCTGCAGGTCGGCCGTCTCGTAGCGGACGTCGGGTTCGAACCCGGCGCTGCGGCAGGCCTGCTCGGCCCAGTGCCGTGACGCCGCCCCGCGCGGCTCCATCACCCAGGCCAGTCCGGCGGTGTCCGGAAGGGTCGTGACCGCCGGACGGTCGGGGGAACGCGGCGGAACGGCGAGGCGGATCGCATCGCTGGTGAGCCGGAGCCGGTCGAGTTCGGCATACCGGGGCGCCGCGTGTCCGGGGTACTGCTCGGCAATGACCAGGTCGAAGTCCCGGGCCCAGGTCTCGTGAAGTGCCGTTTCGGGTTCCCGCTGGATCATTTCAATCCGCACCTCGGGATAGCGCGACGACATCCGGGTGAGGGCGTCCGGCATCAGGGCGAGCGCCGCGGACTGGAAGACAGCGATACGGACCGTGCCCGTCACGGTGGTCAGCGAAGCGGCCAGGTCAGCCTCGGCCTGCTCCAGGGTTTCCAGCAGCTGCGCCGTGTGGGCCACCAGGACCTCGGCCTGCGGGGTGAGCTGGACCCGGCGTCCGGTCTTGCGGAGCAGCTCGACGCCGGCTTCCTTTTCCAGGAGGGCCAGCTGCTGTGAGACCGAGGAGGGGCTGTACTGGAGGGCCTCCGCGACTTCGGCCAGGGTGCCCCGGATCTTCAGTTCGCGCAACAGGCGCAACCGCCGGACATCCAGCATCGCTATTCCTTTGTGAATTCTAACGGTTATTGATTAGGAGAATTCACTTTATCTAATGCAATCCCGGTTGCATACTGTTGTCGTTCAGTAATTCCCATCACAGGGTGGATTGATGGGCATCACACCTAAGCAGGAGACCCTGATGGCTACAAAAGACATAGACAGGTCGATCATGCGGCGGAAGCCCATCGACGACATCGAGGAAGAAAACCTACACAGCGGACTGATGAAGAGCCTCGGGCTCTGGCAGCTGACGGCCATCGGCGTCGGCGGCATCATCGGCGTCGGAATCTTTTCCCTGGCGGGACTCGTGGCCCACGGCAGCGAGACCGAGCCCGGCGTCGGGCCGGCCGTGCTGTTCTCCTTCCTGATCGCGGGCCTCGCCTCCGCGGCGGCCGCCTTGTCCTACGCCGAATTCGCCGGCATGATCCCGCGGGCAGGCTCGGCCTATACCTACGGCTACGTCGCGCTCGGTGAGATCATTGGCTGGTTCATCGGCTGGGACCTGCTGCTCGAATACATCGCGATTGTGGCCGTGGTGGCGATCGGCATTTCCGGCTATTTCGACGCATTCCTGACCGGCATCGGGATCCAGATGCCCGCCTGGATGACCTCGACGCCGGATGAGGGGGCCGGGGGCATCGTGAACATCCCGGCGATTGTCGTCTGCCTCCTGGTGACGTGGATCCTGTCCCGCGGTGCCAAGACCTTCGGGCGGTTCGAGCTCATTGCCGTGGGCTTCAAGGTCGTCCTCATCCTGTTCATCATCGGCCTGGGCATCTTCTACATCAATACGGAGAACTACGACCCGTTTATGCCCAGCGGATTCGGTCCGGTCGTGGCGGGCGCGGCCACGGTGTTCTTCGCCGTGTTCGGTTACGACGCGATGAGCACAGCCGCGGAGGAGGCGAAGGACGGCAAAAAGCACATGCCCAAGGCCATCATCTATTCCCTCATCGTCGCAATGATCCTCTACGTGGCGGCCACGCTGGTCCTCACCGGCATGCAGAACTACCAGGACATCGACCCCAAGGCCGGGTTCGCCTCCGCGTTCAACGGGGTGGGGCTGCCGGTCGTTGCCACGATCATCTCCGTTTTCGCGGTGATGTCCATCCTGACCGTGATGCTCACCTTCCTGCTCGGGGTCACCCGCGTGTGGTTCTCGATGAGCCGCGACGGGCTGCTCCCCGGCTGGTTCGCCAAGACGGACCACCACGGCACCCCGCAGCGCGTCACCTGGATCGCCGGGATCGGCTCGGCCCTGCTGGCCGGCGTCTTCCCGATCAAGGCCGTGGCCGACCTCACCAACATCGGCATCCTGGCCGCGTTCGTCGTCGTCTGCTTCTCGGTCATCGTGTTCCGCTACACGAAGCCCGACGCCCCGCGCACCTTCCGCCTGCCGTGGATGCCGGTGGTTCCGGCCTTCGGTGTGCTGGCCTCGGCGTTCCTGATGCTTCAACTGCACTGGGAGACCTGGGCCCGCTTCGGCGTCTGGCTCGTCATCGGCCTGATCATCTACTTCGGCTACGGACGCAAGCACTCGCTGATGAACCCGGACAGCCCGCGGCACGAAGAGCTCGTGGAGATGCACCGCCCCCTCGCCTAACCGACAACCCGAGTTGCGCTATCACTTTTGGCTCCCATTCCCGCCTTTTGGGAGCCAAAAGTGATAGCGCATTCGTGTGTGCGGGGACTGTTGAGCCACCGCGAGAACCTTCGATTTTTCTAACCAGTATTGCTCGGAAAACATCGCTTTATCTTATGAAAATCCGGTCGCATACTGAGTCTAGAACGGTCCACATATTGAGAAAGAACGAGTACCAGCCATGACCAACATTTCAACGGAGTCCGGTGTGATTGCCGGCAGCGCCGCCGGGCACGCACCCGTCTCGGAAGGCTCCCCGGTCCTCGAGGCCGCAGCCCTCGCCGAGGAGACCATCGGGCTGGTACGCCACTGGCTCACCGAGGCGGCGAAGGTCCCGGTGGACGCCTCCGCCGAGCAGCTGGCCGGTGTCCTGAAGGATCCCAACGGCCTGGACTTCACCGTCGGGTTCGTCGACGGCGTCGTCCGCCCCGAGGACCTGGCGGTCGCCGCCCGCAACCTCGCCGCGCTGGCCCCCAAGGTCCCCGCCTTCCTGCCCTGGTACATGCGCGGCGCCGTCCGCCTCGGCGGCACCGTGGCTCCGGCGCTGCCGCAGGTGGTCATCCCGATCGCCCGCCGCGTGCTCCGTGAGATGGTCGGCCACCTCATCGTCGATGCCACCGACGCCAAGCTGGGCCCGGCCATCGCCAGGATCCGCAAAGACGGCATCAAGCTCAACGTCAACCTCCTGGGCGAGGCCGTGCTCGGCGAGCACGAGGCCTCACGCCGCCTCGAGGGAACGCACAAGCTGCTCGCCCGCCCCGACGTCGACTACGTCTCCATCAAGGTCTCCTCCACGGTGGCCCCGCACTCGGCCTGGGCCTTCGACGAGGCTGTGGAGCACGTCGTCGAGAAGCTCACCCCGCTCTTCACCCGCGCCGCCTCCTTTGCCGCCGGCGGAGGGAAGGCCAAGTTCATCAACCTGGACATGGAGGAGTACAAGGACCTGGACATGACCATCGCGGTCTTCACCCGGATCCTGGACAAGCCGGAGTTCAAGGACCTCGAGGCCGGCATTGTGCTGCAGGCCTACCTCCCGGACGCGCTCGCCGCCATGATCCGCCTGCAGGACTGGGCCTCCGCCCGCCGCGCCGCCGGCGGCGCCGCGGTCAAGGTCCGCGTGGTGAAGGGCGCCAACCTGCCGATGGAGCAGGTCGAGGCGTCGCTGCACGACTGGCCGCTCGCCACCTGGGGCACCAAGCAGGACTCGGACACCAACTACAAGCGCGTCATCAACTACGCGCTGCACCCGGACCGGATACGCAACATCCGGATCGGCGTCGCCGGCCACAACCTCTTCGACATCGCGTTCGCCTGGCTGCTGGCCAAGCAGCGCGGCATCGCGGATACCGCACAGCAGAGTATTGAGTTTGAGATGCTGCTCGGCATGGCCCAGGGCCAGGCGGAAGCCGTCAGACAAGACGTCGGCTCGCTCCTGCTCTACACCCCGGTGGTCCACCCGGCCGAGTTCGACGTCGCGATCGCCTACCTGATCCGCCGGCTCGAGGAAGGCGCCAGCCAGGACAACTTCATGTCCGCGGTCTTTGAACTCAGCGAGAACGAATCCCTCTTCGAGCGCGAGAAGCAGCGCTTCCGCGCCTCCCTGGACCGGCTCGACGACGAGGTCCCGCCGCCCAACCGCCGGCAGAACCGCAGCCTTCCCACCGAGCCGATGCCGCACGACTCCTTCGAGAACACCCCGGACACCGACCCCTCGCTGCCGGCCAACCGCGACTGGGGCCGCGCCATCCTGGAGCGGGTCCCGTCCTCGACCCTCGGCAACGCCGCCGTGGCCGCGGCCACCATCAACGATGAGCAGACCCTCAACACGGTGATCGACACCGCGGTGGAAAAGGGCAAGGCCTGGGGCGCGCTCTCCGGCGACGAGCGGGCGGCGGTCCTGCACCGCGCCGGCGATGTCCTGGAAGCCCGCCGCGCCGAACTGCTGGAGGTTATGGCCAGCGAAACCGGCAAGACCATCGACCAGGGCGACCCGGAGGTCAGCGAGGCTGTCGACTTCGCGCACTACTACGCCGAAGCGGCCCGCAAGCTCGACGACGTCGACGGCGCCACCTTCGTCCCGGCCAAGCTCACCGTGGTGACCCCGCCGTGGAACTTCCCGGTGGCCATTCCGGCCGGCTCCACCCTGGCCGCCCTCGCCGCCGGCTCCGCCGTCGTGATCAAGCCCGCCAAGCAGGCCCGCCGCAGCGGTGCCGTGATGATCGAGGCCCTCTGGGAGGCCGGCGTCCCGCGGGATGTCCTGACCATGGTCCAGCTGGGTGAGCGCGAGCTTGGCCGGCAGCTGATATCCCACCCCGCGGTGGACCGGGTGATCCTCACCGGCGGCTACGAGACCGCCGAACTGTTCCGTTCCTTCCGCCCGGACCTGCCGCTGCTGGCCGAGACCAGCGGCAAGAACGCCATCATCGTCACGCCGAGCGCCGACCTGGACCTCGCCGCCAAGGACGTCGCCTACTCCGCCTTCGGCCACGCCGGGCAGAAGTGCTCCGCCGCCTCGCTGGTGATCCTGGTGGGGTCCGTGGCCAAGTCCAAGCGGTTCCACAACCAGCTGATCGACGCCGTCACCTCCCTGAAGGTCGGCTACCCGGAGGATCCGTCCAGCCAGATGGGCCCGATCATCGAACCCGCCGGCGGCAAGCTGCTCAACGCCTTGACCACCCTCGGCGAAGGCGAAAGCTGGGCCGTCGAGCCGAAGCAGCTGGACGGGACGGGCAAGCTGTGGAGCCCGGGCGTCCGGTACGGCGTGCGCCGCGGCTCCTACTTCCACCTCACCGAATTCTTCGGCCCCGTCCTGGGCGTGATGACCGCCGCAACCCTGGAGGACGCCATCGCCATCCAGAACCAGATCGAGTACGGCCTCACCTCCGGGCTGCACTCGCTGGACCCGGCAGAACTGGACCTCTGGCTCGAGACGGTCCAGGCCGGCAACCTCTACGTCAACCGCGGCATCACCGGCGCCATCGTGCAGCGCCAGCCCTTCGGCGGCTGGAAGAAGTCCGCCGTCGGCGCCGGCACCAAGGCCGGCGGGCCCAACTACCTCGTCGGGCTCGGCGAGTGGGTCAGCAAGCCCAGCTCCGCGGCTGGCCAGGGGGCCGCACATGCCGGCGTCCGCCGGCTCGAGCAGGCAGCCCACGGCTTCCTGGCCGACGGCGAACTGGAACCGCTGCAGCGCGCCCTGGCCTCCGACGCCCTCGCCTGGGCCGAGGAATTCGGCACCGCCAAGGACGTCTCCGGTCTCAGTGCCGAGCGGAACATCTTCCGCTACCGGGCCCTGCCGGTCACGGTGCGGCTCTCCGAAGGCGAACGTCTCGCCGACCTGGTCCGGACCGTAGCGGCGGGCGTCCTGGCGGGCTCCGCGCTGACGGTCTCCACCGCCGTCGACCTCCCCGCCCGGCTGCGCACCGTGCTCGCGGGCCTCGGCATCGACGTGACCGTGGAGAACGACGCCGACTGGCTGGCCTCCGCGGGCAGGCTCGCCGGCGCGGCCCGGCTCGCAACCTCGCGGATCCGGCTCATCGGCGGGGACGCCAAGGCCCTGGCCGAGGCGACCGGCGGGCGTCCCGATCTGGCGGTCTACTTCCACCCGGTCACCGAAGCCGGACGCGTTGAACTGCTGCCATTCCTGCACGAGCAAGCTGTCAGCATCACGGCGCACCGCTTCGGCACCCCGAACCACATCTCGGACGGACTGATCTAGGGCCCGCGTTTCCGGGGGCGCACACCCCTGGCAGACAGCACAAACGAGCCGGGCGGCCACCCTCCAATAGTGGCCGCCCGGCTCGTGGTTTATGTGGCTCGGCTACGAGCCTGCCGGCTGATTCAGCCGAAGTACCAGCCCGGGGGAACCCACGAGGCAGGGACGGCGTGGGCGGAGAAGTCGTCGCAGCCGGAGCAGAAGTACGTGACTTCGCCCAGCTTGTTGATGGAACCGTCCCGGTGGTGAGTGGCCGGGACGAAAGTCTCAAGGTAGATGAACTCGTCGGTGCCGCAGCGTTCGCAGTAGGGGCTGCCGACGTACTCGGCCTCCACCAGGGTCGTCAGGTGCGGGTCCAGACGTCCGCGGCTGGGGTGGTGCGCGGCGGAACCGCGGTGCACTACCTGGGAAAGAGGGCCCGCCTGCTTGAGGCCTCTGGCTGATGCGGGACTGTGGGGGCGGTTAACGGCTGGCGTCATTGTCGGCCTATCCCGAACGCTTCCGGAGGTCGCCGTACGGCAGACACACAGGACAGCGTCCGTATTTCGAATCGTTGTCATTGGCCTCTGCTTGACCTTCAACACACTCAGGATAAGCCACGAACTCGAGTGGATCAATGGTATGCGTAAGTACGCAATCCGAGTAGGTACATCAAGGAGTACGCAGGTGCCGCTCCCGGGCGCTCAGGCGGGGCGCTTCAGGGTCCGGCCCGCGATGGTCTGGGTCAGGGCCTCGATCACCTCGGTGTTGGCCAGCGGGTTGCGGATCAGGGTGAAATCGACGTCGCCCACCGGCGGCAGGTCGAAGCGCCGGGTGATGATCTTCAGGTCGTCCGGCACCAGCGACGACGGCATGACCGCCACCCCGATCCCGGCGCGGACCGCGGCCAGCACCCCGCTGATCTGCCGCGTGGTGCACGTGATCCGCCAGGTCCGGCCGGCGGATTCGAGCGCGTCGATGGCCAGCTTCCGGCTCAGGCTGGGAGCGGGGTAGGCGATCAGCGGCACCGACTCCGCCGGATCCAGCAGTGTCTGTTCCAAGCCCACCCAGGCGAAGGAGTCCTGCTGCACCACGGTGCCGTCCTTGGCCCCGGCCACCCATTTGACGAAGACAAGGTCCAGCTGGCCGGCGTTGAGCCGCTTGTAGAGCTGGTCGCTTTGACCCACCGTCAGTTCCAGGTTGATCTGCGGGTAGACCTGCCGGAACTCCCGCAGGATCCTCGGCAGGCCGGTGATCGCAAGGTCGTCCGCCGTGCCGAAGCGCAGCCGGCCGCGCATGGCCGAGCCGGAGAAGTAGCGGGAGGCGGCGTCGTGCGCGGACAGGATGCTGCGGGCAAACCCCGCCATGGCGTCCCCGTTGTCGGTCAGGCGCACGTCCCGGGTGTCCCGTGCCACCAGGACCCGCTTCGCGGCGGCCTCGAGCTTGCGCACGTGCTGGCTGACCGTCGGCTGCGCCAGGCCCAGGCGTTCCGCGGCCTTGGTGAAGCTCAGGGTTTCCGCCACGGCCAGGAAGGACCGCAGCTGGGCGGGTTCGAACATGCGGTCTCCTGAACTGCGGCGTTCTCGCGCCGCATTGCGTTTCGTAATGCGAGTTATGCGGTGAATAAGCTTCCACAATCTGTTGCGGCCAGCTTAGCGTTAAGGCATTCCCGCTCACCCGCTCCCTTGAGGACTTTCTGTGGCACCCCCTCCGCCGTTCGAGGCCAACGTAACTGCACTCCCGGACACCAACACCGCGCCCATCGCCGTCGTCAGCCAGCGGCTTCCCTGGCGCCACACCTTCATCTCGCTGAAAGTCCGCAATTTCCGCATCTTCGCGATCGGCCACTTCATCGCCGTGATCGCCATCTGGATGCAGCGGATTGCCCAGGACTGGCTGGTGCTCCAGCTCTCCGGTTCCGTCACCGCCGTCGGGATCACGGTGGCGCTGCAGTTCCTGCCCTCGCTGTTCCTGGGCCCGTGGGCGGGCATGATGGCGGACCGCTTCGCGAAGCGGAAGATCCTGATGCTGTGCCAGTCGGTGGCAGCCGTGCTGGCGGCCATCCTCGCGGCGCTGGCGCTGAGCCAGCGGATCGAGGTCTGGCACGTGTACGCGATCGCCCTGGCCCTGGGCCTGGTCACCGTGCTGGACCAGCCCGCGCGGCAGGTCTTCGTCAATGAACTCGTCGGCCCGGCCTACCTCCGGAACGCCATCAGCGTGAATTCCACGACCTTCCAGCTCGGCGGCCTGATCGGGCCGGCGCTCGCCGGGCTGCTGCTGACCGCGGTGGGGGCCGGCTGGGCGTTCGCCGCGAACGCCGTCGCCTGCTGCTTCACCGTCGCGATGCTGCTCACGCTGCGCAAGGACCAGCTGCACATCAGCCCGCCGGTACCCAAGCGCAAGGGCATGCTGCGGGAGGGGCTGAACTATGCGCTGAGCAAACCCACCATCTACTGGCCGTGGCTGATGGCCGGCTTCATCGCCGTGTTCGCGATGAGCCTGCCGGTGCTGCTGGCGGCCTTCGCGGACAACGTCTACGACGTCGGCGCCGGCGGCTACGGCCTGCTGAACGCGCTGGTGGCCCTCGGGGCGCTGGCCGGGGCCATCACCTCCGCGCGCAGGCGGGAACTGAGGCTGCGCTCGGTGATCCTGGGGGCTGGAATGTACGGGCTGATGCTCTGCCTCGCCTCGCTGGCGCCCTCCATGGTGTGGTTCGGGGCGGCGATGGTGCTGGCCGGGTTCTGGTGCCTGATGTTCCTGACCGCCGCCAACCAGCTGGTCCAGATCAGCTCCAATATGGCCATCCGCGGGCGCGTCATGAGCCTGTACATCATGGTGCTGATCGGCGGGCAGGCCATCGGCGGGCCGATGCTCGGCTGGCTGGCCGAGCATGTGGATCCGCACACGGCGATCCTGGTCTCCGGCGGGGTGCCGGCGCTGGCTGCGGCGACGGTCGCCGTCGTGCTGGCGCGCCGCGACCAGCTGATGCTCAAGGTGGACCTGAAGGACCGGCGGCGGCTCGTGAGGATTGTCTGCGCAGCCGCCACACCCTAGCTTTCCGCAAAGTTTTTCGGACAGCCGCTGCGTGGATCCACGCAGCGGCTGTCCTTTTCCGCAGCGGAAACCGGGGGGCGGCGCTAGTCCGCCAGCAGCAGGTGCGGGTACTCCGCATTCCGCTGCTGGAACTGCAGGACGTCCGGGTTGAGGACCACGCCGTCGCGGATTTCGATCGCACGGCGGATGGTCTCGTTCCCGGCCCAGGCCCCGGGGCCGGCGATCACGGTCTCCAGGAACGGCAGCAGCGCCTCGCTGATTTCCCAGCTGGAGGAGTTCCAGAGGTAGGACGGGCTGTGGTCCACCGCGTAGTAGTCGATATGGTCCCCGACCTTGAACATCGGCTCGGCGAACGTGGTGGTTTTCGCCCAGCTGAAGCCCATGCCCTCGTCACAGGACACGTCCACGATCAGGCTTCCCGGCCGGAAGGCGTCCAGGTCCTCGGTGCGCAGGTACGTCAGCGGCGCGTTCGGGTCCTGCAGGGTGCAGTTGACCACGATGTCGCTCTCGGCAAGGAACGGCGCCAGCGGCACGCGGCCCCGCTCGGTGATGACCTGGCTGAGGAACGGCGCCTCGTGGTCGTGGTCGAACTGGGCGATCCGCACCGAATGGATGGGGGAGCCCACCGCGGCAACCCCGCGGTTGGTCAGCACCTGGACGTCATGGATGCCGTGGGCGTTGAGGGCCGTGACCGCGCCGCGGGCCGTGGCCCCGAAGCCGATGACGACGGCGCTCAGCCGCCGGCCGTAATCCCCGGTGGTACCGGTCAGGGCCAGGGCGTGCAGCACGGAGCAGTAGCCGGCCAGTTCGTTGTTCTTGTGGAACACGTGCAGGCCGAAGCCGCCGTCGCTGGCCCAGTGGTTCATCGCCTCGAAGGCGATCAGGGTGAGCTTCTTGTCGATCGCCAGCTGGGTGATGGCCCGGTCCTGGACGCAGTGCGGCCAGCCCCAGAGGATCTGCCCGTCCCGCAGTTCGGCGAGGTCCTCGGGCTGCGGCTTGGGCAGGAGGACGACGTCGGCCTCGGCCAGCAGCTGCGCGCGCGGGACGATGCGCCCCACGAGCGGTGCCAGGTGCTCGTCCGAAACACCGAAGCGCTCGCCGTAGCCCTCTTCCAGGATCAGCTGCTCCCGGAGCTCCGGGGCGATGCGGTCCAGATGGAGGGGGTGGATCGGGAGGCGCCGCTCGTCAGGTTTCCGCGTAGTGGCAAGGACTCCGAGGGTGAGGTGGCTCATGGCGCCGCTCACTTCTTTTTGGGACTCGCCGGCTTGGAGCTGGTGGCCTTGTCCAGGGAGCTTGGCGGCGCTGCAGCGGTCCGCTTGTCGGCCCGCTTTTCCTTGATGGATTTGCCGGACTTCTTGGATGCTGCTTGACGGGGGGATTTGTCAGCCATGATCGCTCCTGTAGCGGAACCGGAGAGGTTCCTGACTTCGAACGATACAGGTAGCGACCTAACGGTCCGGGAGGTCCGCCGGGCCGGGTTCCGGCCGTGGCCGTGCGGGTAATTGGAGCGGCTGACGGGAATCGAACCCGCGTATCAAGCTTGGGAAGCTAGCGCTCTACCATTGAGCTACAGCCGCAGTGGGACCGTCCGAAAGGCCGGACCTGGTCCCGGGGAACAACGAGATTTACCTTACCCCAGCCGGAAGCCTTCTCAGAACACCCGCGCCGTTTTCTGCTCGCGTCCAGGGCGCACAGCAATGGACGCTGGGGAGAAAACCGAGGGACGGGGCGCGTGGCGCGGCCCGTCCCTCCCGCCCGTTCTCCGTCAGCCGCCCTGGCGTGCCATGTGGCGCGCGGCGCGGAGACCGAAGACGACGGCGGGTCCGATGGTCGAGCCCGGACCGGGGTACGTCCGCCCCATGACGGACGCGGAGTTGTTGCCCGCCGAGTAGAGGCCCTCGATGACAGTGCCGTCCTCCCTCAGCGCCCGGGCCTCGGCGTCGGTGACGACGCCGCCCTTGGTGCCGAGGTCGCCGATCACGACCCGGAACGCGGTGAACGGCCCCTTCTCGAGCGGGCCGAGGCAGGCGTTCGGGTGGACCGTCGGGTCGCCGTAGTAGCGGTCGTAGGCGGAGTTGCCGCGGCCGAAGTCGCCGTCAACCCCGGACCGGGCGAAGCCGTTGAACCGGTGGATGGTCGCCTCCAGCCGGGCGGGATCCATGGTGAGCTTCGCGGCGAGTTCGGCGACTGTGTCCGCCTTGACCATGATGCCCGCCTCCTTCATGGCCTGGTTGTTCTTCGGATCGATCGCGAACGTGCGCAGGTAGCGGCGGGCGTGCCGCACGTCGCCGACGATCCAGTACGGGCCGTCCTTGTCGTGTTCGAGCATGTGGTGGCCGAGGTCGACGTAGGACTCGGACTCGTTCGCGAACCGGTCACCCTTGGCGTCGAGGATGACCGAGTAGGGCAGGGAACGCTCTCCGACGATGAACGCCGGGCCGTGGCCGGGCGCTGCGGCGATCGATCCGCCCCACCACGCGTCGTCCATCAGCTCGAGCGCGGCGCCGTTGTCCTGTGCGATCTCGATGGGGCGGCCGAGGTTGCCCGGGGCGCCCGACGGGTCGCCGTCGATCCCGTGGTGCTTCTGGCGGAGGTCCTTGTTGTGGTCGAAGCCGCCGCCGGCGAGCATCACGCCACGCGTCGCGCCGATGGTCAGCGGCCGGCCGTCGCGCGTGACCCGCACCCCGACAACTCGGCCACCCTCGATGACGAGGTCCTGCAGCGGCGCATTCAGCCACAACTCAGCACCCTGCTGCTGCACCACCACATCGAGGAACGCGGCGGCGAACCCGGCGCCGATGCCACCGAGCTTCTTGCCGGTGACTGCGCCGCCGAGGGCGCGGAAGACGAGCTGCGCCCCGCGGACAAAGCCGGCTGGCGTCGACCAGGCGCGGCCCAGGAGCCACACGTCGTCGGTCTTGATCGGCAGCGCGGCGGGCGCCTGGCAGGTCTTCCACCAGTCGCCGATTTTATTGATGTCGAAAGGCTTCACCTCGAGGCCGCGGCCGATCTTGCCGCCCGGGAGCTCAGGGTAGTAATCGGGGTAGTCCGCAGCACGCACGAACGTCACGCCGTACTTCTCAGCGGTGGTGACGAAATCGGCGACGCCGTCGACAAAGGCCTCCTTGCGGGCCCGCCGCGTGGCGCGGCCCTCATCGCCGACCGTCGCCTCCAGGTAGGTCAGCGCCTCGTCGCGGGAATCGCCGGCGCCGTCGCGCTGCATGAGCGGGTTGTTGGGCATCCACATACCGCCCCCGGACATCGACGTGTTGCCGCCCCACTTCCCGGTGCTTTCCAGGAGGAGGACCCGCAGGCCCTCGTCTGCGGCGCCCATGGCTGTCGCAAGTCCGGCGGCACCGGTGCCGACGACGACGACGTCATAGCTGTGATCAGTGGACTTCGACTCTGACATGCCTTGCTCCTTCGCTTCCCGGACGCCTGTGTCCGGGTGGGACGTTGCCGGACTGATGCCGGGCGCTTTTCGTCACTCTATGACATAAAGAGGTTTGCGACTAGGGTGCTGACATGACCGACACCAGGACACCGACGACAGCCCGCGGGCGCCCCGTCGCGGTCACGGCTGAACAGATCGAGGCCGTCGCCCTGCGGCTCTGGTCGGAGCGCGGATTCCACGAGGTCTCCGTCGCCGACATTGCCGCCGAGGCTGGCGTCACCGCGCGCACCATCTTCCGCCGGTACCCGACGAAGGCGGACATCGTGTGGGGCCCGCTCACGGCCTCGTTCCAGCTCCTCACGGAGGCGCTCGAGCAGACCTCACCGCGGGCCCCCCTGCTTGAGCGCGCGCGCACGGCCCTTGTCGGCATGATCCGCGACGGTGACATCGACCCGACCGCCCGCCACCGGATCCGCATCGTCGGACGGACCCCCGAGCTGCAGAGCAGCACCTCGGCCCCGTTCACGCTGTGGCGGCAGAGTCTCTACGACTTCGCCGTCGCCCAACCCGGCGTCGGCGACCTCCGCGCCCAGGTGTTCGCCTGGTCCGTGCAGAGCACGGCGCTGGCCGGGCTCATCTGGTGGGTGGCGCAGGATCCGGGAACGGCCCCCTGGCAGGCCGTGGACGAGGCGTTCGCACACCTCACCGACTAAGCGGGCGCCGCCGGATACGGGACGGCGCCTGTTCGCGGAGCGTCCTGGCCGTGGCGGCGCGCAGACCTCTATAGCCTAGATCCATGACTGTTTTGCTGAGGAAAGACCGACGGTGGTAGAAATCCCGGCGCCGCCGCCGGGAGACGGACTGGACTCCGATCCGGCCGGCGGAAGCGCCGTCCCCCGGCCGACCCCGCGGCACCAGCAGCTGATCGTCACGGTATACGGCCTGTACGGGCGCGCCAACGGGGGTGCCCTGCCGGTCTCGGTGCTGATCTCCATGCTCGACGACCTGGGCGTCGAGTCCTCCGGGGTGCGCTCTTCCGTGTCGCGGCTCAAGCGCCGCGGAGTGCTGGAAAGCGTCAAACAGGGCGGAGTGGCCGCCTATCGGCTGGCCCCCAATCTTGAGGATGTCTTCCAGGAGGGTGACCGCCGCATCTTCTCGCCCCGGCGGGCGACGGCGACCGACCGCTGGCTACTCATCGCCTTCTCCGTCCCGGAATCGCAACGCCACCTTCGCCACCAACTGCGCAGCATGCTGACCCGGATGGGCTTCGGGTCTGTCACCCCGGGCCTCTGGATTGCCCCGGGCAACACCTACGAGGACATCAGCCACCAGCTCGAGCGGACCGGGCTGACCGAATATGTCGAGTTCTTTAGGGCGGAGCACCTGACTGCCGGCGACGTTAAGGACAAGGTCTCCCGGTGGTGGGACCTTCCGGCGCTGGAATCGCTCTACTCGGAATTCATCGAGCGCTTCGCTCCGGTGCTGGCGCGGTGGGAGTCCGCAGGCACGGCCGGGCCCGACGCCGACCGGGCGGCCTTCGCGGACTACGTCCAGCTCCTCACCCAGTGGCGCCGGCTGCCGTATCTGGATCCGGGCCTGCCGGCGGAGTTCCTGCCGCCAGGCTGGCACGGGCTCACCGCGGAGCGGATCTTCGCCGAACTGCACCGCCTCCTGAACGGCCCGGCCCGCCAGCACGCCGAGAGGCTGCTCGCGGCTACGGGCAGTTCCGGCACCGTCTAGGCCGTGCCGGGCCGAGAGCCGGGCCTGGTCCTAGCCCTGGCCTGATACGACGGCGATGGCCTGGATCTCGATCAGCGCCTCTGCCTGCCACAACCGCGTGACCCCGACGCCGGCCATCGCGGGGTAGTCGGTGCCCGCCATCTCGCGCCAGATCCGCCCGATTTCGCGGCCGTTCCGCTGGTAGTCCTCGACGTCGGTCAGGTAGATAGTGACGTTGACCAGGTCCGAGGGCATGCCCCCGGCTTCGGCGAGGGTGGTGAGGACGTTGGAGAAACACTGGCGGAACTGCTCCACGATGCCGCCGGGAACGATGGCGCCGCTGCTGTCCATGGCCGTCTGGCCACCGAGGAACACGGTGTTGCCGGCCAGGACGCCGTGCGCGAATCCCGAGGGTTTGGCCAGTGCTGCGGGGTTGATGACCTTGTGGTTCATGGTGGCTCCTCAATGAGTCGGCGGTGATGGGTACATGCGAAGGTACATGCGGGCGGGGCCCGCGGTGGCCCGGAGGCGGATCGGAACACCTGCCGGTCTACCCAAACGGGTGAATTCGTGTTAACTTGAGCATATGTGACGACCGTAAAAATGTCGACATACCCAAGTTGGGGATGCCGCGGTTGCTCGTCACCGGAACCGGCAAAGGGGCCGGCTCCGCCGTCGAACCGGAAGTGAAGAAATCATGCGCCTTGCGACCGTCATTACGGCAGCCAGCGACGCCCAAGGTGGCCCCGCCACACGCGCCGCAGTGCAGTCGGGGGACCGTTTTGTGCTCCTGGCCGCGCGGGACCTGAGTGAACTGCTGGGAAGTGCCGGCTGGCAGGAGCAGGCAGCGGCCGCCGTTGCCGCCGCGGAAGCGGCGGGCAGCGGGCCGGAAGACTCCATCGCCGTTGGTTCCGCCCGGTACGCCACCGCGCTGCCGCGCCCGTCCAAGGTCATTTGTTGCGGCCTGAACTACGCGGACCACATTGCGGAAATGGGCAGGGAGTTGCCTGAATACCCCACCCTGTTCGCCAAGTTCGCGGACACCCTGATCGGCGACGGCGAAGTCATCGACGCCGCCGGGCACGGCGCCAGGCTGGACTGGGAAGCGGAACTGGCGGTCGTCGTCGGCGCTCCGCTCAAGAATGCCTCGCCGGCGGAAGCCGCCGCCGCGATCGCCGGCTACACGGTGGCGAACGATATTTCCCTGCGCGACTGGCAGAGCCGCACCCTGCAGTGGTTCCAGGGCAAGGCCTTCGACCGCACCACCCCGCTCGGTCCCGTGCTGGTGACCCCGGATGAGTGCGACCCCGAGGCCGGTGTCCGGGTCCGGTGCCTGGTCAATGGCGAAGAGGTGCAAAACGGCAACACCAAGACGCTCGTATTCACCGCGGCCGCCCTGCTGTCCTATATCTCCACGTTCACCAGGCTGAGCCCCGGCGACGTCGTCCTCACCGGCACCCCCGGAGGTGTCGGCATGGGCGCCAACCCGCCGCGCTTCCTGCGCGACGGCGACGTGGTCACCACCGAGGTCGAGGGGATCGGCACGCTCACCAATACGGTCCGGCTCTAAACTCCCAAACCGCCCTACCGACCCGCCATACAGAGAGGCACCACCATGACAGAACAGATCAACCAGCAGTTGACCGAACAGGTTGTCCCGGTCGTCACCCGCAAGGGTGCCGAGCACCGCGACACCGGCCAGTCCGGCGGAGCCGTCCGGATCTCCGGCGTCAGCCCGCAGCACACCCCTGCTACAAAGATCTGGTACGGCCAGGTCAGCAACGAACCCGGATACCGCTCCTTCCCGCACCACCACGGTGAAGCCGAGACCGGCGGCTATGTGCTGCGCGGCCACGGCCGGATCTACTTCGGCGAGGACTACAGGGAATTCATCGACATGACCGAGGGCGACTGGGTCTTCGTCCCGCCCTACATGCCGCACGTGGAGGCGAACATGAGCATCACCGAGGAACTCGTCTGGCTCACGGCACGCACGCCGGAGAACATCGTGGTGAACCTCGACGACGTCGACGACGCCACCCTCGAAGGGTACCGCCGGGCATGAGCCCCACCTCTGAAATCCTCCTGTCCGCCCTCGAGCTGACGCCGGTCGAGCCGGACTTCCTCGACGAGGCCTACACCGCCACGACGCAGTACGTGCCCTGGCCCAAGGCTTACGGCGGCGACATGGTGGCGCAGGCCGCAGCGGCCGCGATGCGCTCGGTGGGGGAGGACCGCTCGCTGCACTCCATGCACAGCTATTTCATGCGCCCGGCGGACATCGGCGCCGAAGTCCGCTACGAGGTGGAGCGGCTTCGCGACGGACGGGGTTACTCCACCCGTCAGGTCCGCGCCTATCAGGGCGGCAAGACCGTCTACGTGGCCATGGCGTCGTTCCACGCGGCGGAAACCGGCGAGGAATTCGCCCGCGCCATGCCGGCCGGAATCCCGGAGCCGGAATCGCTGCCGTCCTCCGCCGACGTGCTCGACGGCGTCGATGGTGACGCCGCGGCCTACTGGTCCGGCGGCCGCAGCTTCGACATGCGGCACGTACCGGGGTCCGTGTACCTCAGCGTCGAGGGGGAGCAGGTGCCGCATCAAGCCGTCTGGGTGAAGGCCTTCGACCGGCTGCCGGACGACCCGAACCTGCAGAAGGCGGCGCTGGCCTACGTCTGCGACTACACCATCCTCGAACCGGTGCTCCGGGTGCACGGCTACGCCTGGGGTGACCCGGGCCTGGTCACAGCCAGCCTGGACCACGCCATGTGGTTCCACCGCGAGGGCCGGGTGGACGACTGGCTGCTCTACGTGCAGGAAGCTGTCTCGGCCCAAGCCAGCCGCGGCCTCGCCCAGGGGCACTTCTACGACCGGCAGGGCAGGCTCCTCGCCACGGTGGTCCAGGAAGGCATGATCCGGATGTCGGTTGCTCCGTAACTGCCCTTTTGGGCTGCCAAAACGGCCGTTACGGAGCAACCGATGGCCCTCCACCTCCTATCAATGACGATACGAAAGGTCTGCAATGGAACTGACGCCCTCGGCGCACCAGGACACCTTTGCGCGTGACAATCTGCCGCCGGCAGAGCAGTGGCCGGAACTGGAGTTCACGCTCCCGGAACTGCAGTATCCGCAGCAGCTCAACGCCGCCACCGCGCTGATTGACGACGCCGTCCGCAGCTTTGGTGCCGAACGCCCGGCCCTGCTCACCCCCGACGGCAACGTTTGGAGCTACGGTGACCTGCAGCGCCGCGCCAACCAGGTGGCGCAGGTCCTCGTCGAGGACTTCGGGATCGTACCCGGCAACCGCGTGATGCTGCGCTCGCCGAACAACCCGTGGCTCGTCGCGGCCTGGCTCGGGGTGCTCAAGGCCGGCGCCGTGGTCGTCACGATCATGCCGGCTTTGCGTGCCAACGAGATCCGGACGCTGCTGGGGCTGACCCGGCCGGCCGCCGCCCTGTGCGACAGCCGCTTCCTGGACGATCTGGCAGAGGCCGCCGGAGACGACATGCCGGTGCTGGCCATGGGGGGCAGCACCGGAACGGACCTTGCCGCACGCTGTGCCGCCAAGCGCGGCGAGTTCACCGACGTCCCGACGGCGGCGGATGACGTCGCGCTGCTCGGCCCGACCTCGGGCACGACCGGGACGCCGAAGATCACCATGCACTTCCACCGCGACATCCTCGCCAATGCGGACACCTTTGCCAGGCACATCCTCCAGCCGACGCCCCAGGACGTTTTCGCAGGGTCGCCGCCGCTGGCTTTCACCTTCGGGCTGGGCGGCCTGGTGGTCTTCCCGCTGCGCTTCGGGGCTGCGGCTCTGCTGACCGAACGCGCCACCCCGCTCGAACTGGCGCAGGCCGTCCACGCCGCGAAAGCCACCGTCCTGTTCACTGCCCCCACGGCGTACAAGGCGATCCTCAAGGAAGGCGCCGAGGGGCTCCTCGCCTCGCTGCGCACCGCGGTCTCCGCCGGCGAGCACCTGCCGGCCGAAACCTGGCGGGCCGTCCACGAACGCACCGGCCTGAAGCTGATCAACGGGATCGGTGCCACCGAAATGCTGCACGTCTTCATCTCCGCGGCAGGGGATGACATCCGCGCCGGCGCCACCGGCACGGCCGTCCCCGGCTACCGGGCCACGATCCTGGACAACGACGGCCGGGAACTCGGCCCGGGCGCCGTCGGACGCCTCGCTGTCATCGGCCCCACCGGCTGCCGCTACCTCAACGATTCCCGCCAGCTGGACTACGTCGTCAACGGCTGGAACGTCACCGGCGACACCTTCAGCCGCGACGACGACGGCTACTTCTACTACCAGGCCCGCTCGGACAACATGATCGTGTCCTCCGGCTACAACATCGGCGCCCCGGAGGTCGAGGCCGCGATTGACCAGCACCCGGACGTGATGGAAAACGCCGTCGTCGGTCGGCCCGACCCGGAGCGCGGCAGCGTTGTCTGCGCGTTCATCGTGCTGCGGGAGGGCGTCGAGGCCGATGACGCGAAGCGCAAGGAAATCCAGGACTTCGTCAAGCAGACCATCGCCCCGTACAAGTACCCGCGGCAGGTGAACTTCGTCGACGGCCTGCCCCGCAACCCCAGCGGGAAACTCCAGCACTTCCGGCTGCGCGAGCAGCTGGCCGCTGACACTGCCACCCCCGAACACCAGAACGCTTGAGAGGCACCACATGAAAATCGCAATCATCGGCGGCGGTCCGGGCGGGCTGTACTTCGCCGCCCTTATGAAGCAGCTGGATCCGAACCACGAGGTAACCGTCTGGGAACGCAACGCCGCGAGCGACACGTTCGGCTTCGGCGTCGTCTTCAGCGACGAGACCCTCGGCGGGATCGGCAACGCGGACACCGTGATCGCCGAGTACATGTCCGAGCGCTTCGCCCGCTGGACCGACATCGACATCCACTTCCAGGGTGCGCAGCACACCGTCGGCGGCCAGGGTTTCGCCGCCATGAGCCGCAAGGAACTGCTGGAACTGCTCCAGCGCCGCTGCGCCGAACTCGGCGTCGACCTGCGCTTCAGCACCCTGGCGCCGGACATCGAGGACCTAAGCCGGGACTACGACCTTGTCCTTGCCGCGGATGGCCTGAACTCCGCCATCCGGTCGCAGTTCGCCGAGGTTTTCCAGCCCAGCCTCGACGTCCGCAAGTCCAAGTACATGTGGCTCGGCACCGACCTGGTCTTCGAGGCGTTCAAGTTCTTCGTCAAGGACACCGAGCACGGCGTCATGCAGATCCACGGCTACCCCTATTCGGATGAGGGAAGCACCTTCATCGTGGAAATGCACGAGGACGTCTGGCGCCGCGCCGGCTTCGACGCCACCAAAAACCAGACCTTCCGGCCCGGCGAAAGCGACGAGGCGGCCGTCGACGCCATTCGCGCCCTCTTCGCAGCGGAGCTTGAGGGCCACGAGGTCCTGGTCAACAACTCCAAGTGGCTCAACTTCACCACGGTCCGCAACGAGTCCTGGCGGCACGGCAACATCGTGCTCCTCGGCGACGCCGCCCACACCGCGCACTTCTCCATCGGCTCCGGCACCAAGCTGGCCATGGAGGACTCCCTGGCTCTGGCGGCCTGCCTGCACGAACACTCCGAGCTTGGTGCCGCGCTGGAAGCCTACGAAACTGAACGCCGTCCCGTCGTCGAATCCACCCAGCGCGCCGCCCAGGCCTCGCTGGAATGGTTCGAGAACATCGGCATGTACAAGGACCAGAACCCGGTCCAGTTCTGTTTCAACCTGCTCACCCGCAGCCGCCGGATCACCTACGACAACCTCAAGCTTCGGGATCCCGAGTTCGCCGCCCGCGTCGACGAGGAATTCGCCCGGACGCAGGGGATCGAGGGCAGTGCCCCTGCCATGTTCCAGCCCTACCGGATCGGCGGGCTGGAACTGAAAAACCGGATTGTCGTCTCGCCGATGGACATGTACTCCGCCACGGACGGTGTGCCGGGCAACTTCCACCTGGTCCACCTGGGCAGCAAGGCCCTCGGCGGCGCAGGCCTGGTCATGACCGAGATGGTCTGTGTCTCCGACACCGGCCGCATAACGCCAGGCTGCAGCGGTCTCTACAACGAGGCCCAGCAGGAGAGCTGGCGCGGGATCGTCGACTTCGTGCACGACCGTTCGACGGCGGCTATCGGTGTCCAACTGGGCCATTCGGGCCGCAAGGGCTCCACCAAACTCATGTGGGAGGGCATTGACGAGCCGCTGGCCACGGGCGGCTGGGAGCCGGTTGGCCCCTCGGCGATTCCCTACGGCCCGGAAAGCCCGGCCCCGCGCGAAATCGGCCGCGCCGAAATGGACCAGGTCCGGGACGAGTTCGTCGCGGCCACTGCCCGTGCGGCCGCCGCGGGATTCGACCTCCTGGAGCTGCACTGCGCGCACGGCTACCTGCTGTCCGCTTTCCTCTCGCCGCTGGCCAACCGCCGCACCGACGACTACGGCGGATCGCTGGCGAACCGGCTGCGGTACCCGTTGGAGGTGTTCGACGCCGTCCGTGCAGCCTGGCCGGCGGACAAACCGCTGACGGTCCGGCTCTCCGCGACGGATTGGTCACCCGGCGGCAACGACGAGCACGACGCTGTTGCCATTGCCCGGGCATTCGTGGAGCACGGCGCCGACGGCGTGGACGTCTCCTCCGGCCAAGTGGTCAAGGAGGAGAAGCCAGCCTACGGCCGGAGCTACCAGACGCCGTTCGCGGACCGGATCCGGCAGGAGGTGGCACACAAGGCAGGCGTGGCAGTGATCGCGGTGGGGGCGGTGTCCTCCTACGACGACGTCAACTCGATCCTGCTGGCAGGCCGGGCGGACCTCTGCGCCCTCGGCCGCACGCACCTGTTTGATCCGCAGTGGACCCTTCACGCGGCGATCGAGCAGGACTACCGCGGGCCCGGCGCCGAGTGGCCGCAGCAATTCCGGGCCGGCAGCCGGAAGCCGCCGGCGGCCCGCACGGACGCGGTCCGGCCCCGGCTGGCGCTGATGCGCGAGCCCGAGATTGCCGGATTGCCGACGCACCTGCGCTGGACACCGGCGAAAGTGCCGGCGGCGGTCTAGCGCCGGTGCGGGGATCGCTGCCCGGTGCCCCGATGGCGCGGTGCCGGGCAGCGGCCGGGGCGGTCCGGTCAGTCCAGACCGGAGACGCCGCGGGCGGTGACTTTGGCCGCCAGCTCAGCCGGCCACGGGGTGGCGGCCGTTGCGCCCTGGGCGACATGGGCCGTCACAAAGGACCCGTGGGCGGCCAGGGCACGGGGTTCGCCGCGGAATTCCTCGCCCCACACCTCAAAGCTGAACGTCATGGACGTGCGGCCGATTTTCTCCACCACTACGGTGGTGGTGACCTGCTGGCCGAAGTACAACTTCGCCCGGTAGTTGAGCTCGTGGCGAACCCGCGGAGCCGACGGGAAGTACTCCGGCAGATCAAGGTCCCGGAACAACTTGGCCTCGCAGGCCTCGACGAAGCGGAGCACCGCCGAGTTGTGCTGGTGCCCCGCGGCATCCGTATCCACCCATTCAATGGTCCGTTCCAGGGTTGCCGTCGTGGCGGTGTCAGGGAGGGACTGAAGGGGGTTCATAGCGGCCGCCTGGAAGTTCGAAGAGCAGTCAGCAACAGCGCAATATCCAACCGCTGCAGTACTCAATGGAAGGTAAGTCCATGGTAGTAGCTTCACAAGTTTCCCCCGGCGCCGCGGGCGCCCCGGAAATGGCCCGCGGACCCATCGACGCGGCCCGCCAGGCCGCCGGTGACCCGGTACAGCAGTCGTCCGCGACCGTCGCGCAGCTCGTGGGCCGGACCCTGGCGGAGCTCGGCGTCGGGCACGTCTTCGGCGTCGTCGGCAGCGGCAACTTCGAGGTGACCAATGCCCTGCGCCTGGCCGGGGTGCCCTACACCGCTGCCCGGCACGAGGGCGGCGCTGCCACGATGGCCGACGCCTATTCCCGGATGTCCGGCCTCGTGGGCGTCGTGAGCACCCACCAGGGATGCGGGCTCAGCAACGCCGTCACCGGGATCGGGGAAGCGGCCAAAAGCCGCACGCCGCTGATAATACTGGCGGCGGACACCCAGGCCGCCGCGGTCCGGTCCAATTTCAAAATCGACCAGGACGCCCTCGCCCGCAGCGTCGGAGCCGTGAGCGAGCGGGTCCATTCCCCGGCCACCGCCGTCGCGGACACCGTCCGGGCCTTCCGCACCGCCCGGAACGAACGCCGCACCGTGGTGCTCAACCTGCCTCTCGATGTCCAATCGGCCCCGGCCGCCGCACAGGCCGCGGCGGCCCGTCCTGCCGCTGTCGCGGACCCCCAGCCGGTCCGTCCTGCCGCCGCCAGCGTTCGTCGTCTGGCGCACCTGATCAGTGCCGCGGAGCGCCCGGTCTTCGTGGCGGGCCGCGGGGGCAGGAACGCGCGCGGGGAACTGCTCGCCCTTGCCGCGCATGCCGGGGCGCTCGTGGCCACGTCCGCGGTGGCGAACGGCTTGTTCCATGACGAGGACTTCGCCCTCGGGATCTCCGGCGGATTCTCCTCACCGCTCAGTGCCGAGCTGATTCAGGGCGCTGACCTGATCATCGGCTGGGGCTGCGCCCTGAACATGTGGACCATGCGGCACGGGCACTTGATCTCGGCCGGGACCGTCGTGGTCCAGGTCGATGTCGAGGACGCCGCGCTCGGCGCCAACCGACCCATCGACCTTGGCGTGGTGGGGGATTCTGCGCTGACCGCGGCGGATGCCCTCGCGGAATTGCTGACGCTCCAGCCGGTCCCGGCGGAGAAGTACCGCACCGCGGAGAACGCGGCGGCCATCGCCGGAAGCTCGCGCTGGAACGACGTCGCAACGCCGGATCTCTCCGGCGGCGGGCGGATCGATCCGCGCGTGCTGAGCCGTGAACTGGACACCATCCTGCCCGCAGACCGGATTGTCTCGATCGATTCCGGCAACTTCATGGGCTATCCCAGCACCTACCTGAAGGTTCCGGACGAGTTCGGCTTCTGCTTCACCCAGGCTTTCCAATCGATCGGTCTGGGTCTATACACCGCGATCGGGGCCGCGCTGGCCCGGCCGGACCGACTGCCGGTCCTCGGGGCCGGCGACGGCGGCTTCCTGATGGGCATCAGCGAACTGGAGACCGCCGTGCGGCTGGAGCTGCCGCTGGTCTGCATCATCTACAACGACGCCGGCTACGGGGCGGAGGTCCACCACTTCGGCGCGGGAGCCGAATCCGGAGGCGGTCCCGCCGTCGATCTCAGTACCGTCACCTTCCCGGACACGGACATCGCCGCGATCGCCCGGGGTTTCGGCGCGGACGCTGTGACAGTCCGGAGCGTGGCGGATCTTGAAGCGGTTCGCGCCTGGCTGCAGGAGCGTCCTGCCCGGCCGTTGGTCATCGATGCCAAGATAGCGTCCGACGGCGGGGCCTGGTGGCTCGCCGAGGCCTTCAAAGGCCACTGATGCACCTGCTCACTGCTGACGATCGTTACAGAAACGAAATATGCTGATTTGTTTACTGTCGCAATCAATGCGTGACACAGTGGGCACAGCATGTGAGCTGTCACACAAATTCCAACCAAATCCCAACGAGAGGTACATCCATGACGCAGTCAATGTCGACTGAGTTGCGCAACGAGGCCACACCTCGCTGGAAGGGCCATGCGGTCCTCATCCTGTGCTTCGTGGCCATCGTCTTTGATGGCTATGACCTGGTGGTCTACGGGTCCACCGTTCCCACGATCCTCAAGTTCCAGGAGTGGGGCGTCACCCCCGCGCAGGCCGGGCTGATCGGCAGCCTCGCCCTGGTCGGCATGCTCGTCGGCACACTCTCGGTCGGCATCCTGACTGACAAGCTGGGCCGCCGACGCATCATGCTGGCCTGCATCGCCTGGTTCTCCACCTGCATGCTGCTCACGGCGTTCTCGCCGTCCGCCGAGGTCTTCGGCTTCCTGCGCTTCCTGACCGGTCTCGGCCTGGGCGGCATCGTGCCCACATGCATCGCCCTGACGGTTGAGTATGCCCGCAAAGAGCGGCGCCAGATTGCCAATGCCGTGATGTTCAGCGGCTACTCCGTGGGCGGGGTCGGCGCCTCCCTTCTGGCCATCAACCTGCTGCAGCACATCGACTTCCGCTGGATGTACGCGATTGGCGCGCTGCCCCTCGTCACCCTTCTCCCGATCGCCTGGAAGCTCCTGCCCGAATCGGTCGCCTACCTCGCCCGTAAGCAGCGCATCGAAGAAGCCAAGACCACCGCGGCCCGCTACGGCCTGATCTACTCGGACATCGTCACCGCGGAGGACGTCAAGACCGGCGCAGACGCCCCGAAATCGGCCATGAAGACCCTGTTCACCCGCAAGTGGGTCCGCTCCACGGTCCTGTTCGCGATGGCGAACTTCTGCGGCCTGCTGCTGGTTTACGGCCTGAACACGTGGCTGCCGCAGATCATGCGGCAGGCCGGGTTCCAGCTCGGCGACGCCCTGACCTTCCTGCTGGTCCTCAACGCCGGTGCGATCGTCGGGTCCATCAGCGCCTCCGTCCTGGCGGACAAGATCGGCATCCGCAAGGTCGTAACGGCGTCGTTCCTCCTGGCGTTTGTGGCCATCCTCATGCTGAGCCTGCAGCTCCCGCTGGCGATGCTGCTCGTCATCGTCGCCTTCGCCGGCCTCGGATCGGTGGGCACCCAGATCCTGGTGGGCGGCTACTGCGCCACCCATTACCCGCAGTCCCTCAGCGCCACCGCCCTGAGCTGGTCGCTCGGCATCGGACGCATCGGCGCCATCTGCGGTCCCCTGATCGGCGGGCTGATCGCCGGTATGGCCTTCGGCTGGCAGCTCAACTTCTACATGTTCGCGGCCTTCGCCGTGGTCGGCGCCATTGTCGTATTCTCGGTGCCGAAACTGACCGAAAAGTAGGGTCCGGAAAGTAGTCACAGAGCAGTACACAATCCGGACAGTCCCATAACTCTTCGATAAAGGCCCGTCCCGCAGCCGCGCGGGACGGGCCTTGCTGTCTATCCTGAAGGAGTTAGCTGCAGTTCCGGGGAAGCGGGCTACGCCCATCAGCCGTCCGCCGAGCAAGGATTTCCGTGGCAATCGCAGAATACGACGTCGTCATCCAACGGGATGCCATGAGCGTGTATGACTTCCTGCTGGACGCCCGCAATCTGCCCAGCTGGCGGGCCGGAGTCCGCAGCATCGAACTTGAATCAGGGGCCGCGGGGACCAAGGGCGCGGTGTACCGGCAGACCGTCGCCGGTCCCGGCGGACGCGCCGTCTGTGGAGACATCGAGATCACCGAGGCGCGGCCCGGTGCGGAAATCCAATACACGATCCTGGGCGGGCCGGAACTCACGCGCGGCGGCTTCTACCTGAGCACGGAAGGCGGGAGCACCCGCGTCCGCTTTGCCATGGAACGCGAGCCCCGGGGTCTCCTGGCCCGGCTGAAGGCGCCCTTCCGCCGCCGGATGAAGGCGGAGGTCTGCCAACTGGAGCAGCTCAAGTCGGTCCTGGAGGAACAGCCAGAGCCGTAACGGCAGGGCTGTAATACTCGCCCCGCGGACTTTTGTCCCCGGCAAGTACGGTAATTTTGAGACTGTGCTGATCTCCGACCGCGACATTCGTGCCGAAATTGACTCCCAACGGATCGTTCTGGAGCCGTTCGACCCCGCCATGGTTCAGCCATCGTCGGTTGACGTCCGGATCGACAGGTTCTTCCGGCTCTTCGACAACCACAAGTACGCCCACATCGATCCGGCCGAGGACCAGCCCGAGCTGACCCGCCTGGTGGAGGTCGAGGCCGGCGAACCCTTTATCCTGCATCCCGGGGAATTCGTCCTGGGCTCAACCTACGAAACGGTGACGCTTCCCGACGACGTCGCCGCCCGGCTTGAGGGTAAGTCCTCGCTGGGCCGGCTGGGCCTGCTCACGCACTCGACCGCAGGATTCATCGATCCCGGCTTCTCCGGGCACGTGACGCTCGAACTGTCCAACATGGCGACGCTGCCGATCAAGCTGTGGCCGGGCATGAAAATCGGCCAGTTGTGCTTCTTCCGGCTCACCTCCGCCGCCGAGTACCCCTACGGGTCCGGGGAGTACGGCAACCGCTACCAGGGCCAGCGCGGCCCCACGGCGAGCCGCAGCCACCTGAACTTCCACCGCACCGACATCTAGACGCCGTCCGCGGTCCGCACCGCCGGCGGTTTCGCCGGCCGGCGCAGCATCGCCACTACCGGCTCCACGAACCTGGCGGCCAGCGGACCCGTCACGGCCATAATCAGCACGTAGGCGGTGGCCATGGCCGCGAGTTCCTGGGGCACCACCCCGGAGGCGACGGCCAGGCCGGCGATGACGATCGAGAATTCTCCGCGGGCAATCAGTGCGGCGCCGGCACGGAAACGCCCCGCCCGCCCGATCCCGGCCCGCCTGGCCGCCCAAAAGCCCGTGATCATCTTGGTGGCGGCCGTGACGATGGCCAGCAGCAGCGCCCAGCCGAGCACCGGCGGGATGGTGGAGGGGTCTGTGTTGAGGCCAAAGACCACGAAGAAGATGGCGGCGAAAAGGTCCCGCAGGGGCTCCAGGATCCTGGTGGCGCTGTGTGCGGTGGCCCCCGAAATGGCGATTCCGAGCATGAACGCCCCCACGGCCGCGGACACCTGCATGGCCGAGGCCAGCCCGGCCACCAGCAGCGCGGCCCCCAGCAGGTTGAGCAGGAACACCTCGGAGTTTTCGCTGTGCACGGCCTTGGACACGTGGTGCCCGTGCCGCAGTGCCACCATCAGCACGACGGTGACAACGGCGAGTGAGATCCCGACAGTCTGCAGCCCCATAACGAAGCTGACGCCGGCCAGGGTCGCGGTCAGGATCGGCAGGTAGACCGCCATGGCCAGATCCTCGAATACCAGGATGGACAGCACGACCGGAGTCTCGCGGTTACCGATCCGGCCCAGGTCCGTGATCACTTTGGCGGCGATCCCCGAGGACGAGATGTAGGTGACCCCGCCCATCACCATCGCTCCCACGACGCCCCAGCCCAGCAGGACCGCCAGCAGGGCGCCCGGCAGGAAATTCAGGACGAGGTCCAGGACGCCGGCCTGCCAGGAGCGGCGCAGCCCCGTCACGAGCTCCGCCGCCGTATATTCCAATCCGAGCATAAGCAGGAGGAGGATGACGCCGATTTCGCTCGAGAGATGTGCGAACTCCTGCATACCTTCGAGTTTCACAATTCCGCCGGCACCGAAGAACAGCCCGCCGAGAAGGTACAGCGGAATAGGTGACATGCCGATCCGCCCCGCCAGCCTCGCCAGCAGGCCGAGGCAAAAGACGACGGCCCCGAGTTCAATCAGGGTCAGTGCAAGCGGATCCATACCGTCAGCCGTTGCGCAGGATGCCGGCCGCTGTGTCCAGGCCTTCTTGCGTTCCTACTGCAACCAGGAGATCGCCGCGTTGCAGGACGACGTCCGGGCCCGGGGACGGGACCACTTCGCCTTCGCGCATAATGGCCACAATCGAGGCGCCGCTCCTGGTCCGGATGCGCGCCTTGCCCATCGGCTGGTCGCGGTAGGGGGAGTCGGGGCCGATGGAGAACTGCCGGGTGACAATCCCGGGGACCTCGCGGTGGGCTTCGGAAAGCTGCATGGCCAGCCGCTGGCCGCCCAGCAGGTTCCCCAGCGCGGCGGCTTCATCGGCGGTCAGCGGGATGGACGCCTGGCAGGTGTCCGGATCGTCCCACGTGGAGACGATCAGTTCGGTTTGGCCTTCGCGGTATTCCACGACGCCGATCCGCCGCCCGGAGGCGGTCATGAAATCCTTGCGCCGGCCCAGTCCCGGCAGGTCCGTTTCATCCACGTTCATTCCTCCAGCCTAGTGGGCCGGAGGCCATTCCGGGCAGAGTCAGGCCGCGGGGACCACCGCGATGTCGGTCTCGTCCGGTGCCTTGACCGGCAGCAGGAGCAGCAGTCCGGCCAGGAGCACCACCATGATGCCGAGGATGCCCCAGCGCTGTGCCTCGCCGGGCTCCACCAGCGGGGCAGCGACGGCAATGCAGAGCGTAAAGAGCGCGGGGGCGAGGAAGCTGACGGCCCGGCCGGTGGTGGCGTACAGGCCAAACAGTTCGCCGGACTCGCCGTGCGGGGCAAGCCGGGCCAGGTACGCCCGCGAGGAGGACTGCGCCGGCCCCACGAAGAGGCACAGGAACAGGCCGAAAATCCAGAACGTGGTGGTGCCGGCCCAATCCATGCCCAGGAAGGAATGGTTCCCGTTGCCGAGGACCAGGATCATCGAGCCGGCGATCAGCAGGCCTACCAGCGACCCGATGATGACCGTCTTCGGCCCGATCCGGTCGTCGAGGAAGCCGCCCAGGATGGCGCCCGCGGCGGCCACGACATTACCGAAGATCGCGAAGAAGATAACGTCCTTGAGTTCGAAGCCGAAGGTGCCCGCGGCGATGATGCCACCGAAGGTGAACACCGCGGCCAGCCCGTCCCGGAACACGGCACTGGCGAGCAGGAAGTAGATCGTGTGCGGGCTGGTCCGGTAGATCGCCTTGATCCGCCGCACCAGGAGGCCGTAGGAGGCCAGGAACCCCAGGCTGGCGCCCCGTCCGGTCCTGGGCAGCTCCGGGACCGCAAACAGCACCGGCAGCGCGAAGATGAAGAACCACAAGGCCGAGAACACCGCGACCAGGCGGATGTTCAGGCCGTCCGCCGTCGAGGCGCCGAACCACACGAAGCTGGGCTGGACGAAGATCTGGAGCACGATCAGCAGCGCCGCGATCCCGCCGAGGTACCCCATGCCCCAGCCGAAGCCGCTGACCTTGCCGATGTTCTTCGGTGTGGAGATCTGGGCGAGCATGGCGTTGTAATTCACACCGGCAAACTCGAAGAACACGTTCGCCAGCGCAATCAGCGTCACGCCGAGGAGCAGGAACTCCGGACGCGGGAACACGAAAAAGCACAGGGCGGTCAGGAGCGCGACGGCGGCCGTGTTGACCCCCAGCCACAGCTTCCGGCGGCCGCCGGTGTCCGAGCGCTGCCCGGTGACAGGTGCCAGCAGCGCGATGGCGGCACCGGCGATGGCCAGGGCGCCACCCAGGACCGCGGAGGCCTGGTCCTCGCCGCCGAAGGCATTGGAGGTCAGGTACACGGTGAAGACGAACGTGGTCATGACGGCGTTGAAGGCGGCCGAGCCCCAGTCCCAGGCTGCCCACGCGAGGATGCGGCCCTTGTGGGAGACCGGGCTTCCGGATTCCAGTTCCGAGGCGGGACGCATGGCCTCTGGGGGAGCAGCGGAGTTCATAGCGTGAATATTATCCGCAGTGGCCCGGAGCCCGGCGCACCGAGCGAAAAGAATTTGTCCACGCTTGGTAAACTGTCCGGACTGAACCTAACGAATGCCCCGCCTGCTCCAACTTTTTGACAATCGAATTCCTGACGTTGCGGAGATACCAGTGATCACAGTCCTTGCCGTGCACTTTGCGGTGGCTGCTGTGGCGCCATTTCTCTTCCGGAAGTTCGGCCGGAATTCGTTTTACGCCCTCGCGGCGGTGCCCGCGGGCTCGTTCGTCTGGCTGCTCCTGCAGCACGGCGCCGTCTATTCCGGCGCCGGGGCAGCTCAGGGCGGTGCCGGGACCGGTGTCTCCGAGGTCCTGCCCTGGATTCCCGAGCTGAAAATTGAGCTTGCCTTCCGGATGGACGCCCTGGCCTGGGTCATGTCCCTGCTCGTCCTCGGTGTGGGGGCGTTGGTGCTGGTCTACTGCGCCCGGTACTTCAAGGACAAGGACGACTACCTCGGCGGATTCGGCGCCCAGCTGCTGGCCTTCGCCGGGGTGATGTTCGGCCTTGTGACGGCGGATGACCTGCTCCTGATGTTTGTCTTCTGGGAACTCACCACGGTCCTGTCCTACCTGCTGATCGGCTACGCCCGGACCAGGCTCTCGGCGCGGCGCTCGGCCCTGCAGGCCCTCATCGTGACCACCGCCGGCGGCCTGGCCATGCTGGTGGGCCTGATCATCCTCGGCTTCAGCGCCGGGACCTACCGGATCTCGACCATCCTCGAGATGGCGCCGGCCCTCATCGCCGGGCCCGCCGCGGGGGCCGTGGGCGCCGCCGTCGTCCTCATTCTGGTCGGTGCGATCACCAAATCGGCGCTGGTCCCGTTCCACTTCTGGCTTCCCGGCGCCATGGCGGCCCCCACCCCGGTGAGCGCCTACCTGCACGCCGCGGCCATGGTGAAGGCCGGCATCTACCTCGTGGCACGGCTGGCGCCGGGATTCGCGGACACCGCGTACTGGCCGCCGGTAGTGCTCGGCCTCGGCCTCGCCACGATGCTCGTCGGCGGCTACCGGGCGCTGCGGCAGACGGACATCAAGCTCATCCTGGCCTACGGCACGGTCAGCCAACTCGGCTTCATGACCATGGTCGTGGGGCTCGGCCAAGCCGACGCGGCGCTGGCCGGTATTGCCCTGCTCCTCGCCCACGGACTGTTCAAGGCCACGCTCTTCCTCGTGGTGGGCATCATCGACCACCAGGCCGGAACGCGTGACATCCGCAAGCTCTCGGGGGTCTACCGTTCCTCCCGCGCCCTCGCCGTCGTGGCCGCCATCGGCGCCGCATCGATGGCGGGCATCCCGCCGCTGGCCGGCTTCGTCGCGAAGGAATCGGTCTTCGAAGCCTTCATCCACTACAGCACCGACCCCGCTACCGGCCCGTGGGGGACGGTGATCCTGGTCGGCGTGGTCCTGGGCTCCATCCTGACCTTCGCCTACAGTGCACGGTTCATGTGGGGCGCCTTCGCCGTCAAGCCCGGCGTCGAGACCACCCCGTTCAAACCGATCAAACCGGCCTTCCTGGCCGCCCCCGCCATCCTGAGCCTCCTGACCATCGTCTACGGACTGTGGCCGGCCCCGGTGGACAGCTGGATCCAGCCGTACGCGGCGCTGTTCGTGCCCGACGGCGAGGACCCGGCGGCCGCCGCCGGGCACCTTGCGCTGTGGCACGGGCTGACCCCGGCCCTGGGACTGACCGCCGTCACGTTCGCCCTCGGCCTGGCCATGTTCTACGGCCGCAACACGGTCTCCCGGCTCCAGGGGCTGGTCCCCGGCTGGATCGACGGCGACCGGACCTACCAGCTGACCATCGGCGCGCTCGACGACGCCGCGGTCTGGATCACCGGCCGGACCCAGCGCGGTTCGCTGTACTTCTACCTGTCCGTCATCCTCACCGTGGCGTTCGTCCTGCCGCTGACCGCGCTGGTGCTGGCCAACAAGCCGCTGCCGCAGGACCTCTACTTCATCGACCCCAACGCCCCGCTGCAGATCGTCGTGGGTGCCGGAATTGTGATCGGGGCGCTGGCCGCGGTGCGCGCCAACAAGCGCTTCCTGGCCGTGCTGATGGTGTCCGTCACCGGCTACGGCATTGCCCTGATGTTCGCGCTGCAGGGCGCCCCGGACCTCGCGCTGACCCAGATGCTGGTGGAATCCATCATCCTGGTGGCCTTCGTGCTGGCCATGCGCAGCCTTCCGGCCGAACTGCGCGACCGGACCGGCGGGAAGTACCGGGTGGTGCGGGTGATCATCGGCGCCGCCTTCGGCATCACCATGGTCTTCGTCGCCATCTTCGCGCTGGGCGCCCGGGTGGCCGCGCCCGTCTCACTCGAGTTCCCGAAGCTGGCCTACGAGGGCGGCGGCGGGCTGAACATTGTGAACGTGACCCTGGTGGACATCCGGGCCTGGGATACCTTCGGGGAGATCTCGGTGCTGGCCCTGGCGGCCACCGGCGTGGCCAGCCTGATCTTCGTCCGGGGCCGCGGCGAGGGGATCCGGGCCTCCTCCACCGTGCCCGAGGGCACCGTCGGACGCCGACGCCCCGGCGCCGGCCGCGGAAGCGCCCGGGACGATGCCACGCTGGCCATGAGCCGCCGGTTCGCGGCCTCCAGCCGGGACGCCTGGCTAGTCGCCGGCCGGACCCTGGCGCCGGAGCGCCGTTCGATCATCTTCGAAGTCGTCACACGCCTGGTCTTCCACTCCATGATCGTCTTCTCCATCTATCTGCTGCTGGCGGGCCACAATTCGCCGGGCGGCGGCTTCGCCGGCGGCCTCATGGCCGGGCTGGCGCTCACCGTCCGCTACCTCGCCGGCGGCCGCTTCGAGCTGCGCGAGGCGACCCCGATCAGCGCCGGCACCCTGCTGGGCATCGGTCTCGCCACCGCGGCGGCCTCCGGCCTGGTGCCGCTGCTGCTGGGCGGCCAGGTATTCCAAAGCGCCATCATCGAGTTCTGGCTGCCGGTCTTCGGAGACGTCAAGTTCGTCACCTCCACGATTTTCGACATCGGCGTGTACATAGTCGTGGTCGGCCTGGCGCTGGACGTGCTGCGCAGCCTCGGCGCCGAAATCGACGAACACTTCGAGGAACACCCGCCCGCACCGTCCGACGACGAGCAGGAGGCCGGCGGCATGCCGGCCGAAACCACCGCCAGGGGTAAAGCATGAGCGTCAACCTGACTTTGCTGACGGTCATGGGAGCCCTCTACGCGTGCGGCATCTACCTGATCCTGGAACGCAGCCTGACCCGGGTCCTGCTGGGCCTGATGCTGCTCGCGAACGCCACCAACCTGCTGCTCCTCGCCACCGGCGGCTACGCCGGCCTGGCGCCGATGTACAGCAAGGACACCGCCGCCGGGGAGTACAACGACCCGCTGCCGCAGGCCCTGATCCTCACCTCGATCGTGATCTCCTTCGCCGTCACGGCGTTTATGCTCGGCATCATCTACCGGACCTGGGTGCTGGCCCGCGAGGATGAGATCCAGGACGACGCCGAGGACCGCCGGGTCGCGAAGACGCCCAGCTTCGACCTTGAGGACGACTCCGTGATCCCGGTGGAGACCTCCGAGTTCCCGCTGACCATGCTCGGCTCGGACGGCCAGTCGGTGTCCGATGTTCCCGACGGGGCCGAGGCCACCGTCAAGGTCGCCGGCCGCAAGCTGGACGC
This sequence comes from Pseudarthrobacter oxydans, assembly GCF_030812335.1. GTDB lineage: Bacteria > Actinomycetota > Actinomycetes > Actinomycetales > Micrococcaceae > Arthrobacter > Arthrobacter oxydans_B. The sequence goes on from NZ_JAUSSN010000012.1 coordinate 60,916, forward strand.
CGGGGAAGCCGCCTCGGAGGAACAGCCCGGATCCCTGAATGTCACCCCACCCAAGGAAGGAGGCGGACAGTGAACATTGCCAGCTTCGCCCCGCTCGCCGTCCTCCTTCCCATCCTCGGCGCTGCCCTGACCTTCCTGCTGATCCGGCACTCGCGCGCCCAACGGACCGTGAGCATTGCGCTGCTGTCCCTGACGCTGCTGCTGGAGTGCTGGCTGCTGGCCTCCGTCTGGAACGGCGGAACGGCGGCGGTCAACATCGGCGGCTGGCTCCCGCCGTGGGGCATCGTGATGGTGGTGGACCAGTTCTCCTCGCTGATGCTGGTGGTCTCCTCCTCCGTGAGCCTCGCCGTGCTGATCTACGCCACCGGGCAGGGCATGGCCGACGGCGACCGGGACGCGCCGGTGTCGATCTTCCACCCCACCTACCTGATCCTGGTCGCCGGGGTTTCCAACGCCTTCCTCTCCGGGGACCTGTTCAACCTGTACGTGGGGTTCGAGATCCTGCTGACCGCCAGCTACGTGCTGATGACCCTCGGCGGGACGGGGCCGCGGATCAGGGCAGGCGTGACCTACGTGGTGGTCTCCGTGGTGTCCTCGGTGCTCTTCCTGATCGCGATCGCAATGATCTACGGCGCCACCGGCACCATCAACATGGCCGACCTCGCCATCAAGCTCGCGGACCTGGACCAGGGCACGCAGAACCTGCTGCACGTGATGCTGCTTGTGGCGTTCGGCATCAAGGCGGCTATCTTCCCGCTGTCCTTCTGGCTCCCGGACTCCTACCCGACGGCGCCGGCCCCGGTCACGGCGGTGTTCGCAGGGTTGCTCACCAAGGTGGGTGTCTACGCGATCGTCCGCACCGAAACACTGCTGTTCCCGGGGGACACCTTTAATACCCCGCTGATGGTCGCCGCGCTGCTGACCATGATCGTGGGGATCCTGGGCGCCCTGGCCCAGAGCGACATCAAACGACTCCTGTCCTTCACCCTGGTCAGCCACATCGGCTACATGGTGTTCGGGCTTGCGATGTCCTCGGTGGCCGGGCTGGGCGCCGCCGTCTTCTACGTCGCCCACCACATCACCATCCAGACCAGCCTGTTCCTGGTCACCGGCCTGATTGAACGCCGCGGCGGCAGTTCCTCGATGGACCGCGTCGCCGGGCTCGCGAAGCTGTCCCCGATGCTGGCGGTGCTGTTCTTCGTCCCGGCCATGAACCTGGCCGGCATCCCGCCGTTCTCCGGTTTCCTGGGCAAGCTCGGGCTGCTGCAGGCCGGGGTGCAGCTGGGAACCCCCCTGGCTTATGCCCTGGTGATCGGCGGGGTGCTGACCAGCCTGCTGACCCTGCTGGCCATCGCCCGCGTCTGGAACCGCGCGTTCTGGCGCAAGCCGGAGGACGCCGAACACCCCGATCCGGTGCTGCTGGCGGCCCCCGAGGACTCGGCCACGGGGGACCGGGCCGGCAAGACCAACGTCACCCTGCTGCCGCGGACCATGGTGGGTTCGACCCTGGGCCTGGTCATCTTCGGCGTCGGGCTGACCATCTTCGCCGGTCCGCTGTTCAAGGTGGCGGACCAGTCCGCCGTCGACATGCTGGACCGGACCTCGTACATCCAGGCGGTCCTCGGCCAGGACGCGCCGGTCCCCGCGATCGCCCAGCCCGAGCCCCGGGTGGTGTCCAAATGAGCCGGAAACGGATCTCGCTGCGGCAGGAACTCCCGCTGCTGGTGTGGCTCGTGATCGTCTGGGGCGCCCTCTGGCGGGACTTCAGCCCCGGGAACCTGCTCTTCGGCGCCCTCATCGCCGTCCTGGTGGCCCGGCTGTTCTACCTGCCGCCGGTGGAACTCGGCGGGCGCTTCAACGTGCTCCGGGCGGTTCCGTTCGCCCTGATGTTCCTGGCCAAAGTGGTGGCGGCGAGCTTCCAGGTCCTGTACCTGGCCGTGGCGAAGGGCCCCAAGGTGATCAGCGCCGTCGTCGCCGTCCCGCTGCGGAGCCACTCCGACCTGCTGGTCACCGCGACCGGCCACATCACGGCGCTGATCCCCGGATCGCTGGTCGTGGAGGTGGACCGCTCCACGTCCACGCTCTACATCCACGGCATCAACGTCCGCAACGCCGAGGACGCCGCGCGGCTGCGCAAGGACGTCCGCGACACGGAAGCGGGACTGATCAGGATCATGGGCACCCAAGCCGAACTGTCCGCCCTCAACCAGGAGGTGGCGGCATGATGCAGCTGGTCCTGGCCGTCACCGCCGTGGTGCTCTCCCTCGCCGCCGGAGGCGCGATTATCCGGATCGCTCGGGGCCCCTCGCTGCTGGACCGGGTGCTGGCCGCGGACGTGCTGCTGGCCATCGTCGGCGCCGCCCTGTGCATCGACATGGCGGCGAACCGGCATCTCAACAACCTCATGCTGCTGGTGGCGGTGTCCCTCATCGGGTTCGTCGGCTCCGTCACGGTTGCCCGCTTCGTTGCCGATCGTCGGGAGAAGACCCGTGAATCCTGAGACATTTTCCGGCGACAGCGTGATCGACGCCGTCTCGGCGGTCTTTATGGTGGTCGGCGCCCTGATGTCCCTCGCCGCGGCGGTGGGCCTGCTCCGCTTCCCGGACCTCATGACCCGGATGCACGCAGCCACCAAGCCGCAGGTGCTGGGGCTGTTCCTGCTGCTCTTCGCGCTGGGCCTGCAGATGCGCACCTGGTGGGTCTGGCCGGTGCTGGTGGTGGCGTGGATCTTCCAGCTGCTCACCGTGCCGGTGTCCGCGCACATGGTCGGCCGCGCCGGTTACCGGACGAAGCACCTGCACCCGGAGCTGCTCAGCACGGACGAACTGGAGGCCGTGGTGCAGCAGGCGGCCGGCAAACGCGGTTTCACCGACGACGACGGCGACGAGGCCACCGCGGGCCGGTGAGGGCCAGGGCGATGCGCGCTAAACGATGTCCTGCGACTTGGCGAAGCGCGTAATTGCGCGCTGGGTGCCGCGGTTGGCGAGGACCTGGATGATGGCGCTGACGCCCGCCGAGATCAGCGCGAAGGTCAGGGCCGAGTGAAGCGTGGTGGGCACATCGTCGTCGTGGCCCTTGGGCGGCTGTTTGCCGGTGGCTTTCTCCCAGATGTTGTCAACGAGCTTGGTGCCGACGTAGCCGGCGAGCAGGCTGAAGCCGGTGCCGAGCAGTTTGATGAAGATGTTCATTCTTCGGACTCCTTGTGGGAGGAAACAGGGCTTCCCCTAGCCTAGCGTTCCCGGCCGGGCGGTTCGGCCAGGGACGCGGGACCGCCGCTGCTCCGGCTGGCGGCGCGGACGCCCCGAAGCGGCGGCAACCGCGGAGGGCTAGCCTGACGTCCCGGAGCGGCCGAGGATTTCCGAGAGCGCCTCGACCACCAGCTCATGGTCGGCCTTCTGCGGCAACCCGGAGACCGTGACGGTGGCGACCATCCCGGTTCCGCGCAGGTAGATGGGGAAGGCGCCGCCGTGCGCGGCAAACTCCTGCTGGTCGAACCAGGCGTTGTCCTCGATCCTTCCCCCGGCGGCCCGGGCCCGGAGTCCGACCAGCAGCGACGGAACCTCGTACCGCACGGCAGTGCGCTGCTTGGCCCTGATCCAGCGTTCGTTGTCCGGTGTGGCTCCCTCCAGCGCCGCGTGGAACAGCACCTGCTCACCTTTGGTGATATCGATGGCGATCGGGTGCGAACGCTGCCGACCCAGTTCCACCAGGAGGAGACCGAGGTCCAGGGCGTCATCCTTGCTGAACGACGCGAACTGCAGCTCCTCCATTTCGGCGAGGATGCGGCCGACAAGCGCACCCAGGGACCCGTGCGGCTGCGGTTCCGCGGAGTCCGGATCGTAGTCGGGGGAAGACACTGGTGAGTGGGTCAAATGATTCAGCTTCCGTTAGGTGGCCGCCGCGGGTGGCCGGCAGGCCGCGGCGTCCGGAGTTCCCGTGCTGTGTGCGACTCTACCAAGCCGGCCGTTGCGGGTCACCGGCGCCGAAGCCGGCGGATTGTGACGGCGGGCCCCGGAAAACTACCCCTCACGGGTGTAAACTGGTCCACGCCCACAAGGGCGATATTTAGATACGACAGGGGAGCGCCGCCGTCGGGCATCACCGGAAGAATCCGGGGAAACCACAGGTGGGCGCTGAGAGTGCGGACAGCCGCAGACCCTCGAACCTGATCCGGTTAGTACCGGCGCAAGGGAGTCGAGTTCTCAGAGTGCGCGAGGCCGCGGCGGAAGCTGCCGGCCCCGGGTCACTCTCCCCTCCTGTTCCTCAGGAGGACGATATGACTGACACATCAGCCGAGCACACACCTGCAAGGCACGAACCTGCCGGGCACGAACCTGCCAGCCACGAACCTGCCGCGACGCCCGCCAAGCGCAACCAGAACTGGCGTGTGGTGGACATTGTGGTGGCCGCGTTGATCGCGGTGGCCGGCGGCGTGATCTTCTGGGCCTGGTCCCAGGGCGCCAACCTCATTTCCGCCCCCGTCAACGCGTTCTACCCGCCGCTCACCGGGCTCTACGCCGGCGGCTGGATGATCCCCGCGGTGCTGGGCATGCTTATTATCCGCAAACCGGGCGCCGCACTGTTCTGCGAAGCCGTGGCCGCCACCGGCGAGCTGATCATGGGTTCGCAGTACGGCACCACGGTGCTCATCTCCGGCCTGCTGCAGGGCCTGGGCGCCGAGCTGGTCTTCGCCGCCTTTATGTACAAGAAGTTCAACCTGCCGGTGTCCCTGCTGGCCGGTGCCGGGGCGGGCCTGTTCTGCGGCCTGAATGATGCGTTTATGCCCTGGGGCTGGAACATCGCCTACGCCGGCGGCGACAAGCTCGCGTACATCATTTTCACCGCGATCTCCGGCGCCGTGATCGCCGGCGGGCTGTCCTGGCTCGCGACCCGCGGCCTGGCCAGGACCGGCGTGCTGAGTTCCTTTGCCTCCCGCAAGGCCGCCACGGAGCCGGTCTTCTCCTGACGTCCGAACACCGACCATGACATCCTCCGATACGGTCCGCCCGGCCGCGGTCACCGCCCGCGGCTGGGGCTGGCGGCACGCCGGCCGGTCCCGGCCAGCGGTGAGCGGCCTGGACCTGGACATCCGGCCCGGGGAGCGCGTGCTCCTGCTGGGACCCTCGGGTGCCGGCAAGTCCACGCTGCTCCACGCCCTGGCCGGGGTGCTCGGCGACAGCTCCGCGGGCGGGGCCGACCCGGCATGCGGCGCCGCGGCGGACGCCGAGGACGCGGACGAGTCCGGCAGCCTGCTGATCGACGGTGCCCCGCCGCGGTCCCGGCGCGGCCGGGCCGGGCTGATGCAGCAGGACCCGGAGACCCAGGTCGTGCTCTCGCGCCTCGGCGACGACGTCGCCTTCGGCGCGGAGAACCTCTCCGTGCCCCCGGCGGACATCTGGTCACGGGTGGCGGAAGCGCTCGACGACGTCGGGCTGGGACGGCTGCCGCTGGACCACCCGACGTCGTCGCTCTCCGGCGGGCAGAAGCAGCGCCTGGCGCTCGCCGGCATCCTGGCGATGCGCCCCGGGCTGATCCTGCTCGACGAACCCACCGCCAACCTCGATCCCGCCGGGGTGCTGGAGGTCCGCGACGCCGTCGGCCGCTGCCTGGACAAAACCGGCGCCACCCTGGTGGTGGTGGAGCACCGGGTCTCGGTCTGGAAGGACCTCGTGGACCGAATCGTGGTGCTGCAGCCCGGCTCGGCCACGGACTCCGCTGTGCTGATCGACGGGCCGCCGGACCAGGTCCTGGCGCAGGCACGGGACATGCTCACCGCAGCGGGCGTCTGGGTGCCGGGCTACGTGCCCCCGACCCGCGCGCGCGGCGGCGGCACCCGGGACGCCAGCGTCTCGGGCGCATCCGGGGCCTCCGGGGCATCCGCAGGGACCGCCCCCGGCGCCGGCACCGCGGGGCTGCTGCTGGCCGCGGAGGCCCTGGCCGTTTCCCGCGAACGCCCGCGGCGGTCCGGTCCCCGCGGCGGTTTCCGTCCCATCCCGCCCAAGCCCGTGCAGTCCGGCATCACGGCCCAGGTCCGGGCCGGGGAGGCCCTGACCATCACCGGGCCCAACGGCTCGGGGAAGTCCACCTTCGCCCTCACGCTCGCCGGGCTGCTCGCGCCCGTGTCCGGCAGGGTCTCCGCCACCGTGGAACTCAGCGCCGGCGCCGGTATCGATCCGTACCGGTGGAAGGCCCAGCAGCTGATCGCCAGGATCGGCACCGTGTTCCAGGAACCCGAGCACCAGTTCGTCACCGGCCGGGTGTTCGACGAGCTGATGTTCGGGCCCCGGCACCTGGGCCGCGGCGAGGAGCGTGTGGACGAACTGCTGGAGCGGCTGCGGCTGACGGAGCTGGTGGACGCCAATCCCTACACGCTCTCGGGCGGAGAAAAGCGGCGCCTGTCGGTGGCCACCGTCCTCGCCGCCCATCCCCGGGTGCTCGTCCTGGACGAACCCACCTTCGGCCAGGACGCCAACACCTGGGCCGAGCTGGCATCCTTCCTCTCCGAGCTGCTCGACGACGGCACCGCCGTCGTGTCCGTGACGCACGATGCCGAATTCAGCGCTGTCCTCGGCGGCACCGAACTGAGCCTCCGGGCCACGGAACACCGGGAACCGGACCGGGACTCGGGACCCCTACAGCCGGGGAAGGTGGCCGCGCCATGAGGCAGGAACTGACGCTGCGCGGCAACCATGCCCTGCTGACCAAGGCCAACCCGCTGGCGAAATTCACCGCCGTCATGCTCATCACGATGGTGCTGGCCCTGTCCATCGACTGGGTGTCCGCCTCGGTGGCCCTGGCATTCGAGCTGGCGCTTTTGCCGCTGGCCGGGCTGACCCTCGCCTTGCTCTGGCAGCGCGGGTGGCCGCTGATCCTGGCCGCCGCGCTGGGCGGCTGGAGCACCACGATCCTGGCCCCCGACAGCGGGAGCATCCTGCTCGACGCCAGGATCTGGTCCATCAGCGAAGGCTCCCTCGAACTCGGGGTGGGGTTCATGATCCGCGGCCTGGCCATCGCGCTGCCGGCGGTGCTGCTGATGAGCTGCACGGACCCCACGGACCTGGCGGATGCCCTCGCGCAGAAGGCGAAACTGCCGCACCGTTTCGTCCTCGGGACCCTGGCCGCGATGCGGCTCGTGGGACTCATGGCCGAAGAATGGCAGACAATCGGCATGGCACGCCGCGCCCGCGGCGTGGGCTCCCACGGGAATCCGCTGCAGCGGCTCCGCGCCACCCTGGGGCAGAGCTTCGGGCTGCTGGTGCAGGCCGTCCGGCGCGCCTCCCGGCTCGCGGTCACCATGGAAGCCCGGGGCTTCGGCGGCGCACACCGGACCTGGGCACGGAAATCGACCTTCAGCGGCGTGGACGCCTGGGTGCTGCTGGGCGGGGTGCTGATTGCCGGCGCCGCCGTCGCCGCCTCGCTGGCGGCGGGAACGTGGAACATGGTCTTCCTCGCCCGGCAGTAGCTGCAGTTATCGCACGGAGCGGGTATCCCTGTGAGATTAACGGCATGGCGGCCGGAATTACCGCCGCGAATAGATCATCGGTGATATTTTTTAGGTATGACTCAAGAGACCGCTGAAGAAGTTGGCGCCCTGCTCCGCGACGCCCGTGGCCAGAAAGGCTGGACCCAGGGGCAGCTCGCCGCCGAGCTGGGAACCAGCCAGAGCGCGATTGCCCGAATGGAACAGGGCAAGCAGAACCTGAGCCTGAAAATGATCCAGCGGCTCGAGTCCATTTTCGGCCGCAGCATCGTCAAAGTGGGCAGGCCGGCCATGACGCACCTCCGGGTCGAGGGCGGCCGCACCCTGTCCGGCTCCGTCGACGTCAACAGCAGCAAGAACGCCGGCGTCGCCCTGCTCTGCGCCAGCCTGATCAACCGCGGCACCACGACCCTGCGGCGGCTCGCCCGGATCGAAGAGGTCAACCGGATCGTCGAGGTGCTGACCAGCATCGGCGTCGAATGCACCTGGCTCAACGCCAACGACCTGCAGATCCGCCGCCCCGCCGTGCTGGACCTCGATTCGATGGACGTCGAGGCCGCCCGCCGAACCCGCAGTGTCATCATGCTGCTGGGCCCGCTCCTGGATGAATCCAGCGAGTACCGGCTGCCCTACGCCGGCGGCTGCGACCTCGGCACCCGCACCGTACAGCCGCACATGCAGGCGCTGCGCCAGTTCGGCCTCAGCGTCGAGGCCACGGCCGGTTTCTACGCCGTGCAGGCGCCGCCGTCGGACGGGAACGACCGCTCCTTCGTGCTCAGCGAACGCGGCGACACCGTCACCGAAAACGCCATCATGGCCGCCGCGCACCGCAGCGGCACCACTATCATCCGCAACGCCAGCCCCAACTACATGGTGCAGGATCTCTGCTTCTACCTGCAGATGCTCGGCGTCGGGATCGAGGGTGTGGGGACCACCACGCTGAAGATCACCGGCCGCCCCGCCGTCGATGCCGACATCGAATACTTCCCCTCCGAGGACCCGATCGAGGCGATGAGCCTGATCACCGCGGGCATCGTCACGAACTCGGAGGTGACCATCCGGCGCGTCCCGATCGAGTTCATGGAAATCGAACTCGCGACGCTGGAACAGATGGGCCAGCGGCTGGAGGTGTCCGGCGAGTACCTGGCCCGGAACGGGCGCACCCGGCTGGTGGACGTCACGACCCGGACCTCGGAACTGCACGCCCCCGAGGACAAGATCCACCCCATGCCGTTCCCCGGGCTGAACATCGACAATCTGCCCTTCTTCGCGGTCATCGCCGCGAATGCCCAGGGGCAGACGATGATCCACGACTGGGTCTATGACAACCGGGCGATCTATCTGACCGAGCTGAACAAACTCGGCGCCCAGGTGCAGCTGCTGGACCCGCATCGGATCTACGTCAACGGGCCCACCAAATGGCGCGCGGCCGAGGTGGGCTGCCCGCCGGCCCTCCGCCCCGCGGCCTGCCTGCTGCTGGCCATGCTCGCCGCCCGCGGCGTCTCGGAACTGCGCAACATCTACGTGATCGAGCGCGGCTACGAGGACCTGGCCGAGCGGCTCAACACCATCGGCGCGAAAATCGAGTACTTCCAAGACTGAATCCGCTGGACTAATCCAGGCCACGCGGGGTCACTCCGCGTCCGTACGGAGACGCCGCATGGGCGCGGAGTGACCCCGCGGTGAGGTAGCGCGTTTCGTTGGATCCTGACGCACAATAGAGACATGCGCACCTTCGGCGTGGAGGAAGAACTGCTGATAGTGGACCCCGAAACGGGGATGCTGCTTGCCCTCGCCGATGTCATGCTGCCCAGCCTGGTCCCGCCCAAGCGGGACGCGGGCCCGGTTGACCCGGCAAAGCTGCATGACGTCGGGGTGGGCACCGATTTCAGTTACGAACTCAAACTGGAACAGATCGAAACCCAGACGCGGCCGTGCCTGGACTACACCGAACTGCTCAGGCAGCTCAATGAGGGCCGGGCCCTCGCGGACCGCGCCGCCCGGGTGCACGGCGGCCGCGTCGCCGCCCTCGCCACCTCGCCGCACGGCTCCGCCACGCACCTGACGCCGAACCAGCGCTATCTGACGATGCAGCAGCGCTTCGGACTCACGGTCCGGAACCAGCTGACCTGCGGCCTGCACGTCCATACCTTCGTGGAGTCTCCGGAGGAAGGCGTGGCCGTGATGGACCGGATCCGCGACAAGCTCGCGGTGCTGATCGCGCTCAGCGCGAACTCCCCCTACTGGAACGGCGCGGAGACCGGGTTCGAAAGCTACCGCACACAGGCATGGAACCGCTGGCCGGGGTCCGGTCCCACGATGATCTTCGGCAGCCTGCCGGTCTACCGGCGGGTGGTGACCCGGCTGATCGAAAGCGGCGTCCTGATGGATGAAGGGATGATCTACTTCGACGCGCGGCTGTGCCGGCAGCATCCCACCGTGGAGATCCGGGTCGCCGATGTCTGCCTGCGCGCCGAGGACGCGGCGCTGATCGCCGTGCTGGTGCGGGCGCTCGTCGAGTCGGCATCCCGGGAATGGAACGACGGCGTCGATCCCGCCCCGGTGCCGACGCTCCTGCTGCGGATGGCCGCCTGGCAGGCCAGCAACTGCGGCCTCGGCGGGCAGCTGCTCGACTTCGGAACCTTCACCCCGGCCCCCGCCGCGGAGGTGGTCCACGCGCTGGTGGACTTTGTGGCCCCCGTGCTGGAGGAGCAGGGTGAGCTGGACCTGGTGCGGGCCGGCGTCGGCCGGATCCTGGCGGAGGGCACCGGGTCGCAGCTGCAGCGGGAGCCGTTCCACGCCGGCGGGCTCGCCGCCGTTGTCGAACGGGCCGTCGAGGTGACCACCCGGGGAACCGTTACCGGGGACCCGGCGGACCAGGGCTCCTCCCTGGGCCGGGTCCGCCGCGGCCGGCCCTGACGGCGGACCGGAGCCCTAGACCTGCTTGAGCGCCTGGCCGAGGTCGCGGGTCAGGTCCTCGAGGTCCTCGAGACCCACCGAGAGGCGCACGACGCCGTCGGTGAGCCCGATCGCCGCCCGGCCCTCGGGCCCCATGGCGCGGTGCGTTGTGGTGGAGGGGTGGGTGATGAGCGATTTGGAATCGCCCAGGTTGTTGGAGATGTCGATGATCCGCAGCGCATCGAGCAGCGCGAACGCCGCTTCCTTCGCCGAACGCCCGGCGGACGGGGAGAGCTCGAAGGTCAGCACGGTGCCGCCGGCCTTCATCTGCCGGGCGGCCAGCTCGTACTGCGGGTGGGACGGCAGGAGCGGGTACCTGACCCAGCTGACCGCGGGCTGCTCCTCAAGCCATTCGGCCAGCCGCAGCGCGGACGCAGAGGAGTGGTTCACCCGCAGGGCCATGGTCTCCAGCCCCTTGGTCAGCACCCAGGCGTTGAACGCGGAGAGCGCCGGGCCGGTGTGGCGCATGAGCTGCTTGACCGGTCCCTCGATGAACTCCTTGGTGCCCAGGATCGCGCCGCCGAGCACCCGGCCCTGACCGTCGATGTGCTTGGTCCCCGAATACACGACCACGTCCGCGCCGAGCTCCCCGCAGCGCTGCAGCAGGGGGGTGGCAAAGACGTTGTCGACGACGACTGTAGCCCCGGCGGCGTGCGCCAGGTCGCTCACGGCGGCGATGTCCACGATTTCCTGCATCGGGTTCGACGGTGATTCGAAGAAGACCGCCGTCGTCGGTTCGGACAGCGCGGACCGCCACTGCTCCAGGTCCGGGCCGTCCACAAAGACCGTCTCGACGCCCCAGCGGGGAAGGATTTCGTTGAGGATCACGAAGCAGGACCCGAACAGCGAACGGGCCGCGACGACCCGGTCGCCGGCGGCCAGCAGGGCCCCGAGGGCAGTGAAGACCGCGGACATGCCCGAGGCGGTGGCGAAGCAGGCCTCCGTGCCTTCGAGCAGCCGGAGCCGTTCCTGGAAGGTGGCCACCGAGGGGTTGCCGTAGCGGGAATAGACGAAGCGCTCGTCCTCGCCGGTGAACGCACGCTCCGCGGCGGCCGCGGATTCGTACACGAAGCCGGAGTTCAGGAAGATCGGTTCGGACGTTTCCTGGAAGCCTGTGCGGTCGAGTCCGCCGCGGACGGCCTGGGTGTCGGCGCTCCAGCCGGTGGCGTCAGGGTTGAAGGTCACTTAGTGCTTTCCGACGTTGGTGGTGGGCAGGCCGCGGTTTTTCCAGCCGTTGACGGTGCGTTCACCGTAGCGGTCCGGCTCGCCTTCGAAGCCCTCAAGGACGTTGTAGGAGATGAACCCGGCCTCCGTTGCGGCGATCGCCGCGGCGATGGACCGGGCGCCCGAACGGCACAGGAAGACCAGTTCGGTGCTTCCGCCGTCGGGGGCCTGTTGTTTCAGCTGTTCTATGAAGCGCGAATTTGGGATGCCGCCGGCCATGTTCCACTGGATGAAGAGCGGGTCATTGCGCGTTCCGCCCGCCGGCTTGGTGTCCGGGACGCCGATGTGGGCCCATTCGCCCGCGGTGCGGACGTCCACCAGGATGGCGCCGTCCTCCAGCTTGGCCCAGGCCTCGTGCGGGCTGAGGTCCCCGGCGTAACTCACGCGTGGCCCTCGCCGTCGAACTCGAGGTCATCCACGGCATTGGCGACGGCGGCATCCGCGCTGGCGATCGCCGCCGGCAGCACCACGGCCTGCGCCACAATGACGGTGCTGCCGTTGAACGTGGCGGACGGGCTGCCGTGCAGCACGTAGCCCTCGGCGAGGGCGGTCGAGACACGCTCGCAGAAGGCGCGGTCATCGGGGCCGGTGAACAGGCGGAACGCCAGTCTCTCCTCGGCGGCACCGGGGACAGCGGGGGTCGGGGCGGGGGCTGTTTCGGGGACAGCGGGGGCGGACGCGTCAGGCACGACGGATCTCCTTCTTTCACGCTTGCAGCTCGAATGGTCGATATGCCGAGTATTCACCTGAGGCACCCCGCCGCGAAAGGGAGGGTTGCCGACCGGCCAGTCAGGGCTTGGCGCCGGTTCTCATTACTCACCAAAAAACGTAACACCTGCGGCCCCGGCCCGCACCGCCGCCGCCGTCATGTTAAGTAACGCTCCTCCAAACAACGCGGGGTCAGATACGGCCCATCCGGGGGTCCCGAATGGGCCGTATCTGACCCCGCGTTGCTTTCTTGGGGGGGCGGGGCGGCTACTCGATCGTGGCGTACAGCGCGTTGAGCTCCGCGGTGAGCTGCCGGCGCAGCTCCGGGGTGCCGATTTCCTTGCCGTCGATGTGGTTGACGGGCGCCAGCAGCCGGATGCTGGAGATCAGCCACACGGCGTCGGCGTCGTACAGGTCGCGGGGCTCCAGCGGGCCGTAGCCCAGCTCCCAGCCGGCGGCCTTCGCTGCAGTGAACAAGGCGCCCTGCGAGGTGCCGGGCAGGATCCCGCTGTCGAGCTGGGGCGTGATGAGCCGCCGGACGGTGCGGACCCCGCCGGCGCCGTCGTCGGTGGTTTCCACGTGCGCGAGCAGCACGGTCGACGTCGGACCCTCCAGGACCCGGCCGTCCGCGGAGGTGAAGATGACGTCGTCCGCGCCCTGGGCATGCGCGTAGCGCAGCGCGGCCATGTTAACGGCGTAGGACAGGGTCTTGGCGCCCAGCAGCAGCCACGGGGCCCGCTCCCCGATGTCGCTGTCGTAGCCGCGGTCCAGCAGGATGACGTCGATCCCGGTGTCGCGCTGGCGCCTCCCGGCGGGTCCGGGGGCGGAGGCCTGGACCCAGCAGGTGGGCCCGGGCGCACCTTCGACGCCGCGGGTCACGAGGAGCTTGACCACAAGTTCGTCGTCCCCGACGGTTTCGGCGCCCGGCACGTGCCGGCGCCGGTATTCGCTGATCGCCGTCGCGATGGCCCGGCGCCAGGTTTCCTCCGCCGGGATGTCCAGCTCCAGCAGCCGGGCGGACCCGGCCAGCCGGTTCAGGTGCGCCTGGAGCTTGCGGGGCTGCCCGCCCACGGCCAGCAGCGACTCGAAGACCCCGTCGCCGCGGGTGGCGCCCTGGTCCGTCGCCATCAGCTGCGGCTTCGTGGCATCGGCCAGCCGGCCGCCGTCGAACGCCGGATCCAGGAAGACCAGCACCGGGACAGGGGCAGGGGCGGCAGCAGGAGAAGTCATGGCTTCAGCTTAGTGCGGCGGGCTGCGGGATAAGATTTGACGGTTGCCCGTTCCGGAACTGTTCCGCGGGTCTGGAACTTGAGGGGTTCGTCTGTGTTGTGGCCTTTTTCCCTGGCGGAATCCCTGCCGTCCTGGGTACTCCTGATCCTCACCGTGGTTGACCTCGCCATCCGGGTGCTGGCCCTGGGCATCATCCCCGGAAACCGGCGCCCGACCACGGCCATGGCCTGGCTCCTGATCATCTTCTTCGTCCCCGCCGTGGGCCTGGTCCTCTTCCTGCTCTTCGGCAACTTCCGGCTCTCCCGCAAGCGCCGGGCGCAGCAGGACGCCGTGAACACCCGGGTACGCGCCGGCACCTCCGATCTGGCGATGCTGGAAAGCGGCTACGAGGGCCCGGAATGGGTGTCCTCCGCGGCGGAACTGAACAAGACACTGGGCTCGCTGCCGATGGTGGACGGCAACCGCGTGGACCTCCTGCCCGGCTACCCGGACTCGATCAAGGCGATGGCCGCCGCCGTCCGGGACGCCAAGGAATTCGTCAACGCCGAGTTCTACATCCTGAGCTCGGACCACGTCACGGACGAGCTGTTGACCGCGATGGAGGACGCCGCCGAACGCGGCGTCGAAGTCCGCCTCCTGTTCGACCACCTGGGGACCCTGCGGATCAAGGGCTACAGCAGGCTGATCGCCCGGCTCAAGGCCAGCAAGATCCGCTGGCGGCCCATGCTGCCGCTGAACCCGCTGCAGGGGCAGTGGCGCCGTCCGGACCTGCGCAACCACCGCAAAATCATGGTGATCGACGGCGAAATTGCCTTCACCGGCTCGCAGAACCTGATCGAGCCCTCCTACAACAACCCGCGGCACCGCAAGATGGGCCGCGAATGGGTCGAGCTGATGGCGTCCCTGCGCGGGCCGATCGTCACCACGCTCAACGTCGTCTTCGCCACGGACTGGCTCAGCGAAACCGACGAATCCCTCGAGGACCAGCTCGCGCACCGGCCCGAGCTGCACGCCGGGCACGTCACGGCCCAGGTGGTGCCCAGCGGCCCCGGCTTCATCACCGAAAACAACCTGCGGCTCTTCAACACGCTGATCTACTCGGCGCAGCGCAAGATCTCGATCTGCAGCCCGTATTTCGTCCCCGATGATTCGCTGCTGTACGCGGTGACGACGGCGGCGCAGCGCGGCGTCGACGTCGAGCTCTTCGTCTCGGAAAAGGGTGACCAGTTCCTGGTCCACCACGCCCAGCAGTCCTACTACGAGGCGCTACTGGAGGCAGGGGTGCGGATCTACCTGTACAAAGCCCCGTTCGTGCTGCACGCCAAGCACTTCACGATCGACAACGAGGTGGCGGTGCTGGGTTCCAGCAACATGGACATGCGCTCCTTCTCGCTGAACCTCGAGGTCTCGGTGATGCTCCTGGGGGAGGACATCGTGCAGCGGATCAGCGCCGTGGAGGACACCTACCGGGACATTTCGCGCGAGTTGACGCTGGAGGACTGGATGAAGCGGCCGATGGGGGTCAAATACGTGGACAACGTCGCCCGGCTGACGGCGACGCTGCAGTAGCCGGCTTCGCGCAGATGCCCGGCGACCGCCGCCCGCATGTGCCGCGCGGTTGCGGCGGGGCGGGCAGTCAGCCGGCCGGGAACTCCGCGCCGAGCGCCGAGAGGACCCCGAAGGCCTTGGTCCGGATCTCCTCGTACTCCTCCTGCGGCGAGGAATCCGCGGTGATCGCGCCGCCGACGCCGAGGCTGAGTCCGGTGCCGCCTCCGGGCAGTTCCGTGAGCACGAGGGTGCGGATCGCGACCGCCAGGTCGGTGGCGCCGTTGAGCGAGAAGTACCCGATCGCGCCGGAGTACACCCCCCGCGGGGCGCCCTCGAGCCGGTCCAGGATGCCCATGGTGCTGACCTTGGGGGCGCCGGTCATCGAGCCGGCCGGGAAGCAGGCCGCCACGGCCTCGGCCCGCGGCATCCCGGGCCGCAGCCGGGCATCGATGGTGCTCACCATCTGGTGGACCGTGGCGTAGCTTTCGATCGCACAGAGCCGGCTGACCGACACCGAGCCGGGCACGGCGAAGTGGCTGAGGTCGTTGCGCAGCAGGTCCACAATCATGATGTTCTCGGCGCGGTCCTTCGGGGAGGACTCCAGCTCATGCCGCAGCAGCGCGTCCCGGGCCGGGTCCGCGTCCCGGTGCCGGGTGCCCTTGATCGGCTCGGCGCGCATGCTGCCCTCGGCCGTGATGCGCAGGAAACGCTCCGGCGAGGTGCTCGCCACGGTGAGGTCCCCGAACCGCAGGTAGCTCGCGAACGGCGCGGGATTCCTCCGGCGCAGCGCCAGATAGGCCTGCCGGGGGTCCAGGGCGGCGGGGAGTTCCGCTGCCAGCGCGGTGGTCAGGCAGACCTCGTAGGTGTTGCCCTCGGTGATCTCGTGCTGGGCCCGGGTGATTTTGGATTTGTAGGAGACCTCCGAGTCCCGTGCGGCGAAGTCCGGGCCGGGGGCGGACGGTTCGGCGGCGCCGCTGCCGCCGCTGGCGGCCGCTCCCGCCGGCGCTGAGCATGCCTCGGTAGCGGCGCGGGCCGTTTCCAGCCAGCCGCCGGCGTCCGCGGTGTCCAGTGCCAGCAGCCAGACCGTGCCGTCCACATGGTCCAGCACCACCGCGCGGCCGGCGAACAGCAGGCAGGCGTCGGGGGAGCCGGCCGTGACGTCGCTGCCGCCGGTCTCGCGTTTGAGCTCGTAGCCGAGGTAGCCCAGCCAGCCCAGGGTGAACTCGCAGGGGTAGCCGGCCGGGGCGCGGAGGTCAGGGCGGCCCCAGACCCCGTCGAGCCAGCGGAAGAACGGCCCCTCGGTCCGGACGCTGGCGTTGCCGACGCTGACGCGGGTGGTGCCCGAACTGTGCCGGACCGACTGGCCGAGCGGGCCGCCGTCGTCCGCCAGGATGCTGAAGCGGCTCCGTTCCGCCGCGGCGCTGCCGTCCGGTGCGAGGGACGAGTCGAGCCAGACGGCGTTGGCGGAGCGGCCGAACAGGGAGCCGAAGAGCCGGGCCGGGTCCGGGGCCGCGTCGATCCGTTCGGCGCGGAGCTGCAGGCCGCGGCGGGCGCCAAGCTCGGGGACGAGGGTCGGGGCAAGCGCAGGCAGGTATTGGAGCGCCTGCAGCACCTCCGCGGGAGCGGCACCGTCGGCGAGATTGAGCACGCGGATATCGGCGCGGGCGGGAACGTCGTCCCCGGCCAGCCATGCCTGCTCCTGTGCGGCCCACTCATCCCAGTAGGGTTCGTAGCTGTCGCCGTCGCGGGCCAGGGCCCTGCTGCGCCGGTCGTGTTCGGGCGAATCGGCCCAGACAACGGCGCCGAGGAACGGGCGGGCGGCTTCCGCGGCGGCGCCTACCCCTTCCACCAGGACGATTTCGGCCGGCTGGGTCGTGCGCGTGGCGCCGTCGTAGTGCGCGTTCCAGTCCCAGCTGACCCATTCGGCCGGATCACCGCGGTGCAGCGGGGCCAGGACGGTCGAGACGTAGCGTTCAATACCGGCCGCGAGGCCGTTCCAGCCGGGGTAGATGTCCTCCAGATGGAAGAGGGAAACCTTGTGGTGTTCGCGGAGCCGTGCCGCCAGTTCGATCGCCAGGGTGGTCTTGCCTGCGCCGGAGCGTCCGTCGATGGCGATGATGACGGGTGCGGGACTCATGAAATAGAGCGTACCGGCTGCCCTGCGGTGCCGGGGTGCCGCCCGTCCGGCCGTGGACGCCGGGCGAGCTCGGCCCGGACGTGGGCCACGATCCCGGGAAGCGCGGCGTGGATCAGGGTCCAGGTCAGGTCGAAGTCGGCGTGGCCGCCGTACCAGGGGTCTTCGATGCCCTGGTCCAGGGGATCCCTGCCCGCGACGGCCGGGTCAAAGCTGCGCAGCATCCGGATCTTGGACAGCGACGCGCGGTCCGGCGCCGCCTGCTGCAGCCAGCCGAAATGGTCCACGTCCAGGGCCAGGATGAGGTCGCGGCTCTGGAACCATTCCGCCTGCCATTCGCGCGCCACGTGGCGGTCCGAGGGGATGCTGTGGGCGGTGAGCTTGCGGGCGGCCCGGGGATCAATCGGCCGGCCCACCTCGTAGGCCGTGGTTCCTGCCGAATCCACGACGGCGCCGGCCAGACCCTCCGCGGCGATGGCCTCCGCGAGCATCAACTCGGCCATCGGCGACCGGCAGATGTTTCCGGTGCAGACCGCGATGATCCGGTACTGGCTCGACATTGAGGTCATAGTCCAAGCATGAATCATGCGGGTCCTCTTGGCCAGTTCCGGGCAGGGGATATTACAGAGCCTGTCACACTTGTATCTCCGGCTGTCATAAATCGGCGCGCGAGGCGTTTGCGGCTGGCACGCTTCCTTCTGACAAGGGGCTGCTGGCCGCGGACGGTCAGTGGATGAGGGCCAGCAGGACGCCCACGGCCATGAATAGCACGCCGAACGTCCGGTTGAGGATCCGCTGCCCCCGGGCATCGTGCGTGAAGCGCTGGAAGGACTTGGCCGCGGCGGCGAAGAAGAACCACATGACGAGGATGTCGATCACGATCACGGTCGCGGACAGGGCCAGGTACTGCGGCAGCAGCGGCTCCTCCGGGCGGATGAACTGCGGCATGAAGGCCAGGAAGAACACGATCGCCTTGGGGTTCAGCAGGTTGACCCACAGGCCGCGGCGGAACATGGAGAAGGCCGGCTCGTTGCGCAGCGCGGCAGCCTTTTCCTGGTCCAGATCGGGTTTGTGCCGGAACTGCTGGATGCCCAGGTAGACGAGGTAGGCGGCACCGGCATAGCGGATCACGTTGAACGCGACCGGCGAGCTGGCCACCAGTACCCCGACGCCGAGGGCCACGATGACGATGTGCACCACCAGCGCGGCCTGCTGGCCCAGGATGCCCCAGATGGAACGCCGGAAACCGGAGTTCAGGGAATTGCTCATGGTGTTGATGGCGCCCGCACCGGGCGTGAAGCTGATCAGGACGCCGGCGCCCGCCAGGGCCAGCCACAGGGAGGGTTGCACTGATTCAGTGTACGGCCGCGGCCGGACCTCTCGGGCCGGTGCTTCACAACGCCGTCGCCTCCGGACGCTGTCAGGCGCCGGCCGGTCCACACGAGGGGTTGCACTGTGCGCAGTAGCACCGGTCCACCTTCGAATGGGACCAGTGGAGCATGGTTCTCGGAAGGTCGTCGTGGCTTGGATACTGGTCAAAGTACATCCGCGCGCGGGCCGACATGTATCCTGTTTCGTCCATGGCGATGTGACCGATCAGATGCATCCCCCGTTCGGCCGCCTTCGATTCCAAGATGCGGGCCTCGTCAAGAACTGGATCTGAGCCGCAGTACTCTTCACTGAATCTGCCAGGGTGGGCGATCGCAAAGTATCTGGTGTATTCCCGGTCCAGCGCCGTCAGAACAGTTTCGTGGAACGGGACCAGGCTGCCCGCGAAATCGCTGGCGATGACCTCCACGCTGTTCAGTTGCATTTCCGCGTCCAGGGCAATCAGGACGAGCCTGGGCGTGAGTTTTCCGTCCTGGACGATGAGCGGGTGGGCGAGT
Organism: Pseudarthrobacter oxydans; assembly: GCF_030812335.1. Lineage (GTDB taxonomy): Bacteria > Actinomycetota > Actinomycetes > Actinomycetales > Micrococcaceae > Arthrobacter > Arthrobacter oxydans_B. The sequence goes on from NZ_JAUSSN010000012.1 coordinate 80,084, forward strand.
ATTACGAAGTCAAAACCTGCTTGGATGATCATGTCTTGATGCTAGAAAACCCGGCTTTCGGGCTCTAGGGCGGACTGCCGCTATGTGGAGAACGGGCGGCTGAGTGACGCCGGGTCGCTACTATTGCGACTGTGAAAGTGCGCCGCGCGTCAGCCCTCCTGTTGTTCCTGGTGCTCACGGCGTTAACGGCAGGTTCCGCTGCATCGGCGCAGGCCAGCGTGCCGGAACCGGTTCTCGTCGCGGCCGGGCCAGGAGACCGCGAACCTCAGCCGGCGCCGGGAACGGGGCCTCTGTGGGGAGTGCAGCTTGACTGGTCGAAGGATTCGGCCGCCGAGTATGCCCGGCGTCTGGGGCAACCGGCCGCCCTCTATGCCCACGAAATGTCGCTGCCGGTTCAGGAGGACGAAAAGACTTTCATCCCGCAGTTCCTGGAACAGGCGGGGGCCGCCGGCGCCGATGCACTGATCACGGTCAATCCGAGGATTCCCCTGGCACAAATCGATGCGGAGGCCTCGGCCGGGCTGGCGCAGGACATCAAAGTGATGGCTGAGGGGTTCGGCGGTCGGCTATTCATCCGTTTCGCCCCCGACATGAACGCGGGATGGGCGGCCTGGGGACAGAAGCCGGTGGAGTATATTGCGGCGTTTCGTGCCGTGACGGCCGCGGTGCGTGGAGCAGTGGAAGAGCCGGTGATGGTCTGGTCGCCCTTCCAGGGTAGGGACTACCCCTTTGTTCAGGCTCCGGACGTTGCCCAGCCCGGCAGCCCGGGCTTTAAGGTCCTGGACACGAATTCGGACGGCGTCTGGAACCTGGAGGATGCGGCCTACTCGCCGTATTACCCCGGGGACGATGCGGTGGACTGGGTCGGGCTGTCTGCGTTCCTTGACGACTCTGTGGGCGGGCCGCCGGTCAACTCCCTCCCTGCGGCCGATGGCCTGACCCGCATGCTCGGACCCGCACAGCCGGTCCGGGCCGCCGTGGACGCGGACTTCTATGCCAGCTATGCCGTCGCCAGGGCCAAGCCGCTGCTACTGGAAACGGGGGCTTTCTACAGCCCGGCAAGCGGTGGACCCGCTGAAGCGGACATCAAAAGTGCGTGGCTGAGCCAGATACTCGCGTCCCCGGCCGCCGGATACAACAACGTCCGGGCAGTGCTGTGGAACGAAACCGTTGAACTGCGCGCCTCCGGTGAGGTCGCCATCGACTGGCGCCTGACGGCGGACCCGGGCACCGCCTCGACGCTGGCCGCCGGGCTCAAACAGGCCGACTTCCAGACGGGCGCCCCGACGGCGGCAGCGGGCGGGGACGCTGCCAGCAGCCCACCGGGCGGCAGGGTAGTCGCCGGCGGCTGGGCGTGGCTGGCTGCCGCGGCGGTGCTGGCGCTGGCCGCCGCGTTGTGGGTGCTCCCCTTCCGCCGGCCGGCAGCACGGTCCTGGGCCTATCAGGAAGAGCACGTCCGGGACAGGCGGGTGGACATGCTGCGCGGCATGGCGATCCTCTTCGTGGTCGTGAACCACGTCGGCCTCACCTCGCTGTTTCAGCTGCTGACCCAGGAAACAATTGGCGCGGTCTCCGGCGCGGAATTCTTTGTCCTGCTTTCCGGAGCGGTGCTGGGCATGGTCTACGGTCCAAAGATCAGGGACAACCCCGGGGACGTGGTGGACAAAACCACCGGCCGTTCCTGGAAGCTCTACGTGACGGCCCTGACCGTCGTCATGACGGTCTTCCTCATCAGTCTCATCCCGCTGATCCAGAGCTCGGTCCTGACCTCCTTCACCGACCAAGGGACCAGTGGGGCGGGCACCGCGGCGGCCGGCCGCAGCTATGACATGTATTCGGAGGTGGAGGGGCTGCTGCAGTTTCCGGTGCCGGCCTGGCTAATCCCGAAAATCCTGCTGCTTGAGTTCGGCCCGTGGCAATTCAACATCATGGGACTGTATGTCGTGCTCCTGCTGCTCAGCCCCTTGGTCCTGTGGGCGCTGTCCCGCAAGCTGGCATGGCTGGTTCTGCTGGTCAGCGCCGCCCTCTACACGGTCGGGGCCCTGTCCCGCATCCGTCTCCTGCCCTCCCAGTTCGAAGATTCCTTTCCCCTGTTGGTCTGGCAGATCCTCTTTGTCCTTGGCCTGACCGCCGGCTACTACCGCGGGCCCCTCGTGGAGTGGTTTTCCCGCCACAAGAGCGTGCTGGCCTTCTGCGCGCTGCTGACAGTCTTCTTTGCGCTGTTCGCCTGGTCCAACCCCTACCTGTCCAACGCCTACGACGTCCGCCTTGCCCTGCTGCCGGATGCCCTGCATCGGACGCTTTACGGCGGCTATTTCGGCCGGACGTATCTGGGCGCGGGACGGCTGATCAATGTCGTGGTGGTCGTCATTACCGCCTACACCCTCTTGACCGCCTACTGGAAGCTGCTGGATCGGGCGCTGGGCTGGTTCCTCATCCCGTTGGGGCAGGCCACCCTGTATGTCTTCATCATTCACGTGTTCCTGATCCTGGCCCTGGCCAATGTCCCCGCGCTGCAGCTGGGCAACATCTGGCTGAACACCGGCGCCTATGTGCTGGTGCTGGGCCTGGTGTGGACGATGGTCAAGACGAAGTTCCTGTTCCGGATCATCCCCCGCTAACCTCGCCCCGCCAGCTCCGCCCTCCACCGCCCCGGCCAGCGGAGACAGCCCGGCTGCGGGAGGCTAGGATGCAGTCAACGGCACGGTTTCAGTGCACACAGTCAGGCTTGGGGGAGTCGATGGACAGGATTGTCGGGACGATGATTGCCGGAGCCGTCCTGTTGACCGCCTCGTCCTGCGCGCTGCCAGGGGCCGGAGCGCCCGCAGCATCCGCCGCCCGGACCACAGCCGCCACCCCGGGCGCTGAACCCCAGCCGGACGTCACGTCCCAGCCGGCGGTCACGACGCCGTTCGCGGCGTATCCCGGGAGCGCAGCGAGCCAGACGGCCGTGGCTGTCCCCGGGGCGCGGTTCGCCAATCCCGACTACTACGCCATGCCCGGCCAGACAATCACCTTCGTTGTCACGGCGTCGCTGCCCCGCGGGGTCAGCACCGCGCAGTACGAATGGGACTTCGACGGCGACGGGGTCATAGATGAGGCGGGGCCGCTCCCCGTGACGACCCACAGCTACCCCGCCGTGTTCGAGGGCGCCGCGACGGTGCGGATCACCCACGTCACGGGAGGCTCGTCGACGGCATCGACCGGGGTCCATATCGGCCGGGGCCCGCGGGACGGGCTCCCCGCCGCGCCGGTCAACGTGAACGTGGTGGTGACCGCCCACTCGGACGGCATCAGCACCCTCCAAATATCGTGGGAACCGGGCGGGCCGGAGCCCTACCGCTGGGGCCTCACCGTGGACGGTTTTCCGGCCGGCATGGTGGAGGGCAAGGCGCGCACCGCGACCATGACGGACGTCCGCCGGGTCAAGGACGTGAAGATCGGCGTCGTCGGGTTCACCCAGAACGGCGGCATGGGAACCTCCGCCAGCGTGACACTCCCCGCGCTGGCGGATTAGGCGGCCGCCCGGCACCGATGCGCCTCACGCCCGGGCGATCACCTCGCCGTTGGGGATCAGGAACCAGCCGTCATCCGTGGAGCCCCAGCGGTGCCAGCCGGCCGAAATCCGGGCCAAGTCCGCGGCGTTGGCGAAGCCGTACTCGAGCGCCTGGTCCGCGAACGCCGAGTGCAGCACGCGTTCGCCCCAGACCCGGGCCTGCCAGCGGCGCTGCTGGCCGGTGGCGTAGAGCCAGTTGCTGCTGGAGGGGGCGACGTCGGTGAACCCGGCCGACTGGGCCCAGGAGACCAGGCGGCGGCCCGCGTCGGGCTCCGCGCCGTTGCGGCGTGCGATCCGCTGGTAGAGCTCCATCCACTCATCAAGTTCGGGGACGGCCGGGTACCAGCTCATGCCGTGGAAATCGGCGTCGCGCACGGCCACGATGCCGCCGGGCTTGGCGACGCGGCGCATTTCCCGCAGCGCGGCAACCGGGTCCGTGAGGTGCTGCAGCACCTGGTGGGCGTGCACGACGTCGAACGTTTCGTCCTCGAAGTCGAGGTCGTAAATGTTGCCGGCGACGAACTCGACGTTTTGCACGCCGCGCTCGGCCGCGAGGGCAGCCGCCTGGCCGATCACCTCGGGCGAGCGGTCCAGCCCGGTGACCATCCCGGGGGAGACCAGCTCGGCGAAATCGCAGGTGATGCTGCCCGGCCCGCAGCCGACGTCGAGCACCGACACCCCGGGGACGAGGTGCGGGATCACAAACGCCGCGGAGTTCTCCGCCGTCCGGGAGGCGTGGGCGCGGACCACCGACTCGTGGTGGCCGTGGGTGTACACGTCGTCAGGCTGCTGCGCACTCATAGGGAAACGCTACCGCTTCACCCCGGCAAATCCGCGAAATCGCCGGGAAAGCAGCCCCGCAAGACGGCAGGATTTCGTGTGTGGCCGTCAGTTTTGCCGCTTCTGGCCGGGGCGGTTCTGCGGATGATTAGAGGAGTGAAGACCAACAGCAGCACGCAGGCAGGGCTCGGCCTGTTCCGGGCCACCGGCATCTATGTCGGGGCGATCCTCGGCTCGGGAATCCTGGTGCTCCCGGCGATCGCCGCCAGGGAAGCGGGACCGGCGTCGCTCCTGGCCTGGGCCCTGCTGCTGGTGTTTTGCACCCCCGTGGCATTCAGCTTCGCGGAGATGAGCCGCCAGCAGCCCGACGCCGGCGGGATCGCGCACTTCGTTACGCGTGCCTACGGGCGGCGTGCCTCGGCCGTGGCCGGCTACCTGTTCTATTTCGCCATCCCCTTCGGCGCTCCGGCGACGGCCGTGATCGGCGGGAACTACATCGCCCATGCCCTGGGCGGCGGGCGCGGGACGGCGTTGGTCGCGGCCGCGCTGCTGCTGGCCGCCGCCTTTGCGGGCAACGCCGCCGGGATCCGGATGTCCAGCGGCATCCAGCTCGTGCTCATGGTGCTGCTGGTCGGGCTGCTGGCCCTGGCCGTGGCCCTGGCTGCGCCGTTTGCCAGGGCGGAGAACTTCGAGCCGTTCGCGCCGCAGGGCTACTGGGCCGTGGGCGGGGTGGCCAGCCTGCTCTTCTTCTGCTTCGCCGGCTGGGAGGCCGTCACGCACCTCGCGGGCGAATTCCGTCACCCCGAACGGGATCTCAAACGGGCCACCTGGCTCACGCTGGTCATCGTCGGTGTGGTCTACCTTGGCGTGGTCGCAGCCTCGGTCGCCGTGCTGGGCCCCGCCCTCCCGGGCAGCGAGGTGCCGATCGCGCAGCTGCTGGAAAAGGGGCTCGGCGGACTCGCGGCCCCGCTGACCGCCGTCGCCGCCGCGGTGCTAACCTTCGGCCCGATCAACACCTTTGTCGCCGGCGCCAGCCGGCTGGGTGCAAGCCTGGCGTCCGACGGCGTGCTGCCGCGGACGCTCGCGCGGGGCTCCGGTGCGGGCCAGGTGCCCGCGGCCAGCCTGGGACTGCTGGCGGTCATGACGTTCCTGTCCTTCGGGGCAGCCGCGGCCGGGCTGAGCGGCCTGCAGTTCCAGATCGCGGCGGCGTCGGCCTGCTTCACCGCCGTGACGGCGTTTGGCCTGCTTGCCGGGATCCGGCTGCTGCCCGCCCGGACGCCGGCCTGGTTCGGCGTTATTGCGGCCGCCGGTGTGATGCTGGCGGTGCTGCTGTTCAGCGGCTGGGCGCTCGCGGTCCCGCTGGGGCTGGCCGTGGCCGCCGTCTGGGCGGGCCGCCCGGCCGGCCGGAGGGTGCTGCTGAGGTCCGCCGGACGTCCGGGAAGGTCAACTACTGCGGGGCAGCTGGCGACGGTGCAGCTTGCGGCGGGGCCGTTGGCGGCGGAGTCGCTGGCGACGGTCCCCGCTGCGCCGCCTCCTGCCCCGCCCGGACCGTGGCATCGATCATCGAGGTCATGAACCGGGTGGCGATCTCCAGTTCCTCCGGGGTGAACTCGGCCATCGCGGCGGCCATGTGGCGGGCCAGCGGCTGGAACATGGCGCCGCCGTCGCGGTAGGCCTTGGGGGTCATCCGGAGCTGGACCTGGCGGCGGTCCGCGCCCTGCCGCTCGCGGACGACGTGGCCAGAGCTGTACAGCCGGTCGATCAGCGCCGTGGTGGCGGGTGAGCTCAGGTGGAGTTCCTTGCGGAGCACGCCGGGTGTCACGATCTGGTTCCTCGCGGTGTACTGCATGATCACGGCCAGGGCATTGAGGTCCGTCCGGTGCATGTCGTTCCGGCCGCCAGCGGAATCCACGTAGCGGTTGGCCTCCATGCTGAACTCCTGCAGCAGCCGGACCAGCGGCGGCGGTCCGGGAGTATCGGGAGATCCGGGCGATCCGGGGCGTACCGGGGGATCAACTGTCACGGTGCACCGTCCTCTCTCCCATGGCCTGCGGCGCCTGCTCCGCAGATGACGCCCTCCGGAGTTTACTTCAGCGCCACCGGCATCGGCCCCGGGGACGTCACGCGGTATTCCCACGTTTTGAGCGCCGAAGGGCTATCTCGCGTTTTTATCCCTGCGTCTTTATCTCTATGGTGGAGATAGTCTATTATGGACTCAATTCTACTCCTCCGAGGCAAGCACCAGAAGGAACCATGAACAAGACTCCACACGCCAGTGCCCGCGTTCCCTTCTGGCTGCGCTGGCTGGTTCCGGTCCTGCTCGTCATCACCTGGCTGGCCATCGCCGGGATCGGCGGACCGACCTTCGGCCGGCTGGAGGAGGTCTCCTCGAACGACCAGGCCTCCTTCCTTCCCGCCGGGGCCGAGGCCACTGCCGTCCAGGACTGGCAGGCCAAGTTCCGCGACACCAGCGAGATCCCAGCCGTCATTGTCATTGAAAGCGAATCCGCCTTCACCCCGGCCCAGCTCGGCGAGGTGGCCGCCCTGAAGGGCGGGCTGGAGGCCGTGGGCGGAGTCAGCACCGTCATCGGCCCCGTTCCGTCCGAAGACGCCCGGGCCGTGCAGTTCGTGGTCCCGATCGATTCGGCCGGCGAAGTGAAGGAAATCGTCCAGGAACTCCGCGACGAGGTGCAGGCCTCCGCCCCGAAGGGCATGCAGACCTTCGTGACCGGTCCGGCCGGGCTGACGGCGGACCTCGTCAGCGCCTTCGCCGGCATTGACGGCATCCTGCTGCTCGCGGCTCTCAGCGCGGTGTTCGTGATCCTGCTGATTGTCTACCGCTCCCTGCTGCTGCCGATCGCCGTGCTCTTCACCTCGGTCTTCGCCCTCTGCGCCGCCATCCTGCTCGTCTTCGGCATGGCCAAGCTCGGCTGGATCCAGCTCAACGGCCAGAGCCAGGGGATCCTGTCCATCCTGGTGATCGGTGCCGCCACTGACTACGCGCTGCTGTATGTGTCCCGGTTCCGTGAGGCGCTGACGCACACCACCAACCGGACGGCCGCCGCGCTGACGGCATGGAAAAATTCGTGGGAACCCATCATCGCCTCCGGCGCCACGGTCATCATCGCGCTCCTCTGCCTGCTGTTCTCCGATCTGAACTCCAACAAGGCCCTCGGCCCGGTGGCGGCCGCGGGCATCCTCTGCGCGCTCTTCGCCGCACTCACCCTCCTGCCGGCGATGATGGCGCTGCTGGGCCGCGCCGCGTTCTGGCCGTTCCTCCCCAAGCTGCTCCCGGAGACCGAGCGCGAGCCTGAGATCGTCACCGGCCTGGAGGGACAGAAGGGCATCTGGCGCGCCACCGGCTCGCTCGTGTCCCGCAGGCCCCGGACGGTCTGGATCGCCTCCGTGCTGCTGCTCCTGGTGGCCTCCGCCGGCGTCCTGCAGCTCAAGGCCAACGGCGTCCCGCAGACCGACGTCATCCTCACCGCCTCCAACGCCGTCGACGGCCAGGACGCCCTGGCCCGGCACTTCGACGCCGGCTCCGGCAGTCCTGCCGTGATCGTCGCCGACGAGGCGGCGGCGCAGGAAGTGCTGGAACAGACCAAGGCGACCGACGGCGTCGGGGATGCCTACCTGCTGGCCGACGGCGGCATGCCGATCATTCCGGGCGCACCCGCTGCCCCCGGCGCACCCACGGCTCCGGCGGTCCGGGACGGCAAGGTCCTGATCAACGCGACGCTGAACTTCGCCGCGGACTCCAACGACGCCGAAAACGTGGTGGTGGTTCTCCGCGAGGAACTTAAGAAGATCGACGACGGCACCCTGGTCGGCGGAGTGACCGCCACGGCCCTGGACACGAACACCACCGCCCAGCGTGACCTCGTCACCATCATCCCGGTGGTCCTCGCGGTCATCCTCGTGATCCTGATGCTGCTGCTGCGCTCCGTGCTGGCCCCGGTCCTGCTGGTCGCCTCCGTGGTCCTGTCCTACGGCGCCGCGCTGGGCGTCTCCGCCTTCGTGTTCAACAACATCTTCGGGTTCCCGGGCGCCGATGCCACCGTGCCCCTCTTCGGCTTCGTCTTCCTGGTCGCCCTGGGCGTGGACTACAACATCTTCCTGATGAGCCGGGTCCGGGAGGAAGCCCTGAAGCACGGCACCCGGCCCGGCATCCTGCGCGGCCTGGGCGTCACCGGCGGGGTCATCACCTCCGCCGGTGTGGTCCTCGCGGCCACCTTCGCGGCCCTGGGCGTCATCCCCATCATGTTCCTGGTGCAGCTGGCCTTCATTGTGGCCTTCGGGGTACTGCTGGACACCGTTCTGGTCCGGTCCCTGCTGGTCCCGGCCCTGGCCTTCGACATCGGCCCGCGGATCTGGTGGCCGAGCAAGCTGGGGCGCCCCGAGACGGACGCCGCCGCGCGCGGCCTGCGGCCCGCCCCGGAACCGGAGCCGGAGGCAGCCGAGGCGGGAATCCGCTAGCCGGACCCGCGACCGCAGCCGCCGTCACGGTTCCTGGACCCCCCACCAGGCAACCGTGGCGGCGGCTGCCGCTTTAAGCGGGGTCGGCCGCAGCCCCAGGGCGGCCTCGCTGGCGCGCGAGTCCATCACGAAGGGGTGCTCAAACTGGTACAGGGTCTCGGCCAGTTCCCGGGCCGCGGGGGACACAACGGCCATCGTCCGCAGCACCCAGCCGGGGACCCCGGCCACCCGCGGGGTCCGGGCGCCGGCGGCGGCCGCGAACGCCCCGGCGATCTCCCGCTGGCTCAGCGCCGGGCCGGTCGGGGCGTGCCACACCCGGTTCCAGAGCCCCGGAACCTGCGCGGCCCTGATCATGGCCGCGGCCAGATCCGGCACATACGTGAACGAATGCGGCAGCCCCGCGCTGCCGATCACCATCAGGGGTCTGCCCGCCAGGACCGGCTTCACCATCCGCTCGCCGGCATGCGAGCTGCGGACCCTGGGGCCGAAGAAATCGCTCGCCGCCACACTCACGGTGTCCGTCGCGGACGCCGCCCGGGCCTTCAGCAGTTCGGTCCGGATACCGCGCTTGCCGCCGCGGGCCTCGCGCGGGCCCTCCTCGGTCATCGGCCGGCCCGGCTCGCTGTAGGAGTACAGGCTTTCCGGGAAGACGACGACGGCGCCGGCCTCGCCCGCCGCGGCCAGGACCGTCGCCTCGGCGCGCGGGAGCTCCTCCGCCCAGGTCCTGGCGCTGTACTGCGAGCCGTGGATGCAGTGGAACACGGCCTTGGCGCCGCGGAACAGCCCGCCGAGCTGTGCCGGGTCCGACACATCCAAGGACTCCCTCTCGACGCGCGGGTGGTCGGGACCGGTGCCGGACCGGGTGAGCACCCGCACCCGGTGGCCCGCCGCGGCGAGCTGTTCGGTGACCGTCCAGCCGACCGGTCCGGCGCCGGTGACGACGAAGAGGGCCGGCGCCGGGGCCGGGGCCTCGGGGGATTCGGACGGCAACATGGGGCGCTCACTTTCGCTGTGGTCATTCACCTGCGGCCGGGCTGGGTCTGCCTTCGCCGGCCCTGCTCGGTGTTGAGAGCCGCGCCCTCCGACACCAGAATGCAGCCTGTGCCGGTACCCGGTCTACCGCTGTTCGACCCCCTGTTGCCTCCCGGCGGTGCTCGATAGACTGCCCGTGCGCCTGCCTGGGCGCGCCGAGGCTTCCAGGAAGGATCCAACCATGTCCGAAAACAACGAGTTTGATCGAACGGCAGCGGAATCCGGCGACGAGACCGCCGAGGCCGCCGAGGGCCAGTACGTCGAGGGTGACTACGGTACGGCCGGCACCGCCGGGGAGAACCCGCCCGAGGCCGCAGAAGGCGAATACCCCACCGGTGACTACGGGGCTGCGGGCGTCAGCGGCACCACCGCCGTCGGCGCGGAGGAGGGCGACTACCCCGAGGGCGACTATGGGGCGGCCGGTGCAGACGAGCCACGCACCGCCGCGGAGGGCGAATACCCCGAAGGCGACTACGGAACCGCCGGCGATGCGGGCGAAAAGGGGCGGACGCGGGACCATATCACTGGCGAAGCGGGCGAAAAGGGGCGCACGCGGGACGACTCCGCCGGCGAAGCGGACCGCCGGGACCGCTAGGCGGGGCACTTCGCGCACAGCGAAACGAGCGGCGGCCAGCCCGGCCGCCGCTCTGAAGCATGCTGGAATTCCGGGGAACTGGCCCGTCCGGGGACCCGCCAGGCCACCTTCCGAAGTCGGAGTTGAGCGTATCGCGCTCAACTTTGAATTGACTTTGAAACGGCTCTGAGTAAAGTTGAGTGCAGATCACTCAATAACGGCCGGACCCATGCGGTTGATACCGCTGCGGTCCGAGCCAGCTCAGCAAGTTTCCCCGGAAAGAAGGAAGCAACACATGTCACGTGCAGTAGGTATTGACCTCGGAACAACCAACTCCGTCGTCTCCGTTCTCGAAGGTGGCGAGCCCACCGTCATTGCCAACGCCGAGGGTGGCCGGACCACGCCGTCGGTTGTTGCATTCTCCAAGTCAGGCGAAGTGCTGGTCGGCGAGATCGCCAAGCGCCAGGCCGTCAACAACATTGACCGCACCATTGCTTCCGTCAAGCGCCACATGGGCACCGACTGGAGCGTCGCCATTGACGACAAGAAGTACACGGCGCAGGAAATCTCCGCCCGCATCCTCATGAAGCTCAAGAACGACGCCGAGTCCTACCTCGGTGAAAAGGTCACGGACGCCGTGATCACCGTTCCGGCGTACTTCAACGATGCCGAACGCCAGGCCACCAAGGAAGCCGGCGAAATCGCGGGCCTCAAGGTCCTGCGCATCGTCAACGAGCCCACCGCGGCCGCACTGGCCTACGGCCTGGACAAGGGCAAGGAAGACGAGCTCATCCTCGTCTTCGACCTCGGCGGCGGAACCTTCGACGTCTCCCTCCTCGAGGTGGGCAAGGACGAAGACAACTTCTCCACCATCCAGGTCCGCTCCACCGCAGGTGACAACCGCCTCGGCGGCGACGACTGGGACCAGCGCGTCGTGAACTACCTGCTGAACCAGCTCAAGGTCAAGGGCATCGACCTGTCCAAGGACAAGATCGCCCTGCAGCGTCTGCGTGAGGCAGCGGAGCAGGCCAAGAAGGAACTCTCCTCCTCCACGAGCACCAACGTCTCGCTCCAGTACCTCTCCGTCACCCCCGACGGCCCGGTGCACCTGGACGAGCAGCTGACCCGCGCCAAGTTCCAGGACCTCACCAAGGACCTGCTCGAGCGCACCAAGAAGCCGTTCCACGACGTCATCAAGGAAGCCGGCATCCAGCTTTCCCAGATCGACCACATCGTGCTGGTCGGCGGCTCCACCCGTATGCCCGCGGTCTACGACCTGGTCAAGGAGCTCGCCGGCGGCAAGGAGCCGAACAAGGGCGTGAACCCGGATGAGGTCGTCGCCGTCGGCGCCGCCCTGCAGGCCGGTGTCCTGAAGGGCGAGCGCAAGGACGTTCTGCTGATCGACGTCACCCCGCTTTCCCTCGGCATCGAAACCAAGGGCGGCATCATGACGCACCTGATCGAGCGCAACACGGCCATCCCGACCAAGCGCTCCGAGACCTTCACCACGGCGGATGACAACCAGCCGTCCGTGGCCATCCAGGTCTTCCAGGGCGAGCGCGAGTTCACCCGCGACAACAAGCCGCTGGGCACCTTCGAGCTGACCGGGATCGCTCCGGCCCCGCGCGGCGTCCCGCAGGTCGAGGTCACCTTCGACATCGACGCCAACGGCATCGTGCACGTCTCCGCGAAGGACAAGGGCACCGGCAAGGAACAGTCCATGACCATCACGGGCGGTTCCAGCCTCTCCAAGGAAGACATCGACCGCATGGTCAAGGACGCCGAGGAGCACGCAGCAGAGGACAAGGCCCGCCGCGAGGCAGCCGACACCCGCAACACTGCCGAGCAGCTCGCGTACTCCGTGGACAAGCTGATCGCCGACAACGCCGACAAGCTGCCGGAAGAGGTCAAGACCGAGGTCAAGGCCGACGTCGACGCCCTCAAGACCGCCCTCGAAGGCACCGATGACGCAGCCGTGAAGACCGCGTTTGAGAAGCTGCAGGCGTCCCAGAGCAAGCTCGGCGAGGCCATCTACGCCCAGGCAGGTTCCCCCGACGGCGCCACCGGCGCCCAGGGTGCCCCCGCCGGTGAGAAGGCCGCAGGCTCCGACGAGGACATCGTCGACGCCGAGATCGTTGACGAAGACGAGAAGAAGTAATCATGCCGCACCACGGTAACGAAGAAGAGCACGGTTCTTCCGAGAGCCGTCGCGACGCCGAACAGCGGGAGAACGAGCCGCAGAAGCCGATCATCCACGACAACCGCAAGGTTGATCCGAAGACCGGCCAGGCCCGCCACCCCGACCAGGAGCGCGCCAGCGCCGCCTCGGCAGACTCGGACACGGACGCCGGGGACGCCCTGTCCCAGGCGGAGGACATCCTCAACAGTGTGGAGGTGCCGGCCGCGGAGTCCGTGGCGCAGGGCGCCGACGTCGCGGAAGCGGAGGAGCTCAGGAATGACCTGCGCCGCCTGCAGGCCGAGTACGTCAACTACCGCAAGCGCGTCGAACGCGACCGTGCCGTGGCGGGGGAGATGGCCGTCATCGGCGTCCTGAACTCCCTGCTCCCGGTACTGGACGACGTCGACGCCGCCCGCCAGCACGGTGACCTCACGGACGGACCGTTCGCCGCGATCGCCGCCAAGCTGGAGAATGCGCTGAAGACGTACGGCCTGGTGCGCATCGATGAGACCGGCGTGGAGTTCGACCCCACGATCCACGAGGCCCTCATCCAGCAGCCCGGACCGGATGTCGAAATCGACACCGTCAGCCAGGTCCTGCGCTCCGGCTACAAGTCCGGCGACCGGGTCCTGCGGGCCGCCCAGGTCATCGTGGCTGTTCCGGCGTAGCAGTACCCCATCGAAGTGACAGTTCGCGCCCGTGTTTCGACCAAACATCGGCGCGAACTGTCACCTCGGCACACAGATTTGAAAGGAAACGCCATTGGCTAGCCAGGACTGGGTGGACAAGGACTTTTACAAGATCCTTGGAGTCGCCAAGGACGCTTCCGACGCCGACATCAAGAAGGCTTACCGGAAGCTCGCGCGGCAGCACCATCCGGACACCAATGCGGGGAATGTCGCTTCGGAGAAGAAGTTCAAGGACATCTCCGAGGCCTACTCCGTGCTCTCCGACGCCGACGAGCGCCAGCAGTACGACGCCATCCGGGCGATGGGCGGGGGAGCCCGGTTCGCCCCGGGCGGTAGCGGCGGCGCCGGCGGCGGGGCCGGCTTCGAGGACCTCTTCGGCGGGCTGTTCACCGGCGGCAGCGGACGCCACTCCGGCGGCTACAGCACAGCCGGCGGCATTCCGCCGGAGTTCGCCGATCTCTTCGGCGGAGCGGGCGGCGGCTTCGGCGGCGGCGGGCAGTCGTTCCAGCGGGCCCCGCAAAAAGGCGCGGACCGGACGGCGTCGACCTCCATTTCCTTCGCCGGATCCATCCGCGGCACCACCATCGGCCTGCGTGAACCGGACGGCGAAGTCATCGACGTCCGCGTCCCGGCCGGCATCAAGGACGGCCAGAAGGTCCGGGTCCGCGGCAAGGGCCAGTACGGTCCGGCCGGAAACGGGGACCTCATGGTCACCGTCTCGGTGAAGCCGCACGATTTCTACGTCCGCGACGGCGACAACCTGCGCATCCACGTGCCGGTCACCTTTCCGGAGGCCGCCCTGGGCGCCGACATCGAGGTCCCGACCATCGACGGCGACAAGGTCAAGGTCCGCGTCCCTGCCGGCACGCCGTCGGGGCGCACCCTCCGCGTCAAGGGCCGAGGCGTCAAGCACTCCAGGGCCACCGGGGACCTGCTGGTGACCATCGACGTCGCCGTCCCGCGGAAGCTGAACAAGGAAGCCGAGGAGGCCGTCAAGGCCTTCGCCGCGGCCACCGCCGGCGAGGACGTCCGCGCCGAACTGGCAGCCAAGGCCCGGCTCTAGGAGCGGACGCCCGCCATGGCCATCGACTACGAGCAGCCGATCTTCGTCATCTCCGTCGCCGCGGAACTGGCGGACATGCACCCCCAGACGCTGCGGCAGTATGACCGGCTGGGCATCGTCTCGCCCAGCCGCGCCCCCGGCAAGTCCCGCCGCTATTCGCAGCGCGACATCACCATGCTCCGCGAGGTGCAGCGGCTCTCGCAGGAGGGCGTCTCCCTCGAAGGCATCAAACGGATCCTCCAGCTGGAGAACCAGGTGGCCGCCCTGCAGCGGCGCGTCGCCGAGCTGAGCGAAGAACTCGAACGCCGCCCCCGCAGCCTGGAGTCCCGCATCTTCGCCGCCGGCGCCGCGGGCGACGTCGTCAGCCTGGCCCGCGGCAAGCGCCCCCGGGCCCGGTCCCAGGCCGTCGTGGTGTGGCGGCCGCGGAACGGCGAGTGACGCCGCCCGACGCCCGCCGCCCGGCGCTGTCCGCGCCGTCCAAGTAGTCGGCTGCCCTAGGGCAAGTAGTCGGACCCGGGCCCCGGGTAGTTCCCGGCCCGAAAGACGGGTACCGGGTTTGCGTGACTTCGGGGCCGCCCGGCCGTTTGAATTGTCCTGCACGAACGACTGGCATCACAGCCAGCGAAGCAGCGAGGACCGCCGGGGGGCGCCGCATGTTTGATCCATTTTCGCCGGGCAGACCGGCACCTGCACCCGCACTGATCGCGGGCAGGGCATGAACTCCGGGCTCCAGGCCCTGGCCATGTTCGCAGGATCCATCACGGGCTCGATCCTGCTGACCGTGGGCCAGACCATCGTCGTCATCTGCGTCTGCTTCGACATGGTCCGTGCCCTCTCGGTGCCGCGGTCCCACCGCCGGTACGTGGCCAACACCGTCTTCACCACCCTGGCCTGGCCCTCGATCCTGATCTGCGCGGTCAGCGTGCTGATCGATGCCGCGAGCGGGACATGGAAGGACGTCGCCGCCGGGGTGTTCATGATGGTCGTGGTGACCTACCGGTGGAAGCACGGCGGTGATGAGGACAGCTGGTGGAAGGGCAAGGGCAAGAAACTGGCCACGTGGTTCCGGAAGCAGACAATATCCCGGTCCGTCACTGCGCCGGCTGCGGCCTGACCCCAGCGTTACTGTCAGGGGCGGCTCCCCGTCAGTCGGTGAACAGCGCGGCTAGGTCCTCGGCCGTCAGCGCTCCGCCGGAGAGTGTGTCGCCTTCCATGACGTCCGCGAACAGCTGGGACTTCCTGGCCTTGAGTGCCATGACCTTTTCCTCGATGGTGTCCTTGGCGACCAGCCGGTAGACCATGACGTTCCGGGCCTGGCCGATCCGGTGCGTGCGGTCCACGGCCTGCGCCTCGGAGGCGGGGTTCCACCACGGGTCCAGCAGGAACACGTAGTCCGCCTCCGTCAGGTTCAGGCCGAAGCCGCCGGCCTTGAGGCTGATCAGGAACACCGGTGCGGCGCCGTTCTTGAACTCGTTCACGACGTCGGTGCGGTTGCGGGTGCTGCCGTCGAGGTAGCAGAACTCGATGTTCTCTTCGACGAGCCGTTCGCGGACCTTGCCCAGGAAGCCGGTGAACTGGCTGAAGATCAGGGCCCGGTGCCCTTCCGCCACCAGGTCCTCCAGCTGTTCGAAGAGCACATCGAGTTTGCTGGACCGCACACCGGAGAGCGAGGGGTCGATCAGCGAGGGATCCAGGCTGAGCTGCCGGAGCAGGGTGAGGGACTGGAAGATGGTGAAGCGGTTCTTGTTGACGTCGTCGATCAGGCCCAGGATCTTCTGCCGCTCCCGCTGCAGGTGCGTCTGGTAGACCTTCTGGTGCCGCGGGTTCAGCACCACCTCGAGGATCTGCTCCTGCTTCGGCGGAAGGTCGTGGATGACCTGCTCCTTGGTGCGGCGCATCATCAGCGGTCGGACCCGGCGACGCAGCTTGTCCAGCTGGGCCTTGTCGCCGTTCTTCTCGACCGGCTTCTGGTAGTACTCGGCGAACCGCTTCGGGCTGGAGAAGAGCCCCGGCGCGACGATGGAGGTGAGCGCCCAGAACTCCATCAGGTTGTTCTCCAGCGGGGTGCCGGTGATGGCGAGTTTGAACACCGCCGGGAGTTTCCGGGCGCACTGGTAGGCCTTGGACTGGTGGTTCTTGACGAACTGGGCCTCGTCCAGGACCAGGCCGGCCCACTCCTTGGAGGCATAGGCCTCATAGTCGATCCGGAACAGGGCGTAGGAGGTGATGACGATGTCCGCCCCCGCCATAGCCTCCGCGGGGCTCGAGCCGCTCTTGGCAAAGGTCTCGCCGACGGCGCGCACCGTGAGGCCGGGGGCGAACCGCGCGGTCTCGGCCTCCCAGTTGCCCACCACACTCGTCGGGGCAACGACCAGGAACGGCGCAACGCCGGGCGCAGCACTCGCGGGACCCGGCGCGGGAGGCACCGTGCCGGCGGCCTCAGCGCCGGCGGCCTCAGCGCCGTCGGACGCTGCGGCGGGCCCGGACGCCAGGTCCTTGGCGGCGCAGATCAGCGCCAGCGCCTGCACGGTCTTGCCCAGTCCCATGTCATCGGCCAGCACCCCGCCGAGTCCGTGTCGGTAGAGGAAGCTGAGCCAGTTGAAGCCCTCCAGCTGGTATGGGCGCAGCTCGGCGTTGAGGGTTGCGGGCAGCGGGAGGCCCTTCACGCCGCCTTCCAGCAGCCCGCCGACAGCCTCGCGCCAGGCCGCGGCCTGTTCGTCCACGATGCCCAGTTGCGCGAGCTCGTCCCAGAGCCCGGCCTGGAAACGGCTGATCTGCAGCGGCGCGTCCTTGTTGTCCTGCAGTTCCCGCGCCTCTTCAATCAGCGCCCGCAGCTGGTGCAGTTCGGGCAGGTCCAGGGAGAAGTAGGCGCCGCTGGGCAGCAGCATCTTGGTCTGGCCGGCGGCGAGGGCGGAGAAAACGGCCGCGAAGGACACCGGCTGGCCCTCCAGGGAAATCTGGATGCCCAGGTCGAACCAGTCCCGCTGCTCGGTGGCCTTGGTGGAGATGGACACCACCGGGGCCTCCTCGGCCTCGCGGTAGTCGGCGATTTCGCCGGCCGTGTCCACGCTGACGCCGGGGACCTCGCGGAGCGCAGGGAGCAGCTCCTCGGTGAAGGCCAGGGTGTCGAGACCGCTGAGCTCGGCCGAGGCTGCCAGCCGCGGTGTTCCCCAGCCGCCCGTGGCCGACTCGCCCAGCGCCGGCACCACGTCCCAGGGCTGTCCGAGGGCTTCGAGGATGCGGGCCTCGGCAGGGTCGTCCCGGTAGCCGTGATCGCCGGGGTGGCGCCACAGCGGCTGCGACGTGACGAGCGTGCCGGCCTTGTAGTGCCACTCCCAGTGCAGCCGGACCCTGTGGTCGGCGCCGTAATTCGCCAGCAGCGACAGGGTGGGAACAGCCAGCTGGGGCAGCACCACGGACTCGTCGGAGGCCGTGACCCGGGCGCTCTGCTTGAGTTTGGGGTAGAAGCCGGTCAGGAAGCGGCTCTCGTCCCGGGCCGGGATGTGCAGCGTGGTGCCCGCCGTGACGAAGGTCAGGAGCTCCTCGCTGAGCCCGCCCTCCAGCGGGGCGAGCGTGATGGCGGAGTCCGTCGGGGCGACTCCGGGCAGGGCGTCCGCCCCGGAGGTCAGGAAGATCCCGTGCGCCGGGCGCCCGATGGTCCCGACGGTCGCCGGATCAACCACCTCCCCCTCCACGGTGATGCTGGGGGCCAGGGACAGCCCGCCGTCGTCCCCGCCGGCGGCGGCGGGCACGACGGCGCCGTTCCCCTCGACGGGGGCCGGCGCGTTGCCGAACCGGGTCAGGTTGAGCCCGACGGCGGCCGGCTGTTCAACGAGGCGCACGGGCTCCGGGCCCCGGCTGTGGACCAGGGCGAGGCCGATCTTCCCGGCCTGGGCCAGCAGGCTCCACAGGTTCTTCCCGGCATAGGTGTTCAGGCCCAGCCACAGCCCGGTTCCGGCGTGCTGGCGGTTCGCCTGGGCGGTGTGCGACGCGAGGAACTCCTGCATCCACTCGACGTGGGACTCGTTGCATTCGCGCCGGTAGCTCAGGTAGCTCAGCGTGTTCCAGGAGACATCGCCGCGGATCCATTTGCCCTTGGCGCCCATGATCACGGGACGGGCCTTCAGCTGGCGCACGCTGCGCAGCGGATCCCGGCGTCCGGTGTAGGAGAAGTGCGGGGCGGGTTCTTCAATCTCGAACTGGAGCGCCAGCGGGACCCCGCTGGTGGACTGCGTGATCCCCGGCTGGGCGATCAGCGGGCTGAGGGCCTGTTCCCAGTCCGGGACCTCGAGCACCGGGGCCTGCCGGGACAGCCGGCTGACGTCGGCGGGGGCCAGCAGCTGGACCCGGATCGCGGGGTTGTCCTCGGCTGCGAACAACAGTGCGGCCACATGCTTGCAGTCCTTCCGGACCGGGCAGCTGCAGACGCCGACGGTGCAGCTCCAGCCGCCCGCCTTCCGGACCAGCTTCGCCGTCGTCGAATACGGCACGTCGGCACCGCCCCGCACCTTGCCGAGCATGAGTCCGGTGGCGGCGTCGAAGGAAATGCCGGAAACGCGGCTCCCCATGGCGTAGGCGAGCCCGGCCGCGAGGGAGCGGTCGTTGATCGCGGGAGTCTGTATTGCCAGTGCCGCACTATCGTCCGGGTGGGAGGGCATGTGCGCACTACTTTCGGCAGTTGGTCATCGGATCCATCTTAGCGAGCCTGACCGGTCTCCCCGTACTGGGTGCCCGGCTATGTGGATATCCGGCCGCGGGACGTGCCGGGCCCTGACACCCAAACTTCGCCGGACGTTCAGCTGAGGCTCAACCCCGGGGCCGGCGGCGCCACGTAGCGTGGAAAGGGTTCGGAGCGCCACCGCCTTCAGCAGTGAGGATTTTCCATGAGCAACAGCCTTTCCACCACCCTTTCCGCCGCCGGCCACGCGACGGTCCTGCCGCGGGAGATCATCAACGGCAGCGACGCGGACGTCGTCGACGCGAATGTGGACGTGGTCAACGCCATGTACGCGGAGCTGCTCGACGTCGGGGAAATCGCGCCGAACGCGCTGCGCAGCTACTACGTCGACTTCTACCTGACGCAGGCGCTGGGCGGCGGGTTCGCCCAGTACGTGTTCACCGCACCCGAACGCGAGGACATCGACGCCTACGTCCGGGCCGGGCTGGAAAACATGGGGGCCGCCGAGCACCTGAACCTCTTCAACCGCACCGTGGCCGCTTTCGAGGCCCTCTCCGAGGAGGAGGCCGACGCGTATCTTGACGGGGACGCGGATCTGGACGGCGGCACGGACGTCCCGGCAGCGGTCCGGCTCCTGGAGGAGCTCGACGGCGAGTTCGAGGCGCTGCTGGAAACCGAGGACATCACCGCGCTCAACGCCGCCTGGCTGCGGGGCCAGGCAGACCTCCTCGTCCTGGACGAGGAGGAACTCGACCGCCACATCGCCGAGCGGGTCTCCCGGATCCCGGACCTCGCGGAGCGCCAGGCCGAGGCGGCCGAGGATGACCTGCTGGACACCCCGGAATTCGAGATGATCATCCGCGAGCTCTGTAACGTGGCCGGCCACACGCTCCTGAAGATCACCATGGGCGACCCCAACTATGACCACGACGGCCAGACCGCCCTGGCGTGGCATTTCACCACGGACCAGGGCGAGTTCCTCATGCTCGACGACGACCAGCAAGCGGTCATGATCCACCCGGACACGAAGGAGATTCTGGCCGCTGTCGAGTTCGAGGTCGAGGACGACTGAGCCGGGCCGTCGGCCGCCGGGGCTGACTTTTGTTAGTACCCGGCGGCGCCGGTGATCATGTCACCGGTCGGGGCGACGAGGTACCAGACGCCGCCGACGCCCTGGCCCAGGATGTCCCCGGCAGCCAGGTCCTTGGCGTAGTAGTACACGGGCATCCCGTTGATGGTGAGCTGCTTTTGGCCGTCCGGGGTGGCGATGGTGCCCACGGTGCCGGTGACGCCGTCGACGGCTGGTGTGTCGGCGGCGGCGAGGACCGGGGGCCACGCGTCGAGGCAGCCGCCGGTGCAGCTGCTTGTCCCGGAGTCCTTGACGTCCTTCGTGTAGTAGTAGACGCTCATGCCCTTGCCGTCGACCACAATCCTGCCGGCGGCCGAATCCGCGACCTTGAGGTCCGGGGCGGCCGCGGCAGGTGCCGAGGTCGACGCCGGAGCCGAGGTCGCCGCGGCGCTGCCGGGCGGCGTTGTGGCGGCCGCCGACGTCGGCGACGTGCCCGTCCCGCTGGTGCCGGCACAGCCGGAGAGCAACGCGGCGAGGGCGACAGCGGACAGGCCGATGCTGAGGTGCTTTTTCATCTGCTGCTCCTTGACTCGAACCGGCCAACTGGCCAGGCCGGCGCTACCCGTTACGACGGCCCCGGGGGAAGAATGGTTCACAGCAGGTACCGGGCGGGCAGGCCTTGGGCGGCGCCCGGACTCCGCGCGTGAACCGTTCCGGCGGTCCGCGCGTCATAAGGGGCAGCAGCGCAAACCCTCAGGGCCAGGGAGGACGGTCATGTCGCTGGACGAAGACGTGGTGGCGGCGATTTACCGCGACCACGGGCCGGCGCTCCGGCGTTTCGTGCTCAGCGCCTGCCGGGACCCGCAACTGGCCGATGACGTGGTGCAGGAGACCATCCTGCGGGTCTGGCAGCAGGCCCCCCAGATCACCGGGAGCCTGCGCAGCTACCTGTTCCGGACGGCCCGCAACATCATGATCGACAACTACCGCAAGGCCCAGCGCCGGCCCCGCGAGACGTCGGACCGGGAGCTGGCCGACCCGGCCGACGGCGCGGAACGCGTCAACGAACTCCTCAACCGGGTGCTGATGGAAGAGGCGCTGCTGCGGCTCAGCGCCGAGCACCGGGACGTTCTGGTGGCCCTCCATTACCGCCGCTACACCGTCCAGGAGGCATCGGTCAGCTTGAAGATCCCGAGCGGGACAGTGAAGTCCCGGGCGTTTTACGCAGTGCGGGCCCTCCGCGCGATCCTCGATGAGATGGGGGTGGAACGGTGAGCGGCACGGAGCTGCACCAGCTGCTCGGCGCCTACCTGCTGGGCGGTCTGGAGCCCGGCGAGGCCGCGGCCTTTGAGCAGCATCTGGGCAGCTGTGCGGACTGCCGGCAGGAGCTGGACGATCTGGCCAGCCTCCCTGCGCTGCTGGACGCGCTCCCGGTCCCCGACGCAGTGGCTCTCGCCGCCGCGGCGCCTGCCGCTGCCGGGCGGGAATTGTCGACGTCGGATCCCGCGCTGTCGGAGCCCTTGCCGCCGGCCGCCGTGCCCCGGCGGATGCTCCAGGAACTGTCCAGGCGCCGCCGGAACGTCCGACGCCGCTGGAGTGCGGCGCTCGCCGCGGCGGCCGCGGCGTGCCTCGCGCTCGGGGTCCTGGCCGCGCCGCTGGTCAACCCGCCGCCCAAACCGGACGCCAGCTACTCCGTCCAGGCCAGTGACGGACTGCAGATCACGGTGGGCATGGTGAAGAAGACCTGGGGCACCGAGCTCGCGGTCGACGGCCGGAGCCTTCCGGTGGACGGCACCTTCTCGCTCTGGGTGAAGGACAGCGACGGCGTCGAAGACCGCGCCTGCGCGTGGACGGCAACGCCCAGCGGCCGGGTCAGGATCACCGGGGCCACGCCCCTGCAGCTCTCCAACATCGCCAGTGTCGAGATGCGGGACGGGCAGCAACAGACCATGGCGGTCATCGCCGTGCCGCGGGGATAACGGGGTCGAGGGGGCGGCCGCAAAAACTGTCGGACCTCCCTGCTCTACTCATGTTGGGGGAGCCGACGGCTTTCCCACCACCTGCGGCCCGCACGTCCGCACCGGCGATTGGGGATTCGTTATGGAACAGGCTTTTGTGGTTGTCACCTCCGGGAAAGATCTGGCGCTGCAGCTGACTGCGGCCGGGCGGACTAAACCGGCGGCGGTGATCTCCTGGCATCCGGAGCAGCGGGAAAACAGAATCGACGTCGAACATATCGCCCGGGAAATCGGTGATCTGGCCGACGTTTTCTGGCTTGAGAACGGTCCGGAGAGTTATGCCTTCGGCGACAGTCTTCCGTCCGGCGCCCACGTGTTCGGCAACGCGGCACGGGTCTATGCGGAGGATCGTCGCTGGATGACGGCAGTGCACCGCAGCCCGCTGCGGATGGCCCGGGACCGCGAAGCGGCTGTCCGCGCGGCCGAGGACATCATCGAGGACGTGCTGGGCCTGATTACCGTGGTCCCGCCGAAGTCTGCGCCGGTCCGTACCCTGCCCCGGCGCGTCCGGGGCACCATCAAGGCCTTCGCCAGCGCCGGTTCCCGGGCCATCGTTGAACTGGGCGACGGCAGCTGCTGCACCATCCAGCGCGAGCACGTGGTTCCGCCGGTCCGCCTCGACTGGATGCTGGACCTGGGTCAGCCCGTCGAGGGCGACCTCAGCGCTGAGGACAGGACCCTTGACATCAACGGGCTGAAGACCGCGCCTCGTCTCGCCGAGCTCTACCGGCCCGGCGACCTGGTCCTCGCCCTGGCCGAACAGGTCAGCGCCAAAAACGCGAAGCTCACCCTTTACCCTGGCTCCAGCTGGACCGTTGACCAGGCCCGGATCTCCTCCAACCCCCTCGACGCCGCCGACAGCCTCGTGACGGAAGGCGAGGTGGTGGTGGCGCGGTTCCTCCGGGTGAACGGGGCGGTGGTGTTGTCACTGCTCGACGTCGACGATGACGCCGACGTCGTGCCCGCGCCCGCGCTCCTGGCCGGCGGCACGCCCTGGCTGCGGTCCGGGCGGCACCTCACCGAGCAGCCAACCTCGGGCCGGACGTTCCCCGCCGAGGCCCCCACCAGCCCCGGGACCGGCGGAACCGGGGCCGCGGAGCAGGGCAGCGCTTCCGCGGCGGCGGGGCGCGCTCCGAAACCGTCGGCGGCGCTGATGACCGCCCAGCTCCAGCTCGAAGCCGAACGGCGGAAGGTCTCGGCCCTGCAGGAACTGGTCGCCGCGGCCGGCCACGCCGGGGCCGGACTGGTCAGCCTCCAGCAGGAGCAAGATGCCCTGCGGCGGGAACTCGGGACGGAACAACAGATCGCGGAGGATGCCCAGGCGGCGCTGGAGAACGCGGAGGTCCGGCTCGCCCGGCGGAATGAGGAACTTCTGGACCTCAGGGCCTACAAGCGCCGGACGCAGCCCGCGCTCAAACGCGCCCTGGCCGCCGGTTCGGACGCGCTGTTCGCGACGGCCTCAGAGCGCCTGCGGCACGATGTGTACCTCGCGTGGGCCAGGAACGTTCCGGCGTCCGAGAAGGCACGGCAGCCGCTGCCCTTGGACTGGACGGCCGGACCGGAGTTCGCGGCGTCCCTCTACGGTTTCACCGAGCCGGGCGTCGCGGCAAAGGCGCTGAAGGCCATGGTGGAGGTCCTGACCGGGACGGCGGACCGGAACGCGGCGCGTGAAGTCCACGCTCTGCGGGCCAACGCGGGCGCAGACACAGCCCAGCTGGTGCGCGAGAACGGGTCAAAGTGTTACCGCGCGGCGATCGAGCAGAATGTGGCCGCGGCGCGGCGGCTGCACTACTGGCGTCTGCCGGATGGATCGATTGAGCTGTCGCGCGTCGTGGTCCACGACGACTTCAAGCCCTGACCCCGGCGGGGCGGGTCAGGGGTTGGCCGCCGCGCAAAACCGCGGTCAGGCCGAAGTCACCATCGACCGCCACGACGTCGGCGCGCAGGCCCGGCTTCAGGCTGCCGATCCGGTCCTCGAGGCCCAGGATCCTCGCCGGAACCAGGGTCGCCGCCTTCACCGCGTCTTCGGGCGCCACCCCGGCCCCGATGGTCCTCCGGACCACCTCGAGCAAGGTGGCCGTGCCGCCGGCGAGGGCCCCGTTGCTCTTGAGGGCGGCCACGCCGCTGCGGACCACCACGGCGGAGGGGCCCAGCTCGTAGTCGCCGTCCGGCAGGCCGGTCGCCGCCATGGAATCGGTGACGAGGACGACGTTGTCGGCGCCGACCAGCTCGAACACCATCCGCACCGTCTCGGGGTCCAGATGGACGCCGTCGCCAATGAGTTCCACGGCGACGGTGCCGCTGGCCGCCAGGCGCAGGCACGCCGCCGCGGGTCCGGGACTCCGGTGGTGGAGCGGCGGCATCCCATTGAACAGGTGCGTCACCGTCGGACGCCGGCCAGCTCCGGCCCCGACGGCCCGCAGGGAATCGGCCGCGCCCGTCAGGGAGTCCGCGGCGGTGCGGGCGTCGGCGTCGGTGTGGCCCAGCGACGGCGTGACACCGTTGGCGGTGAGCGTGCTGACCAGCCGGCCGGCTCCAGGCAGCTCGGGGGCATACGTCATGGTCCTGAGCGTGCCGCCGGCCGCGCGCAGCAGCCGGTCGAGCAGCTCAAGGTCCGGGATCCGGAGCCACTCCGGATTCTGCGCCCCGCAGCGGGCCGGTGAAAGGAACGGGCCCTCGGCGTGGATGCCCGCAATGAGCCCCTCGTCCGCCAGCGGTCTCAGCACCCCGATTCCCCGGAGGAGTTCCTCCGCTGGCGCCGTCACCAGACTGGCCAGCAGCGTTGTTGTTCCGCTGCGGTGCAGGAAATCGACGGCGTCGCGGCATGCGCGGCTGCCGCCGGTGGGGAAGCTGCCGCCTGCCGCGCCGTGGCAGTGCAGGTCGATGAGGCCGGGGAGGATCGAGCTGCCCGGCGGAAGGGTGATTTCCCGTGCGCCCCGGAAGCCTGCGGCGCCGAACCCTCGCCGGGGCCCGGCATAGGCGATCCGGCCGCCGGCCACCGCGACGACGGCATCGGCGGTGGTGTGCCCGTCCGAGATCAGTGTTCCGGCCAGGACATAGGAGGACTCCGGGGCGGCTGCGCGGAGGTCCGGGCTGGGCATGGCCGGGCCGCTACATCTTGGCGAGTTTTGCCCGCACCATCATGAAGACGCCGTAACAGATCAGGCCGATTCCCACGGCTGCCAGCATGTACATGCCGAAGGGCTGGTCGCGCAGGCCCTTCAGCCCGCCGTCGAGCCCGGTTGACTCCTCGGGGTGCACTTTCACGGTCGCGATGACGATCAGCAGGCCAGCCAGCAGCAGGGCGATGCCCTTGGCCGTGTAGCCGACGACGCCCAGGACGGTCACCGCGGTCCTGGCCTTCGGCGAGGCGGGGAGCCGGAGGTGCTTGGCGAAGGACTGCCGGAAGCCGCGGATGGCATAGACGATGCCCGCGATGGCGATCCCCGCGCCGACGGCGAGCAGGAGCAGATAGCCGCCAGGGGCTTTCATCACCGACGCGGTGAGGTCGCTGGTTGAGCTGCTGTGGTCTTTGCCGGCGCCGCTGGCAAAGGAGAACAGGGTGAGGGCGAGCCCGGCGTAGACGACAGCCTGAAGAGCGGCCTTGGCCTTCTTCGCCAGTTTCTTCTTTCCTGGGAGGTGCTCGAAATCGAAGATGGCGTCACTGGTCTGCCAGATCGCAAGGGCCACGCAGGCCGCGAAGGAACTCCACAGCAGCACCGGCCCGGCCGGCTGCGCGGCGAGCTGTTCCACCGCCCCGCTGACGTCCGCCTCGCCTTCGCCGCCCATGGAAAGCCGGATCGCGACCAATCCGATCAGCAGATGCAGCACGCCGCTGACGGCAAACCCGGCCCGCGCCGCAAACTCCAGCGTCCGGGAGTTGGTGATGTCCTCGGCCGCGCCCGCGGCGTCCTTCAGTTCTCTTTTGATGATGGATCCTTCAACTGACTCGGTGGTTCTTTCGGACCGCAGTGCCGCCCGGTTCGTGCCTCTGAGGTAATCGTGCCACGCCGAACGCGCCGGGAACAGCACTGCCGCCGGTCCGGATCCTGGGACGGCGACTCACCCCAGCCGGGCGCTCAGCGGCGGCGGTAGCTGAGGTCGAAAATGAGCCGTCCGGCCTCGTGCGCCTTGTTCTCGAAACTCGTCAGGATCCGGCCGTCAAACCGCGGCGCCCAGCCGCCCGTCTCGTCGGTGCCCTCGTTGGGGCCGGTGTGTTCGGTGCTCACGGGTGCGCGGCCCTCCTTGACGGGGGCCCCGCCCACGAGGGACTCGACGCCGGACTCCCACACCTGGGTGAGGGGGCTCTCGGCGCCGCTGCGCTCGCCGTCGTGCAGGTTCTCGAAGTCGGCGGAGCCGGCCAGGACCTCGCGCACGTGGACCGCGTAGTTGGACCAGTCCGTCGCGATGCGCCAAAGTCCGCCGGGTTTCAGGGCCCGGGCGGCAAGGTCGGCGAAGGCAGGCTGGATGAGGCGGCGTTTGTGGTGGCGGGACTTGTGCCACGGGTCCGGGAAGAAAACCCACAGTTCCGTGACGGAACCGGCCGGCAGCATGGTGGCGAGCACCTCGGGCGCGTTCGCCTCCACCACGCGGACGTTGTTCAGGCCGCGGCTGTTGATCTTGATCAGCGTGTTGGCCAGCCCCGGGGTATAGACCTCAATGGCGAGGAAGTCCGTGTCCGGGTTCTCCTCGGCGGCGTGGCACACGGCGTCGCCGAGTCCGGAACCGATCTCCACGATCAGCGGGGCCTTCCGGCCGAATTCGGCCCCGGCGTCGAAGACGTAGTCCGGGTGCACGGAGGTGTTGGCGATGTGGCGGGGCACCTCGACGGCCCAACGGTCAGAGTGTTCGTCCCAGGCCACCTGCCGGCGGCCGTGCAGGCGGGTGCCGCGGCGCACAAAGCTGACCGGACGGCCTCCATAGGTGCCGAAGGAGGCCTGGGTGCCGGGGGTCACCGGGCGCGAAGGCTGCGGCGTTTCGGGGGATTCTGGGGATTCACTCATCCCTTCCAGAATAGTGGAGTCCCGGCGTCCGCCCGGGCGGGCAGCAGTGACCGTCCCGGCGCTGGTGGCACCGCCGCCTGCACGGGGCCTGCCAGAATGGGGTCCGTGACCACACCGAAAAGCTCCCCGGACTCCACCGCCAGCGGCACCGAGGTCGTGGACCGCCTGGGCCTGCTGGTGGACGCCGAAATCGACGACGTCCCCGCGGCTGAGCCCACCCGGGTCGGCAGCCGCCGCGCCCTGGCCTACCTGGGCGTGTGCCTGATCCTGATCGGGCTGAACCTCCGCACCGTCTTCTCCAGCTTCTCCGCGGTCCTCCCCGAGGTGACGGCCGACGCCGGGCTGCCGGGCTGGGCGGTCGTCGTCCTCACCACGGTCCCGGTGACCCTGCTCGGGGTGTTCGCCCCGCTCGCTCCCGTCCTGGCCCGCCGCTTCGGGGCCGAGCGCGTCCTGCTGGGCGCGATGGCGGTGCTCACGGCCGGACTGCTGCTGCGGCCGCTCGACGCCGGGGACGCCGGGCACCTGCCCGCCCTGCTGGCCGGGACGGCTGCCTGCGGTGCCGCGATCTCGCTCTGCAACGTGCTGCTGCCCGGACTGGTGAAGCGTGACTTCCCCCACCGGCTCGGCCTGATGGGCGGGCTCTACACCACCGCGATCTGCGCCTCCGCAGCCCTCGGCGCCGGGTTCACCTACCCGGTCTTCAGCGCGACGGGGGACTGGACCGCGGCGCTGCGGTTCTGGGCGCTGCCCGCCGGCGTCGTGCTTCTGCTCTTCCTGCCGCTGGCCATCCGGCAGCGCCACGGCCGGCACCAGGCCGCGCACGGCGGAGTGAACGTGTGGCGCTCGGCGGTCGCCTGGCAGGTGACGATGTTTATGGTGCTGCAGGCGATGATGTCCTTCAGCGTGTTCGCCTGGCTGGCACCGATCCTGCGCGAACGCGGGGTGGACGGCGGCACCGCCGGGGTGATCGTCTCCGTCTCGATCCTGCTGCAGATGCTGGGGTCCCTGTTCGCCCCCGCGCTCGCCACCAGGTTCCGGGATCAGCGCGCGATCAACACCGTGGTGGCGCTCATGACCGGCGGCGGCTTCGCGCTGAGTATCTTCGGCCCGCTGGAGCTGATCTGGGTGTGGACCGGGCTGCTGGGTTTGGGCCAGGGCAGCCTGACCGCCGTCGCGCTGACCATGATCATGGTCCGCACCCGCGACGGCCACACCGCCGCGCACCTGTCCGGGATGATGCAGGGCGTCGGCTACGGCGTGGGTTCCACCGGCACCCTGATGGTCGGCCAGCTGCACCAGGCCACCGGCTCCTTCGCAGCAGCGGGGGTCCTGTTCCTGGTGGTCGGCTCGCTGGCCGCGGTGTTCGGCTACCGCGCGGGGCGGAACCGCTTCATCGGCGGCTGACCACCAGCCGCGACTGACCGCGGAGCCCTACGGGCGCCGGACCAGCAGATACTTGTCGGTGAGGTAGTCGGCAATGGCCAGGCACGACGTGGCGGCCGGCGACGGCGCGTTCCTCAGCAGCGTCACCGGGCCGACCTGGTCCACCGCGAAGTCGTCCAGCAGCGCACCGTCGCGGCCCCAGGCCTGGGCCCGGACACCCGCGGCGGTCTTCGCCGTGAGGTCCGACATCCTCAGTTCGGGGATGAAGCGCCGGGCCTTGCGATAGTAGAGCGCCTTGACGAGCGAGGCGCTGATCTCGTCCACGCCCATCCGCCAGTGCTTCTTCGCCAGCGGGCCCGCCCCCGGCCACCGCAGCGATTCCCAGGTGTCCTTCGCCGAGACCGCGAGCCACCCGTAGCCCTCCCGGGCGAGGGCCGGCACAGCGTTGGGACCCACGTGCACGTCGTCGTACACACCGCGGGTGAAGTGCACGCCCAGGAAGGGGAACCGCGGGTCCGGCACCGGGTAGATCATCCCCCGCACCAGGTCGCTCCGCTCAGGGTTCAGCGACCAGTATTCGCCCCGGAACGGGAGGATTTTCGGCGAGGGGTCCGCCCCCACCAGACGGGCCACGACGTCGGACTGCAGGCCGGCGCAGGCGATCACGCGGTCGAAGACGTGCTCCGACCCGGCCGTGCCGACGCGCACGGTGGCGCCCTCGACGGCCATCGACACCACTTCCTGTCCGAGCAGGACCGTGCCGCCGGCCGCCCGGACGTCCTGCGCCATCGCCTCGGTGATCGCCGCGAAGTCGACGACGGCGGTGTGCGGGGAGTGGACCGCTGCCACGCCTGCGACGTGCGGTTCGATGTCGTGCAGCCGGGCGGCGCCGTCGATCCGGGCAAGGCCGGGCACACCGTTCGCCCGTGAGCGCTTCTCGATTTCCGCCAGGGCAGGCAACTCGGACTCGTCGACGGCGACCACCAGTTTGCCGGCTTCCCGGTACGGGAGGCTCTTCTGCCGGCAGTAGTCCCGGAGGGCCTCCCGGCCCGCCACGCACAACTGCGCTTTCAGCGATCCCGCCGCGTAGTAGAGACCGGCATGCACCACGCCCGAGTTGTGGCCGGTCTGGTGGCTGGCCAGCCGGTTCTCCTTCTCGAAGACGGTGACCTCGCCGATCCCACGCTGAGCGAGGGAGCGTGCCAGCGCGATGCCAACGATCCCTCCACCGATGATTCCGATTCGTTCGTTCACGTCGTTGTGTCCTTTCCGCCGCTGTCTTCCCGCGAGTATAGAACTGCAGGGCATGGTGCGCCCCGCCCGCCGGCTGTGGCATGCTTCCCCTTGAGCCAACTTCCCCGTCCCGCCAGGAACTGTAGACCGGCCAGAGGCCCGGGCCTCACCGCCGGCTGAGGTTCCACGGTTCCGTCCACAACTATCGATCAGGCCGCCATCTTGCCCCGTACCGCCCCCGCTCCGAGCCTGGATTCAGCCGGCATCTTCCACCGCGACTACTTGCTGGTGACGCTGGGCGCCTGTGCCCTCGTGTTCCTGGTCGCGTTCGAATCGCTGGCCGTGACCACGATCATGCCGCTGGTCAGCCGGGAGCTGGACGGGGCTGCCCTTTACGCCCTGGCGTTCGCCGGTCCGCTTGCCACCGGCGTCATCGGTATGGTGGCCGCCGGCAACTGGTCCGACCGGCGCGGCCCGGTGGGGCCGCTGTACGCCTCCGTGGCCCTGTTTGTGCTGGGCCTGCTGATCGCCGGAACAGCGGCGACCATGCCTGCGCTGGTGGCCGGCCGGCTGGTCCAGGGCCTGGGCGGCGGCGCGATGACGGTGGCGCTGTATGTGGTGATCGCCCGGGTCTATCCGCCCGTGCTGCACCCGAAGATCTTCGCCGCTTTTTCCGCCGCCTGGGTGATTCCCTCGCTGGTCGGTCCCTTCGCCGCCGGCCTCGTGGCGCAGCTGGTCAGTTGGCACTGGGTGTTCCTCGGCGTGGTGGGGCTCGTGGTGCCGGCCCTGCTGATGGTGGTGCCGGCCCTGCGCGGGCTGCACGGCACGCCCGACACCGGAACCCCGAAGCCTGCCGCGCCGGGGGACATGTCCACTGAGGCCCCGCGGAAGTCCTCGGGCTCCGGCCGGCTGGCCTGGGCCGCGCTCGCGGCCCTCGCCGTGCTCGGCCTGAACCTCTCCGTCCGCCTGCCGGTGGCCGGCGGGATCGCGGCGGTGGCGGCCGTCGCCGTGGCCCTCATCGCCGTCCGCCCGCTGGTGCCGCGGGGAACCCTGACGGCCCGCCGCGGCCTGCCCAGCGTCATCCTCACCCGCGGGCTGGCCTCTGCCGCGTTCTTCGGCGCCGAGGTGTACCTGCCGTACCTGCTGGTGGAACGCTACGATTTCTCGCCCACCTTCGCCGGGCTGGCGCTCACCGGCGGGGCCGTCTCCTGGGCCGCTGGCTCCGCGGTCCAGGGCCGGCTGGGGTCGCGCCTGGACCACCGCCGCGCGGTCCGGATCGGCGCGGCCCTCGTTCTCGGCGCCGTTGTCCTGGTGCTGGTGACCACGGTCCTGAACTGGCCGGCCGCCGTCGCGATCGCCGCCTGGGTGTTCGCCGGAGCCGGCATGGGGCTGATGTATGCGCGCCTGAGCGTGATGACCCTGGCCCTGTCCAGCAAGCAAAACGAGGGCTTCAACAGTTCGGCGATGTCCATCTCCGACTCGCTGGGCGGGGCGCTGTCCCTCGCCACCA
The DNA here is from genome assembly GCF_030812335.1 of Pseudarthrobacter oxydans. Classification (GTDB taxonomy): domain Bacteria; phylum Actinomycetota; class Actinomycetes; order Actinomycetales; family Micrococcaceae; genus Arthrobacter; species Arthrobacter oxydans_B. Next base: position 111,327 of record NZ_JAUSSN010000012.1, read on the forward strand.
CGGGCATCATCTTTGCCGCGTTCCCGACGGCGGCGGCGTCCTTCGGCGGCGTCTTCGCCCTGACGGCGGTGATCGGCGTCGCCGCGGTCGTCGTCGCCGCGCGCGTTGCCGGGCGCTGAGGCGTGCCATGACGCGGGTAGCGGCCAAGGACCGTTGGCACGGGGAGCGCTGTTAACACAGGAAGCTCCGGCCGGTGGATCCGGCCGGAGCTTCCCCTGAGGGCTTCCCGGTGGGGGCCTGGCTGCCGGTTTCCCGGGCAGGGCAGGCCTAAACGCCTGCGGTCACCGTCTCGGCCTCGCGGACAGCTTTCCACTCGGCGATCCGAGCCTGCTGCAGCGGCGTCTGGCGGTTGAGGTACCAGGCCGCGCCGAGGAGCAGGAACCAAACCGGGGTAACGAAGAGGGCGAGCCGGGTATCGTCAGCCTGGCCCAGTGCCACCAGCATGAACCCGAAGAACGCGAGCACGACGTACGGCATGAAGCCCGAGCCCGGCATCTTGAATGTGGAAGCGGCGTGCAGGGCGGGCCTGCGGCGGCGGAACACAATGTAACTGATGAGGATCATTGACCAGACGAACATGGTCAGCACGGACGCCACCGAAGTGACGATGGTGAAGGCGCCGATGACGGAGTCGCCGGAGTACAGCAGGATCAGCCCGGCCAGCAGGAAGATGCAGGAGAACAGCAGGGCGTTCTGCGGAACCTTGCGCGGGCTGAGCTTTCCGAACGCTTTGGGGGCGTTGCCGTCCTGAGCGAGGCCGTAAACCATGCGGGAGGTGGAGTAGATCCCGGAGTTGGCACTGGACGCAGCTGACGTGAGGACCACCAGGTTGATGACCACCGCGGCGATGCCCAAGCCGGCCAGCGTGAACATCCCAATGAAGGGGCTGCTCGCAGCGTCGATGTTCCGCCACGGGTTGACGGCCATGATGACGACAAGGGCGCCCACGTAGAAGAGCAGGACCCGGATGGGGATGGAGTTGATGGCGCGCGGCAGGTTCTTTTCGGGGTCCTTCGTTTCGGCGGCCGCCGTGCCCACAAGTTCGATGCCGGCGAACGCGAAGATCGCGATCTGGAACCCCAGGACAAAGCCGAACATGCCGTGCGGGAACATGCCGCCGTCATTCCAGAGGTTGGACAGGCTCGCCACAGCCCCGTCGGGGGAGGTGAAGTGGGTGGCGATCATGACGATGCCCGTGCCAATGAGGGCAAGGATTGCCACCACCTTGATGATGGCGAACCAGAATTCCGCCTCACCAAAAGCCTTGACGCTGGGGAGGTTCAGCACGATTAGCACCACCGGGGTGATCAGAGCCGGGATCCAAAGCGGGGTGCCCGGGGCGAGCTTGTCCACGTACCCCGCGATCGCGACGATGTCGGCCACGCCGGTCACCACCCAGAAGAACCAGTAGGACCAGCCAGTGAAGAAGCCGGCCCAGGGTCCCAGAAGGTCGCCGGCGAAGTCGCTGAAGGACTTGTAGTTCAGGTTTGAGAGCAGGATCTCGCCCATGGCACGCATGACGAAGAACAGCATGAAGCCGATGATCATGTAGACGAAGATGACCGACGGGCCGGCCAGCGAAATGGTCTTCCCGGAACCCATAAACAGCCCGGTGCCGATAGCGCCGCCGATGGCCAGCAGCTGGATGTGGCGGTTGCCCAGGGCGCGGGCGAGGTGCGGTTCCTGCCCGTCGCTGCTGGAGGAATTGAGGGCGGGCTTCGGACCGGCCGTTGTGGTGCGTTCAGACATTGGGCTTCTTCCTAGTACGGGCGCGCCGGGGCGGAGGACCTTCCGCAGGCGGCGCGCACGGATCCATCTGATGTGTGATGGAGGTAACACTTTGTCGTGTGGATTAAGCGTAGGCGCCGCGCGGGGCCGGTTCGCGGCGGCCCAGTGGCCCGGACGACGGCGCTGCCCGGCAGACGCCCGCGAACTGTCCTGGGCACCCGAACGGTTTCCACCCGACCGCGCAAGGTCCCCGCGACGCGGCTTTCCCCCCGGCCCTTCCTGCGGGAACGGCAATTTTTCGGCAACCGCCGGACGCCACCCCGGCCGCCTCGGGCGGGGGGTGCGACGCGCCTCCTCCAGCTTTTCCCGGGTCGACGTATGTCGAGAAAGCTCGCCTCGGTTGTCGCCTCGTGTTCTGGGTCACAACCCCGGCAGTAGCCCCGATCCAAGGCGCCGGGGCTGCCGCGGGGCGGAGCCGGCGTCGGGCTAGTGCGCCGCCAGCCGGGTGGCGCGCAGCACGGCGTCCGTCAGCGCGGCAGCCTCGCCGTCGGGCCCGGTGGCGCTGCGGTGCCGGGTGTCCACGACGTCGAGCCGCCACTGGGGTGCCTCGATGCCCAGCTCGCCGGCCAGCTGCTCCGCCGTGTAAAACCGCTCCGCCGCGTGATCATGGTGCTGCCCCCAGGGCGGCAGCCCGGCGGGGTGGTGCCCCACGATCAGCAGCGTGCCGCCGGTCCGCACCGCCGCCGCGGCCAGCTGCAGGGCCTGCTGCCAGGGCATCACGGTGGAGTGCAGGAACTGGGCTGTGACCAGGTCGAAGAGCTCCCCGGGCACCCACGTGGCCAGATCCTGCCGCACCCAGGTGATGTTCCCGCTGTGGCCGCGTTCCTGCGCATGCGCTTCGGCCCGCTCCAGCGCGACGGCGGAGACGTCGACGGCGGTGACCTTCCAGCCGCGGCTGGCGAGCCAGATGGCGTCCGCGCCCTCGCCGCAACCCAGGTCAAGGGCCGTCCCGGGAGGAAGGTGCGCGGCCTCGGCCATCAGCTGCGGGTTCGGCTCGCCGCTCCAGATCTTGGCCCGGCTGCGGTACTTCTCGTCCCACACTTGGGCCGCACTGACAGTGCTCTCGTGCTCGGAGTGCTTGGGGTGCTTGTGTTCCGTCATCGTTGTCCTCGCCGGTCTCGGGGTGTCGGGGTGTGGGGCCGTTTCCCACATCATGGCAGGGGAAGGCTCCGGGCGACACCGGAACATCGGCTGCACCCCAAAATTGACACACGAAGATCACCGCCCGGAAACGCCCGCGAAACCTCGGTGATGGAGGCTGGAGCCGGAGGACGGAACGACGCTGGGGTGCATCCGGATCTGAGGAAGGAACAGGCCATGACCGTAGACGTTGCGCAGCAGGTGACATCGTGTGGGGAGCTGTCGGTGGGGGACAAGATTGAAGCGTGGCACAACGGCAAGCTCTTCCACCGGGGCGAGGTAATCCGGACGGTGGCGGCCACGGACCTTTTTTGGATCCTGGACGAGCGGACCGGAACCCGGCGGCTGATCGACGCCGAGGTGCTGGTGATCCGCCGCGCGGCGGTCCCGGCAGCCAGGCACGGTTCCGCGGCCACATGCGAATCACCGCCCGGGCGCGGTTCCGCGGCGGCGCATGGCTCGACGGCCACACACGATTCGGCGGCCACCGCCCCGGGCAGGGCGTCCGGACGGCCGGCGTCGGAGGCCCCGGCGCCCGTCGTGCCGGCGTCGCACGTGCCGCTGTTCCAGGCCCCCAGCCTGGCGGGCTGAGGGGCGGGCTGAGGGGACAAAACGGTCCTGGCCTCGCCGGATGATAGACTGAGGGAACTTGATGTGCAGTGATGCCCACTTTGGTCTTGAATGATCGGTCCGGTTCATCAACCGGTTCCCCTGCGGATTCCTTTCGGATTCCTTCAGGGAGTGGGACTTTTTCATGTGAGAGGCACATCCTGCGTCGATGAACGCGTTCTATTTGGTCCCGGCCGCCGCCCCCACGGGCAGCTGGCCGGTTGATCACCTGACTTTTCTTCGGCGAACCCCTGGGCCAACCGGCACCGGGGGCCGATATCCGCACGGATACCGCCTGAAAGACCTTTGAAACATATGACTACTTTCGCTGCCCTCGGCACGCCCAAGGCTCTCGCCGACACCCTTACCGCCCAGGGAATCGTTGAACCGTTCCCCATCCAGGTCAAGACCCTGCCGGACACCCTGGCCGGACGCGACGTCCTGGGCCGCGGCCGCACCGGCTCCGGCAAGACCATTGCCTTCGCCATCCCGCTTGTAGCACGACTCGCTGAGCGGGAAGCCAAGCACTTCCGCAAGCCCGGCCGCCCGATGGGCCTGGTCCTCGCGCCGACCCGTGAGCTGGCCACCCAGCTGAACGCGACCATCGAGCCGATGGCCAAGGCCATGGGCCTGAACACGACCGTTATTTATGGCGGCATTTCCCAGGCCCGCCAGGAAAAGGCGCTGCGCGCCGGCGTCGACATCGTCATCGCCTGCCCGGGCCGCCTGGAGGACCTGATCCGCCAGCGTGTCCTGACCCTCGAGGGCGTCGAGATCACCGTGCTGGACGAGGCCGACCACATGGCCGACCTCGGCTTCCTCCCCGTGGTCAAGAAGCTCATGGACATGACCCCCAGCCAGGGCCAGCGCATGCTGTTCTCCGCCACGCTGGACAACGGCGTGGACAAGATCGTCCAGCGCTACCTGTCCAACCCGCTGACCCACGCCGTGGATGAATCACAGGCCGCGGTCACCACGATGGAGCACCACGTGCTCGTCGTCAACGACCAGACCGTCAAGAAGCAGCTGATCGTCGAGCTCGCCTCGGGCGCCGGCCGCCGGGTGCTCTTCCTGCGGACCAAGCACCACGCCCGCAAGCTGGCCAAGACCCTGACCGACGCCGGCATCCCCGCCGTCGACCTGCACGGCAACCTCTCGCAGAACGCCCGTGACCGGAACCTTGCCGAGTTCTCCTCCGGTGAAGTCCGCGTCCTGGTCGCCACCGACGTCGCCGCCCGCGGTGTCCACGTCGACGACGTCGAGCTGGTCATCCACGTGGATCCGCCCACAGAGCACAAGGCCTACCTGCACCGCTCAGGCCGTACCGCCCGCGCCGGCTCCGACGGCACCGTCGTCACGCTGACCCTGCCGGAGCAGCAGTCCGACGTCAAGAAGCTGATGAAGGCTGCCGGCGTCGAGGTTAACTTCGAGCGCGTCACGGCCAACTCGCCGCTGGTTGCTCAACTGGTCGGCGAAATGGCCGACAAGATCGACCCGCGCACCCGCGCCGCACTGCTGGCCGCCAAGTCCAACCAGGGCGGCGGCAGCTCCACCGGCGCCAACGCCGAGCGCAAGCGCGCCCGCCGCACCACCCAGGCCGCACCCACTGCGGGTGGCCGTGGCGGCCGTGGCGGACGCGGACGCGTCGGCACCGAGGCTCCCCGCACCGATCTGCCCCGCGCCGAGCGCCGTGCCGTGGCCTACGAGGGCCAGGCCGCCGCGCGCAACGCAGCAGACCGTGTGATTGAGCGCAACGAGGACCGGCAGGATGCCGAGCGCGCCGAGCGCCGCAGCGTCCGCGCCCGCTCCACCTCCTACGGCACCCACCGGAACGATGTTCCGGCCGCCGGCGGCCGCGCCTCGGCCGGCCGCGGTTCAGACGGCCGCGCCGCAGAAGGGCGCAGCGACGCCCGGGGCGCTTCGGCTCCCCGCACCGGCGCACCCCGGAGCGGCGCACCGCGCGGCGGGGCTCCCCGCACGGGCGGCGCCACCGGCGGCCAGCGCGGCGGGCGTCCGGCAACGGGCCAGCGTGCAGCTGCCGGCGCCAAGACCGCTGGAAGCAGCAGCGCCGGCGGAAACTCGGCTGTCTGGTCCTCCAACACCGGCGGCACCTCGGGCGGATCCTACGCAGGCGGCGGCAACGGCCGCTCCGGCGAAGGCCGTCCGGCCCGCAGCGGCGGCCCCCGCCGCGCGTCCGCCCCGGCGTCGAACGAACGCCGCAGCCGCTAATCCCCAACCGCTCCCTAACCTCGCAAGCTCGGTCAGGGAACCCGGCGGTCGTGGCCCCAGCTTAACCACCATCGAGTGCTCCGTAACTGCCGTTTAGAGGGTTCATAACGGCAGTTCTGGAGCACTCGACGAGGTTTTGGCCTACCAGCCGCGGGCGCGCCACTCCTCCAGGTGCGGGCGTTCCGCACCCAGGGTGGTGGGCTTCCCGTGGCCCGGATGCACCACGGTGTCATCCGGATACGCCCCGAACAGCCGCTCGCTGACATCGCTGATCAGCTGGGCGAACCGGTCCGGATCGTTTTGCGTGTTGCCCACGCCTCCCGGGAACAGCGAGTCGCCGGAGAAGATATGCGCCGGGCCCTCCGGGTCCTGGTACACCAGCGCGATCGACCCCGGGGTATGGCCGCGCAGGTGCACTGCCGTCACGTCGAAGCCGTCGAAGTTGCCGACGTCCCCGTGATCCAGCAGCACATCCACCGGCACCGGCAGCTCGGGGGCGTCATCCGTCCCGGCCGCAGTCTTGACCCCGGTGGCCGCCACCAGGCCCGGCAGCGCACGGACATGGTCCCAATGCTGGTGGGTGGTGGCAACCAGCGCCAGCTTCGGCGCCGCGGAGGTATCCGCGGCGGCGTCGGCAAGCAGCCCCTGGATGGCGGCCAGATCATCGGCCGCATCGATCAGGAGCTGCGCGCCCGACGCTTTGCTGGTGAGCAGATACACGTTGTTGTCCATCTCGCTGACCGAAATGCGGCGGATGGTGATGTCACGTAACGAATGAATGAGCGAGTCCATGGGCTTCAGTCTACGGAGACGCTATTCACGGCCCTGGGACACCCAGTTGGGGTCCGCGGAGCGGGAGCCGACGACGGCGTCCGCGGCGGCGTCGAGTTTCTCGAGTTGCGCTGCGGTGAAGTCGAGCGTCAACGCGCCGAGGTTCTCGTCGATCCGGTCCGCCCTGCGCGTGCCGGGGATCGGGACCACGGGCAGGCCCAGCTTCCGGCCCTGCGCGAGCAGCCAGGCCAGCGCCACCTGGGCAGGAGTTGCAGCCTGCCCGGCTGCGGCAAGTTCAGCCGCGACGGACTGCACGGCCGCGACTACACCCTGGTTGGCGTCCAGCGCCGCCTCGGCGAAGCGCGGGATGTTGCGGCGGAAGTCGTTGCTGCCCAGCGTTGATGCGTCCACGGTCCCGGTGAGGAATCCCCGGCCCAGCGGCGAATAAGGCACAAACCCCACCCCCAGCTCGGCCGCGGCAGGAACAACGTTTTGTTCCACATCGCGGCTCCAGATGGACCACTCGCTCTGGACCGCGGCGATCGGGTGGACGCTGCTGGCTTCACGCAGCTCCTCGGCCGTCACCTCGGAAAGGCCCAGATGCCGCACCTTGCCGGCCTGCACCAGCCCCGCCATGGCCTCCACGGTTTCCACAATCGGAACGCGGAGGTCGCGGCGGTGCATGTAGTACAGGTCGATGGTGTCGGTGCCCAGCCGTCGCAGGCTGCGGTCCACGGCCTGCCGCACATACGCGGCGTCACCCCGGATATCCGAGTAGCCGGCGGACGGGGTGCCCACCAGGCCAAACTTCGTAGCCAGCTGCACCTCGCCGCGGCGTTCCTTGAGGAGCCGGGCGATGAGCTCCTCGTTGCTGCCGCCGCCGTAGATGTCCGCCGTGTCGATGAAGCTGACCCCGGCATCCACGGCATGGTGCAGGGTGCGCAGGGCCTCGGCCGGATCCACCTCCCCGTACACCGGGGTCAGGGCCATGCCGCCGAACCCCAGGGGACTGACCATCAAACCGTCGCCGAGCATGGCTGTTGCTGCCTTCATGGGGGCCTCTCTTTCGCTGTTTCTACCCCCAACCCGGGGCCGCTCCGGAGTATTCCTGCGCTCCCGCCCAGTTACTAACGGGAGCCGGGCCGCATCCACGGCGTGTCGCCCCGGATCACGCCTCCGGGCGCGCACTAACTGGGCGGGAGCGCCGGGGTGGCCGCGGATTTCGCCGCCGGCAGCAGCTTCAGCCCGGCCGCGCAGCCCACAATCCCCGCGATGAACAGCAATTTCAGCGGACTGGCCGGTTCGACGCCGGTCGCCATCGCCCAGCCGACCGTCAGGGCCGCGCCGATCCCGACCCAGACGGCGTAGGCCGTGCCGAGCGGGATGCTTTTGACTGCCAGGCCCAGCCCGGCCATGCTCAGCGCCGCGGTGATCGCGAACACGAGGGTCGGCAGCGGGCGGGTGAAACCGTCGGACAGGCCCAGGGCCGTGGCCCAGACCGCCTCCAGCACGGCGGAGGCGAGCAGGATGAGCCAGGCCGCCGTGGCGGCGGGCGCTTTGGTGGCCGGTTTCGGTGTGCGGTTCGCGGCCATCATCACGCCACCAGCTTCAGGCCGGCCACGCACGCGACGATCCCGCCGAGCAGCAGGATCCGCGCCGCCGTCGTGGGCTCAACCTTGGCGATCATGGCGTAGGCGGAGGTCAGCACCACGCCGACGCCCACCCAGACGGCGTAGGCGGTGCCGGTCGGGATGGACTGCATGGCCACCGCAAGTCCGCCGGTGCTGGCCAGTACGGAGACGAGGAAGACGGCGGCCGGCGCGATCCGGCGGCGGCCTGTGGCCTGCGCGGTCCGGTGCAGGGCCGCGGCCCAGACGGCTTCCAGCGACCCGGAAAGGATAAGGATTAACCACGACATGACAGCTCCTGTGGCCAGTCTTGTCGCGTGCCGGGTACTGAACCGTCGTCCGGAGGCCCCTGACGCGGGGTCTTGATTCCAGCCTAGCAACACCCCCGCGGAGAGGCGAACCCGCGGCAACGAGCGGCGCATGACCCCACCATCGAGTACTCCCCACCGGCCCCTCGCCTCGCAAGCTCGGCCAGGGCACCGTACCCGCGCCGAACCCCACCATCGAGTGCTCCAGGACCGCCCTTTTGAGGGTCCAAAACGGCGGTTGTGGAGCACTCGATGGGACGGCGTGCGGGTCAGAGAGCGGTGGCTTCGCTCCAGATCCGGAACTTCCTGCCCACGGGATGGACGCTGCAGCCATCCGCGGCGGCGGCGAGGTCCCCGGCGGCGATGTCCGGTGCGGCCGAGACGATGGCGCGGCCGTCCGGGTTGACCAGGGTGGCCCGTTCCCCGATCCGGCGCAGGGCAGCCATGGCCCCGCGCTCGAGCCGCTGTACGGTGACGTCCATCCCCACAATGCCCACCACCGGACCGTCCGCGCGGCAGAAGACCGGGTGCGTGAAGGTCAGGACGTATTCGTCGGTGCACAGGAAGTCCACGTACGGCCCGGTCACGTGGGGCTGGCCGGTCTCCACCGGGACGCGGAACCACTCGGACTTGACGTAACGGCTGATGGAGTTGGGGCTGAAGTTGGCGAGGGCGTCCACGTGCTCCAGTTCCTCGCCCTGCCACCAGGCGATGTAGCTGCGCTCGGGCCCCAGCAGCCCGGCGTTGGCAAGGAATCCTGCGCCGGCCACGTATCCGTCGGGAGTCCTGACCAGTTCCTCGACCACCGGCCGGATGAGTTTGTCCACGGCGGTGCCGGTGACCTTGCCGGAGAGCGCGGCGAGGGCCGTTCCCGTGTCCGCCGCCCACGCCGCGAGCCGGTCCTCGATCCCGGTGATGGCGGCGTCCAGTTCCCCGGCGTGCACGGTGATGGTGTCAATGGAGGCGGTGGTTTCCGACATCGGGTCTCTGCCTTAGCTCGAAGGAACCGGGGGTGCTCAGTAGCGTTTGGACTGCTCGGTCAGCAGCCAGTCCGTGGTGGCGGCGACCAGCGCCTTCACCGCGGTTTCCGCGGCGGCCGGCTCGCGGGCCTCAATGGCGGCCGCGACGTCCAGAAGGAGTCCGGTGGTCGTCGTGCGGTAGCCGGCGTCGGCGCACGGCAGCAGCGTGAGGGTGCCCAGGTCGGCCTGCAGCCGGATCAGCTCCCGGGCCAGCCTGGCCGAGCGGGCGATGGCGGCGACCTCGAGCAGGAACTCGGAGAGCGCCAGCCGCCAGTGCAGCGGATCCGCCTCCGCCGTCGGGATGAAGGAACGCAACGTGGCCACGTCCGCGGCGTCGGAGCGCCGGGCCGCGACGCCGGCGCAGGCGGCGGCGATCGCCTGGTAGTGCAGCCCCAGATCGCTGATCTGAAGCCGGGTCAGGTCCCGCAGCTGGTCCAGGGCCCGTTCCCGGGAGGGCAGGACGTTGTCGGCGATGAAGCTTCCCCCGCTGCGGCCCCGGGCCGTGCGGATGATGCCCGCGGTCCGCAGCTGGGACAGGGCCTCGCGCGCGGTCACAGCGGAGACGCCCAGGGCGGCCGCGAGTTCGGTCTCGTTGGGCAGGCGCTGGCCGCTGGTGAGCAACCCGGTTTCCACCGCCTGTTCAATCCGGCCGCACACCTCGTCCACCAGTCCCCGGGATTTGATCGGGGTGAACACGGCCGCCAGGCTGCGGGAAGCGCTCTGCGGTGTAAGCAGCATCCGGGCCTCCCTGGCAGTTTCTGGCATCGCGTCCCTGGCACCTGGTCCTGGCACCAAGAGCCGGCGCGCTGGGGCTTCCGGCGCCCGGTTGATCCATCCTAATCCGGGCTTTCGTGAGGGTCTATACACAAAACCTATGGAGTAATAGTATTTGGCCCATCAGCCCGTTGTGGCTTGGATCACATCCCGCTGTGTCGCATCTAAGACGATCCGGCAACGGAGTTAGGCGCACCCCATGACCGAAACGCTCGCCGCCGGAAGACAGGCGGAAACGAACGCGGTTCCGGCGATCCGCATGCGGAAACTCACCAAAGTCTTCGGGGACACCGTCGCCGTCAACAACCTGGACCTGGACATCCGCCAGGGCGAGTTCTTCTCCATGCTCGGTCCCTCCGGCTCCGGCAAAACCACCGTCCTGCGCCTGATCGCCGGCTTCGAGCTGCCCACCTCCGGGAGCATCGAGCTCGAGGGCAAGGACGTCACCGGCATGGCGCCCTTCGAACGGGACCTCAACACCGTCTTCCAGGACTATGCCCTGTTCCCGCACATGTCCCTCGTCGACAACGTCGCGTACGGCCTGCGCGTGCGGGGCATGCCCCGGAAGGAGCGCCAGGCGCGGGCCCGCGAAGCCCTGGAAAGGGTGCAGCTGGGGAAGTTCGTCGGACGCAAACCCGCCCAGCTCTCCGGCGGCCAGCGCCAGCGGGTCGCCCTGGCCCGGGCGCTGGTGGTGCAGCCGAAGGTCCTGCTGCTGGATGAACCGCTCGGCGCCCTGGACCTCAAGCTCCGCCAGCAGATGCAGGTGGAACTCAAGGAACTGCAGCGCTCGCTCGGCATCACCTTCATCTTCGTCACCCATGACCAGGAGGAGGCCCTGACCATGAGCGACCGGATCGGCGTCTTCAACAACGGGAGCCTGGAACAGATCGGCACGGCGCACGAGATCTATGAGCGCCCGGGCGGTGCGTTCGTGGCCAATTTCGTTGGCACTTCCAATATCTTCGACGCCGCCCAGGCCCAGGAACTCTACGGCCGCGCGGAGCAGGTCTGCATCCGGCCCGAACGGCTGCGCCTGTCCTGGACGGCGGCGCCGGAACCGCGCGCCGGCGTCACCTCCCGCCCCGGAACCGTCACGGCCCTCGTCTACGTGGGGCACGCCACCCAGGTGCGGGTGCAGCTCGACGACGGTCCCGCCGTCGTCGTTCTCGCTCCGGAGACGCTTCCCGGCGGCGACGCGGAACTGCTGGACCGCCGCGTCACGGTGAGCTGGGACGACGACGCCGCCGTCTGGCTGCCGCCCGGCGGCCCCTGACGCGTCAGCCGTGCACCCACCCGCGGAGTCTGCTTCTGATTCACCCCACAACGAAAGGTAAGGATCATGGCATCAAGGAATCGGGCCTCCCTCGTGGTTGGGGTGGCCGCGGCGGCAGCGCTCGCATTGGCGGGCTGCGGCACCACCGGCGGGGGATCGGCCACCCCGACCCCGCAGCCGGTCAAAACTGAAATCGGCCAGGGCGAAGGGCAGCTCACCATCCTGGGATGGCCGGGCTACGTCGAGGACGGCAGCAACGACCCCGCCGTCGACTGGGTGACCCCGTTCGAGACCGAGACCGGGTGCAAGGTGAGTTTCAAGCCCTTCGGCACCTCGGACGAAGCCGTGACCCTGATGCGCACCGGACAGTACGACGTCGTCTCGGCCTCCGGTGACGCCTCCCTGCGGCTGGTCGCCGGCAACGACGTGGAGCCCGTCAACATGGACCTGCTGAAGAACTACGCCGACGTGTACCCGTTCCTGAAGGACAAGGCCTGGAACACCGTGGACGGCCAGAACTACGGGATGCCCCACGGCTGGGGAGCCAACCTGCTGATGTACTCCGTGGACACCGTCACCCCGGCCCCCACCTCCTGGCGGGCCGTGTTCGACGACGCCGCCCAGCACAGCGGCAAGGTCACCGCCTACGATTCGCCGATCTACATCGCCGACGCCGCCGTGTACCTGATGGCCCACAAGCCGGAACTCGGGATCAAGAACCCCTACGCGCTGGACAAGGACCAGCTCGCCGCATCCGTGGACCTGCTGAAGCAGCAGCGCCAGCACATCGGCGAGTACTGGAGCGACGTCGTCAAGGAGGTCCAGGCCTTCGCCAGCGGCAGCACGGTGGTCGGCACCACCTGGCAGGTCGGCGCGAACATCGCCGTGGCGAACGGGACCAATGTGAAGACCCTGCTCCCCGAGGAGGGCGCCACCGGCTGGTCGGACACCTGGATGATCGGCTCGGAGTCCAAGAACAAGAACTGCGCCTACCTCTGGCTCGACTACATCGCCAGCCCCGCGGCCAATGCGGCGGTGGCGGAGTACTTCGGCGAATCGCCGGCCAACCCCAAGGCCTGTGAGCTGACCAAGGACAAGGCGCACTGCGAGACCTTCCACTCCGGTGACGAGGCCTACGCAGAGCAGATCTGGTACTGGACCACCCCGGTGGCCGACTGCCTGGACGGCCGCACGGACGTTAAGTGCACGGATTACTCGGAGTGGACGAAGGCCTGGACGGAGATCAAGGGCTGAGATGACCCTCCAGACGCAGCACCCGGTCCCCGGGGCGCCGCCGGCAGCTGCCGTGCCCCGGCCCAAAGCCCACAGGTTCTCGGCGCTGCTCCACCGCTCGCCGAACCTGCGGCTGGCGGGGCTGGTGACCGCCCCCGCCGGCTGGCTCGTGCTCGTCTACATCGCCGCCCTGGCGGCGCTGCTGATCACCGCGTTCTGGACCGTGGACACCTTCACCGGCAAGGTGTCCACGGAATGGACCACCGAGAACGTGGTGACGGTCCTGACCGATCCGGTCTACCAGCGGATCACCCTGCGGACCCTGTGGATCGCCATCGCCGTGACCCTGATCGACCTGGTCCTGGCACTGCCCATGGCGTTCTTCATCGCCAAGGTGGCCAGCCCGCGCTGGCAGAAGCTGCTGGTGGTGGCCGTGCTGATGCCGCTGTGGGCCAGCTACCTGGTCAAGGCCTACGCCTGGCGGAACGTGCTCGCCGACGGCGGGCTGCTGGAGTGGCTGGGGACGCCGGTCGGGCTGGAATCCCCGGGGTACGGGGAAACCGCCGTGATCCTGACGCTGGCCTACATCTGGCTGCCGTTCATGATCCTGCCCATCTACGCGGGCTTCGACCGGGTCCCCGATTCGCTGCTGGAGGCTTCCGGGGACCTGGGCGCGAAACCGCTGACCACGATGCGCCTGGTCATGTTCCCGCTGCTGGTCCCCTCGATCATCGCCGGGACGATCTTCACGTTCTCACTCTCGCTGGGGGACTACATCACGGCCCAGATCGTCGGCGGCACCACCCAGATGCTCGGCACCGTGGTCTACGCGAACGTCGGGGCCGCGAACAACCTGCCCTTCGCCGCCGCCGTCTCACTGGTCCCGATCGCGATCATCACGCTGTACCTCTTCATCGTCCGGCGCTCCGGCGCCCTCAACAGCCTGTGACCGACGGGCAGCTGGAAGGAGCACCATGAGACTTTCCCGAAGCGCCAAAGTCATCCTCGGCGTCGTCACTGCGCTGGTGTTCCTCTTCATCTATCTGCCGCTGCTGCTGGTGGTGGTGAACTCCTTCAACGCGGACCGGACGTTCGGCTGGCCGCCGCAGGGGTTCACCCTGGAGTGGTGGGGGCGGGCCTTCGATTCCCCGGGCGTCCGCGAGGCCGTGGTGTCCTCACTCTGGGTGGCGGCGGTCTCGACCCTCATTTCGCTGGTGCTGGGGACGCTCCTGGCGCTGGCCCTGCTGCGCTACAAGTTCTTCGGCCGGGACGTCATCAGCCTGCTCGTGATCCTGCCGATCGCGCTGCCCGGCATCGTGACCGGCATCGCCCTGAACAACATGTTCACCACCATTCTGGGTGTCTCGCTGAGCATGTGGACCGTCGTGATCGCGCACGCCACCTTCTGCATGGTGACCGTGTTCAACAACGTCATCGCGCGGCTGCGCCGGATGAGCGGCGGGCTGGAGGAGGCGTCAGCGGATCTGGGCGCCGGCGTGTTCACCACGTTCCGGCTGGTCACGTTCCCGCAGCTCCGCTCCGCCCTGCTGGCCGGCGGCCTGCTGGCCTTCGCGCTGAGCTTCGACGAGATTATCGTGACCACGTTCACCATCGGCGCCGGCGACACCACCCTGCCGATCTGGATCCTGCAGAACCTCTTCCGGCCCAACCAGGCGCCGGTGGTCAACGTCGTGGCCGTCGTCCTGATTGTCGTCTCGATCGTGCCGATCTGGCTCGCGCAGCGGCTGTCCCAGGACTCGGTGGGGATCGGCGCCACCCGGGTGAAGGTGACGGAGGGTTAGTCCGCGACCCGGTCGATCGACACGACGGCCAGGAAGCCGCGGCCCAGGATCTCGGGGGTGTCGGTGTCGGAACCGACGACGGCGTCATAGCGGGCCAGCGTCGTCGGCTCGGCCGCCTGCGGCCCGGGGGAGCCGCCGGCCGTGCCCGCGGCCGGCGCGGCACCGGATGGCGTGCCAGGCCCCGCGCCCGGCGCGGTGCCGGACGGCGCACCCGGCCCGGTGCCGGCGGTGCCGGGAGTGACCGCCGCCTGGCCCTGGAGCAGGATCCCGAACTGGCCCTCGAACACCGGATGCGCCCGCTTCTTGGAAAGTTCGATGATGGACGTGTAGCCCTTAAAGACGCCCTGGCGGGTGATGACGTTCAGGTCGCGGATATCGCCCGTCGGCAGCGCTCCGGTGGCGGCAGCGTCGCCGGAAAAACGGAACGGGCGGTACTTCTCGAGCGGGTGCTCGGCGCCGTCGACGCTGAGCAGCAGCAGTTCGCCCTCCACCACGGTGAGGACGCGGTCCATGCCGGGGTACGCGGAGAAGTCGCCGGCCTTGGACACCTCGGCGATGCTCACCCGCCAATCCCAGCCGGCAGCCGCAGGGCCGTCCTGGCCGGGGGCGTCCTGCCCGGGGGCTCCCTGCGCGGGGGCGGCCGCGGGATGGCTGGCCAGTTCGCGGGTCACCCCGCCGCCGTTGCGCCAGGGGTGGGCTTTCAGCTCGGCATAGCGGATGATCTCCATCCCTCCACCCTAGCGGCCGGCCGGGAAGGTCAGCGCGGGGCCCCGGCCGCTGCCCCCGGCGCCGAGGTCCGACTTCGCGCCCATGTTCTGGACAACCATGGGCGCCAAATCTCACCTCGGGGGGCCGGTGACGCGCCGTCTGGCCACGGTCCTTGCTACCGTCGGAGGCAGAAACAACGTGAACACCGAAGAAGGAGCCGAATTGTTCGTCAAGGTATGCGGGCTCAGCACCCCCGAGTCGGTCCGGACCGCGGCGGAGGCCGGAGCGGACGCCGTCGGCTTCGTCCTGACCCGCAGCCCCCGCGAAGTGACGCCGGCGCAGGCACGGGAACTCCTGACCCACGTCCCGGCCGGCCTCCCCGCCGTCGGCGTCTTCCGGCACGAGCTCGCGGCGGACGCCGCCGCACGGGCCCGCGAGGCCGGGCTGGACTGGGTCCAGCTGCACGGCGACCGCACCCCGGCGGACGTGCGCACCGTGCACGACGCCGGACTCAAGCTCATCCGGGCCGTCACCATGGCCGCCGCGCCCGAGGCGTTCGCGGACTGGGGTGAGGAGCTGCTGCTGATCGACGCCGCCGTCCCCGGCTCCGGCGAAGCCTGGGACTACGCCTCGGTCCGCGCCAGGGGGCTGGGGGGACGCAGCTGGCTGCTGGCCGGCGGGCTCGATCCGGCCAACGTCGCCGGCGCCGCCGCGCAGGCCGGCGCCTGGGGGGTGGACGTCTCCTCCGGCGTCGAGTCCTCCCGCGGGGTGAAGGACCTGGCCAAAATCCGGGACTTCGTGGCGGCGGCGAAATCCCTGGCCGCGAAACCCTGAGCTCACGGCAGGAATGCCGCAGGAGGCTCCCGTGTTGGCCCTGACATGAAGCGCATCGGATTTTTGTCTTTCGGGCATTGGGGGCCCGGCGAGGGTTCCCGCACCCGGACCGCCCGCGACGCCCTGCTGCAGGGCATCGAACTGGCCGTCGCCGCCGAGGAACTGGGCGTGGACGGCGCGTACTTCCGCGTGCACCACTTCGCCCGGCAGCAGGCCTCACCGTTCCCGCTGCTGGCCGCCGTCGCCGCCCGGACCAGCCGGATCGAAATGGGCACCGGCGTGATCGACATGCGCTACGAGAACCCGCTGTACATGGCCGAGGAGGCCTCCGCGACGGACCTGATCAGCGGCGGGCGGCTGCAGCTCGGGATCAGCCGCGGTTCACCCGAACCCGCCCGCGACGGCGCCGCCGCCTTCGGTCACGTGCCGGCGGACGGCGAGACCGCCGCGGACATGGCCCGGCGGCACACCGCGGTGTTCCGGCGGGCGATCTCGGGGGCCGGGATGGCGGAGGCGGAACCGCGGTACGCCGGCGGCGGATCGGGGCTGCTGCCCGTTGCAGCCGCATTCACCGGACCTCGGCGGACGGATCTGGTGGGGCGCCGGTTCGCGCGCCACAGCCGTGTGGACTGCGGAACAGGGCATGAACCTGATGAGCTCCACGCTGCTCACCGAGGACACCGGGGTGCCCTTCGACCAGCTGCAGGCCGAGCAGATCGCCATGTTCCGGCAGGCGTGGGCCGACGCCGGCCATCAGCACGAACCGCGCGTCTCGGTGAGCCGCAGCGTCCTGCCGATCGTTGACGAGGAGGACCGCCGGTTCTTCGGCCTCAGCGCCCTGCGGGAGAAACGCGACCAGGTCGGGGTGATCGACGGACTGGTGGCCCGCTTCGGCCGGAGCTACGTCGGCGCCCCCGACGCCATCGCCGCGGAACTGGCCGCCGACGCCGCCGTGCGGGACGCCGACACCCTGCTGCTCACCGTCCCCAACCAGCTCGGTGTGGATTTCAACGCCAAGCTGCTGGGCACCGTGGTCCGGCACATCGCCCCGGCGATCGGATGGGCGCCCAAGGCGCGGCTGTAGCGACCGGTTCCGCGGAAGGCTAGCCGGGCCGCGGCGCCGTGACTAGCATGGCTCTTTGGGGGAGTACCCCGATGATCCGGCGGGCCCGGCCCGCCACCCGCGAAGGAGACCGTTGTGACCCTGCCCGAAGGTTTGACCCCCGGCGTCTGGACGCTGGACATGTCCCACAGCGAAGTCGGCTTCAGCGTCCGCCACGCCGGCATCAGCAAGGTCCGCGGCCGCTTCAACGAGGCCATGGCGGAGGCCCGGGTCGGCGATTCGCTCGCCGACTCCAGCCTCCATGCCAGCATCAAGACCGCCAGCTTCGATTCCGGCGACGCCAACCGGGACGCCCACGTCCGCGGCCCCGACTTCTTCGACGTCGAGAAGTACCCGGAAATGACGTTCCGCGCCACGGGTATCAGGGGCGACGGCGAGGACTACGTGCTGACCGGCGACCTCACGATCCGCGACGTCACCAAGCCGGTGGACCTGGAGGTCGAGTTCACCGGCATCGCGGTGGATCCGTTCGGCGCCACCCGCGCCGGGTTCAGCGCGGAGGCGGACATCAGCCGCAAGGAATTCGGCCTGACCTGGAACGCCGCGCTCGAGGCCGGCGGGCTGCTGGTCAGCGACAAGGTCAAGATCAGTGTCGAGGCGGCCATGGTGAAGCAGGCCTAGCCGGCAGGCCGGTCAACGTTTAGAAAAGTAGCAGGACAAAGCCGCCGACCGTGGAAACGATCCCCACCCCGGTGAGGATCCAGCCAATGGTCCAGGCGGCGTTGTCCTGCTTCGGCGGCGTGAGCCCCCAGCGGGACGGGTGGCACACGTCGTAGAAGAGGTCGACGTCGGACCCGACCACCAGGCCGTGAGACTCGGCCGCCGGCAGCAGCGACCGGTGGTCGGCGTCGTGGTGGTCCGTCCAGCTGTAACCCGTGAACCCGCCGGCGCTGATCACCTTGCCGGTCGTCCCGGCCCACTGGCAATGGCGCCGGCGCAAAACCCAGCCCCACACCAGCAGCGGCAGGCCCAGGACGAAACCCACCCATGTCATGACTTCGAGGATGGGGCCCAGCAGGTCCCCGATGTTTGTCATCTGCGCGCGTCCCGAGCGGGCGGCGTCAGCGGGTGACGCGCGAGCGGCGCAGGAAGAACATGATGCCGGCGCCCACCAGGACCAGGAGGCCCACGTAAAGCAGGAACTGCACGGCCTCCACAACAAACCCGACGACCAGCAGGACGACGGCAACGATCAGGGCAATCTTCAAGAGTGCAGGCATGTTCCCAGTATTGTGCCCTTTCGTGCGTTCGCAAAGCGCCCGGCCCGCGGCTCGCGTCACGGGACACATTTCAGGAATTGTTCAGGGTGAACCCCTAGGCCGGATCGCCCTCCGACGGGGGAGAATGGAGCCATGAAGACACTGCTCAACATCATCTGGCTGCTCTTTGGCGGGCTCTGGCTCGCGCTTGGCTACTTCGTGGCCGGGATCATCTGCTGTCTGCTGGTCGTGACCATCCCCTGGGGGCTCGCGTCGTTCCGGATCGCCAACTATGCGCTCTGGCCGTTCGGTCGCACCGTGGTGGACCGGCCGGGCGGGACCGGCGTGTTCTCCCTGCTCGGGAACGTCATCTGGCTGCTCGTCGCCGGGATCTGGATCGCGATCGGCCACGTGATCACCGCGTTCGCCATGGCCATCACCATCATCGGCATCCCGCTGGCCATCGCCAACCTCAAGCTCATCCCGGTCTCGCTCATGCCGCTGGGCAAACAGATCGTCCCGACCGACAAGCCCTTTGTGACGACGTACAGCAAGGCCTATCGCTAACCGTTGTAGAGGAGAAGTCCCGCAATGTCCGAGCATGTCACAGCCGTTCCCGCAGCGTCCGGCCAGGGCGGGTCCGCCGCTCCGCCCGAGGACCTCATGCTGGTCATCACCCGCGAATTCCAAGCTCCCATCGCCCGGGTCTGGTCCGCCCTGACGGATCCGGAACAGGCAGCGGTCTGGTGGGGTCCGCGCGGGTTCCACGTTCCCCGCGAGAGCATCGACGCGGATCTGGAGATTGGGGGCCTGTACCGGGCCTGCATGGTTCAGGACAGCACCGGGGAGGAACACTGGTGGAGCGGTGTCCACACGGACATCGAACCGCCCAATCTGTTCATCTTCACCCACGCCTGGGACAAGCCGGACGGCACCCGGGGCTTTGAGACCGAGGTGACCTTCCAGCTGGAGGAGATCGACGGCGGCACCCGGATGATCTTCTTCCAGGGCCCCTTCGACACGATCGACAACCGCGACGGTCAGGGCGTCGGCTGGCGCGAGTCCTTCGACCGGCTCGCCGACCACCTCCGCCGCAGCCCCTGACCGACCAGACCAGGGCAACGCTGGCTGCGTGCCGCCTACGGTTTCAGGGCCGCGGATTCGAGGGTTTCGTAGCTGATGTTCCGGAGCTCCTCGTCCGCGTCGTTGACCTGGAGCACGTAGCCGTCGGGATCCGCGACAGTAAAGTACCGGCCGAAGGTTTCGTCAATGATGGCGGACGGCTCGAAGCCCGCCGCTGCCAGGCGTTCGGCCAGAGGCTCGAGCTTCTCGTCACTGGTGAACTGCAACGACACCGCGCCCGCATCGAGGTGGGTGCTGGGCGTTGCGGCGATATGGAGTCCCAGCCCGCCGCCCTCGCCATGCAGTTCGGCCCAGGTGCCGCTGGTGGCCGCCTGCTCCGTGAGGCCAAGCATGGCGTAGAACCGGTTGGACTTCTCGATATCCCGCACATAGCGGATCGGCGTGATTCTCATTGTTCCGAGCCTTCCTTGCTGTTGAGGACTTGCATCAGAGCTTGTTCGACATAGGCGGAGAGGGAGAGCCCCTCTTCGATGGCGGCATGTTTGACCCGCTTCACCAGTGGCGCCGGCAGATACACGTTGAACTGCGTTTTCTCGACCATACTAGGATGCTAGCAATCTAGGATGAGGATGGCTAGGGCCGTCGCGGAAGAGTATGTTTTGGCTGGGCCTGCGCCCTGCGCCTACCCGAGCTCGGCCTGCAGGTTCCGCCGCGCGGCGTCCAGCCACAGGGTCCGGCCCCGCGGGGTGCGGAACAGCGGATCCAGCAGCAGGAGCTGGCGGACGACGGCGGCGCGTCCGGCGGCGAAGTCGTCGTCGCCGATGTGCGCGAAGTCCTGCCGGACGGCGGCCAGGTACCGGGCGTAGGCTGCCGGCTCCCCGCCGAGCACGGAGAGGTCGGCGTCGCTGAGCAGGGCGGCGGCCCCGTCGCCGGGCTCCGGCTGGTGGTCGGCCGTCATCCGTACCAGGCGGGCCACCTCGTCCACCTCGGCCGCGGGAAGGCCGGCGTGGGCCAGCCGCTCCTCGGCGAGCCGGGCCGACTCCTCCTCGTCCTGGCCCGCGATGCCGCGGTAGACAGCGTCGTGGAACCAGGCGGCGAGCAGCACGGTCCGCGGCGGGTCGGCGGGCTCAGTGAGGAGGTCCAGGGCCTCCAGCACGGCCAGCAGGTGGGTGCGGCCGTGGTATTTCCGGTGCTCCTCGCCCCAGCGGTCCAGCAGGTCCAGGAAGAGCGCGTCGTGGCCCGGCAGGACGGCGTTCCAGCGCGTCAGCAGGGGGAGCTTGAGCGAGCCGCTGCGCCGCCGGGCCGGGATCCTCAGCCCGCTGTCAATCAGTTTGCGGACCAGGACCCGCCCCTCCACCGGGACGGCCCCGGCAGCCACGAGGGCCCCGTACCGGGCTTCGGCGACGTCGTAATGGTCGCCGTCGAACGCCCTGTCGGGGATGCCGGCCGCCGCCGCGAAGGCGTGCAGTTCACCCAGCGAGGTGTCCGAGATCAGGTGCGAGAAGTGCGTTCCGTGCGCCGGCCAGAGCGGAGGGTCCAGGTAAATGGCCATGGGGAAAGTCTAATCCGGCCGCGGATCAGCCCTGGCTGGCGTCAGCAGCGGCGGTGTCCGACTGCTGCTCCGCCTGGGTCTGCGCACGGACCGGCTTGGAGCGCACGCCCTCGCCCTTTTCATTCAGCTGGGTCTCATGCTCGGCTTCGGCGATCTCCGCGGGCGTGATGTCGCCTCCTGAGTTCCAGGCCTTGATGGCGGCCCAGGCCACCGCCACGAGGGGGACGGCCAGGATGGCGCCGATGATGCCGGCGAGGATGGTGCCGGCCGTCAGGGCCAGCAGGATGACGAGGGCGTGGACGTTGAGCGCCTGGCCCATCACCACGGGCTGCAGGAAGTTGCCCTCCAGCTGGTTGACGACGATCACGACAATGATGACCACCAGCGCCGCGAGCGGGCCGTTGGCGACCAGTGCGACGAGCGCCGCGAGGATGCCGGCCAGGGTGGCGCCGATCAGCGGGATGAAGGCTCCGATGAAGGTCAGCGCGGCGAGCGGCAGCGCGAGCGGCACCCCCATGATCACCAGTGCCAGGCCAATGAAGAAGGCGTCCACGAAGGCCACGATGGAGGTTCCGCGCACATAGCCGCCGAGCACATTGAGGCTCCGTTCCCCGGCGCGACGTGCCCTGACCAGCTTCTCGCCCTTGAACGCCCGCAGCATGAAGGCCCAGATGCTTTCGCCGTCCTTCAGGAAGAAGAACAGGATCACCGCCATGAGCACGGCGCCGGTGATGAAGTTGCCGGCCGCGCTGAGCCCGGAGATGGCGCCCGCGCCTACGGTGCTGCTGGTGGCGAAGTCGATGGCGGCGTCGCGCGCCTGCTGGATCTGCTGGTCATCGATGGGGATGGGGCCGGTGCGGACGAAGTCGTAGACGCGGTCGAAGCCCTGCGTGGCCTTGTCGGCGAGTTCGTCCGCCTGGCTCATGACGGCGAAGACGATGCCGGTGATGACGGCACCGAACGCGAGCAGGAGCGCCACGAAGGACACGGTGGTGGCCGCGGTGCTCGGCCAGCCGCGGCGGCGCAGCCAGTGGACGAAAGGTGCGATCGCGGCGGCAAGGATCAGCGCCAGCAGGGCCGGGATCACCACGAGTCGCACCTGGATCAGGGCGTACACCACGACCACGGTCAGGACCAGCAGCAGGAGGACCTGTGCGGTCCTGATGCTGGCGCGGCCCAGGCTGTCGTTCCAGGGGGTTGTCTTGTCCGGGCTGCCCATGCTGCTCTGTCTCCCACTATCGGATGGTCATGTTACTTACCAACCGTCTCACAGCCGGAGCCCCCGCCCGCACGGGCTGGCCCGTTAATCAGGAAGTGGCGGGCCGGATATTCTGGTTGCCGCGGAAGGCGCTGGCCGGCCGAGCGGTCCGAATCTGCGGGGTAAGAAGCCGGTTTCAGACCGCATATGAGGGTTAGAGTGGCCTTATGCCTAATATTCGCGTTTCCGAGGCGGCCCGGCTGCTGGGTGTCAGCGACGACACCATTCGGCGCTGGACCGAGCACGGAAGCCTGACCCCGCTCAAGGACGACGCCGGACGGCTCGCCGTCGACGGGCTGGAACTCGCCCGGCTCGCCCGGGAGCAGGCCCAGCTTCCGGAAGACCCCGCCAAAGCGGGCAGTTCCGCCCGCAACCGCTTCACCGGACTCGTCACGGCCATCACCGCCGACGCCGTCATGGCCCAGGTGGAACTGCAGTGCGGGCCGTTCCGGGTGGTGTCCCTGATGAGCAGCGAGGCTGTGCGGGAGCTCGGCCTGGAGCTCGGCTCGGTCGCGACCGCCGTCGTCAAAGCCACCACGGTGATCATCGAAACGCCCAAAGGCAAGGGCGTCATATGAGGCCCGCCCTCCGGGCCGCCGCCGCGCTGGCGGCAGGAGTGCTCGCCGCCGGCCTGGCAGGCTGCGCCGCACGGCCCGGGGACGCCGGGGACGCAGGGAAGACCGTCACCGTCTTCGCCGCGGCCTCCCTCAAAGCCCCCTTCACGGCGCTCGCCGAGCAGTTCGAGGCCGCGCACCCCGGAACCACCGTGACCCTCAGCTTCGCAGGGTCCTCCGACCTCGCCACCCAGATCAGTCAGGGAGCCCCGGCGGATGTCTTCGCCTCCGCCGACGCCAACACCATGGCCAGGCTGAGCGGCGCGGGACTGGTGGAGGGACCGCCCCGTGACTTCGCGAGCAATGTGCTGACCATCGCCGTGCCCCCGGGGAACCCCGCGTCCATCGCCTCTTTTGCCGATCTCGCCCGGCCCGGCGTCAGGACGGTCATCTGCGCGGCGCAGGTCCCGTGTGGCGCGGCCGCCAAGGCGGTCGGGCAGGGCGCCGGCGTCACGCTGAAACCGGTCAGCGAGGAATCGTCCGTGACCGATGTCCTGGGCAAGGTCGCCTCGGGGGAGGCCGACGCCGGGCTGGTCTATGTCACGGACGTGTTGGCTGCCCGGGACAAGGTGCAGGAGGTCCCCTTCCCCGGGGCGGAGCAGGCGGTGAACACCTATCCGATCGCGGCGGTGCGGACCGCCAAGCACAAGGAGCACGCGGCAGCGTTCATTGAGGCCGTTCTGGGCCCGGACGGCCAGCAGTTCCTCCGCGGCGCCGGATTCGGAACCCCCTAGGTGCGCATCCGACGCCGGAGGGACAGCGCCTACAACGGGATTCCGCGCTGGGTCATGGCCATGGCCGCCGTCGGGGCGCTGCTGGTGCTGCTGCCGCTCGCGGCCATGCTGGGCCGGGTCAACTGGCCGCAGTTCATCCCGCTCATCACCTCGGAATCCTCACTCACCGCCCTGGGGCTGAGCCTCCGCACGGCCGCCGCGAGCACGGTGCTGTGTGTCGTGTTCGGGGTGCCGCTGGCGCTGGTGCTGGCCCGCGGTGACTTCCCGGGCCAGCGGCTGCTGCGGTCCTTCGTCCTGCTGCCGCTCGTGCTGCCCCCGGTGGTGGGCGGCATCGCGCTGCTGTATGCCTTCGGACGCCAGGGCCTGCTGGGGCAGAGCCTCGAAATCGCCGGCATCCAGATCGCGTTCACGACGACGGCGGTGGTGCTTGCCCAGACCTTCGTGGCCCTGCCGTTCCTCGTCGTCAGCCTCGAGGGCGCCCTCCGGTCGGCCGGAAGCCGGTACGAGGCCGTCGCAGCGACCCTCGGTGCGCGCCCCACCACCGTGCTGCGCCGGGTCACCCTGCCGCTGGTCCTGCCCGGACTCGCGTCCGGGGCCGTGCTCTCCTTTGCCCGGAGCCTGGGCGAATTCGGCGCCACGCTCACCTTCGCCGGCAGCCTCCAGGGCGTCACCCGCACGCTGCCGCTGGAGATCTACCTGCAGCGGGAGACCGACGCCGACGCGGCCGTCGCGCTGTCCCTGCTGCTGGTCATCGTGGCGGTCGTCGTCGTCGGGCTCTCCTACCGGGGGCCGGCGCCTGCTGGCTCCGTCAGCCGGACGGCACGCCCCGGGGCTCCCTGGCGGGTGGCGGCGTGACGTTCACGCTCGACGCCGCCCTCGCCGCCCGCCGCTTTGAGGTCTCGCTGAGCCTCGCACCAGGCGAGACGGTGGCCGTGCTCGGCCCGAACGGGGCCGGGAAATCCACCCTGCTCTCCGTGGTCGCCGGCCTGCTCCGCCCCGACACCGGCCGGGCCGAAGTGAACGGCCGGGTGCTGTTCGAGCTCGGCCCAAGCGTGCACACCTGGACCGCGCCGCACCGCCGCGGAACCGCCCTGCTGGCCCAGGACCCGCTGCTGTTTCCGCACCTGAGCGCCCTCGAAAACGTCGCCTTCGGGCCGCGGAGCGCGGGGATTCCCACGCGGGAGGCCCGGGAGACCGCCCGGCACTGGCTGACCGAGGTCGACGCCACCGACCTCGCCGACCGCCGGCCCGGGGAGCTGTCCGGCGGGCAGGCGCAGCGCGTGGCGGCGGCCCGCGCCCTGGCCGTGAACCCCGAGATCCTGCTGCTGGACGAGCCCCTCTCCGCCCTGGACATCCATGCGGCTCCGCTGCTGCGGCGGCTGCTCAAGCGCGTTCTCGCCGGGCGGCGCGCCATCATCGTCACCCACGATGTCCTGGATGCCTACATGCTCGCCGACCGGGTGATTGTCATGGAGGAAGGCCGGATCACCGAGGACGGGCCCACCCGCGATGTCCTCCGGCGGCCGCGCAGCCGCTTCGCCGCGGGGCTGGCCGGGCTGAACCTGGTGGCGGGCACCGTGACTTCCGCCGGGATCCGGTCCGCCGAGGGTCTGGAGTTCGCGGGCCAGCACGACGCCCCGCTGGTTCCCGGGCAGGCCGGTGTGGCGGCGTTCCCGCCGTCGGCCGTGTCCGTGTTCCTGAGCGAGGCGCACGGCAGTCCGCGGAACTCGTTCCGCGTCACGGTCACGGACGTCGAGCCGCACGGAGACCAGATCCGGGTCCGCGCCGGCGAGCTGTCCGCGGACGTGACCCCTGCCGCGTCCGCGGACCTCGGGCTGGCGCCGGGCCTCGAGGTCTATTTCGTGGTCAAGGCGGCGGCGGTGTCGATCTACCCGGCCTGACGGCGGCCGGGCTCCCCGCGGTCCTTGCGGACAGGGTGCTGGCTGACGATCGAGACCCGGTTGAAGGCGTTCATGGCGATCACCAGCCAGCTGATGGCGGAGAACTGACCGTCCGTGAGGTGTTTCCGGGCGGCGGCGCCCTCGTGCTCGCGGGCGCGGGCGTCCGAGATGTTGGTGATGGCCTCGGCCAGCGTCAGGGCGGCGCGTTCCGTCTCGGTGAAGAGGTCCGTGTCCCGCCAGGCCGGCAGGACGGCGAGGCGCTGCGCGGATTCGCCGTTTTTCAGGGCGTCGCCCACGTGCAGGTCCAGGCAGTAGGCGCAGCCGTTGATCTGCGAGATGCGGACATTCAGCAGCTCGATCAGCGTCCGGTCCAGGCCGGCCTCATCCGCGGCCTCCTTGGCTTTCAGGCCCAGCCCGTTGAGGGCCCGCCAGGCGGCCGGGTGCTCCTTGTCGAGAAAGATGGATCCGGTCGTGTGGTGCTGCGCTGCCGCTTTCTCATCCATGGTCAAAAGACTACCCACGGAAAACTTCAAAAAAGGGACGTGACAGATTTGTCATATGTGTGACAAGATACCTGAACAACTAAATCCCCTGCGGGAGCGGTTCCCTCGACCGTCCCACGGAGCTGGCCCGCCGACATCGGGCCAGCCCCCATCAAACGACGGTCGGCTCCTTGGGGGAGCCGACCGTCGAATGGTTTAACGGGGCTTAGATCTCCTGGCGCCGGGGGACATGTCCAGTCCTGGGCCCGGGGAGTGGCCAGATTGGCACTATGTCCTGGAGCCCGCCTGCGCGGAGGGCATGTCCATTCCCGGGCCTTAACCCGCGCCTGCATTCGAGCGGACATGTCCCTTCCTGAGCCCGAGTCCCTTGGGGCATGTCCAGTCTTGGACCCGGGGAGTGGGCATATCAGGACTATGTCCAAGGGCCCGCGGGTGCGGAGGGCATGTCCCCCCGGGGAGCGAGGTGCGGCCCCGGGGGGACTCCGGCCCTAGACAGCAGTTTCGCCGTCGGCAAACATGGAGCCAAGCGGACCCTGTGCAAAGTTGAGCGGAGTAGACTCAACTTTAATAGCAGCATGTTCCCGGAAGGAGCTCTCTTTGGACGCCAAATTCACCACCAAGAGCCAGGAGGCTCTTGCGGCAGCCGCCATGAACGCCTCGACGGCGGGCAACCCCCAGCTCGAACCCGCCCACCTGCTCAAGGCGCTGATGGACCAGCGCGAGGGTGTGGCCGTGGCCCTCCTCCGCGCCACCGGCACGGACCCGGATTCCGTCAGCGTCCAGGCCAGCACCGCGATCAAGGCCCTTCCCTCCACCTCCGGCAGTTCGGTGCAGCAGCCGCAGCTGTCCCGCACCGCCCTGCAGGCCATCAAGAACGCCCAGAACGAGGCCGAGCGGCTCGGCGACACGTTCGTCTCCACCGAGCATCTGCTGCTGGGGCTCGCGTCCGGAAGTGACGCCGTCGGCAAGCTGATGCGCGACGCCGGCGCCTCCCACGAGGCCCTGCTCGCCGCCCTCCCGGGTGTCCGCGGCGACCGCAAGGTGGACACCGCCGACCCCGAAAACACCTTCCAGGCCCTGGAGAAGTACGGCACCGACCTGACCGCGATTGCCCGCTCCGGCAAGCTGGACCCGGTGATCGGCCGCGACGCCGAGATCCGCCGCATCATCCAGGTGCTCAGCCGCCGGACCAAGAATAACCCCGTCATCATCGGCGAACCCGGCGTCGGCAAGACCGCCGTCGTCGAAGGCCTCGCCCAGCGGATCGTCGCCGGCGACGTGCCCGAAAGCCTGCGCGGGAAGACCCTCATCGCCCTGGACCTCGCCTCCATGGTGGCCGGCGCCAAGTACCGCGGTGAATTCGAGGAACGGCTCAAGGCCGTCCTGGAGGAAATCAAGAGCTCCGAGGGCCAGATCGTCACCTTCATCGACGAGATCCACACCGTGGTGGGGGCCGGCGCCACCGGGGACAGCTCCATGGACGCCGGGAACATGCTCAAGCCCATGCTGGCCCGCGGCGAACTGCGGCTCATCGGCGCCACCACGCTGGACGAGTACCGCGAAAACATCGAGAAGGACGCCGCGCTGGAACGCCGCTTCCAGCAGGTCTTCGTCGGCGAGCCGAGCGTGGAGGACACTATCGGCATCCTGCGCGGACTCAAGGAGCGCTACGAGGCGCACCACAAGGTCGCCATCGCGGACTCCGCCCTCGTCGCCGCCGCAACCCTCTCCAACCGCTACATCTCCGGCCGGCAGCTCCCGGACAAGGCGATCGACCTCGTCGATGAGGCCGCGTCCCGGCTGCGGATGGAAATCGATTCCGCCCCGGAGGAGATCGACCAGCTGCGCCGTTCCGTGGACCGCCTGACCATGGAGGAACTGGCGCTGGCCAACGAGACCGACCCGGCGTCGGTGGAGCGGCTGGCCGCGATCCGGGCGGACATGGCGGATAAGAAAGAAGAACTCGCCGGGCTCAACGCCCGCTGGGAGGCCGAGAAAGCGGGCCTGAACCGCGTCGGCGACCTCAAGGCCCGGATCGACGAACTGCGCTCCGCCGCGGAGAAATTCCAGCGCGAGGGCGACCTCGAGGCCGCGTCCCGGATCCTGTACGGCGAGCTTCCCGCCCTGGAGCGGGAACTCAACGAAGCCGCGGAGGCGGAGTCGGCCCGGGTGGCCGGCGGCGGGGCCAAACAGGAGCTCATGGTGGCCGAGGAGGTCACCGCCGACGACATCGCCGAAGTGATTTCCGCCTGGACCGGCATCCCCGCCGGCCGCATGCTGCAGGGCGAGAGCCAGAAGCTGCTGGAGATGGAGCACATGCTCGGCCAGCGGCTCATCGGCCAGACCAAGGCCGTCACCGCGGTCTCGGACGCGGTCCGCCGGGCCCGGGCCGGGATCAGCGACCCCAACCGGCCCACCGGCTCCTTCCTGTTCCTCGGCCCCACGGGCGTCGGCAAGACCGAGCTGGCGAAGGCCCTGGCCGACTTCCTGTTCGACGACGAACGCGCCATGGTGCGGATCGACATGTCCGAATACTCCGAGAAGCACTCCGTGGCCCGGCTCGTCGGGGCGCCCCCCGGTTATGTGGGCTACGAGGAAGGCGGCCAGCTGACCGAGGCCGTGCGCCGCCGCCCGTACTCCGTGCTGCTGCTGGACGAGGTGGAGAAGGCCCACCCCGAGGTGTTCGACATCCTCCTGCAGGTGCTCGACGACGGCCGGCTCACCGACGGCCAGGGCCGCACCGTGGACTTCCGCAACGTGATCCTGGTGCTCACGTCCAACCTCGGCAGCCAGTTCCTGGTCGACCCGGCCCTGGACGCCAACGCCAAGCGCCGGGCCGTTATGGCCACCGTGCACGCCTCCTTCAAACCCGAGTTCCTGAACCGGCTCGATGAAGTCGTGCTGTTCGACCCGCTGAGCGTCGAGGAGCTCTCCCGGATTGTGGAGCTGCAGGTCAAGGAACTGGGCGAACGCCTCAAGGGCCGCCGGCTCAACCTGGAAGTGACCGAGGGTGCCCGCGCCTGGCTCGCGGTCACCGGCTTCGACCCGGCCTACGGCGCGCGGCCGCTGCGCCGCCTGGTGCAGCGCGAAATCGGCGACCGGCTGGCCAAAGCCATCCTGGCGGGCGACATCATGGACGGCGACACCGTGCTGGTGGACACCGCACCGGACCTCACGGAGCTGACCCTGGGCGGCGTCGAGGCGTCGGACCGGCCCGACGGCGGCGCCTCCACCGGCAGCGGGCTCTCCGTCCGCCGCAAGGAGTAACCCGGCGTTAAGCAAAGACCTGCCGGCCGGAGCATGCTCCGGCCGGCAGGTCTTTTACACAGATCCCCTGTGAGGGGCCGGTGGAGTCCCCCTAGGGGACCAGCGATTCCATAATGACGTTCCCGGCATCCGCGGTCACGTAGCAATCCACGCGGCGGTCGCCGTTGTTCCAGCTCGACGAGCTCGGGTAGGCGTTGCGCTGCAGCAGGCTATAGGTGGTGGCGGCAGCGGCCAGCTGCGCACTGCGGCACGTCTCGCGGCCCTTGTCCTTCAGCGCGTCCAGGCCGGGATAGGCGTCCGATGCCGGGTAGTGGTGCACCGCGATCAGCTGGGCCGAGTGCCCCGTGGCGCAGTCCACAATGGTGGACTGCGGCGCCTCCGGGTCGAAATCCTTGAAGCAGTCGCCGGGCTGGAAGTCCAGCGGGCCGACCCCCTCCAGCGGCAGCGGTCCGCGGCTCGCGGGGGCGGCCGATGTCGCGGCGGCAGCGGGGGCGACGTTCGCCGCGGGCTGCTTCGGGCTGCCGCCCAGCGAGGTCACGCCCCAGATCAGCAGACCCATGACGACGACGGCGGCCACGGCGGCGCCGATCCGCGCGGCACTCTGCCGGCGTACCCAGCCGCCCAGCTGTGACGCTTTGTCCGAGGCGACCTTTCCGGCCCCGGCCAGCGCGGCGGTGGTGGCGGCGGCGGTGCCTGCAGCGCGGGCTTTCGCGGCGCCGGCGGCAGCGGTGCCTGCAGCGCGGGCTTTCGCGGCGCTGGCGTTAGGAGTACCCGCTGTCCCCGGGGCGCGCCCGGCGCGGCGGGAGCGCGGCGGCCCGGCGTCGGGCCCGCTGACCGGCGGCGCGGCGGGGCGGGCGGGCAGCGGCGTGGGCGGGGCAGACGGCAGTGCGGACGGCGGGGCCGCTGACGGCACAACGGGCGTTGCGGACGTGGGCGGCGCAGACGGTTTCGGGGGCACGGCAGACGGTGCGGCAGGCACGGACCGCGCGCCGGGTGCGCCGGCCGGTGGAACCCCAGGCGTGCCGGCGTTGCCGGGCCTTTCGTTCTCTTCGGTCACTGAGAATTCACCACTTCCGTGCATCTGGGCCGCGGCGGGACGCCCGGCGGTGGGACCCGTTTTCGGAAGTCCACTACGGAACTCTATCGAAGATGCCGGGCGGCCTGCATGCCGCCGGGGCGCATCCCGGAGCAGCGGTCCGCCCGACACCGCCCGGAGCGTCCGTCCCGGGGAGCAGTTACCGCTGAAAGCATGTAATCTAGGTGTACGACAAATTGACCAAACATTCCGGGGCCTCACTAACGCCAATGGTGACCACCTCCGGTCCGAGTACAAAAGGGGGTCACGCCATGGGGCGCGGCCGTCAAAAGGCAAAAGCTACCAAGCAGGCTCGGGACATCAAGTACTACTCCCCGAACACTGACTACACTGCTCTTCAGCGTGAGCTTAAGAGCTCTGAGGTCCGTGCGCCGAGTCGTTTCTCGAGTGAGCCTGTAGAGCCGGATTATTCGGCCTATGTGGATAAGTACGCGGACGATGTGGAAGAGGACGACGACGAGGTTGATTCCCGTCGAATAGGTTAGTCGACACTTCTTTCCGGCATGCACCTCCGCTAGCGGATTGCCGACCACATGATTTCAGGCCCGCCGGCCACTTCCAGCAATGGGAGTGGCCGGCGGGTTTTCTGCTACCCGAAAGGACCGCCATGACCATTCGCACGGGTTTCGCCGAGGGGGAAGTCTGCTGGACGGATCTCCAGACCAGCGACGTCGCGGCGGCCAAGGCGTTCTATGCCGCGGTCTTCGGCTGGCGCTTTGAGGACCTGCCCACCCCGGACGGGCGCAGCTACGCCCAGGCATTCGTGGGCGAGGACCTGGTCACCGTGATCGCACCGCAGAATCCGCAGCAGCAGGCCGCAGGGGCGCCCGGCCAGTGGAATGTCTACTTCGCGTCCTCCGACGCCCGGGAGCTCGCCGACGGTCTGGTCCACGCCGGCGGAACCCTGGAGTTTGGCCCCGAGGAGGTGGGCGGCACCGGCGTGATGGTCTTCTTCGCCCCGCCCGGCGGCGGGACCACCGGCGCCTGGCAGGCCGGCAGCCACTTCGGCACCGTCCGCAGCGGAGAGCCCGGCGCCCTGGCCTGGGCCGAACTGCTGACGCCCGAGCCGCAGTCCGCCGTCGGATTCTTCCAGCAGCTGTTCGGCCAGGACGTGACCGAGTACCCGCAGGACGACGGCGGCAAGTACAGCACGCTGGTGGTCAACGGCGCGGAGGTGGCCGGCATCGCCGCGGTCCCGGCGGATGCCGAGGGCACGCTCAAGCCGGGGTGGCAGGTGTACTTCGGGGTGTCCAGCGTCGCGAAGGCAGTAGCGGCGGCTGAGGCTGCCGGCGGCACCGTCCTAATCGCCCCGGACGAGGACGAGGAAGCCGGCACCATCGCCACCCTCGAGGACCCGCAGGGCGGCGTGTTCAGCGTCCTGGAGGTCTGACCCGCCTTAAAGCAGATCGAGTGCTCCACAACTGCCGTTTTGGACCTGCTAAACGGCAGTTGTGGAGCACTCGACGGGGGTTTAGATGAGGGTTTTAGCGGGGGTTAGGCGTAGGTGTTGACCAGCCGGACGGCGCCGCCGTCGACGCCCTTGGCGCCCTGGACGTAATCCGGTCCGGTCTTGACGATCGAGTCCGAGTTTTCCTCCACGGTACCCATGATCCAGGCCGGCAGCCCGCGCTCGTTGAGGCGGTTCACGGCGGCGTCGGCGGCCTCGGGGGAGACGATCGCCACCATACCCACGCCCAGGTTCAGGGTGCGCTCCAGATCGGCCAGCGGGACGTTGCCCAGCTCGGCGACCAGCCGGAAGATGGCCGGAAGCTGCCAGGTGGCGCGGTCCACGGTGGCCAGCAGGCCCTGCGGCAGGACGCGGGCCAGGTTGGCGGCGAGGCCGCCGCCGGTCACGTGGCTGAAGCCGTGCACGGCCTGGCCGGCTGCGGAGCCGTTCACCGGGAAGGTGCGGGCCAGGTCCAGGCAGTCGGCGGCGTAGACGCGGGTCGGTTCCAGGAGTTCCTCACCGAGGGTGCGGCTGAATTCGGAGACGTGGCGGTCCAGGGCCCAGCCGGCGTGGTTGATGACGCGGCGGACCAGGGAGTAGCCGTTGGAGTGCAGCCCGGAGGAGGCCATGCCGATCACGACGTCGCCGGCGCGGACGCGGTCCGGGCCCAGCAGGTCGGCGGCTTCGACAACACCGGTGGCGGCACCGGCGACGTCGTACTCGTGCTCGCCGAGCAGGCCCGGGTGCTCGGCGGTTTCGCCGCCCACCAGGGCGGTGCCGGCGACGGAGCAGGCGGCCGCGATGCCGCGGACGATGTCCGCGATGCGTTCCGGGACCACCTTGCCGCAGGCGATGTAGTCGGTCATGTACAGCGGCTCGGCGCCCACCACGACGATGTCATCGACCACCATGCCGACGAGGTCGAAGCCGATGGTGTCGTGGATGTCCATGGCCTGGGCGATGGCGACCTTGGTGCCGACGCCGTCGGTGGAGGTGGCCAGCAGCGGGCGCTTGTAGGTGAGCAGCCTGGAGACGTCGTAGAGGCCTGCGAAGCCGCCGACGCCGCCGATCACCGAGGAGTTGTGGGTCGCCTTGATGGCGCCCTTCATCAGTTCGACGGCGCGGTCGCCCGCTTCGACGTCGACGCCGGCGGAGGCGTAGGTGATGCCGACGGCGTTCTGGGCGGCGTTCATGTCAGCGGCCGGGGAGGCGGAAGTCATACGGGCTCTTTCTTGTCGGCAGCAATGGTTCGATCAATGCGATCGTCATCGGTGAGCAGTTCTTCGAATTCGGCGTCCGGGCCCGGATCGCAGCCGGTGGCGCCGGACTTCTCGGCCGGATCCTCGTCGGCGCTGAAACCGGCGGCCGCCTCGGCGGCGGTTTCCGACGCTGCGGCGCCGAGGGCGGCATCTCCGGCAGCAGCGGGGAGCCCGCCGAGGTCGGTGCGTTCGAGCAGGTTCTTGCCCAGCTTGTCGGCGCCCGGGAGCTCGATCGGGTACTTGCCGGTGAAGCAGGCGGTGCAGAGACGTTCGCGCGGCTGCTGGGTGGCGCCGATCATGCCGTCTTCAGAGATGTAGGCCAGGGAGTCGGCGCCGATGGCCTGGGTGATCTCCTCGACGGTGGCGCCGTTGGCAATCAGCTCAGCCCGGGAAGCGAAGTCGATGCCGTAGAAGCACGGCCACTTCACCGGCGGGGAGGAAATCTTGATGTGGACGCTGGCGGCGCCGGCCTCACGGAGCATCCGGACGATCGCGCGCTGCGTGTTACCGCGGACGATCGAGTCATCCACCACCACGACCCGCTTGCCGCGGATCACGGATTCCAGCGCATTGAGCTTGAGCCGGATGCCCAGCTGGCGCAGCGTCTGCGAGGGCTGGATGAAGGTGCGGCCGACGTAGGAGTTCTTCACAAAACCGTGCGCGAAGGGGATGCCGGATTCCTCGGCGTAGCCGACGGCGGCAGGGGTGCCGGATTCCGGCACCGGAATGACGATGTCCGCTTCCTGGGTGTTCTCGCGGGCCAGCTGGCGGCCCATTTCCACGCGGGACTCGTACACCGAGCGGCCTGCGATGGAGGCGTCCGGGCGGGCGAGGTAGACGTATTCGAAGACGCAGCCGGCCGGCGTCGCCTCGGCGAAGCGCTGGGAGCGGACGCCGTCCTCGTCGATCGCGATGAACTCGCCGGGCTCGATTTCGCGGATGAAGCTGGCGCCGACGGTGGCGAGGGCGGACTGCTCGGAGGCGACCACCCAGCCGCGCTCCAGCCGGCCCAGGCAGAGCGGGCGGACGCCGTACGTGTCGCGGGCCGCGTAGAGGGTGCCTTCATCCATGAAGACAAAGCAG
Organism: Pseudarthrobacter oxydans; assembly: GCF_030812335.1. Classification (GTDB taxonomy): domain Bacteria; phylum Actinomycetota; class Actinomycetes; order Actinomycetales; family Micrococcaceae; genus Arthrobacter; species Arthrobacter oxydans_B. Next base: position 145,562 of record NZ_JAUSSN010000012.1, read on the forward strand.
AAGCCGCCCTTGATCTTGGGCAGCAGCTCCATGGCGGTCTGTTCGAGCGACTTGCCCTCTTCGCCCTCCAGGAGCGCGGTGACGAGGGCCGTGTCCGAGGTGTTGCCCTGCTTCATCTCGCCGCTGAGCTGGCCGCCGTTGCGGCCCTCGATCAGGGCCTTGAGCTCGGCGGTGTTGGTCAGGTTGCCGTTGTGGGCCAGGGCCACGGTACCTGTGGCGGTGGCGCCCAGGGTGGGCTGCGCATTAGCCCAGTGGCTGGCGCCGGTGGTGGAGTAACGGCAGTGGCCGACGGCCAGGTGCCCGGTCAGGGTGTTAAGCGTGGTCTCGTCGAAGACCTGGGAAACGAGGCCCATGTCCTTGTAGACGTTGATCCGCTTGCCGTCACTGGTTGCTATACCAGCCGACTCCTGACCGCGGTGCTGTAGTGCATACAGCCCGTAATAGGTGAGTTTTGCAACCTCTTCGCCGGGAGCCCAGACCCCGAAGACGCCGCAAGCGTCCTGAGGGCCTTTTTCGCCAGGGAGGAGATCATGAGAAAGTTTTCCATCGCCGCGTGCCACTGGTCGATTATCTCACGTTGTGCGCTATGACTTTCCCGGCGGCCCGTTTATGACCTGCGGGCCGCTCAGGCCCCCGGCTGGTCTCCGGTGTCGGGCAAGGAATCGGGAACGGATTCGACGACGGCGCGCTGCGCCCTGCGGACGCTCAGGCGGTCCAGAATGAGCGCCGCGGCGCCGCCGAGGATGACGCCGCCCGCGCCGCACAGGATCATAAAGAAACCGAAGACGGCGCCGGCGTCGTAGGCTTCATCGCCCGGGAGTCCGTAGGCGAGGAAGGCGGCCACGCCGAAGCCCAGGAGCCCGCCCAGGACCAGGAACGGCACGTACTTCGGCGCCCGGCGCACGGTGACTTCGCGCCGTTCGGGGAGGTGCTGCTCGCCTGCGGTGCCGGGGTTTTCGGGGGTAGACATGCCGTTAAGCCTACTGCCCCGCCAGCCATTGCTCCGGCCGGGGCGGCGGGGGCACACTAGGGGGTGGGGGAGGGTGCGGTCCGGGCGTAAGGAGTCGCACCATGTCAGTCACAGCGGACAGCATCCGTGACCAGCAGCGCAAAATCTGGGACGAATTCGCGGCGGGCTGGCAGAAATGGGACGCCGAACTGCTCGGCTGGCACGGCCCGTTTGGCGACGCCATGATTGAGGAGGCGCGGCTGCAGCCGGCTGCCTCGGTGCTGGACGTTGCGTCAGGGACGGGGGAGCCCGGGCTGACGGCGGCGGCGCTGGTGCCGGACGGCCAGGTGGTCCTGACCGACATTTCACCCGGCATGCTCAAGGTGGCTGAGCTCAAAGCGTCGGCCAGGGGCCTTCACAACGTGCGCTTCGAGGTCTGTGATGCCGCCGCCCTGCCGCTGGAAGACGAATCCTTCGACGCGGTGTTTTGCCGCTTCGGGTTCATGTTTTTCCCTGCGGTCTCGCCCGCGCTTCGGGAGATGATCCGGACGACCAGGCCCGGGGCGCGGATAACGGCTGCCGTGTGGGGCCGTGCCGCGGAAAACCCGTGGGCCAGCCTGATCCTGGGCACACTGGCCCGCCACACGGAACTCCCGCCGCCGCCGCCGGGGACACCGGGGTTGTTCCGGTATTCCGCGGCAGGGCTGATGTCCCGCATGTTCCGCGAGGCCGGCCTGGTCGACGTCAGCGAACGGAAAATCAGTACGGACCTGGTGCACGAATCCCCGGAACGCTACTGGGAGTTCATGACCGAGATCGCGACCACCGTGGCGATGGGCCTGGCCAGGTCGGATGCGGAATCCCGGGAGCTGATCCGCTCCGACGTCTTCCAGTTGCTGGGCCGCTACGAGCACGACGGCGCCATCCGGCTCCGCTCCTCGGCCACGATCGTGGCGGGGACCCGGGCCTAGGCGGTTTCCGCGGCGCTTTCGGACGGGCGCGGCGCGGATCCGGGTGCGCGCGTCCGAAAGCGCCGCGCAATCCTAGATGCCTAGTCGTCCGAAAGCGCCGCGCAATCGCCAGGTGCCTAGATGCCGAGCTCGTCCTTCAGCGCCGCGACGTGGCCCTGCGCCTTGACCTGGTACTGCGCCAGCGTCACTTTGCCCTCGGGGTCGAGCACCACGGTGGAGCGGACGATCCCTTCGGTGACCTCGCCGTTGACCAGCTTCTCGCCCCAGGCGCCGTAGGCCAGGGCCACGGAGTGGTCCTCGTCGGCGAGTAGCGGGAAGGTCAGGGCGAAGTCGCCGGTGAAGTGCGCCAGTGCTTCCGGCGCATCGGGGGAGATCCCCAGCACTTCATAGCCGGAACCCTGCAGGGATGCCAGGTTGTCGCGGAAATCGCAGGCTTCGGTGGTGCAGCCCGGGGTGGCGGCCTTCGGGTAGAAGTACACGATGACGTTCTTGCCGCGGTAGTCGGCCAGCGCGACCTTCTGTCCCGCGGCGTCCGGAAGCGTGAAGTCCGGGGCTGGGGTTCCGGGCTGGAGTTTGATGGTCAGCTGGGGGCTCATGGGGGTTCCTTCGGGGTCTGTGAGGGGTTCGTTCGCGGAGTTATGCGGATAAAGCGGTCTGACGATGCACAACCACGGGTTCAGATGCTGTATTCCGCCGGCCCGCGCACCTTGGTGTGGGGCCCGGGCATAAACCGGTAGCCGCCGCCGCGGACCGTGGCGATCGCGCGCCGCCCGCCCCGCAGCTTGCGCCGCACCCGGCCCACGTACACATCGATGGACCGGGACGCTGCCGCGGGGGAATCGAAGGATTCGAGAAACAGCCGCAGCTCTTCCCGGCTCACGGTGTGCGAACAATTCTCCACCAGGTACCGCAGCAGCTTGAACTCGACGCCGGTCAGCGGCACCCGCTGCCCGTCCAGCCGCACCTCGCTCGCGGCAAGGTCCACCGACACCAGGCTGCCGGGCCCGGGCGACGGCGTCACGTGGGCGACGCCGCCGTCGGCCTCCTGCGGGGAGTCCTCCGCAGGGGACGGCGACGGCACCGGGGTCCCACCGTCGGCGGTGGTAGCAGCCCCGCGGACGGGCCAGACCTCTACGTCCGCCCCCGGGGCAATCTTCAGGGCGCGCGCCAGCAGCAGCTGGGCGGCCCGCGCCATTCCGGCGTCATCGAGATCCCGGCCCTCGCCCGGCGTCACCCAGACGGCCAGACCGTGCGCCAGGAGCCGCGGTCCGGACGCCGGACCCGGCTCCCGGCGCGTATATATGCCTCGTGGGGAATGGGCTTCGGGTGCCACGGAAACCGTCAGACTCCGCCGCGGCGCAGCAGCTGTCCGCTGGGGGTGCGGCCGTCGATTTCATGGCCGCGCAGGAAGGTCCTGCGGACCACTCCGGACAGTGCCTTGCCGTCGTACGGGGTAATGGGGTTCTTGTGCTTGAGCTTCGAGACGTCCACCACGAAGGCCTCGTCGGGCGCGAAGATGGAGAAGTCGGCGTCGTACCCTAGGGCCAGCTGGCCCTTGGTGTTCAGCCTCGCCAGTTCGGCGGGCTTACGGGCCATCCAGGACACCACCTGTTCCAGCGGGATGCCGCGGTGCCGGGCCTCGGTCCAGATCAGCGACAGGCCCAGCTGCAGCGAGGAGACCCCGCCCCAGGCCACGGCGAAGTCGCCGTTTTCCAGGTCCTTGAGGTCCAGCGTGCTGGGGGAGTGGTCGGAGACGATGCAGTCGATGGTGCCGTCCTGCAGGCCTTTCCAGAGCAGTTCCCGGTTCGAGGCCTCGCGGATCGGCGGGCAGCACTTGTACGCGGTGGCCCCGTTGGGGATTTCCTCGGCCATCAGGGTGAGGTAGTGCGGGCAGGTCTCCACCGTGAGGTGGACGCCGTCGCGCTTGGCGCTGGCGATCATCGGGAGGGCATCCGAGGAGGACAGGTGCAGGATGTGGGCGCGGGCGCCGGTCCAGCGGGCACGTTCAATCACCTCGGCGATGGCCTTGTTCTCCGCGCCGCGGGGCCGGGACGCGAGGAACGTCGCGTACTGGTCGCCGCCCGGGTGCGGGGCACGGTCGATCGCGTGCGAGTCCTCGGCATGGACGATCATCAGCGAATCGAAGGACTTGAGCTCGGCCAGGTCCTCTTCCAGCTCCTCGGCATCCAGGTGGGGGAACTCGTCCACGCCGGAGTGCAGCAGGAAGCACTTGAAGCCGAAGACGCCCTCGTCGTGCAGCGGGCGGAGGTCCGCCTTGTTGCCGGGAACCGCGCCGCCCCAGAATCCGACGTCGACGAACGCCTGGTCCTCGGCCACCTCGCGCTTGAGCTTGAGGCCGTCCACCGTGGTGGTGGGCGGGATGCTGTTGAGCGGCATGTCGATGATGGTGGTCACGCCGCCGGCCGCTGCGGCCCGGGTGGCGGAGGCAAAGCCCTCCCACTCGGTGCGGCCCGGCTCGTTGACGTGGACGTGCGTGTCGACGAGGCCCGGCAGCAGGGTTTCGTCCTCCGCGAGCTCAATGACGGCGGTACCGGACAGTCCGTTGCCGAGCGGCTCGATCGCAACGATCTTGCCGCCGCGCACGCCCACTTCGCGCGGCGCGATGCCCGCCGTCGTCAGGACGCGCTGGCCCCGGATGACGAGGTCGAAGGTTTCTTCAGACATTCAGGCTCTCCTTGCTCGTGGCCGTTTGGCCGGCGCCCGGCGCCGCCAGCTGCAGGCCGATGTTCCGTCCGAGGCGTTCCAGCAGCGCTGCCGCCTCCGATATACATGTGTCTACATTGCTTTCGAGCTCCGTCAAAGCATGGACCTCGCGGAACCCGGAAGCCGTGAGCTGTTCAGGGCCCAGCGTGGTGCGTCCGCAGACGGCGATGACCGGGATGCCGGCGCGCGCCGCCGCCCGCGCAACCCCCAGCGGGGTTTTGCCCAGCAGGCTTTGTTCGTCCAGGCTGCCTTCGCCGGTGATCACCAGACCGGCACCGGCCAGGCGCGCCTCCAGTTCAGTGAACTCGAGGACGACGTCGATGCCCGGCCGGCGCGTGGCCGCCAGGGCCGCGATCGCGGCGTAGCCCACCCCGCCGGCCGCCCCGGCGCCCGGGGCCTGTACGGCCTTGACCGCCCGTGGCCCGAGTTCCCGCGCCAGCACGTCCGCAAAATGGGCCAGCGCGGCGTCGAGTGCGTCCACGTCCGCCGGGCTGGCGCCCTTCTGCGGTCCGAAGACCGCCGCGGCACCCTCGGCGCCGAGCAGCGGGTTGTCGACGTCGCTGGCGAGCACAAAGCGTGTCTCGTCCAGCCTCGGGTCGAAGCCGGTGAAGTCGATCCGGTCCAGCCGGGCGAGGGCGGCGCCGCCGGGCGGCAGCTCGCGGCCCGCGCTGTCGAGGAAGCGGGCGCCGAGGCCCTGCAGGACGCCGGCGCCGCCGTCGGTCGTGGCGCTGCCGCCCACGCCGAGGACGATCTGCCGGCAGCCCGCATCCAGGGCCGCGCGGACCAGCTCTCCGGTGCCCAGGCTCGTGGCGCCGGTGGCGCTGGCCGAGTCCGGGCCGCTGCCGGGCAGGACCGCCAGCCCGGAGGCGGCCGCCATCTCGATGACCGCCTCCCGGCCGCGGACTGCGAAGTCGGCGGTCAGCGGTTCCCCGGTGGGTCCGGTCACGACGGCGCTGCGGCGGGAGAAGCCGGACCCGACGGCGGCGTCCAGGGTGCCTTCGCCGCCGTCGGCCACCGGAATCAGGAGGACGTCCAGGTTGGAGCCCGTGGCCGCCTGCAGTCCCGCCGCCAGGTGCCGGGCTACGTCGGGTGCGGAGAGCGAGCCCTTGAACTTGTCCGGAGCTATGACAACGCGCATGTCTTACGCCTGCAGGGCCAGGATGGCGGTGGGGGCGTCCGCGCGGGTTTCGGCCAGTGCCTCGAACTCGTTCACGGCGTTGATTTCGGTGCCCATGGAGATGTTGGTGAGCCTCTCCAGGATCACTTCCACCACCACGGGAACCCGGAACTCGCCCATCAGGGCCTGGGCCTTGTCGAAGGCGGACGCCAGGTCGCTGGGGTCCTCCACCCGGAGGGCCTTGCAGCCCAGGCCCTCGGCCACCTTGACGTGGTCGACGCCGTAGCCGCTGGCGGTCGCCGAGAGATCCGTGGAGTTGATGTTCTCGAACGCCAGGGACACGTTCTGTTCCATGTTGAATCCGCGCTGGGACTGGCGGATCAGGCCCAGGTAGGAGTTGTTGACCACCACGTGGATGTAGGGCAGGTTGAACTGCGCGCCGACGGCCAGCTCCTCGATCATGAACTGGAAATCGTAGTCACCGGACAGGGCGACGACGGTTTCCTCCGGCTTGGCGCGCACCACGCCCAGGGCGGCCGGGGCGGTCCAGCCCAGGGGGCCGGCCTGACCGGCGTTGATCCACTTGCGCGGGCCGAACACGTGCAGCATCTGGGCCCCGGCGATCTGGGACAGGCCGATCGTGGAGACGTAGGTGGTGTCCTTGCCGAATGCCTTGTTCATCTCCTCGTAGACGCGCTGCGGCTTGATGGGGATGTTCTCGAAGTGCGTCTTGCGGTGCAGGGTGGCCTTGCGCTCCGCGCATTCGGCGGCCCAGCCGGAATAGTCCGGCAGGGTGCCCGCAGCCTTGCGTTCGCGGGCCAGCCCGATCAGGCCCGTGATGGCCGCGCCGGCGTCGGAGGCGATGCCCAGGTCCGGGGAGAACACGCGGCCGATCTGGGTGGGCTCGATGTCGATGTGCACGAACGTCCGGCCGGCCGTGTAGGTGTCCAGGCCGCCGGTGTGGCGGTTGGCCCAGCGGTTGCCGATGCCGATCACGAAGTCGGAGGCCAGCATGGTCTCGTTGCCGTAGCGGTGCGAGGTCTGCAGGCCCACCATCCCGGCCATCAGCGGGTGGTCGTCGGCGATCGCGCCCCAGCCCATCAGGGTGGGGATGACCGGAACGCCGAGCAGTTCGGCCAGCTCCACCAGTTCCGCGGACGCGCCGGCGTTGATGATGCCGCCGCCGGCCACGATCAGCGGGTGCTGCGCCGCGGTGAGCATGTCCAGTGCCTTTTCCAGCTGCCGGCGGCTGGCCCGCGGCTTCTCAACGGCCAGGGGTTCGTAGGCGTCGATGTCGAATTCGATCTCGGCCAGCTGCACGTCGATGGGCAGGTCCAGCAGCACCGGGCCCGGGCGGCCGGAGCGCATCAGCTGGAAGGCCTTCTGGAAGGCGCCCGGCATCTGGCCCGGTTCCCGGACGGTCATGGCCATCTTGGTGACCGGCTTGGCGATGGACTCGATGTCCACGGCCTGGAAGTCCTCCTTGTGCAGTTTGGCCACCGGGGCCTGGCCGGTGATGCAGAGCATGGGGATGGAATCGGCCCAGGCCGCGTACAGCCCGGTGATCATGTCCGTGCCGGCCGGCCCGGAGGTGCCGATGCAGATGCCGATGTTGCCGTCCTTGGCCCGGCTGTAACCGTCGGCCATGTGGCTGGCGCCTTCAACGTGGCGGGCCAGGGTGTGGCGGATCCCGCCGTGGTTCCGCATGGCGGAGTAGAACGGGTTGATGGCCGCCCCTGGCAGGCCGAACGCCTCGGTGGCGCCCTCCTTTTCCAGGATGGCGACGGCAGCGTCTACGGTGCGCATCTTAGTCATGGTGTACTCCTTGGAAGTCTGTTTTTGGGTGTGCTGAAGGAAGTCCCGGCGAACCGTCGCGGGCACCTTTTTTTGTGGGGCGGGGGGAGTCGGCGTCGTAATTCACGACGGCGGCCGGCGTGTCCGTGTCGAAGTGCCCCCGGAAGGGCGGTCGGGACGGGCGGTGGGGCTGCGGCCGGGCTAGTGGCGGCCGCTGAGCTGCAGGACCTGCTTGAAGAGTCCGGAGTGGTCCAGTCCGCCGTCGCCCTGGTTGACGCTGGCCGCGACGAGCTGCGCGACGACGGCGCCCAGGGGTACGGCGACGTGGGCTTCGCGGGCGGCCGAGGTGACGATGCCCAGGTCCTTGTGGTGCAGGGCCAGGCGGAAGCCGGGGTCGAAGTTGCGGTCGAGCATCTTCTGGCCCTTCTGGTCCAGGACCTTCGAGCCGGCCAGGCCCCCGCCGAGGACCTTGAGGGCCGCGTCCGTGTCGACGCCGTAGGCCTCGAGGAAGGCGATGGCCTCGGCCAGGACCTCGATGTTGACGGCGACGATCAGCTGGTTGGCTGCCTTGACGGTCTGGCCGGAGCCGGACGGGCCGACGTGGACGATGGTTTTGCCCACCGCGGTGAGGACATCCTGGGCGGCCTCGAAATCCGCGGCCTCGCCGCCCACCATGATGGACAGTGCGGCGTCGATGGCGCCTTGTTCGCCGCCGGACACGGGGGCGTCCAGTGCGCGGAGGCCGGCGGCTTTGGCGTCGTCGGCGAGGCGCTTGGCAACGTCCGGGCGGATGCTGCTGGCATCGATCCACAGCGTGCTCGGCCTGGCGTGGGCGAACACGCCGTCGGGGCCGCTGACGACGCCCTCGACGTCGGGGGAGTCCGGCACCATGGTGAGAACGACGTCGGCGTCCTTGACGGCGTCGGCGATGCTGGTGGCACCGCGGCCGCCTTCGGAGGCCAGCTTGTCGATCTTGTCCTGGCTGCGGTTGAAGCCGGTGACGGTATGGCCGGCGTTGACCAGGTTGATGGCCATGGGCAGGCCCATGATTCCGAGTCCGATGACTGCAACGTTGCTCATGATGGTTCCTTTACTGAAGTCTTTGAGTGCGGGTGTGCTGCTGTGCCGCGGTGGGTGCGGGTGGGGACTACTGCGCGACGCGCTGGCGGATGGCCCAGGCGAAGGCAGTTTCCGCCGGTTCCTTGTACTCGAGGCCGATGTAGCCCTCGTAGCCGAGTTGGCGGCTGCGGGCGATCCATTCGCCGAGGGGAAGCTCGCCGGTTCCGGGAGCCCCGCGGCCGGGGTTGTCGGCGATCTGGATGTGGCCGAAGTCCTTGGCGTGCTTTTCGATGACGGCGGCGACGTCGTCCCCGTTGACCGAGAGGTGGTAGAAATCGGCGAGGAGCTTGATGTTCCCCGCACCGGTTTCCTGCGCCACGCGGGCGATGACCCGGAGGGCGTCGTCGGCGGTGAGGAGCGGGTACCGGGGGGCGCCGCTGACCGGTTCGAGCAGCACGGTGCCACCGATGCCGGCGACGCCTGCGGCGGCGGCCGCGAGGTTTTCGACCGCCAGTTCGTCCTGCGCCTCCGGGGTGTGCCCGTCCTGCCGGTTGCCGTAGAGGGCGTTGAAGGAGGTGCAGCCGAGACGTCCGCCGATGCCGGAGACCACGTCGATGTTGTCTTTGAACTCGGAGCTGCGGCCTACCCAGGACACGAGGCCGCGGTCGCCGCCCGGCATGTCGCCGGCGTTGAAGTTGAGGCCGGTGAGCTGGACCCCGGCGTCGGTGATGGCCTGCTCGAAGCGGGTGATCTCGGCGTCGGCGGGCACCGACGCCGCGAAGGGCCACCAGAACTCGACGGCGTCGAAGCCGGCGGCCTTGGCCGCGGCGGGCCGCTCGAGGAGGGGCAGTTCGGTCAGCAGGATGGAGCAGTTCACGGTGTACGTCATGGTGTGTTCTTTCCGGTGCGGGCGGGAGCTGGAGGAGTGGCTTCCTTGCTACTCTCAACTTCCACTTTGTGGAATAAAGATTCTGCTTTATGAAAAGTGTAGGGAAAGTGGGGCGGGTGCGTCAAGGGGTAAAGGGAAGAGGGGCCCAGCTGCCGGGTCCTCAGGCGGCCGGGACGTTTGCGGGCAGAGCTTGAGGGCGCGCTTCGGGGCCCGGGGCATCAGGGCCCGGCGGATTCCATGGCGGGCAGGGCGGGGGTCTTGCTACCCCTTCGAGGGGTCTTTCCGGGCGGCCAGGCCCACCAGCGCGCCGACGGCCACGCCGATGAGCAGGCCCGTGAACGGCTTGTCGACGGTGGCCACGCCGATGGCGAAGCCCAGGGCCGCGCCCAGGAGCATTCCGATCCACAGGGATTCGTACTTCACAGGCTTAGGCTAGCAAGCGCCGCCAAGCCCCGGGCCGGCTCAGGGCCACAAGCCCCGGATGCCATCAGACACGGAGGCCTAACGGGAACGGGCCCGCCCCGTCAGGCAGGGCGGGCCCGGTGCTGCGGCCGTGGCCTAGGTGTATTACCCACGGAGGCTAGTGACGCGGCTTGCTGGTGGCTGACCCTTGAGTGAGGTGTGGCCTCGGTGATGATTGTAGTCATGGAGCCAGGCC
>NZ_JAUSSN010000013.1 GCF_030812335.1 Pseudarthrobacter oxydans
GCCCCGGTGCCGCTGATTGCAGCCAGCTCCGTAACGGACGCCGCGACAGCCGCCAGTGCCGCCCTGCTCTCCGCACTCCACACCGTGCTTTCCATGCACCCATACCATCACGAGCCACCGACAATAAATGATGAAGTCGGACGCGGTCCAGCGAGACGCCCTGAGGGGCCAAGTTCCGGCCGCCCAGGGTGAAAGTCTTGGATCGACCCTTGAAAAGAGAAGGCCGAACCTCCACGATCTGGAGACCTCGACCCGCACCCCCCGCGCAGAACTCGATCGTGTCGAAGTGATCAATGACTGATCCTCCTCGTCGGCGCGTTTTGGAACGGGTGCTCTGACGGTACCGCTAGGGCAGGTTCTGCGGGTTGGTCGCTGGACCTTGACGACATGTCGGGCGCCGGAGCCATAATCGGTCTGGGCACCAGAGCGGCGCCGCAGAGAAGAACCGACGGATAGTGCCCCCGGAGCAGAGGAGTCCTCGCATGACGAAGTACCTGATCTCGTTCCCCGGTGAGGCCATGGTAGTCCCCGAGGAGGACTTCGAGGCTGTGGTCGAAGCCTCGCACGCCGTCATCGATGAGGCCAAGGCGGCGGGCGTGTACGTCTTCGGCGGCGGGATCAATGAAGACGTAGACCCGGTGCTCGTGGCCGGTGACGGCACCGTCACCGAGGGAACGTACCCGGGCCACAAGGTGCCTAACGGCGGCTACACCATTCTCGAGCTGCCCTCGCGGGAGGCGGCACTCGAGTGGGCCGCGAGGATCGCCGTCGCCTGCCGCTGCTCGCAAGAGCTCCGGCAGTTCCAATACGACCCTGCCAGCTGAGGAGGGCAACCTCATTCAGAGCCGGTCGGCCGCTGCTGGACGTCAGCGGCTGGCTCAGTTCATCACGCTTCGGTTGGGAGTCCTAGAGCACGTCCACGCCGTCGAGCCGCAGCTGGACCGGGTCATCGGTGCGTTTGGCCGCAGCGGCGACCTTGACCGCGCGAAGCACCCGGGTGACCTGTGCGGCCTGCCCGTAGGGGATGAACAGCAGCGTCCGGACGTCCTCATCGGCTTTCCCCTGGGATCCTGCCGGTCCGGGGGCGCCTGCCATCACGAGGGGGGCCGGGCCCGCGGTCCGCAGCACGATCCCCTGCGTGCCCAGCTGCTGTTCGACGGCCTGGCCGAAGTGCCCGACGGCGGTCCGGCCGCCGGTGATGGACGCGACCCGGACAGCCGGCGGCAGCTGAAGTTCCTGGCGCAGGGACAGTTCCCGCTGGGCGTAGCCGGCAGGGTCCCAGCGCAGCAGAGCCCCGACGCCGGCTGCGTCGTCGGCGGTGATGACCACCAGACCGCCGTCACCCGCAGGCCGGACCAGGGCAGCGGCGTTGAACCAGCGCCGGACAGCGTCCTCCCCCGCCCGCAGGTTCTCACGCCGCAGCAGCGAGTCGCCGTCGAGCAGAAGTGCCGCCGCGTAGCCGCCGGCCGCGACAGGCTCCGCGCCGACCGTGGCCACGACCAGGGCTTTGGAATCCGGAACCGTGGCCAGCACCCGGTCCCCGGACGACGTGACGACGGGTTTGCCCGGGAAGGCGCGGCCCAGTTCTTCGGCCGTGCGCAGAGCCCCGGTGGCGCCCCGCCGGAGCCGGACCCCGTTGCACGTGCCGCAGCGCCAGGCCGGCGCCGGCGTCGAACACCACCGGCACTGCGGCACGGCGGAGCTCCCGGTGGCCCCGGCGATGGCCAGCGGCCCGCTGCAGGCGGTACAACGCGCCGGTTCCCGGCAGTTGTCGCAGGCAAGCGACGGCGCGTAGCCCGCCCTCGCCACCTGGACCAGGACCGGGCCCCGTTCAAGCCCGTCCTTGGCGGCGCGCCAGGCGGCGCCCGGCAGCCGGGCAATCCTGGCCAACGGATCATGTTCGAGTTCGTAGCTGTCCGCGGTGTTCAGCACCCGCGGAACGGTCCGGCGGACGACGGCGCGGTCTGCCTCCACCGGCCACGCCCACCCTGCCTCAACGAGGCGCTGCGTTTCGGTGCTCCGGGTGTGCCCGGCGAGCAGGCACGCGGCACCCTCCTGCTCGGCGCGCAGCAGCAGGACCTCGCGGGAGTGGGCATAGGGTGAGCGCTGCTCGATGTGCAGGTCGTCGCCGTCATCCCAGCAGACCACCAGGCCAAGATTGTGGACAGGCGCGTAGGCGGCGGAACGGGTCCCAACGGCGACCCCGGCGGCGCCGCTGAGGATGCGCAGGAAACTGCGGTAGCGCGGGGTCTGGCCGTCGTCCGCGGTGAGCCGGGCCACGTCCCCGGCCGGCAGGAGCTGCAGGAGGGCGGCTTCTACCCGGTCCAGGTCCCGGTAGTCGGGCACGACGACGACGGCGCCGCGGCCGGACAGGCGCACGGCCGCGACCGCCTCGGCAATCAGGCGGGGCCAGCCTCCGGGACCGTAACCCTGGAGCGCGCCGAGCACGGCCCGCGGCGACTCCCCGGCATTGAGGCGCTGCAGGAAGGCCGGGCCGTTGCGGTACGAGGACCAGCTGGAGGCTTCCAGGCCGGCGGGGATGGCCTGCCCCGCCCCGTTGTCGGCCCCGTCCGCGAAGAGGGCCGGATCCAGGACTCCATCAGGAGCGAGGTCCTTTTCGAGTTTCGCCATCCGCGGCGGCACGGCGACGCGGAGCACGTCGCTGACGTTGCCGGCGTAACGCGCCGCGACGCGGTAGGCGAGGTCCGCGACGGAGGCCGTCAGCACCGGGACCGGAGAGACCACCTTGTGCAGCGGGACGAGGGGGTGCCCGGCGTCGGATTCGGCCACCCGTTCGATCAGGTAGCCGGCCAGTTCCTGGCCGTTGAACTTCACCTTCACCCGCACACCCGGCTGCGCTGCCGCGTCGAGCCCGGCGGGCACGCTGTAGTCGAAGGGCCGGTCAAGGTGCGGAAGGGAGGACTCGAGCCGCACTCGGGCCACCGGGAGCCGGTCGGCGAGGGGCGGGCCGGGGGCCTCGGCTGCCGAGGCTGGAAAACCCTGCAGCAGCGACAACTGGAAGGGCTCGTCCGGCGCGGCGGCGCCATGGCTCGGGCTCATCGCGGGTGTCCTCCCTTCAGCAACGGGTCAGTGCCGGCCCAGGAAGCGCCGGCTCAACAAAGAATAGCCAGGCCGCCGGGATCGGCGGCCTGGCTACAGCACATCACAGGGCAGTGACATTATTTCGGGACAGCAGTCCAAGACAGCATCTCCAGACAGGGACAGTGGCGTCTCAGGCGTTGAAGAAGGCCTTCAGCGCATCCACACGGTCCAGCCGCTCCCAGGTGAAGTCGGGATCCTCGCGGCCGAAGTGGCCGTGCGCGGCGGTCTTGGCGTAGATCGGGCGCTTGAGGTCGAGGGCATCGATGATGGCCCGGGGTCGCAGATCGAAGATCTCGGCGATCGCGGCACTGATCCGGGCGGGATCGACGGTCTCGGTGCCGAAGGTCTCGACGTAGGTTCCCACCGGGCGGGCCTGGCCGATCGCGTAGGCGATCTGGATTTCGGCGCGCTTCGCGAGACCGGCAGCAACCACGTTCTTGGCCACCCAGCGCATCGCGTAGGCCGCCGAGCGGTCCACCTTGGACGGGTCCTTGCCGGAGAAGGCACCGCCGCCGTGGCGGGCCATGCCGCCGTAGGTGTCAACGATGATCTTGCGGCCCGTGAGGCCGGCGTCGCCGACCGGGCCGCCGATGACGAAGGCACCAGCCGGGTTCAGGATGTTTTTGGCCCGGGAGATGTCCAGGTTGGACAGCGCCATGACCGGGTCGACGACGTGGGCGGCAAGGTCGGCGCGGAGCTGGTCAAGGCTGGCGCCCTCGGCGTGCTGGCTGGAAATTACGACGGTCTCGACCGAGACGGGCCGGTCGCCGTCGTAGCCGACCGTGACCTGGGTCTTGCCGTCGGGGCGCAGGTAGGACAGTTCGCCGTTCTTCCGGACTTCGGTGAGCCGTTCGGACAGGCGGTGCGCGAGCCAGATCGGAACCGGCATGTAGGAGGGGGTCTCGTCGCTGGCGTAGCCGAACATCAGGCCCTGGTCACCGGCGCCCTGGAGGTCGTAGTCGTCCTCCTGGCGACCCTCGCGGGCTTCGAGCGAATTGAAGACGCCGCCGGCGATGTCGTTGGACTGCTGGCCGATCGAGACGGACACACCGCAGCGGGCGCCGTCGAACCCGTTGGCCGAGGAGTCGTAGCCGATGCCCAGGATGGTTTCCCGGACGATCTGCGGGATTTCGACGTAGGCGTCGGTCGTGACCTCGCCGGCGACGTGGACCAGCCCGGTGGTGGCCAGCGTCTCCACGGCAACCCGGGACTCGGGGTCCTTGGCCAGCAGGGCATCGAGGATCGCATCGCTGATCTGGTCGCAGATCTTGTCGGGATGGCCTTCGGTCACCGACTCGGACGTGAAGAGCCGGAGCGAAGGGGGCGTGGACCCGTGAAAGTCAGGGATGTGCAGCGGTAAAGTCACTCAACTACCTTACTGGTTGGAAAACGGACGTCCGGCGGCGTGTGTCCCTGTGCTAAGGAGACGTTGCTTACGCCGTTTCAGGCGGGCGGGACAACCCGGCTCAGCTCTGCGCTGATGCGGTCAATCACGGCAGCCGCAACGTCGGATTTGGAACCCGACGCCTCTTGGGGTTCGGAGCCGGTACGGGAAAGGATGACTACGGAGTTGGTGTCCTCGCCGAAGACCTTGTCCTGTCCCACGTGGTTGACCACCAGCAGGTCGCAGGCCTTGCGGCGCAGCTTGGCGGCGGCGTAGTCCAGGACGTCGCCGTCCGCGTCGCCCGTCTCGGCCGCGAACCCGACGATCAGCTGGCGGCGGGAGGCCGCATCCCGGGTCTCGACGAGCTCGCGCAGGATGTCCGGGTTCCGGACCAGCGAGATGACGGGATCGGCGACGTCGTCGCGCTTCTTGATTTTCGTCCCGGAGACATCCGCAGGGCGGAAGTCGG
Organism: Pseudarthrobacter oxydans; assembly: GCF_030812335.1. Classification (GTDB taxonomy): domain Bacteria; phylum Actinomycetota; class Actinomycetes; order Actinomycetales; family Micrococcaceae; genus Arthrobacter; species Arthrobacter oxydans_B. The sequence goes on from NZ_JAUSSN010000013.1 coordinate 4,956, forward strand.
CGACGGCGGCGGCCATGATGATGACATCGGAGTCCGCGGCGGCGTGCAGGGCGGCCTTGCGGAGCTCCAGTGCGGTCTCGACCTTGACCACGTTCACGCCGGCCGGCGGCGGGACGTCCATGTGGGCGGCCAGCAGCCGGACCTTGGCGCCGGCGTCGCGGGCGGCGGCGGCCAGCGCCACGCCCTGCTTGCCGGAGGAACGGTTGCCGAGGAACCGGACGGGGTCCAGTGGTTCCCGGGTGCCGCCGGCGCTGATCGTGACGGTGAGCCCGGCCAGCGGACCCCGCGGTGAGGCCAGCAAGGCATCCGACGCCGACAGCGGCGGCGTCGCGGGCACCGACGGGGCACCGGCGAGAGCCAGTGCCGCTTCGAAGATGGCCTCAGGTTCCGGGAGCCGGCCCGGTCCGGAGTCCGAACCGGTCAGCCGGCCGGAGGCGGGCTCCAGCACGGTGATGCCCCGGCTGCGGAGCGTCTCGACGTTGGCCTGGGTCGCCGGGTGCTGCCACATCTCGGTGTGCATGGCGGGGGCCATCAGCACCGGGCAGCCGCCGGCCATCAGGAGCGTATTGCTCAGGAGGTCGTTGGCCTGGCCGGTGGCAGCGCGTGCCAGCAGGTCGGCGGTGGCGGGGGCCACCACGATCAGCTCGGCTTCGTGGCCGAGGCGGACATGGTTGACCGTGTGCACCTCGTCGAAGACGCTGTTGCTGACCGGATGCCCGGACAGGGCTTCCCACGTGGCGACGCCGACGAAACGGGTCGCGGCCTCCGTGGGGATGACGGTGACGTCATGGCCTGCTTCAGTAAAAAGCCGGAGGAGCGACGCCACCTTGTAGGCGGCTATCCCTCCCCCGACTCCGAGGACTATGCGCACGTGACCTCCGCCTGCGGCTGCGTAATTACTCTGCAGGTTCGATCGGCGTGGAAACGAGCTTGCCTTCGTTGATCTCGCGCAGCGCGATGGAGAGCGACTTCTCGTTCAGCTTGGTGTCGACCAGCGGGCCGACGTACTCGAACAGGCCCTCGTGCAGCTGGGCGTAGTACGCGTTGATCTGGCGGGCGCGCTTGGCGCCGAAAATCACCAGTCCGTACTTCGAATCGGCGGCCTTCAGCAGCTCGTCGATCGGCGGGTTGATGATGCCTTCAAGGTTCGTGGACACGAATTCTCCAAATTCTAACGGGCCGATACGTCCCGGCGCCTAGCGTGGGTTCGGGGTCAGCCCCATGAGTGAAACTAGCTCGTCCGCTGCCCGTCGAACGTCATCATTGATGACGGTGTGGTCAAACTCCGGTTCAGCGGCAAGTTCTAGTTTAGCGGTTTCCAGCCTCTGCTGCTGTTCTTCCGCTGTTTCCGTGCCGCGGCCCACTAGACGGCGGACCATTTCGTCCCAGCTCGGCGGCGCCAGGAAGACAAACTGGGCCTCGGGCACGGCGTGCTTGACCTGCCGGGCACCCTGCAGGTCGATCTCCAGGAGCACCGAACGGCCGTCGGCGATCGCGGCGTCCACCGTGCTGCGCAGGGTGCCGTAGCGGTTGCGTCCGTGGACCACGGCCCACTCCAGGAGTTCGCCGTTCTCGACCAGGGAATCGAACTCCTCGGCTGATTTGAAGAAGTAATGCACGCCGTCGACTTCGCCGGGCCGAGGGGGCCGGGTGGTCGCCGAGACGGAAAGCCAGACGCCGGGATAGTTGTCCCGGATGTAGGTGGACACGGTGCCTTTGCCAACAGCCGTCGGGCCGGCGAGGACTGTCAGTCCCGGTTTCTTGCTCACATATTCCTTCGTGCGGGGTGGGTCAGCGCGGCGGACCGGGCTGTTTGTCGTCTACAAAATCTACCAGCGCCCGGCGCTGGTGAATTCCCAGGCCACGGACCCGGCGCGACGCCGCGATGCCGAGCTGTTCCATGATGGCCGCGGCCCGCACCCTCCCGATGCCGGGAAGCGCCTCGAGCAGTTCCACGATCCTCATCCGCGCGATCGCGTCGTCAGTTTCCCCGGCGCTGAGCAGCTCCGAAATGGACAGCTCTCCGGTCTTGAGCCGGTCCTTGGCGGCGGCCCGGGTGGTCCTGGCGGCGGCGGCCTTGCCCAAGGCGTCGGCACGCTCCTGCGGAGTGAGGGGTCGCAGACTCACTGAATGCCTCCCTGCATTGGCGGGCGGACCGCGCAAACGGCCCGGCCGGACGGGCCGAACAGCACCCCGGCCGGTACCGCGGACTTGTCCTGAACCTACCGTCTTGGCGAGGCAGAAATCAATGGACAAGTTCGGCGGCGCGGCCACCCGGAACAGACGACGGCGGTGCGGCGGCAGACCAGCAGCGGCCGTGCGACGGCGCCTGGCCCCGGCCATCTGACACGAATGGCTGCTATTCCGTGCATGACTGCGGCCATCTGACACGAATGGCCGCTATTTTGGCCACCTTAGCGACCACTTGCGTCACATGGGTGCGCCGAGACGCATGACAGCGGTTCCCCGACTGCCGCCATCTGACACGAATGGCCGCCATTCCGGGCAAGACTGCAGCCATCTGACACATATGGCTGCTATTCCGGTCACTATGGCGGCCACTTGCGTCACACGGGTGCCCCGTGACTCGTGGTGAGGGCCTTCCGGGTGCCGGGAGCAGCCCGGCGTCCCTGCCCGCCGCCGGAGTGCCTCGGCCGCTGTGCCCGAGGTGCCCCTGTGGCCCGTGTGCCCGCTGATGCGGACGATGGCCGTGGCTACGCCGCGCGCAGCTCCTCGAGGGTCCGCCGGGCGGCGTCGCGCAGGTCCTGGATCCGGGGACCGGCGCCGAGGATGTCACGGCTGGACGTTCCGAGCACCTGGCCGTAGGCGCTGCCGAAAGTGCGGCGCAGATCCGCGGCCGTGGCGCCCTGCGCGCCGAGGCCCGGGGCCAGGATCGGGCCTCGCACCGCGGCGAGGTCCAGGTCCAGGTCCGTGAGGGCAGAGCCGACCGTCGCGCCGACAACGAGGCCGGTGGAACCCAGCTCCCCCGCGTAGCGCTTGTTCTCCGCTGCGGCCGCCCGCACGATCCGGCGGGCCACGGAGTCCGCGCCGCCGACGTGCTGGACGGACGCGCCCTCCGGGTTGGACGTCAGCGCCAGGACGAAGACGCCGCGGCCGGACTGTGCCGCGAGGTCCAGGGCCGGGCGGAGTGATTCGAAGCCCAGGTACGGGCTCAGCGTGACCGAGTCGGCGGCCAGGGCCGACCCGTCCCGCAGCCAGGCATCCGCGTAAGCGGCCATGGTGGAGCCGATGTCGCCGCGCTTGGCGTCGGCGATGGTCAGCACCGAGGCCTCCGCCGCCGCGGCAAGGGTGCGCTCCAGCACGGCCATGCCCTGGGAGCCGTGCCGCTCGTACAGCGCCACCTGAGGCTTGACCGCGGCAGCGAGCGAAGCCACCGCCTCCAGGACGGTGAGCGAGAACCGCTCCAGCCCGGCGACGTCGTCGTTCAGTCCCCAACTGCCCAGCAGCGCAGGGTGCGGGTCGATCCCGACGCACAACGGACCGCGGTCCGCCATGGCCAGGCCCAGCCGGGAGCCGAAGGACTCCCGGCTGGCCAGGCCGCCGGCGCTGCCCTCAGGCATGCCGTCAGCCGGCATTCTGCGTGACCCGTTCCTGCGCGACCCGTTCGTGCGAGGCGAACAGCGCGGCGGCATGCTCCTGCAGGCTCGTGACCGACCACTCGTAGGTGCGCAGCGCCTCGATGGCTTGGACGGCGGCGTTGAACTCGGCGACCGTCGTGATGCACGGGATGCCGATCGAGGTAGCCGCTGCGCGCAGCTCGTAGCCGTCGCTGCGGGCCTCGCCGCCCGAGGGGGTGTTGAAGACCATGTCGATCTCCCCGGCGATGACGAGGTCGGCGATGGTGCCCTCCCCCTCGGCGCTGGAGCCCTCGGCGACCTTCCGGACCGGGGTAGCCTGGATGCCGTTGCGGCGCAGCACGTCGGCGGTGCCGCCGGTGGAGACGATCTCGAAGCCGAGGTCGGAGAGCCGCTTGACCCCCATGATGACCGACCGCTTGTCCCGGTTGGCCACCGAGACGAAGATCTTGCCCTCGGTGGGCAGCGCGTTGTTGGCGGCGGCCTGGCTCTTGGCGAAGGCGGTGTCGAAGTGCTTGTCGATGCCCATGACCTCGCCGGTGGACCGCATTTCCGGCCCGAGCAGCGAATCCACGACCTTGCCCTCCGGTGTGCGGAAGCGGCTGAACGGCAGCACGGCTTCCTTGACCGAGACCGGGGCGTCCAGCGGCAGCGTGGAGCCGTCGCCGGTTTCCGGCAGCATCTTGTAGGCCGTGCGGAGCTGGTTGACGGTGACGCCGGTGCCGATCAGGGCAGCGGCCTTCGCCATCTGCACGCCGGTCGCCTTGGAGACGAACGGCACTGTGCGGGAGGCCCGCGGGTTGGCTTCCAGGACGTAGAGCACGTCGGAGGCCAGGGCGAACTGGATATTGATCAGGCCGCGGACACCCACGCCCTCGGCGATCGCCAGCGTCGCCGCGCGGACCCGCTCCAGCACGTTGTTGCCCAGGGTGATGGGCGGCAGCACGCAGGCCGAGTCGCCGGAGTGGATGCCGGCTTCCTCGATGTGCTCCATGATGCCGCCGAGGTACATCTCGGTGCCGTCGTAGAGGGCGTCGACGTCGATTTCGACGGCGTCCTCGAGGAACCGGTCGATCAGCACCGGGTGCTCGGTGGTGATCTCGGTGGCGTTGGCGATGTAGCGCGAGAGGTTGGGCTCGTCGTAGACGATCTCCATGCCGCGGCCGCCGAGCACGTAGGACGGGCGGACCAGGACCGGGTAGCCGATCTCATCGGCGATCTTCTTGGCGTCCTCGAAGGACACGGCCGTGCCGTTCTTCGGCGAGATCAGCCCGGCCTTGTCGAGCACCCGGGAGAAGGCGCCGCGGTGCTCGGCCAGGTCAATCGCTTCCGGGGACGTGCCGAGGATCGGCACGCCGGCGTCTGCGAGCTGCTGGGCGAGCTTGAGCGGGGTCTGGCCGCCGAGCTGGACGAAGACGCCCATCACGCCGCCGGTGCGCTCCTCGGCCGCGATGACCTCGAGCACGTCCTCCAGCGTGAGCGGCTCGAAGTACAGCCGGGTGGAGACGTCGTAGTCGGTGGAGACGGTCTCGGGGTTGCAGTTGACCATCACGGTCTCGTAGCCGGCCTTGCGCAGCGCCATCGAGGCGTGCACGCAGGAGTAGTCGAATTCGATGCCCTGCCCGATCCGGTTCGGGCCGGACCCGAGGATGATGATGGACGGTTTGGCGTGCAGCGCGACCTCGTCCTCCTCGTCGTAGGAGGAGTAGTGGTACGGCGTGTACGCGGCGAATTCGGCGGCGCAGGTGTCGACGGTCTTGTACACCGGGCGGATGCCGAGGGCCTGCCGGACGCCGCGGACGACGTCCTCGGAGTTGTGCGTCAGGGCGCCGATCTGCTCGTCGGAGAAGCCGTGGCGCTTGGCGCGTTTCAGCATCTCCGGGGTCAGGGCGGCGGCCTTGCGGATCTCGACGGAGATCTCGTTCAGGAGCTGGAGCTGGTCCAGGTACCAGGGGTCGATCTTCGTTGCCTCGAAGAGCTGCTCCACGGTGGCGCCGCCGAGCAGGGCGCGCTGGACCTGGTGCAGGCGGTCCGTCGTGGGCCGCTTGGACTTCTCGATCAGCTCCGCGACTTCCCATTCCGGGACGTGGCTGAAGTCCAGCTGGGAGCCCTTCTGCTCCAGGGAGCGCAGCGCCTTCTGCAGGGCCTCGGTGAAGTTCCGGCCCATGGCCATGGCCTCGCCCACCGACTTCATGGTGGTGGTCAGGGTGGGGTCCGCCGCCGGGAACTTCTCGAACGCGAAGCGCGGGACCTTCACGACGACGTAGTCCAGGGTCGGCTCGAAGGACGCCGGGGTCTTCTGGGTGATGTCGTTCGGGATCTCGTCGAGCGTGTAGCCGAGGGAGAGCTTGGTGGCGATCTTGGCGATCGCGAAGCCGGTGGCCTTGGAGGCCAGGGCGGAGGAGCGGGAGACGCGCGGGTTCATCTCGATCACGACGACGCGTCCGGTGTCGGGCTCGACGGCGAACTGGATGTTGCAGCCGCCGGTGTCGACGCCGACCTCGCGGATGACGGCGATGGAGATGTCGCGCAGGCGCTGGTACTCGCGGTCCGTCAGGGTCAGGGCCGGGGCGACGGTGATCGAGTCGCCGGTGTGCACGCCGACCGGGTCGAAGTTCTCGATGGAGCAGACGACCACGACGTTGTCGTTCTTGTCGCGCATCATCTCGAGCTCGTATTCCTTCCAGCCCAGGATGCTCTCTTCGAGCAGCACCTCGGACGTGGGGCTGTATTGCAGCCCCTGGCCGACGATCCGGCGGAGGTCCTTCTCGTCGTAGGCGAGGCCGGAGCCGAGGCCGCCCATGGTGAAGGAGGGCCGGACGACCATGGGGTAGCCGAGGTCCTCGGCGGCGGCCAGGGCCTCGTCGATGGTGTGGATGATGTGGCTGCGGGCCGATTCGGCGCCGCAGCGTTCCACGACGCCCTTGAACTTCTCGCGGTCCTCGCCGAGTTCGATCGCGGCGATGTTGGCGCCGATCAGCTCGACGTTGTACTTCTCCAGCACGCCGTTCTTGTCCAGGGCGATGGCGGTGTTCAGCGCGGTCTGGCCGCCCAGGGTGGGCAGGAGCGCGTCCGGGCGTTCCTTGGCGATGATCTTCTCGACCACCTCGGGGGTGATCGGCTCGATGTAGGTGGCGTCGGCGAACTCCGGGTCGGTCATGATGGTGGCCGGGTTGGAGTTGACGAGGATGACGCGGAGGCCTTCCTCCTTGAGGACGCGCAGTGCCTGGGTGCCGGAGTAGTCGAATTCGGCGGCCTGGCCGATCACGATCGGACCGGAACCGATGACCAGGACGCTCTTAAGGTCAGTTCTCTTGGGCATTACTTCGTATCCTCAGTCTTGGATTCGGTGGCAGTCTTTGTCTTTGAAGCAGTGTCCGCCATCAGCTCGATGAAGCGGTCGAAGAGGTAGGCGGCGTCGTGCGGTCCGGAGGCGGCCTCGGGGTGGTACTGCACCGAGAACGCCGGGATGTCCAGGCAGGACAGGCCTTCGACGACGTCGTCGTTGAGGCTCACGTGGCTGACCTCGACGCGGCCGAAGCGCTCCTCGGGGGCCTGCGTGGCGCCGTCGAGCGGGGCGTCGACGGCGAAGCCGTGGTTCTGCGAGGTGATCTCGACTTTGCCGGTGCGGCGGTCCATCACCGGCTGGTTGATGCCGCGGTGGCCGTAGCGCAGTTTGTAGGTGCCGAAGCCCAGGGCGCGGCCCAGGATCTGGTTGCCGAAGCAGATGCCGAAGTACGGGATCTTCTCGTCCAGGACCGAGCGGAGCAGCTTGACCTGGTTGTCGGCGGTGGCGGGGTCGCCCGGGCCGTTGGACATAAAGAAGCCGTCGGGGTTGACCGCCTGGACGTCGGCCAGGGTAGCGGTGGCCGGCAGCACGTGCACCCGGACGCCGCGTTCGGCGAACCGGATCGGGGTCATCCGCTTGATGCCGAGGTCGATCGCGGCGATGCTGAACCGCGGCTCGCCGTCCCAGCCCCAGTCCTTGGGCTCCACGATGTAGGCCTCGTCCACGCTGACTTCCTCGGCCAGGCGTGAGCCTTCCATCGGGGCACTCCCCAGGACGGTGTCCACGAGTTCCTTGTCCGTGGCGCGGACGGCGTCGCCGGAGAAGATCCCGGCGCGCATGGTCTTGTGTTCGCGCAGGTGGCGGGTGATGGCGCGGGTGTCCACGCCCTGGATGCCCACGATCCCCTGCTCGACCAGCTCATCGTCCAGGGAACGCTCGGAACGCCAGTTGGAGGGCCGCCGGGCGGCGTCGCGGACGATGTAGCCGGCCACCCAGATCCGCCGGGACTCGGCGTCGTCCTTGTTCACGCCGGTGTTGCCGATGTGCGGGGCGGTCTGGACCACCAGCTGGCGGGCGTAGGAGGGGTCCGTGATGGTTTCCTGGTAGCCGGTCATTCCCGTCGCGAACACGGCCTCGCCGAGCGCGGTTCCGGTGGCGCCGTAGCTGGTCCCGCGGAAAATCCGGCCGTCCTCGAGGACGAGGGCTGCCGGGGTGGATGCTGCTGCTGTTGCTGACACTGCTGATTCTGACACTGCTGTTGCTGAAACTGCTGTTGCTGAAACTTCGTTGGAGTCCGTCACGTCGTTACTTTCCACTATCGGCATCGGCCTGAGGGGCCGCGGGGATCAAATCTTGCAGGGCGTTGAGGAGGGTGGTTTTGTCGTCGGCGTGCCGGGTGCGGAACCCGGAATCCAGTTCACGGCTGCCGAGCATCCAGCTGAGCACCAGCAGTCCGTCCTTTTCGACGAACTTGCCGGCCATGCCGCTTTCCTGCCGCACCCCGGTGAGGCTGGCGGCCGGGATGAAGACCGGGCCGGCGCCGGAGCGGTCGAAGAGCACGCCCTGCGGGTGGACGCTGAGTTCGGCGTTGGTGCGGATACCCAGGTTGTGCACGGCGATGCGGTCCAGCCAGTCGCCGGCGGTGGTGGAGGCCACGTACTGGCCGTCGGCGACCGCCACCGCCGCGCCCAGTTCCGCCGGGATCTCCGGCAGCGGGTCGACGTCGGCCTGGCGGCGCAGCCGGTTCCGCCAGCCGAGCCAGATCAGGGCCAGCGCGACGCCGATCAGGACCAGCGTGAGGAGCAGCGACAGTTCCTTGACCATCAGTTGCTGCCTGCCGCGGTGCCGGGCAGCTCGGTGGTCTCCGGGAGCCACCGGTACGGGGTGTTGAGCTTGCCGTCGAGGACGGTGGGGTGGCCCTTGAAGAATGTCGCCACCACCTTGCCGGGCAGTTCCCGGCCGGCAAACGGAGAGTTACGGCCCATGGTTGCCATTTTAGAAGGGTCCACGGTCCAGCGCGCAGCCGGGTCCACGAGTGTGACGTTGGCGGGTTCGCCGGCGTCGAGCGGGCGGCCCTGGTCCTCCAGCCGGCCGATCGCGGCAGGCGCAGTGGAAGTGACCCGGGCGAAGTCAGCCCAGCCCATCAGCCCGGTTTCGATCATGGTGTGCTGCACCACGGACAGCGCGGTTTCCAGCCCGGTCATGCCCATGGCGGCCTGCGCCCATTCGCATTCCTTGTGCTCGCTCGGGTGCGGGGCGTGGTCGGTGCCCACGACGTCGATCGTGCCGTCGGCCAGCGCGGCGCGCAGGGCCTGGACGTCGGCGTCGGTGCGCAGGGGCGGGTTGACCTTGTAGACCGGGTCGTAGCTGCGGGCGAGCTCGTCCGTGAGCCAGAGGTGGTGCGGGGTGACCTCGGCCGTGACGTTGACGCCGCGGGACTTGGCCCAGCGGATGATCTCCACGGATCCGGCGGTGGAGACGTGGCAGACGTGGAGCCGGGAGCCCACGTGCTGGGCGAGCAGCACGTCGCGGGCGATGATGCTTTCCTCGGCGACGGCGGGCCAGCCGGTGAGGCCGAGGACGGCGGAGACCTCGCCCTCGTTCATCTGCGCGCCGGCGGTGAGCCGCGGTTCCTGCGCGTGCTGGGCCACGACGCCGTCGAACGCCTTGACGTATTCCAGCGCGCGGCGCATCAGGACGGGATCGTGGACGCAGATCCCGTCGTCGGAGAAGACCCGGACGCGGGCGCGGGAGTCGGCCATCGCGCCGAGTTCGGCCAGCTGCTCCCCCGCGAGGCCGACGGTGACCGCGCCGACCGGGCGGACGTCCACCCAGCCGGCGGTGCGGCCGAGCGTGAGGACCTGCTCGACGACGCCGGCGGTGTCCGCCACCGGGGTGCTGTTCGCCATCGCGTGCACGGCCGTGTAGCCGCCCAGGGCCGCGGCGCGGGTCCCGGTCTCGACCGTTTCGGCGTCTTCGCGGCCGGGTTCGCGCAGGTGGGTGTGGATGTCGACCATGCCGGGGAGGGCCACGAGCCCGGCGGCCTCGATGACGGTCGCGCCGCCGGCCGGAAGGTTCTGCCCGCGTTCGGCGATGATCCCGTCGCGGATGAGGAGGTCTTCGGGGGCTCCGCCGAGGATGGCGGCGCCGCGGATCAGGTAGGCGCCGGTGCCTGCGTCCTGTTGCTGTGATGCCATTAGTGGCTCTCCTTGGTGACGAGGGCGGAGGTGTGCTCTGCGGGGGTGGAATGGGTGGAGTTCGCCTGGTGCGCCGGTTCGCGGGTGTCCCCGGAGAGCAGCAGGTACAGGGCTGCCATGCGGATGGACACGCCGTTGCGGACCTGGGCCAGCACCGTGGAGCGGGGCGAGTCGGCCGCGGCGGAGGAGATCTCCAGGCCGCGGTTCATCGGCCCGGGGTGCATGATGATGGTGTCCTTGAGGCCCAGGCTGTCCAGGGCGCGGAGCCGGTTGTCGTCGAAGCCCCAGCGGCGCGAGTATTCGCGGGTGGTCGGAAAGAAGGAGGCGTTCATCCGTTCGCCCTGCACGCGCAGCATCATCATCGCGTCGACGCCGCGGGCCAGGGTCTCGTCGAGGTCGTAGCTGACGCTGCACGGCCACTTTTCGACGCCGATCGGCAGCAGCGTCGGCGGGGCGACCAGGGTGACCTCGGCGCCGAGGGTGCGCAGCAGCCAGACGTTGGAGCGGGCCACCCGGGAGTGCAGCACGTCCCCGGCGATAGCGACCCGCATGCCGGTGAGGTCGGCGCCGGCGGAGGGGGTGCCGGCCAGTTTGGACCAGTGCCGGCGCATGGTGAAGGCGTCCAGCAGCGCCTGGGTGGGGTGTTCGTGGGTGCCGTCGCCGGCGTTGATGACGGCGGCGTCGATCCAGTCCGTGGCGGCGAGCCGGTGCGGGGCGCCGGAGGCCCAGTGCCGGATGACGACCGCGTCCGCCCCCATCGCGGAGAGGGTCTGGGCCGTGTCCTTGAGGGATTCGCCCTTGGAGACGGAGGAGCCCTTCGCCGCGAAGTTGATGACGTCGGCGGAGAGCCGTTTGGCGGCGGCTTCGAAGGAGATCCGGGTGCGTGTGGAATCCTCGAAGAACAGGTTGACGACGGTGCGGCCGCGCAGGGTGGGAAGCTTTTTGACCTCGCGCTCCCCCACGGCCGCCATTTCCTCGGCGGTGTCGAGGATGCGGATGGCGTTGGACCGGCTCAGGTCTTCGGTGGAGAGCAGGTGCCTCACGCGGTGGCCTCGATGACCACTTCGTTGACCGGAACACCGTCGACCGCATCGGTTTCGGCGAGCCGGACCCGGACCTTCTCGGAGGAGGAGGTGGGGAGGTTCTTGCCGACGTGGTCCGCGCGGATGGGCAGTTCCCGGTGGCCGCGGTCGATCAGCACCGCAAGGCGGACGATGCGCGGGCGGCCGAGGTCGATGATCGCGTCGAGGGCTGCCCGGATGGTCCGGCCGGAGTACAGGACGTCGTCAATCAGCACCACAACCTTGTTGTCGATGCCGGTGCGGGGAAGCTGGGTAGGGTACGGCGGGCGTATCCCCTGGTGCGAGAGGTCGTCGCGGAACATGGTCACGTCCAGCTGCCCGACGATCGCGGCGGGGTCCACGGTGGGATCGGCGGCGGCAATCTTGGCGGCGAGCCGGACGGCGAGGGGATAGCCCCGGCGCGGGATGCCCAGCAGGACCAGGTCCTGGGAGCCCTTGTTGGACTCCAGGATTTCGTGGGCGATACGAGTGAGTGCACGGTCGATGTCCGCCTGGTTGAGTACCACTCGGGTGAGTACAACCTTGGCCGGAACCGGTGCTTCTGGAACAGAAGTCAACGCTCGTCTCCCCTTTCCCCGCCTCACGGGACGGAATTAAAAAAGGATTATTTGCGTTCCCAAATTACCACAGCGGGACTGGCGCCCCGGCGCCGCCGGCATGCGTTTCAGCTCACACGGACATAGGCTCGGGTGTATGACGACGAACGATCCGCGGCGGGGTCCTGACCACCTCGGCTACTCCCCCGGCGGCCAGCGCCCGCTTCCGCAGCAGGCCAACCCGACGTGGCTGGGGCATGTCCGGCCCGAGGACTACCAGCAGGCACCGCCGAACAACCGCGGCCGGGTCGAGCCGGTTCTCCCGCCCGCGCTGCCTCCGGTCCGGGGCGGCCGCCGCTCTGCCGGCGTGGTGGGTCTTCTGCTGGCGGGCGGGTTCCTGGCGTTCATCAGCCTGTTCCTGGTCCTGCCGTTCCTGCTGGGCAGCACCGGCATTTCCGGCTTCGTCATCGGCTTTATCGCCTCGCTGATTCCGCTGGGGACCGTGCTGCTGACGGTGCGCTTCATCGACCGCTGGGAGCCGGAGCCGAAGCCGCTGCTGCTGTTCGCCTTTGTCTGGGGAGCCGTGGTCTCGATTGCGGTGACGATGCTGATCCAGCCCTATTTCTCGCTCGTGGCGGGGCCGGCCTCGGGCCTGGACTACACGACGTTCGCCGTGACGGTCCAGGCGCCGGTGGTGGAGGAATTCGCCAAGTCCCTGGGGCTGCTGTTGCTGCTGATCTTCGCCCGGAAACACTTCGACGGACCGGTCGACGGCGTGGTGTTTGCGTTCACGATCGCGGCCGGCTTCGCGTTCACCGAGAACATCCTCTACTTCGGCCGCGCGATCGCCGCGTCCAGCGACCCCGGCACGGACCTCGCGGTGGTGTTCTTCCTGCGCGGCGTCATGTCGCCGTTCGCCCACGCCATTTTCACCGGAACCACCGGCCTGATCATGGGCTTCGCGGCGCGCCGCTGGCACAACGGGCTGTCCGTGCTCGCGTTCGCGGTCGGACTCGTTCCCGCGATGCTGCTGCACAGCGCCTGGAACAGCATGGGCGAGAACTTCCTGGCCCAGTACGTGCTGGTGCAGGTGCCGATCTTCCTGCTGGCGGTCCTGGTCATCGTGCTGCTGCGGGTCGCGGAGCGCCGGCTCACCCGCCAGCGGCTCAAGGAGTACGCGGCGGCGGGCTGGTTCACCGCAGCCGAGGTGGAGATGCTGGCCACCCCCGGCGGGCGGCGCTCCGCCCTGCGCTGGGCCAAATCCGTCGGCCGGGGCCCGCAGATGACGGCGCTGCTCCGGGCCGCCACCCAGCTTGCCTTCACCCGGCAGAGGATCCTCAGCGGCCGGGACGTGCCGGCGCACCAGCTCGATGAGCGGCACCAGCTTGCCGAGATCACTAAGCTCCGGGCCGCCGTCCTTCGTTAGGCGCGTTTCAGCGTGCGGCCAGGTCCCGCAGCAGCTCGAATCCCTGGCGGTCAACGGCTGCTGCCGTCGCCGAGAGCAGCACCACTGCGGCGTTTGCCTCCCGGTCGAGGCCGATCCAGCTGCTGAACCCGCCCGTGCCGCCATTGTGCCAGGTGATCCGGCGGCCCCTGGTGTCGGTGGTGAGCCAGGCAGCGCCGATGCGGACCGCCGGGCCGGCGAAGTCCGCCACCGGGTCGAGCGCGGAGCGGCCCGGGGCGGAGCCGTCCAGGAGCGCCCGGGTCAGCCGGGCGAGGTCCTGGATGGACGCCCGGATGCCACCGGCCGGGGCCAGGGCCTCGCCGGTCCAGGGCTGCCGGGGACGGCCCCGCCGGCTGCTGCCGATCAGGGCAGCGGGGCCCAGTTCGCCGGGGGTGGCGGGCAGGTACAGCGAGGCAAGGGCCAGCGGCCCGCAGAGCCGTGCCGTCACAAGGTCCCGGTAGCTCATCCCGGCACCGGCCGCGATCGCGTGGCCGAGGAGTTCGAACCCGAGATTGGAATACCGCGGCCGTGGTGGCCTCAGCCGGACCGCCCTGGCCTGCGCGAGCAGTTCCGCCAGGCTCTCTCCGTACGGGTTCTGCCCGCGCAGGAAAAGTGACGCCGTCCGCCGCAGCGGGGCCGCGGTTCCGGGCATCCGCGGCGGGAGCCGCGGCAGCCCCGAGGCATGCCGGCTCAGGGCGCCCAGGCTGGCGCCGGCCGCCGCGCAGTCTCCCAGCGGGAGCAGCTCCCCGAGCGGCGTGGCCGGGGATATTTCGCCCCGCCGGCACGCGTCGGCATACAGCAGGCCGGTGATCCCCTTGGAGATCGAGCCGATCTCGAAATCGGAGCCCCGGGCGACTCCGCTGATCGCGAAGGTTGTCTGTCCACCGGCGATGGCGGCCGCGGCAAACCTCGGATGCCTGGATCCCAGCCGGGTCCGGAGTGTTGCCTCGAGCGCGGCGTCAGTGTCCACCCGGCCACGATATCCGGCTGATCAGCGCTGTGAAAGCCCTGAACGGGGACAGCAAGAACCCCGCCCGGGGTGCCCGGGCGGGGTTCTTGGCGGAGCGTGCCTAATTGCCTTACTACTCAGGCGAGCAGCGAAGGTTTCAGCTGCTGCAGCCGGCCCAGCAGGCCGTTGATGAACGACGGCGACTCGTCCGTGGAGAGGGTCTTGGCCAGTGCCACGGCCTCGCTCACGGCAACGCCGTCGGGAACGTCGTCGTTGTAGAGCAGCTCCCAGGTGCCGATCCGCAGGATGATGCGGTCCACCGAGGGCATCCGCTCCAGGGTCCAGCCCTGCGAATAGGTTTCCAGGAATTCGTCGATCGCGCTCTGGTGGGAGACCACGCCTTCAACGATTTCAAGGGTGTACGGGTTGACGATCTGGTCCGTCTGCTCCCGGCGGGATTTCAGTACATCAAACGCCGAAACGGAACGCTGTTCCGCCTCGAAGAGAACATCCAGGGCCCGGTTACGGGCCTTACCGCGTGCACTCACTAGTCGTTGACCCGCCCGAGGTAGCTGCCGTCGCGGGTGTCGACCTTGACCTTGGTGTTGTTCTCAACGAACAGCGGCACCTGGATCTCGTAGCCGGTTTCGAGGGTGGCGGGCTTGGTGCCGGCCGAGGAGCGGTCGCCCTGCAGGCCCGGCTCCGTGTAGGTGATCTCGAGCACGACGCTCGGGGGCAGTTCGATGTAGAGCGGGTTGCCTTCGTGGATGGCGATGTTCACCATCTGGTTCTCCAGCATGAAGTTGGTGGCGTCACCGACCGTTGCGCCGGGAACCGTGAGCTGGTCGAAGTCGGTCGTGTCCATGAACACGAAGTCCGCGCCGTCCTGGTACAGGTACTGGTAGTCGCGGCGGTCAACCGTGGCGGTCTCGATCTTGAGTCCGGCGTTGAAGGTCTTGTCGACGACCTTGCCGGACATCACGTTACGCATCTTGGTGCGCACGAACGCGCCGCCTTTGCCGGGCTTGACGTGCTGGAACTCAATGATGTTCCAGAGCTGGCCCTCAAGCTTCAGCACGGTTCCGTTCTTGATGTCGTTAGTGGTTGCCACTGTATCCTCTGGTTTCGTTTTTTGGCTGCTGCTAGCCGCCAGCCGGTTATGCCAGGCAAGCATGCCGAATGGCCCGCCAGCGCGTATTTATCAAAAATCCAAGATCCATTCTACCGGTTCTGCGGGTCCGCTGCCGGACGCTCCCCTGCGGGACCTTCGCGGAGGTCCCGGCTGCGCCGCCTCAGGACGTGCGGTCCAGCTCATCCCGGGCGCGCTGGACCGCCACGGTGGACGCGTAAATCAGGGCTGCGTCGGCGGACCCCGCCACCCGAAGGTCCAGCGCCTGGGTGAAGGACTCGACGGCGGCGGCGATGTTGCCGCTGGCGAAGTAGGACCGTCCGAGGTGCTCGCGGATGACCGCCTCGTCCGGCGTGCCGCGGGTCTCTGCGAGAAGCTGCCGGAACAGTTCCACGGCCCGGTCCAGCCGGTTGGAGACCCGCAGGACGTCCGCTTCGAAGATGCGCAGGCGCAGGGAGGAGGGGTCGGTGTACCGGGCCTCGGCGAGCAGTTCGGCGGCGTCGGCGGGATGGCCTTTGACGAGGAGCACGAAGATCCGGTCGCCGGGGTCCGTCGAGGCTGCCAGCGCTTCGGCGACCGCGTCCTCGTTGACGATCTGCGGGACGAGGCTGTCGGGATTGATCCTGATCCCGGGGAACCCGGCATCCGGCCATTCGCTGGTGCCGCCGGGGAGGAATCCCATCAGGAGGCGATCTCCTGGTACGCGGCGAACAGCAGGGAGGTGTCCGGGACGTCGAGGATGCCCGGGCGGGCCACGCCGTCGAGCACCACGAAGCGCAGCAGGTCGCCGCGGGACTTTTTGTCCCGCCGCATGCCGTCGAGCAGCGCCTGCCAGCGGTCGCGCCGGTAGGTGATGGGCAGCCCCAGGCTTTCCAGGATGCTGCGGTGCCGGTCGGCGTCGGCGTCGCTGAGGCGGCCGACGCTGCGGGCCAGCTCCGCGGCGAACATCATGCCGACGGAGACGGCGGCGCCGTGGCGCCAGGAGTAGCGCTCGACCAGTTCGATCGCGTGGCCCAGGGTGTGGCCATAGTTGAGGATTTCGCGCTGGCCGGTTTCCTTGAGGTCGTCCGAGACCACCCTGGCCTTCACCGTGATGGCGCGTTCGATGAGTTCCCGTACGGCGTCCGAGCGGGGGTCGGAGACGGCGGCCGGATCCTTTTCGATCAGCTCGAGGATGGCCGGGTCCGCGATGAAGCCGCACTTGATGACCTCGGCCATGCCGGAGATCATCTCGTTCTTGGGCAGGGTGTCCAGGGTGTCGAGGTCCGCTAGGACACCGGCCGGCGGGTGGAAGGCCCCGACGAGGTTTTTGCCTTCGGCGGTGTTGATGCCGGTCTTGCCGCCCACGGAGGCGTCCACCATGCCGAGCAGGCTGGTGGGCATGTGGATGACCTTGACGCCGCGCAGCCAGGTCGCTGCCACGAATCCTGCCAGGTCGGTCACGGCTCCGCCGCCGACGGCGACGACGGCGTCCGAGCGGGTGAAGTCATTCTGTCCCAGCACCTGCCAGCAAAACGAGGCCACCTCGATGTGCTTGCCCTCTTCGGCGTCGGGGATCTCGGCGGTCAGCGCCGTGAAGCCGGCCGAAGCGAGTTCTTCCCTGACGGTGTCGCCGGTGAGGCGCAGCGCCCGCGGGTGGATGACCAGGACACGCTTGACCCGCTCCCCCAGCAGCCCGGGCAGGCTGGCCAGCAGGCCGCGGCCCACAACGACGTCGTAGTTCTCCCCGGGCGTCTGCCCGGTGACCTTGATGACGGTTGATTCGGTGATCACTTTTCAACTTCCTTTGTCGCCGCTGGCGTGGATACGGCCGCGGTTCCCGCAGCCTCATACCCGCGCAGCGCAGTTTCAAGCCGGTGTGCGATGTCCGGAACGGACCCGTTCCGCACATCGATGACCAGGTCGGCCAGCCGCTCGTAGACCGGCCGCCGGGTGGCGAACAGGGACTTCCATCGTTCCATGGCGTCTCCGGCCAGCAGCGGCCGGCCGGAATTCCTACTGATGCGTTCCGCCACGGTATCCGCATCACATTCGAGGTAGACCACGGTGCAGCGCTCCAGCAGCTGCTGGGTGCCGGAGTCCAGCACGGCGCCGCCGCCCAGTGAGATGACCGTACTGCTGCCCCGCGCGTCCTCGATGGCGCGGGCGACAGCCCTGGCTTCAAGCTCACGGAAGGCGTGCTCACCGCGGCTGGCGAAGATTTCCGCGATGGATCCGTGGCTGGCCACCACCACGACGTCGGTGTCCACGAACCGGGCGCCCAGCTGCTGGGCAAGCTGCTGTCCGATGGCCGATTTTCCGACTGCCATCGGCCCGATCAGCGCAATGGGCCGGGCAGCCGCCGGGGCCGGTACGGCCGGTAGTTCGGCGGACACTAGTGGCCGATCGAGTCCAGGGACGCCGGAATGTTGTCCAGATAACCCTTGATGTTGCGCGCGGTTTCCTGCACGGAATCGCCGCCGAACTTTTCCGTGACAGCCTCGGCCAGCACCAGCGCCACCATGGCCTCGGCGACAACCCCGGCTGCGGGGACCGCACAGACATCGGAGCGCTGGTGGTGTGCCTTGGCGGCCTCGCCGGTGCTGACGTCGACGGTCCTGAGGGCGCGCGGCACGGTGGCGATGGGCTTCATCGCCGCCCGGACGCGGAGCACGTCGCCGATGCTCATGCCGCCTTCGATCCCGCCGGCGCGGTTGGACGTGCGGATGATCCGGCCGTCGGCGTCCTTGACGATCTCGTCGTGGGCGGCGGAGCCGCGGCGGGAGGCGGTGAGGAAGCCGTCGCCGACCTCGACGCCCTTGATGGCCTGGATGCCCATCAGGGCAGCCGCCAGCCGCGAGTCGAGGCGGCGGTCCCAGTGGACGTAGCTGCCCAGTCCCGGCGGCAGTCCGTAGGCGAGGACCTCAACGACACCGCCGAGGGTTTCGCCTTCCTTGTGCGCGATGTCGACCTCAGCGACCATGGCGTCGGAGGTTTCGCGGTCGAAGCAGCGCAGCGGGTCGGCGTCGAGGGCCAGGACGTTGCCCGGGACCGGCAGCGGCCGGCCTTCGGGGACCGAAGTGGTGGCGATCGCTACCGTGTGGGAGACGAGTTCGATGCCGAGCTGCCTGAGGAACGCGGAGGCGACGGTGCCGAGGGCGACGCGGGTGGCCGTTTCGCGGGCGCTGGCGCGCTCCAGCACGGGACGTGCCTCGTCGAAGCCGTATTTCTGCATGCCGGTGAAGTCGGCGTGGCCGGGCCGGGGGCGGGTCAGCGGGGCGTTGCGGGCCTGGTCGGCGAGGATCTCGGGGTCCACGGGGTCGGCAGACATGATCTGCTCCCACTTGGGCCATTCGGTGTTGCCGACCTGGATGGCGACGGGGCCGCCCTGGGTGATGCCGTGGCGGACGCCGCCGAGGATCGTGACCACATCCTGCTCGAACTTCATCCGCGCGCCGCGGCCGTAGCCGAGCCGGCGGCGGGCCAGCGAATCGGCGATCTGGGCGCTGGTGAGTTCCACACCGGCGGGCACGCCTTCGATAATTCCGACCAGTGCCGGGCCATGGGATTCACCGGCAGTCAACCAACGCAACATAAAATCCATCCTGCCATGTAAGGCGGTTAGAACACCCGTCGGGGTGCCCCGACTGCGTCACACATCACATCTATGACTTCAGCCGGAACAGCCGCGCCCAGGCCGGTGAAGTGGCGGACCTGCTCCACGGCCTGGTAGATGAGCATCTCGAGTCCGGGGACAACGATGCCGCCGGCTTCCTGCCAGGCGGAGGCGATCCGGCTGGGCCAGGGATCGTAGGCGACGTCCAGCAGCACGCCGGGCCTGACTCCGGCGGTTTCCGGCCCGCCTGCGCGCTGCGCGAAGAGCTGCGCGAGTTCCTCCGCGAGCGGGTCCGCGGCCCGGGGCGGCAGCGTGGAGATGACGACGTCGGCCCCGGCGACGGCGGCAGCAGCCCCGGCCAGGGGAAGGACCCGGAGGGGAAGGCCGATCGCGGCAGCGGCGGCCCGCGCCTCCGCCGCGCGGGTGACATCGCGGACGAAGATGTCGGCGTCCGGCGCGCCCAGTTCCTTCAGCGCGGCGATCGCAGCGGCAGAGGTGCCGCCACCACCCAGCACGACGGCGGTGGGCGCGGACCCGGCCCCGGCATGGCGGAGCGCGTTGACGATTCCCGCGACGTCGGTGTTGTAGCCGACCAGGCGGGTGGCGCCGGCGCTGTCTCCCGGTTCCGGACGCTCGAACGCGACCGTGTTCACAACACCGAGTTCGCGGGCAACGCCGCGCACCTCATCCACCTCGCGGACCATGCCGGACTTCAGCGGCATGGTGACCGACAGCCCGCGCCAGCCCTCCCCCTGCCGCACGTCTTCCCGGACCCGGGCCATAAAGGCCGGCAGCGCGTCCTCGGTCACGTCAATCGCCGAATAGTCCAGCGCCACGCCCAGATGGGCGTACGCGGCCCGGTGCAGCGCCGGCGACTTGGAGTGGCTGATCGGGTGCCCGAGCACGGCGGCCCGGAGCGTCATACGCAGCGTCCGGGATTGTCCTCACACCAGGCGTTGTACCGGGCCACGTAGGTGTTGTGCTCCGCCAGCGTCTTGGAGAACAGGGTCTCCTTGGTGTCCAGGTTGATCGTCACCCAGTAGAGGTAGTCGTTGGTTTTGGGCTTGGCGGCCGCGTCAATCGCGGTCTTGCCCGGTGAGCCAATGGGTCCGACGGGCAGGCCCTGGTTGGCGTAGGTGTTGTACGGGTTGGACTTGTCGGCCTTTTGTTCCTCGTCGATGTGGAAGCTCTTGATGCCGAGCCCGTACGTCACCGTGGCGTCGGACTGGATGAGCCCGTTCGTCTCGAGGTTGTCCGGCTTGAGGCGGTTGTAGATCGCGCCCGCCACATCGCCGTACTCCGCCTGGCCGCCCTCGGCCTGCACGATGCTCGCGACCGTGACGACGTCGTACTGCTTCGCGGGATCCGTGACGCCCTGGGAGGTGAGCTCGTCCAGGGTGGTGGTCACCAGCTTCTGCAGCACGTCCTTGGCCGGAGTGCCGAGCGGGAACCGGTACTCGCCGGGAGCGAGGAAGCCTTCCAGGTTCGCGGCTTTGGCGGGCACGCCGAACTGGGTGGGCGAGTCACTGAGCTCCTTGAGCTGGGCGACCGGCACACCGGTGCCCGCGGATATGGCCTCAAGCGATTCGCCGATTCTGAGCCCGGCGCTCAGCGCGAAGTACATGACCTTGTCCTGGTCCTTGTTCAGCAGTACGGCCACGGCGTCGGAATTCTTCATTTCGTTGCGCATGGTGAAGTCCCCGGGGGCCAATGCCCCGCCGGAGGCAACGAATTCCCGCAGGAACGTGTCGGCGTCCGCCACCACCTTCTTGTCCTCGAGCTCGGTTGCCACGGACCTCGGCCCGGCGCCCGGCGGCACGGTGATAGTGACCTCACCGGTGCCGGGACCCGGGTAGTCGGCCGCCGTGTCCCCGCCGAGGAGGGGCTTGAGGAACTGCGCGCCGACGGCGACGGCCACAATGAAGACCGACAGGGTCAGCAGCAGCGCAAGGAAGCGCCGCCGGCGGCGGACCTTCTTGGACGGGCCCTTGGACGTAGGGATGGCGGCACCTCCGGCCAACACAACATGGCCGTCTTCCTCGTGATATTCAGCAGGGTGACCTTCGACGCCGTCGGAGAGATAGCGGGCGTCGTCGGGATGGACGGTGTGGCCGTCGTGAACCTCGGTGTCGTGATGAGGTTCGTGATAAGTGTCGTGGCCCGGCGGGACATCGGCGTAGTGCACGGCATCCTCACCGGCAACACCGCCGGCGTACGCGTGAACGGGTTCGTGGCGTTCGGGTTCGTCGTGGACGGATCCGTGGTGCGCGGCTTCTTCGTGCAGGGCTTCTGCGTGCAGGGCTTCTGCGTGCAGGGCTTCTGCGTGCAGGGCTTCATCGTGCCCTGGTTCCTGGTGCACGGGCGCCGCGGGGGCAGGCTCTTCATGCACGGTCGGGGCTGCCGCGGGCCGGTCCGGCGTACCGGCGGCCTGGATCGGCGGCGTCTGGACGGCATTATCAGCGGTGTCTTGAGCGTCGCCGGCGTCGCGTCCGGAACCGTGCCCGGGGCCGGGCGCGGCAGACGGGACGTCCTCGCCGGTCTCGAAAGCCTGCGGCGGGATTACGTCCTGGCCCTCGGTCCCCTGGACCTTCTGTTGGGCCCTGAGCTCTTTACGGGTCAGCGGTCGGCCGGCGTCGCCGAAAACTTCACCGGAGGAGTCGTCACTGTTGACCGGGCTCACTGTAGCCTTCCATTTTAGGCAGAATGCGTTGGGCAGAATGCGTGTCTACTGCCGGACCGGCCTGAGCGCCATCCCCGGTCGGCCCCGGCGTGGACTCCGCGTAAACGCGGACTCCGACCTCCGTCCCCCTGGCCTTTTGCATATCAATTGCATGTTGCAGGATACCTGCCGCTGCAACCTGATCAACTACTTTACGGTGATTTCGGCTGCTCATGCCAGCTTCGTGCAGGCTCCGGTGGGCCGACACGGTGCTCAGGCGCTCGTCAACCAGCCGGACCGGAATGTCGGACCCGCACTCCCCCAGTTTACCGGCCAGTAGTTTTGCATAGTCCGTGGCCATCCGGGCCGAGGCGTGTTCCTCGCCCTTCATCGTCCGCGGCAGGCCGACAATAATCTCCACGGCGCCGAGTTCCGCGGCCAGGGCGGCGAGGATCCGCACGTCGGTGTTCTTTTTCGCGTTCCGTTCCAGGGTGCGCAGGGGGGTGGCCAGGATGCCGTCACGGTCGCAGACGGCCACGCCGACCCTGACGGTGCCGACGTCCACGCCGAGCTTGACGCCCTGGGGATAGTCGCCGGGCACGGCAGTTTCGGTCACGGGTCGTCCTTTATCGCCGGGTAATGGCGTCCACGACGGCCGCGAGTGCGACGCCGACCTTGCTGGCGTCCGTGCCGCCGCCCTGGGCGACGTCGTCCTTGCCGCCACCGCCGCCGCCGAGGATGCCGGCGGCGAGGCGCACCAGGGCGCCCGCCTTGACGCCGGCTGCCCGGGCAGCTTCGTTGGTGGCGATCAGGATCACGGGCCGGTCATTGCTGACGCCGGCGACGGCGACGGCGGCCGGCTCGGAGCCGAGACGGGTCCGCAGGTCCAGGGCCAGGCCGCGGAGGTCATCCGCGCCGCTGACCTGGCCGGCGTCGTGCGCGATGACTTTGATGCCGGCGGCGTCCTTGGCGGTGCCCACGAGCTGCGCGGCTGCGGCCGTGAGCTGCTCCTTGCGCAGGCGTTCGAGTTCCTTCTCGGCGGTCTTGAGCTTGGTCAGCGTGGTGGCGATCCGGTCCGCGAGCAGACCGGAGGGAACCTTGAGCATTTCGGTGAGTTCGGTCACCAGGGCGCGTTCGGCGGCGAGGTGCCGGAAGGCGTCCATGCCGACGAAGGCCTCGACCCGGCGGTTTCCCGATCCGACGGACTGTTCCCCGAGCAGGGAGAGGCTGCCGATCAGCGAGGTGTTTTCGACGTGCGTGCCGCCGCAGAGCTCACGGGACCAGGCGCCGTCGATCTCCACGACGCGGACTTCGTTGCCGTAGTTCTCGCCGAAGAGTGCCATGGCGCCGAGGGCCTTGGCCTCGGCGAGGCCCATGATCTTGGTCTCCACCCGGTAGTTGTTGCGGATGGCGATGTTGGAGACTTCTTCGATTTCCGAGCGGGTGGCCGGGCTCAGGCCTTCACCCCAGGCGAAGTCGAAGCGCAGGTAGCCGGCCTTGTTGAAGGAGCCGCGCTGCAGCGCTTCCGGGCCGAGGATCTGGTGCAGGGCCGCGTGCACGATGTGGGTGCCGGTGTGGGCCTGTTCGGCGGCGTGCCGGCGTTCCCGGTCCACGGCGGCCTGGACGAGGGAGTCGGCGCCGATTTCGCCTTCCCGGACGATGGCCTTGTGCACGCTCAGGCCCTTGATGGGGCGCTGGACGTCCAGGACCTCGACGACGAAGCCGTCGCCGGTGATCAGTCCGGTGTCCGCGGCCTGGCCGCCGGCCTCGGCGTAGAACGGGGTCTCGGCCAGGACGAGTTCGATCTCGTCGCCCGTGGAGGCCTGGGATACCTTGCGGCCGGAGGCGAGGATGCCGCGGACCTTGGACTCGCCCGTGAGCTCGGTGTAGCCGGTGAAGACGGTCTCGCCGGCGGACAGCAGCTCCTGGAAGGCGCTGAGATCCGCGTGGGAGCCCTTCTTGCCCTTGGCGTCGGCCTGGGCGCGCTGGCGCTGTTCGAGCATGAGCTTGCGGAACTCGGGTTCGTCGACCTTCAGTCCGGCCTCTTCGGCCATTTCGAGGGTGAGGTCGATCGGGAAGCCGTAGGTGTCATGCAGGGCGAAGGCGTCGGCGCCGGAGAGCGGCCGGCCGGCGGCCTGGGACTCCTTGACGGCGTCCTCGAGGCGGGCCGTGCCGGAGGCGATGGTGCGCAGAAACGCCTTCTCCTCGGCGTACGCGATCCGGCTGATCCGGTCGAAGTCCGTCTCCACGATCGGGTAGACGCCCTTCATGGCGTCCCGGGAGGCCGGCAGCAGTTCCGGCAGGCAGGCCTTTTCGACGCCGAGCAGGCGCATGGAGCGCACGGCGCGGCGGATCAGGCGGCGCAGCACGTAGCCGCGGCCCTCGTTGGAGGGGGTGACGCCGTCGGCGATCAGCATGAGGGAGGAACGGATGTGGTCGGCGACGACGCGCATCCGGACGTCGTCGGTGTGGTGCGGGTCCTGGGCGGACTCGGCCGAGGTGTATTCCCGGCCGGAGAGCGCCGCGGCCCGGTCAATGACGGGGCGGACCTGGTCGGTCTCGTACATGTTCTCGACGTCCTGGAGAATCATCGCGAGACGTTCCATGCCCAGGCCGGTGTCGATGTTCTTCTTGGGCAGTTCGCCCGTGATGTCGAAGTCCACCTTCGAGCGGACGTTGTCGATCTGGTACTGCATGAAGACGAGGTTCCAGATTTCCACGTAGCGGTTCTCGTCCGCGATCGGGCCGCCCTCGACGCCGTACGCGGGGCCGCGGTCGTAGTAGATCTCGGAGCAGGGGCCGGCCGGGCCGGGCTGGCCGGTGGACCAGTAGTTGTCCGCCTTGCCCATCCGCTGGATCCGCTCGGAGGGCATTCCGGTGTTTTTGAGCCAGAGCTGCTCGGCCTCGTCGTCCTCTTCGTACACGGTGACCCAGAGGCGCTCCGGCGGCAGGCCGTAGCCGCCGTCGTCAACGCCCGTTGTAAGCAGTTCCCACGCGAACTTGATGGCGTCTTCCTTGAAGTAATCGCCGAAGGAGAAGTTGCCGCACATCTGGAAGAAGGTGCCGTGGCGGGCGGTCTTGCCGACTTCCTCGATGTCGCCGGTCCGGATGCACTTCTGCACGCTGGTGGCGCGTTTGAAGGGGGCTTCCTCCCGGGCGGTCAGGTATGGGATGAAGGGGACCATGCCGGCGACCGTAAACAGCAGGGAAGGGTCGCTGGAGACCAGGGACGCGGAGGGAACCGCCGTGTGGCCCTTGCTGACAAAAAAGTCGATCCAGCGCTTGGTGATCTCCTGCGACTTCATGAGCTGATTACATACCCTTCAATATTCACTGCGTCTGTTGTTGCGTCTGCGGTTGCGTCTGCGGTTGCGCCTGTGGTCCTCGGGAACGGTCTGGTCCCGGCCTTCGGCCGTGGCGGCGGCCCTCGTGCGGGAGCCGCCCTCCTTCAATTCTCTCCCGGCTAGCGCCGGACTGCATCCCGGCCGGCAGTGCCGTGGCCGATGGCCTTTTCCAGGCCGGCGTCGATGCCGAGGGCGGAGCGGAGTTCGGTCTCGCGCTCGTTCATGCCTTCGCGGACGGCGTCGGCGAAGTCGTACAGGCCGTCGGCGAGCCGGCCCACGGCCCGGTTGAGGCCCTCAGGGCCCAGGTTGGACTGCGCCTCGGTGATCTTGCGGAACGCGATGACGCCGATGGCGACGCCGATTCCCATCCAGATGATTCTGTTCATGTCAGGTTCTCCAGCTGGGATTAGCGGCTGCGGCGGCCGGTAGCGGGCTTTTTACGGGCAGAGAAGGCCGTCCGCACGCCGTAGCTGAAGGAAGCGACCTTGATCAGCGGCGAACCCACGGTGGCGGCCATGAGCGAGGACAGCGCCGAGATGTTGGCAGACGCGTCGGAGACGTTGTTCGCGATCCCGTCGACCTTCTTCAGCTGCTCGTTGGTCGTGGAGACGGTCGCTGTGACTTCGTCCATGAGCGGGGTCGCGCCGTCGCTGATCGAACGGATCGAGGTCCGCACTTCGTCGAACACTCCCCCGAGCTTCAAAATCGGCACGGCAAGCAGCAGGACCAGCAGTGCAAACACCCCGGCCGCGATCAGGCCGGCAATATCGCCACCAGTCATAGTCGTTCATCTCCTTGTTGCGTTGTGTGCCTGCGGGCGCCTCCGGCTGACACAGCCGGCAACCGCAGAAGTCCCCCAAGTACCTTACATACAAAGAAGCCCGCGGCGCGTGCCACGGGCTTCTTTGTAAGGTGTCGCGTTGGATCTAGCGTGCGTAGAATTCCACGACGAGCTGCTCTTCGCAGGTCACGGGGACCTCGGAGCGCTTGGGGCGACGAACCAGGCGTGCCTGCAGGGCGTCAAGCTTGACGTCCAGGTAGGCCGGAACGATCGGCAGGACGTCGCGGTGGGCGCCGGCTGCTGCGACCTGGAACGGAGGCATGGTTTCGCTGCGGCTGTGAACGTGGACCAGCTGGCCCTCAGAGACGCGGAACGACGGGCGGTCAACGCGGATGCCGTCGACCAGGATGTGGCGGTGGACAACCAGCTGGCGGGCCTGGGCGATGGTGCGGGCGAAGCCGGCACGCAGCACGAGGGCGTCGAGACGCATTTCGAGCAGTTCGATCAGGTTTTCGCCGGTCAGGCCCTTGGTGCGGCGTGCTTCTTCGAAGGCACGGGTCATCTGGGCTTCGCGGATGCCGTACTGGGCGCGCAGACGCTGCTTTTCGCGCAGACGTACGGCGTAGTCGGAGTCCTGCTTCTTGCGGGCACGGCCATGCTCACCGGGGCCGTACGGGCGGCGCTCCATGTACTTGGCGGCCTTGGGGGTCAGAGCAATGCCGAGGGCACGCGAAAGGCGTGCGGTACGGCGAGCACGAGTGTTGTTAGCCACTTGTGTCCTTCCAATATCTGCGGTGTGTCAGTGTTACTGGCCTCCACGATGGAGAGCATCGGCCAACCGCTGCCTTTTGCTACTGGGCACAGGGCAAACCCATCAGATGAGCATCGCAACAGCGTGCAATGCTGAAATCAAGTGGATTGTGCGTCCGTGCCTTGCCAGACAACGAACAACCCTACCATGTCGGGGCCGGCGGACGGTCAGGTCCTGACGTGCATGCCCCGCCCGCCGCGACGCCCGAACGATGCCGCCCCCAGGAATTCGACGGCCACGAACGGGGCGGAGCCGGCCACCCATTCGTCATGGCCGGGCGGAATAGCGTAGGTATCATTGGCGCGGATCGTTGAGCGCAGCCCGTCGGAGGATTCCACTTCCATCTCCCCCGAGATGCAGAACCCCAGATGGTGGTGTTCGCAGAGCTCGGTCTGTTCAGAGGGTCGGATGGACTGGGACCACCGCCAGCCCGGGCCGAGGATCAGACGCGCCACGGAGTAGTCGTTCACAGTGACGAGATCGAATTCGGCGTTGTCCGGGCACCGTTTCTTGTCCGGCAGATCAAAGGACTTAACGGCCAGGGCGGTGACGAAATTGACGGGCATGGGAGGCACGACCTTGTGACTTGGGCAACGAAGCCTTGCATGTAGACAGACTATTGACGAGCCGGCCGCCAACCTGGGTCCGGGAAGCGAAGAGCCGGCAATATGTGCTGCTGTCCCCACCAGGCACGCACTGCAGCAGGTCCTTGCTGACTTAAGTCCACGTTAGACCTCGAGGCCGCGAAGTCAACGTCCACTTTCCCGGCCCGCCGGTCATTTGCCCCGGATGATCCTGCGCAGCCGCTCCAGCCGGGTGGAGATGTCCCGTTCGGCGCCGTTGGCGGTCGGCTCGTAGTAGTTGCGCCCCACGAGGTCGTCCGGCGGATACTGCTGCGTGGCCACCGAGTGCGGCGCGTCATGGGCGTACTTGTAGCCCTGCCCGTGGCCCAGCTGCTTGGATCCCGGGTAGTGGGCGTCGCGCAGGTGGGCGGGGATGCCGTTGCCCAGCCCGGCGCGGACGTCGGCGATGGCCTGGTTGATCCCCATGTAGGCGGCGTTGGATTTGGGTGCGGTGGCGAGGTGGACGACGGCCTCGGCCAGGATGATGCGGCCCTCGGGCATGCCGATCAGCTGGACGGCCTGGGCGGCGGCGACGGCGGTCTGCAGCGCCGTCGGGTCAGCCATTCCCACGTCCTCGGCCGCGGAGATGACAATGCGGCGGGCCACGAATTTCGGGTCCTCCCCCGCTTCGAGCATCCGGGCGAGGTAGTGCAGGGCGGCGTCGACGTCGGATCCCCGGATGGACTTGATGAAGGCACTGGCGACGTCGTAGTGCTGGTCGCCGGCGCGGTCATAACGCACGGACGCGACGTCGAGGGCACGCTCCGTGTGCTTGAGTTCGATCTTCATCGGAGCTTCCCCGGCCGCGTCGTCCGCGTCCCCGAAGGCGACGCCGGCCGCCGCTTCGAGCGCGGTCAGCGCCCGGCGGGCGTCCCCGCCGGAGAGCCGGACGAGGTGCGCCAGGGCGTCGTCGCTGAGTTCGACCTTGCCGCCGAGCCCGCGGGCGTCGGCGGCGGCCCGCAGCAGCAGGCCCTCGACGTCGGCGTCGGTGAGCGGTTTGAGGGTCAGCAGCAGGGACCGGGAGAGCAGCGGGGAGACGACGGAGAAGGAGGGGTTTTCGGTGGTCGCGGCAACGAGGACCACCCAGCGGTTCTCGACGCCGGGCAGCAGCGCGTCCTGCTGGGCTTTGTTGAAGCGGTGGATCTCGTCCAGGAACAGCACGGTGGTGGTCTTGAAGAGGTCGCGGGCGGTGAGGGCTTCGTCCATAACGCGGCGGACGTCCTTGACGCCGGCGGTGATGGCGGAGAGCTCGACGAATTTCCGTCCGGGGCCCTTGGCGATGACGTGGGCGAGCGTGGTTTTGCCGGTGCCGGGAGGCCCCCAGAGAATCAGCGAACTGGGACCTGCGGGGCCGGTGGCGTCCGTGCCGGCGGCGAGCTGGCGCAGCGGCGAGCCCTGTCCGAGGAGGTGCTGCTGTCCGACGACGTCATCGAGGGTCCGCGGCCGCATCCGGACGGCGAGCGGGCTACGCGGCGAGGAGATGCCGGCGGCGGGCCCTCGGTCGGCCGTGCCGTCGTCGTCGCCGTCGTCGTCGATTGCGGCGCTGTCCCGTCCTGCGCCAAAGAGATCATCCACATAGATAGGCTACTTCTAGTTCCCGCCCGCCCCGACACCCTCACAACGGAGACCCGCGCCATGACAACCACCGAGACCCGTGTGGCGTTCGTCTCCGGCGCCCGGCTGCCGGGCTGGGTGGAGCGCTTCGCCGCGAGCCACGGCACCCTCAGCGGGGAGGAGCTCGACGGCGGGCTGCAGCTGAGCGCCGCGGACGGGGCCGTGGCCCTGCTGCAGGCGCCGTGGCCGGTGGACGGCCGTCCGGGGCGCGGCAGCGACGCCGTCGCCCGCCTCGCCTCCCTGGCGTCCCAGCCGCGGAGCATCGGGGCCGTGCTGGTCCGGCGCGGGGGGTATTCCGTGGCGGTGGTCAGCGGCGGGGCGGTCCTCGCGTCCAAGACCGGCACCCGGCATGTCCAGTCCCGGACGGCGGCCGGAGGCTGGTCCCAGCAGCGCTTTGCCCGGCGGCGGGCGAACCAGGCCGATGCCCTGGTGGAGGCCGTGGCGGACCATGCCGCCCGGATCTTCGCGGATCACCGGATCGAGTACCTGGCGCCCGGCGGCGACCGGACCCTGACCGACCAGGTCCTCGCCGAACCGGTGCTGAAGCAGTACGCCGCCCGGCCGAGGCTCGCGTTCCTGGACGTCCCGGACCCGCGCGCCGCAGTGATGAAGAAGGCCGCGGCTGACCTGTGCGCGGTGCGCATTTTGGTGACGGATCCGCCGGCGTAAGCCGGCGGAATGACAGAAGACAGCTCTCGTTGTCTCAGAGCGTGACTCCTATACTGACCGTGTGGAAACGGCACTGCTTTTCGGTATGGTGGCTTCCAGCGCCCTGATCGCGGGAGCTTTCGTGGGAGTCCGTTTTGAGTTGCCCAAGCGGTTCCTCGCAATGCTCCTGTCCTTCGCTGCCGGGGCACTGATAACGGCCTTAACGTTCGAGCTGTTCGAGGACGCTTACGAACGTGGCGGCATTGTGCGGGCCGCACTCGGGCTGCTGGCAGGTGCTTTGGTATTCACCATCTTGAGCGCGATTCTGGACCGGTGGGCGCAGCCCGGGTCCGACCCGACTCCCGCTGACGAGTTTCGGGGAAGCGCGAAGCTCGATACCGATGCCGCCGCTGCTGAAAAGGCGCCGAGCAAGGTGTCCACCCGTGGTGCCGCCGGAATGGCCCTGCTGGCCGCGGTGACACTCGACGGTGTGCCGGAAAACGTGGCCCTGGGCGTCGCCTTGGGCGAGGGTACCGGCGGCCTGGCCCTTTTGGCCGCGATCTTCGTCTCCAATCTTCCGGAGGCACTCGTGGGTGCCGCTTCGATGCGCAGCCAGGGCCGGTCCTCAGGGGCCATCATGGGTCTGTGGACTATCTGCGCAGTGCTTCTGGTCGCCGCCGTCGTGCTGGGCGCCGGACCTCTGTCGGGGGCGGATCCCAAAACGGTTTCCCTGCCGCTGGCCTTCGCGGCGGGGGCAGTCATCGCCTCTCTGGCGGACACTCTGATGCCTGAAGCCTTCGAGCACGGCGGCCCTGCCGTCGCCATGAGCACGGCTGCGGGCTTCGTCCTCTCCTACGTGCTCTCACTCGGGTGACGCGCGGAATCTCGAAGCACAGCTATTTAGTCAGCCTACTTATCGTTTAGCGGAATTGGGGATAAAATAATGTCACCAGCCGCCAGACGCCGGCGGTCCGACTGTAGGGAGAAACGCTATGGGAGTGGATGACAAACTCGGCAACGCCGCCCAAAAGCTTGCGGGCAAAGGCAAGGAAGCCGCCGGTAAGGCCTCAGGGGACGAAAGTTTGAAGGCTGAGGGCAGGAGTGACCAGGCTGCGGCCGACGTCAAGCAGGCCGGCGAAAAGGTCAAGGACGCGTTCAAGGACGCATCCAAGGACTAGCCGGAAGACAAAGAAAAGGTGCGGCTCCCCCGGCGGGAGCTGCACCTTTTTGAGTCCTTCCCGATCTCAAGTGCGCCGGTCGTCCAGCTCATTGGGAAGCACTACGTCGGCCGGGATGTCGCTCGATCCGCGCACGATGACGCGCGGCGAGCCCAGGAAGGGACCCTGCAGCCACATCGGCACCCTCGCGATCCAGCCTAGGATCCAGAAGCTCGCGGTGGCGAGGGCCATCAGGGCGATGCCGCCCCACAGCGCCCACGGAGTCCAGGTCCGGCCGAGCAACTCCTGGCCAAGCTCAGTGCCGCCAGCGACCGCGGCCACCATGCCCACGATGAGGAAGAAGCCGATGAATCCGCCTCCGGCCCGGATCGCCTCGCCGCCGAGAACGGCTGCCAGCAGGAGAGGGATCACGAGTCCGCCGATGATCAGCGCGCCGGCCGCAATACCGAGCGCATCGCCTGCCTCGCCGTCGACATTGTCACTGAGCGGTCCCATGATGAACCCCGCTGCGATCGACACCAGCATGAAGCTGATGAGGACGGTGGTGGCCGTTTTGATGAAGCGGTCGCTGAACCGGAACGTTCCGTCCGGCCGACGGTCCGGCGCGGGTGCCGCCTGTCGCGTCGGCGCCCACGACTCCGGCTGCGTTGCTGAATTTCTCTTCACAAGTTCGCTCCCTCTGCAACGATTCACCGATTACTCGATCAAATGGATAATTCGAGCATACGGCGTCAAAGGTGAACCAACCCGCCGGAGGCCCCTACAAGCGACCAGACAGGCGGACAACCTACCGGAGCCGGACGAGGCGCACAGTCAGATCCGGCCCGATAGCCGACGCCCACCATCGGCCGTCCCTGACTGCGGGTTGCGTATTAGATTGGTCCGATGACGGATGAAGAGGTTCTCGCCGGCGGCAACTCGACCCTTGTCACGAGAGTAGGCCAGACCGTGCGGCGGACGACTGGGCCGTGGACGCCCGCCGTTCATGCGTTTCTCGACGCCGTCCGGGCCGAGGGTGTCAACGAGGTCCCCGAGCCCCTCGGCCTGGACGAACATGGGCGGGAGGTCCTCAGCTTCATTCCGGGCGAGGCTGCGCACTACCCGCTGCCGCAGTGGGTCTGGGCCGGGTCGATCCTGCACGACGCAGGGGCTTTGCTGCGCCGTATCCACGACGCCAGCGTTGGCCTTGCCCGGGCGGACCTCAGGTGGCAATTGCCGACCCACCACCCGGCGGAAGTCGTGTGCCATAACGACACCGCGCCGTACAACATGGTTTTCCGGGACGGACGGCTGGCGGCCTTGATCGACTTTGATGCTGCCTCGCCGGGACCAAGAGTTTGGGACTTCGCCTACTTGGCTTACCGGCTGGTTCCCTTGGGCGAAAACGGCGGGGACACAGCCCCCGGCGCCGACGCGAGGCACTCCCGGCTTGATGACTTGATCAGGGCCTACGGCTTTCCCTTTGAGCACCGCAATGTCTATGAGACCCTCGTGGCCCGGCTGAACGAACTGGCCGAATTCACGGACAGGCGCGCTGCGGTCACGGGCCGAACGGACTTCCTGGACCATTCCGCCATGTACCGTCGCGATCGCGACGCAATTTCCGCGTTCGTCACCCAGGTTCGGTAGCCGGCACAGCCAGGATGCCTAGCTGGAAGGCCCCTGCAGATGGAAGCGCGCTACCGTCACCAGCGCGGTGTCGGCAATGTGAGCGTAGTGGCGTCTCAGTCCCTTGAGCAGGGCTTCCAGTGATGAGGCCCCTTCAAGCTCCGCGTGCTCCGGTGTCAGCGCGTCGAATCGGACCTCCTCAACCTCGTCAATCACTCCGTACAGACGGCGGTATCCATCGTTGTCTTCGAAGATGAAGAGTGCAGGTCCTGTTTCAACGGGATCGCGATACCTGGTGGTTGCTGTCTTCAGTCCGGATCGGATGGGCTCAAAGTAGGCGCTGTTGAAGCGGACGAACCGTTCGGCTGCGGCCCCGGGGTAGCGGTAGGTGAACGGCAACAGTTCGTGGATTGGTCTGCAGTCCGCCCCGTCCGACGTGGGCACGACGACGAAACAGTCCGGGTGAAGATCCAGGAGGGTCTGCCGGCAGCGTCCGCAGGGCGGAAGGACACCCCTGTCGTCGCTGCCGACCGCCACCATGGTTGTCAGTGGCCCGGCACCGGCCGTGGCCGCTGCCCCGAGAACGACAAGTTCGGCGCACCGGCCACCGGTGAAGTGGTAGACGTTTGTGCCGGTGAAGATTCGTCCTTCCGTGTCCATGGCGGCGGCTGCGACAGTGTGGTTCGGGTTGGCACCGATCCGACCTACAAGTTCGTTTGCAGCGTCGAGCACACGCTGTTCGTTGGCATACAACACCGGATCATCCTCGCATGGGCTCCTGCCCGAGTCGCGGACCGCGGCGCGGGACCCGTCTGCCTAAGCTCTGGTCTGGCTCGATTTTCCCTTTGTGCGCGTCACGCTCCCCCGGCTGGTCCGGCGCACCATCCGCCGGCGGCTGAGCCGGGAAGAGCTGTGGAACGGCAACATCGAAGCCCCGCTGCGGACGGTCCTGACCGATCGTGAACACATCGTGCGCTGGGCCATCAGGTCCAGGCGGAATTACACGGCGGCAGTGCCCCGCCTCATCCATGACTACCCGGACCTCATCGCTGTGCGGCTGCGTTCGCCACAGGAAGCCGATGCATGGCTGTCCGGGCCGCTGACCTGCGCCACCGGCGCGGACGCACCTGACTGACGAAGGAAGCCGCTAGCCTGTCCAGATGACTGCTGTAACTCGTCTCGACAGCGTTCGGTCCACATATGACGTGGTGGCGGACAGCTACGCGAGCCTGCTCCCCGACGCCGGCTTTGAAGCACCGGCGGACCGCGGCATGATCGAAGCGTTCGCCAGTCATGTGACGGAGGGACCTGCCCGTCCGGTCGTCGACGCCGGCTGCGGCACAGGCCGCATGACCGGGTTGCTGGCGTCATTGGGTGTGGCTGTTTCAGGGATTGATCTGTCCGCCGGAATGATTGCCGTCGCCCGCAGGACATCGCCGGGGCTCACCTTTGAGGTTGCCGAGCTGTCGGAACTTCCGTACGCGGACACGCAGCTGGGCGGAGTCTTTGCCTGGTACTCGATCATCCATACGCCGCCCGAGGATCTTCCCCGGATCTTTGCCGAGTTTTTCCGCGTCCTGGCGCCCGGGGGCTATGCACTGCTCGGCTTCCAGGTCGGCGAGGGCCGACGGCATCTCTCCCGCGCCTACGGGCACGACGTGTCGCTGGAGACCCACCTCTTTACCCCGGAGCTCACCGCCGGACACCTGACCGGCGCCGGTTTCACCGTGACCGCTCAAATGACTCGCCAGGGACGTGCGCATGAAAAGACGCCGCAGGCGGTCCTTCTCGCCCGCCGGCCGGCCACGGCGGTATAGCCCCGCCCCAAATTCCGGGCGTCAGTGCCAGGCCGCCCTGGCCGGCGCGGCGCCCTGCTGTGCGATACAACTTGTTTTCAGCAGCCGGTCAGGTGCCGTTTGGGCCGTTCCTGCCGGTAGAGGTACCGGCCGGCTTCCTGGAAACCGGCGCGGGGATAGAGTTCCCGGGCGCCGGCGTTGGAGGCCATCACCAGGAGCCAGTAGCTGCTGAGGCCCCGGGCTCCCCCTGCGCGCAGCAGGGCCTGCAGGATCCGGGCGGCGTGGCCGTTCCGCCGGGCATCCGGGCGGGTCGCCATGCAGTACAGCCCGCCTGTGCCGCCTGGCGGAAGCGCAAGGCGTCCGACGGCGGCGGGCCGGCCGTCGTCGTCCCGCACGAGGGCGTACAGCGAGGGGCAGCGTTCGAGGATCCCGCGGGCGACGGCGAGGGCGGTGTCGTCGCCGCGGCCGTCCACGCTCCACCACAGCCGCAGCCACTCCGGGGAGGGCCCGGCGGCGATCTCGACGCCGCTGTCTGTGCCCGGGGAATCAGTGCCCCCGTCCCGGACCAGCACCAGGGTCTCGGACTGCCGGGTGAACCCCTCCTCATCCAGTACGGCGTTGAGCGGCACATAGCGCGGGTCCTCGAAGACCTGGAAGATCAGCGGCAGCTGGCGGTTCCGGTACCAGAGGCGCGCCTCCCGGAGCGCCGCGAGCAGCCTGTGGGGTTCCGCTCCGGGTTCGCGGGGCCAGACGGAGTTGGCCCGCTGCGTCACGCCGGAGGCGGCGCGGAGCACCCAGCCGCCGGACTCCTCCCGCTCGGCGGCGGGCCATGCGGCATCCATCAGTTCCTCGAGCCTGGTCATCGGTTCCTGCTCCATCGGGCCCCTTTCCGTCGGGCACATCGCTTCAGCATGTCCCGGGAGTAGTTCCGGGACAGCAACAGCAAAGGCTCCCCGGTTGCCCGGAGAGCCTTTGCTGCTGATCATGTCAGGCTACTTGGTGCCGTCCGCCTTTTTGGCTTCCGGTTTGAAGTCCACACCGGCTTCCTTGCGCTGCTGCGCCGTGATCGGGGCAGGCGCCTGGGTCAGCGGGTCGAAGCCGCCGCCGGACTTCGGGAACGCGATGACGTCGCGGATGGACTCCACGCCGGCCAGCAGCGCGACCACACGGTCCCAGCCGAACGCGATGCCGCCGTGGGGAGGCGCGCCGAACTTGAAGCCCTCGAGCAGGAAGCCGAACTTGGTCTGTGCATCCGCCTTGTCCAGGCCCATCAGTTCGAAGACCCGTTCCTGGATGTCGCTCTGGTGGATACGGATGGAGCCGCCGCCGATTTCGTTGCCGTTGCAGACGA
Source organism: Pseudarthrobacter oxydans (assembly GCF_030812335.1). Classification (GTDB taxonomy): domain Bacteria; phylum Actinomycetota; class Actinomycetes; order Actinomycetales; family Micrococcaceae; genus Arthrobacter; species Arthrobacter oxydans_B. The sequence continues at coordinate 40,186 of NZ_JAUSSN010000013.1, forward strand.
TGTCGTAGGCGTAGGACAGCGCGGATTCGGGATCCTTGTCGAAGCTGTCCATGAATTCGGGCTTGGGCGAGGTGAACGCGTGGTGCACGGCGGTCCACTGCCCGGCGCCGACGGCGACGTCGCCGGACGCGACGGCCGCTGCGGCCGGTTCGAACATCGGGGCGTCGACCACCCAGCAGAAGGCCCAGTCGCTCGGGTTGATGAGGCCGGTGCGGTGGCCGATCTCCACGCGGGCGGCACCGAGCAGGGCGCGGGACGGTGACTTCTCGCCGGCGGCGAAGAAGATGCAGTCGCCCGGCTTCGCGCCAACGGCCTCGGCCAGTCCGGCGCGCTCGGTGTCGGTCAGGTTCTTGGCCACGGGGCCGGCGAGTTCGCCGTCTTCCTTGTACAGGACGTAGGCCAGGCCCTTCGCGCCGCGCTGCTTGGCCCATTCCTGCCAGGCATCGAGCGCGCGGCGGGCCTGCGAGGCTCCGCCCGGCATAACGACGGCGCCGACGTAGGGTGCCTTGAAGACGCCGAAGTTGGTGTCCTTGAAGAACTCGGTCAGCTCGGTGAGTTCCAGGCCGAAGCGCAGGTCCGGCTTGTCCGAACCGTACCGGGCCATCGCGTCGTGGTAAGTGATGCGCTGGATGGGCGTCGGGATTTCGACGTCGATCAGCTTCCACAGTGCCTTGACGATGCTTTCGCCGAGCCGGATGATGTCGTCCTGCTCGACGAAGCTGGCTTCGATGTCCAGCTGGGTGAACTCCGGCTGGCGGTCTGCGCGGAAGTCCTCATCGCGGTAGCAGCGGGCGATCTGGTAGTACTTTTCGAAACCGCCGACCTGCAGGAGCTGCTTGAACAGCTGCGGGGACTGCGGGAGCGCGTACCAGGAACCCGGCGCCAGGCGCGCGGGAACCACGAAGTCGCGGGCGCCTTCCGGCGTCGAGCGCGTCAGCGTCGGGGTTTCGATCTCGACGTAGCCGTCCTGGTGGAGCAGTTCGCGGGCGACGCGGTTGGCCTCGGAGCGCAGGCGCATGTTGCGGGCGGGGCCGGGGCGGCGCAGGTCCAAGTAGCGGTGCTTGAGGCGGGCTTCCTCGCCGACTTCGACGTGTTCGTCGATCTGGAACGGCAGCGGCTCGGACGTGTTGAGGATGGTGACCTTCTCGGCCATGACCTCGATCTCGCCGGTGGCCAGCGCCGGGTTCTCGTTGCCCTCGGGGCGCCGGGACACGGTGCCGATGACCTGCAGCACGTACTCGTTGCGCAGCCCGTGGAAGACTTCCTCTTCACGGACGACCACCTGGGACACCCCCGTGGCGTCGCGCAGGTCAACGAAGGCGACACCACCGTGGTCACGACGCCGGCCGACCCAGCCGGCGAGGGTTACGGTTTGTCCAATGTGCTCGGAGCGAAGGGATCCGAGGTCATGTGTGCGCAGCACAGCACGCCTTTCTGAAGAAGACAGAGGGAAATCAAAACTCATGTTCAATAGGATCGCTACTGGAACGATCCCGTTCGAGTTTACCCGTTGGAAAGGCACCTCCCGCCATGGCAAGCCGGCATCAGAGCACGCCCTCCCCTGACCGGCACACACCCGGGCAGCTGCAGCGCCGCCTGGGCGTCCTGGATTCAACCGCGATCGGGCTCGGCTCCATGCTGGGCGCCGGAGTTTTTGTGGTCTTCGCGCCCGCCGCTGCCCTGGCCGGTCCCCTGCTGGCCGCCGCGGTGGCCCTGGCCGGTGTGATCGCGTACTGCAACGCGGTGGCCTCGGCCCAGCTGGCCGCCCAGTACCCCTCCAGCGGCGGCACCTACGTCTACGGGCGGAAGCGGCTGGGCGAATGGCCGGGCTTCATCGCGGGCTGGGGCTTCGTGACCGGAAAGACTGCCTCCTGCGCGGCGATGGCCCTGACGTTCGGCCACTATGTGGCCCCGGAATTCGCGACGCCGCTGGCGGTGGCCGCCGTTGTGGTCCTGACCGGCGTGAACCTGCTCGGGATCACCCGGACCGCCCTGCTGACCCGGATCCTGCTTGCCGTGGTGCTCGCCACCCTCGCGTTCGTGGCGGCGGCGTCGATTCTGGGACCGCATCCAGCATCGGACGGTGCCGCCGCCGGCGCCGCCGCGGCGGGCGGCTGGGGTGTGCTCCCGGCGGCCGGGCTGATGTTCTTTGCCTTCGCCGGGTACGCCCGGATCGCGACGCTGGGCGAAGAGGTCAAGGACCCGACCCGCACCATCCCGCGGGCCATTCTCGCGGCCCTGGCCGCGGCGTTCGTCATCTACCTCGGGATGGCTCTGCTGCTGCAGTGGCACCTGCCGGCGGAACAGCTGGCCGGATCAACGGCGCCGCTGCTCGACGCCGTCAGCAGCTCACAGCTCAGCGCCGGTGCCCCGTTCGTGCAGGCCGGCGCGGCCGCCGCCTGTCTCGGCGCGCTGCTGGCACTGATCACGGGAGTGGGCCGGACCGCAATGGCGATGGCGCGGGAACGTGACCTGCCGTCCCCGCTCGCCCGGGTGGGCGGCGCGCACACGGTTCCGTTCCTCGCCGAACTGGCCGTCGCGGCCGCCGTCATCGTGCTGCTGCTGACCACCAACGTGCTGACCGTCGTGGGCTTCTCCAGCTTCGGCGTGCTGATCTACTACTCGGTGACGAATGCCGCCGCCTTCACGCTGTCCGCGCGGCCCTGGCACGCCCCGCGCTGGCTCAACGTACTGGGGTTCCTCGGCTGCCTGATCCTGGCCGTGACCCTGCCGCCCGCCTCCGTGCTGGGCATGGCGGCGGTCCTGGCCGTCGGCGTGGCCGGGCGCTTCCTTGTGCTGCGGCGGCGGCTGCGGCGCCGGAAAGCCGACGCCTAGGCTTTCAGGACGCGGACGTGCAGGTCCTCCGCGGCCGGAGCCCAGGTGGCCGGATCGGCGTCGACCTGCTCGCCGGAGCGGATGTCCTTGACCTGGTGCTTGCCGTCGTCGTCGGTAAACCAGACGAAGGGGATGCCGCGGCGGTCCGCGAACTTGATCTGCTTGCCGAACTTCTCGGCCTTGGCCGCCACCTCGGTGGCGATCCCGCGGCTGCGCAGTTCCGCGGCGACGTCCTGCGCCGCGCCCCAGCTGTCATCGCTGTTGAGCGCCACGAGCACGGCGGTCGGCACGGACCGTGTTGCCTTCGCGAGGTCCTGGCTGAGGATCCGGGAGACCAGCCGGGTCACGCCGATGGAGAGGCCGACGCCGGGGAACTTGCGGTTGCCCTTGCTGGCGAGGGCGTCGTAGCGCCCGCCGGAGCAGATCGAGCCGAGCTGTTCGTGGCCCACCAGGATGGTTTCGACCACGGTGCCGGTGTAGTAGTCCAAGCCGCGGGCGATGCTGAGGTCAGCGACGACCTTGCCGGGCGCCCGCTGGACGGCTGCGGCAATGACCTGCTCCAGTTCTGTCAGGCCCTCCTCGAGGAGTTCGTTGCTGACCCCGAGGGCGCGGACCTGCTCCACGAAGGAGGTGTCCTCGGTACGGATCGAGGCCAGTTTCAGGGCGGCCTGGGCCTGCGCGTCGGTGGCTCCGAGCTCGGTCTTCAGCAGCTCAGCCACTTTGGCCGGGCCGATCTTCTCGAGCTTGTCGATGCTACGCAGCACGCCGGCGGTGTCGGTGAGTCCAACGCCGTTGTAGAAGCCCTCGGCCAGCTTGCGGTTGTTGATCCGGAGCAGGAAGGCCGGGATCGGCAGGGCACTCAGGGCCTCGGCGATGACCAGCGCAATCTCGACGTCGTAACGGAACGGCAGCTCGCCGTCGCCCACAATGTCGATGTCGGCCTGGGTGAACTCGCGGGCACGGCCTTCCTGCGGACGCTCGCCGCGCCAGACCTTCTGGATCTGGTAGCGGCGGAACGGGAAAGCGAGGTAGCCGGCGTTCTCAACGACGTACCGGGCGAACGGCACTGTGAGGTCAAAGTGCAGCGCCAGGGCGTGCGGATCGCCTTTGTGTGACTTGGCGGCGCCGGTTGCAGTGCCTGTGGCGCTTTCGTCGTCATCCTGGAGCCGGCTCAGCCCGTAGACCTCTTTGTCGATCTCGCCCTTGCGCAGCAGCTGTCCGACCGTCTCCACCGCGCGGGTTTCAATGGAGGAAAAACCATGAAGTTCGAAGACCCGGCGCAGCGTGTCCAGCACATGCAGCTCCACCAGCCGCTCCTCGGGAAGCCACTCGGGGAATCCGGACAGGGAGGCGGTGCGTGCCATGGTGGATTTTCTCCTCAGGTAAAACCGGCCGGAGTCTCCTGCGCCGCGCTGCGGCCGAAACGGGCCGTCCGAAACGGGGATCAGATGGGCGGCAGACAGGCCGGTCATGCATAAACTGTGTGCGGCAGTCAGTTTATGCGTTCCGCGCCCGCAACTTCTAATGCGGCCGGCTACTCCCCCGCTGCCGGCAGCTTTACCGCTGAACACGCGACGGCGCCCACGCGCCGCCCCGGTTTCGGCCCTACACCCAGGAGGACTTTTGGCGGCCAGTTCACGGAGCGCCCGCGAAGCCAAGCGGCGCGTCCAGCAAATGGAGGCGAAGCGCGAGCTGCGCAAGGAGCAGGACAAGCGCCGCAGGCGGGACAACATCCTCGCCGTTAGCGCAGGAACGGCCGCGGTCGTCGTTGCGCTGGTGCTGCAACTGACGGTCTTCTCCTCCAATCCCACCGAGGACGAATACGCCGCCGCCCAGGCCGGGCTGACCACCCCCTCGGCCACGCCGTCGCCCTCCGCCAGCAACGCCGAGAACATACCGAAGCCTGAAACAGCCGCCGGCCAGACCTTCACCGGCGAACTCAAGCTCAACAGCGGCACGCTCGGCGTCGAACTGGACGGCACCAACGCACCCCAGGCGGCCGCCGTCTTCAAGTCTCTCGCGGACCAGAACTTCTACGCAGGGCTCAACTGCCACCGGCTCACCACCGCCGAGACGTTCGGCGTGCTGCAGTGCGGTTCCAAGGCCGGCGACGGAAGCAGTGACCCGAGTTTCGCCTGGGGCCCGCTGGAGAACACCCCGCCGGACAACAACTACCCGGCCGGAACCATCGCCGTCGCCCGCAGCGGCGGGAACGCCTACGGCAACGGCACCCAGTTCTTCATTGTGTACAAGGACACTGTCATCCCGGCCGACGCGGCGGGCGGATACACCGTGGTGGGGAAGGTGACCTCGGGACTGGATGTGGTGACCAATATTGCGGCAGCCGGACTAAAACCGGGTGATAACGCCACAGACGGCGCCCCTGCGGAACCAGTCACGATAGACTCGTTCTCTCTGAAGTAACCAGCCGTTGCCCTTGTGGCCGCGGCCCCGGTATTTCCCTCCAAGCGAAAGACTTCTAGCGGTGACAGACAGTCAGAAATCCGACGAAACAGTGTCAGCAGCAGCTGCCAACGAGACCGAAGCTGAGGCCGAGTTCGTAGAACAAGGCACAGAACAGGGTCCGGCACAGGCGACAGACACTCCCAGCAGCACGGGGCCCGAGACGGCAGCCGAGCCCGAAGCGGACGCCGCGACGGCTGAGGCCGCACCCGAGGCACCGGCTGAGGAAGCCGCACCCGAGGCTCCGGCCGCCGCTGAGGCCCCCGAGGCACCCGCTGCTGAAGCCGCACCGGAGGCTCCGGCCGCCGCTGAAGCCCCCGAGGCTCCGGCTGAGGAAGCCGCACCGGAGGCTCCGGCCGCCGCTGAGGCCCCCGAAGCACCCACTGCTGAAGCCGCACCGGAGGCTCCGGCCGCCGCTGAGGCCCCCGCCGCGGCGCGTCCGGCTCCGTCACCGGCAGCGTTCGCCGCCCGGCCGAAGTCCAAGCCCTCCCCGGCAGCTCCGGCTGCCGCACCGGCCACTGTGTCCTCTGCCGCCTCGCTGGCCGAAGCCGCACGCTGGGGCCGCGTCGAGGGCGACGGCCACGTGTTCCTGACCGTCGACGGCGAGGAACACCCCGTCGGCCAGTACCCCGGCGTCAGCGATGACGAAGCCCTGGGCTACTTCGCCCGGAAGTACGACGACGTCGTGGCGCAGATTGTCCTGCTGGAACAGCGCGTGAGCTCCAAGGCCCCCGCCACGGACATGCAGAAGACCGTAACCCACCTGCGGGAGCAGCTCGCCGAACGCAACATGGTGGGCGACCTCCGCTCCGCCGAAGCCCGCCTGGACAAGCTGGCGACGCAGATCTCTGAGCTCGAAAAAGCCGAGAAGGCCGAACACGAAGCCGTCCGCGCCGCCGAACTGGCCGCCCGCGAGGCAATCGTGGCAGAGGCCGAAGAGATCGCGGGCCACGACCCGGCCCAGATCCAGTGGAAGACCTCCAGCGCCCGGATGAACGAACTGTTCGAGAGCTGGAAGACCGCGCAGAAGAGCGGTGTCCGGCTCGGGCGCAGCAACGAGGACGCCCTCTGGAAGCGTTTCCGCGCCGCCCGTACTGTCTTTGACCGGCACCGCCGTGCGTATTTCTCCCAGCTGGACAGCACCAACTCGGCAGCCAAGGCAGCCAAGGAGAAGCTGATCACCGAGGCCGAGGCCCTCTCTTCCTCGACCGACTGGGGCTTTGCCGCCGGTGAATACCGCCGTCTGATGGACGAGTGGAAGGCGTCACCGCGCGCCAGCCGCAAGGACGACGACGCCCTCTGGGCCCGGTTCCGGGCCGCGCAGGACGTCTTCTTCACCAACCGGCAGGCAGCCAACGACGAAATCGACCAGGAATACGGCGCCAATCTGGTGGTCAAGGAAGCCCTGCTCGCGGAAGCCAACGAACTGCTTCCCATCAAGGACCTTGCCGCCACGAAGAAGGCGCTCCAGTCCATTCGTGACCGCTGGGAAGAAGCCGGCAAGGTTCCCCGCGCCGATATGGGGCGCGTCGAAGCCGGACTGCGGAAGGTCGAAGACGCCGTCCGCAACGCCGAGGATGAGAACTGGAAGCGCTCCAACCCGGAGACGAAGGCTCGCACCAACAGCGCACTGACGCAGCTGGAGTCGGCCATCGCGGGACTCAGGGATGACCTGGCCAAGGCAGAGAAGGCCGGCGACGAGCGCAAGATCAAGGCCGCCAAGGAGGCCCTGGAGGCCCGTGAGGCCTGGTTGGAACAGCTCGAGAAGTCTGCGAGCGAGCTCTCCTAGCAGCAAGCACCACAGCGCCCGGCTTTTCGAAGCGGGCCGCAGCAGGCCCCGCACCGGTTATCCACATGACCGGGTCGGGGCCTGTTTGCTCTGCCGGGGAGCGGACAGGATGGCTAAATGGTCATTCTTCACGGCCCGCCCCCGCCTAAGCCAGCCCCGCCCAAGCCGGCCCCGCCCAAGCCGGCCCCGCCCGACCTGCCCCCGCCCGACCTGCCCCCGCCCGAGATGTACTCCCCAGGGGCACTGTTTTCCTGGCCCGAGCTACAGGCCATGGCGTCCGACGGCGTGCTGACGCAGCTGTACCAGCGCGGCTACCTGCCGCCGGGTACACAGCCCACCCCGCAGCTCCGGGCCCGGGCGGCGTCCGTCCTGGTTAGCCCGGCCATCCGCCAGCGCGTCGTCGCGGGCAGGATGACGGCAGCCTGGATTTATGGCTGCGCCGCCGAACCGGACCGGCTCGCCATGCTGGTGGACTCCAACCGGCGAATTTCCAGTCTGCGCTCCACCCGGGGCTGCACTTTCCATGAGGTGCGTCTGGGCCCGTTCGACGTCGTAAGCCTGGGCGGGCTGATGGTCTCGAGCCCGCTGCGGACCTCAGTGGACATCGCCCTGCATGTGGACCCCGGGCGGGCGGTGCCGGCCCTGCGGGCGCTGCTGGGCAAGCCCGAGCTGGGCCTGAGGCTTCGGCTGCTCATGCACGCCATTGAAGCCACCCCGGGGATGCCCTACAGGAAGGCGGCCCTGGCGAAACTCGAACAGCTGCGGGCAGGCCCGGCCCCTTAGCACCAGACCACAGGACGCCCGAACGGCCTTAGCTGCGCCGCCGGTTGCCGGTGGTCCGGTAGACGTCGAACACGCCGTCGATGCGGCGGACGGCGCTCAGGACGTGGCTCAGGTACTTGGGGTCGCCCATCTCGAAGGCGAACTTGGAGATGGCCACCCGGTCCGTGGACGTGTGCACGCTGGCCGCCAGGATGTTGACGTGGTTTTCCGAGAGAATCCGCGTCACATCCGAGAGCAGCGACTTGCGGTCGAGGGCTTCGACCTGGATTTCGACCAGGAAGACGCTTGACTGCGTGGGCGCCCACTCGACCTCGACGATCCGGTCGGGCTGCTCCAGCAGACCGCTGACGTTGGTGCAGTCCGTCCGGTGCACAGAGACGCCGGAGCCGCGGGTGACGAAGCCCAGGATCGGGTCCGGCGGCACGGGGGTGCAGCAGCGGGCGAGTTTGACCCAGACGTCGTCCACGCCGCGCACCACGACGCCCGAATCGGAGTAGCGGGTCTTGGTGACCTGGGTGGGGATGGAAATCTCGGTGAGGTCGTCCTCGGGGGTGTCATTGCCGCCGAGGCTCTCCACCAGGCGTTCCATGACGGACTGGGCGGAGGTGTGCCCGTCGCCCACCCCTGCGTAGAGGCCGGAAATGTCGACGTATTTGAAGTCCTCGGCGATCGCGGCGAGGGCATCGTGCGTCATCAGGCGCTGCAGCGGGAGGTTCTGCTTGCGCATCGCCTTGGTCAGCAGTTCCTTGCCGCGTTCGATCGATTCTTCGCGGCGTTCCTTGCTGAACCACTGCCTGATCTTGTTGCGGGCCCGGGCGCTCTTGACGAAGTGCTGCCAGTCCTGGCTGGGCCCGGCGCCTTCAGCCTTGGAGGTGAAAATTTCCACCCAGTCACCGTGGTTCAGTTCACTGTTGAGCGGGACCAGCTTGCCGTTGACCCGGGCGCCGATGGTCCTGTGTCCCACCTCCGTGTGGACGGCGTAGGCGAAGTCCACGGGCGTGGAGCCGGCGGGCAGGGCCATGACCTCGCCCTTGGGCGTGAAGACGAAGACTTCCCGGGCGTTGATTTCAAAGCGTAGGGAGTCCAGGAACTCGCCCGGGTCGGAGGTTTCCTGCTGCCAGTCCACCAACGACCGGAGCCAGCCCATGTCGCCGTCGCGCGGGCTTCCCGGCCCGGCCGCCGCCCGGTTCGGCTGGTCCTTGTACTTCCAGTGCGCGGCGACGCCGTATTCGGCGCGGCGGTGCATCTCGTGGGTGCGGATCTGGATCTCCACGGGCTTGCCGCCCGGGCCGATCACCGTGGTGTGCAGCGACTGGTACATGTTGAACTTGGGCATCGCGATGTAGTCCTTGAACCGCCCGGGAAGGGGGTTCCAGCGCGAATGCATGGCGCCCAGGGCCGCGTAACAGTCCCGGACAGAGTCGACCAGGACGCGGACGCCCATGAGGTCATTGATGTCGTCGAAGTCCTTGTCCCGGACGATCATCTTCTGATAGATCGAGTAGTAGTGCTTCGGCCGGCCGGTGATGGTGGCCTTGATCTTGGCCTCGCGCAGGTCCTCGGTGATCTGGTTCCGGATGACGGAGAGGTTCTTTTCCCGCTCGGGTGTCCGGTCCCCGACCATGCGCACGATTTCCTCGTAGACCTTGGGGTAGAGCGCCGCGAACGAGAGGTCTTCGAGTTCCCATTTGATCGTGTTCATGCCGAGCCGGTGCGCCAGCGGGGCGAAGATTTCCAGGGTCTCCCGGGCTTTGCGTGCCGAGGACTCGGCGGAGACGAAGCGCCAGGTCCGGGCGTTGTGCAGCCGGTCTGCCAGCTTGATCATCAGGACACGGATGTCCTTTGCCATGGCCACGACCATCTTGCGCACGGTCTCGGACTGTGCGGCCTCGCCGAAGCTGACTTTGTCGAGCTTGGTGACACCGTCCACCAGCATGGCAACTTCCGGCCCGAACTCTGCCTTCAGGTCCTCCAGGGTGTATGAGGTGTCCTCGACCGTGTCGTGCAGGAGCGCCGCTGCCAGCGTCGTTCCGCTGAGCCCCAGCTCGGCCAGGATGGTGGCGACCGCGACGGGGTGGGTGATGTAGGGATCGCCGCTCTTGCGCTTCTGGCCCCGGTGGCAGCTTTCCGCCACGACGAAGGCGCGCTGGATGAGGTCGAAGTCCTCTTTGGGGTTGTTGGCGCGCACGGTGCGCAGCAGCGGCTCAAGAATGGGCGAATAAGCGGGGGCGCCGCGCCCGGTCAGGCGGGCGAGGCGGGAGCGGGTGCGTTCGCGCCGGCCGGGGAAGGTGGGACGTGCACCCGAGCTGTCCACGGGGACCGGCGGATCGGCGCGTCCGGGAGCCACCACACCAGTCTGTGTACCCTGGCCTGGGGCCTTATCCGCCGGCGCTGATGGCACCGGCGTCGAACGTTCTTCCAATGGAGCACCTCTCCGAACCCGTTAATTCTTCCAGTCTATTCCCGCAGCAGGATACTTCGATAACCGCCGGCGGTACGCCAACGGGCCGGAGAGCGCCACGAATGACGTTCTCCGGCCCGTTGGCACCACGGGGACGACCCCGGTGATGACCGGTCCGGAAGGACCGTGGCGGCTAAGCCGTGGCCGGCTCCGCCGGAGAGTCGGTCTTGGCGGCAGCATGGGCGCGGCGATGGTGCACACGCTCGGCTTGCTTGACCAGCTCCGGTTCGCCCCGGCGCAGCCAGGCGTACAGCGGCGCGGCGATGAAAATCGTGGCCGCCGTGCCGATCAGGATCCCAACAAAGAGTGCCAGCGAGAGGTCCCGCAGCGTTCCGGCGCCCAGCAGTCCGGCGCCGATGAAGAGGATGGCGCCGACCGGGAGGATTGCCACCATCATGGTGTTGATGGACCGGACCAGGGTCTGGTTGACGGCCAGGTTGACTTCCTCGCTGAAGGTCCGCCGGGTGGAAGCCTGCAGGTCCGCGGTGTTCTCACGGATCTTGTCGAAGACCACCACTGTGTCGTACAACGAATAGCTCAGCACGGTCAGGAACCCGATGATGGCCGACGGCGTTACTTCGAAATCGCTGAGGGCGTAGACCCCGGCGGTGACGAACATCGTCACGAGCATGCCCACGATCGCTGAGAGCGACATCTTCCAGGTCCGGAAGTACAGCGCCATCAGCACGGCAGCGAGCCCAACGAAGATCGCCAGCCCCAGCAGGGCCTGCTTGGTGACGTCAGCACCCCAGGTGGGGCCGATGAACGTCGAGGTCACCTCGTTGTCCGTCACGCCGTAGGCAGAGGTGAGGCCTGCCTTGATCTGGAGCGTCTCATCTTCCGTGAGCTTGTCCGTCTGGATCCGCATGGTGTTGCCGGCGACGTTCGCCACCCGCGGGACGCTACCGGGGACTACGTCCTCGACGGCCTTCTCGCCGATCGTGGCGTCGGTGGTTTTCACGTTGGAGACGGTGAATTCGGAGCCGCCGCGGAATTCGATCCCGAGGTTGAAGCCCCCCTTGACGACCGGCAGAAGGATCGACAGCGCCACGAGCACGGCCGCGATCAGGAACCAGATCTTCTTGGATTCCACGAAGTCGTACGAGCGTTTGCCCGTGTAGAGCTCATTACCGAAATTGGCGAAGCTGGTGGCCATTTAGTTGCCCTCCTTGGACGCGCTCTTGGAGGAGCCGGCAAGCTGTTCCTGTCGTTCCGCGAGGCGTCGTTCTGCAATGGTCATCCGGCGTTCGGCCTCGGCCGTGGCGCCGGTGTTCTTGGCGCGGAGCGCGGCAACAGCAGCCGGCTTGTCCGCGGGAGTGCGGAACCGGCCCGCGCCCCGGTAGAGGGGAACGGCGCCGAGGCTCTTCGGGTCCAGCCCGGAGAGCGGGTGGCCTTCACCGAAGAACTTGGTGCGGGCCAGCAGCTGCAGGGTCGGGTGGGTGAACATAAAGACCACGATGAGGTCGGCGATGGCCGTCAGCCCGAGCGTAAACGCGAAGCCGCGGACGTTGCCCACTGCCACGAAGTACAGCACCAGGGCTGCCAACAGGTTGACGGCCTTGGACGCCAGGACGGTGCGCTTGGCACGCTTCCAGCCGTTCTCGACTGCCGAGACGAGGCCGCGTCCTTCACGGAGCTCATCGCGGATACGTTCGAAGTAGACGATGAACGAGTCCGCGGTCTGGCCGATGGCCACGATGATGCCTGCGACGCCGGCCAGGGACAGCCGGTAGTTCTCGGTCCAACCCAGGATGGCGATGGCCAGATACGTCAGCGCGCCGGCCATCACCAGCGAGGCGACGGTGACCAGGCCCAGTGCCCGGTATTGGATCAGCGAGTAGACCACCACCAGCAGCAGCCCGATCAGGCCGGCGAGCATACCCATCCGTAGCTGCTCGCCGCCGAGGGTTGCCGAAATCTGTTGTTCGCTCTGGATCTCGAAGCTGATCGGCAGGGCGCCGAAGCGGAGCTGGTCGGAGAGGGCCTTCGCGGACTCCTCGGTGAAACCGCCGGTGATCTGCGGACGGCCGTCGGTGATGACGGCGAGGGACCGCGGAGCGGAAATGACCTGGTCGTCGAGGACGATCGCGAACTGGGACTTCGGATCCGAGCCGCTCTGGCCGCCGCCGGCGATGTAGAACTGGTACAGCCGCTCGGTGACTTCCTTGAACTTGGCGGTGCCTTCTTCGTTGAACTGGATGTTAACAGCCCACTCGTTGGTCACGGCGCCCTGGGCGCCGCGCTGCAGCTGGAAGGAGGAACCTGCGATGTCGGCGCCCCTGACCTCGACCGGGCCCAGGATGTACTTGATCGCCGGCGAGTTGGCAGAGGCCGGTTCACAGGTGACCAGCGGCTGGGCCGGGTCGGATCGTTCCTGCTTGTCCTGCGACGGGTTGTCGCAGTCGAGGGTCTCGAACTTCTTGTAGATTTCGGGGGTGATCCAGTTCACGTCGCTGCCGTTGGCGGGCTCAGCGGTGGGCTGGGGCAGCTGGTCGTCCGGGGTCAGTGACTCCGCGGGGACGGGTGCGCCCGGACCGGCCTGGAGGACGGGCCGGAAGTTCATGTCGGCGGATGCCTGGATCAGCGCACGGGTTTCCTTGGACGGTGTGCCCGGCAGGCTGACGACGACGTTGCGTCCGGACTGCGTGCTGATTTCAGCTTCTGCGACGCCCGAGCCGTCCACGCGCTGGCGGATGATCGCCACGGCCTGGTTGAGCTGTTCTTCGGTGATGTCCGAACCGCCCTCAACCTTGGGCGCCAGGATCATCTGGGTGCCGCCTTCAAGGTCCAGGGCGAGCTTGGGAGTCCAGCTCGCCTGGCCGGCCATGGTGCCGCCTGCCAGGACGGCGGTCAGGACGGCGAGGATAACGCCGAGCCAGACCAGCACCCTGAGGGCTGTGTTTTTGGGGCCAGTTCGTGCCATTGTCGATCTTTCTATTGTTTACGGAGGAAACCGCCGGGCGGCCCGGTCGGGCCGCTCCGGCGGTGGCCCGCAGCCGTTACTTCGCGGGATAGCTCAAACAGGCAGACTAGCTGTCTTTCTTGCCTTCGTCGTTGAGGCGTCGCGTGGTTTCTTCCGGCGTCTCAACGCGCGGGGCGTCGTTGACGGGGGCGGCGCTCTCAGCCTTGTCGATGGTCAGCGAGGAGGCGTCGTCCGGAACGACCGTGGGCTCCTCGGCGGCGACAACCGGTTCGACGATCTTGGTGACGGCCTGGCGGTGAACCGTGGCGGTGTTGCCCGGGGAGAGCTCCAGCAGGACCTTGTTCTCTTCATCGTCGATCTCGACGATGCGGCCGTACAGGCCGAAGCTGGTCATGACCTCGACACCCGGGGCGAACTTCGACTGGAGCTGCGCCTGCTGCTGCTGGGTCTTCTTGTTGCGGCGGAACATCATGAAGACGAAGACGCCGAGCATGGCGAACAACAGGATGGTCATGATGTCGATGCCGCCGCCGGCCTGCGGCTGGGTCTGGGCAGAAATAAGTCCGAACACAGGGATAGTTCCGTTCTGTACTTGCGTAGCTGGTTTTCCAGCAACGTCGGCTTCGCTCCGGGCTGGCTGGGTATGATGCCGAACCGACGGCGGCCAGGTGCTGGCCGCGCACAGAAACAAAGACCCGAACGTGCCGAGCGTCATTCCAGTCTAAAGGGAAAAGGTTACGGAGCGGTGCTATTGACTATTACGGATCCATTCCGGATCAGCTTCCTGGCCCTGCCCGCCCGGCAGCTCAGGGCTGTCGTCCTCGGCCGGGAAGAGCTCGAGCGGGTCCTGGGCGAAGATTCCGGGCGGCACCGCGAAGCCGAGGTGCGTCCAGGCCGGGGCGAGCGCGATGCGTCCCCGCGGGGTACGTCCCAGCAGCCCCTCACGGACGAGGTACGGCTCAGCGACGGTTTCCACCGTTTCGGTCTCTTCGCCGACGGCGATGGCCAGGGTGGACAGGCCCACCGGGCCTCCGCCGAATTTGGTGATGAGGGCCTCCAGGACGGCACGGTCGAGCCGGTCCAGTCCGCGCTTGTCGACCTCATACATGTCCAGCGCCGCGGAGGCGGCGCGGGCGTCGATCTGCTCGATACCGTGCACCAGCGCCCAGTCGCGGACCCGGCGCAGTAGCCGGTTGGCGATGCGGGGCGTGCCGCGGGATCGGCCGGCGATTTCGCTGAAGCCGGCGGAGTTGACCTTGAGGTCCAGGAGTCCGGCGGAGCGCCGGAGAACGAGCTCCAGTTCGGCCACGGAGTAGAACTCGAGGTGGCCGGTGAAGCCGAAGCGGTCCCGGAGCGGTCCGGGCAGCAGGCCGGCGCGGGTAGTGGCGCCCACCAGGGTGAAGGGCGGCAGTTCCAGCGGGATGGCGGTGGCGCCGGCACCCTTGCCGACGACAATGTCGACCCGGAAGTCCTCCATTGCCATGTAAAGCATTTCCTCGGCAGGCCGGGACATCCGGTGGATCTCGTCCAGGAAGAGCACTTCACCCTCGGACAGCGAGGACAGGATGGCCGCCAGGTCCCCGGCGTGCTGGATGGCCGGGCCGCTGCTGATCCGCAGCGGGGCGTTCATCTCGGCCGCGATGATCATGGACAGCGTGGTTTTGCCCAGCCCGGGAGGGCCCGAGAGCAGGACGTGGTCGGCGCTGCGGCCGCGCATGCGCGAGGCCTCCAGGACGAGGGAGAGCTGCCGGCGGACCCGGTGCTGGCCGACGAAGTCGTGCAGGTTCTTGGGCCTGAGGGCGGCTTCGATGACCCGCTCCTCCGGCTCCTCTCCCCCGGCGACCACCGACGGCTCAGCCACGGGCGCCTACCCTGTTCCCGGCGCGGGCGCCGTCCTGGCCCAGCCAGCGGAGGGTGGCGCGCAGGATCTCGGCGACGTTGCCCTTCTCGGCGAGTTCGGGGGAATCAGCCAGGGATTTGTCGATGCTGGACGTGGCGTCCTTCTCGGACCAGCCCAGGCTCGTCATGGCGGCGACGACCTGCGGCTTCCAGACCGCTTCGGAGGAGGCGGCCGGGGCCGGGGCACCGGCCGCGGTTCCGAGCGGCACGAGCCTTCCGGCCAGCTCCAGCACGATCCGGCCGGCGACCTTGGGGCCGATGCCGGGCACCTTCGTGAATGCCTTGCCGTCGCCGGAGTGCGCGGCGACCCGGATCGCCTCGGGCTCGTGCACGGCCAGGACGGCCAGCGCCAGCCGGGGTCCGACACCGCTGACGCTGAGCAGGATATCGAAGACTTCGCGTTCGTCGTCGCTGCCGAAGCCGAACAGGGTGAGGGAATCCTCGCGGACGATCAGGGAGGTGAAGAGCTTCCCCTCCTCGCCGGTGCGGAGTCTGCTAAGGGTCTGCGGGGTGGCGTTTACGCTCATGCCGGCGCCGTTGAGGTCGATCACGGCGGAGGACAGGCCGACGTGCGCTACGGTTCCGCGGAGAAAACTGATCAAAGCCGGGCTCCTGAAAATTCAGCTGAAAGGGAGAACCGGGAACACCCGGCTATCCGAACATATCTACGAATACCCTATCAAGTGCTGCGACCGGAAAGTCGGACATTCAGCGTGCACGGCGCGCTTTGGCCTCCGCGTCCGCCCAGGCCCGCTGGGCCGGGGTCAGGGACAGGCTGCCCGGACCCGTGGTGGCGGCGCCCTTGTTGGAAATGCCGCTCCCGGCCCGCCAGGCGTGGGTGATGGCCAGGGCGAGGGCGTCGGCGGCGTCGGCCGGCCGGGGCGGAGCGTCGAGCCGGAGGATCTTGGTGACCAGTTTGGTGACCGCATCCTTGTTGGAGGTACCGCTGCCGGTGACGGCGGCTTTCACCTCGGACGGGGTGTGCAGGGCCACCGGGATTCCGCGGCGTGCGGCGGCGGCGATCACGACGCCGGAGGCCTGCGCGACGCCCATCACGGTGCTGACGTTGAGCTGCGAGAAGACGCGTTCGACGGCGAGGACGTGCGGTTCGTACCGGTCGAGCCACTCGTCGATGGACGTGGCGATGACCAGGAGGCGCTGGTCCAGGCTTTCCTCCGGGGAGGTTCCGACGACGCCGAACGCCACCATGGTGGCGCGGCGGTTCTTTTCGACGTCCACGACGCCGATCCCGCAGCGGGTGAGGCCCGGATCGACGCCGAGGACGCGGAGGGTCACTCGGATTCCAGTGCGGCCTGCACTTCGTCGCTGAGGTCGGCGTTGCTGTAGACGTTCTGGACGTCGTCGAGTTCCTCGAGGGCGTCGACGAGCTTCAGGAACTTCTTGGCGGCGTCGAGATCCAGCGGGACCTGCATGGACGGGACAAACTCCGCCTCGTCGGTGTCGTACTCCATCCCGGCTTCCTTGAGCGCATCGCGGATGGCCTGGAGGTCGGTCGGTTCGGAGTGGATCTCGAAGCTGTCGCCGTTGTCCTTGACTTCCTCGGCGCCGGCGTCGAGGACTGCCATCAGGACATCGTCCTCGGTCAGGCCGTTCTTCGGCAGCGAGACAACGCCCTTGCGGGAGAAGAGGTAGCTCACCGAACCGGGGTCGGCGATGGTGCCGCCGTTGCGGGAGATGGCGAGCCGGACCTCGGAGGCCGCACGGTTCTTGTTGTCCGTAAGGCATTCGATCAGCAGTGCGGAGCCCTGCGGTCCGCGGCATTCGTACATGATCTCGGTGTAGTCCACGACCTCACCGGTGAGGCCGGCGCCGCGCTTGATGGCGCGGTCGATGTTGTCAGCGGGGACCGAGGTTTTCTTGGCCTTGGTGACGGCGAGTTCCAGGCCCGGGTTGCCGGCGAGGTCCGGTCCGCCCATGCGTGCGGCAACTTCGATGTTCTTGATCAGCTTGGCGAACGACTTGGCCCGACGGCTGTCGAGGATGGCCTTCTTGTGCTTGGTCGTCGCCCATTTGGAGTGGCCTGACATGCTTTACGCTTCTCCTCTGATCATTCGGATAAACAATTCGTGCACGCGCTTCTCCCCCGTCACTTCCGGGTGGAAGGAGGTGGCCAGCAGCTTGCCGGCACGCACTGCAACAATTCTAGCCGTCCCGGCCAGCGCCTCGGGGTGGGAGGCCTTGGACGGTTCCACGGTGGCGAGGACCTCTACGCCGGCGCCGACGCGTTCCACCCAGGGTCCGCGGATGAAGACCGCGTGGACAGGGGCGACGCCGTCGGCAGTGGCGCTGAAGTCGAGGCCCTTGAAATCGAGGTCCGTTTCGAAGGATTCGCGCTGCCGGCCGAAGGCGTTCCGGCGCACCGTGATGTCCAGTCCGCCGAAGGTCTGCTGCGGGTTGCCGGCGAGGTCCCTGGCGGGGTCGGTGATCTCCTCCGCGAGGAGGATCATGCCGGCGCACGAGCCGTAGACCGGCAGCCCGTCCCGGATGCGTTGGCGCAGCGGGTCGCGGAGCCCGAAGACGCGGGACAGCTTGTCGATGGTGGTCGATTCTCCGCCGGGGATGATGAGGCCGTCGAGGCCGTCGAGTTCGGACGGCCGGCGCACGCCGACGCCCGTGGCGCCGGCCGCTTCCACCGCGTGCAGGTGTTCGCGGAAGTCGCCCTGAAGTGCGAGGACGCCGATCCGCAGCCCTGAACCCACGCGGGAAGAGGGCGCAGAAGTGGGGTTGGTCATCGGACCAGCATAGTGGCCCGGACACGTGGCGTGCCGCCTCCCGGCGGGCTTCCATGCCGCCGCTGGGATATATTACAAAGCATGTTTTACTTCAGCGTTCCGCTCGGCAAGCTCGTCCGCCGGGTCTCCCGGCTTAGGGGCGGAGGCTCTGCCCTTCCCGGGCTCGTGGTCGAAAAAATCGACCCCGGCTTCATGCGCAGAACACTGTCCACGCTGCCGCACGGCGTCGCCGTCGTCAGCGGCACGAACGGCAAGACGACCACTACGAAGATGGTGGTGGAACTGCTCGAGAGCCAGGGCCTGAAGGTGTTCACGAACCGCACCGGCAGCAACTTCACCCGCGGAGTGGCCGCTGCGCTGCTTGGCGAGGTGGACTGGCGGGGACGGCTGAACGCGGACGTCGCCGTACTCGAATTGGACGAGGCCCACGCGGTGCACTTCGTCAACCAGGTGCCGCCGCGCTACTGCCTGCTGCTGAATGTCCTGCGGGACCAGCTGGACCGCTTCGGCGAGATCGATAAGACCGCGCAGCTGCTGCAGCACATCGCCTCCAAGACCACCGGTACGGTCGTGCTGAACCGGGAGGACCCGCGTGTGGCGCGGATCGCGGAAACGCTTAATGCGGAAACGCCTAAATCAGGCACGCACGCCGGTCCCGACGTCCTCTACTTCGGCCTCGACGATTCCCTGCTGAGCACGTTCCCGAACGACGACGAGATGCGGGCTGCCCCCGGCAGCCCGGTGCCGCCGGCTCCCGCGAAGCCGCACGCCGACGTCGTGCTGCGCCGGGTGGGTGCGGCGGACGCGGATTTTGAGTACGACGGCGTCACGGCCACCACCGCGATGAAGCTCCGCGGGGTCTACAACATCTTCAACGCCGCTGCGGCGCTGACCCTGGCCAGGGCCATCGCGGCGGGGGACCCGGTCCCTGGAAAAACGGCCGTCGTGGACAACGAGGGCCTGCTGAAGGCGCTGGCCGAGGTGGCGCCGGCGTTCGGGCGCGGTGAGAGCCTCGTCGTCGACGGCCTGCCGCTCGACCTGATCCTGGTGAAGAACCCCAGCGGCTTCCGGCTCGGGTTGAAGTCCTTCCCGGCCGCTGGCTACGCCACGATGATCGCGATCAACGACAACTATGCCGACGGCCGGGACATGTCCTGGCTCTGGGACGTCGAATTCGACACCCTCCGGGAGGCCGGTGTGGACCAGTTGAGCGGCTCCCGCGCCTACGACATGGCGCTTCGCCTGCAGTACGACGACGTCGCGATCGGCGCGGTGAACACCGAGATAGCGCCCGCGCTGGCGGCCTTCATCAGCGGCGCCCGGGACAAACCGAAGCGGGTCTTCTGCACCTACACAGCGATGCTGGCGATCCGCCGCGAGCTGTCCAAAATCACCACAGTGGAGGTGGTCTCATGACCCCCCAGCCCGGGTCCACGTTCTCCTTCGGGCACGAGCTTCCTCCCGAGGAATCCCCGGCGCCCAGCAAGGGCACGATCCGGGTCCTGCAGCTGTATCCGCGGGACATGAACATTTACGGCGACTGGGGCAACGCCCTGGTGCTGGCCCAGCGGCTGCGCTGGCACGGTTACACGCCGGAGCTGCTCGAGTACAACGTCGGCGACGCGTTTCCCGCCGACATCGACCTGATCGTCGGCGGCGGCGGGCAGGACAGCGGCCAGCTCGTCATCCAGGACGACCTGCTGTCGCGCGAGACCGTCCTGAAGGAACTCGCCGAGGACGGCACCCCGATGCTGGTGATCTGCGGGCTCTACCAGCTGTTCGGGAAGTTCTTCAAGACCCGGACGGGGTCCGTGATCCCGGGGATCGGCATCCTGGACGTGGAAACCCACGGCACGGACGAGCGGCTGATTGGCAACGTGTCGGTCTCCTCCCCCGAGTTCGGCACCGTCCTGGGCTACGAAAACCACAGCGGCCAGACCACGCTTGGTCCGGGTGTGTCACCGCTGGGCAGCACGGCCAAGGGCACCGGCAACAACAGCACCGACGGCCAGGAAGGCGCCCGCTACCGGAACATCGTGGCGAGCTACCTGCACGGCTCCCTGCTGCCCAAGAACCCGGCGCTGGCGGACTTCCTCATCCGGACAGCCGTCCAACGCAAATACGGCAGCTTCTCCCCCGGCACCCCGGACGACTCCTATGCCGTCCTGGCCCGCGAGCACGCCGCCCGCCGCCCGCGCTGACCCGGCGGTCAGTGCGCGCTCAGTTCGGTCCGGCGACTAAGTATCCAACGACACATTCACCGGGCGCGCGATTTCCCCCGTAAGTAACCTGGGAGTGGTGAAGGGCCGTCAAAACGGGTAGTGGCTACCCGTGACAGCCTCTCCGGACCGACCATAGGCTCAACGGACCGGCCGGAGTCGAGGGCTGTGGAAGCTGGGGCCAGACCACGACCGGATGGAACCTGTGCCGCGTCCTTCTCCTGAGTGAGCGCGGCGCCGTCTGTTTGTCCGACCAGGCCGGGAGTGCTGTGATGAAAATGAAGCGTGTTGTCAGTTGGCTGGCTCAGTCGTTGGTCGTGGCCACCATCGTTGCCGGAAACATCCTTGCTGTTTCCAGCAGCGCGGTGGCCGAGAGCAGTTACGGTTCTCCAAGTATCAGCTATTTTGGGGTGGACAACCCTCCGACAGCGGACAAGCCCCAGAGCAAGCTATGGTGGAACGACGGTTCCTGGTGGGCGGACATGTGGACTTCCGGCAGCGGCTGGCAAATCTACCGGCTGGACCGGGGCGTCGATAAGTGGGTTAACACCGGGGTGCTCATTGACAGCCGCCGCAGCACCCTGGCGGACACGCTCTGGGACGGCAGTCATCTGTACATAGCCTCCCACGTCGTCACGGCGTCCAGTGAGACCGGCACGGCGCCCTCCGTTTCCGGGCAACCCGCAAACCTGTACCGGTACAGCTACGCCGATGGCAAATACACGCTGGATAGCGGTTTCCCTACGGTTATCACCAACTACAGCAGCGAGTCCATGACCATCGCCAAGGACAGCACCGGCGCCATCTGGGCCACATGGACACAGGTCAGCGGCAGTTCCGCCTCCGGCTTCACCAACGCGGTCTACGCAAACAGCTCCGGACCCGACGGCACTAGTTGGGGGACTCCTTTCGTCCTCCCCGTGTCCAACCCAAACCCGGCACCGGATGACATTTCAACCATCGTGGCTTACGGCAGCAATAAGATCGGGGTGATGTGGAGCGACGCACTCACCGGAACTGTGTGGTGGGCGACGCGAACAGACGGAACGGCTCCGGCGGCTTCGTCTTCGTGGAAGGTACAGTCGGCGGTCAAAGGTAGGGGATTGGCCGATGATCACCTGAACATCAAGTCGCTGCAGTCCGACGCCGCCGGGCGGGTCTTCGCGGCAGTGAAGACCGGCCTCGACGACACCTCCGCCGATCCGACGCTTCCCCAGACACTGTTGCTGGTCTTCAAACCGGGCACCGGGGCGTTCACACAGTCGACAATTTCCACCACCGGCGACTGCGTGACCCGCATGCAGGTTGTACTTGACGCCGAAAACGACCTCGTGCGCGTGTTCCATACCGCACCTGCCACATACGTCAGTGGCTGCGCCTTCAGGGGCGTGGCAGGCAGCATCTACGAGAAAACCGCGTCCATGGACAATCCCGTCTTCGAGTCCGGCCGCGGCACCCCCGTCATTCAGGACGGGGCCTCCCCCAACATGAACAACGTGACCACCAGCAAACAGTCGGTGAACACGACCACAGGCATTGTGGTGTTGGCAACTGACCACATCGCTAAGCGCTACTGGTTTTCCGACAGGCACCTTGGTACTTCGCCGGCTCCAACCGAACCCGGCGCTTTCGTGCCCGTGAGCCCGTCCCGGGTCCTGGACACGCGGAAAACCAATCCTGTCGGCGCGGACTCCTCGGTCTCCTTCCAGGTCGGCGGTGTCTCCGGAATCCCGGCGAACGTCTCCGCGGTCGTTTTCAACCTGACTGTGACAGAGCCGAAGTCCTTCGGGTTCACGACCGCCCACGCCTCCGGCACAAACCTGCCCAACGCCTCAAACCAGAACTTCTCCCAGGGCCAGACCGTGGCGAACTCCGTCACCGTCCCGGTGGGCGCCGACGGAAAGGTCATCCTCTTCAACCGCTCCTCCGGCACGACGCATCTCATCGCCGACGTCGCCGGCTACTACCTCGCCGGCACCCCGGTCGCCGCGGGAGCGTTCGCCCCGCTGGGCCCGTCCCGGCTCCTGGACACCCGGAAAACCAATCCTGTCGGTGCGGACTCCTCGGTATCCTTCCAGGTCGGCGGTGTCCCCGGAATCCCGGCGAACGTCTCCGCGGTCGTTTTCAACCTGACCGTGACAGAGCCGAAGTCCTTCGGGTTCACGACCGCCCACGCCTCCGGAACAAACCTGCCCACCGCCTCGAACCAGAACTTCTCCCTGGGCCAGACCGTGGCGAACTCCGTCACCGTCCCGGTGGGCGCCGACGGAAAGGTCACCCTCTTCAACCGCTCCTCCGGCACGACGCATCTCATCGCCGACGTCGCCGGCTACTACCTCGCCGGCACCCCGGTCGCCGCGGGAGCGTTCGCCCCGCTGGACCCGTCCCGGCTCCTGGACACCCGAAAAACCAATCCTGCCGGTGCGGACTCCTCGGTATCCTTCCAGGTCGGCGGTGTCCCCGGAATCCCGGCCAGGGTCTCCGCGGTCGTCTTCAACCTGACCGTGACCGAGCCGAAGTCCTTCGGGTTCACCACCGCCCACGCCTCCGGAACAAACCTGCCCAGCACCTCGAACCAGAACTTCTCCCAGGGCAAGACCGTGCCGAACTCCGTCACCGTCCCGGTAGGCAGTGACAGAAAAGTCGCCATCTACAACCGCTCCTCCGGCACGACGCACCTGATCGCCGACGTCGCCGGCTACTTCCTCGCCGGCACCCCCTAACCGGATGAACCGGGTTGCGGGGGCAAAGGCTCCGCCATAGGCTCTGCCTGAGTCTCGTCACCGTCGGTGTGTCGCACCGACGGTGACATCTGAACAGCCCGCTCCTGCGGTGTGGATGGCGTGGCGTCAACCAATCTGGACGTCCAGTCGACGTCGTGGCCCTCCTGCTCGCAGCTCTCGACCGCACTCCGGATCAGGGTCGGCGTGGTGCGGAGGAGGTTCCATGGGGCCAGCTACCTGGGTTCGGCAACCCGGTAGACTGGGTGACCGATGACAGATCCCGCGGAGGACCAGTGCACGATGATCCGGATTGACCGCGACAGCCCCGGGCGTGGGGACGTCCAGCAGCTCCTGACCGACCACCTCGCGGACATGTTTGCCACCTCGCCCGCCGAAAGCGTCCACGCCCTGGATTCCGCGGCCCTCGCGGGGCCGGCCATCACGTTCTGGACCGCGCGGGAGGATGCCCAGGTGCTCGGCTGCGGGGCGCTGAAAGAGCTCCAGCGGGGCCAGGGCGAGATCAAGTCCATGCGCACCGCGCCCCACGCACGGGGCCGCGGCATCGCCAGCCTCCTGCTGGCCCACATCCTGGCCCAGGCCCGCCTCGGCGGTTATGACCGCCTGTACCTGGAGACCGGAAGCCAGGACTTCTTCGCTCCGGCGCGGCGGCTGTACCAGCGTCACGGATTCAGTATCTGCCCGCCCTTCGCCGACTACGGCGACGACCCGAACAGCGTCTATATGAGCCTGGCCCTGGACCCGGGCCGGACGTAGCCCTGCGCGTTCCGGCGCCGCCGGTCAACTGCGTCCGGCGAACGCCAGCACGTCCTGCGCGATGCGTCCGCTCGAGGCTGCCCTGAGATGGCCCTTCCCTTCGTACCAGACGAGGGTGCAGTCCGGGATCAGCCCGGCCGTTTCCTGGGCGACCTCGCGGGGAAAGAACTGATCCGAGCCTCCGCAGATCAGCAGCACGGGCCGCCGGATGAGCGGGAGCACCGCCCGGGAATTGAAGGTCATTTCGCCCTTCACCTCGGTGAGGACATCCTGGGCCGGGAAATCCGATCCGCTCATCAGCCGGCGGCTGATCAGGGGCCCGATCAGCCGCCGCAGCCAGATCAGGCGCCGGCCCGGCAGCAGATACTCGGCGAAGACCGTCCCGGCACCGTTCGTGTCTCCGCCTGCGAGGGCCTGGGCCATCCGCGCGTCGACGTCCTTGCCCCAGTCGCTCAACTCCGCGGCCGTGACCACCAAGGCGATGTGGCCGAAGGAGTCGGGATGCCGTGCCGCCAGATACTGGCCGATCATCCCGCCAAAGGACTCCGCCACGAGCACGTCAACGCGCCCGCCGAACTCCTCGGTGATGAGCCGCGCGTAGTCGTCCGCCATGTCGGCGATGCTGTGGTCCGGCGCCATGCCCCGGCGCCGGGTCACAATCCAGAGGGCGTATCCGGCGTCAAGAAAGGCATCGAATTGCCGCCGGAACATCCGGCGCAGCATCCCGTTGGGAACCGTGCTACCCGGGCCGCCCTGGATGAAGAGGAGCGTCTTCGGGCCGCTGCCCCAGCTCAGGTAGTCCATGCCGTTGGGAAAGGTCCCGCTCCGGGGTTCCCGGTCCGCCGTCGATACTTTGCCCACGAAGGCCTCCTGTCACAGTGCGGCTACGGTTCCTTGGTGATGAGCAGTTCGTGCGCGCCCGCAGCAGCTGCCCCCATCGACTCGACCGCCGTCTGGGTGCGCTTGCGGGTGGCCGCGTCCGCCGCGGCACCGGCGCAGGAACCCTGCGGGGCGTCGGAGGCAACCGAGCACCAGCGGTAGGGGCCGCGGACAATGACCGACGGGGCCCAGGCCAGGTCGGACGCGGTCCAGGTGCCGGCGTCGTCCTCGCTGAACTGGGCCCGGAGCAGCAGGCCTTCGTTGTTCACGACGTAGTTCGGCGAGAGTTCGGTGATCGCGTTGCCCAGGCCGTAGGCAATCCAGGTGCCCTTGTACTGCTCGATCGGCAGGACCGAGTGCGAGTGGTGGCCGTAGATCATGGTGAACTGGCCGCTGTCCGCGAGGGCATGGGCGACGCTCTTCTGCTCGGCGTTGGGCACGCTCGAATATTCCTCGCCGGCGTGCATCGCGCCCAGCACGATGTCGGCGCCCAGGTCCCGGGCCTTCTTCGCCTTGGCGATCATGACCTCGGGGTCGAGCATGTCCACCTGCCAGGCCGCCTCCGGGAGCTGTCCGTTCAGCCCGTAGGTCGCACTGATCACGGCAATCTTCGCCGCGGCGGTCTGCAGGATCAGGACACCCTCGGCGTCGGCTGCGCTCCGGTAGGAGCCCGTGTGCTGCAGCCCGGCGGCGTCGAGGGCATCCAGGGTGCGGACCAGCCCGGCGGTGCCGCGGTCAACGGTGTGGTTGCTCGCGGTGGTGCAGACCTGGTAGCCGACCTGCTGGACGGCCGGGATGATCTGCGGCGGAACGTTGAACGAGGGGTACGCGGAGAAGGGCCCGGCCGCGGCGGCGACGGGTGTCTCCAGGTGGCAGACCGCGAGGTCCCCGCTCTCGACGTACCTGCGCTGGCCCTCAAGCAGCGGCCCGAAGTCCAGGCCCTTGGCGCCGGCGGCCAGGGCATCCGCGCGGGCCTGCTCCCAGAGCTGGGCATGGACGAGCATGTCCCCCGTGACCACGACCGAGGCGCAGCGGACGGCCGCGCAGTCGGGCCCCTTGCCCGGCGTCGGCGTCGGCGAAGGGCTCGGGGTGCTCGGCGGCGACGCTGCCTGCGTCGTCCCAGGACTCTGTGCCGCGGCCGAAGCGGCGGTGCTCCCGGCGGCCGCCGGCGAGCCCGAGGCAGTGCTTTCGGTCTGGGCGCCGATGCCGCAGGAAGCCACGGAGGCCACAAGGGACACCGCTGCGGCGGCGGCGAACAGTCGGCCGCGTAGCTGGGGGGTGATGGTACGCATGGCGCCATCCTACGGCGGCAACGGCGCCAACACGGGGAGCAGACCATTGAGACTCACCCCTTTACATGAAAGAGTTATTTCATGACTAATCCCCTGATGAGCCCCAGCCCCCTGCCATTCGGCCTGCCGCCGTTCGCGGACATCACCGACGAGCACTACGCCGAAGCTGTGGAGGCCGGCCTCGCCGAGCACCTCGCTGAAATCCAGGCAATCGTGAACACCGCGGAGCCGGCCACCTTTGAGAACACCGCGCTGGCCATGGAGCGGTCCGGGCAGCTCCTGCAGCGTGCGGCGGCCTCCTTCTTCACCCTCGTCTCGGCCGACGCCTCGGACCCCATCCGCGACCTCGAGACCGTCCTGTCCCCGCGGTTCTCTGCCCACCAGGACGCCGTCTACCTCAACCGGGGGCTCTTCGAGCGTTTCGCCGCGGTCAACACGGACCAGCTCGACGCCGAATCCGCCCGGCTCGTGGACGAGTACCTCAAGGAGTTCCGCCAGTCCGGCATCCAGCTCGACGGCGCCGGACAGGAGCGGCTCAAGGCCGTCAATGCCGAGCTCTCCCGGCTCGGAACCGAGTTCGGACAGCGGGTGAAGGAGGGGATGAAGGCAGCCTCCCTGCTGCTCGACGACGCCGCCGAACTCGCCGGCCTGCCCGCTGACGATGTTGCCAGCGCCGCGGAAGCCGCCCGCACCGCCGGGCATGAGGGCAAGTTCCTGCTGACGCTCATCCAGCCCAGCAACCAGCCCGCCCTCGCGTCCCTCGAAAACCGGGACGTCCGCCGCCGCCTGTACGAGGCCTCCATCGGACGCGGCAGCGACGGCAGCGCCCTGGACGTTCTGGACCTGGTCAAGGACATGGTCAGGCTCCGCGCCGAGAAGGCGGCGCTGCTGGGCTTCGCGAACTACGCCGAACTCGTCGTGGACCAGCAGACCGCCCCGGATTTCGCCGCCGTGCAGACCATGATGAACCGGCTCGCACCGGCCGCCGTCCGGAATGCCGATGCCGAGGCCGAGGCGCTGGCGGAAGTCGCCGGGCACCCCCTCGAGGCCTGGGACTGGGCCTACTACTCCGCCAAGGTCAAGCGCGAACGCTACGCCGTGGACGAGCAGGCCCTGCGCCCCTATTTCGAGCTGGACCGGGTCCTCAGCGACGGCGTGTTCTTCGCCGCCAACGCCCTCTACGGCATCACGTTCCACGAACGCGCGGACCTCGCCGGCTACCACCCGGACGTGCGCGTCTGGGAAGTCCGCAACGCCGACGGGACCGAGCTGGGCCTGTTCCTGGGCGACTACTACACCCGCGAATCCAAGCGCGGCGGGGCCTGGATGAACTCCCTCGTGGAGCAGTCCGGACTGCTCAACACCCGTCCCGTGGTGATCAACAACCTCAACATCTCCAAGCCGCCGGCCGGGGAACCCACGCTCCTGACCCTGGATGAGCTCCGCACGACCTTCCACGAGTTCGGCCATGCCCTGCACGGGCTGTTCTCCGCGGTCACCTATCCGCGTTTCTCCGGCACCTCCGTGCCCCGGGACTTCGTGGAATACCCCTCGCAGGTGAACGAGATGTGGATCATGTGGCCGGAGGTCCTGGCCAACTACGCCCGCCACCACGCCACCGGAGAGGCGCTGCCGCAGGAGGTCGTGGACAAGCTCGACGCCGCCCAGCTCTGGGGCGAGGGCTTCGGCACCACCGAATACCTGGGCGCGGCCCTGCTGGACCTGGCCTGGCATGTGCTGGACGGTTCCGAGGTCCCCGAGGATGTCCTGGAGTTCGAGGCCAAGGCGCTGGCCGCGGCCGGCGTGGCGCACCATCTGATCCCGCCGCGCTACCGCACCGGCTATTTCCAGCACATCTTCGCCGGCGCCGGCTATGCCGCGGGCTACTACTCCTACATCTGGAGCGAGGTGCTGGACGCCGATACGGTGGAATGGTTCAAGGAACACGGCGGCCTCACGCGGGCCAACGGGGACTTCTTCCGCGCGGAGCTGCTCGCCCGGGGCAACAGCCGCGACCCGCTGGATTCCTTCCGCGCCTTCCGCGGCCGCGACGCCGAGCTCGAACCGCTCCTCAAGCGCCGCGGCCTCGACTGACCGCACCCTCACCCCCGTCGACTGCTCCGTAACGGCCCTTTTGGAGTCCCATAAGGGCAGTTGTGGAGCACTCGATGGGGAAAGAAACGACGACGGCGGCGAGTCACCTTTCTGGTGACTCGCCGCCGTCGCGGGTGGTGCTGTGGTGCCGTTACCAGCCGCGCTGGGCGAGGCGGTGCGGTTCCGGGATCTCGTCGACGTTGATGCCGACCATGGCCTCGCCCAGGCCGCGGGAGGCCTTGGCGATCTCTTCGGGGTCATCGAAGAAGGTGGTGGCCTTCACGACGGCGGCGGCGCGCTGGGCCGGGTTGCCGGACTTGAAGATGCCGGAGCCGACGAAGACACCGTCGGCGCCGAGCTGCATCATCATCGCGGCGTCGGCCGGGGTGGCGATGCCGCCGGCGGTGAACAGGACCACGGGGAGCTTGCCGGTGGCGGCAACTTCCTTGACCAGTTCGTACGGGGCCTGCAGTTCCTTGGCGGCGACGTAGAGCTCGTCCTCGGCCATGCCGCCCAGACGCTTGATCTCCGCACGGATCTGGCGCATGTGGGTGGTGGCGTTGGAGACGTCGCCGGTGCCGGCCTCGCCCTTGGAGCGGATCATGGCCGCGCCCTCGTTGATGCGGCGCAGGGCCTCACCGAGGTTGGTGGCGCCGCAGACGAACGGAATGGTGAAGTTCCACTTGTCGATGTGGTGGGCGTAGTCGGCCGGGGTCAGGACCTCGGACTCGTCGATGTAGTCCACACCGAGGGTCTGAATGACCTGGGCCTCGACGAAGTGGCCGATCCGGACCTTCGCCATGACCGGGATGGACACGGCCGCGATGATCGCTTCGATCATGTCGGGATCGGACATGCGGGACACGCCGCCCTGGGCGCGGATGTCGGCCGGAACGCGTTCCAGCGCCATGACCGCCACGGCGCCGGCATCCTCAGCGATGCGGGCCTGCTCGACGTTGACGACGTCCATGATGACGCCGCCCTTGAGCATCTCCGCCATGCCGCGCTTGACGCGGTTGCTGCCCGTAACGCTCTTCGCGGACGCGCCGGCTTCGCTGCTTACATCAGGTGTAGACACAAAAACCCCTATGGGTAGATAGATGACCTCGCCGGAGCGCGGACGGCACACAAATGCCGCTTCGCACACACCGGATTACCGGATCCATTGGCCGGTAGTGCTAATACTAGTCCCCCCGCCGCGCCCGGCTGAATTCCGATTACACCCGCTGGCGGGGCCGAAGCTGCGCGCTCAGGCGGCCTGTCCGGTCGCGGTGCCCTCGGTCTCTTCAAGCGACTGCCGGCGCACGGTGATGATCCGCTGAATGATCGTCACGAGGCTCGCCGCGGCGAGGAGGCACAACGTCACAAAAAGCACCACGGTGGGCAGGCCGATACCCGTGAGGCCGGTGACCACCAGGACGGACACCAGCCGCTCGGCACGCTCGGCAAGGCCCACATTGGCCTGGAAGCCGAGGGACTCGGCCTTCGCCCGGGCGTAGGAGACCACCATGCCCAGGACCAGGCAGAGGACGGCGGCGATCGCGATGGGCGTGTTCGCCCCCCCGGTGAAGAACCAGACCGCGACGCCGGCGAACAGTGCACCGTCCGCTATCCGGTCCAGGGTGGAATCCAGGAAGTTGCCCCAGCGGCCTCCGCCCTTTTGCATCCGTGCCATGATGCCGTCGATGACGTCCGAGAAGATGAACGCGGTGATGAAGAGCGTGCCCCACAGGAGCTGGCCCAGCGGGTAGAACACCAGGGCGCCGATCACCACGCCGAGCGTCCCGACAATGGTGACGGCGTCCGGGGAGACACCGATCCGCAGCAGCCAGCGGGCAAGCGGGGAGAACAGCGCGGTGAAGAAACCGCGCGCGTGCCTATTCAGCATCCGTCGCCCCGGCGGCCGCCGGCCCCGCGTCGTTGGCCTGGGGCCAGGCCTCCGCCACCTGCTGGCGGACCTCACCGAGGGTCTGGGTAATGGCCTTGGTCTGGGCGATGATCGGGAAGAAGTTCCCGTCCCCGCCCCAGCGCGGCACCACATGCTGGTGCAGGTGCCCGGCGATCCCGGCGCCGCCGGTCACGCCCTGGTTCATCCCGAGGTTGAAACCGGTGGGGTTGGCGACCTTACGCAGCACGCGCATGGCCGTCTGCGTCAGCTCGGCGAATTCGGCGGTTTCCTCCACGGTCAGGTCCGTGTAGTCGGGGATGTGCCGGTACGGGCAGACCAGCAGGTGGCCCGGGTTGTAAGGGAAGAGGTTCAGCACGACGTAGCTGGTCCGGCCCCGGTAGACGATCAGGGAATCGTCATCCTCGCGTTCCGGCGCCACGCAGAACGGGCAGTCGTCCACGTTCTTGAACTGGTGTTGCCCGCCCTTGATGTACGCCATCCGGTGCGGGGTCCACAGGCGCTGGAACGCGTCCGGCACCCCGGCCAGGCCAAAGTCGTCGGTCACGCCGTCGTCCCCCGGATACTCCGGAGCGGCCCCTGTGGTTTCCTGCATGCCTGGTTCTTCCCTGTCCGCTAGCTGGTCCGGTTGCGGACAGCGTCGACGATCCGCTGCACGGCCTCGGCCACCGGCACGCCGTTGTCCTGGCTGCCGTCACGGAAGCGGAAGGACACGGCGCCGGCATCGGCGTCGTCCCCGCCGGCGATCAGCACGAAGGGGATCTTGTCCTTGCTGGCGGTGCGGATCTTCTTCGGGAACCGGTCCGAGGACATGTCCACCTCGGCGCGGATGCCCGCGGCCTTGAGCTGGTCCACGACGTCGAACATGTAGTCGTTGAAGGCCTCGGCCACCGGGATGCCGACCACCTGGACGGGGGCCAGCCAGGCCGGGAAGGCGCCGGCGTAGTGCTCGGTGAGGACTCCCATGAACCGTTCCACGGAACCGAACAGGGCGCGGTGGATCATCACCGGGCGCTGACGGGTGCCGTCTGCGGCCTGGAACTCGAGTTCGAAGCGCTCGGGCAGGTTGAAGTCCAGCTGGATCGTGGACATCTGCCAGGTGCGGCCGAGGGCGTCCTTGGCCTGGACGGAGATCTTGGGGCCGTAGAACGCGGCGCCGCCCGGATCGGGGATGAGTTCCAGGCCGGAGGCTTCGGCCACCTCGGCGAGGGTGCGGGTGGCTTCGTCCCAGGCGGCGTCGTCGCCCACGAACTTGTCCGGGTTCTTGGTGGAGAGTTCCAGGTAGAAGTCGTCCAGGCCGTAGTCCTTGAGCAGGCCCAGCACGAAGTTCAGCGTGGTGGTGAGCTCGTCCTTCATCTGCTCCCGGGTGCAGTAGATGTGGGCGTCGTCCTGGGTCATGCCGCGCACCCGGGTGAGGCCGTGCACGACGCCGGACTTCTCGTAGCGGTAGACGGAGCCGAACTCGAAGAGCCGCAGCGGAAGTTCGCGGTAGGACCGTCCCCGGGAGCGGAAGATCAGGTTGTGCATGGGGCAGTTCATCGGCTTCAGGTAATAGTCCTGGCCGGGCTTGCGCACGGTGCCGTCCTCGTTCAGTTCCGCGTCGATGTGCATCGCCGGGAACATGCCCTCCTTGTACCAGTCCAGGTGGCCGGAGACCTCGTAGAGGTGGCCCTTGGTGATGTGCGGCGTGTAGACGAAGTCGTAGCCGGCGTCGACGTGGCGCTGGCGGGAGTAGTCCTCCATGGCCTTGCGGATGATGCCGCCCTTGGGGTGGAACACCGGCAGGCCGGAGCCCAGCTCGTCGGGGAAGGAGAACAGGTCCAGTTCGGCGCCGAGCTTGCGGTGGTCGCGGCGTTCGGCCTCGGCGATGCGCTCCTGGTAGGCCTTGAGGGCGTCCTTGGTGGGCCAGGCGGTGCCGTAGATGCGCTGCAGCTGCTGGTTGTTCTGGTTGCCCAGCCAGTAGGCGGCGGAGGACCGGGTCAGCGCGAAGGCGTTGGCGATCAGCTTGGTGTTGGGCAGGTGCGGGCCGCGGCACAGGTCGCACCAGATGCTGTCCCCGCTCTTGCGGTCCACGTTGTCGTAGATGGTGATGTCGCCGGCGCCGACCTCGACGTTGACACCTTCGCCCGCTTCGGCGGCGTTGTTCTTCTTGCCCAGCAGTTCGAGCTTGTACGGCTCGTCCTTCATCGCCTCGCGGGCCTCATCCTCGGTGACGACGCGGCGGACAAACTTCTGGTTCTGGTTGATGATCTTCTGCATCATCTTTTCCAGGGTTTTCAGGTCTTCCGGCGTGAACGGCTCCTCGACGTCGAAGTCGAAGTAGAAGCCGTCGGTGATGTACGGGCCGATGCCCAGCTTGGCGTCGGGACGCAGCTGCTGCACGGCCTGGGCCATAACGTGAGCGGCGGAGTGGCGCAGGACGTTGAGCCCGTCCGGGGAGTCGATGGTGACGGCCTCGATCGTGGCATCCTCGGGCAGCGGCTGGTCCAGGTCCTTCAGCTCGCCGTTGATCCGGGCCACAACGACGTCGCGGCGCTCAAAAAAGAGTTCCGCGCCGGTGGTCCCGGTAGTCACCTTGGTCTCTTCGCCATCGACGAGAAGGGTGATCTGCTGGGCATCTGACACGGGTGTCTCCTATTCAAAGTTTAGGCTTCGTAGCTTGTGGCATACGGGGACCACAGCCAGCCTCGTCCATGCTATCGGTTTCTGAAGAGGCCAACCAACGCGCCGCTCAGCCTCCCAGCCCGGTAATGGCGAGGTTTCGGCTGATCCCGTCCAGCGGTCCGGGCGGCTCGGGTTCCCGGTGCTCCGGGATCCCGGAAGCCGGGACCGGGAACGGCAGGGTCTCGGTGCGGCTCAGGTCCCAGGCCATGCTGGCGCTGATGCTGATCCCCCTCGGCCCGGTCCGCCGCGTGGTTCCCCGGATCAGCAGCAGCCGGGTGCCGAACAGCAGCGGCCCGGCCAGTTCCTGGGCCTCATGGAAGAAGACGGAGTCCACGCAGCCCGTGCCGTCGTCGATGCTGATGAACACGACGCGGCGCCCTCCCCGCATGGGAGGGGTCTGGGTGGCGACGCGGACCCCGGCGACCAGCACCTCGGTGCCGTTGCGCAGTCCCAGCAGCCGGTCCGCGGTGGTGACGCCGAGCCGGTCCAGCAGCGGCCGGTGGCTGGCCATCAGGTGGTCGCTGACATCCACCGCCATCAGGTCCAGCTCGGCCCGGACGGTATCCACCAGGGTGGGCGCGGGCAGGCCGGCCTTGAGGTTCTTCAGTTCGACGTCTCCCAGCGGCAGCGAGAGCTGCCCCTCGATCACGTCGAGGCCTTTCCGCTGCGGCCTGCTTTGCAGGGTCTGCAGATGCTGCACCAGGTCCGCGCGGTTGGCCGTCCCGCCGGAGGCCCGGTGCAGGGAGTCGAAGGCCCCCAGCTGGGCCAGCCGCTGGATGCTGGGTTTGCTTAGCCGGGACCTGGCCCGCAGGTCCGCGAGCGAGTCATAGGGCTGTCCCGCCACGATCCGTTTCAGCTCGGTTCCGGAGAGACCGTAGATGCCGTTCAGGCTCAGCCGGATGCCCAGCTTCCCGCGGTCCGGGCCGGCGGCCACGCGCTCCACCCGGTACTCGGCCTGGCTGCGGTTGATGTCCAGGGGCAGGATGGGGATCCCCAGCCGCCGGGCCTCTGCCACCAGGAGCCGCTTGGGATACATGCCCGGATCGTGTTCCCACAGCCCGGCGAGGAAGGCCTCCGGGTGGTGGGTCTTGAGCCAGGCCGACTGGTAGGTGGGCACGGCAAAAGCGGCGCCGTGGGCTTTACAGAAGCCGAAGCTGCCGAAGGCCTTGAGCGTCCCCCAGACCTTGTCCACCACTTCGGGGCTGTACCCCCGCGAGCGGGCCTCCTTCCGGAAGAACTCCTCCACCTTGCCTTCCAGGACCTCGTTGCCGAGGGCGCGGCGGAATTCGTCGGCCCGCGCCAGCCCGCAGCCGGTCATGACGTCAAAGGTCTTCAGGATCTGCTCATGGAACACCGTGACGCCGTGCGTCTCCTTCAGGACGGGTTTGAGGTCCGGGTGCGGGTAGACCTCGGGCGCGAAGCCGTGCCGGTGCTCCAGGAAGGGCCGGACCATGTCCGATTTCATCGGCCCCGGCCGGAACAGGGAGATGTCGATGATGAGGTCATTGAACTCCCGGGGGGCGAGTTTGCCGATGAGCTCCCGCTGCCCGGGCGATTCGATCTGGAAGCAGCCCAGGGTGTGGGTGCTGCGGATCAGCTCATAGGTGGGTTCGTCGTCGAGCGGCACGGCGTTGAGGTCGATCTTCCCGTCGGCGGCGATGTAGTCCGGGCCCGTCCCGTCCGGCCCCCGCGGGTGGGCGCCGGCGGCCACCACCTCGGCCTTGGAGGGATGAATCCGGATCACCTCGCGGACGGCGAAGGCCATGGCGCTTTGCATCCTGACGCCGAGGACATCGAGCTTGAGCATGCCCATCGGGTCCATGTCGTGCTTGTCGAACTGGCTCATCGGCAGGCCCAGCCCGCTGGGCTGCACGGGCGTACGGTCCAGCAGGGTGGCGTCCCC
Source organism: Pseudarthrobacter oxydans (assembly GCF_030812335.1). Lineage (GTDB taxonomy): Bacteria > Actinomycetota > Actinomycetes > Actinomycetales > Micrococcaceae > Arthrobacter > Arthrobacter oxydans_B. The sequence goes on from NZ_JAUSSN010000013.1 coordinate 74,546, forward strand.
CAGGATCACCCCGCAGGGGTGCATGGAGATGTGGCGCGGCAGCCGGTCCAGCCGTTCGGTGAGGTCCACCAGCAGGTCCAGCTGCTGGTTCTCCCTGAAATCGCGCTGCCCCACCCGGCCGGCGAATTCCTTCAGCTCGGGCTTCTCCTCGAGGGCCTCGCGGAAGTTCCGGGCCGAGAAACGCCACAGCTGTTTGGCGATGTCTCCGATTTCGCCCTCCTCCATGCCCAGGGCCAGGCCGGCGTCGCGCACGGCACCGCGAGCGCGGTAGCCGTTTTGCATGCTCATCAGCGTGACGCGCTCGGAGCCGAAGCGCTCAAAAATCCTCCGGTACACGTTGTGCCGTTCGGCGCTTTCGACGTCGATGTCGATGTCCGGCAGGGTGGCGCGGTCCCGGGAGAGGAAGCGTTCGAAGATCAGGTCGTGCTCCAGCGGGTTCACCTGGCTGACGTCGATCAGGTAGTTGACCAGGCTGGAGGCCCCCGAGCCGCGGGCCGCCGCCCGGACTCCCATGTCCAGGATCATCCGGGACACCTCGGCGACGGTCAGGAAATAGGCTGCGAAGCCCAGGCTGTCGATGATCCGCAGCTCGTGCCCCAGCCGCGAGTGCAGCTCCTCGGCGGGTTTGCCGGTGATCCCCGGGAACCGCCGGCTGATGCCTGCCTCACAGCGCTGGGTGAGCTCCATCAGGGCGTCCCCGGCGATCCCGATGACCGAGGCTTCGGGCACCACGGGCTGTTTCCATCCCATGTCCGTCACCGGATCAATCCGGCAACGGTCCGCGAGCGCCTCGGTCTGCGCGGTCAGGTTCTTGAGGTCCGCGGCGCCGTACCCGGCGGCGTGCATGATCTCCTTGCCCAGCTGGAGCATCTGCGCCGCGGATTTGAGCCAGCCCTGCCCGTTGGGCTGGAGCAGCGGGGCGGCGGAGAGTTCGGGCAGCGATTTGAGGGTGCGGGCGGAATCCAGCACGTCCGCGGTGGCCGCTCCGTCCTCGGCGACATACCGCACGGCGTTGCTCAGCACGGCCGGAACCCCGTGTTCGGCGGCGAGCTTGAGCATCCGCACCGCGTGGGCGGTGCTGAGCGGTTCCCCGGGCGGGCTGAGCTGGCTGACCACCTCGGCGGCGATGGTTCCGGGCGGCATGGCATCGAGCCAGCGTTTGAACAGGGTGCGGGGGCGCAGGTAGCGCCTGCCGCCCATGGCACGTCCGACGTCGGAGTCCGGGCCGATCAGCACGGTCAGCACCGGTTTGAGCGTTTCCGGGTGAAGGGTGCGGGAAGCCAGCTCGGCCCGGGTCACGGCGACGGGCACCGCTCCCCCGGCCTTGCCCGTGGTGCGGGCATGGGCATCCGAGATCAGCCGGGACAGCGCGCGGTAGCCGGCGCCGCTGTTGTTCCCGTGGGCCAGCACGACGACGCGTCCCCCCACCTGGGTGCGGAGGTCGCCGTCGTCGTCAAAGACCGCAAGGTCCACGCCGACGATCGGATCCAGCCCCGCCGCCATGCAGGCCTTCAGGTGCTTGACCGTCCCGTAGAGGCCGTCGCGGTCGGTGCAGGCGAGCGCCGTCGCCCCGTCCGCGGCCGCGGCGGCGGCCAGCTCCTCCGGCCAGGAGACCCCGTAGTGGGCGCTGAAGGCGGTGGAGACATGGAGATGGGTGAAACTCATGCCGATTCGGGCTTCCGGACGGGAAGCAGGGCATCGTGGATCCGCAGCAGGCGCCAGCGTCCGCTGCCCACATGCCGGGTCAGGTCAAGGGTGAGGCTTTCCTGGTCGGGGGAATCTGCCCGGCGCACCTGGACCCGCCAGATCTCATGGTCCACCAGGCCCGGGCCGCTGCCCAGGGGTGCGCGCTGTTCTTCCGCCCACCATTGGCGCCGCTCGTACCAGCGGACCGGTTCCGCACAGACGGTGTAGTGGCGGCCGGCCCAGTCGAGTTCCAAGGGCTGGCCGGAGGGTGCGCAGACGACGTCCACCGACTCGCTGAACATGCCCATCGCGCCTCCCGGACCACACCATCTGTAAAAACTCACCAGTAACTATTCGAACACATATTCGAACAACTCCAGTCTACGACGGTGCCGGGGCAAAACCTAGATCAGGGGTGGACGGACGCAGGCACAGGTAGCAGGATTGAGCCATGAGCTCCCATAACGCACTTCTCAAGCACGTAAGCATCGCCGCCGAGGACAAGTCCTTGGTGGCGAAGTTCGATATAGACGGAAATATCCCCGGTCAGGGCGCCTACGTTGTGGGGCTAGTGGCAGCAACCCCGGATCACTCCCACCAGCGACGAATGGGGATCGAGTTCATGAACGGCGAGGCCGTATCCTTCTACTGCTTCAGCCACGACGGCACGGAAGAGAACTTTGACCTCAAGGGTGTGGAGCACTCCGGCAACACCATTACCGGGTACTTCCCGATCAGCACCATCATGGGCCTGGCCAAGGGCCACCTCATGACGGCGTTCAGCGACTGTGACGGCCGGGACTACCAGGCGAACGTCCCGGTGGAGGAATCCCTCTAGGCTCCCGGGCCTAGGAGCTGGCTTTGTAGACTTCCAGTTCGAGCGTGATGAAGGCGTCGATCATGGCCCGGTAGGTCTTCTCAACGAGTTCGACGTCGATGTCCTTCTGTTCCGCCGTGGCGCGGACGTGCTCGATAACCCGCTCCACGCGGCCGGGGGCACGGACCTCGGCGCTATCGGACTTCAGGGTCCCGGCGATCCGGATCAGGCGCTCGCGGCGTCCGATCAGCGACACGATCTGCTCGTCCACCTCGTCAACAGCCACCCGCACGGCGGCGAGCTGTTCCCGGTCGGCCTTGGCAGCTTTATCGTTTTCGTGATTTGTGGACATGTCAATGACAGTATCGAAAGATGCAGCCACGAGTCGATTTAATTTCACTGGGCGTCCGCAGTGTTGACGCCTCCCGCAGTTTCTATGTAGACGGTCTGGGCTGGCCCGTGCGCCGGGAAGTCCGCGGCGAGGTCCTCTTCATCCAGGCCAATCACGGCCTGATCCTCTCGCTCTGGGACGCCGGGCAAATGCAGGCCGAAGCCGCCACTGATCCCCCCACCGGCCGTCCCTGCATCACGCTGAGCCACAATCTGGCCAGCGCGGCGGAAGTCGACCGGGTCATGGCCGAAGCGCAGACGGCCGGGGCGCAAATCGTCGCCGAGCCGAAGACGCAGCCCTGGGGCGGTTATACCGGCTACTTCGCCGATCCCGACGGCTACCGCTGGGAAGTGGCGTTCAATCCCGGCTGGGCGGTCGACGGCGGCGGCAACGTGACGCTCTAACGGCAACTAGCGGAGAGTCACCGAAAGCCGGCGTTCCAACAGCGGCGGGTCAAAGCGGGCATCCTGCTTGGTTTCGCCACCCCGGCACCAGCCATGCCTTTCGTAGAAGCGGATGGCGCGGTGGTTGCCGTCAGCGACCCAGAGATACGCACATTCATAGCCCATGGCACGAAGGCCGTCCATCGACGCCAGGAACAGTTCGGAGCCCAGTCCACGGGACCAATACGCCGGCGCGAGGTTCAAGGCATGGAGTTCCCCGGTCCCCTCCGCCATGTCATCCCGCGGCCTCCCGAATCCGGACCAGCCCACCGCAGCGCCCCCGACTGTCACGGCCAGACGGCGGACGCTCTGATCGGTATCCCCGAGGATCCCGGCCCAACCCTGGGTGAGCCGCTCGACGTCCATTCCTGCAAGATAGCCGGCATCAAGAATTCCTGCGTAGGCCGCACGCCAGGCCAGGATCTGGGAAGACGCAAAGTCCGGAGCGTCGCTGTGGACTGCCTCCCGAATCGAATAGTTGATCTTCACGTCAAAGTCCCCCTGCCGGGCTGGTGCGGGCGGATCCGGCACCGCGCCCCTGGGCGGCATCCTACCCTCGCCCTTGGACCGAGGGATGGAACGGAAGCCACCAAATCCCTGTACGGATGGGCTTCAGCAGAAGGTGCCGATTGTGACCAAGGGCACAATGACCCTATTGGGCTGCCCGTCGCCGCCGCTAACGTTGCTTGGAGCACACGGCGGCACGCTTTTCGAGCCGGTGTGCGGTGGGCTACGAACAGCGGGGGTGCCGCGTCTCTACGGCGGCACCCCGCAGCTTTCGGAGCAACGGAAAGAAGGTTCCCGGCGGGATCGCGCCCTTGGATTGAGCAGCCGTCCCCCTTAGCCATCCGTCCTAACCGCAAGTTCCGGCGGGATTGCCCCGGAGATGCGGGCGGCAACGTCCTGCGCTGTGAGTCGGGACGTGTCGATGACCAGGTCGGCGCCAGAGATCATCCAGTCCCGGGAGGCGGAATACTCCGCGATGTGGTCCAGCCGCCACTGCCTGCCGGTTAACTCCAGCTGATCATTCTCAATCCGGTGCCGAAGGCTGGCTTCGTCCGCGTCCAGCACGACATGGAATATCTGCTCGCCGAGGCCGCTGAACGTCGCTTTCAGTTCTCCCCAGTATTCCTGCCGCAACACGGTCTGTGCCGCCACGAGGTGTTGTCCGGTCTGCCGGCGGATGGCCACTGCAGTAGCCGGGACCAAGGCGCGCCACCCGGGCAAGTCCTGGAAGTCGGTGAATGCCTGGTCCTCCAAGCTGTGCGCGAGCATGTAGCCGACCACCTCAGGATCAAAGTGCCGCAGAGCAGGACGCCGCTCCACGAGCGCCGTACCAGCGGTCGTCTTCCCCACGCCGAAGGTTCCGTTGATCCAGATCATCATGCGCTCGACGGTACCTTCGCGCCGGGGAGGCCGGCGGACAGGACCGGGCGTGTCCCGGAAGCGACGGCCAGTCTCTCGTGCGGCCGAGGATCGGAGGCGAAAAAGCGCACTCCCGCATCCGCGAGGCCCGCTGGCATCCTGCGGCCATCGCGGCCGGTCACGTCCACTGCCCACCCGCCCTTGATGAGCCGCCACGCGATGGCGCGGCCGAGAACTCCAGTGCCACCAAGGATTACGGCCCGTTTCATCCGTACACTCTAAGCGCGGCGCCACCGCCGGGCGGTTCGCTTCGGGCTAGAACAGGCTTCCCACCGGCTGGATGAGTTCCGGGGAGTCGTTCTTTACGTTTCCGACGGCGGTGCCGACGGCGTCGATCGTCCAGCCTTCCGCGACGTCGTGCGCCCCGGCACGGACCAGATCCACCAGTCCGGCGGCGTCGTCGGCCTGCGGGTCCAGCCACGCCTGCATCGTCCCCCGGTCCATCGGCAGAGGAACCCGGTCGTGCAGGGCCGTGAGTTCGGCCAGCATTCCCCCGGCATAGCCTTCCGGCGGCGAGTCAGTGGTCATAATCGACGTCGAGAGCAGCCAGCGCTCCGGGTCGTCCTCGGCCTTGGACGGGTCCTTCCACCATTCGTAGAGTCCGGCGAAGACGATCGGGCGGCCGTCCCTCGGGTGCACGTAGTAGGGCTGCTTGCCGCGGCCTTCGCCCTTCCATTCGTAGTAGCCGTCGGCGGGCACCGCGCAGCGACGGGCCCGGGTGGCTTTCCGGAACGCCGGCTTCTCCAGCACGCTCTCGCTGCGGGCGTTGATCATCTTCGAGCCGATCCGCGGGTCCTTGGCCCAGGAGGGCACCAGTCCCCAGCGCGCGAGGTGAAGCTGGCGGACCGGCTCCCCGTCCACCAGCCGTTCGAGCAGGATCGGCACGTCCGCCGTCGGGGCGACATTCCACGACGGCGGAACCGCGATCTCCTCCTCGAGTTCCGCGTCGAACTCGGCCAGCAGGTCTCCGACGGCCCGGGCCATCACGTAGCGTCCACACATGGCACCAGCATGCCACCGCGCCCAATCCCTGTCATCCGCCGTGGCGTCCTGCGTGTTCACTCCCCCAATCACACCGTCCCCTAGACTCCGTGCATGGCAAAGACTGCGACCGTGGTGCTGATGTGTGGAGTGCCCGGCTCGGGCAAGACCAGCTACGCGAAGACGCTCGAACGTACCGGGTACGTCCGCCTCTCCGTTGACGAGGAGATGTGGCGCCTGGACCGGGCCCTGGCGGCCCGCTTCGGCACCCCGGAGTACTTCGACTTCACGCTCGCGGTGGAACGACAGGTGCGTTCCCGCCTCGTGGACCTGATGGCAGAAGGCCTCGACGTCGTCGTCGACCTTTCCTTCTGGTCCCGCCAGCGGCGCGATGAATACAAAGCGGTCATCACCGCCCACGGCGGCGCTTGGCAACTCGTGTATCTGGACGTACCCCGGGACGAACTGCTCCGGCGTCTTGCGCTGCGTCAGCTGGACCCGGGACCCAACTCAGCGCCGGTCGGACCGGACTACCTGGACAAGTTTCTGGCCGGCTTCGAAGCCCCCGCGGATGAGGGCGAGACCATCATCCGCCTGTGACCGCGCCCGCCCTGCGGGAATACCGGTGCGCGGGTTACGGTTATTGGCAGTAATGTACGATTTTTTGTCGCAATCGGCGCTGCCGACGCGCGCCGTCAACCAGCTTGAGGAGAACTTCGTGGACTTCACCCCCGAATCTGGCACCATCACCATGTTTTCGACCACCTGGTGCGGCTACTGCAACCGCCTGAAGAAGCAGCTGGACGCCCAGGGCATCGGGTACACCGAGATCAACATCGAAGAAGTGGACGGCACCGCAGATCTCGTGGAGAAGCTCAACGGAGGCAACCGCACCGTTCCCACCGTGCTGTTCCCGGACGGCACCGCCGCCACCAACCCCTCCGCCGCCGAGGTCAAGAGCCGCCTCGCGGCCTAAGGCACACCCCTGAACAGATGACGACGACGGCGCGGCCACCCACGGGGGGCCGCGCCGCACCGCGTTGTACGGCAGAATCTTGCGTGAGCGAAGTCTTGCGTGACAGAAGTCTTGAGACAAGAGTGTTTGCGGCCAGAACCGCGACCGAGCAGAGGAGCTATTTCCATGGTCCATAAAGTCAAAGGCGCAGTAGTCCGCTCCAAGGGAGCACCCGTCACCCTGGAGACCATCCTGGTCCCGGATCCCGGACCCGGCGAGGCCCTGGTGGACATTCTCACCTGCGGTGTCTGTCACACCGACCTGCACTACAAGCAGGGCGCCATCAACGACGACTTCCCGTTCCTGCTCGGCCACGAGGCCACCGGTATCGTCAGCGCCGTGGGCCCGGACGTCACCGAGGTGGCCCCGGGCGACCGTGTGGTGCTGAACTGGCGCGCCGTCTGCGGCGAATGCCGTGCCTGCGCCAAGGGCCAGCCGCAGTACTGCTTCAACACGCACAACGCCGCCCAGAAGATGACGCTCGAGGACGGCACCGAACTCACCGCGGCGCTCGGCATCGGCGCCTTCGCCGAGAAAACCCTCGTCGCGGCCGGTCAGTGCACCAAGGTGGACCCCGAGGCTGACCCGGCCGCGATCGGCCTGCTTGGCTGCGGCGTTATGGCAGGCATCGGCGCGGCCATCAACACCGGAAACGTCAAGCGCGGCGATTCCGTCGCCGTCATCGGCTGCGGCGGCGTGGGCGTGGCAGCCGTCGCAGGCGCCGCGCTCGCCGGCGCCACCACGGTGATCGCCGTCGACATTGACCCGAAGAAGCTTGAGCGCGCCAGGGACCTCGGCGCCACCCACACCGTGGACTCCTCCGCCGTCGACCCGGTCGAGGCGATCCGCGAACTGACCGGCGGCTTCGGCGCCGACGTCGTGATCGACGCCGTCGGTCGTCCCGAGACGTACAAGCAGGCGTTCTACGCCCGCGACCTCGCCGGCACCGTGGTCCTCGTGGGCGTTCCCAGCCCTGAGATGACCCTGGAACTGCCGCTGCTGGACGTGTTCGGCCGCGGCGGCTCGCTCAAGTCCTCGTGGTACGGCGACTGCCTCCCCTCGCGGGACTTCCCCATGCTGATCGACCTCTACCGGCAGGGCAAGCTGGACCTGGATGCCTTCGTCACGGAGCGGATCACGATCGACCAGATCGAGGAAGCCTTCGACAAGATGCACTCCGGCTCAGTGCTGCGCTCGGTCGTGGAACTGTGAGCGCCGGGCCTGTGAACGGCCTCCGGATCGACCGGCTGGTCACCTCGGGCACCTTCTCGCTCGACGGCGGCACCTGGGACGTCGACAACAACGTCTGGATCGTGGGCAACGACGCCGAATGCGTTGTCATCGACCCGGCGCACGACCCCGACGCCGTCGAGGCTGCGGTCGCCGGCCGCAAGGTCACCGCGATCCTGCTCACGCACGGCCACGATGACCACATCGCCGCCGTGGGCGAGGTCCGCCAGCGCGTCAACGCGCCCGTGTACCTCAACCGCGAGGACTGGATGCTCTGGGAGCGGGTGTTCCCGGGAACCGAACCGGACCACGCCATCGAGGACGGGGACTCCTTCGACGTCGCCGGCGCACGGCTCGTGGCGCTGCACACGCCGGGACATTCCCCCGGCTCCATGTGCTTCTCCCTCGAGAGCGAGGGCACCGTGTTCAGCGGCGACACCCTGTTCCAGGGCGGTCCGGGCGCCACGGGCCGGTCCTACAGCGATTTCCCCACGATCATCGAGTCCATCAAGGCCCGGCTGCTGACCCTGCCGGCGGACACCGTGGTGCGGACCGGCCACGGCGATCCGACGACGGTCGGCGCCGAGGCGCCGCAGCTTCAGGAATGGCTCGCCCGGGGCCACTAACTGACTCGCAGCAGGGGCCCGTTTACCGGCGTTGTCACGGGCTCCCTGCAACTGTTGGCCGTCGTCTGGGCCCCTGTGGGGACCGGAGGTACCAGCTCCATCCGGATTTGTTCGCGGCCGGCGACTCCCACCGGGGCTGCCGCAGTGTTTCGATCACCTTTGGGCGGCAGGCAAGGCAGAGACCGTCCTGCCGCCGGGACGGCTCACTAGGGCAAGCAGCCGTTGCCTTGTGGGATGAATAGGCGCAGCGCGTACTCGAGGAGCCTTTTATTCGGGGCCGCTCGATCGTCGTTTTGCTCTTCGCCGACTCCCCCAATACCCCCACACACCTGTAGGGGTTGCGTTCAGCAGGAGGGCCTTGTCATCGCCGGCCCGGCAGCCCTCGCACGAAGGGTGCCTTCCCCAAAGCGGTCCGTTCAACGCGTTCAACAGGGTGAACCTCCACACGGGTGTCCACTACACCGGCGTCCTCGAGCGCGGCGGCTACGGCAGTCCGCACCCCCTCGGCGGAGGCTCCGGGAGCGAGGCCCGCGACGAGGACCCGCAGCCCGGACGTCTCCTGGATGACCTGCCACCCCGCAGCCGCGGCTAACAAACGCGGACAGGGAGAACATGCCGGCGAATACCAGTAGTCCCAGAGCCGGCGCGACCCAGCTGCCGAACCGGCGGTGGAGGCGGACCAGCATGGGAATGGACGCCAGAAGCCCCAGTGCCCCGAACAACGCGGTGCCGCCGGATCCGGCCACCAGTGCGGTGCCGGCGAGCAGCCCGATGTGGTGCAGAACGTGCGGAAGGAGGCCCATCGTCAGACCCACTGCTCCGACGACCGTGTGCCACAGCGCGTGGAGCCTGCCCGGGACGGTCCGCGCCGGAACCGTCCCGGCGTCGGGGCCCGAGCGCGGATGTGCGTGGGAGGAGTGGTCACCGGTCAGGCCGGCGCCTTCACTCGGTGGGTTGCGCCTGCGGATCAACCGATGCCTCATTCCCCGCCGGCGGTCCGGGAACCGGTCCGGACCACAGCCCCAACCTGCCCGTGACACAGCTGTCCTCCCCGGGCGCCCATTCCTGTGGGGCGCCAGGGGGGCCGAGCCGGCCGCGACTCTGAAGACACCATCGCCGCCCATGAGCCCGCCCCAGCGTGGTCCCCGGACCGTTATCCCCGCTGGCCGCCGGCCCGTTCTCTTCGGACTCCTGTTGCAGCGGCAGTCAATCGCAGTCGTCGTGCATTTGCCATCCGGAGAACCCGCGATGGTGGACACCCGGGTTGTGCTCGCCGCTGAAGTGGTCGTTGCACGCGACCACATGTTGTCCGAACTCGCGACCCGGCCCCGGACCCGGCTGCGCAGCAGCCGGTAGGGCCGAACCGATCACGCCGAACGACGCAACCAGCAGGCCCGCCGCGAGCTTTCGTGCTGACTTCTCCATGGAGGCTCCCTCGATCTCACTCACGATGGCCCTCCCGTTTGCCGTAAGGGCGGGCCCAACCGCCATCGGTGGCGCCTGTCCGAATTCCATCTGGAAACGACCCCGCGGCGCAAGAGGCTTTGTCCCGTCGAACTGTTCTGCCGGCGCGGGCGGACCAGCTGCCAGCTAGAGGTATATCGTCTTCCTGGCTCGTGTTCGTCTCAGCCGAGCAGGCTGCCGAAGTCGCCGTAGGCCAGGGTGGCGTAGCGGGCGTAGGTGCCGATCACGGCCGCCTCGATGGCGTCCACGTCCAGGTGCGGGACGAGATCATTGACGGCGCCCGCCGTGGCCGGGTCCCAGTCCAGGCCGAGGGCGGCGTAACTGGCCTCCAGCACCGCGCGGATCGGGGCCGAGTTCTCCACCACGATGACGGAGCTGAACAGCCAGCCGCCGGCGACCACCCGCTGGGCCGTGCCGATCAGCTTGAGCTGGTGCTGCGGAAACTCCGGGTCCTGGCCGTGGACACTGAATTCTCCGGGGCAGTACTCGCCGGGGATCTCCCCCACCGCGGCGTCGACGCCGGCGCTGCGCAGGGCACTGGCCAGCAGCTCGCCGAAGAAGGAAAACCGCCGCTTGGCCCCGGCGATCGCATCCGTGTCCGGTTCCAGGTGATCGATCACCAGGGTCCCCTGGTGGTACGCGGCGGCGCGTCCCCCCGCCTTGCGGACCAGCGGTTCGAAGCCCAGTTCGCGGCAGGCCTGCGCGGCGGCGTCAAAACCCGGCAGGTGCGTGTCCCGCTGCCCGAAGGCAACGGTGGGCGCGGGCCGGTACAGCCGGATCATGGGGCCCACACCGCCCGTTTTGACCTTCCGTAGCAGCTCCAGGGCGAGGTCCAGGTCCGCGGCGGCGCCCAGGGATGCCTCCTGGCGGAATATCGTCAGCGTCCGCGCTGCGCCTGCGGCCTCCGGCATGTTGTTATGCTCCCCTATGGTCATTTTGCAGTTCCTCGTTGTAGCCGCCGCGTTCGCCGTTATAGATTCCGTGTGGCTCAAGTCGATGAGCAAGTTCTACCGGCGCCATCTGGGGCACCTCATGGCGGACAAGCCCCATCTAGGGTACGCCGTCGCCTTCTATGTCCTGTACATCGCGGGGATCGTCTTCTTCGCCCTCCGGCCGGCGCTCGACGGCGGCAGCTGGCTCACGGCGCTCGGGTACGGCGCGGCGCTGGGCACCTTCGCCTACGCCACCTATGACCTCACCAACGCCGCGACCCTGAAAAACTGGCCGCTCATTATCGTGGTCGCGGACATCGCCTGGGGGGCCGTGCTGACGGGCCTGGCAACCGTGGTCGGCTGGCTCGTCTTCCACTAGCGATCGGAACCGGCCGCCGCGGAACGACCGGCGGGACCGGCTGAGCCCTACGACTTCCGGAGCGTCAGGATCTGCTCGGCGCGGCCGAACGGGCCGGTGAGGTCGTGGAGCACGGTCGAGGTCAGTCCGATCCCGTCCGTGCCGAAGGACACCTCGTTGTCCAGCCCCAGCCACTCCCCTTCGGGGCGCCGGTACATGTGGATCTGGAGGTCCAGATTGGGGAAGGAGTAACTGCCCTTGCCCGGGGGAACGCGGGCGGCAATGCCGTTGGCGGTGTCCACCAGGCCGACGAGCCGGGCGAGGTCGCTGCTGTCCTTCCGGTCCGTCAGCGGATGCCCGGTGTGCAGCCAGACCGTGCCCGACCCGGCGCGGTGCCCGGCGGCAATCCGCATTTCGAGGGATGCGATGTAGCCGCCCGGCCAGATGCTCGCGGCGTCGTAGGGTTCGCAGTCCTCCGGCGCGGGAATCCTGGGATCCTCAAATGCCGCGATGGCGCTGGTGTCGGAGGTGATCATCCGCCACGCCGTGGCGCGGATCGCGGTGCGGCCGCCAGCGGTCAGCTCGGCCTGCACCAGTTCGATCGTCCGGCCCGGGCGGAGGGTCGTGGTGACGACCTCGAACTCGCCGCCGGGAATAAGGCCAAGAATCTCGTAGCTCAGGCGCGCCATCCGCATGTCGTCGCGCGGCTCATGCCGGTCCAGGCAGTCGGCCATGATGCCGGAGGCGGGAGCCATGTGCTGCTCGTGCTCATTCCAGGCGCCCTGCGCGTGGATGGTGGAGCGGAAACGCCCGCCGCCCAGTACCTCGTAGTAGAAGTCGCCCTCGGCAAGCTCCGGTAGTTCAGCAGTCATCAACGTCTGCCCTTTCGCGTGGCTGGTAATCCCAGAACACACTATCGCTTCCGCACCGGCGGCAGGCCCACCGCACAGCACGAACCCGGCAGACACCTTGCCGGCTGCGACCTCGGTCACCGCGGTCACCGCGAGCGCAACACACGCCACAGGTGCAACATCCGCAACTCATATCCCAGCCATGGTCCCGGCACAGTTCCCGCACAGCCCCGCCGGGAATCGTAGGGACCAATCCACCCACTGATTCCGGAGCACCCCCATGACACCCCTTGTTCTCATCGCCGCCGACCTGGCCGCCATCACCGTCCTGACCTTCGCCCTGTACCTGCGCCGGGACCTTGTGGTGTCCTACCTCGGCATGAACGTCGGCGTCATGGCCGTGGCCGTCGCACTCTCCGGCTCGGCCGCCGGCATCGGCCTGGGCCTGGGCCTCTTCGGCGTCCTCTCCATCATCCGGCTCCGCTCCACCGAACTGGCCCAGCACGAGGTGGCCTACTACTTCTCCGCCCTGGCCCTGGGCCTCATTGCGGGACTCGGGATCGAGCCGGTGTGGCTCCCGCTGGCACTGATGGCCCTGATCCTCCTGGTGATGTTCGTCGGTGACCACCCCCGGGTCCTGCCGGCCTACCGCCACCAGACCGTCATCCTGGACCGTGCCATCGCCGCGGACAGCGAACTGCACGCCCGGCTCGAGGAAGTCCTCCACGGCACGGTCCACTCGGCCACCGTGCAGGAACTGGACCTTGTCAATGACAAGACGATCGTTGACGTCCGCTACGCCTACCGCCCGGCGAGAGCCCCGCAGACATTCACCCCCGCAGCCGGGTCCCTCCTCGCCGACACCCACGGGGACCTGTCCCGGCAGGACCTGGCCCCGGCCACGGCAGGCGCGGCATGAACGCGGCCATCTCAGCGGGCCTGCGGCACCTGCCGGCCGTGGGGCTGGAAGAACTGAACACCGCGGCGGCCCTGCAGACCAGGGTGGACCGCAAATACGTGATCCCCGTCCTGCAGGCCAAACAGCTGCTCGCCTCGCTGGACTCCGGCGTCCGGATTCTCGAGATGGACGGGCTGCGGACCTTCGAGTACGACTCCGTGTACTTCGACACGCCGCAGCGGGACAGCTATCTGCTGGCAGCCAGGGGCCGGCGGCGCCGCTTCAAGGTCCGCACCCGGACCTACGTCGACAGCGACGCAAGCTTCCTGGAAGTGAAAACGGAAGGCGGCCGCGAGGCCACGGTCAAGGAACGCATCCCTTACGCCCCGGCCGACCGGAGCCGGATCACCGCCGAAGGCCTCACCTACGTCAACGAGACGCTTGCCGCCGCCGTCGGGTCGGTCCCGGCCGGACCGCTGGGCCCGGTGCTCGAGACCCGCTACCGGCGCACCACACTGTTCCTGCCGGGTTCCGGCAGCCGGGCCACCCTGGACGAAGCCGTCCTGGCAGCGCCCGGGGCAGCCCGCCTGGCTCCTGGACGGGTCCATGGTGCTCGAGACCAAGTCGGGCTCCGCCGCCGGACCGCTGGACCGGTATCTCTGGGCCAACGGCGTCCGGCCCAGCCGCATCTCCAAGTTCGCCACCGGCATGGCCGCCCTCTGCCCGGAGCTGCCGGTCAACCGCTGGCACAGCACGCTCGGCCGGAGCCTGCATCTGACCCCGGCACCGACCGACTGACCCCTTCTTTTTCCGTCGCCGCCATGGCGCTCGCCGTCTCGCTGGCCGGCTGCTCGGTGCCCGGCACCGCCGCATCCACCGGACAGGCCGGGACGGCGTTGGCATCGGGAGCCCAGGCCCTGACCGTCGCATCGGTGGACGAGGACACCCACTTTGACGCCGACGACCTGAGCTGGGACACCGCCGGGGAGGTGGGCGTGACGCTCGCGGACGGTGCCAGCTCGGTGGCGGCCGGCTCGTCGTCGGACGCTGTCAAGGTCGACGGCGACACGGTCACCATCAGCGCCGCCGGCACGTACCGGCTCGCCGGCGGACTGTCCGACGGCCAGGTCGTGGTCGCTGCCGGAGAGGAGGACCTGGTGCGCGTCATTCTGGACGGCGTGTACCTCAGCAGCTCCACGGGTTCCCCGTTTGTGGTCCAGAGCGCCAACGAGGCCCTTGTCTACCTCGCGGACGGCTCCGCCAATGCGCTGCAGGACGCCGCCGATTACGCGGACCAGGGCGAGGACTCCCCCAACGCCGCGCTCTATTCCATGGCCGACCTGACCATCGCCGGCGGCGGCTCCCTGACGGTTAGCGGCCGGTACAACGACGGCATCGTCTCGAAGGACGGCCTCGTCCTGGCCGCGGGCAATGTGACCGTGAACGCGGCGGACGACGGCATCCGGGGCAAGGACTACACCGTCCTGCTGGACGGCGCGTACACCGTCACCGCCGGCGGGGACGGGGTGAAAGCGGACAACGAGACCGACGAGGGCCGCGGCTGGCTCCTGGTCAGCGGAGGAACACTGACCGTCGGCGCCGGGGACGACGGGGTCAACGCGTCCGGCGGAAGTTCAAGCACCGGCACCCAGGCCGGCCAGGCAGCGGGCCCGGGCGGCGGGATGGGAGGCGGCAAACTGTCGGCGACTACTCCGTTGACATCAGCGGCGGAACTCTCACCATCAACTCACAGGGCGATGGGCTGGACTCCAACGGCAACGCCAGCATCTCCGGCGGCACCGTCGTCGTCAACGGACCCAGCAACGACGGCAACGGCGCGCTGGACGTCAACGGAGAACTGGCAGTCACGGGCGGCACGGTCGCGGCGGCCGGCAGCGCGGGCATGGCGGTGACGCCGGGAACATCGTCCTCGCAGTCGGGCGTCCAGCTGACCTTCGGCACGGCTGTTGCCGCCGGAACGACCATCCAGCTGGCAGACACCAGCGGCAACGTCGTGGCCACGTTCGTGACGGCGAAGATGACCGCGTCCCTGGTCTACTCCTCGTTCGAGATCAGGGACGGCGAGGACTACACCGTCTACACCGGCGGAACGGCCGACGTCGGGGCGGGCCTGGGCGACGGGACTCTCGACGGGGCGCAGGAGCAGGGCACCGTCACCGCGGGCGAGTACACGGCAGCCCGGGGCCCCGGCAGCCGCTAGGCCCACACGACGGGGGCCGCGCGCGGCCCCCGTCAGTGGCTCAACGACGGAGCCGACCCCTTGATCCCGCTGTCTTCCCGCCCGGACCCGCGGCCGCCGGTCCCCCTTCGATTGGCTGGACTGGGTAGACTCGGAATCAGACTTTCCGCGACTATTCCACCGAAGAGGTGCCCCCCTGATTCGAGTCATCAGCTACAACCTGCGAAAGCACCATGCCATCGGTGAGCTGGTTAACCTGGCAAGCAATTTTGAGATTGATGCCTTGTGTCTCCAGGAGTGCGACACGAACGACCTCCCGGACACCATAGGTGACCTGCACCTTGCCGACGCCACCAAGGGCAACCGGCTGGGCCTGGCGATCTACTACCGCATGGACCGGTTCACGGCGTACGAGACGAAGACCTTCGCGCTGAAGAAATCGCTGCACGACCGCGTCCTGTCCCCTGCGCACGAGCGGCTGATCGGCACCCGGGTGATCGACAATGAGACGGACCACGACCTCGTCATCGCGTCGTTCCACGCGGCCCCCCTGACGGCGTCGAACTCGCTGCGCCGGAACCAGATCCACGCCGCGCACGCGGAACTGCTCAGCATGCGCGGCGGCCTGATGTCCCTGATGGTGGGCGACTTCAACTACCCCTTCTTCACCAAGAACCTCACGGCCAAGATGAAGGATGCCGGCTACGACCTGACCCTCAGTGACCGGCGGACATACACGCGGTACAAGGTCTTCAAGGGCCACTTCGACTTCGCCACCTCCCAGGGGCTGAATATCGAGAGTGTTGAAACCCTGCCTCGCGGGGCATCGGACCACCTCCCCATCCTCATTTCGGCGGAGTACGGCCAGGACGCGCCGGTGGCCGGCGACTCCGCGGCCCCTGCCGCGTAGCCAGGCCCACCGTGAGCGGCGCCAGGACACTGAAACTCCCGCCCGGCCTCAGAATGATGCGGGACTATGAACGCCCCTGGCTGAAATCTGACCTCGCCTCCGGCGCCGCACTCAGCGCGTTCCTCATTCCGGCCGGAATGGCTTACGCCGAGGCCGCCGGGCTGCCGGCCGTCACGGGCCTCTATGCCTCGATCGTCCCCCTGCTCGCCTATGCGGTCTTCGGGCCCTCCCGAGTCCTGATCATCGGCCCGGATTCCAGCCTGGCACCGATGATCGCCGCTGCCGTCCTGCCGCTGGCCGGCAAGGATCCCGACGAGGCGGTGGCGCTCGCCGGCCTTCTGGCCCTGCTGATCGGAGGCCTGCTGCTGGTCGGCAAGGTCTTCAGACTGGGGTTCGTGACCGGGCTGCTGTCCAAGCCCATCCGTGTCGGCTACCTCAACGGAATCGCGATTGTCATCATGCTGAGCCAGCTGCCCAAGCTGCTCGGCATGTCGGGCACGGGCGGGTCCCTGGTCACCAGCGCCACCGGGACGGTCCAGGCGGTGGCCCAGGGCGGCATCAATCCGTTGGCGCTGCTGTTCGGCGCCGGCACCATCGCCGTCATCGTCGGATGCCGCTTCCTGCCGTGGAAGCTTCCGGGTGTGCTGCTCGCCGTCGTGGCAGCCACGGCACTCACCGCCGTCCTGGACCTGACGACGGCGCTTCCCACCGTGGGGGCCCTGCCCCAAGGCCTGCCGGCTCCCGCCCTCGGCGGCATCACCATGGAGGATGTCATCGCCCTGCTCGGCCCGGCGGCCGGCATCGCCCTGATCGCCTTTGCCGATACCACAGTGCTCTCCAAGAGCTTCGCCGCCCGGAGCGGTGTCCAGGTGGACGGGAACCAGGAAATGGGAGCCCTCGGCGTGGCGAACGTGGCCAGCGGCCTCTTTGGCGGATTCCCGATCTCCGGCAGCACCTCGCGCACCCCGATCGCCGTCGAGGCCGGCGCCAAGAGCCCGCTGAGCGGAGCCGTTGCCGCCGCCCTTGTGTTGCTGTTCATGATCCTGGCACCCGGGCTGACGACATTCCTGCCCTCCAGCGTGCTGGCCGGAGTCGTGATGGTCGCCGCGGCGTCGATCCTCGACGTGAAAACGCTCTTCCGGCTGCTCCGGATGAGCCGGACCGAGGCCGCATTGCTGGTCGCGACCTTCCTGGGCGTCGCCTTTGTGGGTGTCCTCGAAGGCATCGTGGTCGCGATCGGCCTGTCCCTGATCGCTTTTGTGCTGCGCGCCCTGGACCCCTACCGCACCGAACTGGGCAGCGTGGGAGACGTGCCCGGTTACCACGACCTGAACCGGCACCCCGAGGGCCAGCGCGTCCCCGGGCTCGTGATTGCGCGCTTCGATGCCCCGTTGTTCTTCGCCAACGGCGCCGTCTTCACCGAACACATCCGCACTCTGGTGTCCAACGCCCCGGAACCGGTCCGGTGGGTGATCGTGGCCTCGGAGGCCATCACCGGCCTGGACACCACCGCCCTGGATGACCTCGTGGCCCTCGACGACGAGCTCGCGAAGCGCGGCATCAGCCTGGTCTTCGCCGAAATGAAGGGCCCCATCAAGGACCGTCTGATCCGGTTCGGCGTCAGCAGCCGGTTCGGGCCGGACCACTTCTTCCCCACCGTCAATAACGCGGTGCGGAGCTACAAGAGGGCGTTCGAGCTGGAATAGGGGCCCCCGGCGCCTCAGCCCAGCAGCGGAATCACATCGATCCTGCCGTCCGGGCTGACCGTCACGAGCACCTGCTTTCCGGTGACACCCTCGAGTTCCCCTGCCAGCCGGCCGGCGAGCTGGCCGTCGTCGCCAGCGGCAGCGGCGCCGGGCGCGACGTCGGCCCGTCTCCAGACGGTCACCCCGGCCCCGGTGACGTCCTCGATGGCCCTGTGCAGCGGCGCCGGATCGGTGCCGGTCACCAGGACGACGTGACCGATCGTCCGTTTCCGGGCGGGCTGCGCCGCCGCGAGGACAGCACGTTCGTGGCGCCACACCGCGAAGTGGTAGCCGGCGACGAGGCCGGTGGCCACCAGCAGACCGAGCGGGGCCCGGATCCTGTCCACCACGCTGCCGCCCAAGATGTCGCCCAGGACGTACTCGAACACCCGGTAGCCGATCACCAGCAGGGTGATGACGGCGACCACGGCGCTGAGGCCGAACACCACTATTAGGTAGATCCGGCGGGCGTTCTGCCAGTTCCCGGTGTCGCCGGCAGGGCTGGGCGCCGCCGCCGCCGGGGTCCTCTCCAGGGGCTTCCACGTGAGCCACCAGACAACGCCGCCGACCAGGAGCGAACTGATGCCGCCGAGCAGGAGGGTGCGTGCCCCGGAGCCCGCCAGCGGGTTCGCCGCCATGGCCAGGGCGGCGTTCACGATCACGCCGATCCCGGAGGCGGCGGCCACGAGGGCGACGCCGGACGTCACCAGACGGCTTCCCTGCCGGATGGCTTCGGAACTGTCGCGGGCCAGCCCGCGGTGGTACGCCCAGACCAGTGACCCGATCGCGGCGGCGGCGACGGCCGGCGCCAGCGGCTCGAGCAGCTGGTTCATCGGTTCGGTGCGGTCGAAGGCGAGCCGCAGCAGGACGAATACCGTGATCCCCGCGCCGCCGAGGGTCAGCACCCCGGCGCCGAGGACCCCGACGGCGATGAGGCCGACGCTGGCGAGATCGCCGCGCAGGCGACGACCGCCGTCGTGCTGCCAGTGCCACCACCAGACCAGCCCGCCTCCCGCGGCCCAGACGAGGGACTGCAGCGCGGACACCCACCAGGGCTTGCCGACCGTCGAGGCGGCCAGCGCGCCGCGCAGAGCGGCGTCAAGCAGGACAGACAGGGCTGAGACGGCGCCGCTGACCCCGATCACGAGCCCGATGTAGCTGCTGAGGACCGTGGGGGCGTCGGCGATGTCCAGGGGCCGCTTGCGCGGGTGCCGCCACATCCACCGGTGCCAGACCCAGACGGCTGCCCACACCAGCCCGGTGGCCAGGGCCGGGCGCCACTGCAGCGACCGGCCGCCGATCAGCGTGGTCACCGTGCTGAGCAGGTTGCTCGTCGCCAGCACCAGGGAAAGCACGTAGGCGCCGGTCACATACAGTCCCCAGCCGACGGACGCCCGCTCCGCCTCGTCGTCCAGGCGCCGCCAGACAACCCACCAGAGGAGCGCGGCCAAGGGTCCGCCGATCAGCGCGAAGGCCAGGGAGCGCGCCAGACCGGCCACGTCTCCGGTGGCCAGCACGGTGTCCGCCACGAGGAGCCGTCCCAGCAGACCGCTGAGCCCGACGGCGGCGATCACCACGAGGGCGAAGAGCAGCAGGTAGGTGATGAGGCGGCGGACGGTCCGCTGGGCTCCGCCCACGGCGGAGTCAGCGCTCATCACTTCACCGCCGGGTTCTGGCACACCGTCAGCTGCCAGGGAGCCCTGTCGACCAGCCACTGGTCCCCCGTCTTGACCAGGTCGAATTCGTCCTCTATCTGGTACTCGGCACTTCCGAACGGCCCGCCACCCTCGGAGACGGTGATCAGCACCCTGACGTCCGCCGAGGCAGGCCGCTCTGTCGTTGAGACGAGTGTGACACGGAGGTTGTCCCCCGACATCCGTTCCATGCTGGTACTGCAACGGTTCTTGGCGGCGTCCGTCAGGTAGGCGGCCGCGGCAGCCTCGTCCCCGGCAATCACCGCGGCGGAATACCGCTGGACCACCCCGGCGGGAGTGGCCTCGTCCACCGGCGCCGGCTCGCCGCGGGTGAACACAACAATCAGGGCGACAGCCACGATCACGGCGATAGCGGCAAGAATGGCGAGCAGCGTGCGGTCCGGCCGGCGCGGCTCTGCTGCGGTCCCCGTGCCCGACGGTCCTGCCGACGCCGGCCCGGCCGGTTCTGCTGCGGGTACCGCTGCGGGTACTGCCGCTGGCGGTGCTGCCGGTTCGGGCACATCCGGCTCGGGTTCTTTCGCCTCTGGACTCATGCCGCCAGTATGTAGCAACCGGGGCGCGCCGTCATGGTGTCTTTCGGCCCGTCCCGTCCTGACCTGCACTTATGCCGACCCCGGACGGCCCTCGCCAGCAGCAGGCACCAGCCCCGAAAGACAGGTCCCGGTCGGCGCGGGCACGTCGACGCGGCCCGCGGCAGGCACTACGCTCGGGAAATGGGAATCGTACGGAAAGTCCTGGGCCTCCTGGCTCTGGTGCTGATCGGGCTGGCGGGAACCGGGCCGGCAGCGCAGGCCGTCACGCCGGTGGACATCGTCGTGGAGGACCGGGCCGGGGTGCTGGACCGGGACACCCTCCTGCCGGCCGTTCAGGCGATCGATTTCTACCAGCCCACCAAAGTGGCCGTCTACACCTACAAGGGTTCGGCGTCGGACAACCTCAACGAGGAAGTGCTGCGCTTTGCCCGAACCGAGCGTCCGGAGTGGATCAGCGAGGACGGACAAAAGTGGGCGAACGGGCTCTTCATCTTCGCCCTGGACCCGGAGGGCCGGCACGTGGGGACGTACATGGGTGAGGACCGGAAGGTCTCGCCCGAACAGCGCGAGGACATCCAGGACGCTTCCAAGGATCTTTTTCGCGATGCCCAGTGGACGGACGGCACCATCGCCGGGATCCAGCGTGGCGCGGAACTGATCAATCAGCCGTGGTACCGCTCCACGGCCTTCCTCGTCGTGGCGTGGACCAGTGTCGCGGCCGCCGTCGCGGGCGCCGGCACGTGGCTGATCGTGCGCTGGCGGACCCGGGTGGACAGCCGCAAGGAACTGGCCCGCGGCGACGCCAGCTACTCCAACGTCAGCATGGACCTCCAGGTCACGGAGCTCAACGCCGGCACCATCCCGGAAGCCTCCCGCTACGGCAGCACCGTCCTCGAGAAGCACCGGACCTTTATGGCCAAGTACAACACCGCCACCGGCCTCGCCAACCAGGTCCACGCCCTGTCGCCCAAGGACCTCAGCCGGCGTCCGAACCTGAAGCTGGTCCGCCGCTACGCCGACGCCGCAGCGGAACTTGATGCCCTCGACGACGTCATCGCCGACACCAACGCCCTGCTGAACCGGGGCTCCGCCTGGGCCCCCGCCTGGGACCGGCAGCTGGCCCCCTTCCGCGCCGACCTGGCCGCCATCGAACAGATGCTCAGCAAGCGCAACGCCGAGGGCGACTCCGTGACGGCCGCGGCCCTGCGCTCCTTCCGCGACGAAACCCACCGGGAGATCGAACGGTGGACCACGGAACTCTCGGACGGAGCCATCACGCCCGAGACGGCCCTGGACCGGCTGCGGGACGCGCGCACCCACCTCTCCGAACTGCTCAAAAACCACGCCGATACCGTGATTGCCGGCTTCGCCAAGAACGAGAAGGAATCCCGGCTCATGCACCAGGAGATGGAGGACGCACAGGCGGGAAGCAAGGCCAAGTACGGGCGCACGTACGAACCCAGCATCCTGGGCACCGTGTACCCCTCGTACTACTTCCTCTCCGTGCCGACGTTCAACTCCGGCTTCAACAGCGGTGTCAGCAGTGTCAGCAGCTCCCGCGGCGGCGGCAGCAGCACCACCGGCTACGGCAGCAGCGGCGGAAGCTTCTCCGGCTCCGGGAGTTCATCGAGTTTCTAGCGCGGTCCGGCGCCCTTGCTGCTTTCGACGACGAAATCGCCGCCGGGGAACAGGATCGTCTCATGGCCGTCGTCAAACCTGACGTGATACGGCGGGGCCCCGTCGGCCCCCTTGACCTCCAGAATTTCGCCGTGCCGGTCCGATGACTCGACCGTAGTGCCACGGATGATGATGCGGTCTCCCTGGGCTGCTTTCATGGCATTCACCTCCCTTCTCCAGCGTACGGTTGTGTGTCCTCCGGGGGAACGGCCGCTTTCGTCAAAAAGAGTCCGGCGGCGACTGTTTTGGTGAGTTCGTGGAAGACTCGGGCCCGGGTAGTCTCCCCGTCCCGGCCCAGCGTGTAGACGACAAACACATAGGCCCGCTCCCCCTGCACCAGGATGCTCGCGTCGTGCAGGTTCCCGTTGAGCAGCCCGTACTTGTGGAAGACGCTGACCCCCGCGGGCGCGGCGGCCGGGATAAGTGTTTCGTAGTTGGTCTGCTGCATGTAGGACAGCAGCTGGGCGGTGTTGGCGGCGTTGAGCAGCCGGCCGCTGTACAGCTCGGACAGAATCGTGGCCATCTCGGCGGGCGTCAGGGCGTTCACGGTCCGGTCGTAGGGGATGCCCATCGAGGCGGCATAGTTGATCAGTCCCCTGTGGCCCACGGCTCCGAGGATCAGTGCCCACGAATCGTTGTTGCTTTGCTGGACCATTTGGCGGATCTGCTGGCCGGCGGTGGATGCCCCCATCGGGGTTGCCAGCGAGGCCTTGCCGGTTTCGACCAGATGGTAGTAGGCGGCGGCAGCGAGGATCTTTCCGGTGCTCGCGGCCACAAATTTGGTCTTGTCCCCGTATTCGTGCACCGTTCCGTCAGCCACATCGATCAGGGCCACACCCACCTCGTAGCCGCTGTTGGCCGCGATCACGGCATTGATTTCCGCGTCCAGCGCCGGCCCGATGGCGGGCGCGGGGGGCGTGACGACTGCGGGTGACGGCGTCGGGGGTGCTGCCGACGGCGTTGCGCCGCCGGACGCGGACAGCGGGTCGGCGGCACCAGCTGAGGCGGACACCGAGGCAGCCGGAGCAGCCCCGGCGTCGACCGGATCCCTGGCCTGCATGGTGCCGTAAACAGCGCCGGCCGTGATCAGGCCGAGGACGGTCACCAGGGCAATCAGGAACTGCGGGCGGATCCCGCCCGTGACCCCTGGCAGGCGCGGCCCGGCCGCACGGGTTGACTCTTGTGTGTGCCGGCCGCTGCTGTAGTGCCGGCCGGGTCCCCAGGATTCCACCGGTCTCAACCCCGGAACATCAACGGGGGCGCGACGTCGGCTGACGCCGCAGGCAGGCTCGTGGGCATGCTTTTCCTCCGAAAGTAACGAGCCGCGGCGCGGCTCCAAATTTCCTGCATTCTTCTACCGGGCGGGCCGGAGCGCAAGTGGCCACGCCCGCGGCGCCCGGGATCAACCGGACAGCTCCCGGCGACGGAACCGGAGTTCCCGCAGGGCCCCGCGCAACGGGGACCCCGTGAAAGGCAACTCCTCCAGTCTAATCCCGGCGGCCGCGGCAAGCGCGGTCCGGTTCGCTGCGGCGGCGGCCCGCTCCGGCAGGCCCAGCGAACCGGCCAGCTCCGCCCAGTGCCTGGCCTTGAGGTGGCGGGTCTTGCCGGAGACCGGCAGCGCGAGGGTCTCGTCTCCGTAAAGCAGGGTGCACGGGACATCGAAGACCGGGGCCATCACGAATCCGCGCGGGCTGCCCAGGACTGCGAGATTTTTTGCGTGCAGGTCCCCGTTGCCCGTCAGCCAGGCAAAGACGAACTGCAAATACAGATTGCGGCTCGCGAGCAGCGGAGCGGTACAGGCGGCGGCGAGTGCCGTTGCCACCTCCTCGGAGCTGACGCCGTACTTGGACGCCGGCGGCAGGCCCAGGACCTGCGTCCCGTCCTCCAGCGGCAGCCGGACCCAGGTTCCGGCCGGGCCTTTGACCCGGTCGAACCGTTCGACCAGCAGCCCCCTCAGGCCGTTCCGGTCCTGGATGACAGAGAATCTGGCGACCGGGATCTTCAGCGCCCGGGCTCCTTGCAGGTGCGCCGCCTCGTTCTCCACCAGGTGGGGATGTTCCGGCGGGTCCAGTTTGAGCAGGTAGCGGTGGCCCCTGACGGCCAGGGGCGTGGTCAGCATCGAGGCGCTGGTCTTGCGCTGGACGCCTGGCAGCCCGTGGAGGTCCACGGTGTTGACCAGGAGGGAGAAGTCCAGCGTCTCCGGCTTCGAGGTATCGGCCAGGGCCGGCGGGTCCGCCGGGATCTCGCCCGCCGGAACCACCTGGACGTCGCCGGGAACATCGGCCCCCACAGCCAGCAGCAGGGTCAGTTCATCGTCAAAGCTGGTCTTGGTCGCGTTCTTCAGCACGGAAAGCCGGTGACCCTCGGGAAGCAGCCCGGCGAAGAAAGCCGGCAGCGCACCTCCGGGGGTTTCCACCGCTTCCCCGGTAAGTGGGAGGGAGAGGGCCACGGCTGGCCCGGCGCCGGCGAGGTACTCCGCGGTATAGCTGAACCGGACCCCGCCGAACCCGGTCCTGCTGAGGTGGCCGGCGAGGATCCCGCCCTTGTAGACGTCCGCATCCCGGACGAACTTCAGGTCCTGCAGTTCGGCTGCCATCAGCGCACTGTCAGCTGCAGGCCCAGGACATCGCTCACGGCCAGCACGGCCCGAAGCGAGGGGTTGCCCGTCCCGGTTTCGATGGCCCGGACGGTGCGCACCGAGGTCCCGGCCAGATGGGCCAGGTCCTCCTGGGTGATCCCGGCATCCTTGCGGGCGCTCCGGATGCTGGCTCCAATCGACGACACATCACCCATTGGGCTGCTCCATTCGGCAGGATGCTGCCGGTTGCGGACTTCCAGTCCGTCTATCGTGGCGCGGAGCTCCCTTTTCGGCAAGATGCTGCCGGTACTGACCGATCTGCCCCTTCAAGGCCGGCTGGACGCGCGGAACGGCAAGAAGCTGCCGCCCGGCGTCGACGGCACCTCCCCTGCGCGGCTGCAGGGTGCGGCGTACGCTGGGACCCCGGCCGGCAGTGAACAGAAGGAGCCCGTCATGCGCAAGGTCATCTTTATGATGCAGGTGTCCCTGGACGGATTTTTCGAGGGGCCGGAGCAGGATCTGAGCTGGCACCTGGTCGATGATGAACTGCACCGCCACTTCAACGACGAACTGCGGACCATGGGCGCTTTCCTGGACGGCCGCGTCAGCTACGAGCTGATGGCCGACTTCTGGCCGACGGCGGACCAAGACCCCTCAAACCCCGCCCCGATGGTCGAGTTCGCCGGGATCTGGCGGGACATGCCGAAAATTGTGTACTCCAGAACCCTGACGTCGGCCGGCTGGAATACCGAGGTGGTGCACGACGTCGTCGCCGAGGACGTGGCCAGGCTCAAGGACCAGCCCGGCGGCGATCTGGCGCTGGGCGGCGCCGATCTGGCGGCATCCTTCCGGCGGCTCGGGCTGATCGATGAGTACCGGATCTATGTGCACCCGGTCCTGATCGGACGGGGCAGTGCCCTGTTCCGGGAGACCGATGCGGTGACGCCGCTCCGGCTGCTGGAGAGCCGCACCTTCGGCAACGGCGTGGTGCTGCTGCGGTATTCAGTGGAGCCGGACGCCGGACACGCAGAAGACCGGTGATCCGCTGCCCCCAAGGCAACCGATCGACCGGTCTTCGACGTGCTGTGTTAGCGGTGCTGCTAGCCGGCGCGGACGAACGTCACGGAGCCGGTGGCGGTCAGCCAGGACAACGGGTGCGTCATGGTGGCGTTGACGCCGTTCATGCCACCGCTGATGGCCTGGCCGTTGCCGGCGTAGATCGCGACGTGGCCGGACTGGACGATGATGTCGCCGGGCAGGGGTGACGCGACGACCTTGCCGTACTTCAGGAAGGCCTGCGGGCCGATGTTGCCCACCGGGATGCCGGCCGAGTTCAGGGCCTTCTCCACGACCGCGGTGCAGTCCTGGGTGATGCCGATCTGGCCGTAAGCTACGGCCAGCAGGGTGGCGTTCACGCCGCCGGCTGCCGGGGCAGCGGCGGGGGCGGGTGCCGGTGCGGCCTGGACCTTCACGGTCGCCTTGGCTGCGGCGGGGGCGGCGGCCGGGGCCGGCGCTGCCGGGGCCTTCGGAGCGGCCACGGGCTTGGGCGCCTCGACTACGGGCGCCGGCGTGGTGGCAACAGCCGGGCGCTCGAAGTTGATCTGGACGGTCGAGTCCGCCAGGACGGGCGCGGAGACCTGACCCTTGACGTCAACGGACGCCGCCGGTGCGGAGTCTCGCTCGGTCGGTGCATCGGCTGCATTCGCGGCCATGGCGCCGCTGAGCACCATTCCGGAAGCGGCTACGAGAACCGCAGCCTGGCGGCCAATGGTGCTGGCGGTGCGGCGGTTGGTGCGAAGGGCGGCGCGTTTGGGCGCACGGGTATTGATAAAAGTCATTGAAAGAGCCTCTCCCAATGCCTGCGAGGTGAGCTGTCGGATTCGGATGGGAGGCACCCGGCCGCACGCTGGCCCGTTCATGACGGACCGTGCGGCTTCACCCCAAGACCCCTGGAGAACAGCGGGTCAAAATTGGTTTCCCCGTCTCTGCCGGACGTTGCTGCGAGTTATCCCCAGGCCGCGGCAGAGTTAGGCAATCGGCTGGGAAGAGCCCGTCTCGGAAACAACAGGCACCTAACAACGGTAACGGAATGATTACGGCCTGTCACATCGAGCTCAAGTCGGCCTGTGGCCGCCGAGTGTGCTACCGACGTCGTCAAAACCGGCCCCGGGCATAGGATGATGCCAACACCGTTCGCCCGAAACGGAGGCCCGAAAATGAACAGTCCCGACCTTACCCGGCACAGTGTCGCCATCTGCCAGCTGAGCAGTCAGCCGCAGGAGGACTTCAACGTCAACACCGAACTGCTGGTGCTGGAAAACGGGGAGGTCCACGTCTCCACTTGGGACGCCGAGCCCCGCGACGGAGGCTTCGACGTGCATGTCCTGAACGACCGCGTGGACGCCCTCGGCTTTATGGTGATTACCGACTGGGAGTTCTTCGACGAAAAGGCCTATGCCGTGGTGGAACGCCGACCGGGAAGGCCCACCCCATTCCGGCAGCAGGCCCGGTAAACCTCGGATTCCGAATCTCCGAGGCGATTTTTGACTTATTTGCAGACGTCATCTGATTACGCCTGGGAGATGGGAAACGGAAAGTATCAGCGGAGCGGCCTCGGCTGTTTTCAATTTGCGAAGTCGTCTTCACGAAATGTCCAAAGTCACCTGCACGGCCACCACGCGATTACGACCTGTGCGGATGACGACGGCGGTAGGTGATGACCTATTGGCCGTACGGCCTAAGGCTCGCAACACAGGTTAATTGGGCCGATCCGGCTGTCAGTCTTTCTTGAGTTTCTCGGCGAGCATTACGATGATTCCGCTGGGACCGCGGAGGTACGTGAGTTTGTAGACGTCGCCGTAGGTCGCCACGCCGCGTAACGGACGGCATCCGTGCTTCGCAGCGACCTCAAGGGCTTTGTCTATGTCGTCGACCGAGAAGGCCCCGCGGTGCATGCCGATGCCGTTGGGACGAGTTGGGTTCGACTCGATCGCTTTGGGGTGGATGTATTCGAAGAGCTCAAGTCGACCATTACCGTCCGGGGTCTGGAGCATCGCAATTTTGGCGTGGTTGCCATCAAGTCCGGTGGCAGTCTCGGTCCACTCGCCGCTGACCGTGTCACGGCCGACGACCGTGAGCCCGAGGTCGGTGAAAAAGGCGATAGTTGCTTCGAGGTCGCGAACGGCGATACCGACGTTCTCAAGTTTGATGGCCATGGGTTGAAGCTACCAAGGCACACCGATTAGCTCCAGTGGCGAGCCTGGCCTCGACTTTATAAGCTCCGGGAGCCATCGGGGGCTGCGGCACGGCACGCAACCAGCCGAGCACGATATATCGCGGATGAGTTTTGACCGACTTCCAGACTGAACAAGCGTGACCCAGTCTGCGTCAATTTCCGAAGTCGTCTCCACGAAATGTTCAAAGCCGTCCGCACGGCAGCACATGTCCGTAAGGGGAACGGCGGATTCAGGCGGTCATTGCAACAGGAGTTCTTCGATCAATTCGATCGGTTTTCTGAACTCTAGTCTTTTACGTGGCCGGTCGTTGAGTTCCTGGGCGACCCAGTCCAGGTCTGTCGCGCTGTGGATACTCAGGTCGGTGCCTTTCGGGAAGTACTGGCGCAGCAGGCCATTCGTGTTTTCGTTGATGCCGCGCTGCCAGGGTGAGTGCGGGTCGCAGAAGTAGATGTCGATGCCGGCGTCCATTTTCACGGTTTTCCAGTCCTGCATTTCAATGCCCTGGTCCCAGGTGAGGGAATGCCTCAGCGCCTCGGGGAGCGTCTTGATCTTTGCTGCCAGAGCATCACGCATTTGTTCTGCTTTGTATCCATCCGGCAGGTGAACGAGCATCGTGTAGTTGGTGGTTCTCTCCACGAGGGTCCCGATCGCGGACTGGTTGCCCTTGCCGATAATGAGGTCGCCCTCCCAGTGCCCCGGGACCGCACGGTCCTGAACCTCGGGGGGACGTTCGGAGATATTGATCATCCCGGGGATCCGGTTCTTCCGCTGACCGGCTTTCCTGCAGGGCTGCCTGAGTGCACGTCCGGTGCGCAAACAAGCGGCCAGATCACGGTTCAGTGCTCCGCGGGACTGAACGTAGAGGGACTGGTAAATGGTCTCAGGTGACACCCGCATCTCCGGCTCGTCGGGAAACTCAACCCGCAGGCGTCCTGCGATCTGCTCCGGTGAGTACTTCTTTTTCAGGTCCGCTTCCACCTTCGCACGCAATACCGTATTCGTGTGCAGTTTCGATGGTTTCGGCCGCGAAGCCCGCTCATACGCCAGCGCGTGGGCCGATGTTGCCCGGTAGGGCAATCCTGCCACCGAATTGCGCCGCAGCTCCCCTGGACACCGTCGAGGCAGATCGGTCGATCACGACCCCGATCCGGCGCAGCGAGTGTCCCTGGGCGCGCAGCACCGCGATCTCTTCACGCTGGGCGAAGGTCAGGCACCTGCCCTTCAGATCCCGGCCGCGGCGTGGCCTGACACCCCCGGCCTCCGCCAGGACCCGGCGCCCGGTCCGTCTGCTCGTGTTGATCGGCACAACGGCATCGGTGATGAACTCACCGGCCTGCATCCCGGCCCAAAACAACCGCAGAAGATCCGGTCTTACGTAAATTGAATACCTCGCCACGACAACACCCATCCGCTAAGTGTTGCAATCACCGCGAGAACCCAAGGAACGCTAACCGGGCATCAATGGAGGGCAGGCCGCGAGTACTGTTGACTGGTGTTTGAACCGCGTCAGCTCAGTCAAAATGTCAGCATGCGCACATTGCGCTCGAGTGATGCGTCAGCGCTTGCCGATGCCTATGTACGCAACCGTGAGTACCTTTCGACCTGGGAACCGGTGCGTCCCGAGGGGTACTACACCGAAGCGTGGCAGGCTGCGGATATTGCGAGCCGCCTTGTTGTGGCTGATGCCGGGGAAGGGTTCCCCTTTGGGTTATTTGCTGGCGACACCCTTGTCGGCCGATTCAACTTGGCCGGCATCGTGCGTGGACCCTTCCAGAGTGCAGGCCTAGGTTACTGGGTGGATAGCAACTACGCGGGCCGCGGTCTGGCATCCGCTGCCGTCCAGACGATCGTCGAAGCGGCACGTGACGTACTTGGCCTGCACCGCTTAGAGGCGAGCACTCTCCTGCACAATGCTGGTTCACAACGGGTGCTATTAAAGGCGGGATTCCGGCAGATTGGGATGGCTCCACAGTACTTGGAAATTGCCGGGAAATGGCAGGACCACAACCTTTACCAGGTTGTCCTTCACGAACAGGACCCTGACCTGCCGTCAACAAAAATCCAGCGCTAATCACGACACTCCCATTCCGTTTATGGATCCCCCAACGGGCAGCCCCGCTGTCCTAACTAAGTGTGCTTTTGGAACCAAGAAATTGGGTCGGTCAACAACTCATCTGTCAGACCTCAGCGCAAGCACCCGTAGGTACTGAAGGGTGCCCGAACAGGACGAAGTTAGTGCCGTCATCCTCCAAGACCGAGACGTAGCTTGGGCCGAAAAGAGTGACGACCGATTCGCAGATAGCAATCGCGCTCTTGGCCTCCTCGCTCCCGTCCGCACCGCGCGGGTCCACAATACTGGTTTCGATACGAATCCGGCCTGGCTCGATTCCGGTCACGGACTTGATCTTGCCCAACCAAGGCGCATTCTTCTTGGCTGTCTTGAAGTCTGTAGTTTTGTCCCGGCTATTGGTTGCGCTGGGAATGGAGTCAGGGGGTGCAGCAGCCTGACTGACCACGGTCTGGGCCGGTGGGGTGGCGTTGGATGCCTTCTGGGGAGCGGATACTGTGCAACCACAGAGCAGCAGGGCACCAGCAGCCGTAACCAAGGCGGACAGTGGGAAAGAAATCGTGTTGGCACTTAGTCGTCTTGCGTACTTCGACTTGTTCCGATGCATGTCTTGTCCCCCAATATTCGCAACGCCAATAAGTGATACTCGCGCCTTCAGCATGGCACCGGGGTGTCCCGCTGTGAAGGTTTACAACGGGGGGTGAGACAACTTGCAGCGTCAGCAGAACACCCTATGAGAAAACTCCGGTGAAGGATCCTTCGCCGGGCGCCCCATTTCATTTTGGGTGTCCTGCTCCACTACCTGAGAGTCGGGAAAGTCCTTGCTTTGACAAGTGGCCACGCGCATATACAAGCGTCAATTGCAGTGCCATGCTGAAGCCGAGGACGGTCAGGCTTACTTTGAACGGGGGCAAGTATGGCGCGGGTGTGGCAGCAAATATCAATGGCCCGACCCTACTTGACGATCAGTTTGATTGCCGTGCTCTCAGCGGCTGCCGTAGCAGCCTGCAGCTCCTCTTCCCAGGGCGAGCCGCCATGCTTTCCCCCTAAGTTCTCGGCCAACCCATCCAGTGTTAGAACTGGCGAGGAGGTTACGGTGTCAGCCTCCGACGTGCAGTGCAATCCACGCTATGGGGAGAACGCCCGCTTCAAGATCACCGTGACAGACTTCAGCGGTGGCAAAGTCATCGATACCACAGCCCCAATGAGCGATGCCGGCGGATTCACTTACACCTTCAGAGTGCCGCCCGAAGCCGCGGCAGGAGAGGGCTCTATTGCCGCTTATCCATATGACATCGACTGGTGCGACGACACGGGCCGGAACAACCGAGCGGATGCAGAAGCCCCTGCCTTCGCACTCGTTTCCTGCGCAATGCCGCAGGAGCCCATCACGATACTTCCCTAGGATGGGGACTCAAATGGGCCACCCAAGGCCACAAAGATAGATGGGGCGCCCGGTAAAGGATCCTTTTACGGAACCATCTTGTGGTGTCTAAATGGGACGCTCTCTGCGGAACCCTGTGGCGTGCCCGGCTGCCGATCCGGAACAGCTCGGCATAACTGGCAGAATACCGTCATGCCCACGGACGATGATGACTGCCTCTTTTGCCAAATAGTGAGAGGCAGCGTGCCCTCCAACATCGTATTCGAGGACGATCTCGTCTTCGCTTTTATGGACACCAGTCCTATAAATCCGGGCCACCTCTTGGTGATTCCCAAAGATCACGCCGCCTACCTTGAGGAACTGGACGAGGAAACGGGGGCGCATATGTTCCGCTTAGGCCACAGACTCGCCAAAGCGATAAGGCGAAGCAGACTTCGCTGCGAGGGCGTGAACCTTTTCCTGGCAGACGGCGAAGCCGCCTTCCAGGAAGTATTTCATGCCCATCTTCATGTCCTCCCTCGATTCAACGGCGACAGCTTCCGGATCGATGCGGACTGGCAGCGTCGCAGCCTGGCGGACCTTGAAGAGTCGGCAAATCAAGTTCGCTCTGGGCTTCAGTGGCTGGCTACTTCGGTCGAACTCACCCCGGGTGGAACATCCAGCCAATAGCTCGGCCCTTTGACCAACGCTCTGCGGGACCCACTCAAGCGCAACGTCGGTACTCGTGCGACGACTAGCCTGAAGGGATGAAGAAGCTGGCTGTCATCACGGGTGCCAATCGAGGACTGGGGCGTTCCTTGGTGCAAGAGTTCTCGGCGTCCGGTTGGAACGTCATCGCCATCACGCGTTCACCCGAGGTCCTGAAAGCCAGGGCCGGGTCTACGGACGTATTAAAGGTCCAGCTGGATGTGAGGTTCGAACCCGGCCCTGAGTTGGCTGAAGCTCTGAACGGCCGTCCAGTGGACTTGCTCATAAATAATGCCGTGCAGGGAGCGCCTCATGCGGAGCTGGGAACTATCCGGGCTGACGGGGTCCTGAACGCCGTCGATGTGAACGTCGCTGGTCCGCTGCGCCTGGTGCAGTTCCTGTTGCCGAACCTGCTTGAGGCACCTGATCCGATCATCATCAACGTTTCGTCGCGACTAGGGTCTCTGGATGCCCAGTCAAACCGTGATTTCTCCTGTCTCTCGACGAGTTACGCCTACAAAATTTCGAAAGCCGCTCAGAACATGCTGACCGTCTCCCTGGCCCAGGACCTTCATGGCCGTATCCGCTGCTGGGCAGTTCACCCCGGCAAACTGGCAACAGCCATGGGTCAAACTGACGCGTCCAAGGATCCGCGATCGGCTGCTCGCCAGATGCGCGAGCTCGTTGACTCAGGGGATCGGGCGTCGCCGCGCTTCTGTTCCCTTGGGGAGCAGGATCTCCACTGGTAGCAACATAAGGAAGCGGCCCCTGATCAGCGTCCCCTAGGGGATCCTTGATCTTACGTGTCTAGGTAGCTGCTGGATTGTGAAGGGATCCTGCCTTGAGCCGGCGTGCGAAGTTCGACAGGGCGTGGCTTTGGAGCTTGCGGTCTGCCCCCAGCGCGGCGGCCGCCGCTACCTGGAGGGGTAGAGATGCTCGGTACACCTTCGCTCGCGCCAGCACGCCTGCGTCCAAAAGTTCCCCTACTTTGGCCGCCCCGTAAAACCCGATGAGGGGAGCAGCGTCGATGGCAGGGTCTGCCGCACACGCATTGTCGAAGTCGATCAGGCCCGGCGCGCCGGACTCATCCCACAAAATGTTGTGCGGACCGAAGTCACCATGGACGAGGGAAGGGGTCCCCGCTTCCTCGAGACTCAGAACCTCCCGCACCACAATCTGAGCAGCCTTCCACACGCGAGAGCCGGAATCTGCCGTGATGCGCTCTACGACGTCAGGCCAGGAGTTTCCGCCGCACCACGAGCGTGCAGGAGGCAACCCTGTCGGTAGTTGCGCACGTTGGAGGTCATTGAGGATACGGGCAAAATCGTCCCGGACCTCATGCCACGGCCGACCCGCCATATGGGCTCCCTCGACGACGGTGCACGCCATCGCTGACCAGTTGTCACCGGTATGAGTTCGAAGGAGCTTCGGGATGCGGGTCCTCAACCCGGCACTACCGACGGCAAGAAGCGCAGCGCTCTGACGGGCGATCTGCGCCTCATGGTCAGTGGCAAAGGACACGCGAACGACTCCGGTAGAGCCCAGCACCGCGACATGATGAAAAGCTCCATGGCTATATACGGGGCTTGTCCACCCCATATCTGACCAAACACTCCGAAGAGCAGACCAGGCCCCGGAGGCGTCCCGCTCAAGAGTGCCCATACCCAGCAGTCTGCCATTACACCGGCCGTCCCGGTGGGGGTCCCTTACCGGGTCCTTGAACGGGACATCCCCAATCAGCACGTCAGGTCGTTGGCCGGTCGGCCGTGATGGAGAATCGGTGCATGATCAGCACAGCAAAGGATGAGGGTTTCGTGGTTCGAGCGGGGGGTCATTCACGAGTTGAAATCCTACGGTTGCTGCGCAGTGCGGACGTAATGCTCAATGTCCATGCCGAGACGCTGCTCGATCACCCCGTTTTCGACAACCCAGAGAGTCAAAACTTACGAATCGTAGAGCGTACGGTAGAAGAGCTTGGCTTCGAGCACGGCGCGGTTCAGTCCCGGGTCTTCAGCGCTGCACGGAACCGGGGCCTCGCCCTTTGTCCCTTGGTGACGGGCCCCTACCTCCGAATGGCGATGATAGGCCAGTCGAACGCGCCGGACTCCGTTTTGTCGGCAGGTCGCGCGCCGACCGGAGCCATCCACGTCGCTTCCGAGCCGCTAAGCGAGGACGTGGAGTACCCCAAGGGCTTCTACCTCCGGGTCGTGGACGGGCAGGCATGGCTGAGGGGTTATCGGTGCGATGACACGTATGTGTGGGCGCCGGACCATCGGCTCGCATTCCAATCGCCAGGCCGCTAATGAGACGCGCGCTCATTATCTGACCACAGGGAGGACCGGCGGTACCGGAACCCATCACGTCCCGGTAGAGGATCCTGCACCGGACGCTGACGTCCCACGTGGTCGAGATTCGGATGGTGCGCAAGTACGACAGCCCTGCTCCGGTGATCCTTGAACATGCGTGGCCAGATACTTACTTGGCGTGCCTTCCGATCCGTGTAACGATCGGGGTTGTGATGACGCATCCCTTGTGGCGCCCGTTCGAACCCGACAATAACGCCCGCCGTCAGGCTGGACGTGTCGCTCACCGACAGGTTCAACCGGGTCCGTTTGAGGCACATCACCCGTCATGGGGGAGGCAGTTCGCGTCGATGCATGACCTAATCAGCCAGACGATCCCGGATCAAGCGCTGTGCATCCGCCATGTCGGGTCGACAGCTGTTCCCGGCCTCCTGGCCAAACCCGTCATCGATATCGACCTGACCGTACCCGATCCGACTGCTGAACCTAGCTACGTCCCTCGGCTGGAGTCAGCGGGATTCAGGCTCATTTTCCGGGACGACGTGGCGGGGGACGCGCATCGACACCTCACGTTCAATGAGCCGAACACCAATCTGCACGTCTGGGCCCCGCACGCTACGGAACCTCGACGGCATGAGCTTTTCGCCGCATGGTTGCGGTCACATGAGCAGGACCGGCGGATCTACGCTGAGGCGAAGCGCGCTGCGGCGGATGTTGGGGACTCCCGTCGATACAACGACCGCAAGGCCGCGACCGTGTACGACATCTACGAACGGATCTTCCTCACCGATCCGTCCCATCATCATTCTCCGCAACCCCGGACACGGCCCGACAACAACCTAGACGATCAGTGATGACTTCGGTAAGGGAACCCTGTGCGGGACAGTTTGCAGCTCCTCGAGACAGCGGTCCATGGCCCGTGCAGTAAGCAACGGAGTTGCCGGGTACGGCGGTCGCGACGGCGAAGGGCCGTCTGCGGGGGAAGCAGCCCAAGCTCTCGAAAAGTCACGAAGGACCCCTGGTCTCCGTCTCCGAGCAGGGACCCACCCGACGGTGGAACTTGCCGAACTCTTCGCCGTAGCGCGTTCATCCGTCTACCGTGGCCATCAAACGCGCAGGCGACCCGGCCTGACCGCTTAGCGTGAATCTCCGTCGGGACCTCTGCATTACCCCCGTACCTTCACGGATGCCCGTGCAGTTTCAAAAATGACAAAGCGAATCACGACGATAAGGGGCTGGCATATCGCGGTGTTTACTGGCCGCTGTTGCCCGTTCGGCGGAAGCTCAGCGGGTGTTGGCCAGGTTGCGCATGAGGGTGACGTCCTCGGTCCTGGCGCCGCGGCGGGCGACTGAGACTGCCATGATCGGGGCGAAGTTGCAGCACCAAAGGGCCGATACAGGGGCGGGGGTCGATCGCGACAATCCGACTA
Organism: Pseudarthrobacter oxydans; assembly: GCF_030812335.1. Classification (GTDB taxonomy): domain Bacteria; phylum Actinomycetota; class Actinomycetes; order Actinomycetales; family Micrococcaceae; genus Arthrobacter; species Arthrobacter oxydans_B. The sequence goes on from NZ_JAUSSN010000013.1 coordinate 110,129, forward strand.
CCGGTACCCGTCCGCAGAATATTGCCGGGATGAAGATCGCCGTGAAGAAGTGAATCCCCTTCATTTGCCATATCCAACGCAGCCTCGCGACATCGGCGCCAAACGGTCGCATCAATCGGGGATTCCCTGAGGGTGCGCCGGCGTCGATCCCACAACTCGAAAACGAACTCCACGCGTTCACGGGCAAGTGGAACGTCAGATGGCAGTGTCCTACGCGGCAAGTAGAGGTCGCCGATGAGACCGGCAACGTCGGCGATGCCCCACGCCCCGGCGGTGAGTTCAGCGGATTCGGGAACCCATTCGAGCAGGATCGCACTACGGGTGGCGTCCACGTCCACCAGGTCGACGACGGTGAGAGCGTCCGTCCAGTAGGCCAGTGCAGCCGCCTCTTGCTCCGTGACCGCCCTGTCAGGTGAGAGCTTGAGTGCGTACCGGGTTTCCGTCCTGGTCGAGACGCACTCGACAACCGCGCCCGTCCCGCCCGCGCGGACAGATTGGGGCTCGAGCGCCCACTCCTCACAGAGTTCCCCAACAAGCGCTGCGAAGTCGTCGATCCAGGCCGCAGCCGCGGAGCCGAATCGATCGAGAAGTCGGTCACGGGCAGCTGTAGGCAGGGCAACCTGTGTCATGTAGCGATGTTAGGTGCTGCGGCTGCGGCCGTTGCGAAGACGCTCCGGTCAGGCGTTGAGGCGGTTCACCTGCAGGGTTCCCCAGACGGGACGGAGGCGTCGAATCAGACCTACGACGCCATCACCAACCGCCGCGGGTCGGCGTATGTCCCTTTCGGGCATCGTCGGGCATTGCCATTTCGGCCCGCAGGCCCAGGAGCCGGATCGGACGGCCCACTTCGATTCCGGCCGCTAGGTCCAGGGCCCGCGCGAGGATTTCGTTCCGGTCGAAAGTCTCGGGGATCTTCCTCGCGTGGGTCTTGGTGAGGAACGGCGCATACCGGACCTTGAGGGTCAGCCCAACCACAGGCCTTCCTTCTGCGGCAACATCCTCAAGGACACGCGCTGTCAGTTCCCGTACGGCGTCGTCCACCTGGGCTGGCTCGGTCAGGTCCCGCTGGAAGGTGGTCTCCCGGCTATGCCCGCGGGCAACCCACGGGGTGTCGTCCACAACGCTGGCGCCGTCCCCGCGTCCAAGTTCCGCGTACCAGGGACCCATCCTGGGGCCGAACTCCGGGACCAGGTCTTGGGGGTCGGTCGCAGCGAGCTCGGCGACTGTGTTGATACCGAGTTTGGCCAGCCGGCCCGACACTTTGGTTCCGACGCCCCACAGCTCGCTGGTGGGTCGACTGCCCATGACGTCGAGCCAGTTCCCTGCGGTGAGCCGGAAGACGCCGGCCGGCTTGCCGAAACCGGTGGCGACCTTGGCCCGGACCAGAGTGTCGCCGATGCCCACGCTGCAATGCAGCTGCGTTCGCTCCAGTACCGCGGCCTGCACCTGGCGGGCGTAGGCTTCCGGGTTCTCTGTTTCAATGCCTACAAAGGCTTCGTCCCAGCCCAGCACCTGCACGGTGGCGCCGGGCTGCGCGCGCAGGGTAGACATCACCGTTTCAGACGCCGCGAGGTAAGCCTCGTGATCGACGGGCAGGATCACAGCGTCGGGCACTTTCCGGGCTGCAATGCGTAAGGGCATTCCGGAACCCACACCGAATGCCCTGGCTTCGTAGGATGCGGTCGACACTACGGCGCGTTCCCTGGGGTCACCCCGGCCGCCGACGATGATCGGCTTGCCCGCAAGCTCCGGCCGCCGGAGCACCTCGACCGCCGCGATGAACTGGTCGAGATCGACGTGCAGCACCCACCGGATTCCGCTCACGCCACCAGTCTGCCCTAAACATCCCCGGCAAGCATCGGCTCTCACCGAGCTTGGGTAGCCACCTGGCCTCAGGTTTGCGGCCGGATTTGGCTTAGTGTCGGATTCGCCCGGTCAGAATTCCAGGTCCGGACGGTGCCTGGCGGTCTCGGCGAGCACGAGGGAGACCGCCTCGGCGGCGATCGCACCGCCGTCGTCCTCGTGGTTCTGCCCGGGCGGCGACGGCGGCATCAGGCGGGCGTGGCGCACGAACCGCGGCCAGTCCCCTGCGCCGGCCCGGAGCGCCCGGAGCGGGGACAGCAGGGCGGCCCGGCGCAGCCAGCCGTCGGGATCCCGCGCCCACCGGTCCAGGACACTGTCCGCGCGCACCCTGCCGACGACGTCGAGCCCCTCGATCAGGGGACCCACAACGTCGACGGCGAGCGGATCCACAAGGGCGCCCAGCCGTGCACTCCGCACGAAGCCCTCGACCCGGGTCAGGTCCGTGTTCCTCAACAGACTGACGCTGGATTGCAGGAGCACGACGGCGGCGAGGCGGCGTTCGTAGACGGGCACCTGCCACAACTCGGAGCTGAGGGCGGTGACGTCATCGTGCGTCAGCCCCGGATGGCGGCGGAGGGCATCGCGGACCGTCCCGCGCACGGCTCCGACGGACGCGCCGTAGTAACGGTGGCCGCCGCCGTGGCGTGCCTCGAACTCCTCCGCGCGGCTCCACGACGACTCACGCTGGAGCGCAAGATCTATGAAATCGCCGGCATCGCTCATGGGGACATTCTCCCGCATGCCGCGGCGCCGGAACCTGTCCGCTGGGCTTGGTGCCTTACTGCCCGGGTGCCCGGTAGCGCGGGGTCTTCTTGGCCGCGGCGTCGATATCCTCCGGCATCATGAGCGGTTTCAGCCGCACATTCACGGATCCCGTTGCGTTGATCATCAGCGACAGCGCAGCGGCGTCGGAGGCCTCCGGGACCTCGAAGACCCCCAGCACGTCGGTCTCGCCGAAGGCGTAGTAGAAGCACTCCAGTGAGCCTCCGACGGATTTGAGGGCGTCGACGAGCGCATCGCGGCGCTTCGTTCCGCCTTCGCGCATGAGGCCCTTAATGCCCTCGCCCACGTAGTTCGCTTCGAACAGATACTTGGTCATGGTTCTTCCCGTCCCGTGAAGTCCAGGACTCGGGCATCCGCAGGTGTGTCCAGAACTCTTTGCGGGTGGGTCCCGGAGTTGGTCCCCAGAGTGGGGCTGTGGCCACATCCTAGGCCCTCCCCCATGCCCTTACAACGGGTAGCGGGTGAGTTCCCGGCCGCCAAGAAATCGTATTCGGCCGGCGGCTGGCAGCTCAGGAAACCTTGGGCCGGACCACGAGGACAGGACACGGCGCATGGGTGATGATCTGGGTGGCCGCCGACCCCAGGTCCAGGCCGGGAAATCCCCCGTGTCCGCGGGCGCCCACGACGACGAGATCCGCGTCCCTGGCCGCCTTGATTATTGCTGAGGCCGCGGAATCACTGTGAACGATCTGCCCGGTGGCGGCCACCCCCTCGCTTTCAGCGGTCGTCAGGGCATCAGCCTGGACCGTCTCGGCCGTTTGTTGCGGGGATTCCTCGGTCACGATCTCTCCGGCGGCCGTTTCGAGTACCGCCGGAAACCAGGACAGCGGCGGCTTGCTCCAGACCGTGACCAGAAGGATCCGGCCGTTGCGCAGCTTGGCCTCGTCCATGGCCCACCTCAGTGCATTCTGGGAATTCTTGGAACCGTCAAAACCAACCACGATCACGAACGAACCTGTACTGGCCATTGTCTTTTCCAATCCCTAGCCTCGGGGGCAGCCTGGATCTTTCAGTCTCGATGACCGTGAAAGTCAGTGTCAAGGTCCGCGCAATCGCTGTGGACCCCCTCGTGGGGTACCCAGCAAAGTTGAACCACAGACCCTATGACAACGCGCACAGAGCCTCTAGTCTCTTGCCATGAGAGTTGGGGGCGGATGTCGGCGGCGGGATTCCCGCCGTCTTGGGATGTATTGCCTGGACGGCGCGGCGCCACGGCGTGCGAGTGGCTCATGAAGAGCGACACATCCCCGGGCTCTGACAATTACGACGCCTTCCTGGCGAGGCTGGACGCTGCTACAACAAGCCTGAGCACGCGGGCGGCGTCGCTGGAGAAGGCACTCGCGGCCGTTTCGCTGCTCCTGGGTCCTTACGAATCGGCCGTCAGGGACTGGGAACGACGGCGCCTCCACGTCAGCGGGCAACTCGACCGGCACTCCGGGTCGCCGCAGTCCTACACCGCCCTGGGCGAACTCCACGACGTGGCGGTCAACATGGAAGCGATGTTCCGGGACCGTGCCCAGCGCATCAGGGACAAGTTGACGGTGATGCAGGGCCGCCGCGGGGCAATCGACAATTCACTGCTGGAACTGGAACTGAGCAGGGTCAAACTGACGTCGTCACGGCTGCTTTCAGAGGACCGCGAAAAACTCAGCGCGGTCTTTTCCGCCCTCGCCGGTCCCACCGTGGCCACCTCGGCCCTGCCCGACCGGGGTCTGCTGAGCGATCTCAAGGAAGCACGCAGGGCGGTCATTTTGGCGGAAGCGCTGATGGAAGTGAAGGGGTACTAATCATGGACAATCCACGGCACGATCAGTCCCGACAGAACACTGTCGTCCTGGTCCGGTGGTCCAGGAAACCCGGCGAGAATCCCCTGGTCCGGTTCGTCATGTTTAGCGTCTTCGCTTTGATCCTTTGCCTCATCCTGATGATTTTCATTCACGGCCTGAGGAGTTTCGGGGCCGTTGTGCTGTTCACGGTCATCGTCGCGGCCGTACTGACGGGTCCCTCGCTCTCGCGTCGAAGGGCCTTCATGACGGGGCTGACAAAAAGGGTAAACGACACGATCGCCGAGGTGACGGGAACCCTGGATGACCAGCTGTCGGTTAAGGAATTCCGGCGTATGGTCAAGAGCGGAGAGCGGCTGCCGCTCCTCGTTGGCGGGGTGCCCGGGCTGAACCTGCACGTGGAACGGGTGGCATCGGTGGAGACGGAAACCCCGGAGAAATGGTTCGCAGTCTTCACCGTGGTCCCTCCAGAAATCGGGACCGCCAGTTTCGATCGGTTGGTTGCCGCGGCGAACGACGCGCACCGCGGTACCACCCAAACCAACGGTTCCTAGGCTGCCGGCCCGGGGTTCAGGCCCTTGGCGTACGCGGCCTGCCCGGCGTGCTGGAGGCAATCGGCAATCGTGCTGACCAGCCGCACACCAAGCGTGACGGGCGGATCCCAGCGGGTGTCGACGATGCGGTCGAAGTCCGCATCGCCGAGGCTGGCCAGGAACTCCACGGTCTGCCGGTGCACGGCGTCGTAGTAGTCGAGCAGGAGCCCCGGCGGTGCCTTCACGGCGTCGACCTGGCGGCTGGAATGGCCGTAGCCCGTGTCGCGCTCGGACAGCGGCAGCTCGAACCGCCCGGCAAACCCCTGCGAGGTCCAGACCTGTTTCAGGCCGGCGGCGGCGGCCACTTGTGCGTCCTCGACCCGGCTGAGGTGCCAGATCAGCCACGCAATCGAGTTACCGTTCCCCGAAGGCCGACGGAGCAGAACCTCGGCGTCGGCCCCGTCGAGACTGGCGGCCACGGTCTCGCGGATCCGGGCGAAGGCGTCGAGCAGCAGTTCGTTGGATTTCATCGAGTCCCGTCTCTGCGCATTTTCGGTGAGCCCCCATGCTTGCATGGATGCAGCACCACGAGATAGGGCGCTCCCCCGGGCTTTGTTGATCCGGCACGTGACTCTCCCCGCTTCGTTTCACGGCTTCGGCGACGGTGTGAGCACCATCGCGGATCCGCCACCGCGCCTCGCCGGCTCGGCCGCTGCGACCATGCGGCCGTCGGGCAGGAACTCGATGGCGGTCGCGGCCCCGATTTCTGCCGCCGAAGTGAACGCATCCCCCGATGGTGTGAACTGATGGCCGTACCGCTTGAGCTCCTTGCCGTGCAGCGCGATGAATTTCGGCTCGGCCGTGACCGTGGCCGTGTTCCGTTGTGAGGCACGGGGTGCCGCGATGGCCTTCGAGATGTTCATGCCCAGGTCCACGCGGTTGAGGATCGTCTGCAGGACTGTGGTGATGATGGTCGATCCACCGGGCGAGCCGAGCGCGAGGAACGGCTCTCCCTCCTTCAGGACGAGGGTGGGCGCCATGGACGAGCGCGGGCGCTTGCCCGGCTGGATCCGGTTCGGGTCGGTCTTGTTGAACACGGTGGAGAAGTCGGTCAGCTCGTTGTTGAGCAGGAAGCCGCGGCCGGGAACCACAATGCCGGACCCTCCGGTCTGCTCGATGGTGAGCGTGTACTCGGCCACGTTGCCCCACTTGTCCGCGACCGTCAGGTTGGTCGTCGAGATGTTCTCGGTGTCCTTCTCATCCACGGGCGCCGCGGCGGTAGCGGGGCACACGCCGTCGTACGAGGACACATCACCCGGCAGGACAGGCTTGGCAGCGGCGTTCCGCGGGTCGAGCTGGCAGGAGCGCTCCTTGCCGAACAGCGGGTCGGTGAGCGCGGCGGTGGGGACGCTGCCAAACGCCGGGTCTCCCACGTAGCTGCCCCGGTCGGCGAAGGCCAGCGCGCTCGCCTCGAGGTAGTGGTGCAGCGCGCCGGGGGCGGACATCCCGGAGAGGTCGAATGTGTCCAGGATATTCAGCGCCTCGCCCGTGGTGGTGCCGCCGCTGCTCGACGGCGCCATGCCGTACACCTCCAGATCGCGGTATTCCACCTTTGTGGGTTCCTGATCCAGGGCGCGGTAGGCGGCTAGGTCCGCCGTCGTCATGGAGCCGACCGGGACGGGCAGCTTCGTGCCGGCGGTCTTGGGCGGAGCCTGGACGGTCGCCGCGATCTCCGCCGCGAGCGGGCCGCTGTAGAAGCCGCGCGTGCCCTTCTTCGCGAGGAGCCGGTACGTTGCGGCGAGGTCATGGTTCCGGAAGACGCTTCCGACGGCGGGGGCGTCCCCGCCGGGGAGGAAGAGGCTGCTCGTCGACGTGAACGCCTCGAAGCGGTGCTTGTTGTCGAGGGTCTGCTGGCGGAACGTTTTGTCGACCACGAAGCCGCGGGTTGCCACTTTGATGGCAGGCTTGAGGGCGTCGCCGAGGCTGACCGAGCCCCACCGGTCCAGGGCTCGCTCCCACGTGGCAGGGGTGCCGGGAACACCGACGGCGACGCCACTCGTGACGAGTTCGGGCGTGAAGTTGTAGGGCTTTTTCGTCGCTTCGTCGATGAACGCGTCTTCAGTGATGCCGGCCGGGGCGGTCTCGCGGCCATCGATCGTGCCGACCTCGCCGGACTCCGCGTCGTAGTATACGAAGTAGCCTCCGCCGCCGATCCCGGCGCTGTAGGGCTCGGTCACCCCGAGTGTCGCGGCTGCGGCGACGGCGGCGTCGGCCGCGTTGCCGCCCTTGCGGAGGACGTCGATGGCTGCGGCGGATGCCTCCGGGTCCACGGTGCTCACAGCGCCGCCGTACCCGGTAGCGGTCGAGGTCTTGGCGGTTTCCCGTGGATCCGCGAACGCGGGGCTGGCGACAGCGCCGCCCGTCATGCTTAAGGCCAAGGCCGCCGTGAAGGCAACCATCCGACGTGTCACATGTGACATGATCGCTCCCGAATGCATGTAATGCGCGTTGACATTTCCTGTCACGCTACTACCCGGCGGTGAGAAACTCTAGACTGCCCGCCGCAGAATCCACGCCTCTGGGGATGATCAGCCCACCAGTGACGAAGCACACAATCCGCCGGGATGACCGGCGGGCTGCCGTTTTCCGGCGCTTCCGGATGCCGGGATGCTTCGGCGCCGTACTCCTCATTGTGACGGAATTATTTCGCCGCCACTGCAGATTTCGTGAAAAGAAGTTCGGATTAGGTGCCACTATCTACTGTTTGGCAGAATTTGTGACTCGTGCGCGGCAAAAAAGTCCGCCCCCATCCCTGCGAAAGCGCGGGATTCCAGCCACCCAGGGAGAACCATGATTTCCGTAAGCCGGGTCTCGAAGAGCTATGGCTCCGGGGCGGCGGCGGTCCGGGCGCTTGACGACGTCTCGCTGTCCGTCGGCCGCGGCGAAATTTTCGGCGTCGTTGGCCAAAGCGGTGCCGGCAAGAGCACGCTGATCCGCACCATCAATTCCCTGGAGCGTCCGGATTCGGGCAGCGTCAGCGTCGACGGCCGCGAGATGACCACGCTTGCCGGCACGGAGCTGCGCGCTGCCCGGCACAACATCGGCATGATTTTCCAGCACTTCAACCTGCTCAGCAGCAGGACCGTTCAGGCGAATGTGGAGCTTTCCCTGGAGATCACCGGCGCCGGGCGGGCGGCAAGGCGGACCCGGGCACTGGAGATCCTCGAGCTGGTGGGCCTCCACGGCAAGGCCGCCGCCTACCCCGCACAATTGTCCGGCGGGCAGAAACAGCGCGTCGGCATTGCCCGGGCGCTGGCGTCAAGCCCGTCGGTCCTGCTCAGCGACGAGGCGACCTCGGCGCTCGATCCGGAAACCACCCGGCAGATCCTCGATCTCATCCGCCAGCTCAGCAAGGACCTGGGGCTGACAGTGCTGCTCATCACCCATGAAATGGATGTCGTGAAGCGGATCTGCGACTCCGCCGCCGTCATGAGCGGCGGGCGGATCCTGGAGCAGGGTCCCGTGGAAGAGCTGCTGACAACGGAGAAGTCACTGCTGGGCCAGGCCCTGTTCCCGCTCGGGGAAATCCCGGTGACTTCCAGCGCCATCGTGGAAATCACGTTCAACGGCGTCACCACGGACCGCCCCGTGATCGCCCAACTGGCGCGCAAGCACGGCATCGACGTCGGCATCCTGGGTGCCGCGGTGGAAACCATCCACGGGCGCCAGACCGGACGAACCAGGCTCGAACTGCCCGGTGACACGAAGACCGTCGCCGGCGCCGTGGCCGATCTCCGTTCCCAGGGACTCTTCGTGGAGGTACTCCAGTGATCGACCGCAATGACCCGTACTTCTGGTCGGACCTCCTGGACACCATCCTCAAGGGTGCCGGGGAGACGTTTTACACCGTGGGCCTGAGCCTGCTGTTCACGGTCGTTTTCGGCCTCGCCGCGGGTGTCCTGCTCGTGACCACCGAGTCCGGCGGCCTGCTGTCGAAGCTCTTCGGGAGCCGGGCGCTGGGGTTCTTCGTCAACCGGGTGCTGGACGTCGTGGTGAACATTGGCCGGTCCATCCCGTTCATCATCCTCATGATCCTGCTGATTCCCTTCACCCGGCTGCTGGTCGGGTCCTTCATCGGACCGACCGCGGCCGTTGTCCCGCTGACCATCGCCGGCATTCCGTTCTTCGCCCGTCTGGTGGAGATCGGCATCCGCGAAGTGCCCGTCGGGCTTGTCGAGGCCGCCCAGTCCCTGGGTGCCACCCGCTGGACCATCCTGACCAAGGTCATGGTGGCCGAGGCGGTCCCGGCGCTGGCCCTCGGCCTCTCCACCACCGTGGTCGGCCTCATCGGCTACTCGGCCATGGTCGGTGCCGTCGGCGGCGGCGGCCTCGGGGATGTCGCCTTCCGCTACGGCTACCAGCGCTACAGCCCCGAATACATGTTCGGCGTCGTTATCCTCCTGGTCCTGCTGGTACAGGTGTTCCAGTCCCTGGGCAACTTCGCGGCGCGGCGCCTGTCCCACCGGTAGCCGCCGCACCGCGCCGAAAATGTCCTTCCTCCACACGTTCCATTCTGCGAAAGAGTTCCAAATGTTCCGTTCACATATCCTGAAGGCCGCCGCCACCGGAGTGGCCGCAATCCTCGCCCTGTCCGCCTGCGGCGCGGGCACCTCCACCGGTTCGGCCGAGACCATCAAGGTGGGCGCCCTCGCGGTGCCGGCCGGGGACATGCTCAAGCATGTCCAGCGGGAGCTCGCCGCCAAGGAGGGCCTCACCGTGGATTACAAGGAGTTCAGCGACTACAACACGCCCAACCCCGCCGTGAGCGACGGCGACATCGACGCCAACCTGTTCCAGAACACGACGTTCATGGAGACCTACAACAAGGCTTCCGGCAAGGATCTCGTCAGCGTGGGCAAGGTCTACCTGCCGCCGATGGCCCTGTACTCCAACAATGTCCCCAGCCTGGAAGAGCTTCCCGACGGCGCCTCGATCGCCATCCCGAACGACCCCACCAATGAGTCCCGCGCCCTGAAGCTGCTGGCGTCCAAGGGGCTGATCGAGGTCAGCGACAACCCGATCACGCTCAAGGACGTCAAGGCGAACCCGAAGAACCTCCAGTTCACCGAGATCGAAAACGCCAGCCTGCCGCAGGCCCTCAACGACAAGGACGCGGCCATCGTGACGCTGGCCTTCGCCCTTCCCGCCGGCCTGAGCGCCGACAAGCAGCTGCTGGTCGAGGGCAAGGACAGCGCGTACTACAACGTCCTGGCCGTGAAGGCCGAGATGAAGGATGATCCGCGCGTGCAGAAGCTGTACAAGATCCTGACCTCGCAGGACATGAAGGATTTCCTGCAGACCAAGTTCAAGGGCCTTGTGATCCCGGCGAGCTGACGGGAATCCGGCGGGCGGCCTGGCGCAGCACCTCACGGCAGACGCCCGCCAGGGCCTCCCGGTGCCCGTCCAGCCAGGCCAGCCGCTGGTCCTCGAGACGGATCTTGTCGTAGTCGTTGCCGGAGAGGGCTCGACGGCCTGGAACGCGGAGCCGGTCCCCAGCCCGGCCCCGCGCAGGGCCTGCAGCTTGGCGTGGACCGCGGGGCCGTCCTCGTAGGGGAAAAGCTTGGCGAACACCGGGGGCCCGCCGTCGAGTTCGACCTGAACGGTAGCGGCCCCGGAGCCGTCCAGCTGGATCACCTGCGTGGTCCACGTCCCGCCACCGCCTGCGGCGTCCGCGCCCAGGTGGGGGCGGACGTACTGCTCAAGGAATTCCGGGGCGCAGACACGGTCGGCACGATCGGCCTGCCCCGCACCCGTGGGCCCCACGACCGCGAGGGTGCTGCCCACCGGAACGGTCAGGTCGATGTCCTGCAGGACGGGGCGGTCCGCGGTGTAGGCGAAGCCGACGCCGTCGAGGCTCAGCCTCTTCCGGGGTGGGCCGGCCGTGCGGGCACCGGGCTTATCCTGTACCGCCGGGCGCCGGTGGAGGGTGTCGGCGGTGCGTCCGTGGCGACCGGACGCCGGGGCGGAGTTCGCCGAGCTCGTCAGGATCGTCGACGTCGGTCAGCCCCTGGGGCCGGTTCGGCCGGAGGTTCATCGGCTGCAGCGGGCTGTGGTCGCCGGCGAGCGCAGTGTCCATCAAGGGGGTCCGCAAGTATTCGAATGGAGCCGGAATCTGCATTGTCCCACCTCACGACAAGGCGCCGAAAAGGACCTTCGGCGTTTGTTGTGTGGAGTAAGTCTTGTCCCGCCCGAAGAGGCGTGTCAACATCTAAGCGAAATGACGGCCAGACCATCCGGTTCGGATGAGGTGCCGTCCGGCGCAGGGCCTCTACGGTCGGGAGACCGGGGGGAAGGTTCGACGGCGGCCACGCCAGTCCCGCGGTCTGACAAGCCAGGGACCTGCGGCAGTCTGATAATAATTTTAGAGCGTGGCATATGGGGGGAACATGGCGCTGGCGAATCCTGCAGGATCGAAGTCAGCTGCCGGTGTCCGCGCCGTCCTCGGCTACCTTGCCGTGTGCGTGATCTGCGGCGTTCTTGCCGCCGGTCTCGTGGTCCCCGCCGTCGCCGGGGTCGGCGTCGCCGTCCGGGAATCCGTGGGGTTCTTCAATAGTCTCCCCACGGAGCTGACCGTCGACCCGCCGTCGCAATCAACGAAGGTCCTGACCGCTGACGGGAAGACCATCGCCACCTTTTACGCCGAGAACAGGGTGAGGGTCGGCCTCGAGGAGATGTCGCCGTACATCAAGGACGCGATTGTCGCCATCGAGGACCGCCGCTTCTACGAGCACGCCGGTATCGACCCCCAGGGAATTCTTCGGGCTCTGACGTCCAACCTGACCAGTGGCGGCCGGCAGGGCGCCTCCACCCTGACCCAGCAGTACGTCACCAACGTCCTTAACGAGTCCCTGGTGTCGGCGGACAAGGGAGACCGGATAATCCTCAACGGCCAGAAGAGCATCGGCGACAAGGTGCGCGAAATGCGGCTCGCGATCGAGCTGGAGAAGAAGTACACGAAGGACCAGATCCTGGAGGGCTACCTCAACATCGTGTTCTTCAGCCGGGATGCCTATGGCATTGAAGCTGCCTCGCGCCATTTCTTCAGCACCAACGCCAAGAGCCTGACCCTGCCGCAAGCGGCACTCCTTGCCGGCCTGGTGAAAAGTCCCAGCTTCTACAATCCCGCCGTCAACCCGGACAACGCCATCCAGCGACGGAACCACGTGCTCGACGCCATGCTCGACCTCGGCAGGATCTCCGAAACGGAGCACGCCGCCGCCGCAGCCACCGGGGTGGAACTCACCCTCAACCCGGGGAAACAGGGCTGCGCCGGCGCGGAGATGGCAACCTACTTCTGCGACTACGTTTCGCACCTCATCCTGAACAACCCGGCCTACGGCGTCGACCTTGCCTCCCGGGTGAGGAAGCTATACCGCGGCGGCCTGACCATCACCACCACGCTGGACAGCCGGCTGCAGCAGGCCGCGCAGGCCCAGGTTGACGCCACGGCCGGGGCCAACCCGGACAAATGGGGCGCGTCGCTGGTCTCGATCGGGCCGGGCACCGGACAGGTCCTGGCGATGGCCCAGAACACTGTGTTCCTCCCCGAACCGGAAAAATTCGATACCCAGCTGAATTTCAATGTCGATTCCAAGGACGCCGACGGGAATGACCTGAACGGCGCCGGCGGGTTCCAACCCGGGTCCACCATGAAGCCGTTCACCCTGGCGGAATGGCTCAACGAAGGCAAGTCCCTGGCCGACACGGTGGATGCCTCCCGGCGGTCGTATCCCCTTGATTTCAAGTGGAAATCCAGCTGCGGCAGGGTGCTTGGCGCCTATAGCTCAAAGCAGAAGGGCCTCGGCGCCGCGGACGACCTGCAGAACAACGACGCCGGCTACTACCGGCCCATGCGCGTCGACTACGGGCTCTACAACTCCATCAACACCGCCACCTTCGCAGAGGCCACCAAACTGGACTTCTGCGGCATCCAAAGAATGGTGGATGCCGCAGGAATCCACAGCGGGCTGGATTACGCACAGGTCAACATGCATCAGCTGGGCAACCTGCTGGGCGCGATTGGGGTGGCGCCGCTCGTGCTGGCCAATGCCTTTGCCACCTTCGCCAACGACGGCAGGTACTGCGAGCCCGTCGCCATTGTGGAGGTGACCGACGCGGCAGGGCAGCAGCTCCCGGCCCAGACCAAGTCCTGCCGTGACGCCATCAAACCCGACGTTGCCAGGGGTGTGAACTCCGCGCTCCAGGACGTGCTGAAAAAGGGGTCCGGCGTGTACATCAAACCCAAGGTCCACACCAGTTTCCCGGTCGCGGCCAAGACCGGCACGTCCAACACCAACGGCGCCACGTGGGTGGTGGGCTACACCAGCGGCCTGGCCACCGCGTCCTTCTTCGGAGACGCCTTGGAAGGCCAGAAACGGGCCGGGCAGAACATCACCGTCAACGGCAAGTTCTACAAGAGCATTGACGGTTACATGCTCGCCGGCCCGCAGTGGGCGAACTACATGCTCGAAGTCGCCGGACTCTATCCCGCCGAGGCTTTCCCGGCGCCGCCCGACTCGATGACCAAGAGGTCCGATCGAAAAGACGCTGGGTCGAAGACCACCAAGAAGCCCGACCGAAAGGATGCGGATCGGCGGGACTCGGACTGACGGGAGTCTGATCGGGACTGAGCGGCGGTGGCAGTACCCCTGCTATCCGCGGGTGATGGGGAGCTTGGTTCCCTTGGATTCAGCCGGCACACTCTCCGGCACGGTGTAGCCTCCGTGGATTGTGACGGGTTGCCCGCGACGGGCGCATACCTCCAGTAGACGCACGCCAGTGCTGACTGGTTAGGGGCATTGGTCCCACGCCGGGAAGGTGGGAAAATGGCAATTATTATGGAAATGTGAAGCCGCCTGTTCCGGAGTCGGTATTCTGGAAGTGGTCAGGCAGCGGCCACACGTGATTCGTAGAGAGATAGTGTCTATGGCAAGCAATCTGGATGTCACCGTCGCCGTGAACATGGATTCCGGCACCACCAACCTCACCCCTTTCGCAAAACCCGCCCGCAACCGTGGCCAGGCACTTGCCCCGGCGGCCCGCCGGACCGCACCCCCTCGGGAGATGGCGGTTTGACGGTCAACCGCCAGGTTCCCCAGGGCGTCCCTTCCTCACAGATCTTCGGCACTTTCCGTCGCTGGCCGCTCGTACCGTCCGCCGAGCTGTACCGGCTGCAGGCCGCGCTGACGCAGTGTGTGGAGCTCGCCGGGTCCGAGGCGGCCCACGAACTCCTCACACTTGTTTCGGAGGAACTCCGGCAGCGGAGCGCGAAGGAGCCTCCGGAAAGCCGCAGCACTCCCGGGCAGGACCGGGCGCCGCGGAAACGGGCCAGCGAAAACTGACGCACCACCGCCGGCGAAGCCTCTCCGGCACCCGTAGCTCAGCTGGCAGAGCAGTGGACTTTTAATCCTCGGGTCGTGGGTTCGAATCCCACCGGGTGCACCGATTCGTCCGGGATGCAACCGGACTCCGCGGTCCCGGTCGCCAGACAAAGCTGCGCGGATGTGGCCCGCCCCCAAAATAATGCGGGCCACACCCGCGCCGGCTGCGTACCCTCACCCCGGCCGCCATGCTGGACGTGCCGAAACGGTCGGGGGCACGATGGGGCGGATTGCGGAGCATTTCACCGTCGCCGACTACTCACCTGGTCACGCGGCAGGGAAAGACGGCCGGAGGCTCTGTGTGACGAGGGCGGGTCGGTGCGACGTGTTCCAACGGCCCGTGCCTGCACCGAGGATGGGGGCGGGGGGCGCGGCCCGCAGCAGGCGTCACCTTGGGTCTGGCTGTCATAGAGAACTCTCCACGAAGCTGAGAGGCCGACTGCCTGACCGCCCTCAGGATAACAAAAGGTCCCGCCGGTAAGAAGGGCCGGCCCGCACCCCCGGCGGATCCTGATGGTGCGCCCGCGGGCAGCTGTCAGGACATGAAGTCAGCGAGGTCCTCGTTGGCCGCTTCCAGGTCGAACGCCTTCGGGTCCAGCGTGTCCCCCGGCAGCATTCCCAGCCATTCCCGGTACTCCTTGTGATCTTCGTGGTGCGGATCGTTGACCGCCTGGACAATGTTCGCCCACCCCCAGGTGCCGCCGCTGTCCTCCGCCGGCGCCATGCCGCGTCCCGCGGTGCACCGCGGGAGCTGACCGCCGTCGTTCGCCAGAATCTTCTCCACCTTGATGGCGAGCACCCAGTTGTCACCGAAGTCGTAGGTGTAGCCCATGCTGCTGCCCACGGCCGGCAGCAGATCGCCGACCGTCGCCGTCGATTCGTCGCGGGAAGCCTCGCCGTAGAACTCTTCGTCACCGTCCGGATTTGCCGGCGCATAAGCGGTGCCGCGGAATCCCCCGACCCGGAACTCGTGCAGGTGATAGTCCAGCCAGCCGAACACCGCCTGGATCACCTGGTGCAGTTGAGGGAGCGGCATGCCGGCAGGAACCAGGACGCGGCGCCAGATGGGCGGCTTCGAACCGTTGAGCGTGACCTTCAGCTGCAGAATCGGCGTCTCCGCCGGCCGCGGCGCATCCCGGACCGCGGCCAGCACCGGGGTCCGAACTGCCGGCTCCGAATTTGCACGGCTCCCCTCGGTCGGCTCGAAGCCAGTGGGCTCGAAGTCGGCATCGTCCGGAGCCTGCCCGATCCCCAGGTCGGCCAGCAGCCAGTCGTCGTCGAAGACGTTCGCGATGCAGCGGACGAGGGGCGGCGGCACGCGGAAGTGGGTGTCGATGGTCAGCAGTCCCAGCTCCGCGAGCTCTTCGAGGCGGCTGATGGCCACGCCGGTCAACAGCCCGGCCATCGCCCGTTCCGCGGGCGGCGCGTTGTCCGGGGCGGCCAGGATGCGCGTTTTCTCCGGCGGATCCGAAGTTGCCGCCGCGAGCAGGAGCGATGCCTGCAGTCCCGAGACTGTCCGTTCCCACGGCTGCGCCGGATCCCATCCGAGCACCGCCGTGTCCAGGAACTCGTCAACGAAGAACACCAGTTCCCCCAGGCGCTCGGAAGGCCCTCCGGCCAGGAACACACCGGAACCCGCAGAGGGAACGGCCTTCGTCGACGTGATCTCAAGGAGCTCGGTCGCCTCCAGCGCGTTCCAGAGCTGGGCCAGCAGCGGTACCTCGTACATGCTCCGGACCGTGGGCACGGGGCCCTCCGCACCGGCGGTGCCCGGCAGCGGGGCACCGGACCGTTTGGTGCCACCCTTGACGGTGACGCCGACGCAGGCAGCGGCGGCTTCAATGTCCCGCAGGCGAACGGCTCCGGTGGCCGTGACGGGCTTCCCCTCGCCGATCCATTGCAGCAACGCCGTGGCCCGCCGGATGAGCGGCAGCTCGGAGAAGGCCGCCAGGGCCTCCTCATCGGGGATGTCCGGCACGTCGAGGAGGCTCCCGCCGCCGTCGTCCTCCCCTGTCGTGTCGAGGAAGTCCATGACGGCCGCCAGCTGATCCGCCGAGCCGCTCCACCGGCCGGTCTCAACGAGAAACTCGACGAAGGCGCCAACGGAGTGCACAACGAAGTGCGTGCTCTCGAAGAGACCCGCCTCCGCGGCGCCGGCAATGTCTCCGGCGTCGTCCAGCGTGGCCAGGATTTCGTCTGACACGGCCACCGACAGCCCAAAAGGTTCAAGGCTCGTCACGTCGGCCGCGGCCGTTGTGTCCATATAGCGGCCCAGGACGGCCTTAATCGGCTCCAGGCATTCCAGGGCGGCCACCGCCGAGCCGGGTGAGACCTCCTCGAACCAGCGGACAAATGCCGGCGTGAGCGCGTCCACAGCACGGCCGGCACGGACAGCGCTCAGGGATTGGGGTGCGGAAGCGCGGTTCCCGGGACCCCCCGCGCCCTTGCCCTTGTGCCGGTTCCTGCCGTTCCTGCTCATGGTTCCCCCGCCTGTGTGCGAATTGGTATTACGACGACGGCACTAACCCTGCGGTCGGCGTGCCAGTGCCTCGCGGGACTGAGACGCCGCAATGCTGCGGACGGCGACGGCGACAGGTGGTGCAGCCGTTGATTGCACCGGGGTCACATGATCGTGGGACCGCGGTGGTGCTCTATGGCGAGGATGGTGATGTCGATCGCGCCCGGGGTCAGGCCGGTGTGGCTGATGCTTTCACGCACGCGTCGTTGTACCGTTTCGGCGACATCGAGGGCGGTGAAGGCGATGTCGGTGGCGATATCGAGGTGGACGCGTGCGGTGCCGTTGCTGATGGTCGCGGTGACGCCGTCGTGCCGGTACGTGCCGTTTTGGCTGCCGGGATTGCGGAGGTGTCGCAAGGCGGCGGGACCAAGCCGGGCCAGGAAGCCTTGGACGGTGGGTTCGAGCCTGAGTACTCCGGGTGTTTCCAGCGTGGTGCGGGCGGCGAGGGAGGCGATGAGCTGGCTGGTGATGATGGAGCCTTGGAGGGGCGCTTCAGACATCGTACAGGTCCTCCACGGTGATGTTGACGGTTCCGGCGCCAATGCCGACGCCGGCCGGAATCGCGTTGCTGATCTCGTGTCGCAGCACCTCCGCCATGAGGGGGATGTCGATGCCCGGGGCTGCGGCCACCCGAAGATTGACTATGAGGCGAGGGCCGGCAGTGGTGGCGTTGCCAGCGGTTCCGGACGGGTCGTCTTCACCGGCGATGCTGGAGGCGGCCGGGCGTATTTCGATGCGGCAGCGTCGTGAGTGGACCCCGGGGATCGCTGCCGCCGCGAACCGGACGAGGGAGCTCAGGGCCTGTTCGCTGATCTCCGTGGTGCCGTTGTCTGCGCTGCGCAGGAGGATTCTGCTGCCGCGGCGGACTTCCGCGCGGGCCACATCCATGATGGCGTCTTTGATCCCGGGGCCGGGTTTCAGCGCGGGATCGTGCACGTCGCTTTCGCGCAGTGCACGGGTTTCTTCACTGAGTCTTTCCAGCCGGGTTCTGGCGGTCTGGCAATGGTCGCACTGTTCCTCGTGTGCGGTGGGAGGCCGCTCGATGGTGGCCCAGATGCTGTCGATGCTGCGGCCGCAGCCGAGCCGGGGGACGTCGTCTAACGCCATTGGCTCATCCCTTCTGCTATCTGGTGGCGTGCCCGGGCGAGTGTGCCGCGAACTGCTGTCGGGCTGATCTTCAGTGTGACACCGATCTCGGCGTAACTGCGTCCGTGCATTTCCCGGAGCAGCCAGCAGGCCCGTTGTGCCGGGGGAAGCGTCTTCAGGAGTGCGGTCAGGCCGTCCTGTTCGGCGGACCATTCAGCCTCGTGGGCCGGATCCCATCCGACCGAACGGGCGCGGGCTCCCGGAATGGCGTCCATGTCGTCCGAGTCGACGATGCTTTCGGCATGGGCGGACCGCTTGCGCAACACGTCCAGGCACTTGTTGGTCGCCAGCCGGTAGATCCAGCCACCGAACGCGTCGGCATCAGCGAGCATGGGCAGACCACACCAGCTCGTGGTGAGAGTCTCCTGCACGATGTCTTCGGCTTCGCCGCGGTCGTTGAGCATCCGGTACGCCAGCCGAAAGAGTCTGTACTGATACGTGAGCACCAGGTGTTCGAATGCTGCCAGGT
This sequence comes from Pseudarthrobacter oxydans, assembly GCF_030812335.1. Lineage (GTDB taxonomy): Bacteria > Actinomycetota > Actinomycetes > Actinomycetales > Micrococcaceae > Arthrobacter > Arthrobacter oxydans_B. The sequence continues at coordinate 128,665 of NZ_JAUSSN010000013.1, forward strand.
CGCCGTCCTGGGCGCGGGCGACGATGCTCCCCTCGTCCAGGTCCGGTTCGAAGCCGGGGCCGTGATCACCCATTCGCTGTCCATCCCGTCCGGTGACTTGCCGGTGTCTGGCCCAATATGCCACAGCCAGGCAGCGCCGGGAACCGTCAGGAGGTTCCGTTGCCCACTGGGGAAAATAATCCGTGCCGTCACGTGACGATTCCTATTGGGTTTCGTCTTTATCGGTGTAAGTACGATCACCAGTCCCCCGAGGAGATGTTTTCCATGACAGAGACACCCAAAACCCCCGGAGTTGCCAGCGGCGGCGCACTGGAACAAGTGAAGGCGAGGGACGCACTGCACACCGATCGCGGCGACACCACAATCGAGGAAACCGTAGTGCAGAAGCTGGCCGGCATCGCCACCCGCGAGGTTCCCGGTGTCTTCGCCATGGGCAGTGCCGGCCGGCGGGCGTTCAGCGCCCTGACCGAACGCATTCCCGGTTCCCAGACCAACGTCAGCGGCGGCGTCACCGTGGAAAAGGGCGAACGCCAGGCCGCCATCGATGTCTCCATCGTCATCGACTACGGGTTCTCCGTGGTGGAGGTCAGCCAGGCGATCCGCCGCAACATCATCCAGTCCGTTGAGCGCGCCACCGGATTGGAAGTGCTGGAAGTGAACATCAACGTCACCGACGTTCACCTGCCCGAAGAGGAACACGACGAACAGCAGGTCCCGAAGACCCAGCTGCAGTAACCACCTGTCATTGTGTCCCCTGCCAGGAAATACCGGTCGTTGAGGAAAAGGGATGGCTATGTCTACTACACGTTGGTGCGTGACCATAGGTCTCGTACTGGGAATCGTTTTGGGCTTCGGCGGCTGGCTGGCTCTCCTGGCCACGGTGGTCCTCGGATTCATTGGACTGCTGGTCGGCCGGGTCGCGGAAGGAAAACTCGATGTACAGGCCCTGTTCGGTAGAGCATCGAGCCGATGAACCCGCCAGGAGCCCACGCTCTGCCCCTGCCCGGGGACGGGGCCGGGGACGGGGCCGGGGCCAGGGCCAGGGCCGGGGCCGGGGACAGCGTCCCGGGCTTCGTCGAGACGGGCACACGAGGGCACACTGTCCTTGCGGCCAGGGTGATCGAGAAAATCGCCGCCCAGGTCGCGAGCGACGAATCCTCCGCCGGCGGTTCCTCCGGCGGATTCCTGGGCATCGGAACCCGTGCTGATCTCTCCGCCCGGCCGAAGGCATCCGTGGTGATCACCGGGAACATCGCGACTCTCAGCGTCGAAGTCGGGATGCTGTATCCGGTGCCGCTACGCCAGGCCACCGAGGAACTGCGCCGCCGGATCGCGACCCGGGTGACCGAGTTGACCGGAGTAGACGTCCGGCAGGTCGACATCAGGATCGCGTGGCTGACCACCGGAACCGACACCAACGGACGAAGGAAGCTGCTGTGAGCCGGCACGACCAACGGTCCACGCGCCTGAGGCACCGGCCCAGCCGCGCTATCCCGGCCCTTATCGCCGGAATACTGCTCCTGGCCGCCGGCGCCGCGCTGGTCTGGCTGAGCGTCACCCGGCTGGTCAACGGGTCGTGGCCGACCGTGCTGCAGGGACCAAGCGACTGGCTCGCCGCACTGGCATGGAATGACACCGCCGTGCGGCAGATCGGGATAGCCGCCGTCGTCGCAGGAGTCATCCTGTTACTCTGCGCCATTATTCCGGGAGGGTTCAGTGCCCTCACCATCGATGATTCGGGCACGGGCGCCGGCGACGAGGCGCCACCGGTGCGGGAGCAGGAGATAGTGATGACCCGCCGCGCCGTCGCCCACCTGGCCAAGGCCCGGTGCGTGCAGATCGACGGCGTCGGCTCGGCTTCCGCGACAGCCACCACGCGGCGCGTACACCTGAACGTGACGACTTCGCTGCACGAGCCTGGGGACCTGCGCCAGAGGATCACCGACGCCGTCCGGGCCCGTCTCGAAGAAAGCGGGCTCTCGCCGGTGCCGCAGGTTACCGCCACGGTCCGGTCCAGGGACTAGGACCGTTCGTGCACGCGCCCACCGCGACTACTTGAAGGATGGCTTCCGATGAGGCAGAACGCAGGAACCCTGAACCGGACTTGGCTGGCAATTCTCGGCATCCTTTGCCTGGCCGCGGGCACCGCGCTGCTCCTGCAGACGAACGGGACACTGCAAACTCTCCTCAGCACCGCCCCCGCATGGCAGTCCGTCGTCACCGGTGATTTGCAGGCATTCCTCGCGCAGCCGTGGGTGGCGGCCACCGTACTGGTCATCGGAGTCATCATCGGGGTCCTGGGGCTGCTGTGGATCATCGCCCAGATCCCGAGAAAGAACAGGGCAGGCGCCTACCGCCTCCACGACGACGGCAGCCAGGGGTTCACGCTCTGCGACCCGTCCGTCCTCGCCGCCGCCGTCGAAAAGCAGATCAACACCCTGCCCGGTGTCGTCACGTCCGCGGCCCTGCTGCGGGGAACCGCCAGGGCCCCCGACCTGACCCTGAAGGTGACGGTCAATGACAGGGCGGACGTCCGGGACGTCATCCACCGCATCCAAACAACCACCCTGCCGGAGCTCTCCAGCGCCCTGGAGGCGCCCCTGCAGAGCAGCCGGCTGCAGATCGACGTCAGCGGACGAACCCAAAGCACCGGAACCGTTGTGCATTCCACCGGCACCGTCGTCTATTAACAAGTGATCCATGCGGGCGGCGGAGCGCCCCGGCGCATCGGAAGCAAGCAAGGTTGCTGCCTCGAGTGCTTCGCGTTTACGATCCCAGCGCCGTGTCAGCAGCGCGCGCCATCTGGTGGCCAAGAGTCAAAACCCGGCGAGGCAGGCCCTCCGGAGGCAAGTCAGCTGCCGCCAGGACCGATTCGTCGTCCGCACCCCCGTGGTGCGCCGCGGCGCCAGGATTGTCCGCAGCACCGGGCTCGTGCGCAAGGCCATTCAAATCCCAGGACCGCATTCCCGGGTTGCTGGGGAGAACAGCGGACCACACCGCCTCCACCGTCGCGATGGCCGCGGTGGCCCCCGTTGGTCCCGAAACCAGCCATCCGTCGCTGGTGGCGGCCACCTTGGGGGCCCCGGGCCAGGTTTGGCAGATGGCGTTGACCGTTTGGGCGACAATGAGGTGCTGCCGCATCGTTCGGTTCGACCCCAGTACGGGGTCGCTCACAACTTTTCGTCCGCACGCGCCGCACATGTGAGGTGTCCCTTCCTAGGGCATGACGTCGCCGGAATTTGGCCCCAGCGTCTGGCCGACATACAGGTTGCCTCCCGGATCGCTGGCGAGAAGCAGCGCCGTAGGCGCCACTTCGGCCGGAAGGCCGAAGCGCAGCAGCGGCAGTCCCGCACGCTTCGCCGTTTTCCAGTCCTCGGAAATTCCTTCAACCAGGGGCGTCTCAATAGGGCCGGGGGCGATGCTGTTGACCAGTACGTTGTCGCCGGCGGTTTCCAGGGCCAGAGCCTTGGTCAGTCCGACGACCCCGGCTTTGGCAGCACTGTAGTGGCTGAGCCCGGTTCCGCCTTTGATGGCCAGCTGGGAGGCGATGTTGATGATGCGGCCCCACTTCTGCTGCCGCATCTCCCCCACCACCTCCCGGCAGCACAGGAAGACACCTGTCAGGTCAACCGAAATCGTCTCGTTCCACATGGCCAGGGTCATGTCTTCCAGGCGTGATTCGGTCAGCAGGCCCGCGCTGTTCACCAGAATATCGATGCTCCCGAGCTGGGCGCGTGCGGCGGCGAAGGCGCCCCTCACACTCGCCTCGTCTGAGACGTCGACGGCGATGGTTCCCGCCACACCCGACCGGTCCAGGACAGCCACTCTGTCGCCGTTGGCGGTGAAGGCTTCGGCGATGGCCCTGCCGATGCCGCTGGCTCCGCCTGTGACCACTACGCCCCGGCCCTCTGCGGCACGCGGGGCTTCTGGGTTGTTCATTCTTGTCCTTCCATGGCCATCAGGCGCGCATCTTGATGGTGAGGCCGCCGTCGACTATCAGGGACTGGCCGGTGATGTAAGAGGCGTCCTCGGAGGTCAGGAAGCCGATCACGCTGGCGACCTCCTCGGGCCGTCCGACCCGGCCCCACGGGATTTCCAGCCCGGCGCGTTGCAGCCCCTCAGGACCCAGCGAGTTGACCGGGTCCAGGGACTGGGGCGTCTCGATGAGTCCGGGAATCACGGCGTTGGCGCGGATGCCGCGCGGTCCCAGCTCGGCGGCTACGCTGCGGATCAACCCGAGTACGCCGGCCTTGGCGGCCGCGTAATGGGCATGCTCCTCCCACCCGTAGACTCCTCCGGCAATGGAGGACACGGCCACCATCGCTCCGCCGCCGGTCATCCGCGCGGACCCCGCCCGCAGGGTCCGCAGTACGCCGGTAAGGTCGACGTCGAGCATGTCGTCCCAGCGCTCATCCGTCATCTCGCCCAGGGGCGAGTTGCGCAGAATTCCTGCGTTGGCCACCGCGTAGTCCAAACGGCCGTACTCCGCCAGGGCGCGTTCGGCGAACGCATCCACGGACGGTGTGCTGCGGACATCCACTTCATGGACGACTCCCTGGCCGCCTGCGTCCGTCACCAGGCGGAGGGTTTCCTCCGGGTCGTGCGGGTCACCGGGAAAGGTGCCGATCACCGAATGCACGCCCCGGTGGGCGTAATGGACGGCGACGGACCGTCCAATGCCGCTGGCCGCCCCGGTGATCACGGCCACCCTCGTTTCCGGTGTCATGCTTCCACCTCGTGCGGGTGGTCCTCGAGCAGGGCCTCGACCGGGGGCTTCGCGGCGATCATCAGGAGGCCGGAGAACAGCGTTCCGGCGGCGCCGACCCACAGGGCTGCAGCACCGGTTCCTGCGCTGGCGGCCGCCAGCGTGAACAGGAACCCGCCGAGAATGGTGCCGGGCTGGCTCATTGCGCCGATGAAGGCGGTGCCGGTGGCACGGCAGCTGACCGGGTAGCACTCGGCCATGAAGTACTGGATCGCGGCGTAGGGTCCGACCAGGAAGAACAGTCCGGCACCGTAGGTTGCGATGATCATGAAGGGGCTGGTGGCGATGGGGCTGAGCATGATGGTGAACGAAATGCCGGAGAGAATCCAGCCGCCGATGATGGTCCGCTTCCGGCCGATCTTGTCCCCGAGCCATCCGTGGAAGACGTAGCCGAAGTAGGCCAGCATGTTGATGACGATCAGCATCCAGAAGGCATCGGTGAGTTCCACACCCTTGGCGTTTTTCAGGACGGAGCTGCCGAGAATGCTGAAGATCAGGATGCCGAAGAAGTTGAAGATCCAGGCCAGTGAGAAGACGATCGTGTTCCGGCGCAGGTGCGGCTCCCAGATGCGCTTGAGCGGGGCAGCGGAAGAGTGTTCGACGCCGAAGGCGCGGGCCAGGGAGTGGGCTTCTTCGGTCTTGCCGCTCTTCTCAAGTTCGGTCAGCTTGTGGTGCAGCTCGAACTGCGGCGTCTCCTTGAGCTTCTTGGCAATGACCCACACGATGATCACGGCCGGAACGGTTGCCATGAGATAGAGGGCCCGCCAGCCAAGGGACGGAAGGAAGACGAGGGCGAGGGCACTGGCGAGCAGGAAGCCCAGCGGCCAGCCGCCCTGGATGAAGGAGTAGTGGAAGCCGGGGCGCTTGCGCTTATCGGCGACTTCGGTGACCTGATAAACCTCGTTCATGTAGGTAGCATTGACGGCCTGCTCGGAGAATCCGAGCCCGCCGAAGGAACGCACCAGCACGAGCAGGCCGTTGCTGAGGAACGGGATTCCGGTCGGGATCAGGGCCGTCAGAGCGGAGACGATGGCCGTTCCGCCGACGGTGGTCATCATGCCCTTGCGGCGGCCGAGCCGGTCAATGACCGGGCCGATGCCGAAGCAGACGATCGCGGTGCCGACGGCGATCCAGGTATTGATCGCATAGGCTTCGGATTCGGTCCAACCGAACTCTTCCTGCATGGCCGGCAGGAGGGTGCCGAAAAGTCCGAAGTCGAACACGGCGACGGTCCAGGCACACAGGGCCAGCACGGTGGCGGTGGTTGTGTGGTGCTTGGAGAATGTCGGGAAGCGGCGCTTCTCGTTGGGGGCGGGTTGCGTCAGGTCGACGGCGGGCTGCTGGGTGGTCATTACTGGTTTTCCTTTCGGGGGCTGCGTGCGAGGAAGGAGTCCGCGATCTGGTCGAAGGTGAGCCAGCTGACGCCCTCGTGGGAGTTGATGTGTTCGATGAGGCGTTCGAGCATGAGCAGGACCTGGGGGCGGCCCGAGACATCCGGGTGGATCGTCATGGTGAAGGCCGCCTGGTCCATTTCGCGGTATACCCAGTCGAACTGGTCGCGCCACATTTGTTCGATGTCCCGGGGGCTGACGAAGCCGTGGGAGTTCGGGGCCGCCTTGATGAACATCATGGGAGGAAGGTCGTCCAGGTACCAGTTGGCGGGGATTTCGACGAGGTCGGTTTCCTTGCCCCGGACAAGCGGCTCCATCCAGGTCTCGGCGGCCTTGGTGTAGTCGATCTTCTTCCAGCTGTCACCGACGCGCACGTAGTAGGGCTCGAAATCGCGGTGCATCAGGGAGTGGTCGTACTTGATCCCGCGTTCGAGGAGGATCTCGTTGGTGACCGGGGAAAACTCCCACCAGGGAGCGACGTAGCCGGTGGGGCGACGGCCGGAGACCTTTTCGATGAGTTCGATCGACCGGTCCAGGATGGCCGTCTCCTGCTCGCGGGTCATGGCGATGGGGTTTTCGTGCGAGTATCCGTGCACTCCGATTTCGTGCCCCGCGTCCACGATCATCCGGGTCAGGTCCGGGAAGGTCTCGATCGAGTGGCCGGGCACGAACCATGTGGCGGGCAGGCCGTACTTCTCGAAGAGACGGATGAGACGCGGGCCGCCGACCTCGCCGCTGAACAGGCCACGTGAGATATCGCACGGGGAATCCTCGCCCCCGTAGGAGCCGAGCATTCCGGCCACGGCGTCCACGTCCACGCCGAATGCGACTTGGATGTCCTTGGTCATGGGATCCACCTTTCATTGCGTTTTTGTTGAGGTTTTGTTGGTGCGGTTTTGGTTAGAGGTGAAACTAGTCCGGGAGAGTGCCCCGGCGGGCGAAGGTTTCCGCAATGCCGGCCGCGGGGGTATCAAGCCTGAGTAGCAGGCTGAGAAGGACCAGCGACTGGGATGGTCTGAGCAGACCCGAGGGTATGGCGCCGGCCGCGCGGAGGTCGGCACCGCCGCCGTCGCCGTATCGGGGAACGACTGCGCCGGCTTCCACCCGTGTGCTCGTCACCACCACGACCCCGGCCGCGATGGCGTCGGCGACGTCCCGGCACAGCACGCGGTTGGCGTTGCCCGTTCCGGTTCCTTGGAGCACAACCCCTGCCGCCCCGGCGTGAAGGGAAGCCTGCAGGAGCGTGGAATCCGCTCCGGGATAAACAGCTATAAGGTCCACACGCGGTGAGCCGGCGCCGACGCCTGGTAACGGTAACGGGGCAAGGCCGCGCTGTGCTGCATGTATGTTGACCTCGCCGGAGCCGGATACTGACCCGGCTGTTCCGAAATCCGGGTCGGCGAACGCATCGAGCCGGGTTGTGTGGCTCTTCCGAACTCCAGCAGCCGGGAAGATGGTCCCGGCAAACGCCAGCAGCACGCCCTTTCCCCGGGCGTGCGGGGAACCGGCAACGGCGATCGCGCGAGAGAGATTGCCGGGACCGTCCGGCGTCGGGGAGTCGGCCGCCTCCTGCGCCCCGGTGAACACCACCGGACGAGGATCATCGTGGGTGAGATCAACAAGATAGGCGGTCTCCTCCATCGTGTCCGTACCGTGGGTGACCACGACCCCCAGAACCTGCGGGTCGGCCAGGGATTGCCTGATGCTGGCGCAGATCGCGATCATGTCATCGACCGTCAGCAGGTACGAGCCCTTGCGGAAGACGTCACCCACCCGGACCGGATACGAGGCTTGCACCCCCATGCTGGCGAACACCTGCTCTCCCGAGTCCGACGCCACGGCGGCTCCCCCGGCCTCCGACGCACGGGAGGATATTGTTCCTCCGGTCGCCAGGAGCACCACATGGGGGCCAGCCAATTCTGTGAGAGTCATTTCCGCTCCATTTGTCCTGCATCTTCTGTCAGACGCTTACCCAATCGATTGGGTTGTGGGATAAAAATTATCCTTGCGATGTTTCCCGCGTATGCCTGCGGGTATTTCGAGGGTGTAAACACTTCACCCTTGGGTCGGTCCCAAACCACGCCTACCCAATCGATTGGGTAAGCGGTAAATTGACTATAGGATGTGATGTGTGGCACGTCAAGGGTCTTCCGAACCAGAGATCGGCCTGATATTGGGCAGGCTTAGTGGCGACATCTCTTTTAGCTGAGGCAGGTAAGCGATTGGAAGGAACCATGGCCGGGAACACGACTGTCACGTTGAGGGATCTGGCGGACGAGCTTGGCATCCACCCGTCGACCGTGTCCAGGATCCTTCACTCGGACTCCGCCGTGGCGCGAGGGGCAGCCTCCGTGGCGACGGCCGAACGTGTGCGGGATCTGGCACGGAAACGGGGGTACTCCCCTGACCCGCAGGCCGCCGGCCTGCGGACTCGGCGCACGCGCCTCATGGGAGTGATCGTGCCCCGGCTTTCGGACCTTGTCCTGGCAACCATGTACGAGGGCATGGATGAGGCCGCGGCGGCGCTGGGCTATTCGACCTTCGTCATGAACTCCCGCGACGACCCCCAGGAACAACGACGGAAGACTGACACCATGCTGGCCCGTCGCGTGGACGGACTGATCATCGGTGACGCGCACCTGGACGGTGACCTGCTGCGGGAGTTGACGGACCGGAAGGTGCCTTTCGTCCTCGTGAACCGCCGTGTCTCGGGCTACCCGTCCGCCACGTGCGACGACGTCCTTGGCGGCACACTTGTCGCCGACCACCTGTGGAGCAAGGGGCATCGGAACGTAGCTGTCATCGCCGGTGAGCCCTACGCCAGCACGGCCGTTGACCGTACGGCGGGCTTCGTGGACCGTTGGCGTTCGCTGGGCGGCAAAATCCCCCAGAACTCCGTCGTCTGGTCTCGGTTCGATACCGCCGGCGGACGGGAAGCGGCCGAAAATATCCTGACCCACTGCCACCCCGCCCCGACGGCACTGTTCGCCGTTAACGACTTTGCGGCGATCGGCGCCATGGGAGCACTGCGGTCCCACGGCCTCACTGTCGGCGACGACGTGGCGGTGGTTGGTTTCAATGACACTTCGCTGGCCGCGGAACTTCCCATTCCGCTGTCCTCGGTTCGCTCGCCCATGCTGGACATCGGGCGGACTGCGGTGCAACTCCTAAAGCGGCTATTGGACGGCGAAATTCCCGAGCCGGTCAGGCTGGAACCGACCCTCTGCGTGCGGGAAAGCAGCGCCTGAAGCTCAGGCCCTTTCTGACGCTGCCCGGCGTTTGAGATTCGTGAACTGACGGGTCTGCATGACCCAGTGGGAGGGCTCCAGCAACAAGACACTCAGGAGGGGCTGCAGCCATTTCGGCCGGAACGACCAGTACCCGCTGACGACGAGCCGCGTGCGCCCGCCGGCCGCGTCCTTCAGCTCGAACCCCCACAGCGAGTCGGTGAAGTATCGGGGACGCTGTCCCGCCGGATCGAACGGGCGGCCCCGCAGATCAAGCGACATGCGCAGACCCAGGAACTTCTCCGGTTCCAGCGCCGCGACCTCCCACCACTGGCTGCCGTCCGGTGTGCCCGCCAGATGGTCGCCAACAAAAATCTCCTGCCACTCGGGGTGAATCGTCCAGGCGCTGGCGTGCCCGAAGTTGTCCAGTCGGTCCCAGCTGTACCACCCCGCCCGGTCGGTCCCCATCTGCGCCAGCCAGGCCCACACGCGCGAGCGGGGCGCGTCAATGGTCACGGCCATGGTTCCGCTGCGGGTCCCGTCCGGGATAAGCCCGTCCCCCGGGTAGGGCCCGTTTGCTTCCGCTGCGGTGGCGCCGGCGCGCAGCAGGCGCGGCCGCACCACTGCCAGGTAGGCGGTGACAACAGCGGCTGCAGCGGCAGCAGCGCCGACAGCAGCTCCAGACTGGGGAGCCCAATTCGTCGCGCGGTGTGTCATCGTGTCTCCCCCTCAGGGCGCGGGTGTCGCCGAAAGAATGCGAGGATGCGCCGGGACGTTCGAAGTAATTCCGAAGAGAGGTCCGGTCTATCAGCACGGGGCTGGAGGCGGGAAGAGTCCTTGGCCCCTGAGGACTTCCGGCACTGGTCCCCCGGCGGCATACCGGACTATTCTGGACGCATATCTTGAGCTCGACAGCTGGACAAAACATGGCGCCGAAGAAGCGGAATCGATCTCGTCTGGCCGCGGCCCTTTGGAGGGTCCTCGGATTCCTGACAGTGAGCGCCGTTTGCGGTGTTCTCGTTGCCAGCCTGGCGGTCCCCGGCGTCGCTGCTGCCGGCGTTGCCGTCAGCAGGTCAATCATCTTCTTCAACAACCTTCCCGCGGAGCTGGCGGTTGTTCCGCCGTCGCAGTCAACGAAGGTCCTGACCGCTGACGGGAAGACCATCGCCACCTTTTTCGCGGAGAACCGCGTGAAGGTCGGGCTGGACGAGATGTCCCCGTACATCAGGGACGCGATTGTTGCCATCGAGGACAGCCGCTTCTACGAGCATGCCGGCGTCGACCCGCAGGGGATTCTCCGGGCGCTCACGACTAACCTGACCAGCGGCGACAGACAGGGCGCATCCACACTGACCCAGCAGTACGTAACGAACGTGATCAATGAGTCCCTGGTGTCGGCGGAGAGGACCGATCAGGTCATCCTCAGCGGGCAGAAGAGCATCGGCGACAAGGTGCGGGAGATGAAGCTCGCCCTCGAGCTGGAAAAGAAGTTCACCAAAGACCAGATCCTTGAGGGCTATCTCAATATCGTGTTCTTTAACCGGGACGCGTACGGCATTGAGGCCGCAGCCCGGCATTTCTTCAGCACGTCCGCAAAGGAACTCACCCTGCCGCAGGCTGCCCTGCTCGCCGGCCTGGTCAACAGCCCCAGCTTCTACGATCCCGCCGTCAACCCGGACAACGCCATCAAGCGGCGCAACCAGGTCCTGGACAAAATGCTCAGCGACAGGAAAATCCTCCAGGCTGATCATGACGCCGCTGTCGCCAGCGGTGTCGAGCTGAAGATCACACCTGCAAAGCAGGGGTGCTCGGCTGCTGACATGGCGCCGTACTTCTGCGACTACGTCTCCCACCTGATCCTCAACAACCCGGTGTACGGCGTCGACGCCGCGGCTCGCGAGAGGAAGCTGTACCGCGGCGGCCTGACCATCACCACGACGCTGGACAGCAGGCTCCAGGCTGCCGCGCAGGCGCAGGTTGACGCCACTGCCGGGGCCAACCCGGACAAGTGGGGCGCGTCTTTGGTCTCGATCGGTCCCGGCACCGGCAGGATCCTCGCGATGGCGCAAAACACCGTGTTTCTGCCCGCTCCCGGGAAATTCGACACCCAGCTGAACTTCAACGTCGATGCAAAGGACGCCGACGGGAATGACTTGAACGGCGCCGGCGGGTTCCAACCCGGGTCCACGATGAAACCGTTCACCTTCGCTGAATGGCTCAATGAAGGCAAGTCCATGGTCGCCGAGGTGGATGCCTCCAGGCGGACTTATCCGCTGGACTTCCCGTGGAAGTCCAGCTGTGGAAAGGTCCTCGGGGCTTACAACACGGCTGAAAAGGCTCTCGGCGCCGCAGACGACCTGCAGAACAACGACGAGGGCTACTACCGCAAAATGCCCGTCAATTACGCTCTGTACAACTCCATCAATACGGCCACCTTCGCGGAGGCCGCCGAGCTGGACTTCTGCGGCATTCAGAGAATGGTGGATGCCGTGGGACTTCACAGCGGCGTGGATAACGCCCCGGTGAACATGCATCAGCTGGGCAACCTGCTGGGTGCCATTGGGGTTGCCCCGCTCCACCTGGCCAACGCCTTTGCCACGTTCGCCGCTGACGGCAGGTATTGCGCCCCGATCGCCATCGCGGGCGTGACCGATGCGGCGGGACGGGAGCTTCCGGCCCAGCTCAGCGACTGCCGCAGCGCGGTTAAGCCCGAGGTTGCCCGGGGCGTGAACGCCGTGCTCCAGGATGTGCTGAAACTAGGGTCCGGCGTGTACATCGAACCCAAGGTCCACACCCGTTTCGCGGTCGCGGCCAAGACCGGCACGTCCAACAACAACGGCGCGACCTGGGTGGCCGGCTACACCAGCGGCCTGGCCACGGCGTCCTTCTTCGGAGACGCGCTGGAAGGCCAGAAGCGGCCCGGCCAGAACGTCACCATCAACGGCAAGTTCTACAAGAACATTGACGGTTACATGCTCGCCGGCCCGCAGTGGGCGAACTACATGCTCGAGGTCGCCGGTCTCTATCCCACCGAGGCGTTTCCGCCTCCACCCGAGTCCATGACGAAGCCCTGACCCGCCGAGTCCTCCAGGTCCGCCCTGCAGCAGCAGGGCGGCGGCCGCCGGAACGCCGTCGGATCGGGTCGTCGGTGCCCGTCACCTCGCCGATGTTCTGCGCCCGGATGTTGTTACTTGGTAACTTTGCCTCATGAGCGAACACGTTGATGTGTTGATAGTCGGAGCCGGGCTGAGCGGCATCGGTTTCGCCAGCCGGCTGAAGCGCGAAGCACCTGGGAAGACCTTCACGATCCTTGAGTCCCGCGGTGCAGTGGGCGGCACATGGGATCTTTTCAGGTACCCGGGCATCCGCTCCGATAGCGACATGTACACGCTCGGCTACTCCTTCCGGCCCTGGGCCAGCGCCAAGGCCATTGCCGACGGCGATTCGATTCGCGAATACATCGAGGCGACGGTCGCGGACGAGGAACTCGAACCGCGGATCCGGCTGCATCACCGGGTCAAATCGGCTGAGTGGTCAAGCGAAACCGCACTGTGGACCGTCACGGCAGCCCTCACGTCCGGCGGCGAATATCGACGGGACGATCCGGCGTCGCCCGCCGGCCGGTCGGTCACGTTCACCTGCTCGTTCCTGTCAGTCTGCTCGGGCTATTACCGGTATGACGAAGGGTTCACCCCGGTCATCGAGGGGTCCGAGACGTTTGCGGGATCGATCGTCCACCCGCAACACTGGCCTGCTGATCTCGATTACGAAGGCAAGCAAGTGGTGATCATCGGCAGCGGGGCAACCGCAGTGACACTCGTGCCGTCGATGGCGGGCTTGGCTGCCAAGGTCACCATGCTGCAGCGCTCCCCCACCTATATCGCCCCCGTGCCGTCCCGGGATCACCTGGCCGACCTGCTTCGGGGCAGAGTGCCCGCGCAACTGGCTTACGCCGTCGTACGGGCCAAGAACATTCTATTTTCGATGCTGACCTACCAGCTCAGCCGGCGGCGGCCGGAAACGATGAAGGCGATCCTCCGCAAGGCGGCCATCGCCAAGCTGCCGGAGGGCTTTGCGGTCGACACGCACCTGGCCCCGTCGTATCAGCCCTGGGACCAGCGGCTCTGCGCGATCCCCAACGGCGACCTCTACCATGCCATCAGCGCGGGCACTGCCGACATCGTGACCGACCAGATCTCGCGGATCACCCCGAGCGGACTTGATCTGGTCTCGGGGAGATCGATCCCGGCCGACGTGATCGTCACGGCGACTGGACTGAACCTGCTCGTGATCGGCGGAATGAGTCTCAGGGTCGACGGCGAGCCGGTGGACGTAGGCAGGACCCTGACCTACAAGGGCATGATGCTCGACGGCGTTCCCAATTTTGCGCTCACTGTGGGCTACACCAACGCGTCGTGGACGCTGAAAGCGGATCTGGTCGCCGGCTATATCTGCAGGCTGCTGAAGCACCTCGACCGGCAAAACCTGCACTGGGTCACGCCAAAGGCTCCCGCCGGCGTCGCGGACGCTGAGCTGACGTCCCTGATCGACCTGAAGGCGGGCTACATCCTTCGCGACGCCGACCACCTGCCCCGGCAGGGCACCGGATCGCCCTGGCGACTGCACCAGAACTATGTTCGCGATTTCGCCCTTCTCAAGGCCGGCAGACTGACGGAACACGTTCGTTTCGGCTGGCGCGGGCAGCCGGTGATTGCGCCCGGGCTGGAAACCCCGGAGGCATGCCAGGGCCCTCTCGACCTTCCTGGAACAGCACACCTCGACGTCGGAGGCACGCGTTTGCGCTACCGGAAAACCGGCACCGGGGACCCCGTGCTGCTCCTGCACGGCATTGGTCAGAGCCTCGATGACTGGAACGAGCAACACCAGCGACTCTCGGCACGCCACACCGTCTACAGCGTTGACCTGCCCGGCTTCGCGTACTCCGACCGGCTCTCCGGGACGGCGACTCTGGCGAAGCTTGCTGACGCCCTGCCCGCCGTCCTCGACGCCCTCGGGGTGCACGAGCCGCTTCCGGTCATCGGCAATTCCCTCGGAGGTGCCGTCGCCATGAAGCTCGCTGCCGACCATCCCGATCGGGTCTCAGCCCTGGTGCTGGCCAACAGCGCCGGATTCGGCCAGCAGGTTGCCCTGGTCCTGCGCCTGCTCACTGTCAGGCCGCTCGCTGCGCTGCTAATGCGTCCCGACGAGGCAGCCTCGCGCCGCACGGTCCGGTCGCTCTTCTACGACAAGGAGCTGGCGACCGGTGCCCGCGTCGACCATGCATTCGCCCTGTCACAACGGGCGGCCCACCGCCAGACAACCCTTGACATTGCCCGCGATCTCGGAACGATCGCGGGCATCAGGACCGACTGGCGGACGGCCCTCGTCGAGGCCCTGGCGCGGTCGGACATTCCGACGCTCGTGGTCTGGGGCGACCACGACCACGTCCTCCCGCACAGCCAGCTGAGGGCGGCGACCGCGGCGTTGCCCCGCGCCAAGTCGCACGTCTTCTCGAACACGGGGCACATGCCCCAGATCGAACGGCCCGACGAGTTCGCCGTGGTCGTGGAGCAGTTCCTGTCCCGGGTCATGGCGGGCCGCCAGACGGCAGGCATCTGACACGAAAGGCGCATCTCTGTCAGAGAGGTGCGCCTTTCGTGTGACCGCTACGACAAAAGGCGCATCTCTGTCAGAGAGGTGCGCCTTTCGTGTGACCGTTACGACGAGGTGGTTCAGGCGTTCGAGACCTCGGCCGCCTTTGAACGGATGAAGTCATGATCCTCCTGGGATATGACCGTCTCGCCGTGCTGCCCACTGGCGAGATCCTCGCCCGCCGCCTTGGAGACAACTGCGGTGATGGTCCTGGGAAGGATCTGGCATCCGGGGTTATCGATAAACCACTTCCGCGTGGCAGGGTCCAGACGGTCCCAATGGTCCTTAATGTGCATCTGACGATGCCGCCTTCCTTTTCGATGTGCGGTTCGGGGTGATCATGGCGCGCTGCCAGAGGTCATGGTGCTCGCCCCAGCCCCACAAGTTAACGCCTTGCCCCGGAGGAAGACTAGGGCCAAAGTCCCTCAATTTTCATGGGCACCGCGGCCCCCTGAAAACCTCCAGTTTTCGGTGGAAAAATGTGCCCTCCGGAAGCAAAATCAAACTCAGAGGCCGGCGCGGTGAGCCAAGGCCGCACAACACCCGGGGGGCACCGATGCTGGTGATCGAATCGAGGGTCGACGTCGCGGGGTTGACGGGCCATGATGTCACCGACTTCATGGTGTCCTGCACCGATGAGCAGTACCGGAAGTGGTGGCCGGGCACCCACCTGCAGCTCCACGTGCTGGGGCGGGCCACCGGCGGGGTGGGTGACGTCGTGGTCATGGACGAGTTCATCGGCCGGCGCCGGCTGCGCCTGCGCGGAGTGGTGGAGGCGGTCGAGCCGGGCCGCAGGCTCGTGTGGCGCTTCCGCAAGCTCGTGCCTCTCCCGGCGCGCCTGTCTCTGGAGCTCTCCGCGGTGCCGGGCGGCGTGTCGGTTCGCCACACGATCACCGCCGGATGGCCAGGGATCGGCCGCGCGCTGGACCCACTGTTGCGGCTGTACTTCACGCCCAGGTTCACCGCGGACCTGGATGCCCACGTCCGCACGGAGTTCCCCTTGCTGCGGGACTATCTCCGGCCCGGTTCCACATCCCGCACCGATAACTGACCGCCGGCCTCAGCCGGTCCCTCAGGACGCGGTCGCCATCGGCGCTTTCACCGGTTATGACGACGGCGCCCTTGTCGGCAGCGGGATAACGGTGCGGTACTTGCCGCCAGTGGTCTGCTCCGGGGGCTCCGGGGCAGATTCCACGGTGACGTGGGCCAGCCCCAGCTCAGTGAGCACGGCGGCGATTCCTTCCCGCGCGCCGGCCCGGACCCGTTCGGGGTCCGCACCCGTGTCCGGGAGCAACCGCACGGACAGTCCGGTGGGGCCGGTCTGGACGATCTGAAACAGCTCCACCCCCGGGGTCCGGTCGACGACGGTCCCCAGCGCCAGGGGCGGGACCGTTACCACGCCGCTGCCGTCGGCGGCGGGGAAGGTGAGCACGTCCGAGGCCCGCCCCTGCACCCGGATCGCCGGTGCCGGGTCCCCGCACGGACACGGATCGGGCCTGACCAGGATCCGGTCGCCGACGTCGTAACGAATGATCGGCTGGACGCGATTGGCCAGGTTCGTGATCAGTACCGTGGACGAGACGGTGCCCGGCGGCACGGGGCGGTGGTCGGCGTCGACCGGTTCGACGATCACCCAGTCCTCGAGCAGATGCAGCCAGCCCAGGGCACAGCCGTAGGCGGAGTAGCCGGACTCGGTGCATCCGTAGACCTCCCGCACGACAGCCCCGAAGGCCCGCTCCAAACGGTCCCGCTCGTCGGGCGGCAACCCCTCGGCCGTGCTCAGCACCAGCACCGGGTGCACCTGCAGCCGGCCGGCCTGCTGCTCGGTGGCCAGCAGGCGCAACACGCTGGCGTAGCCCCCGAGCAGGGCCGGGCCGAAGCCGTTGAGCTGGGCCACCAGCCGGGGCAGGGGCGTGTGGACCGAGAACACGCCAAGGCTGCGATGACGCCGTGGCTTCTCCCGTCGCTCCCGGGTGCTGGCGGCCACGGACAGGAAGTGCCCTCCGGTGGCAACCACCTCGGCGAACCGCGCCCCGCGGCGCACCAGCCGCAGCACGTCCCGCCAGGACAGCCACTTTGCGGCCAGGATGCCCATCAGCCCGGAGGTCACCGCCCAGTACCGGTCGTCGAGCACGAAGATGCCCCGGCTTCCGGTGGTGCCGGCGGTGGTGGCCACCAGGTACTTCCCGGCGAATCGGCCCCCAATCCGGGCCGGGTCCGCCACGAACTCCTGGACCCCTGCCAGGGTCACTGCCGGATCCGTGGCCACCTCGTCGAAGTGGGCCATCAGTTCGCGCTTGTTTGTCACAGGCAGGGACGTGACGTCGTCGATGTGCTCGGGCAGCCCCTGGTACCGGTCCCGGTAGAAGGCAGAGTGCTGCCGGGCGTAGGCGACCAATTCAACCAGGCGGGCCGTCTGCCGGTGCCGGATCTCCTCGAGGCCCTGCCGGTGGGCCCGGCGGGCGTCCCACCACACCGAGGCAGGACTGCTCCAACGGTCTCCGGCCACCGACCGCCGTCGTGTCTTCATGGCCCGACTCTAGATCTCACCGCCACCCCGGCACAGGGCCCTTAGGCAGGTGAGCGCCCCTGTTCGTACGCGCCATCAGACGCATGGGACCTTGGTCTCTGGGAGCGGAACTGGTCAGCGGGCTACTGTGGGAGCGCAACTTTGAGGAGGGCATGCATGGAGAACCAACCGCCGTCGTCCGGGGCCCAAGACTCCGGCCCTTTCTACCACGGCACGAAGGCTGACCTTAAGCCCGGCGACCTGCTGGAACCCGGTCACAACTCGAATTTCGGGGAACGAAGGAGCGCGAACTACGTTTACCTGACTGCGACGCTGGATGCGGCCACCTGGGGAGCGGAACTCGGCGTCGGCGAGGGACCAGGCAGGATCTACCGTGTGGAACCCACGGGCCCGTTTGAGGATGACCCCAATCTGACGGACAAGAAGTTCCCGGGCAACCCGACGAGGTCCTACCGCACGCAGGCGCCGCTGCGGGTCGTTGACGAGATCCTGGATTGGCAGCCGCACTCCCCCGAGGTGCTGCAGAACATGCGGAATCACCTTTTGGAACTCAAACGGCTTGGCATTGAGGCAATCAACTGAACTCCCGCGCAGTCCCTGGCGTCAGTCACGGGGCCGCATGAGCGGCGGGTTGAGCACCGCCCTGATCGGCTGACCAGCGGCCGGACGGGCGGCGGCGGCCAGCCGGAAAAGCGCCGCCGGGCGGCCCGTCTCACCCGTCGTCATCCGTCCTGTGTCTTCCAGAAAACCAGGCGTTCCCGTGGCCTTGCGGTGGAAATTCCGGGGGTCCAGGCGTGTGCCCCAGACGGCCTCATACACAGTCCGGAGCTGGGCGACGGTGAACTCGTCGCCGCAAAAGGCCGCCCCCAGCGGCGAGTATTCGAGCTTCGATTTTGCCCGCTCCACCGCGTCCGCGAGCATCCGCCCGTGGTCAAAGGCGAGCTCCAATTCCCCATCCAAGACCTGGCCGACCGGGTACCAGGCGGCGTGCTCGGCGTCGCTCCCGGCGGACAGGACGGGAAAGTTGGGTGCGAGCAGCAGGTGGGCCACGGTGAGCACATCCCCGCGAGGGTCCCGCCCCCTCGGCCCGTAGCTCCCCAGCTGTTCCAAGTGGCCAGGGACCTGCTCGACGCCGGTTTCTTCCGCCAGTTCCCGGATCGCCGCCGTCACCAGGTCCTCACCGGGCAGCACGAAACCGCCCGGCAGTGC
The DNA here is from genome assembly GCF_030812335.1 of Pseudarthrobacter oxydans. Taxonomy (GTDB): domain Bacteria; phylum Actinomycetota; class Actinomycetes; order Actinomycetales; family Micrococcaceae; genus Arthrobacter; species Arthrobacter oxydans_B. Next base: position 147,439 of record NZ_JAUSSN010000013.1, read on the forward strand.
GAGCCTGCCACGGAAGGGCTCGATGAGGCGGGTGACCAGCAGGACGTTCAGGACGTCGTCGACCACGGTGAGGGCTACGACGTCGACCGTCACCGGGAAGCAGGCAGGCGCCGGGTGGGATTCAGGCATGAACCCATAGTAAGGACTTATCGTCACCTTGACAATAAGCCGAGGTGCATCCTAAAGTTCAGTTATCGTCAAGTTGACGAAAATATCGAACGGATTAGGAGAATCCCATGGCCAGCATCAAGCGCTACCCCTGGATCAGCCACTTCCTGGGCAGCCCCACCGGCCACGTCGTCCACCTGCAGAAGGGCCAGGTCAGGCACCAGGGTGTGGGCCATGCCTTCTGGTTCCGGCCGGCGAACTCCGTGCTCAGCGAGGTTCCTGTGGATGACCAAGAACTGCCCACTCTCTTCCACGCCATCACCCGTGACCACCAGGATGTGAGCGTCCAGGCCAACGTGACCTACCGCTTCATCGACCCGGTGTCCGTCTCCACCCGGCTCGACTTCGGCCTCCAGCCGGCCGGCTCGGCCCAGGCAACCGGCAAGGAGCAGGTGGCCACCATCATCGGCCAACTGTGCCAGAGCCACGCCATCGACCAGATCGCCACCACGACGCTCGCCGAGGCGCTGGAACGCGGAGTCAGCCAGCTCCGCAGCGTTCTCACCGAAGCCCTCCGTGCGGACGCCCGGCTCCAGTCCACCGGCATCGAGATCCTTGCGGTGCAGGTCCTGGCGGTCCGGCCGGAGGCCGACGTCGAGCGGGCACTGCAAACGCCTGTCCGGGAACAGCTCCAGGCCGAAGCGGACCGGGCCGTGTACGAGCGCCGGGCCGTCGCCGTCGAACGCGAACGGACCATCTCGGAAAACGAAATGGCGAGCCAGATCGAACTGGCCACCCGCCGCGAACACCTGGTCACCCAGGAAGGCGCCAACGCTCGGCGTCAGGCCGAGGAAAAAGCCGCCGCGGGACTCATCGAGGCCCAGGCCTCCGCCGAACGCCAGGGCATCAACGCCTCCGCCGAAGCGAACCAGATCCGACTCGTCGGCGAGGCGGACGCGGCACGCGAGGCCGCCACCATGGACGTTTACCGGGACATGGAACAGGCCACCTTGCTGGCACTGGCCCTGCGCGACGCCGCCGCATCACTGCCCAACATCGGGAACCTCACGATCACCCCGGACCTGCTCAGCGGGGCACTCGCCGGGCTGTTCAGGGAGCCAGCGGCCAGCACGGCTCCATCTGCTGCGGCCGGCGCCAGGGCTGCGACAGCCGTCCGGGTCGGGAAGTAGCATCCGGTCATGGCAAACCCCCGTCTCGTCATCGTCCACCGGCGCACCGAGCTCCAGGAACTCCTGGACCGGCACGCCACACGCGGCCAGGCCGAATTCTTCCTCCGGACCCGCGGCCGCACGCTCCAGGAGGTGCAGGAGCGCCATGACAGACTCACCGCGGCCCTGGCGACCGTCCGCGCCGCGGTTCCGGGCGAGTGGCGTCACGCCGAGGTGGAGCGCGCCGACCTGAGCCGCTTCCTGCTCACCCCGGAGGACATCATCGCGGTGGTGGGTCAGGACGGGCTCGTGGCCAACGCCGCGAAGTATCTCAACGGCCAGCCCGTCATCGGGGTCGATCCGGAACCGGCGGCGAATCCGGGCGTCCTGGTCCGGCACACGCCCGACGCGGCGGCAAAGCTGCTCCGGGAGGCCGGCCTCGCCGGCCCGGTGGTACGGCTGCGCTGCCGGGAACTCGCCACAGTGACAGCACGGCTCGACGACGGGCAGGAACTCTCGGGGCTCAACGAGGTATTCATCGGGCACGCCTCACACCAGTCGGCCCGCTACCAACTCACCACCCCGGACGGCCGGGCCGAACGCCACTCTTCCTCAGGCCTGATCGTCTCCACGGGCACCGGCGCCACGGGCTGGTGCGCCTCCATCGCCCTGGAGCGCGGAGGACGCGCATTGCCGGCACCAACGGATCCCCGGCTCGCGTGGTTCGTCCGTGAGGCCTGGCCCTCCCCCATCACGGGGGCCTCCTTGACCGAGGGGATGCTGGCCGCGGGCGAAGCACTGCGCGTCACCGTTGCATCCGACCAGCTCGTGGTGTTCGGCGACGGCATGGAGTACGACCGGCTCACCGCGTCATGGGGGCAGGAGATTCTGGTGCAGCTGGGGGAACGGCCGCTGCGGCTGGTGGACCTATAACCTTGCCCAGGCTGGTCCGCGTTCAGGAGCGGTCGGCGCCTCAAGTGGAGGCCAAAATTGAACGTGAGCATCTCGCGCCAGATCCCGGCGAACTCTGCGAGTTCCGCCGAGATGGACGGATCCTGGTCGGCAGTGGGCCAGTATCCGGCCATCAGCACATGGGTGACCCGCCCGAACATGAAGGCGCCCATCGTCCGGAACTGCCGTTCAAATCTGCGGGCCCGCAGCGTTGCCGTTGCCGTACATTCCAGTGAAGCATCCGCTGGGTCCGGGCGATCAAAAATTGTCGTAGCCACCCGATAATCCGCGGGTATGGAAAGCACGGTGTGGAGTGCGGAGAGCAGGGCGGCACTGGCGGCTGTCGCGGCGTCCGTTACGGAGCTGGCTGCAATCAGCGGCACCGGGGC
>NZ_JAUSSN010000014.1 GCF_030812335.1 Pseudarthrobacter oxydans
CGACGTCGTCACGCACGGCAGTCTTTTGGCCCCGTTGGTGCCACACTCCCCCGGAATCCCGGCCCTCCGGCGTCGAGGTCGGGCCGAAACCCTGCCCTGCGTGACGCGTGGGCGTGTCGCAGGATGCGCGGCCCGTGGCCCGCCGGGCGTGACGCGCGGGCGCGCGGGCAGGACGCCCGGCCCGCGGCGTGGGTCCGCCGGCAGCAGGGCCGACCGGAGCTGTACAGGCCAACACGGCACAGCAGCGCCCGACGTCGTCACGCACGGCAGTCTTTTGGCCCCGCTCGAGCCGCACTCCCCCGGAATCCCGGCCCTCCGGCGTCGAGGTCGGGCCGAAACCCTGCCCTGCGTGACGCGTGACGCTCGGCCTGTGGCACTCAGGGCGTGACGCGTGATGCGCGGCCCGTTGTCGTGACGCGTGCAGCGCGGGCGCGCCGGCGGGACGCGCGGCCCGTGGCACCAAGCCGGCGGGGAACCCGGCGCCGCGACTCCCCCGCCAACGGAGAAACCCCCGCTCCCAGAAGGGAACGGGGGTTGCTCTGACAGCCAGGCTGCAGGTGTTACTTGGCCTTCTCGAGGATCTCCACCAGACGCCACCGCTTGGTAGCGGAGAGCGGGCGGGTCTCGGCGAGGAGAACGAGGTCGCCGATGCCGGCGCTGTTCTCTTCGTCGTGAGCCTTGATCTTCGTGTTGCGGCGAAGGACCTTGCCGTAGAGGGCGTGCTTCACACGGTCCTCGACCTGGACAACGATGGTCTTTTCCATCTTGTCCGAGACCACAAAGCCGCGCTTCGTCTTACGGTAACCGCGCTCGTCAGCCGTAGCTGCGCCGGAAACAGTTTCCGTCACGTTTTCGTCCTTTTCACTCACTTGGAGTCCTCCTCGGTCTCAACCGTTTCAGCCTTGTCGGCCTTCTTGGTTGCAGCCTTCTTGGACTTCTTTTCTTCCTTGGCTTCCACAACCGGTGCGGCAACCTCGGCACGAATGCCCAGCTCGCGCTCACGGAGAACGGTGTAGATGCGTGCGATGTCCTTCTTTACCGCGCGCAGTCGACCGTGGTTCTCCAGCTGACCGGTGGCGGACTGGAAACGCAGGTTGAACAGCTCTTCCTTGGCCTTACGGAGTTCCTCAACGAGTCGCTCGTTGTCGAAACCGTCCAGCTGTGCGGATGCAAGTTCCTTGGATCCTACTGACATTTCTATTCACCACCTTCGCGACGCAGAATGCGTGCCTTCAACGGGAGTTTGTGGATCGCCAGGCGCAATGCCTCGCGGGCCGTTTCTTCATCGACACCTGAGATCTCGAAGAGAACCCGGCCCGGCTTGACGTTTGAGACCCACCATTCCGGAGAACCCTTACCGGAACCCATACGGGTTTCGGCAGGCTTCTTCGTCAGCGGACGGTCCGGGTAGATGTTGATCCAGACCTTTCCGCCACGCTTGATGTGGCGGGTCATCGCGATACGGGCAGACTCGATCTGACGGTTCGTGACGTATGCCGGGCTCAGAGCCTGGATACCCCACTCACCGAAGGAGACCTTGGTGCCGCCCGTAGCAGCGCCGGAACGACCCGGGTGGTGCTGCTTACGGTGCTTGACTCGACGTGGGATAAGCATTTAAGCCTGTCCTCCTTCTACTGCCGGTGCAGCTGCTTCAACCACCGGAGCTTCGGCAGCAGCGGGTGCAGCCTCGGCCGGGCGGTCAGTGCGACGACGGCGGTCACCACGGTCAGCGCCACCCGGGCGGCCCGGGCGGTCGCTGGCACCACGGCCGCGGGACGGAGCAGCAGCTGCCTGCTGAGCCAGTTCCTTGGCGGTGACGTCACCCTTGTAGATCCAGACCTTCACGCCGATGCGGCCGAAGGTGGTCTTGGCCTCGTAGAAGCCGTAGTCGATGTTCGCGCGGAGGGTGTGCAGGGGCACACGGCCTTCGCGGTAGAACTCCGAGCGGGACATTTCTGCGCCGCCCAGTCGACCCGAGCAAGCGATACGGATGCCCTTGGCACCTGCACGCTGTGCGGACTGCATGGCCTTCTTCATCGCACGGCGGAACGCCACGCGGGAAGTCAGCTGCTCAGCAACGCCCTGGGCAACAAGCTGTGCTTCCATCTCGGGGTTCTTGACCTCGAGGATGTTCAGCTGGACCTGCTTGCCCGTGAGCTTTTCGAGCTCGCCGCGGATGCGGTCTGCTTCTGCACCGCGGCGGCCGATAACGATGCCCGGACGTGCCGTGTGGATATCCACACGGACACGGTCGCGGGTGCGCTCGATTTCGACCTTGGCGATACCGGCGCGCTCCATGCCCGTGGACATGAGCTGGCGGATACGGATGTCTTCGCGAACGAAGTCCTTGTACCGCTGACCGGGCTTGGTGCTGTCAGCAAACCAGTGCGATACGTGATCGGTGGTGATGCCGAGTCGGAACCCGTGCGGGTTAACTTTCTGTCCCACTTAGCGAGCCTCCTCTTTCTCCGGGGTAGCGACTACCACGGTGATGTGGCTCGTGCGCTTCTTGATCTGAAATGCACGACCCTGGGCTCGCGGCTGGAACCGCTTCATGGTCGGGCCTTCATCAACATACATTTCGCTGATGATGAGGTCACCCTCGTCAAACGCCACGCCGTCGCGGTCCGCGAGGACCCGGGCGTTGGAGATTGCCGACTGAACTACCTTGAATACCGGCTCTGAAGCTGCCTGCGGGGCAAACTTCAGAATTGCCAGAGCCTCATTCGCTTGCTTACCACGAACAAGGTTGACGACGCGCCGGGCCTTCATAGGCGTTACGCGGATGTGACGCGCAATTGCCTTGGCTTCCATTGCTTTCCTTCTCTCGTCTTTGACGTAAGTGCAGGCGCCTAGCGGCGCTTGCCCTTACGGTCGTCCTTGACATGGCCGCGGAATGTCCGCGTGGGAGCGAATTCGCCGAGCTTGTGCCCGACCATCGACTCAGTGACAAACACGGGGATGTGCTTGCGTCCGTCGTGTACGGCGATCGTGTGGCCGAGCATGTCGGGGACGATCATCGAGCGGCGGGACCAGGTCTTGATGACGTTCTTGGTGCCCTTTTCGTTTTCCCTGGCTACCTTTACAAAGAGGTGCTGGTCAACGAAAGGACCTTTTTTCAGGCTGCGTGGCATGTGTCCAGGCTCCTATCGCTTGTTCTTGCCAGTACGACGGCGACGAACAATAAGCTTGTCGCTCTCTTTGTTGGGACGGCGGGTGCGGCCTTCGCGCTTACCGTTCGGGTTGACGGGGTGACGTCCACCGGACGTCTTACCCTCGCCACCACCGTGGGGGTGGTCAACCGGGTTCATGGCGACACCACGGACGGTCGGGCGAACGCCCTTCCAGCGCATACGGCCGGCCTTACCCCAGTTGATGTTCGACTGCTCGGCGTTGCCGACCTCGCCGACGGTTGCGCGGCAGCGCACGTCAACGTTGCGGATTTCGCCGGAAGGCAGACGCAGCTGGGCGAAACGGCCTTCCTTAGCAACGAGCTGGATCGATGCGCCGGCGGAGCGGCCCATCTTGGCGCCGCCACCCGGACGCAGTTCGACTGCGTGGATTACGGTACCGACCGGGATGTTGCGCAGCGGGAGGTTGTTGCCGGGCTTGATGTCAGCGTCGGCACCTGCCTCTACGGTGTCACCCTGGGACAGCTTGTTCGGGGCAATGATGTACCGCTTGGTGCCATCAATGTAGTGCAGGAGTGCGATGCGAGCCGTGCGGTTCGGATCGTACTCGATCTCGGCAACGCGGGCGTTGACGCCGTCTTTGTCGTGGCGACGGAAGTCGATCAGACGGTACTGGCGCTTGTGGCCACCACCCTTGTGACGGGTCGTGATCTTACCGGTGTTGTTACGGCCACCCTTTTTCGGGAGGGGACGTACCAACGACTTTTCCGGCGTCGACCGCGTGATTTCAGTGAAGTCCGCTACGCTCGAGCCGCGACGGCCCGGGGTAGTCGGCTTATATTTACGGATTCCCATAATTTAATTTCCTCGTTAAAGTGGTCTCCGCTACGAGAGCGGACCGCCGAAGATGTCGATCGTGCCTTCTTTGAGGCTCACAATTGCACGCTTGGTGTTCTTGCGGGTACCCCATCCGAATTTGGTCCGCTTGCGCTTACCGGCACGGTTGATGGTGTTGATCGAGTCGACCTTGACGGAGAAGATTTTCTCCACGGCCAGCTTGATCTCGGTCTTGTTCGAGCGGGGGTCCACCAGGAAGGTGTACTTTCCCTCATCGATCAGGCCGTAGCTCTTTTCCGAGACGACGGGTGCAAGCACGACGTCGCGCGGGTCTTTGATGGTGGCTGCACTCACTTGGCATCCTCCTCGTTCTTTGCCACTGCCTTGGAAGCAACGAATGCTTCGTAGGCAGCCTTGGTGAAGACAACGTCATCGGAGACGAGAACGTCGTAGGTGTTCAGCTGGTCTGCGTACAGAACGTGAACATCCGTGAGGTTGCGCACGGAGAGTGCAGCAACATCGTTGGCGCGCTCGATGACAACGAGCAGGTTCTTACGCTCGGAGACATCCCGCAGGGTAGCCAGTGCGGCGCTGGAGGACGGCTTGGTGCCGGGAACCAGTTCAGCAACAACGTGGATGCGGCCGTTACGGGCGCGGTCAGAGAGAGCGCCGCGCAGGGCAGCAGCAATCATCTTCTTGGGGGTGCGCTGGCTGTAGTCACGCGGCGTGGGGCCGTGGACAACGCCACCACCGGTCATGTGAGGAGCACGGATTGAACCCTGACGGGCGCGGCCGGTGCCCTTCTGCTTGAACGGCTTGCGACCTGCACCGGAAACCTCGGCGCGGGTCTTGGTCTTGTGGGTACCCTGGCGAGCAGCAGCGAGCTGGGCAACGACGACCTGGTGCATCAGCGGCACGTTGGTCTGTACGTCGAAGATCTCTGCAGGCAGGTCAACCTTGACAGTGCTAGTCATTGAACTAGGCTCCCTTCACGGCGGTGCGTACGAGTACGACCTGGCCGCGGGCGCCGGGGACGGCGCCCTTGATCAGGAGCAGCGACTTCTCGACGTCAACCGCGTGGACCGTGAGGTTCAGCGTGGTGTGACGAACGGCGCCCATGCGGCCGGCCATTTTCATGCCCTTGAAGACGCGGCTCGGGGTGGATGCGCCACCGATTGAACCGGGCTTACGGTGGTTCTTGTGGGCACCGTGGGAAGCTCCAACGCCGTGGAAGCCGTGACGCTTCATAACACCGGCGAAGCCCTTACCCTTGGTGGTGCCAACGACGTCGATCTTCTGGCCGGCTTCGAAGAGCTCTACGGAGAGCTCCTGGCCCAGCTCGTAAGAGTCAGCATCTGCAGTGCGCAGTTCGACGACGTGACGGCGAGGCGTGACGCCTGCCTTTTCAAAGTGACCAGCCAGCGGCTTGGTGACCTTGCGGGGATCGATCTGGCCGTAGCCGATCTGAACGGCGACATAGCCATCAGTGTCTGCGTTGCGCAGCTGCGTGATGACGTTCGAGTCAGCCTGGACCACAGTGACGGGGATGAGCTTGTTGTTCTCGTCCCAGACCTGGGTCATGCCGAGCTTCGTGCCCAGCAGGCCCTTTACGTTACGGGTTGCGGTCATAGTTTCTCAGCACCTCCCTACAGCTTGATTTCGATGTTCACGTCGGCCGGCAGGTCGAGACGCATAAGCGAATCAACAGCCTTCGGCGTGGGGTCGATGATGTCGATCAGACGCTTGTGAGTACGCATTTCGAAGTGCTCACGGCTGTCCTTGTACTTGTGCGGAGAGCGGATGACGCAGTAGATGTTCTTCTCCGTCGGCAGCGGCACAGGGCCTACTACCGTGGCGCCTGCGCGCGTGACCGTCTCAACGATCTTCCGTGCTGAAGAGTCAATGACCTCGTGGTCGTATGACTTCAGCCGGATGCGGATTTTTTGTCCCGCCATGTCGCCTGACTCTCTTTCGTTAGTGCTGCTCCAGTGAGGGCTGCTCTGTTTACTTGCGTGTTGCATGTGGCTGCCGAAGCAATTGAAGTCGTAACTACCACCCGCCGCACAAGCTGAATCCGGATAAATCCGGGTTCCTCAACCTGCCGACGTAACCGACCCCCGCGGTCGGGCGTGTCGCGCTTTTTCACGCGACTCGACCGCAATTCCTTGGGGCGTGGGTTATGTTTGGTCTCCTACTTGGACCCTGACACCCGGCATTATCCGGATCGGGACGCGAAAGAGCGCTTGAACAACTCATCTAGTATGCCGGAATTGCCGGGCAGAAGCGAATCGGCGGCCGGGTGGGGTGGGGCATTCGCCGGCCGGCCGCCGGGCTTGTCACGCCCTTTCGGAACGGACGACGGCGGGACAGGACGTCCGCCCGTTGCCTTCGGCGGGCACCGTGGGGATGATGGGGGCATGACTGTGCAGGATTCCGTAGCAGTTCAGGCCCTTGCCGCGCGCCTGCGCCCCGATTTCCAGCTGGGAGTTGCCTCGGCCGCTTTCCAGATTGAAGGCTCCCTCGCGGCCGGCGGCCGCGGACCCTCCGGCTGGGACGCGTTCGTCGAAAAGCCCGGCACCATCCGGGACGGCCACTCCCCCGCCATCGCCTGCGACCACTACAACCGCACCGCGGAAGACGTCGAACTGATGCGCACGCTCGGCATCGACTCCTACCGTTTCTCCCTCTCCTGGCCCCGGATCCAGCCGGACGGGACCGGTCCGTTCAACAGCGCGGGGCTCGACTTCTACGACCGGCTCATCGACCAGCTGCTGGAAGCCGGCATCTCCCCCATGGCCACCCTGTACCACTGGGACACCCCGCTGCCGCTGGAACACCGCGGCGGCTGGCTGCGGCGGTCCACCGCAGAACGCTTCGCCGAGTACAGCGCGGCGGCCGGCCGCCGCTTCGGTGACCGGGTCGCACAGTGGGTGACGCTTAACGAACCGGTCTCGGTCACGCTCAACGGCTATGCCCTCGGGCTCCACGCCCCGGGCCACGACCTGCTCTTCGATGCCCTGCCCGCCGTGCACCACCAGCTCCTGGGGCACGGCCTGGCCGTGCAGGCGCTGCGCGCGGAGGGGGTCACCGGCGCCGTTGGCGTCACCAACCTGCACTCCCCCGTCCGGCCCGCGTCCCGGTCGGTGACGGACCGCTTCCTGGCCAACATCTTCGACCTGGTCCTGAACCGGGTCTATGCGGATCCGATCCTCCTGGGCAGCTACCCGAAGGTGCCGCTCATCGCCAAGCCGTGGTTCCGTTCGATGGGGAAGATCTCCGACGCCGACCTGCGGGCCATCCACCAGCCCCTCGATTTCTACGGGCTGAACTATTACTACCCCGTGAAGGTCGCGACCGGCCGCGGCGCGGGCGAGAGCCCCGCGGGCACCGCGGACGCGATGCTGAAGATGCCTTTCCATATGGCGGCGTTCCCGGAATACGCGAAAACGGGCTTCGGCTGGCCGGTGGCACCGGACCACCTGGGCCCGCTGCTGCGCGAGCTGAAGGACAGGTACGGTGCGGCGCTGCCTCCGCTGTACATCACCGAAAGCGGGGCCAGCTTCCCCGAGCCCGAGCACGTGTCGGGCCCCATCCCGGATACGGACCGGATCAGCTACATCGCATCCCACCTGGGGCATGCCGTGGATGCCACCGCGCCGGGCGGCATCGCCGAGGACGTTGAACTGCTGGGCTATTACGTCTGGACCCTGATGGACAACTTCGAGTGGGCGGCCGGGTACTCACAGCGCTTCGGGCTGGTCCACGTCGATTTCGACACCCAGGAACGCACGCCCAAGGATTCGTATTACTGGTACCAGGCACTCAGCCGGGCCCGCAAGCCCTGAGCCGGCAGGAGCCGCCGGCGCCGGGCCGGCAGTGGCCCGGCCGCCTGTTCAGCCCTGTACGCTTGTGCGCTATTTGTCCCGGTTGGCCCGGTTGATGCGCTTGGCCCGTTCAATCTCGTTGCGGAAGTGCTTCTTGGCCCAAAAGACAGCGGCGACGACGGCAACGGCCACCAACAGGAAAATTAACCAGCTCACGGTGAGCTCCCTTCGTTGGGAGCAACGATATCAGCGCCCGGCCCCCGTCAACTATGGTCCGCCGGCTCACGGTGCGGTACCGGCTCGTCAGCGACGGGCTTGCTGCGGTTCAGCCTCCAGACCGCCAGCACGATGAGGGCCGCGGCAATGAGGGCCAGCAGTGCGAAGGTGTACTGGCGCATCGCCCACATGATGCACACCGCGACTCCTGCCGCACCCCACCAGACGAAAAGCCGTTCGCCGAAGGCCAGCCCGGCCATGAGCACCACGGCCATCAGCGCCAGGACCCACAGCTGCTGGACCGCATCGCCGCCGAGGATGATCCCCAGCCCGGACAGCGTCAGCAGCCCGGCGCCGCCGGACAACAGCACCCGCCCGGCCCTGCGGTGTCCCGGCCCGCGGTTCCCGGACGCCAGGCGAAGGGCACCCAGCCCCCCGGCCAGGACCACGTACCACTGCAGCGCCCAGAACACATCGGGCCACTCGGAGCCTGCCCCGAGTCCGGTGAACAGCACCGCGCGCTGCACCGCCGCCGTCGTGGCGAAAAGTCCCAGTTCCGCTCCGGCCCTGCGGGCTCTCGCCGGCGCTTCGGCGCAGCAGACCGCGGCGGCGGCGGCCACGAGCGCGGCCCCGGCCCAGGCCGTCTCGTCCCACCGAAGCCCGGCGGCCGCGGCGAGGCCAAGACCCAGGACCGCTGCCGACACCAGCGACCAGCGGCGGACCGGATCGGCGGCCAGCGGTTCGCGGCGCAGCCACCGGACGGCATACAGTGCTGCCGCCGCCGGGGCGCAGCCCGCCAGCCACGGAAGGTAGCTGCCCCAGGCGCCCGGCATGGCGTCCGGTGGCACGGAGGCCGACAGCGTGGCACCGGACAATGTGGCACCAAACAGGGCCGCCGCGACGGCCGGCACGTAGAGCGCCGGCCACCGTTCCAGGTGCGACGCCGCGAAGCAGACCGCTGCCAGCGCCAGGACCGACGCCCCGGTCAGCCAGTCAGCGGCGCGCGGAGCCAGCACCAGGGCGGTCAGGACGAAAGCGCCGGAAGCCGCCAGCCAGAGCCAGCGTTCGACGTCGGCCCGCGCGTTCCGCCGGAAACGCAGCCCCGCGGCGGTGGCGGCCAGGGACAGCACAAGCAGCATCACCACGACCCCGTCGTGGCTGAGGACCGGCTGGTCCAGCAGACCGCCGGCTGAGGTGCCGCCGTCGAACGGCACCAGCGGCCCCAGCGCCACGGTGCCGAACACGGCGGCATAGACCGCCAGGTAGGCCGCCCCGCGGGCCGCAAAGACCCGGCTGGCCACGGCTGCGGAGACCAGCAGCAGGGCCGCGTGCAGCACGATGACCCAGCGGCCGCCGTCGTCCGGCGCTGCCGCCAGGTAGCCGAGCGGAAGCACTGTCTGGGCCGCGAGCGTGATCCACACCGCCGCCTGCTGGAAGGGGACTTCCGTCAGGCGGTGCCGCATGAGCCAGCGGATCACGTGCTGGGCGGCCAGGACCAGCCCGAGGGTCACCGAGACGGCGGTGGCCGAGACCGTCAGGTCGTAGCTCAGGACCAGCGCCAGGGCCAGGGTCAGTACCCGGGCGGATGCGAAGTAGCCGCCCTTGGCCGTGCGCGAGGTGGCGGCCACCACCATCGCGGCGCTGAAGACGGCAAAGATGCCCAGCACCAGCTCGACGTCGAGCGCCGAACCCGCACGGGCCAGCAGCAGCACCGCCAGTGCCGCCGGGGCAAACACCGCCGTGCGCGGGCGGGTTCGCAGCACCAACCCCGCCGCCGCCGCGCCGAGGGCGATCACGACGACGGCAGCGGTCAGCTGCCAGCCACCGGCCGGCTGCGGCTGGAGGCCGGATGCCGTGAGACCGGCCAGTGCGACGGCCTGCAGCATCAGCACCGCGGCGGCGTCGGCGACCACGCCGTCGGGAGCCCGGCGCCTGAGCTCTGCCAGCAGGGGGAACGCCAGCTGCAGGCCCAGCACCAGCACCGCCAGTGAAGCACCCATGAGTTCCTCGCCGCCGATCATCAGCGGACCGGTCTCCTGCCGCAGCTGCTGGAAACCCGTCAGGACCAGGACGGTGCCGGTCCCCCGGGCCATCCACCAGTAGCTCCACCGCTGCTGCAGGGCACCGCGACGCAGCGCCGTTGCCACGAGGTAGAGCACGGTCAGGGCCAGGCTGGCGTTGGCGCTCCGGAGCGAGACGCCGGTCAGCGCCAGGCCGGCCAGCGCCGCCGCCATGCCCAGGGGCAGCAGTTCGCGGACCCCGGACCGCCAGGGAGTCCCTGCCGCAGCTTCCCCGGAGAGGGCCCAGCCGATGCCCAGGGACGTGAGGAGCTGGAGCACGACGGCGGCGCCGGCGAGCGTCCGTCCCGGCGAGTCGTCCACGACGGCCAGCGCGGCGAGGACCGGGAGTGCCGCCAGGGAGAAGACCGCCAGGCTCGAGTCCGGGGCCAGCGACGGCACGCCCGCACGGACCAGGGCTGCCGTGGCGAGCTGCTGCGCCACGAGCGCCAGCAGGAAAGCGGAGAGCACCGGAACAGCGCTGCCGCCCGTCATGGCCGCGGCCACCGCGGGAACGGCCAGCGTGGCTGCGATGCGGGCGGCGAGCACGAACTGCCGGCGCAGGGGCTCCGCCGGGGGCAGGGAGCGCACGGCCCAGAACAGCGCGACCAGCAACAGGAACACGGCCGGGCTCCAGACGCCGGCGCGGCCGCCGAATGCCGCAACCACCAGAAGGGCTGCCACGGGGGCCCCTTCCGCCATCCCTTCCAGGCCCACGGCGAGGGCCATGCCGGTGAGCAACGCCAGCAGCAGCGGCAGCCACACCGGGATGTCGACGGTGGGGGCGATGGCGGGGTCGACGGTGTTAGTGAACAGGGTGGCCGCGCCCCACAGCAGGGTCAGGAGCAGTTGCAGTCCGAAGGTGCCGAGGGCGTCGGCCCGCCGGCGGCCGGCGGAGCCCAGCAGGGCGGCCGGAACCAGCGTCAGTCCGGACGCCAGCAGCACGGACTGGAGGGCCGCCAGCACGAGGGCGGTCAGCACCATCCACGGCAGGCTGTCGCTCGACGCCCAGACCGCGGCCGCCGCCGCCACGGTAAGGCTGACCCGGGCGCCGTAGTACTGGCCGACCCGGAACCGGCTCTGCGGGAGCGCCGCCATCAGGGCGAAGTACGTTCCACACAGGAACATCATGAACGCGTACTCGCCCCTGCCGAGCAGCATCGGAAGGAAGGTCGCAGCGGCTGCGACGGCGGGGACCACGAACGGGTGCAGGTCCATCAGCGGTTTGACGAACACCGACGGCATCCAGCGCGGACGCGTCAGCGCCAGCAGGGTCAGGACGACCGCGATGGCGATCAGCGCCGCGAAGTACCAGAGCACGGCTCCGCCCACGACCGAAATCCCGGACCACGCCGTCGACACGACAAAAGTCAGGGACAGGTAGGCGAGAACCCTGCTGTCCATCCGGACGGCGGCGGCAACGTAGGCCACAGTGCCGATGAACGAGGTGACCAGCCAGGCGGCGGGGCCGTCGGGCAGGGTGAAGTTGTACATGGCCAGGCCGGCCACCGGGATCAGGGCCAGGCCGGTTCCGGCGAAGGCGACGGCGGCCGGCCGGAGCCGCGGGGCCCTCGCATGCAGGACCAGACCGCCGGCATAGAACAGCGCGGTGATGGCGACAACGCCGGCGAAGCGGAGGACTGCCGGGAGGCCGGTGCCGATGAACAGGGCACCGGCAGCCACCAGCAGGAGGCTGGCGACGTAGAGGGTGATGTTGATGTTCTGCCGGTCCCGTTTCTCCTTTCGGGCAGCCCGGTCCGCGGCGGACTCCCGCGGAGCAGGGGCCGGAGCCACCTGCGCCGGAGCCGGCCGCTGCGCGGGCAGGGGCCAGCGCTGATCGTGCGCTGCCGGCGGGAGCGTCGATGTTGGCTCGTACGGAAACGCGCCGGCATGCCGGACCGGCGGTGTTGGCCGGCCTGGCGGGTTCAGCGGTGGAGCCGCCAGCGGCACCGGCGCGGCAGGCGGTGGAGCCGCTGCCGCCGCCGGCGGGATGGTCGACGCCCCCGTCTCCCGGGCGGTCTGGCCGTCCCGCCAGCCCTGGAGGTGCCCGGCGCGAAAGCCGGCCGCGAAGGCCTGGCTGTTCGCGTCAGCGTGGTGCCGGCGTTCCCGCGCCCTCCCCCTGCGGAGGCCCAGCACTAAGGCGACCGCAACCAGGAGTATTGCCAGCAGGGGGTGGACAGCGGTCGACATGGATATCCTTCTGACTCCGGCTGACAGTACTCGCCCAGCTCCCATTAAATCCAATGACTAGATAAAATATAGCACTGGTGGGCGTTCAGCGGAGCCCTGTCCACAGGGCCCGTTCCCAGGACCGGGGATCCTCCACATCGTCCGCGCGGGTTCAAGCGGCGGATCTTCGCCCAGCCCGGAAGGGGCCTTGGTCCCGCCGCCGGGCAGGGACCCGGGGCAGGCACCCGGAGAACAAAAAGGAACAGCCCCGCTGCGAGTGCAGCGGGGCTGTTCCTTGCTTCACGGGGGCCGTCAGACGGCCGACCCGATCAGAGGTCTAACTCAGATCAGCAAGTATTACTTGAGGATCTTGGTAACGCGTCCCGAACCAACGGTGCGGCCGCCTTCGCGGATAGCGAAGCCGAGGCCCTCTTCCATGGCGATGGGCTGGATGAGCGCAACGGTCATCTCAGTGTTGTCGCCAGGCATAACCATTTCCGTGCCTTCCGGCAGGGTGATAACGCCGGTTACGTCCGTGGTGCGGAAGTAGAACTGCGGGCGGTAGTTGGAGTAGAACGGGTTGTGACGGCCGCCTTCGTCCTTGGAGAGGATGTAGACGTTAGCCTCGAAGTCGGTGTGCGGGGTGATGGAACCCGGCTTGACGACAACCTGGCCACGCTCGACATCGTCGCGCTTCAGACCGCGGAGCAGGAGGCCACAGTTCTCGCCGGCCCATGCTTCGTCGAGCTGCTTGTGGAACATCTCGATACCGGTAACCGTGGTCTTCTGGACCGGGCGGATGCCGACGATCTCGACCTCGGAGTTGATGGCGAGGGTTCCACGCTCGGCG
Organism: Pseudarthrobacter oxydans; assembly: GCF_030812335.1. Lineage (GTDB taxonomy): Bacteria > Actinomycetota > Actinomycetes > Actinomycetales > Micrococcaceae > Arthrobacter > Arthrobacter oxydans_B. The sequence continues at coordinate 13,085 of NZ_JAUSSN010000014.1, forward strand.
CGGCCCGTAACAACGGTGCCACGGCCGGTGATCGTGAAGACATCTTCGATCGGCATCAGGAACGGCTTGTCGCGGTCACGTACCGGGTCCGGCACAGAGTTGTCGACAGCTTCCATGAGGTCCTCGACGGACTTGACCCAAACCGGGTCGCCTTCGAGAGCCTTCAGACCGGAAACGCGAACGACCGGAGCCTCATCGCCATCGAAGCCCTGAGCCGAAAGCAGCTCGCGAACTTCCATTTCGACGAGGTCGAGGAGCTCTTCGTCATCGACCATGTCCGACTTGTTGAGTGCGACCAGCAGGTAGGGGACACCAACCTGGCGGGCGAGCAGGACGTGCTCGCGGGTCTGAGCCATCGGGCCGTCAGTGGCGGCAACCACGAGGATTGCACCGTCCATCTGTGCAGCGCCGGTGATCATGTTCTTGATGTAGTCAGCGTGACCCGGAGCGTCTACGTGTGCGTAGTGGCGCTTCTCGGTCTGGTACTCAACGTGGGAGATGTTGATGGTAATGCCGCGCTGACGCTCTTCGGGAGCAGAGTCAATGGACGCGAAGTCGCGCTGCTCGTTGAGTGTCGGGTACTTGTCGTACAGCACCTTGGAAATCGCGGCCGTCAGCGTCGTCTTACCGTGGTCAACGTGACCAATGGTGCCGATGTTGACGTGCGGCTTAGTCCGCTCGAACTTTGCCTTTGCCACAGGTTCCTCCTAGAACGTTTTCAAATGACTTACCCTTCGACCGCGCTTATCGCGGCGAAACTTCAGTAAGTCTACTTGGGGGGCTTTGGATTGATGAAATTGCAGATTCAGGAACTAATACTAGTCCCTCGACTCTGTCGGTGCAGATGGCCGCCCGGCCTGCCCGGAAAAGCGGCTGACCGGAACCGGCCACCTGCACCGGGTGTATCTCCGTTGACGGAGACGCACCCGAGTTTGTCCCTGCGAGAGCCTTTGGAGGCTACTCGCCGCGGGTCTTCTGGATGATCTCGTCGGCGAATGCCTTCGGGACCTCGGCGTAGCTGTGGAACGTCATGGAGTACACAGCGCGGCCCTGGGTCTTCGAGCGCAGGTCACCGATGTAGCCGAACATGCCGGACAGCGGGACGTGCGCACGGATGACCTTGACGCCCTGGGCATCTTCCATGGACTGCATCTGGCCACGGCGGGAGTTGAGGTCACCGATAACTTCACCCATGTATTCCTCAGGGGTGCGGACCTCGACATCCATCAGCGGTTCGAGCAGGATGGGGTTCGCCTTGCGTGCGGCTTCCTTGAAAGCCATACGGCCGGCGATCTTGAACGCCATTTCCGAGGAGTCAACATCGTGGTACGCGCCGTCAATCAGCGTGGCCTTGATGCCGACAACCGGGTATCCGGCGAGGACGCCGTCGTTCAGCGCATCCTGGATACCGGCGTCAACCGAGGGGATGTATTCGCGCGGAATACGTCCACCGGTGACCTTGTTCGAGAACTCGTACAGCTCGCCCTCGGACGTGTCCAGCGGCTCGATCGCGATCTGGATCTTTGCGAACTGGCCGGAACCACCGGTCTGCTTCTTGTGCGTGTAGTCGTGACGCTCTACAGCACGCTTGATGGTTTCACGGTAGGCAACCTGGGGCTTGCCCACGTTTGCCTCGACCTTGAATTCGCGGCGCATGCGGTCCACCAGGATGTCCAGGTGGAGCTCGCCCATGCCGGCGATGATGGTCTGGCCGGTGTCCTCGTTGAGGGAGACCTGGAAGGTCGGGTCCTCAGCGGAGAGCTTCTGGATGGCCGTGGAGAGCTTCTCCTGGTCACCCTTGGTGTTCGGCTCGATCGCAACGGAGATCACGGGCTCCGGGAAGCTCATGGACTCCAGGACGATCTGGTTGCTGGGATCACACAGGGTGTCGCCCGTGGTGGTGTCCTTCAGGCCGATCGCTGCGTAGATGTGGCCAGCGGTAGCGCCGTCAACGGGCATTTCCTTGTTGGCGTGCATCTGGAACAGCTTGCCGATGCGCTCCTTCTTGCCCTTGGTGGAGTTGACCACCTGGGAGCCTGCTTCCACGTGACCGGAGTACACGCGGATGAAGGTGAGCTGACCGAAGAACGGGTGCGTAGCAATCTTGAACGCCAGAGCCGAGAACGGCTCCTCGGAGGACGGCTTGCGCGTCAGTTGCTTCTCTTCGTCGCGGGGATCGAGACCGATCATCGGCGGGACGTCGAGCGGGTTCGGCAGGTAATCCACGACGGCGTCAAGCATCGGCTGGACGCCGCGGTTCTTGAACGCGGAGCCACAGAAGACCGGGTAGAGCTCGGAGTTGATCGTCATCTTGCGGATGCCGGCCTTGAGCTCCTCTTCGGTGATTTCTTCACCTTCGAGGTACTTCTCCATGAGCTCTTCGGAGGACTCTGCAACGGTCTCGATGAGGGTTGCTCGGTACTCCTCGGCCTTTTCCTTGAGGTCAGCCGGGATCTCCTGGATCTCGTACTTGGCACCCATGGTGACGTCACCCTTGGAGTCGCCGGGCCAGACCAGTGCGCGCATGTAAAGCAGGTCGACGACGCCGATGAAGTCGTTCTCGGCGCCGATCGGCAGCTGCATGACGAGCGGCTTGGCACCGAGGCGGCTGATGATGGTGTCGACGGTGAAGTAGAAGTCAGCGCCGAGCTTGTCCATCTTGTTGACGAAGCAGATGCGCGGGACGTTGTACTTGTCAGCCTGGCGCCAGACAGTCTCAGACTGCGGCTCCACGCCTTCCTTGCCGTCGAACACGGCAACTGCACCGTCGAGGACGCGCAGGGAGCGCTCAACCTCAACCGTGAAGTCCACGTGGCCGGGGGTGTCGATGATGTTGATCTGGTTGTTTTCCCAGAAGCAGGTCACGGCGGCAGACGTGATGGTGATGCCGCGTTCCTTTTCCTGTTCCATCCAGTCAGTCGTCGAAGCGCCGTCGTGCGTTTCGCCGATCTTGTGGTTCACACCCGTGTAGAACAGGATGCGCTCGGTAGTAGTGGTCTTGCCGGCATCAATGTGGGCCATGATGCCGATATTGCGGACCTTGCTAAGGTCGGTAAGCACGTCCTGTGCCACGGTGTCTCCCTTTCGGATGAACTGCACGTTCGCCGCCGGTTCTGTAGAGCCGGCGGCGTCCGGGAAGTATTACCAGCGGTAGTGTGCGAAGGCCTTGTTGGACTCGGCCATCTTGTGGGTGTCTTCGCGACGCTTCACAGCGGCACCGAGACCGTTGGAGGCATCCAGAATCTCGTTCTGGAGGCGCTCGGTCATGGTCTTCTCGCGGCGGGCCTTGGAGTAGCCAACCAGCCAGCGCAGGGCGAGTGCGGTGGAGCGGCCCGGCTTGACCTCAACCGGAACCTGGTAGGTGGCGCCACCGACACGGCGGGAGCGGACCTCGAGGGAAGGCTTGACGTTCTCCATGGCCTTCTTGAGGGCTGCAACCGGGTCGCCGCCGGACTTGGCACGAGCACCTTCGAGTGCACCGTAAACGATGCGCTCTGCGGTGGACTTCTTGCCGTCAACGAGCACCTTGTTGATCAGCTGGGTGACCAGCGGGGAGCCGTAAACGGGATCTAGAACTAGCGGCCGCTTGGGGGCCGGACCCTTGCGAGGCATATTACTTCTTCTCCATCTTTGCGCCGTAGCGGCTACGAGCCTGCTTACGGTTCTTGACACCCTGGGTATCGAGGGCGCCACGGACGATCTTGTAACGGACACCCGGAAGGTCCTTAACGCGGCCGCCACGGACGAGCACAATGGAGTGCTCCTGCAGGTTGTGGCCTACACCGGGGATGTACGCGGTGACTTCAACGCCGCCGTTGAGGCGCACACGTGCAACCTTACGCAGAGCCGAGTTCGGCTTCTTCGGGGTCGTCGTGTACACGCGGGTGCAAACACCGCGGCGCATCGGGCTGCCGTTAAGCGCGGGGGCCTTGGTCTTCTTGACCTTAGGCGTGCGGCCCTTGCGGACCAGCTGGTTAATCGTAGGCACTCTCGTGTTCTCCGTTTTATCCGGAGCGGCCGTTGGCAGCCGCTCTCTTGTCGCTGCGCCCCGCCGCTCGAGCTTTGAAGTTCTCTCCAGAGCAGCTGAGGCGAAGCCTTAATAGTCGGACCGCACGCCGGGGCCCACGGACTTTCATCCTGAACTGCCCCTAGGCATGCGAAAATGTGGCATACGTTGCACAAGAACCCTGCAAACCGGAAACGTCGACCTGGTTCAGCCTTTCAGCTTCTACCGGCGCACTCATCCACTGCCACGATAACAATTAGTCTCAAGTCTAACACGGACGGGTCCCGGCCCTTAATCGGCGCGGAACCATGCCCCCTCCTCCCCCATCGGTTGCTCCGGTACCGCCCTTATGGGGCTCCAAAAGGGCGGTACCGGAGCAGTCGATGGGTTAAAGGGGATGGTCCCCCACCTTGCGGTGCGGGACCATCCTTGGGAAAGCTACCTGTTTAGCGGAAGTCGCTGCCCAGGTCGTAGTCATCCAGCGGGATGGCGTGGAACTCAGGAGCTCCGTCGCCGCCCAGGGAATCGTAGGAGAAATCACTGAACGCGCTGGGGCCGGTGAACAGGTTGGCCTTTGCTTCTTCAGTGGGCTCCACGGTGACCTCAGTGTAGCGCGGGAGACCCGTGCCGGCCGGGATGAGCTTACCGATGATGACGTTTTCCTTGAGGCCGAGCAGCGGGTCGCTCTTGCCTTCCATGGCCGCCTGCGTCAGGACGCGGGTGGTCTCCTGGAAGGAAGCTGCGGACAGCCAGGACTCGGTCGCCAGGGACGCCTTGGTGATACCCATGAGCTCGGGACGGCCGGAAGCCGGCGTCTTGCCCTCGGACACAACACGGCGGTTGGCATCTTCGAAGCGGCTACGCTCGGCGAGCTCGCCGGGCAGCAGGTCCGATTCGCCGGACTCGATGACCGTGACGCGGCGCAGCATCTGGCGGACGATAACCTCGACGTGCTTGTCGTGGATACCGATGCCCTGGCTGCGGTACACGCCCTGGACCTCGTCAACCAGGAACTTCTGCGCGGCACGGGGGCCCATGATGCGCAGAACCTGCTTGGGGTCGACCGGACCGTTGATGAGCTTCTGGCCGACGCTGACGTGCTCGCCGTCTTCGATGAGAAGACGTGAACGGCGCAGGACCGGGTAAGCGATCTCTTCGGATCCGTCATCCGGGGTGATGACCAGGCGCATCTGGCGCTCGGACTCTTCGATGGTGATGCGGCCGGCTGCTTCAGCAATCGGTGCGACACCCTTCGGAGTACGGGCTTCGAAGAGCTCCTGGATACGGGGCAGACCCTGGGTGATGTCGTCGCCACCGCTGGAGGAAACAGCCCCACCGGTGTGGAACGTACGCATGGTCAGCTGGGTACCCGGCTCACCGATGGACTGTGCGGCGATGATGCCGACTGCCTCACCGATGTCGACGGTCTTACCCGTGGCCAGTGAACGGCCGTAGCACAGGGCGCAGGTGCCGACGCTGGACTCACAGGTGAGTACGGAGCGGACCTTGACCTCGGTGATGCCGGCGGCGAACAGTTCGGCAATGACGACGTCGCCGCAGTCAGTGCCGCCCGCTGCCAGGACCTTGCCCTTGGAGTCAACGACATCCACGGCCAGGGTACGGGCGTACGCGCTGTTCTCGACGTTCTCGTCCAGGACCAGCTCGCCGTTGGAGTCAGCGACCGCGATGGCGGTCATCAGACCGCGCTCGGTGCCGCAGTCCTCTTCGCGGACGATGACGTCCTGCGACACGTCCACCAGACGACGGGTCAGGTAACCCGAGTTGGCGGTACGCAGCGCGGTGTCAGCCAGACCCTTACGGGCACCGTGCGTGGCGATGAAGTATTCCAGCACCGACAGGCCCTCGCGGTACGAGGACTTGATCGGACGCGGGATGATCTCACCCTTAGGGTTGGCCACCAGGCCACGGATACCCGCGATCTGCCGGACCTGCATCCAGTTACCACGTGCGCCGGAGGACACCATGCGGTTGATCGTGTTCATCGGGGACAGGTTGTCACGCATCGCCTGGGCGATCTCGTTCGTTGCCTTGTTCCAGATCTCGATCAGTTCCTGGCGACGCTCGTCGTCGTCGATCAGGCCCTTGTCGTACTGGCCCTGGATCTTGGCGGCCATGGTCTCGTAACCGGCGAGGATCCGCGGCTTGTCCTTGGGCACCTCGATGTCGGAGATGGCGACGGTGACACCGGACCGGGTGGCCCAGTAGAAACCGGCATCCTTCAGGTTGTCCAGCGTTGCCGCCGTGACCACCTTCGGGTAGCGCTCGGCGAGGTCGTTGACGATGGTGGACAGTTCGCCCTTATCGGCAACGTTCTCAACCCACGGGTAGTCCGCCGGCAGCGTCTCGTTGAAGAGGACCTGGCCCAGGGAGGTCTGGACGAGCACGGTCTGACCCGGCTCGTAGCCTTCCGGAGCTTCCCAGCCGGCGTAAGGGACAAAGCCCTCAAGACGGATCTTGACCTGGGAGTTCAGGTGCAGCTCGTGCAGGTCGTACGCCATGATGGCTTCCGCGACGGAGGAGAAGATCCGGCCCTCGCCAGCTGAACCGACACGCTTGGTGGTCAGGTGGTAGAGGCCGATGATCATATCCTGCGAAGGCAGCGTCACCGGGCGGCCGTCAGACGGCTTCAGGATGTTGTTCGAGGACAGCATCAGGATGCGGGCCTCAGCCTGGGCTTCGGGGCTCAGCGGCAGGTGGACTGCCATCTGGTCGCCGTCGAAGTCAGCGTTGAAGGCGCCACAGACCAGCGGGTGAAGCTGGATTGCCTTACCTTCAACAAGCTGCGGTTCGAACGCCTGGATGCCGAGACGGTGCAGGGTGGGTGCACGGTTCAGCAGCACGGGGTGCTCGGTGATGATCTCTTCGAGGACATCCCAGACCTGCGGGCGGTAGCGCTCAACCATCCGCTTGGCCGACTTGATGTTCTGGGCGTGGTTGAGGTCAACCAGGCGCTTCATCACGAACGGCTTGAAGAGCTCCAGTGCCATCTGCTTCGGCAGGCCACACTGGTGCAGCTTCAGCTGCGGGCCGACGACGATCACGGAACGGCCGGAGTAGTCAACGCGCTTACCCAGGAGGTTCTGGCGGAAACGACCCTGCTTGCCCTTGAGCATGTCGCTCAGGGACTTCAGCGGGCGGTTGCCCGGTCCGGTGACCGGACGGCCGCGGCGGCCGTTGTCGAACAGGCTGTCAACGGCTTCCTGAAGCATGCGCTTCTCGTTGTTGACGATGATCTCCGGAGCACCGAGATCAAGCAGGCGCTTGAGGCGGTTGTTGCGGTTGATCACGCGGCGGTAGAGGTCGTTGAGGTCGGAGGTCGCGAAGCGGCCGCCGTCCAGCTGGACCATCGGGCGCAGTTCCGGCGGGATCACCGGGACGGCGTCCAGCACCATGCCGAGCGGGCTGTTGTTGGTCGTCAGGAACGCGTTGACCACCTTGAGCCGCTTCAGGGCGCGGGTCTTGCGCTGGCCCTTGCCGTTGGCGATGATGTCGCGGAGCATGTCCGACTCGGCCTGCATGTCGAAGTTCTCAAGACGCTTCTTGATCGCTTCGGCACCCATGGAGCCTTCGAAGTACATGCCGTAGCGGTCGCGCAGTTCGCGGTACAGGCCTTCGTCGCCTTCAAGGTCAGCGACCTTGAGGTTCTTGAAGCGGTCCCAGACCTGCTCGAGTCGCTCGATTTCAGCATCCGCGCGCTTGCGGACGTTAGCCATCTGGCGGTCAGCGGAGTCGCGGGCCTTCTTCTTGTCGGCAGCCTTGGCGCCTTCGCCTTCGAGACGGGCAAGCTCGTTCTCAAGGTCGCGGGCGATCGTGGCGATGTCCGAGTCGCGGTTGTCGATCAGCTGCTTCTTCTCGATGTCGTGCTCAACCTGGAGGTTGGGCAGTTCTTCGTGGCGGCTGTCGGCGTCGACGCTCGTGATCATGTAGGCGGCGAAGTAGATGACCTTTTCGAGGTCCTTCGGTGCCAGGTCAAGGAGGTAGCCCAGGCGGGACGGAACACCCTTGAAGTACCAGATGTGCGTGACCGGGGCGGCCAGCTCGATGTGGCCCATGCGCTCACGGCGGACCTTTGCGCGGGTGACCTCAACGCCACACCGCTCGCAGATGATGCCCTTGAAGCGCACGCGCTTGTACTTACCGCAGTAGCACTCCCAGTCGCGGGACGGGCCGAAGATCTTCTCGCAGAAGAGGCCGTCCTTCTCAGGCTTGAGCGTGCGGTAGTTGATGGTTTCCGGCTTCTTAACCTCGCCGTAAGACCAGCCACGGATGTCTTCCGCGGTGGCGAGGCCGATCTGCATGAGGCCGAAGGAGGATTCGCTGGACATATGGTCCCTGTTCTCTCTTGTTCTCTAAATTCTGAAGTCTTGGGTTACGGGAAGAGGGAGGGGCGTACGACGGCGGGTGGGAACCCGCCGTCGTACGGCCTCTGCTAAACCTCTTCTACGGAACTGGGCTCTGCACGAGACAGATCGATGCCCAGTTCTTCCGCAGCCGTGAAGACTGCGTCATCAGAGTCACGCATTTCAATTGTGGTTCCGTCCGTGGAAAGAACTTCCACGTTCAGGCACAGCGACTGCATTTCCTTGATCAAGACCTTGAAGGACTCAGGAACGCCCGGCTCGGGGATGTTCTCGCCCTTGACGATGGCTTCGTAGACCTTCACACGACCATGGATGTCATCCGACTTGATCGTGAGGAGCTCCTGGAGCGTGTAGGCGGCGCCGTAAGCTTCGAGCGCCCACACTTCCATTTCACCGAAGCGCTGGCCACCGAACTGTGCCTTACCACCCAGCGGCTGCTGCGTGATCATGGAGTACGGGCCGGTGGAGCGCGCGTGGATCTTGTCGTCCACCAGGTGGTGGAGCTTCAGGATGTACATGTAGCCGACCGAGATCGGATCCGGGAACGGCTCGCCGGAGCGGCCGTCGAACAGCCGGGTCTTGCCTGAGGAGTTGATCAGGCGGACGCCGTCGCGGGTGACGTTGGTGGAGTCGAGGAGACCAGTGATTTCCTCTTCACGCGCACCGTCGAAGACCGGCGTTGCAACAGTGGTCGAGCCACTCTCGCGCGGCAGGTTCGGCAGCTGCTTGACCCACTCGGGCTCGCCCTCGATCTTCCAGCCGGTCTTGGCAACCCAGCCGAGGTGCGTTTCCAGCACCTGGCCGACGTTCATACGGCCCGGAACACCCAGCGGGTTCAGGACGATATCAACGGGGGTACCGTCGGCAAGGAAGGGCATGTCCTCGATCGGAAGGATCTTGGAGATAACGCCCTTGTTGCCGTGACGGCCGGCGAGCTTGTCGCCGTCGGTGATCTTGCGCTTGGCAGCGACGTAGACGCGGACCAGCTGGTTGACGCCCGGGGGCAGCTCGTCGTCGTTGTCGCGGTCGAAGACGCGGACACCGATGACGGTGCCGGACTCGCCGTGCGGAACCTTCAGCGAGGTGTCGCGCACTTCGCGGGACTTCTCACCGAAGATGGCGCGCAGCAGGCGTTCCTCCGGGGTCAGCTCGGTCTCGCCCTTGGGCGTGACCTTTCCGACCAGGATGTCGCCGGCTTCGACCTCGGCACCGATGTGGATGATGCCACGCTCGTCCAGGCCTGCCAGGACTTCCTCGGACACGTTCGGGATGTCACGGGTGATTTCCTCGGCACCAAGCTTGGTGTCGCGGGCATCGATCTCGTGCTCCTCGATGTGGATGGAGGACAGGACGTCCTCGGCCACGATCCGCTGGGACAGGATGATGGCATCCTCGAAGTTGTGGCCTTCCCATGACATGAATGCCACGAGCAGGTTCTTTCCGAGGGCCAGTTCGCCCTGGTCCGTTGCCGGGCCGTCAGCGATGATGCCGCCGACCTCCAGGCGCTGGCCTTCGCTCACCAGAACGCGGTTGTTGTAGCAGTTGCCCTGGTTGGAGCGGGCGAACTTGTTGATGCGGTAGTTGGTTTCCGTGCCGTCATCGTTGAGCATGATGACGAGCTCGGCGGAAACCTCGGTGACCACACCGGCCTTCTTCGCGATGGTGACGTCACCGGCGTCGACGGCTGCGGCGCGTTCCATGCCGGTACCGACGAACGGCGCCTCGGAACGGACCAGCGGCACGGCCTGGCGCTGCATGTTGGCACCCATGAGTGCGCGGTTAGCATCGTCATGCTCGAGGAACGGGATCAGGGCGGTAGCCACGGACACCATCTGGCGCGGGGAAACGTCCATGAACTCGACCTCGCCGGCGGGGACCAGCACGGGCTCGCCTCCACCACCACGGGCGCGGACCAGGACGGTCTCTTCGGCGAACTTCTTGTTCCCGTCGAGCGGAGCGTTGGCCTGTGCAATCAGGACCTCTGCCTCGTCGTCGGCCGTGAGGTACTGGACCTCGTCGGAGACAACACCCTCGGCCACCAGGCGGTACGGGGTCTCGATGAAACCGAACGGGTTGATGCGTCCGTAGGAAGCCAGCGAACCGATCAGGCCAATGTTCGGGCCTTCAGGGGTTTCGATGGGGCACATACGTCCGTAGTGCGACGGGTGAACGTCTCGGACTTCCATGCCTGCACGGTCACGGGACAGACCACCCGGGCCAAGCGCCGACAGGCGGCGCTTGTGGGTCAGACCCGACAGCGGGTTGTTCTGGTCCATGAACTGGGACAGCTGGGAGGTTCCGAAGAACTCCTTGATCGCTGCCACGACGGGGCGGATGTTGATCAGCGTCTGCGGCGTGATGGCCTCGACGTCCTGGGTCGTCATACGCTCGCGGACAACGCGCTCCATACGGGACAGGCCGGTGCGGACCTGGTTCTCGATGAGCTCGCCGACGGCGCGGATGCGGCGGTTGCCGAAGTGGTCGATGTCATCGATCTCAACGCGCAGCTCGTGGTCCTGGCCGTCGCGCTTGCCTGTGAGGGTCTTCTCACCGGCGTGCAGGGCAACGAGGAACTTGATCATGGCGACGATGTCTTCAACGTGCAGGACAGACGCTTCCTTGTCACCAAGGGAGCGGTCGATGCCGAGCTTGCGGTTGATCTTGTAACGGCCAACCTTGGCCAGATCGTAGCGCTTGGAGTTGAAGTACAGGTTGTCCAGCAGTGACTGGGCAGCCTCGACCGTGGGCGGCTCGCCCGGTCGCAGCTTCCGGTAGATGTCCAGCAAGGCGTCTTCGCGGGTTTCGGTCGCGTCCTTCTCCAGCGTTGCGCGCATGGAGTCGTACTGGCCGAACTCTTCGAGGATCTGGCCTTCGGTCCAGCCGAGGGCCTTCAGCAGCACCGTGACGGACTGCTTGCGCTTGCGGTCGAGGCGAACGCCGACCTGGTCGCGCTTATCGATTTCGAGTTCGAACCAGGCGCCGCGGGACGGGATGATCTTCGCGGTGAAGATGTCCTTGTCGCTGGTCTTGTCGGCGGTGCGCTCAAAGTAGGCGCCCGGGGAGCGGACCAGCTGCGAGACAACGACACGCTCGGTGCCGTTGACGACGAAGGTGCCCTTCTCGGTCATCAGCGGGAAGTCACCCATGAACACGGTCTGCTGCTTGATTTCGCCCGTGTTGTTGTTCATGAATTCGGCCTTGACGTACAGCGGAGCCGAGTACGTTGCGTCCCGGTCCTTGCACTCAGCCATCGTGTATTTCGGATCAGCGAACTCCGGCTCCGAGAAGCTCAGGGACATGGTGCCCTGGAAATCCTCGATCGGGGAGATCTCTTCGAAGATGTCGGACAGACCCGAGGAGGTGGCGACGCTGAGGTCGCCTTCTTCTACGGCCTTGGCTACGCGTGCCTGCCAGCGTTCGTTTCCGACCAGCCAGTCAAAGCTGTCCGTTTGCAGGGCAAGCAGATTCGGAACGTCAAGAGGTTCGTGAATCTTTGCGAATGAGAGCCGGCGGGTTGCACCGTCGGTGCTGTCGGCATTGATAGCGGTTGCAGCGTTGTTTACATTAGAGGTGCTCGAGGCGACCAAGAGGGATCCTTCCACAGACCTTCAGGCGTTTTCAGATCTCCCCCGTTATGCACCCTGCGGAGTGACTCCGCAGTGCTACCAATCCGGTTCCGCTATATGACCCGGGACCCGCGCTGACCATGCTGGTGCCGTTGTTGACGGCACATTGATGGCCCAGCTGCCAGGCTAAGCCCACCGCTATATGAAGGCTGAAGGTAAACAGGGAAGACGCAAATATCTACGATACGGCAAAGCAACCTACTTGTCTACCCCACTTCGTCCGGGATTGCAAGCACCGGCCCCGGCGCCCGGATCGGGTATAACGCCCGCGGAGCGCGGCGCCGCTTGGCCGGCGGTGAGGGCAGCGGATGGCCCGGTGACCGGGGTCACGATAACCTTGCTGTACATCGTTCAAGATCGGAAGAGAAAACCATGAGCAACTCTGCAGACAACAATGATGTTGTCATCCTCGCTGCCGCCCGCACGCCCCAGGGGCGCCTCAACGGGCAGCTCGCCAGCTTCACGGCCGTGGAGCTCGGCGCGCACGCCATCCGCGCGGCCCTGGCCGCCAGCGGAGTGAAGGCCGAGCAGGTGGACTCGGTGATCATGGGCCAGGTGCTGCAGGCCGGGGCAGGCCAGAACCCCGCCCGCCAGAGCGCCATCGGCGCCGGCATCGGCTGGAATGTTCCGACCGTGACGATCAACAAGGTCTGCCTGTCCGGGCTGACCGCGGTGATCGATGCGGCGCGGATGATCCGCAGCGGCGACGCCACCGTCGTCGTCGCCGGCGGCCAGGAGTCGATGACCCGCGCGCCGCACCTCCTCCCCGGCTCCCGGCAGGGCTGGACCTACGGCTCCATCCAGGCGCTCGACGTCGCGGCCCATGACGGCCTGACCGACGCCTTCGACGGGCAGTCCATGGGCCTGTCCACCGAGACCAAGAACCTCACGCTGGGCATCGACCGCACCTCCCAGGACGAGGTGGCGGCCGCCTCCCACCAACGCGCCGCCCGCGCCGCCAAGGACGGCGTGTTCGACGGCGAAATCGCGCCGATCAGCGTGAAGCAGCGCAAGGGGGACGCGGTCATCCTGGCCGCCGATGAAGGCGTCCGGCCGGACACCACCGTGACGTCGCTGGCCGGGCTGCGGGCGGCGTTCGTCACGGACGGCACCATCACCGCCGGCAACTCCTCCCCCCTGTCCGACGGCGCCTCCGCCCTCGTGCTGTCCTCGCGGAAGTTGGCCGAGGACAACGGCCTGGACTACCTCGCCGTCGTCGGGAAACCCGGGCAGGTGGCCGGTCCGGACAACTCGCTGCACTCCCAGCCCGCCAACGCGATCAAGAGCGCGCTGGCCAAGGCCGGCTGGTCCGCCGCGGACCTGGACTTCATCGAGATCAACGAGGCGTTCGGCTCCGTCGCCGTCCAGTCCCTCAAGGACCTCGACTACCCGCTGGAGAAGTGCAACATCCACGGCGGCGCGATCGCCGTGGGCCACCCGATCGGCGCCTCCGGCGCCCGGCTCGCCCTGCACGCCGCGCACGAGCTGAAGCGGCGCGGCACCGGCAGGGCCGCGGTGTCCCTCTGCGGCGGCGGCGGGCAGGGCGAAGCGCTCCTGCTGTACCGCGACTGAGCGCCATGCCGGACCCCGCGATGCCCGGGCAGGGCCCGGCACGTAGTGCCGCCAGCGGTGGCGCCGCCGGTGATGGCGGCGCCGGTGATGGCGGCGCCGGTGATGGCGGCGCCGGTGATGGCGGCGCCGGTAGTGGCGCCGCCGGTGATGGCGGCGCCACCGGCCGGGAGCGGTTCCTGGCTGACGCCGCCGCCCGCGGCCTCAGCGTCCAGCTCGTGGAGCGCCTGGCCGCGAACAGCCTGGAGGAGACGGCCCGGATCCTGGGGATCGAGCCCGGGGATATCGTGAAGTCCCTGGTGGTCAAACACAAGGACGGCAGTTTCCTGTTCGCCCTGATTCCGGGCGACCGGCAGATTTCCTGGCCGAAACTCCGCGCGCTGCTCGGAGTGAACAAGCTGTCTCTTCCGGCGGCGGACGTCGCCCTGGCCGCCACTGGCTATGAGCGCGGCACGATCACCCCGCTCGGAAGCACGGTGGCCTGGCCGGTGTACGCGGACCGGACCATCACCGGGCGCAGGATTTCCATGGGTGCCGGGGAACACGGCTTCAGCGCCTTCGTCGACGCCGACGCCCTGACCGCGGCCCTCGCTGCCGTCGTCGCGGACATCTCCGAACCCAACTGAGCCACCCGACCCGACCCGCCCCCGACGATCTAGCCCGACCGGGTTAACACCTCCCCCGGGATAAGGTCGCCCCCGGGTTAACAAAACAACGCGGGGTCAGTTCCGGCCCATCCCGTCGCTCGGGATGGCCCGGAACTGACCCCGCGCTGCTGTTGGAGGGGCGGCTGGCCGGCGGAGCGCCGGCGAAGTCTCGCGTGCCCTTAACGCAGGAAACCCCGCCCACCGGAGTGGACGGGGTTTCCCGGAGCGGAACGGGAACGCGTGGTTCCCGGACAGTTCCTGAAGCGGCGAGTTACTTGAGGGTAACGCGAGCGCCGGCTTCTTCGAGCTGTGCAACAGCCTTCTCGGCAGCTTCCTTGGTGACACCTTCGAGGATAGCCTTCGGAGCGCTGTCAACAACGTCCTTTGCTTCCTTGAGGCCCAGGGAAGTGATCGCGCGAACTTCCTTGATGACTGCAATCTTCTTGTCGCCCGGGTGCTCCAGGATGACGTCGAATGCGGTCTGCTCTTCTTCTTCGGCAGGCCCGCCGGCAGCGGGGCCAGCAACTGCAACAGCAGCAGCCGTAACTTCGAAGGTCTCTTCGAAGAGCTTTACGAACTCAGAGAGCTCGATGATGGTTAGTTCCTTGAAAGCTTCAATGAGCTCTTCGTTGGTGAGCTTCGCCATGGTGTGGCGTCCTTCCTATAGTGGTGCTCGGCGGCCGGAGCCGTGCCTTCGCACCGGAGTCTGGTTTAGAGAGTTAGTTCTCTTCGGGGGCTGCGGCGTCGGCCGGAGCTTCAGCGGCAGCGTCAGCCGGAGCTTCAGCTGCTGCGTCGGCCGGAGCTTCGTCAGCGGCGGGCGCCTCGGCTTCAGCCGGTGCGCCGTTCTCTTCTTCAAGCTTGAGGCGCAGCGCGTCGATGATGCGTACAGCGGCGGCAGCAGGAGCCTTGAGGATGCCTGCAACCTTGGCGAGCTGCAGCTCGCGGGACTCGAGTGCTGCCAGGGCAGCAACTTCGCTGGCGTTCAGTGCCTTGCCCTCGAAGTAACCGGTCTTGATAACCAGCTGCTTGTTGGTCTTGGCAAAATCCGTCAGGCTCTTGGCAGCGGCAACTGCGTCACCCTTGATGAACGCGATTGCAGTGGGGCCGGCGAGCTGGCCGTCGAATGCTTCGACACCAGCTTCCTTGGCTGCAATAGCGGTCAGGGTGTTCTTGACGACCGAGAACTTGGTGTCCTGGCCGAGAGAGACACGCAGCTGCTTGAGCTGTGCAACGGTGAGCCCGCGGTATTCGGTCAGGACAGCGGCGTTCGATTCCTTGAAATCGTTAGTGATCTCAGCTACTGCTGAAACCTTGCTAGGCGTTGCCATAACCCTCCTTCCGGGGATAGTGCCGGTGTTTCCCGGTCCCCGCTCAAAAGAGCTAAAAACTAAAAAACGCCCCGCGCAGATGCACGGGGCTTGTCTCGACGCAGTACATGACTGCGGAGCTTTGCTTCGTTCACCTGCGCCGGCCGCCCTATGTTCAGGGTCCTTCGTCTGGAGATCCACTGGCCCTCCCGGCGCGACTGCAGAAGTGAGTCTTGCTTGGGAGAGTGGATTTCCAACAACCGACGGTCTTTGGTCCCCCCAGCTTACGCGAACCGGGGCGCGTGCTCCAAATCGGGCGCCCCGGGCGCCGTTCAGCTGTTGCTGGGGCCGAAGTTGGGGAGCTCCTTTTGCCAGATCCCCGTCACGCCGGCGGTGGCGAACCCCAGCTGCTGGTTGACCTTGAGCAGGTACCGGTTTTCGGGCGCGTTCCAGGTGTAGAGCACCCGGGCATCCGGGAACTGCTCGGAGAGCCGCTCCATGTTCGCGACCTTGATCAGCAGGCCCAGCTTGTTGCCGCGGTGCTCCCGCAGCACCACCGTGTCGTCCTGGAACACGACGTCGGGGCGCAGCGCGAGGACGCTGATGGTCGTCAGGCCGACGAGTTCGCCGCTTTCGATGTGTTCGACGGCGGTGACTACCGTCCGGCGGCCCTGCGCGATGGCGACCTCTTCCGCCTCCCGGAGGATCCCGCCGTCGAACACCATGTCCGTATCGTCGACGCCGGGCACGCCGTCTTCGCCCGCGCTGTTTTCCAGCGCAGCGACCGCCTCGAGCCACTGCTCCGGGCACCGGTCCGTCCAATGGTGCACGCGGTAGCGGCCGGCATTGGCTTCCTCTGCCTCGGTCTGCAGCTCCTCCACGAGCGCGCTGTCCAGCGGCAGCGCACAGGCACTGAACTGTTCGATGTGCTGGAGCGTGTAGCCGCTGTGCCGGGCGAACTCCACTTCCCTGCTGTTCACCGGCACGAAGCCGAGGCCGGTGCCGGGGACCAGCTGGCCGGCTTCGCTGTCCCCCAGCGAGGAGCTCGGATGGTTGGTGTCGATCAGGATGGTGTGGCGGCCCTCGTCGCGGGCGAAGTGCTCCGCGGCCTCGAGCAGCTGCCGGCCCACGCCCCGGCCCTGGAACTCCGGCAGTATGTCGAGGGCGAATTCGGCCAGGTCGAGGTTCTCGGAGAGCGGCAGCGCAATGTCAACGGTCCCGACGATTTCCCCGCCGATCCTGGCCACCAGAATCACCTGGCGCTCGTAGGGGTCCGCCATTTCCAGCAGTTTCTCCAGCGGCGCGTAGGCGAGATCGTCGCTGCCCCAGGTCTGCATGCGCACCTTGCGGCCCACCTCGACGGCGGCAATGAAGTCGGCGGCGTCCGGCCCGTCCAGCGAATCGGGGATCCACAGCTGTTCAATCCGTACGTCGTTTGCCATAACGGGCATCATCCCCAGCTGTTCTGCCATCTACGGGTACCGGATTTCCTGCAATAAACAGGGCTTTCACGGTCAGCATATGCCGGTTTGCGCCGGCGTTCCATCAACGACGTGCGCCGGACCGGCTACGACCCGCGGCCGGCGGCGTCGGCGGTCCGCTGCCATTCGCCGTCGTAGCCGGCGGGGCGGAATCCGAGCGCCACGTTGATGGCGAGCATATGGTCGTTCTCCGCGGCGTTGAACGTGGTGACACGTTCCACCGCCGGGTACCCGGCGAGCAGGCGGCGGAGGTTGCGGATCTTGACGAGCATGCCCAGCCGGTGCCCCCGGTGGCCGGCCGCGACCAGGGTGTCGTCCTGGTCCGCCAGCCACGGTTTGCCGGGCGCCAGTTCGAGCACCGAGTACGCCGCCAGTTCGTTACTGTCGCGGTGCCGGGCGGCGGTGACCAGCGAGACGTTCCCGGCCTGCTTCCAGGTGTCCTCAACGTGCCGGACGCGGGCGGCGTCCCAGGTCTCTTCGTCGTAGCTGAGCCCGCCCGTCGGAGCGTCCGTGCTCATCCGGGACATCAGCACGGCGAGCTGCTCCACGTACTCCTCCGGGCAACGGTCCGTCCAGGTGACCAGCTCGTACGGTTCCGCCCTGGCCAGTGCCTCCCGTTCGAGGGCGTCCAGCAGCCCCGGAGCCGGCGGCAAGTCGAGGGAGCTGAAACGCTCCACCTGTTCCAGCCGGTAGCCCGCCCGCTGCGCGAACCGGACACCGCGCGCGGCTGCCGGCAGCGCTCCGGTCCCGGTGGCGGGCCGGAGGACATCCGGACCCTCGGCGTCGAAGTCGGCGGGGTGCTCCGTGAAAGTCATCAGGACAGTGCGTCCGTCCGCAACCGCCAGGGCCTCGGCATGGGCCAGCAGGGCCCGTCCGATCCCGCGGCCGGTGAAGTCGTTCAGGACGTCCACATGGAGGAGTGCGCTGCCCACGTTGTCCTGCAGCCCGTAACGGAGCCAGGACCGCGCGACCATCCGGCCGCCCGTGCGGACGAAGAAGAGCTGCATGCGTTTGTAGGCATCGTCTCGCCAGTAGCGGAGCCGGGCCCCCGGCGGGGTGGCGCGGTCCAGGTTCCCCCAGACCTCCAGCACCAGGGCGTCGCTGAGCGTGCTGAACTCGAGGAAGTCTCCGGCGTCCGGGGAGTCGAGGGCGTCCGGAATCACGAGGCGTTCTATGCGGTACGGCGCTGCAGTCACCGGGACAGCGTAGCCGGTGCCCCGGAACGCAGAAAAGGCCGCCCCGCGGATGCGGGACGGCCTTCTCTGTTGCTGCTGTGAATCCGGTGAAGCTTAGACCTCGGTCAGGACCTTGGTGACGTTGGGGTCAACCGAGATGCCCGGGCCAAAGGTGGTGGCGACGGTGGCCTTCTGGATGTAGCGGCCCTTGGAAGCGGACGGCTTGAGGCGCAGGACCTCTTCCAGAGCGGCTGCGTAGTTCTCGGCCAGCTTGAGGGCGTCGAAGGAAACCTTGCCGATGATGAAGTGCAGGTTCGAGTGCTTGTCGACGCGGAAGTCGATCTTGCCGCCCTTGATGTCGTTGACAGCCTTGGCGACGTCAGCGGTCACGGTGCCGGTCTTCGGGTTCGGCATCAGGTTACGCGGGCCCAGGACCTTGCCGAGACGGCCAACCTTGCCCATAAGGTCAGGGGTGGCGACGGCGGCGTCGAAGTCGGTCCAGCCGGCTGCGATCTTTTCGATCAGGTCATCGGAACCAACGAAGTCGGCGCCGGCAGCGATTGCAGCCTCAGCCTTGTCGCCCGTTGCGAAAACGAGGACGCGGGAGACCTTACCGGTGCCGTGCGGCAGGATAACGGTGCCGCGGACCATCTGGTCAGCCTTACGCGGGTCGACACCCAGGCGGAATGCAACCTCAACGGTGGCGTCGAACTTGGACGGGTTGGTGTCCTTGGCGAGCGTCACTGCCTCGAACGGCGCGTAGAACTTCTCCGCGTCGATCTTGGCTGCGGCTGCCTCATATGCTTTGCTGCGCTTTGCCATGCTGCTTATTCTCCTTGTGCAGTTGTGGTCTGCGGACCGCGCTGGGCCCTGCCACAGTTGGAAGTCCGTACGGTTTGTCCGTACCGCTTTCCAACATCTCAATGTTTAGGTGGTGCCGGTTGCCCGGCGGGGAAGGCTATTAGCCCTCGACGGTGATACCCATGGAACGGGCGGTGCCGGCGATGATCTTCGCGGCGCCTTCCAGGCTGGTGGCGTTGAGGTCTTCCATCTTGGTGGTGGCGATCTCGTTTACCTGGGCCTGGGTCAGCTTGGCAACCTTGACGGTGTGCGGGGTCGGCGAACCCTTGGCGACGCCTGCAGCCTTTTTGATGAGCTCTGCAGCCGGCGGGGTCTTGGTGATGAACGTGAATGAACGGTCCTCGTAGACCGTGATTTCAACCGGAATAACGTTGCCGCGCTGGGCTTCCGTCGCAGCGTTGTACGCCTTGCAGAATTCCATGATGTTGACACCGTGCTGGCCAAGCGCAGGACCGATGGGCGGGGCCGGGTTAGCGGCACCTGCCTGGATCTGCAGCTTGATGAGGCCGGTGACCTTCTTCTTGGGAGCCAATGTAGGGTCCTTCTCTCAATTACGTCCTGGGACACAGGAGCGTGCCTCAGGTTGTTGGCCGCCATGGCGAGGCGGCCGGCCGCCCCAGGCTGCTAAAGCGGGCAGTCCGGGGCGAATTCTGTGGGGGTAGCTAGATCTTGCTGACCTGGTTGAATGCCAGCGTGACCGGGGTCTCGCGCTCGAAGATGGAGACCAGCACCACGAGGGTCTGGGAATCCACCTTGATTTCCGAGATCGTGGCCGGAAGGGTCTCGAAGGGACCTTCCTTGACGATGACGGACTCGCCAACCTCGAAGTCGACGTCGATCTGCGCGGCGGCGTGCTTGACCGGCTTGCCCTTCTCGGCCTGCTCTTCTTCGAAGACCGGGGCGAGCATGGAGAAGACCTCGTCGAGGCGCAGCGGGACCGGGTTGTGGGCGTTGCCCACGAAGCCGGTGACGCCGGGGGTGTGGCGGACGGCGCCCCAGGAGGCATCCGTCAGGTCCATGCGGACCAGGACGTAACCGGGGATGCGGACGCGGTTGATGACCTTGCGCTGAGCATTCTTGATCTCAACGACTTCCTCCATCGGAACCTGGATTTCGAAGATGTAATCTTCCATGTCCAGGGTCTGGATGCGGGTTTCAAGGTTGGCCTTGACGCGGTTCTCGTAGCCGGCGTAGGAGTGGATGACGTACCAGTCACCTTCCTGGCGGCGCAGCTTGGCCTTGAATTCGTCGGCCGGATCGACCTCGGCGGCGGCTGCAGCGGCGGCCAGCGCGTCAGCCGACTCGTCGTCGCCTTCGGCTGCCTCTTCGCCGGCCTCGGCGACGGTGTTTGCCTCGTCGACGTCGGCGGACTCGTCTACCTCGGCGGACTCGCCAGCGGCGGCCTCTGCCGTGTCAACGGCCTCGTCAGCGACGTCGGATTCGGGCGCAGCAGACACAGCCTCGGACTCTTCCCCGGCTTCCGCCGCGGCGTCTTGGCTCTTATCCAGCTCAGTCTCAGTTACCTCGAGCTCCTGCTCAGACACTTGGTCTCCTGCTTCCTCATTGCCTAACATGCCTATTTAAATGACTCAATTCCGCACACCCCGCGGAACCCCCGGAATCCCGGTGGTAATCCACGCAGTCTGCGGACCGGTCGCCTTAGTTGTCCCCGGGGCCCGTGCCACCGAAGACCCAGCCCACTGCGGTCCCGAAGGCCAGATCCAGCAGGGTGACGATGAGCATCATGATGACCACGAACACCAGCACCACGAGGGTGTAGTTGATCAGTTCCTTGCGGGTCGGTGCAACGACCTTCTTCAGTTCCCCGATGACCTGGCGGACGAAGAGTGCGATTCGAGCGAAGAAGCCTGCCTTGGGGGCATTCTTGGCGGGGCGGCCACTGGAGCTGCTTGCAGCCGTTTCGGTCACCTGGTCCTCACTCATCCTCGCAATGTCGGATACCCGGCTCTGAACTGAACCATGGTTGCTGCGCTTGCTCCGGAGAAACCGGAACAGCTTGCGCAGGGCAGACAGGACTCGAACCTGCAACCTGCGGTTTTGGAGACCGCTGCGCTACCAATTGCGCCACTACCCTATGGAGCGAAAACCAGTTCCGGCCTGTTTCCCCAGACTTTCCTGAGGCGCAGACCATCATCGTGTTTTCAACACCGGAGAACCAGTCTACGCAACAACTGCGCCTACGTCGAACCGGCCCTGCCGGACCGTCCCGCCCCGCCCCGAAAACAGGGAAAAACGAGGCGGTAAACCGGCTGTAAAAACCATCTGACCCACATGCAGTCACATTTCCACGCCGGCACCGCGGACGATCCGGTGAACAGCATAGAGTAGGTTCCGTCGAATCCCACCAACAGCCACCGAAGCTGCCAGCGAAGAATGGACCCGCGATGACTGCCGCCCGCGTTTCACAGCGTATTTCCGCCATAGCCGAATCCGCCACGTTGGCTGTTGATGCCAAGGCGAAGGCGCTGAAGGCGGCCGGCCGCCCGGTCATCGGCTTCGGCGCCGGCGAGCCGGACTTCCCGACCCCCGAATACATCGTGCAGGCAGCCATCGAAGCCGCCAGCCAGCCCAAGTACCACCGCTACTCACCGGCGGGCGGGCTGCCGGAACTGAAGCAGGCCATCGCGGCCAAGACGTTCCGGGATTCCGGCTACAAGTGCGAGGCCGCCCAGGTGCTGGTCACCAACGGCGGCAAGCAGGCCGTGTACAACACCTTCGCCACGCTGCTCGATCCGGGCGACGAGGTCATTGTCCCCACGCCGTTCTGGACCACGTACCCGGAGGCCATCCGGCTGGCGGGAGGCGTGCCGGTCGACGTATTCGCCGGACCGGAGCAGGGATACCTGGTCACGGTGGAGCAGCTCGAGGCCGCCCTCACGGACCGCACCAAGATCCTGCTCTTCGTCTCCCCCTCCAACCCCACCGGCGCCGTGTACTCGCCGGAGCAGGTCAGGGAAATCGGCCAGTGGGCCGCCGCCAAGGGCCTGTGGGTGGTCACGGATGAGATCTATGAGCACCTGACCTACGACGGCGTGCCCTTCACCTCGATTGCCACGGCCGTCCCGGAACTGGGCGACAAAATGGTCATCCTGAACGGGGTTGCGAAGACCTACGCCATGACCGGCTGGCGCGTGGGCTGGATGATCGGACCGGCCGACGTCATCAAGGCCGCGACCAACCTGCAGTCGCACGCCACGTCCAACGTCTCGAACATCATGCAGATCGCCGCCCTCGCCGCAGTGTCCGGTCCGCTGACCGCCGTCGAGGAAATGAAACTCGCCTTCGACCGCCGCCGCAAAGCCATCGTCGCCGGACTGAATGCCATCGAGGGCGTCGAATGCCCGACGCCGAAGGGCGCCTTCTACGTCTACGCGGACGTCCGCGCCTTGCTCGGCAAGGAGTTCCCGTCCGCGAACGGTCCGGTCCGGCCGTCGACGTCGGCGGAGCTGGCCACGCTGATCCTGGACGAGGTCGAGGTGGCCGTGGTTCCGGGCGAGGCTTTTGGCCCCTCCGGCTACCTGCGCCTCTCCTACGCCCTGGGCGACGAGGACCTCGCCACAGGCGTCGCCCGGCTGCAGGACTTCCTCGGCAAGGCAAAGTAGCAGCCCAAACCCCCGATGCGCTATCACTTAGGGTCCTTATTCCCGTGCGATAAGGACCCTAGGTGATAGCGCATCTTTGGTTAGAGGAGGCGGCGTTCGGCGGCCCAGCGGGTGAGTTCGTGCCGGCTGGAGAGCTGGAGTTTTCGCAGCACCGCCGAGACGTGGGTCTCGACGGTCTTGATCGAGATGAACAGCTCCTTCGCGACCTCCTTGTAGCTGTAGCCGCGGGCGATCAGCCGCATCACCTCGAGTTCGCGGGCGGAGAGCCGGTCCAGCTCGTCGTCGGCAATGTCCGCCGGGGCGGTCCCGAAGGCGTCCAGCACAAATCCCGCCAGCCGGGGCGAGAAGACGGCGTCCCCGCCGGCGACGCGGCGGACGGCGTCGGAAATTTCTGCCCCGGAAATGGTCTTGGTGACGTAGCCGCGGGCCCCGGCCCGGATCACGGACACGACGTCCTCGGCCGCGTCCGAGACGCTGAGGGCCAGGAACCGGGTGCTGCCCAGCAAGGGCGCGGAGCCGGCCAGCACTTCGCGTCCGCCGCCGCCGAGCCCGCCCGGCAGGTGCACATCCAGGAGCACGACGTCGGGACGCACGGCGGCGATCACGGCCACGGCGTCCTCCACCGTGCCGGCCTCGCCCGCCACGACGATGTCCGGGTCCAGGTCCGCCTTCAGGCCGGACCGGAAGATGGCGTGGTCGTCCACGATCACCACCCGGATCCCCTGGGCCGGGCTCCCCGCTTCGGTGCTGCTCACAGTCTTGCCTCTCCGTTGCTGTTCGTGGCGGCAGCCCCGGCGGGTGCTCCCGCTGAGAGGGGCAGCCTGAGCCGCACCTCGGTGCCGTCCTGGGTGCTGTTGATGGTGGCGGTGCCGCCGTGGCGGTTCATCCGGCCGACAATCGACTCGCGGACCCCCAGCCGGTCGGCGGGGACGGCATCCAGGTCAAAGCCGGGACCGCGGTCCTTCACGAAGACCTCCGCTGCGCCGTCGGTGACTTCCAGGTACACCGATACGGCGCCGCCGCCGTGCCGGGCCGCGTTCAGCATGGCCTCACGGGCGGCCTGGACCAGTGCCTCGTGGCGTTCGGTCATAGCGCAGTCACCCACCGTGACGACCTCGACGGCGTGGCCCAGGGAGTCTTCCACTTCCGCCGCCGCGGTCTTGATGCCCTCGGAGAGCTGACCGGCTTCCTTGCCCGGGTCCCGGTACAGCCAGCCCCGCAGCTCGCGCTCCTGGGCCCGGGCCAGGCGGACGACGTCGGTCTCGTTGCCGGCGCGGCGCTGGATCAGGGCCAGCGTCTGCAGCACGGAGTCGTGCAGGTGGGCGGCGATCTCGGCCCGCTCGGTCGCGCGGACCCGGCCGGCCCGCTCCGTCTCCAGGTCGCGCCAGAATTTCAGTCCCCAGGGCAGGAGGACCAGGGCCACGCCGCCGAGCACCGCCACCGAGGACAGCAGGGCAAGCCAGGTCTGTTCCCAGGACCCGGAGCCGGACACCATGATCAGGACACCGCTCACGACGAGGGCCAGCCCGGCCGCAAGGCGGGCCCAGCCGCCGGCCTGGTCCGCCTTGGTCTTGTCCACGAGGCCTGCCCGGCGCGTCTCGTCCAGCTGCATCCAGGCGATGGCCGCGCCGCCCAGGATGGCAGCTACCGGGATGAGCGTCCCGAGCGGAACATCCACACCGAGCATGCGGGCGATCAGGATGCCGGCGGCCAGCAGCAGGCCCGCGCCGAGCAGGATCTCCTTGCCGTAGCGCATGCCGGTGACACTGCTCCACCAGGAATCGGCGGGTTCCGCCCCTGCCGGCGCGACCGCCGGGGCAATCGGCGACGCCGGCTGGCGGGCATTGCGTTTGGCGCTTTCGTCCGCGGTGGGAACCATGATCCAGAGCCAGGCGTAGAAGGCGACCCCGGCGCCCCCGGCGAGCGCGGCGACCGCCATGCCCAGGCGAACCATGCGCACCGGCCAGCCCAGGTGCCGGGCGAGGCCGGCACAGACCCCGGCAATCACCCGGTCGCTGCCGCGGACCAGCGGCGGGCGGGAAGCGGCGGTTGTCATGACTCAATCCAAACATGGATCAGGGTTCCCCGGACCCGTTTTCAGCCCTAACCGGGGGTGACTCAGGGACAGTTCAGGGTGGTCCCCAGTAGAGCGGATTCGCGGCGGACGGGAGGATCGAAGTATGAATCCGCACACTGAGCACCCCGATGAAGGCACCGTCCCTTCGGGCGGCAACGCCGGACGGCCCGCAGGGACCAATAAAGGGCAAACTACAGGGCCAAAAGCAGGGCCGTCCGACGGGCAAAATACAGAGCCGTCCGAAGGGCAGGCCGCCGGAGAATCCGCAGCTCGGCCGGCCGGTCAGCCGGCAGACACCTCCGCCACCCTTCCGCTGGATACTTCCGCGACCCTCCCCCTGGACTTTCCGGCCGGCGCCGGCGCCGAGGCCCCCCGCGGTTCCGCCGCGGACCAGCGGCCCGCGGCCGACACCTCCGCCACCCTTCCGCTGGACACCTCCGCCACACTCCCCCTGGACTTTTCCGCAGGCTCCGGCGGCGCGGGGACGCCTCCGCTGCCCCCACCGCCCCCGCCGTCCTACTACGGCGCGACACCCCCGCCGGCCGGCAGCCAGCCGCAGAATTTCTTCGACTGGACCCGCAGCCAGGGCGTCTACCGGGGCCGCGAGCGCTGGGTGGGGGGCGTCGCCAGCGGCATTGCCCAGCGCCTCGGCATCGACCCGCTGATTGTCCGCGGCATCCTGGTCGTCCTGGCAGTCTTCGCCGGCGTCGGCGTCCTCCTCTACGGCATCGCCTGGGCACTCCTGCCCGAACCCGACGGCCGCATCCACGTCCAGGAGGCCGCCGCCGGCCGCTGGTCGTCCGGAATGACCGGCGCCCTGATCACCACCATCATCGGCTTCCCCAGCCTGGGCACGGGCGTCTGGGGCTGGGACCGCTATGGCTTCGGCGCCTTCATCTGGACCGTCTTCTGGGTCGGCGGCGCCATCTACCTCATCTACTACCTGACACAGCGCAACAAGTCCCGGAACGGAGTCACGTCCATGTCCTCGAGCCCCCAGACCGGCGGCCCGGCAAACCCCGGCTATCCGCCGAACCCGATCACCCCGGCCTACCCGTCAGACCGGTCAGACCGGTCAGACCGGTCAAACCCGGCAACGCCCTCAGCACCGACGGCCCCCTTCGCCACGACCGGCTACGGCGCGTCGGCCACGCTGCCCCGCTACGGCGAGACAACGGTGCCCGGCCCGGCCTGGGGCACGCCTCCGCCTGCCGGCCCCACGCCTCCCCCCGGGGGCGGCTACCAGCCGGTGCCGGGCGGCGGGCCCGTCCCGCCGGCCAAGGACCGGAACTTCGGCCCCGGGGCCCCCGCCGTCGCGGTCACCGCAGGCCTCGCCCTGCTGGTGGGCGGCGGGCTCAAGGCCCTCGACGTCGCGAACGTGATCGACCTCGGCACCTCCAGCAACGCCGTCGTCTGGGCCAGCGCCGCAGTCGTCCTGGGGCTCGGCATCCTCGTCGCCGGCCTGCGGGGCCGCACGTCGGGGATCCTTGGGTTCTTCGCCGTGGTCGCCCTGATTGTTGGCGGCATCTTCAACTTGCTTCCCAACGCCGACCGCTTCCGCCCCCAAAACGCCGACTGGTCACCGGTGAGCGTCGAGCAGGCCCGGGCCGGTTTCGACATCACGGCCGGCACCGGGACCGTGGACCTGACGAGGCTCGCGATCAATCCGCCGCTACGGACCGACGTCGTGGTCCCCGTCAACGCGACGGCGAGCAACCTCACGGTGGTCATCCCGGATGACGTCCCGGTGCAGATCCGCGCCGACATGACCATGGGCAACCTCAATGAGGGCACCGAGAACCATGGTGGCATGACCAACCAGCGAAGCTACTACAACACCGACAAGCCGGGAGAGACGCTGATCGTGGAGATCGACGGCACTTTCAGCAACGTGACTATCAGGGAAGGGAACTGACATGAGCAGCTATGACGCACCGACCGGCAGCACGGAACACCGCGGCCCTGCCGCTCCCGCGCGGTCCGCTCCCCCGGAGCCGCCGGAGGATTCCCCGGCCCGTGTCGGCACCATCGTCTGGGGGCTGATCGTGGTGGCCCTCGCCGTCCTCATCATCGTCGCCCAGCTCGGCATCGTGGCACTCAACGGCACCTACGTGGTGATCGGCCTGATGATCGGCGCCGGGGCGGCACTCGTGATCGGCGGGCTGCTCTCGGCCCGCGGTCGCGACAAACGTGACAAAGCAGCACCGACAGGGAAGGCTTGAGCCATGGAAAAGTTCTTTAGCACCGTCCGGGGCCTCGGCCTGAAACGTGGTCCGCAGCGCTGGTTGGGCGGTGTCTGCGGCGGGATCGCCGCCAAGCTGAACGTGGACGTCGCGTTCGTCCGGATCGCGTTCCTGCTCTTCGCGCTGCTTCCCGGACCGGCCTTCGTGCTGTATCTCGTGGCCTGGCTGCTCCTGCCGGACCAGCGGAACGCCATCGTCCTCGAGTCGTTCCTGGCGAAGCGCCCGAACCGGCCCTGAGGCCCTCCGCGTGAACCCAAGTGCCCCTGCCGCCGGCGGGGGCACTTGGTTGTTGTCATGGTTTGTGTCCTGCCCCACATGCCCCATTAGACTCTAGGTGAGCTCAGCGTGGCGCTCTGCCTGTAACCCTTCGAGCCAGGATTTGAGCCGAAACATGAAAATTGGAATCCTCACCAGCGGCGGAGACTGCCCCGGACTGAACGCCGTCATCCGTGGCGCCGTCCTGAAGGGCATCGCCGTCCATGGCCACGAATTCGTGGGATTCCTGGACGGCTGGCGCGGCGTTGTCGAGGGCGACATCATCGATATCCCCCGCACCATGGTCCGCGGCATCGCCAAGCAGGGCGGGACCATCCTGGGCACCTCCCGCACCAACCCGTTTGAGAACAACGGCGGGCCCGAGGTCATTAAGGCCAACATGGACCGGCTCGGCATCGACGCACTCATCGCCATCGGCGGCGAGGGGACCCTGGCCGCGGCCAAGCGGCTCACCGACGCCGGCCTGAAGATCGTCGGCGTCCCCAAGACCGTCGACAACGACCTCGACGCGACGGACTACACCTTCGGCTTCGACACCGCCGTCGAGATCGCCACCGAGGCGATCGACCGCCTGCGCACCACGGGAGAGTCCCACCACCGCTGCATGATCGCCGAGGTGATGGGCCGCCACGTGGGCTGGATCGCGCTGCACGCCGGCATGGCCTCGGGCGCCCACGCCATCCTGATCCCGGAGCAGAAAGCCTCGATGGAGCAGATCGCCGAATGGGTCACCTCGGCCCGCGACCGCGGCCGCGCCCCGCTCGTCGTCGTCGCGGAGGGGTTCGTTCCGGATAACCAGGAAACACCGCACTCCGAACGCGGGCTGGACACCTTCGGCCGTCCGCGGCTGGGCGGGATCTCCGAACGGCTGGCCCCGGAGCTGGAAGCCATGACGGGCATCGAAACCCGGGCGACCGTCCTGGGCCACATCCAGCGCGGCGGGGTCCCCACGGCATTCGACCGGGTGCTGGCGACCCGCCTGGGCATGGCGGCCATTGACTCCGTCGTGGAACAACGCTGGGGCACCATGGTGTCCCTCAACGGCACCGACATCGTCCATGTGGGCTTCGACGCCGCGCTCGGCAACCTCAAGACCGTCCCGAAGCACCGCTACGACGAGGCCGCGGTCCTCTTCGGCTGAGCTCCTGATCCTCCGCGCCGAGCCCGGCGCGCCCGTGGGTAGGGTGGAGTCATGACACTTGAGCCCGGTTCGGTCGACATCATCCTGCTCGCGTGGGCCCGCCGCCTGGGGCTCGACGACGGCGCCTTCGCGGCCGCCGCGGGGGTCCGCATCACCCGCGCCGATGACACGGCCCGCGCCGTCCAGTTCGTCCGGCTGTTCGGCAACTCGGCCCTGGTGGGCCCGCAGTGGGCGCTGGACGCCGCCGTCGGGCTGTCCGACGAGGAACTCGCGCAGCATGTCACCCTGCTGACCATCACCCGGGACCACGGCGGCCACGGGCTCGGCGCCGCCGCACTGTTCTTCGCGGACGACCTGCCGCTGCGGCAGCCCGCGGAGGAGCTGACCGTCTCGCACGGCCATCCGGACGCGATCGAGCTGGAGGCCGCCTGCCCGCCGGATGACGTCAACGAGGTGGGCCTCTCGGGCCTGGAGCACCGCTTCACGATCCTGCACGCGGAGAACGGGCACCGGACCCCCGTGGCGTGCGGGGCCTACGCCGAGTGGGAGGGCATCCTGGCCCAGATGGGGGTGCTGGTGGCCCCGGAATGGCGCCGCCAGGGGCTGGGCTCCCTGGCTGCCTCCATCGCGGCGCACGAGGCACTCGCCTCCGGGCTGACCCTGCAGTGGCGCTCCGACGTCAGCAACAAGGGCTCGCTGGCCATCGCCCGCAGCCTGGGCTTCACCGCCGGCGGCATCCAGACCAGCGTCCTGCTGGGCTGAGCCGGCCGCCGCTGAGCCGGACGTCCGTACAGCGTCAGCGGGACGGTGCCCCGGCATCCCGGGCGCCGGCGGCCGTCGCCGCAGACTTGGGGGCCATGGCCCAGCCCTGCATCGGCTGGGGCTTGGCGAAGAACAGCGCCACCGCCGCGCCGAGCAGGATGACCGCGGCGGGCAGCAGCATGGACTGGCCCATCGCCGTCGAGAAGCCCTCCTGCAAAGCCCCGGGAAGGGCGCCGCCAAACGACATCGGACCGGCCTCCCCGGCCCCTCCCGGGGCCGCCGGGAGTTCCGCCGCGAGCCGCGCCTGGATCAGCACCGCGATCGCGGCGCTGCCCAGGACGGCCCCGATCTGGCGCGTGGTGTTGTAGACCCCGGCGCCGGCCCCCGCCTGCCGGGGCGGGAGGTTCCGGGTCGCTGTGGTGCTCAGCGGCGCCCAGATGCCGGCGTTGGCGAAGCCGAGCACCGCGCTGGGCAGCAGGAACAGCCAGATGGGTGTGTCCGGGTGCATCAGGAAGGCGTTCCAGAACAGCGCCACGGACATCAGGACCAGGCCGGCCGCGGTGATGAACTTCGGGTTGACCCGGTCGATGATCCTGCCCACCACCGGGGCCAGGCCGCCCGAGATCAGCGCCATCGGCACCATCATCAGCGCCGACTGCGTCGGGGTCAGGCCCCGGACCACCTGGAAGTAGAAGATCAGCGGCAGCGTGAACGCGGTGACGGTGAAGCCCACGGTGGTGATGCCGATGTTGGCGAGGGAGAAGTTGCGGTCCTTGAACAGGGACAGCGGCAGCAGCGGCTCGCCCCTGTTCACCTTCTGCCACACCACAAACACCACCAGCACGGCGATGCCGGTAAGGATCAGCCCCCACACCGTGATGGGTCCGGTGATGGTGCCCCAGTTGTAGGTCTCGCCCTCCTGGATGCCGAAGACCAGCAGGAAGAGCCCGACGGCGCTGAGCACCACGCCGGGGATGTCGAACTTGTGCGGGTGGGTGCTCAGCGCCGGGACGAAGCGCAGCGCGAGGACAAAGCCGACGATGCCCACCGGGACGTTGATGAAGAAGATCCATTCCCAGCCGAGCCCGTCCACCAGGACACCGCCGAGGATCGGCCCCACCAGGGTGGCCATGCCGGCCGTCGCGCCCCAGATGCCCATCGCGGCGCCGCGCCGGTCCGGGGGGAAGATCCGGGTGATGACCGCCATGGTCTGGGGCGTCATCATCGCCGCGCCGAAGCCCTGGAGCACCCGGGCCATGATGAGCGTCTGGACGTCGCCGGAGAGTCCGCACCAGAGCGAGGCGACGGTGAAGACCACCAGACCGGTGAGGTAGAGCTTCTTGGGGCCGAACCTGTCCCCGAGCCGGCCGGTGATCAGCAGCGGCACGGCGTAGGCGAGGAGGTAGGCGCTGGTGACCCAGATCACCGAGTTGATGTCGGTGTTGAGGCCTTCCATGATGCGGGGGTTCGCCACCGACACGATGGTGGTGTCGATCAGGATCATGAAGAAACCGATCACCAGGGACCAGAGTGCCGGCCACGGCCTGGCGACGTTTTCCATGGGTTCCTTACGGATTGAAAGAATGGCGCTCGTAGTTCTAAGGAGTTCGTCGCGGCCGAGGCCCTGGACGGGCTCAGCCCAGCAGGGCCAGGATGTCCTTGCGTTCGAACATCTGCGCGGCGGCGCGGGCGGAGGGTGTGCCGGCGTCGGGGTCCGCGCCGGCCTCCAGCAGCGCCTGCGCCACCTCCGTGTAGCCCTTGAATACGGCGCCGGCGAGCGGCGTCTGGCCCCGGTCGTTGGCGCTGTTGGCGTCTCCGCCGTGCTGCAGGATCAGCCGGACGGTGTCGGCGTGGCCGTGGTAGGCCGCGAGCATCAGCAGGGTGTCCCCCGCCTCGTTGGTCAGGGTGGCCGGGGCTCCAGCGGCGAGGTAGCCGGCGAGCAGCGGGGAGTCCCCCTGGCGGGCGGCGTCGAAGAGCTTGTGCGCCAGGGCCAGCGTCTCGTCGTCCGGCGGGGTGGTGTCGGTCATCGGGTTCCCCGCAGGAAGCCGGTCTGGCGGCCCACGACCTGGCCGGCGTCGGGGGCCACAATGAGTTCCTGCGCCGCGGTGTAGGGCTCTTCGCCGTCGAGGACGGTCAGGACTTCCTGCGGCGCGACCGACCGCTTGACCACGGCCAGGGCCACCGGCCCCATTTCGTAGTGCTGCGCCACCGAGGTCACGGTGCCGACCTTCCGGTCCCCGGACCGGACCTCGCTGCCGACGGCGGGCATGGTGTGCTGGGAGCCGTCGAGCTGCAGGAACACCAGCCGGCGCGGCGGGTGGCCCAGGTTGTGGACCCGGGCGACGGTTTCCTGGCCCTTGTAGCAGCCCTTGTTCAGGTGCACGGCGGTGCGGAGCAGGTCCAGTTCGTGCGGGATGGTCTTGTCGTCGGTTTCGGCACCCCAGCGCGGCCGCCAGGCTGCGATGCGCAGCGCCTCGGCGGCCCAGATTCCGGCGAGCGGGCGGTCGCCGACCGTGGCTTCCAGCCCGGCGGCCGGGACGAGGTATTCGAACCAGGGCCGTTCCAGCCCGGGGTGGGCGTCCTCCGCGACCACGGCATAGGAGTAGCCGCCGGCGCCGACATGCGGCCAGGGGTCTTCCCAGACCAGCAGGCCGGACCATTCCGGCACCCGGCGGGTGGATCCCAGCACGGCCCAGTCCGCCGAGGCGTCGGCGATCTCGACGCGGAGCATGAACTTCATCCTGTTGAGCCACTCGGCCAGCGGAGCGGCCTCGGCCGTCTCGACGATCAGCCAGGTGGTCGCGCCGTCGTCCACCACCCGCGCATCGAATTCGATCCGGCCCTGCACGCTCAGCAGCAGCAGTTCGCTGGACTGCCCCGGCGCCAGGCCGGTGAGCTGCTGGGAAGACAGCGTGTTGAGCCAGCTCAGCCGGTCCGGCCCGGTGACGGTGACGACACCGCGGTGGGACAGGTCCACGACGGCGGTGCCGGCGGCCAGCGCCCGCTGTTCGCGCAGCGGTTCGCCGTAGTGGGAGGCGACGCCGGCGTCAGCGCCGCCGGCTTCGACGGCGCCAGGGCGCGACAGCAGGGGGCTCTTGATAGTCATATGAAGTAGAAGTCCTAACGGGCTAGCGGTATTCCGGATTCTCGAAGTCAAACCTTGTCCCGGACTTCCAGGCCTCCGGCAGGTTGCCGTAGGCCGGGATGCCGCCGGCGTCCTTGAGCATCCGGGCCAGGTGCAGCAGGTTCCACGTCATGAACGTGGTGTTGCGGTTGGTGAAGTCGCTCTCCGGACCGCCGGAGCCTTCGTCGAGGTAGCTCGGGCCCGGCCCGACGGCGCCGATCCAGCCGGCGTCGGCCTGCGGCGGAATGGTGAAGCCGATGTGCTGGAGGCTGTACAGGACGTTCATGGCGCAATGCTTGATGCCGTCCTCGTTGCCGGTGATGAGGCAGCCGCCCACCTTGGGGTAGAACGCCCACTGGCCCTTGTCGTTGAGTTCGCCGGAGTGCGCGTAGAGGCGTTCGATCAGCTTCTTGGTCTGCGAGGAGTTGTCGCCCAGCCAGATCGGTCCGGCCACGATGACGATGTCGGCGTCCCGGACGGCCGGATACAGCTCCGGCCATTCATCGCTGGCCCAGCCGTGCTCGCGCATGTCCGGGTAGACGCCGCTGGCGATGTCGTGGTCCACGGTCCGGATGACCCGTGTGCTGACGCCGTGTTTGTCCATGATCCGGCGGCTGACGTCGATCAGGCCTTGCGTGTTGGATTTCTCCGGGGACTTCTTGAGGGTGCCGTTGAAATAGACGGCCTTGAGGTCGCTGAAATCGACGGTGTTCCCAGGCATGGCGGCTGTGGCATTCACTGTGGTACTCCCTGCGGTCGCTACGGACAAAGGAAAATCAGTGAGCGCTCACCACGGGCGGTGCGGCGCAGCGTGCACCGCTCAGGTGACCTTGTGGAGGATGGCGGATGCGTGGGCTTCCAGGCCGCTGCCGCCGGCAGGAGCCTTGCCCGTGGCAACGTCCCAGCGCCAGAGCAGGTTGCCGTCCACGAGTCCGAAGATCCGGGTGGCGGCCGTGTATTCCTTGGAGTGGCTGCCGCGCATCACCATGTCGGTGCTGAGCTGGATCTGCGGGCCCTTGATCTGGCCGTAGTACAGCTCGGAGATCCCGCCGGGGTGGGAGATGGACACGGAGATGTCGAAGCCGCCGTCCTTGTTGCGCAGGGCCTCGACTTCGTCGGCGCTCTTGAGCACGGGAACGATGTCCGCCGGGATCAGCCCGGGGCCGCCGTCTTCCTCGCGCTGCTTGCGCTCCAGGGCCCAGAAGCCGGTTTCGACGGTCAGCGGACGCAGCCTGGTGCCGTCGTCGTCGGTCAGCCAGCTCTCGGCACGGTACTGCAAGTACGGCAGGCCGTTGTGCGTGAAGGAGACGTGTTGCAGGAAGTGCTCGGAATCCTCTTCCCCGGCCCCCAGCCGGCCTCGGCCCTCCCACTCACCAATGAGCCAGGACAGCGGAACGATTTCCGGGGTCAGATCTGTAGGTATTTCAATCGGCACAGCAGCTACCTCTGGAAACGAAGACGGCTAGTAATTTCTGGCTGTTACTTCTGGCCCTTGAAGAGGCGGTAGACCACGAAGCCGGCAAACCAGGCCATGGCCAGGCTGGCAACGCCAAGGAGGACAAGGAAGAAGATTTCAAATGCAAGTACGGACATGATGCCATCCTAGCGCCTTAGAAGATGAGTAGTTTGTCTATGAAGTACGCCAGCGAACCGACCGCGGACACCGGGCCCAGCCCGATTCCGAGGGCTGCCGCAAAGCTTAGCGATTCACCGCGGAGGATGAC
Organism: Pseudarthrobacter oxydans; assembly: GCF_030812335.1. Taxonomy (GTDB): domain Bacteria; phylum Actinomycetota; class Actinomycetes; order Actinomycetales; family Micrococcaceae; genus Arthrobacter; species Arthrobacter oxydans_B. Next base: position 47,109 of record NZ_JAUSSN010000014.1, read on the forward strand.
CAGCCGGCGGAAACTCACCAGCACGGCGCCCACCACCACGCCGGCGATCGCGGCCGGGATCACGGCGATGTCGGAGAAGACCAGTCCCGCGAGCGGTCCGGCCAGGCCGGCGGCGACGACGCCCAGCGGCGCCACCACCCGGTCCGGCCAGCGGATCAGGCCCGCCAGCAGGGCGACCGCAGCGCTGATCGCGGCGACCAGGACCATCTCACGGACGCCGTTGAAGCGGGCGCACGCGATCCACCCCGCGCCCAGGCAGGACAACAGGACACCGGCGGAGGAACCGAGAATGGACTCCAGGCGCTGCGACTGGCCGGTGCCGCGGATCAGCTGCATCACGAAGATCGCCATCACCCCTGCCGCCATGAACGACGGCGTCCAGTCCAGAAAACCCGGGGCGGAAACGTACGTGGCGGCGATGGCGGCGCCCACGCCCGGCAGGCCGATCAGCACGGCGAGGGTCTTCCTGGCGGGGATGCCCAGGAAGTGCGGCCAGCCGATTCCGACGGCGGCGGCGGTCAGCACCCCCACCGCCAGGAGTGCCTCCGGCGAGGTGTAGGACGCGCCGACGATCGCGGCGAGTCCGGCCAGGCCGATGACGCCGATGGACCAAGCCCTCACTGGTTACCAGACATGTGTGTTTGCGTCATCCGTCTTCCGGCCATCGTTGTACTTTCGCTCACTGCGGACCCACTTCGACCTGATCTTGCGTCCTGGGGCGGCAGGCCCCGACGGATCAATCCTGCCCTATGTGACCGTTTTGTGTCGCAAAAGAACCGGACGCGGGTGACCGGGGCATGTCCGGCAAGGGGCCTTTGGGTATACTCGGTCTCAGCTACAGACGCCCAACGATGCGCGGACACCCCTTGGAGGAAACATGTCGCACATCCTGTTATTGACGAACAGCACCGGCTCATCGGTGGACGTCCTGCCTGCACTGGAACTACTGAACCACCGGGTCCATATTCTCCCCGCCGAGCCGACGGCGCTGCTGGAGACCGACCCCTGCGACATCGTCCTGCTGGACGCCCGCAAAGACCTCGTCGGCGCACGCTCCCTGACCCAGTTGCTCAAGGCCACCGGCCTGAGCGCCCCGCTCATGCTGATCCTGACCGAGGGCGGCATGGCCGCCGTATCCTCGGCGTGGGCGGTCGACGACATCCTGCTGGAATCCGCCGGACCCGCCGAGGTCGAGGCCCGCATCCGCCTGGGCGTCGCCCGGGCCGTGCCGGACCAGGACGACGCGCCGACCGAGATCCGGGCCGCCGGCGTCGTCATCGATGAGGCCAGCTACACCGCCCGGGTCAACGGCGCACCGCTGAACCTGACCTTCAAGGAATTTGAACTGCTCAAGTACCTGGCGCAGCACCCCGGCCGGGTCTTCACCCGCCAGCAGCTGCTGACCGAGGTCTGGGGCTACGACTACTACGGCGGCACCCGCACGGTCGACGTCCACGTCCGGCGCCTCCGGGCCAAACTCGGCGCCGACCACGAGAACCTGATCAGCACGGTCCGCAACGTGGGCTACCGCCTGACCCTGGTCCGGCATCCGGAGGAAGAACTCACCGAAGCCTGACCCGGCAACCGCGCCCTGCACCTCAGCCCGCACTTCAGCCCCGCAGAGCGGCGGCATAGGCCATCACCCCCGTGTCGAAGGGACCTTCATACCCCGCCGCTTGCCGTCCGGGGCGACTTTGGGCATGATTCCGGCCCCTTGGGCCCGGTGTCCGCGGCGTGTCCGTGTCAAAGTGCCCCGGACGTCATCCCGTTCGGTGAGCCCGCAGCCGGTTGCATGACGCACCGACGGCCTTTACGCCGAGGCGGATTTCCGAAGCCTGCGGGCAGATTAGGGCGCACATGCGGCGCCGATCCGCCCTGATCTGCCCCCGCCCCGCAGTTCGGGGCTGGCGGCCAGGAACACGGAAAAGCCCCGGACATCAGTCCGGGGCTTTCCGTTTCTTCAGTGGAGGACATACGGGTCGAACGTATCGAGGCCACCCCAGTGGTGGATCCCCCTCGCCGCCCGGCCAGCGGGACCCAGAAACAAGTTCTGGACCGAACAGCCGGACGAGATATCGACTATACGTAACAGTTCCGGAATCAGCAAAATCGGCCCCGCCCGCGCGGCAGCGTATAGCCTTGCACCATGAGTCCTGCGCACCCTGAGAACTGGTCCGTCCTCGCCGCCAGGGGAGCCGCGGAGCCGCAGCTCCTGAAGGACGTCAAAGCCCTCGCGGCCGCCGCGGAGGAATCCGATGGCAATCCGCCGCTGTCCGAGCAGACGCTTGTGACGCTCCGGACCGCGGACGCCGACGGGGGCCCCGGCACGCATGCGGTGCTGACCCTCGCCCTGTACTGGCCCGACGAGAGCTCCGACCCGGCGACGGCGCAGGATCTGGCCGGCGTCGCCGTCGTGATCGAGGAACCGGACGGTACCGGCGTGCTGGAAATTGCCGTCCACCCCAGCTACCGCAACCAGGGCGTGGCGACCCGGCTGGTCGGCGAACTCCAAGCCACCCGCGGCTTCGCCGGCCTGAAGGCCTGGTCCCACGGCAACCACGAGGCCGCGGCCGACCTCGCCGCCCGCTACGGCTACGGCCCGGTCCGGGAGCTGTGGAAGATGCGGCTCGCCGGCTCGACGGCGGAGCTGCCCGACGTCCCGCTGCCGGACGGGGTGACGTTGCGCGCCTTCGTCCCGGGCCGGGATGAGGACGCCTGGCTCGCCGCGAACCGGGCCGCCTTCGCGCACCACGCCGAGCAGGGCAACATGACCCGCGCCGATCTGGCCGCCCGGATGGCCGAGCCGTGGTTCGATCCCGCCGGTTTCCTGCTCGCCGTCGATGCCAAGGGCCGGATCCTCGGCTTCCACTGGACCAAGGTGCACCCCCGGCACGGGGACCACCCGGCGATCGGCGAGGTGTACGTCGTGGGCGTCACGCCCCAGGCGCAGGGCACCGGGCTGGGGAAAGCGCTGACCGTGGCCGGCATCCGGCACCTGCAGCGCCAGGGCCTGCACGCCGTCATGCTCTACGTCGATGCGGACAACGCCCCGGCCGTTTCGCTGTACCGGAAGCTGGGCTTCACCCGCTGGGACGTCGACGTGATGTATGCCCCGCTGGAGGGGCGTTAATCCAGTCGGCGGACATCTTGTCTCCGCCCGGGGAAATCTGGACTCCGCGAAAGCTGTTCGCAGGCTGATTGCTTGTAAGGTTGAAGCTAAATCGAGCCAGCATTAGGAGAGACCATGCAACGGGATTCCGCCCGGACAGCCACGTCTGAGGCCGCCACGTCGAACAACAAAGTCCGACCCGCGCGCGCCCAGTTCGGCTCTTCCGAAGTGCCTGCCTCACGTGCCACCCAGGACCGGATCGACATTCCGGAATTCGCGCCCAACCTGGAGCCGGAGGGCGACTTCAGCCCGGACCGCTTCCTGGACCGCGAACTGAGCTGGCTCTCCTTCAACGCCCGCGTGCTGGAACTCGCCGAAGACCCGGACCTGCACCTGCTGGAACGGGTCAGCTTCCTGTCCATCTTCGCGTCCAACCTGGACGAGTTCTTTATGGTCCGGGTCGCCGGGCTGAAGCGGCGGATCGCCACCGGACTGGCCGTCCCCTCGCCCGCCGGGCTCAGCCCGGTGCAGGTCCTGGAGCAGATCGGCGAGGAGGCCCACCGGCTGCAGCAGCGTCACGCCCGCGTTTACGCCGAGCAGATCCGCCCGGCGCTGGCCTACGAGCACATCCACCTCATGCACTGGGACGAACTCGACTCCCAGGCCAAGGACCAGCTCAGCGCCATGTTCGCCGAGAAGGTCTTCCCCATCCTGACCCCGCTGGCCGTGGACCCGGCCCACCCCTTCCCGTACATCTCGGGGCTCTCCCTGAACCTCGCCGTCGTGGTGCGCAACCCGATCAGCGACAAGGAACTCTTCGCCCGCCTCAAGGTCCCGGACCAGCTCCCCCGGCTGATCTCGGTCGACGGCCCGCGCGCCGGCTCCGTGCCGGGCCGGGTGGCTCGCTTCATCGCCCTTGAGGAAGTCATCGCCGTCCACCTGGACCAGCTCTTCGCCGGGATGGAGGTGCTGGAGCACCACACCTTCCGTGTCACCCGCAACGAGGACCTCGAGGTCGAAGAGGACGACGCCGAGAACCTGCTGCAGGCCCTCGAAAAGGAACTGCTGCGCCGCCGCTTCGGCCCGCCGGTCCGGCTCGAAGTCACCAACGACATCAACCCGAACATCCGGGCGCTGCTGATCCGCGAGCTGGGCGTGGAGGAATCCGAGGTCTACTCGGTCCCGGCTCCGCTGGATCTGCGCGGGCTCTCGGTCATCGCCGGTATCGACCGCGCCGACCTGCATTACCCCAAGCACGTCCCGCACACCTCCCGGCACCTCAACGAGTCCGAAACGTCGAAGGCGGCGAACGTCTTTGCGGCCATGCGGCGCCGGGACATCCTGCTGCACCACCCCTACGACTCGTTCTCCACCTCGGTGCAGGCGTTCCTGGAGCAGGCGGCCTCGGACCCGAAGGTCCAGGCCATCAAGCAGACGCTGTACCGCACCTCGGGCGACTCCCCGATCGTCGACGCCCTGATTGACGCCGCCGAGGCCGGCAAGCAGGTCCTGGCCCTGGTCGAGATCAAGGCCCGCTTCGACGAGCAGGCCAACATCTCCTGGGCCCGGAAGCTGGAGCAGGCCGGCGTCCACGTGGTCTACGGCATCGTGGGCCTCAAGACCCACTGCAAGCTCTCCCTCGTGGTGCGCCAGGAAGTGGACGGCCTCCGCCGCTACTGCCACATCGGCACCGGCAACTACCACCCGCGCACAGCCCGCTACTACGAGGACCTGGGCCTCCTCACGGCCAATGAGCAGGTGGGCGAGGACCTCTCGAAGCTCTTCAACCAGCTGTCCGGCTACGCCCCGAAGTCGACCTTCAAGCGGCTGCTGGTGGCCCCCCGGTCGGTGCGGTCGGGACTCATCGACCGGATCGAAACCGAGATCAGGAACGCCCGGGCGGGCCTCACCGCCCGGGTCCAGATCAAGGTCAACTCGATGGTGGACGAAGCCATCATCGATTCCCTGTACCGGGCGTCCCAGGCCGGCGTTCCCGTGGACATCATCGTCCGCGGCATCTGCTCCCTGCGACCGGGCGTGCCGGGGCTCAGCGAGAACATCACGGTCCGCTCCGTGCTGGGCCGGTTCCTGGAGCACTCCCGCGTCTTCGCCTTCGCCAATGCCGGGGACCCGGTGGTCTACATCGGTTCGGCGGACATGATGCACCGCAACCTCGACCGGCGCGTGGAGGCCCTCGTCCAGCTCACCAGCGGGGACGACACGACCTATGTCATGGACCTGCTGCGCCGCTACATGGATCCGGGCACCGCCAGCTGGCACCTGGACAACCAGGCGGTCTGGACCCGCCACCACGTCACCGACGACGGGCAGGAGCTCGAAGACATCCAGTCCTGGCTGCTCAACTCCCGCTCGCGGCAGCGTTCCGCCGGTCTGCGGTAGGGGCTCTGGCATTGAGTAGCGATTCACTGGTTGCCGACCAGACAGACCACGCCGACGAAGCCATTGCGGTGGTGGCTGCCGGGGCGGTGCCGTGGCGCGTTGCCCCGGGCGACAAGGACCAACTCGAGGTCCTGCTGATCCACCGCCCGCGTTATGACGACTGGTCCTGGCCCAAGGGCAAGATCGACCCCGGCGAGACGCTGCCCGAGTGCGCCGCCCGCGAGGTCGAGGAGGAAATCGGGCTCAAGGCACCGCTGGGCATCCCGCTGCCGGCCATCCACTATCACGTCCCCGTCGGGCTGAAGGTCGTCCACTACTGGGCGGTCGACGTCGACGGGGCCCCCCTCCTGCCCGACGGCAAGGAAGTGGACAGCGTCATGTGGTGCTCGCCGGAGAAGGCGGCCCGCCTGCTGAGCAACCCCAGCGACGTGGCCCCGCTGGAACACCTGGCGGCCGCCCACGCCCGCGGCGAACTGAAGACCTGGCCGCTCGTGATCGTCCGCCATGCCAAGGCCAAGCCGCGCTCCTCCTGGTCCAAAGCCGAAGGGGACCGGCCCCTGGCCGTCACCGGGTTGCGGCAGGCGCAGGCAGTGGGACGGCTGCTGCAGGCCTGGAAGCCCATGCGGATCGTCTCCAGCCCGTGGCTGAGGTGTGTTGCCACCATCGCCCCGTACGCCAAGGCGTCCGACGCGAAGGTGAAGCTGAATGAAGCCCTGACCGAGCACCGGCACGGCCGCCATCCGCACAAGACGGCCGCCGCCGTCGAGGGCCTCTTCGACAAGCAGCGGGCCGTGGCCCTGTGCACGCACCGCCCCGCCCTCCCCACCGTGTTCGCCCAGCTCGGCAAGCACATGGGGTCCCGGTTGCGCGCCCTGCTCCCGGACTCTGACCCGTTCCTTGCCCCCGGTGAGATCGTCGTGTGCCATGTGGCGCACCACAGCAAAAACAAGGTGGTCGCGGTCGAGCGGTTCAGGCCGTTCGACGACTGAGGTCCTTGACCCTCCACCCTGCCGGCCATAGTTTGTATCAAACACTTGATACATTGCCGCAGAATCTTTGGGGGATTTCATGCCGCTCCAGTCCAGCCTGCCGCCGCTGCTGCTGCTCGGCCCTCTCCTCGCCGCCGTCGCCGTCTACGTGGTGTTGCGCTGGGTGGTCTGGGCACCGCGGACCGGGACCTCGCCGGCGTCGGTGTCGGAGCACGCGCTGTGGGTCGGCGTCATCGGCTGGCTGGCGAGCTCCCTCCAGGCGGCGATGAACGTGGGCATCATTCCGGCCAATCCGTCCGCCGGCGGCGCCCTGACCAGCGCCGGGACGGTCCTGCCGGCTCTGGCGTGGCCGGTCCTGGGCTGCCTGACCGTGCACGCCCTCGGCCAGGTGAGTTACCCCGGTCCCCGGCGGACGCGGCGGCAGGCCGTGCTGTCGGTCCGGCGCATCCGGGACTTCCTGCCGGGCAGGCTGGCCCTGACCACGGCCGCGATCTTCCTCACCGCCGCCGCGGCCATCGCCCGCACAGCCGCCCTCCCCGGATTCGCGGCCGTGGCGCCCACCCGGGTCAGCGACGGGGAATACAGCCACTTCAACGGCGGCGGTGACGGCCGGATCCCCGGGCCGGACGTGGCCCTCTGGCTGGGAGGGGCCCTGCTGGTGCTGGCCGGCGGGACGTGGCTGGTGTTGTGGCTGATCGCCGGCCGCCGCCAGCTGGAGTCCCTGGACGCGGCCGACAACAGCGTGCTGCGGACCATCGCCATGAACCGGCTGCTCCGGACGGTCTCCACGGTGGCCGCCGGGCTGGCGGCCGTCGCCGGAAACTTCGCGGCCCGGCCCGATCCGGCCCAGGGGATGACGTCCTGGGGGAACCCGGAAGCCCTGGCCTGCGGCGTGGTCCTGCTCGTCATGTGGGGGTGGCGGCCCCCGCGGCTTGCGACCGCGGGACTGGGCGCCCGGAACCGACCGGAACCGGGGATCGCCGCCGGCCGGCAGCATCCGGCGGCCCGGCTCGTCTCCTCCCTCGGGGCGCTGCTGGGGCTGGCGGCCGCGGTGCCGCTGCTGACCGGGGCCTTCCTCGCCCAGGCCCTCGCGGCCGCCGGCTACGGTTTTGCGGGCCTGGTGGCGCTGATGGCCGTATTGGTCCTGCTCGTCATTGCCGCCGGGGAGCTCCTGCTGCAGCACAATTACGGCACTCCGGAAGCCCCGCGCGGCTGGCCCCGGCCACCGGTGAGCCCGGCCCTGCTGACCACGGCCGTCCTGGCGCTGCTGGCCTTCCTCGTCGTCCTGCTTGTCACGGCACTGGGGCAGGCCCGCCTCGCCGAGGGCCCGGGCTGGGTGCCGGCCGGGCTGCTCACGGCCGGAGTGGGTGCGGTCGCCCTGCCGGTGCTGCTCCTGGCCCGGCGCCGCCGGGGCGTTGCCGACGCCCCGGCCGGCCTGGACCCCGCCCTGCGCGCCATCACCGTCCACCGGGTGGTGCGGACCCTGGCGGCCGCCCTCACCGCCCAGGCCGGCGTCCTGCTGCTGACCCAGAGCAACGCCTGGGCGGCCGTGTTGGGCCGGGCCGCCTTCGGGCAGACCGACCCGGCCGCGGCAACCTGGTGGCCGGCGATCGCGGCCGGCGCGGTGCTGGGCGTCGCGGCCACGGTCATCGCCGTCATCCCGGTGCGCGGCCCGGCCCGGCCCGCCCCGGCTCCCCTGCCGAGGACGGACGTCTCCGCGTGACGGCCGGGATCTCCGTGGACCTGGACTCGGCCATACCGGCCTACGAACAGATCCGGGCTCAGATCTCCGCGCTGATCACCCTCGGAGCACTGGAGCCGGGCACCCGCCTGCCAACGGTCCGGCGCCTTGCCGCGGACCTCGGGATCGCGGCCGGGACCGTCGCCCGGGCCTTCCGGGAGCTGGAGCAGTCGGGGCTGATCGACACCAGGCGGCGCAACGGCACCGTGGTCGCCGGGACGCCGGCGAACGAAACGCAGGCCGGGGCCCTGGCCGGCGCTCCCGCGCCGGGCACCGCCGTCGCGGAGGTGACCGCCGCCGTCGAGCACTACATTGCCGAGGGCCGGCGCGCCGGCTTCGACGACGCCGCGCTGCTGGCAATCCTGCGGACGAAGCTCAGCCAGCAAGACGGATACGGAGCGGCGGCGACTTCTCAGTAGACTGGGACCGTGAGCATTCCAACCCCCTATGAAGACCTGCTGCGCGACGTCCTGGACCACGGCACGCACAAATCAGACCGGACCGGGACGGGGACCCTGAGCGTGTTCGGCCGCCAACTGCGCTTCGACCTCAGCAAGAGCTTCCCCCTGGTCACCACCAAACGCGTGCACTTCAAGTCCGTCGCCGTGGAGCTGCTCTGGTTCCTCCGCGGGGACACGAACGTGAAATGGATGCAGGACCAGGGTGTAACCATCTGGAACGAATGGGCCGACGCCGACGGCGAGCTCGGCCCGGTCTACGGCGTCCAGTGGCGCTCCTGGCCCACGCCCGACGGCGGCCACATCGACCAGATCGCCGAGCTCATCGAGAACCTCAAGAGCAACCCGGACTCCCGCCGGCACATCGTCTCGGCCTGGAACGTCGCCGAGCTCAAGGACATGGCCCTCCCGCCGTGCCACGCGTTCTTCCAGTTCTATGTGGCCGACGGCAAGCTCTCCTGCCAGCTCTACCAGCGCTCCGCGGACACCTTCCTGGGCGTGCCGTTTAACATCGCCTCCTACGCCCTGCTGACCTGCATGGTCGCCCAGCAGACCGGCCTGGAGCCGGGCGAATTCGTCTGGACCGGGGGCGACGTCCACATCTATGACAACCACATGGACCAGGTCCTCAAGCAGCTCGCCCGCGAGCCCTACGAGTCCCCGCAGCTGAGGATCACCCGCAAGCCTGCCTCCATCTTCGACTACACCCTCGAGGACTTCGAGGTGGTCGGATACCAGCACCACCCGACGATTAAGGCCCCGATAGCCGTATGAGCAACGACGACCTCCAGGGCGCGCCGCCCGCCGACTTCTCCGACACGCTCGCCACCCTGACCGGGCTCGGCGTTGTCTGGGCCCAGACCAGCACCGGTGTCATCGGCAGGGACGGCGGGATGCCGTGGCGCCTGCCCGAGGACATGCGGCACTTCACCCGGCTCACCGCAGGCCACCCCGTGATCATGGGCCGCAAGACCTGGGAATCCTTTCCCGACCAGTACCGCCCCCTGCCCGGCCGGACGAACATCGTCATCACCCGGCAGGAAGAGTGGGGCGGGACCCCGGCGGCGGAAGGCGCCATCGCGGTCAAATCCCTGGACGACGCGCTGCTGGAGTCCCAGTTCGCGCCCGGCCACGAGATGGTCTGGATCATCGGCGGCGGCAACATCTACGCGCAGTCCATGGATCTCGCCAACGTCGCCGTGATCACCACGATCGACGCCACGACGGAGGGCGACACGTTCGCCCCGGACCTGGGCTACGACTGGACCCTGGGCGCGAGCCTGCCGGCCGACGGCTGGGAAACCGCCGACGACGGCACCCGCTACCGCATCAGCGTGTGGCGCCGGACGGAGGGCTAAGAGAATGCTGCAGAAACCCGAAACCCTTTTTGTCCTGGGCTACATGCTGCTTCCGCTGCTGGCGCTGCTGTCTGCGATCGTGGGGCTGACCATGATCCTGGGCGGCAACAAGATCGTCGGCGCCATCGTGCTCATCGTCGTCACCCAGGCCTTTGCCTTCGGGGCGTTCTACGCCCTCCGGAAGCGGAAGCACGCGCTGCTCACGGAGCGCAGCGGCGGATAGCCGGCTCCGCCTGCCCGGGCTGAGGGCGATGGGGACATCACCCCATCGCCGGTTGCCGCGGCTCCGGCTACCTTGGTGCAGGTGAGGTACTCACGCCGGAATGCACCAGGTCCCGGCCGCAGCCGGTTAGGCTGATGCAGGTCTAAGGGGGATGCACGATGGCAGGAAACTTGTGGGGCGCCGACGTCGCCCAGCTGCGCACACTCGCACAACAGTTCGGCAAGACGTCCGAGACGCTGCTGCAGCAGTCGACCGCGCTGACGTCGGCTATCAACAACAACACCGCCTGGAAGGGTGCCGACGGCGCCCGCTTCACGTCCGAGTGGAACAGCAGCCACCGCGCCCTGGTCCAGAAAACAGCCTTCGCGCTCAAGGCAGAGTCCACGCGGCTGACGACGCACGCCGATCAGCAGGAGAAGGCCAGCAACACCGGCGCCGGGGCAGGCGGCGGAATCTCCGTCATTGCTGCGCGGGTCCCAACTGCCGCCAACCCCTGGGGACCGGACTGGCTCGCAAAGGGTTCACCCTTCAGGGACGCGTGGGGTCTGCGCGGAGTGTCGAAGGCAGCCCTTGACCTCCCCAAGAATGTTTTCGGTTTGGCCACGATGGCTTCCAAGGGCCTCGACAACTTCACCGACGCCGCCCGCTGGGCGAAGCTCCCCGCCACGAGCGCCACGTACAACCTGTTGGATTCGGGCACAGACCTCATCGGGCTCAAGAATCTCCAGAAGTACGTCCCTGCCCTTAACCAGTTCGGTGGTGTCTTCAAAGAGAGCACGTGGCTGTTCAAGGGCCAGGGCGCGGTCCTTGAGAGTCTGGGCAAGGGCGGGCTCGGCCGTGGTCTGGGCTGGGCCGGTGTGGGCCTGAACGGATTCGACACCGTCAAGAACATTGCAGAGGGCAACGGCCAGGCTGCCGCGTGGTCGGGCGCCAAGACGGCGCTCGGCGTCGCCTGTTTCCTTCCCCCGCCGGCCGGGACAATCTGTACCGTGGCCAGCGCTGCGATCGCGATCTACGAGATCCCGGCGGTCAAGGACTTCGTGAACGGCGCCGCCAGCAATGTCGCGGACACCGTGGCCAGCGCGGTGAAGGACCCGGGCAAATTCGTCGAAGACACCGGCAAGAATCTGGCCGACCTCGGCAAAGGCGCCGCCAGCTTCCTGGGCTTCGGATAAATTCAATTGAAGGGTAACTTCGTGACCACCAGCATCGAATCCACCGAATCGCCGGACACGGCAGTCGGCTTCGGCTTTGCCGAAATCGCCTACCTGATCCGGAGGTTCGACACCGACGCCGCAAGGAAATCAGCCCAGGTGCTGCGGCTGGAAGAGGAAGTCCAGGCCGACCAGATCTGCATCGCCGGAGGATCTTCGCTGCTGGGCCGGGGCTTTGCCAGCGTCGATGACGACCTTGACCTGGAAGGCCCGGCGGTACCCACCGCGTATGCCTTGTCCCGGGCGGACCGCTGGACCGAAATCAGCCTGGTCGACGGTGAGAAGACAGACACCGTCGTGCACGTGGAGTCCGACAAGGTGTCTCTGCTGATGCAGCCCCGAACCCTCAGCACGTGGTTCGTCTTTGCCCAGGACCCCGACGTTGCGGGTGCCGACGCCGAGCTGTCCATCATCGAAGAACATGTCCGGACCCATCCCGGCGGCACGGCGTTCATCCGGGTCAAGACGATCTCCGCCGAAGACCACCTCCTTATCCGCCCGGACAGCGGCGGCTGGGCGGTCGCCAAGGTGGTCGATCCCGCAGCGGACGTCGACGAAACGACAGGCCTGGACACCCCGGGACTGCTCGCGCGGATTCGGAAAACCCGCGGGGACGGCGCATGAGCGACGCTCCGGAGAACGGACGCCGGTCCCGGCGGAAGGGATACTACAAGCGCCAGATCGAGCTGGAAGCCGCGAAGCAGGGACTCACCGTTGAGGAGTACGGCGTCTACAAAGGTTCGGCGGGAAGTGTCATCGAGCCGATCAATTCGGCCGGCGGCCTGCTGTTCCTGGCCATCCTGATCTCGCTGTTCTCCAGCGTGGCGGTTGTGGCCGGCGTCGTGACCCTGATCAACAACGAGGTCACGAGCTGGGTGGAATTGATCGTGGGCTTCGCCATCGTCCTGTTCGTGGTGCCCACCTCGTGGGCGTATTACCTCAAAGAACGCAAGGCCGTGCGCCTGCGGCGTGCCAGCGGAAAAACCCTTCAGCACCCCACCCGACGCTCAACAGTCCGGGACTAGACCTCACCCTTCCGCCGATAAGCGGCGGCCGCAATCTCCCGCGGACCCTCGGTTGGGCACGACAGCAAGGAAATCCGTGGGAAGACATGACAAAAGTGTTCTCCTGGCTGTCGGCATCTTCGTGCCCTGGGGCCGCCTGGAGCTACTTCTTCCGGGAGCGCACCGCCGAGAAGCTGCGCAACGCCCGCAACCTCCCCGCCCCGTCGGCACCGCAGGCGGTGTCCGGTGACAATTGACGTCACCCTTGCCGGGGCGGCCCGTGGATAAGGACGCAACACGCCGCCGCGCAGACGAGCAGACCAGGGCCCTGCACGAACAGGCCGTGGCCGCCGGTGAAAAGCGCCTCCTGACCCGGACCCCGGACGACGGCAGGCTGTACAGCTACGCCGCGGATGAGATCGGCTTCGCCCGGGCCGGCTCGGGACCCATCGTCACCTCGGCACCGGGAATGCTGCTGCTCGGCCTCTTTTTCGCCGCGGTAACGGCATTCTCGATCTTCCTGATCGCCGCTCCCGCGGCCAACGGCCAAGACCCGCTGTGGGAAGCCATCGTGCTGACCATCGGCGGGATCGCCGGTCTGGCCTACGCCGTGGGGCTGGCGCTGTCCGAGTTCCGGGCGCGGAGGATCCGCCGTGAACGCGGCGTTCCGGATCCAAGCCCGCGCCAGTTGAACTGAGCGATGACGTAACCGGCTGCGCTCCGGAGCCGGCAAAGTCTAAACTGGGCCAATGACTACAGCAGCTACTCCGTCCGTTGGACTCGTCGGTTGGCGTGGCATGGTCGGCTCCGTCCTGATGCAGCGCATGCAGGATGAGGGCGACTTCGCCAACATCAACCCGGTATTTTTCTCCACCTCGAACGCAGGAGGTGCCGCTCCCGCCTTCGCTGCAGGGGCCGGCAAGCTCGAGGACGCGTTCGACGTCGAGACGCTCGCCAAGCTGCCGATCATCGTGACCGCCCAGGGCGGTGACTACACCAAACAGGTCCACGGCGAGCTGCGCAGCCGCGGCTGGGACGGCCTCTGGATCGACGCCGCATCCACGCTGCGGATGAACGACGATTCGATCATCGTGCTGGACCCGATTAACCGCGACGTGATCGACAAGGGCCTGGCCAACGGCACCAAGGATTTCATCGGCGGCAACTGCACCGTCTCCTGCATGCTGATGGGCCTGGGCGGGCTGTTCAAGAACGGCCTCGTCGAATGGGGCACCTCGATGACGTACCAGGCGGCCTCCGGCGGCGGCGCCCGGCACATGCGGGAACTGCTGAGCCAGTTCGGCACGCTCAACGCCCAGATCAGCACGGAACTGGACGACCCGGCGTCGGCCATCCTGGAGATTGACCGCAAGGTCCTGGCCCACCAGCGCACCGACATCGACGCCACCCAGTTCGGCGTGCCGCTGGCCGGGTCGCTGATCCCCTGGATCGACGCGGACCTCGGCAACGGCCAGTCCAAGGAAGAATGGAAGGCCGGGGTGGAGACCAACAAGATCCTCGGCACCTCCGGCGATGAGCACATCATCATGGACGGGCTGTGCATCCGGATCGGCGCCATGCGTTCGCACTCCCAGGCGCTCACGCTCAAGCTCCGCGAGGACCTCTCCGTCGCCGAGATCGAGAAGCTGCTGGACGCGGACAACGAGTGGGCCACGGTGGTGCCCAACACCAAAGAGGACTCCATGGCGAGCCTCACGCCCGTGGCGGCCTCCGGCACCCTGGACATCCCGGTGGGGCGCATCCGCAAGCTGGAGATGGGTCCGCAGTACATCAGCGCCTTCACCGTCGGCGACCAGCTCCTGTGGGGTGCGGCCGAACCGCTGCGCCGCATGCTCAACATCGCCACGGGCAAGCTCTAGGGGCTTCACCACTCGGTTCAGGTGCCGATAAACCGCCGGTACTTCGCGGCCTGCAGCTCAAAGGATCTTTGGGCGGCAGGCCGCAGCCCGTTAACCTCATCGAAGGGCTCAGGCACCACCACCACGGCCTTTCCGCTGCGGGACACCTCCCAGGTGCCGACGATCTGGCCGCCGGCCACAATCGTCTTCCGGAAGACCCCGTTGCCGCCCGGGACGATCTTGTCCGCATGCTCCGGCGGCAACACGAGCGACCGGTCGGTGTAGCCGAGCAGGAACTCATCGAAGCCGGGCAGCGCGAGCACCAGGCGCCCCGCGGGAACGCCTTCGTCGAGCAGCGCCGCCGTCTCCGGGGACATCCAGTAGCTGGCCCCCTCGAACGTCACCTCCGCCAGCTGGTCCCTCACCCGGGCCAGGGCCGCGCGGACCTCCGTCAGGGGAATGCCGGACCACCAGGAAAAGTCGCGCTCCGTCGCGGGCCCGTGGCTGCGCAGGTAGCGCAGCAGCCACTCGGCGGTGCCCGCCGCACGGTCCAGGACCCGCGACTCCGTGATCCAGTCGTCGAAGGCCACCACCAGCTGCTGGTTGCCCGCCAGCGGGCCCTGCACCAGCCAGCCCCGCTGGCACAGGATCCCCAGCAGGTGGATGCCGCGCTGGCCCGCCGCGGACTGGCCCGCCCGTTCGAAGGCCTGGAACAGCTCCGCCCGGCTGGCTGCTGCCCCGCCGGCGACCAGCCGCAGCGCGGTTCCCGCGGCGGCGTCGACGTCCGCGGGAGTGATGCCGAGTTCCCGGTGGCGCCCGGCCAGGCCCCGGATCAGCCGGTCGGAGGTGATGGCCAGCATCCATTTGAGGTCTTCGGGCGCGAGCAGGTGCAGGGTGCCGCGCATCGGCCAGGAGCGGACGATCTCGCCCCGGTCCAGGGCGCTGCGGACATCGCCGACCCGCGATCCCGGCACACGCTGGCCCACGGCCCAGAGCGCGGACTGCAGATCCTGGGCCTGCATGGCCGTCATCCAGCGCACCGCCGCCGGGACGCTGCCGAATCCGGACCCGGCCAGCCCCTGCGAGGCCAGCCGCAGCCGTCCCAGGATCCCCCGGCTCAGCCGGGCACGCGCCGTTGCTGCCATGCACCCATGCTAGGGCTCCTGGCGGGCGGTTCCCAGCCGCCGCCCAGCCGGACTCCCTACCCTTGATGGATGACCTTGAGTGAGATGTGGCCGCTGCTGCGGCCCCTGAGCCGGAGGCTCGCCCTGCTGGGCTGGGCGTCCAGCGCTGCCGGCATGGGCGCCGGGCTCGCCGTTGCCATCGCGAGCGGGACGCGGCTTTCGCCCATGATGAGCACCCTGCAGCTCGTGGCCATGATGTCCATGGCCGTGGCCGTGGCCAGTTTCGTCACGGCCGCCGCGGTGCAGCCGCGCCCTCCCGTGCGGGGCGCCATCGAATCACCGGAGAGCCTGGACCCCGGGGAATTCCCGGACACCGCGCAGAGTTTCCTGCTCGGCTCCCTCGCCCTGCTGGCCGGGGCGGTCGCCTTCGCCCTCGCCGGCCTGGTGCTCCGCAGCGGGCCCAGCGCCCAGTCCGTGGCGTTCTGCCAGGTCTTCTTCCTGGGCGCCGCCGCGTCCGGCTTCACCTTTATGCTCTTCAGCAAGGTCGCCGGACAGCGCCGCGGGAACTGAGTCCCGCCGTTTCCTACAGTCCGATGCCGATGAGCAGCGGTTCCGGGTGCAGTTCAATCCCGAAGCGTTCGACGACGCCGCGGCGCACCTCCCGCGCGACCGCCAGCAGGTCCGCGGTGCTGGCGTTCCCCCGGTTGGTGATGGCCAGGGTGTGTTTGGTGGACAGTGAGGCCCGGCCGCCGGAGACGCTGTCCGGTTCGAGCCCGAATCCCTTGCCGTAGCCGGCCTGGTCGATCAGCCAGGCCGCCGAGAGTTTCGTCAGCCCGTCCGCGCCCCCCGGGTAGCGTGGCGCGTCGTCGGGCAGCCCGGCGGCGACGGCTGCCGGCACGATCGGGTTCGTGAAGAAGGAACCGGTGGAGTAGGTGTCCCGGTCCGCGGGGTCCCACACCATGCCCTTGGACGCCCGGAGCCGGAGCACCTCGCGCCGGACGTCGTTCGCATAGGCGCGCTGGCCGGCGTCGACGCCCAGTACACGGGCCAGTTCGGCGTAGCGGACGGGGGCGCTCATCCGGCCCAGCGGCAGCTGGAACTCGACCGTGAGCACGACGTAGCGCGGGGAGCCGTTGACGGTGGTCTGCTTGAGGATCGAATCGCGGTAGCCGAACTTCAGCTCCGAACTGGTGAAGGTCTGCACGGCGTTGCGCTGCCGGTCCCAGGTCCGCACGGCGGCGATGGTCTGCGAAACGTCCGAGCCGTACGCCCCGACATTCTGGACCGGGGTGGCGCCCGTGGCGCCCGGAATGCCGGAGAGCGCCTCGATGCCCGACCAGGCGTGCCGCACGGCGTGCTCGACCAGGGCGTCCCAGTTGTGGCCGGACTGGACCACGACGGCGACGCCGCCGCAGGAGTCCTCCGCGTTGACGGTGAACCCCTGCGAGGCGATCTTCAGCACGGTGCCGGGGAACCCGTCGTCGGACACCAGCAGGTTGGAGCCGCCGCCGATGATCAGCAGGGGCTCACCGGCAGCGTCCGCCGAGCGGACGGCGTCGATGATCTCCGCCTCGGTGCGGGCCTCGATGAAGGAGCCGGCGGGGCCGCCGACGGCGGCCGTGGTCAGGGCGGAAAGCAGTGTCTGGGTCACCCGACCAGCCTAGCCGGGTTACGCCGGACTCCCCTAAGCAGGGCCGCGCTAGCCGATCTTCCGGGCCACCGGGGAGAGCAGGAAGCTGACCACGAGCATCACCATCACGGCCAGCAGGGAGTGCAGGATGCCGACGTGCTCGGCCAGCAGGCCCAGCAGCGGCGGCCCGCAGAGGAAGGCGCCGTAGCCGATCGTGGAGACCACCGAGACCCGGGCGGCGGCCTTGAGCGGATCGTCGGCGGCGGCGGACATGCCCACCGGGAAACCCAGCGACGCACCGAGCCCCCACACCGCGAGGGCCACGTACGCGACCCAGGGCACCGGAGCGAAGACGAAGAGGCCCAGGCCCAGCACGGCCAGGGCCGCGCACCAGCGCATCACCGGGACCCGGCCGAAGCGGTCCAGCAGCACGGTGCCTGCGAAGCGGCCCACGGTCATGAACGTGACGAAGAGCCCGTACCCGGCGGCGCCCGCGGCGTCGGACTGGCCGTGGCCGTCGGCGAGCGCCAGGGCCACCCAGTCCCCCGCCGCCCCCTCGGCGAGGGCCAGCCCCAGCACGAGCACCCCCAGCAGGAGGGTCCGGCGGTCCCGCCAGGCCGCGGCAATCTGCCGCTTGCTGTCCAGCGGGGCCTCGGGCCGGTCCGTGTCCGGCCGGATGATCGGGATGGGCCCGGTGGAGGGATCCTCGAAGGTGTCGGGCCTGGCCGGCCGGAAGCCCGGGCCGCCCTCCACCGGGGTGATGTCCGCACGGAACCAGGCGGCGGCGGTCGCCACGGAGCCCGCGACCAGCAGCCCCACCACGGCGAAGTGCCCGAAGACGGGTACACCGGCCGCGGCGGCCCAGGCGCCCGCCGCCGCGCCGGCGACCGTGCCCAGGCTGAACGATCCGTGCAGCCGCGGCATGATGTGCCGGCGGACGGCGCGTTCCACCGCGGCCCCCTCGACGTTGGAGGCCGTGTTCCAGCTGGCGGTGCCCAGGCCGATGACGGCCAGCCCCGCGGCGACGGCGAGCGGGTTGACCAGCACCGAGGTTCCCAGCCCGGTCAGGACCAGCCCGGCGCCCACCATGATGCTGCCGATCCGGATGGTCTGTTTGGACCCGAACCGCAGCACGATCAGCCCGGACGCGGAGACCGAGATGAAGGAGCCCAAAGTCATGCACAGCAGGAGCAGCCCGACGTTGCCGGGCGTGAGGTCCAGCCCGTCCCGGATGGCCGGCAGCCGGGACACCCAGGTGGCGAAGGCGATGCCGCTGAACGCGTAGGCGGCCACAACGGCGTTCCGCCAGTGCGTGACCTCCGTGGCCTGGCCGGTGCTGACGCTCACAGCATCGCCATGCGGCTAGGCCAGCCTGACGACGGCCTGGGCCTTCATGAGCACCTTCTGGCCGGCGCAGGTGACGGTCAGGTCCACCCGGGCGGTCCCCTTGTCGGCGTCGATCGCTCCGATGGCGCCGCTGACCTCGACCACGGCGCCGGCGTCGGCCGTTCCCGTGGTGTCGGAGACCGGGACGGGTTTCGTGAAGCGGGTCTGGAAATCAACGACGGCGGCAGGGTCGCCGGCCCAGTCGCTGACGAGCTGGACGGCGGAGCCCATGGTGAACATGCCGTGCGCGATCACGCCGGGCAGCCCCACGCCGGTGGCGAAGGCCTCGTTCCAGTGGATGGGGTTGAAGTCGCCGGAGGCGCCGGCGTACTTGACGAGGTCCGTGCGGGTGACGTCGATGCTGCGGCTGCCGATGTCCTGGCCGACGGCGAGGTCCGAAAGTGTGGGTGTCATGGCTACTGTCCCTCTCCGCGGACCAGAATGGACGAGGTGGCGGTGGCGACGGGCTCGCGCCCGTCTGCGGTAGCGGCGGAGGCACCGGCGGGCAGGGCGAAGATCTCCTGGCGTGTGGTGATCATCGCTCCCCCGCCCATGGCGCGGACGCCGTCGACGTGCAGTTCCGCCACGAGCCGGTCCCCGGCGACGATGGGACGGTGGTGGATGAACCGCTGGTCGGCGTGGACCACGCGGGAGAAGTCGATGCCGGCGTCGGGGTCCTCGATCAGCTGGGCGTCCGCCCGTTGCGCCACGATGATGGCGAAGGTCGGGGGCGCCACGAGGTCGCTGTGCCCCAGCGCCCTGGCCGCCTCCACGTCGAAGTGGGCGGGGTGGGTGGCCTTGACCGCGCGGGCGAACTCGCGGATTTTCTCGCGGCCGACGTCGTACACCTCTTTGGCAGGGTAGCTGCGCCCCTGCAGATCCGGATTGATAGTCATGGGTTCAAGCCTAACGGCAGGCCCCCGGGCGCCCGCGCCGATGACAGGGGGCCGGACAGAATGACGGCCATGCGGTATGATGAAAACATCATTTCATCAATTCACTGCCGGATTCACGGATCCGCAGTGACGAGAAAGCCCAGGCAGCGATGATTTCACCAGCGCAGACCCCCTTGTACGAGATCAAAGCGAACCTGTTCAAGGCCCTCGCCCATCCGGCGCGGATCCGCGTGCTCGAACTGCTGTCCGCCGCGCCGGACAATGCGGCGCCCGTCAGCTACCTGCTGGCCGAGACGGGCCTCGAGGCCTCCCACCTGTCCCAGCACCTCGCCACCCTGCGGCGGCACGGGGTGGTGACCTCGTCCCGGACCGCGAACGCCGTCACCTACCGGCTGGCCCATCCGAAGATCGCCGAACTGCTGGCCATCGCCCGGACCTTCCTCCTGGACACCCTCGCCGATTCCAACGAACAGCTCAAACTCGCCAAGGGACTCCCCAGCGAGCATCTGCAGGGTTCCGCTTCATGAGTGCCCTGCCGGGCACGCTCACCCGGTTCCTGCCGTCCCGCCGTGACTACGAGGGGCTGCGCTCATCCTGGAAAACGGATCTGCTGGCGGGAATCACCGTCGGGATCGTGGCCCTGCCGCTGGCGCTGGCCTTCGGAGTGAGTTCCGGCGTCGGCGCCGAAGCCGGACTCATCACCGCCGTCGTGGCCGGGCTGGTCGCCGCGGTCATGGGCGGCTCGCACGTCCAGGTCTCCGGCCCCACCGGCGCGATGGTGGTCGTGCTGGCCCCGGTCGTTGCGCTCCACGGGGTCGGCAGCATCGCGCTGGTCTCCCTGATGGCCGGGCTGCTGGTGGTGATCCTGGGCATCAGCGGGCTGGGCCGGGCCGTGGCCTTCATCCCGTGGCCGGTGGTGGAGGGCTTCACGCTCGGCATCGCCGCGATCATCTTTCTCCAGCAGGTTCCCCTGGCCACCGGCACGGAGGCGGTGCCGGGCCACAACACCCTGCTGGCCGCCTTCGAGAGCGCCTCGCAGGCCACGCTTCCCACCGTTCTTCAGACGCTCGGCGTCGTCGCGGGGGTGGCGGCCGTGATGTTGCTGCTCCCGAAGCTGAACAAGGCCCTGCCCGCGAGCCTGATCGCGGTGCTGCTGGCCACCGTGGCCGCCGAGCTGCTGCAGCTGGACATTCCCCGGATCGGCGACCTGCCGCATTCCCTGTCGGCGCCGTCGGTCCCGGCCTTGGACCCGGCCCTGCTGGGCGGGCTGCTGATGCCGGCGGTGTCCATCGCGATGCTGGCCGCCATCGAGTCCCTGCTCTCCGCACGGGTGGCCTCCGGCATGGTCGGCCCCGACGGGAGGCCCTCCGGGGCGTACAGTCCGGACCGGGAGCTGATGGGGCAGGGGCTCGCCTCGGTGGCCGCGGGGTTCTTCGGCGGCATGCCGGCCACGGGCGCGATCGCCCGGACGGCGGTCAACGTCCGCTCCGGCGCCAAGACCCGGCTCTCCGCGATTGTGCACGCCCTGGTCCTGCTGGCCATCATCTACCTGGCGGCGGGCCTGGTCGGGAAGATCCCGCTGGCCGTCCTGGCCGGGATCCTGATGGTCACGGCCACACGGATGGTCTCCCGCCGCACGGTCACCGCCATCATGGGCTCCACCCGCGCCGACGCGTTCGTGTTCGTCCTGACGGCGCTGATCACCGTGGCCTTCGACCTGATCGTGGCCATCGAGATCGGGCTGGTCGCCGCGGCCATCTTCACGCTGCGGAAGTTCGCCTCGCTCAGCGGGGTCAAGCGCGAGGAGATTCCGGGACCGCGCGAGGAGGGGGACGAGCATATCGCGATCTTCCGGCTGGACGGGGCCATGTTCTTCGGCGCCGCGGAACGGGTCCTGCAGGAAATCAGCCAGGTCAAGGACATCCAGGTCGCCATCATCCGGCTCTCACAGGTGCGGATGCTCGACGCCACCGGGGCCCACACGCTGGTGGAGGTCATCTCGGCGCTGGAGCTGCGCGGTGTGACGGTCCTGCTGAAGGGCGTCCAGCCGCAGCACCTGGAGCTCGTGACCAACGTCGGGGTGATCCGCTCGCTGCGGCACCACAAGCACCTGTTCACGACCCTGCCCGAGGCCGTGGCGCACGCCCGCAGCCATGTGCTGCGGAACGCGGCCGCTAACGCTTGAGGTTTTTGCGGATCGTCTGGCCGCGGACCACGATCCCGGCGATGTGCAGGACCAGGCCGAGTCCGATCACGGCCAGGGAGGCGACGGCCAGGTCCTGGTTGCCGGAGCTGTTGCCGACCAGGTTCAGGACGATGCCGACGCCGAGCAGGCCCATGGCGCTGAAAACGAGCACCTTGTAGGTGGTTGGCGCGGAGTCCCAGAATTCTTTCAGCACCGTGCCAGTCTACTGGGGACCGCCGGCGGTCCCTGCGACACTCACAATGCCTCGCGACACTCGAAATACCTGGCGACGCCGGAATACGGGCGCGTCCGGTATCTTGCGCGTCGCGGGGCGGCTTCCGCGTCAGAAGGCCCGTCAGAACAGTGCTTCCTGGACCGCCGGGACGCCGGAGCCGTGGTCCCCGAGCTCAATCCTGCGCGCCTTCAGCTGCCCCAGGTTGACGACGAAGTCGAGATCGGCGCCGTCGAGCCGGGCCAGCGCGACGCTGCCGCTCAGCGAGTCGATCCGGAACCCGTGGGCTCCGGTGCTGAGCTCATGCGGGTAGGCGTGCCGGGCAGCCGGTGCGCAGACCTCATCCGACAGGCCCGGCCGCTGCCAGTGCTCGTCCACGACGGCGAAGCCGCCGCCCCCGGCACCGGCCAGCAGCGCGCGGACCGCCGCGGCCAGCCGGCTGTTCCGGGCATCCAGTTCGGCGGCGGGCGCCGGCCCGGTCAGGGCTGCGGCTTTGGCGGCGGAGCGGATCTGCTGGGGGATGCCGGCGTCGCGGGTCACCAGGTCCTCGAGGTTCCTGACCACCCGGCCGTCGTCGGCGCGGGCGACGTAGCGGGCGGCGACGGCGCCCTGTTCCGCGAGTCTCTTCCATTTGCGCAGGTTAGCTGCGGTGCCCACCTTGCTGGCGCCGTTGGCGAAGGTGGCGATGTAGAGCCAGTGCGGCTGCATCAGGTAGGCCCGCAGCCCGGGCGGCACACGCCCGCCGCGGTGAAAGTCGTGGATGAGCCGCGAGTCGTCCACGACGAAGCACCGCTCGCACTGGCTGCCCTTCACGGCCGGCGCACGGTCCGGGCACAGGACGTGATCGCGGTCGGCGGGCCCGTGGACCTTGTGGTGCCCGAGGCAGTGCTTCCCCGCGGTGGCGAGCCGGAAGCCGAGCCGGGTTCCGGCGTCGAGCGGCAGTTCGGTGAAGCCGCCGTCAGGGTCCTGCAGGCGCAGCGCCGGGAGCCCGCCGTCGGGCAGCCCCGAGCCCGCCGGACCAGCCGGACCGGCATCCCAAAAGACCCCGTGGACCAGATAACAGGTATCGGTCACGGGGTCTCCTTGGGTCGGGGCAGGCTACAGGGCCGGCTGCACGCCAAAGGCTACCGCGAGCTTCATGATCTTCTCGGCGCGGCCCAGGCGGGGCAGGTCGGAGCCGTCGCGGATGACGCGGCCGTTGGCCTCGAAGTCGGCCATGAAGTCGGTGGCCCAGGCGACGTCGGACGGCGTCGGGCTGATGACTTCGTTGATGACGTGGGTCTGGTCGATCGCGAGGCAGAGCTTGCCGGTCATGCCCATCATCACGGTGATCCCGGTCTGCTCGCGCAGGATCGGGTGGTTGGTGCCGACGGTGGGGCCGTCGATGGGGCCCGGCAGGTTCCCGACGCGGCTGGCCACGACGAGCTTGGCGCGCGGGTAGGCCATGGCCTCGGGGGTGGCCGCCATGCCGGTGTCGCGGCGGAAGTCGCCCGAGCCGAAGGCCAGCCGGAACGCGCCCTGGGCCTTGGCGATGTGGTTCGCTTCCTCGATGCCGACGGCGGACTCGACCAGCGGGATGACGGGCGTCTTGCCGTCCATGCGGTGGAAGCTCTCGGTGACCTGGTCCGCGGACTCGGTCTTGGCCAGCATCACGCCGAGCAGGCCCGGGGTGCCGCGGAGCCCGGCAAGGTCATCGGCCCAGAAGGGGCTCGTGGCGTCGTTGATCCGGACCCAGGCGCTGCCGCCGGCGGTCAGCCAGTCCACGACGTGTCCGCGGGCGGCATCCTTCTGCGAGGGGTCCACCGCGTCCTCGATGTCCAGGATGATGGCGTCCGCGCGGGAGGCTGCCGACTGGTCGAAGAGCTCGGTTTTCATGGCATTGACCAGCAGCCAGGAACGGGCGATTTCGGCGGGGATGTTGCGTTGGGTCCGGAGGGTCCCGGCAGTGGTGGTGGAAGTCATGTATCTACGCTATCCGCCCGGGGGCGTTTGCGGTTAAGCGATCCGGCCCTCCGGGGCGACCATTACGACCAAAATCACGTCCCAGGGCTTCTGACTAGCAGCAGGGGCCGTTCTCGGCTTGTCAGAACGGCCCCTGCTGCTAGTTACTTGGGTGGGGCATGACGGGCGGCTAGGGGATGTTGCTGCCGCGCGCCGTCACCCAGAGCCGGTACCACTCGGCCCGAGTCATGGCCGCGGCGACCCCGGCCGCGTCCGCGCAGGCACGGATGCGGTCCGGCCTGGCGGTGCCGATCACGGGGGCGATCCCGGCCGGGTGCTTCATCAGCCAGCCCAGCACGACCGATTCCCCCGTTGTCCTCTTCTCCGCGGCCAGCTGCGCCACGAGCCCGGCGGTCGCTTCCTCCGCGGCCGACGGCGCCGCGGCCGGCGCCCCGGTGTAGAGGCCCCGGGCCAGCGAGCCGTAGGCCTGCAGGGTGATCCCGTGCCGGACACAGTGCTCCACGGTGCCGTGCGGGAAGCTGTAGTCCGTCCCCTCTGCGTGGTTGACCAGCACCGTACTCTCCAGCCAGGCGCGTTTGAACAGGCTCATCTCCAGCTGGTTGGCGACCACCGGCGTCTCGAGCCGGTCCTGCAGCACCTCGATCTGCGCCCCGGACATGTTGGACACGCCCAGCGCCCGGACCTTGCCCTCGGCCATCAGCTGCCCGACGGCGGAGGCCACCTCCGCGGGGTCCATCAGCGGATCGGGGCGGTGGAGCATCAGCACGTCCACGTAGTCCGTGCGGAGCCGGCCGAGGCTGTCGTTGACCCGGGCCAGGATGGCGTCCCGGCTCAGGTCGTAGTAGCCCTCCAGGCCGTGCTCGTTGAGCCGGATGCCGCACTTGGTCTGCAACCGGATCCGGTCGCGCAGCCCCGGAGTCTGGGCGAGCACCTCGCCGAACACGGCCTCGGACTTGCCGCCGCGGTAGATGTCGGCGTGGTCGAACAGGGTGATGCCGGCCGCCAGGGCGGCGTCGACGGCGGCAGCCGCCTCGTCCACGTGCGCGGACGAGTGCGGCTCCGGCGACCAGCTGCCGCCCAGGCCCATGCAACCGTAAATCAGCTCCTGGGCCGGCTGCCCGGCGGGTTGTTTGGGGGGCTGCCCGGCGGGACGACCGGCTTCCCGTCCGGCCGGGGAGCTCACCGCAGCCAGACGGTGGTGCTGCCCGGCAGGAGGTTCCCGACCAGCGGTCCGCTGCTGAGCAGCACGGTTCCGGCGGGCAGCTCAACGGGTTCGTCACCGAAGTTCGTCACGGTCTGCCAGCCGCCGGGGCGGCTGAAGTGCAGCACCGCGGGGCTGGCCGTGGTGTGCCACTGCAGCTCTTCCGAGGTCTGCAGTTCCCGGCGCAGCTTCAGCGCCTGGCGGTAGAACTCCAGGGTGGAGCCCTCCACGCCGTCCTCGGCGGCGACGGCGTAGCGGCCGAACCACGCCGGCTGCGGCAGGTGCGCCCCGCCGTCGCCGAAGCCGAAGGAGCTGCCCTCGGCTGCCCAGGGCAGCGGCACCCGGCAGCCGTCCCGGCCGATCTCCACGCCCTTGTTGCGGAAGAAGGTCGGGTCCTGGCGCTCGGAGTCGGGGATGTCCGCGACTTCCTGGAGGCCCAGCTCCTCGCCCTGGTACAGGTACGCGGACCCCGGCAGCGCCAGCATCAGCTGCGTGGCCGCGCGGGCACGTCGCAGTCCGAGCTCGACGTCGAGCTCCTCGGCCGGGGCGCCGGCCAGCAGCCAGCCCTTCCCGTCCTGGCCCTTGGCGTGCTTGCCGCCGCCCTTGGGCAGCCCGTAGCGCGTGGCGTGCCGGACGACGTCGTGGTTGGAGAAAACCCAGGTGGAGGAGGCTCCGGACTCGGTGGCCTCGGCGAGGTTCCGGGTGATGATTTCGCGGAACTCCTCGGCGTCGAAGTCGGCCTGCAGGAGGTCGAAGTTGAACGCCTGGCCCAGGCCCTCCGGGCTCGCGTAGCGGCCGCGGCGGCTGGCGTGGACCCAGGCCTCGGCGACCGCGGTGCGCGGCGGGTTGTATTCGTTGAAAACCTCGCGCCACTCGACGTAGATCTCGTGGACCTCGTCGCGGTCCCAGAACGGGTGCGAGCCGTCGTCGTGGCCGTCAGCGCCGGAGCCTGCCGGGCTCAGCTCGACCTTGGACAGCAGCGGCTCGGTGAGGTCCTTGGTCAGGGCGTGCGCGACGTCGACCCGGAAGCCGTCCACGCCGCGGTCGGACCAAAAGCGCAGGGTCTTGAGGAAGTCGTCGCGGATTTCCCGGTTGGACCAGTTCAGGTCCGGCTGTTCCTTGGCGAAGATGTGCATGTACCACTGGCCGGGGGTGCCGTCCGGCTCGGTGATGCGTTCCCAGGCCGGGCCGCCGAAGACGGACTCCCAGTCCGACGGCGGGAGCTCGCCGTTCTCACCCTTGCCGTCGCGGAAGATGTAGCGCTCGCGGGCGTCGGAGCCGCGCGGGGACGCGAGGGCTTCCTGGAACCAGACGTGGCGGTTCGAGGAGTGGTTGGGGACGATGTCGGCGATCAGCTTGATGCCCGCGGCGTGCAGGGCGGCGGACATCTCGTCGAAGTCCTCCAGCGTTCCCAGCTTGGGGTCCACGTCGCGGTAGTCATCGACGTCGTAGCCGCCGTCCGCGAGGGCCGAGGGGTAGAACGGGCTCAGCCAGACGGCGTCGATCCCGAGCTGCTTCAGGTAGGGGACCTTGGCCGTGATGCCCTTGATGTCACCGAGTCCGTCGCCGTTGGAGTCGGAGAAGCTGCGCGGGTAGATCTGGTACACGGATGCCTGCCGCCACCAGTTGGGGTCGGCGGCGAGATCGGAACCGGACAGGGTTGCCAGCGTGGCGGTGTTGGACAAGGGGAGATCCTTCGGGTTCGGAGCGGTGCTTCTGATAATTTAGATACAAGCTAAATATATTGCCGGATCAATTATGGGTCCGCAGTCACGGGGAGGTCAAGATTCTGATGCCGCACGCAGCCGCCGCCACGCCCCAGCTGCTGCGCCGGGTCAACGCCCGCTCCGTGCTCGGCGTCATCCGGACCACGGAGGTGGCCACCGGGACCGAGCTGATGGCCCGGACCGGACTGACGCGGGCCTCGGTGATCGCCGTCTGCGAGGACCTGATCCGGCGCGGCTGGATCCGAGAACTGGAGGCCCGCGACGAGGAGCAGCCCGGAAGTCCGCGCAAGGGGCGCCCGGCCCGGCGCTTCGAGCTCAACAGCGGCGCCGGGTACGTGCTGGGCCTCGACATCGGTGCCGGCACCACCACCGCGGCGGTCGCGGACCTCCGCGGCACCATCCTCGGACGGTCCAGCGAGAGCTTCCGGGCCACCGACATCCCCGCGGAGGAGCGCATCGACGTCGTCGACCGTGCCTGCCGCCGGGCGCTGTCCGCCGCCGGGACCGGCCCGGACAAGGTCCTGGCCGTCGGTGCCGGCATCGCCGCCCCGGTGGACCGTGCCGGCAACGTGCTGGTCACGCAGCATTTCTGGAGCCTGTTCGACGTCGGGCTCCGCGCGGCACTGAAGGAGCTGCACGGTTGGACGGTGCTGCTGGAGAACGACGCGAACCTGGCCGCCTTGGGCGAACGCTGGCGGGGTTCCGGCGCCGGCGTCGACGATCTCGTGGTGCTGCTGGCCGGCGAACGGCTGGGTGCCGGGGTGATGGAGTCCGGGCGGCTGTTGCACGGCCGCGGCGGCGCGGCCGGCGAAATGGGGTACCTGGACCTCGTCGAGGGCGTCGGCTCCAGCGACGGCATCGCCAGCCTCGCCCGGCAGTGGTCCGCAGCCGGCGGCGGCCCCGCCGCGGGCGGTGCGGCGAGCGCCCGCCGTGTGTTCGAGGATGCCGCCGCCAGGGATCCCGCCGCGCTGGCCATCCTGGCGCGCATCTCGGACCGGATGGCACGGGTCATCGCCACCGTTTCCAGCTTCGCGAACCCGGAGCAGGTAGTGATCGGCGGGGCGGTGGCCGACTCCGCCGGCGCGCTCCTGCCGGGCATCACGGCCCTGCTCCCCCGGTACACGGCGACTCCCCCGCGCGTCACGGTCTCGCCCCTGGGCGACGCGATTGTCACCGTCGGCGCCGTCCGGCATGCCCTGGACTACGTCGAGGCGAACGCCCCGGAGCTGGAACTCGCGCGGTAGGGCATCCCGGCTGCATGTCGGGGCACTGTTGGCGGGGTGCCCCGGCTTTGCTCAAGATTAGGCAACGATTCGCTACGTAAGGCGAAGGATTCCTGCAGGTTCCCTGTTCAAACGGCGCGCCATCCGTAGACTGACCTCACTTCCCGGTCTCCCGGCCGTCCTGCTGAGCGTTCAGTGGGGCGGCGGTCTCATGAAAGACAAAACGTGAACTCAATACGGAAGACGACAGCGCTGCTGACAGCGTTCGTCGTTACTCTCGCCTCGCTCACCGCTGTGACGCTCTCGCCCGCCCTCGCGGATCCGGCGCCGACACCCACGTCGACGGCGTCTGCCACTGCCGCTCCGACGTCGACGGCAACGCCACTTCCCACGTCGACGGCGGCGGTCGCTCCGGCGCCGACCGCGACAGCGGCAGCCACGCCGGCGCCCGGTCCGACAGCGACCACGGCGTCCCCGACAACGGTCCCGGCCCCGGCAACGGTGGAGTCGCAGACTTTGACGAGTCCGGAACCGCTGTTCACTGAGGTCATCGGCGGCACCAATCCCACCTCCAGCCACGGGACGGAGGGGCACGGGACAAAGGGCGCCGAGCAGCACACGGCAACGACCGAGGCCTATTCCATCGCCCGGAGCGGCGACATCAAGGTGAAACTCGTTATGGTCCAGCTGGCGGACAAGAAGGCGACCATCCCGGAGGCGGACGCCCGGGCCGCGATCCAGACCAGCAGCCAGTACTGGCAGGCCATGTCGAACGGCAGGCTGTCCATGAGCGTCGACACCGTCGAAAACAGGTCGAGCAAGGCAACCTCCACCCAGAGCTACTCCTCAATGATGAACACGATCGCCGCCGAAATCGGGTGGGTGCCCAGCTCCTTCACGGCACTCGTGGTGTTCGTGTCCACTCCCACGTTGTCCGATGGGGCGTACGGCGCGGGCTGGAGTTACAACGGAACCAGCGGACGGGTCCTCATGCCGCTCCCGGCAACCCTGACCAAGAGTGTGCTGACGCACGAATTCGGGCACGTCCTGGGCCTGATGCATGCCAACCGGCTCCGCTGTGGAAACGGAGCCGTGGACACCGCCAGCAACGCGGACGGAACGTTCGCCAACAGCACGTGCAGCATCGAGGAATACAAGGACAACCTTGACCTGATGGGTGTCTCCCAGAGCAGCCAGCCGGTGGTCAGCTCCCCCATCTATGAGTTCGGCGGATTTGGCGCTGGCTCCGAGGTCAGAAACCTGGGAAAGGCGGTCGGCAGGAACTCCTACCAGTTGAAGGCCTGGGGCAGCGCCGACACAAACCGCGCCGTCAAGTTCACCGATCCCATCAGCGGGGAGACCTACTACCTTGAGCTGCGTCTTCCGGTGGGCAACGACGCGGCAACGGCCGTCGGCGGCAACCGCGGGGTCAAAGTTGTGCAGGCTTACGGCTCAGGTTCCATCGCCCTGCAGCCCAGCACCACGACATTCAGCGGCTATTACAGCTACAACCAAGCATGGCAAGCCGGCCAGACCTTCACTACGCACGCCGGCACGCGCGTGACCATTGACTGGATCTCGACTTCCGCTGCGGGGGTCACCATCGATGCACTCCAGGTCCCCAAGGGAAACTATGACTCCCTCACCGTGAGCCGTTCGGACATCGGGGCTTCGCTACAAGTTGCAGGGTGGGCGGTGGACATGTCGGACCCGACCGTGGCGTCGCAGGTGCATGTCTACGTCACCAGGCCGGACGGGTCCACAACAGGCTATGCAGTTCCTGCCAACGAATCTCGTCCAGATGTGGACGACGCATTCCAGGTTGGTCCAAACCACGGCTTTCGTCAGGCGTACAAGGCAGAATCTGCTGGCAATTACAAGGTTTGCGTTTACGCAATTGGGCGATATGCAAATGCTGAGCTCGGCTGTAAGTCGCTGAGCGTTGTCGGTACGCCGTCACCGGAAGGCCATTTGGACAGCACCTCAATCGGCAAGACCGCGTCGGGAGCCGCCATAACCGCCCGCGGATGGACCGTTGACCCGGGAAGTCCCAGCACGTCCAACCCCGTCCACATCTATGTCACAGCACCCGATGGTAAAACGCTGGGCTATGCCTTCACCACAAACCAACTACGCGCCGACGTCAACACCGCCCTCGGAATCACTGGCAACCACGGGTACACCGCCGCCATACCCATCACCCAACCTGGCACCTATAAGGTCTGCTCCTACGGCATCGCCATCTCGCCGCTATCCAACGGCAACCGACTCCTCGGATGCCAAACCATCCAGGCCACGCCAGTTCCGTCACCGGAAGGCCATTTGGACAGCACCTCAATCGCCAAGACCGCGTCGGGAGCCACCATAACCGCCCGCGGATGGACCGTTGACCCGGGAAGTCCCAGCACGTCCAACCCCGTCCACATCTATGTCACAGCACCCGATGGCAAAACGCTGGGCTATGCCTTCACCACAAACCAACTACGCGCCGACGTCAACACCGCCCTCGGCATCACCGGCAACCACGGGTACACCGCCGCCATACCCATCACCCAACCTGGCACGTATAACGTCTGCTCCTACGGCATCGCCATCTCGCCGCTATCCAACGGCAACCGACTCCTCGGATGCCAAACCATCCAAGCCACGCCAGTTCCGTCACCGGAAGGCCATTTGGACAGCACCTCAATCGCCAAGACCGCGTCGGGAGCCACCATAACCGCCCGCGGATGGACCGT
>NZ_JAUSSN010000015.1 GCF_030812335.1 Pseudarthrobacter oxydans
GTGGAACTGGACTCTAGACAAGCCCCACTCCACCCGGAGGTCTTCTTTTTGTCACCGAACCACGCCGCCTGTCACCAACGTCCGTGGGCAATACATCTAGGTCACGCGACGTCGGATATCTCCCATGATTTTCCCAATAAAAAGAGAGCGCATCGACCTTTTCCTGCCAATTAGCGCCTACGGACCGGTGCTTCCCGGCAGGGCGGTTGCTTTTGTGCTCGACTTCTAGCTCCGGGAACTGTGCCCGCTGTACGCGGATGTGCCTGCTCACTGTCTGGGGAACGGCGTCGCACACCTCAGCGATGCGCCTGACGGTCAGGCCCTTGCGGTACATCAGATCCCACTCTGGATGACGAGACTCGCCCAGCCTAAATGCTCCCGCAGATTCCATGACATCAGAATAGGCGGTGACCGCCCCGTTTAGCGGGCGGTTGGACCCCTTGGCGTCGCAGTTCAGCGGCGACGCTCAGCCGTCCGTGGTCATAACCGAGGCTCTTCAGGGACTCCCGGGTCCCAAGCGCCAGTCCGCCTTCGCCAAATCCACTTGGCCGGGCTGCCGGCCTGGTCCAGCCCGTTTCCATGGCCTTGATCGGCCCCTCGGCCGCAGCCGTGGCTCTGATCTTGTAAAGCCAGGCCCGGGACTCCTTATGGCGCCGGCAGAGCTGGGTAACCGCACCCCTCTCGGCGTCGTCCGGCCATGTCGCCACCAAGTGCCGGATCTTGATATCGGGGTGCTTTTTGCA
Source organism: Pseudarthrobacter oxydans (assembly GCF_030812335.1). Lineage (GTDB taxonomy): Bacteria > Actinomycetota > Actinomycetes > Actinomycetales > Micrococcaceae > Arthrobacter > Arthrobacter oxydans_B. Next base: position 744 of record NZ_JAUSSN010000015.1, read on the forward strand.
CATGACCCGAGCAAAACCGGTTCGCGTGTCCACGATGTCCTGAGACACACTGTCCACGATGTCTTGAGACAGAAGGGTCCATTAGGTCATGAGACTCAAGATCTTGATGCATTGAATCAGACCCTCATTTTCGTCGTTGCGTTCTTTCTCGGGGTCTAGGAGGTCGTTGTAGGTGACGGTCGTAATCCTTTTCAGTGGAACAAGGTCTTTGCCGGTCTTGCCCGCCGTGTAAATGGCGTCAGTTGCCAAGTCATCAAGTAGTTCTTCCGTCCTAGTGGTGTGACCACCGGGCGGCGGGTACTCGGGCTGACGCACGTGGAGTCTGGCTTTCCACATCCAGTACTGGCTGTGCCCGTTCTTCTTGCGCTGTCTTGGATCCTCATGATCCAGAGCTTCAGCCGGTGGGACACGCACGGCGCAGCGCAGACCTTTTTCGGGATTTGAATCAAAGAAATGCCATGGAGTAGTAGGCCAAAACGTCCAGGATATGGACCGCCTGCTCTGCGCAACTAAATAGCAAGGTGAGCCAGCCACTCGGCCCGGCTCACCTGGCTTACTGCATCAGAGGTTCACCAAACTTGCTGCGCGGCCTCTTCCTCTTCAGCACTCCGAAGACGACTTCTATCAAGAAGATCGCTCGCACGTTCGTTGGCAGCCGCTGAGCTTAAGACAGCTTGCTCAGATAGGAGGACGTATGCCCAACGCCGGTGGCCCCGCTGGCCGGGTTCGAGCTGGTTGATCTGCTCGCACCAGGCGATCGCGGCCGCCTGCTTTCGCTGGACATTGATGTCCGAGAGTGCCGAATCGGCCTTGGTTTCGACGACGTGGATCATGCTCTCGGTGCGCACCAGGAAGTCAGGGGAGTACCGTGCAGGCATGCCGTCTGCCTTGAGGTACGGGCGCTGCACATAGGTGTGCTTGTATTCGCTTATCTTGCAGATGGCCTCGACATAAGTGTCCTTTTCGGCCCACTCCAAGAATTTACGCTCCAGTCCTCCACCGTGCACGGGAACCGGAAGCTTCGGGTAGATGCACTTCGTCATTTCCACGCAGGATGACGTCCTAATGCTTATGGAGTCGACCTCGGAGAGGCTACGGTGAAGGACTTCGGCCACAGCAACTGTCTCGTGATCGAGTGCTTCCACTAGGGCTGAAGCAACGTTTCCGGCCAAGTCATTTGTGACCGCGTCCCACAGGAGAATCCTCCAGTTTTCGTCTTCCAACGGATCGAATTCCATGTCGAAGAACCGATGCCGAATGTAGGTGTCGATCAACCCCAGGAGATGTGGCCGGTACATCTGCAGCAGCGGGTACTCAGAAAGGTCGCCGTACTTCTTCGAGCTGCTCGTCATTTGAGCGCGGCGTCCACCAAGTGCTTCGGTGATTCGAACAGTCATGCGACTAAGGAAATCGTTGTAGCCCGTCGCGGTCATGACGCCACCGTTCACTCGGTAGTCGCCGAACTGGGTCTTTGTTTGAGCGTCCTCGGAGACAAACCTGTCTCCGCGACCAACAATCCTCTTGGCTTCGGCGAACAGGACGCGTGACCTAGGCAGCTGATACGGGTCCAGTGTTGGAGATTTGAGCTCTTCTTCGCTGTCCCGAACCATCAAGGGGATGTGGAAATCAAACTCCTCGTATCCTTCGCGGAGCCCTATTACCTCTAGGTCACCAGTTGCCTTGGAACCGTGGTCGGCGTCATCTCCCACCGTGCCAGCGAGTCCGGCGGCCATAAGGTCGTCATAGAACTGCGAGAACGCCGGATGTTCAACAACAAACAGGACATCGAAGTAGTTCTCCGGTTCAAGCCGGTTCGCGATTCTCCGACGATTCTCGCGTTTCATCTCATCGATCTGCTCGTCGCCCCTCCACATGAGGCGGAGCCCGCGGCCGATGGTCTGCTCGAGCAGAATGCCAGACTTGCTGGCGCGAAGCGGCACAATTACCGAGATGTTGTTGACGTCAAAGCCCTCGCGCAGCATCAGAACGCTAACGATAACCTTGGGGGATTTGTGGCGATCGACGTCAAACAGGCGCTCTCTTGCGGCTTCCCAATCTGACGTCGACATCTCGCCTTTGCGGTCAGAGTCGATAACCAGGACGTCTTCTGCTGCAAGTCCTTCGGCTAGGAGGAAGCTTTCAACGAAGCGAGTCACTGATGTTTCTTCACAGATGACCATAAGCTTCGGGTGCTTGTCGGCATCTACCGTCTCGAAGCGACTCTCAAGCATTGCCAGTTTGGTCAGGCCTGCCCGAATCATCACTCTCTGGCCAGAGGACAGACCAGACACCTTGCCCTTAGAATCCCTTTCGGCATTGAAGTCTAGCGGCATGGTGGCGATCTCTTTGCGCTTGTCGAGAGCGAGGGATTTCACCAGACCCAGCGACATCGCTTGCTTAAGATCAAAGTCGACCACGATGTGTGGGAACCACTTGCGCCCCTTCTTGGCGCCAGCCCCTGTCTCATTGAAGGGAGTGGCTGAAAAGTCGACCTGGATAAATTGCCGTCCCTTCGTGGATGCGATCTCGGTCAAACTCTTCTGCCACTCAACTTCGCTGACCTGTTGGCCCTTCTTGATCGAGTGAATGTGGTGAGCCTCATCATTGAAGACCATCAGCGTGGGAAGGCCCTTGAGCCATTCAAGCGGTCCACCGCGCACGAACTTCTTGTCGAGAGAGTTCAAACTGTTGCCTGCGGTTGTTCCAGGCCTCACTGGGAAGAAACTGTCGACGGCTGCTTTCGCGTCGATATCCGCTGCCGGCGTATCCACATCAATGACGAAATCAGGGTCTTCGACGCCAGCCAGAAGGTGCCAGTTAGCAATGGCAATGACACCGCCACCAGTAACCTTCTTACCAATCTCGGCCTTGGTTACAACCGAGGACCTGACAAACCCGAAAACACTTTCACGGTAGTTGTCAGGAATGAAGATCTCGTGGTTGGTGAAAATATCCGAAGACTCGAAGTCGCGGATTCCGTTTCGCTCTTTGCCTAGAAACGAATCGAGAAGCCGGTCATAGACGATCAAGCCGGGGGCGACGACCAGAAAGTTGGACGTGAACCGCTCGTCGTCCGGGTACTCCTTGTGATTGAGGTACTGCCAGACCATCAGTGCGTTGAGCACCCAAGTCTTACCCGTTCCTGTGGCCATCTTTGCCGCGTACTTGGGATGGTTGTTGGAGCTACGGCTCACGTCGCCTAGCGTCTCGCCGTCGAGCAGGGCCTCTGTGGCAATTTCCCGGTACAAGGCCTCCAGATTCGGGGCTTTGAGCACTTCATGCGCATAAATGATGTGCAAAATGGCGTCACGTTGCCCCTCGTGGAAGTTCACGTTTCTCAGTCGCACATAGTCCGCTTGAAACCAGAACTTAAGCAGCTCAGCGGTGACCGGGGTGACCTCTTCCATCAAAGCCGTTGGCTGCCCCTGGACGATGTCCGCCACCTGGTCGCCAACGATTTGCCGGAGTGCCGTTGCCAGGGGAAATGTCGCCAAACCTTGCGTCACGAATCAACCTCAACATTCTCGATGATTACCTCGGATTCGTAGCCAAACACATCGACCGCCCTGATGCAGATGCGCCTCGCCGCCGGCTTCAACGGAACATTGACCTCGGCCTTCGTGACCACGCGAAGCTCGTCACCGTCGTTCTGTGTGTTTCCGCGGTAGTCCTGCCACACAGACCGGAACACCTGGCCGTCGTAGTCGGGATCAACAGCCCAGTATTCAAGCAGGGCAAGAGGTTCGTTGTTCATCACCTCAAGCAACTGCTCGCGGTTCTTGTCATTCAGGTTGATCGCATCAGGCGAGAGCAAAACGTAATTGTTCAGGTTCACGGTGATGGTCTCACCAATACCCGATTTGACCCGGCTTACGACATTGGCGCTCAAGTATTGCAGAGTAGAAAACCGAACCTCGTCTGCCAGCTTGACCAAGTCGCTCTTCTTGCCGATTCGGTCTAGGAGATCAGGCGGAATAACGAGGACTTCCAGTTTGTCGTCGTTCAGCGCCTCGATGTCGTGGCCGATCGAATCCGCAAAGTTCCAGCCAAGAACGTAGACTTTATCGAAGCCGCCCATGACGGACAGCCGCGCCTGCTGGGCCCGTCGAAGCGTCGAGCCAGTGACCTGAGCGTTTGGGCTCGTTGCAATGACAAGTGCCTTCTCATCAGGGATGCGGCCAAGCGCACCTCCCTGACTGATCTCAGGCGGCAGGGGAACGGCGCCGAAGAGTCGCAATACTACTTGAGCGAGCTCTCCGACTCTGAACTTTCGGCCAAGGACGGATTTAGCCTGTTCGACTTGGTAGTCACCAATAGCCTCGTACAAGAACGGTCGCGCATCCTGATCGATAAGGCGCTTCCTCGTGATCATTACAGAAGGCTTACCGAGGTCGCTTACGATCCAACGACGACCAAGGCGCTCCGCCACAGCAGCAGTTGTACCCGACCCAGAGAAGAAGTCGGCAACCAATCCGCCCTCGGGACAAGATGCCTTGATGATCCGTTCAAGAAGGAGCTCGGGTTTTTGCGTTGCGTAACCCACGCGCTCCTTCGCCATCGGGTTAGCCGAGTTCACGTCTTCCCAGACATTATCGTCGAAGTCGACTTCTTCGGTGTCTAGATCGTCTTCCCAGACGTCTTCAATCTGCTTGCCCTTAGATTCATGAAGGTACTGCTTATATGAGGGGTAGGCTCCAGCCTTGATCGGATCGATCCAGCGGTCTTCCACCTTGAGCCGCTTCTCGGTCGCAGCAGAGTAGGTCTTCAGGAGGGTCTTACGATAAAAACCATTGGCGTCCTTGTACTTGAACCGCAACTTGTACGCGTCCGAATACTCTTCGTATTGGTGCCTGAAGTGATACATGGAGGATTTGGCGTACACGAAGATGACGTCATGGTTGACCGGGTACTTCTTGGAGCGCGCTTTGCTACTCCCGGCGAATGGCGAACGCTTCCAAACGATCTCATTCAGGAATGCAGAGCGGCCGAAAATCTCGTCAAGTAATATCTTGACGTAGTGGGCCACGTGCCAGTCCAGGTGAACATAGATCGATCCTGTGTCCGACAGCAACTCCTTCATGAGCATGAGTCGGGGAGCCATCATGGCCAGGTAGGAGGCAGTGCCATCAGACCAAGTATCGGAGTAGGCGAACTGCTCAAGGACGGTGGGCTTCTGATCGATGGTCGCGCCAGGCAACGTAATCGTTGTCCGATAGTCGGCCTTGGAGTCGAAGGGAGGATCGATGTATATGAGGTCCAGTTGTCCTCGCATCGAGGGTCGCTCCGAGTCGCCCGCCAGCAAGGCGGCCATGGCCAGGAGGTTGTCGCCATAGATCAGGCGATTGGGGTGGTCATGTTCAACTTCGTTACGCCGCAGCTGCCGAAAAAGGTCATCATCGCTGACGTCCTTGCTGGGGATGACCAACTCTCGGGTCTGGAGGCTGACGCGGTTGCGTCCCTCTAGCTGTTCCAGGTACTGGGACGCCCGACGCTTGCCCTCGGCTACGATGCCCGGCAAGTACTCCAGCAGTGTCTTGCTCAACTGTCCTCCGTGATGTTCGATGCTCGTAATGACTTTACCGGTGGTGGCCCATCCGGTGGGCACTAACCACGATGCCCAGTTTTTATCCGGATCTGCTAAGTTCTTCCGGTAGCTCTCCGTGTTCCTCAATGGAATCTTCTCGATCAATTAGCCCTAGATCGGGCACGTGCAGTTTCGGGAGACTGGCATTGACTCTGAGAATGTTTATGAAATCAGTGCAAGCTTTGATGAAGATTGCCGAGCGGTCGATAGCCGCTCTCTCCTTGATACCAGGATTTTTGAGCAGCATGGAAGCGACCATTAGCCTGGTTCCGGCCTCGATCGCTTTTTCATCCCCATAGACTTGAAAGCGCGACCAGGCATTCTCCAGCTTGGTTGTCGCATCAGAGGTCAAAGTGGTCAGTTTGTCCGCGGGGAGTGCTCGGCTTTCTGTCTGCTGCATCATAGCTAGGTGCTGAATTGTGCGAGCCGCTTCGATAACGTCCATCGCCGCCTCGCGCGAGTCGCTCATGATGCGCTCTTTTTCCTCGCGCTTGGCCTTCCGGTTATCACTGGCCCTAGTCGAAAAGAAGGCAACAAGAGCACCAAGCACCACGAAAAGGCCGGCAAGAAGCGGGACACTCCACCACGGCCCGCCGGTCTCGGGCATATTGACGATGACAGGGGGAGGGGTTGGGAGCACGAAGTGATCTTCTCATGCCCAAACTGCAAGAGGGACGCGGCGGTAGGCTAGCTCGTCTCCTCGGTCGCTCCCGACGGTGTCGGCGAATCATCTCTACCGGTGAACCGTTCCGGGAAAGCACCCCGCTCGACCGGCTGCTGCCTAGTCAGGGAGGAAATCCTCACGGTTGTCCGGCGACGTATCCCGGAAGTCTGCAACGGCCGCCACCAGGACCCGGAACGCGAAATCCAGGTCACAGCGAGACAGCTCGCGCCGGATGATCTCCGCCGCCCTCCATGAACTGAGCCTGTGGTCATCCTCCATGGCCATGCCACCACCACAGCCACCACGCGGCCAGGTTCGGACCGATTCCGATCACTTTTAGTCTCTTTTAGCTTCCATAGTCTTTTTGGCTTTGGGGGCTTCAGCGGCCAGAGCCCACCACCGAGGACGACGCCAGACACATGACAGCATCACCGCTGGACCCATGGAATCCCGCCCGAAAGCGGATTTACTAAACGATCGTCCTGGTGATCGCTGGCGTTCCCAGTGGGCTAATGGCCCTGACGAGACCAGAACGTCACAAATCGCGACGGATATGACAGTCCGCTCGGGAACGTGTTTGCAGTTCACGTTGGTAGCCTGTTTTCTGTTGGCATCAGCACAGAGGTGCCGGACGGTACGCGCCGACAAGACAGCGGCTAGCAGTGCGGCTGCACACTCAGAGAAGGATACGGGGGACTAGCGATACCAGTGGCAACAATAGAGCAGCAGGTTCAGTCGGCAAGCGAAGCCATTGATCGCAACATCTTGACATTCACTGATGACCGACGATTTCTCTCGCAGAATGTATTGCAGTACCTCCGTGACCTTGTCGAGGGCATGATCGTTTGGATGCATTTGCGAGATCCGTCCGGCCAGTTCAACTACCAAACGCAATTTGATCCAGCGCGGGACGCTGCCAAGGCGAACGCGGCCTATCGTGTCCTCACAAGATTTCATGCGCTCCTTCAAATTAGCGTCTCGCATTACACGCTTGGAGGAGATCCTTCCGAACGACTGATGCTCAAGTACTATGCGTTCCTTCTGCGTACACGTGATCTCGCTCGCGATCAGCTCGGAATAGCGATCCTCCAGGACCTCGAGCAATTTCCGATCGACCAGGATCCGTCGCTGCGAGAGTACTACGAGCGCATCGCAGAACGGATTGAAACGCCGATCAGGTCGTCGCCGGGCAAGCGTGAACGATACTATATTCACGGCACTCGTTCGTTCTTCGTCGGCGGAAAGATATATTACGAAGTAACCTTTTCGCTCGCACACAACCGCACGAGCAAGTTTGACCGCGTCATCGGGTTCACCAACATCGAGATGACGGACCAATATGCCGCGTATCTAATGATTGCGAACGACGCCATCAACGTGCTCGGGCAGACGATGCCAATCCTCATTATCGATGAGTGGTCGGTGTCGATAAGACCCTGCGAGTTCGATAACTTCGCTAGGATCCTCAACCAGTCAATACGCGTGCAGTCCTCGCATGCTGAATACCGCAATTTGATGGAGTACCTCACGACGACGAAGGTGAATCTTCTCGATCTCATCGACTTGCCCGACGTAGAGTACAACCGAATCCGGACATGGGCTCTTGCTAACGCACAGCGCACGCCATTGATCTTTCCCGCCCTGGATGTTGCTCGGCAGCTTATTAGGGCGAATCGTTCTGGTTCCCGCATTTTGCGATACCTCCTGCTGCAGATGAATAACACGATCCTGAAGAGCCAATTTGATCCTGAGGAATGCAGATGGCTCTCGAACCTTCGAGCGTCGAACCGCAGCAGTCCCTTCGACACCATGCCGTTCTGCACCTCGCCGGTAGGGCATAATCCGCGCTTCGCCGACCTCGCGCAGTGTTTTGACGCCTCAACGAGGAAGCACGAGCTGCTCGCAAGGCGCGTGCGGAACAACGTTGAGCAGCGCGGAGTCATCTACACGCCCGAAGCGGAGCTAGAGGAACTGGGTGACGTCGACGCGTTGATTGCACGCCATAATCGACTGTTGCCCCCCACGCCCCGGCACGCCCCTCGGAGACTTGCTCATGCGAACGGACACGTGTTCATTGAAGGGTACGAGGATGACACAGTCTCGATCATTACCCGGTTGCAGGAAGTAGCCTCAGGCGGCGTCGAGGATTACGCCGAAGACGTACAGGGCTGGCTCGACGCAAACGCAACGCTGCCCGACGGGGATCCGCACAAGGTTGACGACCCGCTCAAGGCCACGGCATTGAAGGGACTCTTTGCGCACTCGAAGGTAGCCCTCGTCTACGGGGCTGCCGGAACCGGTAAGTCGAAGATGGTGAACCATCTCGCCAACTACTTCGAAGATGAGCAGAAGCTCTTCTTGGCACACACCAATCCGGCGGTGGATAACCTGCAAAGCCGGGTGGAGGCTCCCAACGCCTCGTTCAGCACGATCGCTAAGCACGTGAACGGCGGCTGGACACGTTCCAGCCACTATGGTCTGGTGGTGATCGATGAGTCCAGCACGGTGAGCAACGCCAGTCTATTGAAGGTCCTCGACACAACTTCGTTCGATCTCCTAGTGCTTGTCGGCGATGTCTACCAGATCGAGTCGATCGAATTCGGCAACTGGTTCGGTATAATTCGCTCCTACCTACCTGAAGAGTCGGTTTTTGAGTTAACGGACCCCTACCGGACGACCGACCAAAACTTGCTCACGTTTTGGAACCGGGTGCGAAGTCTCGACGACAGCATCGAGGAGTCGATCGCAAAGAACGGCTACTCGACGACACTGGGAGCGTCGCTATTTGAGCGACGTAGCGCGGACGAAATCGTACTCTGCCTGAATTATGACGGCCTGTACGGAATCAATAACGTCAATAGGTTCCTCCAGGCGAGCAACCCGAAGCCTGCCGTGGCCTGGAGCGAGGCTGTCTACAAAGCCGGCGACCCTATCCTGTTCAACGATTCGGATCGCTTCCGTGGGGTGATCTTCAATAATATGAAGGGTTCGCTAACCAAGATCGATCGGGCGCCCGGACGGATCACGTTTGATGTGGATCTGCACCATGAGGTCTCCGATGCGGACCTTCGTTGGACAGAACTGCGCAAGGTTGGCGATACGATCGTTCAGTTCGACGTCTTCGAACGCGGAAACACAGACGAGGACGATGACACGGCGAACACAATCGTGCCCTTCCAAGTTGCCTACGCGGTGTCAATCCACAAGGCACAGGGACTCGAGTATGACTCCGTGAAGGTCGTCATTACTGACTCCAATGAGGAGCGTATATCTCACAGCATCTTCTATACGGCCATAACGCGGGCCCGCCAGCGCCTGGAGGTGTTCTGGACTCCAGAAACGCAGAAGCGAGTGCTGGATCGGTTTGAGGTTCGAGAAAACGTCAAAGACGAACTGCTGCTTCGAGCACGGCGAGGGGTGCAGCCGGTAGCAAAGCGACCTCGGCGACAGAAGGCACGTCAAGCGCCGTAGGCCGACGAAGGACAATCCGAAGACCTAAGCCCTAGGCTGCCCCAGCATAAAAGAGTCGTGCTGTGTCATGGCTACGACCCACCGATTGAGCGGATGACCATCCCCTTTTTCCGAAGCCGAAAAATCTCCTCTCCTTTGGCTGGCGTCAGGCCCTTGGTCCAGGCCTGGGCCAGGGAATGGTTCAGCTCGGCCGGCCTCGCGGCGCCAGCGGACTTCGACGGGCCTTGCGCGGGGTAGTCACCCCTCTGGAATGTCGCGTTCACCGGGCGGCGAAGTTCCGGGCGATGTGCTGCGCGATGTATTCGGCATCGCGGCCCAGGGTCCAGATCACGAAGCCGTATGCGGCATGCAGGTCAGGCCCCGAGCTTGTGAGCCAGTTCGGTGATGCTCGATGCCGAGAGGTCCCAATCGCTCTCCGGCGTCAGATCCGCAGCCTGGCCCGGGCCGTATTCGGTGGGGCGGGCGATGAACGCCGTCGCCAGCCCGGCCTCCCGGGCAGCACGCAGGTCGTTGTTGTGGGCGGCCACGAGCATGACGGCGCCTGGCCTGAGGTCCAGGAACTCCGCAGTCCGAAGGTAGGCCGTGGGCAGCGGCTTGTAGGTGCGCGTCATGTCCGAGCCTATGATCACGTCCCAGGGAAGGCCGGCGTTTCTGGCCATGTCCAATAACAGCGAGCTGTTGCCATTGGAGAGGGGGCCCACGATGTAGCTGCGGCGGATGGCGGCCAGACCTTCCAGGCTGTCCGGCCATGGGGGCAGGCGGTGCCAGGATCTGTTCAAATCTTCCAGGGTCCTTGCGTCCAGCGGGTCCGGGTCGAAGCCGTGGCGGCGGAGCACCTGGTCCAGGTTTTCGCGATGGAGTGTGTCCAGGGTGGCGAATTCGCGGGATCCGGAGCGGATGGCCTCCAGTGCCGGCTGGTAAAGGGCGCGCCAGTCATCGGCGAACGCCTCGGCGTCGAGATCCTGGCCATGTGCCGCGGCGAAGGCGGCCGCCTGCCGGGCGACGCCGGTGCGCCAGTCCACCACCGTGCCGAAGGTGTCGAACAGGACGGCGCGTACCCCGCACCCGGTTGACGGCGAACGGTAGGGCTGGAACTTCATATCCTGTCTCCTTCCCGAGATTTCACTGACCGTTAGTCTGGCAGTAGGCGCACCGGGCGAACGGCACTGCCTTCTCTTCCACACCGGTTCCCTCACACCCCGGCGCCGGATTTCCAACTGCGTTCAGCGAGGAACCGCGCGGCGTCGACTCCGGCCGTTCAGGACAGCGGCTGCCGCGCGCCGACGCTGACGGAACCGGCCAGCGCGACGTACTCCCGCCGTCGTCGTTCCATCCTTGTCTGCTGACCGGGCGAGGGAACCCGCGCACCCTTGGCCAGGTTGCACCTGGCACAGGCCGCGACAAAGTTCTCCAAGCTGGTGGATCCGCCCTTGGACCACGGGTAGAAATGATCACCGTGCGCAGCGGGCAGTGGGCACCGCCGCCGGAGTCCGGACTCCATCTCGCACTGGCCGCCGGCGCGGACCATGCCCTCCCGGCGCTGCTGGCGACTAAAACGACGGACCGGGTCCCGGCGTTTCACGTCTCCGGCGCGGATGACGGCCGCAACAATCGTCAGAACCACCAGGAAAAGCCCGGGGAGGGTGACCACGGCCAGAACGCCGTCGACCATACCGCGCAGAACTTCAGCGGCGGTTGCTGCGCTGCGGCTGCCCGGCGGATTCGCCTTCGGCATGAGCGCCAGGACGACGGACGCGCCCAGCCACAAAACCACAGCCGAATAAGCCGCACGCAGAGCCTGGCGGCTCCAGTAGATGCGTTTCAGTTCCACCATTCAGTCGTCCCCCATCAATCTTCGGCCCGGCCGAAACCCTGCTGCGCTGCAGCTAGGGAGAGCGTACCGTCGGCCCCGCAATTCTGCCTCGTGAGTACAGCTGTTGCGTCCATTCAAAGCTAACCAGCCCAGGCATCCGCGGGAACTCGCGGGCGCCGTGAAGGCTTTTTGGCAGGCCCAACGGCGGGGGAGAGCCGACGACGGCGGACGCCTGCCCGCCGTCGTCCAGGCTGGTTATTCCTGGCAGTGGATTTTGCTTTTTATCTAGATAATCGATTCTAGTTACGATAGTGTTTTCTACCACAGGTCCGTGCGCAACGTGATCTGTAAGTGCCGTGCAACGAGTAGGAGACAAGGATGTCTTGGGGATTGATCAGTGCCATGGGGCACGTAAGTATTCAGACGACGGACCTCGCTAGCTCCGTTTTCGACGCAACTCAGATCCTCGGACTCCGCGAAACGGAGCGGACCGCCGATGCCGTGTACCTCGCTGCCGGCAACGTCCACCACGAACTCGTCTATGTTGAGTCCGATGTGAACGGCGTGGATGGCTTTGGCCTCGTCGCGGCGAACGGCGACGCCCTGCGCGAGATCCGGCGCCGCGTCGAGGACGAGAACTTCGCCATCGTCAGCAACAAGCCCCGCGGCGCCGGCATCGAGGACGGTTTCTCCTTTGTCGGACCCGAAGGCTTCGTGTTCGAAATCTACGTCGGCATGCAGGAGAACATCGCCCTCCAGCAGTCCTTCGGCCCCGACCGCTACGGGCATTTCAACTTCCACCCCCGGGACGTCGGCGGCATGATGCGCTTCCTGCAACGGGTCCTGGACTTCCGCCTCTCGGACGTCATCGGCGATGACTTCGCCTACTTCATGCGCTGCAACCCCGACCACCACGGCATCGCGCTGGTCCGCGGCGAAGGAACCTTGCACCACCACGCCTGGCAAGCGCAAAGCATTGCCGACCTTGGCAAACTTGGTGACAGGCTGAACAAGCTGGGCCGGGACTTGATCTGGGGCCCTGTCCGTCACGGAGCCGGCCACAACATCGCCGCGTACTACGTGGAAAACTCGGGGGCCGTCGTCGAGCTCTACACGGACCTTGAGCAGATCTACGACGACGCCCGCCCCCCGGTGGTGTGGGGCGAGGACGAGAACTGGTACAACATGTGGGGCCAGTACCGCCCCCTGGACTTCCGCAAGTTCGGACTCGCCCCGGTTGACCGTCGGTCCCTCAGCAGCCTGCACCGCTGACCGTTCCGCGGCCCTCCGCGTCGCCCCCGGACTCTCCGCTGGGGCGCAAAATAAAACACTCTCACCGAAGTTATGCGTAATCGATTCGCCTTCTCCTGTGATCTGCGTCATGCTTGGAATCGCGGATGAAGGGCTTGCTTCGGGACGTGACCATTGCCGTCGGTCACCGAACTCTCACAGCTTTCGAAAAGAGACCATGTTGAACCCGAAAACAGCCCAGACAACTCAGGGGCCGGTGAACCTGCCCTCGAGCAGGAAGCCGGCAGCGGCCGACTCGCTGAACACCAAGGACATGCGCCGGATCCTCGGCTCCAGCCTCGTTGGCAGCATCATCGAGTACTACGACTTCATCCTCTACGCCACAGCCGCATCGCTGGTGTTTGACCGCGTTTTCTTCGCCAACCTGGGCCCCGGCCTGTCCCTCTTTGCCTCCTTCGCGACGCTTGCGGCAGGATACGTTGCCCGGCCGCTGGGCGGCATCATCTTCGGCCACTTCGGCGACCGCCTGGGCCGGAAGCAAATGCTGGTGCTGTCCATGCTCATGATGGGCGGCGCCACCGTCCTGATAGGTTTCCTGCCCACGACGGACCAAATAGGGGTGGCCGCCCCGGTTGTGCTGGTCCTCCTGCGGATCATCCAGGGCATTGCTGTCGGCGGGGAATGGGGCGGCGCCACGCTGATGGCCCTGGAGCATGCCCCCGCGAAAAAACGCGGCTTCGCTGCAGCGTTCGCCAATGCCGGCGGACCGGCCGGCGGACTGCTGGCCACCCTGGTGGTGTCGGCTGTTTCCGCGCTGACCGGCGATCAGTTCCTGGTGTGGGGCTGGCGGATACCGTTCATACTTAGCGCCCTGCTGATCCTGATTGGCATGGTCATCCGCCTCAAGGTGGCAGAGACTCCCGTTTTCCGGAAGCTCGACGCCGAAGCCGCCAAAATCAAGCACCCGCCTTTGCTGCAGGTGCTCCGCCACCATCCGCGCCTCGTTTCGGTCACGCTCGTGGCGACGCTGGGGTTCTACGCCTGCCAGGGACTGCTGACCGTGTGGGGTGTCTCCATGGCCGTGGCCAGCGGCGTGGACCGCTCCGGAGTCCTGAACTGGAAGGGAATTGCCGCCGTGGTGACAGTGGCGGTCTGCTTCTATTCGGCACGGCTCAGTGACCGGATCGGCCGGCGTGCTGTCCTCACCGGCGCGGGCGTGGCCGCCGTCCTGCTGGCCTTTCCCCTGATTATGCTGCTGACCAACGGGACCCTCTGGGGCTTTGCGGTTGCAGTTGTGGTAGGCAACGGACTGGTCCAGGGCGCCCTAGCGGGACCCATCGGCGCCTTCATCTCCGAGCAGTTCCCCACCGGCGTCCGTTACACGGGAGCGTCCCTGTCCTACCAGGGCGCCTCGATGATCGGGGCCGGCTTCACCCCGATGATCGCCGCGGGCCTGGTTCTCGCGGCCGGCGGCAGCGTATGGATGGTGGCGGCGTTCTGGATCGTCATCCTGGTGGCGGGCCTTGTGGCAGTGCGGCTCACGCGTGAGGGTTCGCGCCTCAAGCTCGACGCCGCCTAGGCAGTGCCCGCAAGGTAGGACTCCCGCCCGAGGCACCCCGGGCTGAGCTGCCCGTGAAGTGTTGCCTGTTGGGGGTACCCCTGGAATATATTGTCAATTTAATTGAAGTCATTGCGCAGAAACTTCTCATTTACGCAACAAGTTATGACTGCCATGATGGAGGCAGCGAGGCGCCTGGCTAGGCGCACATCACGAAAGGAACCAGGCAATGAAGCCTAAGAATCACATGGTGCTCACCACCTTCATGCTGCCCGCGGGCTACCACAAGGACAGCTGGCGGATGGAAGGAAGCCGGGCCGAAGAACTTGGCAACCTTGATTTCGTGGCAGACCTGACCGCCATGGCCGAGGCCGCAAAACTCGACGCCGTCTTCTTCGGCGACATCGTCCATGCCAACACGGTGATGCGGGGCGACATCAAGATGAACGGGTTCTACGAACCGATGACCGTGCTTGCCGCACTGGCCGCCAGGACCAAGAACATCGGCCTGATCGGGACCATGTCCACCTCCTTCTCCGAGCCGTACAACCTCGCCCGGCAGCTGTGCGGACTGGACCACATGTCCAACGGCAGGGCCGGCTGGAACATCGTCACGTCGTCGGACGGTTTCAGCAACTACGGTGTGGAGGACGTTCCGGACCCCGCCGTGCGTTACCGGCGGGCCACCGAGTTCGTTGACGTGGTGCAGCGCCTCTGGGACAGCTGGTCCGATGACGCCATCCTCGTGGACAGGGCGTCCGGCGAGTACGTGGACCGCAGCAAACTCAAGGCCATCCGGCACAAGGGCGAATTCTTCGAAGTCGAAGGCCCCATCAACATGCCGCGGTCGCCGCAGGGACGCCCTGTGCTGGTCCAGGCCGGATCCTCGGGCCCCGGCATGGACCTGGGTTCCTCCGTGGCGGACGGGATCTACACTGCGCAGCCGTTCAAGCAGCCGTCCATCGAGTTCTATACCAAGTTCAAGAACATGGTGGCCGAGAAGGGAAGGAACCCCGACGACGTCAAAATCATCCCGGGAATCCTGCCGATCCTCGGCGACACCGAGAAGGAGGCGCAGGACCTGGCCAACGAGCTGGCCGGCTACGTGCACCTGGGCAACGGCCGCAAGCAGGTGGGGGCCGACCTCAAGATGGATCTGTCCGAGCTGGAATTCGATGAAACGATCCCGGTGGAGTGGTTCTCCGACGACCCCCGGATGGGCAGCCGCTACCAGATCTACCGCAAGAAGAGCGTGGACATGGGCATGACCCTGCGCGAGCTCATCGTGGACCTGGCGCGTTCCACCGGGCACCAGTGGATGGCCGGCACCCCGTCCCAGGTGGCGGACCGCATGGTGGACTGGTTCGAGTCCAAAGCCTGCGACGGCTTCAACCTCAACGCTCCCTTCAATCCGGGCGGTTTCAAGCTGATCTGCGACAAGCTGGTGCCGGAGCTCCAGGACCGCGGCTACTTCCGGTCCGAGTACGAGGGCACCACGCTGCGGGACAACCTCGGTCTTTCGCGCCCGTCAGCCTAGGGGCCCGTCAGCCTAGGGGGCCGGTGTAGGAACCCGCGGGACCAAACCGTTCGGCGGCCACATCCACCCACGCCTGGGCGCGGGCATTCAACCGCACGCTCCGCGTCCAGGCCAGCGACACGGTGGCCGGGGCGAGGGTGTTGACGCGGGGCTCCGCAACACGTTTCAGGACAACCTTCAGTTCCTCGTACGGCGCATCCAGCATGGGCTGCTGGAAGAGCACGGCAACGCCGCGGCCGCTCGCCACCAGGGACCGGACCGTGGCGTAGCTGCGTGAGCGGTGCCGGATGTCCGGGGTGAGCCCGGCGTCGCGGTACATGTCCAGGATGCGGGTGGAAATGGGCGGGGCGTCGAAAAAAATGAGCGGACTGGCGGCCACATCCTTGAGCGAGACCGCCTCTGCCTCGCGCAGGGGATGGTCCTTCGGAAGCAGGATGTAGGGCTCCACGGACAGCAGCGGCGCCGTCTTCAGGGCAGGCGAAATGTCCATGTCGTAGACGAAGGCGGCGTCAATGGAGCCGTTGAGCAGGCGGTCCTGAAGATCCTCGTGGTACCCCTCGACGAAGTCCACCTCCACATGCGGGCACTGGTCCGCGAAGTCGGCCAGCATCGGGGGAATGATGGTGGGTCCCAGCGGCATAAAGCAGCCCACGGTCAACGGGCCCCGGATGTCCGTCCGGTCCCTTTTGGATAGCGACGCGATTTCATCCGCGAGATCAAGCAGCTGGCGCGCCTGGCGGAACACCACGACGCCGGTGGAGGTCAGGGTGAGCCCCTTCGACTTGCGCTTGATGCACAGTTGCGCGCCGACGATCCGCTCGAGTTCCGCAATGGACATGGAAATGGCCGACGGCGCCATGTGCAGCCGGCGTGCCGCCTCGCTCATGGTTCCGGTTTCGGCAGCCACCACGAAGTGCAGGACCTGGCGCAGGGTGATCGAGGGATTCAGGCTGATATTCACATTGTCAATTCTACTGATAACGATGAGCGGAAACTGGTCATTTACTTGATCAACTCAGCTTGTCATGATGAAAGAAACGGTGCCGACGACGGCGCCAGAGTTACGGCCGCAGCAGCGGACCCCTCTCCTGAAAGTGACGTGACGCAAGTGGACGCGCAAGCCAGATTCCTTGACCAGGCAGACGCCATTGTCGGCGCCGACAATGTTGTCCGGGCCACGCCCCAAGAGGGCTACATCGATCCCTACCCGCTGAACCCCGGACGGGCGAAGTGGCCGGGCGTGCGTCCGGGGAGCGTGGAAGAGGTCCAGGCGATCGTCCGGCTGGCCAACAGCACCGGCGTTCCACTGTGGTCCTTCTCCAAGGGCAAGAACCTGGGGTACGGGGGACCGGAACCGCGCACACGGGACATGGTGGCGCTGGACCTGAGCCGCCTCAACAAGATCATCGAGGTGAACGACCAGCTCAACTACGCCGTGATCGAGCCCGGGGTCAGTTTCTTCGACCTTTTCGAACACATCCAGGAGAAGGACCTGAAGCTGTGGATGTCCGTTCCCGCCCTCGGGTGGGGGTCGATCCTTGGCAACGCGCTGGACCGCGGCTACGGCATGACGCCCATGGGGGACCATGTGCAGTCCATTTGCGGCATGGAGGTCATTTTGCCCGACGGCGAACTGGTACGGACCGGCATGTGGGCCATGGAGGGAACAGAACTCGGGCCCATCTTCAAGGGCGGCTTCGGCCCCACCCTGGACAGCATCTTCACCCAGTCCAACCTCGGCATCGTCACCAAGATCGGCCTCTGGCTGATGCCCTGGCCGGACGTGTACATCAACGGCGACGTTGTGGTGGAGCGCGAGGAGGATATGCCCAAGCTGGTGGACATCCTGACCCAGCTCCGGCGTGAGGACGTCATCCAGAACAATGCCCTCTGCGGCAATGTGGTGCGGGCCGCCACGATGAACGGGCCGCGATCGCGCTGGTATCAGGGGGAGGGGTCCATCCCCGACGACCGCCTCGAAGAAATGCGCCAGGAGATGGGCATCGGCCAGTGGAACGCCAAATTTGCGATCTATGGCGACAAGGGGCTCGCCGCACGACGGCTGGAAATCATCCGGGAGCGCTTCGCCGGGCTGGAGGGCTTCACCGTCAAAGCGAGGCTCTACGAAGGCGCTGCAGGCGTGCAGGTCGCCTACGACGACATTGCCGCCATTGACCGCACCCAGATGGCCGGCGTGCCCACGCTCAAGCCGCTGTCCACGGTGGCGTGGGCCGCGGAAAACGGCGGTCACATTGACGCAGCCCCCATCATTCCCGCGCGCGGGGCGGAAGTGTGGGCGTTCTACCGGGAGGCCAAAAAACTGTACCGCCGGTTCGGCTTCGACCTGTACATCGGCTACCACCTGTACCCGCGGCACATGGTGCACGTGACCATGATCTTCTTCGAAAACGACAACCAGGAGCAGCTGGGGCGCGCACGGGCTCTCTACTCGGCGCTGCTGGCGGCCGCCCGAAGCCGTGGCTACGCGCCCTACCGTAGCCATGTGGACTACATGGATGTGATCGCCGACGGTTTCGACTACAACAACAACGCCATCCGCCGGCTCCAGGAGACACTGAAGGACGCCCTGGATCGCAACGGCATCCTGTCTCCCGGAAAGCAGGGAGTCTGGCCCCGGCGGTACCGCGAGGTCGGCGCGGAGGCACCCGACGGCGTCGCGGAGTCGGCTGTTCCGCGGTAGGTCGACTGTCCTTAACGGCGGAAGGGGCCGGACGCTGGCTGACCAGTATCCGGCCCCTTTGGCCTGCCCTCTGCCCTTTCCGCCTGCCGGCTAAGAGCCGCTGATATTGATCGCGACGGACTTGACCTCGGTGTAGGCCTCGACTCCCTCGCGGCCGTTCTCCTTGCCCCAGCCGGACTGCTTGAATCCGCCGAACGGCATATTCGCATCCATGCCGCCTGCGGCGTTGACCCGCACATTGCCCGCTTTGATCCTGCGTGCGAACTGGTGGGCCCTGGAAATGTCCTTGGTCCAGATGGTGGAGGAGAGCCCGTAGACCGTGTCATTGGCGCGTGCCACGAGGTCCGCAATGCTGTCCGAGTCGTGGAAGGTTGCCGCGGAGAGCACGGGCCCGAAGATCTCTTCGCGGACCACCTTCATGGCAGGGGTGGTGTTGCGCAGGATGGTGGGCTGGATGAAGAAGCCGTTCCCGGGGAGGGCGGCGCCGCCGGTGACCACCTCCGCGCCCTCCTCGCGGCCGCTCTGGATGTAGCCGAGGATTCTTTCGCGCTGCTGGGCGGAAATCACCGGGCCGATCTGGGTCTGCGGGTCCGTGCCGGCGCCGATCCGCAGCGCCGCGGCCCGTTGCGAGATCCCTGCGATTACCTCGTCCGCCACGGCCTCGTGGACGTACAGGCGGGAACCAGCAGCGCACACCTGGCCCGTGTTGCCGAAGATGCTCATGGCCGCGCCGTCCATCGCGCGCTCAAGGTCCGCGTCGGGGTAGATGACCACCGGGGATTTGCCGCCGAGTTCCAGCGAGACGCGCTTGAGGTTGCCGGCGCAGGAGGCCAGCAGGTGCTTGCCCACGGCTGTCGATCCGGTGAAGGAGATCTTGTCGACCAGCGGGTGGTCCGCGATCCGCTGGCCGGCAACGGCGCCGAGGCCCTGGACAATGTTCAGCACGCCCGGCGGGAAGCCTACCTCCAGAGCCAGTTCACCCAGCCGGACCGCTGTCAGGGGCGTGAGTTCCGCGGGCTTGAGCACTACGGTGCAGCCTGCAGCCAGGGCGGGCGCCAGTTTGGCCGCGGTGATGGCCAGCGGGCTGTTCCAGGGAACGATCAACCCCACGACGCCGATGGCTTCCCGGAGCGTGTAGGCGTGCCATTCACCGGGCAGGGAGACGTTGCGGGTTTCGCCGTTGAGCTTCGTTGCCCAGCCGGCGTTGTAACGGAAGGCTTCCGCGGCCCCGCTGATTTCGAACGCCCTGGCAATGCCCAGGGGCTTCCCCGTATTGAGGGTTTCGAGCAGGGCCAGTTCGGCGGCGGCGGCGTCAATTGCCTCTCCAAGCTTCCAGATCAGGCGGCTCCGGTGGGCCGGCGACATTGCCGGCCACGGACCCGAGTCGAAGGCCCGGCGGGCGGCCTGAACAGCACGGTCCACATCATCGGTGCTCGCGGACGCGGAATCCACCAGATGCATGCCGCTGGAGGGGTCGATGATGGCCAGCGGTTTGGCTCCGCCTTCCACCCATGCTCCGTCGATCAGCAGGCGCAGCGGCCTGCCCAGCAGGTCCGGACGCGGAGCGGTGGGGAGGGTCTGGGTATGGGACGACATTGGCTTCCTTCCGGGAGGCTGAGTGCTGGACTGAAAGGTTATGCAATCTGTGATGGTTGCCACATCACGTTCTCCAAGATACATTGTTCTTGGAATTATGCATTTATCCGCATCTGTACTCAAAGAGGAGCTTCGGGATGGAAAAGCACAAACTTCACTCACTGTTGGCCAAGGTTCTGACACCGGCTGTCGCCGGCCTTACCCTGCTGTCCCTTGCCGCCTGCGGGACCTCAAGCACCCCCAGCGCCGCAGGAGCTGCCGCCGGCGGCTCAGAGGGCAAGACATCCATCAAGGTGGTCGTAGCGCCCATCCACTTCGAAACGGCATACGTCGCCAAGGAAAAGGGCTTCTTCGATGAAGCAGGCTTGACCGTGGAAATCGTCCCCGGCGCCGATCCCTCCGCC
Organism: Pseudarthrobacter oxydans; assembly: GCF_030812335.1. Classification (GTDB taxonomy): domain Bacteria; phylum Actinomycetota; class Actinomycetes; order Actinomycetales; family Micrococcaceae; genus Arthrobacter; species Arthrobacter oxydans_B. The sequence continues at coordinate 21,323 of NZ_JAUSSN010000015.1, forward strand.
AACCTGGCCCAGACCGTAAGCGGGCAGGCAGACATCACCACCGCGTCCTGGGGCGTGATGACCACCGCCACGGCAAAGGGCATGCCCGTGAAGGTGATCTCCGGAAACGGCGTGGTTGATCCCAACTCCGACAACTCCGGAATCCTGATCCCCAAGAACAGCAGCATCAACACTGTCGCTGACCTTAAAGGCAAGAATGTCGCCGTCGTCGGCGTGAACACCGGCGGCGACATCCCGATGCTCCAGGCGGCGGCAGCGGCAGGAATCGATCCCAAGTCGATTACGGAGATTGCCATTCCCTACGCGGGCATGCAGGCCGCCCTGGAGCAGGGAACGGTGGATGCGGCATTCGCGGCAGATACCTACTACCACCAGCTCATCGCCGCGGGCTTCAAGAGCATCGCCAGCCCGGTGCGCGAGTTCCAGGGCAACATGCCTGTCACCGTCTGGGCCGCCACCGACACTTGGCTCAAGACCAACCCCGGAACGGCCAAGAAATTCAATGACGCAATGACCAAGGCCGCGAAGTTCTACACGGACCCGGCAAACGTCCAAGCAGTAGTGGACATCACCGCTCGGATCAAGCAGGTGGACGCCACCAAGGTCAATCCCAAGTCGTATGTTCCGGTGAACACTTCCATTAACCTGGCCACCGGCCAGGCCGGCATCGACGCCATGAAGGAACTCGGGTTCGTCACCAAGCCATTGACTGCCGAGGCCATGCTCTGGGCGGACGCCCCGCGCTTCACCAAGTAGGGCAGCCGGGCATCAGGAACACAACGGAGAGACCGATATGAAGACAAGCACAAAGTCGCTGGACTGGGGTTTGACCACCCAGCGGCTGTTGGCGGTGGCTGCACTCCTGGCCATCTGGCAGGTGGTCATCTGGAGCGGCACGCTGCCTTCAATGACACCCGGGGTGGCCGCTCTTGCGTCCTCCATCGGCGCGGCGCTGACCTCGGCAACATTCTGGTCAGCACTGGCGCAGACCATGACGGCGGCCGTGAGCGGCTGGCTGATCGCAGTGGCCGCTGGAACGGTACTCGGCTTGCTGATCGGCTCCGTCCGCGCGCTGGACCGCTCGACATCGATCCTGATCGACTTCGGGCGTTCCTTCCCGGTGCTGGCCCTGATGCCGGTGGTCATTATGCTCCTGGGTGCCACCGCCAAGATGGAAACCGTCGTCGTCGCCCTGTCCTGCCTCTGGCCGGTACTCGTGCAGACGATCTACGGCGCCCGGCGGATGGACTCGGCGGTGGTGGATACGGTGCGGATCTTCCAGATTCCCGCGCTTCTACGCTTCCGCCGGGTCCTACTCCCCAGCGCCACCCCTTTCATTGCCACTGGAATCCGGATCTCGGCCTCGATCGCCATCCTCGTCGCCGTGGGCGTCGAGGTACTCAGCCAGACGCCGGGAATCGGCCGGCAGATCACTCTGGCCCAGCAGGACCAGCGATGGGATTCAGCGTTCGCCTACCTCTTCTTCGCCGGGTTGGTGGGATGGAGCATCGCCAGCCTGCTTAACTTCGCCGAGGGCCGGATCCTCAAATGGAACAGGCAGACCAATGACTGAGACAGCCCTTCGTTCGGCACCAAAGCTGGAAACTGCGGCCCGGGCACGGCGGCGGCCGAAGGCGCAGCGCGTGCGCAGCCGGCCTGCCCGGATAGTCCTGGACGTCCTTCAGCGGACCTGGTTGATCGTGGTCGTGTTCGCCGTCTGGTGGATCGCGACGGCGGAAAGCACCAACGTTTTCATCCCTTCCCTTGAGTCGATCCTGGTCAGCCTGTTCCGGGACCTCTCCAACGGCGTGATCGCCTCGGGAGCCGCCTACAGCCTGGGGAACCTGGCTGCCGGCCTCCTGATCGCGGTGGCGGTCGGCATCATCGGGGGACTGATTCTCGGCGAGACGAAGCGGTTGCGGGAGATCGTGGATCCGGTCATCCACTTCTTCCGGTCCATTCCGCAGGCGGCGCTGGTTCCGCTGATCATTGGCGCGTTCGGAATCGGACAGGGGCCCAAGATCTACACCATCGCGTTTGCCTGCATGTGGCCGGTGTTGCTGAACACCATTGACGGTGTCCTGGGCGTGGAGCCAACCATCCGGAAGTTCTCCAAGGTCTACCGGATCCCGCGCGGACTCCATTTCCGCAAGGTGGTCCTCCCGGCGGCGCTGCCGCAGATCGTGGCCGGTGTGCGCGTGGCGCTTCCGATCGGCATCACGGTCATGGTGGTGAGCGAACTTTTCGCCGCCAACAAGGGCCTGGGTTTCTATATCCTCAATTCCTCCGCGACCTTCATGGTGCCTGAGACGTGGGCGGGCGCCCTGCTCGTGGGCGTCATCGGCTATATCCTCTCCCTCCTGTTCATCGTCCTTGAACGCAGGATCCTGAGCTGGTACTTCAAGTCAGGCGCAAAATGACACTCCCGATCCAACAGACAAATGAAGGAGCTCCCATGGCCATTCAGGCAGCACCCGAGCAGGTGCAGGTGGCGACCAAGCCGCTGCTCCACGTCCAAGGGCTGACCATGAGCTACGGCGCCGGTGACTCGGAGAACAAGATCCTCAACGATCTGAACCTGGAAGTAAACGACGGGGAATTCGTCTCCATCGTCGGCCCGTCCGGCGTCGGCAAGACCACACTGCTGCGATGCCTCTCCGGCCTCGTCCAACCCCGGAGCGGCACCGTGAGCGTCGGCGGGGAAATCATCAACGGACCCCACCGGGACCTTGCCGTGGTCTTCCAGGACTACAGCCGCTCGCTTCTGCCCTGGATGACCACGCTGGAAAATGTGGCCTTTCCACTGCAGGGCCGCGGCGTGGGCAAGAAAGAACGGAATGAAACCGCGGAGAAGAACCTCGCGGCGGTGGGCCTGGCGGGCCAGGGCCACAAGTATCCGTGGGAAATGTCCGGCGGCATGCAGCAGCGCGTGGCCATCGCCCGTGCCCTGGCGTACAACGCCAAGGTCCTGCTGATGGACGAACCCTTCGCGTCGGTGGACGCGCAGACCAGGTTCGACCTCGAGGACCTCGTCATCGACCTCCAGTCGAGCCTCGGCGTCACGATCATCCTCGTTACCCACGACATCGATGAAGCGCTATACCTGGCGGACAAAGTGATTGTCCTGGCGGAGAAGCCCGCCACCGTCGTGGACGTGATCGAGACCGGATTCGGCGACCACCGCGACCAGGTCGACACCAAGGCGGATCCGCGCTTTGTTGAGGCGCGGGCCCGCATCCTGCACCGACTGCGGGACCACTAGGCACTGGCGGCCCAGCCAGCAAAGCCCTCCGGGTTCCTGTACTGGGAGCCCGGAGGGCTTTCTGCGTTGTCGGGGGACTGGCTCCCGGGCTCGCGGCTAGGCTTTCGCCGTCTCGCGGCCGCTCTCGGCAGTTCCCTCTTCGATCCCGGACTTCAGGATGGCGTGCAGTGTTGTCTCGTAGTGGGTCCGGAGCAGCCGGGAGGCGACTTCGGGATTCCGGTCCAAAGCAGCAGTCAGGATGTCCCGATGCTCCTGGGCAATGTCACGGTCCATGAAGCGGGTGGCGCGGCCAGCCCAGCGGCCGTACAGCTGGGACAGGTCGGACAGCGTGGACGCGAGGTCGATCAGCACGGGGACCCCGCAGGCCTCCAGCAACTTGGCATGGAACGCCTGGTGGGCGCGGTCCCACGCCTCCGTCAGCTCGCCATTGTCGCTCGGCTCGCGGTAGGGGGTCCGCTCCAGCGTGTGGTGGGCCGCGATGAGCTCGGATTCCCAGGCCAGGTCCCCGCGCTGGATCGCCAGTCCAACGCCAAACTCCTCCGACACGCAGCGCAGCTCCGTGATGTCCTTGATCTCGGCCAAGGAAAGCGTCGGCACGAAGAATCCGCGGTTCGGCTTGAGGATCACCAGGCGGTCTCCCACCAGCCGCGTCAGTGCCTCGCGGATCACCGTACTGCTGGTCTTGTAGTGCTTGGTGAGTGCCAGCAGCTGGAGCTTGTCACCGGCGGCCCAGCGGCCGGCCAGGATGTCATCCCGGAGCGAGTCCCGGATCTGCGTGCTGAGGGTCTCAGACTCGATACTTTTCGACATGTGCATTATTGTACCGCTAAGCAAATAATGTTTTCTTTATTGACTTATGCAAATTCCACTTTAGACTTGCAGGAGACCTACGGGAGACCTGAATCACAACGGACCCCGTCATTACCAAGGAGAGCAGCCGTGACCCACTCCACCACCGAAGCAGTCCAGACCCGCGAGGAGAACGTCGTCGACGACCTCTACTGGCGGGACCGGTACGAGCCCATCACGGAGGACGACGAGTTCCTGCAGAAGATCGTGGACACCTCCGACCTTCCGGCGCTGATGGTGGCGCTGGCTGCCGTAACGGAAGACCTCTCCCTCCTGCGCGAGGACCTGCGGCCGCCGCAGCCGCCCGCGGAAATCGTGGGCATGCCGCATGGCGGCATGAGCCCGGAACAGCAGGCCCAGGCGCGCGGACTGGCTTTCTCGGCGCTGAAGCGGGTGCGCGAGGAGCAGCGGACCAGCGTCGGGACCTTGACCGAGGCCCAGGCCGAGGACATCCTGACCTGGATCACCAACGCAGCCAACCCCGAGTACCACCCCATGCTGATGCACGACATGGCCCTGGTCGAGGGCAAGAGCGGCAAACCGACCTGGGACTTCACGGACATCGCCCTGGGCCGGGACTTCAGCGTGGCCGTCATCGGATCAGGGGTTTCCGGAATGGCAGCCGCCTACCGGCTGAAACAGGCCGGCATTCCCTACACCGTGTTCGAGAAGGGGCACACCGTGGGAGGCACCTGGTGGAAGAACACCTACCCCGGCGTGCGCCTCGACACCCCCAACTACGCCTACAGCTTCTCCTTTGCCCAGCGTGACGACTGGCCCCAGCAGTTCTCGCAGGGGTCGGAGATTTTCGAATACACCCGGCAGGTGGCCGAGCGCGGCGGCATCCTCGGCGAGATCGAGTTCAACACCGAGGTGACGTCCGCCAGCTACGACCAAGCCACGGGACTGTGGAACGTGGACATCATCGATGCCTCGGGCCAGCCGGTCAGCCGGCAGTTCAATGCCGTGCTCTCCGCCGTCGGCCAGCTGGACCGGCCCAAGTACCCGGACGTTCCGGGACGTCAGGACTTCGCCGGCATCCAGATGCACTCGGCCGAGTGGGACAACAGCGTCGATGTGACGGGCAAGCGCGTGGCCGTCATCGGCACCGGCGCCAGCGCGTACCAGATCGTCCCCGCAATCGTGGACCAGGTCTCTTCGCTGACGGTCTTCCAGCGCAGCTCCCCCTGGATGCTGCCCACCCAGGGCTACTACGCGGACATGCCCGACTCGGTCCAGTGGCTGGTCCGCAAGCTCCCGCACTACGGGCAGTGGCTGCGGTTCTGGCAGCACTGGCTCGGCGTCGAGGGCCGGCAGCACACCACCGTCGCGGAACCGGGCTGGGACAAGCCCGGCAGTGTCTCCGCCGTCAACGCGCAGTGGCGCCAGGGGCTGACCGACATCCTGGCCAGGCAGTACCAGGACCGCCCGGACCTGCTCGCCAAGGTCACCCCGGATTACATCGTGGGCGGCAAGCGCATGCTCCGGGACAACGGAGTCTGGGCTGAGTCGCTGAAGAAGCCGCAGTCGGCGCTGGTCACCGAGGGCATCGAACGCATGACCCCCGGGGGCGTCGTCACCAAGGACGGGGTACTCCACGAGGTGGACATCATCGTCTACGCCACCGGCTTCCAGGCCTCGGAGTTCCTCGAGCCCCTGAAGATCACCGGTCTCCACGGCACGGACCTGCACGCTTATTGGGGCGGCGATGCCAAGGCCTTCGCCGGCCTGACCGTTCCGAACTTCCCCAACCTGTTCATCATCACCGGCCCCAACACCGGCCATGTGGTCAACGGCAGCCTGTACTCGATGATCGAATACGGCGTGGAATACATCCTCGAGTCGCTGCGCCTCATCATCGAAAACGACCTCAAGGCCCTGGACCTGAAGCAGGAAGTCCTCGACGAGTTCGTCGCGGGCCTGGACGCCGCCAACGCCACCAAGGCGTGGGGACACCCCAGCGTCCACACCTGGTACAAGAACAAGTTTGGCCGTGTTTCCCAGATCTGGCCCCATCCGGTGTTGGACTTCTGGAAGATCACCCGCACCGTGAACCTCGACGACTACAACCAGCTGGCATGAGCGCGGCCGCCACCGAACCGCTGGCGGGCTTCCCCGCCGGGGAGGCCGGGTACGTCACGGAAACGCACGACGGCGTCGTCAGCGTCCGCGGCGTCCGTTACGGCGAGCGGATGGATCCGCTCGACCGGTTCTCCGCGCTGGGTGATCCGTCACCGTCGCGGCCGCAGGCCGCTGCGACGGTGTTCCCGCAGAGTCCCGGATCCCTGGACTGGCTCCTCGGCCCCGCGCTGTCCCGGATGCCGCAGAGCGAGGATTCCTTCCTGCTGGACATCTGGGCGCCCGAGGGCGCGAAGGACCTTCCGGTCCTGGTCTTCCTGCCCGGGGGAGCCTTCATCAGCGGCGCCGGGAATGTGCGCTGGTACGACGGCGCCCGGCTCGCCCGGGAGGGCAGCGCCGTGGTGGTCACCGTGAACTACCGGCTCGGTGCGCTGGGACTGCTCGGCGGCGCTGGCGGGGCCGACGGCGGTGCGGACCTGGGTCCGCCCAACCTTGCCGCGGAGGACATCCTGCAGGCGTTGACGTGGATTCACCGGAACATCGCCGCGTTCGGCGGCGATCCCGGGGCCACCACCCTGGCGGGCCACTCCGCAGGGGCGTGGTACGCGTACATGCTGAGCTTTGCCGGGCGGGCGCGCGGGCTGTTCAAGCGGACCGCCCTGTTCAGCCTGCCCTGGCAGCCTCCCTTGAACGCAGCGGAGTTCGCCGAGCGGTCCACGCTGTTCGCAGCCGCCCTCGGCGCTGCTGGCGGCGTCAGGGAGGGTTCGCCGGCATCCGCGGCCTCGGCCGGAGAAATCCTGGCCGCGCAGGCCGCGGTGTCGAAGGCCTATGCCGGCAGGGGTCTGGGCCTGATGCCGGCCGCGGACGGCGACCTGGTTCCCTCCTGGGCCATGGACTTCGAGGCCGCGGCCGCCGAGATGCATGTGGACGCGCTGCTGTTGAGCAGCACCGACGATGAAGCCGCCGCGTTCCTGCACGCCCTTCCCGTCCAGGCCGTCGGGCCGGAACAGCTTGCCGGCTTCGTCGGCGCGCAATTCGGCGCCGCCGCCGAGGCGACAACCTTCATCGAGGCACGGCATCCCGGCGCGACGGACCACGCGAAGCTGGTGGAGGCCATGAGCCTGCACCAGTTCCGGCTGGCCGCCACGGAGCTGGCTGGCCGGGCGGACCAGGCCGGAATCCCGGCCACCCTGCTGCGCTTCTCCGTGCGCAGCAGGCTGGACGGCGCCGGCAGCCCGCACTGTTTCGACCTGCCCTTCCTGTTCGGGAACCGCCCGGACTGGCAGGATGCGCCGATGCTCGAGGGGTTCCCCTGTGACGTCTTCGATTCGGTGTCGGATCGGCTCCGGCCGCTGCTGCTCGGCTTTGTTGCCGACGGCGTGGCGCGGACGCACGACGGCCAGCCCGTGCCGAGCTTCGATCCGAAGCGCCCGGCACTGTATTCGGTGGGCGAAACCGGAAGCGGCACCGCCGGCGTCGAGCCGGAACTGCGGCCGCGGCGGTAGTCCCGCCGCAAGCGACCGGCAGCCTGCACAGCATCCGACCGGAAACACCAGTGGAGCCGTCCGAAGGGGCGGCTCCACTGGCGTTAAGGGGCGGTGCGGATTTAACGGGCGGATACGAAGGGCTCAGAAGCGGGTGATGACCGAGCGGGCCACAGATCCGCCGCGCAGCAGGTCATACCCCTCATTGATCTCGTCCAGCGAGATATGCCTGGAAACCAGTTCATCCAGCTTGAAGCGGCCCTGCAGGTACAGTTCCGCGTACATCGGGATGTCGATCTTGAGGTTGGTCGAGCCCATGGCCACGCCACGGATGCCCTTCTGCTTGCCCATCAGGTCGCCGAAGGGAGTCACCTCCAGACGGGTTTCGGGTTTCTGGACACCGATCAGGAATGCGGTGCCGCCGATGTCCAGCATCGCGACGGCGTCCATCGCCGTCTGCTTCAGGCCGATCACCTCAAAGGCGCAGGTGACTCCACCGCCGGAGAGGTCCTTGACGGCCTGTACGGAGTCCCCGTCGCCGGCATTGACGATGTCCGTGGCGCCGAAGACCTTGGCGAGTTCGAGCTTGGCCGGCTGCAGGTCGATGGCGATGATCCTGCGTGCCCCGGCCAGGGCGGCGCCCTGGATGACGTTGAGTCCCACCCCGCCGCAACCAATGACGGCTACGGTATCTCCGGGACGGATGCGGGCCGAGTTGATGGCCGCCCCGGCGCCGGTCACCACCCCGCACCCCAGAAGCGCGGCGCGGTCGAACGGGATGTCCTTGCTGACGGAGACCACCGTATTTTCGTGGACGAGCACCTGCTCGGCGAACCCGCCGACGCCGATGAATTGCGTCAGCGCGTCGCCGTTGCGGCTCAACCGCGGGCCCTGCCCCGGGGTCCGCTGGGTTTCCTGCGGATGGCGGCACTGGTAGGGGCGCCCGGTCAGGCACCCCCGGCAGTGGCCGCAGCTGTGGATCGGCGATGACACAACGTGGTCGCCCACGCGGAACTCCGTGACGTCCGGGCCCACTTCGGCCACCACCCCGGCGATCTCGTGGCCGAGCAGCGCGGGCATGGGGAATCCCACATTGGTCTCGGCCACGTGCATGTCGCTGTGGCACAAGCCGCTGGCGCGGACGTCGATGAGCACCTCACGGCCAATCGGATTGGCGATATCGATGTCCTGGACCTGGAACGGTTGACCCACACCGTCGAGTACTGCTGCTTTCATGACCGCTTGTTCCCCTCAAAAGATGAGCCGGAATCACCGGCATGGACGTGACTCAGACCACAAATATAAATATAGTGTGTCTTGAAGTGCAAAATCCACAAATAATCGATTATCAGTCACCAGGCGAGGGAGTCCAGGATGAAAGCTGCAGTCATCAACGAAATCAACGGCCGTTTTGATGTGGAAGAGGTCAGTATCGGTGATCCGGTGGGCCGCGAGGTCCTGGTCCAGGTCAAAGCTGCCGGCCTGTGCCATTCGGATCTGCTGGTCGCCTCGATCGACCGCGGGCGCCCGCTCCCCATGGTTGTTGGACATGAAATGGCCGGCATCGTGGCCGCCGTCGGTCCTGATGTCCGGGACCTCGCCGTCGGGGATCATGTGGTTGGCTCCGAAGTGAAGTTCTGCGGGCACTGCGAGGAATGCCTGGCCGGCCACAGCTACCGCTGCGTCAATCCCGGCGAGATCTCCCGGCCGCGGGCTGCCGGGTCCAAGCTGCGCAGAAGCAGCGGGGATGTGCACGCCTTCGGTGTCGCCGCCTTTGCCGAATACACCATCTGCCACGCCAACTCGCTGGTGCGGATCCCCAGGGAACTGCCCTTCCCGCAGGCGGCCGTACTCAGCTGCGCGGCCATCACCGGCGTGGGGGCGGCGCTAAATACGGCGAAGGTCCAGCCCGGCGACACGGTTGCCGTCATCGGCCTGGGCGGCATCGGCCTCAACATCCTGTCCGGCGCCCGGATCGCCGGGGCCACCACCATCATCGGCGTGGATGTGCATCCGGCCAAGCTCGAACTGGCCACCCGCTTCGGCGCCACCCACGTGGCGAACTCCAGCACAGAGGATGCCGTGGCCAGGGTTCGGGAGATCAGCGGGCGCGGAGTGCACCACTCCTTCGAGGCCATCGGGCTCGGGGCAACCCAGGCCCAAGCCATCGAGATGACCCGCGTGGGTGGCGGCGCCTACTTTATCGGCATACCCCAGGGCGCGCCCCTGGAAGTGGACGTGCTGCGCTCCCTCATTGCCTCACAGCGGCGCATCCAGGGCGTTTACATGGGTTCGAGCAACATCCGCCGGGACATTCCGATGTACGCCGAGCTCTACCTGCAGGGCCGCCTGAACCTCGATGACCTGGTGGCGCAGGAAATTCCGCTCGAGGGGATCAATGACGCCTACCGACTCCAGGAGTCCGGCGCTATCGCCCGCAGCGTCATCACCTCGTTCTGACGGAAGCGACGTGGGCATTGCCAAGCTCATAGTTTTTATATAAAATCATTCAAAGAATGTATTTTCATCTCACAATGTTGTGAAGGTTCCACGGGTGCCACCCCTGGTGCCAGCCAAGAAGGAGTTCAAAGTGACTGCACGCACCGGAGCAGAGTACAAGCGGGGCCTGGATGACAGCCGCGAGGTCTGGCTGGGGTCGGAGCGCATCTCCGTCCTCGAACACCCGGCCTTCAAGGGTTCCGTCGAAGGCATGGCCGGCTACTTCGACTACCAGCACAAGTACGCGGCTGACTGCCTGACCACCCGCCCGGAGACGGGCGAGGCCATGAATGTGAGCCTCTCGCTGCCGAAGAACGCCGAGGACATTGCCCTCAGGCACCGCGCCTTCGACCGGCTGGCCCGCTACTCCAACGGCATGCTGGGCCGCACGCCGGACTACGTCAACGTGGTCCTGGCCGGTCATGTCTCCCGCCGGGACATCTTTGACCGCTCCGGGGACCCTGTGTACCACCAGCGGCTGGCGGCCTACCACCGCGAAGTGATCGAAAAGGACCTCGCGCTGACCCACACCATCGTGCACGCGGCCATCGACAAGAGCGTCGGCGAGCTGCAGGGCATGAACGAGGAACTCACCCTTCGCGTGGTGGATCGGACCGAGCAGGGACTCATCGTCAAGGGTGCCAAGATGCTTGCCACCCTGGGCCCCATCGCAGACGAACTCTACGTCTACCCCGCAGTCCCTATCCAGAAGGGCTTCGAGGAATACGCCATTTCCTTTGCCATCCCGGTGGCCACTCCGGGCGTCGTTGCCGTCTGCCGCGACCACTACGGCGTGGATGCCGATGTTGCGGACAGGCCGTTCTCGTCGCGTTTTGACGAGCAGGACGCCGTCATCATTTTCGACGACGTGCTGGTTCCCTGGGACCGCGTGTTCATCGATGGCAACCTGGACGTCTACAACGCCATCAATGCCGGCACCGCTTCCGGCAACACGCAGCAGCAGACGGCCATCCGTGCCGCCGTGAAGCTGGAGTTCGCCTACGATCTCTGCACGCAGATTGCCAAGGTGACTGGCACCGAGAACAAGCCCGACGTCGGCGCGATGCTCGGTGAAATCTACACCTACCTGCGCCTCACCCGCGCGGCCATCCACTCCGCGGAAATGCGGGCTTCGGACTGGGGCGACGGCGCGTTCTTCTGCCACGACGACATCAGCGCTCTGCGGGCCATCATGCCCGGCTGGATGATCCGGATCAACGAAATCATCAAGTCCATGGGCTCGCACAACCTGCTGGCCACCCCCACCGGTGGGGCCTTCAACGATCCGCGCCTGGGCCCGCTGCTAACGAAGTACCTGCCCGGCGCCAACGGCATCAGTGCCCAGGAGCGGGCCCGCATCATGCGCACCGCCTGGGACTTCGCCGGTTCGGCACTGGGCAGCCGGATTGAGCTTTACGAACGCTTCTACCTCGGCAGCGTCGGCCGCGCCCGGGCCCTCGACCACCGCAAGGCCCAAGCGGCCGGGGAGACTGGCGCCTACCAGGCGATGTTCGAGGAAATCGACGGCCTGCCCGCCGCATCGGACGGTGCAGCGCCTGGCCAAACTGCCGCGTCCGCCGGTGACCGGATCGCCGTCGGGGCGCGGGGCTAGGGTTCCGCCATGACGGCGCAGACAGCGGAGGCCGCCGGCCTCGACCACAGCGTGGAAAACATGACGGGCACCGTGGCCAGGCATGTAGCGGACACCGGCTTCGAGGCCTTTGACGCAGGCACGGTGGCCCGGGCAAAGGTCCGGATCATCGACTCGCTGGGCAACATCGCCGCGGGCCACCGGGCCCAGGGCAACGCCGCCGTACTGGACCTGGCCCGCCGCTGGGGCGGTGCGCCGGAATCAACCGTGCTGGTCCACGGCGTCCGCCTTCCGGCGCACAACGCGGCCATGGTCAATGCGGTGATGATGCGGTCCTACGACTTCGAGCCGATCGGCGCGGAATACGAGGACCAGACGCAGTCCGCCGCCCACATCAGCGGGACCACGGTTCCGGTGGCCCTGGCCGTCGCCGAGCAGCAGCGCTCCTCGGGCCGGGACCTGCTTGCGGCACTGATCGTGGGGGACGACCTCACCTCGCGCCTCGCCGCGGCGTCGGGCTTTGACGTCTACAGCGGCCAGGACAACACCGGCACCGTCAACGGCCTCGGCGGCACCGCCGTCGCCGCCAAACTCATGGGCCTGGACGTGGACCAGGTCCGGAACGCGCTGGGAATCGCGGTGAACCAGCTGTCCGGCACCGTGGCCAACATCTTCGACCAGACGCTCGCGTTCAAACTGCCCATTGCTTTCGCCGCCCGCAACTCCATCGTGTCCGCGGAGCTGGCGCAGGCCGGTTTCACCGGGCCGGCGGACGCCATCGCGGGCCAGCACGGGTTCCTGGACATGTACTGCTCGGCGCCGGCACCGGAGAAGGTGACCCGCCGGCTCGGCGAGGCCTTCTACGCGGACTGCGTGATCAAGCCCTGGGCCTCGTGCCGGGCCAGCCACCCCTCACTGGACGCCTGCGTGCGGCTGGCCACCGAGAACCGGCTCAACGAGGAGGAGATCGAGGAGATCCTCATCCATGTGACCCCGCGGACCCTGAGGGGCTTCGTGGGCCAGCCGTTCGTGATCGGCGAGTGCCCGGAGGTCTCCGGATCCTTCAGCATCCGTTTCACGGCCGCCACGGCCCTGATGTACAGGACGGTGCGGCCGGAACACCTCACGCTGGAGCACATGCAGGATCCGCGCCTGCAGCGGCTGCTGGACAAGATCCGGCTGGTTGATTCGCTGCCGCCTGCGGAATCGCTCACCGCCGAAGTGGAGCTGCGGCTCCGGGACGGTTCGGTGCTCAGGACCAGGACGGACGTGCCCAAGGGGGACATCTACGCCAGCCCGATGAGCGAGGCGGAGATCCTGGACAAGTACTACGCCAACGCCGAATTCGGCGGCACAATCCCGCGCAGGAATGCCGAGGAAGCGGTCCGGCTGGTCCAGCGCCTTGAGGAGCTGGACAGCCTGGCACCCCTCATCAAACTCTTCACACCCGACCTTCAGCACTAAATCCCAGGAGGATGAAATGAATACACCCCAGGTAGTACCCACCGCGGAGATCACCGTCGATCCCGCCGCTTTCCGTCACGTCGTGGGCCATTTCGCCAGCGGCGTCACGGTGATCACCACAGTTGTGGACGGCGAGCTCTATGGAACGACGGCGTCGGCCGTGTCGTCGCTGTCCATGGAGCCTCCCATGATGCTCGCCTGCCTTAACCGCTCCAGCTCCACGCACGACGCCGTGCTGAAGGCCGGAGTCTTCGGGATCAACATCCTGGCCGAGGACCAGAGCGATCTCGCCATGAAGTTCGGCCGCAAGGGCGGAGACAAGTTCGACGGCGTTTCGGTCACCATGTCCGCGGAGGGCGTGCCCATGCTGGACGGCGCCCTTGCCACCATCGTCTGCAGGGTTGCGGAAACCCCCACCGGAGGCACGCACACCGTGTTCCTTGGCGCAGTCACCGACGCCAAGGCCGGCGCAGGCGAGCCGCTGGCGTACTTCCGCGGTGCCTTCGGACGGCTGGAACGGGTCAAGGAGCTCGCGGCCTACGACGCCGTGCGCGACTGGGTGCTGGGCCGGCGCACCCCGCTGCATCAGGCACTGGATCCGGTGGAGATCGCTGCCCAGGCGAAGTCCGATCCGCACAACGTCCACAATGCCCTGGTGAAGTTGACGGCTGAATCCCTCGTTACCCGGGGGGACCGGGGCGAGTTCCTGCCCGCGCCCATCACCCGCCAGCTGACGGACAGTGTCTACGACGGCCGCCTCACGATCGAGCTGGGCGTCCTCGCCAGCCACTTCGAGAAGTTCACGGAGGAGGACATCGCGGAACTGAGCCGGCTCACCGATGAACTCGCTCTGTTGCGCCAGGGCGGCCAGGAGGACCTGGACAAGTTCCTCAAGACCAACGCGAAGTACCACAACCGCCTCGTGAGCGTGGCGGGCTCAGCCCAGCTCACGGACGCCTTCCGCCGTCTCGGAATCGGCACGGTGTGGCGCGAGGCGCTCAACGGCGAAGAGTGGGCCCGGAAGATGGACCACAGCCACATCGTGGAGCTCACGGCGGCGCTGCAGGACCACGACTACGCGAGGGCGGCGGAGGCTCTCCGCCTGCACACCTCCTTCGGCAAGCAGCTGGCCAGCGACGTGATTGAGCGCCACGGCGGCGAGGTCTAAGCAGCAGCATCAAAGAACGACGGCGGGGCCGCGCCCAGGGATTCTCATCCTGGTGGGTGCGGCCCCGCCGTCGTTGTGCGTAGCGTCGTATTGCTGGAATGACGATGTCTGGCGACGAGCCGGAGACAGCAAAGGAGCGGAGAGGCCGTGTGGCCTCCCCGCTCCTTTGTTCCCTTGTCAGTCAGTGTGCAGCCGGCAACCCTGTTTCCGCCTGCCGCAGGCGGGCCAGCTCCGGGACGTACGCGGCCAGCGCTGCAAAAGCCGCCTGCTCGGTATCCGGGGTGGTGACTGCTGCCACGTAGCGGTCGGGCCGCACCAGGAGGGTCATGCCGCTGCCTGCGACAGCCGCGAAGGCGCCGCTGGTGTCGGTGACCGCGGTGGCGCCGGTCAGAGCGAGGTGCGGGCCGCCGTCGTGGTTCACCTCGGTGTCCACCCGCCGGACCTCAAGCGGTGCGCGGCGATCGTGGGGGAAGTACAGCAGTGCCCAGCCCGTTCCGAGGACGGCGTCCAGCGGGACTGCATCGCCGGTGGGCACCGTGACCTGCGGCTGGGAAAGGGAGCGGCCCACCAGAGCGGCCGCCCGCTTCGGAACTGCCGCGCCCGGGTCCGCCACGCAGCCCTCGGTGAAGTGCGGCTGCTTGAGGAACTTCATGCCGGCGAGCCATGCCTTCGCGGTCGGAACGATACCGGAGGCGGTGATGGCGGCGTCGCGGATGGCGGTAAGTGCCGGGTTGACGTTCATCACCACCGTGCCGATCCGGTGGGACAGACGGACCATGTCCACCGCGTGCGGTCGGCGCTCTGACTGGTAGGTGTTCACCAGGGCATCGGTGCCGGTGCCGGTGACGCTGGCCGCGATTTTCCAGGCGAGGTTGGCGACGTCGCGGATGCCGGCGTTCAGGGCCTGGCCGGCGAATGGCGGCATCATGTGGGCTGCGTCCCCGGCGAGGAGCACGTGCCCCACCCGGTAGTTGAGCGCCACCCGCTGGTGGGCAACGTAGACGGCTGCACGCCGGATGTCCTCCGCGGAAATAGTCCGGAACGGAGCGATGAGCCTGATGATGGCCTCCGGCGACGTCACCGCTGCCGCGTCCTCGCCGGGGAGGAGCATGAATTCGTAGCGGCACCGGCCGTTGACTCCGGGGACCACCACAACGGGACGTGTCCCGTTGCAGTGGAACTCGGAGAACCGCTCCGGCTCACCCGGGGTGTTGATGATGTCGACCACGATCCATTTCTGGACCTGGGTGGAACCTTCCATCGGGATGCCGAGCTGGGAGCGGACCGGGCTGCGGCCGCCGTCGCACGCCAGGACCCACTTGGAGCGGACGGTGTGCTTGCCGTCGTCGTCGATCAGTACCGTGTCCACGTGCGCGGGGCCGTCCGTGATGCGGAACGCTTCAGTGGTGAAGCGGATATCGATCAGCGGACGGGCCCGGGCGGCTTCCAGGAGCAGGGATTCCATCACGGGCTGGTCGAACTGCGACTTTCCAGGCTGCCCCAGCCGCGGGCTGGCCGGGTAGACCTCCGCCAGCAGCTGTTCCTTCCGGCCGAAGTAGCGGGCGCCCGTGTCCATGAGCATCTCCGGGGCCAGCCGGTCCAGGACGCCGATCTGCTGCATGACCCGCAGCGTCTCGTCGGTGACGCTGATGGCCCGCGGTTCGTCGCTGGTCCCGGCATGGCGTTCAACGAGCATCACGTTGACGCCCTGGTCCGCGAGCAGGTTCGCCGCAGCCAGGCCGATGGGGCCTGCCCCGATGACCAGTACGTCGGTTTCGATGATTTTGTCCATGCCGATCAGAGTTCCGTTCCTAGAGTGAGTGCAGTCGGGGCGTCGGGAGCATGGTGGGTCAGGAGACGAGCTCCACCGTGTTTTTCAGGGTGCCCAGGCCGGTGATTTCCACCTCCACCACGTCCCCTTCCGCGAGCAGGCCGGAGGGTTCCATGAACAGGCCCACGCCGCCGGGGGTGCCGGTGACGATCACATCGCCGGGGGAGAGCCTGGTGAAGCCGGTGACGTAGGCAATCAGCTGCGGGATGGTGAAGTAGAGGTCGGAAACGGAGGCCTTCTGGCGGATGTCGCCGTTGACGCGGGTTTCCAGGGTGAGCGCGTTCACGTCGCCCAGGTCGGCCGCCGGGACGAGGTAGGGGCCGAAGCCGCCGGTGCCGGGGAAGTTCTTGCCGGGGATCCACTGGGAGGCCGCGAGCTGCCAGTCGCGGACGCTGAGGTCGTTGTAGGCGGCGTAGCCGGCAACGTAGTTGAAGGCATCCTCTTCGGCCACGTGGAACGCTTCCTTGCCGATGACCAGGGCCATTTCTCCTTCGTAGTCGAATTTGGTGGTGGTGGCGGGCATCTGGGCAGGCTGCAGGTGGCCCATCTGGGAGTCGGCGAAGCGGGTGAAGACGGTGGGGGCCTTCTGCTCGGTCTTGCCGGATTCCTCCTGGTGGCTGCGGTAGTTCACGCCGATGCAGATGACCTTGCCGGGATCCGTGACGGCGGGGAGGAACTTGATGTCCGATTCCGCGCGGGACGGGGCGTTGCGGAACTCTTCGCCGACCGTGCCGAAGATACCCCGCTCGACGGCATCGCGGAGCGTGCGGGCGAGGTTGGCTCCGCTGGGGCCAAGATCGTACGCCCGTTCCTCGGCAATGATGCCCCAGGTGGGGGAGCCGTCTGCGGATACAAAGCTTGCGTAGTTCATGATGGTGGTTCCTTTCGCGGCGGCGGCGCGCCGGGGAGGTGACGCAGTCCCTTCCCTGTCGGCGTCCTTGCCAAGCGGAAAGAAAATACATCTTGTGGCAAGAAATACATTATCTTGTTTTAGCGCATTCTGGTCACATGCTCAGATGCCTTTTCCACCCAGGCATCCGCTGCCCCATGGTCCAAGTCGATCCTGTGATGATCGACCGGCTCGACGAGATCAATGAAGACTCATCAGCCGGCGTGAGCTGGTTCGGGCGAACTGGTCTCGTCCCAAGCGCTGACGGAGGCCGACATTGCCTCCTCCTACGAGGTGGCCCGCCCTACAGCCAAGGCCGCCATCGAAAAGCTGGTTGCCGAGGGGCTGCTGGTACGTGGCGTGCACAATACCGCGCGGGTGGCCGATCTGGGCCCGGAATCGGTGCGCGATATCTATCTTGCCCGGGCCTATCTGGAGAGCGAAGTGCTCCGCAGGCTTGCCGCCGGCCGGACGGTGCCCGCAGCGGCGGTGCAGGCCAACCAGGACATCGCCGCCCTAAAGACAGGTGCCCCCGCTGGACGTGGTGGAGCCGGACATGTTCATCCGATGGACCGTCGCCGGGATTCCAGCGCTTTGGCGTTCAGAGGCTCAGGGGTTCAGCCGTGGGCGCTGGTGGCCTGCTCGTACAGCCAGGTAATGTGCTTGCGCAGCAGGTCAGCGGCAAGGTCGGCGTCTTTGGCTTCCACGGCATCGAAGATGGCGTGGTGATGGGCTCTCAATTCCGCGAGGACAACAGGCCATTGCCCGACGGAAACCAAGGCGTCCTTGATGTAGTCTCGGATTGAGCCACTCAAGGATTCCATGATGGTTTCAACCACTGTGTTGCCGGCCAGGGCGCTGAGGGCCAAATGGAACTGCGCATCGAGGGCATGGAAGGTTTCACGATCCATGTCCGGGGCATCCATCCTCAGGAGCAGTTCCCTGGCTTTCTGCAGCCCGGCCGGATCATCATGCTGCACGGCCACCCGGGCTGCTCCTGTTTCCAGCATGATGCGGGCCTCGATAATGTCGTGCAGCGGGAGCCGCCTGCTGGCGATGTGCATGCGAAGCGTGGAGGACAGCCCTGCGGACGGTTCTGAGACGATGACCGCGCCGGATTTCGGACCCGCGCCGCCGGAGCTCCGCAGGACCCCCAGGGCGTCCAGGATACGCATTGCCTCGCGCACAGATGCCCGGGACATCCCGTAGGTCTCCGCCAGGATGCGCTCTCCGGGCAATTGGTCACCGATCTTGAACCGCCCGGAGCGCAGGCCCGCTTCAACGTCCTGCAGCAGAGCATCGTAAGTTCGCTTCGCTATTGATTTTGTTGCTGCTCCAGTCATGCTTCCATCCTGCCCTATGCCCGGGGGCCGGCCTCCCGGTGCGCACAGCGAGGAGGACCAAGGGGATATTGGAATGCGTGACGGTTCCAATATCCCCCTGCCTCGGGCGTTTCTGCCCCGTCCCGCTTAGATGGCTTTGCCGGGATTCAGGATCCCCTGCGGGTCAAAGACACGGCGGATGGATCGTTGTAGTTCGAGGGAGATGTCTCCGAGCTCATCCTTGAGCCAGTCCCGCTTGAGAAGGCCGACGCCGTGTTCCCCGGTAAGGGTTCCACCAAGACGCTGAGCCAAGTAGAACATCTCGCCGAGGGCGGCTTTGGCGGGTCCGTCCGTGATGGATTCGTCTTCACGCACGACGATCATCGGGTGGAGGTTTCCGTCCGCAGCATGGGCAACGTTGAAGATGCGGACCCCCGTTTTTCGGGAAATGTCTTCCAGTCCCGCGAAAACTGCCGAGAGCTTGTTTCGAGGCACGCCAATGTCGCAGATCGAAACGCGCCCAATGCGTTCAAGTGATGGAATCGCTTCCCTTCGCGTGGCGACGAGCGCGTCCGCGTCAGCAGTGTCAACAGCCTTCTCGATGTGGCTGGCAAACGGTTCGATGGCTTTGAGGAGGACATCCTGTTCCAGGAAGGCGCCGTATCCGTCGGTTTGGGCCAACAGGAAGGCGCCGCCCTTTGACCGGTGGTTGGTTCCGTGCGCAGCATCGACGGCCTCGAGGGTGGGACCGTCCATAAGTTCCAGCACTGAGGGTTGTAGTCGGGCCGCGATAATGGCGGAAGCAGCCAGGGCGGCGGCGTCGACATCGGGGAAGTACGCGGCTACGGTGGCAGTCTGGATCGGCCGGGGCCGGAGCCGCAGCGTTGCCTCCACCACCACGCCGAGAGTACCTTCAGAGCCGATCATCAGGGCGTTCAGGTCGTATCCGGTAACGCCCTTGATCGTCTCCCGTCCCGTTCTCAGGATCCGGCCATCGGGCAGCACCACACGGAGCGCCAGGACGGACTCCCGAGTCACGCCGTATTTTGCACACCACATTCCACCGGCATTGGTGGCAATGTTGCCGCCGATCGAACATATGGCCGTACTCGCAGGGTCAGGCGCGTAGAAGAGCCCATGGGCGTTCGCAGCCGCGTTCACTTCGGCGTTGAGGACGCCGGGCTCAACCACCGCCAACTGCTCCACCGGATCGATATGGATGATGCGGTTCATCCGGGACAGGTCGAGGACCACTTCTCCTGCCTTCGCTGAGGCTCCGGCCGCCAGCCCGGTCCCGGCGCCGCGTGGAACAACGGGGACGTTGTGCGCCATTGCAAGTTGCATTGCCTGGACGACGTCGTCCGCGCTGGTGGCATAAACGACACCGTCCGGAAGGCTGGGCGGAACGTAGCCGGAACGGTCCGTGCTCACCCGGCGACGTTCGTCCAGATCGGTAGAAGCGTGTGCACTCCCGTTGAGAAGAGCTGCTGACGTTGAAACAACTGCTGAACTAGTCATCGAAGAAACCTCTTTGTTTTCTTGGGGCATCAAAGTCGGTTGGAACCGCTCCGCAATGCCATATTCGTTTGCGTGGGGTGACGCGGAAATCAAGGAATCATCCAGCCAAGTACCGGGGTGGATTGCAGCCAAACCAGAAGGATCATGATGCCCAGGAGCCCAAGGCTCCAGCCAAGAAGCTTCCTGAAAAGCGTTCCTTCGGACCCTTCCAGGCCGACAGCAGCTGCAGCTACCGCCAGGTTCTGGAGCGACAGCATCTTGCCCATCACGCCGGCGGAGGAGTTTGCCGCTGCCATCAGCACCGGAGGTAGGCCGGTCTGTTCGGCTGCGGCAACCTGGAGTTGGCCGAAGAGCGAGTTGGATGAGGTGTCAGAGCCGGTCAGTGCGACTCCGAGCCAGCCGATTACCGGTGAGAGCAGGACGAAGAAGCCGCCGGCCGAGGCCAGAGCCAGCCCGAGGGAGGTGGTCTGCCCGGACAGGTTCATGACGAATGAAAGGGCGAGGACAGATGCCACGGTCACGATGGTCCACCGCAGCTGCTTGAGGGTTTCCCAGTAGATCCGCAGGCCCTGGGATGCAGACACGCGGTACAGAACCATGGTGATCACTCCGGAGATCAGGAGCAGCGTACCGGTGGCCTTGAGGTGGTCGAACTTGAACTTCTGCGCGGC
The DNA here is from genome assembly GCF_030812335.1 of Pseudarthrobacter oxydans. Classification (GTDB taxonomy): domain Bacteria; phylum Actinomycetota; class Actinomycetes; order Actinomycetales; family Micrococcaceae; genus Arthrobacter; species Arthrobacter oxydans_B. The sequence goes on from NZ_JAUSSN010000015.1 coordinate 41,950, forward strand.
AACATGCTGCCCCTCGGCGTCGATCACGTCCAGGCCCGGCCACGCGAAGCTCACGCTTCCGGCGACGCTTAGCCAGCTTTTTACCGCGGGAATCTGGGCTATGGAGAAGATGCTCATGATGATCAGGTAGGGGGCGACGGCCATCCAGATTTCCCGTGGTTCGGGCCGCTGCGCGGTGCCGGCTGGCGTCATCACCCGGGTGGTGGCTGCTGCCGATACGGCCTCCGTCACGGAGGCTGAAGCCGGAACTCGTACCGGGGCGTTGCGGCCGGGCGTGGACGCGGCGGACGGCAGCTCGTCCCCTGGCTGGCCGCCGCCGGTGACCTGGCCGGACATCTCTATGGTTTCGCTGGGTTGCCAGACACGAAGCATGAGCAGCACGGCTGCCACCGTGGCTACGGCGGCCACCACGTCCGTAAGCTCAACGGCGAAATAGTTCGCCGTAATGAACTGGAAAATTCCGAAAACCGCGCCGGCTACCAGCGCCACCGGCCAGGTCTGCTTCAGGCCGCGTTTGCCGTCCACGATGAAGACGAGCAGGAGCGGCACGATCAGGGCGATGAATGGCGTCTGGCGGCCGGCCATCGAGGCCAGGTCATGAAGAGGCAGTCCGGTGACCCCGTTCAGGGCAATGATGGGTGCGGCCATGGCGCCGAAGGCCACCGGGGCAGTATTTGCGAGGAGCGAGACCACGGCGGACTTCAGCGGTTTCATGCCGGCCGCCATGAGCATTGCCGCCGTGATGGCCACCGGCGCGCCGAATCCGGCAAGGGATTCGAGGAGGGCGCCGAAGCAGAACGCGATCAGGATGGAGAGGACGCGAAGGTCATTGGAGATGGACCTGATGGTCCGGCCCAGGGCATCGAACCATGGCGTGGCGACGGTGAGCTTGTAGATCCACAGGGCGTTCACCAGGATCCACAGAATGGGAAAGAGCCCGTAAAAGGCGCCGGCGGCGGTGGCGCTGAGGGCCTGATCCACCGGCATCTGCCACACCGCGACAGCCAGGACGATGGACAGCAGCAGGCTGGCGACGGCGGCTTTTGCCGCTTTCACACGGAAAACACCCAACAGGGCGAACAAAAGAATCAACGGCAACGCCGCACACAAGGCGGATAGGCCCAACGAACCCCAGAGGGGATCAACGACTTGCTGGTATGTGCTCACAAAAAACTCCTTTGTATTTGGAGCGGGGAGGAAAAAAGTATGTGGCGCCCAGAGCGGAAAGCGTCATCTCCGCCGGGAGGTTCTCAGCAACTTTGGCGATAAACGGAGAGACTCAAACCGAGGAGCATGTTCCATCATGCGGAAAACATTTTCTGCGTTACGGATAGAGACTACGTATCGGTCTGACCATTAGTCAATGGTCTTTCGCAAATAAACTTTCGCCGTTGACAGGCATCGCTGCGCTGGCTAGGTTCTACATATTGAAAAGTTATTTCCGCCTTACGGAAGCTAAGAATGGTTGAAAAAACATGTCGAATCGAACAGAAATGAACGGCCTCAACATCGCCGATGAGCTCTACGCCTTCGTCCGGGACGAGGCGTTGCCAGGCACGGGTCTCGGGGAGGCTGCATTTTGGAGCGGCGCCGCTTCGCTAATCAAGGAGTTCTCGCCGCACGTCCGCGAGCTGCTGGGCACTCGTGACCGGCTGCAGCAGCAGCTCGACGAGTTCCACAGCTCGCACGGCCCGGCTCAGCCTGAGGTCTATGAGGAGTTCCTGCGTTCGATCGGTTACTTGGCCAATGAGCCCGCGGATTTCACTATCACGACCGATCGGGTTGACCCCGAAATCGCCACAGTTTCCGGACCCCAGCTGGTGGTGCCGCTGCTGAATGCACGCTTTGCGGTCAACGCCGCCAACGCCCGTTGGGGCTCGCTGTACGATGCCTTGTACGGCGCCGACGTCATCGACGAAGCAGAGGGGCGTGTTCGAACGGGCGCCTACAACCCCGTCCGGGGCGCCGCCGTCGTCGCCCGCGGGCGACAGTTCCTGGACGAGCACGCGCCATTGGCGGCCGGCTCGCACGCGGATGTTACCGCCTACCGTGTCGAAGGCGGCGTCCTCCTTGCCGAGACCCCGACCGGCACCACAGCGCTGGCCAGGCGCGACCAGTTCCGCGGCTATCGGGGGGCCTCGGAGGAGCCTGAGGCCGTGCTGCTCGTCCATCACGGTCTGCACGTGGAGATCCAGATCGACTTTACCCATCTCATCGGCTCGGGCGACCCGGCCGGCGTCAAGGACATCGTGCTGGAGTCTGCGGTCACGACAATCATGGATCTCGAGGACTCGGTGGCGGCCGTCGATGCTGAGGACAAGGTGGTCGGCTACCGCAACTGGCTTCAGCTGATGCAGGGCACGCTGACCGCCGAGGTCGCCAAGGGCGGGGGGACTTATACCCGTCGGTTAAACCCTGAACGTGTCTACACCGCACCCGACGGCTCCGAGCTGGCCCTGACCGGCCGCTCGCTGCTGCTCATCCGCCAGGTCGGCCACCTTATGACGAGCGATGCCGTTCTCGATGCGGCCGGTGATCCGGTGCCGGAGGAGATCCTTGACGCACTGTTCACGGGCCTCGGCTCGGTGCACGACTTGCGCGGGCCGAACGCCCGGCAAAACTCGCGGACCGGCTCGGTATACATCGTGAAGCCAAAGATGCACGGCCCGCGCGAAGTTGCCGTGGCGTGCGCCCTGCTCGCAGGCGCAGAGTCCGTACTGCGCCTTGACCCGCTCACCCTCAAGATCGGAATCATGGACGAGGAGCGGCGCACCTCGGCCAACCTCAAGGCGTGCATCTGGGAGGCACGCGATCGCGTGGTATTTATCAACACCGGATTCCTGGACCGCACGGGCGACGAGATCCACACCTCCATGCTCGCCGCGCCCATGGTGCGCAAGGCCGACATGCGAGCCTCCAGCTGGATTACCGCCTACGAGGATGCCAACGTCGACATCGGACTGGAGTGTGGATTCCGTGGCCGGGCCCAGATCGGCAAGGGCATGTGGGCAGCACCGGACAACCTCGCGGACATGCTCGCCCAGAAGATCGCGCACCCGCTCGCCGGCGCCAACTGCGCCTGGGTTCCCTCGCCGACGGCCGCTACCCTGCACGCCATCCACTACCACCAGGTCGACGTGGACGCCCGGCAGGCCGAGCTCGGCGGGGAACGCCGGTCCACGTTGCGGCAGCTGCTCACCATCCCGGTCGGGGACCCCTCCGATTGGGACGCCGATGCTCGACGCAACGAGCTGGACAACAATATCCAGAGCACCCTGGGCTACGTCGTGCGCTGGGTAAACGCCGGCATCGGATGCTCCAAGGTTCCCGACATTCACAGCGTGGCACTCATGGAGGACCGGGCCACCTGCCGTATCAGCTCGCAGCATGTCTCCAATTGGCTCCGGCACGGCATTGTAACCACGGAGCAGGTGGAAGAATCGCTACGCCGCATGGCCACGGTCGTCGACGCGCAGAACGCCTCAGATCCGAACTATCTGCCGATGTCCCCCACGTTCGACACCGAGGCGTTCCTAGCCGCCCGCGAGCTCGTACTTGACGGCGCCGCACAGCCCTCCGGATACACCGAACCCGTTCTACACCGGCGCCGCGCCACGCAGAAACACACCGACGACCTTGCCAGGAGCACCTCATGAGCATTGACCTAGCAACTGCCCAAACCATCATCACAGAGGCCCTCGCGACGGGTCAGCAACAGGGATTCAAACCGCTGACCGTCGTCGTGCTCGACGCAGGAGGGCACATCACCGCCGTTGCTCGCCAGGACGGCGCTTCAAATAATCGCTTTGAAATTGCCCACGGCAAGGCCTATGGTGCCCTCGCCCTCGGGATGGGCTCGCGGGCCCTCATGGAGCGCGCGGAGCAGCAGGCCTACTTCATCACCGCTGCGACCGCCGCTCTTGCAGGCCGCCTGATCCCGGTGCCCGGTGGCGTCCTCGTGCGCGATGAAGACGGCATGATCAAGGGTGCCATCGGCATCAGCGGGGACAGCTCCGACAACGACGAAATCGCGGCGGCGACGGCGATCAAGGCGTCCGGTTTGACGGCGCAGGTGGACTGAGCGCCCGGTGACTTGACCCGCCGGGCCCACGCTCACGTGCGTGGGCCCGGCGGCTTGGTGTAGAGGCCAAGAAGATCCTCAGAGTCCATGCTTACGTTGAGCGTGAAGCGGGGACCGGCCTGCCCGCCGGTTGGTAGAGAAGCGACAAAGGTCAGGCGTGTGTCTGTGAAACCGACTGTCCCGCAGGGCCGCGCCGAAGGGCTGGCAGTACTTCACCGTCCATGCCATCCCGCGTACTGGTTCGCTGAGGCGCCCGCTGATGCCTGTTAAGTTAGTCGGTGCGCTGCCCGTTGATGATATCGTCAGCGTTCTCGAACGCCCAGGCCACCAGCGGAACCAGCAGCGCGCTCAACTCATACCCGCGCTCCGTGAGGCTGTAGTCCACGCGCGGCGGAATGACTGGCTGAGCTTTCCGGCTGACCAAGCCGTCGCGCTCAAGGGTCTTCAGGGTCTGGGCCAGCATCTTCTCGCTGACACCCTCGGCACGCCGCCGCAGTTCACTCCAGCGCTGGCCGCCCTCGGACAACGCAAGCAGAATCAGCACGCCCCACTTACTGGTGATGTGGTCGAGGAGGGTGCGGCTGGGGCAGCCGGCCGGGAACACGCCGTCGGCAAGGGCGGCGGGGAGGCGCATGGCATGGGCAGGATCAGCGGTACTAACTTCCATGCCAGTACCTTACCTCAAAGTGCGTACTCTCTTTCGGGAAGTAACTTGAAGAACCCCTTGTTGTGATCGGTGACAGACCACAATCGAAAGGAAAACCATGAGCATCGTCATCACCGGCGCAACCGGCCAGCTGGGCCGCCATGTAGTCGAGTCCCTGCTGGAGCGCAACGTTCCTGCGCAGGACATCGTGGCCACGGGACGCTCCATCGAAAAGCTCGCGGACTTCGCGGCGCGCGGCGTTCAGGTCAAGGCCATGGACTACACCGATCCCGCCTCCGTGGCAGAGGCGCTGAAGGGGGCCCAGAAGGTGCTCCTCATTTCCGGCAGCGAGGTGGGGCAGCGGGTGGAGCAGCACCGAACCGTCATCGAGGCCGCGAAGGCAGAAGGTGTTGAACTGCTCGCCTACACGAGCATCGCCAATGCGGACACCACCACGATGAAGCTGGCAGTGGAGCACCAGGAGACCGAGACCATCCTGCGGGAAGCGGGCGTTCCTTTCGTTCTGCTTCGCAATAGCTGGTACCTGGAGAACTACACCGATCAGCTGCCCGGCACGCTCGCGCAGGGCGGGATCGCCGGAAGCGCAGGGGAGGGCCGGGTCAGCGCAGCTTCCCGAGCTGACTACGCCCACGCTGCCGCTGCTGTGCTGGTTGCCGAGGACCAGGGCGGCAAGATCTATGAGCTGGGCGGCGACGAACCGTTCACCATGGCTGAACTCGCGGCGGAGATCAGCGCCGCGACCGGCAGGGAAATCTCCTACCAGGACCTCCCCGCGCAGGAGTACGCCGGAATGCTGGCGGGCGTTGGAGTGCCGGAGGCCTTCGCGGACATCCTGGCCGACTCTGACCTGGGGATTGCCCGGGGTAACCTCCTGGTCAGCACCGGAGACCTGCGGACACTGATCGGACGCCCTGCGACGTCCCTAGCCGAAGCGGTCCGCTCCGCCACTGCCTCCGCCTGACCTGTAGCCGGTGGCGCGGCCCTGATTGTCCCGCCTTCCGGTGTGGAGTACAACTGCGGCCTCGACTCCAGCGAGAGCTGGAATCGGGGCCGCAGTATATCGGGGCCGCAGTATGGGGCTGGTATGTAGTGTCCGTTGCCGGGCTTAGGCGTGCGTCCGGCCCCGGGCAGCGCGGGTCAGGAGAACGGCCAGGGCGGCGCGGAGTCAGCTCTTCTTTCCGCGCGTCTTCGGTTCCTTCGCCGGCAGCCCGGCCACGTGCTCAAACGCCTTCTCCACCCACGCCTTGGCCCGCGCCTCATCGCCGTCGCCCTCGGCATTCCAGATCTTCGGAAGCCCGGTGTAGCCGCCCATGGGACGCTCAGCCGGCCCGAACGGAACGGTCCGCTCAGTGCTCTCGAGCATCTCCTTGTCCGCGTCGGCCAGCTTTACCCCGATGGTGGGTCCGAACAGGCCGGCGAACATGTTGCCGTTCACGAACGCGCCGAGGTTTCCGAACATCGGCTTGACGATCACCTCCGGATGGTCGGGCAGCACAGAGCGGAAGTGTTCCTTGTCGGCGTCGGACGCTTTCGGCATTTCCATGGGTCTCCTCCGGAACTAATAACCAGGACAGGTCTTCCTGCAGGATATGCCCGGACTTCTATATCGTGGAAGGAGGCCTGAGCGTGGACCGGTGGCCCACCTGGGGGCGCCATACTGGACCATGACGGAAGGGCTGGGAATAGCCGCGCAGACCTAAAGTACGGATATCTCGCGGCCCTCGTGCTCCACCTCGTAAACCACAAGATCGTGACGACGAAGGGGAACCCATGAACACCGCACGGTCAGTCATCGTTTTCGACGTCAACGAAACACTTTCGGACATGTCGCCGATGGGCGAGCGGTTCGCCGAGGTCGGCGCCCCGGCCCAGTTGGCGAAACTTTGGTTTGCCACGCTGCTGCGGGACGGCTTCGCGCTCACCGCGGCCGGCGGCAACGGCGCCTTTGCCGAGATCGGCGCGGAGGTCCTGCGCGGGCTGCTTGCCGCCTCGGACATAGGGATGGACCTTGACCACGCAGTGGTGCATGTGATGGCGGGAATGGCAGGACTCGGCCTGCATCCCGACGTCCCTGAGGGCGTACGGGCCCTGCGAGCAACTGGATACCGGCTGGTCACGCTGTCCAACGGCTCCACCCAGGTCGCGGAGAAACTGCTCACGCCCGCCGGGATCCGGGACCAGTTCGAACGGTTGCTTTCTGTGGAGGATGCCCCAGGGTGGAAGCCGGCAGGGACCGCTTACCACTTCGCCTCCGGGGCCTGCGGCGTGGAACCCGGAGAGATGCTGCTGGTGGCCGTCCATCCCTGGGACATCCACGGCGCAGCCAGGGCCGGTCTGGGCACGGCGTGGATCAACCGGACCGGGGCGCACTACCCGGACTATTTCGTCGCGCCCGACTACACCGTCGCGTCCTTGGCGGAACTCCCGGAAGCGCTGGGGGCAGCAGCTTCGGCCCCGAGCTCCTGAGCCAGTTCGGTGATGCTGGACGCCGAGAGGTCCCAATCGCTCTCCGCCGTCAGATCCGCAACCTGGCCCGGGCCGTATTCGGTGGGACGGGCGATGAACGCCGTCGCCAGACCGGCCTCCCGGGCAGCACGCAGGTCGTTGTTGTGGGCGGCCGCGAGCATCACAGCACCGGGCCTGAGGTCCAGGAACTCCGCGGTCCGAAGGTAGGCCGTGGGCATCGGCTTGTAGGTGCGCGTCATGTCCGAGCCGATGATCACGTCCCACGGAAGGCCGGCGTTTTTGGCCATGTCCACCAGCAGCGAGGTGTTGCCGTTGGAGAGGGGGCCCACGATGTAGCTACGGCGGATGGCGGCCAGGCCTTCCAAGCTATCCGGCCATGGGGGCAGACGATGCCAGGAGCTGTTCAACTCTTCCAGGGTCCTTGCGTCCAGCCGGTCCGGATCGAAGCCGTGGCGGCGGAGCACCTGGTCGAGGTTTTCGCGGTGGAGTGTGTCCAGGGTGGCGAATTCGCGGGATCCGGAGCGGATGGCCTCCATTGCCGGCTGGTTGAGGGCGCGCCAGTCATCGGCGAACGCCTCGGCGTCGAGATCCTGCCCCTGTGTCGCGGCGAAGGCGGCCGCCTGCCGGGCGACGCCGGTGCGCCAGTCCACCACCGTGCCGAAGGTGTCGAAGAGGACGGCGCGAACCTCGCACCCGGTTGACGGTGAACGGTATGGCTGGAACCTCAAATCCTGTTTCCTTCCCCGAACTTCCCTGACCCTTAGTCTGGCAGTAAGGCCCGCTCAGCACAGCGGCTGCCGCGCGCCGACACTGACGGAACCGGCCGGCGCAACGTACTCCCGCCGTCGTCGTTCCATCCTTGCCTGCTGACCGGGCGAGGGAACCCTCGCGCCCTTGGTCCGGTTGCACCTGGCGCAGGCCGCGACAAAGTTCTCCAGACTGGTGGATCCGCCCTTGGACCACGGGTAGAAATGGTCACCGTGCTCAGCCGGGAGCGGGCACCGCCGCCGGAGTCCGGACTCCATCTCGCACTGGCCGCCGGCGCGGGCCATGCCCTCCCGGCGCTGCTGGCGGCTGAAACGCCGGACCCGGTCCCGGCGTTTCACGTCTCTGGCGCGAATGACGGCGGCAACAATCGTCAGAACCACCACGAACAGTCCGGGGAGTGCGACCGCAGCCAGAACGCCGTCGAACATGCCGCGAAGAACTTCAGCGGCGGTGGCTGCGCCGCGGCTGCCCGCCGGGTTCGCCTTCGGTATGAGCGCCAGGACAACGGACGCGCCCAACCACAAAACCACCGCCGAATAAGCCGCGCGCAGAGCCTGACGGCTCCAGTAAATGCGTTTCAGTGCCACCATTCAGTCGTCCCCCGTCGATCTTCAGCCCGGTCGAATCCCTGCTGCGCTGCAGCTAGGGAGATCGTACCGTCGCACCGCGGCGATCCAAGCGCGCGGATGGGTCTGAGCAGGCTGTCATCCCGTCAGCTGGCGGGTTGCTCTGTTCCGCCGGCTTGGCGCAAAACCCTGCGAAGGGTTGCCGCCCATTCGTGGGGCATATCGGTGTACGAGCCATGATGGCCGGGGAAGGTCACCAGTGCACAGCCCAGCCGCTCCGCCAGGATGCGTGACACCTCACCCAGCCAGGACTTCCGGTCCTGGGTCCACTGGCCCACGGCCATAATGATCGTCACCCCGTTGCGCCGTATCAGCTGGACATCCGGGAGATAGTTCGTCACCGGTAGGAGTTCGAGCTTCATCAGGACATTGCTCGCGTCACGCGAGCTGAGGCGAGGCTCGTGTTGCCGGGACTCTTGCTGGCCGCGGGCATACTCCACGGCCTGGGCATGTCCTTTGACAAGCTTCCTCACGGGAACCTGGATGCCGAAGATGAAACGCAGGCCTGCCAGCGAAGGGCCGAGATAGTAGGCCGTTCTGTAGACGTTGGCGAAGAAACGCTGCCACTTGGCAGCGTTCGGGGCTACCCTCGCACACGGCGGCTCGTGGGCGATGGCGGCGCGCACGGCATGGGCTTGGGTCCTCGCCGCATCAAGGGCAATGACAGCCCCGCTGCTGCTCCCGACGATGAAGGCCGCCTGCTCGCCGGCGGCACGGATGACTGCGACCGCATCCCGGCTTTGCTGGCTGATCTCGAAATTCTGCGGACTGTTGGACGTGCTGCGGGCGTTCGCCCGGCGGTCGTAGGTGATGACCTTGAACTCATCCGAGAGGAGGTCCGCGACGGCGGCATACAAGTCCGCGTCCCCGCCGGCTCCAGGGATCAACAACACCGCCGGCCCGTGGCCCCGGACTTCGAAGTACAGGTCATCGCCTTCCGCCCTGACACGGTTCGCCGTCACCCGGACGTGGGGTTGTGGGGTACCGGATTCCCGCCCAGATGTCGTCATGGTGGAACAGTACTCCCATGGCTGGTGAGGCGGCCCGGCGCCTGGCTTCCTGACGAAGCCACACCCGTTCCCGGGGCCCCTGGTCATCGCGGGGCTCCTGAGTGATGACTGCTTAGGAGCGGTTATCCAGCGTGGAGGCGTCGGTGTTCGCCCCGCAGACGATCACTGCCACACGTTCCCCTTCGCGGGGGACGTAGGCGCCGGAGGTGAGGGCTGCAAAAGCTGCTGCGGCGCCGTATTCGGCGGGAATGCGGTATTCGCTCCACAGCTGTGAGCGGGCGGCGACGATGGCGGTGTCGTCTACGAGCACCGACGTCGGCGGAACTCGCGATGCCATCTCGAAAGCGATCTGGCCCACGCGTCGGGCCCCCAAGGAATCTGCCGCGACTCCGGAAACGGGCACGTCCACCGGGTGCCCGGCGGCAAGGGCCGCATTCAGGGTGGGGATATTGAAGGGCTCAACCGCGACGACGCGGGCCCGGCCTTCGGAAGCTGCGGCAATGCCGGCGTAGAGTCCGCCGCCGCCGACGGCGACGATGATTGTGTCAATGCCGGGCTCATCGCGGAGGATTTCTTCGGCGACGGTGCCTGCGCCGGCGGCGATTTCCAGCTGGTCGTAGGCATGGCAGAACAGGGCGCCGCTTGCCTCCACGTACTGCATTGCGGCTGCGAACGCCTCCGCGTACTCTGCGCCGACCTGACGGACGGTTGCCCCGTACCCGAGGAGACGCTCGACCTTCACCCGCGGGGCGGTCTCCGGCACGAACACTGTCGCCGGAACTCCGAGAGCCGCGGCGGCATAGGCGTTGGCCAGGCCGGCATTGCCGCCGGACGCAGCCACCACGCCGACGGCGGGGTCCAGGTCGCCGCGCTCCCGGGCGGCGAGGAGGCGGTTGAAGGCTCCGCGGGCTTTGAAAACACCGGTGTGCTGCATGAACTCGCATTTGATCCAGAGCGGAGCGGCAGCAGTGCCTGCGTGGAATAAGGGTGTGTGTCGCACGTAGTTGGTGATGCGGCTTTCCGCCTCGAGTACATCGGACCGGTTGATCACGGATTCTCCTTCTGAGTGATCGAAGACTTTAGCAGCTCCGGATTACGCAACCTTTCAGGGTCCGGCGCTAATGACGATCAACCCGGGCTACCCGGGGACCCGACATTGAGGCCGGCGTCCACCGCGGCGGCCAGCAGATCGGCGTCGTAGGCAACCAGCACGTCGGACTGCAGCCGGATGGCGGCCGCGAGATGGATGGCATCCGCGCTCCGCAGACCGCCGGGCAATGCAGCCGCATACATCAGGTCCGAGCGCACCAAGTCCACCAAATTGATCCCACCGAGCACGGAATTGACCAGCCCGCCGGGGAATCCGCACCGGTGCGCCGCGCTATGCAGCTCCGTGTAGAGCAGCATGGACGCCACCAGTTTGTCGCCGCCCGCCGCCGCTGCCGAGAGGTAACCGGCGGCGGCGGATGTTTCCTTCTCCTCCACCACCAGTTTCAGGACAGCCGACGTGTCCACGTAGATGATCAACGGTCCCCACGGAGGTCGGCCAGGATTTCCGCCGTGGCCTCGGTCTGGCGGAAACGCGGCAGTGCCGTAAAGTCCACGACGCCGGCAGCCGGCCGGACCTGCCCCGCCAGCAGCAGCCGCTCGAAGGGGGAGGAGGCTGGAGGGATCAGCGTGGCGGCTATCTCGCCGTTGTTCGTAACATCGATGGTCTCGCCGTTCCTCACGCGCTCAAGAATTTTGCTGCTCTGGTTGCGCAGTTCGCGGTGCGGAATGGTTGTCATGGCTGCCTCCGTAGCAATCGTAGCAAGCACAAGCGGGGGTGCATAGGGACGGTGTCCCGGCGCCACCCGGCGAGCTAGCAGCGCACCCGATGGAACCATCGTCCCAGTTCAGACCCATATTCCCGGTAGGTTGGAGTTCACTCTTACTTCCCACCGCTGTGAAAGGGCCTCATGTCCGGCCGACCGCCCCGCAAGTCTCTTTTCACCCGCAGCGCTTTCACCCGCGCTGCCGCCGCGGGAGCAGCCCTGCTGCTCATCGCCGCGCTGGTGCCCGCCGCGATCCTGCTGCCGGCGCCGCCGTCCGCCGCCGCCGAAGAGTCCGTGCCCGTCATGGTGGTCCTCGACGCCTCCGGCTCCATGATGCAGGACGACGCCCCGGGCCTGCGGATCGACGCCGCCAAGTCCGCGGTGAAAAACCTCATCGGCGCGGTCCCGGATTCCGCCCGGATGGGGCTGATGGTCTACGGCACAGGCACCGACTCCGCGCCGTCCTCCAAGGCTGCCGGGTGCGCCGACATCCGGACCCTGGCGCCGGTGGGCGCGGTGGACAAGGCGGCGCTCACCGCCGCCGTCGACGGCATCAAGGCCACCGGCTACACGCCGGTGGGGGCATCCCTCCGGGCGGCCAGCGAGGCGCTCGGTGACGTGAAGGGCGCGCGGTCCATCATCCTGGTCTCCGACGGCATCGATACCTGCGCCCCTCCCGCCGCGTGCGACGTTGCCAAGGAACTCGCCGCCGCCGGCACCGAGCTGAGCATCCACTCCATCGGCTTCAAGGTGGACGCCTCCGCCCGGGCGGAACTCGAATGCATCTCCAAGGCAACCGGGGGCACCTACACCGACGCCCGGGACGCGGCCGCGCTCACGGAGGAACTCACCATCCGGACCACGCGGGCCATCGGCGTCTACGAGGCGCAGGGCACCCCGATCACCGGCGGCACGTCCCCGGCGGACGCCCCGCTCCTGTCCGCCGGGCAGTACCTGGACGTTCTGGACAAGGGGTCGAAGAAGAACAGCACGGCCGAGGCCGGATCCACCCGCTACTACAAGATCCAGCTGGCCCCGGGGGAACGGGCCCACGCCGCCGCAACGCTGCTGGTCCCGCGGGCCGGGGAGACGGACACCTCGGGTACGGCCTACCTCGCCGTCACCGTCGTGAACGCGCAGGACGAGCGGTGCTTCATCCATGACACCGAGCACGTCAACTCCAACCAGTCCTTCCTGTACCCGCCGACGGCGGCGATCAGCACCTCGGCCCTGGGCGAGGACGCGGGGGACGAGTGCTTCGGGGCCGACGCCACGGGGGAGGCCTTCCTGAAGGTGGAACGCTCCGGCAGCTGGGCCTGGACCAAGGAACTGCCCGTGGAGCTGCTGTTCGCCACCGAGCCCGCCGCCGACACCAAGGGCCTGCCCGACGCGTACGCGGCAGCGCTGCCCCCCCCGGTGGTCCCGGCTCCCGGCGGCACCGCCTCCCCGGTGACCGGAGGAGCCAGCTACAACACCGCCGCCGAGCTCACGCCGGGACTCTTCTCCGATTCGCTCCTCGGCGCGGAAACAAAGTTCTACAAGATCCCGGTGGGCTACGGCCAGCGGCTCAGCTTCAAGGCCACCGTGACAGCCGACGGCGCCGCCCCCGGGTCGCTGGGCAAAAGCCTGGACCTTGCCCTCTTCAGCCCGCTGCGCCAGGAGACCGAACTCGCCCCCGGGAGTGAGAACTACATCTTGGGCAACTCGCTGGGTTACAGCTTCATGGGAACCGGCGACAGCCTGGGAGCCAGCATGGCGGTCCCGGTCCGCTACAACAACCGCAATTCCAGAGACGACGGCATCGAGCTGATCGCCTACCCCGGCGGCTACTACCTCGCCGCGTCGCTCAAGGACAATTCCACCGCTGACATCGGCAGCGAACTGGCGTTCGACCTGGCCATCGACGTCAGCGGCGACGCCGAGGACGGGCCGTTGCTTATAGCAGCCGCACCTGCCGCGAAGCCCTCGTCCGAACCGTCCTCCGGGCCCTCCGAACAGCCCTCAGCAGCCGCCGCGGACGCACCCCAGGAGGCATCGACGTCGGACGCCGCCAGCCCGCTGTGGTGGGGACTCGGCATCGCCGGACTGCTGGCAGCGGCGGCCGTGGTGTTCGTGTTACTGCGCCGCAGGTCATCCCAGCGGCCAGTGGGCTAGCTGGTTCGGAGCCGGGCAGGAGACTGTTGGCGCGTCACCGAAGCCCGCGCCGCCGGGGCCCGGCGGTCCAGCGCCTAGTCCGTCGCCGGACGCGCTCTGGAAGCCTTGGGATGCTTGGGCTCCTTCGGCGGCAGCGTCGCCACATAGGAGTACGCCCTGGCTACCCAGGCTTTCGCCCGCGCCACGTCGCCGTCGCCTTCGGCGTTCCAGATTTCCGGCAGCCCGACGTAACCGCCCATCGGCCGCTCCTCTGGTCCAAACAGAACGGTCCGCTCAGACGCCTCCAGCTCGGCCCGGTCGGCGTCGGAAAGCCGAACGCCGATGGTCGGGCCGAAAAGCCCCGCGAACATGTTGCCCTTGATAAAGGCGCCGAGATTGCCGAACATCGGCTTGACCACAACTTCGGGGTCCGCCGGCATGACGGTGCGGAATCGTTCCTTGTCGGCATCCGACGGCTTGGGCATCTGCATCGTCTACTCCATGCGCATTGAGTGTGGGTTTATGAGGGGCTTCGCTGAGACTATTGCGGTCCGCGCGCCCGGTCCGAGGTCCAAGGTCCAAGGTCCAAGCAGGGTGTTCTCTGAAGGCCCGTCGATTCCTCCCAGCAGCCGGCTGCAGAGCAGCCCGGAACCCGGGCCTAATGTAACGAACTGGTAACATGGGGTCAATGCGCTCTAACTCTGGTCAAACACGAGTCACGCAGCTGGATGGCCTCAGGGGGCTTGCCGCCCTGGTGGTTGTCGCCTGCCACGCCCTGTCCACCCTCCCGGGAATCGGGAGTGCTGTCAGTGGCAACCGGTCCGCGGAACTCAACACCGCGGAGGCGTGGGCCGTCTTCTCGCCACTACACGTCCTCTGGAACGGCACCCCGGCTGTCCACGTCTTCTTTGTGCTCTCCGGCTTCGTGCTGGTCCTGCCGTTCACCCGGCCGGGCGCAACCGCGAAGTGGGCCCAGTACTACGCCAAGCGTTTCTTCCGCCTCTACCTACCGGCCTGGGCGTCCCTGGCGGTGGCTGTGGTGCTGATGGCCGCCATTCCCCGGTCGGCGTCGCCGCTTCAGAGCCCGTGGGCGGACATGTACGTGACCGATCCCAGCGTGGGCCAGGTCCTCAAGGACGGGCTGCTCCTGTTGAACGCGAGCACCATCAACACCCCGCTGTGGTCCCTCAAATGGGAGGTCCTGTTCTCCCTCTTGCTCCCGGTCTACGTCCTTGTCGCGCTGCGCTGGCGACGCTTCTGGCACGTGAAAATCGGCCTTGCCCTCGTGCTGGCCGCGGCGGGGGCGCTGCTGGATGTGGAGGCGCTGTCCTATCTCCCGATCTTCGCCGTCGGGGCTGTCCTCGGCGCTGAACGCGAGCGGATCCGGGAGCTGACCCGGCCCTGGCCCCGCTTCGTCTGGTTCTTCGTGGCCGCCGCGGGCATCTTCCTGGCCAACGCGGAATGGATCAGCCCCGAGCAGCCGATCCCCGGCGTCGAGGCCGTTGTCACGGTGGGCGCGACGCTGATCGTCCTGCTGTTCGTGTCCTGCCGCTCGGCCAAGCGGCTCGGTGACACGGCCGCCGCGCAATGGCTGGGACGGGTGTCCTTCAGCCTCTACCTGGTGCACCTTCCGGTGATTCTGGCCGGCGTCACCCTGCTGCGATCCGTCTCGCTGCCGCTGGCGCTCGCCGTCTCCGTGGCCGCTTCGTTCGTGATTGCCGAGCTGTTTTACCGTTACGTGGAGCAGCCCGCCCAGCGGCTTTCGATGGCGGTGGGGCGCGCCGTCGGGCACCGGAGCCGCAGCGACGCCAAGGACCTTCCCGGCACCCAGGCCGCCCCGGCCACGCTGGACAGCCCGCCCATCCGGGCCCTGGCTGGGGCGGGGTCCGGACGCCGCGGGTAGCGAGCTACGCAGGCACCTGAAATAGTGCGGACCGATGGAGCCAGGGCAAAACCATTGGAGAAGCCTGCACGTAATGTGCCGACAGGCCCTATCTAGCCAGTGCAGATTGAAGCAAGATACTCCGCATGAAAAGAACCGTTATAGCTAGCTTCGCGGCAGTAGTCATCGGCTGCGGCACAATCACCTTGGCGGCCCCAGTCAACGCAGTGGCCTCGGGCAGCGCGGCAACCCAGTCATCACCCGTCGCGGGGGCCATCATGGTCAAATTCCGCGACAATGGCTCGGCAGCCGGTGTACTCCGCCAGCAAGGTCTCACGGAGGGTCCCGGTATCGGCAGCACTGGCGCCCAGCTCGTGAAGGTACCGGCCGGCAGGGAGGCCCAGGTCCTTGAGGGCTTGAGCCGGAACCCGGCGGTTGAGTACGCGGAGCCGGACGAGGCCGTCACTGCGGCTTCGTCTGACGAGTATTTCCCTCGCCAGTACGCCCTGCAAAACATCGGACAACAATTCACTAACACTGCCGGCACGCTAGCTGTAGCCGGGGGCACAGCAGACGCTGATGTCGACGCCGTCGAGGCGTGGAACGTCACGACCGGTAGCGGCATCAAAGTCGCCGTTCTCGATTCAGGGGTCGCCAGCGACAACGCCGACATCACACCCAAGGTTGTTGCACGGGCCAACTTCACCAATGGGAAAA
This sequence comes from Pseudarthrobacter oxydans, assembly GCF_030812335.1. Taxonomy (GTDB): domain Bacteria; phylum Actinomycetota; class Actinomycetes; order Actinomycetales; family Micrococcaceae; genus Arthrobacter; species Arthrobacter oxydans_B. The sequence goes on from NZ_JAUSSN010000015.1 coordinate 58,114, forward strand.
ACGGTGAGGACAACTACGGGCACGGCACGCACGTGGCCGGCATTGTCGCCGCCACCGCTAACAACTCTGTTGGCGTGTCCGGTGTGTGTCCGGGGTGCACCATCCTGGACGGCAAAGTGCTCAATGACAGCGGGGTTGGCTCCAGCTCGAGCCTTGCGAACGGTATCAACTGGGCCGTGAATAACGGGGCGAAGGTTATCAATATGAGCCTCGGGGTGCGGGCGTCACGCACCCTCGAAACTGCCGTCAACAACGCCTGGAGCAAGGGCGTGGTGCTCGTTGCCGCAGCAGGCAACGGCAACAACCAGGCCAAGATCTACCCGGGCGCCTACCCCAACGTCATTGCCGTCGCCGCCACCGACAACACCGACGCCAAAGCAGCGTTCTCCACATACGGAGCCAGCTGGGTGGACGTCGCAGCACCCGGAGTCAACATCTACTCAACATTCCCGAACCACACGTTCGTCCTCGGGACGCAGAACAATCGCTCCTTTGGTTACGACGTCGGCAACGGGACCTCCATGTCCTCACCCATCGTCGCTGCTACTGCCGCGCTTGCCTGGAGCTCCCACGCTGGCGCCACGAACACGTCTGTCCGTGCCAACATCGAAACAACAGCCGACAAAATTTCCGGGACTGGCACCAACTGGGCCCATGGCCGCGTGAACGCCAACAACGCCGTCCGGTAGTTACGACTCATGGCTTGGTGGCCGGGATCTACCGCTCGTTCGGTCCCGGCCACCACGGCGTTCCTGCCCGGGAACAGGACGTTGACGCCGGACCTGTCCGACGCCGGATGGGGTAATCAACCCGTCAGCCCAGTTCTGGTTTAAGCGCACGGCCGCTCATCTGGTGACTGGAGTGGAATTCCACACGGATCCTGACAGGCAAGCAAAAGGCGGGGTCCACTGGACCCCGCCTTTTGTTCTCCTAAGTGGTGCTAACTTTCGATATGCAGACATCGTGCCGGCCGAGTGACGAGTAGATGGAGCACTGTTCGGCACGCCGAGGCCTGAAGCTGGTCCAGCTGCGACTACCTACGGTTGTTGCAGTTGGAGCACCAGCCTTGGTGGGGTCGTAGTCTCTCTGGAGCCGAAATCGGCCCCGTCGCTGCTGGTGGCGTTGATGCCAAGCGACAGGATGCCGCCAACCTCACCCTGCAGAGCTGACGCAGACAGTGGCATTTCATAACCGGTGTTCGCCGTGACCGGTCCGACACTGCCCAGCACACTGCTGCCCAAAGCCGGTCTTGTGCTGTACGTGAGGCCGCTCTCAGTCCAGGTGTCTACCGTAACCAACCTGACGTTCTGGGTCCCCGTTGAGCCGCTGGTCGTCGCCCGCAGTTGGAGCTTCGCGCTTACGATTGTCCTTCCTGCGAGTCCCGACAAATCAAACTTTAGGTAGGCGTTCTCCACCGGGCTGTTGTCCACTGCGAGCTTCGGCGCCGTCCCGTAGTTCGTCGTCGTCGCCGCGCTGGAAACATAGGCGTCCGCTGTCGGCGCCAACGTCACCGTCTGAGGCGCTGAGGGCGTCGGAGCCGCGGCTGTAGTGAAAGTCCACGTCTTAGCGATGACTGTGTTGCCGGAGGAATCTTTGGCTCCGGTGACCCTCGCGGTGTACTGCGTACCAGGATTGAGATTGGCAGTGGGGTCCAATGTGGCGGTGTTGTTGCTGAGGTTGACGACCGCATCCACAGGAGTGGTTGAAGTTCCCTCGGCCAGCGTGAACGTCGTCCTGTTGACCGTCGTCGAGTCCATGGTCTCCGAAAACGTAGCCGTGACATTTCCGGTGACCGCTGCGTCTGGTGCATTTTCTGTCGGCGTCACTGAGGTCACCATGGGTACGGCGGTATTCTCTGGTGGCGTCCCCGTGCCCGATCCTAACTGGAGCACCAGCCTTGGTGGGGTCGTAGTCTCTCTGGAGCCGAAGTCGGCCCCGTCGCTGCTGGTGGCGTTGATGCCAAGCGACAGGATGCCGCCAACCTCACCCTGCAGAGCTGACGCAGACAGTGGCATTTCATAACCGGTGTTCGCCGTGACCGGTCCGACACTGCCCAGCACACTGCTGCCCAAAGCCGGTCTTGTGCTGTACGTGAGGCCGCTCTCAGTCCAGGTGTCTTCCGTAACCAACCTGACGTTCTGGGTCCCCGTTGAGCCGCTGGTCGTCGCCCGCAGTTGGAGCTTCGCGCTTACGATTGTCCTTCCTGCGAGTCCCGACAAATCAAACTTTAGGTAGGCGTTCTCCACCGGGCTGTTGTCCACTGCGAGCTTCGGCGCCGTCCCGTAGTTCGTCGTCGTCGCCGCGCTGGAAACATAGGCGTCCGCTGTCGGCGCCAACGTCACCGTCTGAGGCGCTGAGATGTCGATTACCCAAGTTTGCTCCGCAGGAGTTGGGTCGGAGTTGCCAGCCGCGTCGGTCGCGCGCACCGCGAAGGCGTGCGAGCCAACAGCGAGATCAGCGTATGTCTTCGGCGACGTGCAAACCTCGAAGACACCCCCGTCCAAGGCACACTCGAACGTCGCAGGCTCCGTCGCAGTGAAGGTGAACTCAGCCGAAGTGCTGCTACTGGTCCCTGATAGACCACCTGTCATCGAGGTATTGGGCGGTATGGTATCCGGTCCGGGGTCTCCTCCTCCGCCCACTGCTCCTATTTGACGCGGGTCAAAAGTGGTGTCCACAAGCAGGCGAGGGCTGAAAGCATCGGCAATTCGCTGCCAAGAGACAAGCTTGTGATTTTGGTTGCCACTGTTACCGTTGCCCGCATTGGTGTTGTTGTGGTCCTGGCTGGTGAAAAGACCAGCGGGATAGGAAGGTCCGAGTGGGACATTGGTGACATCAATGCCGTCCTGACCAGTCACACCGTCGACGCCGCCTCCATCGATGATCTTGAACGAGCCGACGAAGGCGTTGTCACCGCGGTTGTAGATGACGAAGTTGGATCCACCCTGGCTCGACACAATCAGATACCCGGTCCCCTGCCGACCATAATAAATGGCGGAGTTCTTGACGTTCTCCACTATTCGTCCACCGGTTGCCACGGTGCGATCCACGAGTGTCCTGGTTGAACCGTCCCCCGGCTCAGCTCCGTACCGCCACAAGCCGACTTTCTCCTCGGACACATAGACACGTTGCAGCTCATCATCTGCCGAAATGCCTTCTGAGCTGTCGCCGTTGTCGAAAGAACGCACGGCAGTCCCTCGAACCGATCCATTGGAGCCGTCCAGCTCGAACTGGGATATCACATTCGTGTTGAAGTCATGCACAAAGGCGTAGTACTTCCCAGAGACTGGGGAGTGATACATTCCGAAGCCGCGAGGCCTACCTGGAGTGGTGATGCGCCCCACCTCTGTCAGGGACCGATCCGTGACGTTCACCTTATAGAATCGAACGCCGGTCGACCCCACATTCCTCTCCGTCACGCCGACGAGGGCGACGCGCTCACTGCCCAACGGAAAGTTGTACCGGAGATCGACGTTGTTCATACTGCCGTGCAGGTAGAAATGTAACTGGCGCCCCGACAGGTCGTAGACCCCCACGCCTCCGGTACTTAATTTGTCCGTACCGATCACCACGCTCTGCGACGGATCCGTGGGGTGTATCCAGATCGCGGTGTCGTCTGCCGCGTCACTAGAGCTCGGAACGGGTGCTGTCTCTGCCGACGGAGTCACGAGGACGTCCGCGGCATGCGCTGCCGGGGCGGTGAGTACGTGGAGGCTTGCGAGGGCGGCAGCTAAAACCGCGACAAGCAGAAGCCGGAGCGGCGCGGGAGCGTGGCGCAAGGATTTCTTGCTCCGGGCGGAGTGCCGCCCCTGGTGTCGCCGGGACAATCCTGTTAGGAACCGCATCAGGTCCTCCTGCACGTGGAGAGCGAAGTCTGTTGTCTCGCGTTCGCACACCCTTGCGGAAGATGACCTGCCGTCATTGACGGACGGTAATCGGGGCGGCGGCGGCCGAGGGTGCCGGCCGACACCCCTATCACGGTTGGCCGATATATCGGCTTAATCCGGAGCTTATCGACCAGGCGAACCTACGGTCACCAGTAGTCTGTACCTGTCTTTTTGGGCTGGTCTTTTTGGCTTGCACCTGAGCCGGCGGTTGACCATCTAATGGCGCTTTAGTCGCTCACGATGCACCGGGCCATCAGGTATCGAGTTGCAGACCCGTCCCCGCGCATCCCTGGAGTTAGCGGGCCGCGCCGGGACGGCAAGCGGCCAGGCGTGCCCGGGGCTAAGCGGCCTGGTTGAAGCGGACCATGTTGCCGGACGGGTCGCGGAACGCGCAGTCACGCGGGCCCCAGGGTTGGGTGATGGGTTCCTGGAGGACCTCCGCACCTGAGGCCCGAACCGCCTCGAACGTGGCGTCGAGATCGTCGGTGCGGAAGACGAGGATGGGGAGGGCGCCCTTGACGAGCAGTTGCTGAAGGGCGTCGCCGTCGTCCTGGGAGCGGCCGGCGTGCGGTTCGGACAGCACCAGCTCAAGGTCGGGCTGGGCCTTGCTGCCGAGCGTGACCCAGCGCTGCCCGTCGGAGCCGACGTCGTTGCGGACCTCCAGGCCGAGCACGTCCCGGTAGAAGGCGAGCGACTCGTCGAGGTCGTTGACGGTGATCTGTGAGTACTGCAGTGAAATGTTCATGTCCTCACGCTATTACTGCGTTCGCGGGGGCGCTTCTTCAATCCTGCTCGGTTTGCGGGCGGGCCGCGTGCGCAGCCGGGCAATGCACGGCGGCATGGCCTGCACCGCGGAGTGCTCCCGGGACCGGTACTCGCTTGGCGTCATGCCGACGATCTCGGTGAACCGCGAGCTGAACGATCCCAACGAGGTACAGCCGACCTCCATGCAGGCATCGGTCACGCTGGCCCCCGCCCGCAGCAGCGCCATGGCGCGTTCGATCCGGCGGGTCATCAGGTAGTTGTAGGGCGTCTCGCCGTAAGCCGCCTTGAACTGACGGGAGAAGTGCGCCGGGGACATCAGGGCACCGGCGGCCATGGTGGGCACATCAAGGGGCCTTGCGTAGTTGCGGTCGATCAGGTCCCGGGCCCGGCGCAGGTGCACCAGGTTGGCCAACTCCTGCGGTGTCATGCCGCCATTCTAGGTCCGCAGAGGTCCCGGCGGAGGGACCCGAAAGCGGCGCCGGAGGCGCCGTGCCCACCCCGGTGGTAATCCGCTTCGGATTTCTCCTGTAGTGTTGATCCTGTTGTTGTGTTTATGCAGTTCGTAGTTCAGGCAGTACGCAAGGTTGCAAGACCTTGTTCTTCTGAAGCAGCGGTTTTGAGCACCCCACACAGGAGGACCCGAAAGTCGGGACTTTTCCTCCACCTTCACGAAGGACAAAAAATAATGGCTACTGGTACCGTCAAATGGTTTAACGCTGAAAAGGGCTTCGGCTTCATTTCCCCCGATGACTCCTCACAGGACGTCTTCGCGCACTACTCCGCGATCGCCTCTTCCGGCTTCCGCTCCCTCGAAGAGAACCAGAAGGTCTCCTTCGAAACCGAGCAGGGCCCCAAGGGTCCCCAGGCCGTAAACATCCAGGCTCTCTAAGACTTAGCTTTCAGCTAACTCTTCTGAGTCCGGAACCTTACAGGTTTCGAGCAGGGTCCGTCTTTGACGGGCCCTGCTTTTGTTTAACCCTCGTGTGCTGCTTCAGCTGGCGCTAGGCCACACCGCTGGCGTCGGTGTATTCGAAAAACACCTCGGCCGGGGGCGGGCCCTGCAGCATTTCCGCCGTCATCCCGTGCACGCTCGCCAGATGCTCCCGGAACCAGACGTCGAAGGGGTCTTGCGACGTCGCGATCGTCCGGAACGCTTTCGCGAGGTCTTCGGCCTCATGGAACAGGACGACGAAATCCCCCTGCGGCGTGTGCATCAGGCTCGCGACCTCCCGGGCCACGCCCGCCCGCTTATAGGACCGGACCAGCTCTGCCCGGCGCGGGCCCTTAATCTCCTCCTCCATCGCCTGCCACTCCTCCAGTTTCCCGGGCAGGATCGGCGTGAACCACGTGATGCTTTGCATGACAACGTTCCTTCCACACAGCAGGGAGCGCGACGGCAATCCCATCGGCAACTGAATGTTAGTCCCGCGGACGACGGCGGGACAGGGCTTCCGGAATCGGCGGCGGACCCGCTCGGCTGCGGACCGCTCACCACCTGCGGAAAGCTCAGAGGGAGACGGTGTGCCGCCGGGCCAGGAACGCGGTCAGCGCGGGGTTGTCGATCTCCTTCGCCAGCCAGGGCACGGCCTGGGCGGCGGCCTCGTCGCCGAGCGCCGCCCGGTGCGACTGCGCCCGGACCACGAACTCCCGCATGCCGCTCTTACTGGCCAGCGCGGCCAGCCGTTCCACAAACTGTGAGGCCCGCGGCGAGCCCGTGGCGATGGTGACTTCCGCCGCGACATCCAGCAGCCGGGCCGTGTACCAGAGGTACCAGGGCTTCGGCTCCAGGCCCCGGTCGATCCAGTGCTCGGCGGCGGCGAGGTCGCCGTGCGCCAGGAACAGCCGGGCCTCGGCGCCGGCGGCCAACGCCATATAGCAGTGGTCGCCGGCCAGCTCGGCCATCACCCAGGACCGGTCGATCAGGTCCGCCGCGGCGTCCAGCCGGCCGGCGGCAAGGTAGGTTTCGCCGCGGACCCCGTCAACGAACGGCTCGAACGCCGTCCAGTGCTCCGCCGCCACCCCGTCGAGCGCCCGGTCCAGGGCGGCGGCCGCGAGCTCCAGGTCCCCGCGCAGCAGATGCACGCGCCCCAGCAGCGCCTCGCTGAACGCCTGCTGCCGGCGGTTCCGGACCGTCCGGGCCAGTCTCCGGGACTCGGCGAAAGCAGCCACCGCATCCCCGTAGTGTGCGGTGTCCGAGGCCAGCATGCCCTGGATCGCGAGGATCCTGGCCTGTTCGTCGGGGATGCCCCGCGCCGCCTGCATCGCCCGCTCCAGCCAGCCGGCCGCCCGGTCCGGGACACCGCGCTGCACGGACAGGTAGCCCAGCTCGCGGAAGGCGGCAGCGGCAGTGCGGGAGACGCCGTCGGGCGCTTCCGCCGACAGCGCACGGTGCAGGAAATCGGCGACCTCGGCGCCGCGGCCGCCGGCCTGGTGGATCAGCGCCCCGGCCAGCGTCACCAGCGACTCGGCCACCAGGTGGCGGTCAGTGGTGCGCTGGGCCAGGACGACGGCGAGCCGCAGCTGGTCGAGGCCCCGGTCCACGGCCCCAGCCGACAGGGAGGCGCTGCCGGCGTCGAGATAGGACCGGACGGTGGCCGCGGTGGCGTGCAGCTCGGGGTCGGCGGCGGGCGCCGAGTCGGACAGGGCACGGCGGACCTCCGCCGGCAGCGGCAGGCCCAGCTCCCGGTGGTAGAGCTCCGCGCATTTGGTGACCTCGTCCCGGGCCCGCCGGTGCTCGCCCAGGGCGACGAGCGCTTTGACCAGGACGGCGGTGCAGTCCGCGTGGAAGGGGTCCCGGCGCAGCGCCAGCGAGGCCAGCTCGACCGCCTCCGCGGGCGTGCCCGCGGCGAGGGCGGCCAGCGACGCCTCGTACAGCAGCGACTGGATGCAGTTCTCCAGCCGGTACCGCTGCTCCGCCAGCCAGGAGTCAAACACCGGGCTGTCCGCGAAGGAGAGTCCCTCCAGCAGCTGCCCGTCGAACCGCCGCGGGTCCATCCCGTCGCCGGGGGCCGAGCCGACCAGCTCCAGGGCGTCGCAGCGCCAGGACTGCAGGAGGGTCAGCCGCAGCGGGTCGCCGGTGATGGCGACTCCGTCCAGGGTCCGGCGCAGCTCGGAGAGGTTCCAGCGAAGGGCACCCAGCGGATCCGCGGCGTCCGGGAACAGCAGGGTGGCGGTCCGGGAACGGCTGACGCCGTCCGGCTGCAGGGCAAGGTAGGCCAGCACAGCCCAGGCTTTGCGGCCCTTGGGCTGTGGGGGAGTGGTGCCTGGGGACTCGATCTTTGGCGGACCGAGGAGGCGGATCCATGTCTCGGCCATAGGAGTAATTTTACGCCGCGGGGCCCTCCGGAGTCCCGGGGAATTCATGCGCGTCGATTCAGCCGCGGGGAATTCAGTCACGGGAATTCAGCCCGGGGGGCTTCACACGGTTGCTCACACGGCGGCTGCCGACACTGGAGTCATCCAAACCGCACTCCACCCGAGGAACCCAAAATGGAACTGCTTGTAGTCCTGCTTTTCGGACTCGTGATTTTCGCCGGCACCGCCACGGTCCGCGCCATGCTCAAGGACGGTCACGGACACACCCCCGTGGTGCGGTCCACGGAGTCCTGGAGCGCCGGGAGCCTGCCCAGCGAGCCTTTCACGTCGGCCCTGGCCTGGTACCTGCCTGGGTCCCGCGCCCAGTAGGCGCTGACCCTGCTGATGTCGACTCATTTACTCGCCGGTGCGGCGAACTTCACGGGCGGTGGGCCCTCAGCCCACCGCCCCTCGCTGTGCCCGGCGCCTCCCGAGGGAGTTTTGGGGTGACGGTCAGGTGGCTGTGACATGGTGCCCGCCTTCGGCGCGGTCCCAGTGCTCCCGCAATAGCGCACCCAGCCGTTCGGGCTCCACCCGGTGCGGGGGATCGAAGTGGTGCCGGTCTTCGAACACCTCGAGCCGGAAGTCGGTAAAGACAGTGGACAGGCGCCCGGCCATGTCAGCGAACTGGTCCGGGTTGCTCCGGCCGCCCAGGACAAACAGCACCGGCTTACCGAACGCTGCCAGCCGGCCGCGGTCCAGGTCGTAGCTCCGGAACGTATGCAGGAACGCCGAGATGCCGGCCGGGCGCCTGGCCATCCACGGCGGCGGATCACCCGGCGCCGGCGGCGGCAGGTCGACGTCGGGCCGTACCTGCAGCCGTACGAACTCCGGCATGAACTGCTCCGGCGGCCGGCCTTCCAGCCGGCCGAAGGCCTTCCACAGTTCGGCGTGCGCGGGGCTCCAGCCCCAGCTTCCGGCCCAGGCCGGCTCCAGCAGGGCCAGGCTCAGCAGGCGCTGCGGGTGTTTGGCGGCAAACGCCAGTGCGGCCGAGCCGCCGCCGGAATACCCGGCGAGATGGAAGGTCACCCAGCCCCGGGCGTCGGCGTCGCGCAGCACGCCGTCAATCTCCGTGTCCAGGCTCCAGCCCGGCGGCGGCTCGTCGCCCGCGTAGAGTTCCAGGTCCGTGGCGACGGCCTGCACGTCCGGTCCCAGGGCTTCGATGAGCGCGCCGAACGCCGGCTGCGCGGGAAGAACGGCACCCGGAAGCAGCATGACCCGAATCGGTCCCATGGCAAAACGATACGCCCGGCCGGGCGGGACTTAAGGGGGAGCGTGCCCGCACCCGGCCAGCGGCCGCCGTCGAGCCCGGCCGCCGTCGTCGAACCGGGCCGCCGTCGTCGAACCTGGCGGTTACTGGCCCTTGGGCATGATGACCCACAGCACGATATACACGAGTTCCCCGACCCCGAACAGCCCGAAGAACACGAAGCCGATGCGGACCAGCGTCCGGGAGATGCCGAAGCGGTCGGCGAGGCCTGCGCACACGCCGGCGATGATCTTGCCATTCCTGGGCCTAACCAAAGATCGTTCCATCCAGCCAACGTAGCAGTGTGGGCGCGTCAGGAGAACAGGCAAGCAGGCAAGCAGGTGCCCAGGAGGAGTTCACTGCAGCTGCAGTCAGCGCAGTCCCGTCCGATATACGTGACGGTGAACGGTGGGGTCAGTACTCAGCAGCCAGTCCACGACGTCCCAGAACTGAGCGAGGGAATCCTGCTGGAGCGCTTCCTCGCGCGAGAATTTGTGGCCCCACACTGGGGAGTCCGGATATGGCCGGGCCGCATCCACGACAGTCGCAGCCGGTTCCGTGGCTCCCGCAATGGGACCAACTCTGCAGCCAAAAGTAACGCGCCCTTCCGCAGAGTCGTCCCCGAACTGGCCGAAAATGACGTCGATCCACGCCTCATGGTCGCCGTTATGGTCGTGAAGTGCTGTCTTTGCGATGGCGTGGGTATGGCCGTCCATCAGGATGAAGTGATCCGTGACGATAAAGGTTGCCCCGCAGCAGGAGCAGGCCTGCTCACGGATATCCGGCGCGCCGTCCAAACTCAAAGTCATGTCCCGACCCTAGCCGGGCCGGGCTGGCAGGCTCCAGAGCGAAACACCGGAAGCCGCCAGGGGCAAGCAGCTTCGTCCACCAAGCCCTGGTGCGCCGGGAACCTGCCCGGCGAGCCGTACTCGGCGCCCCACGCCTGGTATCTGCCGGGCGCGTGGATGCGGTAACCCCGCCACGCCAGGTCCGGGCGGCGGGGCTCTGGCAGGATAGCCAGCATGGAGTCCGTCCCTTGCGTGGACCGCCACGGCCTGCCGCGGGTGATCGTGGGCCCGGACGGGGAAGCAGAAGACCTCGACGCCGAACAGGCCTCCGCCGTCGTCCTCTCCGAGCTGCTGGACGCGTCCAAGCCGGGTTCTGCGGCATTCGAGTACGAGTACGACCTCGGTGACGCGTGGACGCACGACGTGCAGCTGCTCGGCCCGACGCGACTGGCGGCCGGAGAAATGACCTGCCTGGACGGCGCCGGCCGCGGCCCGGTCGAGGATTCCGGCGGACCGCATGGCTACCGCCGGTTCGTGCAGATCCTGCAGGACCAGGGCCACGCGGAACACAACGACGCGAGCCGCTATCTGCACGCCATGACCGGCGAGTTCGCGTTCTACTTCGACGCCGCCGCCTTCGACCTTGATGCCGCGAACCGCAAACTGCGCCTGCTCAGCCTCCGCCGGTGGCCCAGCCCCTCACCGACGAAGAGCGCGACGGCGTGCTGCGGCCCGTCCGCTGGCTGCTGGAGCAGGCGTCCCCGGACGGGATGGACCTTACCAAGGACGGCTACCTGAAGCCGGCCATGGTCCAGCGCGCCACGGACGAACTGGGCTGGAGCGACCCGATCATGGGCAAGGGCAACCGCGAGATCAACGCTCGGCCGGTTCTGGTGCTCCGACAGCACCTCATGGACTGGAAACTGCTCAGACGCTCCGGCGGCAAACTCGTCCTGACGCCGCAGGGCCTGCAACGGCCCGGGGACCTCCGGGACTACATGGTGGAGGAGATCGCCCGTCCCAAGCACGACGCTGTCAAGCTCACCACCCGCCTGTATGCGGAGTGGCACCGCCACCGGGTTCGTCACCAGGTCCGGCCACCAGGCCAATACAAGTTGGCCGGAGCCCGCTGGTGTGAGCCAGTACACAGCAGCCCGCGTTCGCTGAAAGGGGCCGCGTGAGGCCGGGCGGGTGCCTGGGTTCCGTGTGGTGGCGGGGTTTTTGGGGTGTGGGGGGTGGTGTGGGGGTGGATTTGTGTGTGGTCGGTGGGGTGTGTAAAGTAGTTCGAGTCGCCGCCGCTGATGCGGAGAGATTGCGACCGACCCCCTGACAAACATCCTGAAAATGGTTCGTGGTTTTGCGTGCTGTTTGAGGGTGG
>NZ_JAUSSN010000016.1 GCF_030812335.1 Pseudarthrobacter oxydans
CCGCGCCACTGGTGGTTGTGGGCTCCGGCGGTGTGCTGGCAGACCAGGGGCTGGCCCTGGCCGTTTTCGAGATAGAAAACCTTGTATTCAAGGCCGTCCACGTCGACGGTGACGTAGTGGCCAGTGACGGGGGAAATTTTGCTCATATCAGGAACTCCTATGGTCTAGACGGGTGCGCCGGTAGAGCGCAGCAGTTCGATCTGGCGTGTGATGCAGCGCAGGTTCTGCATCAGAACCAGGACTTCGCCCTCCAGCTTCATGTCGCGTTGGAAAGTGGCGGCCCAGATGCCGTGGTACATGGGAGCCGGGACGGGCTTGCCGAATTCACCCCACGTGTGGGCGCTGGCCCGGATGGCGAACTGGTAGGGAACCTCAATGGGTCCCGGGTCTACGGAAATCTGGGCGATGGTGCCCGACACGACCCGGACAACAAAGGTGTGCGCCTCCATGTCCAGCAGGTAGGAGCAGGTGAAGTACTTTCCGTGAGCTTGGATTTCCGGGTCCCGGTTGTTGGCCTCGGTGAAGCTCTGAACCCAGGATTCTACAGAAGGGGCACGTGTGGCGACCGTCATGTCGTTGTTCCTCTCGTTGGTCTCGCTGAGGGTCGGACTTCTCTGCCCGAGCCTCGAAAGCGGGGTTCCTGGAGTGCCTTTGGCGGCTGTCTCCGTTGGCAACCCTTCGCTGTTTCCATTGCAGCCCCCGTGACCCCGAACGGTCCAATACCTGTGCCCTATCCACCAATAGGCCGAAACTATTGGACCCCGATTGTGGCGGAGCTTACAGTTGAACGATGCAGCAGCCACAGCTAGACCTGCGCGTCCTGCAGTACTTCGTCGCCGTTGCGGAGGAATTGCACTTTGGTCGAGCCGCTGCGCGGCTCCATATCGCGCAGCCGTCCCTCAGCGTCCAAATACGGAAGCTTGAACACTCGCTGGGGACTCCCCTGTTGATCCGGACCAGCCGAAGCGTCTCCCTGACCAGCGCAGGGGATGTCCTGTTGGGTGAAGCTAAGCGCCTTTTATCCGCCGCGGAGCGCGCCGTTTCGTTGACGCGTGAGGTCGCCAGCGGCGTGCGGGGCACCCTGATAGTCGGCTTTCAGGCCAACGCGGCGGCTGAACTGACCCCGCGGATCCTCGCCGCGTTCAAGAACAACCACCCGGAAATTCACGTCCAGATGAGGTCCTTCGATTTCGCCGACCCAACAGCGGGTCTTGCCGACGGAAGCGCTGACGTGGCATTTGTGCGGCCGCCCCTGCCGGCGGCTGACTGGCTCGCCATGGAGACACTGTTCATTGAGCCGCGGGTCCTTGTAGTTGCCAGCAGTTCCCGCTTTGCCGGTCTGTCCGAGGTCTCGGTGGAACAGGTCGTTGATGAGTCCTTCGTCGCCCGCAAGGCTCCGGATAAGTGGCGGGATTTCTGGCTCGCAACCCAGGCGCGCGGCGGGCAGCCGGTCCGTCTGGGCACTCAGGTAGCCACCGTCGACGAGTGTTTCGAAGCCATCATGGGTGAGCGGGGCATTGCCTTCACTCAGGCCTCGACCCAACGTTTCTATGACCGTCCGGGGCTGTCTTTCATCCCGGTCAGAGACGTCCCGCCCTCTCCGCTGTCGATTGCATGGCGCACTGACGTCAATGACGGGTTGGCGCGCGAGTTCGTGGAGACGGCCCGGACCTTGGCCTCCTTCGGAGGCGTACCAAACCTCGTCGACTCCCCTCTTCCTGCCTCGCTATCCTCTTCGCTCCAGTCCAATTAGCTACACAGACGATCGCAGTGCAGCCAAGAAATGCCGCCGATATCTTCTCTGGTGTAAGGGTTGCCCGCCGAGGCACCGACTGAGGGGCTTGCTGTTGGGCTACTTCGTGAGGGCCCCCTCCAACCAGGACCTCAGCACCGGCGCGGGAGCCGCGCCGGCCTGCCTCGCGACGATCTTGCCGTCGACGATGACCAGCAACGTTGGCACTGCCTGAATGGCGAATCGGGCGGAGAGCTGCGGCGAGTGGTCCACATCGACCTTCACAAGTTTGATCTGCCCCGCGCGTTCGTGTGCCAACTGGTCCAGCACGGGGCTCACCATCCGGCAGGGTCCGCACCACACCGCCCAAAAGTCCACCAGCACCGGAACGCCGGACCGTTCGGCGATCTCGCCGAAGTCGTCGTCGCCCGCTTCAACCACCCAGGGAAGCTCCCGGTGGCAACTCCCGCAGCGTGGCCGGCCCTCGGCGACAGCCGGAACGCGGTTGGACTTGCCGCAATGGGGACATTTGATGATGGCCTTGTTCATGCGGTTCCGGCCTCTTCCATTTCCCTAGTGGTGTAGTCAACCAAGAGCTCACCGTCGGCTGCTGTCACCGTCACGACTCCCCCCTCGGCGATGCTGCCGCGCAGGAGGGCCCGGCCCACCTCCGTTTCCACTACACGGGAGATAAAGCGGCGCAGGGGTCGGGCTCCGTAGATCGGATCGAAGCCACGTTCGGCAATCAGCAGGCGCGCCTCCTCGGTCAGGTGCAGTTCGACCTGCTGCTCGGCCAGACGCTGCCGCAGCTGTTCGAACTGCAGGTCCACAATGCGTTCGATCTGCGGCAGGCCGAGAGGCGAAAACAGCACGATATCGTCCACACGGTTCAGGAACTCGGGGCGGAAGTGGCCCCGCAGCTCGCCCATCACCAGGCTCCGTGCCTGCTCGGTGATCGTTCCGCCTTCGGTGGAACCCTCAAGGAGATATTGGGAACCTATGTTAGAGGTCATGATGATCACGGTATTGCGGAAATCAACGGTTCGGCCCTGCGAGTCCGTAACCCTGCCGTCGTCCAGGACCTGCAAAAGTGTGTTGAAGATATCCGGGTGGGCCTTTTCCACCTCATCGAAAAGCACCACCGAGTACGGCTTGCGGCGTACGGCCTCGGTGAGCTGGCCACCCTCGTCGTAGCCGATATAGCCCGGAGGGGCACCCAATAGCCGGCTCACGGTGTGGCGCTCCTGGTACTCACTCATGTCCAGCCGAATCATTGCGTTCTCGCTGTCGAAGAGCGCCGCAGCCAGAGCCTTGGCAAGCTCGGTCTTCCCGACGCCGGTCGGGCCGAGGAAGATGAAGGAGCCGATGGGCCGGCGGGGATCCCGGATACCGGAGCGGGCGCGGATGATGGCGTCCGTCACCGCGCTAATCGCTTCCTCCTGCCCCACGACGCGGGCGCGCAGGATTTCGTCCAGGTGCAGGACTTTTTCACGTTCGCCCTGCTTCAGCCGTGCGACCGGTATGCCTGTCCAGGCCGCGACAATGTCGGCGATCTCGTCTTCCGTCACCACCTCGCGGAGCAGGCGTTTTTCACCCTGCTTCGCGGTCAGCCGTTCCTCCTCGGCGGCCAGCCGCCGTTCGAGGTCACCAAGTCGGCCGTAGCGTAGCTCCGCCGCCCGGTTGAGGTCGTAGTTCCGCTCGGCTTCCTCAGCCTCCAGCCGCGCCCGCTCCAGTTCACTCCGGATTTCCTGCAGCTTGTGGATCGCCTGGCGCTCGGCTTCCCATTGGGCCCTTTTCGCGTCGGCCTCGGCGCGCAGATCCGCCAATTCACGCCTCAGCTCCTCGAGCCGGATCTTGCTGGCCGGATCGGTCTCCTTGGAGAGTGCCGCCTCTTCGATTTCGAGCCGCGTGACCTTTCGGGTGAGCTCATCCAGTTCCGCCGGCATCGAATCAATTTCCGTCCGCAGCCGGGCGCACGCTTCGTCCACGAGGTCAATGGCCTTGTCCGGAAGAAACCGGTCTGTGATGTACCGGTGGGAGAGGGTGGCCGCGGCCACGAGAGCACTATCCTGGATCCGTACGCCGTGGAAGACTTCAAGCCGCTCCCGCAAGCCGCGCAGGATGGAAATGGCGTCCTCCACGTCGGGTTCCTCAACCAGGACCGGCTGGAAGCGGCGTTCCAAAGCCGCATCCGACTCAATGTGTTTGCGGTATTCGTCGAGGGTGGTGGCGCCGATCATGTGCAGCTCCCCGCGGGCCAGCATTGGCTTCAGCATGTTACCGGCGTCCATCGACCCCTCGGACGCGCCTGCCCCGACGACGGTGTGCAGCTCGTCCACGAAGAGCAGGATCCGGCCTTCTGCCGCCAGCACCTCGGCCAGCACCGCCTTCAGCCGCTCCTCGAACTCGCCGCGGTACTTGGCACCGGCCACAAGCGAGCTCAAATCGAGCGAGAAAATGGTCTTGTTCTTCAGGCCTTCCGGCACATCCTGCCGGACGATCCGCTGGGCCAGTCCCTCCACAATGGCGGTTTTGCCGACTCCCGGCTCGCCGATCAGCACCGGATTGTTTTTGGTCTTGCGCGAAAGTATCTGGACGACCCGCCGGATTTCCGCGTCGCGGCCGATGACCGGATCCAGCTTTCCGGAGCGGGCGTCCGCCACCAGATCGCGGCCGTACTTCTCCAGCGCCTCGTAGGTCTGCTCCGGCGTTGCCGAGGTGACGCGCTGGTTTCCCCTGACCTGGGTCAGGACCGAGAGGAACGCCTCGCGGGTGATGCCGTGCTCGGCCAGCACCTTGCCGGCCGCCGTGGACCGGCCCTCCTCGGCCAGCGCGACCAGCAGGTGTTCCACCGAGACGTACTCGTCTTTGAGCCGTTTGGCTTCACGTTCAGCGGCATCGAGGAGTGTGCCGAGCCTGCGGCTCACGTACACCTGCCCTGGCGCTGCCCCCGGGCCGGTGACCTTCGGCTTCCGCCGCAGCGCGGTCTCGACCGCCCTGTTCAGCTCGTCCACGTCAACCTGCATGCCCACCAGTAGCCGCGGAACGAGGCCACCCTCCTGCTCCAGCAGGGCCGCCAGCAGATGCTCGCCGTCGGTCTCGGTATGGCCGTGTTGCTGGGCGATCCGCTGGGCCCCTGCCAAGGCCTCCTGCGACTTCTGGGTCAAACTCTCCATATTCATCGCGAAGTAGTCCTTTCCACTTGCGTGATTTCAACCAAACGTCGTTCCAGCGCGTCCACCCGCGCCAGCAAGTCCAGTACCAGCGGGATTGCCGCATAGTTCAGCGCCAGCTCCGAATGCAGCCGCACGACGCGCGCTATCAGTTCCGGGGCCCGCGGACTGAACCAGGGGCCGCCCGGAGCATCGCCACCGAGCGGCCGAATCAGATCCAGCTCTACGAACCGCCTGACGACGTCGGGGTGGACACCGCTGCTGCGCGCCACCGCCTCGAGATTCAGACGCCACGGATAGGCGAGCGGATATTCTCGGCTCATAGAAGCCCCTCCCTAGGGTGAAAGTCGGACGCGGCGGCAAGCTGCTCGTATAGCTTGCGGACCTCGGTGCTCAGCCGCGGGGGCACCATGACGCGGATCTCCGCGTAGAGGTTCCCCGGCTGGCCCTTCGGGTCGGGCAGGCCCTGGCCGCGAAGCCGAAGTCTGCGCCCGCTGGAAGACCCTTCGGGAACGGTGATGGTGACCGGTCCAGCAGGCGCGTTGACCTTGATCTTGGCCCCGAGAGCGGCTTCCGACGGCGTGACGGGAAGGTCGAAGTGAATGTCCCGGCCCTTGACCCGGTATCTGGCGTCCGGCTGGATGCGGACGGTCAGGAATAGATCCCCCGGCGAACCCCCGTCGCGGCCCGCCGCGCCCTCCCCCGCGAGGCGGATGCGCTGACCGTCCAGCACACCGGGGGGCACGTCAACGTCATAGTTCCGAGTTTCGCCACCCGGCTGGGCCAGGCGGACGGTGCGCCGGCCGCCACGGATCGCTTCTTCGAGGGTCAACAGAAGCTCGGCTTCGTGGTCCACCCCCTGAACCGAACCTGCTGCCTGCTGACGGAACCAGCCACCGAGCAGATCCTCCCAGTCGACGTCGCCTCCCATGTCGACGTGCGCGTTGCCGTAGGCGCCGCGTCCCGGGCCCGGCCGGGGGCCGGGGCGCGGCCCGCCGGAACCCCGCCGCGTGCCGCCGCTCCCCGGGCCAGCGCCGCTGCCGGCGTACTGCCGGTAGTCGGCGCCGAACCGGTCATAGCGCGCCCTGGTTTCGGGATCTGACAAGGTATCGTAGGCCTCACCGATCTCCTTGAACTTGTCGCCAGCATCCGGCTCCCGGTTGACGTCCGGATGGTATTTTCTTGCCAGTTTGCGGTAGGCGCGCTGAATTTCGTCAGGCTTCGCCGTCCGCGGGACGCCGAGAGCTGAGTAGTGATCCTTAGCCACGGTCCGGGGTCACCGCCCGGCTCACAACGACGGCGGCTGGCCGGAGGATGGTGTCCGTGCCGCCGTAGCCCGGACGCAGTACGGTCAGCACAGTCCCGGGGGGAACCCCGTCCGTTTCCGACACACTGACCACCTCGTGGATCCGTGGGTCGAAGGGGACATTCTCGGCGTCAATCCGCGGATAGCCCAGGCGGGCCAGGGTATCGATGGCCTGGGATCGTATAGCGGCTATGCCCTCCACGAGCGGATCCTGCGCACCCGCTGGTGCGTGGGCCAGGGCCAGTTCCAGGTTGTCCAGGACGGGCAGCCACGCCAAAGAAACCGCTGCGCGCTCCTGTGCCCTTAGCTGTGCGCCGTCCCGGGTGGCGCGCTTTCGAACGTTGTCTGCGTCAGCCAGCGCACGGCGCCACTGGTCCTCCATCTTGGCCAGCGCGTCCGCCTGCGCAGCCGCCTCGGTTTCCCTTTCCTTGGGTGCGGCGGCCTCTGCCTCGTCATTTCTTGATTGGGCCTGGCCAGCCGGCCCTGCCTGGTCGCTCATGGCCGTTCCTAGCCACGATCGAATTCTGCATCGACGATGTCATCCTCGTCTACATCGTCGGACGCTCCGGGCTGTGGTGCGGAACCCTGGCCGGCCCCTGCAGTGGCCGCGGAGGCAGCGGAGGCACTCAGCGCCGACTGCAGCTGCTGAAGCTCGGAGATCAGCTCCCTCGCGGTGCCAACATCTGCCTGGTTGCTGACGGCGTCGCGAGCCTGGCCAACCAGCAGTTCCGCTCGGGCCTTGTCATGCACCGGGACTGCGCCACCAAGCTCATTGACGGCCCGCTCAACGCGGTATGCCACCGCATCGAGTTCGTTGAGGGTGTCAATCCGCTCCCGGTTCTGCAGGTCCTCGCTTCTGTGGGACTCAGCCTCGGCAATCATGCGCTCGACTTCCTTGGCGTCGAGGTTGGAGCCTTCGCTGATGGTGATGCCCTGCTCCTTACCTGTGTCCTTGTCGCGGGCGGTGACGTTCAGGATGCCGTTGGCGTCCACATCGAACGTGACCTCGACCTGCGGTTCTCCGCGAGGCGCCGGCCGGATGTCGGTCAGCTGGAACCGGCCCAGCACCCGGTTGTCCGCCGCCAGTTCCCGCTCCCCCTGCAAGGCCACGACGTCGACGGCGGGCTGGTTGTCCTCCGCTGTGGAGAAGACCTCACTGCGCCGAGCGGGGATGGTCGTGTTGCGTTCGATGATCTTGGTCATGACGCCGCCGCGGGTTTCAACACCCAGGGAAAGCGGCACAACGTCCAGCAGCAGGACATCGGAGACCTCGCCCTTGAGCACGCCGGCCTGGATCGCCGCACCGATTGCCACGACTTCGTCCGGATTGACGCTCATATTCGGCTCTTTGCCGCCCGTCAGCCGCCGCACGAGGCTCTGAACCGCAGGAATGCGGGTGGAGCCGCCCACCAGAATCACTTCGTCGATGTCATTGGCGGTGACTTTGGCGTCCGTCATCGCCTGCTGCACCGGCCCCATCGTGCGCTCGACGAGGTCGTGGGTGAGGTCCTCGAAGACGGACCGCCGGATGGTGCTCGTCAGGTGCTTGGGGCCCGTCGCGTCGGCCGTAATAAAGGGAAGATTGACCTGCGTCTGGGTGACAGAACTGAGCTCAACCTTGGCCTTCTCGGCCGCCTCGAAAAGGCGCTGCAACGCCTGGGCGTCCGACCGGAGGTCGATGCCCGCCTCCTTCTGGAATTCATCGGCCAGATAGTCGACCAGACGGCGGTCAAAGTCGTCGCCACCGAGGTGTGAGTCGCCCGCGGTCGAGCG
This sequence comes from Pseudarthrobacter oxydans, assembly GCF_030812335.1. Taxonomy (GTDB): domain Bacteria; phylum Actinomycetota; class Actinomycetes; order Actinomycetales; family Micrococcaceae; genus Arthrobacter; species Arthrobacter oxydans_B. The sequence continues at coordinate 7,985 of NZ_JAUSSN010000016.1, forward strand.
GACCTCCACAACCCCGTCCCCCACGTCCAGCAGACTCACATCAAATGTTCCGCCGCCAAGGTCGAAAACCAACACCGTCTCATGCTTACGCTTGTCAATGCCGTAGGCCAGGGCCGCTGCAGTAGGTTCGTTGATGATGCGCAGGACTTCCAGTCCGGCAATCTTGCCTGCGTCCTTGGTCGCGGTGCGCTGTGCATCGTTAAAGTACGCGGGAACCGTAATGACGGCCTCCGTCACCTTTTCGCCCAGCTGCTTCGCGGCGTCGTCCACCAGCTTGCGGAGAACGAGCGCACTCACCTCTTCGGGTGCGACCTTCTTGCCTTGAACGTGAAAACGCGCCACGCCGTTGTCGTCCTCTACGACGTCGAAACTCACGGCTTTGGCCTCATCTGTAATCTCGTCATAGTGCCGGCCGATAAACCGCTTGGCCGACGTGATGGTTCCCTTGGGGTTGAGAATCGACTGCCGGCGGGCCAGTTGCCCCACAAGCCGTTCCCCGGTGTCCGTGTACGCCACAACTGACGGAGTGGTCCGGGCTCCTTCCGCGTTGGGTATGACGCGTGCTTCCCCACCTTCCCAGACCGCGATCACCGAGTTGGTTGTTCCGAGATCAATTCCTACTGCTTTGGCCATGACTCACTCCGGTCCTAGAGGGCGCGAGCGGTCCTGTGGCGACGTCCGCCCGAGGTTGCACCGCATGACGCACGCCCTGTCCCGCTGGGCCGCGGGGCTCAAGGGCGTTGTCATGGGGCCTAATAGGTTGAGTCTGCCCCCTGGATGGGGCGACGGCATGACCCTCGAAGGTCAAATATGCTCCAGAGAATTGACCTCTCAGGACGGGTCCACAGGCGAATCCGCCGAGACGCCGAGATAATCTGAGGATCGGGCGTCTCACCTGTCGCCCACGAACGAGTCCCTCAGCTGCGGACAGATAATGCAGGTCGAACGGGACGCGACGGTGCAGCTCTGGCTCGCCTCCGGCTCACTGGTCCAGGAACGATGGCCTCACTTCGCTGGAGCAGGCGGCGATACTGGTTAGTGTTCATCCGCCAGACCACTAGTTTTGACCTCGCTGGCTTGATCTGGTGGATTCAAATGCGGGCAGTTTTTGGGCGTCCCGAGACCATGCGGACGCGATGGAGTTGGAGGAGACTCAGCCTGTCAGCTGTTTCCGTAGGCAGCCAGAGAGAGCAGCGGGAATCCCATGAGCATGAGCAGATCAACGGCCGTCGAGGTTCCGGAGCCAGGACTCGGGAGGGCCTGGACCGGCGCCCTCGGCGCGGGGTTAATGATATTCGCGTCGGCCTGCACAGGGTCGCCTCCGGCTCCGGCATCACAATCCGCAAGCGCTGGTTTGAGCTCTACAGGGGACCTTTCAGCCGTTCCTGGGATCGTAAGAGAAGTCGAGCCCTCCGTGGTCACGATCCAGACATCAGACGGCATCGGCAGCGGTGTGGTGTACCGCAGCGACGGCACCATTGTCACGGACGCCCACGTGGTGGAGGACCAACAAAAGAAGCCGTTCACGAGCGTCCGGATCCACTTCGCGGACGGATCTCAGGCGTCGGCCACGGTCGTCGGTGTTGATGACGCCACCGATGTGGCAGTGCTGAAGGCTGACCGGGGCAACCTTCCGGCCGCCAAGTTCTCTACTGTCCTTCCCGACGTCGGGCAACTGGCGGTTGTCATCGGCAGTCCGCTCGGGCTGGAGCAGACCGTCACGGCGGGCATTATTTCCGCTCTTCACCGTAATATGCCACCGTCCGAGGGATCACCCCAAGGCCTTATCGACCTTATCCAGACAGACGCGCCCATCTCCCCCGGCAATTCCGGCGGAGCCGTGGTCAACAGCAGCTCGGAGATCATCGGACTCTCGGAAGCCTATCTGCCACCAAGTTCGGGCGCCGTGTCGATCGGGTTCGTGACTCCCGCGGCCACCGTGACCGACGTAGCGGACCAGATACTCAAGAGCGGAGTGGCCACACATCCGGTCCTTGGAATCATTCCGACCGACATTTCTCCTGAGATCGCAACCCGCTTTGGCCTCCCCACACAGTCGGGCGCGCTGGTCATCGAAGTTGCCCCGGGGGGACCGGCAGCCAAAGCGGGATTGCAGCCAGGAGACATCATCACTGAGCTTGACGCGCAGAAGATCGCCAGTGTAACTGACCTCCTTGCCGCCGTCCGCAGCAAAGAGCCCGGCCAGCAGGCCGACGTCGGGTTCCAGCGCGGACAGGACACAAAATCAGTGAAAGTCATATTGGGCAGCAGTGCAACGGGATAGCCCTTTTCGTGTGGCCCGGGCCAGCAAGATAACGACTAAACCAATTTCAGAAACGGAGGTGCGGCCATGTCCGACCCACTGGCACAACAATTGTTTAGGAGATCAGGAACTGCGTTGATCATCTCCGTGCTCGCGGGTCTCGTCGCCTTCGTCTGGCCGGACATCACCGCCCTCTCGCGGCGCTCGTCATCGGCCTGTGGGCGGTCATGCTCGGTGTCTCCCAAATAGCGCTGGCCTTTGATGTCAAAAGGAATGTCGGGTCATGGTGGCTCTGGCTGATCACAGGTATCGTCACCACTCTCTTCGGACTCTTCCTGGTTATTCTTCCCGGCCCGGGCATACTCAGTCTCCTGGGGCTGCTCGCGTCCTTCGCAATTCTCATCGGAATACTGCTGATCGCCTCCGGTGTTGGGCTGCGCAGGTTGGGCGAAAGCCCTGGCACAAGGCTCTCGATGGGCTGAAAGGCTGCCTATGGGGCGAGGGCTTCTCAGAATTCTGGACCGCTGGCCTCACCTCCCTGCCAGACGCGGGTCTTCCGTACGCCGCTTGACAGGCCCCTGAGCGGGGTCTAGAACTGACCCTTAACCGGTGCACCCCTTGCCGGGCCGAATGTTACCCATGGCGCCGGTTAGTGCCGATGGAACCCTTATTGCTGGCTGTCGCGGCGGTGCCGGCTCCATGGACGGACCGACATAGGAGCCAGCATGATCCCTCGAATTCCTGATCCGCATCTCGCGCTGATTCGTCCGGTTCGGGTGCGCACCCCGCAGGGCTGTGAGGAGTGTCTGTCTTTGGGCACTCCGTGGGTTCATTTGCGTTTGTGTCTCTCCTGCGGCCATGTCGGGTGTTGTGATTCCTCACCCATGCGGCACGCCCGGGCCCACGCCAACGAGTTGCATCCGATCGTTCGTTCCTTGGAGCCCGGCGAGGACTGGCGCTGGTGCTATCCCCATGAGGCATTGGTCTAGGCTACCGGCGGGCGAAACGAGCTGATGAAACCTGTCGCAGGGTCGACGCCGATCGAAACGCCGGATCTCTCCGGCGCGTATCCACGGCTCAGCCAAGCCCAGATCGAATTGTTGGGCCGCGCCGGCACTAGCCGGGCTACCTCTGCCGGAGAAGTCCTAATCCAGGAGGGAACGGTCGAGGCTGATTTCTTCGTCATACTGCAGGGCACCGTCTTGGTCGTCGAGGGGCTGCACGCCCCCGCCGGTGGCAGGCAGACCGCTGAGCTTGGTCCCAACGCGCGGACCCTTGAAGTTCACGGTCCGGGACGCTTCCTAGGGGAATTGGGCGTGGTAGAGGGGCAACCGGCCTTTGTCAGCGCTGTGTCCGCCGAGGCGGGTGAAGTGCTGCAGATCAGCGGGGAAGACCTGCGCCGTGCCGTGCTGACGGACGCCGCGGTGGGCGAGACCATCCTGCGGGCATATCTTCAACGGCGGATCCTGCTGATCAGCGCGGGCGCGGGCATGCGCATCGTTGGATCACGCTTCAGCCGTGACACTCTTCGCCTCCTGGAATTTGCAGCGGCCAACCGTCTGCCTCACCTGCTGGTCGATCTGGAGGATGACGAGCAGGCGCAGGGCATCCTGGACCGGGCCGGGATACTCGCGGATGAGCTGCCGGCGGTGGTGCTAAGCGCCTCACAGGTCCTCAAGAACCCGTCGAACGCAGATCTGGCCCTAGCCATGGGCCTACGGACGGTGAAAGAGCATTCGGCTTCGTACGATCTCATGGTGATCGGAGCCGGCCCCGCCGGCCTGGCGGCTGCCGTCTACGCGGCGTCGGACGGGTTGTCGGTCGTCCTTAAGGAAGGCTTCGCGATAGGTGGGCAGGCCGGCACGTCGTCGCGGATCGAGAACTTTCTCGGCTTTCCCGCCGGGATCTCCGGCGGCGAACTCACTGAAAGAGCGATCATCCAGGCCCGTAAGTTCAGCGTCCAGACCAACGTCGCATGCTGGGCACGCACCATCGAATTGAAGGACGGCGAGTTCCACGCCGAGTTCAACGAGAGCGGCCCGGCCTCCTCCCGAGCAGCGCTGCTCGCAACCGGGGTTCGTTACCGCCGGCTGCCAGTCCCCGGGCTGGAGAAATTCGAGGGGATCAGCGTCTTCTACGCCGCCACCGTCCATGAAGCCAGGCTCTGCGGATTGCAGCCCGTGACCGTCGTCGGCGGTGGAAACTCCGCGGGACAGGCCGCGCTTTTCCTTGTTGGCACGGGAGCACAAGTGCGGCTGGTGGTGCGCGGGGCGGACCTCCGCGCGGACATGTCGAGATACCTCGCGGACCGGATCGAAGAGCAACCGGGCATAGAGGTACTCCTGGGGGCCAACATCGTGGCCGTAGACGGTTCCGGCGCCCTTGAACGGATCGTCGTCGACCTGGGAGCCACGGGCGAACAGCGCATCTTCGACTCCCGATACCTCTTCATTTTCATCGGGGCCGCGCCGCACACAGGATGGCTCCAGGGCACCGTCGCCCTGGATGACCACGGCTTTGTTCTCACCGGGGCTGATCTTGAGGACCTTCCTCCTGAGTTCAGCCATCTGGGGCGCAGACGGCTGCCACTGGAAACCAGCGTTCCCGGAATGTTCGCGGCCGGCGATGTTCGGCATGGATCGGTGAAACGTGTAACGGCTGCAGCCGGTGAAGGCTCAACGGCCGTGGCAATGATCCACGAGCACCTGCGCCTCCTCCGGGATGGACCGGCGCGCAGCGGAGTCAGGCACGGTGAGAGTCCAGCAGGAGGCTCCCCCAGGCTGTGACGGACGACGCCCGGCACCAATTTCGCGGTTTTCAGTCAAGTCGCCGCTCGAGGGACTCAGCTATGCCGTGGAAGCGTCGATGACGTTCCGAAATGCCGTTGAGCGTCCAGCACTGACGGCAATCCGCGGGGACATGACAAGCGCTTAACAATGGCGACATAGGGGCGTAGTTTTGTCTGGAGTTGGCATGCCGATTCCATCCAAGTACGGCGTTGGATGCGTCGAGGTTCACTTGCACGACGGCATGCCCTGGGACCCGAAAATGGTCGCTTCTACACTCCGTGATCGGGATTACAGAGAGGGCAACGGATTACGGTCTGCCCAGGGTTGTATGCCCTGTGAGATCCCCTTTGCTTTGGACAGAGACGAGGATCAATATGTTCGATCGACGTGTGGCAGAGGAGATCCTCAACACGGCCGCGCAGGCGGTGTCGGGCGTGTCGTTCTGTGAGATCAAGGACCGTTACCTCGCGGTGAATGGTCAGTTGAACCCCGTGCCCGAACGCGCGGCATTGCCTCAGGATCAGGACGTCCGGCGTCTCAATGGCAGGGACTCGGTTCTCCCGTGCGCCAGGCCGGGCTGGCGATATGCGCTGTTCACCGTTGGCGACGATGCCGAGCTGAACGGGTGTCTGGTGCTCTCGCCAGCCACCCTCCGGAACTCCCTCAGCTGATGCAGCTCCGGACAACCGCGGGGACGACGGGAACGACTCACGCCAGGGAATCCCCCCGGGAACTCATGAATGACGCAACCGGTCAGCTGCTCCGCCGTGACGACATTGACCAGCGTCTCCTTTCCCTCTCGGCGACTGTACGTGAGCTGGAAGAACACGCCAAGATCCGGGATGCCCTGGACCAGGGCGCGACTCACGACCTCGGGGACACCGAATCCCGGGAAGGACTCCTGGCGGAGGCACTTTCACGGCTGACGGGGCGGCCCATCTGTATTGAGGACGCGTTCGGGCATATCAGCGCGGGGGCGGGGATCGGGTCCAAACGCCCCTACCCCAGGCTTGGCGCGGCGGCCAGGTCGCGGACTGCCCAGCTCTGGCTCGCCTCCGGCTCACCAGTCCGCGAACCGCGAAGGCTCGTTGCCCTTGCCCTGTCGCACGGCGAGGTGTTGGGGGCTATTTGCATGCTGGCAACCGACAGGCCGGTCACAGCCGGAAACGTCTTCGCTTTGAAGTACGCAACGCGGCTCTTGGAGGTCGAGTTGTCCCACCGCCGCAGCCTGGCCCGGCTGGAACTAAGGCTGGGGCGCGACCTCGTGGACGAACTCGTGTCCGGAACGGATGGCGCAACCGCAGGGCTTCGTGCGGAGGCACTGGGATATGACATCAGCGGCCTGCAGCACGTCATCGTGGCGCAGTGGCAGCCGCCACGAACCGACGATACTGTCGTGGTCGCACTGCGCAGGACGTTCCGGGAACTCTGTTCATCCGCGCTCGTCTCACGGCGCGCGGACATGGCTGTGGCCGTGGTAGGTGGAGATCCGTTGGGCGCCGAGGTCTTTTCCGTTGTCGCCAAGACCCTACGATGTACCACCGGGGCCGTAGGCATCGGCGGTCCGAGCCTGGATGTCACCCAGATCCCGCGCTCCTTCTCGGAAGCCCTGCACGCGCTGCACGTCCGGGCCGGTTCAATCGAGCGCTACGGTGTCACCCGCTTTGATCAACTGGGGATCTACCGTATCTTGGCCCCAGCTGGGGGCGAACCGGATCTGGCCGGCTATATCGACGAGTGGCTCGGTACCCTTCAACGCGCCGACGACAGCCGGGGGTCTGACCTGGTGCAGACCCTGGCCCAGTACCTGGACCACGGCGGCAACTATGACAGTACAGCCCAGAGCCTGACCATCCATCGAAGCACTCTGCGTTACCGTTTGAAGTCCATCCGGCAGATCACCGGCTTCGACCTAGCCGATCCCGACACCCGCCTGAACCTGCACGTCGCAACGCGGGCTTGGCGCCTTCGTCCGAACGGCGCCCCGTTTCACGTCCCATAAGCAGGCCTCAATCGGCCGAGTACCCCACGAATTCGGGCATCGGGAACCTGCGTCCGCGGCAACGGTGGCATCCAGTTTGCTGGTCATAGACACTGAACCATAGGAGGTCGGGAGTGCCGGAACATTCGGGCGACGTGAACCCCACCAGTGCCCGTACGCTGGGCGTGCTCGCCGAACCAGAGGTCACCGCCGAGTTTGCCGAGCGCAACGGACGCGAAGTGGGCCATCTGCTCAACCTTGCCGACGAGCGCCACGACTGGTCCGTGGTGATCGAGTACCGGGATTTTACGGCCGGCAATGGGTTGACGCCGATGCTGGCCTCCTTGGCGAAACACCGGACCCTACGTGCATGGGATGTCATGGTCTGCCTGACCGATCTTCCGATTCGTTTCGAGGGCCGGACCGTGGTCGCGGAAGTTGCGGTTGGAGAGCCGATCTCCCTGGTTTCGTTGCCCGCGCTCGGCGCCGTCAACATCGACCGCCGGGTCCGCTCCGCCGTCGCCGATCTCGGCTGGGCGATGCACCGCCACTTCGATCCCGAGGATGACGCCGTGGAATTCGGCCCGCCCTCGCTGCAGCAATCCAGGCGAATTGAGACTGCCGTTCTTGACGACGGGCCGATTGGGTTCCGCTACGTCGCAGCAACCCGCCTCGGCCGGGGACGGTTGCTGGCGGGCATGCTGCGGGCGAACCGACCTTGGCGGCTGGTCTTCGGATTGAGAAGCGCAATGGCCGCCGCGATCGCCACAGGCGCCTTCGCGCTTGTCACGGACACAATCTGGCAACTCGCGGACCTGCTCGGGGCGCCGAGGCTGACCCTGCTGATGGTTCTCTCGATCAGCTCTATGGTGTTCTGGATCATCACCCAACACGATCTCTGGGAAAGCCCCCGGCGCGACGATACGCTCGAACGGTACAAGGCTTCCTTGTATAACACTTCAACAGTGTGGTCGTTGATGATCGGCGTCGTGATCAGCTACGTCCTGCTGTTCGTGGCCGTACTGCTGGCCGCGGCATTCACTATCGACGAAGCCCTATTGGCACGGACCCTGCAACATCCCGTGACTGTTTGGGACTTTATGGAAGTCGCCTGGATGACGACATCGGCGGTGCTCATCGGTGGTGCGTTGGGCTCAGGATTCGAGTCAAAGGACGACATTCTTCGGGCGGCGTACGGCCAACGCGAACGTCATCGCCGACAGGCTGCCGACGAAAGCGAATAATTCGCCCTGTCAAAGGCGGATTCCAGGCGCTGTTGACGGGTCTACGAAACGGATCCAAGAGGCTCTCGGAACCGTAGGGACAGAGCCCGCCAGCAGACTCCGTGCCATCAAAGTCTGCGCCCGAATCTGACGCGACAGACGCAGGGGCACCGCGGTACCGCGTAAGGTTAACTGCACTGGGAAGCCTCCGCCGGGGGCTGGTGTTGGCGAGACAGGGGACTCCGTGGCAGGAGCAGCGAGGGGTAACAACGCGAAGGTAGCGTCTGCCCATCCATCCAGACCACGGAAGCCGAACATCAGTGATGTCGCCCAGATGGCCGGAGTCTCCTACCAAACAGTCTCCCGGGTGTTGAATGACGCTCCGGACGTCAGCTCTGCAACGCGCGTGCGGGTCCAGCAAATCATTAAGGACATGGGGTACCGCCGCAGCCGGGCGGCCACCGCCCTCTCCACGAGCCGCTCGACAGCCATCGGTATCCTGACCGACGGGTCCCCCCGCTTCGGCCCGGTCGGGACGCTCATGGCCCTCGAGAAAGTTGCCCGGCAGAAGGGTTACTTCACTACCGTCGTCACGGTCGAGGACCCGTACGCGGATTCCATTCCAAAGGCACTGGATACCTTGGACGAGATTGAGGTAGACGGCATCATCGTGATCGCACCACTGCTGTCCATGGCAGCGGCAGTCAGGGACGCGACAATCCAAGTTCCGGTCGAGATGATCGCCGCCGGAGCGTCATCGACTCCAAACGTGTTCACGTACTCGGAGAACCAGGAGTTGGGGGCGCGTATGGCCACCCAGCACCTCATCGATCTGGGCCACACCGACATCGCGCATTTCGCCGGGTCCATGGACTGGTTTGACGGACGGGTGCGGAAGCGCGGCTGGGAGGCCGCACTCCGAGACGGCGGTCTCGCGCCGGGGCTGTGCCTGGAGGGCGATTGGAGCCCGGGGTGGGCCTACGAGACGGGGCTCCGGCTGGTCAAGGAGAAAAGGGTCCCGCAGGCGATCTTTGCAGCCAGTGACCACACCGCCTTGGGCCTCATCCGCGCCTTGGCCGAGTCCGGCATCCGCGTCCCGAACGATGTCAGCATTGTGGGATTCGACGACGTCGAAGGTTCAGACTTTTTCCTTCCCCCCTTGACCACGGTGCGGCAGGACTTTGCCGCGTTGGCCCACGCCAGCATAGAGGTGCTTCTCGGCGCGATTGAGGGCCGCGAAGTGGACCGCGTGCCCAACGAGCCGACGCTTGTGGTTCGCCAGAGCGCCGCACCGGCCCGACACCACCGCCTCTAGCGCCCGTCCCGCGTTGGACGCCCAAAGTAATCCTCGCGTGAGACTTGACACATCTTCCGTGACCGGTCACGATTGAAGAGTTCCGTGACCGGTCACGGAGATTGAACTCAACGGCGAGAGAAGAGGATCAGGTGCACAGCGAACTCCGCGCCCATTCGTTTATGCTTCACCCCGACGTTGCGGTTCATGACATCGACGAGGCCCAATGGGAGAACGTCGGACAACTCCTGGCAGAGGCAGCATGCTCGAACGATGACGTCGCACGCGCTGTCCGCGACTTCGTCCCCCCGAGTTCGTCGGCCGTCGTCGGTGTCTTCGAGGGCCGTGTCCTCTGGGCAAGCCTGGTCGTCGCCATCGACCACACCGCCGCGATCACCTCCGTGACAACCGTCGACGGCGCCGCGGTCAAGTTGCAAGGGGACATGGGCACAGTGGCCGGCGATGTCGTGAGATGGGTTCACGCCCATCACGGACTCTGCTCGCTGGGCCTCTTCCTCGACAAACCACACGCAGAGAATTTCTTGAACGCCTCCGACAAGGCTGCCGCAATCCGTAGGGCCTCGGCCACCGGCGGGCTCGTCCTGTCACCGGTTCCCCCTCCTTTGGCGACCGCCCTCGCCTAAGTAGACCTCACCACCACCCCACCTCATCGTTGGGCCCCTCGGGCCCAACGACGCTGAAGAACACCCTTTTTTACTCATCACCCACATCACAAATCAGGACTGGAGAACACCATGATCCGCAGGACGACGCTCTTCGCTGTCGCAACGGCTATTGCTCTCGCCACCGCCGGTTGCAGCCCAGCGGCGAGCACCACAACAACGCAGGATGCCGGCGTATCGGCCAAAGCCGACGAAGCCCTCGCCAAAATCAAGGGCCAGGTCCTGAGCAAGGGCCCGAACGGCGAAGAGCCTGCCCCCGCCTCCGTAGCAGAGCTTAGCGATGACGACGTCGCCAAGGTCAAGGCCATGGGAGCCAAGGCGGCCATCGTTATGCATTACGGCGGCAACGACTGGGCCAACGCCCAGATCGCGGGCCTGAAAAGCGAATTTTCTCGTCTGGGTATCGACCTCATTGCCACCACGGATGCCAACTTCAAACCGGACAAGCAGGTGTCAGACCTGGAAACGGTCATGACGCAGAAGCCCAACATTGTCGTTTCAATCCCCACCGACCCGGTCGCCACCGCGTCCGCGTACAAGAAGGCAGCGGCGGAAGGAGCGAAGCTGGTCTTCATGGACAACGTCCCCCAGGGGCTCACCGCAGGCAAGGACTATGTCTCTGTCGTATCGGCGGACAACTTCGGCAACGGCGTCGTATCGGCCCATCAAATGGCGAAGGCGCTGGGCGGCAAAGGGAAGATCGGCATGGTCTTCCATGAGGCCGACTTCTTCGTCACCAAGCAGCGCTACCAGGGGTTCAAGGAAACCATCACCAAGGAATACCCGGACATCAAAATCGTCGAGGAAAAGGGCATCGCGGGTCCTGATTTCGCTGGTGACGCACAGAGTGCAGCGAACGCCATGCTGAGCAAGTACCCCGATCTCTCCGGGATCTGGGCCGTCTGGGACGTTCCTGCGGAAGGTGTCATGGCTGCAGCCCGCGCCTCGGGCCGAACTGATCTGAAGATCGCGACTGAGGATCTGGGTAAGAACGTTGCGATTGCCCTGGCCAAGAATGAGCTGGTCGTCGGTCTCGGCGCCCAGGTGCCTTTTGATCAGGGTGTCACCGAAGCACGGCTCGGCGCCATGGCACTGCTCGGAAAAACTCCGCCGCCATACGTCGCGCTGAGTGCCGTGCCCGTGGACCACACCAACGTCCTCGAAGCGTGGAAGCAGGTCTACCACGAGGATGCCCCCAAGGATATCCAGGACTCCTTCAAAAAATAGCGGGGTTGGGGCAGGCCGCAGGGCCTGCCCCAGCCACCGAAAAAGGATTGCACCATGAACACAAGAGAGCCAGCCGTCGAGATGCGGTCGATCTCAAAGGGATTCAACGGCGTCCCCGTCCTCAATGAGGTGGACTTCGAGGTCCGCGCCGGAGAGGTACACGCGCTTGCCGGGGGAAACGGCGCCGGCAAGTCAACACTGATGAAAATTCTTCAGGGCGTTTACCAGACTGACTCCGGCAGTATTCTCGTCGGCGGAAAGCCAGTCGAGATCACCTCAATCCAGGATGCCAAGGCCGCCGGCATCGGCATGGTCTTCCAGGAGTTCAGTCTGGTGCCCAGCCTGACCGTGGCCCAGAATATCTTCCTCGGCGCAGAACCGCAGGGCCGGAGCGGCCTGATCGACGACAGGGAGGCTGTCCGCCGGGCCCGCGAAGTCTTCACGGAGATGGAAGTCGAGGTCGATCCGCGGGCCCATGTTTCCAAGCTGGGCACCGCGTACTGGCAGCTGACGGAAATCGCCAAGGCTCTCGCCCAGAACGCGAGGGTACTCATCATGGACGAGCCGACGGCGAGCCTGGCCCGGCATGAAACGGAGGCCCTCTTCGACCTTGTAGCCAGGCTCAAGAACCGGGGGATATCGATCATCTATATCTCTCACCGAATGGATGAGGTTTACCGTATCGCCGACCGCATCACCATCCTTCGCGACGGTCGCCGGCTGCTCACGGAGCCCCTAAGTAATGTCACTCCGGAACAAATTGTCGAGGGCATCGTGGGGAAGAAGATCGAGGGGCAGCTGACCTACCAGCAACGGGAGCGGGATCCATCGTCGGCTTCGCCCGTCCTTGAAGCCAGGGGCCTCACGTGCGGCAAAAGGGTACGCGACGTCTCCTTCACGCTGCACGCGGGGGAAATCCTTGGCTTGGCAGGACTCATGGGAAGCGGCCGCACGGAGCTTGCCAGGGTTCTGTTCGGCATCGATTCGCTCGAAAGCGGCGAGATCCTGATCCGGGGCCAGAAGGCCGTCATCACCAGCCCGCGACGCGCCATTGATGCCGGTTTGGCTCTCATTCCCGAAGACCGACGGGACCAGGGCCTCGTACTCGACCATTCGGTTCGGGACAACCTGCTGCTCCCGTTGCTGGACAACATCAAGCGCGGGCCCTTGCTCGATGCGCGGGCGGGCAGGACATTGTCCAGCTCACTAATCAAGAAGTTCGCCGTGAAGGTTGCGCATCCGAACAAACCAGTGCGGCTGCTGTCCGGCGGAAACCAGCAGAAGGTGGTGCTGGCCAAATGGCTCGGGACGGAACCGGATGTCCTCATTCTCGACGAGCCAACAGCCGGCGTCGACATCGGCACCAAGAGCGAGATTCTGGACATGATCCGGGAACTCGCCAATGCCGGCAAGGCCGTCATAGTCATTTCCTCGGAGTACCCCGAATTGCTCGCCGTGAGTGACAGGGTCCTGATCCTGAGGGATGGATCCATAACGCGTGAACTCAAACGCAGCGAAATCGCCGACGAAGAATCACTACAACTCGCAGTTCAGGGAGTCTGATCATGAACAACGCAACCATTTCCACCGAATCTCCCAAAACAGGGGGTCTGGACACAGTCAAACGCACGTTGGGTGAGCTCGACTGGCGCCGCTACGTCATCTACATCGGATTCGTCGTAGTTTTCATTTTCTTCGCTGTCCTCCTGCGCGACCAGGGATTCCTGTCCCCCATCAACCTCCTGAACATCTTCCGGCAGACCGCAACCATCACCATCATTGCGGTGGGAATGACGTACGTCATCGCCTGCGCTGAAATAGACCTCAGTGTTGGCTCGACCGCAGGACTATCAAGCGTCTGCACAGCGATGGCGCTCTCCCAGTGGGGCATCGTCCCCGGCATCCTGGCCGGCCTTGCGGTCGGGCTGGTGGTCGGCTCGATCAACGGTGCACTGGTCAGTCTCTTGGGGATCCCCTCATTTCTGGTCACCCTGGGCATGCTTGGGATCGCCGTTGGTGTGGCGCAGTGGATCACCGCGTCAGCGCCCCAGCCAATCCTCAATGACACCTTCAACATGCTGTTCGGGTCCGGAAACTTCGGCCCCGTTCCGGGCCTGATCGTATGGAGCGCCATCTTCGTGGCGGTCGGCGCCGTTGTGCTTTCCCGCACCAAATTCGGCCGCCAGGTGCTTGCCACCGGTGGCAACCGGACCGCCGCCGACTTCACGGGCATCAACACCAAGCGCATCAAGTTCCAGGTTTTGCTGATCTCGGGGATGGTCGCCAGCGTGGCCGGCATGCTGTATGCAGGAAGGCTCGAGTCCGGCCGCTTCCAGTGGGGCGCCGGCGACGAACTCTCTGCGATCGCGGCCGTGATTCTGGGCGGCACCAGCCTCTTCGGCGGAGCGGGTTCGGTCGTCGGAACCCTGTTCGGCGCGCTGCTCATCGGCCTGATCAATAACGGACTCATCCTCGCCGGCCTCGACAGCAGCCAACAGCAAGTGGTCCGTGGGGCCATCATCATTCTGGCCGTCGCGCTGGCCCGCAAGAAATGAGCGCCATCGCCCGACCTCTGCGCTCAGGAATCATTGGCACGGGGTTCATGGGCTCCGTCCACGCTGCTGCCGTCCGGGCAGCGGGAGGGACAGTGACCCGTGTGGCCAGCCGAAGCCGAGCAGGAGCCGAGCAGGCGCTGGCCAGGCTCGGCGGGGCCGCAGCCGCGGAATCCCCGAAGGCCCTCATCGAGTCGGACGACGTAGATGTGGTGCACATCTGCACTCCGAACGCCACACACGCCGAGCTGGCAACACTGGCGATCGCCGCCGGCAAATCCGTCATCTGCGAGAAGCCCCTGGCGACGACCGCAAAGGACGCCGCCGCACTGCACGCGGAAGCCACCCGCGCCGGCGTCGTGAACGCAGTGCCTTTCGTCTACCGCTTCTATCCTGCCGTGCGGGAAGCCCGGGCACGGCTGCAGGCAGGGGAAGCGGGCCCGCTGTGGTTGCTGCATGGTTCATACCTCCAGGACTGGCTGGCAGATCCCGGTGCCAGCAACTGGCGGGTCGACCCGACGCTCGGCGGCGGTTCCCGGGCGTTCGGTGACATCGGGGTGCATTGGTGCGACCTGATGGAGTTCGTGACGGGGCACAGAATAGAACGACTGGTAGCGCAAACGGCCCGAGCCTTCTCAGAACGGCCGCAGACGGGCCTGGACTCCCCGCGGACGACGACGGCCGTCGGCACCGAAGACGGCGCCACCGTCATGTTCGAAACCAACCAGGGCGCAATCGGTTCGCTGCTGGTGAGCCAGGTCAGCCCCGGTCGGAAAAACCGGCTCTGGTTCTCGTTTGAGGGTCCTGACGCCACGTTCTCCTTTAACCAGGAAAAACCGGACAGCCTCTGGGTTGGCGGCAACACCTACAGCAGAACCATCTCCAGCGGTTCCGACAGCCTCTCAACCGAGCAAGGCAAGCGGTATGCCACTCTGCCCTCCGGCCACCCGCAGGGCTACCAGGACAGCTTCAACTTGTTCGTGGCCGACGTTTACGCCGCCGTCCGCGGCGCCGCACCAGACGGACTGCCGGACTTCCGCGACGGGCTCAGGGCCGCCCGCATCACCGAGGCCGTCTTGGAGTCCGCGGCCACCGGCCGCTGGGTCGACGTGCCGGGAACGGACGACGAACCATCACCCCCGGGCGGCAGCGGCGCTGCACCAATTTTGGAAAGGAAATCATAATGCAACTCGGATATCACACCATCACCTGGGGTGGCGTCGTCGGCCATCCCGTCGGCGTCACCAGCATCAAGGACCTCTTCTACCAGACCAACGGTTCCATGGAAACGGCCGTTCGGGACATTGCGGCCGCCGGCTACGAGGGCACGGAGATGTTCGACGGCAATCTGGTGGAGTATGCGGACCGCCCCGAAGAGCTGCGCGGGCTGCTGTCGGAGTCGGGGGTGAAGCTCGTCTCGGTCTACTCCGGCGCCAACTTCATCTTCGCCGATGTCCTCCCGGAGGAATTGCACCGCATAAACCGCGCCGCCGAGCTCGCGGCCACGTTCGGCGCTGAGCGTTTGGTGGTGGGCGGCGGCGCGCGCCGCGCCGCCGGAACGACGGACGAGGACTACACATTGCTCGCCCGCGGCCTGGACCAAGTGACGGACATCGCCGAGCGTTTCGGTCTGACCGCCAGCTATCACCCGCATTTGTCCACCATCGTGGAAAGCCCGAGTGAGCTGGAGCGTCTGATGGACAGCACGCGCATTGGCTTCTGCCCCGACACGGCGCACCTGGCCGCGGGCGGAGGCGACCCCGCGGCAGTGATTCGCAAATACCCGGACCGGATCCGCCACGTCCACCTCAAGGACTTCCGCGCAGACCCGTTCCAGTTCCTGCCGCTAGGCGAAGGTGACCTGGATTTCCCGGACATCATCCGTGCCGTGAAGGAAAGCGGCTACGACAGCTGGCTGATGGTCGAACTCGACAACTATGCCGGTGATCCTCGTGCCGCCGCGGAAATCAGCAAGAAATACCTCGACAAGCTCCTCGCCGATTCCGGCCTCTAACCCAAAGGAAGTTCCAATGCAGAATCTCAACGTAGGCCTCATCGGAGGCGGTTTCATGGGCAAGGCCCACTCCCTCGCGTACGCCGCCATGCCGATGTTCTTCTGGCCCGCCCCCGCCATGCCGGTGCGAAAGGTGATCGCTGAAGCCACAGATGAGCTCGCCGGGGAGGCCGCTCGCCGCTTCGGCTTCGAAAAATCCACCTCCGACTGGCGAAGCATCATCGACGATCCGGACATCCATGTCGTCGACATCGCAACCCCGAACCACCTTCACGCCGAGATCGCCATTGCGGCTGCCGAGGCCGGCAAGCACATTATCTGCGAGAAGCCCCTGGCGCGGACCGGTGAGGAGTCGAAGGCAATGTACGACGCGGTGAAGAACACCGACCTCGTCCACATGGTTGCGTTCAATTACCGTCGCACGCCGGCAGTCGCACTGGCCAAGAAGTACATCGAAGAAGGTGCCATCGGCCGGGTCATCAGCTTCCGCGGCACCTACCTCCAGGACTGGAGCGCAGACCCGAACTCCCCCCTCTCATGGCGCTTCCAGAAGTCGATCGCAGGATCCGGCGCCCTGGGCGACATCGGAACCCACGTGATCGACATGGCACGCTACCTCGTCGGCGAATTCAGCTCGGTCAACTCCATCATGTCCACCTGGATTCCGGAACGGCCGCTGCAGTCCGGCGGTGCTGACAAACTCGGTAACGTCTCCGGGGGCGAAGGCCCGCGCGGCGCCGTCGACGTCGACGACGAGGTCCTGACCATGGTCAAGTTCGCAAACGGCGCCATCGGATCCATCGAAGCCACCCGCAACGCCCACGGCCGCAACAACTTCCTCACCTTCGAAATCCACGGCTCCGAGGGCAGCATCGTCTTCAACTATGAGCGCCGCGACGAGCTCCAGGTCGCCTTCGCCGGCGATCAGGCCGACCGTAAGGGGTTCCGGACCGTCTACACCGGCCCTGCCACCCCCTATGGCGAAGGTCTGTGGCCCATCCCTGCCTTGGGTATTGGCTACGGCGAAACCAAGATCATCGAAGCCTACGACTTCTTCAAGGCAATCGCCGAAGGCGGCAGCGTCAGCCCGAACTTCGCGGACGGCTACCAGACGGCGCTGATCGATGACGCCATCATCGATTCCGCGGAAACCGGCGCCTGGGTGGATGTAGCCAAAATCGACTCCTAACGGACTCACCGCACGGCAGGTGCGCCGCTTCGAAAGGGGCGCACCTGCCGGGCGCAGACCTTTGCGATCACAACGAGAGGGAACCCTGATGACCGATGCCGTACCCGGTGCGCCGTCCACCACCGCTGTCCATCTGATTCCGGTGTTCGAAGCCAAACGCGGCTTCGAACACGAGTTGGCGCGGCTCCTGTCTGATCTTCAAACTGCCAGCCGCCTTGACGACGGCTGCTTGGAATACTCGGTCTTCAACGACGCGGAGGCACCGGGCACGTTCCTGCTTTACGAAAAGTGGACGAGCAGTACGGCCTTGGACGTCCACAATGAGCAGCAGCACGTCAAAGACTTTCTCGTAGCCGCACAACAGGTCATGGCCCGGGACCTCAGGGTGCACCGTCTCGACCCTCTTTCGTAGCTCCCTCCCCCTCACTCAATACTGGCTGCACCCATCAATGAAGGAGCCTGACATGGCCCGCCCGTACACCCTGTTCACCGGCCAGTGGGCCGACCTGCCGTTCGAGGAAGTCGCGCGCCTGGCCTCCGGCTGGGGCTACGACGGCCTGGAAATCGCCGTCTCCGGGGACCACCTGGACGCCTGGCGCTGGGACGAACCCGGCTACGTCGAGGCCAAGCTCGCCGTCCTGGAGAAATACAATCTCAAGGTCTGGGCCATCTCCAACCACCTCAAGGGCCAGGCCGTGTGCGATGACCCGATCGATTTCCGCCACGAGGCCATCGTCGGGGCCAGGGTCTGGGGCGACGGCGACCCGGAAGGCGTCCGCACCCGCGCGGCCGAGGAAATGCAGCACACCGCCCGGCTCGCCCGCGCCCTGGGCGTGGACACCGTCGTCGGGTTCACCGGCTCCTCCATCTGGCAGTACGTCGCGATGTTCCCGCCCGTCCCGGAAAAGGTCATCGAGGCCGGCTACCAGGACTTCGCCGACCGCTGGAACCCCATCCTGGACGTCTTCGACGAATGCGGCGTCCGCTTCGCCCACGAGGTCCACCCTTCCGAGATCGCCTACGACTACTGGACCACCGTCCGGACCCTCGAGGCGATCGGCCACCGCGAGGCGTTCGGGCTGAACTGGGACCCCTCCCACTTCATGTGGCAGGGCATCGACCCGGTCTCCTTCATCTGGGACTTCAAGGACCGGATCTACCACGTCGACTGCAAGGACACGAAGCTGCGCCCCACAGGCCGGAACACCGTGATGGGCTCCCACCTGCCCTGGGGCGACCCGCGCCGGGGCTGGGACTTCGTCTCCGCCGGCCGCGGCGACGTCCCCTGGGAGTCCTCCTTCCGCGCCCTGGCCGCGATCGGCTACGACGGCCCCATCTCGATCGAATGGGAGGACGCCGGGATGGACCGGCTCCACGGCGCCCCCGAGGCCCTCGCCAACCTCAAAAAGTACGACTTCCCGGCGTCGAACACCTCCTTCGACGCCGCCTTCAGCGCCAAGGACTAAAGTCATGACCGTTCACTCTCGCATTTCGGCGGGAGAGGTCTTCCAGTATTTCGTGACTCGTCACCGTTGACCCGGGCCCGGCTTTCAGCCCTGACAGGCCTTACGGCGCGCAGCCTGTCGCACTGCCTCATCCCATGCCGAATCGGACATGGCCAGCAGGCCACGCTCAACGATCGGCCGTTCCTCGTCAGTCATGCCGGCAACGACCGTGTCGGCGCCTCAAAGCCATAGTTAAAAGTAGTGCAGACGGCTTTGCGACAGATCGCCTGTTGTTCAGGCGGGTTTGAACAGACGCGTGTTCAAACCCGCCTGCACAACCCCCGGGCTACCGCGGATGCCGTGCAGACGACTTCGAAATGCGACATCCTCGGCATTCCTTACGCAACCTCAAAGCGGCCCGACTGTCTCAGTAATCGATCGTTTTAAGGAATCCGGGTGGGACGTGCAATGGCCTAGCCAGGGATCGAGGAGGTCAGGGTTCGAGGAGGCCCCGGGGGTCTTCGCCGCTCAGTGCTGCCTGGAGGAGGCGGGTGAGGTTCTCGGTAGTGACGGGGCGCGGGTTCGATGCCGGTACGGTCGGCTGGACGACGGCGGCGGCTTCGGCGACCCCGTCCGCGGCAAACCCGTAGTCAGACAGAGCTTTGGGTGCGTCCAGGCGTTTGCGGAGTTCCTGGAGTCCGGTCAGTGCGTCGGCAGTGCCGAACGCTGCGGCGATGCGAGCTTCGGCGTCGGAAGCATAAGGGGCGTTGAATGCGAGAACGTAGGGCAGTACGGTGGCGTGGGTCTGGGCATGGGGGAGATTAAAGGTGCCGCCCAGGACGTGGCAGATTTTGTGGTGCAGCCCGGCGCCGGCGGACGCGAACGCGACGGCGGAGAGGTAGGCGCCGTACAGGGCCTGCTCGCGCCCCTCGGCACCTGCGGGGTCTTCGGTGATGAGGGGCAGGCCGTGGCTGAGGGCGCGGATGCCTTCGGCGCCGAGCGCTGCGTTGATGGGGTCGGCGCGGGGGGCCCACATGGAGTCGATGCAGTGAGCAATGCCGTTCAGGCCGGAGGCCACGGACATGGCCACGGGCAGGGCCAGCGTCAGTGCCGCGTCGTAGATGACGGTGACGGGCAGGACGGCATCGTCCACTCCGGTGGTTTTTCGAGATGCTTCGGTTAGGCCCCACACGTTGGTGGCTTCCGAGCCGGCATAGGTGGTGGGCACGGCAATGATCGGCAGGCGCAAGGTCATCGCGATCGCCTTAGCGAGTCCCGTCGTCGAGCCCCCGCCCACACAGACGAGCAGGTCGATGCCGTGCTCGCCTGCTGCGGCGCGGGCCTTCTCTGCGGTTTCGATGGGCACGTGCATCGCCACGTCGTGGTGCCACAGCGCCACCTCGACGTCGGCGGCCACCGTACATGCCGTCTTCCTCACGCGCTCCGAAGTGATCACCATCAGGCGCTGCGCACCCAGGCGGGCCACTTCGGAGGCGAGGCTCGCAGCGGCGGCGCCGGTGCCGAAAAGGACACGCTGGCCCAGGGTCACATGCTCAAAAGTCAGGCCCATAGTCAGTCCTCCCGGTTCACGATTGCGGCTTCGATGTCTTTCACACGGGATGCAAGGCAGTCCCCCGGCGCGGGCAGATCGAAGTCGGTACGCCGTGTGGATTGTCGGGTCTTTGTCGTCTGCGGCCAGCGATGCCTCATACCGGGTGAGCGGCGCTCCCTATGTTGGACTGGGAGCGCCGCTTATTCGGAAGTGATTAGCTGCGCTTGAGGAACAAGCTGACGTCGTCGTTGCTGATCAGGTCGGGCACGGTCCAGCCGTCCAGGTCGTATTCGGCGAGGCACTGGTCCGCGAAGCCCTTCATGTAGTCCGTGGTGCCCTGGGCCTGCGCGGCGAAGAGGATCTCGGCCTTTACGTTCTCGTGGTTGCCGGAGTAGTTCCGCTCGTAGAGTTCATGCCGGCCGCCAAACTCGGTGCCGATCGAGTCCCAGAGCAGCTTCATCAGCTTCACCCGGTCCACGGCCTCGACGCCGTCGGAGCCGCGGATGTACTTGTCCAGGTAGGGCCGGATTTCCGGGGTCTTGAAGTCCAGGGCTGACGAGTTCAGGTAGATCAGGCCGGATGCGACGTCCTGTTCGATGATTTCCTTGATCCGCGGGTAGCCGATGGACATGAACATCCGGTAGGACAGTCCGTAGTCGAGCTTGGGCAGCACGGTGCCGTTGGGGCCCTGGTCGGGGTTCAGGGTCATGCCGTCGATCAGCGCGTAGAACATGTTGCGCCAGCCCAGGACCTCGCCCACCCGGGTCTGGACGCCGCGGAAGTCCTGCGTTCCGGCGACTTCCAGGGCCTTCATCAGCAGCCCGGCGATGAAGTCGAGCTTGGTGGCGAGGCGGATCACACCCTGGAAGGTGAAGCGGTTGATGAAGCCGGTCTGCGGGAAGAAGTTGTTGACCTTCTCCACATCCCCGTAGGCGAAGACGTTCTCCCACGGGATCAGGACCTTATCGAAGATGAAGACCGAGTCGTTCTCGTCCATCCGGCTCGAGAGCGGGTAGTCGAACGGGGTGCCCATCACGGCGGCCTGGTGGGCGTAGGAGGCCCGGCTGATCAGCTTCACACCCGGCGCGTCCATCGGCACCGTGCAGATCAGCGCGAATTCCTTGCGCTTGATCGGCAGGCCGTAGTGCGCGATGAAGTTGTAGTTGGTGATCGCGGAACCGGTCGCGACAACTTTAGCGCCGGAGACGATCAGGCCCGAGCCAGTTTCCTTCTCGACCTTCATGAACACATCGCCGACCTGGTCCGCCGGGAGGTGCCGGTCCACCGGCGGGTTGATGATCGCGTGGTTCCAGTACAGGACCTTCTCCTGCGATTCCTTGTACCATCGCTTGGCGTTCTCCTGGAACGGCTCGTAGAAGTCCGTGTTGCCGCCCAGGGTGCCCAGGAACGCCGCCTTGTAGTCCGGTGAGCGGCCCAGCCAGCCGTAGCTCATCCGGGACCAGGTCTCGATCGCGACGCGGTCCTTCTTCAGGTCCTCGACGCTGTGCGGGGTGCGGAAGAAGGACATCGTCTTGCCGCCGGACCCGGTGTCCGTGGGCACCATCAGCTTGTCCTGCAGCTCGGGCTTGTGCATCGCGTCGTACAGCCGGGCGGCCATCCGGATCGAGTTCCGGAACGCCGGGTGGGTAGTGACGTCCTTGACACGCTCACCGTAAATCCAGACCTCACGGTCATCCTGCAGAGACTTAATGTACTCATCCCCGGTCATCGGCATCTTCGGATTCGCCGGCGTCGTTCTCTCACTCATCGACGGCGTGGACGACACCGAGGACTCGGTGGCTGGAACTGACTGGTCAACAATTTCGGTCATGATCGTCCCTTTCAGGGGAGGGGTCTCTGAGCGGTGAGGAAATTTCAGAAGTGCTTGGTGTGATCCGGGCTAGTGCGTGGAGCCGTGAAGCGGCTTGAAGGAGCTGGAGCCGGCGAACCAGCCCGATTCGGGGGCGTCGCCGGAGTGATCCCAAGGGGCACCCTCAACGAGCCTGCCGATCTGGCGGAATTTGCCGCCGAAGAACAGGAGCGGTTCCCGCGTGGTGATTTCCATGCCGATGACCTCGCCGACGACGATGATGTGGTCGCCGCCGTCGTAGACGTTCCACGGCCGGCATTCGAGCGTGGCTGCATTCCGGGTCAGCACCGGGACATTGCCGTCCAAGGTCCAATCCGGCTCCTCGTCGAGGACCTTGCCGGCGAAATGCAGGGCCACATCCATCTGTTCGAGGGACAGTATGTTGATGGCGAAGGCGGCACCTTCGAGGTAGCGGGCGGCGCGCGAGGTCCGGGTCAGGGTGACCTGGGCGAGCGGCGGGTCCAGGGAGACGGCGGTGAAGGCATTGACCGTGGCGCCGTGCGGGACACCGTCGTCGGACCGGCACGTCACCACCGTGACGCCGGTGGCAAACGTGCCGAAGGCGTGGCGCAGTTCGCGGGTGTCAATGGCCCCCATGACTTCCTGAGTCATCGACTCCTCCTTTCTGCTTGTGGCCACTACCGTGGCGGCGGCCTAATTTTGGGCGTGCGGCCTTATGGCGGGTACGGGTGGTGTACGGGTTGGGCCCGGGGTCGACAGTGTTCCGGCCCCGGGCCCGGGACTGGAGCTTTAGTCCTGGGGGTCGAGAACGAAGTTGTAGGTGACTTCGCGGCCCCTGCCGTCGGCGCGCTCTGAGGGAGCGAGCACGAGTTCCGGCTTCACGGCAGAGGCGATGTCGTCGGCGACGTGCTCGTCGCCTTCGAAGTAAAGCTGGGTGGTGATGAGCTGGTGCTCCGGCGCTGAAACCTTCAAGTGAAGGTGGGCGGGCCGCCAGGCGTGCCAGCCAGCCGCGGCGATAAGGGCACCGCAGGCGCCGTCGGTGGGGATCTGGTAAGGCGCCGGCTGCATGGTGTTGATCTGGAAGTTGCCCTGGGCATCGGCAACGATGGAGCCGCGGAGGTTCCATTCCGGCAGCCCGGGGGCGAACTGGGAGTAGAAGCCAAGGTCATCGGCGTGCCACAGTTCGATCAGCGCCCCGGCGAGCGGCTCACCGGCGACATTCGTGACCTGACCCTGGAACAGCAGCGGGGTGCCGGGTTCGTCGTCGCGCATCGGCAGCGTGGCCGGGGTGTTCTGCGAGGGGGCGTTAGGGATGTAGTACGGTCCCTCGATGGTGCCCTTGGAACCGTGCCGGTTGGCGTTGGCGACCTCCTCAACTGAGTGTTCCACCCAGACGTCCAGGAACAGCGGCCATTCGCCGTCCTCGCCTACCTGGATAAGCCAGGCCTTGAAGGCGTTGTACTCGTCATAGGTGACTTTCTCATCCAGGACGGTGTCGTTGATCGCCTTGATGATGCGGCCGGCCAGCGTGCTGACGCGTTCCTGGCTCGTGCCGGCGCCGATGTGCTTGTTCTCCCGGAAGCGGGCGGTGGCCCCCGCGCCGGAGGATGCGGCAGTGGCTTGGATTTCCGTTGTCATGGTGACTCCCTTGTCAAAGAATGGTTGCGCCGGAACCTTGGTCAGAAACGTTCGAGGGGTTCCGGTGTGTCGTGTCTGATGCTGCTTAGTGCTGCACATCACATCCGGTGTTGTTTCCACGATATTGCCCTCATTGAGCGAGGGGAAATACCTATTTCCGGATCATTGAAAGCTCTTCGATATGAATGCGGTGCGTGCTATTCGACGGCGGACGGGTGCTTGGCCAGCGGCGTGACGTTGATGTCCATGTACGGGAAGAGCGGCAGTCCGGACAGCAGCGTGTGCAACTCGTCGTTGTCCGCGACGTCGAACACCGAGTAGTTGGAGTACTCGCCCACGACCCGCCACAAGTGCGGCCAGCGGCCGTCGTGCTGGAGCTGCTGGGAGTACTCCCGTTCCTCCGCCTTGATGGCGTCGGCGTGTTCTTTGGGCATATCCGGGGGAATATTGACGTCCATGCGGACCAGGTAGAGCATGAGGTTTTCCTTTCGGTGTGGGGTTTCTGAGGGCAGGTTCGGGCGGACGGACCTAGTCCTGGCGGTACTTCTGCAGCTTGTCGGCGTCGATGGCTGCCCCGACGCCGGGGACCTCGCGGACCCGGATGGCGCCGTCGTTGATTTCGAGCGGCTCCGCAAGCAGGTCATCCGTCATGTCCAGGTAGTTGGAGAGCTCCCCGGCCCGCCGGGAGCTGGCCTCGAAGGCCGCGCCGAAGGTGACCGTGGCGAGGCTGCCGACCTGGGTGTCGATCTGGTTGCCCATCGTGACGTCCACGCCGAGGCCCTCGCAGAGGCCGAGGATCTGCTGGGCCTCGGTGAAACCGCTGCGCGCGGTCTTAATGCAGATCGCGTTGCTTCCGCCGGAGAGCAGTTCCCGGGAGACGTCGCCGAGGGTGGGGACGCTTTCGTCGCCCACGATCGGGATGCTCGAGTGCTGGACCAGCCGGCGCCGTCCCATCGCCTCGGCGGCATCGCACGGCTCCTCCAGCATTGACAGTCCCAGGCCTTCGGTCCGGCGGAGCACCTCCATGGCCTCGTTCGCCGTCCACCCGCGGTTGGCGTCGAGGTAGATCTCGGTGTCCGCACCGAGGCCTTCCCGCAGCACATGGCAGGCCTCGACGTCCAGGGAGAGCGGCCGCCGGCCAACCTTGAGCTTGAAGGTGTCGATGCCGTACGTTTCACGGAACCTCAGCGCTTCCTCGAGGAGCTCGGCGGCGGGCTTGAAGCCCAGCATGTGCGACACCCGCATGCTGTCGCTGAAGCCGCCCAGCAGCTTGTGCACCGGGGTGCCCAGCGAAATCCCGATGACATCCCAGAGTGCGATGTCCAGGGCCCCCTTGGCCGTGGGGTTGTTGACCGTGCGCCGGAGCAGCTGCTGGACCTTGGAGCGGTCCATCGGGTCCATCCCGATGAGCTGCGGGGCAAAGACCTTGGTCACCACCGACACGATCGAATCCTGGGTTTCGCCGTATGTGTAGGGCCGCGGAGGAGTGTCTGCCACGCCGCAGATACCCGCGTCCGTGTGGATCCGGATCAGCACATGTTCCGCGGCGCTCACCTCGCCGCTGGCGAACTTCAGCGGCCGTGCGTACGGGATGGCATAGGGAATGGCCTCGATTCGTGTGATCTTCACGGGGTCTGTCCTTTGGAGGTTGCCGATTTACTTGCGGGGGGCTGCTTGGCGGGGAGGGAATCGAAGAGACCGAGGAAGGCGCGCAACAGCGGCGTTTCCTTGTCGCTGTTCCAGGCCACCGCCAGGTCCATCGGCGGTGGGTTCCGGAGCGGTCGGAAGGCAACTCCCTGGAAGGAATACATCCGCGATGTCATGGGAACGAGTGCTATGCCCATACCGGAGGCCACGAGCGAGAGCAGCGTGGAGGTCTCCTTTGCCTCCTGAACGACCCGGGGCTGGAATCCGGACTTGCGGCAGGCGTCAATAAAGGTGCTGCTGACCGCGGAATAGCTGGGGTATCCGATGAAGCCCTCCTCGGACAGGGCGGCCAGCTCGAGCGTTCCCTTCTCTGCCAGCGGCGAGTCCGCGGGCAAGGCCGCCACGAGCTGGTCCTGTTCCAGCAGCTTCAGGGCGATGGCTCCCGAATGGACAGGTGGGCGGAGGAGGGCAGCATCGAGCCTGCCCTCCTCCAACGCAGCTTCCATCTGCGGCGTCAGCATTTCGCCCTGGACGGTGATGCGGAGCCCGGGCAGGGTGCGTCGCGCGGCCTGGACGATGATGGGCATTAGCCGGTATGTGGCCGTGCCGGTGAACCCTACCCGGAGCACTCCCGTGGCACCTTCGCCAACCTGCTGCACGTCGGATTCCAGGACTTGCAGTTCCTGGAGCAGCACCCGTCCCCGATCCAGCAGGACCTGACCTGCCGGTGTCAGCTCCACTTTCCTGGTAGTCCGGACCATCAGCGGGGTGCCCAACTGTTCCTCCAGCTGCCGGATCTGCTGGGACAAAGGCGGTTGCGCCATATGGAGTCTGGCGGCGGCCCTGCCGAAGTGCCGTTCTTCTGCAACGGCTATGAAGTACTTGAGATGTCGCGTCTCCATTGAGGCCTCTCAGTAGGTCTGCTGGCGCAATGCCATCCAGGAACAAGCGTAAAAGCGCGTATTCGTAGTAAGAAATACCTATTTATCCGTGATTAAGAGCTCTTAGGTCCGAATAAAGCCGATATGCACCGGAGTGAAATGTTGCTCCGGAGGCAGGCCGATGCCGGCCCGCCTCTGGGATGGACAGCGGAAACCTCCCGCCGCGGGAGCAATCCGGCGGGAGCCTCATTCCACATCCGATGCCCCTGTCGCTGAGACTTTCGCTGTCAGCGACCCAGACCGGCGGGTGCGAGAACGGCTTCGGCTTCCTCGGCGAGATCGCAGTCTTCGAGGCCGACGCTCAAGATCTCGGCGAGCACTGCGGTAAGGGCAGCTTTGGGATCCTGAACCATGGAGTGGGCGCGCCAGCCGATGTGCTTGTCCGGGCGAACGAGGATGACACCGTCCTCCTCGACCTCCCGCTGGCGGAGCCAATCCCCGTAGAGGTCCTGGACCTCGCGGCCTTCGCCAATGACCACGGCCTTGAGCTCAATCCCCAGCCGAGCGGCCACATCGACCGCGGCGTCTGCCCACGCCTGACCCGTGATTCCGGTGAAGATGGTGAAACCGGTGCCTTTGGCGATGTCGTGAGTCGAGTACTTGGACTTTGCGTTTCCAAGCCACGCGTGCGGCAACCGGAGGCCCGGGAACGTGGACTTCTGGTGATGCAGCAGTTCGTCCTCGGTCCGCGCAGGCCGCTCACCGCCGTCGGTCACTACAGCCGTTGACTCGTAAAACTGACCGATCTCGGTACCCTGTGCATTGAACTCATAGTCCTTCGCGTCGAGTGCGGCGCGCAGTGCCGTCCGGCGAGCGGCGCCCTCGGACGAGTTTTCCTTGCGAAGCTGGAGCTTCCGGGTGAATTCCTCGTCCGTGGCGGCGTCCGTGACCCCCAGGGCGTCAAAGATCGGCTTGTAGTCGCGGCTGGACTGGTTGGCCCGGTTCACGATCTGCTTGGCCACAGGTGCGCGCTCCGTGGAGTAGGTTTCCAGCAGCTCGGGACCGGCCTGTCCCCTGATTACGGCGGCCAGCTTCCAGGCCAAGTTGTAGGAATCCTGAATGGATGTGTTGGAGCCAAGTCCGTGGCTCGGCGGGTGCTTGTGGATGGCATCTCCGGCGCAGAAGACGCGGCCCTTCTGCAGGTGGGTGGCCCACTGTTCGTTGTTGCCCCACAGCGAGTAGCCCAGGATTTCGACGTCGAGGTCCGCGACGCCCACCAGGTTCCGGATGATCCGGATTGCTTCGGCCTCGTCCAGGACCGGAGGCTCACCGTTGATGTCGAAGCCCCAGCAGATCAGCCACTCATTCCAGGGGCGGACCATGCGGATCAGGCCGGCGCCGAGACCGCCGATGTTTGAGCCCGGGTTGAATACCCAGTACAGGATTGAGGGGCGGTGCTTCACGAGGTGGGTCAGGTCCGCCTTGAACGTGATGTTCATAGAGCCACCAATGTCCATCAGGCCCTCCATGGGGAGCTCGATGTCGGCGGCCACCTTGGAGCGCGCACCATCGGCGCCAACGAGGTACTTCGCCCGGATGGTGTATTCGTGTCCGGTGAGGCGGTTCAACACCTGCACGCTGACGCCGTCTGCGTCCTGCGTATGGGACAGGTACTCAGTGGAGAACTGGACTTGGGTGCCGCGCATCGCCGCGTTCTTGACCATAATCGGTTCCAGCAGTGTCTGCGGAATGTCGCACGGCATGGACGGCGACGCGAGTTCGTAGTCGGCGCGCCGGTCCGGCCGGGCGCCCCAGGTGGGGCGGCGGCCGATTTCCTCTCCGGCAAGGGATTCACAGTAGACCGTGTCACCCATGAGTTCGTGCGGCGTCGCTTCGGCCAGGACCTGCTCCTCGATGCCCGCGTCGCGCAGCACTTCCATGGTGCGCTGGTTGGTGATGTGGGCGCGGGGCGTATGCGCGGTCCAGCGGTACTTGGTGATCATGATGTTCGGGATGCCCTGGTTGGAGAGGAACAGGGACGCAGAACTGCCGGCAGGGCCGGAGCCCACAATTAGCACGTCGGTAGTGACGATGTCTGTACCTTCCGGGCGGGCAGTGGCGGTGATTCCGTCATTGAAAACTGGCATGACAACCTCCATTGGTTGTGGTTTGGACAACATGGTTGGCGCTCGGCCCCGAGGTAGTGAGGCAGCCGAACCGCGCCATCACAAGAAGTGTTGCAGGTCACTGTCGCCCGTGGTGCCGGCAAGAGCTGATAGGTCCGGCGGGTGCTAAAAAGCGTCGGCGCTGTCCTAAAACAAACCGTTCCTGTTGCCGCGGACTACTCCAGCGGGACGCCTGCCCTGGCCGCCTTGCGCGTCTGCAGCGGCGTGGCGTTGAACCGTTCTTTGAAGGTGCGGGCGAAATAGTTCTGCGACAAGAAGCCGACCCTGGCGGCGATCTCACCGACGCCCAATCCCTCCGCAGCAGGTGATGCGAGAAGAGCCCGGCCGTGATCCAGTCGCAGCCCCAGCACGTAGCGGCCTGGCGTGAGGCCGGCGGCCGCGAACGCACGTCCCAACTGCCGCTCACTGATGCCGACGGCGGCAGACACCTCCGCCGTCGAAAGTGCAGGATCGCCGAGGTGCCGTTCGATGTACCCTTTCGCGGCTGCCAAATAGCCCGCATCACTGCCGGCGATGCCTCCCGAGGCGACCGAGCGAAACAGTTCCAGGACGGTGTCCTCGACGTCATCGGCTGGCTGCTCGGACGCCAGCGCCGCGCGGATCATCCGGGCGAGCTGCTGCGCCTGGGGCCCGGCGCCGGTTCCGAAATCGAAGCGCACTGGACGGTTCAGGGCTGTTCCGCCGGACAGCTCCCGGAAAAGGGGCCGGGGAACGGTGAGGACCAATTCATGAAGCCCCTCGGCGAAGCCGCGCATGAACGGTAGGTCCGCGTCGTACATGATGGCTTGGCCGGGCTTCAGGGACTCGTGGCCGCCGCGGTGGTAAAAGAACGCATCGCCGGCGAGGGCGAAAAAGATAGCCACCACATCGGTGGGGTTCTGCCGGATGAACGATTCCGAACGCTCCACAATCTGGGCCGTTCCCTGTACTTGGGCCAGGCGCAGGGACGGGAACTGGAGATTCACTTCGGCAGCGTGAAGCGGGGACTCATCGATGGTCCGGATATCGAGCGAAATCAGGGCCTTGGCGTTGTGGCTTTCCCACAACCGGACGCGGCTGACGGGCGCGATGCCCTGCGTGGTGAACCGAAAGGTGCGAGGCAGGGCGGGCAGATCGTTCTGCTGACTGGCCATGATTCCGTCAACTCTAGTCTGTCCCAGCCGGTCGCCTCCACTGCCCGCCCGCCCAGGAATAGCGGCCCTTCCTCCTGGAACGCCGGGGGCCAAACTCGGCAAGACCCCGTCCCGGAACACCTCACTGATGCCCAAGCCACGCAGCCGTTGCCAGGCTCAGCCTCGGCAACTTCCGACTCATGGGCCGGCTCTTCACCCAGATCGAAAGGGTCTCAAAGTCAACGAGCTAAACTCGATCACGGACGACGTCGTCGAGGCCGCACGGCCAACCCTCCTCAGTGGAATCAGCCAAAAACCGCCAAACCCGTCAGCTGCCGACTGGCGCAGTCGTTTTGCCCGACATCCACGGGGGTCCGTGGCGGGCCCACGGTGTGTCCCACAAGATTAGCCGGCGTTCATTTGCTAGCATTTCGCTCGATTGAGCATCCGCTCGACGATAAAGGCAAACCCGGTGCGAGCCGGCGACGCAAAGCCACGGGACCCACGAGGTCAGCCGGGCCGCCGAACAGCAAAGGGCCACGGTATGCTCACGATTCCCTAGCACTGCCCTGTCGCGCCCTCGGGCAACGCATCTAAAATTCACTTTCCCCGGCCTAGGCGGCCCAGAGCCAACGTCTCGTTGTCTGCCGGACCCAGTCCCCGTTGAGGCAAGTTGCCGCCCCTGCACGCGATCAGCTTCATGTGCCGACGTGCCCGTGCTGTGGCCTGAATCTGCCGTGGCTTTCTGAATTATCCTGCCCAACTATCTGTCTGAGGTGTCATTTTCATGCCTGTAATCACCCGTGTGGTGCCCGGTACGTCAACGGTGACGACGCGGGTCTTGCTGCACGTCGTGGCCGAGGAGGTCGGCGCGGAGGGTGTTGATCGTGTCCTGGAGCGGGCGGGGCTGCGTGAGCAGGCGGTGCAGCTGGTGAGCGTGGGGGGAAGGATTTCCTACCCTGACAAGCTTCGGCTCTTCGAGTCCGCCGCGGCCGAGCTTGCCGATCCCCGGATCGGGCTCCGTCTGGGCCCGGCGTCTTTCCGGGATCCTGCAATCGAGCCTTTGCGAAGGCTGGGCAGGGCAACCGGATCTCCCGCAGCCGCGTACCGCGGGATTTCCCAGTTTGCCACCCGTCTTGATTCCGCCGCCGTATTCACGTGCGACTGGGCAGGGCAAAGCTCGGCATCGCTTACTCGGAAGGTGCTCCCGCCCCACAGTCCCAGCCGAGTGGACTGCGACTACAACGTCGGCTTCCTCGCCCAAATACCTGTGCTCTTTGGATTAGCGCCGGCACGCGTGGAGCATGGCACGACCTGCCAATTCGACGGCGGCCCGGAGTGCATCTACGACGTGACATGGACCGCACCGCCGCTTCAGCGTCTGCGCTTCCTGCTGGGCAAGCTCAAGGCGGAGAAACCGTCGACCGGACGGCGATCAACCGCTGAGCACCGGCTACGCACGCTGGAGGGGGCAGCTTCGGATCTGGTCAGCACCGCGCCTCTGGAGGAGGTGCTCGACCGGGTTTTGGTGCGCGCGGACAGCGCCGTGCACGCGCCAGGACATATGTTGGCCGTCCGACTCCCGGCGGGAGGACGCCATGTACGGATTCGCGGTACGGGCTCCGTGCTGGCGGCCGAGCTCGAAGACGACGGAGTAACTCTGTCCAGGGGCTCCGGCGCCCTGGCGGGGTTGCCGGTGCTGAGCGTTCCTGTCGCCTCTTCGAAGCATTTCTATGGTGTTCTGGCGGCGGTGGCACATAAGGGGCAGGAATTCTTTCCAGGAGATACCGAAGCCCTGGCCGCTTACGCACGGCACGCCGCCATCAGTCTCGACATTGCCGGGGTGGTCGCCGAAGCCCGGGAACACGGCGAAACGGCGCAGCTGCTGCTCGACGTCTCACGCGCGCTGGCACAGCATTCCACGGTGCAGGCACTCGCCGGTTCGATCGCCAAGGCGGTGCCTGCTCTTTCGGGGGCCGACCGCTCCGCGATTGCGCTCTGGGATCACGAAGAAGGTCACCTCAGGATCGCCGGGATGAGCGGCTGGCACGGCGATCTGGCGGACCAAGTCGCCAATTTTCAGACCACCCCACAGGACAGCCCGGAGCTTTCCGAGTTGCTCACCAGCGGCGTTCCGCTCCTGCTGGACGGGAAGAGCTCGGCGTGGGCTCGGAAAATGCTCGCCGACTTCGCCATCACGGCCCTTGCAGCAGTACCGATCATGGCCGGGAACCAGCTCACAGGAGTCGTGCTCGCGCACTGGGTGGAGCAGTCTCCGGGAAGTCTGGAGGGCGCCCTCACCGAACGCCTGGGCGGGCTGGCAGGTCTGGCCGCGGTGTCCCTGGAGAAGATTCGGCTGCTAGAGGACGCCCGCAGGCAGGCTTTGCATGACCCGCTGACCGGGCTCCCCAACAGGGCGCTGCTGGAGAACCGTCTGGAAACTGCACTGGCTCAGGCCGGTCCGAATGGACGTCGGGTGGGTCTGCTCTTCTGCGATGTT
The DNA here is from genome assembly GCF_030812335.1 of Pseudarthrobacter oxydans. Lineage (GTDB taxonomy): Bacteria > Actinomycetota > Actinomycetes > Actinomycetales > Micrococcaceae > Arthrobacter > Arthrobacter oxydans_B. Next base: position 39,992 of record NZ_JAUSSN010000016.1, read on the forward strand.
AACCGGCTAAAGCGGATCAACGATAGCCTCGGCCACGCCGCCGGTGACAGCGTTCTCCGCCACGTCGCCGCCCGGCTCAGAATCGCTGTGCGCGACAGTGACACGGTCGCCCGCTACAGCGGCGACGAGTTCGTCATACTCCTGCCCGGCATCCAAAACCCGTTGGAAGCTGACCACGTAGCCGCCAGGGTCCGGACCAGCCTTGCCGAGCCCGTCGAGCTTTTGGGCAGGAAAGTCTTTGTTGATGTCGCCATCGGAACGAGTGTCAGCGGTCCCCTCCCGGGCGAGGGGACTGATTCACAGTCCGAATCAGCCCGCCTGCTCCTAGAGAAAGCGGATTTCGAGATGTATCAGTCCAAGGCGCGGGCCCGCGGCCAAACGCCCCCGGGAGTGCAGCGCAAGGACTATCTCCGGCTCGAAACGGACCTGCGCGGCGCTGCAGCCCGCGGCGAACTGCGGGTGCAGTTCCAGCCCCAAATCGACGTGGCAACACATGCCATCGTCGCCGCTGAGGCTCTCGTCCGATGGCACCATCCCGAACTTGGCCTGCTGTCACCTGGGGAGTTCATTCCCTTAGCCGAGGACAGCAATCTGATCGCTGAAGTCGGCGCCCATGTAATCACCCAGGCCTGCCGCGCCGGCGCCCATTGGCGGGCTGCTGGATATCCGATCGAAATTGCTGTCAACGTGTCGGCAGTCCAGCTCGGTAGCACGGGATTCCCGGCGTTTGTCCGCGATACCCTGGCTCGGACCGGGTTGCCGGCAGCAGCGCTCACCCTGGAAGTCACCGAGTCTCAGGCAATGTCCGAATCAACGGTGAACGACGACAACCTGCGCGACCTGCGGTCCGCCGGTGTTGCAATTTCGATCGATGACTTCGGCACCGGATTTTCCTCCCTGGCCCAGCTGCACCGGCTCCCGGTCACGGAAGTCAAGATCGACAGGTCGTTCACCTCACGGCTCGCGGAGGGCGGATCCTCCGGTTTCGTCGCCGGTATTGTCGGACTTGGCCACGGGATGGGACTGCGCGTTGTCGCCGAGGGTGTTGAAACACCAGAACAGCTGGACGCACTGCGTGCCATGGGCTGCGAACGCGCACAGGGATTCCTGCTCGGAAAACCCGTGGATGCATCTGTCCTCGAAGAGCAACTCCGCGCCGGCAGGCGCCATTGACTACGTTTTCGTCAGGGTACCCACGTCCGAAACGCCCTTGGACCGTTCCCGTGGGGTCTTTCGTTTTCAAAGATCCCCGCTACAGCCAAGGAATCCTCACCTATCCCTTCCGATAGGCACTTCGGATTCCGCCGCCGACAGCGCGCGGCTAGGTCCAAGACGGAATCCCCGCCGGACAGCACTGGACATGCGTCCGGTGACCGTGCGGCAGGCATCAACGGGCCCGTGGCCCGAACCAAGGAGCAGCCGCGATCGGGCAGTGGCTGAAAACACTAAATAAGAACATACCCGGAGGATCGCGGCTACCAGACAGCGCGAAAGGCCCCACGATGTTCAAAATTCTTGGAACCAAAATGGCCGTCTAACGCGGGATCGTTTTGATGCTCTAGTCCTAGGTGGACTGCGTGTCCTGTGCCTGTGCTGAATGCCCCTGCGCGTGGCTCTCGCTCGAGGTGGGCGCGTGGCTAGCCGTTTGCTTGCAGTGGTTTCGCGAAGCTAACCATATGACGCCGCCCTCTCGAGGGCAGCGCCATTCTTAGTTGGACAGTGGTGTCGAGGTTGGTAGAAGGACAGCCTTCTCTCGGGATGACACGGTGCACAACTTATGAGGCGGTCCCAGGAGTCCGTGCCGTGTCTGCCTACTTCGGGATTGTGATCCCCAGCCTGGCCATGCGGCGGTAGATGGTCGCCCTGCTGATGCCCAGTTCTGCTGCCGCCCCGCTTACTGTAGCCCCGTGCTTGGAGAGACAGCGGACGATCTCGTCGCGTTCCACGGCCTCAATCCGACTCAGGTGCAGGCTGCTCCCCCCGCCCAGAAGGTAGGCAGGCAGATGGCTGACGTCGATGGTCTCTGTCTGGACAGCGGCGGCGTGGATGACGGTGAAAAGCTCGTCAATGTTGTCCGGCCAGCTATGGGCAATCAGTGCTTTTTCTGCGGCGCCGGTGAAGTTGATTTCCCGCAGGCGGGTTTGGCGGGCGGCGTATCTGGCCAGGTGCAGGACATCCTCGCCGCGTTCCCGCAGAGCGGGAACAGAAATCACCGTATCGACCATGCCTGCCAGGGGTTGCGGGATGCCGTCGTGCCTCGCAGCTGTAACGGCCCACGCGAGCGTTGGCGCGCTCCCGCTCTGGGAGAGGGGAAGTGACCGAACTGCGCGGTGGGCTTGGGCGTGGAGTTCTTGTGCTGCCCACGCGGGCAGCAGGTCTACGTTTTCGACTATGACAGCGGTTGCTGGTTTGGCCAGTTCGGGGGCCCACAAGGACAGCCAGGCGTCGACGTCGCCGGGGGCGGGGGCGGCCGCCGAGATGATCCGGCTCCCGGGCTGAATTTTCCGCAAGGCCTGTGCCAGCAGAGTTGCGCGCCCCGTACCCTGCTCGCCTACGGCGGCAACAACCCGTCCGGCCGCCAGGGCCTGAGTCGCCTGATCGAGGGCGTTTGTCCAAGCTGACGACATTTTCCGCACCGTTCCGGCTGCCGGCTCGAGTTTGCCTCTCTGGATGCGGAAGACGCCGCCCTTCGGTCCGGGCTTTCCTTTGCGGCCCTGTGACCTTGCGAGCATCAGGGCCGAGGTGTTTCCCGCAGCTGATTCTGCCAACGCCAGGAGCAGTTGCGGGGATGAGCGGGACCATGTGGTGATGTTGACGCTCCCTTCCAGCAATCCGCTGACCGGATCGAAGACAGGGACTGCCGCGCAGGTGTAAGTCCGGAGGCTGGCACTGTAGTGTTCTTCAGCGCGGACAAGGGTCGGGACGCGGTCCGCCAGTGCTAATCCCATGCCGTTGGTTCCGGCCTCCCTTTCGGAGAATGCGAACCCTGGCGCCAGATGGACCTTGTCGAGCGCCCGCAAGAGGGAGGTGTCTCCGCTGAAGCGGTTGAGGAGCAAACCGTTGGCATCGGTGAGCATAAGGCTCAGGGGTTCGTTCGCCAGAGTGCTGTAGAGGCCGGTGAGCACTTCCTGACCGCACTGGAAAAACAGGGAGTCAGTCCCTCCGGAGCCAGCCCACATCGGATCCACTACTTCGGCGGAAACGCCGTATTCCTCGCTCCGCTGCCAGGAAGCGACGAGGCGTTTGTCAGGAGTGGCGAGCTGGCCGGCGTAATCGTGCGCCAGGCTGAAAGTCCCCTCGTCCTTGTTCGGCATCATCGCCGTCCTCCTCGTCTCCATACTTCGAGGTTACTTGGTCTCGCGATCCCAGTCGGAAGAGAACCGTCTCAAAATGAGACACACGCCACATGTTGACAGCTGTTCCACCAGCATAGTCTCGATGATGTCGCGACTACGGCAGTCGCCAGAAGGAGACCGGACATGTACAGCAAAGACGGCGAAAACTACTTCATTGTCGATGCCCACATCGCATTGTGGGACGCCCGCCCGGAAAACCAGCGGAATATCCCTGGTAAGCAGTTCATCGATTGCTTCTACGACTACCACCGCAACCTCTCTCCCGACGCGGAACAGTGGTCCTACGAGGAATTCCTCTACCAGGGCGGCGAGCGCCTCATGAAGGATCTGTTCGAGGACGGCTACGTCGACCACGCGATCTTTCAGCCGGCCTATCTCGGCGCGTTCTACAAGAACGGATTCGCACAGGTGGAGGAGGCATACGGCCTTGCCGCGGCGAATCCGGACAAGCTCACGTACAACCACTGTTATGACCCCCGCGATGGTGAGGCAGGCCTTGACCGGCTGCGCGCCGATCACGAAAAGATGGGCTTCAAAGGAGTGAAGCTCTACACCGCCGAGTGGCACGGTGAATCCCGTGGGTACAAGCTCTCGGACCCCTGGTCCTACCGGTATTTCGAGGAGTGCCGCAAACTCGGCATCAAGAACATCCACATCCACAAGGGTCCTACTGTCCGCCCGCTGGACCGGGACGCTTTCGACGTCGCCGACGTCGACCACGCCGCCTCAGACTTCACCGATCTAAACTTTGTGGTCGAGCACGTCGGTCTGCCCCGGCTGGAAGACTTTTGCTGGATCGCCACCCAGGAGCCCAATGTCCATGGCGGCCTGGCCGTCGCGATGCCCTTCATGCACACGCGGCCGCGGTACTTCGCCCAGATCATCGGCGAGCTCATTTATTGGATCGGAGAGGACCGGATCCAGTTCTCCAGTGACTACGCCATCTGGACACCCCGCTGGCTGATTGAGCGGTTCGTTGACTTCCAGATCCCGGCAGACATGACCGAATATGCCCCGCTCACCACTGCCCAGAAGAAGAAGATCCTGGGACTCAACGCTGCGAAGATGTACGACATCCCGGTGCCTGCAGAGCTTCAGCTTCCCGATGCGGACGAGACAAAGACAGGACCGCGACAGCCCGAACGCGCCGACCTGGCGGGCGTCCAATGACAGCTCTACACCTCGATCCTGCAGCTGAAACCCGCTGGGATGTGACCGAGGAGGACATCCGCAGTGCCTTGGACTCGGTGTTCGACCCGGAACTGGACGAACCGATCACTGATCTTGGCTTCGTTCGTTCCCTTGAGGTCCAGGCCGGTGTCGGTGGTGCACGGGTGGAAGTTCACCTGCGCCTGCCCACCTCCTTCTGCTCGCCCAATTTCGCCTACCTGATGGCGTCCGACAGCAAGGACGTGATCTCGGCGCTGCCGGCCGTCGCGCAGGTGGTCGTCGAGCTGGACGATCACCACGACTCCGACGTCATCAACGCCGGGCTGGCCGCGGACGCAGGGTACCGCGGCACGTTCCTGCACGAGGCTGAGGACAGTCTGGACGAGCTGCGGTGGACGTTCCGTCGCAAGGCCCACACTGCTGCAATGGAGCGATGCCTCACTGATCTCCTGCGCGCCAACGCAAGTCTCGTGGAAACGGAGGTGGGAACCATTCGTCTCTGGAACCTTCCGGCTGGAAGGAACAAGGAAGCGCTGCTGCGCCGACGGGCAGCGCTTGGCTTGCCCGAAGCGGCCGATGCGACTGTCCTGGTTAACCACGAAGGGCACCCTTATCCCCCCGATGCAGTTCCGTTGGCGCTGCGCCGGGCCCGCTCGACCCGCATTTCCATTGACGGGAACGCGCATTTCTGCCGGGGTCTGTTGCGCACACGCTATGAAGGCTCCGGCACGGACCAGAGCCCGCGGCCCGATGGCGCTGAGGCCGCAGACCACCACGAACTACTTCCGCTAATAGTCAAGGAGATTCACCCATGAGCACCATGCGAGCTGTCCAGGTTGTCGGCTACCACGAGGGCCTGAAAATGGCAGAAGTGCCTACCCCCCAAGTCACCGGCCCCTTTGATGTCGTCGTCAGAATCGGGGGAGCCGGGGTTTGCCGCACGGACCTACACATTCTCGAGGGCCAGTGGGCGGAAAAATCGCAGGTCCACCTGCCGTACACCATCGGCCACGAGAACGCCGGATGGGTGCACGCAGTCGGTAGCGCAGTTACCAATGTCAAGGAAGGCGACAAAGTCATCCTGCACCCCCTCATCACGTGCGGTCTGTGCCGTGCCTGCCGTTCCGGGGACGACGTGCACTGCGAGCAGAGCAAGTTCCCTGGTATTGACACCAGCGGCGGATACGCCGAATACCTCCTGACATCCGCCCGCTCCGTCGTAAAAATCGACGACTCCCTGGAACCCGCCGACGTCGCGGCCCTGGCCGACGCCGGCCTTACCGCCTATCACGCGGCCGCTAAGGCGGCCAAGCGGCTGACTGCAAGGGACACATGCGTTGTCATCGGCGCCGGAGGGCTCGGGCACATCGGAATCCAAGTCCTCACAGCGCTAACACCGGCCCGCATCATCGTTGTAGACCGTAACCCTGCCGCCTTGGACCTGGCCAAGAAGATCGGGGCCCATGAGGGTGTCCTGGCTGACGGGTCACAGGTCGAGCAGGTCCTTGCCCTCACCGGCGGTCATGGAGCGGAGGCACTCATCGACTTCGTTGGCGAAGGTGGCGCGACCGCCCAAGGCCTCGCCATGCTGCGCCAGGCCGGGGATTACTACGTGGTGGGCTACGGCGAGAACATCGACGTCCCTACCATCGACATCGTCTCGGCCGAGATCAACATCATCGGCAACCTCGTCGGCTCCTACAACGACCTCCAGGACCTGATGGCCTTGGCGGCGCGGGGTGCCGTCACTCTTCATACCCAGAAGTACGCCCTCGACGACTTCCGACAGGCGATCAGCGACCTCGAAGCGGGCAAAGTGCGCGGCCGGGCCATCCTGGTGCCCTGACGAACAGTCGGAGGGCTCGACGCATCAACAAAATAGAGAGAATCGAAATGAGACTATACATAGGCGTGGGTATATCCGTCGGCGTACTTGCAGGAATCTGGACGCAGGTAAGCGTGGAACTTGGCCTCATCACGTGGGTGGCGTTCGTCGCATGGGCATGCTTTTTCGCCGCGGGAGGAGGCAGGGCAGGATTTTCCAAGGGGTTGGCGGCCAACCTGTCCGGCGTCATCTACGGGTGGCTAGTAGCGCTACTGACCAGTGGGGTGCAATTCCCCGGAGTGCTCGCCGTTGGCGTGGCTTTTGCCGCACTGGCCATGTGCCTCCAGGCCGGATGGGCACCACTGTCCTTCATCCCCGGCGCCTTCGCCGGGACAGCCGTGTTCTTCGGAACACAACTGTCTTTTTGGCCCACCATCATTGCCCTCATCATCGGGGCCTGCCTGGGATGGCTTTCAGCCGTCATAGGAGGGCGCATACAGGCTGTCGTCACCAAACCCATCGTTGCACCACCCACAGACGACCCCCACCGGTCCGTCCGTCCGGCCGGAGAACACAATCCATCGGAAACTGCAGACCGTGTCCCCTATCCATCACCGAAGGACCAAGATTCGGCGCGGAACTCTTACTTGTCCGGGAGACCATCATGAGGGTGGAAGATTTTCAGACCACAGCAGCGCACCCGGGTCCCGCGGACTCTGAGGATGCAGCGTCCGGGACAGCAGTCCTGGAGGGTATCGCCCAGCGGGTGCGCTGGACCGCCGCCGCAATCGTGGATGCCGCCAACCGCGGACGCCCTAACACCAGCGGCATCAAAGTTGGCGGACATCAAGCCTCCAGCTCCTCCATGGTGGAAATTATGACCTCCCTCTGGTTCTCCGAACTGACCGAGGCGGACCGTGTGTCAGTCAAGCCCCACGCCTCCCCTGTCCTGCACGCGATCAACTACCTCCTGGGCGACTTGGACGAGAACAAACTCAGCACCCTTCGGCAGAAGGGCGGCCTGCAGAGCTACCCCAGCCGATCAAAGGACCCTGACACTGTGGACTTTTCCACCGGGAGCGTGGGAATCGGAGCCACGGCCACCATCTGGGCAGCCATGTCACACCGGTTCGTCAGCGACAGGTACGCTGGATCCCGCAAATCCGGTCGCTTTATCGGACTTCTGGGCGACGCCGAACTGGACGAAGGCGCCATCTGGGAAGCTGTTGCCGACCCCACCGTGGCGCAACTCGGCGAATTGCTCTGGATCGTTGATTTGAACCGGCAGTCATTGGACCGGGTGGTACCCGACTCGCAGATCACGCGCCTGCAGGGCATGTTTGAAGCCGCCGGCTGGCAGGTCCTAACCCGGAAGTGGGGAACCCGTGTGCAGGAACTCTTCACCCGTTCCGGCGGTGCGGATCTACAGCGCCGGCTGGAGACCATGCCTAACGAGGAATACCAGCGAGTGCTCCGCTCCCCCGACTCGGAAATCTTCGGCCGCCTGTGCGCCAACGGATCGACCCCGGCCATGGAAACCCTGCTCGGTTCGCTCACCGCAGGGGAACAGGCTGCGGCGGTACGTGATCTTGGCGGACACGACATCGGGCTGCTGCTGGACACCTACGGGCAAGTCGACCCCACCAGGCCCACCGTCATCTTTGCCTACACGATCAAGGGCCGCGGACTTGCCACCGAGGGACACCCGAACAACCACTCAGCACTCTTGACCAAAGGTCAGATGGAGACGCTCGCGGAGGCCTCAGGGATGGACCTTGACGATCCATGGCGCAAATTCCAGCCGGGCACCGTCGAAGAACGGGCCTGCGCCCGGACATCCCTCCGGCTCAAGCGCCAGCAACCCGCACTGGCCCCGTCCCTCTTGATCCCGGCTTCCCTGCCATGGGGCTACGGCGACAGAATTTCCACGCAAGCCGCACTGGGACGGTTCCTGTCGGACCTCAAACGGGCAGCGCCCGAGGTGGCCCACCGTGTCGTCACCTGCAGCCCCGACGTTGCCTCCTCCACCAACCTCGGCGGCTGGATCAACAAAACCGGAGTATGGTCCGTCGGTGAACGCCAGGACTGGTTCGCGGACGACGTTGAACGGGTCCTCCGCTGGATTGAAAACTCCCACGGCCAACACATCGAACTCGGCATCGCCGAAACCAACCTCGTGGGCCTCGTCTCCGAACTCGGAACGACCTGGAGCCGCTGGGGCCAGCCGCTGATTCCCATCGCCACCATCTACGACCCGTTCGTGGCCCGCGCCCTCGAACCGTGGTCCTTCGGCATGTACGCCGGCGGCCAGTCCATACTGATCGGGACGCCGTCAGGGGTGACTCTGGCACCGGAAGGCGGCGCCCACCAGTCCCTCACCACCCCGTCCATCGGATTGGAACAACCGGAGTGCACAGCCTGGGAGCCGGCCTTCGCCCAGGACCTGGAGTGGTGCATGCTCGAAGCCATGAGCCGGATCGGCATTCCCGGAGGACGCTCGGCCTACTTCCGGCTCACCACCCGTCCACTGGATCAGTCCCTGGCTGCCATGCCGACGGACACGGTGCTGCTGGAGCGTCGCCGCAGGCACGCGGTGGCCGGCGGTTACCGGCTGAGCGACCACGACCCGGTCGAGGATAGGGTCACTCTAGTCGGCGTCGGGGCAATGATGCCCGAAGTCATCGCCTCGGCAGCGCGGCTTAAGGCACTTGGCATCATGGCCGGTGTCGTCTGCCTCACCAGCCCTGACCTGGTCTTTGAATCCCTCCAGCGCCGCAACTCGCTGAATCAAGGAACCAGGGCGATTGGATTCGACATCATCGACGGCCTCTTTCCACGACACGCCCCCGCGCCCCTCGTCACGATCCAGGACGGACACCCCCACACCTTGTCCTTCCTCGCCGGAGCCCGAGGCGACCGCACAGTCTCCCTGGGAGTAGAGGACTTCGGCCAGTCCTCTGATCTCCAGGACGCCTACCGGATCCACGGCATCGACGAAGCATCCATCGTCAACGCGGCGCTAAACCTCGTTCGCTAACATCGGCCGTCTAACGGTACCGGGGTGGGAGACTTTCGCCTGTCGGGTCAAGAAGGGGCTACGTCCACACTGAACTGGTCCCCGGAAGTTGGACTGGCTAGCTAAACCCCGCGCTGCGAGGGCTTGGGCCCGGTCTTCGACCAGCTCAAGCCCTCGCGTCAGCGGATCGCCGCGCTGGCCTCGGACTTGGTGACGCACCGGGAGAACCGCAGCGCCGGGATGGGCAAGTTCATCGAGGCGAATGTGGTCTACTCCGGCACGCCATCCGACGTGCCGCCGGGGTCAAGGAACGGCTCAAGGATACGGACGACGAGCTGGAACTCGTGATTGTCGAGGACTCCCGGCGAGTTTCCCCTTGACTTCTCTGCTGACCGTCGTCAGTCTTTTCGACAACAGGAGGGGGCGTCCGTCCGCTCCTAGCCCAGTGGAGGCCCCTGATGTTCCGTGCCACGTCGCTGATGCGTTCCGCAACCTCCGAAGACCGGGTCACGCGCCTTGAGCTATTTTTCGATCTGGTCTTTGTCTTCGCGCTATCGCAGCTGTCCCACCATTTGCTGGAGTATCCCTCATGGGTGGGGGCCGGTGAAACATTTGTGCTTCTTCTTGCGGTCTATAAGGTGTGGGTGTACACGACCTGGTCGGCTACATTGCTGGACACTTCGCGGCTTGAGGTGCAGTGGATGCTGCTGATCGTCATGCTTGTCACACTGTTCATGAACGCCTCAATCGGCTCAGCGTTTGGTGACTTCGGATGGCTCTTTGCTGCGAGCTATCTCCTGGCCCAGCTGGGCCGGGGTGCGTGGATGCTCACTGTCGGACTTGACCGGACCACCCACGACCATTTCGTGCGCACACTGATCTGGGGGTGTTTGAGCGCCCCGTTTTGGATTGCCGGCGTCTTCTTCGCTCCGGGGCCGCGTTTGATCTTCTGGAGTGTCGCTGCCGCGATCGATCTGGGCGGCCATATGCTGGCCCACCGGTTGCCGGGCCGTAAAACCGAAGGAAGCCGGGTCCCGCTCACGGGAGAGAGGATCTTTGAGCGGTTCGGGTTGTTCTACCTGATCGCGCTCGGCGAGACGATCCTTTCAACCGGTCTGGCGATTGCAGGCAATCTGGAGGACCCCTTGATATTTCTGACCGGGACCGTAAGTTTGGCCGGAAGCGTCGCGATCTGGTGGTGCTACTTCCATGGCCTCGAACAGGAAATTCTGGAAAAGCTTGCTTCTGTCGATGATCAGTTCCGGCCCGGCATTCTGGCGGGCAACACCTTGGTCATTTTACTGGCAGGCCTGATCCTGGTGGCGGTTGGTGATCAGCTCGTGATCAGCGATCCGGCCGCCCGCCCCGATCTGGCCACCGTTCTGTTTCTTTTTGGTGGGCCGGCTCTCTTCCTTGCCGGCCGGGGCTTTTTTATTCGACAGGTACTGGGCCAACGCCAACCATCTGATCTCGCCGGCATCGGAGCCTTGGTGCTGCTGGCAAATTTGAGCTTTCTCCTCCCGGCCTTCGTTGCCGCTATTGGGGCCGTTCTTCCCCTCATAGGCGTAGCAGTCTCCGACACCGTGAACCGCCGCCGCCGAACGCAACAGGGAGCCCGCTGACGGCCTATTGGATGCCAGGGAACGTACCCTGGGCCTGCTTTGGGAGCCTAAGGAGGCTTCTGCCAGTCCCCTCCCCTGACACGCGGGACGCGCGGCGGAGCGAGTTGGGGGCCCAGAGGCCCACTCCTCCGGAGCAGGAGGAATAATTACCCTAGTGTCCAGCGTGTCATGGTGGGACTATGCAGAGATGAGCGAGACCGCAAGCCACCGTTAGTGCGCTTCTCAGGCGGCGGTGAGGAAGAACCGGCGCCGGCGCCGGCGCCGGGCTGGAGATTATCCCGGAAGGCCGTTCCCGCAGTAGATACGCACAATGGTCCAGCCCCGACGGGATGCAAGGGAAAAGGTCGGACACAGACAACGCAAAGCCAGGGTCAGGCAGGTTGGCTGAGCCGGTGTTCGCCATCGTCTGTGCTCGCGGTATCGGAAAGGACTCCCGAAACAGGAGGGGTCAGGACGCCTTCACTTACGGCCTGATGACTCTGTCACGTTCGGACCTACTCGTTCTGGCCTGGACGCTGGACGATCTTCAGCATGCCTGAAAAGCCGGCTGCACCACCAGGCCTTGGAATCAGGACCCAAGTGGAGAAGGCCTACTAGGCATGTTCTAGTCCGAAGACCCCGCCGAGAGAGTGCCGGTCAGGAGGGCTGCCGTTCCCCACGGGGACGATGACCAGAAGTGGTCTCTCTCTCGGGGTTCTCCCTGGGCCTGGGCAGCGTCCAGGCACCGGGGCCCCGATTCCCCCGGGCCCGCACCCGGGTCCGTGCCCTGCCCACTGCTGCACCCGGGAATAAATCCGTTTTCCCAACGTTGAGTCAAGTACACTCAACTCTCTTACGGAGGTTTCATGGCTGAATTTTTTGGCCCGGCAGAGTCCGGCCACGGCTCGTTCGACGAATTTCTTGCCCGTTACCTGCAGGGCCAGCGCGCGGCCGGCCCCGGGCACCCGATGGACATCACCCGGCTGCTGAGCCGGCGCACCCATGACGTGCTCGCGCGTGCCGCAGAGTTCGCCGCGCAGCACGGTCACATCCATGTGGACGCGCTGCACATCCTGCGTGTCATGGTCGAGAGGGAACCGGCCGCCGACTACATCCGCCACGCAGGCGCGGAACCTGCTGCCATCGCCACGGCGGCCGAGGAGCGTCTCCCGGAGCAGGCAACCGTCAGGGCGGAAGCGACGCTGGCCCTGACGCCGTCGGCCCAGCGAGCCCTGCTCGACGCCTACCAGGTTGCCCGGGCATTCGGTTCAACCTACATCGATCCCGAACACGTGTTCTTCGCGCTGGTCGTCAACCAGGAGGCCCCGGCGGGGCAGGTGCTCGCCGCGGCCGGGGTGACGCCGGAGTCCCTGCAGTCCGGACCGCGCGAGCAGTCCGCTCGCGCTGGGGCCACGCCGACCGGCGGGGACCCCGGACTGTCGCAGGCAGCTGCCGCCGGGTCTGACACCCCGACTCTTGACACCTACGGCAGCGACCTCACTGCACATGCCCGCGAAGGCAGCCTGGACCCGGTGATCGGCCGGAGCGCCGAGATCGAGCAGACGATCGAGATCCTGGCCCGGCGCACCAAGAACAACCCTGTCCTAGTCGGGGAAGCCGGCGTGGGCAAGACCGCGATCATCGAAGGGCTGGCCCAGGCGATCATCGCAGGCGCCGTGCCCGAGCAGCTCCGCGGCAAGCGCGTCATTGCCCTGGATCTGCCGGCCATGTTGGCCGGAACGCGGTACCGCGGTGACTTCGAGGAGCGCCTGACCAAGGCGATGGACGAAGTCGGTTCACACGCCGGGGAAATCATCCTGTTCATCGACGAACTTCACACGGTCGTCGGAGCCGGCGGCGGGGGGGAAGGCGGCATGGACGCAGGAAACATCCTGAAGCCGCGCCTGGCCCGTGGTGAACTTCACCTCGTCGGCGCCACCACCCTGAACGAATACCGAAAGGTGGAGAAGGACGCGGCACTGGAACGCCGCTTCCAGCCCGTACAGGTCGGCGAACCGAGCATAGAGGACGCCGTACAGATCCTCGACGGCCTGCGCGGACGGTACGAGGAACACCACGGCGTCCGCTACACCGACGAGGCGATCCGCGCCGCCGTCGAACTCTCCGCACGCTACGTGACGGACCGTTTCCTGCCCGACAAGGCCATCGACCTCATCGACCAGGCAGGTGCGCGGCTGAGCATCAAACTCGGCTCACAGACCGACGTGGCTGTTCTTCGCGAGCAGCTCGCAACCCTGGAAATGTCCAAGAACGACGCCGTCGCCACGGAAAGCTATGAAGAGGCCTCGCGGCTGCGGGATGAGATCGAAGCAGTGCACGGGAAGCTCTCCGCCGCGATTTCCAGTGCACCTGAGTCTTCCGAAGGCGCCGAGTCCGTCGTCAGCGACGCGGATATCGCAGGGGTCATCTCCCGGTCCACCGGAATCCCAGCCAGCCGGCTCACAGAAGACGACAGGGAACGCCTGTCCAGGCTCGAGGAGGAACTGCATCAGCGGATCGTCGGGCAGGACGACGCCGTGACGCTGATCGCGAAGGCGGTCCGGCGTAGTCGCACCGGCATGGGGGACGCGGACAGGCCTGTCGGCAGCTTCCTGTTCCTCGGCCCGACGGGTGTGGGCAAGACCGAACTCGCCAAGGCGCTGGCCGGGTCGTTGTTCGGGGATGAGAATGCAATGGTGCGCTTCGACATGAGCGAGTTCGGCGAACGGCACACCGTAAGCCGGCTGGTCGGAGCCCCTCCCGGCTATGTCGGCTACGGCGAAGCCGGGCAGTTGACCGAACGCGTCCGTCGTAACCCGTACTCCGTAGTGTTGCTCGACGAAGTGGAGAAGGCCCACCCGGATGTGTTCAACCTACTGCTCCAGGTGCTCGACGACGGGCGGCTCACCGACGGACAGGGCCGCATGGTGGACTTCCGCAACACCGTGATCATCATGACCTCCAACCTCGGCTCGGAGTTCCTGGCCAGCAAGGGCGGCGCGATGGGCTTTGTCTCCAAGGCCGACGACGGCAACGGCTTCGGTTCAGAGAAGGCGCTGCGGGACCGGGTGCTGGGCCGGCTGCGCGAGACGATGCGGCCGGAGTTCCTCAACCGGATCGACGAGATCGTCCTGTTCCGCAAGCTGGACCAGGCGCAGCTGCGCCGGATCGTTCGGCTGATGCTGAACCAGACGGAAGCCCGCCTGCAGTCCCAGGGCATCACTCTCGAGGTCAGCGAAACGGCTGTCGACTGGATCGCCGAACGCGGCTACGAGCCCGAATACGGAGCCCGGCCGATGCGCCGCGTGATCCAGCGCGAGCTCGACGACCGGATCGCGGATCTATTCCTGGCGTCGGACCTTCAGTCTGGCGGCCAGGTGGCCGTCTCGGTCGACGGGCAGTCGCTCGTCGTCGAGGCCCGCCATGATTCGATGCCGCTGGCGGCGTAAGCCACCTCCGGATCCGCCAGCGGGCGGATCCGGTACACGGCCGGGCACACAGGCCACCCTGTGTGCCCGGCCGATGCTGTGTGCGCCGTGCCGTATCGCCACGCGGCCGGGACTCGGAAGCCGACGACTACATCAAGACCATGACCAAGGGTGTCGCCGAGGAGCTCGCCGGCTATGACCGGTCAGAGACATCTACTTGTTGCGGTGAGCCGGGGAGAATTGCCTCGCACGGTCCGATTCTTCCGCGCGAATGAGGTGCATGAGCGCGTTAATGAGGGCCAAGTGGGTGAAGGCCTGCGGGAAGTTGCCGAGGTGACGGCCATTCACCGGATCAAGCTCCTCGGCGTAGAGCCCCAGTGGACTGGCGTGGGATAGCAGGCGTTCACACAGTGCTTTAGCGCGGGTCACTTCTCCGATCTCAACGAGGGCTGAGACGAGCCAAAACGAACACATGGTGAAGGTCCCCTCAGCGCCGGAGAGTCCGTCGTCGGTCTGCTCGGGGCGGTAGCGCAGGACGAGTCCGTGCCAGGTGAGTTCATCGGCGATGGCCAAGACCGTGGCACGCACGCGTGGATCATTGGCGGGCAGGAACCGGACGAGCGGGACAAGGAGCAGCGAGGCATCGAGGTTCGTGGTGCCGTAGGACTGGACGAACACTCCGCGATCGTCGAGACCGTTGCGGCAGATGTCCTCGTGGATCTCCTCCGCGATTGTGTCCCATTTCCGGGCGTAATCGGTCTGGCCGTGCAGCCGCGCCAACCGGGCGCCGCGATCCAGGGCGACCCAGCACATGAGCTTGGAGGAGGTGAAGTGCTGCGGTTCGCCACGGACCTCCCAGATGCCGTGATCGGTGTCCCGCCAGTGCGAGGCGGCCTGCTCGACCTGGCGGAGCAGGACGGGCCATAACGGCCCGGGAAGCTGGTCACGGGATTTGGAGTGGAGGTAAACGGAGTCCAGCATCGTGCCCCAGACGTCGAGCTGCCGCTGGTGGACCGCCGCGTTACCGATCCGGACGGGGCGGGCCCCGTCGTAGCCGCCGAGGCCCTCAACCATGGACTCGGGCAGGTCCCTTTCGCCGCCGACGCCGTACATGAGCTGCAGGTCGTCCTCGGCGGCAACGTCGCGGATGAAGGAGAAGAAGTCATCGGCCTCCCGGTCCAGGCCGAGGGTATAAAGGGCCCACAGCGCGAAGGTGGAGTCTCGCACCCACGTGTACCGGTAGTCCCAGTTCCGCTCTCCCCCGGGCGTCTCGGGCAGCGACGTGGTGGGCGCGGCGATCAGCGCTCCGGTCGGCGCATATGTGAGCCCTTTCAACGTCAGGGCGCTGCGTTGCAGGTCCTCCCGCCACGGATGGTCCGGGAACTCCCCCACCGTGATCCACTGCCGCCAGAACTCGGTGGTCTGCCACTGCTTCTGGGTGGCTTCCTCCCATGTCCTCGGTGGAGGCAGCGATGTCCAGGAGAGCGCGATGAACGCCTCCTCGCCCTCGGTCATCCGGCTGCGAATGACCGCGATGGAGTCCTCGATGCCCAGCCGTCGGTCGGTGGTCAGACGCAGCACCGGATCCCCCTCATCGCCGCTGACGGTCACGGCCTCTCCGTATCCGGGACTGGAGAACTCCCACCGCGCCCGGCGCCGGCCGTAGTCGAAGACCGGCTCGCACAGCACGGACAGCTCAACCGCACCGTTGACGCACCGGACGGTGCGCAGCAGGCAGTGCTCGGCCTCGTAGTTCGTCGGCGGGCGGCGGTACCGGCCGGCTCTCTCGTCGGTGTGGTGCCACGGACCCATCACCAGGGCATCCCTCACGATCATCCAGCCCGTCCTGGTCTGCCAGGTGGTCTCCAGGATCAGGCTGCCGGGGAGATAGCGGCGGGCAGTGGGCTCCCGGACGCCGTACGGAGCCACCTTGAAACCGCCCGCGGCCCGGTCAAGCATGGTGGAAAACGCACTCGGTGAATCGTGACGCGGCAGGCACATCCACTCCACCTGCCCGCTCGGGGCGATAAGGCAGTTGGCCTCACAGTCGGACAGGAACGCGTAGTCTGCGATCGGAGGGAACGGGCTCATGCCCGGCGCGGGCCGCTTCCCGCCCGCAGCCCCGGATCCGCCGTCGGTCATCATTCAACCAGTATGGCTCCACGACGCTACAGATGACACTCCCTTGGACCGCTTCACGCCCTTGAGATGCCCTTCCTGTTCCCGCTGCAGCGTATGCAGCTCCAGCCCGACCGTACCAGCCGGAGTCGTCGCATGCTGCCAGCGGTGTAGCTTCGGAGCAGCAGACGCCGAACACAGCGAAGCAGATACAACGGCGGAGCAGATACAGGAGAACGCGTGGAGCGGCTGCTGAAGAACCACAACGTTGACCCGCAGGCTGACAGAGGACGACGTCGAACGCCTGAACCGCGCCTGTCAGCCGGTGAACGGCGTCATAGTAGGGCACGACCGCCGCACGGAATAGTCAGTCCCCGCCGCAGGTTGTGCTGATGAACGGACCGAAGCCCCCTAGAGGAAAGTAGCCAGTCACCACGATGAGCTCTTCACCCACGAACACCTTGTCCCAACTGCTGGCTGACGCCGACGCCGCTGGACATGACCACGCAGCCACGGAGAAGAACAGCGGCCTGCAGCACATCCACAACCACGCCACTGGCGCGATCGTATGGTTTCCCACCTGGCAGAAGTTCCGCCAGACCAGCGACTGGGCGGATGCCGTCGCGGAGCAGGAGGCCCGTCTCGACGCCGCCACGGCCGAAGGAACGCCGCTCCAGGATGTAGCCTCCGCGTTGCTGGCGGATCGGCTCGAGTCCCTGCTGGAACGGGCTGCGCAGTCCCCCGACGCCAACATATTTGTGCAGGATAACCTCACGCCCCACCTGACCGAGACCTGGACCATCGCCGACGCCGTAGCGCGGACGTCCGGCACCGGGCTCCCCGCGGGGACACCGCCTGCCGCCTTTTCGGACTACCCCTATCAGGTGTACGCCCAGGACGGCGGGGCATTCGCCACGGCGCTCTGGAATGATGTGATCGATGCCCGACGCCACCGTGCCCTCGCCGAAGAGGCCGCCCGAAAGGCCCTGAAGCCGGTGTCCCGCAAGGCGCTGAAGAACGCCGCAAGGAAGGCTGCGCGGCGCTAAGACCGCGAATGGGGCTGACACCGGGGCCGGAACTTCATCGGCGAGCGCAGTTTGTAGGTTCTGTCGCTGACGATGTCGTAAAAGCGCCGGAGGTCATCCGTGTCGATACCCAGGCTGGCCGCTTGACGAAAGAATCATTCGAACTGAGGCACGCCCATGAGGTCCATGGCTAGTTCTCGTGACGTGGTGTGGATGGACGGGCCGGTGCGCCCGGAATGGACTTCCGAAGGGATCGCCTAGATGTATTACCCACGGAGGCTAGTGACGCGGCTTGCTGGTGGCTGACCCTTGAGTGAGGTGTGGCCTCGGTGATGATTGTAGTCATGGAGCCAGGCC
>NZ_JAUSSN010000017.1 GCF_030812335.1 Pseudarthrobacter oxydans
CCGATCATCACCTTCGACACCGAGGACGAGGCCATCCGGCTGGCGAACAACACCGAGTACGGGCTGGTCGCCTATGTCTTCACCCGGGACCTGAACCGTGGCATCCGGATGGGCGAACGCCTGGAGACCGGCATGCTGGGCCTGAACGCCGGCGTGGTCTCCAACGCCGCAGCCCCGTTCGGCGGGGTCAAGCAGTCCGGCCTGGACCGTGAAGGCGGCCTCGAAGGCATCGAGGAATACCTCTACACCCAGTACATCGGCATCGCCGACCCGTACGCCGGCTAACAGCGGCGGCCGACTTACACCCCAACACCGCAAGGGCTTCCCGTCCTCGCAGAAATGGCAGTCCTGTGTTGCGCCGACAATTCTGGCCATCGAGTGCGGGCCACAAATATTCTGGAATAGAGAAGAAGGTCGCGCAATATACAGAGTCTTCGGCTCAACGAGCCGCACGCGTCCACCAATTACCATGCGTGTGCGTCCCCCGCCGGATCCTGCTCTTACGTACATCGGGCTCAAAATGGAGATTGAAGGTGGAAGGGAACTGATTTGTGAAGGCAACGTGGCCATCGTCAAGACGGAGTTCGAAAATATCCGGCTTTGAGGATTGAAGGATCCAAGTCCGCTGCATGGAACCCCCACGATGGCGTCGTAGACCGGCAGACCTATGACGAGTCAGGTGGGGTGGTCTTAGTTGGGGACATTTCCGTGCAGACGACTCGCCCCTGTGCGACCGGCAAGGGAGTCGACGGACGTGCCGCATCTCCGGCCCTGGCGGAGGCGGCCCGTGCCACGGGAGGGGGTGCCAGGCTGAGACCCCGAGGGAATAAGGACTCCCGCCAACATGTTGGTCTTTGGTGTGAAAAACATCGGATTCCTGTCTTTCGGCCATTGGACCGACCACCCGGAGTCTGGCACGCGCAACGCGTCGGATGCGCTGCTGCAGGCGATCGACCTCGCGGTCGCGGCCGAGGAGTTGGGGGCGGACGGCGCCTACTTCCGCGTCCACCACTTCGCGCGGCAATACGCCTCCCCGTTCCCGCTGCTCGCTGCGATCGGGGCACGGACAAGCCGCATTGAGATCGGTACCGCCGTGATCGACATGCGCTACGAGAACCCGCTCTACATGGCGGAGGAGGCTGGCGCCGCCGACCTGATCTCGGGCGGCCGGCTGCAGCTGGGCATCAGTAGGGGTTCACCCGAGCAGGTCATCGACGGGTGGCGTCACTTTGGCTTCGCCCCCGCCGAGGGCGAGTCGGACGCCGACATGGGCCGCAGGCACACCGAGCGTCTGCTCGGGGTGCTCACTGGCGAGGGCTTCGCGGCGCCGAGCCCCCGCCCAATGTTCCCGAACCCCCCGGGCCTGCTGCGCGTGGAGCCGCACTCGGAGGGCCTGCGCGAGCGCATCTGGTGGGGTTCCGGCTCGAACGCCACGGCCATCTGGGCGGCGAAGCTCGGCATGAACCTGCAGAGCTCCACCCTCAAGGATGACGAGAGCGGCAAGCCCTTTCACGTCCAGCAGGCCGAGCAGATCGAGCTCTACCGGCAGGCCTGGAAGGAGGCAGGGCACAATCGGGAGCCGCGCGTCTCGGTCAGCCGCAGCATCTTCGCACTGACGGACGAGCGGGACTGGCAATACTTCGGACGCGACCGCCACAGCTCCGACCAGGTGGGCAACATCGACGAGAAAACGCGCGCGGTCTTTGGCCGGTCCTACGCAGGTGCCCCAGAGGAGCTGGCCGCGGAGCTGGCCGAGGACGAGGCGATCGCCACGGCAGACACCCTACTGCTCACGGTCCCGAACCAGCTCGGCGTCGACTACAACGCCCACGTCATCGAGTCGATCCTGAAGTATGTGGCGCCGCAGCTCGGCTGGCGCTGACCCCGCGTGGCAGATTCCCCCTAGAGGACTGCTGAATTGGTGGCTTGGTTGGCCCATGGGTGGCTAAGGCGTGTCGGCATGGCCTCAGCTTTCTTCCACCGGGGATCCGGTATCCGGTGCCACCGTGTCGTTGGCCAGCGCTTTACGCCGGCGGTAGATCTGGATCCCGATGGCTGCCGGTATCACGGCTAAGGCAGCCGCCCGCATCCAGGGCCGGTCCAGGACATGACCAGTGATCGAGTCCAGGGAGAAGGGTCCGGGTCCCCCGATGGTGAACGATGCCGCCGCCAGGCCCAGCACCGCGGGGTACTCAAGGCCGCCCTCTGTGGCGAAGAAGCCGTTAGGGGCGTGGACGCTGGCCGCGACGCCCATCGTGGTGGCAGCGGCGGCGCCGGCGGCCGGAGTGGCGAGTCCCAGGGCCAAGGCGACACCGGCTCCTGCTTCACCCACGCCTGCGAGGATGGCACTGGGTTTTGCTGGGCGGAAGCCCATGGCGTGCATGCCCTTGCTGGTTCCTTCGATGCCCCCTCCGCCGAACCACCCGAAGAGTTTCTGGGATCCGTGGGCGATGAGCACGCCCCCGAGTGCGACCCGGAACAGGGTCTGTGCGGCGGCGGCAGCCTCTGGGCTGGTCGATGCATGGCTCATAGGGGTCCTCCTTAGGATGGGCCGTGGCGCTGCGCCGGCCGGCGCTCCTTGTCCAGCACGATTCTACGTCGGCGGGACCAGCCAGTCACGGGCGTCCTCGGCGGTCAGTTGTTCCAGATCGAGGTCGGAGCCCAACTGGGGTTAGCGCGGCCTTTTAGGTGCCGCTCCGCCCTGCGCCCAAGACTGGACGAATCGCTCTGGCCCCTTAGCCGTCGCCGCCCTAGAATCAGTACACGACCGCGGCAGCATTCACCCGGGCCGCTGCCACTTCCCGTTGCCCAGGCGAGGACCTGCCATGACGAACACCCCTATTTCCGGTGCCGACCTCGCAGCTGGTTGCCCGGCCACGTCGGCGGTCTGAGCGTCATGGCATCCCGGGACAGTACTGAATCCGAGCGTAAGTACGCCCCCCGCCACACCGCAAAGGTCCCCGTGTTCGCGGACATTGCCGGGGTGGAACAGCCCGGAGAACCCACAGAAACATTCCTGGAGGCGGTCTACTACGACACCGCAAGGCTCGAACTCGCTGCCCGGGGCATCGTTCTGCGCCGCCGCACCGGCGGAGCAGACCACGGCTGGCATCTGAAACTGCCGATTGGACCGGACAGCCGCCGGGAAGTCCAGACGCCTCTCGGCCAGCCTGACCGTGTCCCTGTGGAACTGCTCGACCAACTGGCCGCATTCACCCGAGGTCACAACCTCTCACCCGTGGCCCGCCTGACAACCCGGCGCAGCACCTATCAGCTGCACGGGGCCGATCGAGAACATCTCGCCGACTTCACCGACGACCGCGTCCATGCCGTCATCCTCCGCGGGTTGGGCCCCGAAAAGCACTGGCGCGAATGGGAACTCGAGCTCGTCCACGCCACATCCGAATTCTTCACCGCCGCGCAGCCGGCGCTGGAGGCTGCCGGGGCCGTACCGTCCACCCACATTTCCAAGCTCGCACGCGCCCTCGGCCCGTCCTGGCCCGAGGCCGCTACCGTGGAACCCAGGCCGGCGCGGAAGAAGGGCCCCGTCCGCGACGTCGTGACCGCCTACGTGAGCGTGCAAATCAACAAACTCCTCGCCCAGGACGCCGGCGTCAGGCAAGGCGTACCGGACTCCGTGCACCAAATGCGCTCCGCCGCCCGCAGGATCCGGTCCGTGCTGGGAACCTACCGGACCCTGTTCACGAAAGGCGCCCTCGTCGAGCTGGAAAGGGACCTGCAGTGGCTGGGACGGATCCTGAGCCGTCCACACGACGCAGAAGATATGAGAGGAAGGATTCTCGCGACCCTGCACGACCTGCCCGAATCACAGGCCTTCGGGCCCGCTCTTGGACAGCTCGAACACGAACTCGGCACCGCCTACAACACCGGATATCAGAGCGCTCTCGCAACGCTCAACTCGCCTCGGTACTACCGGATCCTGACGGCCCTGGAACACTTCCGCGACAACCCGCCCGCGAATTCCAAGGCCTCCAAGCCGGCCCGCAAGACCAGCGCACGGCTGGTCAACAAAGCCGCTCGCCGTCTGGACCGCGCCCATCGTGCCGCCGGAAAAGCAGCCGGAACCGCCAACTACGACACCGCGCTCCATCGGGTCCGCGAAGACGCCACACGACTGCGTCACGCCGCAGAATCAGTCACCGCCGTCCACGGGAAGCAGGCACGTGCCCTGGAAAAAACCGGCCGCCGGATCCAAGGCGTTCTCGGCGACCACCAGGACACCGTCGCCGCCCGCGAACTCCTCCACCGGCTCGCCACGGCACCAGACGTGCCTCCGGGCACGGCCGCCGTCTACACGGCCCTGACCAGACAGGAAGCCGAAACCGCCGCTAAAACCGAGGCAGCCTACCGAAAACTGCGCAAGAAGACCCGCGGCCGTCGGCTGGGACGCTAACTTCAGCACCGGCCTCAAGAATGATGTTTTTCCTGGCAGCCTGAACTGAACTCCAGGGCGTCAGCGGTGCGCATCCCGCGCTGCGACCGCTGACGCCTTCATCTAGGCAGAATCGGGCAGATCCGCATCGTCTTGGTCGGGCATCATGTCAGAGTCAGTGGCATTGGAGGCAACCCAAAAACTTTGCGGATCGGCGTCCCATCGATGGCTTCCGTCATTGCGTCAGGTGTCGATGCGCGCCGCCATCAACCAATAACCCAATACCCCGCCCGCGGACTCCAGCGTCGCGGTGCCGACGAGTGGAGGGCACCGCGACGGGAATCGCCAAGCGCTGGCGTGCTGTTGACGCGCCCGCGGTCCGCCGTGCTGGGGTCAACCGGTGTCAGGCTGCGCCACGCTTTCGCAGGGTCCTAAGCGTGGCGGCTGCGACTCCGCCGGCCGCCAGCGCCCAGGGGGCGCCGACGATGACGGGATCGATCCACTGATGGCTCAGGTCGGCGCGCTTCTTACCGAAGCGGGAGGAGATCCCGTGGCGGGAAAACTCGCTGAGCACCCCGGTCTCGGTGACCGGATTGTCCGGGCGCAAAGTGGCGAACGAGCTTAGGTGGTGTTCCCACGCATCAACCCGGTCCGCCGCGATGAGCAGCAGCCAGTGTGCGGCCCGACCCTCGCTGTACTTATAGGCGTACTTCCTGATGGACCCGGAGACCCCTTTGGGCGGGGTGGATGTCCCGAAAACGGGCGTAAGGAAAGCGTGTTCGACGGACCGCTCCCGGGGCCACTTCTCCGGTTGGCGATCAGGAAAGTCCCAGTGTGCGCCGGTTTCGATGCCGGGTTGTTCCCGGGGGTAGGCGGGCCTGTCCGCCGGGTCAAGGTCTGCGCCCCATCCCGGGATCCGTGTCCGCAGGTCCTCCGCGGACTTCTTTAGGGCAGGTTTGCCGGCCGTGTAAGGAGTGGGTATCTCAGGCATGATGCTCTTCCTTTCACGCCGCGGTGGGAACGATGAGGGGCTTGATGCAGTCATCGAGCTTCGCGGAGAAGATGTGGTACCCCTCAGCGATGTGCTCCAGCGGAATGCGGTGGGTGACAATGTCGCTTGGCTTCAGGTAACCGTTCCGGATGTGTTCGAACAACCGCGGCCACTGACGCTTGACCGGGCACTGATTCATTCGCAGCGTCAGCCCCTTATTCATGGCATCGCCGAACTTCACGGCGCTGAAGATGGGCCCGTAGGCGCCCACCACCGAGACGGTGCCGCCTTTGCGGACGGTGTCGATCGCCCAGTTGAGGGCGATGGGGGATCCGCCCTGCAGCTTCAGTTTGCTGCTGGTGACGTGCTGAAGGAAGTTGCCGTCCGCCTCGGCCCCCACGGCGTCGATGACGACGTCGGCACCCAGATAGTCGGTGGCCTTCTTCAGGTGCACCACAATGTCGTCGTGCTCCACAAAGTTGTACGTTTCGGCGTGTGCGAAGGTGCGGGCCTTCTCGAGCCGGTACTCCAGGTGGTCGATCACAATCACCCGTCCGGCGCCCATCAGCCAGGCGGACTTGGCGGCGAACAGGCCCACCGGCCCGGCACCGAACACCACCACGGTGTCGCCCTCAGCGATGTCGCCCAACTGGGCGCCGAAGTAGCCGGTGGGCAGTGCGTCGGTGAGCAGCACTGCGTCCTCCTCATCCAGCCAGTCCGGGATCAAACCTGGCCCGACGTCAGCGAAGGGTACCCGCACAAACTCAGCCTGGCCGCCGTCGTAACCGCCGCACGTGTGCGAGTAGCCGTAGATGCCGCCCACCGCCGTCGCGTTCGGATTCACGTTGTGGCAGTTCGAGTAAAGGCCACGGGAGCAGAAGTAGCAGGAGCCGCAGTACACATTGAACGGAACCATCACACGGTCGCCGGCTTTGAGCTGCTCAACTGACGAGCCGACCTGCTCCACCACCCCCACGAACTCGTGCCCGAACGTCATCCCCACCCGCGTGTCCGGCATCATGCCGTGGTAGAGGTGCAGGTCAGATCCGCAGATCGCCGCCCTTGTCACGCGCACGATCGCATCATTGGGATGCTCGATCGGCGGCATATCCTTTTCTTCCACGCGGACCTTGTAGGGCCCGCGATACACCATAGACCGCATTAGTACCACCTCCGGGAAACTGCTGGCTCCTGCATCGGGAAAGTCCTGTCCGGGCTACTTCAGGCGCTGGCCGGGTGGAGGACGACTTTGGTCCAGCCGTCTTCACGGTTATCGAAGTTCTTGTAGCCCTCGGGGGCCTGGCCCAGCGGCAGCTCGTGGCTGACAAGGAAGGAGGGGCTGGCCTTTCCGCCGGCGATGAGGTCGCGCAGCGCCCGGTTGTATTTCTTGACCGGGCACTGTCCCGAACCCATCGTCTGTCCCTTGAACCAGTAGTTCCCGTAGTCGAAGGCGACCTGGCCCTGCTGGGCGAGTTTGTCGGGGCCCCCGGGGTCCTGGGGCAGGAACACCCCTACGACGCCGATGCCGCCGACGAACCGGACGGAGTCCACGAGCCGGTTCAGGGTCAGGTTGGGCTGTTCGTTTCCGGCCGGGTCGTGCGCCTGGTAGCCGACGCATTCGCAGCCCCGGTCGGCGCCGAATCCCATGGTCTGGTCTTTGACGAACTCGACAGGGTCTACTTTTGAATCATCCACAGGGATGGCGCCGATCTGTTCCGCCAGCTTCAGGCGGTCGCTTTGGCGGTCCACGACCATGACTTTGCCGGCGCCTTTGATAATGGCCGAGTAGGCTGCCATGAGCCCGACGGGTCCTGCACCGTAAATGACGACGGAGTCGCCCGGATATACCCCGGCCATTTCGGTGGCATGCCAGCCCGTGGGGAAAATATCGGCGACCATGACGTAGTCGAGTTGTTTCTCCACGGCGTCCTCGCCCAGGAGCAGGCAGTTGAAGTCCCCGTACGGCACGCGCAGGTACTCGGCCTGGCCGCCCTGGTACGGGCCCATGTCCGCGAACCCGTAGGCCGCGCCGGCGAGCTTGGGCTCGGGCTGCATGGTCAGGCAGTAGTTGGTGAAACCACGGTTGCAGTTTTTACAGAATCCGCAGGCGATGTTGAACGGCAGCACGACATGGTCGCCCACCTTCACCTTGCTTACCGCCGGGCCGATCTCGACCACTTCACCAAGGTTCTCGTGCCCGAAGGTACGTCCGGGTTCGAAGCTGGTGCGGCCTTCGTACATGTGCAAGTCCGAGCCGCAGATGTTAGTTGTAG
Organism: Pseudarthrobacter oxydans; assembly: GCF_030812335.1. GTDB lineage: Bacteria > Actinomycetota > Actinomycetes > Actinomycetales > Micrococcaceae > Arthrobacter > Arthrobacter oxydans_B. The sequence continues at coordinate 7,658 of NZ_JAUSSN010000017.1, forward strand.
TGATCCGCACCAGCACGTCGGCGGGATGTTCAATTTTGGCATCCGGCACGTCCTCGACGCTGACGTCTTTCGGTCCTTTGTAAACTACTGCTTTCATTGTTCCGCTCTTTTCTAAATCCCATGCCCATCAGGCCAAGCGGGAGCAACGCTCGAGGCGTTACAAAGCGTTAGAGGGAGGCGCTGGAAGGCGGCACTGAGTCACTAAAACGCCTGACTTGGGCGGTCGAGCAAACGGGGTACAAGGGTTTGTATGAGGCCCGCCCGAAAGAGTTGGGAAGGCGAAGGATTTCAGCCGACTGGCTGCCCGGGAAACCGCAGTTGGTCGGTCTGTACGCGAACGAGAAACTCGCTGAGCAACAATGCTAAGCATGCTGCGCAAAGATGTCGAGGGGTAAACCCAAAAACATGTACCGATGAGACAGCGTTGCGCATGGTGGTCATTGGCGCATGTCGGAAGGAAAAGCCTCTAAGACGGTCATCGAGGCGCACGTGGACCCATCGCCCATACCTTCCGGGAACGGTACGCGTAACAGCGGGTTGGGAGTGATGCGGAACCTTCCCGCCACAGCCGCAGAACTGCCGGACCAGGACTGTAGGCCGTATCCGGGCTGGACCAGCCAAAGGCTCTTGCGGTGTCCCAGCCAGGAAGGGCTGGGACACGGGCACGGACAAGCCGCATTGAGATCGGTACCGGCGTGATCGACATGCGCTACGAGAATTCCTAGCCCAGGATGCCGGCGACGGTGATCGCCGAGCGGGTGGGCTGGTCCGGTTCCCCGGCGTGGTTTCGGGAGAACGTGGCACGGATCCGCCGGCCCGAGTACGCGCCGGCGGATCCTGCCGACCGGATCAGCTTGTGAGTTGTGGTGGCTGGACGCGTCGGGCTCCGTAGCGCCGTTGGTGTTGCGTGCTCACGTCGCGGAAGGCCTGGCTGTCGGTTGGTCATGTAAGTTGCGGTTCTTTTCGCCATGAGATGTTCGGAAAGGAGGAAACCGCCGCCATGATGGACGTCGACTTCCAGCATGAGATCCGCCCCTTAGCAGTGGTTGTTCCGGGCTGGCCCGGTTCGGGCGGTCGACTCTTCATATCGGGGCGCAACCGGGTGCAAGACACACCTGTCCAGCCCGGACGGCAGCTCAAACAATCCGGTTTGGGGCACCGAAGTGGGCGAATGGTGGGTGTGCACAATGTGCACACCCTGGGCTTCGGATCGGGTCGTACTGGTGTCCGACGGGGCCGGATTGCGGAGGTTTTCGGGGGAGTGGCGGAATTGCAGGGGCAGGAGTCCGGTTCGAGTCCCACCTCGGGCACAGTGTTTTCCCTGTTCAGGGGCTTGTGGGCCTCTGAGTGTGGACAAATGTTCACTTATGGCCCCTTGGGGGCCCCTTTTTTGTTGGTGGCCGGCTGTCTCCTTTCGGGGTTGGGTGGGTTGTCGCTGGCCATCTGTTCATGGTGGGGATGGCCGCTCACTGCATCACCTGACGCTCGCTGGGGGAGCGGTGCTGCGTTGGCTGGTTTGTATTTCTTGGTGTCACGACTGTTCATGGCGACGTTGCCGGGTAAGTACATGACCGTGTGCGTCTTGTTTACGGGTTCTGCGGGGCGTGGGGTGGCGGAACCTGGCCGATCCGGTCCAGGTCGGTCAGCCAATCCGGAGGATCCCATGTCGCAACTGGCAATAGAGATGCTCGCGCTCTTCGGCCAAATGGAACGAACCTTCGCCATTGAACGCCCTGCCATGCGCGTGCCTCTGCTGCTGCTAAGGGTGAAAGGATCGGCCGGCCCAGCGTCGTTGATCCAGCAAATCTCGCCTACGCCGTGCGCCTTCGCGGCGAGGAGAATCAGTCCATCGCCGAAATCGGCCCATCCACGGGCATCACCCGCTCAGCCTCTACCGTCACCTGCCGCCCCGGCCACCGGAGACACTGACCCCCTGGGGTTTCCTGACCTGCGCTGGTAACGATCACTTTTCTGCGGATTTTGCCGTTCAGTGGGTGCCCCCATATCCCTCAGCATTGAGAGTTGGTCAGGTTCCCCCGGGTTTCCGAATGCAAGTCGTGCGCGGTGATAAATTGGTAAGCGTGCCACTGCCGAGAACGAAGAATGGGCTGAGCCTCGCCGGCAAGTGCCGATTCCCCAGAGCACGCGCGCTCCACCGCTGTCCCTGCGTGAGGTGCAAAAACAGGCGACCCGCGAGAGGCTTATCGAGGCGGCAGCGGAAGAATTTCGGAACCGTCTGCATAATCCACTCGTTGACCAGGCCATTCCTCCTTACGCAATCGATTGGGTATGCGCCATCAAGATCCGCCGCGTCAACAAAAAATGTAAGGAAATTATCATGACGAACCTCAGCCCGCTCTGGTCACCCCTGCAGATCGGTTCCACACAGTTGCCCAGCCGCGTGGCCTTGGCCCCGATGACTCGCATCAGTGCAACTGAGGATGGGCTGGTGACCGAGAAGATGGTCTCCTACTACGAGGCTTTTGCCCGGGGCGGCTTCGCCCTGCTGATCACTGAAGGGATCTACCCCGACACCGCTTACAGCCAGGGCTACTTGTACCAGCCGGGCCTTGCCACGGATGAACAGGCCCGGTCCTGGGCTACGGTTGTCGACGCCGTCCATGCAGCCGGGTCCACGATATTCGCCCAGCTCATGCACGCCGGGTCCCAGGCGCAGGGTAACCGCTTCAAAGACAGCACGATCGGTCCCTCCGCGGTCGCCCCTAAGGGGGAGCAGCTGGACTTCTACCGTGGCGAGGGCCCCTACCGGGTACCCTCGGAAATCACCCGGGAGCAGATGGAGGAAGTTCGCAAGGGCTTCGTAGCCGCCGCGCTGCGCGCCAAGGAGGCCGGTTTCGACGGTGTGGAAATCCACGGAGCCAACGGCTACCTGCTGGACCAGTTCCTCACGGACTACCTCAATCTCCGCACCGACGAGTACGGAGGATCCGCCCGGAACCGCGTGCGCTTCCCCGCGGAAATCGCCCGCGCTGTGCGCGAGGCCGTCGGGCCGGACATGACGGTCGGCATCCGGATTTCCCAGTCCAAGGTCAGTGACCACGACCACCGGTGGGCTGGCGGGGCCGAGGAAGCGGAACTCATCTTCTCCACCCTGGCCGCCACGGGCGTCGACTTCCTCCACACCACCGAGTACAAGGCCTACGCCCCGGCCTTTGGCGACCATGGGCCCTCGCTGGCCGCCCTGGCCAAGCAGCACTCCGGGCTGCCGGTGATCGCTAACGGCCATCTGGATGACCCCGAGACTGCCGTATCAATGCTGGTTGACCATGCCGCCGATGTGGTGGCCCTGGGCAAGGCGGCACTGGGCAACAGGGACTGGCCCGACCGGGTCAAGAACGGCCGACCCCTTGATGAGCTGGACGCGAGCCTGTTTGCCCCGGTGGCCGACGTCAAGGACTGGGAGTTGGAACTGCTCTCCTGACCCTCCGCAGTGCCCCTGTCTCCTCGACCGTTGAGTCCAGCACGACCGGTCAAGGGCAGGGCACTTACGAGATGTTGCCAATCACTTTTCTCTGCCGGCACAGAGCTCCCGGGATTACCATCCAGCTTGAAGTCAGCATCATCGTGCCCGAGGAAGTGAGTCATGCTCGACGATACGGACCTCCTGCAGGCGCTGCGGCGTCACTGGGAGTTCTCAGGCAAGGACGAGGACATCGCCCACGAGAGTTGAAAACCTGATCAGCTACGACGGAGCGCCATGGATGTTCGCCCTCAGCCTGATGGAGTTCAGGGGCGACCCTGTTGCTCACGAGCGGATCTACATCATGGATGGGGCTGGGATGCAGCAGAGTGGCGCTCCCCCTGGCGCGCCAAGGAGCCTGCAGACCCGCCCCCGCCGCACCCCTGACTCAACAGTTGTGCTCGCTCTCTGACGCACACCGAGGACCATTGGGCCAAGCCGGAAGCGTGATGCCGGCAGTATCGATGAAACCGTCTGGGCACCCAACGAAGCGCGCCGCCCAGACTGGCCATTGCTCTCGATCAGATAAATGCGCCGTTCTGGAGAAAACCGACCGCCAGGTTTACGACACGCGCACCGCTTTCCCAGACATCACCAGCGGCCGGTGCCACCATCGAAGGTATGAGCGCTCCAACGGTGGAAGCAGCGATCAATGACCTCCTGGACTGGGCCTGGCAGGCAGTCGAAGAGCTCCTCGGGAAGCGTGGCCTCCTGGGCGCCGGGCTCGTCGTTGAGGACTACACCGGCATCATGTCCTGGCTTGAACGAGCGACCAGATACACCGTGGTGCATTCACCGTCGGTGGCGGTGCTGTTTGTGGACACCTTCCCGGTCGATGCCATCCTCTTCCACCGCGACCTCCTCGGTTCCGACGATCCGAAGTCCTACTTCACCCTCCAGCCGCGGACGTAGAGTGCGAGACCCAGCGCCGACCGGTGCGTGGCCTGCAGCGCGTCGACTGGCACACAAACCCGGCCGTGCCGTATGAATGATGGCTATGACGACCATGATCGAAGATCCGCCTCTCCACGCGCCCGACGACAGTGATGCCGCGCGGGCCCACCGTGCGCTTTTCTCGGACCCCGACGTCGCGGAGGCACCAGCCGCGCGCGACTTTGACACAGCCCTGGCCGCCCAGGCTCCGGTTTTCTCCAGCCCCTCCTGATCCCCGGCGCCGCGGGAGTATTCTGACCGCCATCGGCGGCGAAGAACAATCGCCACCCCGGAAACACGTCCACGAAGGCGTCTCCTTCTACACCGGCGGCAGGTCATCACGTCGCACCTAACGGATCTTCTGTCCGCTGTGGCAGAGGGCGCCTGATACCGGCTGGGCGGGGGAATTCCGTTCCGCAAGGTTTCTGGCGCAGAATACAGAGCTGCCGCGGCCCCCGCTTTGGGGAGCACGGCTGAAATGCTCTGGACTGGTGAAAAGTGGTGTGTGCATTTGCGCCCTATGGCTCAGGGGGTCAGGTAGGAGTTAGCTAGCAGCCATTTCGTTGGCGAACTCCAGGGACTGGACAGCAGCCGGGCGAAGCCGCGACAGCATCTTGGCGCTGGCTGCCTCCACGAATCCGTGGAACAGCGCTTTCTCTTCCGCGAGCTGTTCCGGGTGCCACTGCACCCCCACGCAGAAGCGTGTGCCGGGATGCTCAATTGCTTCGACTATCTTGTCTTGACTCCACGCGGTGGCGATGAGCCCTTCGCCAAGGCGGTCCACGGCCTGGTGGTGTGAGACTGGAACGGCATCCAGTGCGTCAGTCCCCAGGAGCCGGCCAAGCAGGGAATCGGGCCGGATGTCGACACGGATGCCATTGAACTGGTAGCCGCCCAGCTGGTAATGCCCGGTTCCCAGGGCGTCGGGAAGGTGCTGGTGCAGGGTGCCGCCGAGGGTGACGTTGAGTACCTGTTCACCCCTGCAGATGCAGAGAAGAGGGACGTCCTGGCGGATCGCTTCAAGGATCAGGGCGGCTTCCCACTCGTCGCGTTCCAGCCGGGGAGAGTCCGTTTCCGGGTGCGGCTCCTGGCCGTATCGGGTCGGATCCACGTCCCAGCCACCGGGAATGACCAGCCCGTCCAGCCTGCTGACCAGGTGCTCGATCATGTCCCCGGCCGTGGGCTGCGGCGGGAGAAGGATCGGAACGGCGCCGGCGTCAAGGATAGGCGTGAGATATTTTTCGGGGAGGAATGCGGCGCGCACGTTGCCGCAGCCGTCGGTGCCGGCCTGCTCAAGATATGTGGTCAGGCCAATGATCGGTTTGATTGCGGTGTCTGCGGCATCCATGCACATGTCCTTTCGGGAGAACTCCTACTGCAAGGCTACGAAGGGCATGTGTACTCCGTGTTACAGAGCCGTCACTATTGCGTGTCCATGCCAGGACGCCCACCAGTTCATGGCCGCGGCAGGTACTAACAGCATCCTGTTCCCGCTCAACCCGACGCTGGCTGGGTTAAATCAGATCGGTCTACAGGGACCCACAGAATCTTTGAAATCGCAGGCGGGTCATGCGATTTTCCGATTTCAGTCGATGAAAGGGTCTGAAGGGAGAGTGAACGGCCAGTGACAGATCTTGAATCCGCGCATGTGCTGCAACATCAGGGTCCGCAGCCGGGTGCCGGGCAGACGCGTGCGCAAGTCTCGTTGGCACACACAGAGCTGCCGCACCCCAGGTTGGGGAGCGCGGCGGTCGCTCTGCGTTACTCAAAATCTGTCAGAAAGGGGTGTGGACAATGTCCACAGTTTCAGCGTCGGATCGGGTCGTACATCGATCGGATCGGGCCGGATTCCGTTTGTTTCCGAGGGAACCCAGTGTTCTCAAGGGCTGGAATGCGGTTCGAGTCCCACCTCGGGCACAGTGTTTCCGCAGGTCAGAGGCCATTTTGGTGTTTTTCCGTGTGCACATTGTGCACACTCTCGCCCTCTGATCTGATGTTCCGGGTGTGTGGGGTCCCGGAACGGCCTATTCGGTTGTGTGGGGGAGCGGCTGCCTACGGCGGACCGGGTACCGCCCTGTGGGGTCTCTTCTGGGTGTTCATCCTCGTTCGTCCTTCGGTCGGGTTTTCGCTTTCACCCACTTCATGGTGGCTGGGGCCGCGTACAACATGATTTGCTGATTATTCTTTAGATCGACCGAGTGTTGCGGCCGGTCCAGCATTCCCGCTCTGATACCTGTTCATGCAGGAATGCGGGGGGAACGGCATGACATGGCCACTGATCTGTCCGTGCCGCCGAGTATCCGCTCCAAGCCGAAACACGCCTGGCAAGGCTCAAGACCACTGCCGCGGCGATTTCCCGGGCGTCGCACTTATGGGCGATGTACGTAATGCCTTTCCAGAACCTACGGACCCCGGAGTAGGGCACGGGTCACATGTGACCGGAATCCTTGCTGCGAGGTATGTCGTCGGGAGGACAGGGGAGCGGGGTACCCACCGGACGCCGCCAACCATTTCGGCGTCTGCGTCCAAGGCCGCAGTACGCGACGGCAGGAGGCGGGATGCAGAGCTCTTCGGCATGGTGGCAGAAGGGACACCCGCCGGCGGATACCGAGGCGGAGGGCTCGCTAGCCGCCGGTCAGAGTCGGGCGCCCTCGATCCAGTTGCCGAAGGGTGGCGGAGCGATCAGGGAATTGGCGAGAAGTTCGGGGCGAATCCCGTGACCGGGACGGGGTCGATGACAGTTGCCGATTGCAGCGATCCCGTGACGTTCGGGATTCGGGCCGCAGCTCTCATTACTCCGGGGCCGGCAACGGACCGTTTGGCTTCGGGTGGAGCTTGTCGTTGCCGACGGTCGTCCGAAAGACGGAGCGGGGGTTGCCGCAATACCCGGGACGCCGATGAGTCCGACGTGTACGTCGCCTCGGGCGCCGAGGAGCTGGTGCCCTTCCGGCAGTATGATGCCGGCGCGGATGCCGTGACCTGCGCGCGGATTGCCTTCACAATCGCCCGAACCCGCGGTGCCCCCTCCATCACCGGGCTTACCGGGGACTTGGCAACGCGTAGGAAGGACGACTTCCGTCTACCCGGAAGGTGCGTCCGGAGGGGATCCCGCGCCCGGAGGTGGAGTCACCTGCCCTAGCCTGCATAGGCGGGGATGAACAGGAACGGCCGAGGGTGGGGGAAGGAATCCCTGAGGCCACTTAGTGCGCGAGTCATAGCAAACACACCATTGAGGTTGGCGGTCTCCAGCCCCCGCGCGGCGGTCAAGTCCACGTTCTTGAGGAAAGCTCCCTCCAGGTTGGCCCTATCCATGTTGGCTTCGACCAGGATGGCGTCCTCTATCTTGGCATCCACGAGGACCGCCTCGGCGAAGTTCGCCTTTTCCGCCCGGAATGACACGAACCCTGATTGCCACAAATAGGCCCTGCTGAAATTCGCCTCCTTCGCGGCCACGTTGTCGAATGAGCCATGCTGGATGTCGGCTCCGACGAACTGCGCCTTGCTCAGGTTTGAGGCCGCAAAATCGGCTTTTGAAAGCCTCAGTAAGGAGAGGTTCATTCCTCGCAGATCAAGTCCCCCGAAGGGTTTCAAGAGATCCTCGTTGAGTTCGGAATGCTCCCTCACAAATCTGAGACTTTCGAGACGCTGCTCACGGTCAGAGCGCTGGTTGTCAACCCCGAGCTGTATCCCCGTGAAAAGCAGACCAAGCACTGCCACGGTGACGACGTCCCGGATGATCCAGTGCGGCTCACGGGTTCCGTGACTGGCTGCCTCTTGCACGCGCCTAGCCCTACCCCGGATAGCCCAGAGCGGTTCACGGGGCCTGGTGCGGGCCGTTCCCACGCGCCTGGACATGCCCGGAGCATAGCCCCGAACGTTCCGCAGGTGAAGGGCCACAACTCCGGCGCGGCGTCGACGGACTGAATATGTCAACCGTTTTTGGCCCAGGAGGACGGCCATCCTTGGCCCCACCAGCCTGTGACTTTGCGTTGGAAATGGCGGTTTCGGTGTGAAATGCGACGAACCCTCAACGGACATTGCGAACGTTTACCGATGTCGTTCGCGTGCGCGGCGTTTTGCGTCGGTCGGCGGCTGGTCCGTTGTCCCGATTATTGAACCGGTCAGGTGTATCGCGGTTTTCGGCCATCATTGGCTGCCTACGATGTCGGCCGCAACGAGGTGATCATCCGTTTGATATCCAGGTACTCGAGTGTGCCCATGTATAGCTTGGCCTTTTCGAGGTACGGCAGCGACGGATCGCCGGGAGTCTCATTGTTCACTGGGTCATAGCCCGCGCCGAAGCTCGCGGACGTTGGCGGCCATGTGAAGAAGTGAAAGATGGGGCACGCTACTTCTCCTGTGGGTGCGGTGGCTGTCTCGATGCCGTACGCAGCTACGGTGTTGATAGTCGGATATGGCGCCGTGACGTCTCCGCGGGTTTCAAAGACATACCGCGGTGTGGAGCCGCCTTGGGTCAGGGCGGCCATCGGCTGGGTTTCCAATACCGAATATGGGAACCGCTCCACGCAGGCGGACCCCACGGCCATGTTGGTCCGGAGTGTTGCCATCGGCTTCCCGGCCTGGTTGGTAACTTCCGCGAAGGCGCCACCACCTTCAGGCAAGTCCCCGGCGGGATCCCTAATGCTCCAGGCCATAGGCAAATCGAAGGTTAACTGGCCGTCGGCCGTGGTGTATTTAGTCCAGACTGCCGATGCGGTAAGACTGGGGGTTGGGGTCGACGACGCCGGCCGGCTCGGCGTCGAGCTGGAGCTGGATTCGGCAGGAGCCGTCGTCGTCGAGGTCGGCGGGGGCGCTGCCGGCTGGCCGCAGCCCGCGAGCAGCAAGGCGACGAGAAATGCCGCGGAAACCGCGACGCCGGACGTTGCTGATCTGCTCATGTCACCCTCCAAGGATCGATGAATCTCCCTTAAGTCTGGAGCCGACCGCGCCTTTGGGATCCGCTCCCGAGGCGATTGGCCCCGAATCGTAGCGGGGTATAACGATCGATCTGGCGATTTCATATAACGACGCTAGGTGCCGTAGCGCCCGCTACCGGAAGACCCACTCCACGCTGCAAGGGGCCGTAGGGAGTGCCGATCCCCAGTTCTTCGACCCTTTCGCTACGCCGATAACGGATCTTTCCTCGGGTCGCAGGGTCAGGGTCGACCCACGAGCGTTCGGACGTCGGCCAAGCGCTGCCGCACGTATCAGAACCCGAAGCTGCGCGGGCCCATCGTGCGCTCTTCTCGGACCCGTATGCGGCAAAGGAAACCGCTGCGGGTGACCTCGACATTTCAAGATTCGTTGCTCAGGCGCCCGTGTTCTCCAACCCCGAATGACACCAGCGCCGCGGGTATCTTGACGCCCATCCTGACCTTCACCCCTCGGACCTGCGCGCGCGGCCGGCTCTTGAGATGGCGAAACCTGTGGCGCGTGTTCCCAAGCCGGAAGTCCTTCCCTGCCGCGGCCTGTACGAGCCCAAATGGGACGACTTCAGGGCAGTGGACCCGCAGGCGAACGAGCCATGGAGGAGCAAAGTCCTTGACCGGCTCGCACGCGATATGCGGGCAGAGTTCCCGCATATGAGGGGTTTTCCCGGACCAACATGCACGCCCTCGCCGCGGCATGGAACGGCCCGGAACCAATTGTCCAGACGCCGTCTGGACAATTGACCTGGAGCCACAACGTTGTGCTCGTGGACAAGCTGGCCGACCACGAGCTGCGTCAATGGTATGGGTCAATCGCGCCAAACGTTCGGACGCCTGACACGCCAGCGGGAGCGGCGCCAGCCCGGTGTCCGTCAGTACTTGTGTCCGCGGCCAGGCTGGGCCAGCATTGAACCGGACCGGTGGCCAGTGTGGCGCCGGCGCTCCGGAGGAGGTGCGGCAGCATGTCCCAACGGATACACGGTGATCCCGACCCGAGGTTGCCGCCGCTAGTCAGCCCGGCCGATTTCGCCGGCCTGCCGGGGCTGTGCCACCTGGCGGCCGCGGGTGAGACGCCCATGCTCGCCTCCCAGGCGGCACTCTTCAGCGAATTCATGAACGACAAGGCCAAGGGGATGGGCGGGCGGGAACGCATCTACGCCAAGGTTACGCGGACTGCTGACTCGCTGGCCGCCCTGCTTGGCTGCCAGCCGGAAGAGCTGGGATTCCCCCAAAACGTGGCGCAGGCCGTGAACATGGTGGCGCGCAGCATCGACGTTTCCGGCGGCAACGTCGTCATGCCGCAGTGGGAATACCCGTCAGACATGTATCCGTGGCGGACCGGCACCACCATGGAAATCCGTCTGGTCCGGAGCTCGGACCACCTGATGGATCCCCAGAGGTTCGGCGACGCTGTGGACAGTTCGACCCGGGCCATCATGGCCAGTCTGGTCTCCTACTACACCGGCGAGCTGATCGATTTGAAGGACTACCGCGTGATTGCCGATTCCTGCGGCGCGGTGCTGATCGTGGACGTCTCCCAGGCCCTGGGTGTTGCGGGTTTCGACGTTTCGCTGGCTGATTTCGCCGTCGCGTGCGGTTACAAGTGGGCCCTGGGCACGCACGGCGCAGGAATCGCCTACTGCAATTCTGCCCGACAGCCTGGCTGGCAGCCGCGGGAATCCGGCTGGACCTCTGCGGTGTGGGTGGATGCGGACATCCGGGACACCTCGGTCACTCCGGTCCTGGACGGGCGGCGCTTCGAGCTCGGAAACCCCGCCGCGCTGTGCGTGCAGATGCTGGGAGCCGGCATCGACTACCTGCGCGCCAGCGGACTGGCCCGAATTGAGGCCCATGTGCGGGCACTGACCGACGTCTTGTGGACCGAGCTCGACGGCCTGGGGATGCGGATGCTCACCCCCGGCGACTCCGCCAGACGGGCGGGTATCGTCGCGTTCGAGGTCGACGACGAGGGCGTCTGGCGCCGCGGCCTCGAAGCCCGAGGTGTGCTTGCCTGGACCGGAGACAAACGGGTGCGAATTTCGCCCCACCTGTACAACGGGATGGCTGATATCCGGCAGGCCATCGAGGCCGTCGACGCTCTACGGAGGGCCAGCTAAGACGGCCAACTGGGCGGCAGCGGTATGCCTGGGATATAGTTTTTCGCTCCACCTTTGACCAAGTCTGGCCCACCCCTGCACCTAGTTAGGGTCGGCTTCAGCGAGCCTGTTCTCAGGAGAGTCCGCGGAGGCAACGACTTTGCGTGGTGAGTGGTGGTCAATAGCCCCTGGACAGCCGGGCCGGACAGAAAAGGTGCCGCACGCCGGATCAGGGGCGTGCGGCACCTTCTGGATTCCGTCACCAGAAGTGGGCAACGTCCACTATCAGCCGGGAACCGGACCCTGGCCCCTCGAGGGTGAAGACCCGGAAGGGCAGTCGGGCGCGAACGCCCAGGCCGATGCTGGTGGAACCCTCGAAGCTTCCGGCGTAAACCAGTTGCCGGAAGGTCTGGTAGCTGGCCACGTTGGACAGCTCAGCCTTTGCGGCCGGGTTGTAGGTGACGTTGCCAACGCTGTCATAGGAGGGTGCATTCACGGTGACCTGCAGGCGTGCCTTGCCGTACACCGGGATCGTGAAGCCGGAGCCGTCCTGGATGATCTCCGGGACGTACCCCACCGTGTAGCCCTTGACGGGGCCATTGAGGTCAACCACCATCCGGTCGAAGCAGTACTGCTGCCCCGTCCGTACGTTGGTAACGGATGCTGAGCTCATCTCGGGCGCGGCCTTATCCTGAGATCCCCATTCGAGACCGCAATACGAAGTGGCTGCCGACGCGGGCCCCGGCGCCAGGATGCCCAGCCCAACGGCCGCGAGGAGCGCGATGAGCCAGAGTAGGAGTTTTTTCATGAGGGTGCCATTCAGAGAGGTGGTGCGGTGGATAGCTCAAGATTAAGGAAGCCAAGCCCTCAAAACGAGGGCTGTTGCCGCTTCGGGGCGGAACCGTAACGAACACCGCATCCGGGTCACGCGCCAGTAAATCCCGGGCCTATTTGTCGGCCTTATTAACCGGACCCTTGTTGAATTGCGCTGGCCGGGATCTATTATCCGCGAGGCGCAATCGCCGATTTTGCGCAGCTGCATCGGCCAGCGACGGTCAATCCTGCAATGAGTGGTGATGCCGTCACGGTGAGGGCGAGACCGCCCAGGTCGTGGAAGGCCCTCTGCGGGTGGGTACCCGAAACCTCGGGCGACCCACCGGCGTGGTCGCATGCGAGCCTTCAAATGAAGGTTGGGTTTAGGGGTGCTGAAGGTTGTGTCTTATATCCTAAGTTTGGACAATAGTCAAGGATGCCCCTTGGATTTTCTTCGGATCTGTGCTTAGCTCTCTCCACTGACCCCGCACCACAGAGAGGTGGTAAACCGATGGGCACGATGGAAGGAATCCCGCCGACGACTTCGCTGGCGGCGGTTCGGTCATACTTGCTGGCCGAGTGCAACTACCAATCAAACGAGCCGGACCCGGGGTTTTTTCGACCATCGGTCCCGCAAATGGCTTCCAACTACCCCAATATCCCGAGGCGATTAAGCCAATACGAACCGACGCTGGACTTGCGGCGGGCGGCCAACGCCTCTGCTCGAATGCGCGCCAGAAAATGTCAGACCTCGTTGGTACGGTGCTCGCATGACCGGTGAATCAGTAGATCCGCGACAGCGCCAGACGCTAGGCGCCTTGCGCTACGCCGTCAACGAGGATGCGGCGACTTACCTGGCTATCATGCGCCTCTTCACGAGTGGAATGAGTGGCTTCTTGTCCGACCAGTCCGCGGACGACGTGACCGAGCGTCTCGCCGAGCTGGGACTCGTCCTCGACCGGGATACGGTCGACCTGCGGCTCTCGTACTTGGTGGAACACGGCAACCTTGCCCGGAGCCCGCGCGAGACCGAAGCGCGCAGCGTTCGGGACTACCTCTCCAACCGCGCGCGCTATCAATTGACACCGCGTGGGGAGCTGGTTCATCGCCAAGTGGAGGAGCTCCTCGCCCACACCGATAGGGTTCGGGAGGTCTCCAGCGAGATGCTTCCCGGAATTCTCGCCGGCATCGAGGAGCTTGCGCGGCTTGCGTCCCATAGGCTCGAGGCCGTTGATCCCCGCGACGTGGCCAGGCGCATCACCACCCTGTTCGCCCAGTTCGAGGTGCTGGTCTCATCCACCCGCCAGTTTTACTCCTACCTGACCCAGGTGCTGACTCGCTTCGACCTCGGCCGCGATGAGTTCGTGATGTTCAAGGGAGCACTGATCGACTATCTCCAACGCTTCGTCGACGAGATCTCGCGACACATGCCCCAGGTCGGCGACCGGCTGGGCCACCTTGAGACATTGGTCCCGGCTCTCTGTGCACGAGCCAACGCTGATGCGCGGCTGGTGGGACTCGATGGCGTTCAGGCCCGACGCGCCACCGGACTCGAGGCAGGTGACTGGGAGAGCCTGCATACCTGGTTCGTCGGGTCCCAGGGCCGCCGATCCGATGCCGAGAATGTCAGACGGCTTGCCACCGACGCGATGCGATCGCTGCTGACCAACCTGCGGCGGATCGCAGCTGGGGCCGACCGTCAGCAGAGCCGGTACGCCGATCTAATTCGCCTTGCTCGATGGTTTGACTCTGCTGACGACGACCGGGCCCATGAAATCTGGGCGGCGGCTTTCGGTCTATATTCGGCCCGGCACCTCTCGTTCGCGGCAGACCCCGACGGTGACCCGGTGCCAGCGACGCAGAGTTGGTGGATGGCCCCGGTCGCCGAAGTTCCGATCGGGCTTCGGACCCATGGTGAACGTAAGACAGGCGGCAGGGCCGGTGCCCGAGTCGACTACTCCGTCGCCAAGCAGGCACGACTGGCTGAGCGTGAGCTGGAGCAGCGCCGCAATACCGAGGCCATCCGCGAGCTTGCCTCCCATGCCGGGCCGCTGCGAGAGGCCCGGCTCAGCGACGACGCACGTGCCGCTCTCCTGGATCTCTATGCCCAGGCGCTTAGTCGCCACAGCCGCCCGCTGTCGACTGAGACCCCGACCTGGAGTGAGGCACGCGTCGATGACGCCGTACTTCGCCTTGAGCTGCGCGCGGCGCCCGGGACTTCGGTAAGCATCAAGAGTCCATCGGGCGCGCTAATCCTCCGCGACCTGGCTATCGACCTCACCACAACCAGTGCAGAGCGGCCGAGCGCCGCAATGGCCGAGCGGCGGGCCGAAGCATGAGCCATGATTTCGAGCGAGCTGCTGCCGCTACGGACCTGTTAGCCGAGGCAGACGTCCGCAACGCTGCACGGTCGATGCTGCGCACACCGTTGCTCCATGCAGACGCTCACCCCGACGAACTTGTCCTGGTTCGTCGTCACCAGGACGAGTTGATACGTCTCTTCGCCGACAGCCTGGGCTACCGCTTGGTCGTGGAGCCAGGACTCGCAAGGCTCTACAAGAGCGGACTGGGACCAGACGCGAGTCGAGGCCTGCGGCGCCGCAACGACGCAATATTCACACCGCGCCGTTACGCAATGCTCGCACTTACCCTTGCCGCGCTCACTCAGTCTCGCCACCAGATGATGGTCGACGAGTTGGTCGCTGCTGTTCGTTCGGCAGCAGCCGACGCAGGCATTGACGTCGATCTCGACAGCATCCATGAGCGCCGTGCGCTCCACTCGGCCCTTATTGCGCTCGTCGAACTCGGCGTGCTGAGTGAACGCGACGGCGATCTGGAGCACTGGGCCGAACGTCGTACCGAGTCACTCCTCGACGTCCACCGCGACCGGCTCGCCGTACTCGTCGCGGCTC
Source organism: Pseudarthrobacter oxydans (assembly GCF_030812335.1). Taxonomy (GTDB): domain Bacteria; phylum Actinomycetota; class Actinomycetes; order Actinomycetales; family Micrococcaceae; genus Arthrobacter; species Arthrobacter oxydans_B. The sequence goes on from NZ_JAUSSN010000017.1 coordinate 22,821, forward strand.
CACTCGGGGGCTGCGAACGCCCTGAGGAGCTGCTCGCTGTGGCGGCGGTGCCCTCGTCCGCCGGTGGTGCCCGGGTCGCGATCCGGCGGCGTCTGACCGAACAGCCGGTGCTCTCAATCGAAGACCTGACCGAGGAACAGCTCGGCTGGTGGCGGCGCAACCGTGAGCGGGAGCGCGAGTGGTACCGCCGCTATCTCGGCCTCGACCTGGAGCTGCGAGCCGAGGGTGCCGTCGCGATTGACCCAGGCGGAGAATTCAGTGATTTCGGCTTTCCAGGATTGGGCTCGGCCAAGCATTTCGCTCTCCTTCTGCTCGACGAGCTAGTCGACGTGCTGCGCTGGGACAACGGCTCGGAACTGTACGGCATGACGTGGGCGCGCGTGGCTGCCTCGACCGCACGGCAGGCTGGCGACCGGGTCTTTGCCGCCTGGCAGCGGGGACTGCGCAAGGCACACCGGGATGACCCCGACTCTGTCTATGACGAGGCCCTTGCCGTGCCCACTGCAGCTGGCTTGGTCCGCCGCGACGAGGGCGGGCTGTTCGTGCACGCTGCCGCCGCTCGCTATGCACCACGACCAGAGCTACTCAGGGCGGAAGGGCCGTCCGGCGAGCGCTCCCTGTTTGAGGAGGACAACCCATGACCATCGCCTTATCCCAGCCGACTCACACAACGTCGCCGTGGGGCTCCCAGCGGTTCAGGCTTAACCGCGCCGGGATCCTCAACGTATGGCAGTACGACGATCAGGAGTTCGGCTTCGCCGACGGCCGGCTCCTGTTGCGCGGCGCCAACGGTGCAGGCAAATCCAAGACTCTGGAGATGCTGCTGCCCTTCGCACTCGACGGCGATAAGGCGCGCATTACCGCTTCGGCCAAGCATCACACCAGCCTGCTGTGGTTGATGACCGACGGCTATGAGGGCCAGGCGCGGGTGGGTTACATCTGGGTGGAATTCCTGCGGACGGCCGCCGAAGGTACAGAGGAGGTGTTCACCTGCGGTGTCGGCATACGCGCGACAGCGTCGGCACGGACTGCCACTGCTTGGCACTTCGCCACCAGCCGCCGGATCGGTCACGATCTCACCCTCGAGGACGACGGCGGTCCTCTCTCCCGGCCGCGGCTCGAGGAGATCCTCGGCAGCGACGGACAGGTCTTCGAGAAAGCGGCCGCCTACAAGGAGTATGTCGGACGCACCCTGTTCGGTCTCGACTCCGCGCAGTACGACGAGGTACTAAGGTTGCTCTACTGGCTGCGTCAGCCCCAGGTCGGCGAGGACATCGAGCCGGCGAAGCTGGCCCAACAGCTCTCGCAGGCACTGCCGCAACTCGACGAGCAGGCCGTCCGCGCCGCCGGTGAGACTTTCGATGAACTCACCGCCTTCGGCGAGCAAATCGAGCGACGGGCGGCCGCCGCTGAGGCGCTTGGTCTACTTGCCGGCGCCTATGCCAGCTATGCCCGGGCCGTAGTGGCCGAGCGGGCCCGCGACGTCGTGGAGGTATTGCAGGCCGAGCGCCGATTGCGCAACGAGGTCCGGCGCACCCAGAAAGGTATGGAAGCAGTCAGCGTCCAGCAGGCCGGTGCTGAAGGCGTGCGGGAAGCGGCCCGCAGAGGGATTCAAGACGATGCCGCGCGGCTCCGAACACTCGAGGCAAGCCCCGAGTTTCGCAACCAGGTCCGGCTGGGCGAACTGGAGGAAGTTTCCGCCCGGGACGCGGAATTTGCCGAGCAGGCGCTGCACCGCCTCACCCGCCAGACCGATGAGGTCAAGCGACGCTCCAACGCGCTTCGGAGCCGCGGCAATGATGCCCAGAAAGAGCTGCGGGATCACGGTGCAAGACTCCGGGAACTGGATCGGCGCCAACGCGAGACCGTCCCCGGTTCCAGCGTGCCAGTGCCGGCCGTACTCGACGGTGTGGTTCTCGACCGAATCGAGCAGTTCGATGTGCTCAGAGCTGCCTTGGACCAGGGCCTCGGGTCGGTGCAGCACGCACGCTCCTCCGTGAGCCGACGCACGGCAGGTGTAGGGGTCGTCCGCGGTGCCCTCGCGGACGCGGACATCGCGCTGGCCTCGCAGCGCCAGGCGGAGCGCGAGGCCGCCACCTCTGAGGTCCGCTGGGAAGACGCACGCGAGGCCCGGGTCAAAGCCGAGCTCAGCGCGGGGGCCGAAGCCGAGGCGCTCACCACCGCGCTGGCTGCTTGGATCAAAACGCCGCCCGCGCCTGATATCGTCCAGCTCGAAGAGCTGACCGAGGAGTCCGTGCTCGGCCTTGCCCCGTTGGCCAAGGCCAGCGCGGCACCGCTGCTGGAGACGTTGCATGAAGATCAGGGCAAGGCCGCTGCTCGCCGAGACAGCGCTGAGGCCGAAATCAAGCGACTGACGGAGGAACGGGCTAGGGCTAAGGCCGAGCGCGACCCGGCTCCGCCACCGCCCATCCTGGCCCGCACCGAGCGCATCGATGGCTGCGCGCTGTGGCAGGTCATCGACTTTGAATCAGGGCTTGACGCCGACGCCCGCGCAGGGCTGGAAGCCGCCCTTCAGGCCTCCGGACTCCTCGACGCTTGGGTGCGTCCCGGCGGGCTGCTGCTCAATCCGGGGCGCTTTGACATGGTCCTCTCCGCGACAGCATCGATTAGCCCCGCTGGCGACACACTCGCGGGGATGTTGGTCCCGGACCTCCCGGTCGCGTGTGACTTGACTGCCGACGACGTAGGGCAGGTGCTGGCCGTGATCGGCACCGGTAGCGACCCTGATGCCTTCGTCTGGATGAGGCCCGACGGTGCATGGCGGCTGGGGCCCACCCACGGCCGCGCCGCCAAACAGCGGGCCCAGTTCATCGGAGCCACCGCGAGGGCTCAGGAGCGGGCGCGGCGCCTCGCTATCCTCGATGCTTTGATCGCCGAGCAGAGGACAGTGCGGGATGCGGCGGCAAAAGGCCACGCCGGCTTCTCCACCGCCATAGCTGAGCTCGAGCATTGGGTGGCGGCCGTTCCGCCCGGGCAAGCCCTACTGAGAGCGTGGACCCGCCTGGAGGAACGCCGCGAGGTCGGGGAGCGCGAGGAACGTGAGAACCGCTCCGCTCAGGCTTCTGCACACGCGGCGCGAACGGCCGCGGCCCATGCCCACGAGACGCTGGAGCGCCGTGCAGCCGAGCAGGAACTGCCCGCCGACGGAGCTGGCCTCGAAGCCGTCGAGCAGGAGCTGCGGGGTCTCGACGCGGAGCTACAAGAGGCGGTGCGCCAGGATAGGTCCATCCGCGGCGGCCTGGCGCTGTGGAGAGAAGCCCTCGGCGAGGTTGAAATTGCCAAGGCTGCCCTGGCGGAGGAGCAAAGGGCAGAATTGGCGGCCTCACGCAATGCAAGCGCGTCGCGGGCGGCTCTGGAGACGTTGCGGGCCTCCGTCGGCGACTCAGTCCAGGAGTTGGAGCGCAAGATCCGCGGCGTGCGAAAGTCCCGGCAGGCCCATGAGGCGACTGAGGAGAATGCAACGAAGAAGGTCGAGGCGCTCATCAAGGCCTACGGCGAAGCCGCAGCCGATGCGCGAAACGCAAGGGAGCGTCTGATCGAGCACCTCGATGCGCGCTCTACCGTATTCGCAAACCTGGTCGCCGTCGGATCGGTCCCGGCAATGTTCGAGGCTGCCGGGGCGACGCGGGAGGATGCTGCGGTGGTGTCCGGGCTCAAAGGGCACCCGTCGGGTGAACCGGTGCCACGGCCGGTCGCTGCAGCCGCCGATGCGCTGGTCGGATTAAGTCAGGAGGATGTTAGCACGGCATTCACTCGCGTATGGCGAGCTCATAACGAGGCTGCCAGTGGCCCGGCCGCCGACCACCAGCCGGTCGTGTCTGAGTTCGGCGCCCTGCTCGCCGTCACCGGTCGCGACGACGTAGGCGAGGCGCCGGTCGTGGTATTGGCTCAGCGCGTGGGCGCGTCGGTCGAGCGCGACCGCGGCCTGCTCACGGATCGGGAGAAGCAACAGTTCGAACAGCACATCCTGGGCGAGCTCGGCGATGCGATCCGAAAGTGCCGTCGCGACGCCGACGAGCTCGTGGTCGCCATGAACGACCAGCTGGGCAACGTCGCCACGTCCCAAGGCATCCGGGTCAAGCTGGACTGGAAGCTGCGGGATGACGTCCCCGTGGAGGCGCGTGCCGCCGTCGGGCTGCTCACACAGCCTGTAGGCGCGCTGATCCCGGAGGAGCGGGCAAAGCTCCGTGACGTACTCCACCGCCTCATTGAGGCGTCGCGGGCGGAGCGACCGGAGCTGTCGTACGGGGAGCATCTCGCCGCAGCACTGGACTATCGCACCTGGTCGGAGTTCACCATCCGCTATAACCGCCCGGAGAAGCCCGGCCACTGGGAGCGGCTCCACCGGCGGTCGGCGCTGTCCCAGGGTGAGCAGAAAGTGCTCTGCTATCTGCCGCTCTTCGCCGCCGCCGCTGCCCACTTCACGTCGCTTGCCGGTGCTGCTCCGCACGCGCCGCGGCTGGTGCTGCTCGATGACGCCTTTCCGAAGATCGACGCGCGCACGCACCCGCTACTCTTCGGGTTGCTGGTCCAGCTCGACCTTGACTTCGTGATTACCAGTGAGCGGTTGTGGGGGGACTACCAGACCGTGCCGGCGCTGGCCATCTACGAAGCGCTGCGTGACCCGAGCCAGCGCGGGATCGCACAGTATGAGTATCGCTGGGACGGCCGAACCCTCCAAGCACTCGGATGACCGTGCTGCCGGGGTGGATTGCCGATCCTGTGCTGAGATCAGCGTGGGATCTCATCCGGACACGCTTTGAGCAGGCTGGACTCAATGTTCGCGGGAAGGTGCTCGTGCGACCGGCGACCCGCGACGAGCGTCATGCCATCGGGGCGTTGCTGGGTCGAACGATCACAAGTGACGCCGTTCGGGTAGACCTCGCGGTGCTCGACACGAGATTGAACGAACGCTCCGGTGTGGGAGGGCTGGAAGCCGTACTCGCGGCGTTGTACGGTACACCGCCCGAGGACCGGCCTGCCGTTCGCGCTGCGAGAGACGAGTCACGCGAACGCCCGCTCCAACTCGCCGCCGAGCTGGTGACGGCGCCCTGGTCATCGCAGTGGATTGCTGGCCTCCGGCGCACAGGGCTGCTCACCAATCGAGGAGACTCGGAGCAGACGATTCGAGAGGCTGCGACGGTGCTCGGCGAGCTGACCGACACGGAAGGAGCGCCGCTCGCGCAGTCGAGGGTGGAGCTCGGCGCGAGACTCCTCGGCGACGCACACGCACTCGACCGTGACCGACTGCTACACCAGGTCGTTATGCGTGGTTTGGCAGCTACTGCGGGTGTCCCTATCCCGGACGGGGCCCGCGAACGAGAGGACCTGTGGGCAAAACATGGCGTTGAGCCGGACCTGCTCTCACGGACCTGTCTCGTCTGGGGGCTTCGCGTCGGCACTGGTGAACCCACCGCGCGCCGACTGAGCGACGCGGCCGACGCGGGTGATCCGGTGCACGTGACGGAGTGGGACCTCAGGAGGGTAGGCTCCTTCGCGGTGGCCGCCGGAACGCGGATTCTCGTCTGTGAGAACCCACGAGTTGTCGAGGGTCTGGCCGAGCGGAGGGTGGACGGATGGGCAGCGGTCTGTACAGCTGGCGAGCCGAACCTGATCGTGGGCCAGGTACTCGGAAACCTCTCGGGTGCGGGAGCCGACCTGTACTACCACGGCGACTTCGATTGGCCTGGGATCGCCATCGCCAACCGAGTGATCACAAGGTTCAGCGCTCGCCCGTGGCAGATGACCTGCGATGACTACCTGCAGGAAGTGCGATCAGATGGACCTGCCCTTGCCGGCAACCAAGTCGAACCCGTGTGGGATCACGAGCTGGGGGCAGCTATGCGAAGCCACGGTCGTGCGTTGCACGAGGAGACGGTGCTTGCACTGATTCTCGACGGTCTAGCTGCGAGTCGGTAATTTAGGTCGACATCCAGCGCAAGAGTCGGCGAAGCTTATTGCCCGATGACGTAATCAAAGGGCTGCCTAAAGGCCAGTACATCGTGGGACCTCATTTGAGGCAGCGGTCCAGGGGCGTGGACGCGCCGGGGCCGGATGGGCCGGGGTTCCGTAATGTGAGTTGTTGTCGCTGGGCGCGGCGGGCTGCGCTGCCGTTGGTAGGGCGTGCTCATTTTCTGGAGGAAAAGTGGTTGCGTTCATCGATGGAAGGTCGGTGGAGGCGGAGGAGTTGCCGCGCCCGGGCGCCGTGGTCGCCGCGACGGCAAGCGCTTTCGACAAGTTCCACCTGCCTCGAGAGGCTCGATTGCTTGATCCCAACTTAACCCAGTCGAGCTATCGATATCTGGGTTTGCGAGATGCGAGAGGGCGCGTGTCCGCACGCGCAGGCATCTACAGGGCACTAGAGCAACTGTTCGACGTCAGAGATGAGAAGCAATCCCGTCGCCAACGCGTCTCTGAGGTCTTCCGATATCTCGGCTACAGCCCGACCGTGGAGGTCACCTACACCTGGACGCATCGCGGAAGGGACCTCGCGAGGGAAACCGGGATCGATTCGACGCGTGCGGTCGAGCGGTATCTTGAGGATGCGAAAAGTCGAGGGATAGGTCTGGTCCGAGACGCTATCCCGAAATACTTCTTTGGGGACGCGCGGGTCGCGCGGGAACTCGCAGCATCTGTTGACTTGTTACGGGGGTTCAGCGATGGTCGCGAAGTGCGATTGGTGGCCGATTTTAGGAGGCCGAACCCCGGGGGCGAAGACCAGCTAAGAATGGCGAGGCAGCTCACGCGCGCAGGAATCATCCAAATGTCGGAGGTGACTTTGTGGCGAGAAACTTCACGTCGCCGCGTTGAGATCACCGACGCCAGCTCCGGCGAATTGTCCTTGGTCGTCACGCTACTCGGCATCGCTTCATCGATCGAGGATGGCAGCCTGATCCTCATCGACGAGCCTGAGATCAGCCTCCATCCTCAATGGCAGTCTGAGTACCTTGGTCGACTGACGGGAGCATTCTCAGCTTTCGAGGCTGCCATTTCATAATCGCGACGCACTCTCCAACACTCGTGGCTGGCGCGGGCCATGGTCTGACAAATATTGTCAATCTTGAAAGGCCCGCCGCAGCTTCGAGCGAACCCTAGTCTGGTCGGTCGGTCGATGAAGTGCTTTTCAGCACCTTTGGGGTCGTAACGAAAAATAGTCTGCACCTCCGAGACCTCCTTGTAGCGGCGTTGCGGGGTGCCGAGGACGGCGAGCTCGCCATGGCCAAGTACGACGAAGAAATGGCCGCACTGCAAACAGCCCGACCGGAACTGCCCTCGGACGATCCGGCTGGCGAACTCATCGACAGCCTTGTCCGCATCCGAACTCAACTCGTGGATAAGGGCGTGTCGTGTGAACCCAATAGTGTACTGCGAAACATCTTCGCACTCGTGGCGCGGTACGACGCCGAGCCAGACAAGGCCTCGAAGTACTGGAGTGATGAAGAGGTGACCCCCGTCCGCTTGGAGATCAAGGCGTACTACACAAGGAGCAACAGCATCTTTGTTGCTACTGCGGTATCCCAGACCCGTCAACTCACGGGCTCGATTGGGACGTCGAACACGTCGTGTCGCAGAAGCGGCGCCCGGAGTTCTTGTTCACGCAGGTGAACCTCGGAGTCGCTTGCAAAGAATGCAACGGAATTAAGCGCGACAAAGAAACTCTCGTAGATCCTTCGGCACTCGGATATCCATCGACGTCTGATGCATTCCTTGTCGTCCACCCGCACTTTGATGAGTGGTCCGATCACATCCTGCGTGACCATCTCACATACGCTTCGTTCACAGATAAAGGGAAATGGACGATTAAGGAATGCAGGCTCACCCGCTTCGACGAGCGAGTGATCGGGCTACGGTATGCGATCTCGGACAGTCGCTACGAAGACGAGGTGCGAAGTCTCCTCGCTGGCGGTTCGACCCTGCAACAGATCGCCAACCTCATCCGGCTCTCTGTTCCCACCGAAAGTGCCGCGGGTTCTGACGACCGCGTCGCAAGCTGACTTAGACCCGTCTGAACTATCTTCACACCCGACGAAAGTCAGCAGCTCCCTCAAGTGCTGCTTAAATTGGTGACTGCCAACCCGTAGTCAGGATGCCTGCTCGGGCCCCGACGTTCGAGGCGGCGATGTGCACTCGTCCCGATAGAGGATCCCTTCCGGGCCGCACCCGGCGCCAACGCCGCAAAAAGACTTCCATTTGCCGCCGAAAGTCACAGGCGAGGGTTCCCGCACGAGGCCGGGAATGCCAAAGGCGAATGCACGAAGCTATAGGGTCTCTGCTGTAAAGAAGTTGGCCAGCTCAGCGTCAGTTGGTTCTCTCAGTTCGACCGGAATTATCGCCGGGATTGGGGTGAGATAGTCATTGATGGATGTCTGACCATCAAGTTGGGTGAGTAGTTGGTGCACTGCATCTGGGTGCATAACGGCCTTCCGGGTTCGTTGTTCAAAAATACCGTAGCCCCGGTGGCAGACAGTTGTGCTGCAACGCCGCCGGCAAGGGGCGCGCTGGGCTGCGGAGTCAGAGAGCCAGGGGTGCAGCGTCCCGAAAGTTCCAGCCGTGACGGGTCTTCGGCTCGGGACTTGTGGGACAACTTGCGGGACAGCCAGGTTACGCGGCACGCCGCCAAGTCTTGTACTGGGGGAGCATCCCACTTTGAATTTCCCGGTTCCAAGGAAATGGGACCCCCTTCGTCACAGGCGAACTGGTCAGCGTTATCCTCTGGGTCTTTGTCATCGAGGTTTGGCGCCTTGGATGGAGACTTATCTGCGAAGCTTCTTCCTCTGCTGGCCGCCAGGGCATGCGCGGCCGCGAGGTTGTCCTTCCATCGTTGTCCATCGTGGGAGCAGGCATGCAGGTCTACTACGCCTGGTTCCTGCGCGGCCTCGAAGAGTTCCGCCTGCGCCTTGCGCGCCTGTGGGCACCTGTCGTATCAGCCTATGTCAGCCGAAGTTAGGGGCACTTGGCCGTAGCCTTGTCTTGGCTATTCGGAGTATGGTTCACGAACCGCTGGGGGAACCACTTCAAAGGAGATGCGAAATGTTTCATCGACGCTCAGCCGCTACAGTGACCGGACTGACCCTGGGACTAGCAATGTTCTTTGCAGTGCCCGCCACGGCGGTTACGGAACAGACGCAAGAACTAAAACTGAGCGGCGATCCTCATGTCACGGCAAGCAGCCCGCTCACATTGAAAGCTAAGAAGATAGCATCGGGCACGCTTACCCTTGCCTGCTTCGATTTCACCTTCACCGGCGATCTGGTGGATCCCGGCGACGAGCTTATTCTCTCTCCAGACGGCGTGGGGGACTATGGTGGCGGCTTCTCTGCGGGCAGTGAACCGATCGCGACACGCACCATTTGTTTCAACGACCCGGTGTTCCTAGCGGATGTCGCGGACGGCAACAGTTCGGAGCAATTCACTGTGAGGGCCAACCCTTCGGTTGGTAGCGGCCCTTTCACCGTGTCGTCAGTGACAATGAGGCTGACATACGCCTAAAGCTCATCTGATACCGCCGCCCCGCACACTCCATCGCCACAGTCCCACGGCCGAGCTGTTGAGAAAGGCGACAAATAGATCGCCGACAGCAGGCCGCTCAACGATTAGGTCTACGGATACCAGCACCACCGATCCGACTGCGGCAACAGTGAACACCACTGCCAGGACCCGGCGGACCAGTGGTGACTCCCACGCACTACCGCGCCGAGCCTCCCTGCCGCGACCGTATGACTTCTTAGAGCCGCCGGAGGATTTGGTTGTACGACCAGCCTCCCAAAATGTGGAGTCCGCGGGATTCGGATGGCTATAATCGATCTGCCTCCCGCTGGGGAGGGCTGTGGACTCGATATTTTGGAGGCTGATGTGGACGAGAGTGTGACACGTGTTTGGGTTGCTTCCGCAGACAGTGAGTCCGCGGACTTTGCGGCTGATCAGGCGAGAATGGACCTACACGACGCAATGACGGAGGCCTTGGATGGCGGTGCGGATCCGCAGAGCGTTTGGGCTGCTTCCAATGCCACTGACTCTGACATGATGCGCGACCATGAGGATGCGGATCTGCCCGATTCCGCATAGCCGAAGGCCCCAGCGGTCGCACCGTGGAATGCGGCCGCTGACGCCTCAAAGTTAGGTTCAGGCTCAGGTCAGCGCACAGTGTTGGTGCCCCGATCGTCTTGGGATGGGATTTCGTGCGCCCGGATCAAGGGGCTCTGCCCGTCTGGTCGGAAGCGTTTGCGCTTCCTGCCGGTCCGGATGCCCCGATAGAGGATCGATCAGGGCGACACGTCACCGATACACCGTCGAGCATCTCAAATACGATCGATTACTGAGATGGGCGCGCCGCTTTTCAACGGCTCTCAGGAGTGTCGGGATTTGTCATTTTCAGAAGCTGACTGGGCAAACCTTCCCCGTGGCATTGGAGGAACCTGGACGAGTTGTCCGAACCCATCCGCCGGTCTTCCTGGTTGGCCGCCGCCTACTCGCCCGTACGCGGGTTCGTCCGTACCGTAGAAGTGGGTGTGGCTGGGGTCGCAGGGGGTTCGCCCTCTCCCGTTACCGGGCCAGCGCGGCACAGTGTTGCCTTTCGGATTTGATGAGGTCGCCTGGGTTTTCCGCCGGGCGTCCGGAGGGGTAACTATGATCGGAGCGTTCGAGCTCTTTCACGACGGGAACCTGTCTTTCGGGTTTACGTTGAAGGCTCCCGATGGGACGGTCGTGGCGGTATCCGGCCCGTTCCCGGACAAGGTGTCGGCTGTCGAGGGTATCCGTGTCGTCCGTGAGTGTGCCGGAATGGGTTTGGTCACCGATCTTTGCCCCATGCCGGGGGATTCCCACGGAGGACTGGTGTGAAGGGTATGAGTACTTTGGACAGCATGTTCACGTACTCCAGCGTGCTGGAGGCCAGTGATTGGACCGCGGGGGCGTTTCTCATCGATGCCGTGACCGGGGTGGTGGTGTGGTCCGATGTGCTGTACCGGATCCACGGATACCAACGCGGGGAGGTCGTGCCCACCGTTGAGCTCGTCCTGGCGCACAAGCACCCGGGCGACAGGGCAAAAATACGGGAATTGCACACCGACCTGGCCGAGGTAGGGGGGTACTTCTCCAGCTACCACCGCCTGATTGACTCCCGCCAGCGCGAACGCAGGGTACTGACTACCGGGGAGGCCGTCCTCGACGCGAACGGCAGGCTCTTTTCCATCACGGGAATCATGGTCGACTTGACCTCAACTGTTCGCGCCGAAACTGAACGGGCCGCCAGGGATGCCGTCGCCGGAGCCGTCCGCGCCCGCGCCGTCATCGAAAGAGCCGTGGGCATTCTTATGGGACGGCTCAGCATCGGTGCCGATGCAGCTTTCGCTCTGCTCTGTGTCCACAGCAACCACACCAACAAAAAACTGGCCGCTATCGCCTCTCAGCTTGTCGGCCTCGCCGAAGACGCCCGCAACGCGGCGGTGCTCACTGCGTTCATCCATGACCTTCAACGCCACACAGCTCATGCCGCTGCGGAACGCCGGGGCAGGCCCAGCGAGGGTTTGGCATAGGTATCGGAACCACCGCCTAGTGGTTAGTGCAGAAGGCTTCTAGTGGGAAGATGACACATTCCGTCTCAAATACGATCCCCTAGTGGACCGTGTCGCAGAGGGTTTCCCTCAACGTAACCCCGGAATGGTGCCAGTCTGTCGTGCTGCCAGCAACCCATTGGGTCACAACTCTAATGAGGTGCGACAACGATCTGGACGTCGTCTTCGTAGAGAACTTTTCCTGGATCATTCGAATAGAGCACCCGCCAGCCGACGCCATAGCGATGTAGAAGATCCGTGTAGAACTCCACTCCAGTCACCAGATGCGCAGCCGTACGCTTGAACCAGGACTGGGCTGCCGGGTTGATTGCACGGTCGTAGACGGATCCGTCCACCGTCGAGGGGTCCGCGTATGCGGCGTCGTAGTGATCGTTCGCGCTACGCCAGGATGCCCAGTCCTCGGCGCTAAGTCTCCCGTCCTTGGCCAAGCCGTTGGCGAGAGCGAAGACGCCTGGGTGGAATCCGCGGCCGTTGGGCATGCTTGCCTCATAGCGCACAAACTTCTCTTCCATGCAGCCCAGCCAATCACCTGCCCTCGTGTTTACGGCCGGATGTGGCTTAGTGTCGCGCGAACGTCCCATTCAAGGTTCGCCCTACGGACGTGTAGTGAGTCGTGCAGACGAGTGTGGACATTCCGTGCAGACGACAGAGAACCTTTTATGGTTGGTGTCAAGCAGCAAGTTGTTGCAGCTGCCGGAAAACGGCCCGGGCGAGGTACCGTTTCAGGACGCGCTTGATTTCCCGGTAGCTCAGTCCTTCGGCGGTGCGCCGTTGCACGTATTCTTTGGTTGTTTCGTCGAATCGCATGCGGGATTTGATGACCACGTCCAAGGCCATGTTCAGATGACGGTCTCCGTGGCGGTTGAGCCGGTGCCTGGTGGTGTTCCCGGAGGAGGCCTGCAGGGGCGCCACTCCGGCCAGGGACGCGAACGCGGCTTCGTTCCTGAACCTGCCGTGGTGTGAGTATGCGGTGAGGATGGTTCCGGTGGTCACCGGCCCCAGTCCTGGCTGGGCTTGCAGCCCGGGTGCCAGTTGTTCGTTGAGATCTGCAAGCCGGGCCTTGTTCTGCTTCAGACGGGCCTGTGCCGCGACGATGGTCCTGGCCAAGTCGATTGCTTCTTCGCGGGCGACCTGCTGCTCGATGCTGTCGGTGGCGCGGGCCCGCCAGCTGCTGATTTCGGCCACCTGCCGGTCAGTAAGGGCGGTGCGGGAGTCTATGCCCAAGTCGATGGTTCTTGCCAGCGCGTTCAGGGCATTGCACTGGCTGTCCGCGGCTGATCGACTCTGCGCCGGCTGGCCAGCAGTACGCTGACCGCGGCCCGCACCCCGTCCGAGCGTGGTTGCAGCAGCTGTTCCAGGTCCTTGCCCAGGATGCCCATGGCTGCCGCTGTGGCGTCGATTTCATCGGTCTTCCCGACCCCGGCACGGGCCTCCTTACGAGGTGGCTTGACCTCGACCACCATGATGTTCTCCTTGCCTAGGGTACGGGTCAGGGACGCACCATAGGATCCTGTGCCTTCTACCGCCGCGAGCACGGCCCCGGTGGTGTTGCGGCCGATCCATGCCACCGCGCGCTTCATGCCGGCGGTGGAGACATTAGAGGAAACTGACACGAATTTCGCGGTTCGACACGGACCGTCCCTATCTCAAAACCCGTCCAACAACACGTAGTCTCACAACCCCAAATGGATCGGCATTAAGAGAACACGGGGACCCCATGGCTGTAATCGGATGCGCGAGGGTTTACACCGCGGAACAGAACCTTGAGCTGCAGCTCACTGCACTCAAGTCCGCCGGCGCATCCCGGACCTTTGCCGACAATGGAGTCAGCGGATCCACGGTCGAACGCCCGCAGTTGTCCAAGACCCTGGACCGGCTGGAGACCGGTGACGTACTCACCGTATGGAAGCTCGACCGTTTGGGTCGCAACACCCGCCACGTCCTGGACCTCATCGAGGACATCCGGGAACGGGGAGCAGGTTTCCGTTCCCTGACCGAAGGGCTCGACACGACCGGACCCCATGGGCACCGCCATGCTCACGATCATGGCCGCATTCGCGCAGCTGGAGCGCGCCACGATGATCGAATGCACAAAAGCCGGGCTCGCTGCGGCCGCGGCCAACAACCGCCACGGCGGAAGACCCCGCAAAGTAGATGACGCTGCCGCTGCCCGGGCCAAGGAACTCAAAGTCAAAGGAATCAGTGCCTCCGACATCGGCAGGATGCTCGGAGTCTCCCGCGCCACCGTCTACCGGTACCTCATTTAGGCCTAGGGCTGGTAGTACTCCTCTGTCGGAGTAAAGCCCGCACGGTCCACTTTCCGGTGGTAGTGAACTCCGGTGAGCCCGCCCAGCACGGCGCCTATCAGGGCTGTGGTGGCCACCGCGATGGCCGCAATGATGCCGATTATACTCAGTTGGCCCTCGAGCAGTGGAAGGCGAAGGAAGCTGTTGAGGATGGTCAGGACATTGTGTTGGCCCGTGATCGCCAGCAGTGCCATCGCTGCGGCTCCGATGACGCCCCACAGCCACACCATGAGTCCCTGGCCGACGCCGTTGAACCGCGCCATCCGCCCGGCCACGTAACCACCCGAAAAGTAGGCGAGGAGCTGGAGCGACAGGAGCACGATCATGCCGGTTATGCCGCCTGATGATTCTTGGCCAGGTGGGGGGAGCGGGTCCGTGCCGGGCAGAATGCCGGCACTGGCGGCTGCCGCCACTAGAGCAACCAGCAAAACGGTCATTGCGGTCGAGACCAGCCAGCCGAAGAAGGCCGAGCCGATCTTGATGCCGCCGAACCGCTCCTCTTCTCGGGCAATCACGGTTTCGCGGAGAGCGGCGGCCTGGTCTCCTGGCAGAATATCGTCGCCCGGGCCGTCTGTGTCATCGAAGTACCTGGTGTTCTCGCGATAGGGGAGAACACTGTCAGTCTCTTCGTAGATGCGGTCGTCAGGACTGTGGTCAGAAGCGCGGTTTTCCGTTTGATTCAGGGGTTCCGGAGTGCCGTCACGGTCTGCGTCGAGTCCGCGCGCTTCGTCAGGACCGCTTGCGCTGCCCATCAGGCGTCCTGCCTTTCAATGATCTGCCGGGCTCGCTTCGGCGGGGCCCGGGCCGGACATATTACTAAAATTATTCGCACTCAGCCTGGTTCACGAGGGGCTTTGGGCCCGACTTTTGACTCTTGCCTGGACGCCATGCGAGAGCGCGGACGCGTCAGGTGATCCGGGTGGGACAACATCCGGGTTCCGCCACGCGACCCCCGACGACAGTCCGGAGAAGAAGTTGGCCGTTGCAACATCGCAGGAAGCAATTGAGCAGCTATTCCGTGGGCTGGGAGGGGCTTACTAAGCAATTGGAGGTGATCACTGGATTAGACCGGGTCGCATGAGAATGTCAATCTGTTTTGAGCCCAGGTTGGCGGTAAATCGCAGTCCTATCTGGACCCATGTGGCGGCCGGAGTCGCTAAGAGGAACGGTTGAAATGCCGCCGTCGGGGCTTTGAATGCTGGCGGGCACCGGTTTCGGCGATGAACATCGTGTCGCCAATGATGCATCTGGACCGGGGGCCAGGTGCCTGGCGAATCAGAGGACTTAGTGGCGGCGGTTCGGGGGCATCATGACCGATTTTTCATTTGACGACGGGAGCTCGGGCCCCACGCCGGCTTTGGGGCGATCCATATGGGGCCGGAGGGCCAACAAGTGTTTGGCCAAAGCGACTTCCGGTTGCTCGGGGTGCTCTTCCACGTGCGTCCTAAGTTGTTCCCGTTCGCCCGCACTCTCAGGATCGGTCAGTGACATCAACGCCGCGATGGCGGCTATGGCCTGCCGGCGTATGTCTGGAATTTTCTTCCCATCGCGTGATTCGACCCCGCTGGGGGGCACCAGGCGAAGAGGCGACGGGGCGGGCCCGCTCAGGCTCGGTTCCGGACGCGAAAATGGTCTGGTCGACATCTGGTGTCCCTTATTCCTGTTCCAGTTGAACCTGAAACGGATCCACGGCCATACGCGCTCCCAAGAGCGGGCGCTCAACGCGGAGGACTATAACATCAGTGTACGCAGGGGACTTCAGTTTACGCCCGGGCCGTAAGGCCTACTCCGGCTTGCCCTTGCCGACATGTCCGGGCCGCAGCTCCATGCGCCCTCGCCGCGCTCGCCATCCCGCTCACCGGCAGCGTTGGCGGCGGCGCAGGACGTTTCCCTCGTGGACTTCTCGGAGACGGCGATTGATGGTCCGCCGGGATTTTGCGGTTTTGTTCATTGTCATAGCCTCGTCGGCTGCCGCAGGACGGAGTTGCCTCAATCCGCTATGGGTCCGCTGGCTGGACCTCATGTCGGAGAGGTCCGGCCAGCAGTCTGTCCTCTATGCCCTGCTTCTGCGGCCGGCAACGGCGCCATAGATCAGGAGCACGATGACGGCACCCAGGATGGAGAGCAGCCACGTCCGAAGATCGAAGAAATCACCAAGGCCGCCGCCGAAGATTAGTGAACCGATCCAGCCTCCGAGGATTGCGCCCACGACGCCGAGAACGAGCGTGATCACCCAGCCGCCTCCCTGGGTGCCGGGAAGGATCGCCTTGGCGATGGCGCCGGCGATGAGACCAAGGATGAGAAACGCGAGAAAACCCATAACTGCACGTCCTTTCGAGTCACGGTCGTGGAAGGCGGCCGTTACCACGGTTCTATCAGCATGCTTAGTACCGCGCAATGACCCGGGCCCGGTCAGCCGTTCTTGTTTTGGCCCTTGCCCTCATTGCCCTTTCCCTCGTTACCTTTCTTCCGTTCCGGCGCAGGTATCGGGGCTACCGGTGCCGTGTATTCCTGGGCCGCTCTCGTCACCGCCTGCGCATCGGCCATGGCCGTCTCCCCTTCTGCGGCAGCAGCGGCTGCTGCTGTTTCCTCAGCCGCCTTTGCTGATGCGGCAGCGTCAATGGCGGCATTGATGTCGGCCCTGACGGCGGTGATGCTGGTCATGATGCTGCGGCGACGTTCCTCGGAGACGTTACCGCCGGCGGCAGACGTTGCCACGTCCGTTTCCAGAGAGTCGAGGCTTTTGAGTGCGGCTGCATGGTCATTGGCGGCCGCCGACTGGCTCACGCCCAGCACCAGTTCCTGGAAGTGCCGGGCCGAGTCGTGCGGCAGAGCGGTCTGGGCCGGTGCACAGCCGGCGAGCGAAGCCGCCAGCAGCAGGACGACGGCAAGCGTAAGCCCCCGGGCTCGAGGGCGCGGGCCATGGGAGGCCTGAAAGCGGATCATGGTTCCACACTCTTCTGAAGTTCCTGAAGGTGGTCACCGAGCGCGCCGGTGACCGTCGGGTAGGGGACAACAACTGAGGGGGAGGAGGGCGCCACGCCGGCTGTGAGCGCGATCGCACCGCCCCCCAGCGCAAGAAAGGTCAGGAGGGCGGCGCCCAGGAGCCGGCCCTTGCGTCCTCGACGGGATGATCGCGGTGCCGGGTGCGTTCCCGGGTTCCTGGTCTGGTCATTACCGGTGGCCGGCGACGGCTGCCGGGTGTGGAGGAAAAAACCCGCGCTGCCGTAGTCCTGGCCGCGGGTTTCTTCGATGGCTGAGGCGGCGGAGAGGCCGGGGGTAGTGAAGGGTGCTCTGGCGGGCAGGGCCGGCAGCACAGGCGCGGTTTCCGGCGGCAGTTCGCCGGGAGTGGATGCCGGTGAAACTAGTGCCTTGCGCAGCGCGGTCTCAACTTCGGGGGCTGTCGGGCGTTCCAGCGGCTCGAATGATGTCATCGACCGGAGCAGGTCCGCCCACTGTGCCGGGAGGTCCTCGGGAATGGTGGGCGCGCGGTGCAGCCTGGCCACCGCGGACTCCACTGCGCTGCCGGGGTACTCCATGGCCTGCTTGATGCACTCGAGCAGAACCAGTCCCAGCGAATACACGTCCGTGGCAGGGCTGAGTGGAGAGCCCATGGCTTGTTCAGGGCTGAGGTAGGCCGCGGTCCCCACCATCGCCCCGGTGGCCGTCAGACGTGTTGAATCGGCGATCCTTGCGATGCCGAAGTCTGTGACCTTTGCCCTGAGCGGCTCCCCGGGGCGGGTCTGCACGAGGAGAATATTGGCCGGCTTGATGTCCCGGTGGATGATGCCCAGGCTGTGGACGTACGCCAAGGCGTCCGCGCTCCCGGCTCCGATGACCGCGAGCTCGTCCAGCGGGACAGCGCTGTGCCGGATGCGGCTGCGCAGATCCTGTCCCTCTACGAGTTCCATCGTCAGGAAGGGGCGGGGTTCGTTCGGGATGCGGGCGTCGAGGCCGGCATCGAACAGTGTCACGAGGTTGGGATGGTTCAGTGTCGCCAGTAGCTGAATCTCAGCTTCCTGGCGTTTGAGCTCGTCCACATCCGGCGCCTGAGGAGCGAAGAGCTTCACCGCCACGTCCCGGCCCAGATTCTCGTCCCTTGCCCGGTAGACGGACGACGTGCCGCCACGGCCGATAACGTCGCCCAACCGGTAACGTTCGCCGACCACTTCAAGTCTGATGCTCGGCGATTCCGCCACCATATCCGTTCCTTCCGGTGCGCTTCGGCACAGTTTACCCCAAATCATAAGCCAACTTACTATGTTGCCGTGCCGGGCGCCCGCCAACCGCAGGGTTCGAGCTGGAAGTCGCCGCACCGGGTCCCGGTTGCATTACAGTTCCGGCACCACCGGAGGGCGCATCGGAGCTTCAGCCATAAACCAGCGACTAAATCAGCGACGTTGTGGACATAGGTAACCAGCGGGTCTAGCCTCTTGCCCCAAGGGCGGCCTTCCGACCGTCCGGTGCCCGTGAAGTGCCAGTGAGGCTTGACCCGGAGGACCAAATGGAAGCCATCGAAGAGATGGTCATCGTTGCCGTTCCGGTCAGCTGCGCTTATGCGGCTGGGCAGAATTTCAGTCTGTGTTCCTTTACATATCGGGCAGGAAGCCCACAAACCCTGCCGCGGGAAGTCATCACAGCGAAGGACGCGCACCGCGGCAGCTCCGTGGCGCTATTGGCCCGGTGAGTGAGCGGTGCATCTCATGGTCCGCCGTGTTCGCCGGGAACAGCCATACGGGCATCGCGGTGTTCTCCCCGCTTGATGAGGGCAACACCCGCGTCTCGGCACGCTTTGCGTGGCCTTCCAGTGCCTTGGGCCCGGACATCACTGGCGTAGAAGCCACATGTCATCGCGCTGCTCACCGCCAGCTTTCTCGCCTTAACGTCGCCCGCGACCGCGGCTGCTCCCTTCGACCGGGCCACGGGTGGTGGCACGATCCGCTTCGGGGACGGCACGGCCCACATCACCGTCAGCGCCCACGTGCCGTCCGCCGGAGACCGGCTCGAAGCCAGCGGCAACATCACCTTCAAGCTGCCCAGGGAGCCTGCCGTGCACGGAACCGTAGACTGCCTCCGCGTGGAGGGGATTGACGCTTATCTGAGCGGCCAACTGGACGACGGACGCTTTTTCCGGATCGGCATCCGCGACACTCCGAGCGTCGGCCCGGACGAGGCCACGATCGATCTCACCGAGAACCCTGTCGAGTGCGATGTTGAGCGGGTCCGCCAACGGATACTCAACGGAAACTTCCGCGTCGATGACAACTGTTCGGATGGGCCGAGAAAGGACTTCGAATGGGCCAGGGGAAGACTCGGTGTACTGGGCGTGACAGGCCCGGTTCAGGCACTCAGTCGCCGGTCGTGGCCGCCAGAATCGGCCGGACTGCTACTCACCCACGCGATGGGACCACCTCTGAGTGTTTTGTTACCATGGCCGACCTCCTTGGATTCGTCAATGAGCACCCGCTCGCTAGGTCAAGGACCGGGGTCAGTCCCGACCAGGGCCAGAAGGAATGAGGCGCTGGGTCGTGCGGATACCGATTCGGTCTGTTACCGCCGCAAACATGGCCTAGCTCAAGATCGTGCCCTTGCCGATTGGGGCGTCCGCCTCTGTGCCAAGGAGTTTCCTGTTGTGGCACGTGCGTGTTCGGAGGACGATTGTCATCGTCGGAGTCCCATTGAAAGGAGCCAATTGTGACCACTTCACAGAGCGATTCCGCCCCAGCTGGGGCGGCTGCTGCCAGCGTGCGGGTCCTCGAGGATCAGGTCGCCGCCATCAATGCGCACGATGTTGCACGGTTCGCTCCCTTTTACAGCGACGATGCCGTCGTCCGCGACCCGCAATACGCCGATCCGCTGCGCGGGCGAGCCGCGGTGGAGAATGATTTCTCGGCCTTCCTTGCCGCTTTCCCGGACCTGCGGGCGGAGGTGACGTGCAGCGTGGTCACCGGGTCGACTGTCGCGGCGGAGATGACCCTTGCGGGCACGCACAGAGGCCCGTTGACGCTCCCGTCCGGGGAGGTCCCACCTACAGGCCGATCCGTCAGGTTCGAGATGTCGTTCTTCGATCGCATCGATGATCAAGGCCTGATCGTCAACGAGCGCCGCTACTATGACGTCCTGAACCAGCTCGAGCAGTTGGGCCTCAACGGGTAAGCCTCTCCGGACGAATTGTCTCTGGCAGGCTGGGAGGCACGCCCGGCGGCCGCCGCCACATCAAGCAGCTTCAGGGGATGTGGCATGCGGGTAATTGGACTCTGTCCGCGGTCCACTTATCGGCGGTAAATATGGACAGAGCCGCCTTCTCGTGGCGGGTCGCCGGGTGTATCCCATGGATATGGTCCGGTCGTGCTGCACGCATGCTCAGGCCGGACCCCGGACGCCGGACGCGACGCCGGGGACCCGCGGCCGAGGCGCCCGTCCCGGGTCAGGGACTCGCCGCGCACCGAACGGGAAACACGGAATTATGGGTAAATCTCGCCCGGCAGCCGTGGTGGTCCTGGCCTTCCGCAAGTATTCGGCTTCGCCTAATCCGCTGCCCAGGCTTTGGGAGAACGCATCGCAGAGCCGTCGTACTCTCTTGCCCAAATTCCCCACCACCAGCGAGTAAGTCGCCGGCTCCGGGCGCGGCTGGACAGCGAGGAAAGTCTCATCGCCGATGTCCAGCTCCGGGGACGGCCACGTGATGTCGAACGCCAGGAGGCAAGACAACGCCGCATTAAGGAACTGCTAAGCGACCTTGACGAGGACCTAGCTCCACATGGTAGCGGTGCCTGTGACCGCTCACAACGAACCCAAGCCAGTGATCTGGACCGCGACCGCCCACCGTCCTCAAAAGTAGCCCGCGGCAGCGTTGCCCTCGAAAACCAATCAAACAAAACTGAGACAGACCACTAGAAAAGTCGGCTGAGTGACCTCACCCTCCTGTCGGCCCTACCCACGGGCTGAAGTCGCCGCCTCTTCCTTTGCTGCGTTCGTCGTCATCCTTGCCACATCGACGGCAGCGCCTATACACGCTTCCGTCATCGGCATGCTCGACGTGCCATTCGTGCCGCATGTTCAGCTTGCACAGCAGGGCCTGGATCATGGCTGCCTCCGATACAAATCGCAACGCTCTGTACCTCCAATGATGGCCTTCGCGCCTACAGGACGAAACAAACAAACCACGCCTAAATGCGAAGGGCCGGTTATGTGTGGGAGACGGCTGACCGACGTTTCACCTCAGGGTATGCGTCCGTCAAGCCAGGGGTAGAAGATCTGTAACCTCGTCTCACGTCGATCTACGTTCAGCTGAATGCTTGCACTCTTCGAGGGGTCCGCGGCGATCGACCTGGCCTATGGATCCGCTACTCGCTGGTGACTGCACGGGTTCCAAACTCTGCACAAACGCCGACACTTCTTCGCTTAAAACGCCTCCGGTCCTGTACCAGCACAGCCACTCGTACGTGCTGGTCAGACAGAAAAAGCCTCGCAGGCCAGCACATACGAGTGGAATGGCTCCCCATTACTGGTGGCGAACCTTTCTCATATGTGTATTCTCCTGAGAAACGTGACTGGCTCGGTCCGGAAGTCGGTAGCGGCAGGGCTTGTACGGTGTGAAACTCGCCCGTTCCCGGCAACGCATTTTCGGAGGCTGTACACAGCCTCCGCTCATCCAGGGTGAGATATCTGACCCGAGGCGACGCGGTGGTTGTGTGCAGCTGGTCGGGTGGGTCCCGTCGTCCAGATGTGTGCGGGAAAGGAGCGATTGGGCTTTTGCCGTGCCCATGACGCTCCTATGGTCGTCAAAATTATGAAGAGGGGACTCGAACGAGGCTCGGGAGCGAGCTCGGAGCGCTGGACTGTTACCGAAAGGTGAAGCTGCCTTGTCACTGGTTGTGGTGGCGCGCCCAGCGCCTTGACTGCGACAGGTTTGGGTGGCCCGGGTAGGACGGTCATGTCTGGCCCTACTTCGTGACTCGCCCGGAATCGTGTGACGGTTATTTGTGGCACCACCTTCAACGCTGACTCCATCAGTGGATGGATTCAGCGGAGGGTAGGTCTGGATGGAGTCGAGAGTGGAGTTGTTCGCGCGGATCCGAAGGGACGCCCGGTGCCCTCCGCTCACGTCCCATTGCGAGCTATCCCAGCAGCTGTGAGCTGTAGGCAGACACTGCTCTCAACTGCGAGGATCAATATCTCCCCAGCAGGAACCACGCGAAGATCCCTGCCATTACGGCAATGACGGCCACGATCCCGGCTAAACCCCACTTAGTGCTCATGATTTCTCCCAATCCCAGGAGGGCCCACATGCCCTCCTATCCAGCTTGGCGTGAGTGGGGGTAGTCCATCAAGAGCTGGCGATAAGGTGGCGCAGCTTGCGAAGGACTTCGGGCTTTCGGTCACGACGTTAAAGCGTTGGATGGCCATCGCCGAACGTAAGCACTCCGGGGCCGGCCCGGCAGCGGCCGAGTCAGCGGAGATCCGGGAGCTGAGGAAGCGGAACCGCCTGTTGGAGCAGGAGAACGAGATTCTTCGCCGGGCTGCTGCTTATTTGGCGAGGGACATCAACCCAAAATGATCTACCCTCTAGTCACTGATCTTGCCGCCGACGGTGTTCCCGTGGCGGATGAGCTTCCCGAGAAAGGGATCACGGCGGGCGGGAACAGAGTGCAGCGCCTGTGCCGAGACCACGGCATCTGGTCCGTATTCTCCAAGAAGCGTGGCCTGAACCGGAAGCCGGGACCACCGGTCCACGATGACCTGGTGGAGCGGGACTTCACCGCCGCGGCACCGAACGAGCTGTGGCTGACCGATATCACCGAGCACCCCAGTGCCGAGGGGAAGCTCTACCTCTGCGCCATCAAGGACGTCTATTCCGGGAGGATCGTCGGCTACTCGATGGACTCTCGGATGAAATCCTCGCTGGCGGTGGCCGCACTGGAGAACGCGGTGCGCTCACGCCGTCCGGCAGGGACCGTGGTGCATTCGGACCGTGGGTCCCAGTTCCGGTCTCGCCGGTTCGTTGGATCGCTCCGGCACCACGGGCTGACCGGATCGATGGGCCGGGTGGGTGCGTGCGCGGACAACGCCGCAATGGAGTCCTTCTTCTCGCTGCTTCAGAAGAACGTCCTGGACCGTCACCGGTGGCTCACACGCCAGGAACTCCGGCTGGCGATCACGACCTGGATCGAGCGGACCTACCACCGCCGGCGACGGCAAAGACGGCTGCGAAAACTCATGACAATCGAATATGAAACAATCAACCGGACCGCGCTCACAGCGGCCTAAGACCCCGAGTCAACAAAAGCCGGGGCAGTCCCGTCCTTCCGTTGGGTTTCGTGTTCACCAGTTCATGGTGGCTAGGGCCGCGCGAGGGTTGCGGCCGGTCCGGAATTTCCGCTCTGATACCTGTTCATGCAGGAATGCGGGGGAACGGCATGACACGGAAACTGATCTGGATCAGATCATTTGGTCGCTTAGCCTGGCCAGTGAGTAGGCGGAGCCGGCCTCGAGGGCGATTTCCAGGAACGGGTGGGGCCTGCTGCCATCGCCTTCCCGTCAGTTAGCCCGCCGCCGCCACCATTTTCCCGTCACCGCCGCATCCGGCTTCTGGTATCCGGCGTCGCTGCCCTCGCTGCCCTCGCTGGTTTGGCGGGGAGCTGGCCACGTTGCCCTCAATCAGATCCGACGAGCTCTGCCTCCCCGGCGTCAAAGGCTGCTGGTCGAGCAGCGCGGCCACGACATAGACCGGATCTTTACTGCTCGCAAGTACGTTCGCGGCGGTCGTTCGTGGACACGAGGGCGTATCGCATGAGGAGTCCGGTCGTGGTGTTGGATGCAGCGTTTAGCCGCCCCCCGTCACCGGGCATTTTGCGGGCGGGTCTTACGGGAATCGACCGACCGCGGAAACGCGGAGATCGTGATCTGGAATTTTTGGGTGGCGTTTTCGCCGGTGGGGTTCCGGCTTACGGGATGGACTGAGGGCTATATACGGGGTGCCCCTTACCGGACGGTTCGGCCGGTCGGGCCTTGACCCGCGGCGATACAAGGAGTGTGATCTCTTCGGGAGGCTTAGTCCGGCAACCTTCTGGAGTCGTCGTTCGTTCAACAGCACACTGATGCTTGTCGCAGTGCAGGTGAGA
This sequence comes from Pseudarthrobacter oxydans, assembly GCF_030812335.1. Lineage (GTDB taxonomy): Bacteria > Actinomycetota > Actinomycetes > Actinomycetales > Micrococcaceae > Arthrobacter > Arthrobacter oxydans_B. The sequence goes on from NZ_JAUSSN010000017.1 coordinate 46,845, forward strand.
GGATGTCAACTGTGCGGGTTCTGCTTGTGGAAGACGAGGTCCTGCTGGCTGAGACGATCCGGCAGGGGCTGACGGCCGCCGGCTTCGTCGTGGACGTTTCCCATGACGGTGTTGATGGTTTGTGGGCCGCCACGGAGAATCTCTATGACGTCGTCGTACTGGATGTGATGCTTCCGGGGATGCATGGTTACGCGGTTCTGAAGCAGCTGCGGGAGCGGCTGAACTGGGTGCCGGTGATCATGCTGACGGCCAAGGACGGTGAATACGACCAAACCGACGCGTTCGATTTGGGGGCGGATGACTACCTGACCAAGCCATTCAGCTTCCTGGTGCTGGTCGCGCGGCTGCGGGCACTCATTCGCAGAGGGGCTCCGGAACGGCCGGTGACTTTGGCAGTGGGTTCGCTGAGGCTGGACCCGACAACGCGGCAGGTGACGCGGAACGGGCAGGAAATCTCCCTGACGGCCCGGGAGTTCGGTCTGCTGGTTTATCTGATGCGCAAGCCGGACGAGGTTTTGTCGAAGGCTCAGATCCTCGACAACGTCTGGGACCCGGAGTTCCGAGGCGGGGACAATGTCGTTGAGGTGTATATCGGGTACTTGCGGAGGAAAATTGATGAGCCGTTCGGTTGTAACTCGCTCAGGACTGTACGGGGCATGGGGTACAGACTCAGCGCCGATTAGAGTCCGATGGGCAGATCGGCATGGGGCGCGGCGGCCGGCCGGGCCATTTGCGGGAAACTGACCTCGAAGCGACACCAGCCCTGTGTCGTCTCGGTTGCAATAACGCGACCATCGTGGGCCTCCACGATGCCACGGGCGATCGCCAGACCGAGGCCGCTTCCGCCCCGGTGGCGTGACCGGCTCTCATCAAGGCGGACGAATCGCCCGAAGATCCTTTCCCTGTCGGCCACCGGTACGGGGGTTCCATCGTCATCGATGGTCACAACCACTGTCTGAACCATGACCGACAGCTTCACGGCGATGGTCCCTGCGGCATGGCGGTCGGCGTTGTCGAGCACATTCCGAAAGGCCTGACTCAGCCGGGCCGGGTCTCCCGCAATCCTGGCCGGAACCAGGTCAGCGACGATGCGGTGCTTGCTTGTGGCGTTCACCCTGCGCAATTCAGTGGCCAGAACATCGTCGAGGTCGACATCCTCACGGCGGACGGCCAGTCCTTCGTCGTCGGCCTTGGACAAGGTTAGGAGGTCTTCCACGAGGTCCTGCAACCGTTGCGTCTCTTCGGCAAGGATCGGCTGCATGCCCCGCCATGTCTTTCCGGAGGCGTCAGCGATGGAGATGTCCAAGCCTGTGCGGATTGTCGTGAGCGGGCTCCGCAGTTCGTGGCTGGCATTGGAGACGAACTGGCGTTGCCTTTGATCGGCTGTTTCGATCCGGTCCAACATGGAGTTCATTGTGGCGGCTAGGGCCTGCAGCTCGTCGCCCGTCCGGGGGACGTCGACCCGCTCGCTTAACCTTGAAGCGTCTATGTGGCTGACTTGTGTACGGATCGTGTCCACCTGGCGCAGTGAACGCCCGACGAGGAAATGCACGGACAGGCCCACCACGGCCAGCAGTAGCGGCATGGCAATCAGTAAGAATCCGGTGACAATCCGGACCGTGTCTGATTGGGGCTGAATGGTCCGGCCAGCCAGAACCCAGTACTTGCTGCCTTCGTCTTCGACGCCCAACACCACAAGGTAGCGCTCGTCGGCGTCCCCTAGGAGTCCTGGCGCCGATACGTTTTCGGTCGCGATCTGCTCCGCAGCCGGTCTGAGAGAACTCAGCGGAGCCTCCAATAGCCTGGGCTCGGACGCCGCGACAACAGTTCCCCTCCTATTGAGGATTTGCACCAAGGGGTCTTTATTTACGGTGCCGGCGACCGCCCGGTTGGCATCTTCGGCATGGTCATTTTGAATCAGGACCGCTACGTCCTGGACCTTGGACCGTAGCAGGCTGTCAGTACTGGAGACGAGCGCCGACTCCAGTGTCTGGAGCAGCAGTAGCCCTCCGGTCAGCATGGCGACGGCGACGACGGCCATGGCCGCGACAGTGGACTGCCATCGGAGTCCACGCCGCACGCCACGCTTTCGCCGTGGTTGCTTCAGTCCCCTCCCCGGAAGCGCGGCGGCGGGCGACGGATTCGGTTGAACCATAGTCCAAGGATTCAGCCTGAACCGTCCCGATGCAATGGGAGCCTATGCCGGTCTCAGGTTCCTCTCAGGAGCCCGGCCGCATTATGGAAGGGAACTGGATGTGGAATGACCAAATGCGACACGAGAGAGCGCCGGACGATGAATGTTCCATCAATGAAAATTCATGAAGTACCCGCAAGAGAGGAACTATGGAAATGAACACTTCGAATCAGTGTCCCGTTGCTGGCTGCGGTGAGACAGGCGTGAAGTTATCGCCTCATCACGACCCGTTTGGACCAATTACCTTTGACCAGCTAGCGGCTCGACCGATGGAACTCGCCTGTCCGCTTCATAGTGAAATTTTGTGGGAGCGATATAGGAAGGAAGTAAGTGCAGCCATGATGAGTGCCTCCCGACGTGGAACTGCTGCTGCGCCTACTGATTCCGTGGCTAGGGTTTCCTGGCGTCTGAACTCCCACAATGACCCCACATCAAAAGCAATCGCGTCCTTACTGGCACTGGGAGAGAGCGATGAATACTCGTCACCCCTGGAGCGGTGAAACTGAGGCAGACGCCGGCGGAGAAGTGTGGGGAAACCGAAATCCAAGGGTCCCGGTGTAGACCAAGCTGGACACATCGCCGGCCTTTAGTCGCCGGGATAATGCAAACAGGGCAGCGGAGGTCTGGCCCGCCCGCCTCGGCAAGGTATGGTCCATCACAGTGACGCCGGATCCCAATACACCTCGATCCGATTCGGAGAGGCACTTCTGCTCGAAGGCCTGGCGGCTTCCGTCGGCAGCATCGGCGACGCGTACGACAACGCCCTCGCCGAATCCACGATCGTCGGGTATTCGATAATTCTTGACGGGGGCGCTTCGGACACGAACGAGTGACTATCCACAGCGGGCATCTCTTATGACCGACGATCCATGCCGACGCCTGTTGCCGACAGGGGAAGCGGCTGGCCCAAGGGACTGGGGCTGCAACATCAGCCATGGTGTCCATGATTTCTCCGGTGAGTGTTCCCTTCTGAATCGGGCGTTGAAGGATTCGATGAAGCCGCTCAGCCAGGGTGATCCCGGGTCGATGAATGCTGTGTCGACGCCGGCGGAGTTGCACCATTCGATCAGTGCTGCGGCGGTGAATTCCGGCCCCGTTGTCACACCGGACGTAGGCAGGTGCGGTGCCGGTTTCGGCGATGATGTTCTCCAGCACGGCAACCACGTCGGCGGCTTTGAACGACCTGCGCGGGGATGATCGCTAGCGCGGGGCGGGTGTATTCGTCGATGACGTTGAAGAACCGGATGTGCCGGGAAGGCGGAGCGGTTCTGGCCCAGAAGAGCACAGGCGAAGCGTTCGGATGCCCCGAATTTCTCTACGGCCATGCGCACGGCACGGCGGCGGGGTTCGGGGCTCAGAATTTTCCCTTGGCCACGTCGTTGAGGATGTCGATGGCGAGTTCCTTTTCCGCCAGCAGGCGCTTGAGTCGGGCGTTCTCCTTCTCCAGCTCCTTGGTCCGTTTGGACGTCTCGGCGTTCTTCTCGGACCCGTACTGGTTCAGCCAGCGGTACCAAGTCGCCTCGGTGACCTGGAGCTCCTTGATGACCTCGACCCATCGGGCGTCCGTCATTGAGCATCTTCTGGCCCTGCCGGACTTTGGCGATGACCTGCTCGGGGGTGTGCCTGCGGGCCATGACTCGTGAATTTCCTCCTGCGTCCATTCCTTTCTCGGACACGAAACTCACATAAGCACTGGACTCCAACGCGGGGACCCAACCATCGCTAAAGTCGCAGCCCTGGGATATGAGCATTCGCACTGCGTCTGTCAGCAGCAGTAAAGATGACACCCAGGGATGGGGTGCAGGCTCAGGGACGATCGAGCGCTATGGAGTCCCTTTGCCCCTGCGAAGAGGGAAAGGTCATCGAAGAAAATGACAGAACGCCCGGCTTCCGGGAACACGATCACTGGATCAGCTGTGACAGGCAAGATCACCCACAACGTCATCGCGACCGGCCTGCTGCATCAACCACTCATCCCCGATCGAGTGTTACCACTGGGTTTGCTACTAGCTACTACTTGTCTTACGTCCGCCCTCTTGTTGGCGTCAGCGGATCCCCGGTACAGTTCGACCACCATCCTTCTTAGCGATGTCACCCGCTTTTCTCGGTCGAGGCTGGCTCCGGGGAGCCGGATACATCAAATACCTAGTAGAAACAGCGATAAAGATGAAGGCTACGAGTGTTCCGGCGTTGCCAACTCAGCAGAACCGACGTGGCATGAAGTTCCGGCGTAAATGCGTAGCGGCTGCATCGTCCATTCTGATTATGTTTGCAATCATCACTCCGACAACCGCAAGCGCCGCAGCGACAACCTCGTTGCTCATGGACACTTACGTGCAGGCGGACAGGGCGACTTCGAACTTTGGGGCCAGCATTCGTTTATCTACAGAAGGCCGTGCGTATATCTGGCGGAACTCGCTTCTACGGTTCTCCGTGCAAGTTCCCGCTGGCGAACATGTTGTTTCAGCCAAACTTCGGGCGTATTCCGAGACATCTACAAGTTTTACTGAGTTCGTGGATGTCTTTACTACATCTGGCGGCTGGACGGAGAGGGGCGTCACTTGGAATAACGCACCGGCACGCGGGACATGGCTCGGGAAGGCTGGCGGATTCGCCACCGGCTCCTGGGTTGAATGGGATGTAACCAAGGGCATCAATGCGAAAGGCGGCGAGCAGAACTTCAAGCTGGAAAGCAACGCACGGAAGTGGATCGGGTTCAAGTCTAAGGAATCGTCGAACTCCGCCCTGCGCCCAAGACTCGTGGTGACGACTGCGCCTGACACGGTGACCTCCATGGAGGCTGCCGTAGTCCATGGGTGGGGCGCGCGCGTAGCTGGGGACGAGTTCAATTATTCTCGCGCGCCCGATGCCACGAAGTGGAATGTCTACAACAGTGCCGGCCACGCGGGCAACGGTTTCCGGAGTCTTCAGCAGGTTACCGTGGATGGTTCCAAAATGGTCATGACTGGAACTCAGGATGGCACGACTGCTGGGATGGGTGCGAAGTTTGCAAACCAGAAGTACGGGCGGTGGGAAGTCCGGGCGGCCGGGTCCGGTGATAACGAATACCATATGGTGTCCATCCTGTGGCCCGATAGTGAAAATTGGCCGTGTGACGGCGAGATTGACTACGCGGAGACGACTGGCGACTGGAACGTCATTAAGTTCTTCCACCACTATGGGTGCTCGAACTTGCAGACGTCATCGTCCAAGCCTCTGGACGTTACGCAGTTGCACAACTACGCGCTTGACTGGTCTCCGCGCGGAATCGTGGGCTACGTTGATGGCGTGAAGTGGTTTGAAGACACCGACCCCGCGCATCAGCCTCCCGGTCCGATGCACCAGACCTTACAACTGGACTGGTTCCCTGACAGCACTGCCAACGGCGCCGGCGAGATGCGGGTGGATTGGGTCCGCGTGTACGCTGCGGGCTGAACATCCACCATTTCAAAGACCCGTCCTAGTCGCCCAGGTACTTCGACAGGAGGCCGTGATGACGTCATCGCCGTGGTCTTTACCAGGTGATTCGGTTACCCGGGCCAGAGGCATGGCGAGGTAAACAGCGTCCGGGGTTGTTCTACACTCGAAAAACGAACATACAGGGCGGACCCCCCCGATATGCCCGAAGTGGTACACACCGCACCCCCCAACGAAGGGAGGCCCCATGCGCCGCAACCGTGTTATCGCTGGGGTTTCCGCGTTCCTCTTAGGCGTCACTTGCCTTTGGGCCGTGTCCCTCTCCATCGGCGGTCGGATCACTGATGTTCGGATCGCTGCTGTCGGTGACATGAACGGCGTCAGGAACTACGCGCCTGATAGCCCGTCCGGTCGGAACGGTGCGGCGATCACCCGGCTCGTGCAGAACAACGAGATTGACGCGTTCCTAGGGCTCGGGGACTTCCAATACGACACCGCGTACTGCGCTGACTACGTGAAGTACTGGACGCCGCTGTGGGGTGGCACGAAGCCCAAGTTGTACTGGGTGTCCGCACCCAACCACGACTGGAAACCCGGCCGCAACGAAGACCTCGGCAATTTCATGAATGGCCAATGCCCGGGGTCTACGGCGAAGGCTGCGATCAACCAGCAGCGTGGGTTCATCAGGAACGGGAAACCGTACTCGAAGGACTTCGGGAACTGGCACTTCGCGTTCCTGTCGTCCGCGCACTGGCGGTACAACCCCTCGCAGGCTCGGGCGTTGACGACGTGGCTGGACAACGACCTCGCTGCTGCTAAAGCGGCGGGTAAGCACCTGGCAGTCGTGCACCACGAACCGTACTTCACGTCGAACACGAGGGAGCATGACCGGGCCTCTGACCACAAGCCGTGGATCGACGTGATGTGGAAGCACCGGGTCCGTCTGACCCTGTCAGGGTCACAACACAACTACGAACGCTCATGTCCGGTGAACAACGCCGACCAGTGCGTCAGTGACGGGATGACCGCGTTCCAGGTTTCCACGGGAGGTGTCGATCTGCGCCCCTTCACCAGCAGTCCGTCGTACATCGTGAAGCGGTTCAGCGACACCCACGGGTTCCTTCGGATGACACTCCGAGACAACGGGTCTTTCGACTGGAACTTCGTTCCAACGTCGGGGTCGGGCACGGACGCAGGCACGCGTTCCGCACCGTAGTAAAGGCCACCGCCAAGCCCTCTCAGACCCAGGGGCAACATAACTAAGCGACCGGGCGGCCACCGTCCTCAGAGGCGTGGGCCGGCGCGTCAGCTTCAGCCATGGGCATGGGCATGGGCATGGGCCTGGGAGTGGCAGGCATGGCTTCCGCGACTACTGGTCCCGCCCCCGCTCCAGATACGAGCTCCAGCGCTGCAACCGACACACCGGACAACGGCCGGGGGGGGCGGCGCCAACGGCGGGAACCGGGGCCGCCTGGCTGCAGGCCTTTCCACGAAGCTCGGCATCGACCAGGCCAACGTCACAGCCGCAGGCAAGAGCGTCCATTGTGGGGGAGTCCCCGTTGGGGAAATACCGTTACCGCCGTGCCGGTGCCTGCACGGCGGCGTCGGTCTAGTGCAGGTAGTAGCCGGAGACGTCGGCGATGAAGTTGGTGGTGCCGGTGGAGCGGTTGAAGAGGGCGACTTTCCCGTCGGCGCCGACGGGGACGGTGACGGAGTTCGGGACGGTCTGTCCGGCGTTGAAGTTGACGTTGGAGGAGTTCGGGCGGGTGGTGCCGGAGGCGTAGGCCGCCGCGAACCCGTAGGACTGGGGCCCGGTGACGGTGAGGTTGAATGTCACGGCCGAGACGTTTGCGGGGATCCCGTTGACCCCGCCGACCTGTAAGGACACCGAGGAGTCAGCACCCGCCGGAGCACCCGAACGGGTGTCCAGGGCCCGGAACGGGGCGGTGGGCTGGAACGCTCCCGCCACTGTCGGGGTGCCGGCGAGGTAGTAGCCGGAGACGTCGGCGATGAAGTTGGTGGTGCCGGTGGAGCGGTTGAAGAGGGCGACTTTCCCGTCGGCGCCGACGGGGACGGTGAC
>NZ_JAUSSN010000018.1 GCF_030812335.1 Pseudarthrobacter oxydans
CTCGTCGCGGCATTGAAACGGAAGATGTGAAAATCCGAGCTGGCAGTGTCCCACAGGTTCCCCCACCAAACCCCGTCATTGAACCACAACGCACTAATTGCCCGCTTCGTACCTGTCGGCGTCCCCGTCCCCGAATGCGACGGACCCTGAACCCCAACATCGCCCGCAGCAGCCGACGCTGCAACCGGCACCACAACAGCACTCAGCGCGAGCAGCAGCGCTGTCAGCAGTGCTGCCGGGAGTGCAGCGAGCCGCGGGTTCCGCGACGCGCGTGAACGCAGGCCAGCCGAGCGGCCACCTCCGCGGTGTAGGCCAAGCCAGGACCGTCCCACCGCATACGCATTATGGTTGCTCATGTTTCATCCTTCTGACATTCAATCTGTGAAATTTTGACGGTGCCGATCCACCGCCCCGCGGCCTGTCCAGCAAGTGACGGCTTTCCGTAGCCGGGACCAGCTCAGGTCCTGCGCGAGCCGCGGCCCGCGCAAGTCGCTGGCGGACGCGAAAGCCGAGATCGGATCCTGCACGGCCCAGCCCGAGGGGTTGCTCTTGCTGCTCTAGTCGCGCCCCCCGGTGGTCGGGTACGCGGCGCCAGAGCCGCTGGCTCCTGCATGCCGTGACCCGGGGCACCTATCTTGGAACTAATGCGGAATTCGGGCTCCTCGCAGCCCACAGATTTTAAGTATTTGGGGCCGAGCAATTGATTAAAGCCGCACCCGGCGGAGGACTTCACGCCGAAAGCACATGTTAGCGCCGATTACTTTCCTGGCTTCGGACGCCGCCTTGGGCAGACCGCTGCGGCTGCAGCCCACGATCCGGCCGAGCTCCCCACCGAATTGGGCCGGGCGGACATATTCCCGCGCCGGTTGAACGCGCCCGCCCACGGCCGTCACATCGTGGTCGTGAAGAAATCCCACCGGCCGTTCGAGCCATTCTGGTGCAGCTTCGGCGCCGTTCGGAACTTGTGTCGCCCGCCCCGGTGTTACGGGCTGCGGAAAGTCCTTTGGGGCCCCCAATCTTTCCCAGTGTCACGTTATCCACCGAGGGACGACGCGCATGCGGGACCTCACTATGGTCGTCACAACAATGACCTCTTGGGGGACCGGCCTTTGGGCTTGAACTGAGTGAATCTTACTGACGCTCTCGGCGACGAGAAGCGCCAGTTCGGAGAAGCAAATTGAAAGCTGGGTGAGATTAGACAAATGCATCACCACTTCATGACAATTACGGAATTTCAGACACTGCCCCGCTTACGGAAGCGAGTACTAGGGGTTGTGGGGCCATAGTCGGGTTTATGGCCCCTGCTCTCTAAGCCATCCCCGTGCCGTTGAGACTATGGTCGGCTCGAATTGGTGTCACGAGTAGGCCATACTTGCTTTTCCCACTAGGTCCACTCGGTAAGTACTGGGCTGCTGCGGTGATTTCGGACAGCGGAATTAGTGGATTCTTCTACGCTGCCAGGGCTGGCTGTTAATAACCATAGTGGACTTCGTTGGGCCGCCGGTAACCGAGCGCGGAGTGACGGCGCCGGTTGTTGTAAAACCCCTCGATGTAGCGAATGACGTCGCTCCGGGCTTGTGATTTGGTCGCGCAAACGGTCCGATACACACGTTCGTTTTTCAGGGCGGAGAAGAACGATTCGGCCATGCTGTTGTCCCAAGATTATCCGGCTAATGTGCCCGGATGTCGGCGATTAGCCGGTTAGGGATTTAGCCTTCTCGGGAGGCCAGCTTCCGGAGTTGCTCTTCGTTGATTCCTGGAAGCCAAGTTATCGAAGTGCGCGGCTATCGCTGATCAGATGGACTGCCCTAGGCATCTGCAAGAGCTGGAGAGCCGCGTTCTGAAGAACCTTAAGGCAGCTGGGACGGGTTTGCCCGTGGTGCCCAATACCGAAGGAGCAGAAAGCGTGAGATTCGTTCTATGCCTGGCCGATAAAAGCGAGTGGGAGGTCGAAGACTTCAATGCTCTTGGACAACTTGAAGTAAATCGCCGGCGGTCCCATCTCGTATGCATCGCCTGCGGAGGCAAAGCTTTCTTTCGCAAGTCCGGACGCAACGCACTTCCCAGCTTCGGAGCCCGCCACGTAGCAGGCTGTAAAGTCGTCATCCCGAAGTGGAGCGCTTTCAGGTACCTCCAATAACCAAACCAAAAGCCGAAGATCACGCCAAGGACCTGTGAAACGCCGGATCTGTCATGGGACGGGAGTTTTCGCAGCTACTTCTACTCCCGTAATTAAGTCACCGATAACGGATCTTCCGTCGTAATGGACACCCGATGTGTTAGGCCGTGCTCCCGCGCAGAGGGTTATGGTCATGCGAGGTTCTATTCTTTCCGCCATGAGACGTACGAGGGAGGTGCAACACCATGGGGCTCGTTGATTCCCAGTCTTAGCAGTCGCCGTTGTCGTCGCTGAACTTCGGGATCGCGGCGCCGTGGTCAGTGAACGCGACGTGATCCTTTTGAAATTGAGCTGCTTGATGCTGGATCTGGTGTCCTGGCCGGAGCGGCTGCGGCGGATTCGGCGAACGCCGCTGAAAGTGCGAGCGATCCGCAACCGCCCCGCTTCCGGTAAGGAGTGATCGACGAGAGACCGCGGGTGAATCTTGCATGAGGTCCTCCTTCTTTCTGGGCAGCTTCGATGCTGCTGTAAGAGTGGGAGATGGCGTACTGCCCCCGGTTCAGGGAAAGAGGCTCCGGGTACCGTCAGAGATTTCGGCCATGGTCCATGCGTCGAAGGAGAGTACCTGTGCCGTGCCCTCGGCGGCAAGACTGACCTGTTCCCCGCCCAGGGTGGGGTATACGCGGGCGGTGAGCGCTATCCCGTTGGCAAAAATTTCGACGGCGGATCGGTCCAGGATGACACGCAGGTGCACCCGTCCTTCGGGCATGGGGACGGGTCCTGACTTGTCTTCCGCATCAACGGTTGTATCAAGGCTGCTTCGAGTGCGGTCCAAGCGGAGCGTGCCATTATTGCCGCCGTCGCCCGCCCTGTACAGCTCGATGACCGTTTCCTCGGCGGGGCTGCCGGAGGTGCCCCCGCCAGTGGAGCCCAGGACACCGAGTCGCAGCAGTGCGCCCGGTGCCAGTTGGAGGTCCAGTTCGAGGTCGAGTTGCTTGCCGGACAGGCCGATTTCCAGGGGCACCAGGGCGCCGGTCAGCACCTGTCCGGGCAGGCCGGCGTGGTCACGGCGCAGCTTTTTGATTTCTGGTACGGGTGCGAATCGGAGGGTCCCGTCGTCCGCCGCCGTGACGATTCGCGGCAGGCTCATGACCCCTGACCAGCCGGCCTCCACCATCGCGGCATCACTTCGGCCTTCCTGCATCCAGCCGAACATGACACGCCGGCCGGACTCATCCTGGAACGATTGCGGTGCGTAGAAGAAGCGGCCGCCGTGGTCGAGCCGGTGCAGGGCTGCGGGCTCGAACCTGTCCCCGGCGTACCGGCCGGTCCAGTACAGCGGGTGGCGGGTGTCGCCGTCGTTCCAGGCGGAGAAGACCAGCACATCCGGCGAGCCGTCAGAAGGTGCAGATCCCAGCGAACCCTGTCCCGCCCGGAATAGGTCCACGCATTCCCACATGGTCCCCGTCCAATCGGTGTCCGCTGGATCGCCATGCGAGGCATCGCCGATGAACAACGGCCCGATGTATTCCCACGACCGTAGATCCGGCGATTCGTACAAGAACGCCGTACCGCCGCGCTGGCGAATGCCTGAACCCACCAACTGCCGCCATTTGGTTCCTTCACGCCAGACGCAGTGATCGCGGTACGCAGTGGTGTCTACACCATCTGGCGGTGCTGCGATTACGGGATTTCCGGGGTCCTTGGTCCAGTTCAGGAGGTCCGGGGATCCTACGGCGACGCAGGGCAGCTCTTTGCCCTCGAACCTCCCCGAGTACACCAAGGTGGGCGTGCCGCGGTCGTTCACCAAGACCCCCGACCAGCAGCCCTCGGCGTCCGGTCCTGCGGACGGTTCCAATGCAATGGGCTGGTCCGTCCATGTGACGAGGTCCGTGCTGGTGGCGTGACCCCACTGGATGCGGTGGTGGAACGCACCCTCCGGGTTGTACTGGTAGAAGAGGTGGTAAGTGCCGTCCCATTGGCTGACGCCGTTGGGATCGTTGAGCCAACCGGCCGGTGACACGAAATGGAAGCGTGGCCGGAGGGGGTCGGCTTCGGCCCGGGCAACCAACTCGTCCTGTGGAACGGTTGCGAGCGGGTGGGTCAGTTCAGTCATGCGGAAGCCTCTTCTTGAGCGTTCGACGCCGGGCGGTTGGGTTGGGTTGGTTCTCCCGCCAGGGCATGGCCGGCGGCGCCAGCCCACGGCTGGTAGAGGTGGCAGCGCACCCAATGCCGGTTTTCGGGGTCTCCAACCAGATGGCGCACGGGTTCTTCGGCCGAACAAGCCTGGCTCGGGTCGCCCTCGAATGCGCACTTCATCGAAGCCATGACCGCCTGCCGCAGTTCGGCCCGACGGACGGGATCGTACGAGCCTGCCCGTGCGGGGTCCGGGACGGCCGAGACCAGCAGCTGCGTGTACGGGTGGGCCGGGTTGGCCAGGAGATCCAAGGACTCGCCCTCTTCAACGAGCTCTCCCGCGAACATGACCGCCGTCCGGTCCGCCAGGTATCGGGCCGAGGCGAGGTCGTGTGTGATGTAGAGCATGGAGATTCCCTGCTCATCGCGGAGCTTTCGCATCAGGTTCAGCACGCCGATTCGGACCGAAACATCCAGCATGGAGGTCGGTTCGTCGGCGAGGATGACCCGTGGTTCCACGGCCAGGGCCCGGGCAATCGCGATTCGCTGGCGCTGCCCGCCGGAGAGCTCGTGCGGGTAGGAGTTCAGCATGTCGGCCTGCAGGCCCACGGTGGTCATGAGCTCCTCAAGTCGCTGTTGCGTCTCTGTCTCGGAGCTGCCTCCCTTCCGGTGGATCGCTAGCGACCTCCGCAGGAAGTGCTCCACTCTATGGGCAGGATTCAGCGAGCCGAAGGGATCTTGGAAGACCATCTGCAGATGGGAGCGGAAGGCTCGCGATGCTTGGAAGCGGTCGCGCTTGAGGACGTCGACGCCGTCGATCAGGATCTCGCCGGAGCTCGGCTTTTCCAGCCGGGCAACGCAGCGGGCCAGGGTGCTTTTACCCGACCCAGACTCTCCCACGAGGGCCACGATTTCGCCGCGGCCAATGGTCAGGTCCACGCCCTGCAGGGCCCGGACAGAGTCCCGGGAGAACAAACCACCTATAGGGAAAGACTTTCCTAGTCCTCGGACCTCGAGGGCTGGAGCTTCGGTGTCAGTGGAGAGGCGCTGGGATGACTGTACAGCGTGGCTCATCGTGCGGCTCCTGCCAGGATTGCGGTGTCAGCCGCTGAAGCGTCGGCACCAACTGGTGCAACGTGGTGGCCGGGTGCCGCCTCGGTGAGGTCCGGGATGTTCCGGAACTTCACGCCGTCGGGAAGTCCGGTCAGCGGAACGCGCGGGCCGCTGAGCGGCGGGAACGCCCCCATCAGTGCCTGCGTGTAGGGGTGGCGGGGGTTGGCGTAGACGTCCTGTGCCTTGGCGGTTTCCACGATTCGGCCACCGTACATCACGGCCATGCGGTGCGAGAGCTCCACCATGAGGGACATGTCGTGGGTGATGAACAGGACAGAGAACCCGAGTTCGCGTTGGAGTTCCTTGATTTGGGCCATGATTTCCTGCTGCACCACCACGTCCAGCGCGGTGGTGGGCTCATCGAGGATCAACAGGGACGGCTTGAGCGCCACGGCCATGGCGATCACGGCCCGCTGCCGCATGCCGCCCGAGAGCTGGTGTGGGTAGGACTTCAGGCGCGAGGGGTCAATCCTCACGAGCTCCAGCAGTTCACCAGCGCGCCGCAGGGATTCCTTGCGGGAGTAACCCGCGTGGGTAGTGAAGACGTCCACGATCTGCTCGCCGATGGTCAACACCGGGTTGAGCGAGTTCATGGCTGACTGGAACACCATGGCCACGTCCTGCCACCGGAAGCGCCGCAGCTCCTCCGGGCTCATGGCCAGGACGTCCTTGCCGCCAAAGGAAATGCTGCCGCCGGCGATCTTCGCGGGATCCTTCAGGAGCCGCATGATCGAGTTGGCGATGGTGGACTTCCCACAGCCGGACTCGCCCGCCAGTCCGAACACCTCGCCGGTGCCGATGCTGAAGGAAACACGGTCGACGGCGGTGGTGGAGCGGGTGTCGCCGACATACTTGACGGTGAGGTTCTGGACGTCCAGGACGGGCTCGTGGGAGCCGAAGGAAACTTGGGAGACTGTCACTTGGCGGCGCTCCTTTCGATGGTTTTGGGGGTCTTGATCTTCCGCAGGCGGGGATTGGTGACCTCGTCCACGGCGTAGTTGATGAGGGCCAGGGCAAAGGCCACCAGGGCGATGCACACGCCCGACGGGACGAAGACCCACCAACTGCCGGTGAGCAGTGCGCCCTCGTTGCCGGCCCAGAAGAGGTTGTTGCCCCAGGAGACGGTGCTGACGTCACCCAGTCCAAGGAACTCCAGGCCTGCCTGGGCGCCGATGCCGTAGATCACGCAGGCCAGCAGGGTACCCATGACGATCGAGGCCATGTTCGGCAGGATCTCGCGGAACATGATCCGGCCCGCCCGTTCGCCGGACACCACCGCCGCGGCCACAAAGTCCTTTGAGCGGATGGACAGCGCCTGAGAGCGCAATACACGTGCCGACCCAGCCCAGCCTGTGACCACGAGGACCAGGATCACGGTTCCCAAACCCGGCGGCAGGAACGCGGCCAGGATGACAAGGAGCGGCAGCCCGGGAAGGAGCAGGAAGACGTTGGTCACCAGGGACAGTGCTTCGTCAATGAACTTGCCAAAGTACGCCGAGGCCAGGCCCACCAAAATGCCGATGAACGTAGATGCGAAGCCCACAGTCAACCCGACGAACAGGGAACTGCGGGAGCCGTGGACAGTCAGGGCAAGCACGTCCTGACCTTTGGCCGTGGTGCCGAGCCAGTGCTCGGGAGACGGTTCCAGCGAGGCCATCGCGGTGATCCGCGACGGGTCTCCGGGGAACAGCACGGGGGCCAGCAACGCAAGCGCGATGAACACGAGCATCACGATCATGCCCACCAGGGCTTTCTTGTTGGTGATAAGTCCGTGGACGAAACTGCGGTTGGGCTTGCGGGCAGCTATGGGCTGAGTAGGCTGCTTCAGAATTGCGGTTGTCATGATGGGTCCCTCAGTTGCTGCGCACGCGCGGGTCGAGGCGGACGTAGAGGATGTCCACCAGAAAGTTCGCCAGCAGCACGGCGGCGGTGATGGTCAGGAACAGGCCTTGCATGAGCGGGTAGTCGAGGCCTTGGACGGCGTTGAGGAGTTGGTAGCCGACGCCGGGATACGCGAACACCACCTCAGTGAGGAGAGCCCCGCCCACCACGAAGCCCAGCCCCATGCCGAAGCTCGTGACCGACGGGAGCATGGCGTTCCGGGCGGCGTAGCGGAGCATGATGCGGCCCGGCCGGAGACCCTTGGCCTCGGCCATGGTGATGTAATCCTCCGAGTTCGTGGCGATCATGGTGTTCCGCATGCTCAACATCCAACCGCCAATGGATACCAGCACGATCGTCAACGCCGGCAGGACGAGGTGCGCCCCGACGTCGCCGATGAACTCCCACGTGAAGGCGGGCTCCAAACCGGCCGTGAACGCGTGGCGGATGGGGAACCAGCCCAGCACCACGCCGAACAGGTACAGCGCGCCCATCGCGAGCCAGAAGTACGGGAACGAGCCGATGAATACGAGCAGCGGCGGAAGCGCGGAGTCGATCGCGCCGCCGCGCCGCCAGGCGGCCAGGATGCCCAGCAGGTTACCCGCGACGGCGGCAATCACCAGTGCGGTTCCACCGAGCAGGAGGGTCCAGCCGATCTGGGACGCAATGACCTCGGTGACCGGAGTGGGGAAACGTGAGATGGAGACGCCCATTTGCCCGGTGAAGATGTTGTGGAGATAGCCGATGTATTGCTCCCAGAGAGGCCGGTCGTCAACGCCGAGCAGCTTGCGCAGGGCCTCGATCTGTTCAGGCTGCATTCTGTCCTGGGAGCGGGCGAACATGCGGGAGACGGGGTCCCCGGGCATGAAGCGCGGGAGCAGGAAATTTAGGGTGATGGATGCCCAGAAGGCGATCAGGTAGAAACCCAGGCGGCGCAGGATGAAGCGCACGGTTTCCCTCCATTTCGGGAATTGCAGAAAAGTTTGGGGACACGCCCGGCGGGGTTGGTTGCCCGCCGGGCGTGCAGTGTGGGTGACCCGCTACGCTACTTGCGCGGTTCCAGCGTGGTCAGCACCAGCACCGTCGTAGGTGCACGGACCGAAAGGGTGGCATAAGGGTTGCCCTCGGTGGGCCAGCCGGTGAAGCGGGTGTCGTTGAAGGCGCCCCATTCCGGGCCGGAGAACAGAGGCACCAGCGGTGCGACGTCGTCGTATTGTTCCTGCAGCTTGTTGGCGATGTCCTTCTGCTTGGACTCCTCGGCCTCTGCAGCGAATTCCGCCAGCAGTGCGTCGGCTTTGGTGTCGCCGAAGCGGTGGTAGTTGTCGAACGTCTTGGTGCCTACGGGCTTGACGGTGGCCGTGCCCATGGAGGTATTGAAGTACTTGTGCGGGCTGGGGTCGTTGGCGCTCCAGACGATGCCGGAGTCGAAGTCGCCCGTCTCGTAGCCGGCAACCACGGCAGCCCAGTCCGGGGACTCCACCTTTGCTGTGACGCCGACTTCTGCCAGGTTCTGCGCGATCACGTTGGCCACGGACAGCCAGTCAGAAGAAGACGCGCCCACGGAGATCTTGAATTCGAAAGGCTTGCCATCCTTGAGCGTGCGTTTGCCGTCAGCACCTTTCGGGTAGCCCGCCTTGTCCAGCAGCTCACTGGCCTTCTGGACATCCAGCTTGGTCCAGGTGCAGTTTTCCTTGACCTCGTTGTTCTTCCAGGTCTCGTAGTTACCGGAGAGTCCGGTGCAGTCCGCAGGCTCGGCGTAGCCGCTCATGCCGATCTTGGTGACCTGCCCCCGGTCAACGGCCATGCTCAGGGCCTTGCGGACATCAACATCGTTGAAGGGGGCCTTGGTGGTGTTGAGCTGCCAGTTGATCATGGCGCCCGTGGCCGGGAACCAGTAGTGGCGGTGTTCCTTGTCCTTGGAAACGAACGTCTTTTCGATGTTCGGGATGTACTGCGGAGCCCAGTCCACGTCGCCGTTCGCGGCGGCGAGGTTGGCGCCGTCGTTTCCTGCAAAGGCGAGCATCTTGATACCGGCGATCTTCTGCTTTTCCGGTTGCCAGTAGTTGGGGTTCCTCTTCAGCACAAACGACTGGGCCTGGAAACTGTCAACCTCGGTGTAAGGGCCTGTGCCGACGGGCTTGGCATTGGCGTCCTTCTCCGGATCGGCGAGGGCGGACCAGATGTGCTTGGGCAAGATGGTGAGTTGTCCGACGTCGTGGAGGGCCGGGGACCAGGGCTTGTTGAAGTTGAAGGTAACTTTGTTGGTGCCTTCCGCGGCAACGGTGTCCAGATAGTCGTAACCACCCTTGATCTTCTTCTGGAGCTCGAATGTGTAAGCGACGTCCTCGGCCACGAACGGTTGGCCGTCGGACCACTTAACGCCATCGCGCAGGGTGAAGGTGATGGACTTGCCGTCGTCGGCGGCCTCCCATTCAGTGGCCAGCCACGGCACGGTGTCACCCTTGGCCGGGTTGAAGATCAGCAGCGACTCGTAGATGGACTGCTGGACCATCGGGTTGACGGTGGGTGCGAACGGGTTGAAGTTCTGCACAAACGTGCCCATGTCCTCACGCGGAATGGTGAGAAAGGCGCTGGCGTTCGCTGCGACGTCGGTGCCGGCAGGCTTGTTCACGGTGGCCGCGCAGCCGGTCAGCAGCAGTGCGCCCACCGCCAGCCCGGCCGCCGTTGTGCGGGCAGCCCTCAGGAATCGGGGTTGTGTCATGATGGATATCTCTTTCCTATCTTCATCAGCAAGGTGAAGGGGTGGGGGAGGGGTTGCTCTTCGCTATTGATTTCGCGGTCAGACCGAAGAGCGTTCTAGCAGCGGACAGCCGACTAATTGCTGGTCGGCAATTATCGGCTGTCCTGCTGTAAGAGCTGCGAGCGTCTGGACTCCCAGGGCGCCCATTTTTTCAAACGGCAACGCAACCGTGGTCAGCTTGGGCCTAAGGTAGGCCGCAATCAGTTCCTGGTTGTCGAATCCGATCACGGCGATGTCTCCGGGGATGGCCAGGCCCCGTTCTTTGATGGCGTCGTAAGCGCCCATCGCCATGCGGTCATTGAGGCAGAACAGCGCCGTTGGCCTG
This sequence comes from Pseudarthrobacter oxydans, assembly GCF_030812335.1. Lineage (GTDB taxonomy): Bacteria > Actinomycetota > Actinomycetes > Actinomycetales > Micrococcaceae > Arthrobacter > Arthrobacter oxydans_B. The sequence goes on from NZ_JAUSSN010000018.1 coordinate 10,336, forward strand.
TCCTTTTCCGTGTAGCGGTCCAGGATTTCACAGGCGGCCTCGTACCCGCCGTCAGCCGTCGCATGTCCGGGAACCACGAGCTGCGGGTCCAGCTCGAGGCCGGCGTCGACAAGTGCTTCGCGGGCACCTGCCAAACGTCCGACTGCTGCCGGAATATCCGGGTCCAGGTTGATCACTCCGATCCGCCGGTGGCCGGCTTGGAGCAAACGTTCGACGGCGACGCGGCCGCCCGCTCGCTCGTCGGGGACAATCGAGGGCAGCCTTCCGTCTGCATCGAAGCAGTTGATCAGGACGGTGGGTACCTCGTTGGCGCTTTCGGGAACGTGAACGCCCCGGTGGTAAGTGGCTGCATAGAGAAGGCCTTCCACGCGTTGTTCTAGCAGCTTTTCAATTGCGGCATCTTCCATGCCCTGGTTGGGTCCTACGGCATCGGCCTGGTCGGAGGGCGCGATGAGCAGGAACCGACGGTCAAGCCAGGCCTGGTCCTGTGCACCTTTGATGATGTCGACGGCGAACGGTGCCGTCACGATCTCGGTGACAATCCCGTACCAATCACTGCGCTGGGATGCCAGCGCACGTGCCCCGGCATTCGGGCGGTAGCCCAAGACCTGAACAGCTTCGTTGATCCGGGCGCGGGTCTCCTCGGAGATGCTGGCATTTTCGCGGTTGCTCAGCACGAACGAGACCGCGGTCCGGGAAACGCCGGCGTGCTTGGCAACATCATTCATGGTGACACCCCGCTGCCGCGCAGCCCCGGCATGGTTCGAGGTGGTGGTCTTCGCCATTGAATGCTCCGGTGGGGGTCGGTAATGCTGCCAGGTAGGTAACGCGCGTTACTAGCGCATGTGATAGAGGTTACGCGCGTTACTGGATCTGTGTCAAGGGTCACTTTTGGCATGGCCACGGCGGACCCTCCGTCACGGTGGAAGCGATGGAGTCGTGAGCTGAAACCTTACGGTGGCATGGATCGGCGTTGTAATGTGACGGCGTGATCGTCCCCAATATCTCCCCGAACGCCGTGTCGGTCGCGGATCACTACGACGAGCTCGATCCGATTTATCGTCGGGTGTGGGGCGAGCATGTCCATCACGGGCTATGGGCGACGGGTCGCGAGACACCCGCCGAGGCCGTCGAGGCGCTAGTCAACACGGTCGGCGACCGTCTGCGCCTGATGCCCGGTGAGGCGTGCGTCGACATCGGCTGCGGCTATGGCTCCACCGCAAGGCAGCTCGGTGTGGCACGCGGGGTCCGCGTTACCGGCTTCACGCTTTCCGCTGAGCAGGCCCACTACGCCGCCGCGCATCCCGTTCCCGACGTGGACATCCATCTCCGCGACTGGCTCGTCAACGGTCTGACCGATGCCTCGGCCAATGCCGCATGGGCGATCGAGTCGAGCGAGCACATGGTCGACAAGCCCAGGTTCTTCGCCGAGGCGCATCGCGTGCTGTCGCCCGGCGGCCGCTTCGTCGTCTGCGCGTGGCTCGCCGAGACTGATGCTAGCCGTTGGAAGGTTCGCCACCTGCTCGAGCCGATCTGCCGCGAAGGGCGCCTGCCCTCGATGGGCACGCGCGAGGAGTATGAGGCGATGGCAATGGCGGCGGGCTTTGCGATCACTGGCTATGAGGATGTCAGCCGCCGCGTCGCGCCCACATGGCCGATCTGCGCCCGCCGACTTGTGAAGGCCTTGCTCGTCGATCGCGAGACCCGTCGCCTCGCCCTTGGCGCACGCAATCGCATCTTCGTTCTGAGCTTCCCCCGCCTGATCCTGGCCTACCGCACCGGTGCGATGCACTATGGGATATTCACGCTGGCGAAGGCGAGGGAGAACGGGGCGCCACGCGAACCCGGCAAATCAACGCAGCAGGAGCCAGCCTGATCGCCAGCACCACCAAAGTCCGCCCTAATCACCCTGCGGAACGACGGTTTGTTTAGGATCGACTCGCTGCGGGCGTTGATCAGCCTTGCGCCGATTTGATGTCCCTGGCCCAGGACGGAACCAGACCCCAGCGGGCCATCAATTCCGGCGATCCACGGTGTCCTCCTACAGGCGCTCACCCGGGTGCGGCAAGATGCGCTGCGCTGCGGTTGGACGATCCGCGGATCAGCTATTACAGACTTGCGGTATCGAATGCAGGCAGACAGACACGACGTCCGGGCAGGGGGGTGCACATCACCGCTGACCACCACCACCACCACCACCACCACCCCACTGTTTCATCCGCGAAAGCCCCTCCGCTGAGGGGCTTTCCTATGTGCCGCGAGTCCCGCGGCGGGGCGGCGTCTACACCGCCTGATCATGGGTCCCGGCTCCCACCGGCGGCCCCGGAGCCCCTCATCGAGCCGCCTGCCGTCAGCTGGCAGCAGCGGTCGGCTCGACTTCGTTTCCCAGCGCCGGACCTATGCTTGGGCTAAGGCTTATCCGTTCCGCCGAAGGAGAAATCGAATGTCTCGCATCATTTCGACCGGCTTGGCCAAGACCGGTCTCCTGCTCGGCTACAAGGTCGCCCGCGATACAGGCAACAGGCAGGCAGGCGGCGCCATTTTGGCAGCCTGCGGCGTGGCCGCCTTCGCGGTTTGGAAAAACGACGCCGGCGCGGCCCGGGCTGCCGCCCTCACGGGCACGTATATTACGGCCTTCGGCGCGTCCCACCCCCTGGCGAAGAAGATCGGCGCGTGGCCGGCAGTATTCACCGTCACCGGGGTCATGGCGCTGGCCTCGATGATCTTTGGCGGGCGCCGCAAGGAGTCCTAGTACAACAGGCGCGCTAGCTGTACCCAGCCAGCAGGTTGGTTACATCCAGGGCGTCGGTCCGCCCTTTGAGGGTCCCACAGCACACCGGGTATTCGTGCCCGTGCTGTGGGACTTAGCCAGTGGGCCGCTGGGTATCTTCGTCAACGTCTCGATAGGCAGAGGAGCACGCAAAGACGCTCTCTCAGCGACTGGGGGAGCACGAGAGGACGACTAGTGGTGCACTCTATACACATGGAAGATATTCACCACTCGGCAGATACTCATCGTTGGTAGACGCCAGGCAGGAACCGAACAATGAGAGTGGGACTGCGGCTACAGGGAACCAGCTGCCGGACCGTTGTACTGGACAGGCGGACAGTAGTTTCCGCCGCTCGGGAGGTGCACGCGGGCAGCTTGTCGGAAGCATTGGACTCATCCCTGTCCGGGCTCCGTCGGGAGTTCGGGCCAGGCATCACGGAGATCACTGCCGACGTCGGACGGGTCTTGGTGGAGCGGAAACTGGCCGACGTCGTCGCCATCCGTATTTCGCCCCGTCCCCCCGCGGACGAATTTCACATGACCGTGCTGCCAGCCCTTGTTCAGCCGGCAGTGACCCGGACCGTGCATGTCCGTGGGGGTCACGACCTGCGGGGTCGGCCTCTGGCCCGGTTGGATTTGGAGGCGTTCCTGGCCGATCTACCCGGCATCCTTGCCGGCGACGTGCGGAACGTGGCGATCACTGCCGTCGGTTCGACAGCGTCAAAGGACCATGAAACGCGCATAGCCGATGCCATCCTAAGCAACGACAGAGATATGCGGATCAGTATTTCCAATGACTTCTATTCCAGCGTTTTCCGGGACCGCGACTACACGGCCATCCTTAACAGCGCCCTGATGGAGACGGGGGAAGAGCTGGCTGCCATGCTTGAGGATGCAGGCCGGCGCCAGCTCCCGGCCACCCTCTTGTCGTTTGCAAAGAACGACGGCGGCCGCGCACCTCTGTCACGGCTGGCCTTGGCGCCTGTGCACGGGTTGCGCGCCGAGCCCGCGATGGGAATCCTTGGCGCGGCCACGTTGGCGGGAATCCCCGAGGGGGAAGTCATTCTCTGCATGGAGGCCGGGATCAGCGTGGGCCACACCCGTGGAGGCCTGCCTGTCACCAGAAGCCTCATTCGCCAAGGATTTGACGCAAGCCTCGCCAGTAATGCCGCCATTCTGGAGCCGTACACCGTCCACCATCCGGTGCGCGCCGACGTCCCCTCCGTGATTGCAGACCTCCGCGAGTGGCAGGAGAGTGCGCTGCCCTTCGGGCTGGTCCCCACTCTGCCGGCACTGCAGGACGCCGCGCTGGTAGGATCTGCCGTGGCCCCGCTGACGGCGTGGATCGACAGGCTCGAGACCGTCAGCGGCCGGGTTGACCTGCAACGCGTGCAGAACCTCGCCGAAGAGGACGCCCACTCAGCGGCGGTTCAGTTGGGCGCCAGCCCCGGGCAGACCCACATCATTGAATCGAACGTCTTTGCTATGCCCTACGGCAACCCCGGAATCGTTCGAATCCGGGTCCAGGCGGCAGGAGAAACGTCCGCCGACGAGGAACACGTGCTGCCCGCAGCCGCGCGGGGAATCAACCCATGAGCACCGTACTCACCACCGAGGACGTCCGGAACCTCAGAACAGGTGCCCACTTCCTGGCTTGCACCATCGACCCGACGGCCATCTACGTCTACGCAGAGATGATCCAGCGGGCGATGGAGGACCGGTCGTTGGAACTCATCACCGTCGACGAGCTTGCTCCCGACGATCTGGTGGTGGCGGTCGGAATGGTAACGCAGGGCCTTTTCATCGCCGACATGCCTCCCGTGGGCGATGAGTTCCTCGGCTGCATCAGTGCCGTCGAGGGCAGTCTCGGCCGGAGGGTGAGGGCGATCTATTCGCTCGCCGCTGCCAACATCAACGGAATCGTCCCCCTCATGGTTGGGCTTCAGTCCTCGCTGCCCGTCATCGATTCCGACCCCATGGGCCGCGTTTTCCCCTTGATCAGCCAGACAACTCTGAACATTGGAAACGTGGCGATCGGCCCTATCGCGCTCATGGGGGTAACCGGGGAACGGGCGGTGGTTGAGGTCGAAAGCCCGCAGCGGGCCGAGACGCTGGTGCGTGCATTGGTGACCGAACTCGGCGGCTGGGCAGCCACCGCCATGTATCCGTGTTCCGCGCAACAGCTGAGGGAGCATGGAGTTCATGGCTCCATCAGCCGGATGATCCGGATCGGGCAAATCCTCGACGCGAGCACCTCGGTTGATAGAAAGCTGTTGTTGCTCGCTGATCTCCTCGGCGCCACGCGCATCGCCCGGGCCCGCGTGAGCCACATCGAAAGCCTTTCCCGGCCCACCGACCTCGGCTTGCCGGCGCAGCCGTCCAGTGTAACGCTCGAAGACGAATCCACCGGACGCATCGTCCGTCTTGAAATCCAGAATGAGATCCTACTGGTCCTCGTGGATGGCGCGGTGACAGCAGCCGTCCCGGACATGGTGACGCTACTTAATTCCGAGCAGGGCACGGTGGTCAACCTCGAGGACGTCCAGGTGGGCGACGTCATCGACGTCGTGAAGTTCTCGGCAGCGGCGCAGTGGTATTCGGAGGCGGGGCTTGATCTTACCGAGCCCAAGGCTTTCGGCATTCCGATTGTGCACCCAAGGCGGCGACATGCGTAGAGCGAAAAATGAAACCCGGCTCGATGTCGCCGCGCTATTGGCGCACGGTTCCCTCCGTGGTGCCACGCCGCTATATCTCACTCCATCCAGCGGGTTGATAGAAAGTGTTGTTCTCGTCTCCCAGCTTGAGGCAATCCGGCAGGTGAGGCCCAATACTGTGGTGGTCCTCTCCTCAGAGATGGGATCAGGGGGTTGGCTGGTGTCCGCGGCGCTGCGCCATGCGTGGGAGCGGCGGGCCAGCGCCGTCGTCGTGGCCGGCAGCGTCTATGCAAGCGCGGCGGTGGGACTGGCAGAGCGGTTGGGTATCACGCTGCTGGCCACTGACGGGGAGCCTGCAGCGCTTGCCTTGGCGCTGGCGGCCGAGATCGGCGCTGCCCTGTCGGTGGTCGATGCGGAACTGGCCAGGGTCGCCCGGACAGTCGCAAAGGACACCACACTCGGTGATGTCCTCAAGACGATTTCCAGGGAACTGGACGCGGTCGGAGTTTCGCTGGAGTACGACGGCGTGGTTCTGGCCTCCGCCGGGCTGCCTCCACGGGAGACCGACGAAGTCATCACCGTGGAAGTCGGCGGGGCCAATAGTGTCGTCCGCGGTACCCTCACGGCCCGCGTGCCCACTTCCGGCGTCCACAACCTGCGGCTGGTGCGCTCAATCCTTGAGGTGGTCACCCCCGCGGTGAAGGCTGCCTGGTTGGCGGAGGAGGTACTTAGTACTGCCCGGGCCGTTCCCACAGCGGCGATCGCCGGGTTGGATCAGGACCCTGCCGCGTCGGGCGCGGAGTTCGAGGAAAAACACCGGCATCTGCTGACCCAGTTGGGCTGGCGCGAAGGGGAGCCGTACATGGCCGTGTGGTTCAGCAGCGGGCAGGTGCAAGACCATCGGCCCGAGCTGACGGCCGTGTTGCGCCTGCTCTGGCGCAAGGCCACAGTACGCAGCCCCTTGGCTGAGGTTCAAGGCGGTTGGCTGACGCTCGTACCGGCCGGGGATCAGGACGCCTCGACCCAGCTCGAAAGCCGAATCAGGACACGTCTGGGGCCAGCTCTTGCCGAGCTTGGCCTGGTGGCGGGACTGTCCCGATGGCAGGAGGATGCCCCGGCGCTGGCGTTGATCGTGCGTGAGGCGCGGCTGGCTGCACAATCCGCCCGGTCAACGGGGCCCGGCACGGTTCTAGGCTTCGCCAGCCTCGGGGTGGTCGCGGCCACGACCTTCGTCGACATGGACGCCGTCGCGCTCGTGGCAGAACTATCACTGCCGCGACTGATGACCTCCCCTGACCGCGACGTGATCATTACCGCAGTGGCCGCCTTCCTGGATCACCGCGGCTCAGTCAGCCTCGCTGCGAAATCCCTCAACCTGCACCGGAACACCCTGCAGGCCCGGCTTAACCGGGCACGGGATCTCGGTGTCCCGCTTGATATCCCCTCTGAGCTGCTGTCCGTCCACCTCATCATCAAAGTGCTGCAGCGATCTATGACAGGCAAAACGACTTCCGAAGACCCCCTCGAAAACCAGAAAGGACTCCCTGAGTTCCCAGTCTGATTCCTTCAATGATTGCGCCGAGGATTTCTGGCTTCGAACGCCGGGCACCAGCTCGGCGCCCGACCCTGGTCCGTGCCCGCCGGACTGTTCCACGGACACGGATCCAGGCGCGGCAGGGCTAACTTATTTCGACGACAATCTTCCCTGACTGTTCGTTCGACTCCATGTAGCGGTAGGCATCAAGCACTTGGTCGAAAGCAAAGACCCTGTCGACTCTGGGCCGCAGGGCCCCGGAGCTAATCCGCTCGAGGATGAAGTCGACACCTCGCCGCCGTTCATCAGCCCGACCGACGTGGTTGAACATTGAGTACGGGTGGAAAACCGATTGAGTTCTGCACATTGCCGCCATGGGGATAACGGGCTGCAAATCGCTCAGCGTTCCGTAGCCGAAAATGACGGAGTTGGGTGCGAGGTGATCGACGTAGGTGCCGAGGGACTCTCCTCCGACAGGATCGAAAGCGACCCGTACGCCTTTGCCATCGGTGGTGCGGTCGATGACCTCGCCGAGGTCATCGACCCCCACCAGGGCTACTGCGTTTGCGCCGGTCTCGAGGTGGAGCGATCGCTTCTTCTCTGACCGTGTCGTCGCGATAACCTTCGCCCCAAGTGCGCGTGCGATCTCGATGGCGCCAAGCCCGGCCGAACTGGCGGCGGCAGTGACGAGCACTGTGTCTTCGCATCCGAGATTGGCTGCCTCCGCGAAGGCGAAGTATGAAGTGAGATATTGCATCCAAACAGAGCAGGCCTGGGCATCCGAAAGTTGCGGTGGAGCAAGGGTTACGTAGTCTGCCGGGAGGACGGCTGTTGTTCCCTGCACGCCGTCGGTGGCGGTGAAGAAGGGAATGCTCGTGACGCGGTCGCCGATGGTGAAGGCGGTGACGTTCTCGCCGATCTCGGTGACGGTCCCCACTGCCTCGGACCCAATGCGCGAGGGGAACACCGGGACGGTGTAATGCTCCCCGTGGATGAACATCAGATCTGCCCGGTTGAGTGCGAATGCTGCGACGTTGATGCGGACATCGTTTTCCCCGACTTGACGTGGAGAATCAGCTTCGACGGCCAGCACTTCGGGGCCACCCAATTTGCGGAAGACAACCGCGGATTCCGGCCTGCTCATCGCTGGACCAGCGAGAGGTTGGGCTTGAGGGGGGACAGCAGTCCGATAGGGACATGGTAAGCGTGGGTCATCATGGGGTTGATACATAGGGTTCGTCTGGACATCGCCTTACCTCCGTTTATGCGTGGTGCTAAATGCCACGTTGGATTTTGAGTGGGTTAGCCGGCGCGGATGCCGCCGGGGTCATGGGAAGGATGCGGTTACCCGTCCCCGCATTGCTGGTGACCCGCAGAGAGTTCCCTCGCCTGCCTCGATTACGGGATGTCAAGGCAAGCGAGGCTACCGGGGTAACCTTCGGCCAAAGATGCCCTAGGGGTGGCGGGGCTCTGTGACGCAAGCAGTCGGCGTGACGAGCGGTGCAATGTATTTAGGAGGACACCGTGGTCATTGACACAATGTGCTTTGGCTCGAGAGCCGGGAAGAACCGTTGGCGTTCTTGGGCCGTGGGCCCGTCGTAGCCCAGGCGCTTGCTGTGCGTCCAACCGAACCGACGGACCGAGTCGACGAGCTGCTCGGCGTGTTTGAGCGGGGCCACGGTCGCATCGATCACGGGTACGCCAATTTCCTCTTGAACCGTTCGGAAGAACCCGAATTCGGCCGTGCAGCCGAGGATGATGACGTCTGCGCCGTCCTGCTCCACGGCTTTGCGGGCTTCGGTCATGATCCGCTCTTCAGTGAGTGCCGGGTCCTGCTGGAAGTCATCGACGCCCATCTCGAGCACACGCCATGAGGCAAGACGGTCCGACGCGCCGCAACGATGGACGTTCTCGGCCATCTCCGGAATCCACTTTCTCCGTCCGACAAGGATGGAGAATCGCTCGCCCAGACTTCCGGCGATGCTCAGCGCCGAGTGCGCCGGGCCTACAACCACCATGCGGTCGGTGATTTCGCGTGCCGCCCGCAGCGCCGGGTCGTAAAAACAACCGATGACGGTGGCGTCGTAGCCTTCTTCTTCCGCCCACCGCACGGTGCGCAACAGCTGCGGAAGCATGAGAGCCTCGAAAGCGTTGTATTCAACGTGGGAGGGGCCCTCCCCGTCAAGGGAAACGACATCAACTTCGGTGCCGGGACGGACTATCTGGCGGAAGGAATCCGCCATCGCTCGGTTGTACACATCGGTGTAGAGCGGGTTGATCCACAGGATCCGGGCGTTCTCCGAGAGATCGTCGAGATTGTCGGTGGGGGTGTTCATTCCAATTCACTTCCTTCGGTTTCGGGCAAGAACAGGCCGAGGATGACCGTGACAAACAAGAACGCATTGATAAACAGAATTGTCGATGTTGCTCCCGTGGCGGAGGCGAGGAGGAAACCGACGAGGCTCGGCGCGATAGTGTTCGCAACCCGCTGGCCGAAGATCCCGAGGCCGAAGCCCGAGCCACGCATGGCGGAGGGGTACAGCTCGCCCATCCACGTGTCCCAAACGCCCCAGGCTCCCATAGCAAAGAAGGCCAGGGAGAACATGCCGATATGCATCTCGGTTTCAGTTGAGGCTGTCGCGAAGAAGAAGCCGCCGCCGGCTGCCGCGAGAACGTAGCCGGTAAAGATCCATTTGCGGCCGAAACGTCCGGTCAGGTAGGAGGCTGTCATATAGCCGGGGATCATGAGGATCGCGCTCAGGGCGATGAAGGAAAGGCTTGATGAGGCGCTCAGTCCTCGTCCTTCAAGCAACGTTGGCATCCACGACTGAAGTCCCCAGTAGCCCCAAGAGAAGGTGAAGTTGATGAGGACTTGAATGACAGTGATCCGACCCATCTTGCCCCTGAAGAGGCTCCAGATGGTCTGCCTCTTGTCCACCGAGACCGTGAGAATGGTGCTCCGGGAAATGTTTTGTGCGCCCAGACGTTCGAGGACATCGTGCGCGTCTTCAATCCGGCCCCGCCTCGCAAGCCAGTACGGGGATTCCGGAACGACCTTGTACACAACGATGCCCCAAAGGCTGGCGAGTGCGCTAAAAGCAACGACCCAACGCCAACCGTGCCCTCCGATCAGGGCGGTAGTTCCGAGGGCGGCAAGGATGCCAATAGGCCACCCCGCAGCGAGATAGACCGAGGCCTTTCCGCGGACCTTGACCGGGAGGAGTTCTTCAAAGTACGGGAAGGTCACAGTGAAGACGCCGGAGAACAAAAGCCCGGAGAGGAAGCGGGCTATCGCGAGGGTCTCGAAGTTCGGCGCGAAGCAACTCAGGAGTGTGATGACGCCGTAGCCGGCGAAACTCCACGCGCACGTCGCTTTCCGGCCGATCCGGTCGGAGATGGGGCCCCATAGGAGAGATCCGGGGATCATGCCGAGGAAGAGTGCCGAGATGGCGATCCCCACCTGGGTCGCACCGACCTGCAGGCTGGTCGCCAGATCACCGGCGACGTAGGTGAGGATGAGCATTTCCCACGCTTCGATTGCGAAAGCGAAGAAGAGGACGGCACCGATTTTGACGTGAATGGACCCGAACGGCATGTCGCGGAACGCGTGCCCGACGGCCATGGAGCGAGGGGGGCTCGCCGTCCCGGGCGCTTGCCCTGAAATGAGTGGGTCGATACTGGACATGTCTTGACCTCCGATATTTTGGACAGGATAAGAAGTACACGCAGCGTTTCTGTGCACGGAGAACAGTCCGGATATCAAGGAATTCAAGGAATTCACCTCGGAGCAGCTCACCCAAGCCTCCACTCGGAGTAGCTCGTCCTAGCCTCCCGCCGAGTGATTGCACTCACACTACAAACGGCGAGCCCTCAGATAGTGTTCACTTTGCACTTTTTTGACTCGACCGCTTGGGCGTAAAGCACTGCTCGTCTACACGCGCACCCCTCTGCGCAGGTCAAGAAGACTCTGTTTTTTAGGGACATTGGGCAGGCTCTATCCGCCTTAGCTGCGGCTAGGCCGTTAGGACTGGCGCCAGGCGTCCAAAAGAAATCGCCAAGGGGGGCACCAGCCGCGGTTCGTTCCAGCACCTGTACCCGCCCGGCCAGAATGGCCCGTGCCAGTACAACCCACCCGGAAGAGTCTTCGTTGTCCCTGGGGAGGGACAGGCGCCAAATCAGTAAATTCCAAATCAGTAAAGTCACGCCGATGGCGCCTAGCCCCCGCCTCGACAGTTCTGGTGCCCGCACACACTGTTATGCACTCTGCCCGTCCGGCTGTAGCCGAATCATGCAGTATGCCCACCAACTTGGCCGGCCCCGTATGTACCGTGATCTTTCACACACGAAGTTCCATTCCAAGACCATGAGGAGATACACATGCCGAACTACAGGGTGTCGATGGATATCGGCGGAACCTTTACTGACATTGTGGCGTACGACCAGGCCGCCGGAACGTACACGGCTACGAAGGCGTCCACCACGCCGGGGAACCTGAGCGCCGGAGTCATCGCAGGCCTCGAATCGATAGTTGATGATCTATCGGACATCGATTTCCTGGTCCACGGCACCACCCAGGGCCTGAATGCGTTCCTAGAACGTCGTGGGGTTCCCGTGCTACTGCTGGCAACGGCCGGCATCGAAGATACTTATCACATCGCCCGCGGCCCCCGGCTTGAGCTCTACAATGCTCAGTACCGCAAGCCTGCCCCGCTGATCGAGCGCAAGGACGTCATCGGCGTCGGCGGCAGACTGGACAGTCAGGGCCAGGAACTCGCGCCTTTGGACGAACTGGCAGTCCGCCAAGCAGCGCGCCGGGCAGTGGAGGAGGGCTACGGCGCCGTCGCAGTTGCTTTCCTGTTCAGCTACAAGAACCCCTCGCACGAACTTAGGGCCCGCGAAATCCTGCTCGACGAACTCGGGGAAGAGTTCACCGTCTCCCTTTCTCACGAAGCAGCCAAGGAATGGCGCGAATACGAGCGCACGTCCTCCGCCGTCGTCGAGGCCTACACGGGGCCGGTCGTACGCAACTACCTCCTGGACTTGGAAGAGAAACTCGATGACCGGGGAGTGGAAGCCCCGCTGCACATTATGCAGTCCTCCGGCGGCGTGCTTACCGCCGAGTCGGCCCGTAAGCGTCCGCTGCAGACACTTCTTTCCGGCCCGGTCGGCGGTGCTATGGGCGATGTCGAACTGGCCGGTGTCTCGGGAAACCGCAACCTCATCGGCGTGGACATGGGCGGCACATCCTTTGACGTGTCCCTGGTGGTCGACGGCAAGCCGGACGTCTCCATGGAGGCCCACCTTGAGGGTCTGCCGATGCTGATGAGTGTCGTGAACATCCACACTGTCGGCGCTGGCGGCGGCTCCGTCGCGTGGCTCGAAGCCGGCGGCCTCCGGGTCGGGCCGCGTTCCGCGGGAGCCACCCCCGGACCGGCTTGCTACGGCCGCGGCGGGACGGAACCCACAGTCACTGATGCCAACCTGGTGCTCGGCCGTGTCGACCCCGACTGGTTCGCCGGCGGACAGGTCGCCTTGGATCGTGAAGCCGCGATCACAGCCCTGAAAACAGTTGGTGATCAGCTCGGCCTGGACCCCATCGCCATGGCCGAAGGCATCTGCGACGTCGCCAACTCCCAGATGGCCCAGGCGATCCGGACCATCACCATCTCCCGCGGCATCGAACCCCGCGACTTCGCCCTCGTGGCCTTTGGCGGTGCCGGCCCCATGCACGCCGTGTTCCTGGCCAAGGAACTCGGGATCCCGGAAACGGTCGTTCCCCGCTTCCCCGGCGCTTTCTCCGCCTGGGGCATGCTGCAGACGAACATCCGCAAGGACTTTTCCGAACCGTACTTCTACCTCGATGAAGACATCGACGTGGCCGACATGGCCGGCATCCTGCGCTCCATGGAAGTCGAAGGCCTGTCGTCCCTGGTCTCGGAAGGGGTCCCGGAGGAAAGCCGCGCCACCACGGCGTCTGTGGACGTCCGCTACCAGTCGCAGGAGTTCTCCCTGAACGTTCCGCTGACGTCCGCTGACGAACCCGAGTCTCCGGACTTCGTCGCCAACCTTGCTGTCCGTTTCTCCGCGATGTACCACGAGCGCTACGGCCACTCCAATCTTGGCGCCCCGATCGAAATCGTCACGCTGCGCACGCAGGCCGTCGGCGACCTGGGACGGCTGGAAGCTCCGAGTTACATCACCGCACAGGGCCCGGAGTTCAAGCACGAAATCCGCCGGGTGGTCTTTGACCACGTCGAACACGACACCACCGTGGTCCGCCGTGACGACCTCGGCGCCGGCCACACATTCGAAGGACCCGCCATCATCGTGGAGCAGACTGCCACCACCGTGGTGCCCCCCGGGTTCAACGTCAAGGTCGACGAGTTCGGCTCCCTGGTCATCCGCTCTGAAGACGTAGAAGGAAACTGAGGTACAAGAAATGACAATTACAGCAATCAAAACCCTGGATCCCGTCACCGTGGAAATCATCCGCAATGCGCTCACCAGCGCCGCTGACGACATGAACGCCACCCTGATCCGCTCCGCTTACTCACCCATCCTCTACGAGGGCGGGGACTGCGTAGTGGCTCTCCTGGACACCGAGCACCGCGTGCTCGGACAGTCCGCCGGTCTGCCGCTATTCCTAGGCAACCTGGAAACCTGTTCCATCGCCGTGGAGGAGATGCATGGCCGCACGGTCTGGCAGGAAGGGGACATCTGGATTCTCAACGACTCATACCTGGGCGGCACCCACCTGAACGATGTGACCATTTTTGCTCCGATCTTCGACGATGGCGCGGTGGTCGGATTCGCGGCCACCCGTGCGCACTGGATGGACATGGGCTCCAAGGATGTCGGCGGTTCGATGGACTCGACGGACATTTTTCAAGAGGGCTTCAGGATGGGGCCGGTCAAGCTGGTCGAGGCCGGAGTTGAGACTTCTGTTGTGGACCTGATCCGGACCAACGTGCGCTTTCCCTACCAGACCATTGGTGACATGCACGCGATGATCGCAGCCCTCCGGATGGGGACCACCCGAATGAAGGAGCTCGTGGGTCGCTACGGGATGGACCAGCTCGATGCCGCCCGGGATGAGATATTCCGCCAAACGGAGGAAATCGAGCGTGCGACCGTACGCAACATCCCGGACGGCGTCTACGAATCCGAGGGCTTCCTGGACAACGACGGCATCAATCTGGACACTCCCATTGCGATCAAGCTGCGGATCACCGTAGCCGGCGACACGGTTGACTTCGACGTCACCGGATCGGCGGACCAGACCATGGGTCCGGTCAACTGCGGCGCCGCTCAGGCCGTCTCGGCACTGCGCGTGGGCTACAAGCTCCTCGTCAGCCCGGAGTCCAATTCCAACGGCGGATCCTTCCGGCCACTGACCACCCAGGTACGGTCCGGCTCAGTGCTGGGCGCCGTAACGCCAGCCCCGTGCCAGTGGTACTTCTCCCACCTTGGGCTGCTGATCGACCTCGTCTCCAAGGCAATGGCCCCGGCCATGCCCGAACGCGTCGCCAGCGCCAGCCACGGTGACTCAATGATCATCACCGCCGCCGGTTTCGACACCCGCTTCGGCCGGAACTTCGTCACCATGGAAGCAACTCTGGGCGGCTGGGGTGCCTGGCAGGGCACGGATGGCGAATCCGCCATGATCAACAACGTCAACGGCTCCCTCAAGGACCTGCCCATCGAGATGCTGGAGACCCGCTACCCGTTCCGGATCAACGAGTACTCCATCCGCCCCAACTCCGGCGGCCCCGGGCAGTACCGCGGTGGCAACGGCGTGGTCCGCGAATACGAATTCCTGGCCGACTGCGTCGTCGGGCTCTGGTTCGAACGGTCAAAGACCCCCGCCTGGGGGCTCTTCGGCGGATCAGACGCCCAGGGCCCCGAAGTTGTGATCAACCCCGGCCGCCGCGATGAGGTCCGCACCCTGAAGGCGAACGCCCACAAGGTCAAGGCCGGCGACGTCGTCCGCCTCGCCGTGGGAGGCGGCGGCGGCTTTGGAGAGGTCTCCAAGCGCTCCCGCGAGGACATCACCTACGACATCGTCAACGGTTTCATCACCGAGGACTTCGCCAAGACGCACTACGGCTACTAAGCATCACCAGCGGATAGGTTCCCATCAAGAAAAGAAAGGACTCTATGAGTTCCCAGTTTGAATCCTTCGATGACGTGTACGCCAACGCCCAGGATGTAGTCGGCGTCATGCTCTTTACCGCCTCCGTCATTGCCGATAATGGCGCCAGTATGGCCCGCGTCTACACCACCCATCCCGATGTCTATCCGGTGGGCGGGAAGAAGACTCTCGCCGGGGACACGAACCCCGTGTGGCTGGAGCAGGTGCTCAATGGCCAGCAGCCGTTCCTGGGGGCGGATAAGGAAGCGGTCCGCGCATTCTTCTTTGATTCGGCAACCATCGAGTCATTGGGCTGCGGGGCCATCGTCAACGTTCCGGTCGTGAGCAACGGCCAGACTATCGGATCCATGAACTTCCTCGGCCCTGAGGGCAGCTACGACCAGACGTCGGTGGACGCAGCCGTGGACGTCGCACGGCGGTCTGTCCATCTGCTCGAAGAAGCCCTTACCACCGCCCACTAAGTTCCTTCGCGGGCGGGCATCAATTGGGGGCCCGCCCGCGGGGGCAATAAGAAGGAACCGCACGTGACCACTTCGGGAACACTGACAATACGGAACGCCCTAATCTTTGACGGTGAATCGCCTGACCTGATTGAGGGCTCTATCAGCATCCGGGATGGCCGGATCACCGCCACGGGGCGGGAGGTGGAAGAGACCGGTGTCGTCCTTGACGCTGGCGGCCGAACTGTGATTCCAGGACTTATCGATGCGCATTTTCATGCTTATGCGCTCAGCCTGACGTCCGCCAGGAACGAGACGGGGCCACTGAGCTATTCCGCACTTGCCGGGGCGCGGCGCCTCGCGGCTGCACTGCTCCGCGGCTTCACGGCGGTTCGTGACGTTGCCGGTGGGGACGTTGGCCTTGCCAGCGCCATCGAAGAGGGTCTGTACCCCGGTCCGCGCTACTTCTTCACCGGCCCGGCGCTAAGCCAGACAGGCGGCCACGGCGATATCCGGGCCGCGAACAACGGAGGATGCTTCCACGGCGGGCACATGTGCGAAGTGGTGGACGGCGCCGATGACCTGCTGCGGGCCGTGCGTCACCGATTCCGCACGGGTGCCTCCGCTATCAAGCTAATGACCTCCGGCGGGGTCGTTTCACCGGTCGATCCGATTCGGGTTCCGCAGTACAGCGCGGCGGAAATCCGCGTCGTAACGGAGGAGGCTACCCGCCGAGGCAGCTACGCCACGGCTCACGCATATTCGCCCGAGGCCATTCGCCATTCAGTACTTAATGGGGTTCGCTGCATCGAACACGGCAACCTGCTGGATGCGGAAACCGCCCAGCTAATGGCTGACAATGACGTCTATCTAGTCCCCACCTTGGTGACTTACGAAGCCATGGAACGGCGCGGCAAGGAAGTCGGCCTCACCGAAGTGGGAGCGGCCAAGAACCGGGAAGTGCTAGAGGCAGGGAAGAAAGCCGTGGCCCTGGCCCGAGATGCTGGGGTCCGGATTGGGTTCGGAACAGACCTCATGGGGGAGCTGGAGGATGAGCAACTGGCCGGACTCCGCCTGCAGTGTGAAGTGCTTGGTGTGTACGGCGCCCTCCGGTCGGCAACATCAACCAACGCCGCCCTGCTTCGGCGCGGTGACCTTGGACGCATCACCCGAGGGTCCTGCGCGGACTTGGTGATGCTTGACGGGAATCCCTTCCATGAACCCTCGATCCTCTGGGACGAAAGCAAGACGCGTACCGTCATCAAGGACGGGCAGGTCATCTCCACCGGTGCCCTTTTGGGTGCCAGGGATTTGCCGTTAGACGTTCCGGTTGCGTAAGAAACAATATCCGCTGTCGGCCATCAACTCGGCGGTGCGTAACGCTTGCTGACGATGTTTTCCACCACAGGAAACCTGTGGGCATCAGCTGGCAGACGGGTCCGCGTGGCGGGCCACAGCACCCGCGACCGACCCGTTGGGCCTCCTTCTTCCGCTGAGAACCGTTTAGTCAACCGGTCATGGAGCGTGGATGGTTTGATTAGTCCGTGCTCCGTCTAAAACGCTTTATGGTCATCAGCCTGTTCGCGGTTTGTGCCATCACGGCATTTTCGTTCTGGGTTACCCGGCAGTCCGGCGCAGACGCCCGCGGGGCCCTTTCTGCACCTCCTCGAGCGGGGGCGGAGTTTGACACGCTCTCCACCGGCATCACCACCGCCGTGCACGTAACCCCGAACCCGGATGCCCGGTGGCTCCTCCGGGCTGCCGCGCAGACCGGGGTCCCTGCCCGCGCGCTCCGGGCCTACGTTGCTGCGGCAGCGACGGCCAACGATTCCGCTCCGACGTGCGGGATCGGCTGGAACACCGTGGCGGCCGTCGGCTTCGTCGAATCAGCGCACGGAACTTACGGCGGCGGCAGCCTCAACACCGCAGGGCAGGCGAGCGGCCCACTTGTGGGCCCGAGCCTCAATGGCAACGAGTTCGCCGCCATCGCCGACACGGACGCGGGTGCCCTGGACGGCGACGCCCGCTGGGACCACGCCGTCGGACCCATGCAGTTCATTCCCACCACCTGGCAGCTTGCAGGGCGGGATGGGAACGGGGACGGAGTAGCGGACCCGTTCAATATCGACGACGCCGCCCTCAGCGCGGCGACCTATCTGTGCGCCCACGGCCGTGACCTCTCCACCGCCCAGGGATGGACCGACGCCATCTACTCCTACAACCAATCCGATCCCTATATTCGCCAGGTGCGGGCCCAAGCGACCGCATACGCCGTGAAGACGGGCACGCCGAACGAGTCCACGGGCTGAAGGCCCAAGCGCTCCATATTTAGGTCGCTGGGTTCAATCACCAAAAGTGATTGCCAACGACAGGCACCTCGGGAGATGACATGCGCCGCTTCCGTTGACTGGCTGACGTTCAACGACGCCATCACCGAAACTGGCACCGATTGGTACCGCCCCGCCCTCTGGGCCGCCATCCTCGGCCCGATCGGCGCCATCCTGGCGATCCCGCTTACGCTGCTCGTACGTCTGATGCTCGTCGACAGGTACCCGCCGGCCAGCTTGGTGCGCCCGCTGCTCAGCTACCTCAGCGAGACCAAGAAACTCATCGCCGACGAGCACGCCCAGACAAGGGCGTAAAGAAGACTCGCTCGTGAGCGCTTCACGCCTTGGACGCGGCCCAAGGCCCGGCGTTTGTTGGCGGCTTGTCGATGGCCCGGCCTTTCCCGGGGAAAGGAGCTTTCGGTCCGGCGGAGGGCAGACTTGGCGCCCGTGAAAGGACAGCGCACCAATTTCGTGAGGACATCCGTGGAACAAAGTCCTACGATGCAGCCATGGCGCAAGAGACGTGGCAAAAGTATTCCGAGTGGCCCCTCGTCGGTGCGGCCTTCCTCTTCCTGGCGGCCTACTCCATCCTGATCATTGTCGAACCGCCGGACCCCTACGCCACCGTCCTGACAATTGTCATCTGGTCAACGTGGTCCGCTTTCGCCATCGACTACATCGTGAAATTGCGCCTGGCCCCCCAGCCAGGCCGGTGGTTCGTCCGGCACCCCGTAGATTTGCTGATGGTGCTGGTCCCGGTAGTGCGGCCATTGCGGCTCCTGCGTCCGTTCTCCGTGCGCCAAGTGATCGACCGGGCCCCGGGCACTGCCATCAGGACCCGCGTCATGGCCTACGTCGTTGCATCCGCTGTCCTTCTCGTCTACACCGTGGCCCTGAGCGTTCTCAGTTTCGAAAGGGGCGCTCCGAACGCGAACATCACCACGATGGGCGACTCATTATGGTGGGCGATGGTCACCGTCGCAACCGTTGGTTACGGCGACTTTTACCCCGTAACGGTTCCTGGCCGATGGGCTGCGGCCGCGCTGATGGTCGGCGGGTTTGCCGCCCTGGGAATGGTCACCGCGGCCTTATCTTCCTGGCTTGTTGAAAGCGTGAGCGCTGCGAAGGAGGCGCGGACTACAGAGGCCGAAACATCAAAGAACGAGGAGCTTGCCCGCCTCACAAACCAGATAGAGACGCTCCAGAACCAGTTGGCCCAAGTGCAGGGCGAAACCGACTCCAGCCACGCCAACGACAAGCCACACCAGGAACCACGCCAAGGGAACTAGCGCTATCGATAAACGCAGTCAAAGCCGCCGGGCCCCTCGGCTTCTGCCGAGGCCATCCGCGTCAGAGTGAGCGCTGCCAGGTCCGGGTTGTCGTAGATGAGTCCCATGGGCCAACGCTACGCAGCCAACTGCTTCGGGCCAGAGGCTGCCTACCGCCAGCGGAAGGCCGCCAGAGTGCGAAGCAGGGGAGAGGGTGAACTGCGGGCACCAGGCACCAGAACCGGGGTGAAGTTGCCGTGCGGCACACGGGCGGAATCGATTAGGTGCCGACGTGCTTTGGCGCGGGACGTACAATCCCCGTATGGCCGCAACACGCGTTGTTGAGATCGAACGGAAGTTTGATGTCGAGGAAGCCGTCCCCCTTCCTTCGCCACAGAACCTGCCCGGCGTTGCTCGGGTGGACCGGCCTGTGGCGCACCGGCTGGAGACCGAGTACTTCGACACCGAGGACCTGCGCCTCGCATCCGCGCGGATCACCCTGCGCCGCAGGACCGGCGGAGAGGACGCCGGATGGCACCTGAAGCTTCCCGCAGGAGTGGACGAACGGACGGAATTCCGCGAACCGCTCGGAGAGCAGGCCGACGGTGTCCCCGACTTCCTTCTCGGGCTGGTCCGTGTGCACACCAGAGACCGTGCGCTGTTACCGGTGGCCCGGCTGAAGACAAGGCGCGTCGTGTACCGGCTCAGAGACGAGAACAACGCCGTTCTCGCGGAGTTCTGTGATGACCGTGTGCAGTCTGAGACACTGGGGCAAAAACCAGGCACCCTGTGGTGGCGGGAGTGGGAGATCGAGCTCGTCTCCGGTTCCCGGACCCTTCTCGAGTCCTTGCAGGACCGGCTCGCCGGAACCGGCGTCCGGCCTTCGGCCTACCAGTCCAAACTCGCCCGTGCTTTGAAGCAGGACTCTGCACCGGTGGAACCGATACCGGCGCCGAAGCGTAAGGGCCCGGCGGGAGATGTCCTGCTCGCCTACCTCAGGCAACAGGTGAAGGAACTCAAGGAGCAGGACCCCCTCGTGCGGCAGGACGCCCCCGATGCGGTCCACAAGATGAGGGTTGCCACCAGACGGATGCGCTCGGCGCTGGCGACGTACCGGAAACTACTGGATAACGCCGAGTCGGTGGGTTCTCTGCGGGACGAATTGAAATGGCTTGCCGGCGTGCTCGGCGAGGCCCGCGATGCGGAGGTCATGCATGCACGCCTGAAAGACATGGTCGCCGAGGAACCTGGAGAGCTGGTCATGGGACCGGTCTCCCGCCGGGTCGATCTTGAACTTGGACGTGCCTACCAACAAGCCCATGCCACGGCGCTGGAAGCATTGGACGGAAAACGCTACTTCCGGCTGCTCGACGCTCTAGAGGCCATGATCGCCGCCCCGCCCCTCGCGCCCCTGGCATCCAAACCAGCAGCGAAGGTCATCCCCGACATGGTCCAACGCGACGTCAAGCGGCTGCGCATGGCGGTCGGGGAAGCCAAGCGTCATCCCGCCGGCACCGGTGACCACCCGGCCCTGCACGAGGCCCGGAAAGACGGGAAACGGCTGCGGTACGCGGCCGAAGCTGCTGCCCCGGTCAACCCCAAGCAGGCCGCTCGTCTGGCCGCCGCCGCCCAGGGCGTCCAGAAGGTCCTGGGGGACCATCAGGATAGCGTCGTGACCCGCGAGCTACTTCGCCGGCTCGGCGCTGAGGCCTTTGTTCTGGGCGAGAACGGGTTCAGCTACGGGCGGCTGCATGCGCTGGAACAAGCCGTTGCTCTCGAGGCAGAAGCCCGCTTCCACCGCGAGTGGAAGAAATTCCCGGCCGTCCCGCTCTAAGTATGTGGTGCGTAAGTTGGCCCGCCGGCGGTCCGAAGCTGGAGGTAAGTGATGCCCAGGCGACCGGTGATCTCCTGAGCCACTTCGAGGCTAAGGAAGTCGAGGGCAGCCCACCCCCGCCGAGCTGGAATGTGGCGCCGACCCAGGACGTCCCGATCATCGCCGAGCGGCTGGGATGAGGACGCCGTGGAGCGCCGGCTGATCGCCCGCTGGGGTCTCGTCGCGTCCTCGGGCTCGCGCCTGTATCAGCGCGTGGTGCTGGGATGACGTGACACTAGAGACGGAGAAACATCGTGCGAGATCGGCTCGAGGGGCCCCCTCGTCTACGGGTTGGTGGTGTCTTGCCTAACCCCGCCGCCGCCCGCCCGAGGCCGGTCTGTTACGGAGTTCGATGGCAGGCGATCGGTTCATCCCGGTCGGGTGATGTCTTCCTGGGTCGTATCGGCTTACCTTGCAGACGGGTGGAGTTCCCCGCTCGCATCGCTCCGCTCGGCATCACCCTGGAGGACGTCCAGGGCATCCTCATCGCCGTTGCTCCGGTCGTCGGGACTCCCCGGATCGTGGCGGCAGCCGGCAACCTCGCCAGCGCACCCGGTTTCGCCATCGCAGTGGCCGAGGCAGAGCTTGAAGCAGAGGCCGAGGCCGAGGCCGAGGACTGAGGCCGACCTCGCCGAAAAGACCTTGAGGTCCGCCGACTATTCACGCATTGCTGGCGTCATCCGAAATGCTCGGTGTGCAGTTGAGCGGACAGCGTGTGTCGCGGATCAGTGATGGGGAATCACGGTGAAAAACCAGCACTTCATCCGGGACTACGGAAACCTTGACCTGCGTCGTGTCGAATGGGAGTGAGATGCGTACACGCTCGCCGCCACGGCAAGACGCCCGATCCGGGCCTCCCACGGGTCGAGGTGGAACTCGAGTCCGACGAGCGTGGCCGACTACACGGGCACAGCCCGAACCTCGGTGGGCTTTAGCGCCAGGAGCTCCTTGGTGAGCTGGGCTATGTTAGAGCTCATCTTTGGAGCGATCGGTGGCTGCACCGGTGGTGGCGGGATACTGGGCTTCCTCGGGGGAGGCCTGGTCACCGGCGTCGTGTGGGGCGCCTTCGGCCTGCTCGCGGCGGACGGTTGTCCGATTCACCTCCACGTCAAAGGGCATCGTCTTGAGTGGTTAGGAGAATTCCCGGGTGTCCATGGTTGTGTGAGGCCAGGGACCTGTACACCGAGCACCGCATGCCTGTCGGACGAAACATCACGCGATTCGCAGGATGCGACGGCGTGGGCTGGTCCGGGATGCTGGGGGTCAGAGAACTAGGGTCTGGCATTGCCCGCTACGAATGGTGCGAGTGCTGTGTATCGACCGGAATTCGGAGGTGCCTGATGGTCATTGCGCTATTGGTCATCCTCGGCGTCGACCTCATCGTCCTCGTGGTTTTCCTCGCTTTCGGGCGGAAGTGGTGGGGCACGCGCCAGCCGGGCGTTTTCCCCGGTGCGTTCCGCGTCATCGCGGTCGACGGGATCCGGCCGAAGTGGACGCGAGGCTACGGTCGCTGGGTGCGCGACGTCCTGGTCTGGGCCAAGGCCCCATTCCTCTTCAGAAGCGAGCTCACCGCCATGGACAGCGTCGGCGAACATCGGCCAACCGCGCCCGGCTATGGAGAGCGACGCGGCTCTGATCCGATCATCGGCGTCCTGAAAGCCGGCACCGCCACCGTCGATATCCCCGCGCACAGCGTCGACCTGGATCGGGTGTCTGGACCATTCCGGCCTGCCGAAGCTGGGCATGTGTGATTCCTATGGTTCAGCCGCCGGTGAACCGATTGCTGCGGGCCACCGTGCGCTCGGCGGCCGGACGTTTTGTGCTGCGTGCTCTCCGTGACATGCGTGACCTCGAGCTGTTCGATCGAGCGATGACGCTCGCCGCACAGGCGTTCACCTCGATCCTGCCCGTCCTTATCGTTGCCAGTTCGTTGCGAGCGAGCCTGAACCCCGAGGCGGACGCGATGTTCGCTGAGAACCTCAGCCTCGATGATGAGACCGCTGAACTTGTGAAGCAGTCGATTCCCGAAGCGATCGAAGGGGTGACGTTCACGCAAGTTATCGGCGCGCTGCTGCTCATCCTCGCCGCGACCGCCTTCGCCCGCGCGCTCGAGCGGTGCTTCCGCAGGATCTGGAAGACCCCGAAGGCCCCCATCCGCTTCGCGTGGCGCTGGGTCGTCGCGATTGTTGCGATCCTCATCGGGTTTGTCCTCGTGGTCATGACCCGCTACGTCGTGCGCGGCACGGGTGCCTTGTCAGTGCTTGAGTTCGTCATCGAGGTGGCGGTCTGGTCCGCGCTGTGGTTGTTCGCGTCGTGGATCGTGATCAACCGGAGCGTCAGCCTGCGGGCACTCCTCCCGGGATCAGTGCTCGCCGGACTCGGATTCGCCGTGGCCACGGTGGTGGGGCGCGTGTATCTCCCGGGGGCGTTCGCCTCCTCCGCCGATCAATTCGGCGTCCTCGGGCTCGCCTTCTCGTACATCGGTTGGCTATTCGTGTTGATGTCCGTACTCCTCGTCGCAGTGACCACCGGCCGCGTCATCCACCTCACCGTGATCGGGCAGCTGTCGAGCCGCTCAGGCGGGACCGCCGCAGCTCCGACCCCACCGAGAAGCCTGGACTGAGTCGGCCGTCTGGGGATGGAAGACGGCAATCCGCTTTCCCAACCGGCTAGGTCGGCCCATGGACGAATCGGATTTACCCAAGCCTGTTTACTCAATTGCGAGTCGGCGTGCTGGAACCGTGGCCGGCGTGGCCCTGTCAGTGTGGAGTCAGGGCCACGCGCAAATGCGTTCCAATAAGGAGTATCGATGTGGAGTGACGTGCAGGAGCCTGAGCCTTCAGCAGCGTGGGTGGAGTTGCCCAAGAACGGCTGGGGAGCGCTCATACGATGGGCAGCCGGAACGGAGAACCTTCGCCGCCACTACTCTTCGGACGAAGGCCGGACCGTCACGGTCCATACCGAGCGCGCTGGTGTCCAGGAAACTTTCGAGGAGCCCTTCACCGCTGCGGACCGGCAGATGTTCGATGACGACATCAGCACCTACCTTCAGGACGCCGGGCTACAGCCGCGTCCCAGCAGATATGTCTGGATGATCCGGGCATAACGTGCTCTATCAGTTAGCTGCTGCCCAGCTAGTCGAGGACCACTTGGCGGGCGAAAAGTCGGATGCCGGGGTCGGCGCCGCTGCGCAGTTGGTGGTCCGTGTTCACTTCCTGGAGGCCAGCCGGTCGGTTGGTCATGCAGGTCGCTGTTCGCTTCTCCATCAGACGTTCGGAGAGGAGGGAACCGCCACCAGAATGTTCGTCGACTTCCAGTAGGAGGAGGGCCGCCCAGTAATGCGGTGCCTATTCGAGGCCCGTCCGGTTCCGGAGGCCTGCTCTTAACATGGGAGCGAAATCGCGCCCCGCCCGGGCGGCCGTTTAGGCAGCCCGGTTAGGGGCGCCGAAGTGGGCAAGAAAGAGGGTGTGCACAATGTGCACAACCTGGGCTTCGGATCGGGTCGCATATGGGCAGGACTGGGCCGGATTGCGGAGGTTTTCGGGGGAGCGGTGAAAATTCAAGTCGCGGAACCCGGTTCGAGTCCCACCTCGGGCACGCGTTTTTCCTGTTCAGGAGCTTGTGGGCCTCTGAGTGTGGACAAATTCGTGTTTGGGTGGCGTTGTCGCAGGGTATCTGTCGGTGGCGCTTCAGAAGAGTTACAGAGAGTCCGGAAGGTAACGGGCGCCCAGTAGGTCACTCTCTGGATTGGGAAGGCACGGCAAGGATTTGCACAGAACCAACCGGGTGGAATTGATTCAGCGAGCAGCTCTCGAGACCCAGCCCTGAACTTCGGGCGCTGAAATAAGGGGAGGCTCAGCGGTTCGAGACGGAGGCCCTGTCTTCCTGGCCCATGAGCTTGGCGGTGAGAGCGAGGAACTGTTCACGTTCGCTCGGGGAGAAGGGTGTCGTGGCGAGCGCCTCTAGCTCCGACCAGACGGCGAGGACGGGGGCCTCCAGTGCTAGCCCTGCTTCGGTGACGTGCACCAGTACGACGCGGCCATCGAGAGGCGAGCGGGAGCGTTTCACAAGACCTGAGCGTTCGAGTCGCTGGACCGATTTTGCGACGGTTGAGTGGTCAAGGCCCAGGAGGCCCCCGAGCTCCTTCTGCGAGCGTCCGTCCTCATGCCAGAGCTGCATGAGCATGAGCTCCTGCCCGGGGAAGAGCCCTAGTGGGGCGAGGCGGGAAGCTGCGCGTGCTCGTTGAGCGTGTGCGAGGGTCATGAGCGCCCAGCTCACGGGGCTGTCGTGCATCGCAGCGAGCGGGTGATCGGCGTGCGGGGCGCTCATGGTTCCTCATTGATCAGTCGTGGTCTGTCAGGCGTGGATAGTCAGTGTATCCGGCTGCCCCTCCACCGTAGAACGTCGCGGGATCCGCATCATTGAGCGACGCGCCTGTGCGAAGGCGCGTGACGACGTCCGGGTTGGCGAGGGCCCATCGCCCCAGCGGTACGACATCCGCGATCCCAGCGTCGATATCCTGCGCGAGCGTTTCCGGGGTGCGTCCGGCACGCAACACGAGCAGCGCGCCGGGCCAGAGTGCGCGGAGCTCGCGCAGTAGCTCTTCGTCGAAGAGCTGGAAGGTGTGGAGATAGGCCAGTCCGAGCGGCGCTAGCGCTCCGACGAGGTGTCGGTACTGGTCCCTGGTGCCGTCGCCTTCGTCGATGCCTCCGATGGCGAGACCGGGGGATACGCGGATGCCGACGCGTTCCGCGCCGATCTCCTCGGCGACCGCTGTGGCGACATCTATGGCGAAGCGCGATCGGTTCTCCACCGAGCCGCCGTGGTCGTCGGTCCGGGTGTTCGCGTTCGGGGAGAGGAACTGGTGCAGCAGGTAGCCGTTGGCGGCGTGGATCTCGACGCCGTCGGCGCCGGCTTGGATCGCAGAGGCGGCGGCATGGCGGAAGTCCGCGATAGTCTGCGCGATGTCGTCGATGGTCATCGCGCGTGGTACGGGCGCGGGCTGCATGCCTGATGCCGTGAACATGTCGATGCCCGGGGCGATCGCCGACGGCGCGAGCGGCTGTCGATGGTGCGGGGTGTTGTCGGGATGAGATGTTCGGCCCACATGCATGAGCTGCAGCACGAGACGCCCTCCTTCGGCGTGCACGGCATCAGCGACCGCAGCCCATCCGGAGATGTGCTCTTGGCGGTAGATGCCAGGAGTGCTGAGGTAGCCCTGCCCGTCGTCGGAGGGCTGCACGCCCTCGCTGATGAGCAGCCCGAGGGATGCGCGCTGTGCGTAGTAGTCGGCGGCGAGCGGGCCGGGTGTGCCGTCGTGCAGTGCGCGGCTGCGCGTCATCGGCGCCATCGCGAGGCGGTGCGGAAGCATCATTTTGCCGACTGTGGTGGGTTCCCAGATCGTGGTCATGCCTGCACCGCCTCTGCCTCGAGCTCAGCCACTCGCACGAGGAGTTTGCCCCTCAGGTGCCCTTCCTCGCTGCGCAGGTGCGCCCCCGCGAGCTCGGCCAGTGATACTACGGTGTCGATCTCGGTGGCGAACCTGCCCTCTGCGGCAAGCTGCAGCACAGGGCCGATCGCACCGGCAGTGAGGGCGAGCGGATCCCCACCTGCGACTTGCACTCCCTTGGCCCCTGCCGCGAAGTCGATGATCGTCACGATCCGCTGCGCTGGCACGAGTCCGAGGATCTGGTCGACGAAGCCGCGGCCACCGCCGTCGAATGCTGCGTCAACACCACCGGGCGCTGCCGCCGCGAGGTCCTCGGTGAGGTGCGGGCCGTATCGCACCGGCATCGCGCCGAGCGAGCGGAGGTACCCGTGATTTGCCTCGGATCCTGTGCCGATCACAGTCGCGCCGCGGGCGACGAGCAACTGCACGACCGCGCTACCGACGGACCCGGCCGCGGCGTTGACCACGACCGTCTCCCCGGCCTGAACGTCAATCAGTGCGAGCGCACGTAGCGCGGTCTCGGCGGCCGTTGGGAGGGCCGCCGCGCGTTCAAGGGAGAGTCTCTCCGGAACGACGGACAGGCGGTCCGAAGTGGTCACAACATACTCCGCGTACGAGCCGGACGGTGCGAAGCCCGCCACCCGGTCGCCCACCGCGAACTGAGCGACACCCGCGCCCACCTCGTCGACTATTCCGGAGAACTCGTTCCCCAGGATCGCCGGGAACTCAGTCTGGATCATGGGCGAGAGTGTGCCGCTGCGAATCTTCCACTCAAGCGGGTTCACGGCGGCATAAGCCACACGCACCCGAACCTCTCCCGCCCGCGCTGGAGGCGTCTCGACTTCGGTGAGTTCGAAGGCCTCGGGCCCTCCGAATCGGTTGATGATTTGTGCTTGCATTGGTTTCGTCCTCTATCTAGGTTGCCGACCACATAAATATAGGGTTAAAACATGTGGTCGGCAACCTATGTTCGATGCCAGCGAACATGCGCATCGACGGTTCGTTGCTTACGGAACTTCTTGACCAGCGGAAACGCCGAAAGGTGCTGGTCATGGGTGGCTCTATTCATTCCGCCATGAGATGTACGAAGGAGGTGCACTGTCGTACTGGTGTCGTACTGGGCCGGATTGCGGAAGGTTTTCGGGGGATTGGCGGGCAATGCCCGGGTAACTGCATGACCGCCAGGTCACATTGGCCCGACGTTCCGCTGACGGACCGCCACGGCCGTGACGTGCAAAGGCTGCACAACCCCATCCTCCGCGAACCCTTGTGGCGTCGACGGCCAGAGAGAAAACGTGGGAACTCACCAGAGCCGAACTTTGTCCCGCACTCTGACGCCGCCAGGGGCTGCGTACTCCCTCAAGCGACTCGCCGTCGGGCGTTCTGCGCCAGGTCGGGGGAGCTGCTCACGATGTACTCCAACGCGGCGGGAAGGGACATAGCGAGAGTGTTGTCGTCAGTCTTGATTCGGCGGCGTTTGAGGGCCGGGCAGTGACGCTCGGTGGACAATTGCAGGCACTCCAGTCAGTCGAGTGTCGTCTTAGTATCGAAGTCGTGGTGCAGTCGGGTCCTGACGGAGTTTTCGATCAGGGTCGGGATGTATATTTTGATCCGGCCCGTGTTCAGCGAGTCGTGTTCCTCCGCCACGATTCAACCGTTGCCGGACCATGGGACCTTGCCCCCGGCCGGGGCCCCTGCGAGCATGGCCTGGTGAACAGGCCGATAGGATACTGGGTCAAGCGGCTGGATGCGGCGCTGGAGGCACAACTCGATTCCACTCTCGCCCGTCTCCACCTCACCAGAAGACAGTGGCAGGTGCTCAGCGCGCTGAGCTCAGGCCCCATCACTCCCGGGGAGGTTGGGGAACTCCTGCGGCCCTTCAACGCACCGGACGGCGGTTCCGTGCGGGAGCGTGACATGGCCGCCCTGGTGCGACGGGGCTTGTTGTCCTGCTGGACGGGCGCCTCGCCCTGACCGAGGCGGCGCTGCTACTGCAGTCGGAGGCATCCGGCCTGCTAGAAGCCACCCGCCACGAGCTGACTGCAGGCATCGGAGCGGACGAATATGCCATGGCTGTGAGCGTCCTCGAACGCATGACCGTCAACGCGGACCGGCTCGCCAAGCGCTGAGAGGGTTTCCCTTCAGTTCCACTGCGGCTGCGCCGGTGGCACCATGGCCGTGCTGCGCGGACCGGGTTCGGACTCCAGCGCGGTGAATTCGATTGAACCGTGGTCGGTCGGCAGCGGCGCGGCGCGTTCCCAGGGAAAAAGATCCACACAGTGTCTCCACCCGAGGTAGCCCACGGCCGTGCACTGAGGCTGTCATCCCACGCCGGAACCGGACTGGAGTCCGCAGGTCCGGGCGGGAGGGCCCTGACATGTGGTCCGGGGGGCCGGTAGTGCTGGGAATGCCCTGGCAGCCTCGTGAAAAGTTGATCCGGACGGGCGCGGATCTGGCGGCGGTGCTGGGCGCGCATCTTCTGTGCGCCTTCGTGGATCCTGCAAGCTACCTCACGGAACGGGAGCCGGCGGGTTCGCGGACGGGGCTCTCCCTTGATCCGGCTCCCAACCGGGAAGCTGACTTTCCGAACGCGGACATTCTGGAGACACTCCGGTAGGTCCTGGGCCCCGCCAGGGGCGGAGTGGTCATTCAGGGTGCTCAACGGGGACGTGCCACGGGCACTTAGCCGCCTGGCTGAGAGCACGGATGCCTCGATGCTGATGGTAGGCGGCCAGCGTCCCGGCCGTGCTGCCGCGATGACGAGGATGCTGGAGGGCTCGGTGAGCGTTTCGTTGATGCGTTCGCAGACCCGGCCCGTCGTGGTCGTCCCGCACTCGGGGCGTGACGGGCCAGGCCTCGGACGGGCGGCTGTGCCTAGCCCAGGAGCTCCGCACGGTGTTTGACCGCGTCCACGAAACCGTTGAGGTCCTTTTCCGTGCTGTTGAAGGGGGACCGGATGATGCCGCGCAGCGGGCCCCTGATGTCTTCCCTGACAACCAGCAGGGTCATTCCGGCATGGTGGGTCAGCACAAAGGTGCGCACGGTGGTGCCCAGCCCCGGGTGCACGGACCGGGTCCAGGTCATGACCTCGCCCGGGATCTGTTCCACGGCCAGTCGGAAGTTCCTGCTGCCACCGTGTGGGGTGCGGACCCGGATGGTTCCTCCGTTGCGGATCTCGCCCGCCACCGCCGTGATGCCGGAGTCCCAGACAGCAAAATTCTTGGTGTCGGTAATGATGTCCCAGACGGTGGAGCCCCGGGCGTTGATCAGACGCTGCGCTTCGATGACTGCCATGCGCAACCAGCTACCCGGCTGCCGGCGAACACCGATACGCAGGGTGCGGAGGCCGGCAAATCCAGCTCCGTGACCGGGCCGCGGTGGCTGAGCCTGCCCCCGGACCAGGCCTCGATCTGGTCCCCGGCCGAGAGCTCGGTGCACACACTGATCCTGAGGCCCTCATCGAGATTCATAATCGACCTTTCCGAAGCAACTTCACTCACCTAGGTACAGGATGACCCGCCGCGGTTAAGCGCACCTGTCCAGCACGTGAAGACCGGGTGACGGGTATCCATGCGGCCTTGAAGGAAGAACTACAACGAAGTGCCGCTGCGCGGAGCACAGGCTCTCCGGCCCGGGTCAGTACTCTTCGGGGCCCGCCCGCAATCGGTTAGGCACTGTACGTTTCCCGCCGGGACCCAAGCCCAGTGCGCGCCCATGTCGTCATCGGCCCACGCGACGAAAACGTGGGATGGGTTGGAGGTCCACCGCGCGGCGACGGCGCGCACGTCCACCGTGCTGCCGTCAGCCAGGGGAAGGGTCGCCAGCACACGAAGCTGATCCCCATAATCCCTCGACCGCGCGTCCTCGGAATCAGGTCCCGGGTCCGCTCTGAGGTACTCGTACGTCTCGCCGTCGAGCGTAAACGATGGCATGCCTCCAGCGTAGCCAGAGGCGCTAAACGCAGAGAAAACGCAGGCGAAACGCGCGGAGAATCCAAGGTAAAGCGGATGGGAAGCCGACAGGCAAAGTGCCGCCTGAAGGCATGAGCGAGGTGGATCCTTCCCGGACCTCAGGTCAAGAACCGCACGGCGAATGGATCATCGCCTCAAATATCACCGATTGTTGAGACGGTCGTGCCGTTTTCGAGTCGGCATCGGGAGTGTCGATGACTGTGAATCGCAGCAGTAGGTGGCGGCGTTTCACAGCGCTAAATGGCGCCCTGGTGCCCGGAAGCCGATCGTCAGTGGATGGCGAGCTCGATCGCGAGCACTGCGAGTCCAAGCGCCGCCATGATGGCGAGTACAAGGATCTTAAGCCATGGCTTGACGGACAGTCGCCGCACAGCGAAGAGCGCGACGACTACCAGGGTGGCGACGAGAGTCGCCGCGATCATCCGGAGCGCTGGCGCCACGCCGATCACGCCAAGTGCGCTGAGCCCAAGGATCGCCATCGGCGCGACGATGACGCCTAACGACCCGAAGCTCACGTATATGAGGTGGGTGAGTTCGGTCCGGGATGGTAGCGAGCTGTCCCGGACCATATGTGCGATCACATCTGCAACAAAGACAGCCAGCAGCGTGCCCAGGACGGTGAGTAGGAGCGTGAGTGCAGCGCCGGCCACTGTCGCGTGCCCGGCGTCGCGTTCGGAAGCGATCGTCACGGCCAGGGCGGTGAAGGTGACATACACGCGCTCCTTAAGCGCCTCTGAGCGTTGCCGCGCGTCCGGGAACCGATGGGGAACCACCAGGGGGTGTTGGACGGTGCGCAGGGGACCTTTCATCGCTCTGTTCCCCCGGCGTCCGCGGGTGTCGAGTGGAAGGAAGGCAGGCGGGTGAGGCTCCCGGAGACCGAGTCGGAAGTGAACATCACGGTGCGATCCGGGCGGACGACCCCCGAAGCCACTCGATGTCGGACGAGCCACTGGTGGAGCTCAGATCCGGGGTCTGGAACGACCGGCGCAGCGCCCTTGTCAAGGATCAGTTCGCGTTCCTCGGGAGTGATCGCGAGAGCTAGCAGCGCGAATCCGTTGCCGGCGATGTCGTCGAATCGGCCGGCGTCCGGGGTGACCGAGGTCGGGGCGTTCGGGCAGACACGTCCGACGGCGGACGTGCGGGCGAGTCCACGGAGCCGAGTGCGAGAGCCAGAGGGTATAGCTGTCTCGGACTGTGCGGGAATGCCTGCCACGAGGTGCAGGCCCGGTGCGAAGAACCTCCGCAGGGCCGTACCGACGCGACCGCCCGCGGTCATGGTGAGGCCGAACAGCTTGGCGACGGTGATGGTTCTTTTTGCGTGCCGCTTGCGCTCGGTCTGGTAACTGACAAGTGTGGTTGCGGGGAGGTCGCCGGCAAGAACACCGGCGAGCTTCCAGGCCAGGTTCATCGCATCCCGGAGTCCCGCCCCCATGCCCTGACCGATGAAGGGAGGACTCAGGTGAGCGGCGTCGCCGAGGAGGAAGACCCGGCGGTCGCGCCACTTGTTGGCGACCTGGGCGCGGAAGGTGTAGTCGGCGACCCGGATCACGCGCAGATCCTCCACCGGGACGTCGCCGGTCCACGGCCGGATCAGCGGATGGAGCGTATCCATCGTCGCGAAGTCGGCTGCGGTCTCGTCGGGCAGCAGCCGGAACTCCCAGCGGTAGCGGACCTCTCCGACGCGCATGTAGGTCCCGGCGCGGCGGGAATCGCACAGCTGGTGGACGCCTTCCCACTGGTTCAGTCGCGCCGACGTGTCGATGTCGATAACAAGCCAGCGCTGTTCGAAGCCCAGATCCTCCATTTCCGCGCCGATGGCCTTCCTGACCACGCTCTTGGCCCCGTCGCAGCCGAGGACGTGGCTGGCACGGACCGACTCGCGTGCCCCCGTGACACGATCCGTAAAGTCCACCCGGGCAGCCGTGTTGCCTTGGGTCACGGCGAGCACCTCGACATTTCCGCGCAGGGTCACCGTAGGCATGGTCCGGAGGTTGCTGCGCAGGAGCTGCTCGAGGTCAGGCTGGTCAAACATGTTCGCTTGGGGATAGCCGTGGGCGCCGCCATCGGCTGATCGCTGGAACTCCGCGATCACCCGGTGGCCGGGTGTGAGCAGACGCAACCCGCGTGCAGGGCGGCTGAGCCCAGCGAATTGCGCCGCCACGCCTAGACTGTCGAGGATGCGGTAGACCTCGTCGTCGAGATGTACGGCTCGTGGTAACGGGTAGACACCCTCCCAGCGGTCCAGGACGAGGCACTCGACGCCGTACTGGCCGAGCAGGGTGGCGACAGCCAGCCCGGACGGACCAGCGCCGACCACGACCACCGGCCCCGCGCCGTCGTTGTGGGCGCTCATCCTATTGCCGCCGCAATGAGGCCAAGATAGCTGATGAGTGCCGCCGTCATGACCGCCGCCGGGGCGATCTCACGGGGACCGTCGCCGTTCCTGAGATGGGTGACGCAGGCCCCGGTCATCAGAAGCACGAGGCCGACAGCTGCCGCAAGGCCGATCCTCACCTCGACCAGCCCGAGCAGGAGGCCGACGGCGGCAAGCAGCTCCAGGGCGCCGATGCGCCTGTATGCGGCGGAGCTGAAGCCCACATGGGCCGCCCGGGCGGGCATTCCCGCCGCGCCGGCCACTTTTGCCAGGCCGAGCAGGGTGAAGCATCCGGCCAGCGCTATCGTGAGGACGATGATCATCGATCCGCCTTTCGTGCGGGCCGATGCGTGATCCGCCATCGGACGCCGAACTCGTCGAGGGCACGCTTGATGGCCGCGTGCGATGCCTGGTCAGCACTCACGGTGACGAGTATGGTGCCGTCCTCGATCTCGGCTTCCACGGCGTGCACGACGGCCATCTCCCGCAAGGCCTCGCTCAGCGCTACCCTGGCGGCGTCCGCCCGGAGCGCGAGCTTGTATGGTTTGCCCACGGCAGTGACCGGAAGCTGGTCGACGACGGTGACGGACTTCGGCGAGGACGCCCGTTCCGCGACCCTTTCGTCCGCCCAGCGGATCAGGTCCTCCGTCCTCGTGGTCGCCCCCGCAGCCAACGTTACGTAGGCGACCGGTACCTCCCCCGCATGCCGGTCGGGTCTGCCGACAGCCGCCGCACCCGTCACTTCCGGGTGGGTGAGGAGGGCGTCTTCGACAATTGCAGGGTCGATGTTGTGGCCGCCTCGGATGATCAGGTCTTTGGCGCGGCCGGTGAGCTTGACGAAGCCGTTCTCATCGACCTGTCCGAGGTCGCCGGTGTCGAGCCAGCCGTCCCGCAATTTGCCGAGGCCGTCGAGCAAGAGACCGTCGGGGCCGCTGCCGACGACGTAGCCGGGGAAGACCGTCGGGCTCTTGATCACCAGCAAGCCTCTTGTGCCTGGCCCGACATCATGCCAGTGTCCGGCGTCGTCGACGTGCACCGCTTTGATCTCCTGGTAGGGCAGTCGACAGCCGAGCGAGCCCTTGGTGGTGCCTGGGAAACTCCGAACGCTTGCGCACGTCGCCTCCGTCAGGCCGTACCCTTCGATGAGGGGGACGCAGGTGGCTGTCTCGAAGCCGGCACGTACGGCCGCGGGCAGCGGACTGGCTCCGACCATGGCGTAGCGCAGGCTGCTGATGTCGGCGTTAACGGGAGACGCGGCGAGCGTGGCGTAAACGGTAGGAACGGCGCTCATCGCCGTAAGCCGGTGGTGCTCGACGAGCTTCCAGAAGACGTCATAGAGGGCAGGGTCGCGATAGCCCAGCGGTCCGGACCACACGACGGTCTGGCCCTTGAAAAGGGGAGCGAGGACGGTCACCATGAGGGCGTTGACGTGGAACAACGGCAGGGCTGCGAAGTACACGGCGTCCTCGTCGAGGAGGTCGTAGGCCGCGATCATCCAAGAGTCGGCGATCTCATTGGCGTGGGTGTGTGCCGCCAGCTTCGGGGTGCCGGTCGTGCCGCCGGTGTGGAAGAGTGCCGCCAGATCGCGCGGTCCGGGCTGATCACCGTGGAACTGCTCGGACGACGCGTCGGCTGCCCGGCGTGCCAGACAGTCCACGCTTGCGGATCCGACGGTCGCGGCCGGGCCGGATGGTGCCTGCCCGGTCGGTGACATGAGGAGCACATAGTCCACCAGGCCCTTCTTCGCCAGGCTGAACGCGGCCTCGGTGACTCCGGGATCGAGATCGGACCCGGCGGCCACCAGCACACGAGCGCCCGAGCGCTGGAGCAGCTCGGCGATGTAATCCTCGGACAAGCCGGGGTTTATCGGGACGGCGATCCCGGCAGCCTGGGCCGCCAGGGTCGCGGAGATGAGCTCCTGGCAGTTGGGCGAGAGTAAGGCCACGGTGTCCTGGCGCCCGACCCCGATTTCTGCCAGTAGGTTCGCTATCCGGTTCACGTCGGCTAGAAGCTCAGCGAACGTCAGCTTGACGGGTTCCTGCCAGCGCTCGGTGTTCGGAAGTATTGCCACTGCCGTCCGATCCGGCCATAGCCGGGCGGCTCGGCACAACAGCTCATATGTCGATGCCGGAAGGCCGCGCTCGGAGAGGGGGGTCCTCTCGATATCGACGACGTCGTCCGGGCCTGAATACCAAGGCCAGAGGGGCGTGCCGTTCACCGGGCGTCCCTCACGGTCGTGCGTTGGCTCCCCAGGTCGATCTTCCCGTCGTCGGTGCTGATGGCGATCTCGATGACGTCACCGCTCTTGAGGTATTTCGGATTGCGGCCCTGGGCCTTGAAGAACAGGCGCCACTTAGCGGCGGCGGGCAGCAGATTGCTGATGATCTCGACCGGCTTCGGTGGTGCGCTCAGTGCGGTGCCGGCAGGGGTGCCCGTCAGGACCACGTCGCCGGGGGAGAGGTGCTGGAAGCGGGTGAGTGCCTGCAGCGCCTGGACGGGGAGGTAGATCATGTCGGCCACCGTCATGTCCTGACGGATTTCGCCGTTTACCCACAGCCTCAACCGCAGCTCACCGAAGCGGTTCCAGTCCTCGGCGTCGAAGAGCACGAGCGTCGGTCCGGTGGGGGTAAAGCTCGGGTAGGACTTGGACTCGTAGAACTGGGTCTTCGGGAGTTGCAGGTCGCGGGCCGAGATGTCGTTGGTGATCACGAGCCCAGCGACGTAGTCGGCGATCGTGTCCTCAGTGATGACAGAGTTGACCGGGGTCTCTTGGCCCATTACGAGGCCGATCTCAGCCTCGTAGTCGAGGAACCGCACGTGCGGGGGCCGG
Source organism: Pseudarthrobacter oxydans (assembly GCF_030812335.1). Classification (GTDB taxonomy): domain Bacteria; phylum Actinomycetota; class Actinomycetes; order Actinomycetales; family Micrococcaceae; genus Arthrobacter; species Arthrobacter oxydans_B. Next base: position 45,978 of record NZ_JAUSSN010000018.1, read on the forward strand.
ACGACGTCGTCATGGGGCCCGCTGATCGAGCCCGAGGACTTGCGGAAAAACGTCAACGGGATTTCTTTAGGATCCATGCCGGCGTCCCTCACGTGCGAGGCGTAGTTCGTCATCTGGGCCACCACGCGGCACGGCACTGTGATCGGCGAGACGAGGTCCAGGTTTTCCAGCGGCACAGTTTCGCTGTCGCCGATCGCGGCGTGGATGGCCGCCCGATCGGCGATCAGCTCGCCTGTGGTGGTCGCAGCAGTGGCGATGCGGACGGCACCGGTGGGCGTGTGAACCCACCAGTCGTCGGCGGTACGCAGGATGGAGACGGTCATGAGGTGGCTACTTTCATCAGGCCGCGCAGGCGCGTGAAATCGAACTCGTTGTCCTCGCGGAGGGCGGAGACCATCGAGGCAAGCTCGCGCAGCGACTCCCGGCCAGGGCTGATCCCGAGGAAGTCCTTGCTGGCCGGAGGGCCCCACTGGGCGAGATTGGTGGCGGACATTTGTGCCCAACCGGGCTCGAGCGTGCAGTCGAACATGTCCCCGTCGGTGAAGTGCTCGACCAGGAAGCCGTTGGGGTCGCGCCAGTAGTCGAAGATCTGGCTGCCCTGGATGTGGCGGCCGATCCCCCACGAACGGTGGTAACCAAGGTCGCGCAGGAACTCACCGCCGGCGGCCAGGGCATCCATGTCAGCGACCTGGTATGCCGAGTGCACGTAGCGATTAGACGGTCCCAGCGTCATCGCGATGGTGTGATGATCGGTTGGTGTCGAACCCCGGTCGCAGCGGATGAAACTCATGGTCGGACCGCGTTCGCGCTGGCCCGGGTAGTACAGGAAGTCACTGACGATCAGGCCGAGGTGCTCCAGGTACCAGTCGAGCGTTTCACGGTACTTTGTGCTCTGCAGCACGACGTGACCGAGGCGCTGAACCGTCGCTGGTTGACGCAGTGGCCGCTGGGTCTGGTTGGTCCGCGCCACCTCGTGGCCGGCGTTGAATACCAGGGGCGTCTGGGCCGGCAGCGAAGGGAGTTCGTGTGTGTCTGCGACGACGCGGATCGCGGCGCCGCTCGGATCCACGAGGTCGACCCCTATGCCGCCGATCGTCTCCGGTAGTTTTTTCGACGTCGTGCCTGTCGCGTCAGCCAGGCGAAGGACGTCCGAGGCCTCGGCCGCGGTGAACGCGGCGCCCACGTATTGCGATCTGGGTCCTCGCCGTACGATCACGCACGGCGCTCCGGTGTCGGTGCCCCGGAGGTGCAGCTCGTCCGGGGTGCGCAGGCTCGTAGCGAAGCCGAAGGCGTGCGCGAAGGTCTCTGCAGCGGGCAGGTCTGGCTTCTGGAACTCGAGCCATGCGATGTCATGCACCTTGATGATCGGGTTCGCAGCCCTTCCGCGGTGCTCGCCTCGCAGCGCCCCTTGCTCACTGTGCAGGTCGCTGTGGGTGCCAGGGTGGTCATGGTGGTTGTTCATGGTTGCCTCTCTTTCTGACTAAATATTCGCTTATGAAGATATCGTCAGTCAAGAGTAGATGAAGATTTATTCAGAAGTGACGGTGCGCTGGTAGGATTCACATGACCGGATGACTTCAAGGAGCCAGCGATGACCCAAGCCCCAGCCCCAGCCCCAGCCCCAGCCTCGTCGCCGGAACCCACCCGGTCGCATCGACGGAAGGCGCAGACCCGCGCCGCGCTGGTCCGCGCAGCACAGTCCTTCCTGGCTCAAGGACTGACCAACACGCCGGTGCTGGAGATCACCCAGGCCGCGGACGTTGGGATCGGCTCCTTCTATAACCACTTTGAGTCCAAGGACCAGCTGTTCGAGGCAGCGGTCGAGCACGTCATGGACCTCCTCGGCGCGGTACTCGACGAGCTCACCACCGACGCCGACGACCCCGCCGTCGCGTTTGCGACCAGCTTCCGGTTGACCGGTCGCTTCCACCGCCGTGAACCTCAGCTCAGCAAGGTCATGCTTCACAGCGCCCTTGACCTCCTAGGCGCGCAGAGAGGACTGGCACCACGTGTCCGGCGCGACATCCAGGCCGGCGTCGAGTCCGGTCGGTTCACCATGACAGACGTCGACGTCGCCGTAGCGTGCGTCCTCGGCGCGGCGACCTTCCTCGGACAGCTCATCCATGCTGAACCGGACCGCGACGACGCCGAGGCGACGGATCAGGCGGCCGAGGCACTCCTGCGAATGCTGGGTGTGTCTGCCGACGAAGCGAGCGCGATATGTCGCAGTCCCCTCCCTGAGCTCCAGACTGCACGGCTGCGCGGTGCTGCCGGCGAGGCGACAACGAACGGAGCCGCGGCCCGCTGAATTGCGCGGCCTGGGGTCGCTTGCTGCTACTCGATCATCGGGCAACTCCTCGATGGTGGACGGATCGCATTACTCTTGCCACCGACGGAGTGAGGTTCGCCCCTGGCATATGACCCTCGACAGGACAGCCTGTCCACCCGGGCGAGTCAGCGGCTTTCGTACCGACCGATGGGCGTCCCGGGACCTATGCCTCTGTCGTTTCTATTCCGGCAGCCAAAACTGGAAGTGAGAGACCGAGCCCCTCCAGGGTGCTCCAGTAGCCGGGGGCCCACTGAAGTCCTCAGCCGCGTCGAAGGTGTGACACGAAGCATCCGTCGCTGCCCCCGCCGAATCGTCGGCGGGGCAACGCGGGTGCCGGCCGTCGACGCCGGAGTGCAGTAACGGCCGCCGATCGCAGCGTGGCTCGTCCGCCGCAACTTTCGAGGAGAGCAATGACCCGACTCCACCCGCCGCCGCCACTGCCCGAACACCCAGTCGTAATCAGGTTCCGGGAGAGGCGCGCCCAGCACCCGCAATTGAGGATCGCCGACGTAATTACCGGCTTTGCCGGATCGATGCCTTTCGTTTACGTCCATGTGGTCGTCTTCGCCTGCTGGATGCTCTTTGTCGAGGAGAGCCCGTGGCCGACGCTGACCCTCGTCGTTTCGCTGGAGGCGATCTTCCTGTCGACCTTCGTCCTGATCGGGCAGAACCGGGCATCAGCCTTTCAGCAGGAGAAGGCTGATCACGACTTCCGCGAGCAGGAAACCGAACTGAAGACCAACACCGAGCTCACCCGCGAGATCCACAAGCTCACCACGGAGCTGCATCGACGTGTGATCGGTCAGGGATGACCGTCGCCTATGGCCCGGATGGTGCCACCCCGATTGCCAAGGTTCCCCTGGCAGCCGGCGGTGTGCCCCGGCGGCGGGTCGGGGTGGCTCCTTCGACCACAGCCGACACCCGTGGGGTCCGGACGTTCGGCGCCGGAGTGGTGCTCGCCGTGGTGGGCGTCGCCGTCGTCCGCGGTATCCGGGCCCGGCGACGGTCGGAACTTCGGGGCCGCGCCGTTCCGCCCGCGGGCAATGGCGCCTTGATCCTGAACCCCCGTAGCGGCGGCGGTACGGCCGACCGCCTCGGCCTGGCCACAGAATGCCGGGCCCGGGGCATTGAGGTGCTCATCCTGGAACCGGGGCAGGACCTGGCCGGGCTGGCCGAGGCCGCGGTGGCCCGCGGCGCGGATGTGCTCGGCATGGCTGGCGGGGACGGCTCGATGGGGCTGGTCGCGGGCGTGGCCGCCCGGCACGGTGTGCCCATGGTCGTGGTGCCCGCCGGCACCCGCAACCACCTGGCCATGGACTTGGGCCTGGACCGCGGCAATGTGCTGGCGGCCCTTGACGCATTCGGGGCGGCGGTGGAACGTCGCATCGACCTCGGGCAGGTCAATGGCCGGGTGTTCGTCAACAACGTCTCGCTCGGGTTGTATGCGCAGATCGTCCGCTCACCCGAGTACCGGGACGCCAAGGCGGACACCACCCTAAGAATGCTGCCGGACATGCTGGGGCCCGCGAGCCAACCCTTCGACCTGCGCTTCACCGGTCCTGCGGGGGAGCGGTATACCCGCGCCCACGTCGTCCAGGTCTCGAACAACCCGTACGGGCGCACGCCCGCCACCCTCGCCAACCGGCCGCGGCTTGACGGCGGCCACCTCGGGGTGATCGCCGTCAAGCTCCCGGACGATCCCGCGGAGGCACGGCGCCAGCTGGCCGCGGCCCGCGGGCATCCGGAGCGGTTTCCTGGCTCCGTCACCTGGGAGCCCTCGACGTTTGAGGTGGATTCGGGTGGGCCGATCGACGTCGGCATGGACGGTGAGGCGCTCCGCCTGGCGGCCCCACTGCGGTTCACCATTCGGCCGGGCGCGCTGCGGATCCGCGTTCCCCGGGCAGAGACGCCGCCCTCACCGCAGACCCGTCAGCGCCGGGTCCTTTCGACCCTGCGGGACTTGCCGCGCCGCGCGCGACCGTTAATGGGAACTCCTGCTGCCGCGGGTGAGCGAGCAGGCAGGAATTCTCATGACCCTCTCCGATGATCTGAGCAAGCTCGCGGCCCGCGCCAAAGGTGCAGAGGATCGATTTGCCGCCGCACAGCAGGATGCGCACGCGAAGTTGCAGCAGGACGTCCAAAACGCGCGTGAATCGCTGCATAAGAACACGGATCAGCTGCGCGAGGCAGCCGAAGCGAACCAGGGAAAGGTCGCCGCGTGGTGGAGCGGCGTGCAGAAGAGCTGGGACGACGATATCGCGTCGATCCGTGAGGATATGGAGTCCAAGAAGGCAAAGCTCGACGTCAAGGCCGCGAAGCTGAAGGCGGACGACACCGAGGCGGAAGCCAAATTCGCGATCAAGTACGCCTATTGGGCGGTAGAGGAAGCCGAGTACAGGGTGCTCGACGCCGCGTTGGCTCGAATGGACGCCGAGATTATGGCAGCGGACGGCAGTTGATGCCGGCGTCCACGGCTTGAAATTTTCGGGGGACCTGCGGCGGGCCTGGGAAGTCCGGTGAGTCTGCGTGTCTATGTGCGTGCTAATTTGGCCTGTTCATACCATCCGCTGCTACCGAGGCTGTCGTGCCGGGAAAGATCGCTCGCTCGAGGTGGCGACCTTGAGCAGTCCCAGCGGCAGGCTGCCGCTCCACGTCATGAGCTGGCCGGGGGTCTGGCGGACCTGCCGCCGGAAGGCCCTCTTGCCGGCGTCGGTGATGATGTCCCACACAGTGCCGGCGCCGGCAAGAATGAGCGTTTCCGCCTCGGACGATTTCATGTCTGCAACGTTGTCGGGCGGCTTGGAGGCAAGAGCAGAAGGCACCTATTGTGACACGTGAGCTGCCTGACAGGTCCGGGACGCCAGCCGGGGCAACGCCGCCGAATCTGATGGCGCAAAGGGTGTCGGGATGCCGGGACGTGGGACAGAATGGGTCTATGACCCGAATCGCAATCATCGGCGGCCACGGAAAAGTGGCTAGGGAACTCTCCAAAGTCCTGGCTACGGACGGGCAGGAGGTCACCGCCATCTTCCGCAACCCCGAACACGCGTCCGACGTCGCGGCAACCGGCGCCACCCCAGTCGTCCTGGACGTGGAGAATGCGACGACGGCGGAAATCGCCGAGGCGCTCTCGGGTCACGACGCCGTCGTATGGTCGGCCGGTGCCGGCGGCGGAAACCCCGGGAGGACCTACGCCGTGGACCGTGACGCCGCGATCCGCTCGATGGACGCCGCTGCCCAGTCCGGCGTCAACCGCTACGTCATGGTGTCCTATCTTGGAGCCGGACCGGACCATGGAGTGCCCCGGGACAACCCCTTCTTCCACTACGCGGAGGCCAAAGCCGCCGCTGACTCGCACCTGCGCGGCACCAGCCTGGACTGGACCATCCTCGGCCCCGGCGCGCTCACGGACAATCCGGGCAGCGGCCTGATAGACGTCCACGTCAACGAGCCCTGGCAGGCTGCCGAAACCGCCCGCGCCAACGTCGCCCTCGTCGCTGCGGCCGTCCTGGAGCTGCCCGCCGCAATCGGCCGGACTATCGGGTTCCGCGACGGCAGCCAGCCCATCGCTGCAGCCCTGGCGGCGGAGGCCTAGCCCGTTCGGGGAAAGTGGCACAAGGAGCAGCTGGCACTCATTATGGACTGCTGCTCGCCGCGGTGGTCGCTGACGTGTCACCATCATCTACCACAAGCTCATGGAGTCCGCGGAGAACGGCGGCTCGGGCGGTAGCGTACGGTTCAAGGGTGGATTGGCTGCAGTTCACGGCTGAAGTCCACCGTGACCCCTCAGAAGCCGCGCGGCGTCGAACTCGGACTTAGGCCACCTATCGTGTCCTGTTCCGGCGGAGTACATTGAACAAACACGCTCCTGCCGGACAGGCTCACCGTCCGTGTAGCGAGCAGCATAACCCGACCATCCCGCAACCGGTGGGCCGCCTGGGCCTGTGGCGGAAGTGAGCCGTGGCCGGGTGGCCGGCACTGTGCTTCGTCTGTTCCCGGCGCAACCGGGGGGCGCGGTCCGCCGTGAGAAACGGGACGCGGTGCATCCCACCACGGGAACGGGCATTTTCTGACGGGAGTTACGATGCGCGAGATACTTCTTCCGTCCGGTGAAGCTGTCCCGGTGCTCGGGATCGGGACGTGGGGAATGGGTGAGTACCCCGGCAACGCCGCACGCGAGACGGCGGCGATCCAGATGGCCCTGGACCTGGGGATGTGCGTGGTCGATACCGCCGAGATGTATGGAAACGGCGCCGCCGAGGAACTCGTCGGAAGGGCGCTGGCAGCCCGCCGCAACGAAGCGTTCCTGGTCACAAAGGTCCTGCCGCATCACGCCACGCTGCGCGGAACCGTCGCCGCTTGCGAGGGCAGCCTGCGTCGCCTTGGAACGGACGGCATCGACCTATATCTGCTGCATTGGCGGGGCGTTACTCCCTTGGCCGAAACGCTCGAAGCCTTCGAATACCTGCAGCGTGCCGGAAAAATCCGGCACTGGGGCGTTAGCAACCTCGACGTGGCGGACCTGGAAGAACTTATGCGCCTGCCCGGCGGACAGAAGGTCGCGACCGACCAGGTGCTGTACAACCTGACCCGCCGGGGCATCGAGTTCGATCTTCTGCCCCGCTGCGTCGGGAGGAGCATCCCGGTGATGGCGTACTCGCCCCTGGAGCAGGGGCGAATGCTGGACGATCCCGTGCTGGTCCGCATCGCAACCGAACACGGCGCTAACCCCGCGCAGATCGCCCTCGCCTGGGTGCTCAGGCAGCCGCTCGTCCTGGCGATTCCAAAAGCCTCAAGTCCGCACCATGTCCAGGAATGCCACCGAGCCCTCGACGTTCGGCTCACGCCCAGCGACCTGGCTGACCTGGATCGCGCCCATCCCCCGCCCACCCACAAACGCGTGCTCGAGGTGATCTAGGTGTATTGCCCACGGACGTTGGTGACAGGCGGCGTGGTTCGGTGACAAAAAGAAGACCTCCGGGTGGAGTGGGGCTTGTCTAGAGTCCAGT
>NZ_JAUSSN010000019.1 GCF_030812335.1 Pseudarthrobacter oxydans
CCCTGATCGCCGACGGCGCGGAATCCTTCCACCGCGTCCTGACCGACCCCCGCGACGGCGCGCCGCTGGAAATCGGCCGGACCAACTACCGCCTCCCAAAGGCCATGCGCCAGTGGCTCCGGCTCCGCGACGGCCGGTGCCCCTTCCCGGGCTGCAACAACCCGTCCCTGGACAACGAAGCCGACCACCTCCTGGCCTGGGCCGACGGAGGCACCACCGGCATCAACAACCTCGGACAGCCATGCCGCAAGCACCACGGCCTCAAACACGGCTCCGGATGGACCCCCTCCGGTGCCAGCAAAGACAAACCGCCCGGCTGGACCTCCCCGTCAGGCCGGTACTATCCCAGCGAACAGCAGGACTGGGAACCACCCGACTGGCCACCCCACCTCCTACGCGCTGGCGAAGGCCTAGACGAAGGCCCGCCCGCGGGCGACGGACCGGGCCAGGGCCAAAGCCTGCCCCCGGATCCAGGAGCTTATCCGGACCCGGATCCCGAACTGGCCCTGACGGCACATCCAGGTTGGAATCCCGAACTGGACCTGCCCGCGCACCCCGGCTGGGATACCGATCTGGACCCGCCGCCGGATCCAGGCCGGGACCCCAACCTGGAACTGCCCCCGGACCCCTTCCCTGACTGGTACCTATTCACGGCCGCACACGCCTGGCCCGCCACTGATTCGGACCGTGAATTTCCTGTCGCAGACATGGAGGATCCGCCATGGCCAGCACCTCTCGACCCAGACCCCCTCGACTACCCCTACCCCGAAGACCTACCGCTGCTTTCTGGATGATCGGCTACGAGCCTGCAGGCTGGGGGTCGGCGGCATCGGACGCGGCCGGCACAGCGTCAGACGGGACCGGCTCGGCGTCAGCACGGACGCCGGCGTCAGTGGTCTCCGGGACGGCGTCCCGGTGCCGGGCCGCGAGGACTTCCTGGAGCCAGTAGTACGAGGCCTTCTTGGTGCGCTCCTGGGTTTTGCGGTCCACGTGCAGCAGACCGAATTGCTGCTTGTAGCCGCCCGACCATTCGAAATTGTCCATCAGTGACCACACGTAGTACCCGCGAAGCTCGACCGACTCTGCAGCGCCCCCGGGTGACGTCGCTTCGATGGCGGTAGCAATATGGTCCGCCAAGTAACGCACGCGGCGTTCGTCCGGGATGATCAGCCCGCCGCCCGGGTTCCGGATCTCGAGGTCTTCGAAGCTCGCCCCGCCCTCGGTGATGTAGACCGGCGGAAGGTTCGGGTAGCGCTCAGCCATTTCCGCGAGCGCGACGGACATGTACTCCGGTTTGATGGGCCAGCCGTAAGCGGTGGTCTCGGTGTCCGGGAACGAGACAATGTGGAACGGGGAGCCGGGTGCGGTGCCGCTCAGGTCATCGCCCATAGCCTCGGCCATCCCCTTGGGCACGGCGCCGTCGCCCGGGCCGGACGCCACACGCGTTGGCATGTAGTAGTTGAGCCCGTAGAAGTCCAGCGGCTGCGAGATCAGCTTCATGTCTTCGCTGGACGGGCTGAAGGAGGAGAAGAAGGTGGCGGCCCGGATGGCGTCAGGGTACTTGCCGAGCAGGACGGGGTCCGCGTAGAGCCGGTTCTGCGCCATGTCCATGAGACCGGCGCTGAGCTTGTCGAGGGGGTTGATCGAGGCCGGCACCATCGGCGAATAGACATTCGTGATACCGATGTCGCCCGGCACATTGGCGGCCCGGAGCGCCTGCAGCGACAATCCGTGGCCCAGCAGTTGGTGATGGACGCTGGGCAGGGCCTTCAGCATGAGCGCTTCACCCGGCGCGTGCATCCCCAGCATGTAGCCGTTGGTGCTGACCGTGGCGGGTTCATTGACCGTCACCCAGCGGGTCACCCGGTCTCCATACGCGGCCGCCGCGATCGCGGCAAACTCCCCCAGCCGGTAGGCCGTGTCCCGGTTCATCCAGCCGCCGGCCTCATCCAGCTCCAGCGGCGTGTCCCAGTGATACAGCGTTGCCATCGGTGCAATTCCGTTGGCCAGCAGCAGGTCGATCAACCGGTCGTAGAAGTCAAGGCCCGCGGGATTGACCGGCCCGCTGCCGCCGGGTTGGATGCGTGACCAGGACAGGGAGAACCGGTAGGAGTCGACCCCGAGTTCTTTCATCAGGGCCACGTCTTCGGGCATCCGGTGGTAGTGGTCGCACGCAATTGCGGGGCTGTGGTCCCCCACGATCGCACCGGGCCTGGCGGCGAAGTGGTCCCAGCCCGAGGGGCCGCGTCCGTCCTCATCCAGGGCACCTTCGATCTGGAAGGCTGCAGTGGCCACGCCGAGGGTGAAACGCGGCGGCAGCAGGGCGGCCAGGTCCTTGGCTGATGCTTTCATCAGTGGATTCCCCTATGTAGTTTCGGGCAGTTGACTGATTTTAGGCCGCGGCGCACCCCCGCGCCACGACCGGCGTCCGCGTGCCCGGGCCGCCCCGCTGGCCGGAACAGCTCCCGCGGAACCTCAGTACGCCGCTGCCTCAGGCCCGAACAGGAATTCCTTGGCGTGCGCCACGGCCTTTTTGAACGCGTCGTTCCGCAACGCCAGGAGCTGTTCGGTCTCGTCCGCGGAAGGCTCCAGATAACTCGTGTACCCCGGCCGCAGCACCCAAATATCCCCGGACGGCGGCAGGTAAAAGACACCGAAAGAGCGGTGCTGGCTGTCATCAACGGTCCAGATCGGGACCACCGCGAGCGCAGCCCCGGTGTCGATGTTGATCCACTGGGCCCGCGGAAGCGGCGCTTCGTGGGCCTCCGGGTCAAGGAACGGGGCTGTGCCCTTGCCCCAACGCGCCTCGAAACGCTCGTGGAAGACCGGCATCAGATGCGAATCGTAGCGGCGCCATGTGGTCATGGCCGCCCTCCTTCTATAGTGCCCATGGTGCTCCTTGACCGGGTGCCGGCGGCCCGGTCACTTGTGCTCCTTGACCGGGTGCCGGCGGCCCGGTCACTTGTGCTCCTTGACCCGGTGCCGGCGGCCCGATCACTTGGGGTTCTCGGCTCACTTGGGGTTCTTGGTCAGGTCCCGGCGGCCGGATCACAGCGGACCGCGCTCCCACCGCACCGGGGTAACCCGCAGGACCGGGCGCTCCAGCCGGTGGTGGCGCACCGGAACCTCCCGGCCTCCGGGGGTAGTGCGGTCGGCCTCGGCAGACGCTGCCGCTGCCGCTGCCGCTGCCGCTGCCGCCGGATCATACTCCGCCCTGGATCTGGGATCCCGCAGGACCGCGAAGGACTCCAGGATGCGCCTCGCTTCATCGCCGTTGTTGTTCCCGGGACCGGTTCCGGCAGGGGCGGCCGCTTCGACGTCGGGGTGGCGGAGGCGCATCAGCGCCCGAAAGGCGTGCTGGATCTCGGCCGTCGTCGCATCCGGCGTCACGTGCAAGGCAGCGTAGTAGCCACGGGGGTCGCGATTCATCAATTCACCGCCCTCCGGACGGACCGGGCGAGGACCAGATGGTGCCGGCTGCTGCCGGCGCCCTCTGGTCCCCGCGCTAATCGACGGCTCGACGGTGTGCGTCCGCCGCCGCAGCTACTTCCCGATCTCGTGCATCTTGTCCTGTGTGTGCGTGATTTCAATCTTCCGCGGCTTGGCCTGCTCCAGCACCGGAATGCGGAGCGTCAGGACGCCGTCGGCGTAGGTCGCCTTGACCTTCTCGGTGTCCAGGGTGTCGCCCAGGATGAGCTGGCGGCTGAAGACACCGCGTGGCCGCTCCGAGGCAATCAGCTCAACGTTGGGCTGGGTCGGATCGCGCCGTTCAGCCCGGACGGTCAGGACGTTGCGCTCAATGTCGAGGTCCACCGAGTCAACGTTGACGCCCGGCAGATCGAAGGCGACGACGAATTCGCCGTCTTCCTGCCATGCGTCCATCGGCATGGCAGCGGGCCGTGCCGCCGTTCCGAAAACCTGCTGGGTCAGCCGGTCCAGTTCACGGAACGGGTCCGTACGCATCAACATCATTTCTCACTCCTTCATGCGAGAGTTCTATCCTTTGATGTATCCAGCCAACCGAATTATCTGTGGTGGTGGATATAGATTTTTTATAACACCGGTGCGACACTGATGCAAGAGGAAAAGTTTTGGCACGCCGGAACCGGCGGCTGGAGACTGCAAAGGAGCACCGTGACGGAACGTGGACCGGAGCTGGGCGTATACGCGATCTCCGTGGTGGCGCAATTGGTCGGGACCGGGCAGCAGAACATCAGGCTCTATGAGCGGAAGGGTCTGCTGACGCCGGACCGCACCGCCGGGGGCACGCGGCAGTACAGCAACGCGGACCTGGCGGTACTGCGGCGGATCAGCGAACTGCTGGAGGAGGGGCTGAACCTTGCCGGGGTGGCCAAAGTGCTGGAGCTGGAGGCGGTCAACGCCCGGCTGCAGGGCGAGCTGAACCGCCTCCGCTCCCGCCGGAGCTAGCGGTCCGGCGTCGCTGTGCGCCTATTGCGTCCGGGGCTTCCGGCCCCGGCGAGGCGGTGGGATTCCTCGAGGAGTTCGGCCAGTTCCCCGGTACCGATCCGGTCCAGACGGACCAGCACGAGCTGCGGTGAACGCTCGTGGTGCGGGGTCCAGAAGAACGTGTCCGGGTCCGTTCCGGCGAGGGCTTCGCGTTCCTCGGTCTTGACCGTGAGCACCCCGTCTTCCCAGATCCGGGCCATCAGCGTGGCCGCGAACCAGGCCGGCTGGCCCCAGCTGGGCCGTTCGACCACGCCCGGCAGGGCCAGGGCGGCACGGCGGACATCGTCTTCGGTGGCCATGGCCCCACTGTGCCACCGGCGTCCGGGGCGGGACAAGAGGCAGCGTCGGGGAGTTAGGGCTGGCTGGTGTCGGCCTTCGAGAGCGTTCCGGTGATCTGCTCACCGCGGATGCGGGCGGTCCGCCAGGTGTCCAGAGCGATCACGCCGCCGAGGATCACAAACGAGATGGACAGGGAGGCCAGCGCGTCGGTCAGCCAGTGGTAGCCCAGGTAGAGCCGGCTCACCGCGGCGAAGAAGATCCCGACGCCGGCCAGCAGGAAGCCAGCGACGGCGGCCATCCGGTTGTGCCGGCGGGAGAAGATAAGGAAGGCGCTGACCAGCAGGAAGTCGCAGGCGCCCAGGACATGGCCGGACGGGAAGGAGAAGGTGTAGTCCGCGCCGAAGAGCATCAGGTCCACGGGCGGGCGCTGGCGCCCGATCGTGCGTCCGATGATCTGGGCAAGGATCACGCCGGTGAGCATGGCGCCGGCCAGGAGCATCGGCCGCCAGGCGTGCTTGGCCAGCAGGCCCCAGGCAACCGTCACCACGAGGATGATGATCGGCAGGGCAACGGGTCCGAAAACGATCGCGAGGATGATCATGCTCGTCGTCAGCGGTTCGGAGCGGAGGGTCAGGAGCCAGGAACGGACCGGTTCGTCGCCCGCCGTGAGGCCGCCCTGCTGGAGGACACCGGCAAGGATCGAGAAGAACAGCACCGCGCCAAGAATCATGAGGCCGACGGCGATCCGGTACAGGTTCTTCCGGTCCCCCTCGCCCATGTAGCGTTCCTCCACGACGAACTTGTCGTGGAACACCCGCCACCGGCCGGGCGATTTCCCGGTAGTTTCCTCTGCCATTCCCGTCTCCGCTTCTGCGCCGTGTAGTCACTTCCTTCGTGAAGAATATCCCGGTTCCGGTACCGCAGGGGCTGGCGGTTCACCGGCCGCCGCCGTGGCGCGCCCCCGGTAGCCTGAAGCCATGGGCGTTATGAATGAACTGATCAACCCGGGCGTGGTCCGCTCGCTGGAGCGGATCCTCGCCGCGGCTGCACCGGGACACAGCTTGACCCGGCTCGCGGCAACGGCCGGAGCGCTCGACGAACTGACCCTGCGGGAACGCACCGACCTCCTGAGCCGCGCCCTGCTGGCTGACCTGCCGGGAAACTACTCCGGTGCCGCAGCCATCTTCCGGCGGGCGCTGGATGATCCCGACTTCGCCGGCTGGATGATCTGGCCCGTGACCGAGACGGCGGCCACCCTCGCCCTGGCCCGCAAGGAAACCGGCGATTTCGAGGACTGCCTGGCGCTCCTCGCCGAGCTGACGCCGCGGCTCACCGCGGAATTCGCAATCCGGCGTCTCCTCGCGGCCGACCTGGACCGGGCACTGGCCGTCATCGTGGGCTGGACCTCCCATCCGGACTGGCAGGTCCGCCGGCTCGCCAGCGAGGGCACCCGGGCCTACCTGCCGTGGGCGATCCGTGTCCCGGAGATCACGGACCGGCCCGCCGCGACCCTGCCGATCCTCGATGCCCTGTACCGGGACCCGGTGGAAGATGTCCGGCGCTCGGTGGCCAACCATCTCAACGACCTGGCCCGCCACGCCCCCGACGAGGTGGTCGCCACGGCGGCCCGTTGGCTAGCCGCCCCGGACGCGAACACGCCCAGGGTGGTCCGGCACGGGCTGCGGACCCTGCTCAAGAAGGCCCACCCCGGCGCGCTGGAGCTGCTGGGGTTCCCGCCGGCGTCGCTCGCGGTGACGCCGCCCCGGCTGGACCGCACCGTCGTCGAGCTTCCCGGAGAGCTTGCCTTCGATTTCGAAGTGTCCAACATCGGGCCCGCGGAGGCCCGGCTCGCCGTCGACTACGTGGTGCACTATGCCAAGGCGAACGGGACCCGCGCGGAGAAGGTTTTCAAGCTCGGAACGTCCGTCCTCGGACCCGGCGAATCCCGGAGATTCTCGAAGCGCCATGCTTTCCGCCAGATGACGACGCGGCGCCATCATCCGGGGGAGCATGTACTGGAACTGCAGGTCAACGGCGTGCGGTACGCGCCGACCGAATTCTTGGTGCGGACCGACACCGATGTGGGCCGGGACGGTGATTTGACGGGCCGACAAATATGACGTTATTGTCGCTTCAATCATTGGGGCCGACGAGTAAAACCCAAGAAGGACAGAGCGATGACCACAGCAACCGAGTGCATTGAGATCCAGGTCGACAGCCGTCAGGTTCTTGACGAACGGCTTGACGACGCCGTCCGCGGGCTCCAGCAGATCGCCATGGAAACCGGGACGCAGGGCATCCTGCTCACCCGGCACAAGGCCGGCCACTATACGGCGGCGCTGTCCGATCAGGTGCCCTTCGGCATGACGCGGGAGCTCATCAACTGAACCCGGCAGAGCCTAGGTGACTGACGTAGGCGTCTGACTGCCGTGCAAAAAAGCCAGGTCCCGGGCGGCGGAGCATCGACTCCCGCCCGGGACCTTTTTGGTGCCAACCCGCCTTGGCAGGAACTGTCAGGACGGGACCGTCACCAGTCGTGGACCGTTCCGTCGACGAGGCGGTTGTAGGGCAGGTAGGCCTGCTGGTAGGGGTAGCTGTTGGCGGCTTCCTCGTTGAATTCCACCCCGATGCCGGGCGCCTCGCCGGGGTGCAGGTAGCCGTCGACGAACGTCATGGACTGCTCGAACACCGTGTTCGTCGCATCCGAGTGCGGCATGTATTCCTGGATCCCGTAGTTGTGGATCGCCAGGCCCACGTGCAGCTGCGCGGCGAACCCGACCGGGGAAATGTCCGTCGGTCCGTGGAAGCCGGACTTGATCTGGTACTGCGCGGCGTAGTCCATCACCTTCTTCAGCGGCGAGATCCCGCCGAAGTGCGTCGACGCGGCCCGGACATAGTCGATCAGCTGTTCCTTGATCAGGGCCTGGAAGTCATAGACGGTGTTGAAGATCTCCCCGATCGCCAGCGGGGTCGTGGTGTGCTGGCGGACCAGGCGCAGCGCCTCCTGGTTCTCCGCCGGGGTGCAGTCCTCGAGCCAGAACAGGTCGTAGGGTTCCAGCGCCTTGCCCAGCTTCGCGGCCTGGATCGGGGTCATCCGGTGGTGCCCGTCATGAAGCAGCGGCAGCTCCGGGCCGAACTCGTTCCGCACCGCCTCAAACACCGAAGGCAGGTGCCGCAGGTACGCCCGGGTGTCCCAGTCCTCCTCCGCCGGGAACGCCCCGCGGCCGGCCGGCTCATAGTCGTAGCGCTCCCCGGAGGCCTGGGCCTGCGCCGCGACCCCGTACACGGCCTTGATCCCGGGCACCGCGGTCTGGATCCGCACCGACTTGTAGCCCAGTTCCAGGTGCTCCCGGACCGAATCGAACAGCGAGGGAAGGTCCGCGCCGGAGGCGTGGCCGTAGGCCCGCAGCCCGTTCCGCGACGCCCCGCCGAGGAGCTGGTAGACCGGCATCCCGGCCATCTTGCCCTTGATGTCCCACAACGCCATATCCACCGCCGCGATCGCGGCCATCGTCACCGGACCCCGCCGCCAGTACGAGGACCGGTACAGGAACTGCCACGTGTCCTCGATCCGCTGCGGATCCTTCCCGATCAGCAACTGCGCAACGTGTTCCTTCAAATACGCCGCCACCGCAAGCTCACGCCCGTTCAGCGTCGCATCCCCGATCCCGGTCACCCCGTCCTCGGTGGTGATCCGCAGGGTCACGAAGTTACGGGACGGACTGGTCACAAAGACTTCCGCAGCAATGATTTTCACTTTTGGTCCAGGCTTTCCGTGTTGGGTCTAAATTCAGTCAAAGTTCGGTCAAGACGGCCCAGGGAGGCCGCGGGCAGTGGGTCCGTCGGACGGGGCCCTAGCGCTGGGTGGTTCCGCTGGGCGTGGCCCCGAGGAGGGCGAGCTCGCCCCGGCGGGGCAGGCCTTCCCAGTCCCCGGCGGTACTGACGGCGAAGGCTCCCGCGAGGGCGCCGCGCTGCAGCCGGCCGGCGACGTCCTCGCCGTCGAGCAGGGCCGAGAGGTAGCCGGCCGTGAAGGCATCGCCGGCGCCGACGGTGTCGATGCTGGTGACCGGCACGGCGGGGGTTTCCCACCGGCCGGAGGCGGTGTGGACGCCGGCGCCGGCCGCGCCGCGCTTGACCACAACTTCCCGGACCCCCCGGTCCAGGAGTTCGGCGGCCATGGCCGTTTCGGCGTCGTCGGCCGGGCCCGCCCCGGCAGAGCCGGCGCCGCCGGCAGCGCCGCCGGCGGCGACCAGGCTGAGTTCGTCGTCGGAAGCGATCAGGATGCTGGCGTGCCGGGCCAGCGGGGTGAGGACGGCCCGCGCCTCCTCCCGGGACCAGAGCTTGCTGCGGTAGTTGACGTCGAGGGAAACCTCCAGGCCCTCGCCGGCCGCGCGGGCGGCCGCGTACTCGACGGCCCGCCGCGCCTCCTGGCTGAGGGCTGCGGTGATCCCGGTGAGGTGCAGGACGCGGGCGCCGTTCCGGAAGGCCCGGTCGACGTCGTCCCGGTCCAGGGTGGATCCGGCGGAACCGGCGCGGTAGTAGAAGGCGCGGGTGACATCGGCGGTGCGCTGCTCGAGGAACATCACGCCGGTGCCGCGGCCGGCATCCTCACGGTGGTGCACCGCGATACCCTCGCCGCGCAGCTGCCGCAGGATGAACTCGCCATGCGGGTCGGCGCCCACGACTCCGGCCCAGCCCACCCGGTGGCCGAGCCGTGCGACGCCGACGGCCACGTTCGACTCCGCCCCGGCCACATGCATGCCCAGGGAGCCGCCGGCGGACAGCGGCCCGGCGGACCGCAGCGAGACCATCGATTCCCCGAAGGTCAGGAGCTCAGGAATCCCCGGGACGGGAAGCACAGGGTCGGGAGTCACTGCCGGCGCTCCGCGGCGAGCCGGCGGTCGAAGTCCGCGGCGAGCGCCACGAACCCGCGGGCGCGCTCCCGCACCGGATCCAGGTCGCCGCCGGAGCCGGCGTCCCCGAAGAGCGGGCCGCCCAGGCCGACGGCGACGGCCCCCGCCTGCCAGTAACCGGTCGCCTCATCGAGCCCGACGCCGCCGACGGCGATGAAGGGGATCCCGGGGAACGGGTCGCGCAGCGCCTTGAGGTACCCCGGCCCGCCGATGGACGCGGGGAAGAGCTTGACCGCGGTGGCGCCGCGGGTCATGGCCTCGTAGGCCTCGGTGGGCGTCAGCGCCCCGGCCAGGACCGGGATGCCGCGGACCGCGGAGGCCTCGATCGATTCGGCCAGCGCCGGCGTGACCATGAACTGGCCGCCGGCCTCGGCCACGTGCTCGACGTCCTGCGCGGTCAGCACGGTCCCGGCCCCGACGAAACAGCCGGCCGGGGCGGCCGCGCGGACGTCGCGGATCGCCGCGAGGGCATCGGGGGTGGTCAGCGCGATTTCGACGTAGCGGAAACCCTCCTCCATCGCCGCGAGGGCCGCCTTCGCGGCGGCGCCGCCGTCGGTGCCGCGCACAATGGCGACCAGCCGGGTCTCCCGGATTCCGGCCAGCAGGGCCTCCGGTGTCAGGTCTGTGGTCAGCTGGTCGGTCATGTCATTCACCATTCTGCGAAGGCTCCGTCGGGGTGCCGCCAGACGGGCCCGCGCCAGGCGTGGCCGCGCTTGTCCGCGGCGCGGACCACGGCCTCGTCGATTTCGATGCCGAGACCCGGGCCGGTCAGGCGTTCGATGTGGCCGTCCACGAACTTCAGCGGGGACTTGTCCACCACGTAGTCCAGGACTTCGGCGCCCTGGTTGTAGTGGATGCCGATGCTTTGCTCCTGGATCAGGAAGTTCGGCGTCGCGAAGCCGACCTGCAGGCAGGCGGCCAGGGCCAGGGGTCCCAGCGGGCAGTGCGGGGCGAGCTGGACCTCGTAGATTTCGGCCAGCGAGGCGATCTTGCGGACCTCGGTGATGCCGCCGGCGTGCGAGAGGTCCGGCTGGGCCACGGCGATGCCGGCCTGCAGCGCGGGCAGGAATTCCTGCCGGCTGTAGAGCCGCTCGCCGGTGGAGACCGGCGTCGTGGTGGAGGAGGTGAATTCGCGCAGCAGGTGGGTGTTTTCCGGGACCACGGGTTCTTCCAGGAAGAGGGGCCGGTACGGTTCCAGCAGCGGCGCCACCCGCCGGGCGTTGGCCAGGCTGAAGCGGCCGTGGAAGTCGACCGCGACGTCGCGGTGGTCCCCGAGGACCTCGCGGGCGGCGGCGACGCGGCGGACGACGCCGTCGAGCTCCGCCACGGTGCCGAGGGGGCTCATCCGGCCGCTGGCGTTCATCTTGACGGCGGTGAGTCCGACCTCGAGCTGCGCGCTGATCTGGTCGGCGACCTCGTTGGGCTCATCCCCGCCCACCCAGCCGTACATCCGGATCCGGTCCCGGACGTGGCCGCCCAGGAGCTGGTGCACGGGGGTGTTGAAGTGCTTGCCGGCGATGTCCCAGAGGGCCTGGTCGAGCCCGGACACGGCGCTGGCCAGGATGGGCCCGCCGCGGTAGAAGGAGCCCTTGGTCATCACCTGCCAGTGGTCCTCGATCCGGAGCGCATCGTTGCCGATGAGCAGCTCGGAGAGCTGGTCGACGGCGGTGCGGACCGTTTCGCTGCGGCCCTCGCAGCTGGCCTCGCCCCAGCCGACGATGCCGCTGTCGGTCTCGACCCGGACGAAGAGCCAGCGCGGGGCGACGAGGAAGGTTTCAATCCTGCTGATCAGTGTCATCGGTGGCCTAGCCCTTGGTCGCGCCGGCGGTCATGCCGGAGACGATGTACTTCTGCGTGAAGAGCGCAATGATCATGATCGGGATGGTGACCACGGTGGCGGCCGCCATCAGTCCGCCCCAGTCGATGCTGGCGTAGGAGACGAAGTCGAAGATCGCGACCGGGAGGGTCTTGGTCTTGGAGCCGGAGAGGACCAGGGCGAACATGAAGTTGTTCCACGAGAAGATGAAGGACAGGATGCCCGCGGTGGCCATGCCGGCCACGGAGAGCGGCAGGGTGATCCGGCGGAAGGCGCCGATCGGGGTGAGCCCGTCCACCTGCGCGGACTCCTCCAGCTCCAGCGGCAGCGAGTCGAAGTAGCTCATCATGATGTAGACGATCAGCGGCAGCGAGACGAACATGTGGCTGAGGATCAGCACCTCGAAGCCGCCCACCATCTTCAGGTTGGAGAAGACGTAGTACCAGGGCACCAGCAGGGAGACACCCGGGATGACACGCGCCATAAGGACCACGAGGGCCGAGCGGTGCATGGTGAAGCGGCTCATCGCGTAGGCCGCCGGCACGCCGAGGACCAGGGACAGCGCCGTGGAGACGAAGGCGACCCAGAAGCTGTTGAGGATGAAGACGAAGTAGTTGTTGCGCTGCAGCACGTTCGCGTAGTTCTCGCCCGTGGGGGTGAAGAAGAACGATTTGCCGGAGTCGTAGATGTCCACGTTGGTCTTCAAGGATGCCAGCAGCATCCAGAACAGCGGGGCCACCAGGAAGATGACGACGGCGATCAGCGCGGCGACGCGGAACGCCTTGTAGGCGCGGACGCCGAGCGGCTTGCGGCGGCGCGGGGCCGGCGCGGGCCGGCCGGCGGCGGTCCGGGGTTCGGTGTTTTCGGTGTTTTCTGTGTTTTCGGTGTTTCCTGTGTCTTCTATCAGGCCGGTCATTTGCTTACCGCTTTCTTGCGCATGGTCAGCAGCCACATGGAGCCGATGATGATCATGAAGAACAGGATCAGCACCGCGGAGGACAGCCCGTACTGGTTGTAGTCGAAGCTCAGGCCGTAGGCGTAGACGTTGAGGGTCTCCACCTCGTGGAAGGATCCGCCGCCCTTGCCCTTGGTGGCGTAGAGGATGTCGAAGGTCTTGAGGGCATCGATGCCGCGGAGCAGGATGGCCACGATCACGGTGGGCATCATGAGCGGCAGCGTGATGAGGAAGAAGCGCTGGAAGGCGTTGGCGCCGTCCATCCGGGCCGCCTCGTCGGGCTCCTCGGACAGCGAGGTCAGGCCGGCGAGCAGGATCAGCACCACCATCGGGGTCCACTGCCAGACGTCCATGAAGATCGTGGTGCCCAGCGCGGTGTCCTGGCCGGAGAGCCACGGCTGCGGCGGGATGCCGACCATGCCGAGCAGCTGGTTGACGAAGCCGATGTTCGGGTCGAAGATCAGCCGCCACATCATACCCACGGCCACCGGGGTAGCGACGAGCGGCAGGAGGATGGCCACGCGGACCCACTTCTCGCCGCGGAACGGGCGCCACAGCAGCAGCGCGATGCACATGCCCAGCACGACCTCGCAGACCAGGGCGACGCCGGTGAAGGTCAGCGTGCGCCCGACGGCGGGCCAGAAGCGTTCCCCGTCGGACAGGACCGTGAGGTAGTTTTCCAGGCCGACGAACTCGGAGGCGGCCCGGACGGAGCCCTGCGAATCGGTCAGGCTCAGGTACAGGGTCCAGGCCAGCGGGAAGATGATCAGCACGCCGACGAAGATCATCGCGGGGGCGGCGAACAGCCACTTGCGGTGCCGGTTGGCCCAGGCGGAGAAGTTCTCACGGGCGCCGGGGGCGCGGCCAGCGTTGCGGCCGGACGGCGGCTCGGACTGCGCGCTGCGGGGAGGGGTCAATACAGACATGGTTCACCTAAGGAGTCGGGGGTGAAGTGAAGAGCTGGCCGGGCGGGGCGACGGTCGGGCCGCCGCCCCACCGGGCGGTTGAGTACTCAGGCGCAGGATGCGCCGGGCGTGCTACTTCTTTTCGCTGTCCAGGAACTTCTGGAAGGCCTCGTGGGCCGCGTCGGCGGCGGAGGAAGCGTCCTCGCCGGTGATGGTGGCAACGATCGGGGCACCCACGATTTCGCGGGCCTTGCCGACCGTGACAACCTCGGGACGGTCGTGGCCGACGCCGTTTTTGGCGCTGGCGGCGATGGCCTCGGCCAGGTCCGCCGGGTAGGTGGAGGTGCCGGCGGGGTCAGACCAGACGGAGGCGCGGGGTCCGGGGACTCCGGCCTTCTGGGCTTCCAGAGTGCGTTCCTTGCTGGTGGCCCACTGGATGAACTTCCAGGCGTTGTCCTGGTTGCCGGAGGCCTCGTTGACGGCCAGGCCCCACGACGGGATGTTGTACGGCTTGGAACCGGCCGGACCGGCGGGCAGGGCGGCGAAGCCGACGGTGTCGGCGACCTTGGACTTGGCCGGGTCGGTGGCGTTCTTGTAGAGCGAGTCGGCCTCGGTGTAGAAGGCGGCCTTGCCCTGGGTGAAGATTGCCATCGCCTCGGGCCAGCTCATGTCGGTGCTGACGTTCGCCGGGCCGTAGTTCCGGATCAGGCCGCCGTAGTAGGCGTAGGCCTCCTTGGCCGCGTCGGAGTTGACGGCGGACTTGCCGCTGGCATCCGTGAAGTCGCCGCCGAAGCTGTAGAGGAAGCTGGAGAACTGGGTGACGGCGGCGGACTTGCCGGTGCGGGCCACGAAGCCTGCGGTGTCCGGCGAGGATTCCTTGATGGCCTTGGCTGCCGCTTCGAGCTCTTCCATGGTCTTGGGAACCTCGAGGCCGGCGGCCTTCAGCAGGTCCTTGCGGTAGTAGAGCACCTCGCGCTCGGTGATGATCGGGACGCCGACCACCTTGCCGTCAGCCGTGGTGGCCTTGACCGGGCCCTCCTGGTAGTCCTTCCAGTCCCAGCCGGAATCCGAGGACACCTTGGACGTCAGGTCGGCGAGGTAGCCGTTCTTGGCGAAGGCTTTGCCTTCCTGCAGCGGGCGGTACATCATGACGTCGATCTCGTCGCTGCCGGCGTTGAGCTTGACGTTGTACTGATCCGAGAGCTGGTCTTCGCCGAGCTGGGTCAGTTCGACCTTCAGTCCGCTGGACTTCTCGAACTCCGGGATGGCGGCCTTGATGCCTTCGGTCCAGACGTGGTTCGCGAGGGTGACCCGGACGGTGCCGGCCTCTTTGGCATCGCTGCTGCCGCTGGCGCCGCCGCAGGCGGTGAGGCCAAGCGACAGTACCGCGGCGACCGCCGCGTACTGCATGATCGAACGTCGCTTCATTACGACTCCCTTGGTTCATTAAGGGGCTGGGCACACTGTCCAGCCGGCCGCAAATGCATCTTTACATCTGCTCTGGAAGCGATCTTAGATAAATAAAGCAGACTTAAACAACCCCTTGCGCCCCACACGTATGATTTATTTATGAAAACCCCAAAGGCGGAGTCCGCAGCCGACCTGCATTCGGTGCTGGTCGACAACCTGGGACTCGCCATTGCCGAGGGGACCCTCGCGCCGGACTCGATCCTGCGCCTGGATGAACTTGAGGCCCGGCACGGGGTGTCCCGCTCGGTGGTCCGGGAGGCCACGCGGGTGCTTTCCTCCAAGGGCATGCTGGAATCACGACGCCGGCTCGGCACGGTGGTGCAGCCGGAGGAGTCCTGGAACGCCTACGACCCGCAGGTGATCCGCTGGCGGCTCGCCTCCTCCAAGCGGCTCGAGCAGCTGCAGGCGCTCAACGAACTCCGCGGCGCGATCGAACCGCAGGCGGCCCGCCTCGCCGCCGAGCGCGCCTCCTTGGACGCCGGCAGCGATATCGTCTCCCAGGCCGCGCGGCTCTGGGCGGCGGGCCAGCGCGGGGAGCACGACGAATTCCTCCAGCTGGACATCCGATTCCACGCCGCCGTGCTCAAGGCCTCCGGGAATCCCATGTTTGCCCAGCTGCACAACCTCGTCACCGAGGTACTGACCGGGCGCACCGAGCACGGCCTGATGCCGCACCTGCCGGACCACGAGGCACTCCAGCTGCACGTGGACGTGGCCAGCGCCATCCAGCGCGGCGAGGCGAACGCGGCACACGCCGCGATGAGCCGGATCGTGGAGCAGTCCACCGAGGAGATGGGCGACATCTGGTCCCGCCACCAGCGTCCCGCCGCGCCCGACACACAACGCGGGGTCACATCGCGCCCATCCCCGGCGGTGGAATAGGCGCGATGTGACCCCGCGGTGTGGTGTTAGCGGCCGCCGGTGATCTTCCGGCTCCGCTGCTCCTGGGCCATGGGCCCATAGGGGTAGGCCCCGACGCGCGGCCGGCTCACCTCGCTCAGCCGCATCAGCTCCCCTTCGGTCAGCAGGAGGTCCGCGGCCGCCAGATTGTCGGCGAGCTGTTCGGTGCTGCGGGCGCCCAGGATCACCGAGCTCACGGCCGGCTGTTCCGCCAGCCAGGCCAGGGACACCTGGGCGGCGCTGGCCTGGTGCCGCCCGGCGATGTCATGCACCGCCTCCACGATCTCCCAGGTGCGGGGGTCCGCGTTCCTGGCCTTCCACGCCTCCATGCCACGCTCCGGGTTTTCGCCGAGCCGGGTGGCTCCGGCGGGCCGCTGGTCCCGCCGGTATTTCCCGGAGAGCCAGCCCCCGCCCAGCGGCGACCAGGGCAACAGGCCGATCCCGGCGTCGAGCGAGGCGGGAACGATCTCGGACTCGATCTCGCGGACCAGCAGGCTGTACTGCGGCTGCAGAGTCACGGGTCCGCTCCAGCCGTGGGCACGCGCCAGGTGGACGGCCTTCGTCAGCTGCCAGCCCAGGAAATTCGAGAAGCCGTAGTACGCGATTTTTCCGCTGCAGACGGCGTCGTGTAGGAACCGCAGGGATTCCTCCAGCGGCGTGATCGGATCCCAGGCGTGCAGCTGGTACAGGTCGATCTGCTCCACGCCGAGGCGGCGGAGCGAGTCATCCAGCGCGCGGTTCAGGTGCCGGCGGGAGGTGCCGACGTCGTTCGGGGCGGCGCCGGTCGGGAAGCGGCCCTTGGTGGCGAGCACCACGCGGTCCCGTGCCTCCGGGCGCGCGGCGAGCCAGCGGCCGATGATTTCCTCCGAGACCCCCGCGGCATAGACATCGGCGGTGTCGATGAAGTTGCCGCCCGCGGCGAGGTAGTCATCGAGGATGGCGTGGGACTGTTCCTCGGTGGCTTCGGCGCCGAAAGTCATGGTGCCCAGCGCGTAGCTGGAGACGACTGCGCCGCTGGTGCCCAGGGTGCGGTATTGCATGGGACTCCTCTTCAGTCTTCGGTGGGAGTGGTGCGCAGCGGGTGGTAGTTCCGCCAGCTGTGCTCGGGCGCGTAGCCCAGCAACCGTTTGGCCTTGTCGATCGAGAGCAGGGTTTCGTGCTCGCCGAGCTCCTTGACCACGGGCGTGTTGGGGAACACCTCGGCGGCGAGGCTGGCGCTGGAGCGGCTCATCACCGTGTCCGCGTTGGCGATGATGAAGGCCTCGAACCCCGGGGCGCCGTGCTCGAGGGCGCGGGCCACGGCCTGCGCGCCGTCACGGCCGTCGATGTAGCCCCAGAGGTTCCACTTGCGCAGCCTGGCGTCGGCGTCGAAGCCGGGGAACTCCTCATAGTCCTCCGGGTCCATCACGTTGGAGAAGCGCAGGCCGCTGATGCTCAGCTCCGGATCCCAGCGGGTGAGCTGGATCGCCATCTGTTCCTCGAGGTGCTTCACCAGGGAGTAGGTGCTTTCCGGCCGGGCCGGGTATTCCTCGTCCACCGGGATATAGGGAGGGTCGACGTCGAACGGCAGTCCCAGCACCGTCTCGCTGGACGCGTAGACAATCTTCTTGATCCCGGCGCGGCGGGCGGCCTGGAACACGTTGTAGGTGGCCTGCATGTTGTTCTCGAAGGTTGCAGCATCCGGGGCGTGGCCTGGTGCTGGGATCGCGGCCAGGTGCACCACCGCGTCGAACCCCGAGTGCCGGTCCTCGAGGCCCAGGAGCACGTCCACGACCTGGCCGTAGTCGCGCAGGTCCACCTCGGTAAAACCGCGCCCGCGCGTGCCGGTGCGGTCCAGGTTGGTGACGTCGTGCCCGTCCTCGCCCAGCCGCCGGACGACGCTCCGGCCCAGCTTCCCGCTTCCTCCAGTAACAGCAACTCTCATCAGTACTCCTCGCATCGTGGGTCGTGTGGGGCTTGTCCCACCCTAGAGGGGGCCGGGGACGGTGCACACCCCCTGGCCTGCCCGCCCGCAAAACTTGGCCCTGGGCAGGGTTCCCCGTCGGCGGCGGATCCGGGCTGCGGGCGACCCCGCGCGTGACTTTTGGCCCTAGGCGCGGCCGGGCTGACCGGTCAGGCTGGGGCCATGAACGCTGATCAGCGGATAGTCGTGGGCGTGGACGGTTCGGTTTTCTCGACGAAGGCACTCCGGCTCGCCGGGCGCATGGCGCGCAGCCTGGACGCTCCCCTGGAAGTCGTCACCTGCCTGGGCACCTCGGACCTCTTCCTGGCCTCGCACCTGCCAGAAGAGAGCACCCCCACCACCACCCAGCTGGAGGAGACAGCCAAACGGCTCGTCGACGAATCCCTGGAACGTGCCTTCGGCGGCGACGTCCCGGCAGGCCTGACCCGGACCGTAAAGTTTGGGCCGCCGGCCAAGGTCCTGGTCGAGGAGAGCCGGGATGCCCAGCTCCTGGTGGTCGGCCGGCGCGGCCGCGGCGGCTTCCTCGCCCAGATCATGGGATCCGTGAGCGGGGCCTGCGCGGCCCATGCCCACTGCCCCGTCCTGGTGGTTGGCGACGACGAGGAAAAACGCCAGGCCGCGGAATGAACCGCAGCCGGTGGCCGGTGCGGGCGCTCTGGATCCTCACGGGTGTGCTGACCGTCCCCGCGGCGGTGACGGGGCTGCTGTTCCCGGAGATCTACCGGGGCCTCGTGGCAGCGGAGCTCGTGCCCGGCGCGGTGTCCCAGGACCTGATGTCCGCCGTCGCCGGCGGCGCCCTGCCGGTCCTGGCCTTCGCCGACCGGCGGGGGCGCCCCAAGGTGCAGCTCATGGCGCTGGGAATCCTGGGCTACCTGTTCTACGCCTACGGCATCTACTCCATCGAGCGGACCTACAACGGCTTCTACCTCGTCTACCTGGCTGTCTTTGCCCTGTCCTTCTGGGGCATGGTCTACACGGCCCTGGAGCTCCGGGCGGACGGGCCCAGGCGGGCGCGGCTGCCGAAGGGCGTCCGGGTGCTGTCCGCCTCAGGCGCGCTCCTGCAGCCGCTCATCTTTTATCCGCTGTGGACTGCCATGCTGCTGCCGCTGATGCGGACGGGCGAGCAGATCGATTCGCTCTACTCCGTCTTCGTCCTTGACCTGTGCTTCATCATGCCGGCGTTCCTCATCCTCGCCGTCCTGACGTTCCGGGGCCGCTGGCCCGGGCTGGTGTTCATGCCCGCGCTGTATCTGCTCGGCTTCACACTGATCTTTTCCCTGGCCCTGGGGGAACTGTTCAAACCGCTGTTCGACGTCCCTGCGTCCGCGTTGTCCCTGTGGTCCTCGGTGCTGCTCTCGTCCTTGTTCCTGGTGCTGGGCGGGCTGCACCTCTGGAAGCTGGACCTGAATCCCGGCGGAGGCGCGGCGCGGCGCACCCGGACTCCCCCGCCCCAAGCAGCGGATGTCGACGCCCGCCCGGGTCCAGGCTCCGGCTCCGTCCCGGGCGCGGGCGCGGAAGGAAGCCGCATCCAATGAACCGGCCCCCTGCCTCCCTCCGGCTCCGCGGGCCGCTTGCCGCCCTGGCGGCGGCAGCGGCCGCCGCCAGTTACGTCCTCGCCGTCCGTCCCCGGATGCTGCACTGGGGTGCGACCGCCCAGGAGACCGCTGCCCCGCTTCCGGGCGACGAGCTCGTGCGGACTCCCCGGATGCAGAGCACACGGGCCGTCACCATCAACGCGCCGCCCGCGAGCGTCTGGCCCTGGCTGGTCCAGCTGGGGGCCGGACGCGGCGGAATGTACAGCTACGACCTGCTGGAGAACGCCGCAGGCCTCGGCATGCACAGCGCCGACCGGATCCTTCCCGAATACCAGCAGCTCGACGTCGGCGATGTCGTCCCGCTGGTGTCCAGGAACGGCCCGGACGTCGGGATTCCGGTCCGGCGCGTGGAGGCCGGTTCGGTGCTGGGTCTGGGCGGCACGATGGATCCGCGCACCGGGCAGATCAGGCCGTCCGGCGGTGCTCCCGCGGGGCCGCGGGTGGAGCTCGGCTGGACGTTTGTGCTGCAGCCAGTCAACGGGCGCAGCACGCGGCTGCTGTCCCGGACGCGCTACGACTATGCCCCGCTGCAGGTGGGCCTGATTCTCCGGCCAGTCCTGGAACCCCTGCAGTTCATTATGGAACGGCGCATGCTCCTGGGCATCAAGTCCCGGGCAGAAGGCCGTGGCCCGTAGCCGGGCGCCAGCCGGTCGGCCTGCGCCCTCCGTGACCTTGTGCCCTACGCCGGCTGCCGGCCCGGGAATAGCCTGAGAATTCAGGGGCGGAGCGCGTCCGCCGGGTTCCGGGAGGCAAACGGTGAAATCGGCACATACCAGCATCATCGCCGGCATCGCATTGATGGCGGCCGGAGTCCTGCTGCTGCTGGATCTGCTCGGGATCCTGGACAGCGCGGCAATCGTATGGCCGCTGATTTTCGCTGCGGTCGGGACCGCCTTCGTGGTCCTTTTCGTCCGCAGCCGCGACAACTGGTGGGCCGCCATCCCCGGCTCGGTGTTCTTGGGCCTCGCGGCGGTCATCCTGATCACCCAGCTCTGGCCTGGACCGGCGGCCTACGGGGCCGGCGCCTTCCTGTTCCTGTTCATGGCCGGAGGCTTCGGTGCGGTGTATGTGCGCGAACGCTCCAACTGGTGGGCGTTGATCCCCTGCGGGGTGATGCTGACGCTGGCACTAGTGGTGGCCCTCCCGCCGGCCTGGGAAGGCATGCCGGTTGCCGCCGTGCTGTTCCTGGGCCTGGCTGCCACGTTCGCGGTGCTTGCCCTGGTGCCCGTCCCGCCCGAACACCGCCCCGGCCAGCCTGCCGCCCTCGCCGGCCAGCCTGCCGCCGTCCCCCGCCAGCCTGGGGAAGCGGAACCGGCCAGGATGAAGTGGCCGCTGATTCCGGCCGCGGTCCTGGCCATGCTGGGGCTGATTTTCGCCGTGCAGGCCACGGCACTGCTCACCGCGAGCGAGTACTTCGTCCCGGTGCTCCTGGTCCTCGCCGGCGTGACGCTGCTGGTCTACGCCTACCGCCACCGCACCGGCGGCCACCACAAGGTGCATGGGGCCTGACGGATCAGCTGTCCCCGCCCAATTCTGCCATGGCCGCCCGCAGGCGCGTGCCGGCATCGTCCGCCACTTCGCGGACCGCGGGGTTACTGCTGAGCTGCACCATGGTCTGCGGGTCGATGGCCTGGACCGTCGTCGCGGTGGCGTCCGTTCCGCGGCGCACCACAACATTGCAGGGCAGGAGCGCCCCCATTTCCGGTTCAGCGGCGAGCGCCCGGCTCGCGAGCATCGGATTGCAGGCACGGAGGATGATGTAGTCCCCCAGTGCTTCCGCGGCGTCCTCGCCGAGTTTGGCGGCAAAGGTGGCGCGCACATCGATTTCCGAAAGGATCCCGAAGCCCTGGGTGGCGAGCGCGGCACGCATCTTGTCGACGGCGTCCTCCCAGCTCAGCGGGACGACGGCCGTGTACGTGTAGCTCATGCTGTTGCTCCTGGAATGGTCTTGGCCGGCAGGAGGTAGTCGACAAACCAGTCCCTGGCGAGGATGGCTGCCGCGGCCAGCGTACCCGGTTCCTCGAAGAGATGCGTGGCGCCCTGGACCACAGCCAGCTGGTTGGGGCAGCGCATCATGGACTTCGCCTTGCGGTTGAGCTCCAGCACCTCGTGGTCGTAGCTGCCCACGATGAGGAGGGTGGGCGCCCGGACGGCGCCCAGCCGGGGGCCCGCCAGGTCGGGGCGGCCGCCGCGGGAGACGACCGCGTCGATCCTGGCGGTTGGTTCGGAGGCGGCCCAGAGCGCGGCGCCGGCGCCGGTGCTGGCCCCGAAATAGCCGATCGTGCAGGCGGCCGTGACCTGGCTCGTGGCGAGCCAGTCGGTGGCCGCGGACAGCCGGCGGGCCAGCAGTTCGATGTCGAAGACGTTGGCCCGGTTCCGCTCCTCCGCCGGGGTGAGCAGGTCCAGCAGCAGGGTGCCGAGACCGGCCTGCTGGAGCACGCCGGCCACATACCGGTTCCGCGGGCTGTGCCGGCTGCTGCCACTGCCGTGCGCGAACAGCACCACGCCGAGGGCCGGGACCGGCAGGTGCAGCTGGCCCTGGAGCCGGACTCCGCGCGACGGGATCTCGACCTCCTCATCGAGCTCCGCGGCGTCCGGTGCGCTAAACGCGGCGGCCTTCCGGGACGCCGGCTGCGAGTTCTGCAGGCGCTTGGCCGCGGCATCGAGCAGCTGCACCACCTCGTCGTCTTCGGTGGGCGAGAAATCGCGGTAGTGGTAGCCGACCGCGGAGAACTGGTGCGGGGTGGCTAGGCAGACCAACTCGTCGGGCTCGGTCAGGCTCCTGAGGGTGTCGGCTGGGGCGACCGGGACGGCCAGGATAACTCTGGCGGCACCGAGCTTCCGGGCGATCCGGCAGGCGACCCGGGCGGTGGATCCGGTGGCGATCCCGTCGTCGACAATGACGGCGATGCGCCCGGTGAGGTCCTGCCGGGTCCGGCCCTTCCGGAACCGGACCACCCGGTTCTCCAGTACGGCGCGTTCATGGTCTTCGACGGCCTGCAGCTCGGCGTCACTGACCCGGGCATGGGCCAGGACATGTGATTCCAGCACGCGGGCGCCGCCCTCCCCGATTGCGCCCATGGCGAGCTCCGGCTGGTACGGAAGGCCAAGCTTCCGTACCACGATCACGTCCAGCGGCGCGTCCAGTGCGGCGGCGACTTCGAAGGCCACGGGGACTCCGCCGCGGGGCAGACCCAGGACCACGATGTCCTGACCCCGCAACTCCGCGAGCCGCCTTCCCAGCTGCCGGCCGGCGTCGACCCTGTCTTCGAAAATGGTCATCGGTATGGCTTTCCAATCGGGATGTCGGCCGTGACCTCATCCAGGCGTGCGCTCCGCAGGCTGGGAAATTGACCACTTGGCCGCTCTCTCCCACTATCTGTCAGGAGGTCCTGGGATGTGAGGGCCTTTGTGCCCGGATTGGCCGGCGCCCCCGCACGGTGCCCGGCAGCGCACTCCCCCGGGCCTCCGCGGCGCTCCGCCCGGACCCGGAAACAGGCGCCAGGTCCCGCCACAACAGGCCCGGCGGTGCGGGTTCCGGTCCGTGGCCGCGTGTGTCATTGGAAGCGGGAGGAGGCTGTATATAATTTCCCCGTACGGTTTTGCAGCGAGCCGTTGGATTGTTCTTCGATCCGGCCACTCGCCGTCCGCCACTGCCGCTCCGCCGCGGGTGGGCCGCCCGTCCGGATCGTTTTGACCTGAGCGAAACGGCACGACGAGACAGTGGTTAGCGAATCAATCGCAGCTTCCCCAGATGCAACTTCAACCAACCAGCACCTGCACGAACTGGTGCTCAACAGCTCCGACGTTGAGGAGTTCCTGCGCGAACTGGCGCGGGTCTCCGCGCGCAGCCTCTCGGAGCCGGGCGACGAGATCCTGTGCGGGATCACGCTGTTCCGGCACCGGAAGGCCGCGACGGTGGCCAGCAGCAGCGCGGCCGCCCAGTCCATGGACGAAATCCAGTACACCTTCGGCGACGGCCCGTGCGTGACGGCGTCACGGGAACAGGAAACCGTCCACATCCGGGATCTCGCGGACTGCGGGCGCTGGCCGCAGTACGCCGCCACCGTCCGGGGCCTCGGCGTCCGCTCGATCCTGGCCCTGCCGTTCCTGCTCGACGGCGACACCCGTGCGGCCCTCAACCTGTACTCGCACCGGGCCGGCCGGTTTGATGGGAGGGCGATGGACCTGGCCCGGAATTTCGTGAGCCAGACGTCCCTGGCGCTGCGGCTGGCGGTGCGTTTCGCGCACTACAGCGACACGGCCGCGAACCTCCGGGCCACCCTGGAGACCCGCACCGGCATCGACGTCGCGGTCGGCATCATCATGGCGCAGAACCGCTGCAGCCAGGCCGAGGCCTTCGAACTCCTCAAGGCCGCTTCCAGCGCCCGCAACATCAAACTGCACGCCGTGGCGGCCGGCGTTGTGGAGTCACTCGGCAAGGGGCCGGCCCGGACGCATTTCGACGTCTAGGCCCCGCTCCGGATTTCCCGGACCAGCCAATCAACGATCATCCGGCTGGCGCCGGAACTGCTGTCGGCCCGGTGCTGCTGGGTGTGCCACCGGTGGACGTCGTCCTGTCGCCCGCCGCGGGAGTCCAGGTATCCGGTGAACGGGCAGTCCTCGACGGCGTGCGGGTGCGGGGATCCGAGCCGGAGGAACTTCCAGTGGAAGGCCAGTGCGCCAAGGGCCGTCCGCACCTGGCGGGCGCATACCCGTGACTCGAAATCCGCAGTCCAGCCCGGGACCTCGGAGGCAGGCATCGGACGGGCGAGGTGGTAGCCCTGGCCGTACCGGGCGCCCAGGACGGCCACGGCTTCGGTCATGCCAAGGTCCTCCAGGCCTTCGGCCACGACCGTCAGGTCAAAATCCCGGCCGATCTGCACGAGGGTCGCGATCAGGCTCAGTGTCTCCAGCGGACTGGTGCGGAGACCGGTGAGCATGTCCCGGTCGATCTTCACCGCCGTGAAGGGCAGCATCGACAGCCGCTTGAGGCTGCTGTAGCCCGCGCCGAGATCGTCCATGGCGAGGCCCACCCCCAGTGTGACCAGCCGGTCCAGCGGGGCACGGAGCAGGTCCCAGTCCGCGGTTTCGGTTTCGAGCAGTTCCAAAACCAGCCGTTGCGGCGCGATCGAGTGCCGCCGGAGGGACTCTTCAACGAAGGGCAGGCAGCCCTGGTCCGTCAGGGTGGACGGGGCAATGTTGACGGAGACCCTGGCGGAGAGCCCCTGCCCGTCCCAGGCCGCGAGGCACGCCAATGTCTGGTCCAGTCCCGCCCGGAACAGCCTCGCGGTCTCGGCCGTGCTGAGGTGCTGGAGAAACGCCGCCGGCGGCACGAGGCTGCCATCCTCCAGCCGCAGCCGGGCCAGGGACTCGAAGAGATGGACGCCGCCGGAATCGAAGTCGACCGCCGGCTGCATGAACATCTCCAGCCCGCCGCCGAACAGCCGCTCCTTGCACAAGGCGACGGAACCGCCGGCGGGGTCCGCCTCCGCGGGCGCCCCGCCGGGTGGTTCGAGGGCCACCGGGGGTCCGGCAGCCGCCGCGCTGGCGCCCGCCGCAGGCCCGGCCAGCTCCCACCATCCCCGCGTCCGGCTCCCGCGGGCTTTGGCCACTTTGAGTGCGGCGTCGGCGGTACGCAGCAGGGTGCGCATTTCGATGCCGTCGCGGGGCGAACATGCCAGCCCCGCGCTCATGGTCAGGGAAATCAATTCCCCGGACACATCGAAGGGCTCATCCATGCTGCGGCCGAGCCGCTGGAGCACAACGCCCAGCGCCGCGGCGTCGGCGCCGGCTGCGCCGGCAACCACGAGCACGAATTCGTCGCCGCCCATCCGCGCGAGGAACTCCGACGGCTGGAGCCGGGCCTGCATCCGGGCGGCCCAGCTTTTCAGGATGATGTCACCGGCCTCGTGGCCGAGGGCGTTGTTCACTTCCTTGAACCGGTCCAGGTCAATCAGTCCGACGACGACGGCGGGCCGGGAGCCGCCGTCGGAATCCAGCACCTTCGCGAGGTGGCCGTCCAGGGCGGCGCGGTTGGGCAGGCCGGTCAGCTGATCGTGGGCGGCCTGGAATCGGAGCTGTTCGTGCAGCGCCACCCGGGCGTTGATGTCCCGCTGCACGCTGACGAAGTGCGTCACCTGACCGTGCTCGTCCCGGAGCGGGGTGATGGTCAGGGCGTTCCAGAACGGCGACCCGTCCTTGCGGTAATTGAGGATTTCGCCGCGGAACTGCTCCCCTCGGGCCAGCGCGTCACGGATGGCTCCGGCGGCCTCCGGCGCGGTACCCGCCCCCTGGAGGATCCGGCAGTTGGCGCCAAGGACCTCTGCCTCCGTGTAGCCGGTGATGGCGCTGAAGGAGCGGCTGGCGTGCAGGATGTTCTGTGCCGCGTCGGTGATGAGGGAGATTTCGGAGGTGGCTTCGAGGGCGCGGACAAGGAGCTCCGGGGGAACGCCGTCGGCCACGTGGGGCGACGCCCCGGCCGCGGGTGGTGGCCGGCGAAGAGACATGCTGAACCCTCGAAAGGTCAGTCCGGGAACCGGACATTGATTCGTTCAATGCCAGACTAGCCGTCGCGGGGCCAGCGCGGGCGATTATTGGCGCGGAGGCTCAGCCGCTACGTCCAGGATGGTGCGGATCGTGTCCTCGTGGGCGAGGATCCGGAAGTGGCCGGCGGTCTCGAGCCGGATGTTCCGGGCGCCGGGGAGCATGCTCCCCTCGGGGATATGCGGGTCAAAGAGCCCGTAGACCGAGGTGATGCGCTCGTTGACGCGCTCTTCACGTGAGAGCTGCATGGTCACGGCACTCCGGGGCGAGAAGGCGCGCAGGCTCGGCAGCAGCATGAACGAGGCATAGCGTGAGCCGGAGAACGGTGAACAGACCGCCACCATGCCGGCGATGCGGCGATCCGGGTCCAGCTGCATCATCACGAATTTGCCGATCAGTCCGCCTTTGCTGTGGGCGACGATCATCGCGTCCGAGAGGTCACGGTCCCGGATGTATCCGGCAATCAGGTCCGCGGCCCTGGGCACCGCGAGCCGGTTCCGGTGCAGCAGGGTCAGCACGTGCACCGGATGGCCGGCCTCATGAAGCCGCTTAACCAGCGGCAGCATAAACCGCCAATCCTCATAAACCCCGGGAATCACCACCACGGGCCGTCCGGTCCCGCCGAGGAAATCCTCCGGCTTGGTCCGGGACAGCGCACTGAGGACCTGCCGGCCGGCGGCATAGAGGTAGTCCTGGGTCCACCAGCGGGCGGCCTGCAGGACCCCGCTCATACCGGGCGCCCCTGAGGAGCCTCTCCGGCCGTCCGGCGGAGTCCGGCGAAGTCCAGGATGGCGCCCGCCACTTCCTCGGAGCGGTTGTGCTGCACCACGTGTCCGGTGCCTTCGATTTCGAGCAGTTGCCCCTGGACCGCGTGGGCGGCCAGCCGGCGGCACCAGTCAGCGGAGGCTACGGGGTCCTGGGCGCCCCGCATCACAAGGACCGGGGCAGCCACCCCGGTGATCTTCTGCTCCGTGGGGTAGCCCATCATGACGCGCAGGGTCTTCAGGTACCAGGTGGGCCCGCAGCGGAAATAGTCCGTGAAGACGAGGGCGTTCGAGGACGGGCTTTCGTACAAGATGCTGTCCCGGCCCAGCGCCAGGGCCTGCTGCACGACGGTGCGGCGCTTCGCATCGACCACCGGTCCCATCAGGACGAGCTGGGAAATCCGGCCAGGCTGCTGCAGCGCCGCTTCGATCGCGAACTGGGTGCCCATCGAGTGCCCGACGAGCACGAACTCCAGGACCCCCAGCTGTTCGAGGGCGCCGAGGATGTAGGTGGCGTGGTCGGCGACCGTGAGCGTTTGCTCCGGGCGTGGCGTGGCGCCGAAGCCGGGCAGGTCGATTGAGTAGGTGTCAACGGACTCCGCGAGCAGCGCGTGGAGCCGGCTGAGATAGCGGTGCGAGACGCCGATCCCGTGGATCAGCACGACGGCTGGACGCGCCTCCCCGGCGCCGGCTGGACCGGCGGGCCGTGCGGAGACGAAGACATGGCCCAGATGGCCTGCGGCCTCGATCTCGATGCGGTCGGGCCTGCTCATGGTGGGCTCATTTCTATTCGGCGCTTCTGGTCAGCACCACTTGTCAGCGTCTAGTAAGCATACTGACAGAACCCGGCGGTCAGTCATTCCGCTTGTCGCGCTCGCTGAACTCCTCATCGAGGTCGTAGTGCCTGAACTCGGTTTCCGGGTTCGGTTCGCCGTCCGCCACGTATTCGTGGTCCAACTGCCGCTGAACCTGGCTGTCGAGGACCTGAAGATCCTTGTCCGCCACCACGGTGAGGTCCTCCGGGAATTCATCCTCCGGCGTGAGGTGCAACTTCTCGGTCATGTCAATGCCTCTCTGGGCAGGGGAAGTGGACTCGAATTTCTGCGTCCCGGCCGACTTTAGAATAGCCGGGGCCACCGAAGAGTGGAATACGGCGGACGGGCCGCGGTGTATCTTGGGCAGTCAGGGCCCGCAGCCGGGCCAGGCAAACGGACCGGTTTAGCCGGAGCGGGGAGGACCCGATGGGCAGCGAACGCAAGGACCCGGAGGACATCGTCAAGGACGGCGTTGAGGACGGAAACCAGGCGGGTGCAGCGCCGGTGGCCCGCGAAGAGGGCCAGGACGTGAGCCCGGCGGGGTCAGGCTCCACCGAGGCCCAGGCAGCAGCCGGGGCACGGGACGACAACAAGGCCACCGGCCCGGCGGAAGAACAGGACGAGCAGTCCGCCGACGACCGCGGGCTCACTACGGATTCCAGCCCGGACTAGGACTTGGCCGCCCCTGGCCGCCCGGCCCGGCAAAGGCCCGGCCCCTTCAGCCGGGCGGCCGTGCAGCCGGGCTCAGTGCGAAGCCGGAGCCCGGCCTACGCGGGGCCGACGTTGACGAGCCAGTCGGTCCCGAACCGGTCCGTGCACATCCCGAAGACATCTCCCCAGGGAGCTTTCTCCATGGGGACGGTCACTTGTCCGCCGTCGGCGAGCTTGTCGAAGTAACCGCGCAGTTCGGCCTCGTCGGAGCCGCTAAGCGACACCGAAATGCTGCTGCCGGGCTTGTAGTCCATGCCGTTGGGTGTGTCCGCACCCATCAGCACCATTCCCTTGGCCGTGCTCAGCATGGCGTGCATGATCTTGTCCTGCTCGGCAGGATCTTCGCTGGCGTGGTATTCGCCGAAGGTGCTCATGGTCAGTTCTCCGCCAAATACCGACTGGTAGAACGTCATGGCTTCCTTGGCGTTGTCGCGGAAACTCAGGTACGGGTTGAGCGTGGTCATATCCGGGACTCCTTGCAGCTGGGGTGCTGGCCGGGGTGCCGTGTGGCGGCCCCGGCGGTGCACGTTACAGGGCATATCCTGCCCCAGATCATCTCCAGAGGGTAGGTGTCTCCGGGCGCCCAGACCCAGGGGCGCGCCGCTTAGGCCGTCTGGCCGGCGTGCTCGCCCTCCTCGATTTCCTCCAGCAGCTTGTCGTTGAAGGCGGGAAGGTCGCGCGGGTTCCGGCTGGTCACGAGGCCCTGGTCGACCACGACCTCCTGGTCGCTCCAGTTGGCCCCGGCGTTCCTCAGGTCGGTCTGGAGCGTGTGGTACGACGTGACATTCCGGCCGCTGATGACGCCTGCGTCGATTAGCAGCCACGGGCCGTGGCAAATCGAGGCCACCGGCTTGTGCTGCTCGAAGAAGGCCCGGGTGAAGGCCTGGGCGCCCTTGTCGGCCCGGAGATGGTCCGCGTTGACGACG
Source organism: Pseudarthrobacter oxydans (assembly GCF_030812335.1). GTDB lineage: Bacteria > Actinomycetota > Actinomycetes > Actinomycetales > Micrococcaceae > Arthrobacter > Arthrobacter oxydans_B. The sequence continues at coordinate 29,026 of NZ_JAUSSN010000019.1, forward strand.
CCGCCGGGGATCACCAGCGCATGGAAATCGGAGGCGTTCGCCTCGGCGACCGTGAGGTCGACGTCGAACTTCTGCCCCTTTTCGGTGCCGTCATAGCCCTGGAGCTTGCCGCCCTTGGGGGCCACCAGCGTGGGCACGCCGCCGGCCTCCTTCACTGCGTTCCAGGGGCTGGTCAGTTCCACCTGCTCCACACCGTCCGTGAGCAGGAAGGCGACTTTCTTACCGGCAATGTTGTGCTCTGACATGGGTCCTCCTCTGGTGCCCGGGGAGGGTCACGCAGCCGGTGGCCCGGCCGGGATCCTCCGCACGGAGAGATTGATGCCTTACAGGACCAACTTTAGGAAGCGACAAACTGATAAGCAAGCTGAGTATGTTGCCGTTTTGGTCCCCGCCGAAAACGGGCGCTTTTGTCACCCCGGCCTCCTTTCGCTGCGTCGGAAGTGAGAGCCTCCTCCGGTCAACGGTCCTCTGGCCAGTGCATCACGGCCTCGCTACTCTGACGGAAGGACTGCTACCCGAAAGAAGGCCGTCATGGACGAACGACACATCCTGGAACGCATTGCAGCGTTGGTCGAAGAAGAACAGGCGCTCCGCGAGAAGGCCCCGTCCTCCTCGCCGGACTACGAGCACAGCCCCGAGCACGCCCGGCTGAAGCGCATCGAAGAGGACCTGGACCAGTGCTGGGACCTCCTGCGGCAGCGCCGGGCCAAGCTGCAGTATGGCGAAAACCCTGACGAGGCGGAGCCCCGCCCAGTCAAGCAGGTGGAAAACTACGAGTCCTGAGCCCCGGGCGGGTGTGCGATGTTGATTGGGCTGCTGGGCGACGTCATGCTGGGCCGGCTCGTGAACGAGCGGCTGAGACGGGTCGGCGCCGATTACCCCTGGGGAGACACCGACTCCGTGCTGCGCCAGGCGGACCTCACGATCGCCAACCTCGAATGCGTCCTGGCAGCCGGCGGGGAGCCGGAGGCCGGGAAGGTATTCCATTTCCGTTCCGACCCGAAGAACGTGGCAAGCCTCCGTTCCGCCGGGATCGGGATGGTGTCGCTGGCCAACAACCATGTCCTGGACTACGGGGCCGCGGCCTTCCGCGAAATGCTGCCGGCGCTCGACGCGGCCGGCGTCCTGCACGCCGGTGCCGGCCTGGACCGGGACGCCGCCCGCCGGCCTGCGGTGCGCCGCGTGGCGGGGACCGCCGTCGGCCTCATTGCCTTCACCGACAACCAGCCGGACTGGGAAGCCGACGTCGGGCCCGGGGTTTTCTACGTGCCGGTAGTGGGCAGCGACCGCAGGGTGGAGGAACTGCTGGCCCTGGTCCGGCGGACGAAGTCCCGCGTCGAGTTCCTGGTCGTCTCCGCCCATTGGGGTCCGAACTGGGGCTCCGGGGCTCCGTCCGAGCACCGTGAGCTGGCCCGGGCACTCATCGAGGCGGGTGCCGACGTCGTCTTCGGGCATTCGCCGCACATCTTCCGGGCCATCGAGGTGTTCCGGAACCGGCCGATCATCTACAGCGCCGGGGACTTTGTGGACGATTACGCGGTGGATCCGCTGGAGCGCAACGACCAGTCGTTCATCTTCCTGCTCGCCACAGACGGCGGCACACCGCTGGGGCTGCGGCTGTACCCGACGCTGATCACCGATTTCCAGGCACGGCTGGCGGGCCGGAGTTCCCGGCAGATCGCGGAACGGATGCAGCGGCTCAGCCGGCACCTCGGGACGGCCAGCAGCTGGGACGCCGCCGGCGGGTTCCTGGAAATTCCGCTGGCCGCCGCGGGCTGAGGCGCCGCCCCGACGAGGTTGCTGGTCCACCTGCCGTGCCGAGCGGGGCAGGCCGACGACGGCGGGACGTGGCGCCGTCGTCGTCCGTTACCCGCCGCTTACCCACAGCACGGCGGAGCGGGTTATGCTTGAAGTGGACCGCCGTTCAAGGCGTCCCGGCTCAGCAGGGGGCATACGCAGGGCGATAGTGCCCTCACGCCATAAGGCCTGCAAGTGCTCAACCAGCCATTCAACCCACTCCCCCTCGATGAACTCACCGCCGTCTTCGCGCGCATCAAAGGCCTGCTCCTGACCGAGGACAAGGTAGACCGTGCACTGCAGCTGCTCGTCCAGGCCGTCCGGGATGCCATTCCGGGATCAGCCGGGGCCGGAATCTCACTGTTCGACGAGCAAGGGCGCGGAAGCAGCACCGCGTCGACAGCACAGCTCGTGGGACAGGCGGACGCCGCCCAGCACGACCTGGGTCAGGGCCCGTGCGTCGAGGCCTGGACGGCAGGGATAACAATGCTGGTCCACGACACCGCAGCCGATGACCGGTGGCCGCTCTGGAGCGAGGCTGTCGCGTCGCTGCCCATCCGTTCCGTCGTCAGCACCCCGCTGGCCGCCGCCGGCGGACCCATCGGAACGCTGAAGATCTACGCTGCGCTGCCAGCGGCCTATACCGCCGCCACCGGGCATCTGCTCGAGAAATTCGCGGTTCCCGCGGCAACCCTGCTCGCCCATGTCCAGGGCTCGGAAGCACCCCGGCACCTGAGCGGCCCGCTCAAGGGCGCACTCGCCGGCCGGGACAACACCAACCGCGCGTGCGGGATCCTGATGGAACGCCACGGACTGTCGGCGGAGCAGGCCCTGAGGGAGTTGCTGCGCCGTGCCCGGACTGAAGGCACGCCGCTGTCCGTGGTGTGCTCCGGGCTCATCGACGGCGCGCAAATGTCTGCCGGCAACTAAGAACCCGGCGCCGGGCGCGAGCCCGGCCGGTATCAGGGCTTTTTGGTCATTTCCCCGCTGACGGTCAGCTGCTCCGCGACCTCGCGAAGCTTGATATTCAGCTCTGAGCTGGCCCGCGACAGCAGCAGGAACGCCTGCTGGGCGGTGATCTTGTACCGCTCCATCAGGATTCCCTTGGCCTGACCGATGAGGTCACGGGTATCCAGGGCCAGGGTGAGCTGGCTGACCTGCTGGCTGCCGGCGACGGCGACGGCGGCGTGGGCAGCCACCAGCGCCCCGATCCGCTCCGATTCGGCGTCGAAGACGCCCACGTCATTCCCGAAGAGATTCAAGGCCCCGAGGTGGTCCCCATTCACAAAGAGCTGGAAGGAGAGCATGCTCCGCGCTCCGAGCTCGAACGCCTGCCGCGAGAAATCCGGCCAGCGCCTATCCGTGCTCAGGTCGGGAACGCTCACAACCCGCTTTTCATAGGAGGCGTCAAGGCACGGGCCTTGCCCGGTTTCGCTTTGCAGAGCATCCACCCGGCGCGGCAGATCGCTGGAAGCGGCACGCGATTCAATCGTCCGGCGGCCCGTGACCAGGCTGACTGAGGCCTCGGCAGCGTGTGGCACCAGTTCCAACGAGGCGTGCACGATGCCTGCCAGCATGGATTCAGGGTCCTCCTTATGCTGGAGTTCCCGGGCGATGTCGCCGAGGCGAATGGCAAGGGCGTCCGCGCCGATCGGTTCGGTGTCCTGCAGACCCGGCGCCCGCTCACCCGTTTCCGCTGAATTTGGCACCATCACGGCGCCCCCCTTCTTGCGTTGTTGAATCGCTGCTCTCATTCGAAATATACCCCTGCGAACGCCGCCGGAACCGGGCCGGAGACAAATATCTAACGGGGCGGTCCCGCGGTATCAACGGCGCCGTGTGAGACTGGGGCATCGGACTCAATCGAGACTGGCACCTCCTGCACAGCAGACTCTCCAAGGAGCAGCAGACATGAACAGTCCAGAGCAGAATCCCCCCGGCCTGCGCCAAATCCACGAGGAAAGCAAGGGCCGGCCCGACCTCAGCAGCCTGCACGTCCGCGAGGACGTGGCCATCACCGGGCTGTGCGGCAACGTCCACCTGCCCACCGGCCGGACCTGTGATGTGCCCGAGCGGCACGAGGGCTCCTGCCGCTTCGTCGGTCCCGAGGACGCGGAAAACCTGGCAGTGCACTAAACGCCGGGGCGGCCGCGCCGGCCGGGGCTGGTTGCCGCCGAGTACCGCGCGTACGCTCGCGGTGTGGACATTGTCGATTTCCTGTCCGAGCGGATCACCGAGGACGAGGCCGTGGCGCGGACGCTCCTCGGCGACCGGACTGTCTCGCAATCCGGCGCCTGGTACGAACAACGCCTGCTACTCGAATGCGAGGCCAAGCGGCGCCTGATCCACATTGTGGAATCCGCCCGGCAGGCGGCCCTCGCGTCACTGGTGAGCGACACGGTCCAGGAGGCCGGCTGGATCCCCCAATCGCTGGAATGGCTTGAGCAGTCGCTGAACGCCCTGGCCCTGCCCTATTACGACCACCCGGACTTCGATCAGGACTGGCTCCGCCCTTAGGGACCTGCCGCTGTCCTTTTCCAAGTAATGCCAAAGGTCCGTGTGCAAGAGACAGCTGCGGGCCTAAGCTATGACCGGGGGGCGTTCAGTAGCGTAGACGCTTAAGGGAGGCCACTATGTTCAGCCACGTCCGCCGTCCAGGATCATCACGGGAACCAGTGCGTGCAGCCGAGGGGGCACACCGGAATGCCGGAACCGCCGCACCGCCGCCGAGAATGACGTCAAGGTTCCGGCGAATCATGGGCGGCCTCGCAGCGCTGAGCCTGGCCGTGGCCGGAGGCCTTGTCGCCGCCGCCCCTTCAGCCAGCGCCGAGAAGGAACAACGCTATATTGTGGTGCTGAAGGACGGCGTTGTTGACGCCGGCACAGCGGCCGCCGCCCAGCGGGGCAGCTACGGTCTTTCTGTTTCCACGGTCTATCGGGCAGCCGTGAGCGGGTACGCCGCCACGATGACGGCGTCCGTCGCGGCCCGCCTCGCTGCCGATCCGGGCGTTGACTTCGTCACCCTGGCCCGGGAATTCGAGGAGCCCCCAGCCCCCGAGCCGACCACCCAGATGGAGCCGCTCTGGTGGCTGAGGATCGGCGGCACTGCCTCCGGCGACACGGATCCCGACGGTGAAAAGGACGCCACCGGCGTCAACGTGGCCGTGATCGACAGCGGCATCGACGGAAACCATCCGGACCTCAACGTGCGCGGCGGCGTCGACTGCTCCACCGGGTCGCCGGTCGAGGTGGACCCCACGGATGACGTTGGACACGGAACCTTCGTGGCCGGGGTCATCGGCGCAAAGGACAACGACGAGGGCGTCATCGGGGCGGCGCCGGGAACTCCGCTGTGGTCCGTTCGCGTTGTCAATGACGCCGGGGTGATCACGGAGGAAATGCTCATCTGCGCCATCGACTGGGTGACGGAGACACGCAAGGACGAGGACCCGAAGAACGATATCGAGGTGGCCAACATCAGCATCGGCGGCCCCGGCACTGAAACCGGCGACTGCGGCAAGGGCACGGATCCGATGCACTACGCCATCTGTCGTTCGATCAAGGCCGGAGTCGTGTACGCCGTCGCAGCCGGGAACTCCGGTCAGGACATCGCCGGCACCGTTCCTGCCACGTACGACGAGGTGCTGACCGCCACGGCGATGGCGGACTTCGACGGCAAGCCTGATGGCCTCGAGGCCCCGGTTTGCGGCGCCGAGGACTGGTCGGCGGTGGGGCAGCTGGATGACCGTCCGGCGTTCTTCTCCAATTACGCCAGCGAGTCCGAGGACCAGGCCCATACCATCGCAGGCCCCGGGGTCTGTGTGACCTCCACGGCGCCGGGCGGCTACTCCGTGGCCCACGGAACCAGCTTCGCCAGCCCTGCCGTCGCCGGCTCCGTGGCGCTGTGCATCGGCGCCGGGGCGTGTGAGGGTTCGGCTAAGGAGGTGATGTCCCAGTTCCTGGACATCACCGCCGCGTACAACGAGGAAAACCGCGAGTTCGGCTTCGAGGGCGACCCGCTCCGCCCGGTGGATGGCCAGTACTACGGATATCTGACCCAGATTGCTCAGTACGGAACCGAGTAGGGGCCAAGGCCCGGCTGCCCGCTAGGAACCGGGCCGGATCCGCCGCCACCACCGGCGACGGATCTGGTCAGGTTCAGTCCTTGCATCCAGTTCAGCGACGACGGCGGCGCGGGCCGCACGGCGTTCCGCCCAGCGCCGCACCTCGGACTCGACGTCCCGGGTCTTGGTCACCACCGGCGGCCCGCCCTGCAGTTGCCGTCGGGCATCAATCACCCGGGCGTTGAAATCCTCCAGAAGCTGGCGGACCTGCGTTGCGGAGTGCTGCTCATCGATCCGGGCATCGAGCCCGGCGTCCTCGGTGCGGAGCAGGATGGCCTTGGGGCCCATCCCGGTGATGTTTTCGCGCTGGATCAGGCCCTTGACCCACCAGTCGGGGTCGTACTTCTCCCCCAGCCCGGGGATGGGTTTTCCGGCGTATTTGAGGTGGTCGAATTTGCCCTGCGCCATGGCATCGCGGATCAGGTATTCGGCCCTTGCTGCGTCGTCGAATTTTGCGCGCAGCTCACGTTCCTTCTCCTCGGCAGCGGCCAGTTCCTCCTCTTCCTGGACCGTCATTCCGCTGACCCGGAGGGAACGGAGTTCCGCTGCACGCTCCACCCGTCGCCGGAACGACCCGCCTGACCCCCCGCCCATGGCTCCCTGCCCTTCCTGGCCGCGCCGATATGCCTCCTTCCAGTATGCGAAGCAAAGTTCCGGCCGCCAAGGGACGAAGGCCGGAGGACCGGCCGCTGAGGGCTACCCTGGGGTCAGCATCCCGGTAGCCGGACGCGATCCCCCGCAGCCGGAACTCATCCACGACGACGTCGTCAACCGCCACCTGGAGCGTCGACTTTGATGAACCCGCGGACAGGCGGTCCGCTGCGCACCAGCAAGCGCGCACGGTGCCATCCCATCGAGTCCTAGCGCCTCAGGTGCGTGTAGCCGGCAAGGGAATCAAAATCGACGGCTCCGACCCGAAGGGCTCCCGGCCAGTCGGGCGACCTCGGTCCCCGTCGACGGGGCAAGTTCCAGGCCTGCATCCTCAAGCCGCTGCAAACTCATTTCCAGCTTCGATCACGTGGCTTCCCTCCAGGGAGGGTTGCGATGCGGGACTGGTGCTGAGCCGGTCAGGACGGATCCGGAGCCGTGAGCGAGCCGGCGTCCGCGGATGTATCCTGCGGCGGTGAACGCCAGAACAGCTACGTAGGCCCCGGCCCGGCGCCAGCCATCCGGGTCGGCACCCCTGCTCCAGTCCGCCAGAGCGGAAAAGAACGCCCGCGGCAGGACGCGGCGCACGTAGCGGCGTTCGGGGCCCAAGGCCCTTTTGTGGCCCACGACGTGGCTGACCTGGGCTTTGGAAATGCCCTCCGACCAGGACCGCTCCAGCATGTAGCGGAGGGTTCCCCGCTGGACCGGGACGTGGTGACGGACCAGGGCTGCCGGTTCGTACACGATGCGTGAGCCGGGGGATCCAATGACGGCCCGGATGCAGATTTCGGTTTCCTCGCATCCCAGCGGCTTCGTCCCCTGGCGGCCCAGGGAGAGGTTGAAACCGCCCACCTGCTGGAGCACTTGAAGCCGGAAGGACATGTTGGCGCCGATGACGTTCCGCACTTCGGAGGCCACCTTCGGCAGGCCCCGGTAGCTGCAGCCGACGATCCAGTCCAGCTCCGGGCCGAAATGACCGGGCCGGCCGCCTTCCCACACGGGTTCGACCTTGCCACCGACTGCCAGGACATCGGAATCGTCATAGAGGGACGTGAGCTTTTCCAGCCAGTCAGGGGCGGCGACGGCGTCGTCGTCCAGAAACGCCACAATGTCCGCGGTGGCAAGCCCTACCCCGGTGTTGCGGGCTCCGGAGAGCCCCTGCAGCCCGGTGCTCTCCACCAGGGTGACGTCCTGCACGGCCGCCACCAGCCGCTTGTAGAGGTCCACGTTGTGGTCAACCACAACGATCACCTGCTTCGGCTGGAGCGTCTGGGCGTGGACGGAATCAATCACGTCCATCAGCAGGTCCCAGCGCTGCTCCGCATAGGAGCAGATGACCACCGAAACGGAGGGCCGGAAATTTAAGTTGAGCACCTTAGGCTCCTTCCGCCACGGTCAGAACGCTTCGCGGATCCGTG
>NZ_JAUSSN010000020.1 GCF_030812335.1 Pseudarthrobacter oxydans
AAGCAGTCCGGCCTGGGCCGTGAAGGCGGCCTCGAAGGCATCGAGGAATACCTCTACACCCAGTACATCGGCATCGCCGACCCGTACGCCGGCTAACCGCGGCGGCGGAATTACACTTCAAACCGCAAGGGGTCTCCCGTCCTCGCAATATGGGAGGCCCTTTGTTGCATGGGTCCCCTGATTGGAGCGTGGCTCAGGCGAGTACGCGGGGAGGGGTTTTGCGGGGCTCCACACGGTCATGCGGCTCTCGACGCCACGGACCATGCACGGGATGAAAGGAGGTGGAAATCGTTATGAGGTGGCTAGCGACAGACAGCCCTGCGCGGTCAGCCCAAGAGCCCGCAATGAGCGAGGGCATGACCAGGTTGCTGCCGCTCGTGGAGTCCGGCGGCTTGTTCAACTTTGTCGAGACAGAGAAATGCCGCACCCTTTCAATGCGGGTGCGACTGTTTGGGGGAGGTCCTTGGTGGGGAGAAATGGGGTGTAGACAGTGTCCACACTTTGGGTCCCGGACTGGGCCGTACCGGCGCCGGACTGGGTCGGATTCCGTACGTTGCGGCGGGAGTCTAGTGTTTGCAGGGGCTGGAGTCCGGTCGAGTCCCACCTCGGGCACGTGTTTTCCCTGTTCAGGGGCTTGTTAGTGTTTTCGTGTGCAAATTGTGCACACTCTCGGCCCTGATCTGATGTTCCGGGTGGGTGGGGTCCCGGAACGGCCTATTTGGTTGTGTGGGGGAGCGGCTAACTACTGCAGACCGGAACCTCCTTGTGGGGTCTCTGCTGGGTGTTCATCCTCGTTCTTCCTTCCGTTGGGTTTTCCCGTACACCACTTCATGGTGCTAGAACCGCTTACAACATGATTTGCTGATTATTCTTTAGATCGACCGAGGGTTGCGGCCGGTCCGGAATTCCGCTCTGATACCTGTTCATGCAGGAACGCGGGGGAACAGCATGACATGACAACTGATCCGGAGCAGATCATGAGCTCGCTGAACCTGGCCCGCCGGCAGGCGGGCCGGCTTCGAGGGCGACTTGCAGGAACTGCTGGGCTTTGCTGCCATGGCCTTCCCGCCAATTAACCCGCCGCCGCAGCCATCATTTCCCGTCATCGCCGCATCCGGCTTCTGGGCATACGGCGTCGCTGTCCTCGATGTTTTGGCGGTGGGAGCTGGCCACGTTGCCCTCAATCAGATCCGGACGATTCCTGCCTCCGCCGGCGTCAACGCGGCGAGGGCCTCGATCCAGAAGGCCGAAGCGAATCCGCTGCGGGCCAGGAAGCGGGAAGAAGAACAGACGGCCGTCGCCTCGCAGGTGCCCGAACACAACGAGAGACCGGCCCGCCGCATAGGCTGACCGGTCTCTTCCAGGAGCTTTAGAGCGGCTGGATGTTCTCCGCCTGGGGCCCCTTGGGACCCTGAGTGACGTCGAACTGGACCTTCTGATTCTCGTCCAGGGACTTGTAACCGCTGGAGGCGATTGCCGAGTAATGTGCGAACACGTCAGCGCTTCCGTCGTCGGGGGCGATGAATCCGAAGCCCTTTTCGGCGTTGAACCACTTGACAGTACCTGTAGCCATGCTGATGTCCTTCACGGGTCGCCGGTCGGTTCCGCTTCTCGGATTGCCGTCCCGGCCACTCACACGGCTGAGCTTATGTGGGCGGTCCGGCCACTGGCAAGAGATTCCGTCAGCGGCGGACAGAGAACCACTTTGGGCTTGTGCTGAGCGCGTGCTCACCGTGCGACCGGGGCGAAGGCCCCTTATGCGGGACGCCGGGACCCGTTAATGCGTTCAGGGATCTGGTCGTGGACGCCACATTGCGGCGCACGGCCCTTTCGAGCACGACTCACCGGAAACTCCCCGCCGAAAAGCCACCATTCCGTGTACGCGGAAAGGCTTAGCCCAGAAGGTCGCTTTCCTGCTTCATGTAGTAGTCCACACCGCTGTAGCCTCCGTCAATGACGATGGACGCACCCGTGATGAACGCTGCTTCCGGGCTTAGTAGAAAAGCGACGACCGAGGCTATGTCTCCATGCGCTCCGTTTCGACCCAGCGGAGTCAGGCTTGCGGCGCCCATGTGTCGGCCGAGCTCCTGGGCGAGGATCAGGGGCGCTGTCACATTCACTTCGAGGGCTCGATCCCACGCACCCAGTGTGAATTCGTCAAATCGCTCCTTTTCGAGGATCCCGGCCGGGAAGTGCGAGCGACTCCCGGTCGTATCCTTCGGATTCGGCCTTCGCGTTGGTGCCGACCACGACGACGGCGACGTCCGCCTGGCGGGGGAAACCCGCGCTAGCCGCCCGTCCTGGGCGCGAGGAGGATCTGCACGGCCTCGATCCGTTTGCCCATACCTGACGTGCCCGCCGTTCCGCCGTCGGCGACCCATGCCTGCCAGCCCAAATCTTGCACATGGGCGCGGTAGTGGATCCTGTAGTGGTTCGCCATCTCACCGGTCAGCCTGATTTCAAACGCTTCCAAACGTAGCCCTTGCCCTGCAGTGCCTATGGGATTGGCCGAGAATGTCCACGGCTGCCAGCCGACGTTCTGCACATGCCCCCGCCACTCGATGTCCCCGGTATAAGCCGTGCTGGACACGTTGAGGCGCAACGCCTCGACCCGAAGGGACCGACCCGTGGTCCCGGCGACGGTCCCATCCGAAACGTTCGCCATCCAGCCGAGGTTCTGAACGTGGGCGGCGTACACGGCAGTGAATGCCGGTGCGACCTTCGGAACCAACTCGATCGTAACGGCCTCCGCCCGCAGACCTTGCCCGACAGTGCCGGCCGTGGCTCCGTCGATCCTGTACGGCTGCCAGCCGACGTTCTGCACGTGGGCTCGATACCTGATGCTGTACTGCGAGGCCAGATCCCCCGTCAACCGCAGCTCGAACGCCTCCAGGCGCAGACCGCGCCCGGTCGTTCCAATCGGGGACGCCGACGTCGTCCATGGCTGCCAGCCGATGTTCTGCACATGCCCCCGCCACAGAATGTCGCCCGACAGGGGGTCTCCTGCCACCGATAGGCGCAACGCCTCCATCGGCAGTGACCGGCCGGTCGTTCCTGCGGTGGCGCCGTCCGAGACGCTCGGCTGCCAGCCGATCGTCGCGACGTGGGCCTGGTAGACCCCAATGCACGTCATGTCGTAGTCGTAGGTGCCGTCGGTCCATTGCGAGATGTGCACGGTGCCGCTTGAGAAGCTGCGATTCACACAGAGGTCGGATGCTTCACTGGCGAAGTCGAGACGCCCTGCCGGTGACCAGACGGGCACGTCGGGAAGCTGCCACGATCCGGTGATGGCCTCCCACGCGCTCAAATAGGAGTAGATCCCGTGCGGGTACCCGGCGTCCGCCAGTGCGGCCAGGAGCCCGGAGATGACGTACCGGTTCTCCTCCCGCTGGGCTGCTGTCGAACTGGGCCAGGGCTGTTGCGGGCGGGGCTCGACGTCGACCCAGATTCTCTCCGGCCGCCATCCCACCTCATCGAGAGACGCGAGAGCCGCGCGACCCTCGGCGTACCCGACATTGCGCAGCCGGTCCGGCCTTGTGCTCGCGGGCCAGGGGCCGTCGTCGCCGTAGGTGTCGTATTGCGCGGTTGTGGGGAACGTAGCCATGGCGTAGGCCTGAGCCCGGACACCTCGGTCGAGCACCCACTGGAACTGCCCGTCCAGGCAGGGGTTCTCGGTGAACGCGAGTCCCCTTGTCAGCCCCACGACCACGAACTCCGTGTCTTCCGGCGGCATCGGAAGACCGCCTGGACACTGTGGCCACGAAACGTCATGTCCGTAGTCGACTGCTCGGGCGGGTGCATCGAACAGCACGCCGAGTGCGAGCACAAGTAAAACCGCCAGGAGCCGGGACGTGGATGCCCGGGAGCGGCGGCCAGGTCGAAGAGCACCAAGGCCGGCCATGATGGCCCCCTATTCGAAGGATGACCAAAATTATCCCATTCGACCGCCTTCGCCGCTACGGAAACTGCCCCTGCGCACGCCTGCCAACATGATTAAACGGCTGGCGGGGAGTGGCCGGCCCCAGCACCTGCGCCGGCCAGCGCCGTGAGTACTTCGCTGCTGCCCAGTACTACTGACGAGATACCGATGACAAATTGTCGTACTGCTGCCTTCGAAGGGCAACAAAGTAAAGTCAGCGCAGCAATCCCCATCAAGGGCTAGCCGCAGATATGAAACTGTTGCTGACTGTTCATTGTCGTTATGGACTAGGAGAACACCTCGACATTCCAGGGCCGCCGGACGTCGTTCCACCTGTTATCAGTTAGCCACTGTGAAGGGAAACACGACTACCCCGGAGTTTGTCGAACCCAGCTTGTTATCACGGCACGACGTTCGTAGGTGTAGCTTATGTACGCCATTGGTCAGAGTCCTGGTATCGATCGAGACGGGGGCGGACCCGAAGGGCTCGGGTCCGTATGGACCTGCAGCGTCCCAAAGGACGGTTCCGGGGTTGGCGGGAACGGCGTGAAAGTCCGGGTCGATAGAGATAAATGAGTGCGTCGCAGGGAGCGAGCCATCGGGGTGAGTGCTCAGGCCAACTACGGGAGTCCAGATACCTGACACCGGACTGTCTGGAAGGGGAACTGTACGGACCGAGGCCTCGCAGTACAGGGCGTGGGTGTACCATCCCTTGCCCCGCAGGAACGCATGCCTAGATAGGTCGGATAGAGACTTGCCGTTTTGGATGTTGACTTGTCCATTAAGGCTAGTTTGCATTTCCTTGCCGGCCGGCTCCGGGACGAACGCGCGAAAACGAACCTCCTGCGTGCCGGAATGGTTAAATGCAGAAATTGGCCGTGAGAACGTCAGCCAACGCTCACATGTTCCGGTACATACGAAGTCGCCCTTGCCTGTGCTGGACGGGCCGGGGCAACTGAAGTCCGTTGCCGTCGCCCGTAGGTAACACTTCTGAACGATGGTTTCGGTGTCGGAGGTCTTGAATACCATCGAGACGTAATTGGCCTTGCCCGGGTTGTCGTGGAGGATCACCCGCACATTCACGGTGAGGTTACCCGAACTGATCGTTTCACGTTCAGGGATGCACGCCCCCATATGAACATGGCCGGTATTGGTCGTGGAGTTGTTGGCTTGGTCAGTGTCCGGCATCCACCACGCTTGAGTTTCCACGAACTGCCGGGTTTCGCTGTACGTCGTGTTATCGGCGGCAGGGGCACCCAGGCAACGTCCGTCCCCAGCCCGAGCAGCACCAGAACTCAGCCCAGACATAAGAGCACCGGTCAACGCAACACCAATTACCAGTACTAAGAATCGTCTCATGACCGTCCATCCCTCCACGTACCTGTCTGCGCCTCTTGATTGTTTCTTGCATTGGGGTTTCCTCCATGCCCCGTCGGGCCAGCCCACGCCCTGCATGATGATGGCCGGATGCGTTGAGGTCTTGGTGCCTTCCGGATGCCGGGCCCGGACGTGCGGCATATGTCGATTCGGGAATCTGCGCGCCTACGTTCTGTCAGGTGCCGACGTCCCAGCGCCGAACCGTGACGTGTTCCGATTGGAATTAAGGCAGCCAAACGAGATTTGGTCAGTATATGCCCGGGACAAGAGGCAAACCAGTGTGCGCATTGACTTATAGAAAACCTCCGCGTGGCCGGATACGTTGCCTCATTTGAAAACCTCCGCGTAGCGGCATGGTTGCCGGTGTTGACGCTGCGTGCCAGCTATGCCCGTTTTCACGGAGCTAACAATGGCCCAGCGCCAGGCTGTGACGAAGAAGAAAGCCCTCGCTTATCAGGGAGCGTAGCGGAAGGCGAAGTCCCGGATCCTTGATGACTTGTCGAGCTGACCGGGTGGCACCAGGACGCCTGGAAGGGAGAGGCCATGAGGATCGCAAGAGTAACGACTAGAGCAAGGAGAGCGAGAGCCGTTGCCGGGGGCGCACCCGCACTGACCGTCGTGCGGATGGCAACGTCGGCGTGGACAAAGCGCTCCAACAAAACCCACCCCAGCAATGACACTGCCTCCCGCAATCGCCTTCACGGTAGCATCGACCGCTGGGGCCAAGGCCGAGCGGAAGCAAGACGGCGATGGTGCGTTCGGAGATGAGTTCGCGTTCGAATTCGGCGAGGGCGGCGAATGTCCCGAGGACCAGTTGCCCGGGGAAGGTAACAGGGCTGTGGTTGTGTCGATGGCGGCGCCGCCCTCGGACCAGCGGTGCATGCCGAGGTCAATCTCCGCCGCAGCGCAGTGGCCGTATTGGGCGGCCGCGCCCGGGCCCGGGATTGCGGCGGGTGCTTCCCGGCGAGGGACGTGTATACCCCGGCCGGGTGGCTCGAACGCGGTCGGTCAGTGTCCGCACCTGACGGTCAGTGCGCAGCCCGAAGGGCCTCATAGTCGAGCAGCGATTGCCGGGCGTAGCTGAACGACCAGTCGACAACAGCTTCGGTGGCGGCCTCGGATTTGCCCAGGTAGCCGAGGATCTGGCCTGCCGCGGGGCTTTGCGCGTGGGCGCGTGCGAGCAGGAGTGCGCACGTGCGGACGTAGTCGAAGAACGGGACAAAGTCGAGTCCCGCCAAGTCGATCGATCCTTTCATGTCATGGAACTGGCGCACGTAGTAGTCGCGTTCGTCGTTCTGCAGATGCCCTAGGAACGGATCCGACACTGCCTGCAGCACCCGTTGGAGCTGGACGACGCGGTTACCCTGACCATGCGCTGCCACATCCTGCGCGCTGCTGCTCGGCTGCGGGATGCCGCCGTAACGTTGCAGCACTGACTGCCCGGCCTCCTTCACCTGGAGCAGCAGAGCATCCCCATCGGGGGACTGCAGCAACTGCAGGAAGCAACGGGTCCCGACGCTCCCGACGCCGACCACACGGCGGGCCAGATCGGTGGGGGTGTACTGGGCCAGAACGGTGCGGACGTCGAGACTGACCGTGCGGCGGTATTCGGCGAACAGGCGCGGTACCACGTCGGTGTTCTGCACGGGCGCAGTCGTCATTGCCGGAGGCCGTTCAACGAAACGCAGGCGACCGTCGTGGTCTATCTGCGTGGTGCGACGCACGGCCCGCTGGTTGGTGCGCTTCCTGGCCGTCCTGATCGCGTGGTGCAGCACCTTCTGGGCGTCCGCGCTCAGGAGGCTGCGGGCGAATTTGATGTTGCTATGCATGTAGTAGCGCTCGTACGGGTTTCGTTCCAGCATCGTCGTCAGTGCGCTGCGGTACGCCCTTACGGTACCTCGTGCTGCCTTGCGCACCTCGCGTTCCGTGTACTCGGCGTGCATTCCACCGACCACCACGCTCGTGACGAGCCGTTTGAGGTCCCAGTCCCACGGGGCTGCGCCAGCCTCGTCGAAGTCGTTGAGGTCGAAGACGAGTTTGCGTTCCGGGGAGGCATAGAAGCCAAAGTTGCTGATGTGCGCGTCACCGCATGCCGCGACCACGATCCCCGAGTGCGGGTCGCGGGCGAGGTCCATGGCCATTAGCCCGGCCGTCCCTCGGTAGAACGCGAAGGGGTTCTCGAGCATGCGCTCCATCCGCAGGGGCACCAGTTCCTGGTTGCGGTCTTCGTTCTGTTCGCGGATACGAGCGACGGCGTCACGATGTGCCGTGCTCCGCTCGGCCAGGGCACTACGCGGCGTGGTCCGGCGCAGTTGGCGGCCGCGGGCATACGCATCGGCACGGCTCAACTGCAGCTCTTCGCGAACCGGTGCGGAGTAGGACTCGGCAGGCATGAGGTCATTGTGGACGCTCGCACCCGGTTCCGCAACGTCCCAGGGCGAGGTGGCGATCAGCCAGACCTATTTGAACGCGTACGCATTCAGGACCACTCCGTGCCGTTCGCCAGCTGGGGGGAGTATGGCCGCGGTCGTGGCCCGGACGCTGACGGGGGAGTAAGCGGTGCCAGAGCCAGCCGGCCTGAAGCCCGGCCGGTTCATTCCGGACTTAGGGACCATGCTCAACCCACGGCAGTACGGCAGTGCTCGCGGAGATAAGGGTGCTGGGCCAAGATGGCCTGGATCTGCTCGCGGTTGTTGGCGAGGACGGCCTCGGCGCTGCGGCGCAAGTAGATCGTCGCGGCGATGCTGAGGTGGAGTATCGCGGTGATCACCGCGCCGCTTTCGCTCGGCGTCAATCCGCTCGTCGCGGGCGAGCAGCTTCGATATGCCGTCCTCCAGTTGAGCAGCCAGCGTGAGGCCTTCGCGCCGACAGGGTTCGACGGGGTGCCCGAAGACCGTTATCGATCGCCGTCGCGAACTTCCGGTTCTGCACCATGATCATCAGCTCCGCCTTCGTTGCCGCGTACATGTACAGGTCCCGATCGCGTATCGGCGCGGTCGGCAATCTGCTGGGCTCCCGCGCGGCAACCATGATCCTCTCCCTTTAGTCCTGCCTGGCCCGCTCCGGGCGCCCTATCGCCGCCCGAGCATCTACCATGACAACTTCCCTTGACAAGAATACTGAGTGCACTCATAATTGAGTGGACTCGGATATGCCGAGGGAGGACCCTCAGGAGATAGGCGTGGCGGAGCTACTCAGGACGCAGAGCTATCGGAATGCGCCGACGCTGCGTATCGCGGCGGCGGGTGCTGAGATCGCGTATTGGGAGTTTGGCCCCCCGTCGTGCACCGGGGGGGCTGCAACAACCCGTTGATCTTTCGCAGTTCACCGGCCCGGTACTCATCGTTCACGGAGACAACGACCGCATGGTGTCGCCGTAACGCGTTCGCATTCATCCGGCAGCTACCGAACGAGTCGGTCACGCTGTTCCCGGATTCCGGCCACGGCGTTGCCTTCCAAACGACCACGCATTCGTCGACCGCCCGGGATTTCCTCCGCCGGTAACGGCGACCCATACGAGCTTCACCACACAGCATCACCGAGAAGGAGTGAGAATCATGCGAGCGTTCGTCGTTAAGAAGTACAAGGGCCCACTGCAGGAATCGGAGGTCCCCGAGCCCACAGTGGGGGAGAACGATGTGCTCGTGCAGGTGCAGGCCGCAGGTCTGAACGTGCTCGATGAGAAGATTCGGGCGGGCGAATTCAAGCAGATCCTGCCGTACAAGCTCCCGTTGGTCCCCGGCAACGACGTCGCGGGTACCGTCATCCGTGTCGGATCGAAGGTACGCGCGTTCAAGTCCGGCGACGAGGTTTACGCCCGCCCGAACCAGGACCGCATCGGCACCTTTGCCGAGCGAATCGCCGTCGCCGAGTCCGATCTGGCTCTCAAACCGGCATCGATCAGCATGGAGGAGGCAGGCTCGCTGCCGCTGGTCGCATTGACGGCGTGGCAGGCGCTCGTTGAGCGCGGCACCGTGCAACCGGGACAGAAAGTCCTTATCCACGCCGGCGCCGGGGGAGTCGGATCGGTCGCGATCCAGCTCGCCAAGCACCTCGGTGCGACCGTCGCGACCACCGCAAGTGCCGCCAACCTGGACTTCGTGCGCGAACTCGGCGCCGACACCGCCATCGACTACCGGAGCCAGGACTTCGAGGAGCTCCTCAGCGACTACGACCTGGTGCTGGACAGCCTCGGCGGAGAGAACCTAAAGAAATCCCTGCGCGTGCTCAAACCCGGCGGCAAAGCCATCGGGATCGCCGGACCCCCGGACCCGGCATTTGCCCGCGTAGCCGGTCTGAATCCAGCCGTGCGCCTGATCATCACTGCCCTGAGCGCAGGGATCCGCCGCCAAGCCAAAAAGCTGGGCGTCAGCTACGAGTTCCTGTTCATGCGCGCCAGCGGCGACCAGCTACGCCAGATCACCGCCCTCATCGACGACGGCGCTGTGCGCCCGGTCGTTGGACGGGTCTTTCCCTTCGGCCAGACCATCCAGGCCCTCCAGAGCCTGGAAAAGGGCGGCATCCGCGGCAAAGCCGTCATCAGCAACCCCTGAACGCAAGCGCTGAACTCCACCCGCAGCGGCAACACTGCCCGGCTTCAAACCCAACAACCCACATCGCAGGATAACCATCATGAATGAGCACGACACCTTGAACGAACCCGTCATCACCTCCTACGCCAAAGCGCCGGCCCGCGCCATCAGCGCCGGCGGCGTAACCTACGCCTACCGCGAACTCGGGCCCAAGGGCGGGATCCCCGTCATCTTCTTCGTCCACCTGGCCGCGACCCTGGATAACTGGGATCCGCGCATCATCGACCCCATCGCAAAAGACCACCACGTCATCACATTCGACAACCAAGGCATCGGAGCCTCCACCGGCCAGGTGCCCGACAGCATCGAGGCGATGGCCGACGACGCCTACACGTTCATCAAAGCCCTCGGGTACGGGAAGATTGACATCTTCTCCTTCTCCCTCGGCGGCATGGTGGCACAGGCGCTGGTCCTCAAGCACCCCGAGCTTGTGCGCAAACTCGTCCTGACCGGCACCGGCCCCGCCGGTGGCAAGGACATCGACAAGGTCGCCGGAACAACCTACTACGACATCCTTCGCGCAGCCCTGGCCCGGTCCGACGCCAAGGAATTCCTCTTTTTTAACCGCAACGCCACCGGAAAGTCCGCTGCGAAAGCGTTCATTACACGCCTCCAGGAGCGCACCGCCGACCGCGACGCCGCGATCAGCGTGAAGGCGTTCCAGACGCAACTGAAGGCGATCAAGAAGTGGGGGCGCTCGGTGCCCGCCGATTTGTCGAAAGTCACCCAGCCCACCCTGATCGCCAACGGCGACAACGACCGCATGGTGCCCTCGGTGCTCTCCGAAGACATGCACCGCCGCATCACAGGATCCGAGCTGATCATCTACCCCGACTCCGGACACGGTGGCATATTCCAGTTCCACGACAAGTTCGCCCCCGTCGCGGTCGAGTTCCTCACCCGCTGACCGCCAGCGCAAAATCACCGAAAGGACGCGTAACATGACTGAGCAGAGCACCATCCAGTTCGAACGCACCTCACTACAGGTCGCGAAGATCACCTTCGAGAACCCGCCCGTGAACCTCATCGTCGGCCAGACCGTCCTCCGTCTCACCGAGATCGTCGACGAGTTGGCGAACGATCCCGACATCCAGGTCGTCGTGTTCGACAGCAGTGTGCCCGACTTCTTCTACAACCACTTCGACCTCGCCGCGGCGGCCGATTTTCCCGCCCCCGACGGCGAGGGAGCAGTGCCGGTGTGGACCGACCTGGTCCTGAAGCTTTCCAAGGCCCCCTACATCACCATCGCAACCATCCGGGGCCGCACCCGTGGCGGGGGCAACGAGCTCGCACTCGCGTTTGACCTGCGCTACGCCAGCCGCGAGAAGGCGATTTTCGGGCAGCCCGAGGTCGGCAGTGGTCTGCTGCCCGGTGGCGGCGGCACAGAGCGGCTTCCGCGCACTATCGGTCGTGACCGGGCACTGGAGGTCATCCACACCAGCGCCGACTACGACGCACCCACCGCCGAGCAATGGGGCTGGGTCACCCGCGCCCTGCCCGACGCCGAACTGGATGCCTTTGTCGACGCCATCGTCGCTCGGCTGGCGTCCTTCGACCGCGCGTCCCTGGCCTCGGCCAAGGCGATGATCAACCGGGCCTCGCTACCACCGGACGCGGACCTCGTCGCCGCCTACGGCGAGTTCGCGCGCTCCCTCACCCTGCCGGGATTCCTCACTCGCGCGGCAGGAACCCAGACGCTGGCAGAGCAGGCCGGCCTCGACCTGGAATACCGACTCGGCGAATACATCGGCATCGCCAACCAGCGGCGCTGACACCAGCCGCCACGAGTGAGGGCCGCAGCATTTGCTGCGGCCCTCATGCATTCCGCGCCAGTTTGAAGGTGAACGTCAGCTCGGCATTCGGTTGAATCTGCGGACAATGCGGTCGAAGATTCGGGCCGGAAGGACGCGGTGTAGCGCGCTGATGCTTGCGGCCGTCGTGTACGGCGGGACCGCCTTGGTCATCCGCATCACGCCGTAGACGTTGATGTTGAAGATGTCCTGCGTCTGCGCGACGGAGAACTCCTCGGCGGCGCCGGTGGCGCCGACGCCGGCGTTGTTGACCAGGACGTCGATGTGCCCGAACCGGTCGATCACCTGCTTGACCACCGAGGCGACCGATTCGTTGTTGGTTACGTCGAGGTCGAGGTAGGTCACCCCGGGGCGGGCCCGGCGGCTCGCGCGGAGTTGCGGCCCGTTCCGATCACCTGGAAACCCGCGGCGGCGAGTGCGATCGCTGTGGCTTTGCCTGAGGAAGCGCCTGTCACGAGCGTGACCTTCCGGGTTGCTGTCATGAATGGCTCCTGGAGTTTGTGCCCTGCAACTGCGGGTAGAGTGCCTCGATGGGGGCGCTGAGTCCGGCCTTGAGCCTTACGGATGTCCCGTCGGCCAAAACCTCGTACTCGCCGGCTTCAACGGCGTCCAAGACGGTACGCACGAGATCAGCCGGGTCCGTTTTGGGCTCGGTGGCGTGTGCAGCCATCGCCGTGTCGACGTAGCCGACGTGTACGCCCACCACGTGGACCCCTTCGGGGGCGAGCTCCAGGCGCAGCGAGTTGGTGGCCGACCAGAGGGCGGCCTTGGTGGCGCTATAGATGCCGGCGACGGCGTACCAGCTCAGTGCGGAGTGGATGTCGATGATTACCGACTCGTCGTTCGCTGACAGGATCGGTGCGAATGCGCGGGCGAGGAACAGTGGGCCGAGGAAGTTTGTCTCGACGTTGGTGCGGATTTCCTCTGTGGTGTGGGTGAGGATGCCCGGGCTGGCCACGGTAGCTCCGGCGTTGTTGATCAACACCGTGACGTCCCCGGCGGCCTCGACCGCTGCCTGGATGGAGTCGGGGTCGGTGACATCAAGGGTGAGCGGGACGACGCGGTCGTCCTGCCAGGTACGGGGGGTGCGGGCGGTGGCGTAGACCTTGCCGGCGCCGCGGGCGAGGGCCTCGTGGACGAAGTGGGTTCCGATGCCGCCGTTTGCTCCGGTGACGAGGACAACTGCTCCATTGAGTGAGGGCATTTCTGTGGCCTTTCTTGTTGATGCGATACATCCGCACGGGTCGGCGCGGATGGCGTTGATGGTCAGGGGCCGCCTGCCCCTGGCTCCATGCGGAGCAGTCAGGGAAAGCGGTTTAGGGGCACCTGATCAGGCGTGGGTAAAAGCTGGGTAGTCGGTGTACCCGACTGCGCCGCCGCCGTAGAGGGTGGTGGGGTCTAGCTCGTTCAGCGGTGCGTCTGCGCGCAGCCGCTCGACGATGTCGGGGTTGGCCAGTGCGAAACGGCCCAGCGGGGCGATGTCAGCCAGGCCGGCGTCGATGTCGCCGGCGATCTGTTCGCGGCTTCGTCCGTAGCGGAGCACAAGCACCGCCGTCGGCCAGGCATCCCTGAGGGAGCGGAGCAGTTCGTCGTCGCCCATGTGGTGAAGGTGCAGGTAGGCCAGGTTCAGGGTGGCGAGCTCACCGACCAGGTGCCGGTACTGAGCGCGCACACTCTCGGTGCCGCCCTCGTCGATTCCACCCAGCGGCATGGCAGGGGAGAGGCGGATGCCCACCCTGTCCGCCCCGATTTCATCGGCGACGGCCTGGGCGACCTCGATCGCGAACCGGGACCGGTTTTCTACGGATCCGCCGTAGGAGTCGGTGCGGTGGTTAGCATTGGGGGAGAGGAACTGGTGCAACAGGTAGCCGTTTGCGCCGTGGATTTCGACTCCATCGGCCCCGGCCGTGATGGCAGAAGCTGCGGCGTGACGGAAGTCAGCCACGGTTGCCTGGATATCCTTCGTGCTCAGCTCCCGCGGCGTCGGCGTCGTTTTAGGTCCGGTTGGCGTGGATATTTCCTGGTCGGCGGAGATCGCCGAGGGCGCCACGGGCTGACGGTGATGCGGAGTATTGTCCGGGTGAGATATCCGGCCCGCATGCATCAGCTGGATGAACAGCGCCCCACCGCCGGCGTGCACTGTCTCGGTGACCTTCCGCCAGCCCTCGATCTGCTCAGGGGTGTGGATCCCCGGCGTATTCATATACCCCTGCCCATCCTCCGACGGCTGCGTGCCCTCGGTAACGATCAATCCCAGGGAAGCGCGCTGCCCATAGTATTCAGCGGCCAAGTCACCCACGGTGCCATCCAGGTCTGCTCGGCTTCGCGTCATTGGTGCCAGCGCAAGTCGGTGGGGGAGGTCCAGGCGGCCGAGAGTGAATGGCTGCCAGAGAGAGGACAAGGTCATGAGAGTTGGTCCTTTGCATTCGATGGGTCACTACCACCACCCCGATAGGCCCCTTTCGGCCGCTGTGGGACAATAAAATCTACTGAGCCCACACGGTAGTGACTATGCTCATAACTGAGCGTAGTCATATTCTATTCCCCGGAGGACACGTAATGTCAGTCGCCCCTCAATCCGTCGGCCGGCGTGAGCGGAACAAGCAGCACAAGCTCGACCGCATCACGGCCGCCGCAGCAGAGCTCTTCGCTGAACATGGTGTCGATGAAGTGACCACTCAGCAGATCGCCGACAAGGCTGACATTGGCACGGGGACCTTATTCTTGTACGCCAAGACCAAGGGTGAGCTGCTCCTGCTCGTTCAGAACTCCACCTACGCCGACGCTCTCGTTGCGGGTAGAACGGCTGCCGAGGCGATCCCCGATGTGTTCGAGGCCGTGATGGCGATCGTTCGCCCGGTAGTGGAGTGCAACCGAAAGCAGATCGACAACGGCCGAACCTACCTTCGCGAGATCGTGTTCGGGGACCCCGAAGAACCGCACCATCGCGACGCCCTCACCCTCACCGTTCAGACCGAAGAGGCGATTGCCGACGTGTTGCGGCGTGACCCGCGCATCGAGGCCAAGGAGGCTGCCACGCTGGCGCACCTGGTCTCCGCGATCATGTTCCTCAGCATGGCGACCACGATCAACATCTCGAGGTCCGTTGACGAAATCCTCTCCGAGATCTCAGAGCACGTTTCCGTTCTGTTGCTGACACGGGGAACGCGCTGAACGACGCGTTGGGCCGATCGGCGATACGCAGCGATGGGCTGAGTCGCGTAAGTCATTAAGAAGCCGCTTCGCAGCGGCATCGGGCAGGGGTGTCGGTAGCCACCACATTGGGCAAAGTCGTCACCTCTGGCTGGCCGGAATCACACCACGCCTCCGGCGCCTTATGTCAGGCGGGCTACACTGCGGCGAGTCGGCCGCAGGGCGGCACCATCGGAAAAAAGCTGCGGCGTTGCCTGCTGGATCCGTTGAACGTCTTCAAAAACGCCGCGCAGGTGCAGGCGGAGGGAACTGTCGGCGTCCGTGAGGTTATTGGCTCCGAGGGCATCGGCGTCGAGTTCAACGAGGAGGCGGCGGCAACCTTCCCGTTCGACCCGAAACACCTGCCCATCAACCGCCGGCTCGGCGGGTCGGTGCACGACTGGTGAGCGCCTCCACATACGAACGAACCGCTTCCACACAGGCGAACCTGCCCTACCGGCCCTTCGATGTAGTCGTGATGGGGGAGATCCTCGTCGAGGTCGCCACCGACGTGGCGTTCGGCCACGGCGTGCCCGCGCAGCTGGGCATCTCCGGCGACGCGCTGAACGTCGCGGCGGCCGCCGCCGCGGCCGGGGCCCGCACCGGGCTGCTGGCAGTGCTGACCGACGACGACCTCGGCCAGGCGATCGCCGCCAGGATCCGCGAACTCGGCATTTCCGACGAGTTGCTCAGGTTCAGGACCGGCCAGCAGGGCGTCTACCTGGTGCACTCCGACCCCGACGGTCAGCGCGAATTCTCCTACGCCCGCAACGGCAGCGTGGGCTCCACCCTGGCTCCCGAGGACGTTGACACCGCGGTTTTCTCCACGGCGCGGGCGGTGATCGCCGGCGGGATCGCCTGCGCGATCTCGGCCACGTCGCGGGCCGCAGTCCTCAAGGCCTCGGCAGTGTCCCGCCGCTTCGTTTTCGATCCCAACTTCCGGCCCAGGCTCACCTCGGTGGAAGAGGCGACGGCGGTCCTTGCCGAACTGGCGCCGCGGACGTTCCTGGCCACTCCTTCCTTCCCGGGGAAACGTCCGCGCTGCTGGACTGCAGCACGCCGACGGAGGCAGCGGCGAAGCTCCGCGGCCTCGGGGCGGCGAACGTGGCCGTGACCTGCGGGGCGGAGGGAATCCAGCTTGACGGTGAACTGCTCAGCGGCGACGGTGGCTCCGCCTGGGTTGACGCGGTTCCGGCGCCGTCAGTTGTGGACCAGACGGGAGCGGGCGACGCCTTCGTGGGCACGCTGACCGCCCGGATGGTGCTCGGCGACAGCCTTGCCGCGGCCGCCCGGTTTGGCGCCGCCGCCGCATCGCTCGTGGTGGGCGGCAAGGGCGGGACCGGATTCATCCCCACCTTTGACCAGACCAGGGCACATGCCCTGCGGGTCTCCGAAGGAGAGCTGTCATCGCACGCCTAAGCCCCACGGCGCTGGCGGCCAGTGCCGGCCACCAGGAACTGTTGCCGCGCGAAAAGCTGCGGCCCGGCATTGTGCACCTCGGGCTGGGCGCCTTCGCCCGCGCCCACACGGCTGTGTTCACCGAAAACGCGATGCTGGCCTCCGGCGACTTCGGGTGGGGGATCATCGGAGTCACCCAGCGCTCCGACACGGTGGCACGCCAACTGACGCCCCAGGACGGGCTCTTCACCGTGACCGAGCGCGGAAGCGGTGCCGCGCCGCTCCGCGTGGTCTCGAGCATCGTGGAAGCAATCTCCGGGCGGGACAATCCCGGAACCGTGGTGGACCGGATCGCCCACCCCTCGACGGCGGTCGTGACGCTGACAATTACGGAGAAGGGCTACAGGATCGATCCCCGGACGGGAACCCTCAACAGCACGGACGACCAGGTCCGGGCTGACCTGGCGGGACAGCCTCCACTGACGGCCATTGGCCAGATCGCCCGCGGGCTCCAGCAGCGCGCCCGCGCCGACGCCGGACCCCTCACCGTGGTCTCGTGCGACAATCTCCCCGGCAACGGGGAGCTCACCCGGGACCTCGTGCATGCCTTCGCCGCTGCCTTGCCGGCAGCCGAGGCGGAACCGCTGTTGTCCTGGCTGGAAGCGAATGTCACGTTCCCCAACACCATGGTGGACCGGATGGTGCCCGCCACCACGGCCGGTGACCTGGACACCGTCGAGCGTGAACTGGGCCTCCGGGACGAGGCCGCCGTGGTGGCCGAACCCTTCCTGCAGTGGGTCATCGACGACAACTTCGCATCCCGGCGGCCCCGGTGGGAGGACGCCGGTGCACTCTTCAGCTCCGACGTCGCCGCCTGGGAAGCGGCCAAACTGCGCCTGCTGAACGCCAGCCATTCCATGCTGGCGTACCTGGGTCTGGCAACGGGAAAGACCACTATCAGCGACGCCGTGGGGGAGGAGGCATTCCGCACCGCCTGCAGCCGCATGGTGGCGGAGGACGCCCTCCCCACGATCACCCTTCCGGCCGGACTGGACGGCGCGGAGTATTGCGCACAAGTGCTCAGCCGGTTCTCGAATCCCGCGCTCGGACACACCACCGCCAAGGTGGGCAGCGACGGCTCGCAAAAGATCGGACTGCGGCTGCTGACCACGGTCCGCGGCAGCCTGAACGCCGGCCGCGAACCCCGGTGGGCTGCCCTGGCCGTCGCTGCCTGGATGCACCACGTGGCCTCAACACCCACAGCGGAGTTGAATGATCCGCTCGCTGCCGAGCTCCACGCGGTACTGCCGGCGACGCGCACAGCCGCAACCGTGGTCCCCGCGCTGCTTGGCTGCCGCAGCATCTTCGACGGCGAACTCGCGGCTCACAAGAAGTTCGCCGACCTCCTCATCCGCTGGTACAGCATTATCGACACCCGCGGGCTGGACGGCCTGAGAAATGAGATCAATCATGGCTGATGCCACCAGTATCCTGAACGTTTCACCCGTCATCCCCGTAGTGACCATCGATGATCCGGAACAGGCTGTTCCCGTAGCCCGGGCGCTGGCAGACGGCGGTGTCCGCATCATCGAACTCACCCTCCGGACCGAGAGCGCCCTCACCTCGCTCAAACGCATTGCCAGCGAAGTCCCGGACATCTGCGTCGGCGCCGGCACGATTCTCACTCCCGGCCAGGCCGACGCCGCAACAGCAGCGGGAGCCAGCTTCCTGGTCAGCCCCGGAGTGACACCGGGCCTGCTGGCCCACATGCTGTCCATAGGAATTCCGGTCCTCCCGGGAGTTGCGACCGTCGGTGAGGTAATGATGGTTCTCGAGCACGGACTGAAGGCCATGAAGTTCTTCCCGGCAGGACCTGCCGGCGGCCCCGACTACCTCGCCGCCATGGGAGCGCCCATCCCGCAGGTGCAGTTCTGCCCCACAGGCGGCGTCAGCCTAAGCTCAGCCCGGTTACCTCACCTTGCCTAACGTCTCCTGCGTGGGAGGCAGTTGGCTCACCCCGAAGGCAGCCCTGGAGAACAAGGACTGGGAGCAGATCACCAAGCTCGCACAGGAAGCTGCCGGACTTAGGCGGGACTAGAAGCACCACAGGAGCTCCCGTCGGGGGAGATGTCCGAGAGTCATAGTGTCTCGATGTCGGTACCACCGGGACCTATGGCGGCGTGTGTCTAACACACGTAAGGGTAACGCTGCAGTAGGGCGGGAGTGACGTCAGGTTCTTCCGCTCCTGTCCTGATGCGCACACACTTGGCACGGGGGCCCAGCAGCACCTACCTCGGCGAACGTCGCGGCAACCTCTGTCGGCTCGCGCTGGGCGTTCTAGCCAACCGGCGGAAGTGAGCCCCGGCAAGATGGAGACAAGCGGACCATGATCCGGGGCGTGGGTGTCCAGGTTTAGCGGGGGCTGGGCCGATCGTCGAGCATCCCTGGGCATCGCCGCAGTGACGGACTCTGCCGTGCGGTCGAATGGCAAGTGGTGCCGTTGCGGCAGTGTTGTCGATCGGGATGTGCGGGATGACTTCCCGGTCAGTTCACGGATCCATGCCGCCGGGGAACCGCCCTCCAACGCCTGTAACGTCCAAGTAACGGAGAGTGAGCAAACTGGGCGTGGCTTCCAACTCATGCCGTCTATGGCCGGCACGGAACCAGAAAGCAGCCGAATGAAGTATTTTTCCAGTTTCAGGAGAAGCGAGTATGGAAAGCCCCGGATGGGACCGCGCCCAACCTAATCACCGGTATCCGGCAGGCTTAGCTGCTGCGGACCCGATGGTCCCCTGCTTCAGGAAGGGAGGCTGGTGATGGCCGACGATAATACCCCCCAAGACGCCGAACAGTCGAAGGCGAGGTACGAAGTAATTGTCCGCGCAGGAGCAGCAGAAAGGATCGACGTTCGCCGTGTGGCGGACATGGACCTGGACCGTGTGCCCGATCCCGAGGGAGGGGTGCGGTTGCTGGTCGACATGGATGAAGCGGCCCGCCTCGTCAAGAGTGGATTCGAGGTCACCATCGTCCAGGCCGCTCCCACAGGTCCGCTGGACCCCTCGCTGATCATGGACGACGACGCCGCGCGGGCCTGGCTCGACGAACGCCTTGGCGACATGGAACAAGGGGGGCAGCCCTGATGTACCGCACGGTTTCTCAGCTCGATGCCGCTGGCAGCACCCTCGCCGCAACCCAGCCCCAGTTATGTACGCAATTCTCGCTGCCTGAGTCTTCGGTCCAGGGCCGACCGATCCGTGCCCTGCGGCTCCGCGCCGGCGGGGGTGACAGCCGCCGGGGCGTGCTGATGGTCGGCGGCACCCACGCGCGTGAGCTGATGAACCCGGACCTGCTCATCGAACTGGCCGTCGACCTCGTGGCCAGCTACCGGACCGGTAACGACGTGGTCCTCGGCAATCGCACGTGGCCGGCCGCCGACATCAAACTGATCCTGGAGACTCTCGACCTGTACCTGCTGCCCTGTGTGAACCCGGACGGGCGCCACTATGTGATGACCGTTGACGGCCTCTGGCGCAAGAACCGGCGGGACAACCCCGGCACCGCCTGCGACGGGGTCGACCTCAATCGCAATGCAGACCTCCTCTGGGGCATCACTGAAGGGCAGACGTCCTGCGCCCCGTGCTCCGATGTCTACTGCGGGCCGTCCGTCTTCTCGGAGCCCGAGACCCGCAATGTCCAGCACCTGCTCGGTTCCCACGGCATCGAATGCTTCGCCGATGTGCATTCCTATTCCGAGCTCGTGCTCCATCCCTGGGGTCACGCACCGACCCAGACGAATGACCCAACGAAGCGGTTCACGATCCTGCCGACGACTGCCTGCCAGCCGATCACAGACCCAAGCTACGCCGAGTACATGATGCCGCGCGACCTGATGCGGTTCGAGGCGGTCGGGGACCGGATGGTCCAAGCCATTGCCGACGTACGCGGCAGGGCCTACACCCGGGAATTCGGGCTCGGCCTCTATCCCACTACCGGGACGCTGAGCGACTATGCCTATGCGCGGCACATAGCCGAAGGCGCGCAGAACAAGACCTACGGCTTCACCGTCGAGACCGGCCCGTGGCAGGGCAGCGTGGCAGAATCCTTCCACCCTGCCAATCCCGAACCCATCAAGCGGGAGGCGGAGTCGGGGCTGTTGGCGCTGCTCCAGCAGTCCATCTGCGCCATCGAGCTGATCGGCTGGAGGCTGCTTGACCGCGACACGGAGGTCCTTGCGCTGCGACGGATCAGGGACGAACTGGGCGGCACCGAGGAAGGACGGAGCTGGATCGCGCTATTTGAACAGCTCCAGGCGCCGCTGATCACTATCGTGCTGGGAAACCCCGAACTTGCCGGCCGCGCCGCGCGGATTCTGACGGCGGCCGGGGCGCAGGTTGGCAGCGACGGTGCCATTCTGGCGCCGGAGACCGCATCTGAAGCCCTTCAGTTCGTGGACGTCCTGGCCGGGCACGGCCGGGAGGAGTTGCGGCCCGACCTGCAAGTCGTGCGGGAGCGGTTGGGTGCTTTTGCCGGGCTCTCTACCGCAGAGATTGTGCGCTCGCTCATGGAGCAGGGACCCGCACACGCATCTGTCCCCGGCCGGCCCGAAGTTTAGGGCCTTCCCCGGAGATCTGCTCGTCTGCGTCCCGCCGGCGCGGGTCCAGCAGCCGGACGTAGGTGACTGGCTCCGGGCACCGTTTTGGAACTCGCAGGCAAGCTGATGGATCAGAATGTGGAGGATTGCTATGGTTCCGGATTTGTTCAAATTGAAGCGGACGAAGTTCCTGCTGTGGCGTCCGCTTAATACGAACCCTGCGCCGCGGCTGGTGGTCGGTGTGTTTCAGCCGGGGAATCCGCCGTCGCTAAGGTCGCAGCGCGTGCACGATCTTAAAGAGATCCCCGGTTGTGCTGGGTTGTGGGGGATCGATGCGGCCGATTGTGGGCTGATAGACGGGCAGGTCTGTCATTACTGGTTTGAGGTGACCGACAGCCACCCTGCCCGCGACGGCCAGCGGATACTGTGTACGGACCCGACCTCGTTCACAGTGGACTGGCGGCTGCTCGCCGAGAGGCTGCCACACCCGTATACCGGCGACGACCGTGATCCGGCTTCCGTCGTGAAGTTTGCGGGCGGGTTGCTTGTAGGGTGTGACGCGGCCGGGGAGGAGCTCGCACCTGTCGCCCTGATGGATCCGGCCGACTCTGCAGCGAACAACCGGCTGGTCATCTATGAGCTGCCGACGAGTTGGTCGCGGACCAATTTGCATGGCGATCCACAGGTCGGCGTGGGGACCTTTCGCGATGTCACTGCGCTGATCGATCAGTGGTCCGTTCCCGCGAACTTCGCCGGCATTACGGCTTTGGACGAGGGCCGGAGCCACCTTGCCCTGCTTGGTGTCAACGCGCTGGAGCTGCTCCCTCCAGCAGACAGTTTCGTGGAACGGGAGTGGGGCTACGCGACGAGCAACTACTTCGCGCCCGACTTCCATCTGGGGTTTCCCTCTGCCAACACGTCGCCCACACCCAATATTGACCTGGCCAACCTGGTCAATCAGTGCCACGAGCATGGCATTCGTTTCTTCGCCGACGTGGTCATGGCGTTCGGCACCCGGGCGGCGCTGGAGAACGTCAACTTCCACGAATTCCACATCGATCCGAACGCGGAGCCCGGTGATCCCGACGTTCAGCAGTCCGGCGGTCAGGGTGTCCGGGACGGTTTTGGAGGAATGCTGTGGCGCTACTCGCGGACGGTAAACGGCTACGATCCGCTGGACGGCCAAACGCACTCACTGGTCCCGGCACGCCAGCTGATGAAGGCATTCCTGTTGCGCTGGATGGCAGATTTCGGCATCGACGGCCTCCGGGTTGACAGCGTGAACAACATCGCAAACTGGGATTTCGTTGGCGAATTCAAGGATCTCGCCCGCAGTCAGTGGCGCGGCAGCCCGGACCGGTTTCTGGTAGTCGGTGAAGAGTTGTCGGTGCCGCAGGAACTGCTCAGGCAGCACCGGCTGGACGGCCTGTGGAATGAGGACTTCAAACGGATGGTGAGGCACGCCGTCCTCGGCACCAACAGCGACAAAGAGCAGACCTTCGAGTGGACGGTCCGCAAACTGATCGACTGCCGCCTCATGGGTTTCGAAGATGGGGCACAGGCCGTCAACTACCTGGGCAGCCACGACGTCGAGGGCTACCGAAACGAGCGCCTGTACAACTTCCTCCAAAACAACGGCGTCATGCTCACTGAGGAACGGATCAAGCTGGCGTTCGTCTGCCTCTTGACGGCCGTCGGCGTGCCCATGATCTTCGCAGGAGACGAGTTCGCCGACGAGCACGATCTCAGCACGGGACACCCAGCCAAGCAGATCGACGCTGTCAACTTCGAGCGGGTGGAGGAGCCATGGCGTCAGCGGGTCTTCAACTACGTGGCCAGGTTGGTGCAACTGCGCACTCACTCCGACGCGCTTGCGGAGAACGACACGGACTTCATCCACGTTGACTTTAGTGATGGCAAGCGCGTGCTGGTCTGGAGACGCGGGCGGCCAGGAACCGGAAAGGATGTCGTAATTGTGGCGAACTTCTCCGACTTCATATCAGAGAACCTCGGAGCAGGTGGTGAATACCGGATACCCAACTGGCCGCCCACCCCCGCCGGCAAGCGCTGGCGGGAAATCACCCAGCAAAGGGACGTACCCACCGACTGGGTCGGACGAGAAGCAATCGCTGCCTGGGAAGCCAAGGTTTATTGCCTTGTCGATGAGTGACCTCACTGGCCGATGGCGTAGTGGCACCGGTTTCCGTCCAATCACGGAGCCATTTACCTCCACAATTGACCTGCGGCCGGCGGCTAGCTGTATTACCCACGGAGGCTAGTGACGCGGCTTGCTGGTGGCTGACCCTTGAGTGAGGTGTGGCCTCGGTGATGATTGTAGTCATGGAGCCAGGCC
>NZ_JAUSSN010000021.1 GCF_030812335.1 Pseudarthrobacter oxydans
GGCTCCATGACTACAATCATCACCGAGGCCACACCTCACTCAAGGGTCAGCCACCAGCAAGCCGCGTCACTAGCCTCCGTGGGTAATACAGCTAGGTGGCCCACGGTCGGCAACGGCAACGCCCCCGCACACTCCCGCGTTGGACGGACGCGAATTGCACGATGCAATAGACACAGCTGACGGGTGGCGGCGTCGGGCGCGGTGCCCGTGTCTCGGCTTAACGGTCACCGCTGGGTCCGAGACCATTTGAGCTCGGAGCCGGATGTACGCTACGTGGGAGCGCTCCTTGAACCAGGACCGGTGGGGGCCGAACTGCAGTGCGATATTCGGCCATGAATCGCCATCGAAACCGGTTCATGTTTCGTCCGCCCTTTACAGTTGGTCACATGATTCAGGCCATTCCTTCCCGCGAGCTCGAGTACGGCCGCGAATCCAGCGCCATTGATCCCTCCGCGTACATTCGTGCTCGCGCCGAGAAAGTAGTTAGGGGCGTACTTCAAGATGACGTGGGATTCGCGCGCGCGGTCAAGGCAATGGTGGCCCACACAATCAAGGAGTATCGCGGAAGATTTCTCCATGAGCTGATTCAGAATGGCTACGACGCCCATCCGCGCGGGATTCGCAATGGCAAGATCGCGATCATTTTTGACGAAACCGAGGGCATGCACGGAGTGCTCTACGTGGCAAATGGGGGACGACCCGTATCTCGTAGCAACTTTGAGCGCATGGCGACTCTTGGTGAAAGCGACAAGGTAATCGGGGAAGGGATTGGTAACAAAGGAGTTGGGTTCAAGAGCGTTTTTCAAATTTGCGACGTGCCAGAGATTTACAGCGCCCTGGACGATACCGATCCGTCGTTCGGGGGATACTCGTTCCGGCTCGGGACACGCGAAGATCTCTTGGAGTTGCTTGAACGCGATGAAGCGCGCACGGACCAGGTAGAAAAGGACCTCTCCCTGAGCATGCTCACCATCCCTTTGTTTGATGTTCCTAATCGCTCCCAGGAGCTGCGCGACCAAGGCTACGTGACGGTTCTACGACTGCCAGTTTCATCGCCCCACGCCGCAAATGAGGTCCAAGACAGGATTGACCGGCTCCGTAACTCGACAGCTCCGGTGATGCTCTTCCTTGACCGCTTGAGTTCCATGACAATCCAGTCAAATAGTAAGTCGGAAGTTGAAGTACTCAGTCGGAACGAGTCCCCGATGGGTTCCCTTGGTAAGCGGGTGGTTCTCAACGACGAGCTCTGTTTCCGCGTAGTCAGCCACGAGGTTCCGCAGGACCGACTTCACTCTGCTTTGCAGGTGTCCGTCGACGAAGGCGCCCTAGACGCCCGATGGCTTGAGTGGGATGCAACTGCGGAGGTCAGTGTCGCAGTTGGCGACGGATGGGAAGTGAGCGCACCACGCGCCTTCACTTATCTCCCTATGGGAGATAACGCGCGGGCACCTCTTTCCGGGCATATCAATGGCCCATTCGTTACCGATTTCGCTCGGCTCGGCCTGGACATTGAACAGCCCGTGAACCGAATGCTTCTTGAGTCTGCGGCAGAACTTTGCGTACGGTCGGCTAAGGAACTCATGGCCATCGACCCGGATGCGAACTCCGTCGTCGACCTGGTGGCTTGGGCGAGCAGCGATCTCGGGATTGTTGATGAAGCTTGCGTTCGTCTTTCCGGTCAGTCCTTGCTCGACGCGATTCGTGTCCCTTGCTTGGGCCTTGGGTGGGAGACGATGTCTACGGTTCATCGGTGGCCAGACGTCTCAGGGGATGTCATTTCACCGGCCGCGATCGCTGGTGCAACCGATGCCCGGCTAATCGATCCGGCTCGCTTGGGAAAGTCAAGATTGCTTCGGCTGGCCGAGACTGTCGAACTACTCGACTCCACTTTGAATCCAGCGCCCGAGCTGGTGGCCGAGTGGGTCGAATATTTGGCTGCGGACCTCGCTTCCTCCCAAGCCACCCCCGAAGTGTGGCGAAAGTTCTATGACGATCTTCCCAACCTGTTCGCGTCTGGCGAACCACTATTCGGACGCAAATTGCTTCTATCGGGGGATGGAATCGTTGTGCCATGTGACCGAAGAGTGGGCGACCGCACGGATGGAACGGCACGGCGTCGGAATCGTGCAGTCTTCTTTGCGCCCAAGTCGACCAGTACAGACGACGACGATGCCGTCGACAGCGATCTCGATGTCTCGCCGCCGAGGTCACTGCAGCAACGTTTGGTCTTCATGCATCCGGAACTGGAATGGAATGTGGGCCCTCAGAGAACCCGTGGCCGCGCCTTCCTCCAAGACAATGGACTGGCCCGACAGTTTAGAACCGCTGGACTCCTGCAACATCTCGGTCAGGTCATGTCGGGACCCACGACACCAAGAGTAAAGAAGGATGCGCTTGAATTTGCGTTCCGCCTTTTCGCCAACAACCCCACCAAGCATTCGAAGGACCTTGTATCGGTGGGGCTCGAAGTTCCGACCCTCGAAGGGTCTTGGATCCCTGCAGATCGAGCGAGATTCTCCGCAGGCTGGGCTGTACTCGGTGCAGAAGAACTATCACTGCTTGCAGGGCTACCGAGCAGCACGTGTCCTGAATTGTCGCGCTTGTCGGACGTACTGCTGGCTGAACGGCACGAACTGGATGTCACGGGCACGCAGACCGAACGCTGGCGCGACTTCCTTCTCGTCGTCGGCGTCACCGCGACCATTCCAGTGATAGAGCGTGCGGAACAACGGTCGTTCATCGGCAAGAACCTGACAGCACACTTCCTTGCCGGCGGATCGGTCCCAGACGATGTGCCTAGCGAAGTTGTTACACAGTGGCGCCCCGCTCTCGCCGAGACGGGCAACCTGCATCATCCCGACACAGGATTTACCACCACAGATCCGATCTGCTGGTTCATGGGCCAACATGAGCTGTCCGGCCTTCCCCAACGGGAGAGGCTGGCCTACGCCCGCCTTATACTTCGAACACTTCCATCGGTGAAAGTGGGACAGCGTCACTCCACATGGCGACGACAAAGAGCAGGTGGTCAGTCGTCCGTAATTCCGACTCCCTTGACGGCATTCCTTATGTCCGAAGAGTGGATGCCCGTCGCTCGACCGGGTTCGGCTGTGCGAGACTTTGCGGCGCCTGACGGGGTGTGGTTCGTCAACCCGGACGACCTAATGGCGGCCTCCTACTCCCCGGTCCTCGATGCTTCGCTTAGGGCGCTGCTCACAGCCATGCCCGGATTCTCAACCGAAAGAAAGAAGCTGGGCCTGCGGCTCTGGGGAGACTCGACGGACGCGCCAGAGCTGGTTGACCATCTGACTGATCTGCTCGACGGTGGTGACGTCCCAGACACTGCATTGGAGCACTTCCGGTCGACTTTGGCTTCGGCCTGGGCGCACATCGGCAACCCGAGCTGCCAATGGAGGCCCTCATTGAATCGGGGGATTACCGTTGACCGGGCCGGTCACTTGACGGTCGCAGAAACCGAGGACGAAGGATCGGAACCGCTTTTCGTGACAGCCATTGGGGACAAGTCAACAACGACTCGCTTGATCCGCGAGTTGGCGTGGCCGACTGTAGACGTGGACTCGACGGATAAAGCCGTACTTGATGAGGTCGCAACGGTACTTGACTCAAGCTGGCCAGGGAACGTTCAGGTAGCAAGTGGTTGGCAACTTGATGTCCTGACCAACGGATCGCCGTGGCAGCCGGCGCTGGATTCGCGTCGCCTAGTGGATGAAGTACCATGGCTTCCTTTGTTGGTGGCTTGCACGATGCGGTTTCCGAGGGCTTCTGCGCTGCGAGCAGGCAAACAGATACCCAACGTTTTGGATGATCTCTCACGCATTCGGCTGATCTACTGCGAATCGATCACAATTGCCACCGCTGCCGGACAACAGGGACTTCCGCAGCGTCTGCGGGGAGTTCTGCCCATGCCCGGCGCTGCTCCAACCCTGCTTGCTGAAGGTGTCAGCTCCCCTCTGACGTGGCCAAATCTAGAGGTGCTGGCCGAAGCTGCCCTCGAGTTGATGGGCCAGTCGCGATTTAGCGCGGAGCTCTCCCTTAACCTGAGGAAGCTCGCCGGCGACGCGACCGCAACTTCTTCGTCCCCCGAGTACTCGGAAATTGCAGATGCCCTCGGTGCTCCAATTCGAAGCGTCGTCGAAACCCAAGCGATGGTCGCAGGTTCGGTTGCCGGACTCGTTGAGCGCCTGAGTCACGTCGCACCATGCCTTTGGGATGTCGCGACGGCGTCGACGATCCGCCCTGACAATCCGGACTTGCTCACCATGGACGGTGTCCGGACTTCAGTGACAGCTGCCTATGCTGGGGACTCAGACGCCGCCGGGAAACTGCTGCAGGCAGCGGATGACTCCGCGACCTCAGACGAGCTGAGACTCAGACTCGGCATAGGACTGCCGGAATTCAATGAGGCTCTCCGACGCCACTTCCCGGGTACACGAACCATTGACTATGGCGACCAGTTCGCCCACGAATTCGGTCTGCGCAAAAGTGTACGTCGTAAGGAGTTGATCAACAGAGCCCGGCACTCCCGCTTGCAACGGTTCCGTGACTACGAGATGCAGAGCGATTGGCCATCGTTGCGGGACCTATCCTTCCTGACAGCAGATCCGGAGTGGGGAGCGTCAATTGACGAGCTGACCGACGACCTAGCCGATGAACGCATTGATTCGCTCATGACCATCGAGTTTGGACAAATCTTGGATCGTAATGATCTCCCGGATTGGGACCAGGTTCGTGAAGCCAACGGGAAGCCACTGCACGAACGACTCCAGGCCGTCAGCCGCACGATCAAGGCCTGGTGCGCTCGCGAAGGAACTATCCCGGCGGCTTCGTGGTCTGACGGCGCCGCTCCCGATGCGGTCCGGAAAAGTCTCGACTCCGTCGGGGCCCTCGACTTCGATGTCGTGGATGACATCACGCTGATGCGATGGCTCGACCGGCTAGATCTATGGCCGTCCGGCATGGAACTAACGCTCGACATGGTGAAGCTCGGACTTACAGACGGGGACGTTGAGGCTCAGGAATCCGCGGCGGCCGCCGAGCGCCGAGCGACGCTTCGGCGGCTGAGGCAAGTAACCCTGCACGGCAAAGTTGTCGACCTCGACGAAACCATGAGTGGTTTTGTCGAGGCTGTTCAGAAACTATTGGAGGGCAATCCGAAGAGTCTCCAGACGCCCTACCAAACGTCACGCCTCCAAGATGTAGCGCCAGGCTCCGGTAACAATAGGACCTCCAGCACACGCCCCAAGGGGCAAAGGGTGCAGAGGATGTCCGACACGCAGCGTAACGCAGTTGGCCTCGCCGGCGAGTTGATCGCATACCGATGGTTGCTTGACAGGGATCCCGGCCATGTGGACGAACTTTGCTGGAAGTCAACGAATTCCAGCTTGGCCATAGTCGGACAGCTAGGCGACGACGGCCTGGGATACGATTTCGAAGTCCCCCGCAAAACAGGCAACGTGATGTACGAAGTCAAGGCCACGCAAGGTGACTGGGGAATGATCGAGCTGGGCGAAACAGAGGTTCGATGCGCACAAGAGTATGCACGAACCGATCGTTGGAGGCTTCTCGTAGTCGAAGAAGCCCTTTCTATGTCGCCACGGATCTTGATGTTGCCCAACCCCTTCAGGCCTGACAGCCGTTCATTATTTAGGTTTGTAGGCAACAGCGTGAGACTCCGCTTCACTCTGGAATCTTAAACTCTCGGGCCGACGCGTACGGAACTTCAATGTTGGATTCGTGGTGGCGGAATGGCCGCGAAGCTCAGTGCCCAAGTTCGGCTGCAGGCATCCAAATTTCGGCGCGAGATAGCGCCGCCTAAAGCCCCCTCCGCCGGCCACTTCCAACAATTCGGAGTCGCCGACACAAACGAGGAGGCTCGGGGCGGGCACGTTCTCCGTCATTGGGCGTTTCCGAGTAGAACCATGGACCCTGACGGGGGTCGACGGTCCCGATTCTGATCGGCCATCGCGCCGAAGTCGGAAGAAGTCTTGCCGGAGCTGTCAGAGCAATTCGGCTTCTCGCCGAGGGACGATCGTGCGAGTGGAGATAGTGTGTGAGCATGCCGTGTCGCGCGGCCCACACTGTTTGGTTGGAGGAGTCTTTGGCTGTAGAGCTTGGTCTTTGGCGGGTTGATGACGTTCCGCGGAGAATTCCGATGACAGCAATGCCGCTGGAATCGAAGTTAGAAAGCCTCATTCTTCAAGACCCGGAGATTCTTGAAGCAAAGCTCCTACTAATCGGGAGTCAGGTACCGACGGGATATGGGAAGTTTATAGATATCCTGGGCGTGGATTCGGAAGGAACGCTCCACATTTTGGAGCTGAAGAGAGACCGGACCCCCCGTGAAGTTGTCGCCCAGACACTCGATTACGCCTCGTGGGTGGAGGGCCTCGGCAACGAGGAAGTTCGAAGCATTTTTGAAAGCGGGCATCCCGGAAAGATCTTCGACGAGGAGTTTGCCAGTCGATTTGACGGAGCCCCGGTTCCTGACGAGCTAAATTCGAGTCACAACATGACCATTGTGGCCAGCGACCTGGATCCCAGTACACAGCGGATCGTGTCGTATCTTAATCGGTCCCACGGCGTCCCTATAAACGCCATGATCTTTCGGTATTTTGTCGACGAGGGCCACGAGTACCTGGCGCGGACCTGGCTGATTGACGAGGACACGACAGTGCCAGCAGGAGTCGGAACCAAGGGTTCCACGCGGGCTGCCTGGAATGGCCAAGACTGGTACGTAGCATTCGGAACCGATGGCGCCTCGCGCTCGTGGACGGACGCGTCAACATATGGGTTCGTCTCCGCGGGTGGCGCAGACTGGTATTCAAGGACCCTGAAAAGCCTTCCCTTGGGGGCGCGCGTTTTTGTCCATGTTCCAAAAAAGGGGTACGTGGGCGTCGGTACCGTTGCGGGCAAGGCCATGCCTGCTGACTCTGCTGAACTGCGGATACAGGGGGAAACGACGCCCTTCCGTTCACTTAGTCTCGAGGGCTTGTACGCGCATCCGGATGCGGGCGAAGGTGTCGACACGGCAGAGTATGTGGTTCCCATCGAATGGACCGACACCGTGCCCATTGAGGATGCATACTGGCGCGAAGGAATGTTCGCCAACCAGAACAGTGCCTGCAAACTGAGGAACCAGTTCACAATAGACGAGTTGTCGAGACGCTTTGGGTTGGCTACACGGCCATAGAAGGCGTCGGGGCTATTAGAGTCCGGCGGGCGCGGGAACTTGTCCGGGGCGTGATCAACGACCGTGTCGGCTGCTTCTTGTGCCCGATCGACGCCGGACAGGCCCATCGCGATGACGATGGTTTTATTGTGTGGAACGACGGTGGTTGTGTCTTCGGGCAATGAGACTCATGTATAGGGGCTGGCGGTACCTGCAGAATAGCCCGTAGCTCTGAATCAGGTTCGCAGGCAGCGTCGTCCGATGGCGTAGCGCGAAGTTCCGGCGTCCTCAATGGCGTACTGGTGCTGGGCGAGCGGTAATTAGGTCTGGCGATGCTCTCGCGACGCCGAGGGGAATGTATTGCTTATCGGCGTCTTGTGGCCCAGGTCTCGTGTCGAGCGCTGAGTGTGGCGGTTGCCAATAGGATCAACTCCTGCGGCGAATTCGTACAACCGACTGCACCGTGGCTCTGAGCCTCTCTAACGTGCTCGGGAGTGCGGGAACCAGCATAAATAACTAGCGGTGTGCGGTCGCTGGCCTGACGCAAGGCGTCCAGCAATGTATATCCAGCTCGTGAATCGCCAGGGCGGCCCATATCGGAAATAACGAGGTCATAGTGACGCGCTTGAAGCTGCTGTAGAGCGTCGTCTGTGTCGAGAGAAGTTTCGATGTGAATGCCTAGAGCCTCAAGCGCCCGGCGTTCATAGAAGTTGTTGCCCGGGCGATCGTCAACCCAAAGAAGGCGAGAGCCGCGTATACGCTCGAACGCTGAAACGTCAGGTATTGCATGTTCTACATCGTCGGCGATGTCCTTCGCATCAACTTCAGACCCGCTTTGGGCGCCGGCTGACTTGTCGTTTACGGCCGCAACCAAGTTGGCGGCAAGCTGGACTTTTCCTTGCAGGAATGAGGCCTCTAGTCCTCCCGCTTTGAAAGTCACCTGGTCCGATTCGATGAACTTCCGCATTACAGCTGGCCCGAACCTGAACGCAACAATGCCAACCAAGGTTGGCCACAGGATGGCGTTGAGGAGCCCGCCTACTGCAGAAATGAGCTCGTTCACTTGATCTGGGTTCATTGCTTCACTCCTGACAACAGTTCACGTGGACGCGCCCAGAAGGGCAAGTGATCAAAATTGCCCGGTTCACGTGTTTGAAAGTCGATCCCTTATGACTTCTCGATTCCTGCAATATGCCGCGGCGCCGTTTCTGTCGGCGGCGGCAATGCGGATGACCGGCGGGAGACCCATGATGGGCACTGACAGATCTCGGAGAGCGTCATAGTAAGCGCGTTGTCGCTGGCGACCACCGACTCCGAAGGCTGCCGCAGTCTTCGTGCGGAAGTAAGCATCGGCTTCCCCGGACAGCCTCTGACAAAGGCGGCGATACGTCTCAGCTTCATATCCCAACGCCAGGTGGCTTGGGTAAAAATTGAACGTCAGGAGGCGGAAGCTTGTGAAGTGCTGCGGCTCATCGATCTCAATGATCGTTCCAGTCTCCGGGTGGATGAAGTCTCCGGGCAGAGCTGTTGGGCGCTTCGCCGCTTGCTCGGCGGCGTTGCCTCCAAGAGCCAGGAATATGTCATGGAGCGGTTGTACTACCGGATCAGCCTCTGGAGGCAGTCCGAAGTGTCCCTGCTGATTTATCCAAGGCTTTTTGTAGCGCACGAGGTCCAACCCGTCTTCACGTGCCGAATTCCAAAACGCGCCTTCGCAGTCCCCTACAGCCATGCGGACGACTATATCTCTTGAAATCGGGCCCTATTCGTCATTTGTCGCTCCCACGAAATACCCTGGCGCAGTGACTAACTTCATTGGGGGAGTGGCGGCGGATCAGCTGCCCGAGGGCTTGTACGAACTTCTGAACACGGATGTCCTCGGCAATCTGCTGAACAAAGCTTCAGACCTGCAACCCGTCTTCGCGAACATAGACGACGAAGACACCCCGGACATCCTCTCCCGCCACGTCGCCGACGCCGTCCGCCAAGCCCTGGAAGCAGCCAAACCGACTGAACGTGTGGCCCTCGCAAACAAGCTCCTCCAGGAACTCAACAGCACGGACCGAATCGCCGACGGCCCCACCCAGCTCCAGTCCCTCCACCGCGCCGACACGCTCAAACGCCGCAGCCTTCGCCGCCCCAGTACCAGACTGAGCGTCTCGGCCCTGCTCACCAACAGCAAGGACGATCCAAATCTCGCTGCGGAACTCCGCACCGAAATCGAGTCCGCCAACACCGTAGACCTGCTCTGCGCCTTCGTCCGCTGGACAGGCCTGCGCCTGCTTCATCCGGCGCTGGAGCAGCTCAAGGAGCGAGGTGTGAAACTCCGCGTCATCACCACGACTTACATGGGCGCCACCGAACGCCGCGCCATCGACGAACTCGTGACCCGGTACGGGGCCGAGGTGAAGATCAGCTACGAAACCCAGGCCACGCGGCTGCACGCCAAGGCCTGGCTGTTCCGCCGCGACTCAGGATTCGACACCGCCTACGTCGGCAGCTCCAACCTCAGCCAAGCAGCTCTGCTGGACGGCCTCGAATGGAACGTCCGGCTCAGTTCGGTCGGCACGCCCGCGCTGCTGCAGAAGTTCGAGGTCACCTTCGACAGCTACTGGGCCCAGCGCGCCTTCCAAAGCTACGATCCCGAACGCGACGGCGAAAAACTGGACGCCGCCCTGGAACGCAACGGCGGCCGGCGCAGCGCCATCCCTGGTGCCGCCAGCGGCCTCGAAGTCCAGCCCTACCTCCACCAGGAGGAGATGCTTGAGGACCTGGAAGCCGAACGGCTCAAGGGCTTCCACCACAACCTCGTTGTCGCAGCCACCGGCACCGGCAAGACCGTCATCGCCGCCCTGGACTACAAGCGCCTCTGCGAAACTGCAGGCCGCGATCTGAAACTGCTTTTCGTGGCCCACCGCCAGGAAATCCTCAAACAGGCTATGCGCACCTACCGTGACGTCATGCAGGACGGCGCCTTCGGCGAACTCTACGTCGGGGAACACAAACCCGGGCGGTGGAAGCACATCTTCGCCGCCGTCCAGTCGCTGTCCTCCCTCGGCATTGAACAGCTGGCACCCGACTTCTTCGACGTAGTCGTCATCGATGAATTCCACCACGCCATGGCGCCAACCTACCGCCGGCTGCTGGACCACCTGCAGCCGCAGCAGCTCCTCGGACTGACCGCGACACCGGAACGCGGCGACGGCGTCGACGTCGCCAAGCAGTTCTTCGACGGCCGGACCGCCAGCGAACTGCGCCTCTGGGACGCCCTGGACGCCGATCTGCTGGTGCCGTTCCACTACTTCGGCGTCTCGGACGACGTTGATCTCAGCCAATTGGAATGGAAACGGGGCAACTACGACACCGCGCAGCTGAACAACCTCTACACAGGCAACGACGCCCGTGCCGCCAAAGTGATCCGTGAACTCCGAGACAAGGTCACCAGCACCGACCAGATGCGGGCCATCGGATTCTGTGTCTCGGTCCAGCACGCCCACTACATGGCGGAGGTGTTCAACCGCGCCGGCATCGCCTCCGTCGCCGTCGACGGGAGCACCGACGACGCCGACCGCGCAGCGGCGCTGGAGCGGCTCCGCGCTCGGGAGATCAACTGCATCTTTGCCGTCGACCTCTTCAACGAAGGCCTCGACCTGCCGCAGGTGGACACCATCCTGCTCCTACGGCCCACGCAGAGCGCCACGATCTTTCTCCAGCAGCTGGGGCGCGGGCTGCGCCGGGCCGAGGGCAAGGCGGTCCTGACCGTCATGGACTTCATCGGCCAGCAGCGCCGTGAGTTCCGCTTCGATCTGCGTTACCGGGCGCTCACCGGCTATGGGCGCAAGGAGCTGGTAGAGGCTGTCGAGAACGAATTCCCGTACCTGCCGTCGGGCTCGCAGATCGTGCTGGACCGGGTGGCGCAGAAGGTCGTGCTGGACAACATCAGGGCGCAGCTCCGGTTCAACCGGGCGCAGCTGGTCCGGGACGTCGCCTCGTACGCGGAGACGGAACTGGAGGCCTATCTGGAGCGGTCCGGGAACGACGTGAAGTCGATCTACCGGTCGACCAAGGATTCGTGGACCGGCTACCTCCGCCAGGCGGGCCTGATCGAGGGGTTCTCGCCGTTGGAGGCAGTCATCACTGGGAAGATCCAGGAGCTGACCGATATGGACGAGAAAAGACTTCTCGGCCGCATGGCTGCGCTGATCCACGTCGACGATCCGGAACGCGCG
Source organism: Pseudarthrobacter oxydans (assembly GCF_030812335.1). Taxonomy (GTDB): domain Bacteria; phylum Actinomycetota; class Actinomycetes; order Actinomycetales; family Micrococcaceae; genus Arthrobacter; species Arthrobacter oxydans_B. The sequence continues at coordinate 11,416 of NZ_JAUSSN010000021.1, forward strand.
CAGGCCTACTCGATGTTGGTCGGCGCCGACGCGCCCCGCTATGCGGAGCTCGGCATGCGGGACCAGGCGTTCGCCCGGATGCTGTTTTACACGCTGTGGGACGACGGCGGCGGTTTCCCCACGTACGACGCCGGGCTGGACTATCTGCGCGGCTACCAGTTTGTCTGCAGCGAGATCCGCCAGATTGTGAAGCTCGGCGTGGCGGCGTCCAAACATTCCGCCAAGGGCCTCGGAGCGGGCCTGCAACACGTCCCGCTACTCTCGCACGCCACCTATCGGCGCGAGGAGATCCTGGCGGCTCTCCAGTACGGTTCGCTGGAGCTCGGCAGGAACGCGCAACACCGCGAGGGCGTGGCCTGGTGCAAGGCAACGTCCACGGACGCCTTCTTCGTCACGCTCAGCAAAGACGATAAGAAGCACTCGGCGACCACGATGTACAAGGACTATGCCATCAGCCCGGAGCTGTTCCACTGGGAATCGCAGAACGCAACGTCCCCCGAGAGCCCGACGGGCAGGCGGTATCTGGACCGGGCTGCGCACGGTTCGAAGATCCTGGTCTTCACGCGGGATACGTCAGAGGACGAGACCGGCCTGACTCTCCCGTACACGTGCCTCGGTCAGGTGGACTATGTGCAGCACGCCGGTGAGAAGCCGATCGCCATCACCTGGAAGCTGCACCGGTCGATGCCAGCGGACGTGTTTGCCACGGCTGCTGCGGTGGCGCAATGACATCCATGGCGCGATCTCGCGACTCAAGATCACCAAGCGGGGAGATTGAGTCTCCCCGCTACTCCTGACAACCCCGAAATCCCCGAGACTCCAGGGCTTGCTGGACCGAATCAGATTCGACGCTCGGGGGCAGCCATCGATGGTCTATCAACGGCGTTCCGCGGCAGTATAGCGGAAATGGGGGCCAGCCGACGCGCTCCGCCAGCATCCTTGCCGGCATCCGTGGGTCCTTCAGCAGCGTCCCTATCGCCGGTTGCACAGCCCTGATTCCGGAGTCTCGCGGTGTACGCTCGTATGTTGGTGGACCGTCCGCGCTGACAGCCTTCGCAACGGTGTTTCGGGAAATACCCAGCGGCAAGAGCACCGTCGAAGAAGCAATTCAGCTAGCGAGTAGGGCCTACGAGCGGACCTAGCAATCGCAATGTCTTGAAAAATCGAAGAATCCTCGCGTGTCCAGGCTGCTTGCGTTGTTGCCATCTTGGGCGTCGTCCATAGCGGTGGATGATTCCATCCGGAGCACCACGGTGCGGGAATCGGATGCGCCGGATGGTTACTCTGAGTCGTCGCCATGCGACCCGGACGTCATCCGTTTCACGCGCCAAGCGTTCCACCCGGGAGCACAGAGATCGAGCAGTTGTAATTCGTGCGCTAGCAAGCTGCCCCGTCCGAATTTTTGCCGCTGCAAGTGAAGCCACACGCCGAGGACGCGTTCTTCCTCGGCGACAGGCGCGCGAAACCGCGGCCAACGCCCCTCCAGCTCCCGAAACCTCCGGAGCTCTTCGAGCCGAGCGTGCCATCGCTCCCGGTCCGTTCGCGAACGCTGATCCTGCATCCACCCGGGCAGCGTGGATAGCATCCTTCGCCTCGTGTCGTCCAGACGACCTTCGCGATCTGCCCGCCTTTGGATCGATATCCAGTTCGCAAGCTTGCGATTGGTTGGGTCTAGGTGTATTACCCACGGAGGCTAGTGACGCGGCTTGCTGGTGGCTGACCCTTGAGTGAGGTGTGGCCTCGGTGATGATTGTAGTCATGGAGCC
>NZ_JAUSSN010000022.1 GCF_030812335.1 Pseudarthrobacter oxydans
GCGGTGGTGGCTCCTCAGCGACCTCCACCTGGGTATATCAGACGAGGACCCCCGGCGCCCCGGCAGCATGCTGCCCGAGTTCCTACACCGCGAGGTGCTCGCAGCCTCCGGCTCGCAGCTGCACGTCGCCTTCGTCGGTGACACGTTCGAGCTGCTCGGGTTCGCCGAGGACGAGAGCCTGGCCCGGCTCGAGTCCATCCTCGCCCACCACGTCGACACGTTCCGGGCGCTGAAGGAGTGTGCGGCGCGCGGCGTGCAGCTGCACTTCGTGTGCGGCAACCACGATGTGGAGCTGGCCCGGCCGTCGGTGGCGGCCCGCCTCTCGGTGCTGCTGTCACCCGCCGAGCCCACGCGGGTCCGGGTGCACCCGTGGTTCCTGCACGTGCCCCACGTGCTCGTGGCCGAGCACGGGCACCAGCACCATGCGCTGCATCGGATGCCCGAGGTGCTCCGCGCGGCGGTCAACGGCACCGACGAGTTGGAGCTGCCACCGCTCGCTGCCTGGAACGCGCATCCGTCCACGTCGCGCCTGAGCCGTGCCGGTGCCGTTGCCAGGGCCTGCCTTGCGTCCGAGCGGGCGGAACGCCGCGTCCGGGAGCTCGCGTACGACGAACTGTTGCAGACCGAGTCACTGCGGCTCGAGCTCGACGGGGTGGCCGTTCGGGATCTGGCGCGGCTGTCCCGGTTCCGGACGGTCTCGGCGCTCCCGGTCGCCGCAACCCGCATGATGCTCGCGGCCACCGGGCGCAGAGTCGTTAGCGAGGAGGCTCCAGTTGCAGCGGGGAGGTTCGCACGTACCCTGGAGGCTCACGGTTCCGGCGTGGCCTGGTACGTCTCGGGCCACACGCACCGGGCACTCGAGTCGGCGCTCGAGGCCTGCCCCACCCGGTATGTCAACACCGGCACGTGGTGTTCGGACGTCCGCGGTCGCGGACCTGACCAGTCCGACCGTCTCGCGTTCCCGTACGCCACGGTTGAGGTGGCCCGCAACGGCACCACAAGCGGCGGGCTGCGGTACTGGCGTCCGGATGGTCGCTGAGCCGTACCCGTGTAGCGCACGCCGGGAGGGCTGCAAGCGCGCGTTCAAGGAATGGGGCGGCGGGCCGCAGGTCCCACGGGGAACCCTTCGTGCGCCAGAGCACTGCAACAGCGTTCTGGCTCCGGGGCCGGCTGGCATGGGAACCATCCGTCCGGACAATCGATGCCTCCATCAAACCCGGGAGGATTCACACCCCTGGCTCTGGCGGGAGCACGAAATTCCCTACGTAGGACGCGATGTAAAAGCGAGTAATTACTACCGTTGTCTACCCGGCCGGCCTACCTTACCGTCAATACAGGCAGAGTCGCTTGGCCGGGGGTTTTCGAATCCCTCTGGGGCACTGGATGGACTAGTCGCCGGGGCCGAGACACCATCCGACCGACAACACTCAGACAGGGGACGACCATGCAGACCAAAACCAAGACCAAGACCAAGACCAAGACCAAGGCGCTGCACTTCGACATCCACGGCCGCGTCATGATTCGCGTCGACGCGGAGGCGCCAGCAGCGGCCCAGCTCCAGAGCATGCTGGCGTGCTTCGCCACGGACGCCGAGCGGCCGGCCGACATCGTCGTCAATGACCGGCTGGAGTCGATGCCGGATGCGGGTCTGGTTGAGCACGAGCTCGCGTACACGGATAACAGCGTGCGTTTCCAAGCCGATCGTGTGCAGGTCGTGCGGGACGCAGAGCAGTGGCGCATTCACGGGCCGGGCGAGCTGTTGACCTCCGTGGTCCCTGTCCTCGATGCCGCAATGGTCAGTCGAGGAGCTGGCATGATTCACGCGGCAACGATGGCGTACCGGGGTCACGCCATCGCGCTGCCCGCAGCCGGAGGAACCGGTAAGACGAGCACTGCCGCCAAGCTGATGCGGCGCGAGGGGTGGTCGTTCATGGGTGACGACTGGGCCTTCCTCGCCGAAGACGCCACGATGCTCGGCTACGCGAAGCCGATGTTCATCAAGCCGCACCACCGGGCCATCTACCCGCACCTGTTCGAAGGTGTCCGGAAGCCCCTGGTCCCCTCAGGGCTCTCGGAGAGCGTCGGCCGCCTCACCACGGTGGTGCACCCGTACGTCATCCGTTATCCGCGCCTCGCGGACTTCTCCAGGCGATGGTCGCCGGAGCACCGCATGGTCGATCCGGGGACCGCGTTCCCGGGGCGGGAAGTGACGACCTCGGCCCCGCTCGCGGCCGCCATCTACATCGAGCGCTTCGAGGGCGCACGGTCTCGGATCGTCGAGCGGACGAGCGACTGGATGGTCGACCGCATGATTGGCAACTTCCACATCGAGATGGCGGGCTTCTCGCAGCGGGTCGTGACCGGCCTGGCGGCCACGTCCGTCCTCCCGTGGCGCGAGCACTTCGCGGCGAAGGGGGTCGTGCTGAGCAAGGCGCTCGACGGACGTCCCTGCCACCTGCTGCAGGTGCCCTCCGCGTACTCGGCGGACGAGGCGTCGGACGACATCGTCCGCTACCTCGAGCAGCTGCTACCGACGGTCCTTGACGAGCAGATCTGAGGGGGTGGACACTGTGGGTCACAGTCCTTCTGAAGTCACCGCGGTTGTTCCGGCCCGGAACGCGGAGGACCTTCTCCCGCGCTGTCTGGAGGCGCTGCGTCAGTCCGGTGTCGCTGAGATCATTGTGGTGGACGGATGCTCCACGGACCGCACCGTTAGCCTCGCCCATGCGGCCGGTGCCCGGGTTCTGAGCGACGAGGGCCGCGGCCTGCCATGGGCTCGAACGCTTGGTGTGCGGAGCAGCAACACCCGTTGGGTCCTGCTCGTTGACGCCGACGTCGTGTTCAGGCCCGGGGGGGTCGCCGACCTGCTCACGGAGTTGGTGGAGGGCGGATACGACGCCCTCCAGGCCGGTCTGGAGAGCGTCGCTGGACCCGGCTACTGGGGGCAGGCGCTGGCACATCACCATCGCACCGGCCGCAGCCGCAACTGGTTCGGGCTCGTGGCGACGGTCGTCGACCGAGATCTGATGCTGGGCGTGGGTTTCGATGACTCGTTCAAGTCGGGGGAGGACATCGAGCTGCGTTGGCGGATGCGGCAGTCAGGGCTGCGAACGGCGGTGTCACGCCGGGTCTTCGTCGAACATCGTTTCGCCGCAGATGACTTCGACTTCGCGCTCGACCAGTTCCTCATGGACGGAACGGGACTGGGACGGATGGTCCGCAAGCACGGCTGGCGCGGTGCGAGATTGGCGCTGCTGCCCGCCGCCGCGGCAGTCCGGGGCAGCGCCTTGAGCCTCGCCGAGGGCCAGCCTCGGTGGCTGCGCTACTACGGCGCCTTCTGCTGGTACAACTACGCGGCCATGGCCAGGGGTTTGCGAAGTGAGCGCTGAGCGGGAGACCGTTGTCATGGGCGCCCCGACCGTCCGGCATTCCGCCTTGCGCAGCTCCCTCGGCCTCGTCGTGGCCAAAGCCGCCCAGACGGGCGCGGGTTTCGCGTTCTGGGTCGTGGCCGCGCGCGCGACGTCCGACCGTGAGGTCGGGCTCACCATGGCCGCGGTCTCGGCGGTGATGATCTGCACCCAGCTCGCAGTGCTGGGCGCCGGGTCGGCCGTGATCGTGTCGGTGGGCCGAGGGGAGCCGCCCTCGCGGGTGCTGGACGCGGCGTTCGCCATCGTGGGGGTGGCCGGCACCGTGCTGGCCCTCGGCTACCTTGTGCTGCAGTCGGTTGTGATGCCGGACACTGCCTCGGTGTCGGTCCTCTTCTGGCTCACGTTCCTCGTGGCTGCCGTCACCGGCACCCTGGTCATCGTGCTGGACCAGGCGCTTGTGGCGTTGGGACGCGGAGCCAGCGCGACCTTGAGGTACGCGTTGGGCGGCGGGGTCTCGCTCGGGGCTGCTGCGGTCGTGGCCTGGCAGTCGCACGGCGCCTCCGCCGACGTGCTGATGGCTTGCTGGACCCTCGGGACGACCGTGGCATGCATCGTCGGTGCGGTCCAACTGCGACGACTGGTCGGCTACCGGCCGCGACCGACCCTGCGCACGGCCCGCGGCCGTCCACTGCTGGCGATGGGCCTTCCGTACCAGCTCCTCACCCTCACCGAGCGCGCCCCCGGGCTGGTACTGCCGCTCCTGCTCGCGCACATGGTGGCGCCGGAGGCAGCTGCCTACTGGTATCCCGCCTGGATGATGGCCTGGGCCGCCTACTCCGCTCCGATGCTGATGGGCATCGTCCAGTTCTCTGAGGGTGTACGCGACCCGGACCGTCTGGTGTCGACCACCTGGGCGAGTCTCCGTTTGTCGCTTGCCGTAGGAGGTCTGGCTGCAGCCGTCCTCGTCATCCTCGCTCACCCGCTGCTCAGTCTGCTGGGGGAGCGGTACGCCGAATCCTCCGCCGGCGCTCTGCGGTGGTTGGCGGCCGGACTAGTGCCATACGCGGTGCTGCAGGCCTACAACGCCGTGTGCCGGGCCCACGGTCGCTATACGGAAGCGATTGTGGTCGGCGTGATTCTCGGTGTCGCCCTCTGTGCCTCGGCGTTGTGGGCGGCCGACAGGGGCGCCAGCGCGATGGCCCTTGGGTGGCTGGTCGTGCTGTCGATCGGGGCGGTGGCGGTTGGCCTCCGGCTGGTGGTAGTTCTTCGGCGCGTCGCGCGGGACGCGCGATGACGGCGCGTCACGCGGTGACGAGCGGGCTTCATGCGACCGACCGCACCGGCGGCACGGGCCGCTCTGGCCGTACCGGGGGGCGCTGGAGGGCGCGTGAGGTGTGGTGTGCGTTGGCGGGTGTTGTGTCGTTGGCGCTTGC
>NZ_JAUSSN010000023.1 GCF_030812335.1 Pseudarthrobacter oxydans
TGGGAGAGTAGGTCACCGCCGGAACATCATTAAACGGTCGAGAGCCCCAACCACACGGTTGGGGCTCTCCCGCATTTAACCCCAAAACAGCACCCCAATCGCCGGCTCAGGTCAGCGGGGGAACTTCCTGCCGTGGATCCAGGCCAGGAGCTCGATAGCGAGCCCGCCGCCCACCGCAGCCGCACCCGCTGCCCGCAACAAATCCGGCGGCGGCCACGCGAGATGAAAGAAGTCCTGGGCGAGTGGCAGGTTCATCAGGATCAATAGAATCGAACACATCGCGAGCAGCACCACCAGCTTCTTGGTATCGAACGGGCGGGAGACCACTGCAAGAATCCACAGCCCCAACACCGAGAGGGCCAGTACCGAGGCGGACTGCAATGTCTCCGGTGAGTCGGCAGCTCCGCTCGACTGCGCGTAGAGGTTCAACCCCAGCAGTGCGGCAGTGACGATGAGCCCTGCCGGGACGGCGAAGGACAGTGACCTGCGTAGGAACCCGGGCCGATAGCGGCTGGTATTGGCCATCAGAACCAGGAAGAACGAGGGGATGCCGATCGTCAGGCCTTCTGTGAACGACAGCTGGCGGGGCAGAAACGGAAACTTCAGGTTGAGCGGCCCGAAGCTGACAGCGATCGCAATCGAATAGGCCGTCTTGCTGAGGAATAGCTTCGATACCCGTTCAATGTTGGCGATCACCCGACGGCCCTCGGCCACCAGCCCGGGCAGCCGGTCGAAACAGCCATCCTGCAGCACCAGCAGTGCCACTGCCTTCGTGGCAGGTGCGGCAGAGTTCATGGCTATGCCTAGGTCTGCCTCTTTCAAGGCCAGCACGTCATTGACGCCGTCTCCGGTCTTCGCGACCGTGTGCCCGCGCCGCTGAAGTGCTGCCACCATGTCCTTCTTCTGGTGGGACTCACGCGGCCGAACACCTTGTTGTTTTCCATCACCTCATCAAGCAGCCGGGGATCGGCCGGAAGCGTCCGGGCATCGAATCCCTCCGCGACGTACAGGCCCACGGTCCGGGCAATCGCCGGGACCGTACGGGGGTCGTCCCCCGAAATGACTTTCAGCTCAAAGCCCTCGTGGCGGAAGTAGTCCAGCGTCTGTAGGGCATAGGGGCGGATCTGTTCCCGAAACATGAGCACAACGACGGGTTCCACAACCGCCGGCAGGGTGGCGCCTTCGGCCGTGATGGTTGTGGCGGCGGCATAGGCCAGCACCACGGTCCGCAGGCCGGATTCGGGGGGCCGGTCGGCCTTGCCCAGGGCGGCGTCTGCCGCCGGCGCCGCGTCTGCACTGCCGGACCGGTCCGTCAGCACGACTTCCGGGGGCGCCCGGGTTCCGTGCGCCTGAGCCGGGCGTTCCGCCGTCGAACGTCAGGGCACTCCACTTCCGGGCGGAAGAGAACGGAACCGATGAGACCGCCCGGGTCGCCGCCGTCGTGCTCAAAGGCCGTTACAGGGCAGCGCGAGTTCGCGTTTGACTCCGGATCCGCAGCGAACCAGCCTAAGGCGTGCGCCCAGCCAAGTTCCGCGGGCCCGGACAGTTCGGCGCGGGCCAGGCCCTCGACCGCTGCCAGCTCCTGGATGAGAACCTTGTTCCCGGCCAGCCGGACGCCGCCGACAGCGGCAACAGCGCCCAGGTGAGCCAGCGGAGAATCCGGTTGAGGCTGTTGCGGATCTCAGAGGTGACCAGCGAGAACCGCTTCGCGTCGGCGGCGATTCTGCTGGGGAAGGAGCCAGCTCCCACCCGGGTAGCCCGTGCCGTGTCCCGGCCGGTAGCAATGGTCGAGCCGGAGAGGACCCGGGACCGCGGGGGCCTCGAGGACGGCGAGGCGGTCCAGGGACCGCTTGGCGCGGTACTCCTGCACGCCAATGACGGCGTTGCCTACAGCTGCCAGCCCGAAGAGGGCATCCTGCCAGCTGCCCAGCAGAAGCAGGATGACGAAACACGCGCCTGCGAGTGCGTTGAACAGGGTGAGCACATTGGCGCGGACGATTTCCCAAAGGCTGCGGCTGATTGTGTCCGGTACACGGTAGGCAAGGCCATGCCTCATCCGCGAGGAGATCTCGCCCCCGGATAGGCCGGCGGCGGCCGGTCCGGACACACGCCGATGGAGGAAGTCTGGCCTTTGGCGCCGGCGTTCTGCCCTCACGTCCTGATCGTAACGGGAGGGAGTCCCGAAAACAGGTGATGCACTGCACAGGCACGTGTTTCCTGAGCTAAGAGGGTTCGGGTGGCCCCGGTGGGCCTGGGTTCCGTGTGGTGGCGGGGTTTTTGGGGGGGTGGGGGGTGGTGTGGGGGTGGATTTGTGTGTGGTCGGTGGGGTGTGTAAAGTAGTTCGAGTCGCCGCCGCTGATGCGGAGAGATTGCGACCGAC
>NZ_JAUSSN010000024.1 GCF_030812335.1 Pseudarthrobacter oxydans
GCAAGCGCCAACGACACAACACCCGCCAACGCACACCACACCTCACGCGCCCTCCAGCGCCCCCCGGTACGGCCAGAGCGGCCCGTGCCGCCGGTCGCATCGAGCCCGCTCGTCACCGCGTGACGCGCGTGACGCGCAAGCTGTTCTCCGTGCATGGTCGTCCCCTTGACTGGGTGGTGCCGGTCGGATGGTGTGGACGGTCTCGGCCGTGTTGACAGTGTCCGCCTAGTTCTTCAGCGTTAGCACCAGCTTGGGCGCGAGCGTGCTGCCAGCCTCCTTGGAGTTGAGGTCCAGGCCGTCGCTGCTGCTGGAGTCCATACCAAGGGTGAGCTGTTGGCCGAGCTCACCGGACAAGCCGCTGACCGTCAATGGAACGCTGTAGCCGGTGTTGGACGTTGTCGGGCCGAGCGTGCCGATGCTGGTGCCGAGCGCCGGACGGCTGCTGAACGTGAGCCCGCTCTCGGTCCAGCTGTCACTAACGACCAGCTTGACGTTCTGCGTGCCCGTCGACCCACTCCCGGCGCTACGCAGCTGCAACGTCGCACTCTCCAGCGTCCTGCCCGCATACGCCGACAGGTCGAACTTCAAGTACGTGGCCTCCACAGGGCTGTTGTCCACACCCAACATGGTGCTCGTGCCATAGTTCGTCCCCGTCGCCCCGCTCGCCACATAGGTGTCAGCGGTGGCCGTGAGCGTGACGGTCTCCGACGTGCCGCCGCCCGCTGAAGCCGTGGTGAAGGTCCAGGTCCTGGCCGACGCCAACGCGTTACCGGCAGCATCCTTCACCCCAACATCGATCGTCGCCGTGTACGTCGTACTGGCGGCCAGATCCGCACCCGGGTTCAACGTCGCAACCCTGTCCGTGCTGTTGTACGACACAGCGGCCGGTACCGTCGTCGTCCCGGTCTTCAGCGTGAACGTGGCCGACGTGACCGTCGACGCATTCATCGCCTCCGAGAAGGTCCCCGTCACATTGGCCGTCACCCCCACACCTGTCGCACCAGCCGCCGGAGACGTAGCCGTCACGGTCGGGGCCGTCGTATCAACACCACCACCGCCGCCGAGGCCGAGGCCGCCGAGCGTTAGCACCAGCTTGGGCGCGAGCGTGCTGCCAGCCTCCTTGGAGTTGAGGTCCAGGCCGTCGCTGCTGCTGGAGTCCATACCAAGGGTGAGCTGTTGGCCGAGCTCACCGGACAGGCCGCTGACCGTCAGCGGAACGCTGTAGCCGGTGTTGGACGTTGTCGGGCCGAGCGTGCCGATGCTGGTGCCGAGCGCCGGACGGCTGCTGTACGTGAGCCCGCTCTCGGCCCAGCTGTCATCAGCGACGAGCTTGACGTTCTGCGTGCCCGTCGACCCACTCCCGGCGCTACGCAGCTGCAACGTCGCACTCTCCAGCGTCCTGCCCGCATACGCCGACAGGTCGAACTTCAAGTACGTGGCCTCCACAGGGCTGTTGTCCACACCCAATATGGTGCTCGTGCCATAGTTCGTCCCCGTCGCCCCGCTCGCCACATAGGTGTCAGCGGTGGCCGTGAGCGTGACGGTCTCCGACGTGCCGCCGCCCGCTGAAGCCGTGGTGAAGGTCCAGGTCCTGGCCGACGCCAACGCGTTACCGGCAGCATCCTTCACCCCAACATCGATCGTCGCCGTGTACGTCGTACTGGCGGCCAGATCCGCACCCGGGTTCAACGTCGCAACCCTGTCCGTGCTGTTGTACGACACAGCGGCCGGTATCGTCGTCGTCCCGGTCTTCAGCGTGAACGTGGCCGACGTGACCGTCGACGCATTCATCGCCTCCGAGAAGGTCCCCGTCACATTGGCCGTCACCCCCACACCCGTCGCACCATCAGCCGGAGACGTAGCCGTCACGGTCGGGGCCGTCGTATCACCACCACCACCGCCGCCGCTGGGGTCGTAAAAGTGCCAGTAGCGGCTTGTGGCATTCACATCGGCGAGCACCAGCAGACCGCTGTTGGCCGTGCCCCGTGCCGTACTGTTGAGGTTCTGCTTCGTCGACGTCACGTTGTGGACATATTGGTCGGCGTCCACGATACGAGCCGTTTTCGTCGCGGTGGTGAAGTTGATGTTGCTTAGCGGCGTGGACTTCTCGTAGATCGCACCCCCCGAGCTGGTGCAGACACCAGCGTTCGTGGTGCCAGTCGCCTTCGGATACGTGGCAAAGGTGCGCAGCCTCTGCGTGCTCTCATCGATCAGGACGAGCACCCGGTTCGGGCACTCCGCCACAGTCGCGATCGTGTGCGCCGACCAGGCCGTACCGTTGAATGC
>NZ_JAUSSN010000025.1 GCF_030812335.1 Pseudarthrobacter oxydans
GTTAAATGCGGGAGAGCCCCAACCGTGTGGTTGGGGCTCTCGACCGTTTAATGATGTTCCGGCGGTGACCTACTCTCCCACACCCTCCCGGGTGCAGTACCATCGGCGCTGTGGGTCTTAGCTTCCGGGTTCGGAATGGGACCGGGCGTTTCCCCCACGCTATGACCGCCGTAACCCTTGCTCCCGTTCCCCTGGGTTTGTGGCCCGGGGGTGGGAAATCTGGTGTTACAACTGTGGTGTTGTTTATTGTGTTGTGGTTTTGTTCCCTGGAACAACGGTGCCGTTTGGTGACGGGTTTGTTGTTTGGGAACCACATAGTGGACGCAAGCAGTCTTGTTATCTTTGTACTCTCTTCATGGTGTGAACGTCTTTTGAATCCGTTCACGAGGAGAGTGTGTGGTGTAAGTTATCGGCCTATTAGTACCGGTCAGCTTCACGAGTCGTTAGTCCTCGCTTCCACATCCGGCCTATCAACCCAGTGGTCTGGCTGGGGGCCTCTCACACACAAGGTGTATGGAAATCTCATCTCGAAGCGAGCTTCCCGCTTAGATGCTTTCAGCGGTTATCCCATCCGAACGTAGCTAATCAGCGGTGCACTTGGCAGTACAACTGACACACCAGAGGTTCGTCCGTCCCGGTCCTCTCGTACTAAGGACAGCCCTTCTCAAATTTCCTGCGCGCGCAGCGGATAGGGACCGAACTGTCTCACGACGTTCTAAACCCAGCTCGCGTACCGCTTTAATGGGCGAACAGCCCAACCCTTGGGACCTACTCCAGCCCCAGGATGCGACGAGCCGACATCGAGGTGCCAAACCATGCCGTCGATATGGACTCTTGGGCAAGATCAGCCTGTTATCCCCGAGGTACCTTTTATCCGTTGAGCGACGGCCATTCCACAATGTACCGCCGGATCACTAGTCCCGACTTTCGTCCCTGCTCGAGATGTCTCTCTCACAGTCAAGCTCCCTTGTGCACTTACACTCGACACCTGATTGCCAACCAGGCTGAGGGAACCTTTGGGCGCCTCCGTTACTTTTTAGGAGGCAACCGCCCCAGTTAAACTACCCATCAGGCACTGTCCCTGACCCGGATTACGGGCCGAAGTTAGATGTCCAAAGTGACCAGAGTGGTATTTCAACGATGACTCCACCCGAACTGGCGTCCGGGCTTCAACGTCTCCCACCTATCCTACACAAGCCACTCCGAACACCAATACCAAACTATAGTAAAGGTCTCGGGGTCTTTCCGTCCTGCTGCGCGTAACGAGCATCTTTACTCGTACTGCAATTTCGCCGAGTTTATGGTTGAGACAGCGGGGAAGTCGTTACTCCATTCGTGCAGGTCGGAACTTACCCGACAAGGAATTTCGCTACCTTAGGATGGTTATAGTTACCACCGCCGTTTACTGGGGCTTGAATTCTCAGCTTCGCCTTGCGGCTAACCGGTCCTCTTAACCTTCCAGCACCGGGCAGGAGTCAGTCCGTATACATCGTCTTGCGACTTCGCACGGACCTGTGTTTTTAGTAAACAGTCGCTTCCCCCTGGTCTCTGCGGCCCCTGCACGCTCCGGACAGCAAGTGTCCATCACGATGGGGGCCCCCCTTCTCCCGAAGTTACGGGGGCATTTTGCCGAGTTCCTTAACCATAATTCTCTCGATCGCCTTAGTATTCTCTACCTGATCACCTGTGTCGGTTTGGGGTACGGGCGGCTAAAACCTCGCGTCGATGCTTTTCTAGGCAGCATAGGATCACCGAATCCCCCCTTACGGGAGTCCCATCGGGTCTCAGGCATCATGAACGGCGGATTTGCCTACCGTTCGCCCTACATCCTTAGACCGGGACAACCATCGCCCGGCTCGGCTACCTTCCTGCGTCACACCTGTTAATACGCTTGCCTCCCAGGATCAGGTCCCGCGCTCCACCAAAACCCTTCACCCACAAGGGGTGTC
>NZ_JAUSSN010000026.1 GCF_030812335.1 Pseudarthrobacter oxydans
GCACCGTTCCAGGACCACCACCCCAAAGGGTGAGAGATCCGTACTGGGTGCCGGGGAAAAACCGGCGGCCGCTATTTGCTGATATTCCACCCGTGAGCACCCGCCGCAGAACTAGCGTCTGCGCAACGGGCGTACTCCTGACAACCCCTCCACACCCGCATACACGGGGCAAGGTGACTGTAGGTGCTCCTTAGAAAGGAGGTGATCCAGCCGCACCTTCCGGTACGGCTACCTTGTTACGACTTAGTCCCAATCGCCAGTCCCACCTTCGACAGCTCCCTCCCACAAGGGGTTAGGCCACCGGCTTCGGGTGTTACCAACTTTCGTGACTTGACGGGCGGTGTGTACAAGGCCCGGGAACGTATTCACCGCAGCGTTGCTGATCTGCGATTACTAGCGACTCCGACTTCATGGGGTCGAGTTGCAGACCCCAATCCGAACTGAGACCGGCTTTTTGGGATTAGCTCCACCTCACAGTATCGCAACCCTTTGTACCGGCCATTGTAGCATGCGTGAAGCCCAAGACATAAGGGGCATGATGATTTGACGTCGTCCCCACCTTCCTCCGAGTTGACCCCGGCAGTCTCCTATGAGTCCCCGCCATAACGCGCTGGCAACATAGAACGAGGGTTGCGCTCGTTGCGGGACTTAACCCAACATCTCACGACACGAGCTGACGACAACCATGCACCACCTGTAAACCGACCGCAAGCGGGGCACCTGTTTCCAGGTGTTTCCGGTTCATGTCAAGCCTTGGTAAGGTTCTTCGCGTTGCATCGAATTAATCCGCATGCTCCGCCGCTTGTGCGGGCCCCCGTCAATTCCTTTGAGTTTTAGCCTTGCGGCCGTACTCCCCAGGCGGGGCACTTAATGCGTTAGCTACGGTACGGAAAACGTGGAATGTCCCCCACACCTAGTGCCCAACGTTTACGGCATGGACTACCAGGGTATCTAATCCTGTTCGCTCCCCATGCTTTCGCTCCTCAGCGTCAGTTAATGCCCAGAGACCTGCCTTCGCCATCGGTGTTCCTCCTGATATCTGCGCATTTCACCGCTACACCAGGAATTCCAGTCTCCCCTACATCACTCTAGTCTGCCCGTACCCACCGCAGATCCGGAGTTGAGCCCCGGACTTTCACGGCAGACGCGACAAACCGCCTACGAGCTCTTTACGCCCAATAATTCCGGATAACGCTTGCGCCCTACGTATTACCGCGGCTGCTGGCACGTAGTTAGCCGGCGCTTCTTCTGCAGGTACCGTCACTTTCGCTTCTTCCCTACTGAAAGAGGTTTACAACCCGAAGGCCGTCATCCCTCACGCGGCGTCGCTGCATCAGGCTTTCGCCCATTGTGCAATATTCCCCACTGCTGCCTCCCGTAGGAGTCTGGGCCGTGTCTCAGTCCCAGTGTGGCCGGTCACCCTCTCAGGCCGGCTACCCGTCGTCGCCTTGGTGAGCCATTACCTCACCAACAAGCTGATAGGCCGCGAGTCCATCCAAAACCACAATAAAGCTTTCCACCCCCCACCATGCGATGAGGAGTCATATCCGGTATTAGACCCAGTTTCCCAGGCTTATCCCAGAGTTAAGGGCAGGTTACTCACGTGTTACTCACCCGTTCGCCACTAATCCCCCAGCAAGCTGGGATCATCGTTCGACTTGCATGTGTTAAGCACGCCGCCAGCGTTCATCCTGAGCCAGGATCAAACTCTCCGTTGAAGTAAAACAGACACAACCAACACCCCCGGGAAAACGGGACGTGCCGGCTGCACAAAATTTGAAACCAGCTGTAAAAACCAGACCACACCACGGGGTGGCGGATCCAGTCAATTCAACCAATTCAATACAATAAATTGGTATCAACAAACTTGGCACACTATTGAGTTCTCAAACAACAGACACA
>NZ_JAUSSN010000027.1 GCF_030812335.1 Pseudarthrobacter oxydans
CGTGTTGACGGGTTACCTGACGCGGGATCCGCGGCGGCGCTGGCTCGTGCTCTGGGTCTTCTGCCTCGGCAGCTGGCAGGACCAGGACTACCTGTCTCCCCAGGCGTTCGGCTTTTTTCTGTATCTCGTTGTGGTCGCGCTGCTCGTTGGCCCGTTGGCCGCGCGGGCCCCCGCGCTCCGCGGCTACCGACGTGCCGAGCTGGCGGCGTGGTGGCGTGGACGGTCGCCCGCCGAGCCCCGGCCGGGGCAGCGGGTGAGCGCCCTCGTGGTGGCCCTGTTGCTCGTTACGGTCATCTGTGCGAGTCATCAGCTGACGCCGTTCATGGTGATCATCGCCATCACCGCGCTCACCTTGAGCGGGCGTGTCTGGCCCAGCCGGCTGCCCCTGATCACCGTCGTCGTGCTGACGCTCTGGCTCGTCTACCCTGCGAGTGCTTACCTCATCGGGAACCCGCCGCTGGCGGACGCAGGACTGCTGGGCGCGGCCGAGGCGAACGTCATCGACCGCCTGAGCGGGACCGCCGGGCACGTGCTCGTGGTGCAGGTCAGGATCGTTCTCACCCTGGTGCTGTGGGCGCTTGCCGCGGCGGGGGCGGTGCGCGACTGGCGCAGGGGACGTCTCGACATCCGGGTGGTCCTCCTGGCTGTCACCCCGCTGCTGCTCTTCCCCGCGCAGTTGTACGGCGGGGAAATGCTTATCCGCGTCTCGCTGTTCGCGCTGCCCTTCATCGCCATACAGGCGTGCTCGGTCCTGCTTCCCGCAGACGGCAGAACCCGCCCCTCCTTCCGCGCCGCGGGGGCCCTGGCGCTCACCTGCTTCCTGTTGGCCGTGCTGACCGTGACGGGCCGGTTCGGGAACGCCCAGTATGACGTCTTCACCGACGATGAGATCGCCGCCGTCGCCGCCGTGCAGCGTCTCGCGCCCCCCGGTTCGACGATCATCTCCGCTGCCCACCCGACGCCGTGGCGCAGCGAGGCCTACCTCGAACACCGGGCCCGGACGATCGACGACATGTGCCGGTCGGACCTGTCGACGGCGACGTGCGGCCCACTCGTTTACGACTTCGCCCGACACAGCCCTTCCGGTGCCGTCGTGTTGTTCACGCGCTCCTCGGAGGCGAGTCTGGTGCTTCAGGGCAGCAGCGCGCGCGGCTTCGCCGAGCTGGAGGAATGGCTGAGCGCGCAGGGCGGCGTGGAGCTCGCGTTCAGCAACGTCGACGCACGCGTGTACCGGGTGACGCCATGAGCGGCGGCGGCGTGAGCCGGACCACCGTGGTGCTCGGTCTCGCGGCCGTCGCGCTGTCGCTGGTGACGCTCGCCGGGGTGCCGACACCCCTGCAGACGGTCGCCGCGATAGCCGTTCTGGTCCTGTTCCCGGGGCAGGCACTGGTCCGACTCACACAGGTGACCGACCCCGCGCTCGGCGCGCTGCTCGTCCTGGCGCTCGGCCTCGCCACGCTCACGGCGGTGTCCACGGCGATGTTCTACCTCGCGGTGTGGTCGTGGCAGGCGTGCGTCGTCACGATGGGCGTCATCACCATCCTCGCGTGCCTGGCACGCGCACGGCAGGAGGCCGCATCATGATCGATCTGGCGGGACTGCTCGCGGCTGCCGCCCTCCTCGTCACCCTTGTCGCGCTCGAAGTCCGACGCGCCGGAGCAGACACCGGGCAGCCCACACGCCCGAAGCTCCTCGGCCGAACGGTGAGCCGCGGCGTCGTCGCCGTGATGTGGACGATGTACCTGCTCCTCTTCCTTCCACGCGTGCTGGGACTGCTCGCATGAACCGCGCGGCGCGGTGGTGGCTCCTCAGCGACCTCCACCTGGGTATATCAGACGAGGACCCCCGGCGCCCCGGCAGCATGCTGCCCGAGTTCCTACACCGCGAGG
>NZ_JAUSSN010000028.1 GCF_030812335.1 Pseudarthrobacter oxydans
GGCAGGTATTGGGCGGTTAGTATCCCCTGTTCAGCATGGGCGGTTTTTCGCCGGTACGGGAATATCAACCCGTTGTCCATCGACTACGCCTGTCGGCCTCGCCTTAGGTCCCGACTTACCCAGGGCAGATTAGCTTGACCCTGGAACCCTTGATCATTCGGCGGACGGGTTTCTCACCCGTCTTTCGCTACTCATGCCTGCATTCTCACTCGTGTAGGCTCCACCGCTGGTTTACACCGCGACTTCACTGCCCACACGACGCTCCCCTACCACTCCAGACGCCTGAACCAACCCACAAGGGGCGGCTTAGCTAATATCTGAAATCCACAACTTCGGCGGTGTACTTGAGCCCCGCTACATTGTCGGCGCGGAATCACTTGACCAGTGAGCTATTACGCACTCTTTTAAGGATGGCTGCTTCTAAGCCAACCTCCTGGTTGTCTTCGCAACTCCACATCCTTTCCCACTTAGCACACGCTTAGGGGCCTTAGTTGGTGGTCTGGGCTGTTTCCCTCTCGACTATGAAGCTTATCCCCCACAGTCTCACTGCTGCGCTCTCACTTACCGGCATTCGGAGTTTGGCTGACGTCAGTAACCTTGTAGGGCCCATTAGCCATCCAGTAGCTCTACCTCCGGTAAGAAACACGCAACGCTGCACCTAAATGCATTTCGGGGAGAACCAGCTATCACGAAGTTTGATTGGCCTTTCACCCCTACCCACAGCTCATCCCCTCCATTTTCAACTGAAGTGGGTTCGGTCCTCCACGACGTCTTACCGTCGCTTCAACCTGGCCATGGGTAGATCACTTCGCTTCGGGTCTAGATCACGCCACTGCAACGCCCTATTCAGACTCGCTTTCGCTACGGCTTCCCCACACGGGTTAACCTCGCGACGTAACACTAACTCGCAGGCTCATTCTTCAAAAGGCACGCCGTCACCAGAATCAGACTGGCTCCGACGGATTGTAAGCACACGGTTTCAGGTACTGTTTCACTCCCCTCCCGGGGTACTTTTCACCTTTCCCTCACGGTACTGGTCCGCTATCGGTCATTAGGGAGTATTTAGGCTTATCAGGTGGTCCTGACAGATTCACACGGGATTTCTCGGGCCCCGTGCTACTTGGGATACTCCCCGGGCGGTACACAACATTTCGGTTACGGGGCTCACACCCTCTCTGGCCGGCCTTTCAAGACCGTTCACCTATGCCTGTACTACACACCCCACTGTCCCGGCAGAGACAGAATGGGAAGTCCCACAACCCCGACCATGCAACGCCCGCCGGCTATCACACATGGAACGGTTTAGCCTGATCCGCGTTCGCTCGCCACTACTGACGGAATCACTATTGTTTTCTCTTCCTGCGGGTACTGAGATGTTTCACTTCCCCGCGTTCCCTCCACGCACCCTATGTGTTCAGATGCGGGTCACCAGGCAGCTCGCGCCCCTGGCGGGGTTTCCCCATTCGGACACCCTGGGATCACAGTCCGGTTATCGACTCCCCCAGGCTTATCGCAGATTCCTACGTCCTTCTTCGGCTCCTAATGCCAAGGCATCCACCGTGTGCTCTTAAAAACTTGACCACAAAAGATCAATAAAACGCTATTCTTTCGAGAGAACCAC
>NZ_JAUSSN010000029.1 GCF_030812335.1 Pseudarthrobacter oxydans
GGCCTTGAATACAAGGTTTTCTATCTCGAAAACGGCCAGGGCCAGCCCCTGGTCTGCCAGCACACCGCCGGAGCCCACAACCACCAGTGGCGCGGCCTGCTGGAGGACCCGGAGATCACCGCCAAATACCGCGTCATCGCCTACGACCTCCCCCGCCATGGCAAATCGGACCCCCCTGAAAACACTGAGTGGTGGACCGAGGAGTACCAGCTCAGCGCGGACCACTTCGCCAACTTCATCGTCGCCCTCGTCGATGCACTGGAACTGGTTGACCCCATTTTCATGGGATCCTCCTTCGGCGGCAACATAGCGCTGCAGCTCGCCCACCGCTTCCCGGAAAGGTTCGACGCCGTCATCCCCGTGGAGGGGGCGGACCACTCACCGGGCTTCTACCTCGACTGGTGGCAGCACCCCCATGCCAATGCCGCTCAGGTGTGCGGCAGCGGCACCTGGGATCTCATGGCCCCGCAATCGCCGGAGGCGGACCGCTGGAAAACGTGGTTCTACTACACTCAGGGTTCCGAGGCGTTCAAGGGTGACCTGTACTTCTACTCGGTGGACCACGATCTGCGCGGCAAACTGGGCGAAATCCAGACCGACAAATGCGCGGTGGTCCTGATGACCGGCGAGTACGACTACCTCACCACCCCTGAAGACGGAGCCCGCACGGCCAGCCAGATCCCGGGCGCCGAGTTCATCGAGATGAAGGCTATCGGGCACTTCCCGATGAGCGAGAACTACCCGGTTTTCAAGGGATACCTCGTTCAGGCTCTGGACCTGATCCGTACCAAGACCAGCGTCGGAGTCTAGCCGGTTCTCACCTAAGGCGTCGGTGCCGACCCAGGAGGGTCGGCACCGACGCCACCTCAGTGGGTGCAAGACACCAGAAGGTTTGACGTCTTCATGCCCCGGCTTCTGGCGGCCCTACCGCACCAAACTGCTGAAGGTCGTGCTGCACACAGCCACGGCTTCCTTCAAAACACCTGGAGAGCGAACGATGTCAACAAATGCCCAGCATGAGAGCGCCCTGCTGGCCTCTGTACCCACCGGTCTGCTGATCGGTGGGCAGTGGCGCCCGGCCGCGTCCGGGAAGACCTTTGACGTGGAGGACCC
>NZ_JAUSSN010000030.1 GCF_030812335.1 Pseudarthrobacter oxydans
TGTATTACCCACGGAGGCTAGTGACGCGGCTTGCTGGTGGCTGACCCTTGAGTGAGGTGTGGCCTCGGTGATGATTGTAGTCATGGAGCCAGGCCGGGAAAGCGGCAACGCGCTCGGCCTCTGACGTGTATGGGCGGGCGTAGGCCCATTCCTCGAGCATGGTGCGGTTGAAGCGCTCGACCTTGCCGTTGGTCTGGGGCCGGTAGGGCCGGGTTCGTTTGTGTGTGATGTCCGGGCCCAGGGCGTCTTTGAATGCGTGGGAGCGGTAGCAGGAGCCGTTGTCTGTGAGGACGCGCTTCACGGTGATGCCGGCGGCGTTGAAGGCGTCGTTGGCGCGTTCCCAGAAGCCGGCGGCGGTCTCCTTCTTCTCGTCTTCGAGGATCTCGGTGTAGGCGAAGCGTGAGTGGTCATCCACGGCGTTGTGCAGGTAGGCGTAGCCGGGGCGCCGGTTCGCTTCGGTTCCCGTCTTGTTCCTCTTGCCCGCCGCCCGGTCCATGACGCGGTGGCCGCCACCGCCGGGGATTCGTCCAAGCTTCTTGATGTCGACGTGGATCATGTCCCCGGGCTTCTCGTGCTCGTAGCGGCGGATCACCCGGCCCGTGGCACGGTCCAGCCACGAGAGTTTCGCCAGCCCGAACCGGGAGAGGACCTTGTGCACGGTGGATGGCTGGAGGCCCAGTAGATACCCGATCCGGGCTGGCCCCCACCGTCGGTTCACGCGCAGGGCGATGATCCGCCGCTCCCGCCGTTGCGGGGTCCGCAAGGGTGAAACAACGGGCCTGCTGGAGCGGTCCTCCATCCCGTCCGCGCCGAGTGCACGGTAACGGCCGGCCCAGCGCGCGGCGGTCGGCACGGAAACCTGGAACCGCTCCGCGGCCCGACGAAGCGACCACCCGTCATCGACCACGCATCTGGCCAGCTGCAGCCTGCCCCTGGGCGCGAGAAAGGCATTAGGGTGGGACATGAAGACCTCCGTTTGTGGAACTGGACTCTAGACAAGCCCCACTCCACCCGGAGGTCTTCTTTTTGTCACCGAACCACGCCGCCTGTCACCAACGTCCGTGGGCAATACA